>NZ_JAJOZA010000004.1:0-2726 GCF_023701715.1 Streptomyces sp. RKAG337 | reverse complement strand
CGATGGCCTGTCCTACACGTCGCCCACGGCCTCGAGGCGCTGGAGTGGGCCACCATCGTCTTCGTCCCCGGATACCGGTTCCCGGACCGCGACGACCCGCCGAAGGACGTCGTGAACGCGCTGACCGCCGCGCACGATCGGGGTGCGCGGCTCGCCGCCATCTCGACGGGCGCCTTCGCGCTCGCCGCCACGGGCCTGCTCGACGGCAAGCGCGCTACAACACACTGGCACTACACGCGGGCGCTGGCGGCGAAGCATCCCCTCGTGCAGGTCGACGAGAACGTTCTGTTCGTCGACGAGGGCAGCGTACTGACGTCGGCCGGCGCGGCCTCGGGCATCGACCTGTGCCTGCACATCCTGCGCGGCGACCTCGGAGTGGCCGCGTCGAACCATGCGGCCCGGCGCCTGGTCGCGGCTCCTACCGCAGCGGCGGGCAGGCGCAGTACGTGCCGCGTAGCGTGCCCGAGCTGCTCGGCGAGCGGTTCGCGGCCACCCGCGAGTGGGCCCTGCTCCGGCTCGGCGAGCCCCTCACCCTCGAGCGGCTCGCCCAGCATGCGGCGGTGTCGCCGCGCACGTTCTCGCGGCGCTTCGTCGACGACACGGGATACACACCGATGCAGTGGGTCATGCGTGCCCGCATCGACATGGCCCGTGAGCTGCTCGAGCGTTCGGAGCGGAGCGTCGAGCAGATCGCCGCCGACGTCGGTCTCGGCACCGGTGCCAATCTGCGGCGGCACTTCCAGCGCATCCTGGACACGACGCCGAGCGAGTACCGGCGCACCTTCACCCGGGGTGAGTAGTCCGCCACCACGTGGCGCGATCCTTTCGAACCGTGGCGATCACGCCGCTGCCACCGGCCGATGATGCGCGAGAACCTGGTGGTGAACCGAAGGGACACCACTCATGACTCGCATCGCCATCAATGGATTCGGCCGCATCGGGCGCAACGCGCTGCGCGTGCTGCTCGAGCGCGACAGCACCCTCGAGGTCGTCGCCGTCAACGACCTCACGGAGCCGGCCACCTCGCGCGGCTGCTCGCCTACGACACGACGGCCGGCCGGCTCGGCCGGCCGGTCACCGTCGACGGGGACGCCCTCGTCGTCGACGGACGTCGCATCACGGTGCTCGCCGAGCGCGAACCGGCGCAGCTGCCGTGGGCTGAACTCGGCGTGGACATCGTGCTCGAGGCGACCGGCCGCTTCACGTCGGCCAAGGCCGCCCGCGCCCACCTCGACGCGGGTGCGCAGAAGGTGCTCGTCAGCGCGCCGTCGGACGGCGCCGATGTCACGCTCGCGTTCGGGGTCAACACCGACGCGTACGACCCGGCCGTGCACACGATCATCTCGAACGCCTCGTGCACGACCAACGCGCTCGCGCCGCTCGCCGCGGTGCTCGACGAACTCGCCGGCATCGAGCACGGTTTCATGACGACGGTGCACGCCTACACGCAGGAGCAGAACCTGCAGGACGGCCCGCACCGCGACGCCCGCCGGGCCCGCGCCGCCGCCGTCAACATCGTGCCGACCACGACGGGTGCCGCCAAGGCCATCGGCCTCGTACTGCCGAACCTCGAGGGCAAGCTGTCGGGCGACTCCATCCGGGTGCCCGTTCCGGTGGGCTCGATCGTCGAACTCAACACGACCGTCGCCCGCGACGTGACACGGGACGACGTGCTGGCGGCGTACCGCGTCGCCGCGGAGGGGCCGCTCGCCGGCATCCTCGAGTACTCGGACGACCCGCTCGTGTCGTCCGACATCACGGGCAATCCGCCTCGTCGATCTTCGACTCGGCCCTCACCCGCGTCGACGGCCGACACATCAAGGTGGCCGCGTGGTACGACAACGAGTGGGGCTTCTCGAACCGCGTGATCGACACCCTCGAGCTCATCGCCACCCGCTGACCGGATGCCGGGGGTGTGGCGCCCGGTCGGGCCGTTGTGCGGGGTCGCTCACTGCCCTGGTTGGGCGGGTTCTGGCTGCCGATGATCCATAGGGTGTTGTGCGGTACGCCGAGGAAGTCTGCGACGGTGCGGGGGTCGACCGATCGGGTGGTGGGTGGTGGGTTGACGGTGACGGGTTGGTCGTAGTCGGTGAAGTCGGTGCGGCTGCCGTCCTGGTAGTCGATGCGGACGGGGTAGGGCTTGCCGGTCAGGGCGACGTAGACGGTGCGGGCGCCGGCCTTGTCCAGGTCGCCGGTGATGTCGACCGGGATGACGCGTGTCCCGTTGAGGGTGATGGGGGTGCGTTTGGTGAAGGTGGTGGTGTCCGGGTAGTCGGTGTCGTGGTTCCTGAAGGCGGCCAGGGTCTGGCACGGCCCGGTGAGGGTGCGGAAGGAGAGGGCGTCGGGACTCAGGTACGGGGCGGTGATCGCCTGTCCCGTGAAGTGTCCTGCTGCCTGGGTTCCGCGTTCGCCGGGCCCGTTGCCGGTGTTCTTCCAGTACGTGTCGTCGAGTGTGGCCCATACCTGTCCTGAGCCCATGCCGAACTCGGCCTTCCCGCCGGGGCCGTAGTCGAGCCGGGCGTCGCAGTGCGGCGGGGTCTGCACGGTCTTCTGGCGGTCCACCCGTACTGAGATCGCGGGCTGTTCCCGGGTGGCTGCCGGGCGGGAGGTGACCGCGTGCACCGATGTGGCGTCCTGGGTGTACACCGCGAAGGACCGTGACAGCAAAGCCTTGGAGTCGAGCTGCTCGACCCGTTGGGCGCCGCCGGGGTGAGCGGGGTGGAGGC
>NZ_JAJOZA010000003.1:0-14999 GCF_023701715.1 Streptomyces sp. RKAG337 | reverse complement strand
GGAGCGTCGTGACCCTCGGCGCGCAGCCGCCGGCAGACCCGTTCCAGTGCGGGGGTGCGCAGCAGCTCACGGCCGGTGAGCAGGTCGAGGAACCCCCAGGCGCCGGCGTCCATACGGTCGGCCAGGTGCTCCGCCAGCGCATCGGCGGGTACCCGGCGCAGCAGGTCCCGGGCGGTCGGACGGAACACGGGCGGGCCGTGCTCCCAGTACTCCAGCAGCAGCGGCGCCAACGGAACCAGATCCCGCTCGTCGAGCTGCCCGGCCACGCGAGCCACCCGGTCGGGCAGAATCTCCGGGTCGCGCAGCGCGGTCGGACCGATGCCGGTCAGCAGGCGGGCCACCTCACCGCCCACCGGCACCGTGACACGGCCACGGAGGAACGCCCGCAGCACGAGAAGCCGGGTGGCCGGCTCGGGCCACGCCAGGAGCGCGAGCGCGGCCGTGTCCCGGCGGTCCCGGTCGGCGGAGTCCAGCAGGGTCAGCAGACGCTCCCGAAGGGCGGTCGAACGGGGCTGGTCCAGGTCGTCGACCCGTACGGTGCGCGGTGCGGGGACGGGCTCGCGGGCGGTCTCGGCGAGGGTCCAGGCCGGTGCGTCGAGCGGCTGGAGATCCGTCATCCAGCCGAGGAGCACATCGCGCGCGCCGGGGTCGGCGGCGGCGTACGCGTCGACCAGCGCGGCCAGCCGCCGCCGGGAGCCGGGGACGTCGCCGGTCCGGCGGCGCAGCTCCGCCAGCGCCACGGTGCCCGGGGTGCGTACCGCGGAGTCCAGCGCGTCCTGCCATGCCGCAGCCTCGGCGGAGGCGGGGGAGTGCGGCGCCGGAAGGACGGTGAACGCCTCCCGCAGGACGGCGGACTCGGCCTGCCAGGCGTCGGCGCCGAGCCGGGCCGCGGCGAGTGCCTGGTCGAGGTCGGCGCGCAGCAGCACCGCCCCGCACCGGCGCAGCAGCGTCAGCGTGCAGCGGTCGCCTGCCGGTGCCGGCGGCAGCGCGCGCACCGCGTCGGCGAGATCCGACGCCCCGACGGCGGACAGCTTCGGCGCGACTGCTTCGAGAACGCCGAGGAGGCCGTCGCGGTCGGCGGCCGCGAGGCCGCGGGTCCGCAGGCGAGTTCATCGAGCACGACCCCGGTGGAGCGGGACAGGACCGTCAGCTCGTCGTCCGTCCACGGCGCCGGGCACAGGCGCAGGGTGAGCCGCAGGACAGGGCCTCTGGCGCGGGGTTCCGCGGCGGCCAGCCGGAGCCAGTCCGCCAGCAGCGGGCGCAGCGCCGCCGACTGCCGGCGGTCGGCGGCTCCGGCCGCTCGACGATACGGAGGGCGGTGGAACGGTCCCAGCCCCGGATCGTCAACGACCGGACGTCGCGGTCCGGTTGATCGTCCTCCGCCGGCCGGCTGCCGGGAGTACGGCGATTCCGTGCCGGGCCATGGCCGTTGCCAGATTCTTGACGGTTCCGGCCGTGAGCTGGACCCGGCCGGCCGCCACCAGGGCGAGCAGAGCTGGTGCGACGGGGGAGGCCTGGTGCTCCAGTGCGAGGACCGCGCGTGCGGACAACTCGCCGTCGAGGCCCGCCAGCAGCAGTCGGCGGGCGCGGTCCTCCCCGTGATGACCGGATGGGGGAGTGGAGCCATGTCCGGAGTCGCCCCCGTGAGTGTGCTCGGGCGTGTTCTCGGGCGTGTGCTCTGCGGCGGCGAGGACGGTCGCCGCGTACGCGTCGCCGAGGATGGCGCGCAGCGCCGCGACCAGTGCGTCGCGCAGCCCCGGATTGTCGTGGTGCCCGAGCCAGAACAACAGCTTCGGCACCGCCGCCGGCGTGCCCGCGAGGGCCAGGACCCCGGCGGCGGTCTTCTTGACGTTCATGTTCGGATGGTCGAGACACTCGGCGACCGCGGCGGCGGCCCAGCCGGCCCGCGCATGGCCCAGGGCCAGCAGCGCCTGCCGTACGGTCTGGACGTCCTGGACGTCCCGGGTGGCGGTCAGTGCGATCAAGGACGCGGACAGCGCCTGGGCGTCGTCGCCGGTGGTGTCACGGGCGAGCAGCGCGATCACGTGCTTGCGCACCTGCGGGTCGCGGTTCCGCAGCAGGCGGTGCACCCGTCGGCGGGTGCGCGCGTAGGGCGCCCGCAGCAGCAGGTCGAGCAGGATCGTCCGCTCGCCGTCCGACACGCCCGGCCGGTCCAGCAGTTCGAGCGCCGTGCTCGCGACGAGCGCATGACCGGCCTCCCGCGCGGTCGCGGCGTCGAGCAGACAGGACGGCCGGATCCTTCCGCGTTCGTGGAGCCGAACGCCCAGGGCATGCACGGCATCGAGGACTTCGTCGGGCACCGCGGGCTCACCGGCCGGCGGCCAGTCGCGGACGGGTCGCGCCGCGCCGCTCGCCTCCTCGGCCGCGAGGTCGGCCACGACGCGCAGCAGGAGGTCCGCGATGACCGGCAGTGTGCCGGCGGCCGCGTGGGCGGCCAGCCGGCGCAGGGCAGCGACCGGCTGGTCCGGGTCCAGATGGGAGCTCAGGAGCGCCAACTCCTGTTCGTCCGGACCGCCGAGGTCGGCCGCGATGCGACGGGGGAGATCGGCGGCGTCGAGACGGCCGAGGAGCGCGCGCCGCTGTTCCGGGTCGGTCGTCAGCAGCCAGAGGAGTTCCAGGGCGCGGTCGCGTACGGCGCGCAGGTGAGGTGCGATGCCCCCCGCGTTCTCCGCCGCGTTCCCGGCCGGGTTCTCCGGCTGAGCCAGACCGAGCCCTTCCCACAGCGCGGCCACCGTCCGGTGCCCGCCGATGGCCTCCAGGGCGTCGAGAGCGGCCCCGGGCACCGAGGGCAGGAGCGCGATCACCGTGTCCTCGGCGTCGGTGTGCCGGAGCCTGCGGATCGCATCGAGCAGCGGTGCGGGGTCAGGAGCGGACGGAAGCAGACGCGTGATCGCTTCCCCGATCCGTGGCTCCTCGCTCCCGGACCCCTGCTCGGACAGTGCGACGAGCAGGTCCATCCTCCGTGGCCGGTCGAGGTCGGCGGCGGCAGTCTCCCGCTCCAGCAGGACGTGGACCATCGTCCGACGGCAGGTGAACAGGATCGTCGCGACCTCACCGGCCGGAATCGAGTGATCAGCCAGCGCCAGAGCGACGATGGCCGGCACGTCCGCCTCCGTGGGGAAGTGCCCGCGCCGGTGGAGACCACGCAGACACGTCACCACCGGCGCGGCGAACAGCAGTGGGTCCCGCGCGGCGCTCGCCGTCAACCGGGCGATGTCAGCACGGTCCGCCAGGTCGCCGAGGAGTTCCATCGCGCGCCGCCGGAGACCCGGCGACAGGTCGGGATCGTCGACGACCCGCAGCAGCGGGTGACGGTGCCCGTGCCGGGCCGCGGTCGTGAGCGCCGCCTCGGCCGCGGCCGGTCCGGTGTTCGCCGCAACCGGGCCGAGAAAGGGGCCAGCAGCTCCGCCGGCAACGGATCCAGCGCCGCCCATGGCTCGGCGAGCGCCTTGAGCGCCTCGGTGGTGACGTCGGTGTTTCCGGTACCGAGCAGCCGCACCAGCTGTTCACGGACCAGCGCCGGGCCAGCAGCCCGGCGTGCAGCCCCTGCCGGGCCAGTCGCAGCGCCGCAGCCGTCAGCACCGGGTCGCCGCTGCGCGCCAGTTCGTCCACGAGCTGTGCGGGCCGGTGCGCGTCGGCGACGGAGGCTCCCCGTACGGCCTGGTAGAGCAGCTCTCCCGGCGGTTCCTTGCGGAGCATCGCTGGATCGTTGAGGAGCTCGGCGCGCAGCCAGGCGATCCGCACCCGTACCGGCAGTTGCGCCGCACGCCACAACGGCCAGGGCCGACCGTCGAGGTACGGCCCCAGCCGTTCGTAGAGCCCTGCCAGTACGAGCGCCGCCTCGGGCGGTCCGGCCGCCGATCCGGGCAGCAGCGCGGCGAATGCGGCCGACTCGACGTCGTCGGGCAGGTGGTCCGAGGCGAGCCGCTCGGTCAGCAGGGTCAGCCCCAGATACCGGATCCGGAGGTTCTCGTGCCGGACGAGACGTCCGAAGACGTCCGGCGAACAGGCCCGCGCGTCCAACCGGTCCGCCAGCCGGCCGGTGTCGGCCCGGCGCAGCGCATCGTGGAAGTCTTCGTCCGCCGGGGTCGTCATCACCGGATGCTAGCCGCGGCGATTCCGGCTCCACCAGCGGGTTTCCGGTAGCGGGTGTGCCGAGAAGCCGGTCTCAGTTCACATCGATCGCCGTGATCACGGGATTTCCCAAGGGCGCGGACTGCTCGTCCAGACCGGCACCGCGCAAGGCGCTCTCCGCGAGGGCGAGGGCCTCCGCACGTGCTGTGCCGCTGTTCTCCGCCTCCACCTCCAGGCGGAGGGTGAACGTGGAGGTGTCCGGGTTCAGGCTCAGCGCGTCGAGGTCCGCGGACTCGCCCTCCGCGACTTCATGGGGATCGGTGCCCTGGAGAGCCGCCAGGATCTTCCCCCTCATCTCGGGGTGAGCGGCGCTTTCAGGGTGCCCGGCAGGGAGACGACGAAATTACTCATGAGCGTCGACTACCCACTGCCGGGCATTTCCCACCAGGCCGGTGCGGGTGAAGCGCCCGGACGGGGCACAGCGTGCGCGCCGGCCCGCGGGCGTCGTTCCCGCAGGCGGGGGGCCGTGGACGGGAGATTCGTGTCGATCGTTCCCCGGGAACGGTTCAGCCGTTCTGTTCGTCTACAGTGCTGTAGACAGACAGTTCCCGTCACGGGCCGACCGGCAACGGACGGTCGCGCCCGCTCGCCAGGCAAGGAGACAGGCCGACATGGTCGCGAACCGGGTCGACCCCCGCGATACGCGCCCGCGCGCCCGATTCCCGGTCTCTCTTGCCGTCGCCGCGGTCTGCGCCGGGCTCTTCGTCGTGCTGGCGGTGTTCGTCGGCGTCCGCCACGGGGCGCCGTTCCCCGGGGACGGGGCCGCGCACACCTGGTCGGTGGCCCACCGGCCGCACTTCGCGCTGACCGTGGCGCGCCGGGTCACCGCGAGCGGTACGGGGGCATGGCCGTACGCGATGGCGGTGGCCGCCGGGCTGATCGTGGGGCGCGGGACCCGGCAGCGGATGTACGCGGTGCTCGGGGCCGCTGCCTTCCTCGGCGTCGGGCAGGCCGTCCGGTACGGCCTGATGGAAGCGATCGGCCGGGCCCGGCCGCCGGTCGGCGACTGGGCCGGCACGCGTCCGGCTTCGCCTTCCCGTCCGGGCACGCCACCACCTCGGCGATGGCCGCCGGTCTGCTGGCCTGGGCCGTGGTGGTCCGCGGACGCCCGGCGGTCGCGCGAACGTGCTGCGCCGTTCTGCTGTGCTGGGCCGCGGCCGTCGGCGGCACCCGGGTCTATCTCGGGATGCACTGGCCGAGCGATGTACTCGCCGGGTGGCTGCTGGCCGCGGCCTGGATCGGTCTCGGCGCGACCCTTTACGCGCGGTATTTCGCGCGCCTCATCCCGGATGGCGGCCGACCCCTGAATTGATGAGACGTCACCCGGCGGCCGGTCAGCGGACGGCGTAGCCGCGCAGGCCGTTCTCGACGAGATCGAACGCGGCCTCGGCCCGTGCCACCGCGTCCTCGTACATGGCGTCGGGGGTCTCGCCGGTGAGCAGCCTGCGGTGGTTCTCGGTGATCAGGGCGTTGCGGGCGCCGAGCAGTTGGGCGGCGGCGACCTGCGCGATGACCGGGTCGCCGGTCTCCTCGGCCAACTCGGCGGCGAGCAGGTCGGCGCTGCGGGCGCCGAAGGAGTGGGCGCGGATGAGCAGGGCCGGGGTGTCCTGGATGAGCTGGCGGACCCGCACCACGTGCTGGTCGTCGTTGAGGCCGACGGAGGCGTCGTGAGCGCCGAGAGCCTCGATGAAATGCCGGCGCAGCGCGGCGACCGCTGATTCGCCGGCGGCGCGTTCACGCACGACGCGCGCCGGGTCGCCGATGTGCTCCTCCATCGGGCCGAGCGCCAAGTCCTCTTTGGTGGCCACGTAGTTGAAGACCGTCATCTTCGACACGTCGGCGGCTGCCGCGATCTCCGCGACGGACACCTGGTCGAAGCCGCGCTCGCTGAAGAGGTCGATCGCCACCGACCACAGCCGGCGGCGGGTCTGGAGCTTCTTGCGCTCCCGCAGTCCCAACTCCTGAGTCATGGACATCACTGTACCAGGATGAAATATGTGCCGAGATTAAGTCTTGACTCAGTACATATTTCTGCGCCATGGTGTTGCCCATGACGACACCGCTGATGACCGAACGCCAGCGCAAGACCGGCTTCTTCCTCTGCCTCGCCACGATCGTGCTCGCCGTCCTGGACCAGAACATCGTGTCCGCGGCGACCGTCCCGATCGTCCGTGACCTCGATCCGGACCATGGCGTCGACCTCATTCCCTGGCTGATCAGCGCATTCGCGCTGGCCGCCACCGCAGCGCTGCCGCTGTACGGAAAGCTCTGCGACGTCCTCGGCGCCAAGCGGGTCTTCCTCGGGGCGGTCACCGTCTTCCTGGCCGGTTCCGCGCTCTGCGGCGCGGCCCAGTCGATGGGGCAGCTGATCGCCTTCCGTGCGCTGCAGGGGATCGGGGCGGCGGTCTGATGAGCGTCACCATGGTGGTGATGGCCCACCTCAAGGGCCCCCAGGAGAAAGCCGGCGCCGGAAAGAGCGGCAGCTTCGGCGGCATCGTCGCCGGCGTGGGCATGGCACTCGGCCCGCTCGTCGGCGGCCTGCTCTCCGACCACGCCGACTGGCGCTGGATCTTCTACGTGAACCTGCCCGTCGGCCTCGCGGTGCTCTTCTTCGCCGCCCGCACGCTGAGGCTCCCGCACCGCACCCGGCGCCACCGCATCGACTTCCTCGGCGCGGGACTGGCCGCCGCCTTCTCCACGTCCCTGCTGCTCGTCACCGAATGGGGCGGCAAGCAGTACGCCTGGACCTCGCCGCTCGTCCTCGGCCTGATCTGCGGATCCGTCGCCGCCCTCGGGCTCTTCCTCTGGCGGCAGGCCACCGCCGCCGAACCCGTCCTGCCGCTCACGATGTTCCGGCACCCGAACCTGCGGATCGGCTTCGCGGTGCAGGGCCTGGTGGGGATGGCCCTGATGGGCTCCATCGTCTACATCATGATCTACCTGCAGGTCGTGCGCGGGCTGCCCGCCACCTCCGCCGGGCTCTTCCTGCTGCCGATGGCCTTCGGGATGACCGTGGTGGGCATCGCCTCCGGCAGACTCGCCGTGGCCGGCTGGTCGCACAAGACCTTCGTCATCAGCGGCACGGCCTGCGCGGTGGTCGCGATGCTGCTGCTCGCCACCACCGGAGCCGGCACCGGCCTGTGGGTCATCCGCGCCGAACTGCTGCTCCTGGGAGTCGCGTTCGGTCAGCTCGTCGGACAACTGCTGCAGCTGATCCAGGACTCGGCGCCGCGTGAACAGCTCGGCGTGGCCACCACCGGCATCCGCTTCTTCCAGACGCTCGGCAGCGCGCTCGGCGCCGCGCTGTTCGGCACCCTGCTCACCCGGGTCTTCGCCGCCAGGATGCCCGGCGGAAACACCAGCACCATCGGAACGCTGACGGGCCGGCAGCACGAGGTGGCGGTGCACGCCTTCGTCACCTCGATGGACGTCGTCTTCCTCGCCGCCGCCGGGGTCATGGCGCTGGCTCTTCTGATCGCCTCCCGGCTGCCGGCCCGCAGGCCCGCCCAGCTGGAGGTCGCCATCGCGGCCTGAACCACGGTGCGCGACGGCCCGCCCGGATGCGTACCGGGCGGGGCCGTCGCGTCCACCGGGACACCCCGGCCGCCGGCTCGGGTCAGGTACAGTGTTGCCGTCGTTACCAATGATCAACTGAGGAGGTGGACCCATCACCGCTGTATCAGGTCGGGTGCTCCCCCTTCGCGGCCGTGCGGCTCACCGTCAGGCATAGGTGACCCGCGGGAGCGCCCAGAGGCGTTCCGAAAGGCTCATCGTGCCGGCTTCATCATCAGTGTTTCCGTTCCCCGCCATCGTCACCAGGCTTCGCGCCGCCGGCTGTGTGTTCGCCGAGGACGAGGCGGAGTTGATCGTCTCCACCGCACGCACCCCCGCCGAACTCGCCGCCATGGTGGAACGGCGCGTCGTCGGTCTGCCCCTCGAACACGTCCTCGGCTGGGCGGAGTTCCACGGCCGCCGGTACGCCGTCGACCCCGGGGTCTTCGTGCCCCGCCGCCGCACCGAGTTCCTCGTCGATCAGGCGGCGGCCCTTCTCCTGCCGGGTTCCGTGGTCGTCGACCTGTGCTGCGGATCCGGCGCACTGGGCGCCGCTCTAGTGGCCGGCCGGGACCCGGGCGCCGGGCACGGCCCGGTCGAGCTGTACGCCGCCGACATCGACCCCGCCGCGGTGCGCTGCGCCCGGCGCAACGTCGACGCCGTCGGTGGCCGGGTGTACGAAGGGACCTCTACGAGCCGCTGCCCGCCGCGTTGCGGGACCGCGTCGGAATCCTGCTCGCGAACGTGCCGTACGTACCGACCGAAGAGATCGAACTGCTCCCCACGGAGGCCCGGCTCCATGAGGCCCGGGTGGCACTCGACGGCGGTACGGACGGACTGGACGTGCTGCGGCGGGTGACCGCGGAAGCGCTCCGGTGGCTGGCCCCGGGCGGCCGGCTGCTCTTCGAGACCAGCGAGCGGCAGGTTCCGGAGGCCGTCGCCATCGTCACCCGCGACGGACTGATCCCCCGGGTGGCACGTTCGGAGGAGCTGTACGCCACCGTCGTCATCGGCACCAGGCCGCCGGGGTAGTCCCCGAGGGCAGCGGCCGTCCGTGCTCCGGTTTCGCGTCCTGGAGGGTGGGTTGTTCACGGTTTGCGTGCCCTCTCGCCGTCCCGCGCGTTACATCGATCATGAACGTTCGTCGATTTCTCACCGCCGCCGCCGCAAGTTCCGCGCTCCTTGCCGCCGCCGCCCCCTGTGCCCAGGCTCTTGACTTCGGAGGAACCCTGAGTGGCACGGCGCAGACCGCCGCGACCACCGGCCAGCAGGCCAAGGAAGCGGCGCAGAGCGTCGTCGGAGACAAGCTGGACAAGAAGGTGGGAGCGGTCAAGGACACCGTGAAGGCGGGCAAGGACGCGATGAAGGCCGGCCACGAACTGGTCAGCTGAGCGCACCCGCAGTTCGGGCGCCGTCTCCCGGTCCTCCTGTTCACCCGGTCGGCGACCGGGTGACACTGATGGCGACACCAGGAGGATGCGTCGCGGCCCGGACCGGCGCGGGTAACTTCACACCCACGCCGGTCCGCCCGAAGCCCCGTTCCGGTCTCCGGCTCAGGTCCTATGCCTGAGCGCTCCATGATCGGGAAGGGGTGGGAGATGCCCGTCGTACCTGATCCCGTCGTCAAACTCGTCCAGAAGTCCAACGAACCGGTCGTCGCCCAGACCCTGCGCTCCACCGCCGCAGCGGTCATCGCCTATCAGGCCGCGGTGTGGCTCACCCCCAACCGGCCCCTCTGACGGCGCCGCTGACCGCGCTCCTCGTCGTCCAGGTCACCTTGTACGCCACGCTGACGACGGGGATCCGCCGCGTCAACGCGGTGGTGGCCGGCGTCCTCATCGCGAGCGCCTTCAGCTCCCTGGTCGGGCTGAACTGGTGGACCCTGGGCCTGACGATTCTCACCTCGCTGGTCATCGGACGCTTCGTACGGGTGAATGAATTCGTCCCCGAGGTCGCGATCAGCGCCATGCTCGTCCTGGGTGTCAGCCAGGTGGCGAACACCGCGTGGGACCGCATCCTGGAGACCCTGATCGGCGCCGGGGTGGGCCTCCTGTTCAACCTCCTGTTCGCGCCACCCGTCTGGGTGGAGTCCGCGGGGAGTCCATCGAGGGGCTGGCCCGCCGCATGGCCGGCTCTTCCGCGACATCGGCGGTGAGCTGTCCGGGCACACCCCCGTCGAACGCGCCGCCGGCCGGCTGCACGAGGCCCGCCGTCTCGACCACGACATCGTCGAGGTGGACGCCTCGCTGCGGCAGGCGGAGGAGAGCCTGCGGTGGAACCCCCGGGTCCGCGAGGGGCTGCTGTCCCGGGTCGTCCTGCGGACGGGCCTGGACACGCTGGAGATCTGCGCCGTGGTGCTGCGGGTCCTGACCCGGACACTGACGGACCTCGCGAAGGAACGCACCGAAGAGGCGCTGTTCCCCGCCGACGTGGCGGTCGCACTCAACGATCTGCTGCGCCATGTGGCCGTCGCCGTCGAGAACTTCGCCGTACTGATCACCACGCAGGTCAGCGCGAACGCGGAGGAGGCGGAGGAAGAGCTGAGCCGGGCACTCGAGCAGAGCGCCCTGCACCGCGAAACGGTGGCGCACCTGCTGTTGGACAAGGTGCGCGAGCACCCGCGCCAATGGCAGCTGCACGGGGCGCTGCTGGCGGAGATCGACCGGATCCTGGACGAGCTGGACGTGGAGAAGCGGTCGGTCCGGCTGGTCGAGGAACTCGACCGCTACTCCCGGGAGCAGCGCGAGCGCTTCCCGCGCCTCGACGCCTTCAAGCGGCGCCTGCTGGGCGCGGGCCCGCGCCTTTCCCGGGCCGATCCGTGATGCCGGGTACGCGCCCGCGGGGTGTGGGCCGCGGTCAGTCGACCTTGACCCAGTCCAGGGTGCGTTCCACCGCGCGCTTCCAGTCCGCGTAACCCGACTCGCGGCGGTCCTCGTCCCATTCGGGGTCCCAGCGGTGGGCCTGGTTCCAGTTGGCCCGCAGCTCGTCGGTGTCGCGCCAGAAGCCCACGGCCAGTCCGGCCGCGTACGCCGCGCCCAGCGCCGTGGTCTCGGCGACCTGCGGACGGATCACGGGCACGCCGAGGACGTCCGCCTGGGTCTGCATGCACAGGCTGTTGGCGGTGACGCCGCCGTCGACCTTCAGCACGGCCAGGTCGACGCCGGAGTCCTTGGCCATGGCCTCGACGACGTCGCGGCTCTGGTAGCAGATCGCCTCCAGGGTGGCGCGCGCGATGTGCGCGTCGTTGTGGAAGCGGGCCAGGCCGACGATGGCGCCACGCGCGTCGGAGCGCCAGTACGGCGCGAACAGACCGGAGAACGCGGGCACGAAGTAGACGCCCGCGGAGTCCTCGACACGGCGGGCCAGGGTCTCGCTCGCCGCCGCGTCCCCGATGATGTGCAACTGGTCCCGGAGCCACTGCACCGCGGATCCGGTCACCGCGATCGAACCCTCCAGCGCGTAGACCGCGTCCTGGCCGGCGAACTGGTAGGCGACGGTGGTCAGCAGCCCGTGCTCGGAGCGCACCGGCCGGTTGCCGGTGTTGAGGAGCAGGAAGTTGCCGGTGCCGTAGGTGTTCTTCGCCTCGCCCTCCGCGAAGCAGACCTGGCCCACGGTGGCGGCCTGCTGGTCGCCGAGGATTCCGCTGATCGGTACTCCGGCCAGCGGGCTGACGTCGGGAGACAGCCCGTACCCGGCCGGTTCGCTGGACGGTTTGATCTCCGGGAGCATGGCCCGGGGGATGGAGAAGAACGACAGGAGTTCGTCGTCCCAGGCCAGCGTCCGCAGGTCCATCAGCATCGTGCGGGAGGCGTTGGTGACGTCCGTGATGTGCACCCCGCCCCTCGGGCCGCCGGTGAGGTTCCACAGCACCCAGGTGTCCATCGTGCCGAAGAGGGCGTCACCGCGCTCCGCGTCCGCGCGGACACCGTCCACGTTCTCCAGGATCCACTGGACCTTGCCCGCGGCGAAGTAGGTGGCCGGCGGCAGCCCGGCCTTGGCGCGGATCACGTCGCCCTTGCCCTCGCGCTCCAGCGCGCTGGCGATCCGGTCGGTGCGGGTGTCCTGCCAGACGATGGCGTTGTAGTACGGGCGCCCGGTGTGCCGGTTCCACACCAGGGTCGTCTCGCGCTGGTTGGTGATGCCGAGGGCCGCCAGGTCGCTCGCCGCCAGATGGTGCTGGTTCATCGCGGTGGCGATGACCGAGCGGGTGCGCTCCCAGATCTCCACGGGGCTGTGCTCCACCCAGCCGGCCCTGGGCAGGATCTGTTCGTGTTCCAGCTGATGGCGGCCGACCTCGTTACCGCCGTGATCGAAGATCATGAAGCGGGTGCTCGTGGTGCCCTGGTCGATCGCGGCGACGTAGTCCGCCATGTCGGTTCCTCCACGCGTGATCGCTGCTGACGGCCGGTGCGACGGCTCCGTGCCGGGACGGGATCCGGGTAACTGCCGGAGACGGCAGCCGTGTCACTCGTCCTCGGGCAGGATGCTGCCCGCCGGCTGTTCGGCGTGCTCCGGCAGGAACGGTCTGACGACGTAGTGGTAGACGGCGGCGCCGATCGGGCCGCCGATGAGCGGGCCGACGATGGGCACCCAGAAGTACAGGTCGCCGTACTGGTCGCGCCATGCACTGTGGTAGCCGGTGATGTAACTCGCCAGCCGCGGACCGAGGTCACGGGCCGGGTTGATCGCGTACCCGGCGTCGGTGCCGATGGCCATGCCGATCGCCACCACGAGGAACCCGATCAGCAACGGGCCCAGGTTCGCCTTGGGAGCGGTGTTCAGGACATCGGTCAGCGCCATGATGACGAGCAGCAGGATCGCCGTGCCGATGATCTGGTCGCGGAGCGCGCCCCATTCGCTGATCGGGAAGACCCCGTTGCCGGGCAGGGTGGAGAACACCCCCTGGGTCTTGATGGTGTGACCCGGGTCGGCCTTGGCGAGGACCTCGGAGGAGTTCCAGCGCACCAGCAGCGCGGCAACGAAGGCTCCGGCCGTCTGCGCCAGCGCGTACGGGGCGACCCTGGCCCACGGGAAGCCGCGGAACATGGCCAGTGCGAGGGTCACGGCCGGGTTGAGATGCGCGCCCGACAGCCGTGCCGCGACGTACACACCGAAGGTGACGCCGAACCCCCACGCCCACGCGATGCTGTCGTGGTCGCCCAGTCCGGCGGCGACGACCTGGGCGACCACTCCCACGCCGAACAGGATGAGCACCAAGGTGCCGACGAACTCTGCGAGCAGTTCGCCCAGCAGCCGGTGCGAGGCCAGCCGGCCCACCACCTTGGGAGCACCTGTCGTATCGGCCATCGGTCCAGCCCTTCCGACGCGTGGGCCCGCTCCCCGTCGCGGTGCCGGTACTGCGGTGTGCCGGCGTGACGACGTGTCGGCGCACCCGCTTCCGACTCACGTCTGACCCATTCGACAGGTACATCGGCCCGGCGGCACCGCGAGGAGCCCCTCGTGCTGCCGAACGGGTGACGCGGCGGGTCCCGCCGCCCCCTGCCGCCCCGCGCCGGCCAAAGGCCGAGGTCATGGAGGGGCGGCAGGCGCGGCCGTTCCACCGGGGAAGGGAGGTCCGCAGAAAAATGCCGGACAGAACTCGAGCCGTGCTCGAATTCCGGTCGAATCGTGGCCAATTCTTTCTCAATGGCACGTCAACTCGAAGTAATGGATCGTATGTTCATATTGCGGAGCCGGAATCCGCCTCGCTACGCTTCCGGGGATTCGAGAGGAAACACCTCCCTTTTCCCATCTCTGCGGTTATTCCGCCCGGGACGTAGGACGGCCTCGCCATGACCGCTGCACGTCGTACGTCGCCCGACGGACCGTCCCGGGACTTCTGGCTGTACTGGTCGGCCGGCACCTCCGACGCGCTCGGCACCCAGGCCTCGGGCCTGGTACTCCCGCTGCTGCTGCTCGGTCTCGGCTCGTCGCCCGGCACCGTCGGGGTACTGGCCTCGGTCTCCGCGATCGGCGGGCTGCTGGCCGGGCCGCCAGCGTCCGTACTGGCCGACCGGCGCTGGCGACGGCAGATGATGGTGGGATCCGCGCTGGTAGCGGCAGGTGCGATGGGCGCGATCGCCGCGGCCGCGGCCTGGGGCCGGCCCTCGCTGCTCTTTCTGTGCTCGGCCGCGCTCGTCGAACGGGTCGCCACGGCGTGCTACGAGGCGGCCGCCCGCGGGACGCTGGTCACCGTGGTGGCGCCGGTCCACTACCCGCGAGCCATCGCGCGGCTGGAGGCGGGGGAGCAGGGCGCGCTGGTGGCCGGCCCCGCGCTGGGCGGCCTGCTGTTCCCGCTGGCCCGCTGGCTGCCGTTTCTCATGGACGCCCTTTCCTATGTGTTCTCCGCTCTCTGCATACGGGCCATCCGGGCCGATCTCAATCCGCATCAGAAATCGGAAGAGTCGCCTCCGCGCTTTACCGCCGAATTCCTCGCCGGTTTACGTTTCGTGCGCAACGAATCATTTCTTCGATTTGTGCTGCTGTGGACGGCAGGCGTCAACGGGCTCTTGACAGCGCTGTATTACGGCGCGGTGTTCAGCATCCGCGGCCATGGCTCAGGCACCGGGTCCACCGGTCTCGTCCTCGCCCTGTCCGGGGCGGCCGGGCTGGTCGGCGCCGCCGCCGCGCCCCGGCTCGCACGGCGGATCCCCGCCGCGCGGATCGTGATCGCCGCCTCCTGGACGATGGTGCCGGTCGCCGCCGGACTCGCCTTCGCCACCCACGCCTGGGTCTACGGCCTGCTGTTGGGCTCCGTGTCGCTGACCGTCCCGGCGGTCGCGGTCGTGCTGCACTCGCGGGCCGTCCTGGTGACCCCCGATCAGCTGCAGTCCCGGGTCGGCACCGCACTGGACACCGCCTGCGGAGTCGCCTCCGTACTGGCCCCGGCCACCGCCGGACTGCTCACCGACCGCATCGGGTCCACCGATACGGCACTCGTCTGCGCGGCCGGACTGGCGCTCCTCGCCGCCTACGCCACCGCGACCGCGGCCCGCCGGTTCGTGCCCTCCGATCACGGTCCCGGCGGCGGCCTCGACCGTGAACCCGGCCCTGACCGTGGACCCGGCCCCGTCAACGACCCGAACAACGACCCCGCCCTGCTGTCCCGTCCCCAGCCGCTGGAAGCCGGTGAGCCTCATGAGCGATCTGCCCGCCGTCCCCGCCACCCCCGTCGGCCGGGACTCCGGACTGGGCTACCAGGTCTACCGGCCCGTGCTGCCCGCCACCTGCCGCCGCTCGCCCGGTCTGATGGTGCTCACCGGGGACGTCGACGGCCGCTGCGAGGTCTTCGC
>NZ_JAJOZA010000002.1:0-214083 GCF_023701715.1 Streptomyces sp. RKAG337 | reverse complement strand
CTATCTGCCTCGTAGGCCAGGAACACTGCCTTGGTCTTGTCCCGTGCCGTGGGCAGCAGCCTGAGTCCTTGGCTGATCTGGTCGTGGGCGCGGCCCGGTTGCCCCAAGTCGATCAGGCACCTGCCCGTATCCACCGCCAAGTCGGCGTGCCCCATCCAGGAGCACCACTGGGGTGCCGTCTCGGTGGTCGAGTCCAGGAGTTTTTCGGCTTGGGCGAGGTCGCGGTAGCAGGCTCGGGCTTCGTGGAGCATGGCGTGTGCTCGGGCTTTGCGCAGGAACAGCAGGGACCGGGCGGTCGGGTTGGTGGTGCGGGAGAGGGCGTGCTCGAGGCTGTCGGCGGCAGCGCGGGGATGGCCGAGCCACATGCTCTGGTAGGCGATGTCCGAGAGGGCTCCGGCGCCCATGTCCCTATCGCCGGCCTGGTGGGCCGCGTGGACGGCGGCGTGCCAGTACCGGTTGGCTGCGGCGTGGTGTTCGTAGTCGAAGCGGTGCCAGGCAAGGGTTTGGCTGAGGGAGGCGGCAAGAGAGTGCAGCCGAATTCCAACAGCATGCCCGTAGCTGCCCTGTTCGAGGAGCTCGACGACGGTTGTCAGGTGTCCGTCGAGGAGCGGCCCGGTGTGCTGGCGGTGCGCGGTCGGCAGACTGGTCAGGTTACGGGCGGAGCTCTCCAGCCAGTCGACGAGGGCGGAATCCACCGGACGTCCGCTGGTGGAACTGGCGGCCAGTGCCGGGTCGATCGTGGCCCATTCGAGTGCCAGGGCGCCCAGTGCGGCCGGTGTGTAGGTCAGGAAGGTGCGGCGGTCGACGGCCATCTGCGCGGCCTTTCTCAGGACGGTGACGGTCAGCCCCGCTCCGAGGGGTGCGGGGGTCTCGTGGCCGGGCAACCAGTGCGGCCAGCCCAACGCGGTCACCTGGTCGTACGGGACATCGAAGATGTCGGAAAGAAGCAGTTGCGAGAACTCGTCCGGCATGACGCTTCTCTCCCATAAGGAGACGCGTTGGCGGCTGGTACCGGCCCGGCGGTCGCGGCGTCGGGCCGCCTCTTTCACGCGCCGGGCGAGTTCGGCTTGTGACCAGCCGTGCAGCCACCGTGCGTAGGCCAGAGGATGCCGGATGGGTTCGTCCACCAGTTCATGGAAGCACCCCGGACCACCTCGCCGAGGCGTAATCACCGGGTGGGATGACAGGGGGATGACACCCGAACACTGTTGCGAATCGGCTCTGTTGCTCTGTAATCGACTCCGCGGGCCGACCGCGCCCGCGGTGACCGTCCGCGCGAACTTGTTCAGGCTGGAGGGACAAGTCCCATGACTCTTGGCATCACGCCTGGCGACCGCACCGCGGAGAAATCGGTGGACAGCCACGGCGTTGCTCAGTTGAACGGTGTTCGGTTGCGTATCGAGACGCCGACGCCGGTGGTGCTCGGATCCGTACTGGGCATGCTGGTCCCTGCTTGCTCCGTTGCTCCCCCGGACGCAGTGACGCAGTGGACACTCAAGGTCGAGGAGCGCAGCCCGGAGGTCGAGGATCGTGGCGGCCTGTTCGACGGCCGGCTGGTCCTGGAATTGCCGTACGGAGGGCGCCGCCTGGCGGTCGTGGGCGTCGATGACGAGGTGCTGCGGGTGGCGGCGTGCTACCGGCCGGGGGCGACGCCGGTGGTGATGGAGGTCGACTCGCGCCAGCAGGTGACGCGGCTCGTGGTGGCCCCGGGGGACGTGGTCGGTCTGCGGTGGGCGGACTATCTGGGGCGGGTGTTCTTCGCGTCCCGGCTGCTGGCATCGGGCTGGCGGATGCTGCACGCCTCGGCAGTCGCCGTCGACGACGTCGCGCTGGTGTTCCTGGCGGGGCGCCACGGGGGGAAGTCCACGCTCGCCCACCGGGCGGTGCGGGAGCTGGGTGCGCGGTTCCTGGCCGACGACCTGGTGCTGATCGGCCCGGACCGCACGGTGGTGGGGTGGCCGACCCGCGTCGCGGTTCCCGCCGAGCTCGTCGGCGATATCGACGGCGAGAGGCGTGAGCGCACCGTTGTAGCCGGCGTGAGGCGCGACCGGTTCCTTTTCACGCCGGCGCAGCACCGTGCTGCGCTCGGGATTGCGTACTCGCCTCCTGTTCCGCTCGGCGCGGTCGTGATCGTGGACGGGGACGCGGCCGCCGGGGAGGGCGTCCGGGCGGACGCGGGGATGCTTCAGCGGGCGGTGGCCCGCGCTGCTCATGTCCCGCAGCAGCTGCTGTATGTGAGCGATCCGCTGGGTCTGATGGGTGGGGCGCGGCTGGCGGATCAGGTTGCCGGGGCCGGGCAGTTGGAGGGACTGATGTCCGGGGTTCCGGCGGCGGTTTTGCGGGTGGCGGTGGAGCAGCTGCGGTCGGCGCCGGTGTGGCGTGCTCTTCAGGACGTCGTCCCGGGGACAGGGCGTGGCCGGTGAGTGGGCTGGGGCGGGGCGCGTACGAGGTGGTGAGCGCCGGACGGAGTCTGTGGGTGGAGGCGGATGCGGCGCTGGGCTCCCGGTGGGATGAGATAGTCCCGCACCTGCCCGGTGTTTCGCCCGGCGCAGTGCAGCCTGCTGCCGGCCCGGCTACGGCACTTCTGCCGGGCGGTGTGTCGGTGGGGGATGCTCGGCGGTTGCTGAACGCCCATCTGCATCTGCTGCATTTGGCCTGCGGCACGCTGTGTCTGCACGCGGTGGCCTTGCGGTTTCCGGCCGACGGCCGGGTCGTGGTGCTGCTCGGCGGACACGGTGCGGGCAAATCGCTCGTCGCGCTGGCGCTGGTGCGCCGGGGCTGGCGGGTCCTTGCCGGTGACGTGGCGCTGGTGGACCTTTCCGAGCCTGACCAGCGGGCCCGTGTGCTGGGTGGCACGGCTGCGTTCCTCGCCCGGCGCGGACCGACGCTGCGCTGGTTCCCCGACCTCGCGCTGCCGCCGCCGGGCGGTGACCGGGTGGATCTGGGCCACCTTCCCGGGCTGCGGGAGTCCGCGCCGGTGGAGGCGGGCCCGGTGGCGGTGGCTGTCGTGGTGGACGTGGACGGCGACCCGGTGGCCGGCGCGGGAGCGGTCGAGGTGCTGGATACGCACACGGCCGCGACGGTGTGGTGGCGGGCGAGCGGCCATCTGCTGGAACGGTTACTCGACGGCAGTCCGGTGGTGCTCCGCCAGTTCGAGGACGGCCTGGCTGCCGCCCGCCGTCAGGACCGGGTGCGGGCGCTGGCCCGCGCCCTGCCGTTGCACGCGGCATGGGGAGCGCCCGACGCGATCGCGGGCCGGGTCTTGGACCTGGCCGACTCCAGCACACCAGCTCAGTCGATGGAGGTCCGTTGATGTCCGAGGAGAAGTCCGCGGCGCGCCGGTACACCGGAGCGCGGGTCCGCGTCGGGCAGGGGCGGGCGCGCCTGGTTGCGGCGGCGGTGCCGGGGGCGGGCATGGTGGCGGGCCGGTTCAGTGTGCTCAGCCCCGGCACCGAGCGGCGGCATCTGGCGGGGGCGGACCGCGAGGCCGGGTACATGACGCTCGGCCGGGCCGACGAAGCGGCGGGCTGGGTGCTGGCCCCGGTGCCGCATGGCGCCGCCTTCGATCCGGCTTGTCCCGGGGCGGTGACCGCGCCGTCGGGGATGGATCCGGGGATGGTGGCGCTGGCCCGGTTCCAGCAGATGGCCTGCCTGGGCCTGGACCGGGTGCCCACCGACGACCTGAGCGACGTGGTGGTCGTCGGGTCAGGGCCGGTCGCGCTCGGCTGCGTGCTGGAGCTGTCCCGCCGCGGCGTCACCAGCATCCGGGTGGTGACCGCGCGTCGGCACGCCGCGATCCGCCGGGCTCCGGGCGTGATCTGTGTACCGTCGGAGGGCGCCGGGCGGGGACGGTTGGTCATCGACGCAGCCGGCGTCCCGGCGAGCGCGGCCATGTTGACCGCGCCCGGCGGCATTCTCGGCTTGCTCGGCACTCCCGCCGACGGCGACGCACTCGGTGCGCTCCAGGTGCACCGGGCAGGCTGGAGCGTGGTGGGGATGCACGAGTTGGCGCCCGCCGCCGAGGGCGCGTACCAGGGCGCGTTCACCACGGCCTGCCGCTGGCTCACGGGGCATCTCGATCCGGCCCTGGCCTCGTTCTGGTGCCGGACGGTGCCTGGCGACAAGGCGCCGGAACTGTTCGCCCTGCTCGACGCGCCGGGCCGCCCGGCCGAGCCGGTCCTGCTGTTGGACTGGAGGACGGCGTGAGCGGCGTGGGTGCGGCCGGGATCGGGCTCTACAGCATCGGCGTGCGGGGCCTGGACGTGCCGGTACTGCTGGAGTGGGCTGGGGCGCAGGGTGTTCCGTTCGTACATCTGCGGGGCGGACCGCGCGGTTTCGACCTGGCCCGGCAGTCACCGGAGGTGCTCGCGCACTGGCGTCGGTGCGGGGAGTCGTTCGTGCCGGTCACCGGGGTGACGGGCGACCTGGACCTGGCCGACCTGTTCGCCTTGTCCGCCCCCGAGCGGGCCCGGGCCCGGGCCGAGCTGGAACTCCTGACAGCCGCGGCCGCCGCGATCGGCGCCGGTTGGGTACGGCTGCTGGGCCGCACCGTGCCCCAGGGGTCGCTGCTGGCGGCCATGCTCACCGGCGAGCTGCCGGTCTCCCGGCTACCGCTGCTGGTGGAGCTCCACCACCCCGGCTGGCTCGCACCCTCCGCGCTGGACGCCCTGGAGACGTTGTTGGAACGCTGGCCCCGGATACGGGTGCTTGCCGACACATCCCAGCTCGCCGCCGCCCTGCCGTCAGCAGTCGGTGAGGGGGACGAGGCGCTGGAGCGGGTGCTCGATCTCTCCCGGGTGCTGCACCTGTCCGACGACGGAAGCGGCCTGGACGCGGCGGCCCGCGCACTGGTGGCGAGACGGGCCCGGGACCGGGTCGGTAGCGGTCAGGGCATCGAGGTCGCCGTCGAGTGGACCGGTCAACCCCGCACCGCCCAGGCGTGCTTGGACCGACACCGGGAGGCCCGCCGGTGGTGGGCGCAGCGTTCCGGGGCTCCCCCGCGAAGGCCATAGGGTGTCCATCCGATCACTACACGTCACAAGGAGGGGTTGTCGTGGACCCGAAAGCGCAGCCTGATCTCACCGCGGTGCTCGCCAGCGCCTACGGCCTGCACGGCGCCGTGCTGGAGCGGCTGCCGGTCGGTCAGGTGACCGTCAACTACCGCGCCCACGTGGGTAACGGTGACCAGGTGCTGTTCGTGAAGCACTACCAGGGCAGCGAATCGGACCTGGGCGCCGAACAGGCCGCGGTCGATCAGACGCAGCTGGCCGGCCTTCACCAGGTTCCGGTCGCCTCGGTGCGCCCTTCGGTCAACGGCGACACCGTCGTGCGGCAGGACGGCATCGCCGTCTCGGTGTGGGAATGGGTGCCTGGAACGGTGGTCGAAGACGGTCTCAACCCCGCCCAGCAGCGGGCAGCCGGAACCACGCTGGGCCGTATCCACACCGCGTTCGCCGACCACCCGGCCGGGTCCGGCCCGTCGGCGAAGCTGGAGAAGTGGCTGCGCCCGGACATCGACAAGCTGGAGGCCACTGCGGTCAAGCTGCTGGGCATCGCCGGGGAGCGAGCCCAGCGTGACGCGTTCGACGAGCAGGCGCTGCGGACCTTGGCCGAGCGGCGCGCGGTGCTGCACCGTATCCCCGAGCTCCTGGACGGTCTTCCGCCGCTGACGACGCAGGTTCTGCACGGCGACTACTCGGCGGTCAACCTGCTGTTCCAGGGCGACGAGCTGACCGCCGTGCTGGACTTCCTGCCCCCCGACCCGTTCCTGGTCGCCTACGAGCTGGGCCGGATCGCGTTCGACCCGCGCACGGTCGTCCTCGACGAGGGCTGGATCGCGGCGGGCGTGAACCTGGTCGGCGCCTACCTGGAGACCAACCCGCTCGTGCCGGCCGCCGACGTCACCGCCTGCGCCCGGGTTGCGCTGCTGCAGCTGATGACCAGTTTGTACGGGGTCAAGCAGCACTACCTCAAGCCCGGCCTCCTCCAGGAGGACCTGGACCAGTTCTGGCTCCTGCGGCACGCCGCGGCTCAGCGACTGCTGGCGGGCCTCGGCGAGGTCGAGAGCGCCCTTGCACGGGCAGCACATCACCGCTGACGGGCCGCCTCCGGGCGGTCCACAAATGAAGGAGTAACCGATGTCCACGACGGCCATAGCCGCCGACCAGTGGGTGGTCCTGCGCGGACCGATCAGCGCCGAGACGATCACCACGGCCGCCACCGCGCTCGCGGAGCGCCGCCAGCTGCAGTGCGCGCTCGACGAGGGAGCCGGAACGCTCCGGCTCGCCGACCCGGTGACCTCACACGTACTGGTCACGGTGCGGTGGAAAAGCCTGCCACCGCAGGCGCCCCGCACGCTGGGCTTCCAGATTCCGCCGCCGGCCGCCGTGGACATCCTGATCGACCCCGCGCCCGACTCCGGCGGGAGCCAGCTCGCTGCCGAGCTCCACGACGCTCTGTCCGCGCACGCCCTGCCCTACACCGGGAGCGAACTGGACGGCATCCGGGCCGCCATGCCGCTGCTGGAGCGCTACAGCACCGAGCAGCCGGCGTTCGGCAACTGGGCGCTGCTCTTCCGCGACCACTACCTGGAGCACAGCACCGGATTCGTCCTGGCGATGGAGCGGGCCGGGATCCCCCCTGAGTGGATCTTCGCCCTGGACAAGGGCGACAAGACGTGGAACCGGGACCGGGTCCACGCCACGTTCACCGCGCGCGGGTATCGCAGTGACGTCCTGGACAACACGGCCGTCAACGACCCGGAGGCGCACCGGGGCGAACTCGCCCGCGTCGGCGCGGATATCGACGCGTTCCTGGACGCCGCGCACGCGGCCGGTCGGCGGGTGCTGGTCGTCGACGACGGCGGCCTGCTGGCCCGCGGCTACGGCGCCGTCGGCGCGCCCCGCACGGTGGACGCCGCGCTGGAGCTGACCGTCAGCGGCATCAAGCGGATCGCCGCCGCCGGCCAGCTGGCGATCCCCGTGCTGAACATGGCCCGCTCCCAGGTCAAGTCCCGCCTGGGCTACCGGGAGATCGCCGACTCCTGCCTGCGACGGCTGCGCGCCCTGCTTCCGGACCGCAAGATCATCGGCCGTCAGGTACTGCTGCTGGGCTACGGCACCCTCGGCTCCCGCCTGGCCGCCCAGTTACGAGATCTGGGCTGCCGCGTCGACATCGTCGACACCGACCTCCCGGCGCTCATCGACGCCGCCGAGCACGGCTTCACCACCTACCGCACCGCCGCCCAGGCTCTCGCCGCCACCAGGCCCTTCCTCATCATCGGCACCACCGGCGAGATCGCGCTGACCGACACCGACCTGAGTGTCCTTCCCGACGGCGTACTCCTCGCCCCCTTCGCCACCCGCGACTTCTCCGCCCTGACCGAGAACGCCGTACACCGCGCGGGAGCCGTCGAGCTCCCCGGAGTGGGCATGCGCTTCGGTCTGCCCGGCGAGAAGTCGCTCACCCTGCTGGGCAACGGCCGCTCGATGAACCTCTTCGAAGCCGACTCCATCCCCAGCCAGGGCTACGACGCGTACCGCGCCGCCACCCTCATCGTCGCCACCGCCCTGTGCGCCGACCCCGGACGCATCCCCGCCGGACTGCACACCGCCCCGGCCGACACCGCCATCACAGACGCCGGCCTGTGGGAGGCGTACTACGACCTGTACGCCGCACCAGGCTCCGGCACCGGCCACGTGTCCGCCTTCCCCGCCCCGCGCCCCGCTGCCCGCGGCCGTCTGGCGCGGGCCGCGATCGTGGGATACGGCGTCGCCGGGCGCCTGCACACCGAGATCCTCACCGCCCTGGGCGCCACCCCGGCCGTCATCGACCCCAAGCACCAGGACCTGCCCGCGTCTCTGCGGACCTTCCCCCACCAGGTCAGCGAACTGCCCCCGGCGGTGGCCGCGGGCATCGACCTGTGGTCGGTCTGCTGTCCCACCGCCGAGCACCTGGACGTGCTCCGCGCGATCCTCCGGCACAACCCGGCCGCCCGCGTCCTGATGGAGAAGCCGGCTTGCCGCGGGCACGAGATCGACGCCTTCAGCCGCCTGCTCGCCGACCACCCCGCCGCGCGGATGATCGTCAACGACCAGTACCGGCACTCCACCACGCTGCCGGCGTTCACCGGCCTCATCGCCGCACTGGAACCCGGCGCGCCCATCGACAGGGTCTCGGTGCTCTTCACCAAGGACCGGCGCCCCGACAGCGCTTCGGGGCGCTTCATCGACCGCGACTACGGCGTGCTGGGCTACGAATGGCTGCACATGCTCGCTGTCACCCGCGGCATCCTGCCCGCCCCGGTGTGGGAGCACTATCTGGCCTTGGACCCGGCCACCACTACGACCGAGCCGGAATACGACCCGGCGCTGTTCGTCGCCGCCCTGACCGAACGAGCCGACCTCCCCCGTCCCGGCGCCGCGGGCGCGCTGCGGCTGGAGCTGACCTCCTCGATCCTCGGCCCGGGGCAGGCCGACGACGCCGCACCCGCACCCCGGCCCCCGTGGCGCCAGGGACTTCGCGCGGCCGACGACCGCTACCGGCACGTCACCGTCCACGCCGGACGAACCCGCTTCACCCTGCATCTCGAACCCGTCACCGCACCCGGCGGCTGGCAACTCGAGCGCAACCACCACCGGCTCACCGCGGTACGCGACGGCGCCGTCGTGCACGACGAAGTCCTCGCGGACTCCCCGCTGGAGACCTCTGTACGCCACGCGGCCGCGGCCCTGTTCGCCGAAGCCGCCCCACCCGCGCCCGACCTCGAACCGCTGCGCCGTATCGCGCGGCTCGCCGATGTTCTGCGCGAGCGGGCACCGGACTCCTTCGCCGCCCCGGATGCGTCCCGGACCAGCGCGTAGCCGCACACGACCCCGCCCCCGGCCGCCTGCCGGGCCGACCGGAAGGCCCCGCCGTGATGAACGCCCTCTCCCTGACCGCCGGCCAGCGAGTCGTCACCATCCACTCCAACACCCCCGGTGTCACCGACTGGGCGACCAGGTACTTCGGCCGGTACTGGAAGGCCTCGCCGCCGGAGGGCAGCACCGCCGTCACCGGGCCGGTGGTCACCGTCATGGACGGTGACCACCGCGCCCCCGTCGCCGGCTCGCATACGCAGCATGCCGTCTTCGCCCGCGAACCCATCGGCTACACCCGCCACCCAGACGGGACCGTGAGCGCGCATACCCTGTCGGACCCGCCCCTCGCCTTCCACTACGCCCCGCCGAGCAGCACCTGCGGATCAGCAGCCAACAAGCCCTGCAGACGGCAGCCTCGCCGGGCCGGCCGACACGGCTGGCGACCGCCGCCACCCGCTTCGCCCGCGAGATGATGCGCGCCCGGCTCATCGCCGACGGGTGGGTCCTGCTCCACGCCTCCGCCGCCGTGTTCCCCGGCGGACGTACCCTGCTCGCCCTGGGCGACTCCGGAGCGGGCAAAACCACGACCGCTCTCACCCTGGCCTCCGCCGGCGCCGCGCTGCTGGCGAACGACTGCTGCTTCGCCCGTCCCAACACCGACGGCACGCTCGACCTCCTGCCCTGGCCCGCCGCAGCCGCCGTCGGCCTCGGACTTCTCCACGCACTCACCTTCACCGAGTCCGCCCGCTCCCACCTCCAGACCGGCGAACCGCCTCATCCCACCCAGGACCAGCGCGTCACCGACGCCCTCACCACCGGGCGGCCCGGTGCGCTGATGTCCGCGTCCGGCCGGGAACTGAAGGCACACATCTGGCCCGAGCAGCTCACCCGCTGGTTCGGCCTGTCCCTGGCCACCACCGGCACCGCGGCCGGTGTTCTCCTCCCGCACGTCGCCCCCTCCCCCGTGGCCCCGGCCAGCGCGGTCGACGGCCGCCGTTTCAAGGTCACCAGCAACGCCTTCGTGACCTCGGACGAAGAGCGTTACCCCGACCTCTTCGGGTTCACCGAAGGAAGCAGCGTCGGTACACCTACGGCCCGCACCGAGGTCCTTGAGTACCTGAACCGCCTGCCCCGGCAAGCGATCGACCTGAGCCACGACCACCCGGGCAACACCCGGCTGCTCACCGCCCTCACCGCCTCGCTCGTCGATGCAGGACACGGTCGTCTCGACGGTGTCGGCCGGCCCAAGCGTCAGCCGGGGTCACCGGCGGTGCCGCCTGAGTCCGCCACGGCAAGGAACTGATGGGCGCCGCGCAACCTGGTGGCGAGTTGGCGTTGGGTCGCGCGGCTGTCGAGGCGGACGTCGACCGGCCCGGGAAGCGTGCTCTCGGCCCGAAGGCCCGTTGGCAGCCGTGACGCGTCGAGCCCGTCGCGCTGAGCGATGAGAACGCCGAGACCGTGACGGCTGACAGCATCCGCCCCGCCGAGATGGTGCATACCGTGCGCGTTGGAGGACCCGAGTTCCAAGAGGGCCGCGGCGAGATCGGCGACATGGACAGGGCACCGGATGTCATCGGTGAAGAGGACTCCGGCCTTCCGGCCCGCCGCGAGGTCATGCACAGTGCGCTCGTGCACGGACTGACTGCCCCCGATGATCAGTGAGGTGCGGGCGATAACTGCGTCCGGGGCCAGGATGCGGATCCCGGTCTCCGCTGCGGCCTTCGCCGCCCCGTACGGAGTGACAGGGTCGGGAAGGAGGGTCTCGTCGTAGGTGACGCGGCCGACACCGGAGAACACGGCGTCCGTGGATACGTGCACCAGCCGGCAGTCGTACTTCGCCGCGGCCATCGCCAGTCGTACAGGGCCCTCGGCTGTGACCGCCCAATCAGAGTTGCCGCTCGTCGCGTTGACGACGAGCCTCGGGGCGACCTCGGCCAGGACGGCTTCAAGGCGGGCGGCGTCCCGCAGATCAAGGGCGTACCACGTGGCGCCCGGGATACTTCCGGGCCTGGTCGCGAAAGTAGCGGCCGTCGTATGCCCCGCCGCTACCGCTTGGCGGACCAGCTCGGAGCCCAGAAACCCGCTGCCACCGACGATCAAGACGTCCATGACGCGACACGGTAGACGTTCAATCCTCCCCTCGAAGGCGGGTTTCCCAGACATGACCGGGCCGGGCAAAACCCTGGCCCGAAACGCGCTACCGTCCGGCGCTCCCTGGCCAAAGACGCAAACAGCGCCGGCCCCGCCCTCGGGGATCGGCCGGATGCCGATCCCCGAGGCCAGCGCCGTCGGGGGTGGCGGCACGAGAGGTGACGATGCTGATTCGTTTGCCCGAAAGGCGCTGGGCGCTGAAGGGGAGCCCGAGGGGCCACTGCGGCCGGCGAAGGCCACGCTCCGTGAGGGCGCCGCTCTGCCGCTCGCACAGACAAGCCCCTTTTCGGGACGCGTTCGAGACGGATTGCCAGGTTGTCAGTGGCGGTGGGCATGCTGGCCGAGGGTGGATCCGACACCCGCGTCGAACTCGCTGGAAGGCAAGTCGTGGACCAATTCAGGGCCTGGAAAAGCTATGCACGCGCAGCAGAGAGCGCCCTGTTCCGCGCCGGGTACAACGACCTGGAGTACGCGGTGCGTCGTACGGACGCTGCCGGGGCGGCCGAGGCCCGCTGGGCCTGGAATTGCGCGTCCGCGGACCTCACCGGCGAGGAGTGGCCGGACGGGCTGGTCCTGGTGTGGAGCTCGTCGGCGGGGTGGGGATACCAGGCGCGTCCGTCGGATAGTGCCGTGGCCCTGCCCGTCCCGGTCCTGGCGGCGCCGGAGGCGATCGTCGCCCTGCTGCCGGCGCTGATGGACGGCCGCCGAGGACAGCTGCCCGCATCGGAGAGCCGGTGGGAGCACGCTGAGGCAATCACGAGCTGGTTGGAGGCAGCGTCCGTGCTGGGGGACGACAAGTACGACGCCGCCTACCAGCGGGAGGAAGAGGCCGCAGCGACCTTCCTTCGGTGGCAGGACGAGCTGGACGGCAAAGCGACCAACGACCCGTCTCACGCCGAGACGCCTGCAGACCGCCAGGAGAGCGGCTTCGCTCCGCAGAAGGGTCGCAACCGCGGGAGAGCGGTGGTCTTGGACCCGGACGGCGCCCCCTTGCCGCCCGCCGAGGAGGCAACACTCGGCCTGGTGGTCGGCATGCTGGCAGTGTGCGCGGAACTGGCAGGCGAAATGTCCCGTCAGCCGCACAGTCCCACCATCCATGCGGACGTGCTTCTCGCCCAGTACAGCCGGGTCGCGAACGTGGCGCAGTGGGTCGGACTGGCCGCAACAGCCCTTCGCCGGGACCTGCTCGAGCACGTGGGGCGCGCCCCGGCAGCCGCAAGAGCACACAGGACCGGGATCGCCGAGCTGGCGCGATACCGGATCGTGGCGCAGCGCACGGACAACGCCCATCCGGGAGCGGCCACGCTCACGAACTACACCTACGCACGGTCGGTCGAGGAAGCCGTCGCCACGGTCCGTGCGGAGAACGAGAGGCCGGAGGGCCTGTACGGGACTTCTGGCCTCTACCAAATCGTGGAGGTGAGCGAGGAGGAGCCGGACGTCAGCGAGGCCCGGCACGAGGAAGTTGCCCGCCGCCGATTCCTCACCTCGATCATGAATGCCGCGTACGCCGATACCCACGGAGGTCTGCGTCCCCATCCGGACCTGTTCGGCGTTTTGACCGACTACTTCACCCGGGCCATCGTTTTCCCCGGCCAGCTCGCTCAGGACGACGGCCAGGCCCACACCAGCGACCCGTCGCGCGCCCTCGCCCACCTGCTCCTGGAACACCTCAAGCGCCACGGCTTCGACCTGGAAGCTGCCCCGGAAGTGGACGGCTACGACGCGTCCCCCCACCTGGACGCCGGACCGCACCTCGTCGACCGGATTGCTCAAGCTCTGCAGGACAGCGGCTGGTTCGCCTCGGCGGAGCCCGGGAAGGGGCCGGCTGCGAACGACATGGTCACCCTCACGACCCTGTATGGGACCCGGTACGTGCTGCACGTGACCATTCCATCCGACAGCACCAGCAGTTCGGCGTAAGCGAGGGGGCTGGGCCAAGGCGGGCCCCGCGTCGTCCTCACCGCGGGTCGCCCTGGCCGGGTGACAGCCGCTTCCAAGCCCCGGTTGGAACACGGGCTGACGAGGCCACCGAGACAGCCATCCAACGCCCTGCCGAGCGAAGACCGGCCGCGGCATCGCGCGAGGCTCGGGTCCGCCGGGCGCTCCCGTCACGCGTTCCAGTCCTGGCGAGCCCGCAGGACTGGGAGGATGGGCCGGGCAGCGGGTCGCAGCCAGCTCAGCGCCCGCTTCCCGTCCAGGCCGAGCCGGTTCACGGTGTGTCGGTCCGATCAGTCCGTGGTGAGGGAGAGCAGCAAGTGGGCAAGGCGAGCCGGCGGCGCCGGGAAGCACGACAGAACCCGGCCAACCGCGATATCGCACGCGCCTCGCAGCAGGAGCGCTTCGCGATGATCGCTGCGAGCCTGCCACGAGGTGGCGGTGGGCTGTCGGTCGCTCAGGCCCTGGCTGTGGGCAGCGTTCTGGTCGCCGCGAACAACCCCCGCAACGACACGCCGGAATGGTTCCGCGATGGCTGGGACGTGGTGGACCTGCTCACCGCCGGGATGCACCCGTCGCTGCTGCCGTGCAGCGAGAGCCGGTTCAGCGCCGTCCGCGACACCTGGCTGGACCAGTTGCGTACCGAGCCGTTCTGGGGAGCGGTCACCGACATGCTCGAAACCCTCCTGCAGATCTCGCATGACACGGCCACGCCCGTCGACGACCCGGAGGTCGTCATGGCCCTGGTTGCCTCCCTGGTCGACGTCCCATCCTGCATGCAGCCCATCGCGGAAGGCCTGCGTCCGGCGGGGTTGGCCGCTGTGCGGCCGTCTGCGGACGGGGTAGGCCGTGCCGTGGTGCGTGAAGCCCTCGCACTGCGCCCGGGTATCCGTGTGCTGACCGACGAGGGCGAGGCCATCTCCCTTGGCGATCGCAACGCCTCAACGCTGCGGGAACTGGCCGATGGTCGCGCCGAGATGCTCGGCCGCCCGCTGGAGCCGGGTGAGCGGATCTTCGGTGAGGAGGAGGTCCCGCGCTTCGAGGCGTTCGTCGAGGAGATGATGGCGGCGTTCGAGCTCTCACCAGCCATCCGGCACGCCTCCAAGGTCACGGGATTCATGCCGCCGGGCCGGGAGGGGCTGCCCAACCAGCACCACCAGGACGAGTGGGAGCAGGTCCTTGAGGTCTTCCTCCAGGAGCATCCGGACATCGCGGCCGCCTACGACCCTGAGGCGGAAGCCGAGAAGATCGGCCTCATGCGCTTGAAGATCGTCTTGCAAGCCGACGCCGACTCCCTCGCCAACCGCGCCGGAACCATTCGTGACCTGCGCAAGACACCCGAAGGAGACCTGGCGCAGATCATCATTCGCATGGTGCCGATGGTGCTCGGCGCCTTCGGCCGCCGCACCCTCCTGGATGCCGCCGGCGACTGGGCTCGCGGCGTCGACGGAGCCCCGAGCATGACCGACCTGGCGCGGGCGCTGCTTTGGCTGGAGCGCTCTATGAAGTCCGGCTCCGACGGGTACACCACCGAGGAAGCCGTCCAGGCCGCGTCATTGGCAGCGGAGTTCTACTGCGCCATCGGTGCCTCAGAAGAGCTGCGCTGACCTCGCTACCAGCGGCGAAGCCTGCCTCCGCCTCACCTTCGTCTCCGCCACCATCGGCGTCGACCGGGTCGGGGCGGCTCAGGCGGCTGCGGCTCGTACGGCGGGGCGACGCGATCCGGCACCAGGCCCACCTTGTCCGGGTGTACACAGGCTGGGATCCGGTCCGCGGTGTAGCGGTGGCCGTCCTGGCCGTCGAACGGGCAGTCTCTGCTCGGACGGTCGAAGACCACAAACCCCGCACGCGGAAGGCGAAGCGCCGGGCAGATGCCGCAGCACCGGTGGTCCGATTCCGGGTCGACGAAGGGCTCCTTCATGCCGTCGCCGCTCAGGTGCGGATCGCGGCCAGGATGTGTTCGGCGCCTTTGGCCCGTAGCGCGTCCGCGACCGTGCGCCCGAGCTTTTCCGGCTCCCCCACCGGGCCGGAGGCGTTCGCGGTGACCTGTCGGGTGCCGTCCAGGGCGGTGACGGCCCCCGAGAGATGCAGCTGCCCGCCCGGCTCCGGCCGCGCATACGCACCCACCGGGACGGAGCAGCCACCGTGCAGTTCCGCGAGGAGGGATCTTTCAGCTCGCACCGCGGCGTCCGCTGCCGCGTCGCCGGTGTGCCCCAGCAGCCGGGCGGCTTCGCTGCCTTCACGGACCTGGATGCCCAGGGCTCCCTGACCAGGAGAGGGGAGGAACATGCGCGCGTCGAGGTACTGCGTGACGTGCTCGTCGAGGCTCAACCGTTGCAGCCCCGCGGCCGCGAGCAGCACGGCGTCCACTGTCCCGGTCTTGATCCGGGCCAGCCGGGGGCCGACGTTCCCCCTGATCGGCACCAGGATGAGGTCCGGGCGCAGCGCCAGGAGCTGGGCGACGCGGCGCGGGGCTCCGGTTCCTACCCGCGCGCCGTGGGGCAGGGAGTCGAGCGAGTGCCCGCACAGGGCGTCGCGGACGTCGGCGCGCGGGCCCGGTGTGGTCAGCAGCATCAGCCCGGCCGGCATCGTGGTCGGCAAGTCCTTGAGGGAGTGCACGATCACGTCGACCTCGCCGGCCAGCAGGGCCGCCTCCTGGCTGGAGGAGAACGCGCTGCCGCCCGAGGACTTGGCGACCTCCGCCAGCGTCGGCGTGCGCCGGTCGCGGTCGCCGCCTTCCAGGATGACGCGGTGCCGGAAGTCGACGTGGGGCAGCTGCCGGCGCAGGGGGGTCAGGACCTCGCGTACCTGTGCTTTCGCCAGGGCGCTGGCGCGTGAGCCAACCAGCACCACGATCTTGTCCGCCACCTTGAACTCCTCGTGTACGAAGCGCTGTTGGCGGCGATCCTACGTGCGATACAAGGGGGCGGTTTCCGACACTTTGTCGCCGCGGCTTCCGCTGCGGGGCGAGCCGTCGACTCGGTCCGCAGAGCCGTCTCCACCGAGTCGTGCCACGGACCGGTCCCTGGTCCGCTGGTGGCCGGGGGTGCGGACCCGGCGTTCATCCGACTTTCGAAAGGGCCCCTCCTGGGGCCGGGCGTCCTCGCTACGATGGTTTCTCGCGCCGTAGGGGGCGCGCTCCTGTCGGCCATCCCCACCGTTGGCCGGTGAGGTGAACCGCGCCGCCGCGCGGCCCCGAGAGCTTGTACGACAACGCGCCCCGGCCTGACGGCCCTGCCGGCGCACCGAGGTGGGCGGTGCCGTCTGCAGGGTCGCGCCAGGAGAGCGCCATGACGACCAGCACCCCCCGCACGTCGACCACCCACCGCTCGCGCCTCGCCCGCCGGCTCGACCGGGAGACCGGCATGGGCTACCAGACGGCTTTGGACACCGTGCGGGAGCAGGCCGATGCGCTGCTCCGGCAGTTCCAGCTGGAGCGACTGGACGCCGCAGGCTGCGACCTGATGCTGCGGGCCCTGCTCCAACAGAGCCTGGAGCTCTGGGGACCGGGGGTCGGCGCGCACATGTGGCCCGAGATGTACCACCCCCTGTTCATGGGCCTGCCCGGACCGATGTCCGACGCGGCCCTGGAAGCCGTCACCCGCGCCGGCCGGACCGCGGATGCCCAGGCCACACCCAGCGGCACCTTCGATCCGTCCTGGCTCGCGGCGGCCGGGGTGGAAGCACTCGACTACGACGGCGAGCCCGACTACGACGAAGACGACGAGGAGGAGGAGATCGCCCCGGCGGCTCTGGAGCCGCTGGACGAACCGGACCGCTGGAAGCGTCACGTGCTGGCGCAGGGCCGGCGCGACGCCTTCGCCATGCCGCCCCAGCAATGCCTGTCCCCCACCCTGCGGGAGGAACTCCAGCACCAGGACCCGGCATCGGCCCGGGCCCGGCTCGAGCAACTCGTGCTCGACCAGCCGGCGACGGTGGAGGCCTACGTCCTGCGTGCGGTCCTGGCGTTCCCGGGCGGGGTCACCCCCGCCGTGGACGGCCGCGCCCCCTCGGCCGCCGAGCTGGCGGACGCCCGGCGCTGGTACGAGTGCGCCGTCACCGTCGGCGAGCAGGCACTCAGTTTCTTCAACGGCACACTGCTGTGGCACGAGGAGAACAACAGGCCCTTCCTCCAAGCCCTCTACGGCCTCGCGCTAGTCCACTGCCTCGGCCGCAGCTGGAACACCAGCGAGCAGATCCTCTTCACCCTGCTCCACCTCGACCCGCACGACGAGCAGCAGGCCGGCACGCTCCTAGCCCAGGTCCGCCGACAGGTGGGCCTGCCCGCTCCCCGCGAAGAATCCGCCAGCTGAAGCAACCACCCGCCACGGCGCGGCCGACAGCCGCCCGTGCGACGCCCCCCAACCGCGACCCCGGGTCGTCCGGAGTGAAGGAGTACGCGGCAGTGTTCAGAACTCATCCCCAGCCCGTCGCGGTCGTGATCGGCGCGGATCGCCCCCTGGCGGCCCAGGTCTGCCAGGACCTCGCCGCCACACACCACTACACCGTCGTGGCCACCGCGGCCGACGCCCGGAAGATCCCCCAGCGGCTACGGGGAATCGGGGTGGAACGCGTGCGCCTGGACGTCCTCGACGAGTCGGCGGTCCGGCGGTTCTTCACCGAGCACGCGAACGCCTATCAGCGCCTGGACGCCGTCCTCTACCTTCCGCGCCCGACTGCCGACGGCCACGCCGGGCCTCTGGATCTGCCGGGCCACCTGCCCGGTCTGCTGGCGACGAATGCGGTCGCCCCCTGGACCTGCCTCGCCTACGCCGCACGATGGCTCACCGAGTTCAACGGCCACAGCCTCGTCCTCACCGAGGCCGACTGTTCCCGCATGGGCGGCCAGGCCCCTGGGCTCCAGATGTCTCAGGCCGCCCTCCACCGCTACGCCGAACTGCTCGCAGCAGAATTCAGCAGCCATCCCGGCGACCCGGACGGGGACCAACCTGTGGTGTCCACGGTGCGCGTCGATCCGTGGACCGAGCAGGATCCCGCCGGGCTCGCGGCGCTGGCCGAGGAGATCGTCCGCGCGGCGCTCGGCCGGACCGCGGGTCAGCACGGCGCCGACGATCACGGTGCCGTGCCCGCACGCTCAGCGAGCGACTGAGCCGGACAGCATGCCGCGCCGGACGGCCAGCACACGCGTCAGCGCAATGAACCGGTACTGCGAGCCATCGTGCTGCTCGACGGCGAACACCCCAGCGTCGATCAGCTTGTTCAGGTTGTACATCGAGATCCCCAGCAGCGACGCGGTAACGCGCAGCGGCACTGTCAGGCCCTCGAAGACATCGGTCTGAGTGCCCAGTGCCTGCGCCTGTATCGGCCGGTTCCGCGGTCCCATCGAGCCCCCTCCTGACCAGCGGTGCTGTCACTCCTTCATACCCCACCCCACCGACAGGACGGTCGGGAGCAGCGCGGGCGGCCGGTGACTCGGGCAGAGACGAACGGATCTGCCGGGGGGATTTCGGCGGCTACCAGGACAGCTTGGGCAGCGGTCGCTGGGTCAGCTCGAGTGTGTCGGCGACGGCGAGGATGCGGGCTGCCGCCTGTTCGCCGACGGCCTCGGCGAGGATCTCCGGGCTGGAGGCGATCAGGATCCACGACCGGTTGGGCAGCACGGCGAGGGCTGCGATCGCCTCGGCGAGCGCGCCGGCTTCAAGGGCCATCATCGCCTGCACGTCGACGGAATCGGGGGCGAGCGGCCTCTTGGCTTCACGGACCAGGTCGAGCGACACGGTTACGTCGTCGATCATCGTCACCGCGGTGGTGTTCGCGATGACGCGCGGGTCATACGTCGCCTTCAGCTCGCTGGCACCGTGGACCGTGATGTCCTGGCTGGGGTAGCCGGCCGCGAGGAGACGGCGCAGGGCGGCAAAAGCGGCGTAGGTCTTCCCCGACCAATGCGGCCCCAGGATCAGGAGGCGGGCTGGTGCGCCTGCCAGGACAGTGGTGCACCACTGTTCGATGGCCGGGTGGTCCGTCTCGGCGTCTCGAAACAGGGCGGGGATGACATCGGGGTGGGCCATCGCACCAGCGTATGCGTCGGTCCCGGGGGTGTGCCCCGCAAGTCCGCCACGGTGCCGGATGGCGGGAAGGCCGGGAGCCGGTCGGTGCTGGGTGATGCGGTCGCGTTCGACGATGCGGAGTAGGCGAAGCCCTCTTCCACCCAACACCAGCCTCCTCTACGGTGAGTAGTCGAGCCACCGCTCAACGTGTTGATCGAAGTTCTGGGAGCGTCCCTTGGTAGACCGTCGCCGACTTCTCGCCCTCGGTACCGGAATCGGGATTGGAGCACTCCTTCCCGGAACCGCCGCCGCTGCCACCCCGGATCTGCCCCGGCTGGGGCGGGGGCTCGCGGCCGGCCGGTCCGAGTTCCGGGCTGCCCGGTACACCGCCCTGGCTCTCCGTGTGCCCGCCCTCCAGTTCGCTGCGGCGACCGCCCGGGAGCAGTTGACGGGTTCGCCTCGTCGTTCGGCGAGCGCGCTCCTCGCGCGGGTGCACATCCTGGCCAGCGAGCTCGGCGTGAAAGCCGGTGACAGCGAATTGGCTTGGGCGCATGCCCAGGCGGCTGTCGCCGCAGCCGAGGGTTGTGGCGATCCCGCTGTCCTTGCCGATGCCACTCGGATCTGTGCGACCCCGCTGCGCAGGCAGGGCCGCGCTGGTGATGCGGTGCTGCTGCTCGAAGGGACACTCCACCGGCTTGACGCCGAAGCCCCTCATGCCGCGCCCGCGATCGTGACCGCCGCGGGCTCGCTGGCGCTTTCGGCGGCGTACTCGGCCGCGCTGGCCGGCCAGAAGGCGACGGCACTGGAACTGGTCGAGCGAGCCCAGGACGCGGCCGATCGTCTGGCTACCCAGCCCCGGCCCCGCTCCGGCGATCTCTCCTGCCAGCAGATCCAGCTGTACAAGGTCGGAGTGCATCATCTGCTCGGGCAGGACACGACGGCTGTCCGCATCGCTCGGCAGCTGGATCCCCGAGCTCTGCCGACGCCCGAACGACGGGCGCGACTCGGGACAGACAGCGCTCGTGCACTGCTTGCTCTCGGCGCGGACGACGAAGCGTTGGCAGCGCTGCTCTCGATCGAGGCGGCCGCACCCGAGGACGCGGGCCGGCCGTCGGTCCGCGCTCTGACCAGCGAGCTCCTCACGCGCCGCCCCGCGCTGTCAGGGCTGCGCGACTTCGCCGTCAGGACGCACGTCGTCTCCATGTGAGCGGGATCCGCGCGGCCCTTCGTCAGCGCCCGGCTCGGCCCGTCCAGGTCAGCACTGCGACCCGGACACGACAGCTGGTACGGATCAGCTCGCCTCGGACAGCGGCACCCGCGCGGGAGCGTCACGGGTCGCGCCGGCGAGCTGCTGCTGCTGCTCGTGTTCCGAGCGGGCGGCATCCAGCAGTCGCCGCCAGGACGTGACGGTCGGCCGTCGCCGGAGCAGAGCCCGGCGTTCGCGGTCGGTCATCCCACCCCAGACACCGAACTCGACTCGGTTGTCCAGAGCGTGCGCGAGGCACTCCGTGCGCACCTCGCAGCCCATGCAGAGGGCCTTCGCCCGGTTCTGGGCCGCCCCCTCAACGAACAATTCGTCCGGATCGGCCTTCCGACAGACAGCCCGCGCGCCCCAGTCGAAGTCAGTACCCACCCCGCACAACCCTCTTCCCCGATCCCGCTCCCCGCGACAACCCGTGCAGGCGCCAGAGGCCGACCGTACGGACACAGCCATGTAGGCCGATACCCCCACGTCGCCGCTGCCACCCCATCGAGTGACGGGTTACAGGCTGCGCATCACGGCCACGACCTTGCCGAGGATGGTCGCTTCGTTGCCCCAGATCGGCTGGTAGGAGTCGTTCGCGGGAAGCAGCCACACGTTGTTCCCGTCGCGCTTCAGCCGCTTGACCGTGGCGTTCCCGTCGAGCATGGCGGCGACGATGTCACCGTTCTCGGCGGAGGGCTGCTCGCGGACGACGACGTGGTCGCCGTCCGCGATGTGTGCGTCGATCATCGACTCCCCCGTCACGGTGAGGACGAACAGGTTTCCTGAGCCGACCACTTGGCGGGGCAGGACGAGGATGTCGTCGATGTGCTGCTCGGCGAGCATCGGAGTGCCTGCGGCGATGCGGCCCACCAGCGGGACGCGGACCGCGGTGGAGGCATCGGCCGGTAGCGCGACCGTAGGCGTGGGCTGCGGGTCCGGGCTGGTCTGCGGGTTGGGGCCGGTGGGGACGTAGGCGCGCGGTCGGTGCGGGTCCTTGCGCAGTGCGCCCTTGCGCTCCAGGGCTTCCAGCTGGTGGGCGACCGAGGATGTGCTGGCCAGGCCCACGGCCGAGCCGATCTCTCTCATCGACGGCGGGTAGCCGCGGGTGTCCAGGTGGGTGCGGATGGCGGCGACGATGCGCTGCTGCCGGTCGGTGAGCCCGTTGTCCAGGGTTCGGATGCCGGGTGGACGTCCCGGGCGGTTTCCTGTGGTGGTGGCCTCCATGCTGGTCCCCCTCTTTCATGATCGCTGGTTGGAACGTTATCCCGCATCACCGACAAACGCACAGGTATTCGACTGCGTGCGGGCGCCGGGGGCGCCCTCTCATCGCCGTAAGTCCGCGCGCGGGCGCTGCCGGTGGGTGCGGGCCGCGAGGGCGGCGGGCTGGAGGGTATTGCTGCCGAAGCGGCTGTTGGCGCGGTCGATGACGGGCTCCAGCCGGCGGGCGTCCTCCGTTGCGCGGTCGAGGGTGAGTTGCACGGCGGTGGTGACGGTGTCGGTGAGTCCGGCGGCCCGGGCCGTGAAGGTTCGCATGCGGGCTCGTTGCAGGCCGAGTCCGGAGAACAGCTGGTAGAGGGTGTCTTGGAGGCGGGGGCTGTGGCTCGTGGCCTCGGTGAGGGTGCGCGAGCGGATCAGGGAGGTCCGGTCGGCGAGCGTGATCTGGAGTTCGATCCGGGAGGCGCACCGCCGGGAGTGGCGCAGCCGGGCGCCGAGGTCGACGGCGAGGTCGAGGAGGGTGCGGCGTGCTTCGGCGGGGTCGAGGATGTCGTGGTCGAAGCGGCGGCGGGCGGTGATGCCGGGTGGCGGGCCGGCGGGGGTGACGCGGCGGGGGTCGATGCCGTGGGCGCGGTCGCGGAGCAGGCGGGCGGTGGAGGCGCCGGCGATGCGCTGCAGGGTGGCGGGGGGCAGGTCGGCGAGGTCGCCGACGGTGGCCAGGCCGTACCGGTGGAGGGTGCGTTCCATCGCGGGCCCGATGCCGGGAAGGGCGCGGACCGGCTGTTGTTGGAGGAAGGCGAGGGCGGCGGCCGGGTCGTCGTCGAGGATCCGTACGGCCCCGGGTGGTGTGAGGTCGGCGGCGATGGTGGCGAGCATGCGGGTGGGGCCGCCGCCGATGGCCGTGGTCAGGCCGTAGCGGGCCATGATCCTGGTTTGGACGAGGTCGGCGAGCTGGGCGGGGGTGCGCTGCCAGTAGCGCAGGGCGCCGGTGAGGTCGAGGAGGGCGCTGTCGGGCGGGAGGGCCTGGACGACGGGGGTGATGTCGCCGAGGACCGTGAACAGTTCCCGGTATGTCTCGAACGAGGGGCGCTCGAAGCGTGCGTGGAGGATCGCGGCAGGTGTCATCCGGCGCTCCCGGGGCTGGCGTGCCACAGCCGCCCGGCGCCGCTGGAGCGGGTACCGGCCGCCGCCTCGCCCGGGGTCTGGGTGGACGTCGTCGCGGGTTCGGCGGTGGACAGCAGTCGTCGGACGGCCGGGTGGCCGCCGTCCTGGTGGGCCTGGGCGAGATCGGCGAGGTTCCAGGCGTGCTGGCCGACGATGGTGACGCTCTTGCCGCGCCGCTGGACCTGCCCGCGCACCAGCAGGAGCCAGTGGTGGAAGACGGTGTGCGCGACGGTTTCGTGGGTGTCGTCGAAGAAGACGAGGTCGATCGCTCCGGACGAGCCGTCGTCGAGGGAGACGAAGATCGTTCGCCGGCCCGATCGGACGGGCGGCGTCTGGATGGCGACCTTGGCGCCCGCCACGAGAACGGTCTCGCCCGTGGGTACGTCGCGGAGCAAATGCGCGGGGGTGACGCCGAGTTCGGCGAGCAGTTCGTGGTGGGAGGACATCAGGTGCCGGGAGGTGTCCATGCCGGTGACGTCCAGTTCGGCGTCCAGCTGTTCTTGTGCGCTCATCGCGGGCAGGCCGGTTGCGGTGGCGGGCCCCAGGTCGGCGGCGAGGGCGAGCTGGGCCGGGGCTGTGGTGCGGGTGTGGCGGTGGAGCTCGTCCAGTTGCAGGAGCAGCTCGCGCCGGTGGGAACCGCGGGCGATGGAGTTGAGGGCGCCGATGCGGGCCAGGCGTTGCGCGAGGGGCTGGGAGGGGCGGGCGCGGGCGTGGAAGTCGGGCAGGTCGGCGTAGGGCCGGCCGGCGGCGATGCGGTCGGCCTCGGCGTCGGTGATGCCGTGGACGTCGGCCAGCGAGATCCGCAGGCCGAGCGTGCCGTCGGGCAACTGCTCGGTGCGGTAGTGGGCGTCGGAGTGCTGGACGTCGATGTTCAGGATCGGCACGCCGCGACGCCGGGCGTCGGACAGCACGAGGCGCTTGGGGTACATGCCGGGGTCGTGCTCCAGCAGCCCGCAGTAGAACGAGGCCGGGTAGTGGGCTTTGAGGAACGCGGACTGGAGCGTCGGCAGGGCGAACGCGACCGCGTGAGAGCGGGCGAAGCCGTAGGCGCCCATCGCCTGCAGCGTCTTCCAGACCTGGTCAACGGTCTGTGGCGTGTAGCCGGCGGCGGCTGCCCGTTCGCGGAACCAGACTTCCAGGGCGGGCAGGCGGCCCGGGTCGGACAGGGCGCGCCTGGCTTCCTCACCCATGGCGAGGTCGGTGCGCGTCAGGGTCGCGAACAGGCTGATGACCTGCTCGTTGAACACCACGACGCCGTACGTCGCGCGCAGCGCGGGGACGAGGTCGGGGTGCGGGTAGTCGGGGCGCCGCTGGCCGTGCCGGGCCAGGAGGAACGGGCGGATCATGTCGGCCTGGACCGGGCCGGGCCGAAACAGGCTGATCTGGGTGACGAGGTCCTGGAACGTCTCGGGCTGCAGCCGTCCGATCAAATCGCGCTGACCTGGACTTTCTAGCTGAAATACCCCCAAACTCTCGCCCTGGCGCAGCAGTTGGAAGGCACCGGGGTCGTCGAGGGGGACCTGCTCGCGGTCGTCGAGGTCCAGGGTGCGGCCGGTGGCGCGTTGGATCTCCGTGACGGCGTACGCCATCGCGGACTGCATCCGGACCCCCAGAATGTCCAGTTTGAGAAGGCCCATGCGTTCGACGTCGTCCTTGTCGAACACGCTCATCGGCAGCCCCTCCCCGGCGGTGGGCAGTACGGGGGTGCGGTGCAGCAGCGAGTCGTCGGACAGCAGGACGCCGCAGGGGTGCATGGCGATGCCGCGGGGCAGTGCGTCCAGGCCCTCGACGAGGTCCCACAGCGGCCCGTAGCGCTCGGCGTGCTCGGCCAGGGAGCGCAGTTCGGGCAGTTCGCGCATCGCGGAGCGGGCGTCGCGGGCGCGGATGTGCGGGAAGCTCTTGGCCAGGTGGCCGACCTCGTCGGGGTCCAGGCCCAGCGCGAGGCCCGCGTCGCGGATCGCGTGCCGGACCCGGTAGGTCTCCACCATGGAGACGGTGGCGACGCGCTCGGGGCCGAAGCGGTCCAGGACCGCGTGGTAGACCTCGAGCCGGCGCGCGCTCTCGACGTCGATGTCGATGTCCGGCAGAGAGCGGCGCCGCAGGTTGAGGAACCGTTCCATGATCAGTTCGTGTTCCAGCGGATTGGCGACGCTGATGCCGAGCAGGTGCACGACCAGGCTGCCCGCTCCGGAGCCGCGGGCCTGGACCCGGATGCCGAGCGCCCGGGTGTCGTCGACGACCTGGGCCACGGTCAGGAAGTACGTCGGCCAGCCGAGCGTGTTGATCACTTGCAGCTCTTCGGCCAGGCGCTCGTTCATGGAGGGTGAGCGGTCGTAGCCGCGGGCGGTCAGCGCCGCCTCGCAGCGCTCGCGCAGTACCCGAGCCGAGGTACCGGGCGCGGCACCGACCAGTCGCTCTTCGGGGAAGAACACCCGTCCCAGGCCCAGGTCGGAGGCCGGGTCCAGGCGGCAGTCCTCAGCGGTGCGCGCCGTGGTGGCCAGCAGGTGCGCGGCGCCGCCGCGTTCCTGGCCGGCGGCGCGGGCGACCTCGTCGGCCAGGGCGGCCATAGCGGAGGTGTCCTTGAGCCAGCGCTCGCCGTTGTCGGTGCGGCCCGGGCGGATCGGCATCAGCAGGCGGGCGGAGTCCAGGACGTCGGCGACCGGCGCCCGCTCGGCGTCCGCGTAGCGCACGGCGTTGGTCAGGACGCACAGCAGGTCCAGGTCGCGGGCCAGGCCGACGGTGCGCGCGGCCAGGCGCAAGGAACCCGGGCCGGTACCGGTCCGCCGGTGGTGGACGGCCTCCAGCCGCAGGTGCGGGCCGAACAGCTCCCGCCACGGCTCCAGGAGGGTGGCCGCCTGGTCGGGTCGTCCGGCGGCGAGCGCGCGGACCGGCTCGGAGGCCGGACCGAGAAGGGCGGTGATCCCCTCGGTGTGGGCCCGCAGGGCCTCGAAGGGCACGACCGGCTGCCCGCCGCCCGCCCGCGCCCGGTAGGCGTGGCCGGCGCTGATGATGCGGCTGAGATTGGCCCAGCCGGTGCGGTCCCGGGCCAGCAGGACAATGCGGGGGGCCGACTCGTCGACGAACGCCCCACCGCGGGCCGGGGCCCGGGTGCGGGTACCGGCGGACGGGACCGGGGCCGTGAGGGGGACGGCGAGGTCGGCGCCGAAGATCGGGCGGACCCCGGCCTTGGCGCAGGCGTCGGCGTGCCGGACCGCTCCACTGACGGTGTCCCGGTCCGTCAGGGCCATCGCGCCCAGGCCGCGCTCGGCGGCCCGCTCGGCGAGCGCGGCAGGCATGGACGCCCCGTACCGGACGCTGTAGCCGGACGCGACATGCAGATGTGGGAACACCATGCCGCCTCCTCGCTCAGGCCCCCCTTTCAGCCCCGGTCTCCATCCCGTTCTTCCACCATAACCGCTTTTCGAACCTTTGTACGAATAGGTATTCGGGCTGGTCAGCGCCCTGGTCCGTCACTTCCGAGCGGCGTCGGGCGCCGGGCTCACCAACCGCTTCTGGGATGAGCCGAGTTGGCCCCGCGACCGCCCGGGGCCCTCCGCTACGCCGTTCGGTGAAGTCGGGCAGCCACCCGGCGGCGGTGGCCTCGCCGTGCCGCGCGGCACGCAGGGGCGGAAGCTGGAACGAGGCGCACCCGATGCCCGCCGCCGGCTGGCAGGGCCTCCTCGATGGCCCCGGCCTTCGCCGGGGTCAAGGGCCGGCTCCTCCCCCGGCCTGGCTCAGGGCGTCCGGGCGTGGTGCGGCGGACGCGTCCGCCGACGAGGAAGGGGTCGTGGTGCTGCATCCGCCCGTGGAGCCGATGCTGGCGCAGCCGGCCGAGGCGCTGCCGCGGCCGGAGGTGATCGCACGCGGGGCTGTGATGGAGCCGAAGTGGGACGGGTACCGGATGCTGCTGTTCACCGGGGTGGCCGATGCGGACGGCGTCCGCTCGGTGCAGCTCCAGTCGCGGCGGGGTGCGCCGCTGCAAAGGCGGTTCCCTGACCTGGTGCGGGCGGCCGAGGCCCTGCCGGACGCCTTGGTGCTGGACGGCGAGCTGGTGGTCTGGGAGCAGGGCAGGGTGTCCTTCGAGGCGCTGCACCAGCGGGCGACCGCGGCCCGGGGGGCGGTGGCCGGCCTGGCCGACCGGATGCCGGCCCACTACGTCGTCTTCGATGTCCTGCAGGCCGGTGGCCGCCACCTGGTGCCACTGGCGTACCGAGAACGGCGCAAGGTGCTGGAGGAGCTGTTCGCCCAGCACCGGCTGGAGCCCCCCTGGACCCTGTGTCCGGTGACGGCCGACCTCGACCAGGCGCGCCAGTGGATGGAGCAGTGGACCAGGGTCGGCGTGGAGGGCGTCGTGATCAAGAATCTCGACCAGCCCTACCTTCCCGGTGACCGGGGCTGGCGGAAGGTGAAGTACCGGTCGAGTCAGGAGGCGGTCATCGCGGCGGTCACCGGCTCACTCGGCCGGCCGGGCACCGTGCTGCTCGGCCGGTACGACGCGGCGGGCCGGCTCCATCGTGTCGGGCGCAGCACCACGCTGACCGCTGCCGCCTCGCGCTCCCTGGCGGCCTCGCTCACTCCAGCGTCGTCCGACCACCCCTGGGCCGGTCGGACGTTCTCCGCCGGCTGGGGCCGCGGTGAGCGGATGCTCGACGTCGAGCTCGTGGCGCCCGCTCTGGTCGCCGAGGTGAGCGCCGACACCGCCGTCGACGGCGGCCGGTGGCGCCACCCTGTCCGCTTCCAGCGGGTGCGCGCGGACATGGCGCCCGCGGACGTGCCGCCGTTCGATGCCGGCTGAGCCGGCGTATCCGTTCGTCGCGTCCGGTGCCTCGCCCCGACGGCGAGTGGTGGTGGGGGTCAGGCGCCTTCAAGACTTCGTGGACGCGGTGCGGCGACGGTCTCCTCGTCCATCAGGCGCCACCGGCCGCCCGGCTGTCGCGGCGGCTCGGCGAGATGCACCACGTCGTGGTCGTCCAGCAGCAGACGGCCTGCGGCGTGAAGGTGGTGGACGTGCTGCCACACGGCATGCTCGGCCTGGTCATGGCTGCCGCTGCTGCAGTTGAGCTGCGGGCACAGGTCGGATGCGCACTCGGTGGCGTCCGGCTGCCCGTGGTCGCCGAGGTGCGCGGCGAGCTCGCGGATGGGGATCCGGCGAACCATGTGGGGCCCGGAGCCGGCCAGGGGAATCGACCCTTCGCGGATCCGGTCGTCCAGGTACGTCGCCGCGAGCGGGATGCGTCCGCCGTACAAGGGCAGGAGCAGCTCTTCGAGCCGGGAGAAGAAGGCCCGCGACTCCGCGGGTGCGTCGGCGTTCACCATGAACCGGCCGGTCGCGGAATGAGGGATCAGCCATTCCTGATAACCCTGGAACGGTGGCCGCTGGTGGAAAAGGGGCGCGCTCGCCATCTGCCGCTGTTGGCGGCGGCGGGCGGCCTGCTTGTCCGGGCCGGTGCGGCCCCCTCGTGTTGGCGTCACACCACCTGATCGTTCCCTATGGCCGAACCCGTCGGCGCCAGCCACGCCGGGCGCCGGATCGCTGGCCGGGGGCCACCGACGGCACCCGACCACCATCGGCTCCGGCGGGATGGTGGCTCCTGCAAACGACCTGGCCTACTCCTCGCGTCACTCGATCCGGCCCTCAGGCGCGTGTTGAAGTTCGGCGAGCGCAGGACCCCGAGGACCCGCTGAGCTGCCTCCCGCTCGCTCAGCGTTCGGGCCGAGCTGGCTCAAGAGCTACGCGGTTGCCCGAGAAGCCCGATCTCGGAACCGATGGCGACGGCGTGCGGAAGTGTCCGGGCGCGGAGTGCGGTCCGGACTCCGTGGATCAGCTGCCCTGCCGTCTCTGGCTTGACCCTCAGGATCACGGCGATCTGGGTGTGGGTGTGACCGCGGGCCAGGAGGCGGAGGGCGAGAAGCTGATGGTCGGTGAGTTCCGGTTGCCAGGTCACGTGAAGGATGGGCCGGTCGATGTGCAGGTGCTCGGTCTCGACGCCGCAACCGGTGCGACGGATGCGAGTGGCGAGTTCTTCCGCTACGACAACCGACCTGTGCCGGCCTCCGCCGCACAGGACATGGAGGTCGACGCGCCGACCGTCGTTCGGCAATTCCAGAAGCGTCCGGGCCCGGTAGAGGCTGCGCTCGATGAGCTGCGCGGCGCCCGGTGAGGCAAGGACATAGTCCCGTACCTGGGGATCGAGACCATTCGAGTGGAGCATCCGGTGCCGGACAACCAGGTCCTCGGGAGGATTGCGCAGAGGACGGGTGTCGACGCGCAGGGCGTCCCCGCGGGGGGCGTCGTTGTGGCCGTAGGCGTAACTGGTGATGACGGTCCGGATGAGGGCATGGGAGGGCCGGGGTCGTAAGTCGCTGGGAGTCATACGTTCAGTCTCGGATCCGCGGGCGGGTGAGGAAAGAGATCTCGGCGTGTTGCATGTTGCCTCTTATGGCGCTGATCGTCAGGGACGTGCTCCGGGCCCCCTCCAGCGCAGCCAAGTTCCAGTTTCCCCGGTACGCGTAGGGCGACCGTGGCCGGTGACGGCTCCGGCGGTGGAGCGTCCGGGCGGCTTCTCATCCGGGGTAGGAGCGGGGGCATTCAGCCATGACTGGGCCTGGCGCAGGCCGGTCCGCAGCTGCTCCTCGTCAGCGTTGGACGAAGCGTGCGACACCTTCCCCCACGGCGATGTGGAAGTGGAGGTGACGGTTGTGCTGTTCGTCGCCGAGGGACGTCAGTACCTGGCAGCCGCCGTGCTGTTCCACTGCAGTGCCGGCGACCTGCTGGACGACACTCAGGAGGTCGCCCGCCAGCGGGGGTTCGAGTTCGAGGAGGGAGCGCACGTGCTGCTTGGGCACCACGATGATGTGATCCGTGCCGAAGCCGGGTAGCGGGGGGCGAAAGGCCAGCACGGTCCCTGTCTCGACGAGAACCTCGACCGCGACGAGGCGCGGGATGACCTGTCGGCAGTACCAATCCTCCTCGGCGGCAGCGGCGAGTTCGGCGACGACGGCCTCGTCGCTCGGTCCGCAGTCGGCTGGCGTGGTGTCCCGGGGGCCGTCGGGGAACTCTGCGGACTTCTTCGTCCCGTTGGCGTGTTCCTTGCGCACGGCGCGGCGGACGAACACGCCCTTCCCCTGGACCGCGTAGACCAGGCCCTCTCGTTTGAGGACGCGCACGGCGTTCTGCGCGGTCGAGTTGGCGATCTCGAAGCGTTCCTGGAGCTCCCGCGCGGAGGGAAGCCGGTCACCCGGTGCGAGATCGCCGGACCGTATCGCCTCCCGGAGGAGGTCCGCTGTCCTGACGTACGGGGGCCTGGGGTCGTGCTCGGCAGCGACCACCTCGGTCGCAGCGCCGAGACGCCCCGCTGGGCCCGCCGACGGCGGGGCCGGGCGGACGCCGCAGACGTAGCTGCCACGCCCCACGACGGAGTAGACCAGACCCTCTCGCTTCAGCACCCGCAGCGCGTTCTGCACAGTCGAGCTGGCGACACCGAACCGGGCTTGAAGAACCCGCGCCGACGGCAGAAGGCTGCCGGGGGCGTACTCCCCGAGCCGGATAGCGGTGCGCAGTACCTCGGCCGCCTGGAGGTAGGGCGGCCTCGAGTCCTCTTCCAGCGGCAACGTCATGCGCCAACCGTACGCAGCGCCGACCCCCGGGCCGGCTCCCGGGTGGCGTCCCCGAGCTGCTGGGTCTCGCCTCCACCGCATGTGTGCCGTGCCTGGTCGAGGACCCGGTCGGCGACCAGAGCCTCGCCGGTCGAAGGGCGGCCCGGTCCCGCCACACCGCGTGTCGGGCGCGACTCAGGTCTTCTGGGTTCCGGTCTGCTTGACCAGCGCACGGTTCACCCGCGGGTTCCTTCCGGGCACGTAGGGCGGTAGCGGCTCGTAACCGCACCGGCGATAGAGCGCAAGGGCGGCCTGGTTGCGGTGCCCGGTCTCCAGGACCAGGCGGGTCGCGCCGCTCCCTGCGGCGTGCTGCTCCAGCAACTCAAGGATCCTCCTGCCCAGGGATGCGCCGCGTGCCTTCGGCTGGACGAACATCTTCTTCACTTCGGCAGTCTGCGGGTCCAGGGACCGCCACCCGCCGCACCCGACCGCCCTGGAGGAGCCGTCCAGGAAGCCGAGAACGAACAGGCCGTACGGCGGCGTGAACTCCTCGACAACCCCGGCCAGCGGGTCGTCCGCGAAGCCGTAGAGGGCGAGTTGCTCGGCGTAGAGGCACTGGATGAGCCTGCGGGCCTCGGGGTGGTCGTACGGGACGGCCACCAGGCGCGACGGGGCATAGCCGGAGAGGACTCCCCCGCTCCGGTACACAGCCTTCGCAGCCCCTACGCCGTCGCCGCGCCCGGGCGTGGTCATCACCACTGGCTCACGAACTCCGCCAGCTCACGGCGCTGCCGGTCCTCCTCGGCGAGGACTTCACCCAAAACAGCCCGGTCGATGTACGGACGGACGGCCCCCATCACCAGCCGCCGCAGTTCGTCCGGCTCGAGTGCCTCGACCTCCCACTGAACAGGACGCTGGCGATCGAAGCCATGGCGATCCGCGAACGCCGGCCACCGCGGGTCGTTCTTCTTGCCCTCCGTAGCCGGCAGCGCGTACGCGAGAGTCTGCTCTCGGGTGAGCAGCACCCGGTGCACCTCGTCCCAGCATCGGGTGCGGGCCACCCAGTCGCGTTCGACGTCCTCGCCACTGCAGTCGAAATCTCCGCAGTAGAGCAACACTGCAGGCCGGGGGTCTCGGGCAGTGCGCTCGCGGACCATCTGGACATAGGACTGGCTACCGAAGCCGCGGACGACCAGGACCGGCACACCGAGGTCGCCGAGCCAGCTGGTGAACATCACCCGAAGCGAATCCTTTTCCGCCGCGACGTAGAGCGCATGCTGCTGGTCCCGGGTCCGGTCGAGCCGGAACAGTTCGGGCACCTGTGCCACCAGAGCGCCGGCGTCGGGCCAAGACTGCGGGACGTGGACTTCGCGCAGGGTGTCGATCAGGTCCGGGAAGTCATCCTCGCGCCGGGCGCGTGCCAGGTGTGAGGACAGGTGCCGGTACGCCGAGGGGGTGTTGGGGATCAGTCCAGCCGATACCGCCCGGTAGTGGACCTGCCTGAGGGTGACTCCGCCCCGGTATTCCAGCACGATTGCGCGGGCCTGCTCGACGACCTCCGCCCACCGGATCCGGCTCATGTGGGTACTTGTACCCGAAGCCGTCACCGCGCATCCGGATGGCGGCTTATTCGTCTGCGAGCCGGTCTTCAGGACGGTCCCCGATCGGGCCGCCGCGAAGGTCTCGCGGCCGGCTGGGGAGGATGCCGCTGACCGCTGCCTGCCGGGGTTCCAACGCTCTGACCATCAGATCCTGCCAGTCTGTGGCCGGCAGCCAGGACTTGTCCGCGAGATGGGTCCACCAATGCAGGAGGGCAGTCCACGACCGGACGCGTTCGACCGCGATGGTGTAGGCGAAGCGCGGGGCGGAGCCACAGCCGCCGTGGCGCACCGTCCAGGCGACCGGCCGGGCTCCGGGCGTCGTCCGGAACACAGCGAGCGGATCCGGGCCGACCCGCTCCCGCCATATCCGCGCTGCGCGGTCGGCCGCGGCGGTGTCGACCTCGAGCGCGCCTTCGCCATCAGCGATGGCCTGAAGGCACAGGTCGCACACCGCGACCAGATCGTCCGTCACGCTGCTCCTCCAGCTTTCAGGCCAGGACTCGACAGTAGCCCGTCCCGCGGCCTGGAAAGGAGTGCTGAAGCTGCGACGAGCCGAGCTGAACCCACGATCAGCTCTTTCCCGGCGATCTCCCCCGCGCCACCGGGCCGCGCGAGCCGGCACACGAGCGGATCATGGAGCAGGCGGAGTTCGTGAACGGGACGCCTGCCACCCTCTCGGGCGTGCGTGATTTCCTCGCGCGCGCGTCCTGTGGTTTCTGTTCAGACCTCAGGTGGGTGCTCAGCCACGACGGTGCGCAACCACAGGTATCCAGTAGGCACTGATCAATGGAAGGCCCCCAGGGCCTGGAATGGTGCGCGCAGCGCAGATCGGTGACTGGGGGATGGTCCAGCGCATCCAAGGCGCTGGCGCGGGGTGGCCGGGGGCGGCGTTAGCCCCCGGCAGTTGATGAGGGTGCGCAGCACACGGATAGTTCGTGACGTGACTCTGGGACGTGGGTTCTCGGCTGTCCTCTTCTTGATCTGACTCTGGATGTACTACCTCACCGGTGATGCCACCTTCACCTCACCCGTGAAGTTACTCCTCCCCTTACCGGTGAAGTGACCCTCCCGTCACCGGTGCCGTCACCCTCACTTCACCGGTGAGGCTAGGTGGGACGACATCTTCAGAGGGGGTAGCCTCACGGGTGAAGTGAGGGGTGGCCTCACCCGTGAGGCTAGGTGCCAGGGCATGCGGAAGGGCCCGAAACCTCATGATTCCGGGCCCTTGACCTGCGGTTTTCCTACCGTCCCTGCTGAGCTGCCTCCAGGCGCTCCAGCACGCGGCGAGCCCACCATCCGCCGTCGAGGAGGATGTAGTGCGACGCCTTGAGCAACTTCGGGTTGTCTTCGTCGTACTGGTTCACGATCTTCAGGAGCCGGTACTCCCTGAGCTCGACCAGGCTCCGTTCCACCGTCGACACCGACTTGCCGATGCAGGAGGCCAGCTCCCGGCGGTAGGGCGGCCGGTAGTCCGAGGCGCGGGTGTCGATGTCCACGTACGTCGCCAGCGCCATGTACAGCGCCTTGCCATTCGGGGACAGTGTGCCGTCACGGGCCACCCGGTAGTCGATCTTGACCCAGTCGAGGCCAGGGCCCTCGCCACGCGTGACGCTGACGTCGTGGGTCTCTTCTTGGACGACCTTCTTCTTCGCCACTACCTGCCACCGTCCGCGGCCGTCGGCGTGCTGCGCACACGTGCGAACTGTCCGGCGGGACGCCGAGCTGCCTCGAAGGCCCGCTCCAGCGCCCGCGTGGGCCCCGCCCGTCCGATGTCGACGGTGTTGCGATGATCTTCCATGTGGGGCAATGCTCCTGACTGCTCCTTGGATAACCACGTGGGCTCGCACGGTGGCGGGTACGCGGGTTACTCTCGGAGCCGGATCGAATGAAGAACGACCCCCACGCGGCCAAGCTCGGGGGTCGTTCTGTTTTGTCGGTTTGATCCTATGACTTTGGGTGCCCCGTTACGCGCCGCTGCCGCCGCTCCCGTCGAACACGGCGTCCCGTGGGAGTGGCCTGGCTGTTTTTCGATTTCGGCATGACTGTCGAGGCCCACCGCGTGTGCACGGCGTGCAACGACCCGGACGGCGGCCCGCGCTGGCCGGTCCGCCCGCCGGTCCCGGCCGCCTGCAACCTCCTCGCGGGATAGCGCAGCTCCGTCCGGCGAACCGGGTCCGAAGCAGCGCGGCGCCGGTCCGGGGGGTGTCCGAATCCGTTTGCGTAGGCTGCGGCCCGATGTCGGGGCACGCGGTCTCGACGCGGTGAGGACCGCCCTCTTGCGGGGCCGGCCAGAAGGAGGGCGTCATGCGCGGTACAACTTTGGCGGGTCGGTATCGGCTGTCGGATCTCCTGGGCGCCGGCGGGATGGGTGAGGTCTGGAGCGGCGTCGACGAGCGGCTCGGCCGACGGGTAGCTGTGAAGGTCATCGCACGGCCCGGCGACGAGGACCTGGTGCTGCGCCTGGACGGGGAGGCGCGGGCTGCCGCTGCCCTGTCCGACCCGAACGTCGTCGCGGTCCACGACGTCGGGGAAACCCAGGTGTCGGGTCGCCGGCTCGTCTACCTCGTGATGGAACTGGTCGACGGCCGTTCGCTGAGCCAGGTCATGGCTGACGGCCGACCGGCCGTCGACGACGTCGTGCGGTGGGGAGGGCAGATCTGCCACGGCCTGCAGGCCGCCCACTCCGCCGGCGTGGTCCACCGCGACATCAAGCCGGCGAACATCCTGCTCACCGCCGACGGCCGCCGGGTGAAGATCTGCGACTTCGGGATCGCCCGCCGCACCGACGCGGTCGGCCACCCCCTTACCGGCACCGGAGCCGTGATCGGCACCCCCTCCTACATGTCCCCCGAGCAGATCCGCGGCGACGCGGCGATCGGCGCCCGCAGCGATCTGTACTCGCTGGGCTGCCTGCTGTACGAGCTGCTGACCGGCCTCCCCCCGTTCCCCGGCGCCGGATGGCCGGTCCTGGACCAGCACCTGAACCAGGCTCCCGTCCCGGTCCGTGCGCACCGGCCCGACGTGCCCGCCGCGCTCGATCGCCTCGTTGCACAGCTGCTGAGCAAGGACCCCGCGCAGCGTCCCGCGGCGGCGGCCGACGTGGCCCGTCGGCTGCGGGCCGCTCTCCGCTCCCCCGCACCGGCAGCGCTGCCGGCTGCTGGTGCGCCGGCCCCCGCTGTGCACGCCGCCCGGACCCGGACCGCTCCCGTCCAGGCGCCGGCGCCCGTCGCCGTTCCCTCGGCCCCCGGGTCCGGCCGATCGGCGTGGTGGCCCGGGGTGATGGGCAGCGCCCTCGTTGGCGGACAGTTGGCGCTGTTCACGTCCCTGCCCGGCCCGGCGACCGGCGTTCTGGGGGTGGTGGCTGGTGGATGCGTCGCGATGGGATACGCGCTGGAGGCCCGGCACGAGGGTGGGCCGGCGGACGAGGAACTGCAGATCACCGCGGTCGGCCTGTTCATGGCGCTGGGGATCGCCACGATCACGCTGGTGGTGCTGCTGGTGGGGAGCTCGGTGCCGTGGTGGGGCGCGGTGCTGGCCGGCATGGTGACCGGGCCGGTGCTCGTGATGGGGGCGGCGGCCGTGCGGGCCCTGGTGGAGCAGCTGCTCCAGCGCGGCGGCCCGGAGGCGGATGTCGCCGCCACCACCGGCCTGCTCAGCGGGGGCCTGTCGTGCGCGCTGTTCGCCGCGGGCGGCAACGGCTCCGCGGTGGCCACTGTGGCGGCCGGCGTGGGGGCCTGGATCGTAAGCAGCCTGGCCGTGGGGGTGCTGCTGCCCTCGACGCGAGCGCGTGGACGGCACCTGTGAGCACCAGCTCCCCGCCGTGCCCGGGCGGAGTGCTCGGGTGGCGCAACAGGATGCGGATCACGCCGGACTCGTTTGGGCGGTGTCCTGCCCGGTGCCGCTGCTACGGTGGCTCCCGATGGCCGGATACGCGGCCAGGACGAGCCCCCGCCACCCGGCACCGGCGGGGAGTCGCCAAAGCGGGCATCGGTCCGTCAGATGTCATTTTTCTCATGTACTCATCCTTCGACGCTGGGCCGGGCAGTGTGCGAAAGGTGCCTTCATGGCTGCTCCGCTCGGTACTCACCGCGCCCGGCTGCGCGCCCGGCTGACCGGGGAATCCCACGCCCAGGCCCGCCTGGATCTGACCGGTCCCGACGGTGTCCCGGACGCCGATCACCGGGCGCAGATCGAGCTCGAGGCCGCGATCCTGTCCGAACTGCACGATGCCTACGGCCGTGAGCATCACCCGCTGGATGACGACGTGTACGGCATGATCCGGGTGCGGCCGGTACGCGGCGCCTTGACGCTTCATCTGGCCGACGGCCGGTGGGAGAACGTGCTCGATCTGCTCCTGCCCGAACCGGACCCCGACCTCGACGTCGAGGGGCTGTCGATCGCCGGAGTCCTGGGCCTGCGTTGCCGCACCTCGTCCAAGGGCCGCATCGTGCTGCACCGGCCGGGCTCCTCGGCGCACGTCACGCTGCAGCTGCCGGCCGGCGATGCTGCCGCGGCCGCGGAGTGGATCGCCCGGCTGGCCCGGGACGGTGACCCGATGCGGTCCGCGCCGGATTGGACGGCCGCCGAGCGCGCACAGTTGCCCGTGTACGAGGCGTGGTTGGGGGACACGGTGGCGCGCAGCCGGGTGCTGCGGCGTCTGGTCGCCTTCCGCCATCTGCCGTCGGTCTCCCTGATCGACGACACCGGCCAGGTCCCCTCCCTCGACGACTTCCGGCAGCTGCTCGGTGTGCCCGCCGCTGCCGAGCGGTCGGCCCGAGGGGCGCACACCGCGGTGGTGCGGACCCTGGCGGCACCGGCGGGCCGTCCCCTGGTGCTGGCCGTGGTCAGCGGTCACGCCCAGCAGGGACAGGGGATGGGAGGGCAGGGGCGTTCGAGCGTGGCCGCCGGCCTGGCGCGGGCGCTCGCTGCCGGGGGCCGTCGCGTCCTGCTGGCCGACGCCGACCCGCACGGACGGCTGGAAGCGATGCTCGACGGCAGCCCGCCGGAGGGGGTCGACGTCGCGAAGGCCGTCGCCGACCAACGGGTGAGCGGACAACTCCTGCGGCAGCTGACCTCTACTGGGCAGCACGACATCGTCATCCTCGACTCCGGCCCCGCCGAACAGCGGATCATCGCCGAGTCCGCCGACCATTGGATCGGCGTCGCGGGCCTGTGGCAGCAGCCCGGCCAAGGACGGCTTCTGGACGACGAGGTCGTCGGCACGGACGGCCAGCAGTTGCCCGCAGGGTGGGACGGGCGATGGCTGGCGGCCATGCGCGCGAACGGCTGGGACGTGCGCTGGCGGATGGTCCCGCGCGATTTCGAGGGCATGTTCCGCCCGTTCCCGGCCGCGGCGTGCGGCGGGGTCGTCCTGCTCGGCGAGCGGACCGAGCCCGGCGCCCGGGCCGAGGACTACCTCGGCGGGCTGCGGACCGGGCTACCGGTACTGACTCCGGCCATCCCCTACGCCGAAGAGGACCGGGAGGACCGGACACGACGTGACGCGAGTTCAGCGTTCGAGCGGATCATCGAAGTGCTCTTCGGCTAGGACAGGTTGACGGGCCCCAGGCTGGGCGGCAACGGCGACGTGTCCGTACGCACCGCTCCCTGTCCGGGTCCCGCCGCTGTCAGGTACTGCGGGCCCGGCGGACGGCCCAGGTGCGCACGCGGGCGGCGTCACCTGGACGGACCCCGGCGGCAACGGGGTCGCTGTCGCGGAGTTCCCGATACAGCCGCTGAATGCGCTGGTCGATGGCGATGCTGATGTGGGCGTGCCGGCCGTCGCGGATGGCCGAGACGGTGTGCTCGTTGACGCACAGTCGGGCGGCGAGGTGTCGGGCGGGCCAGCCGCGCTCGGCGAGCACGGTGAGCTGGCGGGCGGCCGGTGCCGCCTCGACCCTGCCTCGGCCGGCCAGGGGGACGGGCGAGTCCGCGGGCGGCAGCGGGACGCCCCGGACCGCGTCGGAGGTCTCCCGGGAGACCTTCACCGGCCGCAAGCCGGGGGGCTTGAGCAGACGGCGGACCAGGGTGACGGAGATTCCGGAGGCTGCGGCGATGTCCTGCGCGGACAGGCCGCGGTCGCGCAGGGCGACGGCGTACCGAGCGGCCGGCCCGGCATCGACCCGTCCGCGGACATCGGCCTGTTCCGATTTGCGGTCGTGGTCAGGCTTGTGGGCTGTTTTCGAGCAGGGCGGCTGGGTGCCTGCGTCGTCGGTGCGGGATGCCTCGGCGTGGCCAACCTCTACGCGGGCCGGTCGGCCGCCGGCCCGCGGACGCTCCCGGTCCCAAGGGGCGATACGCGAGGCGGACGGCGCTGAGGACGGTCTCATGGCACTGGCGGCCGGCCGGGCCGGTTCGTGCCGGGCCCGTGTCAGCGGCGATGCTTCGGTGTGGTCGGTCACGGGAGCAGGCAGGTGACGGTGGCCGGCAAATGATCGCGCAGGTCGATGATGCGGACGTGGCCGGCGTGGGCGGCGGTGAACTCGCGGACGGGGATGCTCGGGGACCCGAAGACGGCTTGGAAGGTGCGCAGAGCTCCGGGCGAACGGTCCAAGGCCCAGGCCGCGCTGGAGATGCTGGAGCGAAGGAAGCGGGCGGGCTCGGGGCCGATGACGAACAGGTCCGCGCGGCGGCCGGAGCGGTCGGCGGCGAGCATCACCAGGTCCTTGAAGGTCTGGCGTTTGCGGGCGGCGTCGGCACCGCGCCACCGGGCCAGTTTGAACTCCGCCACCCGCTGGTCGGTCTCCACGTCGAAGGGTCGGCCCGGATCGTTCCCGGCCCCAGGGACGGCCGGTTGATGATCTTCTCGCCGGGCTCCAGGATGTGCGGGAGGACCAGGAGGATGCCGGAGGCGTGGATGAGGTCGTTGATCCTTCCCAGGCTCTCGCGGACGGTGAGTGCCGAGGCCAGAAGGTCCTCGTCCACGCCGGCTTCGGCGGTGGCTCGTGCGGCCGAGGATGCGTCGGCGCCCTCCAGGCGGTGTTCCAGCCCGGCGATCGCCTGGGTCAGGGGCTGGCGATGGAGGAACCGTGCGAGGGTGCCCACCGCCGTGCTCAGGTCGATGGGTGCGCCCGCGTCCTGGTTCTCGTCCGTTGCGTCCACGTCCTCATTGTGACCGCTGGCGGTGCGCGGGATCGGCGTGCTCCCGGTGCCGCCACGGAGCCGGGTGGGAGCTTGCACGTGCACGGCGGCGCCGGACGGCCGTTGTGGCATCGTCTGATCATGTGCGCGGAGAGCCTGCGCGGGCGTGGAGGGCAGGTCAGTGGTTGAAGCGCTGGTGATCCAGCCGGACGGGATCGTCCGCGATCTGACGTTGGCGGACGACCCTGGAAAGTGGCGGACGGGGGTGAGCGAGGCGGTGGGCGGCTTCCCGGAGGCCGCCCGGTATCACCGCGGTGCGCTGCTGTACGTCAACGGGGACGGGGCCGAGCAGCCGAACCTGGCCGCGTGGGCGCTGGCGTCCGCCTGGCGAGGACTGGATCTCCCGTACGCACTGCGTGGGTCCGTCGTGGTCACCGGCCCCGGGGAAGGCATCGCACTGCCACCGGAGTTGGCCGACCAGGTCCGAGCCGCCGCTGAGTCTGTCGCGCGGATCCGCGCGGAGTGGCAGTTCCGGCCTCCGGTGCTGGCGCCGGCCGGGATGCAGGAGTTGCTCGCCGAAGTGCGCTTCCACGTGCCCGCGGGAGTCTGAGCACCCCCGGTCTCGCCGGTCGGCGGACGGCGCAACGACGTCGGCCCCGGTGCGTGGAGCACCGGGGCCGACGATCAGTAGCGGGGACAGGATTTGAACCTGCGACCTCTGGGTTATGAGCCCAGCGAGCTACCGAGCTGCTCCACCCCGCGTCGGTTGCATGAGTGACTCTACGGCATTGCGGGCCTGCGGTTCCACGCAGTCCCTGGTGCCGATCACCTATCGAAGTAGGTTTCTTAAGTCCATGATTTAGACTATTGTTTTGGCTTGTTGGTTGGCGGGCAACTCCCTCAACTGACACGAACATTCCGATGTCTGAACCGACAAGGTAGGCCCGTCATGGCCGTCATGATGACCCGACGTGGCAAGCAGCGCGACTACTGCTGCCACAGCCACAACCCCAAGGAACTGGACCACGGCACCGAGCGCGCCCGCGAGAAGCGCGAGTGGATCCGCGACGAAGCCAGCGAGATCGCCGACCCCCACTCGGCCAACCGCATGGCCACCGGCACCGGCTGAAGGTTCACCTCGCACACCGGGCCGTCGCACCCGGGAGTCTCGCCACTCCCGCTTCCCATCCCACCACCTGGAGATCCGCCGTGCCCCGACGCCGTACGAACAAGACGCCCAAGGCCGCCCGCCCCTACGTCACCGGCCCGCCCCCGGGCGAGCCCACGAAGGTAACCCAGGCCCACCGCAACGCCCTGGCCCTGGCCGACCCGCACACGGGGTACCTCCCCCACTACGTCAACCACCTCGTGATCCGCGCCCTGTACGCCCTGGGCCTGGCGCGCCATGACGCCCTGCCCCGGGCGACCGAGGCCGGGCTGAGCATCGGGGCCCGGGAACGCAAGCGTTCGGCCGCCCGGTAGTCCCTTCGCGCCCAGCCGCTCGACCGTTCCAGGAGACCCCCCGTGCCCCATTCGCCCGCCACCGACCACGGCAGCCTCCAACTGCCCGGCGACGGTCAGCTGGCCGTCGCCGTCACCACCGACGCGCACACAGGCCTGGCCCGGTACGCAGTACGCGCGCCCCATCTGCTCGGAGTGATGGTGGTGGCGCCCTACACCGTCGCCGACGAGCTGATGCCCACCGGTGCCCGGCTGCACTTCGGCGACGGAGCGCCGCCGGTCCGCCCGTACACCCCGCGCCCGCACGAGCCAGTCGTCCACGGCGTACGGGTACACGGCACGGCCACCTGCGCAGACCTCGGCCGGCTCCCCGACCCGGATGCCGTCCTGTTCGAGGGAGTCGTGCTGGGCGAGAACTACCGCACCCGCCGCGTGGCCGACCGTGCCCGCGAGCGACTCGAAGCCGCCGTCCTGGCGGTCCTTCAGCACTGGCACTCCCTGCCGAACCGGCACGCCCTGGTCCTGGTTGCCGCCCGGCGCTCGGCACCGGCCGCCGCCCGCCGAGCCCAGGCCACGCTGATGACCACCGAAGCAGCACTCGCCGCGACGAACAGGTCGATCCAGGAGCACGAAGCACGCCGCACCCGATGCGCGGAGTTGGCCTCCACTCCCCCGACGCCGACCGCGCCGGCCGCTGCCGCCACGCGCCTGGCCCTCGCCGATCACCACGGCCAGAGCGCGGGCTCCATGGTCGTACGCGAAAGCGCCGTCAACCAGCCCGCCGGAACGGTCACCTACTCCGTGGCTGGCGCCCGCCTGGCCGGAAGCGTCGCCATCGGCCCCCACCCGCACAGCGCCGAACCGGTGCCCGACGGCATCAGCGTGCGGTACGGCACCAGCTCCCCCGGCAACCACCACGACCACGAGTTGGTGGTGAACGGAGTAAGTCTGCGAGGGGCCTGGGACCACCCCACCAGCCAGGACCTCACCCCCTTCGTGCCGCGCTTCCTACCCGCCCCCTCGCGCGCCGACCCTCACGCCACGGCACCCGTTCCCGACGCCACCAAGCAATGGCTCTGGGCCGTGCTGCGCGCCCTGGCCACCCACTACAACCACCGGCCGGACATCTCGGCGCTGCGCCTGGCCGCCGCCCATGCCCGCGCACCGCGCCGCGGACGGTCCGAGCGGGAGGTCCTCGGCGAGCTCCGCGCCCGGCAGGGCGAACTCACCAAGGCCCTGGTCGGGCTACGCCAGCGGCTCGCCGACTCCACTGCCCTTCTGCCCTGACCGGGCGTACGCGGCAGGCAGCTGTTCGGCGTCCCTCATCTGCGCCAGTGGGGCCACCGTCGCGGCGCTCGAGGTGGCGGCTCCTCCCGCTGAGCCGGTCCCTCAGGCCGGGGCTCGATCGCCATGTGCTCGCACAAGTTGGCCTTGGCGGTGAAGGCGGCCCCTGTCGACTTGCTCAGCGCGCGGAAGAACGGGCGGCCAAACTCGGCGGACTGCACCGTGGTGGTCCAGGTGTACGCCTCGCAGCCCCGCATGGCACGCAGCATCAGGCGGGTGCCGTAACCCGCACCGCGACGCTTGGGGTTGACCCTGATCTGTACGACCAGGCCAAGGCGACACTGCGCGCACGTCTGCCAGGTCACGCGGGCGAAGTCGGACCCGTCCGCGGCGCAGGCCATGAACTGCTGGAATCCCGCTGGGGTCGTCGGCGGGCGGTACTTCCAGAAGTCCCCGGCGCCAGCCTCCCCGGCCGGGGCACGTCCGAGGCATCCGGCAGCCAGCCGGGACCACAGCGTCACCCGCGTACCCATGCAAACCCCTCTCACAGATTCGCTTCCGATCCGGCCGTGCGGTGAATGTACGCGGGGCCGGACGCGACCCCGCAGCCAGGGTTGGCTGAGCCGTACACCGGTCACCGGCGGACAAAGGACAGATCCCTCGCCCGCGCCCGCGACCGTCATGCGCATGGTGAACGAGCATGACGAGCAGACTTCCGGCATCGAGCCATTGGGGAGTTCGCTGCTATGCCGCTAACCGCACGCCATCCCGCCCGCGGACTGCTCGACGCCACCCAGGACGACCTCGGGTGCGGCTGGGCCTGGGACCAGGTCCACAACGTCACCCCACGCGCGGACCTGTCCTGCACGTACTGCCAGCACCGGATGCACGCCAAGCGGTCCGTCGCCGGCCTGCGGTACTTCGCCCACGACCCGGGCGGCCCCCAGTGTTCGCTGGGCCTGGAGACCATGGAGCACCGCCTCCTCAAGCTTCAGCTCGCCACCGCGATCCGCGGTGCGGGCCACCAGGCGGACCTCGAAGTCCGCGGCCCCGAAGGACGGTGGCGCGCCGATGTCCTGGCCACCACCGGATCTGGCCGGCGGATGGCATGGGAAGCACAGATGTCCTCCATCACCGCCGACGACGCGCGCCGACGGACCGCCACCCTCGCCGCTGATTGCGTCGTCGTGTGCTGGGTCTTCGTGGAAGGCCACCGTCCGTGGATGCCGTACGTCCCCGCGATACGCGTGCGGCCCCCGGCCGACCGCGCCGATCCCTGGCGCGTGATCACTGGCCTGTTCCGCTGGACCGGCCTGCACTGGGAGCCCGTCCAGGTCCTCCTCGACGACTTCGTCGCCTGGACTCTGAACGAGCAAGTCGTGCCCCGGCGGTTCAGTCCACCCCGCGACTACTGGGTCGGTGGCTGGACGGCACCGCAGTACCTCGCCCAGGCCGCCAGGCGCCGCCTGTGACGGGAGCGGGGCCACCGACACGATCGTGCACGGCCCGGACAACTACTCAGCTCACGGGCCGCCGGCCGCCCACTCCCCCGGTTCGAGCCTGCTACCTCGCCGACTCCACCGGTCGCAGCCCTACACCTCGTCCGTCCGGCTGCGCCGGCCAATTCAGATCGAGCTGATCAGCCCCTTCGCGGATCACGATCGGGCCGTACTTCTTCTCCAGCTTGTTGTACTGGGTGCGGCCCGACCCCTCCTGCTGGTAGCCGGCCCACCGGGCCAGATTCGGCTTCGTGAGCTCCACACCGGCCTGGTGGTGAGCGAGGTAGATCCGCTCCGCGCGTTGGACCTTCGTCTCGTTCGGCGGGGCCACACCCAGGTCGACCTTGGGCTCCTCCATCTCCCCCTCGGCCGTCTCGTTGTCCTCCGCGTCGAACTCCTCGCCCCTGTCCTCAACAACCTCAAAAGTGGAAGCGCCGGAGGCGGCGGGCGCCAACGCCTCATCGGCACGCGGCTCCGCGTCCGGACCGAGAACCTGCTCCTGGACGGGTTGCGCACGAGGTTGCGGGAGCTCGAGCTCAGGCTCGCTCTCCGGGAACTCCTCACGCGCCGTCGGCGGCACCTGTGGCTCCGGTGCCGGTGCCGGTGCCGGCTGTATGGGCGGCTCGGGGGCCAAGGCAACGGTGGGGAGTACGGGTGCCGGGGCGATGGAGGGAATCTCTACCGAGGGGGGCGAGAGCTGCGCGGGCGGTTCCGCCGTCGTGCTCCTCGCAGCAGGTACGTCCTCACGCTGCTGCTCCGCTGCCACGGGGGCTCCGGCACCACGGTCGATCGCAATGCCGAGCCTGGCCTGACGCAGCGGCCGCATCTGCGGGCCGGTCGCCTTCTTCCGCCACCGGCGCCCGTACTCGGCCCTGAGGTCCTGGCGCAGCAACATCTTCTCCTGGTACCGCTCCAGGGCAAGCGAGTACGACCGGATCTCCCAGAGCTTCATGTCCCGCCATATAGAAAAGGTCGACGCTGGCGAGAGGATCCAGCGGGCCAACCGTATGGAGTCCATGTGCTGGTCGAACTCGATCGCGGTCGCCTTGGCGATCGCGTTGCGCATCGCCTCGGTCACCGAGATGAACAGCAACGGGATCGTGGCATGCATCGCCGAACCCAGCACGTCCGGCCAGGACGACGCCGCGTTGAACGTGATCGTCGCCGCTGTCAGCAGCCAGGCGATGTACCGCAACAACGGGTACTTCAGATTGACCGAGGTGAGCGCCAGATCGAGCGCGAGCAGGACGGCGATGCCCATGTCGACGGCGAGCGGGAAGGCTGGGGCGAAGGAGCCGAAACCTTTCTCCTCCGCAAGGGATCGGACCGCGGTGTACGAGCCGGTGAATCCGGCGGCTGCGATCGCGATCGACCCGAGTCCGATCGCTCCGAACAGTGCCTTGCGTCCCCTGGTCCACTGCACCTTCGTGCGCCCGGGGGCAGGGTCGTTCGGGGCATGCGGTTGGAGGACGGTGCTGCTCGACCCAGCGGTCATTGGTCGTTCTTCCCTCTCGTCGAGTCCGTGCGCAGGCGCGCATCGCCCATAGAGGTGCGATCAGCGCCTCGGGTGTGACACGGATCGACCTCCCCGTGCATTCGAGCCACCCCGGTGAATCAGAACGGTACGAGGGATGAAGTCTACGAACCACCCCCTTTTCCCCACGGTACCCTCCCCGACCTGCCGGTTTGTACTGAAGATCACGTTCTGCCCCACCCGCGTCAGCCCTCGTTGGCTTCGTTACGCTTCAGTAGATCAGTCTCCGGGCTGGCTGAAATATCTGTCCGCCCACCGCCTGGGAGCCTTCCGATGTCCGTGATCACCGTCGTCGTCGCGCTCCTCGCCGGGCTGGCAGCCGGCGCGGCAGCCCGGCCGCTGATCTTCGCCCGAGCAGTACCTCGCGGCGAACCGAACCGGCGAGCCTGCCCAGCGTGCGCCGCCGCTTACCCCTCCCCCGGGATGGGCGGCTGGCTGCGAGCGACGACAGGTCGCTGCCCGTCGTGCCACGAGAAGATCGGTCCGGCCGCCGGCCTCCCTGAAGGACTCACGGGCGCGGCCTTCGCTGCCCTCGCCGCCTCCGGAGCAACCGGATGGATCGGAGCCGCCCAGTACTGGCTACTCGCCTGCGGCGCCGCACTGACCATCATCGACCTCACGGTCCACCGACTCCCCGACGTGCTGACCCTGCCCGCCTCCGCCGGCACGCTTCTACTCCTCGGCGGAGCCGCGCTCGTTGGAGAGTCCGGTAGTTTCTGGAGGGCTCTCGAAGCCGCCGTACTCATCACGGCGCTCTACCTTGTCCTCGTCCTGGTCGGCATGGGGATGGGCGACGTCAAACTCGCGCCGGCAGTTGGCGCCATACTCGGCTGGTCGAGCTGGACTGCCGTCCTCCGCGGCGCCTTCGCGGGCTTTGCTCTTGCGGCGGTTGTCGGACTCGCTCTAATGCTGCTCGGAAGGGCTTCCCGGAGGAGCCATCTCGCGTTCGGGCCATTCATGATCGCTGGCGCACTTCTCATCTCCGCATTGGCCGTCGACTGAGTCTTCCCTCCTTCCCGCGAGACGAAGTCCTAGATCAACGAACTCGACCCAGCGGTGGGGAACATGCATTCGATTAAGTCCTCACACTCCCCCGCCGCTGGGTACCCCGGGTACCCAAACCGCGCTCCCCCGCCGCTGGGTACCCCGGGTACCCAAACCCGCCGACCGAGGCTGCGGGTACCCCGGGTACCCAAACCAGGAGACCCCCGCCGCTGGGTACCCCGGGTACCCAAACCGCGCTCCCCCGCCGCTGGGTACCCCGGGTACCCAAACCCGCCGACCGAGGCTGCGGGTACCCCGGGTACCCAAACCAGGAGACCCCCGCCGCTGGGTACCCGGGTACCCAAACCGCGCTCCCCCGCCGCTGGGTACCCCGGGTACCCAAACCGCGCTCCCCCGCCGCTGGGTACCCCGGGTACCCAAACCGCGCTCCCCCGCCGCTGGGTACCCCGGGTACCCAAACCCGCCGACCGAGGCCGCGGGTACCCCGGGTACCCAAACCCGCCGACCGAGGCCGCGGGTACCCCGGGTACCCAAACCCGCCGACCGAGGCCGCGGGTACCCCGGGTACCCAAACCCGCCGACCGAGGCTGCGGGTACCCCGGGTACCCAAACCAGGAGACCCCCGCCGCTGGGTACCCCGGGTACCCAAACCGCGCTCCCCCGCCGCTGGGTACCCCGGGTACCCAAACCGCGCTCCCCCGCCGCTGGGTACCCCGGGTACCCAAACCCGCCGACCGAGGCCGCGGGTACCCCGGGTACCCAAACCCGCCGACCGAGGCCGCGGGTACCCCGGGTACCCAAACCCGCCGACCGAGGCCGCGGGTACCCCGGGTACCCAAACCGCGCTCCCCCGCCGCTGGGTACCCCGGGTACCCAAGGGAGTCGGGTCAGAAAATCTCGCAAAAAAGAGGGGCGGCGCCACGCAATGCGTGCCGCCGCCCCTGCGAAGTTCGAATCAGACGCCGGTTGGGGCGATCTCGATTCCGAGCTCCGCCCTCAACTCCTCAGCTAGCTTCCAAAGCTCCAGCGCCTCCTTGCGTGCCTGCTCACTGTCGGTCTGCATCAGCGAGCGGATCGCACCGAATGCCTCCTCGACCGATCGCACGCGAGCCGAGGAAGAGGAGCCTGTCGCTGCACGGCGCTGACCACCACTGGAGTTTCCGTCCTGCTCGATGGGGTCGCCATAGCCGAGGAAGTAGGCCGCCTCCCTCAATGCCTTCTCTGTGATCTTGCCCTTCCGAAGTGCCTCATCCCAGGTCTCCCGAACGGCTTCATCGCCGTGCCGGTCTTGGACAGGCACGAGCGGACGCAAGTGCTTCTCTGCTAGTTCCATGCTGGTGACAAGCTCCAGTGCCCTCACCACCGGCATGGTGCGGATGAGCTTGTTCGCGTAGTTCTTCCCATAGTTGAAGCGCTGCTGAACCAAGGCATCGAAGTCCGGGAGTCCAAGAACCTCCCAGAGCTTCTCCTTCTTCATCGCAAGCAGGTTTTGCCCCTGAACGATGATCTTCTGCTGATGCGCTCGTTGCACATTCGCACGTGAGGCATACTCCGCGGCCACCACTCCGCGCGCATAGTGATCGAGTCTCTCCTTCGGGTCGGAACTCGTCGGTTCGCTGAAGGCCGGCATCGCAACGAAGCCGAGGTCGTCGCGATTCGCGGGCAGATGCACCAACCCGCCGTCTTCACCGCTCAGTTCGACCTCGTCGCCGCTCGTCTCAGGGAGCGCTGATTCAACTGAGACAGTCGGCGGCTCAGCTACTTCACCTTCATCACTCCTTGCGGCCGAGGTCACACTGACTTCCTCGACGGGCGGCTCCTGCTGCGTCTGACCGCCCCCGTCCGCCTCAGCGCTTTCTGCCGGATCAGCGTGCTGAGTGCTCGCGGCAGCTGCCTGCTCTTCCCGCTGACGCTCCTCCCACTCAGCACGGATCTCGGCACGAGTACGTACTGGAGGAACTGCTCCTCCTTCGCTGCTCTCTTCTGAGTTGCCCTTCGGCAATGTCGCTGGACGGTACTTACTCATGCGGAGAGTTCCTTAGCAAGTTTGCGCATCGTTTCAGACTGGATGCAGTCGGGTGCGTACTGGAACAGAGGAATCTCGTAGTCGGAAGACTCCCGACCTTCGATGGAGTCCTTCAGTTCCGCCAGCACGCTCGGGGAGGTCAGCGAGTTCCACTCGTCGTAGAACCCGCGCGTGACGGTTCCCTTGCGTGAGTCGTACGCGTTCACGATGAACCCGAGCTGATCGACCTTGATTTGCATATTGCCGCACGTGGTGGCGATCTGACGGTTCAGCAAGTTGTAGGCGCGGAAGGAGGACTTGTCCGACCACACGGGGATCAGAATCCCCGAATGCTCGACCAGTTCGCCGGGACGACGCTGCACGTAGTCGATCGCCAGGTCCATACCCAGACCGAGGTTGGGGGGACCGTCAAGCACGATGACGTCGTAGTCGGCCTCGATGGGCTCCAATGCTCGACGAAGACAGGTATCACGACCCGCGCGCATCGTCGCCAGTTCCGCGTCCATGAGGAACGCATCCTCGTGGGCAGGCAGTATGTGCAACCTGCCATCGAACATCATGGTCGCAGGGCGCTCATCGCCAGGGAGTCGAACTTCCTCCAAGGCGATGATCGAGCGCCGGAGGTGCTGCTTGGCTTTGCCCAACATGTGCGTGAGGAGACTGTCTCCGCCCGTTGGAAGATCTGCCACCTGGAGCCGCGCGGACAGGTGCCCCTGCGGGTCGTAGTCGACAAGGAGCACCCTCAAGCCAGCTTCGGCGAACGCCTGCGCCAGGCCGGCCGAGATGAAGGTCTTGCCCACGCCGCCCTTCTGATTGCCGACCAGGATCCGCTTGACGGGTTGAGCCACCAGGCGCTCGGCGGGGGAGGGGTGGTTGAGGAGCCAGTTAGTGATGGCCTGCGCGATTCCCTGGACCTTGGTGACGCTTCGGGCATCGCACTCCTCTTCGAAGCGAGCGATGCCCCCGACTGGGACATAGGAGGCCCAAGACTTCGCCCCCTTGACTTCCACGTGGGGAACATCCGTCTTCTCGTACCAGAGCGAGAGCGCGTGGATGACCGCGTCGGAGACGTTGAGTCCGCGCTCAGCGGCTCGGATCTTGAGGTCTCTGCGCATCTCTGGTGTCACGTTGGCGATGAGCTTCTCGGTGCTCGCATCGCTGAAGGGGGTCGTCATGACGACTAACTTATCAGTCGTTGACTTGTCGGTCAGGCTGATCCCGCGTGTCGCATAGTGTGTCGTCCGCGGCGCCGTTTCGATGGTGCGTCTGATCACCTCGGTGGTCACGGTGACCCCAAACCCGATGGTCGATTTGTCTGATTGTTCGTTCCATCGCGATGAGTAGGTCGCTCCAACCCCGGCGCAGGTCTGCAACCCAGAATGGTTTGATTCCTGCGACTTCAGCGGGCAAATCACAAATGGCTTGACCTATCGAAACGGCACATTCCGAGTCACGTCGCGACGTGCTTGTCACCTCCGATTTGGTCCTTTTACTGGCGCAGTTAATAGCCATCTTCGATGTCACCTCTACGCCACGCCCGTCGCCGACGATGGCACAGAGCAGCAGGTCAGAGGGTGTATCTTCACTGGCGCGTGGGTGGATAGGCCGCCTATGCAAGCCCCGCGGGAGAAATTCCAGAGGTGGCTTTCGCGCAATTCGAACTTCGTTATGGCAGGGCAGTCCGGCGATCCAATCGTCGCACTCTCGCCGACATGCACGAGGGGGAGAAAGCGCTCGGGAGCGATCGCGCACGATGGAGGAACGTTGCCAGCCTTGCTGGAGGGTCCGGCCGCTGAAGAACTCTGCGATGAGCTAGCAGGCGGTGGCCTCGCCCTCGGAGCCACGCCCGCCAGAGCTTTCGGACGGATTCGCGCGCCCTGGCGAATCGTGTGTTCCCCCACCGCACCTGACGCTGCATTGTCAGTCTTCGTGAAGGTTGCAGCCCTCGGAGCTCGGCCGGAGGGCTGCACTGCTGGTGTGAAAGTGCTGGCCACGTACCTCAGGCTCAGTCCGTCGACGGTGGAACGTGGTCTGCGGGCTCTGAGTGCAGCCGATCCTCATGACGGAGTCCGGGAGCTAACGAGCCGTCGTAGAACAATGCGAGGCGGCCGCGGGACCACTGCACAACGGCGAACACGGCCGTTGCCACGTGGTGAGCGGTTTGTGTGGATTCCTGTGCTTGCCGCGGAATTTCTGGACCCACGTCAGCTTCGGGCGTGGGCTGCTCTGGCGTACGCGGCTGCCCTGGGCCTGCCGGTGTCGGAGCGGGAGCTCGGCGAGCTTCTGGTCCACCACAGTGGGAAGCGCGCGGGGGAGCCGATCGGCGCGGCGGCGGCGAGCGCGGTCATCGACTCGCTGGAGGCGCTGGGCTGGCTGATCGTGAAGCGCCGTGCCGGCTGGCAGGGCCGGCATGAGTACATCGTGCTGGACCAGCCGACGCCGGTGGAGCAGTCGAACGCGGTTGAGGACGACGGCGTCGAAGAGCGGGGGAGTGGCTCGCCTGTTGGTGACGGGTCGGGTTCGCAGGCTGGTGACGGATCCCTCGCGACAGAGGAAGACACTAGGACTGAGGGACTGGAGAAGGGCGACGGTGGGGGGTTGTCACCCGCCGTAGGCGAGGTAGAGGTAGCTTCGCGCGAGGCGCCTGTGGATAACTCGGCTCCCTCGAACAACCGGCCGCCAGCGATCGACGGCGCCGATCTCGCGCTGCGCGCGGTTGAACAAGACCTGTCTCCCACCCCCGCTGCTGATCAGCCGGCCGCCCCGGGACCTCAGAAGCCCTACGCCGGACCGGAGTTGACGTACAGCACCCGGATGGCGTGGATGACCGAGCCGGTGCGCTGGCTGCTGGAGCGCACCACGGTCTACGTCCAGCGCAAGGTCGCCCGGGAGCTGGGAGCGCAGCTGACGCTGGGCATCGAGCCGGAGCGGCTGCGCCAGCGCCTGGAGCGCCGGTTCGCCCGGGAGACGGCGGCGGAGATCGGCAACCCGGGGGCTGGCTGCTGAAGGTCGGCGTCCCACGGTGGGGCTGTCACGACCCGAAGTGCGAGTCGGGGACCTTGTGGGCGTCGGGGGAGGCTTGCGAGGAGTGCCGGGCCGAGCGGGAGGAGCGGCGCCGGGCACGTGCCCGGGCGGCCGCTGTCGCCGCTGGGGCCTGCCCGGGGTGCGTGGAGCATGCCGGGTCGTGCCCGATGTGCGAGCTGGAGGCGGCTTCGGCCGGTCCCGTGGAGCCTGTCAGGCCCGCCCAGGTGTCTGCCCCGGTGGCCGCGGCCACCGGGGCCCAGGGCGTCGGGAGCGAGCGGTATCCGTCGCGGTGTCCGGGCTGCCGGTCGTGGGCCGAGGACCGCGGTGCCGATGGGCGGTGCCGCCCCTGCGGGTTGACGCACCAGGTGGGCGTTGCCGCCGCGGCGGCGATGGACGCGGCCGGGGCCTGGTTGAACGGGCGCGCCAAGGTCGCCGCCGCGATGGAGGCTGGCTCAGACGTCAGGGTCGAGGCTGAGCGGGCTCGGACCGAGGCGGCGGAGGCGGGTCTCGACGAGGACGGGATCTGCTGGGCGGTGCTGCTGGCCGTCCAGGCGCGCGCCGCGGTGTGGACCCGGACGTACGGGGCCGAGCGGTGAGCGCGGCCGCGAGGGGGCGTTCAGCGGGCACGGCGCGGCCGGGGCGCCGGTTGCGGGAGTGGGTCGAGCAGCTGCCGGGCCTGTCGGTGCGGACGCGCCGGCTGCTGCTGGACGGTGACGTCGAGGGCCGCTACCGGGGGCGGAACGCCGGCGACGGCGGCTACCGGCTGACGATGGCTCTGGCTGTCGCGGTGTCGCAGCCGGGCCGGGAGTGGACGCCGGCGCAGTGGTACGAGGCGCTGGTGCTGCGGCCGACGGCCGGCGGGGTGTGGGCGCGGGGTCTGCGGGCGCGCAAGGGCGACCGGTACGCCGAGGGCAAGCTGGGCGAGATGCTGGCCAAGGCCCGCCGCTTCGTGGGCTCCTCGGGCACGATCGTGTGCCGCACCGACGCCGTGGTGGGGGTCGTCGGGGTCCGCAATGCGGTGGAAGTCGCCGTGTGGCGGGGGAGCAGCGGGGGGATCGACGAGAAGAACCTGACAGCCAGGTTGCGGCTGGCGGAGCGCTCGGGCGGGCTCGACCATCAGGTGTCGGTGCGGCAGCTGGCCGAGTTGATGGGGTGCGCGAAATCGACGGCGGAGGCCAGCAACACCCGGTTGCGGACGGCGGGATGGCTGCTGCTCGTGAGGGCGGGGGTGGGGAAGAACAGCGGGACGCAGTGGGTTCTTCGCGTACCACCAGCGGTGGTTGAGGTTGATGGTGCAGCCCCGGGACAGTTGCCAGCTGCGGGAGAGACGGGGGCAGGAGGTGTCCCGGCTCTGCACACGCCCTCGCTCAGCACCCGCTCGCTGTCCACCGTGATGGCCCACGACGCGTTCCACCACTTCGGCCACGGCGTCTCGGGAGCACGGCTGATGGCCTGCCTGGACCCACTGGACGGAAGTGATGTGCCCGCTCTGGCGCTGGCCACGGGGCTGCACCGCACTACGGTCCGCCGGCGGTTGGACAAGTTGCTCACCGATGGCCTGGCGGAGGAGGCCGATGGGTTGTTCTACCTGCCCCGGCACTTGGCCGGCGTCGACGGAGAAGGGCTGCGGCCGGACGAGGAACAGCTGGTCCGCGTGGCGCAGGAACGCGGCACGCAGGGGTTGGGCGCGCGCCGCCGCCAGCGGCACGCCGACCAGCGTGCCGGGTATCAGCTCTGGCTGGAGCACCGGGCCCGCCGCAGCGCGGAGAACCGCAGGCCCGCCCGGCCGCCGCTGCGGCTGGTGCCCGAAGGCGTCGTCGACCCGGTCACCGGCGAACTCCTCGACGCGGCATGGCGCGGCTGGGATACCTCCGACCCGGCCAGACCCGTCTGGCGAGACCACCTCACCCGGCCGACCGTGGGAGCGTGCGCATGAGCGCCGACTCCGTGGGGGCCCGCGCCACGGTGATCGACGGCTTCAGCGGACCGGTCAACGCTCCAGGCACCAAGCCGCAGCGGCGGGCTCCCGGTTTCCGAGGTGGCCGTGCTCTCGGCGAAGAGGCCTGCGGTGGCCGAGGGTAAATCCCCAGCGGGGGAGCGCCGTTGCTGCCAGGCTCTGGGGGAGGAATCCGGCAAGGGAGACAGACCGACGATGGCAACGGCCCAGCAGCCCACCTCCGCGCAGCACCGGCGTGTGCAGTGGAAACCCCTCGACCGGGTCCTGGCCCGCTACTCGACCGAGTCGCTGCTGGTGGTTCTCCATGCAGCGCTCGCGTCGCCGGGCTGCTCCCGCTTCGGGGATCACCTGCTGCTGCTGTGGACCCGCGTCCTGCGCACGCCTTCCCGCCCCGGGGACCAGGCGGGCGCCGGAGACCTGCCCGGCCTGGTCGAGGCCGCCGTCCGGGCTGCTCCGGGCCGGGGAACGGTGACCGAGGCCGAGCCGAACGATCCTCGCGCCCTGGTGGCGTTCGAGGTGGCAGCTGAGCGGCTGCTGGTCCACCCCGGACAGCTCGACCACCCGCTGATGTTCCTGCGCAGCGCGCAGCTGACCGCCCTGGCAGTCGACGAACCGCTCCTGAGCGTGCACGGGTTCACCCTCACCGACGTTCTGGAACTGGTGCTGCGCTATAGCGACCACGCGGTCACCGCGCTCGCGCCGGCGTGGCCACAGGCATACGAGGACCGGGTCGCGCAGGAGATCGCGTGCGGGATCAGCCCCGGTGAGGCCGAGGCCGCCCAGGAGCTGGCCGGCCTCGATCCCGCCATGCTCACCGGCGCGTGCCGCAACCCGCAGCGCGCGGAACGGGCGCTGCAGTGGCTGACTGCGGACCTCGCCGACCTTCCCTTGCGCTACCACCCGACGAGATCGCTGCTCGGTCCGGTGCTCGCCGTCGTCGCCCACGGCCGCCGCCGGCTGGTGCCGGTCTGCGCCGTGCTGAACACCTTCGCCGCGGCCCTCGAACACCTCCTGGCCGCGGTCCCGGATCCGCAGGGCGCGCAGGAGCGGCTGCAGGAGCTGACCGCGGACCGCGTCGCGCAGCTGCTGGGCCTGGACGAGGCCCCGGCTAAGCCCGGGCGGGTATGCGTGATCTCCTCGCCCGGCTACCGCTACGACATCGCCGTCGTCAGCGCGCTGTCCGACGGGGGCCTGTCCGGGCGAATCGAAGAGGGCCGGTCCGCCCTCGCTGCCAGTGGCGCTCCCGGCCGGGGGCGGCTCGTGGTCTACGGCGGGCCCCGGGTGCTCGGCCCGGAGCTGATCACCGACACCGCCTACCTCCACCTCGAAGAGCTCGCCGAGATCCTCGCCGACGCCGAAGGCGATCCGGCCACCGTGGCGTTGTTCGTCCTGGAGCTCACCGAGCACCCCGGTGTCGACGCCGTCTTCTACCGCGAGCCGCTCGACGCGTGGACCGCGTGGCGGCGCGAGAGCACGCTGCTCCTGCCGGCCCCGGACCGGCAGGAGGTGGCCGCCGTCCCCCCGGCCGGGTTCGACCCGAGCTGGCAGCGCGCCGCGACCTGGGCACGCACCGATGACGTCCTGGCCGCGGCCGGACTGCCCCAGGCGCTGCACTGGCGCTTCGCCCACCTCGCCGAACCCGATCCAGGGCTTCCCGGCGAACATGCCGACCTTCTGTATCCCGGCAGCGACGGGGGAGAGCTGATGGTGCGGATCAGCACCGTCCCGCCGCTGACGGTCATCGCCAACCCCTGCCCCGAGCCCGGCGCGGTCCTCGACCTGGCCGCGATGACCGGCCTCGCCGACAGCATCCGCACCACCATCACCCGATGCCCGCCGGTCACCGCCCACTTCACCCTGCCCGACGGAGCCCCCGTCGTGCTGCAGCTGACCGAGACCACCCAACCCCACCAACCACCGCCCACCGACCCGGACAGCCGGCCCGCCGATGAGCAGGAGGCGGGGGAGCGGCTGCTGCTGCACGCCGGGGCACAGCCGGACCAGGCCCGGATCGGCGTCGACCTCGATCCGCCGCTGCTGGCCTCCTTCACCGGCGACGGCCAACAAGGCCACCGGATCCTGGGCCGGCTCCTGCACCACCTCGTCGCCCAAGTCCGCCAAGGCCGAGGCGCCGGCCCCGGCACCGACCCGGAGGAGTTCGCGGAAGCCTGGGACGCGGCGTATCCGGTGCTGCGCATCACCGGCAACGCCACCTACTGGCCCGCCACCACCCCCCACTACACGCTGCCGCGCTCCCACCACCTGCACGCCCGCGTCCTGCGTACCGCGGCTGCAGCCATCCGCCGCGCCCGCGTCCCGGCCGGCTCCTGGCACGGGACGGACGCCTACGGCCACGGCGGCCCCGCCGAACAGCTGCTCCACGCCCTGGAAGACGAACTCACCCAGCAGATCCGCGCCCACCAACCGGACCTCGTCGAAGAGTTGGCGCGACAGCTGAACGCGGCCTGGAGCAGCCGCACCCGCGGCCACCACGAAGTGGAGGTGAACCTCGCCGCACCGTGGGGAGCGAACTGGGCCCCGGAAGCCGGCCGCCGCCAAGCCGGCGCCGCCACAGCCACCTCCGCCCTGCAGCTCCTGCTCCAACAGGCCATCGCCACCCCTCCCGCCGGCCAGCGGCCCGTCGACGTCCTGGCCGTCGCCGAACTGGTCGCCCTGGCCGAGCTCGTCCGGCACTGCGGGACCACCGCCGTCGCCGCCTCCCGCCGACTGCACGACCTCCACCTGGACATCCACCCCACCGGGGTCTTCACCCTCACCGACACCAATGAAGCAGGCACCGCGGACCCCGGCGCCGAGCTGGCCCACCTCGGTTTCAACGCCGAGGCGTACCAGCAGGCCCGGCAGCAACACTTTCTCGCCCAGGCCGCCACCGCGACGCCACAACTCCGCGACGAATCCGCTGCGTTCGCCGCTCGGGGCTCGCGCACCGCAACGGTGTTCGCTGCGCCTGACCTGCCCCCCGGCAGTCAGCTCGCCCGGGCCGACCGGCTCCTGCACCAACAGTGGGGCTTCGGGTTCGCCGCGCTGGGCGCCGTGCTGGCCAGCGCCGCCGACTGGCCGACAGGACCCGACGGCATCGCCATGCTGACCCCCGAGGACCTGGTGCGCGAGGCGACCGCCTGGTCAGCGCTGCCCACAGCCGACCTGACGGCCGCCGTCGACCGGCTGCGCCTCCACCCGGGCAACGCCGCCGCCACCGGACCGCACGCCTACACCGAGGTCGAGCGCCGCACCCGGCCCGCCACCCACCCGCTGATCACCCACGACGGCCGGCTGCTCGTGCTGCCCTGGCTCATCCACACCGCCCAAAACCTCTACGCCGCCTACCTCGACGAAGGCCGCCTCCCACACCCCGACCTGCCCCAGCCCGTCACAGATGCCCTGCGCCGCCACCGCCAGCACCTCGACGACCGCCTGGAAGCCGACCTCAAGACGATCGCCCGCGACGCCGGACTGCCCCACAAGTTCCGGCTCCTGGAGAAGACCGCCGCCCAACTCGGCATCCCGGGCCTGATCGGCGAAATCGACCTGCTCGTCGCCGACCCGGCCGCCCGACGCCTGTGGGTGATCGAAGCGAAGAACCCGCACGGCGCCGTCGCCCCGCACAACCTCGTCCAACACCTTCAGAGATTCGACCGCTACTGCACCAAGCTCCTCGCCAAGACCGCCACCATCACCGCCCACGCCTCCCAAGCCGCCCGCGCCTGCCAGGCCCCCGAAGGCATGGACTGGAATGTCGTCCCGCTGATGGTCACCCGCACCCTCGAACCGGCCGGCTTCCTCGCCGACCCCAAGGTGCCCTTCACGATCGCCGACCACCTCGCCCAGATCCTGGCCGATCCAGCCTCCCCCCACCCAGGGTGGAACAGCCCGAACGGACAACCGAACCGGTGACGGCCGTTGTCCGCGACCTCCGAGCCGCGGACAACCTGACCCTGCAGACCCGGCTCCACGCGCCGGCCGAGCGGCGCCGCCACGACCCCGACAGGGCAGGCCGGTTCGTGACGCTGGTCGACGAGGCCGTACACCGGTGAACGCGCCTTCACGCCGCTTCCTTCTCCTCACCCCCACTACCGTCCCCGGTCCCCGATACCGCGATGGTCAAGCCCCCCACGCCGGTACGGTGATCAGGTGACTGAGCGGAACACCGACACCCCATCCCCGGCAAGCCCCGACCCCGCCCGGACGGTGATCGCACCCCGTTCACCCGCAGACCAGGACCACAGCGCGCAGGAACGCCTGCTGCGCGACCTCAAACTGGCCGGCGGCGAACCCAGCGGGAGGCCGGCGCTCCGAGCACTGGGCGGCCTGGGCACGTATGAGAACGAGTTCGTCGTCGACCTCGACGCCGAACTGCGCGGACGCGATGTCCGCACCGCCCGCGACGTCCTCAAGCGCGCCGATCTGTACGGGCTCCGCATCCACGACGTCACCGGCCCGCTCAACTTCACCGAGGCCGAGACCCTCGCCTACCTGCGACGGCTGGTGCGGGCCGGTCTGCTGAGCGGCCCCACCGGGAACGACGGCCGCACCGACTCGTGGGACCGCCACGACCACCGGACCTGGAAACTGACCCCCGCCGGACGCGTCCTCGCCAACGCCTCCGGGCGCAGGCCCTCGACCCGCCGCAGCGCGGACACCCTGGTGGCCAAGATCGTCAAGGCCGCGGCGCAGATCAACGACGACCCGGACGCCACCTTGTGGTGGGTCGAAGAAATCCGGGCCCTCGGCGCCTACGCCGCCCCCGGGACAGACCCGCTGCTCCACGTTGACCTGGCCGTACGGCTACGGCCACGACTGAACGACCGCCACGAGCAGGCCAAGGCCGAACAGCGCCTGCACGACGCCGCCGAAGACCGGGGCGAACGGGCCAAGGCCAGGGACATGCTCGGATACGGCCACTGGAAGACCAGGCTGGCGCTCGCCGGGCGCAGCAAGGTCGTGCGCCTGTTCGCCCCGTACGAGGACACCGAAGGGCCGGTGCTGTTCCGCGAAGAACGGGACCTGACCCTCCAGGCCCAGACGACCGCCCCCTACACGGAGCCGCCCGAGCCCCAGCCGCTGCCTCAGTGCTCGTGGTGCCGGCGGGCACTACCCGGCCAGCGGGTGGCCCGCCCCGGCGAGGCCTTCACCAGCTCCCCGATCGGACTGTGCGAGACCTGCCTCATCCTGGGCGGAGCAGCGGAAAGCTCGGAGTACCGATGGTGGGGCCGCGCCGGCCGGATGGCCCGCGAGACGGTGACCGCGCTCGCGAGCGAACCGCACCATCCCAACGGCTGCGCGATGTGCGGCCGCACCGCGGCCGAGCCCCGCCCGTGGTGGACCGCCCCGGACCCGGACGACCAGGACGACCGTGTCCTGACCGAACTGCGGATGTGCGATTTGTGCCCCGGCCTGCTGGAACTCGTCGATGATCCCGCCCGTGACACCTGGTGGGCACGCCGCTTCCACGACGCCTGCCTGACCGGGATGCACGCCCGACTGCGCCAGGAGACTGGACAGCCTCCGGCCACCGCGACGAAGGCCAGGCCCCGCCGTCCGGCCCGACTCACCGACGTCCACCAGGAGATCCTGGACGAGGTCCGGCGCTCCGGAGCTCTCGAGACGGTCGACCTCGTCCGCGACGCCCGCGACCAAGACGCACCACACCACCGCTGGTCGTGGTGGGACTCCCGCATCGGCCACCTCCTCGACCACGAACTCCTCACCCCGATCACCACCATTGACGGCACGCACCACTCCACGACCAGGACGCGGATCCTCGAAGACGACGAACGGGAGCTGCGCCGAGGGGTGCTCGCCGCGCACGTGCCCGGGCCGGTCTGGGACGGCGACCGGGTGACGGAGCCCGCGCCGCCCGAAGGATGGGACGCCCTGAACTCCGAACTGACGGCCCTGCGTACCCTGCGCGACGAACAGGCCCTGAGCCTGCGCCGCCAGGTACGTCCGGCGACGCGCACCCCCTACCCCGTCCGCTGACCGCCGAGGCCCCGACCCCGCCGGACCCACCCGCCCGTTGGAGCCCAACTCAGGTCCGTCCTAAGACGGGAGGGGCACGGCTGTCGCTCAAAGGGAGTACGACTTCGCGGATCTGGCCCGTGGGGACCCCGCGCGCCCCAGAACCGGACGCATGACCGACGTGGTGCATCTGACGGCGAGTGTGTTCCTCTTCGCCCGTTTCGGGTCTGTTTGGCGGATGTGCGTGATTGAGCACCCCAGGATCGGCGGTGAACTCGCCCCTGGAGGTCATGTTGACGAGGGAGAATCGCCGGAGCAGGCCGCCGTGCGGGAAGTCCTTGAAGAAACTGGACACCGGGCGCGGCTCCTTGCCCCACCGGCACCGGCCGACTACCCGCACCCGCTCCTGCCGTCGGCGTGGCACGTCGCGGACATCCCGGCCGCCGCGGATAGCAGGGCTTCACAACGCCACCTTCACCGCGACCACATCTTCGTCGGGGTGGCCGACCGGCCTCTGAGCCCCACGGCCGAGCCCGAGCATCCCGCACGCTGGGTGCTCGCCACCGATCTGCCAGCCCTCGACATCCCGCACGACACCCTGGTGATGGGCAGCGCGCTCTTCGAGGCCATCGAGTCCGCAGCCGCGCTGCGCCACCCGCCGGCGTACGACGAGACCCTGACTGCCCAGCTTCTGGCCCGGCAGGAGACGGACCAGGCCGTCCGGCTGCTGCCGGCCGCCGAACGCGGAGAGGACTGGGGCGAGCAGATGCGCCGGGTGGACCGGGACAACACCGCATGGCTGCGCGAGGTCATCGCCGACCGCGGATGGCCAGGGCGGGCGCTGGTCGGCCCCAAGGCCTCGCTGTCCGCGTGGCTGATCGCGCAGCATGCCGATCTTGATCCGGACTTCCAGGAGCAGTGCCTTGAGCTGCTGGCTGCGGCGTTCACCGCGGGCGACGTCGACCCTCAGCACGCCGCCATGCTTGAGGACCGGGTCCGCCTCGCTCGTGGCCGTCGTCAGCTATTTGGCACCCAAGTACGACCGGACGCCAACGGCATCCAGATCCCCGTCCCGATTGAGGATCCGACGACGGTCGATGAACGGCGTGCCCTGTGGGGCTTCGAGCAGACCCTGGCTGAGTACGTGCAGCACTTCCAGGGGGCGGACCGGTGACGAGCATTGCCTGCTTATCCAGCCGGCCGCTTCGCTGTCGGTTCGTCGATGTTGGCCATACCTGCAGACGGACGACATCGCCGACAGGCTTGATGCGAGGTCAACACCCCCTGACGACGAGCCTCTGCTGCAACTCGGCGCCCAGGCTCCGCGGTGACCTGAGCGCCGGACCGATCGTTTCCAGGAATGACTGACTGGCCAGACCCGCCTGACCGTCGGCTGGTGACATTCGGAAGGCGATGGGCGCGCAGCGCGCGTCCTCGTGTTGGACCCAACTAGCCAACCGATCCTAGGAGATCACCTGATGAATGCCACCCCCACCGCCGACACCCAGGGAGCCGAAGAAGCCGAGGGACGTACCGGCGGCTGCCTGTGCGGCCGCATCCGCTTCACCACCCGGGGTCCGGCCGTCTTTGCCCACACGTGCGCTTGCGAGCACTGTCAGAAGCTCGGCGGCACCCCCTTGATGTGGTGGGTGGGATTCGAGACGGTCACCTGGACCGGCGAGAGCGAGCCGACCTGGTACGAGACCTTCGAAGGCGAGGCGAAGCGCGGTTTCTGCCCGACCTGTGGCAGCCGCGTCGCGGCGATCGACAGCAACATCCCGGAGATCGGCATCAACGTCACCGCCCTCGACGACACCAGCGGCACAGACCTTGTGCCCATCCACGCGTCCTTCCACGAAAACGCCGTGCGCTGGCTACACGCGGTGCCGGAGACCGAGCACAACGCGGCTGGTTGACCGCCATCCCCTGGCCGGCTCATTCACCCGCACCCCCGATGCTCCCGGCCGGGATCCCGTCGTCGGCCGCCAGCAGGCGTTACTGACCTTTGCTCGTCAGGGTGAATCTTGTGGAAGTTGCCTTTGCTGCATGCCGGTAGGCCCTATCTGTTGGTGTGTGAGATACGCGGATGGGGGCGGTCTGACGTCTGCGGGGCGTCAGCGTCGTGAGGCGGTTCGGATGCGAGCCGTGGAGTTGTTCGAGCAGCTGGTCGGGCCGCTGGAGGTCGCGGAGCGGCTGCGGGTGAGCCGGAAGTCGGCGTATCAGTGGCACGGGTTGTGGCGTGAGGGGGGTGCGGAGGCGTTGGTCTCGCGGGGTGCGTCCGGGTCGCGTTGCCGGCTGTCGCCCCGGAGCCTGGAGAAGCTGGCGGCCTTCCTGGAGGAGGGGCCGGCCGCGCACGGCTGGGTCGAGGACCAGGTGTGGACCGCGGCGCGGGTGGCCACTTTGATCGGCCGGAAGTTCCACGTCTCCTACAGCGTTTCGGGTGCCACCCGGCTGATGCACCGGCTCGGGTTCTCCCCGCAGGTCCCGGCCCGGCGGACGGCGGAGCGGGACGAGGCCGCGGTGACGGTGTGGAGGGAGGCGACCTGGGCGGAGGTAAAAGGGTCCGGGCGGCCTGCGGGGGCTACATCTGCTTCGAGGACGAGGCAGGCTTCACCCGGCGGCCGCCCCGTGGACGCACCTGGGGCCGGCGGGGCCGCACCCCGGTCGTGACGGTCAGCGGACGCCGCTCGGGCCGCCTCTCGGTCGCCGGACTGATCGCGATGCGGCCAGGCTCCCGCACCCGCCTGTCCTACCGCCTCCTCACCCACCGGGCGGGCAAAGCCGAGCGCCGCAGCATGAGCGAGAACGACTTCATCGCCCTGATCGACGGCATGCACCACCTCGTGAAAGCCCCGCTGGTGCTGGTCTGGGACCGGCTGAACACCCATGTCTCCCGCCGGATGCGCCGGATGATCGACGAGCGGGAGTGGCTGACGGTGTTCCTGCTGCCCGCCTACGCACCCGACCTGAACCCTGTCGAGGGCGTCTGGGCCCACGTCAAGAACAGCCTCGCCAACCTCGCCGTCGTGGCCCTGGACCGCCTGGAAACCCTCGTCCGCAACCGCATCAAACGACTCCAGTACCGACCCCACACCCTCGACGGCTTCATAGCCGGAACCGGCCTCACCCTCGACACACCAACGTCACCCTGACAAGCCGAAGTCAGTAACTCCCGGCCCGGGGCTCGCTGCCGGCGCCGAGGACGAGTGCACTGGGCGCGCAGTCGACGCCGGCGGCGCGGTGGCTGAACTGGTGGTGGAGGTGGCGGGCCAGGACGCCGTCGCCGCATCCGATGTCCAGTACCGGGCGGGCTTGGCCGGGACCGAGGGTTCGGCGAGGAACGCGGCTTCGGTGTCCTTGATCTTCTGGTACCGGCGGCCGGAGGCCCAGAGCGGTTCCCAGTAGTCGGCGGGGGACTGTGTCACGGGCACGGCACCTCTTCTTCCGGGGCCGGGCGTTGTCGCGGAACTGGGGCGGTGGGGAACGTCCGCAGGGTGCGGATGGGGGAGAGCAGCAGGAGGGCGACTGGCACGATCATGAGGACCGTGCCGACAGCGAGGGTGGCACGTACGCCAGCGACCGAGACCAGGGCACCGGCGACGAGCGCGGCGAGCGGGCGGGATCCCGCGGTGAGCCAGGTGCTCGCGGACTGCATCCGTGCCTGGAAGCCAGGCTCGCACAGTACTTGGCGCACCGAGCGCTGCGTGGTCCCGGCCGCGGCTGCGCAGGCCAGCTGGACCACGAGGGACGCGGCCATGATGATCTGCCAGGCGAGCCCGGGGCCGGCGAGCAGCAGGGGGAGTTCAGTGAGCGGCGTGAGTGCGAAGCCGGTGATGATCAGCGGGCCGGGCCCGATGAGATTTCCGATACGGGGGGCGAGGAGGGCGCCCGCCAGGCTGCCGGCGCCGCCTGCCCCCATTACGACGCCGAGGGCGGTGGGACTCCATTGGAGCGTGGAGAGCAGGTAGAAGGTCCAGTAGGTGTTCATGATGCCCAGCGCGAAGCTGAGCGAGGACAGCGCGAGGATCAGGGAGCGGATGGTCGGGTGCCCAGCGACCGAGCGCAGGCCCTCGCTGATCCCGGTGACCAGGCCGCGCCGGGCGGGCGGTCGGGGTCCCTCGGGCGTGCGGATGCGCCAGATGCACCAGGCGCTCACCAGATACGAAAGCACGTCGGCGAGCATGGATCGGGCCCCCCGAGAGCCGCGACGAGGGCGGCTCCCGCGTTGTTTCCCGCGCTGTCCGCCACGGAGAAAGCTGCCCCGACCTTGGAGTTGGCGTTCTGCAGCAGCTCTCGCCCCACGAGGTCGGGGAGGTAGCTGATGGCGGCCGCGTCGTGGATGACTTTGGCGACGCCGAGAAGAAGAACGACCCCGTAGAGCTGGCCGATCGTGAGGGTGTGGATCGCGGCGGAAACCGGGATGCTCACCAGGACGGTGGCTGCCGCCAGGTCACCGGTGATCATCAGAATCCGCTTCGGGTGCCGGTCAGACAGTGCGCCGGCGGGCAGGGCGACGAGGAAGTTCGGCAGCTGCGCGAGGAAGGTCAGGGTGGCGACCTGGGCGGTAGTGGCGTGCAGATCCAGGACGGCGAGGGTGGGCACGGCGACGGTACTGACCGCGCTGCCCGACAGGCTCGAGCACTGGCCGGTGAGGTACACACGGAAGTCCCGTTGTTGCCACGCGGTCGCGCGCGGCTTCCTGACGGAAACGGTCATTGCACACCTCCTGCCCCTTGCCGGGGGGCCACAATGTTGGCGTAGGGCCGACGGGCCGCGAAGTTGAGGAGGACCTCACGGGTGAAGGGGTGGCAGTCGCCCGGGGGGCTGGCCGGCTCGACCCACACCAGCTCGGTGTGTTTGTGCGGTTCAGCGTTGTACGGCTCGCCTTCCCACTGCCGGGTGGTGAACGCGGCGCCGATCACGAGCTCCCCATCCGGTGTGAAAAAGTGCACCAGCTGGCAGAACTGCAAGGGGTTAGCACTGATCCCCACCTCCTCGAACAGCTCGCGGGCCGCGCCCACGTCGAGGAACTCATCGGCCTCGAGTCGGCCCCCGACGACGGTGAGCAGTCCGGGTGAGTGCGCGGAATCTGGGCCGTGCCGTACGGCAAGCACTCGGCCATCGCCTCGCTGGAGCAGGACCATGACGTTGGCGATGCTCCGGTATACGTCGGTCACGCGTCCCCTCCAGGTCGGTAGGCGTCCCGGTCCTGCTGAAGGCGCCACAGGTCCTGCATCAGACCGGGCTGGTTGATCAGCTCGTGGAACGTTCCGGCCTGCACGACGCGGCCCTTGTCCATGACGATCACGCGGTCGGCGACGGAGGTATTGGCCAAGTTGTGCGTGACGAGCACAACCGCGCGATCGCTGGCCAGGTCACGCAGGCCGGTGAAAATCCGGTGCTCAGCACGCGGGTCCAGGTCCGAGGTGGGTTCGTCCATGACCAGGAGACCGGCGTCGCGGTGTGCGGCCCGGGCAACGGCGATGCGCTGCCACTGACCCGGGGACAGCGCAACGCCGCCCCACCATTCCCGGGCCAGCAGGGTGCTCAGCCCGGAGCGCAGTGTCTTGATCACGTCGTCGGCGCCGCTGGCGCGCGCCGCCGCGAGCACGCCCTCGTCGCCTTCCTTGCCCGGTTGGCCCAGGTGAATGTTCTCCCGCGCGGTCATGGGCCAGCGGGCGAAGTCCTGTGGGACCACCGCGGTGTTGCGCCACATGGCCAGCGGATCAAGGTCGGCCACACTGACGCCGTCCCAGGTGACGACACCCGCAGTGGGCAGGTTGAGCCCTGACAGCAGCTTCATCAGGGTCGACTTGCCCGAACCGTTCTCGCCGACCACGGCCACGATCTCGCCCCGGCGCACCTCGAAGTCGACGCCGCACAGCGTGTCCTGGTCAGCCTCGGGATAGCGGAAGGTGACGTCTCGCAGGGCGATGTGCCGTGGCCGCGGCGCAACAAATTCGCCGCGATCCAGGCGCTGTCCGGCCGCCTCGGTGACGAAGCGCTCCCAGTCGTCCAGGTACAGGCCCGTCCGCAGAAGATCACGGCCGTAGCCGACCAGGCCCTGCAACCCGGTGCTCGCCGAGCGTAAAGCGAAGATCGCGGTGCCGGCGGACGCGGCGGAGATCCGCCCGGTCCCCAGCAGCAGCAACACCGCTCCCCACACGACCGAGGACGCCAGCCCCGTCGCGACGGCACCCACGACGGAGATCTTCGCGCGGTCCCAGGTGGCGCGGTTGCTGGTGTCCTCCACCCGCATCGCACTCGCCTTGTACTTCTTCAGCAGATAGGGCGCCAGAGTGTCCGTGCGGACCTGGTCGGCCTGGTCCTTGGCGATCAGGTGCCAGCGCAGCATGTACATCACCCGGCGGTCCTTGTGGGTGGCGACGGTTGCCAGGTAGGTGATGCGCTCGCCCCGGATGGAGGCCACTGCCTGGGGAATCGCCGCCAGCAGGAGCAGCGGCAGAAGCACGGGGTACAGGCTGGCCAACACCACGGCTGCGGCGGTCAGCGTGGCCAGGGAGGAGATGTAGTTCTGGGACTGTCCGATCATGTCCCGGCTGACGTCCACGCCGCGCTCGGCCGCGTCGAACCGGTCGTTGAAGCCCGGGTGGTCGTACGCGGCCATCTCGGCGTTGGTCGCCGCCTCCAGCATCCTGTACTCCGCCTCGCGGCAGATCCGCGGCGACAGCCGATTGGACAGGCCCTGGATGGCGATGCCCAGCAGCGCTCGTAAGCCGGCGGTCCCGGCCAGCACCGACACCGCCGGGATCGCCGCGGGCAGGCGGCTCGGGTCGTGGGCCGTTTCGATCAGTACCGAGAACGCGGCCGTGGTGGCGAAGAGGCCCAGCGCCGCGGATACCCCGGAGACGAACTGGCAGGCGAGGAGCGCGATCACCGCTTTGCGGTCGACTTCCCAGGCCAGGGAGAAGGTTCTGCGGACCAGCGACGGGAGTCGGCGGGCCATGCTGCGTCCCGTGAGCAGGTCGGCTAGTTCCAGACTGTCGCCGCCGGGGTGGTCGAAGGCCAGTGTCTCCTCAGCGACGGCGTCCGTGTCCAGTTCGCGGGCCTCGCCGTCCTCGCCGTGCAGTGTGCTGGCGGTCTTCGTCACGCTCTGCCTCCCCTTCGCCGGATGACGATGCTCGGTTCGAGCGTGGTGTCCTCGGCTCGACCGGTCTGGTTCGTTGCGTAATCCGTGCCGAGTTCGTCCCCCGGCGCTATGCGTTCCGCGTCCGGCCGTTCCTCGGCGTCGCTCCGAGCAGCGGGTTCTGTGCGAGTCCCGGTTCACCTACGGTTTCCGCCAGCGGTGTCGAATCCGAAGCCGCTGCGACATCGGAAGCGGGATTTGGACACGGCAAACGGGATTCGACAGCGCGCTCATTCACAGGACGCCCCCGACGTGGTGAGTCGCAGCGCGGTGTCGATCAGCGGCACGTGGCTGAATGCCTGCGGGAAGTTCCCGACCTGCCGCTGGTTCTTGGAGTCCCACTCCTCGGCGAGGAGGCCGAGATCGTTGCGGAGCGACAGCAGTTTCTCGAACAGCTGCCGTGCCTCGTCGACTCGCCCGATCATCGCCAGGTCGTCGGCCAGCCAGAATGAACACGCGAGGAACGCCCCCTCGTCGCCCTCCAGGCCGTCTACTCCCGCCTTGTGGCCAGACGTCGGGTAACGCAGTACGAATCCGTCCTCGGTGGACAACTCTCTCTGGATCGCTTCGATCGTGCCGATGACCCGCTTGTCGTCCGGGGCAGGAAGCCCATCTGCGGAATCAGCAGCAGGGATGCGTCCAGTTCGTTCGAGCCGTATGACTGGGTGAAGGTGTTGCGCTCCTTGTCGTAGCCCTTGTTGCAGACGTCTTGGTGGATCTCGTCGCGTAGCGCGCTCCATTGCTCGAGTGGGCCCTCCACCTCGCCGGCTTCGATCAACTTGATCGTGCGGTCGATGGCTACCCAGACCATCACCTTGGAGTGCACGAAGTGCCTGCGCGGACCTCGCACCTCCCAGATGCCCTCGTCCGGTTGGTTCCAGTGGTTCTCCAAATACCGGATGAGACGTACCTGGAGCTGGTGGGCGCTGTCGTTGCGGTCCAGGCCGGACTGATGGGCAAGGTGCATTGTCTCGATGACCTCGCCGTACACGTCCAGTTGGAGCTGGTCTGCTGCGCCGTTGCCGATTCGGACAGGGCTGGAGTTCTCGTATCCGGCCAGCCAGTCCAGCTCGTTTTCTGGAAGTCCCCGCTCGCCCGAGATGCTGTACATGATCTGCAGCTTCTCCGGGTCGCCGGCGACGGCCCGGAGCAGCCACTCGCGCCAGGCGCGGGCCTCCTCGCGGTAGCCGGTCCGCAGCAGCGAGGACAGCGTGATCGCGGCGTCGCGCAGCCAGGTGTAGCGGTAGTCCCAGTTCCGGGAGCCGCCGATCTCCTCCGGCAGGGAAGTCGTCGGTGCGGCGACGATCCCGCCGGTCGGGGCGTAGGTGAGGGCCTTGAGAGTGATCAGGGAGCGGACCACGGCCTCCCGGTACTGGCCGCGGTAGGTGCACTGCCCGACCCAGTTGTTCCAGAAGGACAGGGTGGAGGCGAGGGAGAGGTCGGGGCTGGGAAGCGCGGGCGGCTCTTTGTGCGAGGGCTGCCAGCTGATGGTGAAAGCGACCCGGTCACCAGGGGTGACCGTGAAGTCGGAGCGGGTTGTGAGGTCCTGGCCGTAGGTGTCTGCGGAGGTATCGAGCCAGACCGAATCGGGGCCGGCGATGGCGACCGTGCGACCGTTCTCGCGGCGTACCCACGGCACCATCTCGCCGTAGTTGAAGCGTTCGCGGAGCGAGGAGCGCATCGCCACCCGCCCGGTGACGCCTTCCACGATCCGGATCAGTTGGGGGGCGCCGTCGCGAGGAGGCATGAAGTCGATCACCCGGACCGTGCCGGAGGCGGTGTCCCACTCCGATTCGAGGATGAGGGTGTCGTCGCGATAGCGGCGCCGGTCGGCAGCAGGCGGCGGGGCATCATCATCGTGTGCGGGACCGAGCTGCCAGCAGCCGTTCTCTTCGGTCCCCAACAGCGAGGCGAAGACCGCGGCGGAGTCGAAGCGCGGCAGGCACAACCAGTCGACCGTGCCGTTGCGGCAGACCAGGGCGGCAGTCTGCGTGTCTCCGATGAGTGCGTAATCCTCGATACGCCCAGCCATGAACTTTCCGTCTCTGCAAAGTGCTCGTCGCCCCAGCGGTCGGGGTCGGCAGGCACGTGTGGATGTGCGGGTGGTGGTACGGCCGTGATGGAGGCTGCGTGTTCAGGCCTCCGGATTCAGCGGGTGGGGCCCGTCGGCTGCCGGCGGGGGCAGGGATGCCGCCTGGAGGGCGTCGGCCACCGTTGGGTGCAGGTCGAAGACCTTGGCAAGACCGGTGATACGAAGGACCTTGTGGACGAGTCCTTCGGCGGAGACCACATGAAGTGCGCGCGCCGGTTGCTGCCGCAGTCGTAGCAGGGCACCGACGAGGACGCCGAGCGACGTCGAGTCGAGGTAGTTCACGGCCAGCATGTTCAGGACCACGTCCCCCTCGACCTGGTCGATGAGCGCGGTCAGCTGGTCGCGGAGGGCCGGTGCCTCGTAGACGCCCAGTTCCCCTTCCACCGTGATGACGGTGTGGTGCTCGTGCGGTCGGTGCGTCAGCAGGGCGTCTTCGAACGCTATGACGGGGTTCCCGTCGTCTCCCATCCACGTTCTCGTGCCTCTGGCCACGGCGGCTGTCTCCTGTGTCTATGTGGTGCGTCAAGGTCGGAGCGCGGGCGATGGGGGTGGCTCAGCCGCTGGCCTGACCGTGGTTGCGGCGTGGGTCCAGCGCGGCAGCTCTGGCAAGGCGCAGGCAGGTGCGTTCCTCGTCCGGATCCGGTGAGCTGCTGGTGGAACGGAGGTAGTGGTGGTGGAGAAGGGCGTGGAGCACCGTGTCCGTGTCGGTGTCCCCCTCCTGGTCGAGGAGCGCACGGTAGGAGGCCAGCGCTTCGCGCCGTATGGCGAAGGTGCGGATCATGTCCGAGCCGCCCGGTAGTGAGCGCAGCGCCGCCCAGTTGTCACGGGGGTCCACCAGCCGGGCTGCTTCAGCCTGCACCGGCCGGGGCAGCCGGGTGGAACTTGCGTCGTTCGGCTGGGCAGCCAGCCAGCTCAGGCCCTCGTGGACACCCGAGTGGAAGCCGACCGTGATGTCGATGACGTTGGCGGCGGCCAGCACGCGAACGTCAGCCCCGCTGTCCCGGGCGAGCTGCTGGGCGACGACCGCGGAGTCGGCCACGAACACGTCCTCCGCGGCGATCAGGAGTGCTTTGGAGCCCCATCGGCCGGTCTGGGGGCGGTAGGCAACGAGCGAAATGTCGCCCAGCGCCCCCATCTCCACCAGGTGCTCGGCCCAGGAACCGAGCTGCCGCGCTGCTGGGCCGTACGCGTCGGCGCCAGACAGGCGTACACACAGCTCCAGGTGGGGGTCCGAGGTGTCGTGCATCGAGAACCATGCGGGCGGCCGGCCCAGGCCGGCCAACAGGGCAGGCAGGTGATCGGTGATGAGGTCTCGGCGTGCTTGGGGCTGTCCGTGTAGCCGGGCGCACAGGTATGCGGAGGCACCGGGGAGGTGGCTGGAGTTTCGGCGGACGGGCGACGCGCTCCGCGTCTCGGGGGCGGGGAGGGGCTTTGTCGCCGCGCGCATCAGCGTGACGATCTCTGTGGGACGGCCGTCACACCAGCCGAAAGCGTCCTTGGCGGCGGCCTGGGTGAGGGTGAGCGGTCCGAACTTCGGGCGCTCCAGCTGGTTGCGCAGCAGCGCGAGGTGTCCAGGGTCCCCGAGGTTGAGGCGCAGGCGGAGGTCGAAGTACTCCAGCAGGACGTTGTCCGGCACGCTGAGTTGGACGCGCATCGCGGTGAAGGCGTCTTCCCACTCGGCGGTCCCCGCGGTTCGGTCGGGCAGGTCTGCCTGGGTGAGCAGCCACCGAGCCGGGCTCAGGATCGTACGGCGGTGGCGCACGCGGGGCAGAACCCGCAGTTTGCGGGCCGCCCCCAGTCGAAGGGCAGGATCTGCGCCGCCGGGCCGATCATCCGGACGCTCTGCCCGCGGACGAGTTCGTCCAGGAAGCGAGCGGTCCATGGTGTCTGGCATTCGATCTGCAGGGGGTGGGGTGTTGCCGCTTCCAAGACCTGGCCGCGGGAGCGGGAGACCAGGTGGAGGCGTTCGCCGTCGCAGGTGACGGCGAGGTCGGACAGCGGGATGGTGTCCGGGTGTGGCGATCGGTGCTCGGAGAAGCTGATGAGGTGTTGCTGAAGCTGCGGGACACGGGTGATGTGCGTGGCTTCGGGCGGTAGGGCGGGGAAGGAGAGTTGCACCGCAAGGGCTCCCTCGACGCTGGTGGGTCGCCGGGCAAGGGAGTCGAGGAGGCGGCTCGGCGGCCCGGAGGCCAGAAGCGCGGCGAACCGGCCGCCGGTGAAGTTGCCCATCCCGCGCGACATCCCGCGCAGCGCAAGCTCGAACCTCTCCTCTTTCAGGTCGGCTCGTGAGGTGCAGTGCAGCTCGGCGAGCAGTTCCGTGTGGGGCGGAACCTGCATGCGCGCAGGGTCGCCGACCGCGAGCCTGGTGATCAGGTTCTCGTCCAGCTCGAGCTCCTCGCCGCGCATCACCGCCTGCTGGGCGAGGTCGAGGAGGACTCCGTCGCGGCGGGAGACCGGTGGGCGCAGCGCGGGAGGCGTGCCGTGGAAGTCGTCGGGCAGGCCGATTCCCGTGGTGGGGTCGGTGAGATCCAGCAGCGGCACCATCACGCGGGGGCCGTACCGCGCCAGGAATCGTGCGCGGTACTCCTGCCATGCCGGGGTCCCGTACGGATGGGGGCTGATCCGTGCGAGCACGGCGGTCGCGGACTCCGCCTCCCATGCCACAGCCCGGGGCAGCGTCACCGCACCGTCCAGGTGGACATCGACGGCCAAGGGCTCACGTACCTCGGCGTGCGCGGCCATGCGTGTCGCCAGCAGTGCACGGTGCTTGCCACCGGCGGTGGCCGGCCGATGGTTGTGTTCCTCCATCAGCTGGTGGATCTCGCGCAGGCTCTCCGCGAGCCCGGCAGCCTCCGGGACCAGGTCCGCGCCGGTCTGCGCCAGCTCACGGATCAGGTATCCGAGTGCGTCGGGTTCGGTGGCCGGCGGGTTCAGGCTGCTGATCAGGATCCGCCGGGAGAGCAGCACGTCGAGCAGCTGCCGGATCTGCGCGGTGCCGAGCGCGGGGAACAGCGTCGCGACCTCGTCGGCCAGGTCGCCGTAAGCGATCGGCGTGTTCGTCAGTTCGAGCACGGCGCGGACCTGTGGTGTGTGGCGCACCGACACCTCGCGCACCGCCGTGGTCCCGGCCTTCAGTTTCCGCTGCTGCCAGGGGATGACCAGGCGTTCCCCGTGAAGGACGGCGATGTTGTTGATCAGTACGGACAGTCGCTCGCGTACCGGCGCGAGGCTCTCCAGTTGGGCGATGATCTGCGCGAGCCACCCGCCGTCCGCCCGTGCCACAGCCCGGTGGCTCTCGCCCCAGCGCACTACGGCCCGAGAGCCGAAGCTCGCCTCGACGACTCCGGCGAACAGCCCGAACGGGGTCGGCCTGCTGGTCGCCCGCAGGCAGTACCCGGCGAGGGAGAGCAACATCTTCCGAGCCGTAACGGGCTCGATGCCGGTGTCCGGCGCAAGGGCGTCGAGTTCGCACCCCAGAACGGGGGTCGCGTGCCGTACCGCGTCGGCGATCTCCGGGATCCTCCAGGTCGCCCGCATCCAGTCGCACCAACGCTTCACGCCCTCGGGGCTGGTGTCGGCGAGGTCGGGCCAGGGCGGCACAGCCATGGTGGTGTAGTGCGAGGCCCGCACCAGGGCGAACTGGTCGCACTGGAAGCGCAGTCGGCCGGCGGAATTCATGCCCTCTCCCTCTGTCGTCACGGCGTGCTGTTGGTCGGTCCGCGCCCGATTGGGCGGTGCGTTCCTGCCCGTAGACGTCCCGGTCAGGGGCCGTCGTCGCCGAAGAAGGAGTCGAGAGCACCGGCCGTGAGGGGGACGTCGCTCTCACGGACATCGAGCGGGGGGAGGCCGCCGGCCGGGGCGGGGGCCGCGTCCGTGTGGGCGGGTCGATGCACGCCTGCGGACGTCGGGGCCGGTACGAGGGTCGGTGCGGTGCATGGGGGGTGTTTCATCGTCATTCCATGGCTTTCCGGCGTGGTGGAGCGGAGGGGGGTGTGGGGGACGGAGCGGCGGCTACACCAACGCCGTGGTCGTCGGGAAGGTGAGCTGGAGGCTCATCGCGGCGTGGTCGGTGAGCCCGTCCTCGCGGGGCCGGTGATCGTAGACGCACGCGGTGATCCTGGAAGCGTCTGCGGCGGTCGTGAAGATGTGGTCGAAGCGGAAGCCGCGGCCGGACCGGCCGTACCAGGAGTGGTCTGCCGTTTCGGGGTGTGCGTGGCGGAAGGCGTCGGTCAGTCCGGCTGATCCGAAGCTGTCGTAGAACGCGTACTCCCACCGCCCGAAGACCGCGTGGGCTGGCTGATGACCGGGTTCGATGACGTTGAGGTCGCCAGCCACGATCACCGGCATGTCCGGGAAGATGGCCGCCAGGCCGGGCAGCGCCGCGGTCACCGCCCCTTGGAAGTCCTTCTTGGCCTCGTTGCGGCGTTCCTTCGGGCCGCGGGAGGGGACGTAGAGGCCCACCAGCCCGACGGACCGGCCGCCAATGTGCACGGTGGCGGCTGGCGCACGGTGGGGGAGGACCGATACGCCGCTGGGCACCGCGTGCATCGGCGCGGAACGAGAGGCGAGAACGGTGAGGTAGTCCGGCACCTCGGGCCGGGGTGCGATGACGGTGGCGTACCCGTTGTCGGCCAGGGCCTCGACGAGTGCCGCGCCGCCGGGGCCGGGCCCGACCTCGGTCAGGACCACCAGGTCGGCGCCTTCCTCGTCGCTGATCCATGCGACCTGTCGGCGGGCCCGTTCCGGGGACGCGTGCTGGCAGTTGAAGAGCAGTACCCGCGCTGCGTCGACGGCGGCCGGGGGGCGGGGTTGTGCCGGGGCGAGCTGGAAGAGTTGGTCGTCGGCGCTCACCGCTTCGCCTCCTTCTCGTCCAGGAAGACCTCTCCGGCCGCGTCCAGGTCTCGCTGAAGAGCCCCGGCCGTCGCCCGGACGAAGTCGAGGTCGTCGGCGCTGAGGGGATCGCCGACGACGGACAGGTTCTCGGCGACCTGCTCGGGTCGGGTGAATCCGACCAGGAGCGCGGCGTTCTCGGCATGCTGGAGACAGAACTGCAGAGCCACACGGACCAGGTCCGCAGGGTTGGGCCCAAAACGGTCCCGCAGTGGTTGAAGGCCGGCCTGGATGATCCCGAGGGCGCCCGGCGTGAACCATGCCTTGCGCAGTCGGTGGTCGCCGGCGTCGAAGTGCGGGGGCTGAAGCGGGTTGTACTTTCCGGTCAGCAGTCCTTGGGACAGGGGCTTGTTCACCAGCACACTGGCGCCGTGGTCGGCGGCGAAGGCGAAGATGTCCTGCTGTCCGGCCGGAGGCGGTGGGGTGAGCGCGTTGTGGCGCACGGCCAGGTAGTCGGGCTTGACCTGAGCGAACAGGTGGCGGAAGCGGGCGTGCTTGTCCTCGCGCTGCTCCTTGGGGACGGTGACGCGTTCGGTGGCGAAGCGGTGGGGGCCGCGCATCCCGACCGCCTTGATCAGTCCGTCCCGGCGGAAGGTATCCATCTGGGCGATGGCGCCTTCGAGGTAGCGGTCGTCGGGGCCGAAGTCGGCGTTGTGGAGGAAGTAGATGTCCAGCCGGTCGGTCGCCAGGTTCTCCAGCGTGGTTTCCAGCTGGCGGCGCATCGCCGACGGCAGGTAGGCGTGGGCGGCCGTCCCGGTGAAGTACCCCACCTTCGAGGAGAGCACGACGCTGTTGCGGGGGACCGTGCGGACGAAGTCGCCGATGATCCGCTCGGAGTGCCCGTGGCCGTAGACGTCCGCGGTGTCGATGAGGTTGGCGCCGAAGGTGTGTGCGACCTCCAGGCCGCGGCGGGACGCGGAGTCGTCGGCGGTGGACCACCCCATGGGCAGGCCGAGGTTGTGGTCCGGACCGCCGATCGCCCAGCCCCCGATCCCGATCGGGTGGACGGTCAGGCCGGCGGACAGGGTGCGGCGGGGCAGGAGCCCCGGGGAGTCATTCATACGGATACCTCTCTGGTTCACTTTTCCTGTCAAACCCTGACGAAGGTGATACGGGAGTGGCTAGGGTCGCGGGCGTGACGAATCCACGCCCCACCACCGACCTTGATCTGGACGCCATCACCGCGAAGGGCTGGGCCGAACGTACGGACTTCTCCGACGCCGAGTTCGCGCGCGCCGAGCAGTTCTACGCCACGATGCGCGTCGACGACGCTCGCCTGCACCGGGTCCGCGCCTCCGCAGCGGAACTGATCCAGCACTGGACCGGACATCAGCCGCGCGACGTCGGCTCGTTCGGCATCGGCCTGAACCTGGAGACCTCCGACCTCGACCTCGGCATCGGCTACCCGGTCGAGCAGCGCGATGTCCTGATGAAGGCCCTGGCCGACCACACGACGTTCCTCGGCGAGCGCGCGACCAGTTTCTCCACCACCCGCCTTGTCTTCGCCTTCACTGTGGAGGGCATCGAGATCGACCTGAGCGCGCTGACGGTCGCGGACTTCGCCGTCTCCTGCCGGATGCTCGACCAGATCGGCCAGACGATGACCCCGGAGGAGCGGATCGCCCACACCTGGGTCAAGCACCTGCTGCGCTCCACCGGCCGGCTCGATGAGTACGCCGCCTGGAAGTTGGTGACCTACGGCCGTTTCTGCCCGGAGTTCAACTGGGTGCCGATCCCGGAGAAGACCGGAGCGTGAGGCTCTGGGTGCCCCGTCACAGCGGCGGCGGGGCACCGGGCGCAGATCAGGTTCCACAGGGATCCGCCGCATTGATCAGCTGCCACCCGGCGGCGGACTCCCACCGGCTGTGCTCACGGCGCAGCATCGCCGCGTGCTCACCTCGCAGGTGCCCGCCGACCTCGTCGACGGCCGTGGCCATCCGTCCGCGCAGCGCGTCTATCTGTACCTCCAGGACGACACCGAGCCGTTCCGATAGCACGCCCTGTGCTTCCGGTGCCGTCTGGAGCGGCCGGGATTCCAGAGCGGCGATCATCTCGCCCAGGACGAGGAACGCCGCGTCCTTGAGGACCACCCGGGCGGCGCGCACCGCGTGGCGCGGCGCGCCGTCGAGGACCTTCTCCAGCGACTTGAGCGTGTAGTCCAGCGCGAAGTTCCGGTCCACCCACCGCTGGGCCCAGTAGCTGGCCGCGCCGATACGCCAGTCCGCGAACCGCGCCTCGACGCGCCCCATCAGCGGCTCGACGGCCCCCGTCAGCCCGGCCGACTTCGCCACGCGGGTGTAGGGGGCGCCGATCAGGCACTCCATCGACACCAGCATGTAGGAGATGCCGGTGTGCAGGGCCTGGCCGGTGCCGTGCTCGGCGACGAACGCATCGTCGCGTACGCCGGCCACGATCTCCTCGGTGGACAGGACCGGCTGGGGGTGCAGCAGCAGGTCGGTGCGCCCCTGGAAGGCGTAGGTGGCCTTCAGCTCCTCCAGCGTCATGAGCTGGTCGAAGGTGATGTAGGTGTACCTGGTGGGGACACCGAGCGCAGAGAGCGTACGGATGGCGAGAGCGTTCTGGTCCCCGGTCGTCTCCTTGTTGAAGCGGCCCAGGATCGAGTCCACCCCGGACTCGACGCCGAACAGCATGCGCCGCAGCCCCCGATCGACCAGGGCGCGCCACATTTGGGCGCGCTCGACGTGCCAGGCCGCGTCCTGGTCGGTCCGTACGACTTGGTCGATGCGGCAGCTCGACTCCCATTTGAAGCCCTGCGCGTGCAGGACGTCGGCTACCTCCAGGGCGCGGGCGACGGCGTCGCCGCCGCGGCCAATGAACTCCTCGTCGACGAGGTAGAGGGTCCGCGAGACCTCCGGGTAGCGGTCGAAGATCTGGCGCATCTCGGCGAGCAGCCACGGCAGTTCCGCAGCTCCGGCGCCTGCCCATTTGCCCTTGTGGCCGCGCGGGCAGAAGGAACAGGTGTTGGTGCATCCCCGACTGGTCTCGACCTGGGCGACACCGTGGCGCTCGAAGGTGGCCGGCAGGAGATCGAGTTCCGGGAAGATGTCTTCGGTGGTGAGGCGGGCGACCGGTTTGGCGGTGTGGCGCCGGGTGATGGACAGGCCACCGCCCCGCCCGGAGCCGTTGTATCCGACACCGGGTATCTGCTCGCGGCCCAGATCGCCATGCCAGTGGCCGAGCAGCCCTTCGATAGTCGCCTCGCCCCCGGCGCGCGCCACCATCAGCCGTGGGTACCGCTCCAGCAGCAGACCCTCGTTGCGCGCGGTCAGGCTCCCCCCGACCACGACAGTCGGCGGTTCGGGCAGTGCGAACGTGGCGTCTAGGAGCTCGATCATCAGGTCGTGCTGGCCGAAGGTTGCGGAGACGCCGAGGATGTCGGGAGTCTCGATCGAGACCCGTTTGACCAGGTCTTCCAACTCGGTGCCTAACTGCATATCGGTCAAGGACACGGTGCCCAGCAGCGTTGCCCTGGCAGCACGGGCAACGTCGCTGATGCCGAGGGGGAAGCGCGGCAGGGGGAAGTTCTCGGGGTGGTACAGCGCGGCGAGAAGGACGTCGGGCCGCGACAGCCTCTCTACGGCGGTGACGTCGAGGCGCGCGAGCGAGAGCCAGGAGCGGGGGTCCTCGACTTCCAGACGACCGTGCGTCCAGGCCGGCCAGCGCCGGGTGCCGTGGGGGCTACCGGAGAGGTCGGAGGCGACCCATTGCCCGTCCGAGCGCTCGATGAGGACCAGGCGCCGGTCGAGTGTGCCCGTCACGCGAATACGGCCGGCGTGCTCGCGGAGCTGCCGCTCCAGGCGGGATCGCAATCGTGCGGGGTCGAGGAGGAGAAGGTCGTAGTCGCTCGCGTCTTCGTCGCTCAGCGGCGGGAGTTCGGGGCAAGCGAGACGGAGTGTGTTGACCAGCCGCGAGGATGCTGCCGTCGAGACGCGATCGTCCATGGTCGTTCACCCTTCGGGAGGGATGGAGGTGTGATGGTCGGCGAAGTGGCGGGTCGAGTCGTGCTCGTGGCTGGGTCGCCGGGTGAAACAGCCGTCCCCTTCCGTGCGGGGACGGGCTGCGCTCGCTCACGGAGCCGCCCAGCCACCGCGGTCAGGCCGCGAGCCGTTGGTTCAGCAGTTCAGCCAGTACGACCGGGTCCAGGCGAAGCCGAACGGTGTGGTGGTCGGACAGCCCCTGCATGTCGATGACGTCGACGTCCACGACCGCGTCCAGCAGCGTGGCGCTGGCGTAGATCCTGTCGATCCGCGCATCCGGTCCATGGGTCTCGCACTGGTCGACGGTCGCGGCGACCGCGGCTCGGGTGCCCTTGGGCCCGGACGCGAAGTGGCGAGCGACGTCCTCCATCCCCGCGCTGCGCAGGATCTCGTCGGGGCGGGTGTCCATCACCCGGGTGCCGGCCGGGCCGACGAACGAGCGGTGCACGCGGTGCGGCTGGTCCCGGATGCCCGTGAGCTTCGGCAGGGGAGGGTCGCCGACGACGCCCGGCTCGGGATACGAGTTGTTGTCCCCGCCCATCAGCGCGGGCAGCCGGACCCTCTGGTCGTCAGAGGTCGTCCACTGCCGGTCGTTCCACGTCGTCAGCCACTCGGCCTCGCTCTGCCGCAACGTGGTGGAGCCGTAGTTCAGGTGGTAGCTGACCAGGACCAAGGGCAGGGCGGCCGCCCCGGCCGGGGCGAAGCGGGCCGTCAGGGCCGTGGGGGGCAGCACCCACATGGGGCCGGTCTGAGGCCACTCCCGGACAGGCGTGAACACGTCGGGGTTGGCCAGCACCGAGGTGCAGCTGCGTGGGCCCAGCCAGCCGCGCAGGCCGAGGAAGTCTTCGGTCTCATAGCCGATGGTGCTGCCGTTCGCGTCGGAGTCCCACACTTCCTGGCGGAAGACCAGATCCGGGCTCAGGGCGCGCATACGTTCGTTCATAGCCAGGCGCTTTTCGGGCTTGCCGCCGCCGTTGTTCTCGAAGTTGCAGCTCAGGACGGTCAGGGTGGAGCTCATCGTCAGGTTCCCCCGGGAGTCGTCAGGCGGCGGGTGTCAGGGCGCGGAAGAACGCGTCCCGTCCGAAGGTGGCCTTCAACAACGCGTGGTCGGAGACCTCGCGTATGTCGTCGTCGGCGATGGCCTCGAAGGAGAGCAGGGCCGGTGCGAGGACCGGGCTGAAGTAGATCCTGTCGATCCGCTGCATCGGCCCTTGGTCCTTGCGCCAGAGGCTTGCTGTGGGGTCGAGGGCTCCCGGCTGCTTGAGCGGCAGGGTGGTGGCCGCGTAGTGCCCGGCCTCGATGAAAACTTGGTGGCCGCCAGCGAGGATCTCGTCGGGCAGGGTGTCGGGCACGCGCCGGCCGTCGCGTTCGATGGTCCGGTGCTCGAAGTGAGACGCGTCCGCGGTGTGCTGCCAGTCCGGGAGGGCCGCCAGCTCCATCTCGGTGTGAGGGTAGGAGTTCATGTCCCCGCCGATCAGCGCCACCCGGCCCGGTGACCCCAGGGCGGTGAGACGTTTTGCTTCACGGGCCCGGCTGGCCGGGTCGTAGAAGGACAGGTGGACGGAAGCCAACGAGAGCGCCTGCGCGCTCGGCCGACCGGCGCGGTCCTTGAGGCGGACCAGCGGGTTGCAGAACGCGCGCCCGGCGGGAGCAGGCGCGTAGAGCGCCTCCACCTGGAACAGCTCGTTGGACAGGAAGACGCCGTTGGGGTTGCGCGACTCCGGCGTGACGGGAGCCATGTACGCGGACAGACCGAGTCGGTTGCCCTCCTCGTACAGTTCCCGGCCGCCGTCGGCGTCGGCGCCGGTCAGTTCCTGTCGGAAGACGAGGTCGGGCTTGTGTTCGGCGAGGATGTCGTACGCGCGGTGGCGGCGGTGGTCGGATCCGTCCTTCAGGTCGTGACCGTTGTGCTCGACGTTCCAGCACAAGACGGTGACGACGTCCTGCTCGGCTTCGGTGTCCGTGGTCAAGGGATCTCTCCGAGTGAAGTGATGTGGCGGACGAACGGGTGGGGCTGCCGGGCGGGCCGAGTGGTGTGCCCTGCCCGGCAGTCCCTTGGTCAGGCGGCGGTCGGTTCCGGCGAGAGGCGGACGGACATCTCCTGGAAGCCGTTGGCGACGAAGGACTCCTGGTGGCGAGGGGCCTGACCGGGGTCGGTGAGCGCCAGGTTGGGGAAGGTCGAGAACAGGGCTTGGAGTGCGATATCGGCCTCCATGCGTGCCAAGGGTGCGCCGAGGCAGATGTGCGGTCCGTGGCCGAAGGCCAGGTGCTTCTTGTCGCTTCGGGTGGCGTCGAAGGTGTCGGCGTCCGCCCCGTGGACAGCCGGGTCCCGGCCGGCGGCGCCGAAGCCGAGGAGGATGGCGTCCCCTGCCTTGATGAGGACGCCGTCGCTCAGGTCGATGTCCTCGACCGCGTACCTCAGGGGCATGTGCTCGATCGGGCCCTCGGATCGCAGGGTCTCCTCGATCACGTCTGCCCACGTCACCGTTCCGGCGCGGAGCAGAGCGAGTTGGTCGGGGTGGGAGAGGAGGGCGTGGACGGCCTTGAGGATCAGGTTGACGGCCGTTTCCGACCCCGCGCCGACCATGAGGATGCAGGTGCCGATCAACTGTTCCTCGTCGAGTTGGCCTTCGGCGTCCCGGGCGGCGATGAGGTCGCTGGTCATGTCCTGGCCCGGGTGGGCGCGCTTGTCGGCGATGAGGGCGGCCATGCAGGACCGGAGGTCGAGGAAGTCGGCTTGGGCCTGCTCGGGACTGGCCGCGGTGTGCAGTGCGGCGTCGATGACGCGCCGCATCCACGGCCGCAGCTCGGAGGGGACGCCGAACAGGTCGCAGATCACCTCGGTGGGCACCTTGTAGGCGAAGGTGGCACGGAGGTCGACGGAATGTCCCGGCTCGACAGCGATGAGGTCGGTGATCAGCCGGTCGACGATCCGCTGGACCTGCGGGCGCAGGGCTTCGGTCCGCCGCGGCGTGAAGGAGGTGGAGATGAGGCCGCGAAGGCGCCGGTGCTCGGGTCCGTAGGAGTTGAAGGCACTCTCCGGCAGAACCAGGGCGCTCAGCGGCCAGTCCTCGGATATCTCGGCGAGCGCGGGCCAGTGCTGGCGGGGGTCGCGGGACACCCGGCGGTCGCTCGTGAGGGCCTTGATCTGGGCGAAGCGGGTCACCGACCACGCAAGGACGCCACCAGGGAGCGCCACCTGGGTCGCCGGGCCCTGTGCGCGGAGGCCGGCAGCCTCGGCGTGGAGGGCGCTGCCAGTGGGGTCCAGGACGGGGCACTGCCGGAGGGCTGCGGGTTCCATGTCGGAGCTCCAAGGGTCGTGGGTGTGGGTACCGGGTCGGGAACGGCCGGGAAGCGCACGGGCAGGGCGGTGAGGGTGCGGTGGAACGGGCCGGGGCGCCAGGTCAGTGCCGCGGCGTCCAGCTGCACATCGGGCAGCTGGTCGAGCAGCGTTTCGACGGCTACGTCGGCGATGACGCCGGAGAGGTCCTGTGCCGGGCAGACGTGCGGGCCCGCGCTGAACGCCAAGTGGGCGTGGTTGGCGGCGCGCCGCCCTGTTGTTCCCGGTCCGTCGGCGCCGAGCTGGGCGTTGGCCGCGGCGAGGCTGATGAGGACCGGGACGCCCGGGGGTATGTCGAACTCCCGTCCGTGGCGATCGCGGAGGCGGTACGAAGAAGTCGCGTAGTGGAAGCAGAAGTTCGACATGGGCGATTTGGACCAGAGCACGTCGTTGAGTGCGTCCCCGATGGTCAGGCTGCCGCCGGACAGGTCGCCGGCGAACCGGTCGTCGGTGAGCATCACCATGAGGGTGCTGGAGATCCACGCGGTCATCGGGACCGTTCCGGCTCCGATGAGGACGACGAGCTGGTGGACCATCTCCTCGTCGCTGAGCCCGAATGGGTGTTCCAGCATCCAGGACGTGAGGTCCGCGCCGGGGCGCTCGCGCTTGGCTGCGATCAGCTGGCCCAGGAGACCGGCCAAGCGGGCTCCGCCGGCCTGCGCCGCCGCGGGCTCGGCGTCGATCATCTGGGCGCAGGCTGCGGCCATGTCCTCCACCCACTCGTCGGGGCAGCCGAAGAGCTGGGTGAACACCAACACCGGCAGACGGTCGGCGTACTCGGCGACCAGGTCAGCTCTGCCAGCCGCCGCGACCCGCCGGATCAGGCCGATCGCGCTGCGCTGGACGAAGCCGCGCAGCCGGTGTGCGTCGACCCGGGCCAGGCTGTCGTCGACGGCCTGGCGCAGCCGCAAGTGCCGGTCGGCGTCGGCGAAGAGCAAGGACGGGCGCCACGCCATCATCGGCAGCACCTCGTTGTCCGAGGGAACCAGCCCCTGGCGAAGCGCCTCCCAACGGCGGGCATCCTTGCTGAAGTAGGGGCTGCGCAGAACCTCGAGCGCGCAGCTGTAGTCCGTGACCACGATGCTCTGGACGCCGGGGGCGAGCTCGACCCAGGAGGCGGGCCCCTGCTGGTTGAGGAACTGGTAGGTGGCCTCGGGCTCGGCCGCGAAGTACGGCCCGTACAGGGCCGGCAGCCCAGTGGGCGCAGATGGCTGGTGGGCCGGGCAGCCGGGCGGCGGCACGGCGGCGTGGGCGGGCGGGTACGAGGTCACACGGACTCCTGGATACGGGTACGCAGGTGCTTGACGAGGGTGATCAATGCGCTGACGACTTCCGCCCGGTCGCGGGCGTCGCATATGACCAGAGGCGTCTCGGGTTCCAGGTCGAGGGCCTCGCGCAGTTCTTCCTCGGGAATCTCGGGCGAGTCGGAGAAGACGTTGAGGACCACGACGTACGGAAGTCCGCGCTGCTCGACCAGGCTCATCGCCTCGAAGGAGGCGTCGAGCCGTCGGCAGTCCGCCAGGATCAGGACCCCGTAGGCGCCCTTGGCGAGCTCGTTCCAGATGTGGGCGAACCGGTCCTGGCCCGGCGTGCCGAACAGGTACAGGGCTACGTCGTCGCCGAGCGTGAGCCGTCCGAAGTCCAGGGCCACCGTGGTGGTGGTCTTGCCGTGGATTCCGGCCAGGCTGTCGACCGCTGCGCCTGCCTGCGTCATGACCTCTTCGGTCCGCAGCGGCGTGATCTCGCTGACGGCGCCGATCAGGGTGGTCTTGCCGACCCCGAAGGGCCCCACCACTAGGATCTTCGCGGTGTTCTCGACGGATTCCCGAACATAGATGCCGTCATAGACGCTCGAGGCCATGCAGCACCTTCTCCATCAGTTCGTGGTCGGGCAGGGCTGCCTTGGGCGGGGGGCGGCGTGCGATCACGTGGCCGGAGTCGATCAGGTCGCCGACAAGCACCTTGGTGACCGTCATCGGGAGCTGGGTTCGGGAGGCCACCTCCGCGATGGAGAGATGGCCTCCCAGACACAGCTCGACGATGCTCGCCAGCTCCGGCCCCAGGCCGTTCAGCGGGCGGTCGCCGGTGGAGACCACGAGGGTGACCACGTCCAGGGCCGGTGCGTTGCGGGACGGCGCGGAGCGGCCCCCCGTGATGACGTACTGCCGCACCATGTCGGTGCGCGTGCGCCTGGGCGTCATGTCGAGCTGCCGTCTTCCTGGCGCGGCGCGCTCACCATCTCCTGGCCGAGCTGGCCGACGACGGTGTACATCGTGGTGGCCACCACCGCGATGTCCGCGTCGCGGGAGGTGGCCACCGCCAGGTAAGTGCCGTCGGCCGCGCTGATCATGATGACGTAGCCGTCGCCGAACTCCATCAGGCTCTGCTGCCAGGAGTCGGGGCGCGACCTGCAGAATTCCGCCGTGGCGCCGCTCGTGGACCTGACCCCGGAAAGGGCTGCGGCCACCCGGTCGGCCGCAGCCTCGTTCATCCCCTCCGAACAGGCTCGGAGCAGGCCGTCTTCGCTCACCAGCATCGCGTCGTGGACCTCCGGCTGATCCAGGATCTGGTTGAGCATCCAGGCCAGCCGCCTGCTCTCGTTCTTCACGGCGTCGGTCATGCGGGGGTGTTCCCTTCATCGGTTGGGTGGCCTTGGCTGCGGCCGGCCTGCGTGCCGCGCAGGAAGGCGTCGAAGGGCGCGGCGGCCTGCTCGGGGGTTCGGATCCTGGTCGGCGGCTCGACTGCTGCTGGGCCTTCGGTCGGCGCGTGGCGTCGTCGCTTGGGCAGGCCGTGAGCCGTGGATCCCGCTGGTTCGGCTGCCACCTGGACGTTGGCCGGGGCTGGCGGGGGAGCTGCTGCGGTGCGGGGTCGTTGAGGCATCGCGTCGGTGAGCGTGGCGCTGGGCAGGTAGACCACGGCGCGCACCCCTCCGTACGGGGACGGGGTGTCGACCGACGCGGTGAAGCCGTAGCGCCTGGCCAGGGCCCCGATGACGGGGAACCCGATCTTCGGCGGGTCGCCGAGGCGGGTGACGTCGATGGGGTGCTCGCCGGACAAGAAGTGGCGGGCCCGCTCTCGCGCGCCGGGCGGCAGGCTGACACCGGCGTCGTCGATGACGATCGACAGGCCGTTGTGGGCCTGCTGGAACTGCACCTGCACCACGGTGTCGGGGTGGGAGTAGCGGGTGGCGTTCTCCAGGAGTTCGGCGAGTGCGATCACGAGACCTTCGACCGAGCGGCCGATCACCGCCCGGTTGCTCTCCGGCTGGGTGATCTGAACGCGGCGGTAGTCGAGGATGCGCCCGACCGCGCCGCGGACCACGTCGTAGGCCGGCGTGGGGTCGTGCTGCTTTCCCGGCCAGGCGCCACAGGCCACGGCGAGCGACTGGGTGCGCCGCAGGACTTGGCCCGTCGTGTGGTCGAACACCATCAAGTCGGCAACGACCTCCGGGGAGTCATGCCGGTTGATCATGTCTGTGACCGCCACCTGTTGCCCGTTCACCAGGCTCTGGAGGGTGCGGGTGACCGCGAGCAGCGTTCCCTGACTCACCTGACCGGCGCGATCCCTCGCCTCCGCCAGGGCGCGCACCATCTGCTCCTCCGCCGTGCGCAGGTGCTTGGTGAAGTCCTCGAGCGGAGGCCGCCCGGGGGGAAGGGGCTGGCCCTGGGAGATGGCGTGGACGATCGCCGGCAGTCGCGTGTCGTTCAACTCGGCCAAGGCCGCGTCGCGCGACTGGATTTGAGCCGAGGCAGTCGCGCTCTGCTCGCGCAACTGTCGCTTGGTCCTGGCCAGGCGGCGTCCGATCAGCGCGGCCGCCAGCACGAGGGCCGCATCCACGCCCCATGGAGCCGCATCCGCTATGTCGTTGATCATCGAGTCCTCGCGGGCAGGTAGGGAACGAATGCATGGGAACGGGAGACCGGCAGCGGACCGCCGTGGGGCGAGCCGGCCCTTGGCCGTTCAGCCGGCGGCCGGCGCGCGTGGTCAGCAGGCCGCATGAGCCCGGCGGTGCGTCGTTCTCAGGCTGTGAACGGCATGGAACAGCTGCCGAGCATCGGTCAGGCGGGGCCCCTCACCGTCCGGAGGCAGCAGCCACAACTGGCCGGGGCACTCCCGTGACGTCTCCGGGCACCATGCGGTGGCCCGGCGAACGGTCAGGAGCCCGTGTGTGGGCAGTCCTTCGGGCCAGGGTGAAACCAGCATGTTCACCATCCGGTGGCCACCGCAGTGGAGGACCGGCCCGACGGGGCACCCTGCTCCTCTGAGCGAGTGAAGGACCGCCATGCCCAGGCCCTGGTTCAAGGTCACCGTGTTCCAGCCGTAGTAACCAAGCCCCTTCACCGGCGCGTTCGGGTGCAAGGTGGGCAGGAGCCGCCAGAGAGCGTCGGGGCCATGCAGCACGGGGAACCGGCCCTGCTCAGCGACGGTGCCGGTGATGCGCGGGAGCGTCTGTGTGGTCATGGCCAACAGGTCCGGATCTCTCATTGGTCGGGGCGTCGTAGTGGTGCGGCAGCGGCGACGGCTTTCGCGTTGCCGCCGTCATCAGCGTTTCGCCTGGCGTGTGGCGTCGGTACGCCATTCGTCTGCCACTTCACTGCCACTTGCGTCGGGGCCTGGTCGCTTTGGGGTGATCTCGAATGGATTGAGTAGCCGGGAGGGTCTGGTGCCCGAGAGCACGCCCCGGGCTCGCATTCCGGTCCGGCGGGGAAGTGGCAGTGGAGTGGCAGGCCCGTGGCGTACCGACGCCATCGCGGCCACGCGAGGCTGGGCCGTGGCCGCTGTCGAGCGGCGACTGCTATCTACGGCCTGGGAGTGTGACCTTCAGTGGGGAAGATCGTCTTATTTGCCGGCGTGGACCCGCTAGCCACCGGCGAGTCCGACTACCCCTGGCACCCGCTGTCCGTGCTGACGGTCGGCACCGCCTTGCGGGCCGCCGGGCACGAACCGGTAATCATCGACTGCCAGATCGAACCGGACTGGCGCAAGAAGCTGGTGGACGAGGCCAAGGACGCCCTCTACGTCGGGGTTTCGTGCATGACGGGCCCGAGCATCGGCAACGTGCTGGACGCGATCGGCACGGTGCGCGAGCACGCACCGGGCGTACCTGTGGTGTGGGGCGGCTACCACGCCTCGCTCGCCTACCGGGGGATCCTGCGGGAACGCTGGGTGGACGTGGTCGTCCTCGGACCAGGCGAAGCCGCGGCCGTGGCGCTGGCCGAGCTGGCCGAGCGGGAAGGCGGTCTCGCCAATTCCGATTCGCTCGCGGCCATCCCGAATCTGGCCTACCGGGACGGAAGGCGCGAGATCTCACTGCGCGGTGCGGTGGCGGACCGGATCCTGGAAACCCCGTACGGCGCGCTGGCGGATATGAGCAGCGTTCCGCCCCTGGACTACACCCTGATCCCTGTCACCGCGTACTACACCGACAGGGTCCGGGATCTGAGCTACCTCACGTCCTGGGGCTGTCCGCATCCCTGCGGGTTCTGTAGCGAGCCGAAGACCAGCCTGCGCCGCTGGAAAGGGCTGCCACCGAAGCGAGTCGTCGACGAGGTCGAGGCGCTGTGGAGGACCTACGCGCCGGACCAGATCAGCCTGATGGACCCGAACTTCTCGACCAACACCCAGCGGGTGATCGGCATCGTCGAGGAGATGGAGCGGCGCGGCCTGTGCATCCAGTTACGGGCAAACATGCGGGCCAAGGACATCGTGAATCTCGCCGGGCACATCGACCTCGAACGGCTCCGGAAGGTCGGCTTCAGTGCGATCTTCGTCGGCTGCGAATCAGGGTCCGACCGGATGCTGGAGTTGATGACGAAGAACGCGACGGTCCAGCACACGATCGACGGCTGCCGGATGCTGTCGGCGGCCGGCATCGTCCAGCTCACCAGCTGGATCCACGACCTTCCACAGGAGACCGACGAGGACAGCGACCTCACGTTCGGTCTCGTCAAGGACCTTGCCCAGCTCCCGCACAACGAGCAGAAGCATCACTTCTTCACGCCGTTCCCGGCCACCGACATGTACGAGGCGCTCTTCGGCGCCAGCGAGGACGACGGGCGCAGCCAGCGCGACTGGGCCCGCAGCGACACCTACTCCGGGAGCGCGATCTGGTCGGGCCGGCCCGACTTCCGCCGCCGGGTGCTGGGGCGGCTCCTGGACCTCCGGGAGCAACACCCCGACGTCCTCGTCCGGTCGCTTCCCCGCCTCATGGAGGTCTGAGCAGCCCGGCAGCGGAACAACCGTGCTGGGGGCGCGCGTTCGGCGCGCCGCGATTGGTGCCGACCGCTCCTCACCTCTACGGTAGGAATCCCACATCTTGTGGTCATCGAACGTCAGATGCCCATAGGTTGTGGGCGTCAGCCCTGTTATGCCCTTTTCGACCACCCAGAGGACACATTCGATGGCGGACCGAACCGTTGACGGCATGGCGCGTACGCAGAGGAGCGGGGAGCACCCCCTTGGACAGGTACCCCCGCGGTCCCCGAGGCGTCTGAAGTCGACGACACGGTCGTTCAACGTCGGCGAGGGGAAGGGCTACCTCACGGTCGCCTGCACCGAGGACGGCCGCCCTGCCGCAGTCACGATCTTCATGGCCAAGCAGGGTTCGACCATGGCGGGTCTGATGGACGGCTTCAGCACGACCATCACCCAGGGCCTGCGGCACCAGGTCCCGCTGGAGGTGTTCGTCCGCGAGTACGTCAGCATGCGCTTCGAGCCCGCGGGCCTGACCAACGACCCCGAGATCAAGCAGGCCACGTCCGTCCTGGACTACGTCGGCCGGCGCCTGGCGCTCGACTACCTGCCCTACGACACCCGGGTGGAGTTCGGCGTGCTGACGGCCGACGAACGCGCGGCCAAGGAACTCCAGGACAGCGTGGGCGACGCGGCGTGGACCGACATGATCGGCCTGGCGATGTCCGCGCCGACCGTCACGAGCCCCCGCCGAGGCTGAGGACGCGACAAGGAGGGGCCGACCCGCGATGCGTTCGCGGGTCGGCCCCTTCGCCTGTGCCAGGCCGTGTGGACCGCGATCAGTCGCCCGTCCACGTGAGCGCGGTCTCGATCGCGGCGTCCACGTCGGGCACGAGGGTGACTTCGGGGAGCATGTCGAAGGAACAGCTCGGCTCCCCCACGTAGATGACCGGGATGCCGGCGGCCAGCGCGCATCCGATTTCCACGCTCAGCCCCGCGCTGCGTCTGCTGAACCCCATGGCGATCAGCACCTTGGAGCGGCGGACGTCGTCCAGGCACAACCGGGCGGCGAGCCGGTTGAGCGCTATCCCCGCATCGAACTGGCAGCTGGGCCGGGTGAGCGGGTCGAGGTCGAGCCACCGCGAGGTGGAGTGCAGCGGCGCGGGCAGGCTGTCGCGGAGCCGGCGGATTTCGTTGCGGTGGCGGAGCGTGGCCGCGAGGTAGACGGGGACGGCCTCCGGAGGGACGGGCTCGCTGTGCAGGATCCGGTTCGGGTCCGCGGCGCGCAGGCGGGCTGGACCCGGCCGGGGCGAGAAGCGGTTGCCTGCGGTGGTCCGTCCAGCCCCGTAGGGCGTGATCGGACTGTAGGCGTGGCTGAGGTCCTCGTGCAGCAGGGGCATCCCGATGAGTCTGCGCCGTTCGTCGACCTTCCCGTAGGCGCCGTCGAGCGGGTAGAGGAAGCGGGGTTCCTCGTCGCGGACGAGCACGAAGGTGCCGTAGCGCTGGGGTTGTCCGTGCAAGGACTGGACACGGTCGTCCAGCAACGCCAGGTGCCGGCCGTCGATAAGCCGGGTGGTGACGTTGCGGGTTGCTTCGAAGAGGAGTTCGTCTCTGCGCTCGCCCGCGAGATCCGCGTGCTGCATCAGCAGCCAGACCGCGTCCACGGCGGCGGGATCGTTCCGGTCGAGCCTCGGCCAGTGATGCCGGGCGACCGCGTCGATCACTTCTGCGGTGGCGTCGGCGGACGCCTCCAGGTAGAGCGCGAGGTCCTCGGTGGCGCCTGCCAGCTCGGGGGCCAGGGCCGGCAGGAGGGTGAGCGGCTGGGGCCACTCGGGGTAACCGAGGGCTTTGCCGATCTTGTCGTCCAGGGCCGGGTCGACGAACAGGGAGGCCAGAGCACTCTCCAGGAGGAGTTGCTCTCGCTCGGCGACCTGGGTGAGGTGCTGCCAGATACCGGGACTGGTGGCAGGGGCTCGGGGGGCGATGACGAGTTCCTCGCTGACAGGAGCGGCAGCACGTCGTGCCTGCTCAAGGTGGGTACGGGCGGCGGTGGTGTCCAGCTTGCCCGCCTCGGTGCGCGGGATGGCGGCGACCCGCACGATCGTCCGCGGAACCTTGAAGTCCGCGAGCTGGCCGCGGGCGTAGCGGCGTACGCCCTCCACCTCGCCACCGACCGCCAGGTGTAGGAGAGCGCCCAGGGTGTGGCCGCGTACGGGGTGAACCAGCGGTATGACGGCGGCGTCCAGGACGTCGGGGTGGGCCAGCAGCACGCGGGTGATCTCGGGAAGGTAGACCTTCTCCCCGCCGAGGTTGACGCACTCGCTGTCCCTGCCGAGCAGGACGATGCGGCGTTCCGCGACCAGACGGGCGTGGTCTCCGGAGAGCAGGTACGTCGTGCCGTCGCTGACGCGAAAGCGCTTCGCCGGAAGGCCGCCCGTGGGGTGGATGCCGAGGGGGTGGGGCGCGGCGACGGCCAGGAGGCCGTCTTGGCCGACGGACACGGGAGTCCCGTCGCCCCGCAGTACGGCGGCATGGGCGCCGAGATCGAAGGTCCCGGTGGCCGGCACGAACTCGAATGTGGCGGTGGAGGAGCCGATGCCGGTGGCTTCGGTGGCGCCGAGCGTCTCGATGAGCCGTGCGTGGGGCAGGGCGTCGAGGAGACTGCGCTTGACCTGCTGGCTCCACGCGGCACCGGATGAGGTGATGGTGGTCAGGTGCGAGAGGTCCCAGCGGCCGGGCCGGCGGTGCAGGGCGGTGGCGAGGGGGCGTGCGAGGGGGTCGCCCACGATGGCGAGGGTGTCGGCGCGGTGCTGGGCGACGGTGTCCCAGATGGCGGAGGGGCCGGGCTCCGGGACGGTGATCACCGTGCCGCCGGCACACAGTGCGCCCAGGGCGCGAGTCTGCCCTGAGCCGTGCATGAGCGGGCTCGCCACGACCAGTCGGGCATCCGCAACGGCGATCGAGCCCGAGGTCTCCATGCTGCTGCGGCGCAGCCACGGATTGTGGGCGTTGAGATTGCCGGCAAGATCACCCACCCGCCAGCGGATCGCGGCGGGTCCGCCGGTCGTGCCGCCGGTGCACTTGATGAAGATGTCGTCCGGCGAGGACGCCCAGGCATCGTCCGAGCCGACGGACCTCTGGGCGCTCAGGATCCGCTCCAGCGATTGCGTCCAGGCGGGAAGGTCCTGCGGGCCCGTGGCGATCCACGTCCGGCATCCGGGTAGTCCGGCGCGGGCGGCAGACATCTCGGTGAGCTGTTCCGGTGCCAGGAAGACGACGCTCGGCGTGAGCAAGGTGAAAATGCCGTCAAGTTCGCGGGCCCGGTAGCGGTAGTTGATGTTGGCGGGTACGACGCCGATGCGCAGGCAGGCGGCGAGGCAGACAAGATGCTCCGGCCGGTTGGGCAGCGCCAGCGCGGCGACGTCCCCGCGGCCGAGGCCCCGGCTGCGGAGATGCGAGGCCAACGTGGCGGCCTGGGCGTCGAACTGCTGCCAGGTCACCGTGCTGCCGCCGTGGATGAGGGCGGGGCGCTCCGGATGGTCTGCGGCGATACGCCGCCACAGGCTCGCGAAGTCGAGACCGGCGCTCACCTGGGTGTCCCGGCCCGGGACGCTGTTGCCCGGCGGGCCGCCGGCCTGACGGTGGTGAGGTCGTCGACGGTGGCGCGCATCAGTTCGGGGAACGGGTGGGCCTGCCAGTCCCATGCCGCGTCCTCGATCTGCGGATCGAGCCGGGCCACGACCTCCCGCAGCCGGATCCGGGGGAAGACATCGTTGGGAACGGGGTGGCACGTCAAGGTGCCGGTCTGGTCCCGCACGGTGATGTAGGAGGTGTCCGGGCCGCGGGGGACCTGGGCGTAGCTGGCGATCTCGTATCCCGGGACCCGTGCGGCGAGCCATTCGCCGAGGTCGGCGGTGCTGGGCAGCATGTGCAGATGGCCATGGCAGATGCGTCGCCCGGCGGGGAGGTTGAGGCCGTACTCGAAGGTGAGGATCGGCCGTCGGTAGACCTGGTGCAGCTGGTCGGCAAGGTTGTGGGCCAGGCCCTCCAGCCCCTCCAGTTCGTCGTCGTTCAGCTGTCCGAGCGAGAGGACGTGGGTGGTGGGCACCACGAGCAGGTAGCCGGGGACGAAGGCGCCGATGGTTGGCACCGCCGCGGCGTACTCGCTCGCGGCGACGACGCGTTGCTGACCGGCATGGAGATGGCGTTGCAGAGTGCAGTCGTCGACGTCCGGGTTGATGGCCTGGCACAGGTCACAGTCGGGCATGTCCTTCTCGCAGGGTCGTGTGATCGGGAGCTGTGATCCGGCGCAGCTCGATGGCGTGGGGCCGCTGAGGTGGTGTCAGCCGCTGGGCACACCAGGTGCGCAGGACCGATGGGGTGAGGGCCGGGTCCTCGGTGTGCACGACGGCGGACAGCACGGACCCGAACCGGGCGTGGGGGCTGACACGGACTTCGCACTTTCGTACGGCGGGGTGAGCGGACAGGGTGTCGTGGGTCTCGGCAACGGCGACCTTGACGCCCGCCACGATGGCGCGGCCGGGGACGGCCACGTCGGTGACCTCGATGCGGTCGGTGTCCTTGATGCGTTTGCCGAGGTCGCCGACGCTCTGCCACTCGGACCGGCCGGTGCACGGCTGGTCGGTGCGGTGGGAGATGAGTCCGGCCTGGCTGCGGCCCTCGATGGTTCCCTGGGTGCCGGCCGCTACGGGCCAGCGGCTGGGATCGACGATTCGTAGTTCGGCGCCGGGCAGTGGAGATCCCCCGGCGCCGCGAGAGGTGTACGGGCTGAAGGTCCCGTCGTAGAGGGTGGTCCCGTAGTACTCCGCGACGCGCTCGGGCCCCAGGGCGGCGGCCAGGCGGTGGTGCAGCTGGGGAGGGCACGGGGCCGAGGAGTGCAGGAGCAGACGCAGCGAGGAGCAGGCGCTGTGGAATTCCCGGGGCGGGCATGCGTCCCAGACCTGCTGGATCTGCGTCGGCACCAGGAACGCCCAGTCCGGCTTGTGCCCGCGGACACTCTCCAGCCACTGCTCGGCCTCGAAGCGGGGGGCGAGGATGATGCAGCCGCCGAGGAGCAGCTGGCGCAGCGCGAACTCGAAGGGCCCGTTCAGGTACATGGGGGCGGCAAAGAGGGCACGGCCACCGGGCCGCATGCCCAAGGCGCGGGCCTTGCGCGGGGCGGTGGGCGATTCGCCGTGCGTCAGGACCGGAATCTGGCCGTGACCCGACACGGCCAGGACCGCTTTCCACGGCCGACAGCCGTCTCTCCTCGCCGCCTGCACGGCGTGCAGTGCTGCGGTGTCGGGCACACGGGCGGGCAGCACCAACGGTGTGCGCCCCACCATGAGGGCGGCACACACCTGGATGAAGAACGCGGCGCTCGGCGTGGCGCGAAGGACCGTAACGCCCGCGCCGTGATCGGGATGGGTCTCCAGTTCCTGAGCCTGCCGGGCGGCGGTGAGGTAGAGGTCGCGGAAACTCGTCGTGCCGTGGCGGTCGATGATGGCGGGGTAGTTGGGCCGCTGGCGGGCGGTGCGGTGGAGTTTGCCGACGATGTCCGCGTGCCACGGTTGCACGGTCATACGGCGGGGGCCGGCTCGGGAGCGGCCGGCGGCTTCCAGGAGGTGGCGAGTTGCTGCTGCTGGTCGTCGCTGAGCCATCCGAAGCGGAGGCACTCGTCGGCCTCTGAGGCCCGACGGCCGCGGTAGTGGGGGAAGGTGACCCACGACCGGAGAAGGTGACGGGGCTCGGCGGGGGGCTGCGGGTCGCGGTAGGCGGTGCGGGAGTGGAGCACGGTGTGGTTGTTGACCAGTTGGAGGTCTCCCGCGCGCAGTTCCATGTCGACGCTGTTCTCGTCGGCGATCTCTTCCAGCAGGTCGAAGGCGGCCATCGCATCCCTCGGGAGCGGGACCTCCGTGACGGCGGGGGTCTCCAGCAGCGTGTGCCGGACGTAGCGGGTGGAGAAACGGCCTCGGTGGAGGGAGAAGACCGGCGATATGAAGGTGGGGGGCAGGCCGGGCACGTTGCCGCCGGCCATGTGGAAGTGGAACGGCTGGTACAGCTCGGCGGTCCACGTCGGGGAAGCGTGCAGCATCTGGTTGTGGACCGTGGCGGCCGAGGCGAGACGGGAGAGCCCTCCGGTCTCGGACGCGGTCAGGCACAGCAGGGCTGCGGCGTCGGCACCGTCGGTGTGGAACCACAGGCGGTCGGCGGTCTGATGGCCGCGCACGGTTGCGTCGCCGAGCACGCGGCCGGTCGCGCGGACGTGCCGGATGAGCTGTCCGTCCCGGCTCTGGGTGGCGATGGGGCCCAGGTAGGTGGCCAGTCCGCGCAGGAGCAGCGCGTTCTGGTGTTCGTCGAGCCGGTCGACGGGCAGCCCGCGCAGCACGGCGAAGCCGCGGCCGTCGGATACCTCGCTTGAGATCGCTTCCAGGATCGAGCCGACGTGGCCCAGCGGGAAGTCCCCGCGGTTGATGTAGCGGCCGGTGAACATGTCCTGGCCGGTGAGCCGGTTCTGCGCGACGGTGAGCGCGTCGATGATCTCGATGGTCTCTTCGCGCGAGAGCGTGTATGTCCAGGCTTCGGGCGAGAAGGTACTTCGGTCCCACAGCGGGGCCTCGTCGGAGGTCAGCCACTTCGGGCGGGGTGTGCGGGCGGAGGTCAGCATGCTGGAGTCCTTGGGAGGCGAGGCGGGGCCGGGGGAGTCAGGCGTTGACGCTGCGGCGGGCGGCGATCGCGTCACCGGCGAGCCAGCCGGAGTCGGCGGCGCCGATGATCCCGCCGGTGAGCCCGGGGCCGTCACCGACCAGGTAGAGACCGGGATGGCCGGGGGCCTGCATGTCGTCGCCGACCTCGAAGCGGTCGGCCCAGCGCTCGACGGCGGGCCCGTACAGCATGTTGCGGGGGTTCAGGACCTGCGGGCACAGCCGGGCGAGGCGGTGAAGGTAGTCGCGCAGCAGGACGACGATCGGCTGGGGGAAGAGCGCGGCGAGGTTCCCGGGGACGGCGTCGGGGATGCTGGGGACGAACCCGTACGCAGCGTCGGGGACGGTTCCGGTGGTGGGGACGCCGGCCAGGAAGTCGCCGAGTGTCTGGGCCATGACCCGGCCTCCGGTGGCGCGGTTCATCCGGGTGACGAGTTCGCGCACGAAGTCCGCGCTCAACGGGAGGGCGTCTCCGGCGGTGGCCAGCACCGCAGTGTTGCTGCGGTCGTGCCCGTGGTCGCTGGTGGAGTGTCCGCCGACCAGGGTGAGGTCTTGGTACTGAGCCGGGACGACGTCCCCGCCGAAGCAGACGCAGTGCGTGCGGACCTCGGCCCCGGCGCCGGGCTTCCAGATGACCTTGGGGTCGGTGGCGACCTTCAGCAGCAGATCCAGGAACTCGCGCGGCCCTTCCAGACGGAAGCCGAGCTTGGGCTGGGCGCTCTTCCGGGGCAGTCCCAGGGTGGTCCCGAGCGCGCGCAGCCAGGCCGCACCGATCTTCCCCGGTGCGAGCACCACGTTGTCTGCGTACAGCGGCATCGCCTCTGTCCAGCCGTTGCCGGTGACCCAGACCTCCCAGCGGTGGCTGGCGGTGGGTGAGGGCCGAACCTCTGTGCAGCGGATTCCGCAGAGCACGGGAGCCACAGCTTCGACCTGCCGGCGCAGGGCGGACGTCATGCGCATGAGCTGGTCGCTGCCGATGTGGCGGACGGGGTAGTGCAAGTACTCGAGGTCCTCGGCTGCGGCCAGTTCGGCCAGTTCGGCGGCCCTGGCGTCGTCGGCACCGTGCAGCGGGGCGTCCTCGCCGGCGCGGAAGAGCTCGTCGATGGCGTACTGCCGTGCTTCGACCTCGTGAGGGGGAAAGCGGTGGGAGATGGTGGAGCCGATGCGGTGCGACAGGCACAGTTTGCCGTCGCTGAACATTCCGGCGCCGCCGAACCCCGAGGTGATGGTGCGCTTCTCGTCCTCGCCCAACTCGCGGGCCCGGATGCGCCCGTCGATGTCGTCGCCCTGGTCCAGGACGATGACGCCGCCAGCCGGGGCTCCCGCGCGGATCGCGGCGAGCAGCCCCGCCGGGCCGGCGCCGATGACAAGGGTGTCGCACTGGGTGGGGGGCCTCCGCGACACGGGCGTGGAAGGTAAGGGCACGGCAGCCTCCGGCTGAGAACGGATCGGTGCGCGGTCCGTCCGGCCGGACGGACCGCTGAATGCCGCCCTCGGAGAACTGCTCGTACGTCAGCTCCCCGAGGGCCGCTGGCATCTACGTTCGCCCGATCTGTATGGCGTCGGTACGCCATTCGTCTGCCACTTCTCTGCCACTTGGCGGCGGGCAACAGCACTCCCACCCATCCCGGCAAAGGGCATGATTCCTCTCAAATGAGCCGCATCCGCTGCTCCTGCCACGGAACGAAATGGCAGTGGAGTGGCAACCCAATGGCGTACCGACGCCATCGGGATTCCCTCACCGTGGAAGTGGGCCTTCACCGGGCCCTCCGCTGACGGGCTCTGCCCACCGGCGGTCACCGCACGTGCACGAGGGAGACGATGGTGCCACCCCTGCCGGCTGCACTGAAACCGTCCGGTCGTCTCGACCACGTACCCGAAGAGCACCGTCTCGACCTGAGCGCCAGTGAATGGCCGACCAAGGCCGCGCGAACCCAGATCCTCACGGTATTGGGGGGTAGAGCGGACCCGGCGACGGTCGACGACATGGTCCTGGTCGTGGACGAGCTGGTTACCAACGCCCTCCGGCACAGCCCGGGCATCGGGGTCCTCCTGCTGGAAGTGGACCGGGACCGTGCCACGGTGCGGGTGTTCGACGCGGGTGGGAACTGCGCTGCGGTGGCCGTCAAGTCTGCGAATAAGTCCGACGAGAACGGCCGCGGGCTCAGCATCGTCGCGCGACTGACCGAGGAGTGGTTCGCCGAACCGACCACGGCCGGCGGCAAGGCGGTGGTCGCGGTGTTCACCATTGCGCCCCAGGAGAACAGCTCACGATGACCGCCCTCGATCTCAAGCCGCGACACATCGCGCCTGGACTGACCGTCAATCCGCTCGGAGTCGGCTGCTGGGCGATTGGAGGGCCCACGGTCAACGCGGGCAACCCGGTCGGCTGGGGCTCCGTCGACGACGCGCAGTCACTTGATGGTCTGCGGACCGCGGTGGAGCACGGCGCCAACTTCTTCGACACGGCGGACGTGTTCGGGCACGGCCACTCCGAACGGCTGCTGGGACGGCTCCTCAAAGAGGTCGACCGGGAATCTGTGCATATCGCCAGCAAGATCGGATGGGTACGGGGCACGGCACCTCACCCCTACGCGGGCCCCAAACTCCGCCACCAGTTCGAGCAGAGCATGGAGAACCTGGGCGTCGAGTATCTGGACGCCTACTTCCTCCATACCCTCGACTTCGGGGACGACGACGACTACCTGCACGTCGCCATCAACCAGATGCACGCCCTGCGGGAAGCCGAGTACATCAAGGCCATCGGCATGCGTGGACCCCACCCGCTCGCCTCCGACCGTAGGGACGCGGCGGACGTACGCGGCGCCCGCTTCGCCAAGATCTTCCGTCTGCTTCGCCCCGATGTGCTCTGGACCCGCTGCAACCCGCTGAGCCCGCCGACTCTGGTCGACGGCGAGGACCTCTTCAGCTTCACCGCGCGCCACGGTGTCTCGCTGATGCTCACCGAGCCCCTCGCCCAGGGGCTGCTGACCGGCAAGTACCACCCGGGCGCTCCCGCCGTGTTCGGCCCCGGCGACCACCGACGGCACAAGCGGTGGTTCTCGAATCCTGGCCTCGAAATCATCGACCGCGGCCTGGAGACGCTGCGCGAGCGCTTCGGCCACCACCCGCAGGCCCTGGTCCGCGTCGCCCTGCGATACAGCCTCCAACAGGCTGACCACACAGCGGTGATCGTCGGCTTCACCACTCCCGAGCAGATCCGCGAGAACTATTCATGCCTCGGAGAGCCGCTGACGCACGAAGAGCTCGCCTTCGTCGACGACACCTATGGCCGGATACGCAACGAGCTCCATGCCACCGGCGATGCCTACCGCCGTGTGGAGGTGACGGTGTGACCGCGCAGCCCGGAGATCCCCGGCCAGCCACCGTCCTAGCGGTCATCGGGCCGCCCGGACCAGAGGTGAGCAGCGTCGCCGGGGCCCTCGCCCGCCGCTATGACGGACAGGTCCTCGCGCTGGCGGACCTCACCGAGCAGCGAGGATCCACGAGCCCGGCGATAGCCGCGGCCGTGCGGGACACCAGCGACCCGCTCGGCCACATACCGGGACCGCTGGCGTGCCGGCTGATGCGCTCGGCCGTCCTGAGCCGGTCGGCCGACACCCTCGTCCTCGACGGCTACCCGGCCACCGCGGTGCAGGCCGAGCACCTGCTGAACGTGCTGAGGAAGCTACCCGGTCACACCCTCGCCGTACTCGAACTGGTCCCGGACAAGAGCGCCCTACGCCGCGCGCTGCTCCCGACGACCCCCGGGCCCATCATGCCCGGCTGGCGGAACCCCGCCGGCCCCACGCCCGGCTTGCCCGCCCGCTACCGGCAGCGGGCTCCGATGCTGCGCTTCGTCCTGGAGCGCCACGGCGTACCCCGGCACGTCGCCGAGTCGCACCTGTCCCTCGGGGAGCTGCTCGATGCCGCCGACCACGCCTTCGGCCATCTCCTGCCCGAGCGCATCCCCGAACGTGCCGCCTCATAGCCGGGCGGCGCGTCCCCTCGCACACAACCACGGAGGTCCCATGGGAACGATCCAGCAGGCGCTGCGCATGAGCGCCCCGTATTGGGCTGCGGAGCACGAGATCGCCCTGCGTTACTTCGGTTCCAGCGCCAGGAACACCGGCTCCGACAAGGTCTGGGTCGGGCACCAGATGTTCAAGGAGTGGACCGGCAGCGGGGTCTACGGTCCCCGGCACACGACCGTGGCCAGCATGATCGCCGAAGTGGCCGAAGAGGTCGCACCGCTGGGCCACGGGGCGGTCGCACCCTCCCCGCTGAGGAGCACCTACACCAAGTTGAGCTTCGCCTCCGACGAGCTCCGGCACTACGCCCAACTGCACGATCTGTTCCTTCTCATCGAGTCCTCCACGCCCCCGCCGGCGATCGCCGAACTCGGGAAGCTGAGGGAGGGGTCCGCGCTCACCGAGCTGCGCCTGGGCTACCGCGACGACAAGCTCGGCGCCATCGCGGTCGACCTGTCCGAGGGCGGCGGTCTGGGGCTCTACTTCGGGATCCGCTCCGCGAAGAACCTGTTGGACCCCTCCGATGAGGTGGACCGTGAGGTGCTCGCGGTCGCTGATCGAACGATCGAGGACGAGACCCGGCACCTGCTCGGCCGCTTCAAGGCCGCGTGCGACGCAGGGCTGGACGGGAACCAGTGGGTCCGTGTCTCCGAGATTCTGGAGGAGATCTCCCGCCAGAAGCTCTTGGAGCGCAACGAGCAGTTCGGCGGCATGCTGACGCCCCAGGAAGTGGCGGCCGTCATTACGAGCGAGAACCACGCCCGGACCGCCAGCTTCCTCACGGGCCACCTCGGCTTCCTCCTGGAGTACCTGGGAATGAGCTCAGTTGATCTCTGACGCCCGCAGGCACGCCCGGCCGCTGCTCGCCGGGCATCGCATCGAAGCCCCGTCGGCCACGGTCTTCAGCTACGGCTCGCGCCGGCGCGTTGTCGTCGGACTGGGCAGCGCGGGGCACCTGGAGGCCACCCGAGGGGTGTGCTCGCTGTCGCTTCCCGGTCGGGAGGCGACAGCGCCGGAGTCCCTGCTCGCTGGACTCCAGTTGTTCTTCGAGGCTGCCGACGGCCGGTGGGTGATGGGGTATATCGGGTTCGGGGCGCATCACAGCCGGTGCAGCACGCTGGCCGTCGGGCCGGATCCGGAAGTGTTGCTGTTCACCCCGGAATCCGTCCTGGTGATCAAGGATGACGGCACTGCCTCGTCCTCATCCGGTCTGGTGCGATTGCCGCCGGGAAGGCGGAGCACCCGCAGCGTAGGTTCCCCGCCCCCTCTTACCGAGGAGACCGTCGATCGTTTCCGCGTCATGGTCGACGACGCCTTGGGGTGGGTGGGGCAGGTGCCGGGCCGCCGGCTGACGGTCGCGACGCGGCACGGCTGGAGCGGACCGGCGGACCTGGTCTCCACCATGGCCGCGGGGCAGGGCGATCCCCACGGAGTGTCCCGCTCGTTCTACTGCCACCACAGCGGGCTGGAGTTCGCGGGGACCAGCCCGGAACTCCTCGTCGACGGGTCGCTGGAGCGGTTCACCTGCCACAAGCTGTCCGGTACCTCCGGACTTAGCGCCGACGGTCGGCGGGCGCAGGCCTGGGACCTTCGGCTCGTCGAGGAGCACCGGTCGTCCATCGACTCGCTGCTGACCTTGTACAGCCACTTCGCCGGGGTGAGCGCGGGGCCCCCGGAGTTCCTGAGACTCGAGGAGCTGGTCCACGGACTGACCCGGCTGACGGTGGAGCCCAAGCCCGGAAGCGACCCGGCGAGCGTTCTGCTGGCCGTGTTGCCCACGGGGGCCTCGCCCGCCGAGGGATTGGCCGAGATCGCGAGGCTGGAGGAGTTCCCGCGCGGGCCGTACTACGGCCTGGTCGGATGTGCGGCGCCGGGCGGCAGGCTCCAGTGGTCGCAGCTCCTGCGCAGCGTCTTCCAGCGGGACGGCCGGGTATGGCTCCCGGTCGGCGCGGCTGTCACGGCCAGGTCCAGCCCGGATGTGGAAGCGGCCGAGATCGCGCTCAAGGCCCGGAGCGTGCGGGTGGCGCAACGCCAGTGAGCCGCTGGGTGGGGGGTGCCGGTACCTTGCCGGCACCCCCATCACGTTTCCCCGTTCCCGGGTTCGCCGCTGGAGTCAGCGAACGGGCGACGGGCCCGGGAGGGTGAGGCTGTGCAGGACACGCCATCGGTACGTACGTTCTTCTCGGCGCAGTTCGACCAGGTCGACGCGTTCGACCGGGAGCGCGATGGAGGGGCGGTTCCTCAGGAGGGCCACGGCGTCTATCACCGGTGCGGCGGCCCGGTCCCGGTTGTTGTAGAGAATTCCGAGGTGAGGACGGAAGAGGCTGCTCGGCCTTCCGCCCGGGACGCCGGCGCGTTGTCCCGCGCGGTGCAGGGCGGCGTGCAGCTCCACCAACGGCGTCCAGGGCGTGACGCTGAACCGGATCGCTCCCGTGGACCCGGCCATGGGCTCGGCGCGGATCTCGAAGCTACCGCCGAGCGTGTCGTCTGCCAGCTGGGCGAGGTCGTCCACAGCGGCGGGCTCGACTTCCGCGCAGCTACCGATCTTGTTCATGGTGATGTGCAGGCCGTCGTGGGGTACCTCGTCCATGTCCAGCCCGGCCAGGGCCTGCTGGCATGAGCGTGCCTGGGCGATCAGCTCCGGTTCCTCGGGGAAGGCCAGCATCCAGTAGTAGGCCCGGTGCCCCGGGGCCCATCCGGGCCGGTCCCAGTGATTGGACATGCGTTCCACCGCCAGGAAAGCGTCCCAGTCGTTCGAGGTGATCTTCTGCGGATCGTCCAGATCGGGAGGCGGCGCCGCGGGGAAGGCCCTGCTGTCGTTGATCAGCGGGGTCATCACCAGAGATCTCCTTGGAGGCTCGGGCCGCGTCGGTCACGGCCTCACGTCGGGTTCCGCCTGGACGGCCGGCTGGTAGTTCAGGGCCGCCAGTTCACTGGCATAGTCGCGCACGACGGGCTCCGCTTGCCACTTCCCCGTGTACTGGAGGAGTTCGGTAGCGCGCTGCCACACCGATTGGATGGGCGCGCTGCCGCTGGTGTGAAGGGCCTGGGTGCCCAGCGACAGTGCCTGCTCCAGGTCGGGCCGGCCTTGTCGCAGCAACGCGGTAGCGACGTCCAGGGACACAAGCGTCCGGGTCCACTGCGAGGGTGACTGCTCGACCAGCTCCTCGATCTGCCCGGCGCACTCAAGGACTTTGGCGACGTCGCCGGTCGACAGATGGGCCGTGACGGCGTTGGCGAGCGTACGTGCGGGGCTGTACGCCTCGAACGAGATGCAGGAGGTGACACCGCCGGGAAGGTGCTGCTGCTGGTCGCTGAGGTCGAGTGCTCGTCCGATGGCTCGCACAGTTCCGCGGGCGTCGCCCTGTCGGGCGAGGGCGCGGGCGCGGCCGTTCACCCAGAGTCTGATCGCCTGCGGACTCTGCGGCGATAGCGCGATCCCCTGGGCGGCCGCGGCGTCGGAGGCGGCGTAGTCACCGACGTAGTAGAGGTTCAGGGCCCGGGTGCCCAGAATCCACATCTTCGCTCCCACGTCGCCGACCTGGTCGGCGAACGCCTCGGCCTCCGCGCAGTACGCCTCGGCCACGTCGGCGTGGCCGGCGTTGACTGCCATATAGGCGAGCAGGCCGGATGACCGAGCCGCCAGGCCGAAGAGCTGCTGTCGTTGCCCGCCGCTCTGCCGTCCCAGAAGCAGGGTGCGCACCATCTTCCGGAGCAGCCGCGCCTCGCCCGCGAGCTGCTGGGGGCCTTGGTCCTCGTACCGCTGGACGATGCTCTCGATCGACTCCGCCGCCAGACTCAGGAGTGCGGGATCGGTGTTGCTGATGGTCAGTTCCTGCGCCTGGAGGAGGATCTCGCCGGGGCTTCCCCAACCGCCGCCGCTGACAACGGCGGCGGAACCGGCAGCCGACTGCTGCGGGACGGCGGCGTTGACCCGGTCCGGGGGCGGTCCGAAGAGGACCGCAGTGGTCATGCCGAAGAGATGCTCCAGGACGCGGGCTGAGTCCGGGCGCGGGCCTCTCTCGCTGAGCTCGCCCTTCATCCACCGGTCGAAGGTCCGGCGGGGAAGATCGACACCGGCCAGACGTGGATCACCGTCCTTCTCCGCCAGCTCCGCGCGCGCCCTCTTCCACTGGATACACAGGGCCTCGTAGGTCCAGCGGCGCTCCTGGACGAGTACACGGAAGTAGTTATTGCGCACGGTCACCTGTCGATTCCCTCCTGGTCCCGGTCGGCTGGTGGAGCGGAGCGCGGACGGTGCCCTACCGCTGGTCCGGCCTCGCGCCGTGGCCGAGCGCCGGTCCGGAGGCGGCGTCCGGCGTGAGCGGTGGCGTGGTGCCGGGGGTGACGGCCTGCCGGTAGAAGATCTTGGTGTCCTGGGGGGTCGCGCCGAGGGCCTCGTAGAACTTCTGGGCATCGGGGTTGTCGCGGTCGGTGGTCCATTCGATCCGGCTGCATCCGAGCTGGGCGGCGACCTCATGAAGCTGCGCCATGAGGGCCTTTGCCACTCCGTTGCGGCGGTGGGGCTCCCGCACGAACAGCTCCTTGAGGTACAGCGAGTGGCTGTCACCGGCGGCCGGCCAGAGCAGGGAGAAGGACGCCATCCCGACCACGTCCGCGCCGATGCGCGCCAGAAGGATGAAGGCGGCCGGGTGATCTCCGAAGAGCATGTCTCGCAGCCGCCTGACTCGGTCGGGCAGTTCGCCTTCGACGGCGCCGCCGTAGTACCGCTCGATGTCCGCTACGAGTTCCGCGATGCACGGTACGTCGGTTGATTCGGCACGGGTCACGGTGAGTTCGCTCATGGCGCCTTTTCTTCGTGTTCGGAGGCTGTGTCCCGCTGGAGCGGGGTGAGGACATCGCGGAGTACCTGGACGGGCCCGGGTCCGCTGTGGGCGGCGGAGGCTAGATGTTCGAGTTGGCAGGCTCTGGTCAAGATAATCCCGGAGCGATGCTGCTCCGGGAGCTTTCGAAGGATCTCCGCGGTACTTTCGGCGGCGGCGGCCGGCTCGCCGTCCAGGAGCAGACACATGGCGCCGTCCAGTTCGATCAGGGCCCGGTCGAGATGTTCATCCGCCGGATAGAGCTGGAGAGCTCGCTGCTGTGCTTCCCGGGCGCGGTCCGTCTGGCCGAGGTGAGTGAGTGCGTTGCCTTGGTGGAAGCGCAGCTGGGCCTCGTTGTAGCCGAACGCCGACTCCGCGGTGTCGTCTCCGTGCAGCTGCGCCAGCGCATCCTCCGCCCGGCCGAGGGCGGCTTCGGCTTCACTGCGGTCTCCCATGACGGCGTGGGCCCGAGCTTCCAGCGGAGCGGCCAATGCGGCACCGACGGTGGGCTGGCCACCTGAGATTTGAGCACGGCGCGCGGCACGGGCCGCTCCGGTGAGATCGCCGCAGTAGAACAGGGCGTATGCGCCTTCGGCGAGGATCCAGGCTCGGACGTCGCTGTCGCCAGCTTCCTCCGCCGCGATCCTGGCGACGCGCAGCCAGGCATGCGCGTTGTGATCATCGCCCTGGCGGACCAGGACCAGGCTCATGAGCCCGGCCATCTGGGCGGAAAATCTCGTAAGGCGGCGCATGGCGCCGAGCGACTGGCGCTGGTCGAGCGCCCTGCTGAGCGCGTCGACATCGCGGCGTAAGTCCCGCAGGAGGTCGAGCTCGGGACGGAACCGGGTGGCTCGGCCGTGCCACGCCAGGGTCTCTTCCCACGAGGCGAGCCCGGCTTCGCTTATATGGCCGCTGGTCAGGACTCCTTCGAGCCTTCGGCGGACGGCCTCGGCCTGGTCCGGTTCCTCGGCGGGGAGCTGGCCGGCCGGAAGGTCGGCGGGGCCCTCATCGGACTCGGCGAAGATCTTTCCCACGGGCATGCCGAAGAGGTACTCAAGGACTCGCGCGGTGTCCGGGCGCGGGCCCCGCTCGGTGAGATCGCCCTTCATCCATCGGTCGAAGGTTCGGCGCGACATCGGGACGGTGGCGAGCCGGGGATCCCTATCTCGCTCAGCCAGCTCCTCGCAGGCACGCTTCCACTGGATGCAGAACGCTTCGAACGTCCAGCGCCGCTCTTGCACGGTGGTGCGGAAGTTGGTGGTGCGCGCCGACATCGCAGATCCTTCGTTATTGGATCGCGGCTGGGGCCGAGAGCTCGCTGAACTGCAAGGTGGGCACCTTGTGACGTCCGAGCCTGGGCCTGGTCATGAGCGGATCGACGACCTCGACCACGAACAGCTCCGAGATGAACTGCACACGCCCCCCGAGGAGATGACTCGTCCTGCCCTCAGCAGCCTGGCCCTTGAGCCCAACCGCGACGTGGATATGAGGGGCCAGGACGTTGCTCTCTTCGTCCCAGGCGATGGTTCCGCTGCCGAGCGCCTCGAGCGTCGTGTATTCCGTGGCAGCCCAGACAGGCGCGCTCGGGTCGTCGATCGGATCGCAGGTCCCGACGAGCTGCACAGCGTGGAAGCCGCCGAGGAACATGGGGATGTACGCGGAGCGGATCCCGTACTCGGCGCAGAACGCGCCGAGCTGCGGGAGGAAGTCGTCCCCGTCGTCGAACGCGACGCCGAAGGTCCGGCCGATGGTCAGTGGGGTGGCACGCATGAGGTCGTTTTCTCCCGGAGGCCGGTATCAGGCAAAGGCGGCGGTGATGCCGTTGCGGTCGGTGCCGGCGCGAAGGTGGGCGAGCAGGAGGAGCCGCGCCTTGTAAGGGTCGAGGTCACCGGCGGCGATCAGCCCGCGGCGCAGCAGATCGCGTTCCGAGCCGGCGAACCCGTAGGTGTTGCGGGCGGTGCTCCCTGCGCCGGTACGCGAAGCGAAGACGACGGGGATTTGCTCGGCGATCTTCTCCAACGGTTCGGCCCAGGACTCCGGAACGTGTCCTGCGCCGAACGCCGCGATGACCGCGCCGTCGAAGCGGTCGCCGAGACCTTGGAGCAGTTCTCCGTCGTCCCCGAGGGCCGCAGTGATGAGGACGACGCGCGCGGGCCTGAGAAGGGGCAGCGGCACCTGCTGCTGGGGGAAGGTGTCAGAAGGAGGCGAGGGGCGCCTTCAATGATGAACCCGATAGGCCCGGCATGGGGTGACGCGAATGCTCCCGGGGCGGTTGCGTGCACCTTGCGTACGAACCTGGCCGCGTGGATTTGGTCCGAGAACACCACGAGGCACCCCATTCCCCGGCTGGCCCTGCTGGCCGCCGTCTGGACGGCGGCCAGCAGATTCGCCGGACCGTCCGCGCCGGGAATGGAGGGGTGTCGCATCGCTCCGGTGACGATCACGGGAGACTGGCCGGCATGGAGGAGGTCGAGGAGGTACGCCGTCTCCTCGATGGTGTCGGTGCCCTGCGTCACGACGAATCCCGAAGCGCCTTTTTGCTCGCGCTGGGCGATCATCTGGGCGAGTGCCGCGATGTCGTCCACCGACAGCGACGCCCCTGGCTTCTTCGAGACGTCGGTGAAGCGGAGGGTCACATCCAGGTCGGAAAGCCCTGGAACCGCGGCCAGGAGGTCCGCCGCGCCGAGCTGGGGCTTCACACCCTGCGTCTCGCCGTCGGTGGGCGCCATGGCGATGGTGCCACCGAGGGCGAACAGGTGGACTTCCGGAGGGTGCGACACGAGGCGGCGCCTTTCGAGGGGGGAAGGGGAGGATCTAGGTCGCCAGGTCTCCGACGAAGCGAAGCGTCAACTCGAGTTCGTCGAGTGCGATCAGCCGGCTCCGGGGGCGGATCATCCCGGCAATGCCCCGCTCGCCCAGTTCGCGGCAGCGGCGCGTCAGCCAGACCCAGTCGAGCCCAAGGTACGAAGCCAGGGCCTGAAGACGCTCGGGCGAGGTCGTACCGGGCGCCACGCTGTGGTGTGCTGCGTGTCCTGCAGCGTCGGCGTAGTCACGCATCGCGGCATGGCCGCTGGTTGTGGTGGCCTGCCAGATTCCCTCTGCGCGGACCCAGTTGGCGATGACGGCACGCTGGCCGGGGACGAGTACGAACCCGTCGACGGCCGTCATTTCTGGCTCGTCGCTGACGTGGACGTTGACGCGGTGCATCTCCATCAGAGCGATGGACAGGAACAGGAGAATGAGTTCGTACGGCTCGCTGTCCTTGACCGCGGCTTCAGGCAGGCAGAACGCACGGGTGACCTCCCGGCCCGGCTGGATTGCGAAGCGGTCTTCGATCTCACGCAGGTACCGCTGCTTGTGGGCCCAGAGAAGCCACCCCACTGAGGACTCGCCGTACTGCTCGCGTGTCCAGAAGACGGGGAGCTCCGAGGCATCGGCAAGGTGGCGGGTGATGTGCCGGTAGCAGAAGTAGGAGCCGATCCAGGCAGCGCCGACCGAGGTCAGACCCGGGATCGAAGAGCGGCTTGGTGCTGTCCGCGGCAGTTCGAGGTAGGCGTTAAGCGCGCCGTGCTCGGCGTGGAGCAGCTGGTCGTCGGCCAGGAGGGCGTCGTCGATGTTCGCGATGGCCCAGATGATCCCGTACGTCAGATCGTCGAGCTGATGAGCGTCGGGGATGACCAAAGTGAACTCGGCCCCGAGACCGACTCGGATCTGGTTTCGGGCAGTTAGAGCGTCGAGCACGAACACTTGGTGTCCTGCGTCGGCGGTCCGGGTACCTAAGACGAGTCCGCGCCGCACAGGGCGGAGGAACTCCTTGAGCTGGTCGGGCTCCGTGACTGGCAGCCGGACCGCGTTGTCGAGGGAGTCCGCGGCCTGGAGGTGGACTGCCAGCGAGGTCCCGTCGAACACGCGTCGCCCGTCGAGCTCCCAAGTGTCCCAGCCACTGCCGCCGGCCGTGGTGAGCGACAGACGGGACGTGGCCCACCGGGTCTCGATGCTCTGGGCCGCCCTGATTTGTTCCGGGCCTGCTGGCGTTGCCGCAGGGCGCAGAACGACTGGGGCGGGCCGGAAGAGGTCCTCTGCCGGAAAGCCGAAGAGATGCTCGAGCACGTAGCACGTGTCGGCGCGGGGGAGCCCGCGCCATGTTCCGGTGAACCAGCGGTCGAACGTACGCCGTGCAACAGTGACCGGCTTGGGCTTCCTCGACGGCTGGGCCCTTACGACGGAAGCTGCCGCCTTGTCGAAGTGGATCGCGAAGATCTCCCAAGTGGTCCACCGTCGCTGCTGGGCCAGAACGCGAAACAAGGTCGGGGCGGCCGTGCGTGCTGTCATGATGGCCTCCGTCCCTGTCCGTGAGGGTCAACTGGGCTTACTGCAACGGGTACTGTGGCTGATTCCACGACGGCAACCCTTCGAGGACCCCTCTCCCGCAGTGCTCGGGCATGCGCATATGCCACGCGGCGCCACGGGGGTACCACGCATTGTGACGCTCGCTAAGCATGCCGCTCTGCGAGGTCGGTGGCAATGTGACTGGTCAAATTGACTGAACAAAGCTTGTTCAGCGGGCCGACAGCCGCCACACTGGCGGCCATGGCGCAGTCGAAGAGCACAGTGCCCGCATCCGTGGCACGCCGAGAACTTGCGCAACTTCTGAAGGAGTTGCGAGCCGCATCGGGCCGCACCCTGGTCGAGGTCGCCTCGGTCGCTGGCGTGGACCGTGGCCACCTCAGCCGTGTCGAGCGGGCTACCCGCGGTGTCTCCGAGGAACTGCTCACCAGGCTTCTCGATGACTGCTACGCGACTCTCGTGTCGGGTTCCGAACGCGAGAAGATGTTCGATCTTCTGCACGCGGACTCCGCCGAAGAGGACCCGTACAGAAGGCATAGCGGCCTACTCAACCCCACGCAGTACGGCGGCTATCTCAAGTTCGAGGCCGGAGCCACGGGCCTTCGGGCCTACGAACTCGCCCTCCTTCCCGGCTTGGTGCAGACCGAGGAGTACGCCGAGGCGGTCATCCGGGCCATGCGACCTGATCTCACGGCGCGCGAGGTCAAGACATTGGTGACCATCCGAATGGAGCGCCAAGCGCGGCTGCTCGGTGCCGGCAAAGTCTTTCAGGCCGTCGTCGACGAGGCGGCCCTGAGGCGCCCGGTTGGGCCTCCCGCTCTGATGAAGCGGCAACTGGAGCGGCTGCTGGAAGTAGCCGAATTCAGCACCGTATCGCTGAGGCTTCTACCGCTGGAGACCGGGTGTCACGCAGGTCTGTACGGCCCGTTCATGATCATGGACTTTCCCGTGCCCAACCCGAGCGTGGTCTGGGTGGAGGGGCTGGCAGAGTCTTCGTACTTCTCGAAACGAGAGCATGTGGAAACCTATTGCGAGGCATTCAACAGCCTCTGGCAGCGGGCCATTCCGCTGGCAACCGCTCTCGACCGAGTCGAGAAAGTGATCAAGGAGCTACATCAGTGACCAGCACCACCCCGGCCGAGTCCACGCACTCCGAGAAGCCGATCGCGGCCGAGCTTGACCTCTCCTCCGTCGAGTGGAGGCGTACGTCCTTCACCGGCGGGAACAACAACTGCGCCGAGTTCGGCCGGGCAGGCGAGTTCATCGTCTGGCGCGACTCCAAGCGGCCGACGCAGGAGCCCTTGGTGTACACCAAGGCCGAGGTCGCGGCCCTTATCGACGGTGCACGGGCAGGCGAGCTCGACTACCTGCTTGCCTGACCTTGAACCAGACGGGAGCTGGCCCCATGGCAACTGGGGCCAGCTCCCGTGCTCTTTCTTCCCCTGCTAACGATCTCGGCACACGTCCAGCTCGACTGGGCTATGGGAGGTGGTGAGTCCCCAGACATCGCCGCAGGATCCGGGAGCCCGAGCTGGACATTGTGGCAGATTTCCGTGCCTTCGTCGTGAGAGGAAGGTACTTTGACCCCAGGGCCCCGGCTTCCGCGTTACCCCCGTACGCGGCGGTCGGGGCTGCTCCATGTCCCGGTCAGGGTGCCGAAGAACGGCCCAGTCCGCAAGGAGGACGTCCGGAGAGACGAGGCGATGGGTGCAGTCCCGCCGCCGGCCGCGGGGTGATGACCTGGCCGAGACGCTGTGATCTCGCCGTCGGCGGGTGCACGTACTCTCGGGCCCTTGTCCGCCCATCCAGCGGTTCTCCCTCGTCGACCGGTGGGTTCAATTGGGATGACGACACCGCCAGCCCCTGCCCGCCCAGGGGCGAAGCGGGCTCCCATCAGTCAAATCACGCAGCGCGAGGTCACACCACGACGGGTTCTGGCACCTCTATTCGGGATAGCCCACCTCTCGCTCGCAAGGAGTGATCTCCCGATGACCGCGTACTTTCCCCCTGCGGATACTTGCCCAATGGATCCGCATGTCACGGTCCTGGTGCTGCCGAGCGGCGCGGTTGATGTCGCCGGTCTGCCGTTGGACAGCCCCCGGGGTGGGCTCGACGACACGTGGGATGCAGTGAAGCGCAACGCGGCGCGTCTCCGCATGCCGGTGCGGGTCAGCGTGGCGCAGCCCGATGGGCTGGTGGAGGCCCATGCTGTTGCCCCCGATGGCACCGCGGTGATCGTCGACCGCCACCCGCTGAAGCGGCCGACCGACCCGGTCGATCCGCAGTGGATGGACGGGATGCCTGATCGTCATGAACTGCTGGCGCTGGTGCGTGCCGCTGACCGGGCGGCCCAGTGGCGGGGTGCCCGGGTGGCTGCGGAGCGGTTGGCTGCCCAGGTCCGCAACGAACTCGGAGACCGGCATCCGCACACCGTCCTGGCCGTCGAGCTGCAGGGCCACTTCGCTCTTCGTGCCCGAGACTGGGTCGGCGCAGCCAGGCTGTACACCTGGGCGGCCGGGGCGCGGTATCTGCTGGGAGCGCCGGCGTCCGACACTAGGACGGCGATGGACAACGCCGTCTCGTGCTGGACGCGTTCGCGGAGATACGACGGTGCCTTCACGGCCGGTCTGGATCTGGCCCATGTGCTGGTCCGCGCCGCGCCGGAGCCGCGTGGCCGGTTGGCTGCTGTCCTCAAGGGGCTGGACGGGGCGGCACGCTGAGAAGCTCGGCGTCGGCGTCCTCGACGCGAACCGCCCTCGGGCCGGACAACCATGGTTGTCCGGCCCGAGGGCGGTTCGCGTGTGTGTTCAGAAGAGGGAGCGGCCTTCGCGGAGCGCGTGGACGATCCGGTTGAGGGCGTCCGGGATGCGTCCCGATCCCGAGGCCGGGCGGTCCGAGCCGGGCACGGCGCTGGAGTACACGCGGGCCTTCTCCCCTCGGGTGCGGAAGACGTGGATCTGCTGCTGGTTGATGTCGACGCCGTAGACGCAGCGTGATTCGATGCGGTCCGGCGCGAGGTGGTTGACCCTCATGCCCATCTCGCCCGCACGCCGCTCGTACTCAGTGGCCTCGCGGTCGCCGGGGCGTCCCCAGCCCTCGAACATGAGCGCTGCGCCAGCCACGGGGGAGTCGGCGTACTCGCGGCGGTGAAGGTCGGCGGGGACTTGCGGCAGGTTCCTGGCGACGCTGGTGAGTGCGTCGGCGGGGTTGATGTCCCGGCTGTTCCATGCCCGAGCGGGGATCACGCGCAGTTCGATCGAGCGCGAAGAGTGATCTGCCAGGTGCACGGTGAACAGGCGGGCGGGCCGATCCCATCCTCGCCGTTCTCCCTCCCGCGCCTCGATGGCGTACAGCGCGGTGGCCATGGCGTCGGCCAGCTTGTCCTCGCACAGGCCCAGCGGCTTGTGCGGCATGAGGACGGTGCGCTTCTCCCAGATCTGCATGATGGCTCTCTTCCGTCGGCCCGAGACAGCGGGCGGGTGCGGCAGGCGTGGGCCGGGCTCTTACGCGATAGGTAGGGGCCCGACTTCCGCACTGGGGAGGGCCGGTTGATCACGGCCTCATCGTGATCTCAATCTACACTTAACTCATAGAGTTAAGCAATTCATTTGGAGGGTTGATCTGCTGTTCCGTGCGGCATCGGGGTGCGCTCTGCCGGGTCAGGGGTCGGTCCCTGGCCGGGCTCGACGGAGTGGGTCGGTTGCTCACGGCTGGTTGCGGAACCAGGCGAGAAAGCGCTCGGCGCGGGCCTGGTCGAGGAGCACGGTCAGCGCGCCGTCGTCGTCCAGGTCCTGGTTGACGCCCCCGGCCGGGGGCGTGGTCGTGGAGCCGGGCCAGCGGGCGATCAGGGAGAGCAGGGCCCCGGCGGCCGGCCCTGCGGCGGTGAGCTTGAGGATGATGGTCAGGGTCTCGTCGTCGATGTCGAGGTCGATGTCGATCGGGCCGTCGGGGACGGTGGAGCGCAGCCGGGCGAAGAGGTCCTGCTGGTCGGGGACCGCCGCGCCGAAGGCGTCGGCGTTCGCCTGGGCCTGCGCGGTGCGCTGGTAGAAGGTGTCGATCAGCTTCTGGGCGCTGGCGCGGAGAGCGTCCTCGGGGATCTCCTCCAGCGCGGAGACGGTGCGGTCTGCCGTGCCGGGCGGAGTGAGGGGGTGGAAGCCGATCTGGCGCTGTGCCCCTTCGCTGTCGAGGAGGGTGAGGATGGTCAAGTTGGCCACCGGGTGGAGGTAGATCGTCCACTGGTCGGGCAGGGCATTGGGGGGTGTGCTCATCGGATCCTCCGGGGTTGGGTGACGGGTGGGCGCGTGACGGCGGTCATAGGTCGGCGCGAAGGACCAGGCGCAGTGCGGACTGGATGGAGGCACGCTGTTCTGCGGTGACATGGCTGGCGAAGGCGAGGTGGACACGGACGGCGGCGGCATCGTCCTGCCAACGCGTCAGGGGCTCGGGCTCGGGCAGCAGCTGCTCCGCGGCCATGTCGACGGCCCACCGGGACAAATCCGGGGCTGCGCCGAGAAGTTGCCGCATCACGTCGTAGATCTGGCTGGCCTCGTCGTCGCCGAGGGATTGCCAGGTGCGACTGGCGGTGGTGCCCTCGGTGCTGGGGATGGTGTGGTCGCCGATGCCTTCGCCTACTCCGGACTGCGGGTCGAGGGCGTCGAGCAGCATTCCGTAGACGGTCGCGGCGGCGGTGCGCAGATCGGCCGAGCTGTACGCAGGGGCGGTCGTGTCCGGGGTGGCCGGGAGGGACCGGGGCGTGGGGGAGGCCGGTACGGCCGGGCTGATGGACTCGCTGGTGTCCTCGTCGAGCTCCTTGGCGTAGGCGCGGTCGGCGCAGTTGCCGCACAGGCCCTGCCAGCCTTCGCCGTCCTCGGTGGATTCCTCGCAGTCCTGTGCCGAGCAGAAGTAGTCGGCGTACGCGTCGGCCGGGATGAACCGCATGGCTGCGGTCGCGGTCGTCAGGGTGAGGATGCCGTGCTCCCCGATGAGGGCCTGCGCTGCGTAGGAGCGGCGGGCGCGGCGGACGGCGTGCCAGACGTCCAGGCCGGGCAGTTGTCCGTGCTCGGCGTCGACGGGCCGGGACCAGGTCTCGCTGGTGCGGGTTTGGACGATGTACTCGATGTCGATGTCGATCGCGGCGCGGAGATTGAGGGCGGGCGCGGCGCTGGGTGCGGGGGTGCTCGTGGGCATGGCGAAGCAGCTCTCTGCTGATCGGCTCGGGGCCGGAAGGAAGGGGGAAGCGGCGGTGCTGCGACTGCCGGGCGAAGCGGGAGCGCCACGCTCGCCCGGCGGCGGGTCAGATCAGTTCGATGCGGTCGCCGCCGTCGGTGAGGGTGAGCATCAGGCGGCGGTGGTGGTGCGGGGCGTCCCAGTCGATGGTGAGCTGGCGGACCTGCGGGTGAGGGTTCCAGCGGGTCACGGTGCCGGTGGTCCCGGCGGGCACCGGGTCGTGCTCGTCGGTGCAGACGATGACGGTGATGCGGTCACCTGGGGTGAACTCGGCTTCCACGGTGGCTCCTTCGGCCGGAGGGGCGGACTAGCGGTGTTCGGACTCGCCGTCGTTGTCGACCTCGACCAGGAGGAGGCGAGGCCGGTCGGCCTGGTGCTCGATGTGCACATAGGGGACGGACGGCTGGCCCTCCCAGTCCGCGCGCACTCTCACCAGGACACTGACGCCGAAGACGCGCAGTTCGTAGGTGTCGCTGGGCGCTGCGCCGGCGGGGTCCGGGTCCGCGTCGACCACCGTGACGACGGCGTCCCGGATGGTGTGTTCGGCGGTGCTCGAACGGCGGCTGCGTCCGGCCGGCATGGTGGCGACGAATGTGGCGACTGCCGCCAGGGCGAGCGCGGTTGCTATGGCCCCCTGAGTGGTGGTGCGGGGCTGGTAGAGCCAGGCGCTGGCCAGAGCGACGGCGGCGCTGGGGAAGCCATAGCGGGCAGTCCAGCGCCGCCACCGGGCAGAGGCCGGGCGGTCGGGCGGGCGAAGACGGTGCACGGGGAATCTCCGGTGGGTCTTGCCCTCGCGGGGTGGCGGGGGACGGGTGGTCGCGGCGCGGCTGCTGGGGGTCAGCGGAGTTTGAGGTGGGTGGCGAAGTGCCGGCCGACGTAGCCGTCGCGGAACCGGGCTCCGCCTCGCCAGGCGTCGGTGAGGAGGTTGTTCAGTGTCCGATCGCCGTCGTCGGCGTGGAGGCCGAGGTGCGGCCGGGTGACGCGCTTGGGAAGTCGGGCGAGGGGCCAGTTGCCGACCAGGTGTGGTGGGAAGCGCGGGCGGCCACGGCGGACCGGACCCCCATGCCGGCTGCCGTCGGCCAGGTACACGTCCCCGATGCTGGCGAAGCCGCCGCGCACATGGACGGTGACGTACGTCGCCTCGTCGTAGAGACAGGCGAGGACGGCCGCGATCGAGCCGACCGCCTCGCGGGCGCTCTCCTTGAGGGCGGCGCGCGCGTCGTCCATGGCGGTGACCGCGTCAGGGATGACCGTCTCCACGGCTTGACTCCTCGTTCTCGGTTTCGCGCGTCGGGACGGCCACTGACGCGGCCGGGGGTGCTGCGGTCCTACCGGTCGGCCAGGCGCTCCAGGGTCTTGTCCGCGTAGTCCCGAAGGTGGATCAGCGCGGCTTCGGGGGCGGGGTGCCGGGCGGCCAGGTCGTGCAGCTGGGAGCCGTACTGAGCGAGGTAGGCGACGTACTCGGCGAAGTCGAGCGAGACCGCGTGCTCCATGTCCTTCTCGATCACAACGTGGTCACTGGCGTACTGGTCGGCGGCGGGCATGCGGGCGCTCCAGGTTCTGGGGATGGTGGGGAACAGGTGCGGACCAGAGGCTGACTGCCCGGTCCGACATTCATAACCCTACACATAGTCATGGAGTTAAGCAATATCCTAAATTCACCGCACCTCGCCCCCATGCGTTGATTCGCGGCCCCGTCGGCGACCACGTCGTGCCGCACCCCAACGGTGCCGCCGCCAAGTCGCGCGACGCACCGCTGGGCCCAGCCGGCGGCACGTTGTGCGGCCTATCTCCCGTTTGGCCAGTGGCGCTGCGCTCGGTCGGTCGCGGCGGGCGCGCGCGGGCGCTGCGGTCGCAGTGTCCGGCCCGGCGCTGGCCGCCGACGTCGCTTCCCGGCGCGCAGGGCGGTCGTCGAGAGCAAGGGCGGAGCCGGGACATCGCGCATATTGCTTAACTCTATGAGTTCGCTTATGTTTGGGGAGGAGCAGCTCCCGAGTTGCACGCGCTCCTCCTGGCAATCACGCACTCACCACCCATGAGGTAGATCCGTCATGCCCGATGTACCCGAGTACACGCCCTACAGCATCTACGTGCTGGAGCCACACGCTGATTATGCGACCGCCGAGAACGGCTACATCCCGATCGGAGCCATTGCCGAGCGCGTCTACAGCAAGCCGTACAGCTCGCTGCGCGGATGTCAGCGGGACGACGAGCACATCCGCAATGACAGCGAGAAGCTGTACGAACTCACCTCCGACGAGGACTACCTGGAGGCGCTCGGAGGCCTCGACGACACCGAGCTGTATCTGGGCTGGGACTCCCGTACCCGCGAGAGCGTCGTCAAGACCGGCATGACTGAGCTGGACTACTGGCTGAGCATCCGCGTCGCTGACGAGAACACGCCAGCCACTGTCGAGGCGAACCCGCCTGAAACGCAAGACCTTGAGAACGCCGTGTTCGAGGACCGATTCTTCGCCGATCGCGCTTTCTCTCCGTCGCTGAAACTGGTCCTGGCCGATCTCATCCGTCGCGGCGATATCCCACGCGGCGACTTCCTGTTCCGGCACTGGTGGTGACCGGAACGGAACGAAGACCGACCCATGGAACCCACCTTGAAAGGCCCCGATGTCCCTCACTCTCCCGATCGTAGAACTCCGGACACTGCTGCACGACGCGCTCTCGGCCGCGCTCGCCACCGACGCCCTTACCCTCCCGGCTCCGCTGATGTACACCCCGGGCGTTCACCGCTCGGCCCTCTACTGCGACACCGCCGTCGTACGCGGCAACGTAGGAGAGGGAAAGACCTTCTGGGCCCGGGCGCTGACCGATCCGCAGCTGCGTGCGGTAGCAGCGCGGGAGTACCGCATGCCGAGACTGATGCGGACCGAGCCGGTCGTCGGCTACGACGCTCAGCCTGGCTCCGGCCAGCCGACTGCTAGGGAGTTGCGTGCCCTGACCGACCAGGGGGTTCAGCCGACCGCCCTGTGGAGCGCCGTAGCCCTGACCGCCCTGGGCGTCCCGGACCTCAGCACGCTGACCACCTGGACCGAACGCGTCGACTGGCTGATCCGCAACCCCGGGGCCATGGAGCGGTCCCTGGCCGAGATGGAAGGCGTGGCACGGACCACCGACACCGTCCGGCTCGTACTGTTCGACGCCTTGGACGAACTCCACCCCGAACGGGCCCGCGCCGAACACCTCGCCTCGGGCATGCTCGCGCTCGCCGTCGCCCTGTCCCGGCAAACCACCCGCCTCCGCGCGAAGATCTTCATTCGTCCCGACATGCTGGACGGCGCCCTCACCGGCGTCCCCCGATCCCAGCGGCCCACCCTCACCGGCCGTACCGCCGACTTGTCCTGGAGCCGCTCCGACTACCTCGGCCGCATGGAGAGGACCAGCTTGTACGGGCTGTTCTTCCACCTGCTCGGCAATCACGACAGCGCCGAGGCCGCCGCCTTCCGCGCGTCCTGGCCGACCTGGGAACAGGCCGAGGACGGCCGCTACCTCGCACCCATCGAGCTGTGCCACGACGTAAAGACGCAGGAGCAGGTCTTCGCCACCCTTGCGGGCCTCTTCATGGGCTCCAACGCCCGCAAGGGCTTCACCTACAACTATCTGTCCTGCTACCTCCAAGATGCTCGCGGGACCGTCACCCCGCGCCCGTTCCTCTCCGCCCTGGCCAGCGCACTCTTGCGGACCGCGTGGAATCACCCCGACCACGATCGCCCGCTACATCACGACGACCTCCGCCACGGCGTGGGGTGCGGCGCGCGGGCTGAGGAACTCCACCGGGCGCTGCCGTGGGTCCGGCTGGCCCTGGAACCCTTGGCGGGACAGCAGGTGCCCATCGAGGAGGAGGACGTCCTCGCCCTGTGGGAGCAGGCGGGGCTGGCCCACCGGCTCCAGGAGTCCGCCCGGGAGGCCCAGAACGGCACCGGCCGTGTCCGGACCGGCCCGCGCAACCCGGGCAGCTACCCGCACTTGGTGGAGGAGCTGATCAGTGCCGGGGTGATGAACCGCCGCAGCGGCGGTCAACTCGACATGCCGGACGTCTACCGGACCGCTCACCGCATGGGCCGCCGAGGAGGAGTCAAGCCCGTCGCCCCGGTCGTGTAGCGCCGACCCGCCACACCCCCGCGCCCCGGCGCGACCGGCCCCCGCCGTCGCACCGGGGCCGCACTGTTCCCCGCGCCGGCCTCCTGTACGCCCGGCCGCCGGCCAGCTCTGCTCTCTGCCGGGAGCCGACGCGCGCCCGCGGAGCGGTCACACACCCGGCAGTTCCGGCACCTCTAGTGGATGTACGGCCCCCTCACCCACTGGACGAAGGATCTTCCGTGATCGACACCCGCGTGCTCGAACCCGCTCCCGCCGACCGCACCTGGCTCGACGACGCCTCCGCGGCACTGCTCGCCTACGCCCAGCTCCCCGCGGGCGACGCGTTCGCCCGCAGGGCGGCGGCCAGGAGGCTGCTGGCCTCGCCCAACATCCGGCCCGTACTGCGCCGGGCGGCTTTCACCCCCTCCACGAGGGACGCGGTGCTGGAGATCGCCCGGGTCGACGTCGAGGACCACCTCGACCAGCCGTGGACCGAGAGGGCGGAGGCATGGATGGAACTGACGCAGTCCTCCTGGCAGGAGTCCGCCCAGTTCTGCGCCGACCTGGCCTGGAGCGGCCGTCAGACCGGCAGCAGCACCCTGACGCATCTGACGGCCGACCAGGCCCTGAGCTGCGCCCCGACGATCACCGCCCGTACCCGACTCCACCTGTACGGACTCGGCCTGCGCTACGACTTCCGCTGCGGGGCGCTGCGCGTCCTGTTCGCCCGCCGCGGCCACGTGGCGGATCTGGACCCCTTCAGCCGCTCCCTGCACGCCTTCGCATTGCTCGGCCAGTCCGACCCGGCCGCCACCGATCTGATCGACCCGCTCCTGGAGGAGTCCCAGAACCACCCCAAGATCGCACACACGCTCCTGCACGGCCTGTGGCTCGGCCACGACCTCCCTGACCAGCCCCACCTGATCCTCGCCCTCCTGGACCGGCCGGCCTTCGCGGACGCGGACACCGACGCCATCGCGCTCTTCCGCAAGGCCGCGGCGCTGCGCGGGCTGCGCCGGTTCGACGAGGCCCTGGCTGCCATCGCTCAGGCCATGGAAGTCCTGCCGGTGAACGCCGGCTCCGCCGTGCACAGCGACCTGGTCCGCGAACGGGCGCTGATCCTCAGTGCGCGTGACGCGTGAGCAGTCTGCGCCGCGCACCACCACGGCCCGCGACCCGGTGAACGCCGGTCCGCGGGCCGTCGCCGTCACCGGGGGACCGCGCGCCGCGTCAGGACGTCGACCAGGCTGCTACGGGGGTGCGCCGACGAAACTCGGGACACCACACCACCGGCGAAACTCGATCGGAAGCCCGACGAGAAGCCGGCACACCCCCGGCACCGAACTCAGTCGCTCGGTCTCGTAAAAGTCAGTCGTGTTCGACGTCGCTCTGACCGAGTTCACTCACCAGCTTGTCGTAGTAGGCATCGGCCTCATCGAAGGTGCTGCTCTCCTCGACTTCTCGTGAGGAGTCATCGGTGTAGATCACGGCCCACCGATCCTCACGGGAGGAGTCGGGTACGTCGTATTCCGCAAGCTGGATCTTGTTCGCTGGGTGGCCGTCGCGACCGAGTGCCGAGTGTTCGTAGATAACGCGTGCACTGTTGTCGAGCAGTTCGTCGACAGCCTTGGCGTACTCCGCGTCGACGCCGGTGGGGTCCCAGCTGGAGATGATGGTGCGCATGATCGGGGTCCTCTGGCGTGGGGCAGCACGAGCCAGCCCAGACAAATATGGGGGCGAGGCCAGCGGCGAAGAGCCGTATTACCCGCAGGTGCGGGCGAGGCCACAGGTGACGGCAGGTGCCGCCTACGCCCGCGGTTGCGGGCCAGAAGGGATTCCAGCGTAACCCGAGGTCGATCGCTGATCGCACGGCCCTCGGGTTTCACGGCTGCCTTTCTTGACCGAGCGACTGCGTTCAGTGAGAACGGTCACCGCCGAGCAGGCCGCCCGCGGCCACGGCCGGGCGGCCTGTGGCCCCGCGCGATACCGTGGAGGTGCGGGTGATCCCCGTCGGCCACCTCCGAGTGACCGTGCCAACAGCTGCCGGTGCCCCGGCCGGGCGGCGGGCAGAAACGGGTTCCACGTGCGTCTCGGTGTCGATCACCGTTGTGACCTTGACGCCCCTCGTGCGGGCGAGCAGAGGCCGGGATGCTCACCCTGTGCGGGGGCGAGAGGCCGTCATGCCGTCCGACACCAGACTCCTGAACTCCGTCGCCCACCAGGCCGGGCTCACCCATCAGCAGCTCCTCCAGGACTGCCGCGAATTCCAGCCGACCAGCGGCCTGCGCAACCACGTGGCGTGGGCCATGCACTACTACCCGCTGCTCAGGGACTTGTTGCGCCTGCCCGACCCGCGCGGGCGCCGGCTGCGCCCTGTCGGCATGGTCGCCGTCCGCACGCTGATGGGCCTGCCGCGTATCGGCACCCGGATGCTGCTGGACCCGGTCCAGGCCGCTGCCGCGTTCCCGCGCCTCCAGCTGCCCCCTGGGATGGCCCGCTTCACAGTGGCCGTCGTCTTCCGTCACCGCCGCGGACACGAGCTGCCGGACTACCTGTTCGACGCGGGCGCGCGCGGCGGCCCGTCGCGGCCGGTGACGTTCGACGCGGACATCGTCGTCCTGGTGCTCATCGACGACTCGGGGCTGGCTGAAGTCGCCCGCGTCCTCAACCGGGCCGACGCCACCCGGTACACCGCCGTCGACGTCGGCCGCGGCGGCGCGAGCAACTACAAGTTCGCCTTCAACAGGACTGTCCTTGAGCCCTTCGGCGTGGACATCACCACCGCCGTCAACGCCCAGCTCTCCCAGCTGCGTGACCGCCGGCCGTAGCCGGCCCCGGCCCTGCGGCCTCGAGCGCCGCGGGGTCGAGCACGTAGATGGCTTCGGAGGCGGACAGCGGAAGGTCGGGCCGGATCCGGGTCCGCGGCAACCACCGGCGCCGGTACTCGTAGGTCTCCCCGAGCACTGCCGCGTCCTTATAGACCGGGCCGATCTTGCGTCCGCTCGTGTCACGGATCCCGTAGCGAACGCGCGGCCGGACGTGGGCGCGCCGCCAGGTGCCGGTGGTGCGCTCGGCACCGGGCTCCCGGTGGACGGGGCGCGGGGCGGGGACGTCCGGCGGTGGGGTGTAGTCGAGGGTGTGGACCTGGTGGAAACCTCCGTCGCGTGCCTGCCAGGTCCGTGCGAGTTTCTTGATGGTGCGGTCCCGGCCGCGGCTGCTGGCCTCGTCGCGGCGCGGCAGGTCGGGTGGCGGGCTCCAGTTTTCGAAGGCGAGCAGTGCCGCGTACCCGTACAGCGCGCGTCCGGCCGGGTGGGCGCCGAACGGCACGGGCACCAGGGCGAAGGACGGCGTTCCGGTGCGCCGGTCGCAGGCCGCAGTGAGCAGCCAGCCCAGGCTGCTATCCAGACGGCCGTCCGCCAGGCCGGTCAGGATTCCTCCTATCACCACCGGTGCGTCGCCCAGCGGCCGCCCCGCGCCGACGGCCTCGACCAGGTCGGCGTCGTCGGCCACAGCGTCGAAGGGGACGCCGTCGTGCAACACGAACACCGAGTCGGCCGGCACGGTCAGCTCAGCCCGGGTCTCGGCGTCCAAGGGCGCGGTGGTCGCCGCGTCCTCGGCCAGCACGCCGGGGACGAAGTGCGGAACGGAGGTGTAGGCGGCGAGGCCGGCCGAGACGCGTTGCAGCCGGCTGTCCTGCAGGTGGGCCGGCACGGACAGACCTTGATGGGCCAGCAGCGTACTGGGCGGGGCCAGACGGCAGCGCACCCCTCCGACGTCGGAGGCCACCAGGTCCCGCATCACGCCCTGCCCCTGGTCCCACCGGCTGTCGTAGCCCGCGAACGCCTCGTCGCGGGCACGGGCGTCGGCAAAGGTGCGGCCGACCACGGCGACGACGTCCACGACACGGTCGAGGTTCGGCCCGCTGCCGGGAACGAGCGCGGTGACCGTCTGCTCCGACTCCGGGGCGTCGCGGGCAGGCGCCCATCCTCCGCACGCCTGCCGTACCGCCTGGACCGCGCCGCTGCGATGGATGAGCCGGCGCCAGGCCGTGTTCAGCGGCAGCTTGCGTCCGTGCGCGGCCAAGTCGCCGTACGGCATGCCGTAGAGGAACCGGTCGAGCGCGGCGTGACCCTTCGCGTCAGCGGCAGGAGCGCTCCGGCCATTCACGGACGCCGCCACTCGGTTCCCTCAAAGACCCGGTACACGAAGCGGCGGTTCACGGCCAGGCCGGACGCGATCTGGGAGACCATGCGCTCCTCCTGCATCCACGCCTTGGCGACACGGACCGCGTCGCCAAGCTCTGCGGTCAGGAGCAGGTCCCGGACCTGGTTGGCGCTGCGCCGCAGGTGTGCGCTGGCGATCCGCGCGGTGATGTTGTCACCGGTGATCACGTGGCCGTCGGCCATCGAGTCCAGCTGCTGGGCCATCGTGCGGAGGGCGTCGTCCCAGGTGTCGTGTTCGGCGAATCCCGGCACGCCGTTGTTGAACCAGGCCGCCGCCCACCGTGTGCCGTTCTGGCCGGAGGCGACGGCCGCCCTGTTGTTGTCGTCCCAGCCGGCCTTGGTCCCGGCGGCGCTGAAGACGGCTTCGGCGGGGCCCCGGTTGTAGGCGTACTCGGCCTCCAGGGACAGGGGGTAGAGGATCGCGGTCGGTTCGGCCGAGCGGGTCACGGTGATCGGGCCGGCGATGTGGTTGCGCACCTCGTAGGTCACGCCCTCCCACTCCTGCGTCATCGGCCGGCCGCGCAGGTCGCGCCAGAGCCCGGCCTCCTCCAGCTCGGGAATCGCGGCGACGGGCAGGACTTGGTCGAAGGGCAGGGCCATGACCACCTCACTTCCTGAAAGTGAGCATGAAGGTACACACACGCCCGCAGAGTGTCCACCTTCATGCTCACTTATGGGTGACGTGTCCCGGCGCGCGTGACGGTGCAAGCTAGCCACGACGTGCCCACCCACCGACGCTGCGCGTGAGCCGCGCGGCGGCGTGCGCCTCCGAACGGGCGACTACATCACGCTGATCAGTACGTGGTGGCCCGAGGGCAGACGCCCGCGGCCGTCGATCCCGAAGGGAATGCCGGGGCTGGTACGCAACGCACGCACGCCGGTGGACGCCATCGCGAGGGCGGCCTTCGGGTCGCCGTCGCTGTCGACGAGCAACTGGACGTGCACGCGGCGGGAGTCGTCGCGGACCTCCAGCCCGGTCAGCGCCACCGGCAGGGTGGACAGGTCCTCGGCCCACGGCAGGAGACCGCGCAGAAGTGCCGCAGTGGCGGCCGTGGAGGTGGTCCGGGCGGCCGGGGTGCGGTTGTTGAACGTCGGATGGGTGCCCGCGACGAGCAGTAACTCTCCGGGCAGATCGACGGTCAGGGTGTACGTGTAGGCGTCGGCGCCGAGGGCCGAGAGGACCGGTGCGGCGCCGGTCGCGGCGGCGAGGCGGTCCACGCTGCTGCGCTGGTCGGCCATCGTGACGCTCTCGGCGAAGGTGACCTGGGCGTCACGGCCGCAGAGCGTGAGCTGCAGGGGCTCCAGCGGACCGGCTCTGTCCAGCAGAGCGGCGACACCGCGCAGCAGATCGGGGAGGTCGGGGCGCATGGCGTCATTGTCCCCGCTCGGACAAGACCGCCGCCATACCTTCGCCGGGGTTCGCGCGCCGGGTCGGCGCACGTGGTGCGGCGGCATCATCCGGGCCCACCTCGCGGCGGCCCTCGGCCTGGCGCTTCCACGGGTGCGGGGCGGCCCTCACCGCTCCTCTTCCAGGTCGATGGAGGGGAGGTATGCGTAGCGGTCGTCCTGGTCCAGGTCGCGGACCTCTTCGGGAAGCGAGTCGAAGACGACGCCGGCCTCTCTCAGCTCTTCGGCGATGTGGTCGAGCGTGATCTCGCGGGTCAAGTCGTGCGGCCACCATGCGTGGATGAGGTCGTCGGGCAGGGCCGGGAGTCGGGCGCTGAGGTCGTCGAAGGTACGCACCGTCGTCCCTTCGGCGGTGATGGCTCGCTCCAGCGCGATGGAGTCGCCGGAGCGGAAGTTCAGCACGATGTGGGCGGCGTTGGGGAACAGCCGGCGCAGCAGCGCGGTGAACTCGGCCGCAGCGGCAGCCGCGTCTTCGTTCAGCCGCTCCCGCGCGGCGCGCACCCGGGCGTAGGCGGTGCCCGTCGACGGGACGTCGGCGTCGTTGGCTTCTTCGGGACTGTCGTCCTCGCCCTCCTGCTGCATCAGAGTGTGGGCGCGTTCGACCAGTTCATGCTGCCGCTCGGAGAGGTCGGCCCAGTCGCCGAACAGGGCGTCCACAGCGGTGCGCACCAGGCCCTCGACTTCCAGCGGGGTGAAGTGGGCGCTGATGCCGACGAGTTCGACGATGTCGGGTGTAGAGGAGTGGGTGACGGGGGCACGGGACATGTCTCGCTCCGGGTCTGGTTCGGTGAAGGGTTGGGTGACGGCGGGCGATCAGGGCGTCGCCGGTCGGCCGATGGCTGGCCGGGGCGGCCGGGATCGGCGAGGTCGGCCGGCCCTGCGGTGCAGCGGCCGGCGAGGGTCATCGGCGGGCGTAGGAGGCCAAGACGATGCTGAGGATTCCCTCCTCGCAGGCATCGGGGTCGGTGACCTCGTTGTCCTCGAAGAAGGAGCCCGCAGCGGAGAAGGCCGCTTTCAGCAGCGGTCCGGTGGCCTCGTACTCGAAGCCTTCACGCTCCGGGTCAAGGGCGAAGTCGAACGTGAAGCTCCACGAGCCGTATTCGGCGACCGGCGCGGTGGCGAGGTCGATTCCCTCGCCGATGATCAGGGCAGTCTCCCAAGTCGTCCAGTCCCTTGCGTAGCCGGGGTGGGCGAGCTTCGCGATGAACATGCGCGCCCGGAGCAGTGAGTGGAACTGGGACAAGCGGGTCGCCGGGGTCGCCGGTGCGCCGTCGGTGGTCTCGTAGAGGCTGTACATCGGGTAGTCGGGGTGTGCGTGGGAACCGTCGACCGTGAAAATCCGGCCCTGGTCTCGGACTTCCCAGCGGTGGCGCACCGCTCCGGACTGGTCGGTCCAGTCCGGGTGGGCGATGAGGGACTGGTGTTGGTCCCAGGTGAGGGGCAGCGGCATGCGGGTGTCCTCAGCGGTGGTGGGTGGATCGGCTGGTCATCGGTGCGGGCGCGGTGGCTCCGGCAGGCGGTCTATCCGCGGATCACGGAGCTGAGGCGGGGCACATCCGCCTAGCGCTACTTAAATCTATGAGTTCGACTCATGGTGAGTCAAGGATGCCGGACGATAGAGCGAGTTGCATAAGTCCATGAGTTTGGTTAACCTGGTGATGTTGGAAGGCGGGGAAGCGCCAACAACAGACGCCGCACCCCCGCCCCCTGATATCCAGACCCGCGCCGTTCACCGGCCAGCGGGCCGTCCCGAACACCTCTCCCTGTTCATCCCCGTCGAGGAGCTGACGACGTGAAGCGCACGCTGCGCCGCAATATCGAGCGCGCCATCAACCAGTCGTGGAACCCGCGCCGCTACGACACCCGAGGTCGGGTCACCGTCGTTCTGTCCTTCCCCGAGGACGCCTTTCCCGATGCCCCGCACTGGAGCCCCGGCCCGGACTTCGAGGCCACCGCAGGCCAGTACGCCTGGCTCAGGGACAACGCGGACGGCACCTCCACCGCCGTCGTGGCCGGGGTCGGCCCCAAGGAACGCCCCGCAGCCGACGGCGGTCCGTGGACGGAACCGGAGGTATGGACGGCCACCGCCCCAAGCGACTGCACCTTCATGGACAGCGGCGCCCTCTGGGACAAACCCCACCGCATCACCTGGCTGCTCGACGAGCCGGACGCAGTCATCCACCGAGAGCCGTACGCCGGACACCCCTCGGCCGCCGTTCACGACTACTGGGACGCGTTCGACAAGCGCTGGGGCTTCACTCCGCGCCGGATGAACCGGGGCCAGTACCCGTACGCCGACCGGCGCCGCTGGGTCGCGCTCCACGCAGAACCGGGCTGGGACAACCTCCCCAACGAACAGGAGCTGTTGAAGGCCGCCGTCCTCCTGGCCCGCACGTTCGGCGCGAAGGCCAAGGCGTACGGCTACGACCCGCAGCTGCGCACCACCCGCGACCCGATCGGCACGGCGACCAGCGACCCCTCGCTGATGAGCGTGGTCCGCCGCCTGAACCTCGCCACTCGCCACTGACCACCCGCCAGCCGACCGGAGTCCACGCCATGCCTCATCCCAGCGATCCCATCCGGCCAGCGCCCGACCGGCCGCCGTTCACCGTGCGCGAGGCGCGCCGCGCGGACACCCCCGCGTTCATGGCGGTCATCGACCTCGCAAACCCGCACCATCCCGACCCCTTCGGCATGGCCCGTGCCGTCCTGGCCTCACCGGCCGAACTCCCGCTCTCCCACCACCGGGACCTGTGCCTCCTGGCCGAGGACGAAAACGGCAACGTCGTGGGAGCCCTGCTCGGCGGGCCGCCCCGGTGGCTCTTCGAACACGCGGGGATCGACACCCGAGCCCTGGCCGACCGCCTGCTCGCTCGGCTCGGCATGATCCATGCCGTCGCCGTCCACCCCGAGCACCGCCGGGCGGGCATCGGCCGGACCCTGATCCGCCACGCCGAAGAGCGGTTCACACGGGCGGGATACGGCCTGGTGACGCTCAACCACGACCCCAACCACGACGAGTTCTACCGGGGACTGGGCTACACCGTCGACGACCAACTCCTGGTGCATCTACCGGACCGCCGGCTGATCGGCGTGACTACCGACGACACCCGCATGTCCTCCAAGCCGCTGCGCACACCGGTCCGCCTCGCCGACGTCCCCGGCGCCCCCAGCCGGATCATCACCGGCCTGCTTCCCGGCGCGACCCTGCCGCCGCGGGCGAAGTTCGACCGCACCCGGCAACGGCTGCGCTACTGATCCCGCCGCCCCGGCCCCGCCGTCCGTCCAGGCGGGCGGCCGGGCCGGGGCGGCATCTGGCAACCACCGAGCCCTGTTTGAGGAGAGCGCCGTGCGCCACCTTCACATCGCCGAGCGCTGCCAACACAGCGACACGAAGCGCATCCTGTGCGACCACCGCATCCCCTGGGCGAAGTACCGAGTGCGACAGGTGCCATGCGACCCGGAGTTCTGCGAGAACGCTCGCCGAGAGCAGGCGCAGGGCCGATGACCGCAGCACACACCGCACCTCACCCAGCCGCTCCGTCCTCTGCGCGGCGCGCGCACTCGCCTCTGCCGACGAAGACGAACCGGTCCGGATGACCCGATCGGATGGGTGCAGCGCGGCGCCGCTGCGGCGCCACTGTCTCTGTGATCAGGCGATATGCCGTACGAGGCCCGGCGCCCGCGGAATGTGGGCTCTGCAGAATGAAGAACTCCAGCCATATGTTTTGCGTTAGTATTGCGTTGATTTCAAGGGAGGGTGACATGACGGACCCCGGCTCGGCCGGCGACTCGCTGGCCCAGGCGCTCAGCCTCGGCCCTGTGCCGCCCATCCCCGACCCGGCCGAGCGCACCCGGCTGCGGGAGGCGTGGGGCTGGAGTAAGCAGCAGCTCGCCGATGAGATCGGTGTGAAGCGGGAGACGGTTTGGGCGTGGGAGAAGCCGAACGCTCCGGCCCCCCGCGGCGCGAAGGGGCAGGCGTACGCCCGGCTCCTGGACGGCATGCGCCGTCAGCTCGCCGCCGTCGGGGCTGCCGTCCCCGAGCCGCAACCACTTCCCCAGGCGCAACCGTCCCAGGGGGCGCTGCCGGGCCGCGCGGCGCAGGGGGTTCGGGCCGAGCAGATGCCGGCAACACCTGCGACGGCCGCCGTCCCCGACACGCAGCCACTTCAGGAGGTTCTGCCGGACGACGTGGTGGAAATGGAGGTCCCCGAACCGGCCCCGGCCCCCAGCGCCCCCACCGGCTTGGTCCCCTACGACGATCCGGACTCGGTGCGGCACCTCCCCGACGGAAGTACGCGTAGCTGCGCGCGCTGCGGACGGCCGACCAGCATCCTGGTCGACGGCGAACCCCGACACCTCTACACCTCCGTGTCCGCCGCGGTCGCGCCACCGTGCTGGATCACCGCAGTGCCTGCCGCCCTGCCCGCTGCCGCCCCCGCTGCGCCTGCCCCCGCCATGACGGAGCCTGCCCCCGCCCCGCTGCCCCGCGCCGAGCCTCCCGCGAGCGAGCAGGCACCGGCCACCTTCCGCCGGGCCAGTCCGCGCCTGGCCGACGCGACGTTCTCCGACGGCCCGCTGGCGGTGCTGGAGGCCGCCGACGGGCACCTGGTCGCGCACCTGGTGGACGGGCGCGTCATGAGCTGCCCCGTCAAGTCCATCCCGGCGCTGGCCGCCTGGACCCTCGACAAGACCCAGCTCGGCAGCTCGAAACTCCACCACCACGGCTTCGACGGCGACCCGCTGATCGTGCTGACCGCCGGCGCGGCGGAGTACCTGGGCCTGCCCCCGGCCCTCGAAGACCGGTCGGGCCTGCGCCTGGACGCCAAGCACAAGATCGTCAAGCAGATCACCCAGGCCGGGTGGGAACTGCCCTACCGCGGCTTCGGCCCGTGGCCGCGCGTCTTCCAACGGGTGGAGCGCGGACGCCGGTCCGTCCAGCTCGCCGTCCTGCCCTGGGACGCACTGGAGAAGCGGGCGTGGGGCGACACCGTGCAGCAGCCCGCCCCCGAGATCGCCCGGCGGCTCGGCCTGTACGCCGAACGCGTCATCACCCCCCGCGGCACCACCGGCGTCAGCAGCCTGGAGCTGATGGCCTCGGTGCGCCCCAAGACCCGGGCGGAGAAGGACGAGGAGACCGGCACCTGGCACTCCGCACCCGTCGCCGGATCACTGCAGGCCCCGGTCGACCCCGCTCCACCGGAGGCACCGGACGAACACCCCCTCATCCACGAGCTGTTCCCCGGCGGCCGGCCCCATTCCGAGGTCCTCGACGAAGAGGCGTGCCAGTGGGTACGCCCCTTCGACCTGATCACCCCAGAGGAAGCAGCCTTCTCCGACGTGGTCGCCCTGGACCTGATCACCGCGTTCCTGGCTGCCGCCAACAACGTGCGCGTCGGCCTCGGCCCCGCCCAGTACGTCGAGAACCCGCGGTTCGACAAGGACCTGCCCGGCTCGTGGTGGGTGGACCTGTCCCACGTCGAGGTCGACCCCCGTCTGCCCAATCCGTTCACCCCCAGCGGACTGCGCCCGACCGGCCCGGCCTGGTACGCCACGCCCACGGTCGCCTACGCCGTCGAGCTCAAGGCGCACGTCCAGCCGCTCAAGGCATGGGTCCGCCCGGACACCGGCCTGTACCTGACCCCTTGGTACGAGCGGCTGCGGGATGCCTACCTGGCCACGATGTCCGACCTCGGGGTGCACATCCCCGCGAAGGACGAAGTCCTCGACGAGCGCGCCTTCCTCCAGGAAATGGCCCGGCACAAGCAGGGCGATCCCGGCGCCGTCGCCCTGCTCGCGGCGATCAAACTGACTGCGAAGTCGGGCATCGGCAAGCTCCGCGAGGGTCCGCAGGGCGACTCCTACATCGACGGCGAGCCCTGGTCGGCGCTCAAGCGGGTGCTGTGGCGCCCCGACATTCGCGCCGCTGTGCTCTCCCGGGCCCGGGTCAACATGCACCGCAAGATGATGAAGATGGCCAAGCTCACCGGCCTGTACCCGCTGGCGATCATGATCGACTGTGTCGTCTACGCCTCCCCCGGGCCCTCGCCGCTCGCGATCCTTCCGCACACGGCCGACGGGAAGCCGGCCAAGGGCACCTTCGCCCTCGGCGTGAGCCCCGGCTCGGTCAAGCACCAGGGATCCGAGTCCATGGCCTGGGCCCTGGAGCAGCTGGAGCAGGGCATCAACATCGCCAACTACATCGGCGGCGGCTCCGCCATCGACGACGGAGAGTGACGGGCACCATGGGCAAGATCGAAGACTCGCTCGACGCGGCGTTCACCAACGCCGTCTCCAAGCCGATGCCCAAGTCCATCGGTGCCAGGGTCCGGTTCCTGCTGTCGAAGGAGAAGACCGACAACCCCGCCGAGGCCGCCCGGCTTCTCGGCGAGAAACTCGGCTGCCACCAGCGGACCGTCGAGCGCTACCGCGACGACCAGGTGAAGAAGCCCAAGCCGGACACCGCGGGGAAGATCGAGGACCTGACCCGCAAGTTGTGGCAGCCCAAAGTGAGGGCTGACCGGGCGAAGAAGGCGGCCACCAGCGCCGGCATTCGGGTCTCCCTGCGGGCTCGGTTCGGCTTCACCGCCGCTCCGGGCACGACCAACGACGCGCGCCAGCGCCGCATCACCCGCACGCTGCCCCCCGAGTACGCCGAGGCGCTGTTCAACGCCCGGCAGGCCGGTGCGAGCGAGGACGACCTCGGGCAGATCCTCGCCGACGGGCTGGCCGAGGTGTACTTCACCGACGGCGGCACCCGCGCCGCCGGACTGGCCGTCACCCTCGATGACCTGGACTACCTGACCCTCCAGTACTGACCCTCGTGCCAGCCCTCTCCCGCAGAAAGGCATGCTCACCGTGACCGCCACCGTTGCCGCGCCGCACCGTATGCGCCTGCGTCCGCACCAGGCCCGCGCCGTGCACTGCGCGACGACGGCGCTGCGCCACGGCACGCGCACCACCGTCGTCTCCGCCTGTGGCACGGGCAAGACGGCCATCGCGGCCCGCGTTGCCCAGAAGGTCGTGCGCCGCGGCCACCAGCTCGTGCTGCTGCCCACGCTGGAACTCCTCGCGCAGACCATCGCCGAATGGCGGGAAGCTGGGCACACCGGCCCGGTCATGGCTATGTGCTATCGGCGTCCCGTCGTGCCCGGAGAGCGCGTCCCGGCCAGTACCCACCCCGGCTACCTGGCCGCCTGGATCCAGGACAACCCCAATGGCACGGTCTTCGCCCTCTACCAGTCCCTCAACAAGATCCACAAAGCCCACCGGGACTACAAACTCGGGCCCTGGGCGCTGATCAGTGTGGACGAAGCCCACCGCACCAGCGGCTACATCGGCAAGGAATGGGCGGCCGTCCACGACGACGAACTCATCCCGGCCGGCCGCCGCGCCTACTACACCGCCACCCCCGGATCTGGTCGGCTGGCGATGGCGAGGACCCCGCTCTCGTCGCGTCCATGGCGGACACCCAGCTCTACGGCGAGACCTCGTTTCGCCTCCCGTTGGCCGAAGCCATCGACATGGAGCTCCTGGCCGACTACCGCGTCGTCGTCATGGAAGTCCACGAGACCGAACTGCGCACCCGCCTGGGCCTGCCCGACAGGACCGCCGAAGCAGAACTGCGCGCCGCAGCCCTCCAGGTCGCCGTGCTGCGCGCCATGAAGCAGCTCGACCTTCGTCGGGTCGTCACGTTCCACCACCGGGTGGCCGACGCCCACGATTTCGCCGACACCTTCCAAGCCACCGCCCGGCACCTGGCCTCGCTCGTCGATCCCGGAACCGCCTTCCCGGACCCGGAGCAGCTGTGGGCCCGCGGAATCGACGGCACCCAGTCCAGCGATCTGCGCCGCTCCCTGCTGAACATGTTCGACGGCCGGCCCTACGACGGCAGCACGCCCGTGGAACGGACCGTGATCGCCAACGCGAGGCTCCTGGGCGAGGGGGTGAACATCCCCTCCATCGACTGCGTCGTGTTCGCCGACACCAAGGACAGCATCGTCGACACGGTGCAGGCCATCGGCCGGGCCCTGCGGCAGCAGCCCGGCGCCGGGAAGAAGGCGACCATCCTCGTCCCCCTGTTCATCGCCCCGCACCAGGACGCGGACGACCTCCTGGACTCACCCGTCTACAAGCCGCTGTGGAAGGTCCTCCAGGCACTGAAGGCCCACGACGACCGGCTCGCCGACCGCCTGGCCGTACCGCAGACCAACACCGAGCGCACCGAATACGACACCGAGGACGACCAGCCAGAACCCGCGGAAGAACGCCTGCTGATGGACCGGGCCTTCCCCGACGACAAACTCGCGCTGGCACTGCGCCTGCGGGTCCTGAACCCCCGCGACGCGTCCTGGCAGCGCGGCCTGGCCGCCGCCGAGCGGTACTTCGCGGCCCGCGGCCACCTCGACGTCCCCCAGCTCTTCGACGACGAGACCGGGTTCGCGCTCGGCCGATGGATCAACTACGCCCGACAGATGTACGCCACCCACCGCCTGAGCCCCAAGCGGATCAAGGAACTCAACCAGCTCGGCATGATCTGGGACCTTCGCAAGCAGGCCGCCGAACGAGGCTTGACGCACGCCCGGCTCCACGTGCAGGAACACGGCCACCTTGCCGTCCACGCCGAGGAGATGATCGGCGACTACGCCTTCGGCCGCTGGCTGGTCAACCGCCGGCGCACCGCCCGCGACCGAGCCGCAAAGGACTTGGAACCCGACACCATCACGCTGGAGCTCGCCGCGCTGGACGAGTGGTGGAACCCCTCCTGGCCGATCGGCTGGCAGCGGGAGTACGTCACCGCCCGCCGCTACAGCGAAGCGGGAATCACCCTGGACGACGTCCCCCGCGACTTCGTCACCGACGACACCGAGCCGCTCGGCGAATGGCTCTACCAGCAGAGCATCGCCTTCGACCAACTCCACCCCGACCAGGTCCAGCTCCTGACCCAGATCGGCGTCACCGCCGTCGACGTCGTCGAACCCGAGGCTGCGCCGACCGGCCGGCAGCTGCGCCAGCAGCAGCAACTCGACCACGGCCTGGCCGCCGTCGCGGTGTTCCGTGCCCAGCATGGCGACGTGCCCATCCGGCAGCGCGACACAGTCCTCGTCGACGGTGAGGAGGTCAAGGTCGGGCAGTTCATCAACAACTTGCGCAAGCGCCTCGACCGGCTCACTCCCGAACAGATGCAGCAGGTGACCACCGCAGGGCTGGCCCCGGCAGGCAAGTGAGCCGTCGGCGCCGTGCGTCAGCCGTCGGCTGGCCCGGGCGAGCGGAGCTGACGCAGGAGGTCCTCCTGTTCGGCGGTGGACAGGCCCAGGGTGGGATCGTAGGAACCCGGCGCGGGCACGTCGATGATGACCGGTTCGAAGTCCCCGAGGTTGAGACCGACGCCGGGAAACGGCTCGTGCAGAGAGTGCTGCGGATCCAGGTCGATGATCATCGGGCGTGAGCTGCGGGCAGCTGATGCGCGCGCTGCTTCCGCTACGGCAAGCGGGAGTTCGAACGTGCTCACAGTCTTCCCGCGTCCTCCCGGCAGGGCGTGCCACCGGCTCCGGATCTGCGGACCGTCGGCGTCGTCCCACAGCGGCGGGCTGCTCGCGGGCACGGAGGAGAGAGATGCATCGGGAGTCTGGGGGGCGCTCAGAAGACGGACGGCTTCATCGCGGCCGGCCTTGTCGAGGACGGCGGGCAGGAGTCCCTGAGCGGCGGCGGCCTCGACGCGATGCAGCGCCTGCTGGTAACTGCAGCCGGTGGCGCGGCGCAGAGCCTTGGCGATCTGCTGGCGGTTACTGGAGTTGGTCTTCTTGCTGCGCGGCTGTGTCATGACGGTCTCCCTGGACATCCCCGGGCTGTTGGCGTCCCACCACGACAAGCGCCAAGGGGTGTACGGGTCGTCGACACCGGACCTGCGCTCACCTCCGCGCGGCAGCACGGTTCACCCTCGGTCGGAGGTGGGTCCGCACCGCGGTACGCACGGCGAGATGCGCGAGCAGGAGTCTACCGTCCCGCTCGTTGCCGAGGGGCGAATCCGCTGCTGCCCGGCCGAAGCCGCTGCAGTTGGCGGTTCACCGGGATTCCTCCCGGGCGATGCGCGGTACCCCTTTGGGTGTCCGGAGAGGTGAACGCGGCCTCGTTCAGGCGCAGTCTCGGATCAGCGCGAGCACCGCGTCACCGTAGGCGCGGGCTCGCTTCCAGACGGCGTGGTAGTCCTCTTGAGCCTTTGTGAATTGCTCGTCCAGGCTGGGCTGTACGCGCATCCCACCGCCGCGGCCGAGCCACAGGTTGAGCTTCCGGCTGTGTTCGGGATTCAGCCCCGCAATCGCCGGCACCGATGTCCCTCCTCCCAGATCATCACCATCCGGCTCGTACGCCTCGTAGAAGGAGTCGCGCGTCCGATGGCCGAGCAGGCTGGCCTGGAGCAGCCGTGCCTGATGGGCAACGTCCTGGACCGCAGGGTTGTCGGCCGGGCCGATGCGCGCTTCGGGGCCCTCCGGGGGATCGCCCGCCAGATCCCGGCGTAGGAGCGGTTGACCGAGTCCCTCCACCACTGCGGCGTCCTCTCCCCAGGCAGCACACGCCCGCGGGGAAGTCGCCGAGGGGGCTGGCCGCCGGCCGCCCGGCGGCGCACGACGAGACCGGCGGCCCTCAGCAGTGCCGCATCGTGTGCCTTGCTCAGCGTGACGGCGCCGTACATCGCCGCTTGGCCATCGCGGAATGCACGGCTTCGCAGATGGACATCGAGCTCGCGCTGGTAAGCCTTCCCATCGGTTTCACGCAGTGCGTTCAGCCCGGCAGGACGAATCTGCGATAGATGTTCTCTCGTCTCCTCCAGCCGCCGCTCGGCGCGGGCAGCCCGTGCGACCCGGTCGGCAAGGACGTCGCTCGTATCGCGCCAGGTGACACTGGACATGTGAGCTGCTACTCCTTCGGAGACGAGTCGGTGGGCGACTCATTGTGCCGGGCGCCGCGCGGCCTGTGCCAGGCCGCTTCGCTGCTGCGCGTCAGCCCGTCGAGTGATCCAGGCGTCCGGGAGGCGATCGCCCATCGCAGCCCGTTGTCCTCATCGTCGCCGAACAGGTCCTCACGGACGGACTCAGCCGCCTCCGGGGTGGGGTGTGCACTGACATGCAGGCGTCCGTCTGGGCCGATGGCCACCAGGACGTGCAGGCGCACTGAGTCGGCCTCCCGGGCCAGGGCGTGGCGCATTTCCATGATCCCGCCGGGTCCGGCGCCCAAGCGGTCGACGACGGCGGCGTACGACTCGGCCACGCCCAGCTCCAGGTAGCGCTTGGCCACCGCGGTCTCGCCGACCTGAAGCCGGACGGCCAGTTCCGCCAGCCGGCCGCCGTCCGTCCACGCGGCCGTCAGGACAGCGTCGTCCTCCACGCTCCAGTAGCTGGTTCCGGACTCTGCGAGCCGGACACGCAGCACCCCTTCCCAGTCGTAGGAACCGGCGAGCCGTTCACGTAGCGATGCCTCGGCGTCCGCGCGACGCACGTTGTCCTCGGCGGGCAGCATCCGGGCCAACGCAGCCCGAATCGCGCCTGGTGTGCGTGCATGCGTCAACGCGATGTCCTCGACCACCAGGCCGTCACGCAGCTCGTCCACTATCTGCTGGTACTCGGCGGCACTCCACCGCTCACCGCTTCGCTCGCCCACTGCGTCCCCCCGGGTTGTCTCTGCGGGACCATGATGGCCGCCGCCACTGACAGTTGGTTGGTGAACGACCGTGGATACCGCTGCTGGGCGGCCCGGTCCAGCCGCTATTCGACCAGGCGCTCCACGATGCGGTGCCGGCTCAGGAACGACTCGAGTTGGCGCAGCACCAGGGCGTCGCCGAGGTCGGACAGGTGCACTCCGTCGCTCCACAGTCGGGAATCCACGCTTCCCGCAGGGCCGGCAGCCAGGAGGCGCGCTGCCCGCGTGAAGTCGTCCCACACATCCAGCACGAGCACCCCGGCGCAGGCGGCCTCACGGGCGGCGATGCGGTTGTACCGCATCAGCTCCCGGTTCATCGCGGCGACGGTCGGAGAGTCGGCCACCGGGCCGAAGGGCGTCTCGGACAGGCAGATGACCGTGGATGAGCAGCTGGTGAGATGGGTGAAGGCGGCCGTGTAGTTGCCCGTGAATTCTTCGATGTCGACGGCCTCGGAGGTCCGGTTCTGGAACGTCCTCCACACATCGTTCAGCCCGCAGCTGAGGACGGCGAGGTCGTAGTGGCGGTTCGCCGCCTGAGCGGCGATGCGAAGCACGTCCCGACTGGTCGCGCCGCCGGCTGCCTGGTTGTCGAACACGATGCTGACGTCGGGCCAGGCGGCCTGTAGGGCGAGCTGCAGCCGGTAGGGGTACCCGCGGTGGCGCCAGGACTCGACGATGACACCGGTGCCCACCGGCGGGAGGTTGGATTGGTCGGTCATCCGAGTGTTGACGGCTTCCCAGTGCTCCATGATCGAGGTGCCGAACCAGCCGACGGTCAGCGATCGTCGGCCGGACCCCTCGGACGCGGAACCGGTGGTGTCCATGGTGGCGTCTCCGTCGCTTCGTGCCTCGTCGAGGGGATAAGGCGAGCACCAGCTCGTCCAGCCCGTAGACCGGTGCCAAGGGCGGCCCGACCGCCACCAAGTGCACCACGCTGACGCGCCGTGGCACGGCCCGCTCGTACCGAAAAACGGGGCAACTCCCGGCACGGGCGGGCCGACGCGGGCCCGTGCGTCAGGCGGATGCGATGCGGTTCGCGTCCATCAGGGCGTTGATCAGGGCCACCGTCTCGGGAGCGGAGTCGCTCCCGCTCTCGACCGCGATGCGTGTCAACTGGTGGGCGGTGCGCTCCAGCCCTTGGCGGTCACCGGTCTCGCTGTAAATGGTGAACAGATCCCGGTAGAGCAGTTCGCTCTGCTGGTCGCAGACCAGGCCCCGGGACGCTGCTCCGAGGGCGGCACGGTAGTCACGCACGGCCAAGCGCCGGGTGGCGAGTTCATGGGCGACGTCCACGGTCGCGGAGATCATCTCCTGGATGTCGTACTCGGCCCAGCTGTACTTGGACTGGTCGATGTCGCTGAACGGCCGGCCGCGCACGAGGGCCAGCGCGCTGGCCAGGGCGATGTCGGAGTCGGTCCCGCTGCTGTGCATCCCCTCTTGGTAGAACCGTTGGAACTGCCGCCAGTCGCTGGTGACGTCCTTGTTGAAGGCGTACACGCCCTCGCTGATGACAGGCAGGTAGGCGCCCTGCGGGTCGTTGTCCGACAGGAGATGGTCCCGGCCGAGCCAGGCTCTCAGCTTGCTGACGTTGGTGTTCCGGGTGTCGGCGCGCACCCGCTGGCCGGGCCAGATGGCCTCGTCGAGTTCGTGCCTGGTCTTGCCCGGGTGCAGTGCGAGCCACGCGGCGATCTCGGTGAGACCGTTGCGCCTGTTGCTCTCGACCTTGCCGAGCGTGCCGATGACGTCGACCGGCCCCAGGACGCGGATCTGGGGGGCGGCGGGCGGGTCGGGCTGGGTGTTGAGGGCGGCCAGCACGCTGGAGGTCACCGCGGTGACTCGCGGCGCCGGACGGGTCCCCGTCGAGGGTTCCGGCCCCGAGGCCGATCCCGATGTCGGCTCGCTCATGGCCGAGGCGCCCAGCGCCGCGGGGGACAGTGCTGATGCCTCTTCGTCGACAACGGCTTCGTCGGCGAGCCCGTCGAGGTCCTCCGCTTCAACCACTCCGTCCTCCTCGGACTCGGGCTCGGATGCCAGGCGCTCCCGCTCGTGGAGGACTGCCTGGAGCGTCTTGTCGAACAGCTCCTGGGGAACCGGCTCCGCCTGCGGCGCCGTGTCCGGGGCCGTCTCTCCGTCGTCGGGGTGTTCCTCGTCGTCGTTGTAGGCGCTGTCGTCATCTGTCGCCGGGGTGCCGGTGACCGAGGGGGCCAGGGCGCTGAACGTCGGAAGGGACGTTGCGAGGGAGGATGCGGTGGTCCCGACGGAGACCTGCACGGCGGATGGTGCCGGGGCCGCCTCAACAGGCTGCTCATCGACGGGCACATCCCACTCGTCCTGGTGGCTGTCGTCGCCAGTTGCGTCCCCGGAGGGGTCCTGGGCCAGTGCGGAGTCTCCGGCCGGCGGAAGCGGGCTGGGCCCGTTGGGGGCGGGCGTGCCGTCGGGCGCATGTGTCCAGGCGGGCGCGGGTACGTCGTCCGTCCGAGCCGCGGTGGTCAGCAGCTGGACCAGCGGGAGGTAGGCGTCCTCGTCCAGGCGCTGCAAGGTGACCTTGAGGTCCAGGCCGGGCAGTTGCACAGGCGCGCCCGGTGCCACCGGCAGGGTCCAGGCGCCGGGTATCGCGAGCTCGTCCCCGGCCTGGGTGATGACGGCCACCGCGGTCCGCGGCCGGGAGGACAGCAGGTCGGCCAGGCTGTCGGCTTCATCGCCCGCCGGCGCGATGGGCGAGATCAGGATCTTGGGAACCCAGGTGTCGCCGCCGTCGTCGGCCAACCGGGCGTAGTCCAGGCTGTCGAAGTCACCGGCGTCCAGCGCTCCGCGTTGAAGCGCGTCGTGCGCCCGCAGTTCCGGCAGGGCCTGAGCCAGGTCGGCCTGGTGGCCGATGCGGACGGGGAAGACGTCGGCGAGTTCCTCGCCCAGGCCGGCCAGGATGACGGTGGTGTCGTCGGACAGGCCGGAGGAGGCGAGCTCGATGGCCATGCCGAGCATGACGGCGCGGATGTCGGCGGTGGTGCCGGCGAGGCGCAGCATGCCCACCGACTCGAGGTTCACCAGGACCGGTTCTTCGTCCTCGGTTTCACCGAGGCTGACCAGCGCCGGGTAGGGGGGAGTGACGTCGCGGGCTTCGTCGTCGTTCAGAAGCGTGACGCCGCGGGCGGGGCACCACCAGCGGTCCGGATGTTCTTCCATCTCGGTGAACGGGGCGATCTGCGGGGTCGGCGCGGACAGGTGGAGCTCCAGGCCGCGGGGGGTGACGCGGATGGCGTCCAGCTGGGGCAGGCCCTGGCCGGACTTGGCGCAGTTCGAGGCGAGCGTGCGCAGTGCGCGGTCGATCAGGTCGAGGCCGTCGGTGTCGGAGGCGGCCCGCAGTTGCTTTTCCAGGTCGGCTGTCACGGTGGCCGGCTTGGGCATCGGGATGCGGCGGCGCGCTCGCCGCCGGCGCTGCTGCAGGGCGCGCCGTCCCCCGAGAACGGCGAGGACCGCTGCGGCGAACAGGCTGGTCGCGGCGATCGCGGTCACGACGAGGGAGGAGTCGCTGGACTCGTCGGCCGCGGTGGCCTGCGCCGACGGCTGGTCCTGATGCGGCTGGTGCTGGGAGGGAGCGGAGCTCGGCGCTGCGGCCGGAGGGGTGGCGGCCGCGGACGCTTCGGGGGTCGCGGTCGCCTGCGGGGCCTTGGTGCCTCCGCCTGACTCTGGGGTCTTGCTCTTCTCGCCGCTCGCGCCGGAGCCCGTACTCGGTGTCTGCGCGGTCGCACCGGCATCCGGGCTGGACTGTCCGTCCTGGGTGCCCTGGCCGGTATGGCTGTTGGGCGGTCCAGATTCATCCGCCGAGCCGCTGTCGCCGGGACGTTCGTCGGACTGCGGCGGGGCGGACACATGCGGGAGGTCCAGCTCCCACCCGGGATAGATCTTGTTTGGATCGGTCAGGCTGCGCCCGTCCGCCTGTGCCTTGCCCTCATTCAGCTGGGCGATCTTCGGGTAGTCGGCGGCGTTGCCGAGTTCCTTCTCGGCGATGGAGGAGAGCGTCTCGCCGGGCCGGACCCGATGTTCTCGGTCGGTGGGGTTCCAGTCCTTGGGCATGGCCAGTTTCCAGCCCGGCTGGAGCGCGCTGCGGGTGGAGAACTTCGTCCCGTCGACCATGGTCTTGCCGTCGTTGGCGCTCGCGATCTCCCGCCAGCGGGAGGCGTCCCCGAGTTCCTTCAGCGCGATCTTCGACAGGCTGTCGCGGGCCTCGACGGTGTACGTCCCCGCGCGCTGCTCGGCGGTTTGCGTCGAGGTGGTGGCCGCGCTGGAGGCCTGGACGGTCGCTGAGGCGGTGACAGTCGTCGGCGCGTGGGTGATCGGTGCGGCCGAGGCAGGTGAAGCCAGGGCCGTCCCGGCGGGCAGCAGTACCAGAATGCTGCTGACCAGGACGCCGGCCATGCGCTGCTGCAGGCCGAGGGCCGGCAGGCGCAGGGTGGGCCGGCCCCGCAGCTGGGCGGGGATCTCCACCAGGGTGGACAGCGCGAAGGTGGCCCAGCTGATCCAGCCGATCGCCATGATCACGGCGAAGAACGGCGCGCCCAGGTCGTGGCTGGTCAGCAGTGAGGTGATCTCCCCGAGCGAGACGCCGTCGGGCAGCAGAACGCCGGTGAGGATCCACAGGAGCACGGGCAGGCCCGCGAGGAGGGCGAGGAGCGTCACCAAGCTGGCCAGGCCGCGGACGACATCGACCGCCCGGGGTCGCCGGGCGGTGTGGGGGCGAGTCGGTGTCATGGCGCGGTTCATCCCTCCGGAGCACCGATACCGTGCAGGAGCTCAGCGCTGGCGTGACCCTCGACGGGAAGCGAGGACTGGCCGATGACCTGCAAGAAAATCGTCTTGTGCTGAATGGTGACGTGGACGTTGATGGTCTTGCCGTCAGCGGCAACCGTGACCGTACCGCGGACCCCTGCTGCGTTGAGGTACTGGTAGGCGGCCCGCTGCGCTGCTGCGGGGTCGAGCACGACGCCGCTGCCGGAGATCGCCTTGCCCGGGTCGATGGCCTGGCCGCCGGCGCGTGCGGCTTCGGCGGCCAGGCCGTCCGCCCGCTCGACGTCCCGGAGTTTCCCGCCGAGGTCGAAGCACAGTCCGAGCATGACGAACAGCGGAATGATCATCAGCAGCCACCACATCGACAGCGAGCCGCGGTCGTCGCGCAGTGGTGCGAAGGACGGATTCGGGGTGGTCCTGGTCATCCTCATCGCTGCCTGTACCTGTCGATCACGGAGGTGAAGCTGGAGTTGACCGTCTTGGAGCCGAGCCCGAAACCGAGGTCGTTCAGGGGGACGGTGCAGCTGACGCGCACCGTGACCGCGCCGTACCCGCCAAGGGGCGCGCCGAAGCCGCTGGTGTCCACGCTGACGCTGGTGCGGGAGCACTTGAGCTTCTGGTCCTCCAGGGCGACCGCGGCAGCCGCGCGGGCATTGGACCGCGCTTCTCCGGGGGTACGCGCGATGGACGCCTCCCGCGCGGCGGCCTGGGCGGAGGAGTCCACGGCGCTTCCGGCCGTGACGATGCGCCCCGCGACGAATGCGATCATCAGAAAGAGGATCGCGGCGGGAACCCACATCACGAACTCGATCGCGACGCTGCCCCGGTCCTCCTCCGGGCGGGTAGCCCGGCGCCGTCGCCGCCAGCTCCTGGTCACGGGTTGGTCCACCTCTCTACAGGGCCGGTGGCGCGCTCGGTGATGGTGATGTTGAGACCGATCAACGACGGCGCCTTGGCGGTCACGGTGAACACGACCCGGTTCGCGTCCGAACCGGACGCGCTCGCCCGGGGATTACGCAGGGTGCCGCCGACGCGGTCGAAGACCGAGTTGGCCCGGGCGAGACCGTCGCCGGTGTTGTCGCCGTAGCCGCGGGCGCCGGCGACCGCCTCGCGGGCGGCCGTGGTGGCCGCCTGCTTGGCGAAGTAAATGTTGCAGGTGTCGACGACCATGAGGATCAGCAGCAGGGCGGCGGGAAAGCAGATCAGCATCTGCAAGGATGCGTCGCCGTCGTCCTCCCGCCACCTCTGCTGGATACGACGGGCGAGTGCCCGAAGGACCATTGCCTACAGGCCCTTCATGTCGTCGAGCTTGGACTGGCCCAGGGTCTTGAAGGCGGCTATCGCGAGGCCGGCGAAGACCACGATCCCGACGATCCACATGATCGTCGAGATGTTGTTGTCGCCCCGGTCGCCCTCGTCCTTCGCGTCGGTGAACCGCTGCTCAACGGCGGCCAGGACGTGCGCGATCGCGGTGTATGCCGTGACCGCCATGCGCAGAGCGGGAGAAGTGTTCATCGTGATGTGCTCCTTGTGAGTGCGGTTCAGACCAGGAAAATGCGGACTACGGAAGGGAAGCCAAAGAAGACCAGCAAGACCATCGACAGCAGCGTCACCGGAACAATCAAGGACTCCGATGCTGCGTTCGCACGGGCTTGTTCGGCAGCGGCCTGCTCATCAGCCAGGCTCTCCGCGCGGCTGCGCAGGGTGCTGTAGATCGCTGCTCCGTCGGTGCCGGCGCTCGAGACGATGTCGGCGATGTCGCCGGCCGCAGGTACGTCGAGCTCGTCCGCAATGGAGCGCAGTGCGTCCCATGCGGGCGCGCGGTCCAGGCGGGCCCGTACCAGGGCTGCCTGGATGCGGCGGAAGGCCCACCCGTTGCCGACCTCGGCGGGACGCTCCAGAGTGTCCTGGGCGCCGGAACTGGAGATCCGCTCCATCGCGGCGAGCTCCATGTACGCCATGATCGCCTGCGCTGCCTCCGCGCGTGCCCGCACAGCCCTCTTGGACAGCTGGGCGTCGGGGAGGAACCACAGAGCCACACCCACCAGCAGGCCGACCAGTCCGGTCAGGACGAACGGCAGCTCGATACCCGCCAGCGCCACGACCAGGGAAAAGAACGACGGCAGCAGCAGGCCGACCACGAAGTACAGGGCCTTGCTGCCGAAGAACTCCCCGACACTGTCGCCGACCAGGTTGAGGTTTTTGACCGGCACAGTGACGCCGGGCCAGTCCCGGACGCGCTCCGCGACGCTGTCACCGACCCGCTCGATCAGCGGCCGCTGATCGTCACGGCGGCGCACCGGGGCGTGAGGCTTGCCGTGCAGGCGCTCCAGGGCGGGGCCGAGTGCCGGCCCCGAGGGAAGCAGTTCGCGCACGAGGAAGAAGATGCCCAGGCCGATGCCGGCTCCGGCCAGCAGGGCCACGGTGAGTTGATTCATCGCGCTACCTCCGCGAGCACCGCGTCGGCGTCCGAGCCGGCGGCGCGCTCGTCGTACTCCATGAAGCCGGGCAGGGGCTTGTCCATGCCGAGCCGGTTCATCCACCAGAACAGGGCAACGACGGCCGCCATCAAGATGACCAGGACGAGCATCCCCAGCGGCGTGCCGTACGGCTCGATGTAGGCCCGGTTGAAGGAGAATCCGACGATCACGACCAGCGTGATCGCGCTGATCCAGCGGGTGGTGGTGCGGTGCTTGGCCCGGTCGGCCTCCACATCGCGGCGGCGGCGGACCACGTTCGCGGTGCGCGCTCCGAGGTCGGACAGCACGTCGGCCAGACCCGGACCGCGGTCCTTCATGCGCAGTAGCAGCGCTGCGGCCACGAGGTCGGCGCGCGGGTCGCCGATGGCCCGGGCGAACGCGGTCAGCGCGTCGGCCGCAGGGATCCGCGACTGCAGGCGCACCGCGAGGTCGGCCACCTCACGCTCGATCTGCCGGGGTGCGGTGCGCACCGACACCGCGATCGCCTCCTCGATGCCGGTTCCCGTGCGCACCAGGTCCGACAGACGCTTGGTCCACTGGGCAAGCGCGTCCAGGCGCTCGATCTGCTCGTTGGCGGCCTTGTTGGGGTTGAGCAGCCAGGGCAGGAAGAACACCGCCGCGGCAACCAGCACCGCGGAGGGCAGCCAGCCGCTGACCAGCCAGGTCAGCATCCCGGCGACGGCCGCGCCGCTGATCTGCAGCTGCCGCATCCTCTTGGTCTTCGGCGGCAGCTCGCGCTTGACCTTGACCGGGCGGTCGGACTCCTCGGTGCCGCGGATGCCCAGGACGAGCAGTACGATCCCGCCCATCAGGAACAGCGCGGCGAATCCGGCGATCAACAGACCCATCAGGCCACCGCCGCCCTCTTCATCTCCAGCGGATCAGTCCAACTGCCGTCCTGCTGGCGCAGCCAGGCAGGATCGAATCCGGCACGCACCAGGTCACCCAGGCACGCCGGGTTCACCCCGGTCGGCACCGCGCGAGGGTCGGGCGAGTCCAGCCGGGGCGCGTAGATCTTGTTGGTGGAGGGCAGGCCCGTTTCACTGGCTTCTCCCGTGACCTCCAGGATCTGCTCGACGAAGCGGACCTTCTTACCGCCCAGCCGGGTCTCGTCGATCATCTTGACGTGGACGACGAAGTCCAGCGCCGCACCGGCGATCAGGTACGCCAGCTCCTGCGTCATCCCGTCACCGTGCTGGATGCACAGCTGCGCGATGCGCGCGAAGACCCCTTCGGCCTTGCGGGAGTGGATGGTGCACAGCGAGCCGCCCTCACCGGCGGACATCGCCTGGAGCATGGGGACGATCTCGCGCGAGCGGACCTCCCCGACGATCATGCGGCGCAGCATCATGCGCAGCGAGGGAGCGATCATGTCGGCGATCTCGATCTCGCCGATCTCACGGCCGTCGACGCGCTCTCCGTTGCCCTCACGGGACTCCATCGGCACGACCTGCTTGAGGTGACCGACCTCGTGCAGGAACAGCTCGTACTCGGTCTCCAGCGTGCCCACCCGCTCCTGCGGGTCGATCTCGCGGGCCAGCGCGATGATCATCGTGGTCTTGCCGACACCCTGGGTGCCGGAGATCATGATGTTCTTCTCCGCCGCCATGGCGGCCTTCAGGAAGTGCATCATCCCGGCGTCGATGGTGCCGTAGCGGACCAGGTCCTCCAGGGTCACCGAGCGGATCCGCTGCTTTCGGATCGTCACGTACGGGCGCGGGGTGACCTCGGTCATCGCCTGCAGACGTGAGGTGTCCGACAGGCGCAGGGCCAGCGTCGGCGATGCCTTGGACAGGCTGCGTTCGCCGGCCCCGTGGCGCCGGGCGAGCATCTGGAGGAACTCGACCAGTTCCTCATCGCTCTCCGCGATGGGGTCGACCTGGCGGCGGGGGCTGTCGGTGTAGTCGATCCACACGTCGTCGCACCCATTGATCAGGATGTTCTCGACGGTCGGGTCATCCAGGTACGGCTGGAGGCGGCCGTGCGCGAACTGGGCGTTGAACACCGCCTGGGCAAGGCTCGTCTCGTCCGACTCGGCCGGGGAGACCTGTCGGGCCGCAGCGAAATCCGCCGCCCAACGGGCCACCAGCTCGTTGATGATCTCCCAGCCGCGCTGCTCGGAGTCGTCCGCGGGCATGTCCCGCTTGGTGCTCTCCTTGTACGCCTGGAACTCCGGCGCCATCTGCCGGCTGAGTTCCTCGCGCAGGCTGGCGACCGTCTCCCAGTCCCACAGGGACCGGCGGTCGACGACACGGCCGTTCACCGCGGCCGCCGGGGCGGGAGACACGGTCGAAGTCGTGGCGGGGTACCCCTGGCCGGGGATCTGCTGAGGCAGAGGTGAGAACTGGCCGTTGGGGAACAAGGGCCTACCGCGCTGCTCCATTGACGGCTCCCTTCATTCGGTCGAGAACGGTCTGCGGGCGCAGCACGGGGGCGTGGAGTCGCTGCTGCTCCTGGACGGCCAGGGACCGCAGCCGCTCGGACATGGCGCGCGCGTCCCTCAGCAGTGGCGAGCGGCCGAACGAACGGCCGCCGTCACCGCCATGGGAGAGCACCTGGGCAGCCTTCGGGTCGTGGGGGAGCGTGGCGAAGACCGGCAACTGCAGCTGCTCGGCGATATCCCGCTGACGGAAGGGCCCGTCCTCGATCACGACCAGGCCGAGCCGGCCGCTGTCGCGGCCATGGACCTCGAGCGCGGCGCGCAGCGCATCGACCCGGGGCTTGGCGGCGCTGGCGGACCGCAGGGTGCAGCGGACCACGACCGCGACGATGTCCGCCGAGCGAGCCAGGGCACTGGCCGTTCCGGTGGCTCCCGAGCGGCCGAGATCCACGATCACGTCGTGTCCGGGCTCCTGGTTCTGCAACTGCTCGAAGAGCACCCCGAGCCGTTGCCAGGTCTGGCTCAGCCCAGCCGCCTGGGCGGGGTTGCTCAGTCCGGGCAGCAGCAGCCGGTCGGCGATGGCGTCGTTCTCGGACAGGACGATCAGCTGCTGCCAGAATTCCTGGTCGAGCTGGTGCCGCCGGTGCGCGACCTCGAGGTTGTGCAGGCCGTAGTCGCCCAGTACCCGCGACTCGAGGTAACCGGCGGCGATCGAGCCGCCGTCGGGGTCGCACTCGGCCAGGATCGCGCGCCGGCCTTCGGGCAGCGGCCAGGTGAGCAGGGCCGCGAGCGCGGTCGCCGTCACTCCGGGCCCGCCGCTGGCGCCGGCGAAGGCGATGACAGCCATGTCAGTTCCCCGTCGGCACGACGACGAGGGACGCCTCGCCGTTCGCGGACCACTTGGCGAGGGTGCTGCCGTCCAGGGCGTTGACAGCCAGGTCGACAACCCGGTCGCCGCTGTTGTCCGGCTTGCCGACCTCGATCACCACGGCCTGCACCGGGGTGTCCTTGCCGCTGCTGGCGCTGCCGTCACTCGACCCGTTGTTCTTCGGCGTGTGGACGACGTTGACCGTCTGGCCGGGGCTCAGGACGCTGGAGGGGATCTGCGCGGGGGCCAGCGAGACGCCCACCAGCTGCTGCCCCTGCTTGATCAGGGGCTGGTCGGTGACCGACTGCGTCGTGAGCAGACTTCCCTTGGTGAGCCCTACGGTCGTGCGCTTGCCGATCATCTTCTTCAGCTGGCTGGCGGGGACGGGAGCCAGCACGGGATCGGTGGCGATGCGGGCCTCGACCAGGTCGTCGGAGGTCAACTGGGCGCCCATCGGCACGTCGTGGGCCACGGCGACCACCGGCTGACGGTCGCCGGTGGCCAGGTATAGCCACGCGTTCGCGCCGACGCCCACGGCGATCAGCGCGACGGCCATGGCGATGAAGCCGGGCCGGCGGCGGCGTACGACGGGCTGCCGGACGATCGACTTGGGAGTGGGATTGTGCTGGTCGGTGGTTTCGGGGGCGGGCCCCGTTGTGGTGCTCATCGTGGTCTTTCCTTACGTGTGCGGGCGATCACGGCTTGGCGACGACCTGGGCTTCGCCGATGGCCAGTTGCACGCCGCCGGAGGCGCGGGTGGTGGTGATGTCGCCTTGCTGTCCGCCGCCCGCCCAGTGCACGGTCCAGGTGGTGACGGCGCTGACGGAGAAGGCGTTGCCTGACTTGCCGCCGGAGGTCTTGGTGTAGCGGTAGCCGCAGTCGGGCGAGGTGTTGCCGCCGTAGGACTCCTTGTAGGGAGTGCCGGCGCTTGTGCACGTCACTCCGCCGCCGTCGCCCATGCTGTAGACGATCTTCTTCACGTTCGCGGTGGCGGTGACCGTGAGGCCGGCCGCCGACGCGCTCGCGCTGACGGGACCCCAGGTGCGGTCCGTCTTGACGTTCCAGATCCATACGGGCATGCCGACGATGCCGGTCTTCCCGGCTCCTGGAGCGGTCCCGATCTGCGGTCCGAGCAGGCGCATCTTCTTGATGGCCTCCCGCGCGAGTTCCTCCGGGGAGGGGCCGCCGCCGAAGCCCGGGGGCGGGTTCAGGCTCCAGATAGTGCCGCCGGCCAGCTCACGGCCGATGCCGGGGCAGATGACGTTGTATGCCTTGCCCTTAGCTCGGTCGGCGGCGTCGGCCGGGGCGCCATTGCCCCACTGCCACTCCTCGGCGTTCGCGGCGGGCTGAGGGTTCAGGACGTCCCAGTAGCACTCGTCCTGGAAGTTGAACCAGCCCACGCCCGCTTCGTAGCAGGGCACTTCGCCGTATTCCTGTCCGTTGGGCTTCTTCCAGTGGATGACGCACTTCGCCGAGCCCCCGCCGCCGCCTCCACCGCTGCCGGGGTCGCCCCCGCCACCGCCAGTGCCGCCGTTGCCCCCGCCGCCTCCTCCTCCGACGTGGATGTCGCAGTCGGGGACGAAATCGGGGCAGGTCACTCCGCCGCCGCCTCCACCGTCCGCGCTGGCGCTACCGACAGGCACGGCGAGCGCGATCATCAGGACGAGGAGCGCGCCGAGCGGCGACCACGCCCGTCTGCGGCTCAGCACTTGCTGTTCTTGTCGATGGTGCCGTCAACGATCATCCACTTGCCGCTGCCGAAGAAGGCCTTCGACGTCTGCACATGCCGGCGGTTGGTCCCGTCGAGTTCCGACTTCTTGCCGGTCTTGGAGTTCTCCGGGATGAACTTGCTGCTGTCGACGCAGTCCACGATGGTCGCGGTCTTGGGGGAGGTGCCGAGAGACAGGTCGGTGACCTTGGGAGACAGGATCGGGGCACCCTTCACCACCAGGTCGTTCTGCTGGTAGTACAAGGCGGCCAGCTTGACCTTCGTCAGCGCCTTGTCGGCGGCGTAGTCACCCAGCTTCGAGCCGTCGAAGGACCCGCTGTTGTAGATCTTGGTCTGCTCCGCCCACATGCCCCGGTATGCCGCCAGGACCTGTTCCTTCGCCGTGGCACTGGCATCGGGCGAGGGTGAGGCCGAGGTCGTCGAGGGGGATGGGGATTCCTTCGCCTTGGGCGTTCCGCCGTCCGATCCGCAGGCGGCCAGGACGGCCACCGCGGACACGGCTATCGCCACAGCGATGCCGGACCGGCGTATCTCAGCTCCGAATGAATGTGCCACTGGCATATCCCCCTTATGTGAGTGGTGATCAGAAAGCCATCGACGGCGCGGATTTGATGCAAGACATGACAACCCGGCCTTGTCCGCCCAAGCGGAATCAAAGGGGTGAGGAGCCTAAGCCGCCGATGGCGCGACAGTCACCTGGATTTAGCGCCGGCGAGGCGACGGAAGCGCGACGCGCTGCTCGTCCAGGGCGCGGCGCAGCTGCTCCACGGAGACCTTGAGCAGTTCGGCCGCCAGGTGCTCCTTGGACTCGTCGAGCGCGGAGAGGCCCCGTTCGATCCTGGACCACCGGGCCTGGGCGACACCCAGCCGGCGAGCCAGCGCGCGCTGGCTCCAGCCGGCCAACAGGCGGAGTCGCTCCACGTCGGCCGACATGCCGCTCGGCAGAAGCGCGCCCGGCGGAACCCGCAGGCTGGCGGCCAGCGCGAGGACCGTGGCCAACTGCGGTTTGCGTTTGTCCTGTTCGTACAGGCAGATGTGAGGGCCGGCCACTCTCGCCCCGAGTGCTCGGGCCTTCTGGGCGAGCTCGTCCTGGGACATCGAGGCCGCGGCACGGTGTTGGCGCAGCGCCGTGGCGCTGAAGCCTGCTACTCCGCGACTGGCCACCGTGCTCCGTCTCGCCTCGGACTTCGAGGCCGCGCACCACTCGGCGCCCCTCCGCAGCGGTCGTGTCGCCGCTGGGCGGGATGATAGCGGGAGCGGTGATCAGGCGGAATGTCGTGGCCGATTCAAGTGCAACCTGACCCCGGCCTCGGGAGTCTTCGTAGGCGGACGTGTCACCTGGTTCAGGCAGGGGCAAATAGGGACCGAACCGCACAAGCCCCCCCTCCCCGTTTCCCACGTGCGTGCATACGGGATCGCGCCCCGTGACTGAATCTGACCGGTAACTTATACGAATCTTGCACGGGCTTTTCAGGGCGTCAAGATCTATTCTGAGGATGATCTTGTGATTCGCACCTATATGCCCGTTCTGTTCTGATGTAGCGCTGACCTGGACTTCCGTACCAGGAACGGCCAGTTGGGCCTCCGGCGTCCGGTCCGACCAACTCGCTGAAGACAGGTCAAGACCAGTGCGGCCGACGAAGACCGGCCCGCCGACCAGCAACCGGATGCCTCCGACCGCCACGGCGTCAGGTCGCTCACGAAGCTGCCCGGCATCCGGGCAGCACCGGGAACCCACTGTGGCGCACATCACGAGCGCTCCCTGCTGCCGGCAGTCCGTTCAGTCGTCGATGCACGAGCCCCGAGGCGGGCTGGCACGGCGTGGCGAATCAGGCCGAGCGACGCCATGAAGGCGACGAACAGGCGGTAGACCGCGACCACTCCGGACACGACCCCGCCCAGGACGCTGAGCACCAGGACCGGCCGGGCGCACCAGGTGGGGAGGTAGGGAGCCGTCACCGCGGTTCCCAGCAGGCTGACGGTCAACACCGCCCACAGCGCGCCCCGGGCCGCGGAACGCATGGCCAGGCGAGCCCGCGAAACGGCGAGCGGGTCACGAGTCCGGCTCCTGACCCCCGGCGCCGACCTTCCCTCAACGAACTTCATTGGAGTCTCCCTTCATCAGCAGCGATACCCGATCGGAGGTGCGCACGAGTACGTCCCGGGCATGGCGCAGTCCAGCCGTCAGCTCGCCCAGCCCGTCGGCGATCTCATCCAGCACTCCGGCCGGCGCGGCCTGGGCGACGAGCCGGGCACGGCGACCGCCCCGGTAGACGCTCTCCGGCTCCAGGGCCGTCTCTCGTCGGTCCTCCGCGCCCAAGCCGACCAACCGGTCCTCCAGCAAGTCCTGCTCGTGCAGGGCGATGACTGCTGCCTGGCCCAGCCGCTCATAAGCCAGCTCGTACCCATCCACGATCTCGAGTCCGGTGCCGTCCTCGTCAGCGGCCAGGACCAGTCCGACGGCATCCCACAAGAAGCGGTGTCCTACCGAGACCGCACGCCGGAGCTCCTCCACCTCCGACACCGCGGCGGCTGCCGCCCCGGCGACCGCCTGCTGCGCCGCCAGAAGCCGATGGACATGCGCGGCGTGCGGCGCTGCGCCGTCCAGGACTCGCACCTGCCTCCGGGTGGCGGCCGAAGCCGCCGCTGGCAGGCCCCAGCCCACAGCTACGCCGATCGCGCCAGCACCCAGCAGGGCGGTGCCAGCCGGCAACAGGGCGCCGAGAGCCGGCCCGAGCAGCAGCACCGCTGCCACGACCACGGCCAGGCGGCCCAGGCTGATGGCGGCGGGCAGCTCCATCCCCCCGATCTGCTGCACGACGGGCGCCGGCCGACGCCCCCACACCCTCCGAGCGAGTACCCGACGCCACCCGCCGCCCTGGTCCGGTGAGAAAACGCCGATCTCTGCAGGGCACGCGTCCTCAAGCCGCAGCTCGCCTTGCAGCGGATACCCCCAGCGAATCCATCCCCAGGGCATGCGCTCCAGCGTCTGAACCGGCCCGACTGGCGCGTTGAACCCGGCACGACCACCACGGGTATCCGACGCCGCGGCCAGGAGGCGCACCGCCTTCTCCGTCTCGCTGCGCCACCGGTCCTCGTCCCCGCCGTACGGGAGCAGCTGGGCCGCTATCGGCGCCTCGCCGCTCACTTCCCCGTCCCCTCGCCCGGAAGGGCCGGACCGGGGCAGCTGTTCAGGACACGGCGCAGCGCGTCCTTCTCCGGCGGGGTCACCCAGAGCTGGTACTTGGCCTTCACTTCGATCTGCCGGACGGCATAACCGCATCGGATCGGCTTGTTCGGCGGGAGCCATGTCGCCGCGTCGGCGTCGCTCTTCGCGCCGTTCGTCGGACCGTCCACGGCAACCAGGTTCTCGGGATCGTTCGCCAAGTTGAGCCGCTGAGCAGCGGTGAGCTGCTGAGCGCCGGTCTGCCAGGCGAGACTCAGCGGCACGATGTGGTCGATCTGGACCGCCAGCGAGGTCTTGACCCCGCGCTTGAAGGAGATCGTCCCGCCGGTGTACGGGTCGTGCAGCACACCGGTAAGCACCGTGCACCCGTCCTTGCGCACGACGTGGGTCAGATCTCGGGCGAGGACATCGTCGCGTGTCGGGCAAGAATTCCGGGCCAGCGCGACGGTGCCCTCATCGCTCCACGCTGTCCCGAACTCCTCGCGGCTGTAGCCGGTCTTGGGGGCTCGGCCCTTGACGGGCAGGTTGTCGAGCTCGTCGAGTGCGGCCTTGGCTGCGACAGATGGCCCGGAGCCGGCCGCCCCCGTGTGGGGTGCGCTCGTCCCCACGGGGTTGCAGGCGGCCAGCGCCAGGGCCGCGAAGGCGGCGCCGGCGGCCGCGGTACGGAGTTGGTGGGACATGGTGGTGGTGCTCCTTCATCGTCGGGAGTGCCCGTCATCCCATAGAGGTGCCAAGAGGCCTGTTCGTGTGACCGCCAGATCCCACCGATGCTGAAGTCGCCTGCCGGACGCCGTACGACTGTCAGTGCTCATGGAGCGTTTCGTCGTCTCGGCGAAGGGCCCGGCGGCTGCGATGTCCCCGCCCGCCGGCGGACACGGCTATTCCAGGCTCCCTGGAAGATCCGGTGCGGGAGGGGTGAAGAGGTGCGCATGTCGTACCCCGGCCTTGCGCAGTTCGTCTGCCACGATGCGCAGTGCGGTACGGGCCATGTGGGGGAACATCCCGCCCTTGCAGTCCATCCACACGCAGGGGACAGCGGCGTCGACGGCAGCGTAGTTGGGGCTGTAGAAGTCATCGTCGGCAGTGTCGTAGTCGGCGTCCTCCTCTGAGAGTTCGCGGCCGTCTTCGAGTACGTAGGTCAGGCGGAGTTCCGCAGCGTTGAGTGCCTCGACCGCGTGGGCCGGGTCGTCCGACTTGACGGCGATCGTCCAGTGCTGGGTGAACGGGTCGCCGTTGCCCCCAAGCATGGGTAGCGCGCCCGGGTCCACCGTGATGCCTCCCGGCTCGCTCTCCGTGACCACGGCCCGACGCATCCAGTACGCGCTCTGGTCGGTCTCCAGACACGCCTCGGCCACGCGCCAGAGCATCTGTGGGCCCGAGCCGCGAACTGCTTCCTCGAACAGCTCGCGGGCGCGGTCCCATTCCCACGTTTCCAGGGCCTGGCATCCGAGCCTGAAGGCACCCTCGGCGGGGTGATCAGCAGACGGCGCAATGGGTTCGGTGTCCATGGCGACAGCACTATCACCGGGTACTGACATCCAGTGGTCCGGTCAGCGACAGTGCCGTCACGGCGAGGACGCCTGTGGCGGTGTCCGGCGCATTCCCAGGTCAGTCGACGGTGCCGCTGAAGGTGATGCGCGAGCCGTCCCGGTCGGTGGCCTCGACGGTGACCGGACCCGGGACCGCGGTGGCCGGGAGACTGAAGCGGAGCGTCGCGGTGGCCGAGCGCGACGGGGCGACCGGCGCATCGGAGTAGTCGAGGCCCGGTGTCAGGGCCGCAGCCTCGGTGAGGGATGTGCCGGTCATCACCCGCAGGGTGATACCCAGACCCGCCCGCGGCTGGGCCTGGTTGTTGGCGACGGTGAGCTCAGCCGAAGCCGACCGCCTACCGTCCTTGGCCGGCCCGGCCGTGATCGGAGAGATCCGCACCCGGTTCTGCGACCAGGTGCCCAGGTCCTGGACGGCGCCCGTGGAGGCGTTCGTGCCACCGGGCGCGCCCGAGCTGTCATCGGTGGTGGCGCTGCCCGGGAGCTTGCCCTCGAAGAAGAGGTCATCGGCCTGGGCCATCCCGTCCTGCGTGGCCTCGGCGGTGACGGTGACCAGCTGCCCGGCGGCCTGCGGCGGGACTGCCACACCGATCTCGGCGGTGACGGTGCCCTGCGGCGCCGCCTTGACCGCTTCCTCCCGGGTGGGCAGTCCGGTGAGGGTACTGTCCTTGACGGCGACCGCGCTACGGCCGAGGGCGCCGTATCGGACCGTGAGCACGGTGTCGGGCAGTCGAGCGATCTGCCCGCTGGTGTTGGTGAACCGTGCCTGGGTCCGTAGCACGGTCCACCCGGCCGGAACGTCGCCGGCCGATGTCCCTGCGGCGGCCTGCTGGAACGGCTGCAGTGTCAGGTTCCAGCCCTGTTGGGCGACGGGTGAGGTGCTTCCCAACGCGGTGATCCCCGCGGGGAGCCCCGACGGTGTGGCGCTGGCGGCCGGGTGGTCCGACTTCGGGCCGGCCGTCGGAGTGGTCGGATCGGACTGAGCGCACCCCGCCGCCAGGATCGCCAACGCCACTACGGCAGCGGCCTTGAGCGCTCGTGTGCTTCGCATGGCTAGTCCCCTCAGTCAGCGGCGCGGGATCGCGCTCCTGATCCGGGATCATGCCAAAACACTTTCGTAGCCCGCTCCGGCGGCTCAGCGGACCGGCGTCAAATGTGCTGTATCGAGGGGAAACGCGTGCCGGGCACGCTGCCGCTGGAGGCGGAGGGAAGGGCGTGGGCAACGTAACAGCAGACGATGGCCCCGCTGTGAAAGGTGATGCGCAGCCCGTAGGGGATCGAGCCGCCCAGCGCGCTCAGCGGCTCTACCCAGCGGACGTAAGGATCCTGGCGCGCGGTCAACACGCTGATGAGATACCGCTCGACCGCGGTCATTGCCGTCCGACCCCTGCCGGGCAGGGCGGCGGCGCGAAGCTGGGGCGGCGGGGGACCCTGCTCGTCGCTGCGGCCGTCCGGCGGCCGGGCGGCGATGATCTGGAGGTAGACCACGGCACCGGCCGGCAGGGCCAGCCTCAGCCCGTAGCGGCTGGAGGTGTAGCCCGCTTCCGCGAAGGTGGCTGTGCTGGCCGGATCGCTTCCTGCTGCTGTGAGCAGGTCGCGGAGGACAACCTCGAACCGGGCGGCGGTCCAGGGACGGGGTTCCTCGGAACCTGTCGCGGTGCTCACCGTCCCACCCAGCCCGTGGTGCATCGCGCAGCGTGCTCGGTGACCATGCCCGCCAGGGCAGGAAGGGTGTCGTCGTGTTCGACGTCGCACAGGCGCCTGCCGCACGTGGTGTGGATGAGTTCGAGGTCGGTCTTGACGGGATCGTCGGAACAGCGCAGCGGGTAGTCGTCCCACACGACGGTGGAAGGCCGAGCTGCGGGTTCGGTACTGGTCATCGGCGTCTTCTCCTGGAGCCGGGCGGAGAGGGGAGTCGGCTGAGCGGGGGCTGCTTCACCTGCGGTAGTGCTGCTCGTAGCCCGCGAGGGCGGTGAGCACCGTGAGGCCCAGGACCTCGTCCCCTCGCCGTCCAGCCACTCGTGGACGACGGTGCCTGCGGGCGCGGCGGTCAGACGCGCGATGATCTCGGCCACGCTGATCTGCGGTGTGCCGTCGGCGTCGCACCCGGACTCGTAGGTACCGACGCCCGGGAAGTGGGCCACGAACTGGCCATCGTGGGGGCCTTCCGGGTCCTGCCACAGTTTGAAGGCAGCGCTGGGGGCGCGCTGTAGGAGAGTGACCAAGAGGTCGTTGGCCTGGCTGAGCGCGGTCTCATCCACGCGGTAGCGCTGGCCGAGGGCCAGCGACGCCGGATCGTCCCCCTTGCCGCCCAGAACAAGCTCCATCCCTTCCTCGTCGATGGCCTCCAGGACGGCGGCGCGGTCGTCCTCACCGACGGAGTAGACGCACAGCTGCAACGATGAGCGGTCGGACATGGTGGTTCCTCCGACTGGTAGTGCGCCGTAAGGCGGTGGGCGGTGCTGCGGGCCGCCGGTGCCGAGCGGCACCGGCGGCGGTTGGGGGCTCAGGCGGCGAGCGTGGTGGCCCGGCGGTCGGGGTTCTTCAGCCCGCGCCTGCGCAGCGGGTCGTGGCGCTGCTCGTCCACGGAGACCACGGTGGTGATCGGGTCCTGGTCCTCGGGCAGCAGATCCAGGCGGACCCAGTAGGGCATCACCCAGCGGGTGGTCAGGCCCTGCCGGGCCTTGCCGATCCGGAACCGGCGGAAGTGGCCGCACCGCTGGTGCGGTGCCTGCTCGATGCCGGACGGGATTCCGTCGCCCTCCAGGATGCGGCCCGCCGAGCGACGTGCTGCGTGCAAGGCCGGTCCGATACGCCAGCCCACCTCGACGAAGAACGGGTCGCGGTTCTTGTTGACGGCCCGCCGCTTCTTCTTCGAGGGCTTGACGACGGGCGGTTCGGCGAGGTCGCGGTTGTCGCAGCACAGGTAGACCAGGATGCTCAAGGCCGGGCGCAGCAGCTCTTCGAACAGCTCATACGCTGCGCACTTGTCCCGGGCGCGGGTCCAGTGGGCCTCGGCCCGTGCGGCCGCGAAGTCAACGGCCTGCCCCACGGTGAACTTGGCCAGCCCGGTGGGAATGTTCATCCGGATGTGCGTCTGGCCGCGCACCTCACCGGTCTCGTCGTCCAGGAGGTCGATCACGAAGAGCAGACCCAGCCCCTCGATCTCCTCGTCGGTGTACGTCTGCTGCTCGGGCACCTGGTTGAAGCCGAAGAGGTAGAACCCGCGCACCAGGCCCTCCGACCCCTGGTATCGGATCGGCCAGGGATCGGGCAGGACGATCAACGGGTTGATATGGGGGAGTTGGCTGAAGATGTTGCCGGGCAACGTGTCGGAGGTCGAGCGGTACAACTCCGAGGCCAGGTGCTGGTTGAGGTCGTAGGTGACCCGGCCGCGCCGGGCCCACATGCGGAAGATCCCGACGTGGCTGGCGACGTCGATCAGGTCCGCCTGCTCGGTGAGTGTCAGGCCGGGCGGAGGGGTGTACCGCAAGGTCACCGGTCGCCCGGTGGAGAGCTGGTCGAGCTTGGGGGCCAGCCACAGGTGGTTGCGGCGCAGCGCGCTTTCACGTTCCTTCAGCTCCTGGACGAAGACCTCGCTGACGTCGTGGCTCTTCAGTGCGCGTGCGTGTCGCCTGTTCATCACGGCCATCCCTATGACTGCGGGCCCGATGGGCCGGGGGTGTTCCTGGCCGACCGCCGAAGGGCCCGTCCGCGAGGAACCTGGGGGCCGGTGCGCAGCGGCCGTCGGGCCGCTGGTGCGTCAGCATCCCGCACCGGCGATGCCTTCACGATAACCCAACTCATGGACTTAAGCAATCTCAGGGCGTGACGGGGATCGGGACGAGGAAGAACTCCTGCCCGTCGGCCGCAGCGATTCGGATCGGTCGGTCCGGCAGTGCACCGAATACGGCCTCCACCACTGCCTCCGGCGCGCTCGCGGTGCTCAGCGCGGGGCCCAGAGCGGATCGGATGGCGGCAACGGTCTCTACGGACAGCGGCTTCTTCAACGCCGCCCCCTTCGCCTCCGCCGCGCAGTCCGCGAGCTGCTCCTCGGAAGCGCCGACATCCAGGCCGCGACGGCGGGCGATGGCGGCGACGGTCGTCGCGAGCGCCGCACGGTTGTGCCAGCGGCAGAGGAGGCCGGAGGTGCCCGGCGGGTGCAGGTGGCGGGCAGTGCCGATCGAAGTCTTCTTCATCGCGTTCGTTCTCCGTAGTCGGATCAGCCGTCGGGCGGGATGGGCGGCGGGGGCCGGGCCGGGTGCGGCCCGGCCCCCGCCGGTAGGTCACAGGAAGGCGCTGACCTTCTCGGCGAACTCCTCCGAGGTGATGATGGGCGTACCCAGGGCCTCGGCCTTCTTCCTCTTCGATCCGGCCTTGTCCCCGGCGACGACCAGGCTGGTGGCCCGCGAGACACTGGAGCCCGCCTTGCCGCCGGCTCGCTCGATCAGCTCGTTCATGGCCCCCCGGGCCAGTTCTGCGAGCGACCCGGTCATGCTGCCCGTCACCACGACGGTCATCCCCGCCAGCGGCAGCTCCAGCGCGTCGCCGCCTGCGGACTGCGGACCTGCTGAGGATGCGGTCGCCGCGGGCTCGGCGAGATTGACGCCCGCCGCCACGAGCTTGGCGATCACGGGCTCCAGCTCGGCGAGTTCCTCGATCATCAGGGCGGCCTTCACCGAGCCGATCCCCTCCACCTCCCGCAGCTCCGCGTTGGATGCCGCCTGGACGGCCGCCAAAACTCCGAAGTGCCGGGCGATCCGGCGGGACATGCTCCGTCCGGTGCCTCGTACGCCCAGGGCGCAGAAGACGCGGTTGAGGGGCTGCTGCCTCGCCGCCGTGATCCGGTCCAGGATCGTGGCGGCAGTCTTCTCGCTCCCGGTGGCAACGGCGAGCTGCTCGTGCGTGAGGGTGAACAGGTCGGCAATGTCCTCCACGGACTTGCGGGCGACCAGCTGGGCGATGATCTGCGGCCCCAGGCCCTTGATGTCGAGCTGATCCCGTCCGGCCGCGTACTCGATCGAACGTGCCAGGTCGCATGCGCGCCCCTTCAGGCAGCGCCACCGCTCCTGGGCGGTGTCGATCTCCCCACCACAGCCCACGCATCGGGAAGGCAGCTCGATCGGCTTCTCCGCCCCGGTGCGGATGGACACCACCGGGGCCAGCACCTGCGGAATCACGTCGCCGGCGCGGCGCACCACCACGGCATCCCCGACCAGCAGCCCGAGACGCTTGATCATCCCCGGACTATGGAGCGTCGCGAACGTCACCGTGACCCCTCCGATCTCCACCGGCTCCAGCTCCGCGCGGGGGGCGAGGTTGCCCGTCCGGCCGGTGGCCCAGGTGACCTCCTTGAGCCGCGTGGTCCTCTCCTCGGCGGGCAACTTGAAAGCGATGGAGCCGTGAGGTGCCCGCGAACTGGCACCAGCCGCCGCCTCGTCGAGCGAGTGATCGGCCCTGATGACGATGCCGTCGATCCCCATGGGCAGGTCCGGCCGCTGCTCGGCGACCTTCTCGATGTAGGCGCGCACGTCCTTCAGGAGCGGCGACGTCAGCGTGCCGACCGGAGTGTCGTCCACCGTCTGGACCCCGAGACCGCGCAGCGACTTCATCAGGTCGGAGTGGGTCAACCGTTCCCGGACCAGCCGCCCGGCCTCACCGTTGTCGGCCGTCAGCAGGCCGTAGCCGTAGAAGGAGAGCGGGATGCTGTAGGCGCGCCCGGTCGCCCTGAGCGATCCCGAGGCGGCGTTGCGGGGGTTGGAGAACGGCGATTCGCCGTACGCGGTCCGGATGGCGTTGGCCTCCTCAAACCGCGAGCGCAGCAGCACGACTTCGCCGCGCACCTCCACGGTAATGGGCGCGGCGAGGGTGTCCGGGAGTCCGTCGATGCTGCCGATGGCGTGGGAAACATCGCCGCCGGAGGTGCCGTTGTCGCGTGTGGCGATCCGTACGAGCTTGCCGTCGCGGTAGTGCGCGGCGATTGCCATTCCGTCGATCTTCAGGCTGGCATGGAAGCCGCGCGGGGCACATCCGATCCGTTTGGCCAGGCCCTGGCCCCAGCGGGTGAGTTCGTCGTAGTCGAAGACGTTGTTCAGGCCGAGCATGGGGGTGGCGTGGCGGACCTCGCCGCCGTCCAGCGCCCCGGCGGCGACCTTGCCGGTGGGCGAATCGGCGAACCGGTGCTCTGGGTGCCGCTCTTCGTAGTCGGCGATGTCCCGCATGAGCTGGTCGAAGGTCTCGTCGTCCAGCGCCGAGGTGCCGTCGCGGTAGTAGGCGGCGGCAGCGTCGATCGCCTTCTCCACGGCCTGGAGGTAGGCGGCATGGTCGTACAGGGCAGGGGTGGCGATGGGCATGGTCTGTGATCCTTCTGAGATTGGTCATGTCCGCTTCGTCGGCGAAGCGGTGCTGGACCGGGCGTCCCGGGCGGCGGGAGCAGCCAAGGGCCCGGTGTGGCCATGGGAGGAAAGAGCGCCGCATCGAAGTTGCGGGCACTCTCAAACCATAACCGAAGTCATGAACTTAAGCAACATGCCTGGGATGGGTTCGCCTCTGGGATTGCTTCTGGCCGGCGGCGGCGAGCGAACCCAGGACGACGACTTGATGCTCGGCCAGGACCTGCGCGTACGAGCCGGTGTCGCGGACGTAGCGGTTGATCTCGGGGTCGTCGATCTCGTGTGCGGTCCAGCAGAGCATGTGGTTCCGCCCCGAGGTGCGGTCGTCGCTGCACAGCTTGCGGGCATCGCCCTCGCTGACCCGCCACAGCACGCGCCGGTGCGTGCTGGTGGTGTTCTTGGACGCGATGAACACGACTACGTCTGTCGGCATGTTGGTGGCTCCGCATCTGAGAGAGGGGCGCCGGCCAGGAGTGAGCCGGCCCCGCCTGCGGCTGTGCGGTCGAACTGCGGGGCGGACCGCGGGCTGCCCCGCGATCCGCCCTGTACGTCGGGGAGAGCCGGTGTTGTCGGCACTCGGTCGGCCGCTGGATGGGACGGGGCTATGCGGTTGCCCCGGTGACGGCGGTGTGGACCATCTCCGCCGCGCTGGCGCGGACCGCCCCGCCCTCCAGTGACCACGCTGTCAGTTCGTCTTCGTGGGCGGCCGTCGCGGCGAGCATCAAGACCAGCGGGGCCACCGCCAGAGCAACCGCCTGCGCTCCGGCGGCGGGGCGGGCGGCGGAGGCGGTGCGCTCCAGTTCCGCCTGGAGGCCGCTCAGGAACTGGATGCGCAGCGCGGTGAACCGCTGATCGCCCTCGGCGGCCTTCATGTCGATCACGCGCAGCACCGCCCGGTGCCGTTCGTACAGGGCAAAGAACGCGTGGACCAGCCCATGCGCAGAGTCCCCGTCGGTCTCCGTCGGCGGCGAGCTGATGGAACCCGCGATGGCGACGGCCTCCGCCAGGGTCAGGACGGCCTCGTCGAGGTCGGAGAAGTACTGGTAGAAGGTCGCGGGCGAGGTCCGTGCCCGGCGGGCGACATCCGCGACCGTCGACCCCCGGTATCCGGTGACACCGAGCTCGGTGGCGAGGCTCTTGAGCAGCTTGAGCCGGGTTTGGCGGCCACGTTCGCCAACCTGTCGTCCGTCCGTGGACAGGACCGTGTTCGTCATCGTCTCTCCGCTTGTCGTCGGTGTCGGTCGCCGGGCGATGGGCGCTGTTCACGGGGTCCGGTGCTGTGCGGCCCGCAGCGAGGCGATGAGCTTCTCCCGCCCGGGCCAGGGGGACGCGAAGAATGCCTCGGTGTTGGACTTGAGCTGCGCCTTGAGCTGGTCGGTCAGGCTCTCCGTCCAGATTTGCGCCGCGTCGGCGAGCCAGTCGATGGCGGGGCCGGAGTTCGCCACCTCGTTCGCGTACCCGCTTTTGAGGAAGGCGGCGTGCACGCGCACCCGGCGGGTGACGGGCAGCGGGTACGTGCGGCCGTTGTCCAAGGACACCTCCGTCGTCATGAAGGCGGTCCGCTTGGTCGCGGTGACCGTCCCTTCGGCGATGTGGTCCTGGACGGGATGGTCGCCGTACACCTTGAAGCTCACGGGATATCCCGGGGCGACGGCGGACGCGAGGGCGGTTATGTACGACATGGCGCTCCTGGAAGCGAAGGGATCGGATCGGCGGAGCATCCTGCCCGCGTGATCACTACTATACGCATACTCATAGATTTAAGCAATCTCTAGAGATCGCCTTCGGCCTCTGGGTGAACAGGGCACGGGCCGAACTCGCCGTTTTTGTCCCGGGGGTGGACGTGCCGGCGGCCGGAGAGCGTGCAGGCGGTGGCGGGGTCCTGGTCGCAGAATTCGATGCACGTGCAGTCCTGGATCTCGTCCGCCGTGCTGTCGCTCTCTTCCTCAGGGACGCCGGCGGCGCTGCGTGCCCGGTTCATGTCGTCTCGACTCTGCGGGGTCCCGCCGCCGTTGACCAGGACAAACGCGGCTGCCTCATCGGCGATGCTGGCGGCGGTTCGGAACTCGGCCACCTGGAACTGCGCGCGCCGGTCGAACTTGAGCTGTCCTGCCTCGGTGAGTCCGCAGTGGCGGACGTACGGACCGTCGCTCGTCGCTTCGGTCTCGGCCACGAGCGCGGGATCGAACCAGGAGGACGGGACGGCGAATTGGCTGTCGAACCACCCCTTTGCCGTGAGGATGCGCTGCTTGCCGTCGACGGCGGCCCAGATCGCCGCCCCCGTCTCGTAGACGTCTTCGGTCGCTGCCGCCCAGGCGGGGTTACCGCGGTCGCTGAGGATGACCACGCCTGCGGGCAGGCCGGTCAGCCAGGAACGGACCAGGGCGATGTGCTGGTCCACCGTCCAGACAGCTCCCCGCTGATAGGGCGGGTCGAGATCGAGTTGTCCGTCGTCAACGCTGCGGACCAGTGTGCTTGCGGGGCGTGCGCTCGGTGCGAGGCTGGTGTGCTGGATGGGGGCCAGCGTCTGCCGGGTCATGACCGTTTGCTCCCGTGGTGGTCGAGCACGCCGGTGGCGGCGTCGTAGGTGACGCCGTGGAAGTCCAGGCCAGCGACGTTGCGGTGCCGGTTCTCGTCGAAGTTCTTGTAGGGCAGGCGCTGCCCGCGGTCCAGCAGAAGCGACGCGAACTCGCCGTCGACGCTCTCGGGGTACACCCGCTTGTCCGGCACGAGCTCCGCCACGTTCCAGACGGTCCGGGCCTCGTAGCGTTTCACCGTGCCGGAGACGCCGTTGTAGACCGTGAGGTGCACCTCGCCGGCCCGGAGGTAGACGTGCCAGGTGGACCTGTCGCTGGTGTACCCGTAGACGAGGGTGCGATCCGGGCCGCTGACCTCGGCGGCGCTGAGCGTAGGCGGTTGCTCCTGCGCTGCGCGCAGCCTGGTGAACTCGGTGAAATCCATGATGGGGGACTCCTGTCAGTCGGGCCGGGGAAGTGGAAGTGCTGGGCTGGGTGAGCGGCGTTGGTCAGCGCAGCCGGAAGGGGTCGGGGAGTTCGGTGGCCGCTGTGCCCTCTTCGGCTGCGAAGGCGTCGGCGGCGCCATCGAGACCATAGGTCTGGAACCCGGCGCGCTTCAACGCCGTAGCCAGGATGGCCAGGGCCTCGTCCTCCGAGCCCGCCTCGATGTTCGCGATCACGCTCAGCCGAGCGTTCCAGATGGGCATCCGATCTCCATGCTCTGCTGTTCGGACGCGGACGACGCGCGGCTTCTCCCGGCCCCTACGTTCGAGGCGCGGGCGGGGGAGTCGGCTGGCACGAGGTCGTGGGATCGAGCCAGGCAACGCCGTCACCATAACCCGAGTCATAGACTTACGCAACATGCTTGGGGTATGGCAACGCACCCAGGGCGATGACGGTGCGCGACCGTTCGGCGCGGGTGCGACCAACGGGCAGGACATACCGATGGGTCCCCGGGTGACGCCAGCGCCGAGCCCCGACCTGCTCCAACGCGGCACGCAACCATGCGCGCCGGTCGGCTCCCGCAGGGCGCTCCGAGGCACCCAGCGCCAGGATGCGCCGCTCGAACCCGTTGGCGCCGCAGTCGCCGGCGACGAATTTCGAGATCGACCGAGCCGGGAGAATCTGCCCGTCCGGCAGCACGGTCACTGTCCTCGCCGTGCTGCGGCCCGTGTAGGTCGCCGAAAGAGCTTGATAGATGATCCCGAGATGCCCCCGGGGCGAGCCAGCCGTGCGCCCGTCCGGCAGGGTCCGAAGGCGTGCGACGGGGTCCGCGTAGGTGACGACACCGCGTACGCCCCGGTCCGCAGCCAGACGCAGCGCGCCCGCGACCGCGAAGCTCTCCCCGTTACTGGCCACCGAGGGCGACAAGCACACCCGAGACATCTCCAGGGCTTCCGTGTATGGCTCCAACAGGGGGAGAACTTTGGTAAGAGCCCGGCGGCTCATCGGGACGCCGAGAACGACAACACCGACCAGCGGCCCACCGCCGACCGCCTGGTCGTCATCACCCGGAGCGGCCTCAAGGTCCACCAGCCCGTACCGGTGTACCGCCGGCGGCCACCCCGACAGGTAGTGGTTCGCCTGGATGTACGCCCGGGCAGGCACCTCGGCCAGCTCGACCACCTCGTAGCGACGCCGGTCGAACCCGCCCTGCGACGTGTGACGCCAGCTCGGCACTCGGCCGCTCCACCGCTGCGCCCAACCGTCGCCACGGCCGGCGGCCATGGCCTCCCACTGCGCCTGGGCGGGGCCGAGCGGCGCGTTCACCGCTGCCGCCCGGCTTCGCCGCGCGCGCCGAACCGGATCTGGGAGAGGCGCTGCTTCATCGCCCCGATCCCGCTGGCGCCGGCGAGCGGAGCCTGGAGACCGGGCCAGGAGTGCCGCGCGAGGGCCACGTACTTGCTGCCGGCCAGCACCGTCACCTCCGCCGACTCGATGCCGCGTTCCCGGACCTGCGCCTGCACGAAGTCCGCGCTGACGCCGCCGGGGTCGCCCACCGTGATGTCGTACGGGTCGATCTGCGTGGACAGGTCGAGAAGCCCGTGGGCGGCGGAGAGGATGTAGAGGCGGCCGCCGTCCTGGAGCAGGGCTTCTGCCGCGTACCGGCAGGAGCCATGGAACGAACCGACGTACATCGCGCCGGCGGTCACGCGGCGGTCCTGCTTGGCCTTGCCACAGCCGACGACGACGATCCGGTACCTGTCCGCGCCTTCCGCCCGGGCCCGCTGCCAGCCAGCCTCGGTCAGGGCGCCGCCCCAGACGTCGAGCTGCTCCCGTGTCGCCTCCCGTCCGCGAAGGATGTCGCGGCTCTGGTCGAGGCCCACGTAGCCAGCCTCGGCAAGGCAGTTCAGGGTCCGCAGGTTGACGGACTTGGGCAGCAGTCCGAGCGGATCTCTGGCGCCGGCGAGGAGGGCGCGGCGCTGGGTGGTGGTGACGTGCGTCGTGGACGGGCCGGACTCACGAGGTCTGTCCGGCTCGCCGGGCTGCTCCGACCTGGTGGAGGCGGTCGCGTCAACGGGGTTGGTGTGGCGGTGCTCGGTGGTCATCGTCTTCCTCATACCTCGGTTGGTGCTCGGCTGGGTGTCGGCCCACCGGGCGGGCAGAGTGGTGTCGCCGCTCTCCTCGCGGCGTTGGTCTTCCAGGTCGGCGGCGCGGATGCGCGCTCGATGCCACTGCTCGGCTGCGTGTCCGCTGGGCCGCAGGCACCGTTTCCCGGCCCCGGCGCGGCATGTGGGGCAGGACAGTGCTGCCGGGCAGGTGTCGCCGAGGTCCTCGCCGTCGCAGAATGCGCAGGGCCGACCCGTGGCCGGCAGGGCACGCCCGGCGACGTCGACGAGGAGTCCGGCCTCGCGCCAGGCGCGGCTCTCGGCCCTGTTCGAGGGTGCCCTGAAGGGCTGGCGCCTCACGGCCCGATTCCCTCAGGAGCCGGGTCCGCGCGGACGAAGGCGCCGCCCGCGGGCCAGATCGCGGTGATCTTGTGGTGGGACAGGAACTCCCGTGTGGCCTGGCCGGGAGCGGTGGTGAGCAGCAGCGTGCGGCGAGGGCGGGGGAAGAACCGCTCGCAGTCGATGATCACTCCGTACGCGGCGATGAGCGCGAGGTAGTGCGTGCGATGGCAGGCCATCACCAGCTCTCCGGCGGTGGCGTCGAAGAGGTCGGTGGAGGCCAGGTCGGGGACCGTGACGACGCGGTGGCGCAGCACTCGGTGCTCTTTGGCCGTCAGGTGGGCGAGGTAGGCGGTCAGGACCGCGTCCTCGGAGCGGTCGGCTTCCTCGTCGTTGGCCCGGCCGGGCTGGGGGCGGGCGGGATCGGTGGGGTCCAGGTATGCGATGTACGGGTGGTCGGCGGTCAAGGTGCGGGTACTCCTGAAGTCGGGTGCGCGGGCAGTCCGGCTGCGGTGCGGCGCAGCTGCTCGGCGGCGGGTGCGGCGCCGTACGTCAGGCGTCACCTGGAGCGCCCGGCCGGTGGAAGATGCCGGCCAGGACTTGGTTGGCCAGGACCGCAGGGGGTGCGTCGTAGGCCAGCAGCATTTCGCCTGCCCCGGACTCCACGACCGCGACGGCCGGGTGGCGGGCGGCCGCGCGTTCCAGCGCCCCGCGCAGCGCCCCGCCGTCCAGGAGCATGATCCGTCCGGGGCCGCTCGCCAGGCGCGCGAGCGAGGTGCTGCCGGGGGCGGCCGTGTCGCGGGCCGCGAAGTCGAGGCAGGCGTAGAGCAGGGCGGCGGCCGGGGCGGACCGGCCCGCGCCCCGGATGACCGTGATCTCGTGGCTCCGGTCTCCGCGCGGGTGGGATGTGGGGGACGCGGTGCTCAGGAGGCCGAGGTCGCGAAACGGGTTGGTGAGAACGTCCTCCAAGCCGGCGCGAGGCTGGTCGACGGAGCCGACCTGCGGTGCGTACATCGTTGCCAGGCAGGCGATGTCGCGTTTGATGGTGTCGTCAGCCGGGGGCTGCCATCCGTTTCGCGTGACGGCGTTCCGGATGCTGGAGAGCAGTTCGGCGCGGGTGAAGCGGGAGATCCCGGACGCGGCGAACACGTAGTACCAGGTCGGCACGGAGCAGGGTGTGCCGGTGAGCAGCCACCAGTGGAGCAGCCACAGGCTGCCCGGGTCTTCCAGATACGGGTCGGCGCCGTTCTCGTCGTCGAGCAGCCAGTGGCCCCGGGCGGTGGGCGCCGCCGCTCCGGTCCCTGCGGTGTCCTCCCGCACGAGGCCGAACGCGCCTGCCCAGAACCGCATGGACGCCACCATGCTGGACCCGACGCCGAGGACGACGGGAGCGTCGGGCCGCTGGAAGACGTGCGGGTCCTCCTGGAGGGCGGTGTGCACTTTCAGGAGCCATCCTTGCCGCGGGGGGTAGGTCCGGTGTCGGCCGAAGGCCGGGATGCAGCCCGCCAGCGGGGCCGTGTGATCTTCCATGGGTAGCGTGTTCACCTCCGGGTGAGGGTGTCCTGCCGCCGGGCGGCAGGACACCGGGACGGTGCGGGGGTCAGGACGAGGGAGAGGTGCGGCCGAACCGGCGCGGGCCGATCGGCCACACGGCGGTCACCTGCTGCCGATGCAGGAGTTCGGACAGGTCTTTGTCCGGCCGGGAGGGCAGCAACAGGACCCTGGTCGGCTCCGGATCGAAGTAGCGGGCCAGGTCGTGGAGCTCTCCGATGGCCTCGCGCACGACGGCACGCGCCAGCGACGCCCGGGCCACCACCAGCTCGTTGCGGGTGAGGTCGTACAGGTCGACGCCCAGCTCTGTGATGGCCCCGGCGATCTTGATCCGGTAGCCGGTCAGATCGGCTCGCCGCTCCCACCGCGCATAGTGCTCGTACTGCCGGAGCAGTCTGCTCGCGGCCTCCTGCGCCGGGCTCGGCTCCGCGCGACCCGGCGCGGTTCCTCCCGCCGGACAGGGTGGGGACCGCTGGAGCACCTTGCGCCGGGCGACGGGTTCGGCCGGGCGCAAGCCTGTCGGCGGACCCTTCAGCGGCAGGAGACGGAAGACGAGCGCCTTCCTGACGTCCTGGGGTCTGCGCATGTCGTAAGGAGCATCGACCTGCACGAACGGCACCGTGGAGTCCAGCCGGAACTGGCCCAGGTACTGCACCGGTCCCTCGTGAAGCTGGAGGAACACGCGCAACGCGCGGTCGTCCTGTGCGTGCTCGACGACGGAGCGGTTGCCTTGCGACAGCTTCTGATCAGTGCCGTCCAGCCCGCCCTCGCCTCCGAAGTACAGATGCTCGCCCGTCCAACCGTCGTGCGAACTCGCCTCGGCGTCCGGGGTGATGAACAGGAAGACGTTCGGACTCTGCTTCGAGGGGCTGATGCGCGGATGGATACGGCCGCCGTAGCAGGCGTGCAGAGCCGCCCGGTCAATGCGCTGGCCAGGAACGAGGTCCCAGGACATGGAGGTGTCTCCTCGGTCGGGGGGTTGGTGGGCAGTTCACGGCGCTGCCCCGCCGCTGAGAGGATCGGCGGTCAGCGTCGGCAGTCCACGCCCACCACCAGGAAGTCGGCACCGCGAGCGTCGATGTAGGCGTTCACATGGTCGTAGTAGGCCGTGCTGCCGGTCTCGAAGGCGTCGTCCGAGTTCAGCCAGGCCGGATCAGTGGTCCACGTGCCGTCGAGTTCCCGGAGGCTGCTGCCCGGCACGGCACGCCGCCGGGCCCGGTCGATGAACCCGGTACGGTCCAGCCTGACCAGGGCCACCTCTTCGCCACGCTGCCGGGGACCGGGCTTGATCATGTCCAGCACCTTGAGCTGCCGCTGCGCGCGGAAGCCGAGGAGTGCCTGGAAGGAATCTCCGCCCCACTGCTGCTCGAACCGTTCCCAGGGATCGGCCGGGGGCATGCCGTCGGTGGCCTGCTTCCAGGCGTCGTAGAGCGTGGCGGCCTCCGTCGCGCGGCGGTCCCGCAGCGCGGGGAGGTCCAACAGGCTCAGAACGCCGCCCGCACACCGGTCGGCCGGGCCGGACGCGGGCCGTACGAGGCGGGGGTCGTCGGCCGGAGCGCCGGGGATCAGCGGGAAGTGCCCGGTGTACCGGCCCGTGGTGATCTCGTAGCTGTCGAAGTGGCCGCCCCGGACCTTGTTCAGGGCGCGCCGCAGTCGCGTGTCGAGGGTGTAAGCGGTTTCGGCGGCATGCGGGGGCAGGCACACAAGGACGTGTCGTGAAGCCATCGAAGTTCCGATCGCAGAGCGTGGGCGGGAAACACCGTGCCAGGAGCGGGCCCCGTACGGGCGAGCTCTACTGGATCGGCGAAGCGATACTCAGACAATACATGAAGTCATATAATTAAGCAATTGCGTTTGATGACGCGGCTCCTGGAACTCCCTGTCGGCGACGGATCCGAATCCGTCCCGCCATGACGCCACCCGTGCCGGCGATCCCGGAAGCGGTCAGCGGGCGGCGCGGCGCCGCTGGCGAGGCGGTGCCGTCGTGGCGGGGCGGGCCGGGTGGGCGACCCGGGTCAGCGTCCGGCCCTCGCGACCCGCAGTGTCGTGACGTTTGAGGGCCAACTGCCCCTGCCCGTACTGGGCCTGCCGGGCGTCGCCCTGCTTGCTGCCGACCTGCACGACTGCGGGACGGCCGGGCCCGCGGAGGGCGTAAAGGTTGTGCACGTAGGCACGGGTCCGGGGTTCCCAGATGCGGCCCAGGATATGGCCGATCCAGGCGGCCGCGGCCATGGGGCTGACGGTGTCGGCGATGAGCTGGGTCTTGTTGCGGAAGCCTTCGCCGCGGCCGACATGGGTCCAGGGAAAGTCCGCACGGAAGCCGACGGCGCGGCCGAGGTCGGCGTGGCTGTGCGTGAGGCCGTCGGCCTCACGCTTCCACCCGTACGCGGTACCAGTCACCGTGGTGCCGGGCTGGTCGGCGGTGAAGGTGCCACCGCCCTTGGGCCGGCCGGTGTTGGGGTCGATGCCGCGCACGCCGCGGGTGTTGACCTTGTGGCCCTTCTCCCAGCCCATGCACGCGGCCCAGGTGGTGATCGGGATCGGGCTGCTGGGCTGGTAGCTGACGAACGGCCTGGTGTAGCGCATGCACACCATGAACGTCCTGTTCTTCTTGGAGGCCGCGCCGTAGTCGGCCGCCTCGATCAGGCTGAAATCGCTGTATTCCCATCCGGCGCCGTAGAACTCGGACCGGATCGCCTCGACCACGTACTGGGCGACCGCGGACTTCAAGAGGTTCGAGGACTGCTCCATGGCCACCCAGCGGATGGAGCCGTGCTTGGCCTGCAGGGCCAGCGGCCAGATCACGGCTTCGGCCATCAACCCGGTGCGTTCGTCCTTCAGCGCCGCCAGCGGGGCCCGGACTTCGTCCCAGGTGGCACCGGTGGGCGGGGCGTAGCCCTCCAGGCCGTCGCCAGCATCGTCGACCATGATGAACCCGGCTGCCGCTCCGGCTTCGGTGATCACGTCCTCGACCAGCTGCATGGCCTCGTCGGCGAGGCCGGCAAGCTTTCCGCCGGGCGAGAGGGTCTGGCACGGCGGGGAAAGGATCACCGCAACCACGTAACGCAGCGCGGGGTTCGCGGGGTCCAGGTCCGTGACGGAGGCGCAGATCCGCCGGAAGCCGGCTGCCTGTGCCGTGGCGCACGCGGCCTGCGAGATGTCCACGCCGACCATGTCGACCGGCTCGCCCAGGACCTGCGCGATGCCCTCGCACCAGCCCCCGGGACCGGCGAACAGGTTCACGATCCGGATGGGGGCGCCGGGCTTTGGCCGATAGAGCCACTCCACCGGCCAGGGCCCGGCCAGCGCCGCGCGCTTTTCATCGCTCAGCCCCGCGATGTAGATGTCGCGCTCCTCGTCGTCGAGGAGGTCGACATCGTCCACCGGCAGGCCCAGCGCCGCGCGCACCTTCGCCACCGACACCCGGGCCCACTGGGCGACCCAGTGCGCCATGTGAGCGCGGGCCCAGATCGCGGTGCTCGCCTCTTCCAGTTCCCACCGGTAGTCCCAGCCCTCGTCCACCACCGGCTGGGGCAGCCGCCACCGCTGCGCCCAGTCGATGGCCTCGTACGCGGCCCGGACATCCTCGGAATGCGCCTCCGCTGCCGACTGCGCGGCGGTGTGCCGCTCGACGGCGCGGGCGTGCAGCCGCTCCGCCTCCGCCACAGGGCACGGCGCGGAGACCGGCGCGCCTCCTTCGTTGTCCATGGTCTCGGGGCCGCCGGGGTCGCTGACCGTGTCGGCCGGCGGCGCGGCGGCGGGGGAAGGGGTGCTCATCGTCGTGTGCCTCATTGCTCTCGGCCGCCTCGGGGTCGGGCCGGCGGGAACGGCCCCAGTGCCGGGCGGCTCGACCACACTGGCCGGCAGTCCGGCCGTAACCAAACTAATGGAGTTAAGCAACATCCCGAATGGTGTTGGAGCACTCACCCGGCACGGGGGCGGCTTCGGCCCGCAGCATCCGCTCCACCTGCTGTTCCCCGAACGCCTCGACGAGCGCGGAGAGCTGGTCCTCCAGGCCGCCGTTGTTGATCGTGCTGGCCCGCTCGTCGGCGTCGTCGTGGACGGCGTCGAACGCGTCGAGGTCGCTCAACTCGGGCCGCTCGCCGTTGTTGTAGGCGTTCGAGGCGCCACGGTGAACCATGTCGTACACCAGCTGGTCAACGTCCACGTCCGTCAGCCCCAACTCGCCGGCCAGATGGACCAGCGCCGTCACCGCGCCCTGCGCCTCCTCGGCCGGCCCGGCGTTCGGCGCGAGCCCCGCGGCGTCTCCGTCCTCCGCCGCGGTGGGCGTCGGCAGCACCCAGCATCCCTGGGCCGGGTCGTAGATGCCGCGCTCGGCGTACGCCTCGATGAGGGAGACCTGTTCCGGCGCCAGGCTCTCTCCGCGCGGGACTTGGCGGTAAGTCCATCCGCTGACCGGGCTCAGGACCAGGCACGCCGCGTGCTGGAGCCGGTCGGTGCTCCAGAGCACCAGCTTGCCGGTGTCCCGGCGGACAGCCAGTAGCCCGAACTCCTCACGGGTCTTGCCGTTCTCCAGGCGCACGGTGCGGCAGATCCACATGCCCGCGGCGAGCTCTACGTGGCCGATCTCCTGGCCGATGGTGGTCATGCAGCCCTTCAGGGCGATGTGGCTCGCCGACTCCGGCGATGCGTGGACGAGTAGAACCGGCAGTGCCTCGGCGGCAACGTGGTGGTCTGCCGTGGACGGCTCCGGTCGGACGCTGGACGGCTCAGGCGGCCTCATCCTCCTCGTCCTCGAAGGCGTCGGGGATGGCGAGGTCGAATCCGAGGGCCTGGAGCCGGTCCTTGATGGCTTCTACGATGTCGCCACCTTCGAGGTCGCCGGTCATGGCCTCCAGGACGGCGCTCATGCCGGCCTGAGCGTCGGGCTGTGGCTCCGGCCGTCCGAATTCACCGGTCAGAACAGCCATGACCATGCCGAGCATTTGGATCTTCTCGTCGGCGTGCCGGTCGGCGTACTCGTCGTGGTCGTCATAGTCGTTGCCCAGTAGGGCGCCGTCAGGCCCCTTGAACGGGGCGATTTCGGCCTCCTGGCGGGCGCGCATGGATGCGTGAGCGGTGATCAGGCCGTGGATCACGTTCTGGGAGGAGCCTTCCGCCGAGCTGGCGACCTCGGCCAGATCCTGTCTGCGGCACATCGCGGCGCAGTGCAGCCAGGCGGCCAGTTCCTGAACCTGCTGGCTGCGGGCATGGTCCCAGAGTTCGACGGGATGCGTCGCGGCGGCGTTCAAGGCGGCCAGCGCGCGGTGCACGTCAGCTGAGTTCGCCTCGCCGGGGAAGGTGGTCAGTGCGCTGCTGGTCATCGTCGGTTCCTCGTGAGCGTCGGAATTCGGCCCCTGCGGATGCGGGTGCCGGTTGGAGAAGAGCGGGTGGACTGTCCCCGTTGGTCGGAGCCGGGGCGCCGCAGCGGCGGCCGAGGCGCCCCGGCCCGGCGGGCCTATGCCCCGTGTCCGGCACCTGTGACGGACAGTTCGCTGACGCTGGGCAGCGCGGAGAGAATCTCGTGGAATTCCTGCGGCGCGTGGCGAGCCTGTCGGGTGGCCTTGTTCAGCTTCAGTCGCAACTCGACTTCGACGGGGGCGACGGGATGGTCGCGCGAGGCGATGTAGTCGGCATCCGTGCACTTATAGCGGACCTCGCGGACGGTCATCAGCAGTTCGCCGAGGGCGATCTGGTCGTCTCGCCGGGGAAGGGGGCAGCTCCCGAAGTCCCACAGGAACTCTGCCGTGTACTCGACTTCATCGGGCGGGACGCCCAGGTCGAACCAGACTTCTACGCGCACGGTTTCTTCTCCTTCTGTCGGTGACTTGCCGCAAGCGCGGTGTGCGCAGACGGGCTGTGCGCTCCTGGCGGGACTCGAACCCGCGCCAAGTAGGCGAGCTTGGACAACGCGCTTCCCTGCCGGGGGTTCGGGGCCGTGAGCTGCCCCTCGTTTAGGTTCCCCAACCCTGGGGCTTTTGGCTTGCCAGGGCCCGGTCCCGGTGCATCCGCAACCGTCTCGCCGTGCCGCCGTTCCGTTTTACGGCCGCTCTTCCTTCTGAGCTACAGGAGCTGGAGCGGGCTCGACTTCCCCGCCCGACACCTCATACAATACTCATACTCATGGAGTTACGCAACTTCGTTTGTTGGGCTGTCCGGTGTTGCTGCGCCGCCGACTGACGGTGACGAGGCATGTCCGCTGCGGGCGCGGGGGTCTCAGCGGCGCCGCTTCCTAGGGATGTTGAACGGTCGCCCGATGTGCCAGTGGGGAGTGCCGCCGCTGTACTGGCACTCGTAAGCGATCCGCGGGTGCCGCCAGGGTTCCGCGCGGACGAGCGCGTCAGCGACTGCCTGCGCCGCTTGCAGCGACGGGAAGCTCCGCTTGTCGGTGCAGGCGCGTCGCCGTGTCGCCGACGCCTTGTTGCGCCGCAGCGCGGACTTGCCCATCAGGAGACTCCGTCCCCGTCCTGGCCGACCTGCGGCCGGCTGACGCTTCCCGGGGATGCCTTCGAGGGCCGGCCGACGGTATCGGCCGGGGGCTGGTCCATCCGTCGCGCCGGGTCCTGCTTCGCTGCTCGCTGCACCTCGGGTCTGGGCGGCCGATGGGCGCGATGGGCGTGGTGCGGGCCGGTGGCGAAGGGGGCGCTCGGCACGCGCTGGGCCTCGTCGGTTGCGCGGTCGTTCATGGTGGCCTTCCGGTTGGGGCTCGACGAGTCGGGGGGCGGGCGCAGCCGCCCCCCGACCGGCTCGGCTCAGTTGTTGGAGGGAACCTGATCCCAGACGTAGACGGGGCCACGGATACCTCGGACAGGCTTGCCCTTGGGGCCGTTGACGTGCTTCCGAATGATCCGCTCTGCGTGGGTGCAGCCGCCCGTGGCGTGCAGCCGCGTATTCAGGCAGCGATTCGGGCTGCGATACGGGGGGACCTCCCATCGGAAGTCGGTGCGTGGCGGCATCCGGCCGTCGCTGGCCGTCCGGTCCTTCGCGGTGGCGTCGGCCGGAGGGCGCAAGTCGGGCCGCAGCCGCACGACCCGCACGTCCCCGTCGCCGGTGATGCCGGCTCGCTGGTCCCGCTTCCGTCCGGGGCGATCCCTGCGGACCACCTCGGTCTCCGTCCACGCGTGCTGGCCGGTCTGTGCCATCAGCTGCCAGGCCGTGTAGACCGTCTGCGCCCACTGCCCGGTAGTCCCGAGCGGAGACCCGGCCGGGGGGAACGTGCGACCCAGGAACAGCACCGTTTCGTTGTCCCACGTCAGTTCGGGCCGACCTGCCCGGTGCAGCGAGGTGAGCATCTCGCCCGCCGTGGCCCGTTCGCCCAGAAACGCGTTGACGACCACGGTGTCGGGGGCCATGGCACTGTAAGCGGCTCCGCACGCCGTGTAGAACGTGATCCAGATGCCGCGCTCGCCGGGGCGGACCATTTCGCGCCCGTGGACCGTGTTGGCCACCCACTGAACGGCGGCCCGGTCGGCAGACCACGGACCCCAGGAGACGGCGACGATCGGTGTGTGGATCGGCGGGGAGCCCGGCTCGCCCAGGCCGCCGGAGTTCACCTCGTAAGAACCTATCGGCGAGGCGAAGACCATCAGCCCGGCGGGCGAGGGGAGGCGGTCGGGGGTGATCTGCTCCAGCGGCGGCGCCACGGAGGCCGCCAGCGCGGCAGCCGTGGTGTCCTCGTCCACGTAGTAAAGCCGGGCATCCGCCAGGCGCTGCGACTCCTCGCCGCACAGCAGCACCGCCGCTGACGCGGCCGGATCGCCAGCCCCGGTGATATACGGGAAGAGCGACGAGCGACCGTCCTGGAGCGATCCGGCCATCGACAACAGCCCGATGTTGGTCCGGTTGAACTCCTCCATCTGCTGGCGTAGTTCCGCGAGTTGGCGCGGCTCGGGGGCTTGCCAGTGCCAGTGCTCGCTGGCCGCCGGGAGGATGTCGTTCATCGGCACGATGCCTCACAAGATCTCTGTGTCTGCTGTGGACGCCGCGCGGAGGGAGCTGCCAGCTCCACCTCCACGCGACACCTCACCATAGCCCGACTCATGGACTTAAGCAACATTGCCATTCCATTCGGGCCGCCTACGCGTAGTAGCTCGCCATGATCCACTCGGGTTTGGCGGTCCGGGGGCGCAGCTCCAGGACGGTGAGGGCCCGCGTCAGGCTTGCGTCGTGCTCTGTGGCGGCGCCCATCGCCACCGGGTCCAGGATGAGCGGTCCCCCTGCGGGTTCGTGCACGACGGCCGCGAGGATGTGGCCTTCCTCGTCCCAGCCGAGCGAGTAGGTCTGGAACTGCAACGCGCCCAAGCCGGCTTCCTTCAGCCGGTCCTCAGCCGCGCCCGCGAAGTGATCGGGGTGGTTCTCCTCGCGCATCGCTTCGGTCGACCACGACACCTCGGGCATCGTCCACGACGAGCGGCCGTCGTTGTAGCGCACCAGCTCGCTCGCCAGTCCGATCCAGCCGTCGGCCGGCCCGCCCAGGCGGTAGCCGTACACCAGTGCTTCGTGATTCTCGAGGCCCATGGTCTCTCCTTCGGTGCCGTCGCGCCCTGCGCGTCGAGCGGTGTGGATGGGCCGGCCCGCGCATCGCGGGCCGGGATTCAGCGCAGAGGGCGAATCGCCCAGATGGCACCTCGGCATCCGATCACCCCAGCTGCCGTGGTGATGTGGCCCGGCGACACGGTGACCGGCTCCATCGTGTGCAACTCGGCGAGCAGACCTGCGACTTGGTCCGCGAGCGCCTGGGCCCTCTCGTCGTACGCCTTCTGTTCCTCCGGGGTCCTGCTTACGAACACTGTCGCTCCTCGGTCGCGGCCGGTCGGGTTCCGGCTTGTCAGGTCAACGCCTTGTAGATGCGCTCCGCCTCTTCGCGGAAGTACTGGCATGCCTCGACATACATTTCCTGGCGAGCTCCGGCCACATGGGTTCCCATGCCCATGACCACGCCGTCGTCGATGACGCGCTCGGCGCGGGCGATCTCGTCCTGGAAGACCAGGGAGGCGTTCTTGATGGCGCACTGGCCAACGACACTTGACCACAACTCGATCAGCCGCTGGCGCAGTTCCAGTTCCTTGAACAGGGTCGACGCACGGATGATCTGCGGGTCCATGTGCTTGTACTTGTCCCAGTGTTCGGCCAGCTTCTTCTTCTGGTCGTCGACGGCGCGCTGGGCGCGCCCGGTGAGACGGTCCTGGACGTGAGCGGTGCGCCTGTCGGCGGAACTGGCCATGTGAGCTCCTGGTCTGGGGAGGGCGGGCGGTGCGGCCCGGTGCACGACGTCGCGTCGGGGTGAGCGCCTCGCGGTTCTCGCACTCTAGCCAATCTCATGGACTTAAGCAATTTCTGTTGCATCCTCTCGGGGCTTGACCCACTTCTGGGATGCCCGATCCCAGCGGGCCTGTGCGAAGACCCTGTTCAGGTCCGGCATGCAATCCGTCCCGAACTCGTCCGTCCCGGGGTGCAGGGGGACCGGCACCCAGCCCTTGCCGGGCACGAGTGCGGCGTACCAGCCGAAGGATGCAGCAGCTCCTTCGCCAGGCAACAGTCCCGTCCAGATCCCACCGCCGCTGTGCCCGTGCCGGCCCGGGCAGTTCGCCTGGACCAGACCCGTTTGCGGGCACTCCATCTCCAGGCAGCCGGCCCGGTGCGACTGGCCGACCTGCACGTCGCAGCCTTCGCAGGGTTCGCCGCGGGAGAGGGAGAGGGCGGGGGCCATCAGCGCTGCTCCCCGGCAAGCACCAAGCGGCCGAAGCGGACTCCGAGGAGGCGCAGCGCCTCCGTGCGTTCGCCGTCGACGTACGCCCGCTGGCTTGGGGTGAGTGAGGACTCGAACGCCTTCCGGTAGGCGGACTGGGAGGCCCACAACGGGCCCACGACGGCCGCGATCTCCCGGGCCGCCCGCGCCCAGTCCGCGGTGACGTCCCGCGGGACGGTGAGCAGCAGTGAGCCGGTGCTCGCCTGGTAGGCATCTCTTCGCAACGGCGCGGAAGTCCTGGCCAGCTCTTCGGCCCGCGGGCGAAGCTGCTCGGCCGGGCAGCCCGCATCCAGGTCTTCCTGCGGAGCATCGACGCCGCTTTCCCGGAGGCGTCGCACACGGCCCGCCGAGCGTGTGAACTGACCGTGCACGCTGAGGCAGTTACGCGGGTCGGGGTGCCGCTCGACTACTTCGCCGCCACGCCACTCGTATCCCGCGCCAACGACCACCAGGACCTGGTGAAGAGCTTGGGTACGGTCGGGGTAGGAGCAGGGGAACGCCTCAATGAGCGCGCGGAGCGTCTCGTCAACGGTCGTCACGGTCGTGCCTCTCTCTCAACGGGTTGGGAGCCGGGGGCGCAGCCGGGAGGGCTGCGCCCGTCCGTACATCAGTGGTGCCTCCGCAGCTACGCGGCAGCCGCGGTACGGAACTCGACGCAGGCGGGGAAGTCCGGCTTGATGTCCGGCCCTCGCCGACGCTGCGCCTTGACCTTGCACTTCATCCGCGGCGTGCCGTCGCCGGCGACCCGGCCCACCAGGAAGGCGCAGCCCCCGCAGCGGGAGGTGGGCTCCGTGGTGCCCGGCTCAAGCAGCGGCTTGAGCGTGGCCGGGTGAATACCGCGGTCGAGGCTGATCCGTATGGCTCCGCGGCCGACGATTGCGGGAGGAATGGCCAAGGTGGTCATGTGTTTCGTCCTTTCAGGCGCGGTGGTGCGAACCGAGGGTTCGCCCGCTCGGTCTTACTACTGGGGGTCGTCGTGGCTGGCCATCAGGCACGCTTCGAAGTCCGTGCCGAGCCGGTCGGCGATTTCGACCAGCGCGGCCAGCAGATCGGCTGCCGCGGCGGTGAAGGTCTGCGGGGCGCCTTGCCCCGCGCCGGGATGGGCGAGGAAGACGGCCAGCGCTCCAGCCCCGGCTGACGCCCGGGCGCTGGACAGCTCCGCGAGCGGCCGTTCCTCCGGCTTCCCGCGCGCCGCTTGCCGTTCGCCGCCGGTATGGATCGAGTAGCCGAGCCCCAAAATGAGGCTGAAGTCGGCGTTCATGTCTCGGGTCAGCTGCTGGAGTTGGGTGAGAAGACCGGTGAGGGCTTCCGGAAGTTCCGCCGCACTCACGGTGCGGCCGTAGGAGGCGGACAGGGCGAGATAGGCCCGTGTGAGCGCGGGCGCCTCCCGCGCCGCGTCGCCGCGGTGCTCAGGCATGTGTGGAGATCCTCCGTCCCGGGCGGGTTGCCCCGCCGATGCCTTAACCATAGCTATACTCATTGACTTAAGCAAGATCGTTCGGGTTGTCTGTGCCCGCGGGGTCGAGGAGGCGGATTACGGCGTCGCGGTGGGCTGTCGCCGAGTGGCGCTCGTGTCCGGCGTGGGCGAGCCCGCTGTCGCCGGCCAGAGAGTCGGCGCAGGCGATGAGGACGTCGTCGCCGAGACGCCAGAGCATCGCGTTGGCCGCCAGGACGCCGACTGCGAGCGGGTCGATCTCCGCCCCGACCCAGGTGAAGCGTGCGGGGTCCAGGCCGTCCCTGCGCATCAGGCGGGCTTCGGCTCGCCACATCGCGCCGCTGCCGGCGGCTACTTCGCCGATGATTTGCTCCCGGCCCACGATCTCGCTGATCAAGTCGCAGACCGCACTTGGCGTGTGGAAGGCGCCGCGGCCAGCCTTGTTCGCGCGGGAGGTCAGGCGCTGGAGCAGGCGACCCAGGAGATCGGTGGCCAGACGGCGGTCCGGGTCGGCCCCGAACTCCAGCAGTCCGGCGCGCAGGGCGAGGTGGACCAGTTCGGTGACGCTCTCGGCGGTGTCCGGCGGGACGTCGGCCAGCCATCGGTACAGCAGGTGCGCGCGCTCGACAAGGTAGGGGTGGGTGCCCCACAGCTCGGCCCAGGTGCCGCGCAGCACGATCATGAGGTCGTCGGGCCGCAGAGCGGCGATGGACTGCGCGAGGTCTGGGGCATCAGGGTCGGCGAGCGGCAGGAGTGCGACGGCGGCGAGGGCGCCCAGAGGAACTTCGACGGACGCGCCGGACGGCCACGCGGCCGAGGCGATGTCGGTGATCTGGCGGGCCTGGTGCTCGGGGTCCTCGTGCAGGAACGCCCTGCGGGCCCAGGCCAGCGGCAGCCACCAGGCCGCGTCGGACGGGGGCGGGATCGGCGGATCGCTGTGGTGGTGGGGCATTCGTGTCTCCGGTCGGGGCGCGGTGCGGGTGGGCCGGCGTTGCCCCGGCCCGGCCTGGGGTGGCCGGGGCAACGCCGGCGGGGCGGCTAGGTGATCTTTAGGGCGACGGTCCGCGCCTCCCCTTGGCGGACGACGACGTGGAAGTGAGCGCCCTGGTTGTCGTGGCCTTCGAGGTGCCCCTCAAAGGTCTGGTCCGGGTAGGCGTCGACGATCTCCTGGACGTGGTCCGTAAGGGCGTGCGCCGGATAGGGCCCGCCGTACGCCGGCACGATCGCGACGGCCGTGTGCAGAGTGATCACGCCCTCGTCGCACTGGAGGGTTGAGCTTGAGACTTCCAGACGGACGCTGGCGCTCGGATCGGGCTGCTTGTCGATGGTGCAGAAGCGGCTGACGCGGAAGTCCCTCCACATAAGGGGAGGGTCGAGGTGGATTCGCCCAGTGGCGCTGCGGTCTTGGCTCATCGTCGGGGACTCCTTGGGACCGACTCACTGCCGGGCGGTGCGGCGGATCTCCCGCACGGCACGGAGCCGGTTGATCATCACGGGGTGGCGGGCGAGGGCGGCCTCGCAGTCCAGCAGGCTGTTGAGCAGTTGGTAGTAACGGGTCGGCGAGATGCCGAGCTCTTCCCGGACGGCGGCCTCCTTGGGACCGGGTGCGGCAGGCGTCGACTTCGGCCAGTGCCGGTGCTCGAAGTCCAGGATCACGGCATCGCGTTCGCTGAGAGCCAGCCGGGCGGGAACGGGGTTGGGGGAGGTCTCCACGCAGATACTCCGGCGTTGTTGCCCAGTCCTGCCGTCCTTCGCGACCGGCGAGGACGGCGGGACCGGGCGATCAGTGGGTGTTCTGCCAGTGGCCGAGGCCGACGGCTGCCACGACGGCCAGGCACATCAGCTCGCCCTGTCCGTAGATGAACAGTCCGGCGGCCGTCATCCACGCGAGGTAGCGCAGTGCATCCACAGCCGTGCTCAAGGGGAACTTCTTCATCGTCGGTGACTCCATGCGAGGAAGGTGGCGCCCGTGTCGGCGCACTCCAAACCTTAGCCATAGTCATGGAATTAAGCAACCTCCGTGGTGGTGGTGAACTGCTGCTCGCGGCGATGGGCTTCCATCCCCTTGCGGAGACGTTCCAAGTCCAGCCGCTCATGGACGGCTTCCTCGATGGCCCTCCAGACCAGTCCCTGGGCTGGGTCCTGCGGGACACGGGGCTCGCCCCGGTTGCCGCGCACCGTGATCACACTGTCCCCCTGCGGGGGCTGGGCTCTGTGGACCATGATCACCGTCGGGGTGCCGTGCCCGGGGATGTACGCACCGGACGTGTCGATGACCCAGGTCAGGTCCACTTGCGGGAGGTACTGCTCGATGAACTTCCGACCGAACTCCCTCTTCATGAAGGAGTTGGCCGTGAGCTGCGCGACCGTGCCGGCGGGCGCGGCCAGCCGCGTCATGAGCACGGTGAACGGAAGTGCGAGGCTGTACTTGCCGCTGCACACCTCCGGATAGCTGCGCCGGACCTGCTCGCGCAGCTGGGCATCGCGCACGGTGATGTACGGCGGATTGCCGACGACGGCGTGGTACCTGCCCGGGCGCAGCAGTGGCTCGTCGGTACTCAGCAGCGCGTCAGCGGCGGCCACCTGCACCGGCCAGGCTGCCGGTACGGCGGAGATCGGGCCGCCCAGGAGGTCGGCAGAGGTGGCGAGAAGCCGGTACCGCGCCAAGGCGGCCGCGTAGACGTCGAGGTCAACGCCGTGGACGGCCTGCAGGGCGCGTTCGACGCCGCGTTGCCGCGTCACCGCTCGGTGTGGCGACCGCCCGCGAGGTCGGTGGGCGCGGATGCGGTGGAAGGCCGCGAGGAGGATGTGTCCGGTCCCGCACGACGGGTCGATCATCCGGATCTGATCCGGCCCGACCGCATCGAGTGCCGGTTCCACGGACAGCGCGAGCAGCAGGTCCGCGACCCACACGGGGGTCTGGCACAGTGCCCTCGCCTTTCGGGCGTCGGCGGACAGGGCCTGGTAGGCGTCGCCCAGCCGGTAGCCGTCGACGCGGTGACCTTCGTCGGAAAGTGGCACCTGGTTCCACAACTGGGTGATCCGTTCCCAGCCGGCCGGGCTGATCGAGTCCTCCCAGACTCCAGCCACCTGCGGGTCCTCGAGCGATTCAAGCGCCGGATGCGCCGCGGCCAGCGCGGCCAGCACCCGGCGTGTGTGGTCCGGCCCAGGGGTGCCGGCTACAGGGGCGACCAGGCGGTGTTCGGTGGCGTGGCGGACAACGGCGCCGGCGTGGGCCCAGGACACCGCGGCGTGAACCCCCACTTCGCTGGAGAGGTCGTCGACCAGGCGCTCATAGGCGCGGGGCGACGGGGCGGAGGGTGCGGGCATGGTGCTCCTTCGAATGGTCTGCAGCGGGCGCCGACCTGCGAAGGTCGGCGCCCGCGGGGATCCAGGTGGTTCGCGGCCTACGCCGGGGCAAGTTCGGCCACTTGCCGTCCCAGGTCAGTACGGAACGGGTAGTGGACCGGTCCGGACCGCCCGTTGTCGCCGTCGGTCGGCCGGGGCCTCCCGGTCGCGTCGCGGTATTCGACCAGCCGGAGTTCGGCCAGGGAGTTCGCGGTCTGCCAGGTCACGTTGGGGGCCAGGCGGCTGTCGGGTGCGACGTGGCGGGCCAGGGAGTACAGCTGCGGTCCGCTCAAAACCGCGCGTCGGCCTTCCAGGGTGATCAGCGCCGGGCCCGCGGTGGTGGCAAGGGCGTCCTCGGCGGTGAGTCGGTAGCCGTCGCGGTCGTTGCGGTAGGCGTGGCCGTCGTTCAGCAGCGTGCTGAGCACCCTGCTGCTGATCGAGTCCGCCAGCCGCCCTTGCGGATCGGCGGACGCTGCCTTGAGGTGCTTAGCCGCTGTCGGGGTCGGCTTCCGGGAGGTGGGCATGGTGCCTTTGGTCCTTCGGGTCGTGGGATTCATCGGTCAGCGGCGGCGGGGGCTGTTACAGGCCCAGGCTGCGAACCAGGGTGAGCAGTTCGGCTACATCTGGGCGTGGGTTTCTGCGGATGGGCCGGATCCGGAGGACGGGTACCGCCAGGTCGAGTCCGAGCAGTACGTTCGGCTGTCTCGGGCCCTTCTTCAGCCGGTAGTTGGCGATGTCGATCATCCAGGCGTCGAAGTCGTCCGCCGGGCGCCCCGAACGCGCGGAGTGGCCTTCGTCCGGAGCGATCTTCGGGCACGAACAGCCCGGGTCGTCGCACGGCCGTCCAGCCGGGTGCTTGGCCGTTGCGGAGCTCGTGCGGTACGTCGCGGCAGCGCCGCTGAGCATGGGGCACTGCTGCTTGCTGTAGGCAAGGCATTCCGGATGGAGTGCCGGTTCGGGCGCGAAGCCGATCCGCACATCCATCGGCCGGACCGCCAGGCAGAAGCGTTCCTCCAGCCGCTGGCCGCAGACCTGGCAGAGGCGATGCGCCAGCGCCCGGTGTGCCTTGACGGGGTCGATGGTGCCGAACGTGGCGTGTCCGCCGTGCTCGTAGGAGATCCAGGGGACGACGAGGCCTCCGACGCGTGGACGAGAGTTGCAGCGGATGGGTGTCGGGAGCGCGCTCATGGCCGGTCCACCGGAGTGTGGCGGGCGCCCAAGAGAGCGAAGGCTGTCAACTGGTCGTCGTGATTTGCTGCGGGCGCGATGCGGATGGGTGGCACGGGAACGTCTCCTTGGATAGACCCGGCCGGTAAGGGGGAGGCCCCGGCCGGGCGTTGAGCGGTGTATTGGTGGAGCGTCAGCCGGACACGCTGAGAGACCCGTCGGCGGCGAGTGTCACGGTGTAGCCCCGGCCGGAGAGAAGAGCCAGGCAGAGCGGACGCACCCCTCCCTCGTCCCACGGGCCGGGGCCGCCGATTGGCTCCGAGTCCCACCACGAGACAGACACCGTCTCGTCAGGGCTGTCGACGACGACTCCGGCCGTGGACGGATCGCTCCAGTCGGCCATCCGGACGTGCTTGGCGAGGAGTTGGCGGATGGCGACGGCGCGGCGCACCGATTCCTCCTTGCGCTCCCTCGCGGCATTCCTCAGCCGGTGGGCCGATTCCGAGGTGATGGGGCGGAAGACCGTACTGCCGGAGTGCCCGGCTGCGATCACGATTGCTCCGGTCGGTCCGGCGGTGACCCGGGCGCGGCCGACAGCGGTGGCGAGTTTGAGCACGTCGGAGCCGCGAGAGACCCGAGCTGCGGGACTGCGGCTGCTCTGGCCGATCACCAGCGCGGTGTAGTGCTCGTGCCGAACGGTCGCCACCGCGTGCCGGACATCGGCCAGGCGCTGCGCCAGTTCGGCCGCACCTGGCTCCGTGCCTCCTGCGTACGCCTCCAGGCGGCGCAGCGTCTCGTCTTCGAGGTCGAGCGGGAAGGGTGCCTGCTCGACCTCATGTCGCACCGACCGGCGGATCCAGTCGATCGTCTCGCCCAGGTAGGGGGCGGAGAAGGGTGCACCGCGCAGAAGGCTTAGAAGGGTGTGCGCGTCTGTGGGGGACATGGTGGGCCTCGGCATGACGAACTCCCGGAGGGGGCGAGCAGCGGCGGGGTCGGGTGGAGCGCGCGACTTACCCGATGTCTCAATAATAGGGGTACTCATGGAATTAAGCAATCATTTTCGGAGGAGGTGCCTCGCGTCGACGAGTTCACCGGCGCGGATCTCCTGTAGCCCGGTCCACCGCGCGCACTGCGCGAGGACCTCTTCCGAGCCGTCGGGCAGCGCAAGGCGGACTCCGTTGTGGGCGTAGGTGCGCGCCAGGTACATGGTCTGCGGACGTTCCTGGGCCACGAGCGGGGAGGACGGCCTGGTTGCCCGGTCCTTGCGGTAGCGCGCGTTGGGCATCAGGAGGAAGGGGCAGCCGGCCGCGGCGTGCGTGGCGGCGAAGACGGCGCACTCCACACACATCGGCGGATCCATCGCGAGGCGGTGCTCGACCACCTGCGGTCCTCCGATCACGGCCCGGATCAAGGGAAGGGGCTGCCCGCACAGGCCGCACAGGTGCTCGATGATCGCCTTGGCCCGCCGAGGACCGTCCAACTCGGTGAAGTCCGGCGTGCCATCGGGCCCAAGGGCCGTCACGAAGCTGATCGGGTAGCCGCGGGCATCACGGGGCCGGGTAGCGATGCCGGGCGGCAGCTGCGCCATGCGGCGGCGCTCGATGGCGGAGCGGGGCTCGGGGTTCACGCCTCCTCCCCGATGTGCGCGGCGAGGAAGACGGTCCAGGCGTCGTGCTCAGGGGCGGTGAAGACGGGAGCGGGATCCAGCGGCGCCCGTCCGAAGCAGCCGTCGCACGCGGGGGCCGGGCCGCCTGCGGAGTCCTCCGCGCGCTGGTCCAGCCACCGTCCGCAGACGGAGAGGGCGCCGGCCTCGAACGGCTGCACGGTCAGGTGCAGTTCCCCGCTGCCTGGGGCCAGCCCGGCAGTGACCGTGACCGACCCCGCAGCGCGGGTCGACGGGGCGTGATAGCCCTCGGCGTCGCGCACTTCCTCGGCGTGGACCTGAAGCGCGCCGCCGAGGAGCTGGATGGGGTGGTCGGTGTGCCACAGGGCGAGGTTCAGCAACGCGGTCGCGGCCTGGCGGACGCGCAACTGGAACTTATCGGGCGCCGGGTACGGGGTGAATCCATCGCGTTCGGCGAGAAGGAGCACCAGCAACCGGCCGGCCCCGTGCCCTCCTGTCGGTGCGTCCAGGAGGTGGGCCAGGCTGGTGAGGCCGTCCCGGGTGGCGGCGGCGACGGCCGGGGAGTTCCCCACGTCGTCCGTGTTCAGCAGTTCGCTGTCCAGCAGTGCAGCCTGCACGGCGTCGGCGAAGCGCACCTCGTCCTGGGGCAATGGCATGGGCAGGGCGCCGATGAGGCGGTGGGCGGCGGCACGGGAGTGGGCAGGGGTTCGCATCGTTCAGTACTTCCTGTCGGGTCGAAGGGCTGGGCGACGGGCCGCAGGTCGGCTCGTTCGAGAGCGGCGGCCGCTACGGGCCGGGCCGCCAGATGGCGCCGTGGTAGGCATGGCCGGGGTAGCCGGCACGAGCTTTCTTCAGGTGGCCCTCGTACGTCCGGGCCTTGCACTTGCAGGTCATCGGGGCTCTTTCGGGGGCCGTCTTCGCCGCCCTGTTCCATCTGGGCGGCACGGTTCACAGGCTGGGCGCGTGGTGGGCGAGCCACTCCTTGGCGGGCGTCCGCTCGGCGGCCTCCGGGAACGCCAGGTAGAAGTCGAGGGGCCCCCGTCGGCGGGCGGACGGGTCCCGGTAGGGGAACAGCTCGTACGTCGGCGTACGTGCGGCCGACACCCCGGTCATCCGGCGCTCGTGGAGGCTGTAGGTGCGCGTGATCGCGAGCGCGACGTTGTCGGCCGCTGCCAGCTTCGGGCAGACCTGCAGCGCGTACGCCGCGCACCGGGGATGTACCGGGGGCTCGATGTAGAAGTTGTCCTCCGGGCCGCCGATGAACACCAGGCGGCTCGTCGCCTTGATCGGCGCGGCGCAGATCCCGCAGAGTCGCTGCGACATCAACTGCCGCTGGCGCTCGGGGCACTGGTCGCCGAATGTTGCCGTACCCCGGCCGGGCTCGCACGGGCACGCCACGTACTCGCCCAACTCGGCGCTGCGGCGGAGGGTCATCTGCCCTCCGGCACCGTCAGGCTCGTACCAGGGGGTGTTGCTGGGGACAGGGCGACCGGCGCCGTTGCGCGGCAGGCGTGCAACGTGCGGCGGCATGGGGACGGAACGCCAATGGGCGGTCAACGTAGTACCTCCTCGGGAATGGCGGGCGGGCGGATTCGCCGTCATGTGGGCTTGTCGCAGGCCGGGACGGTCTTGACGCTCGCGCTCAGGGCGAGCACCACGGCGTCCACCACCTCCTGTGCGACCTCGGCTCTTGCATTGCTGAGGACGGTGCTCAACTCGGTGTCGCCGTAGTCGGGCTTCGGGGCCGCCGCGTACCACGCGACGGCATCAACGGCCGCCTCCACGGCGGCGGTGAGCCGGCTGTGGTCGGCTTCGCGCAGAAGACGGCTCAGGTCGGGGACGAGCATGGCTGACTCCGGACGGACTTGAAGCGAGGGCCCGCCGGTGTGCCGGCGGCCCGGGTGGAGAGTGCCCCTGGAAGGAATCGAACCTCCGCGCACGGCTTCGCAAGCCGCAGCTCTGTCCGCTGAGCTACAGGGGCGTTCGTTGGCCACGAGGCGGTCAGACACGAAGGACCATACACAGACTCATAGAGTTATGCAATCTCTCGAAAAGCCTTGACGTGCCGTATGACGCTATGACAAGTTGTCAATGCATCACAGCGGCAGGCCCCGCGCTACACCGTCGGCCCTTCTCCCCGCTGCTCATCAATCCCTGATTCCCGCTCTGCGGTTGTCTTCCCCTGGGCCTCGCCGGTCCTGTTGAAGGAGATTCCATGAACCCGTCCGCCGCCTCCGAGCACCACTACGCCAGCTTCGGCCCGTGGTCGGCCCCCACCGAAGCCGCCCCGCGTCTCGACGTCCGGGCCTTGGACCGCGCCGCCGGTGTGCTGCTCGGAGCGGGAAGCGGCGACGCGCTCGGTGTCCCCTACGAGTTCCGCCCGAGCATGAGCGACACGGAGCGGCCGGAGATGAAGGGTGGCGGCCTCGGTCCCTTCGCCCCCGGTGAGTACAGCGACGACACCCAGATGCACGTGTGCATTGCCGAGGTCGCCTCGACCGGCGCAGACCTTCGGACCACGGAGGCGCTGGACGCGATCGCTACCAACTTCCTCCGCTGGTACGCGGGCGGCCCGGCTGACGTGGGCAACCAGACCCGCAGCGTCCTGAGCGCCACTATGCGCGGGAAGGGTTCGCCCTCCGAGGTGATGCTCAACGTGTCCCGCCGCCACGCCGCAGCCCACCCGAACAACAGCGCTGGCAATGGGTCGCTCATGAGGACCGGCCTAGTCGCTCTGGCGTACCTTGACGATGCCGAGGCCATGGCCGAGGCCGCGACTCTGGTCAGTGAGCTGACCCACGCCGATTCCGACTGCGCTGAGGCGTGCATCCTGTGGTGCTCCGGTATCCGGACGGCAGTTCTCGACGGCACCTTCGACGGCGTCCGCGACGGGCTTGAACTCCTGCCCGAGGAGCACCGCGCGCTGTGGGCGGCCCGGCTGGACGAGGCTGAGGCGCACCCGCCCCGGTACTTCGAGCGGAAGAACGGCTGGGTGGTTGCCGCTCTCCAGGCGGCATGGTCCGCGATCACTCGCACGCCCGTCCCCGAGGACCGGCCCGAGAACGGCAGCTTCGGCGCGCAGCACTTCCAGCTCGCGCTGGAGGCCGCCGTACGGACCGGCTCCGACACCGACACCGTCGCCGCCATCGCCGGGGCACTTCTCGGCGCGCGCTGGGGCTGCTCGGCCATCCCGCTGGCCTGGCAGAACAAGGTCCATGGATGGCCGACCAACACCGGCACGGACCTCGTCCGCCTCGCGGTCCTCACCGCACAGGGCGGGAAGGATGACGCTGACGGCTGGCCCTCCGTACCCCGCGTGCGCACACCGGTCTCTTCGGGCCGGGCCTTCTCCGCCCGCCACCCGCACGACCCTGACGTCGTCCTGGGCAACCTGGCCCTGACCGAGCACCAGGGCCCCGCCCCGGTGGACGCGGTCGTCTCCCTGTGCCGGGTGGGCTCCGACCCGGTCCTGACCCCCGCCGACATCGAGCACGTCCGGGTCTGGCTGGTGGACAAGTCCGGAGCGAACAGCCACCTCCACTTCACTCTCGACCAGGCGGCCCGCGAAGTCCTCCGGCTGCGCCGGGAGGGCAAGCGCGTCCTTCTCCACTGCGTGGCCGGGCGCAGCCGCACCCCCGCCGTGGCAGCGCTCTACAGCAACCTCGCCTACGACGTGCCGCCCATGGACGCGCTGCGCGAGGTCAAGCGGGCACTCGGCAACTACTGGACGCTGCCGAACCACCCCGAAATGCTCGACGCCGTGTTCCAGCTGGCGGGAGAGGAGCCGCAGCGGGACGCCTTTCGCCCGCGTCGGCGCTCGCGGCTGCGGACGCTGCTCACCCGCTGGTGACGGCCAGAACGCAGAAAGGGCGTGGCCCCGAGGGATTCTTCCTTCGGGGCCACGCCCTTTCTGCTACTCAGCACCCAGGTGGTCAGCGCTGCTTGCCCGCGCCTCGCGTCCGGCCGGCACGCACCCGCCCTTGCCCCCTGCGTGAGTAGACGTGCTTGGTGATCGTCTCCAGGAACCACATCTCCTCGAAGACCTCCGGCCGCTTCCGGTCGCCCGGCTTTCGGTCCGGTGGCTCCAGATGGCCCTGGCTCTTGTAGCTCAGCACCGTGGCTCGCGCCAGGGGATTGCCGCGGGTCGCATTGCCGAGGATGGTGGCGTACCCGCCGATGTCGTACAGGTCCTTCGGGTCTCCGTCGGGGGGCGCGATCACCACGGTCGGGCCTTCACCGTGGATCTCCCCCACACATGCGCCCGGTTGTTCCTCACCCACGTGTCGACGTCACCGACACGCCATCGGCCCGGCTCCGGTGCCGTAGGGAACGGCTTGGTGCCGGCGGAGCGGGTCCATACATCCACCGTCGAATCGGAGACCCGGTATCGCCGCGCCAGACCCGACTTGCCCAGCAACTCCCCGCTGCCGACGCTCTCGCCGTCCAGGACGGCGGAGACCTCACGCTCCGTCTGCGAGGCGGCGGGCTCCACCGCCACAGCGTCCGGTTGAGCGGCCCGGGCCGGCCAGGACTGCGGCCGGTTCCCCTCCACCCACTGGTCGACCTGCTGAGCGTCCCACTCCTCCGGGTCGAGGGGGCCCGGGAAATTGAGCAGTTTCACCCACGTGTCGACGGTCGCCGGCCGTTCGCCGTAGGCCCGGCAGATGCCCGCGCGGTCGATACGCTCCGCGGAGCGGCGGTTGAAGCTCATCGCTCGACCCTCCTGTCGTGCCGACCTGGGGTCGGGATTTGAAGAACGCGGTGCTCGACGACCATGCAACGCATCAGCGAACTCCGCCGACCTGGCCGGGGCGGCGGATGAACGTGTAGGCGGTCGAGCGGTACCACTTCGGCTCGTCGACGTCCGGGTCCTGGCCGTCGCCCGGCGTCCGATCCGCCTTCGCCAACAGCCCCTGGGACAGATACGTCCGCATCGTCGTTACCGTCGTGGCCTTGCCGCGGCCGCGGACCTTCCCGTCGATCTTCCCGATCTCCTGCAGGTTGAGCAGGTCGGAGTCCGCACCCGCCGGCAACTTGAGGTCGTCGCGCAGCGGTCCGGACGCTCTGGGCGTTTCGCGCGGAGCGCGTGCTGCAGCTCCCAGGCGCCCCGGGCGGCGGATGAACGTGTAGGCGGTCGAGCGGTACCACTTCGGCTCGTCGACGTCCGGGTCCTGGCCGTCGCCCGGCGTTCGGTCCGGCCCCGCCAGCAGGCCCTGCGACTGGTAGTTCTTCAGCGTGCCGACCGTGGTTGCCTTGCCGCGGCCGCGGGCTTCGCCGTCGATCTTCCCGATCTCCTGCAGGTTCAGCAGGTCGGAGTCCGCACCCGCCGGCAGGTCGAGTTCCAGCAACTCGCCGGCGCCCGTGCGCGAGGCCCGCGACGACGGGCGCTCCTGGGCCTCCCCGGCGGCGGCCGGGGTACGCCGGATGCGGCGCGGGCGGTTGATGAACGTGTAGGCGGTCTCCCGGAACCACATCGGCTCCAGCACGGTGGGCTGCCCCCCGTCCTCCGGCACCCGGTCGGCCGGCGCGAGGATCCCCTTGGAGGGGGACAGGTAGCTGCGCAGGGTGGCGACCGGGGTGGGGTCGCGCTTCAGGGCCCGGCCCTCGAGTTCGCCGATGCGGCGCAGCGTGAGGAGGTCCCGGGGGCCGCCGGCCGGCAGGTCGAGGGGGTTCTTCTTGCCCTGCCGCGAGTGCAGCCAGGCGCCCTGGTGGAACTCGCGAACCCAGTCGTCGACGTCGTCCTCGTCGTAGATCTGGAGCTCACCCTGGCCGGCTTTGAGGAGGACCTCGGGGAACTTCTCTTCCTTGGACCACTTGGCGGCGGCCGAGCGGTCCACTCCATACCGCTCGGCCATCTTGTCGAAGTTGGTGTACTTGCGCTCGGAACCTGCGGGAATCATGGTCGCTCCATAGGTGGGCCAGCGTGGCCGGCGGGTGGTGCCGGCTGCCCGAACAGGGCGACCGGGCTCTGCGTGTGGTCGCGGCCGGCGGATCCGTCCGCCGGCTGCTCTTGTGTGCTGGCCGGGAGGTGCAGGGAGCGGCCTCCCGGGAGAGATTACCCAAAGTCATAGAGTTCCGCAATTGACGCGCCCGGTGTGGCCCAATCGGCCGGCGGCTGGAGTGTCCGGGACGCGCGGGAGGGCGGGCCCAGCGGAATGCTGGAACCCGCCCTTGCTCCCGAGGTGAACGTCCCGGGATCACGTTGCCAGTTGGAAGGCCCGGTCTGCGGCGCGCTGCTTCTTCTCCGCCAGCTGGGCATCCAGGGCGCGCTGGAGGCTGCCGAAGCTCTCCTTCCCCTGGCGTTTCAGCAGATGAGGGATGCGATTAGCTGGAATTCCGACCCGTTCGGGTCCCAGGACCGCGAGGAGATCGGACTCCGTCTGGTCGGAGTACCCGGCTTCCTCGAGCTCCTCCGTACCCGGGAAGACCTCGGCATGGCGCTCCTTCTCCAGGTCCAGGAGGTGATCCTGTGTTCCGCCGAGGGAGTAGCACCACAGGAAGTTGGCGGGCGGGTCGGGTTCGACCAGGCGACGGAAACGATCAACGGACTTGGTGTAGCAGTAGAAGCGGACGCCCTCCGGCGCGCCACGCATGATCCGCAGCCAAGCTGACAGGTACGCGTCAGAAAAGAAATCGCCTGAATCGTGCAATCTGATCCATTTGTCGCGGTATCGCTTGTGCTGGAGTTCCGCAGCCATCTGCTGCTCCCACTCCTGGGGAGTGTCGAGGATCATCTTGAGATTCCGCTGGTGGGCTGCGAGGACGTTGCTGAACCGGTAGGAGCCGACCCGCGCGTAGCAAAGTTTTTGGCACGCCCCGGCCTCCGGGCAGGTGTTGTAGGTCCTTCCGTCGTCCAGGCGCCCGGCGAACGCCGGCAGCGGCCAGTTGAAGATTCCCTCTGCCCGGAGCTGGGAGTTCTGGGTCAGCAACCACTTGCGGCTGCTGGCGGACGGCTTCTTGGTGGTGGTCGCGTCGGTCACGGTGCTGTCTCCGGGGTGTGGGCGTCGGCGGCGTCGGATGGGCCGGGATGCGGCTGAGCGGGGCAGTAGGCGTGCGGCACGGTGCACGCGTGGACGCCGAGCGCGGTGACCCCGCCTTCGGCCCGCGCGAGGATGGCGAAGCCCTTGGCCAGGGCGGTCCGCGAGGAGCCTTGGTGCTTGCCGCCGAACTGGAGGTCGTCACCGTGACTGGCGATCTGCTCCAGCGCGTCGGTGCGGGCCCGTTCCATCTCCTGGTCGGAGGCGTTGCGCTGCTCGGCGATGAACATCGGGACCATGAAGAGGAGCCAGTCGGCAAGCCGTTCGTGGAACTGGTCGTCGCGGGTGGGGCGGGTCGGTGACTGCGGACGACTGGTCGGCGGTGCGAGGACGACACAGCCGAACGGCCCGTGTGGCTTGGCGGGTTCAGCGATCATGGCGCTCACCGGCGTCGGGGATCTCGGGGGTCTGGATGTCGATGCCGAGTACGTCCAGCAGAGCGACATCGGTGATCCGGTCGATCGCCTCTTCCGTGCACGCGGCGGACAGCACGCCCGGCTGGAGGTCTTCGACGTAGCGGCGCAGTGCGCCGGGGCAGGCTGCGATCTCGGCCGGGAGGCTGATCGGGAGGGCGACGTCGTACACGACGGTGCGGGTCACCTTCAGGTGGACGGCGGCTGTGATCAGGGCGGATTCCATGGGTTCTCGCTTCCGGGGCGGGCGTACCGGCGGGACCGGTACGCCCGGGGCGGTGGGGGTGGGTGGGCGGCGTGGTCTCAGCCGCGTGCCACCACCTCGTCGCGGTTGCTGACCAGTTCTCCGACCCCTGAGCAGGGATCGAAGCTCAGCGGCGGGCAGTGCTTCGCCGCGAGCGCTCCACGGCGCAGCTGCACCCGGCCTTTGCAGTGGCGGCACAGGCCGGTCGGTCGCTTGACGCTGTCGGCGAGCCAGACGTGATCCGGCCCCTGTACGCGTTCGCGGTAGCGGTTGATCGCTTCGGGAAGGACGCCGTCGTCGAGCCAGAGCATGGCCGGGGTGCGTGCGGTCTGGATGTCGGAGACTTCCTCGACGGTCCGCTCCGTGCAGTACTCGAAGTTCTCGTTACCGGTGTCGTCGGCGAAGTCGTCGGGGTCGATCTCGCTGATGAACTCCCGTATCAGCGCTTCGTCGTGGGCGATGTCGCGGGGTATCTCGAACGGCCTGTACGTCTCGTAGAAGCAGATCTCACTGAAGCTGACGCGAACCATCAGCTCGATCACGTCGTCCTCGGTGTGCGGTGCGCTGGTCACGTGCGGTGCTCCGTTCATGCAGGGCGCCCCCGGCTCGATGAGCCGGGGGCGCCACAGTGGGGTTCGGTGTCTGGCCCGGAGCGGGAGCTCCGGGCCGGGCGGGAATGGTCAGTTGTCGCGGACGGGGCAGCTCCCCCGGTGCACGGGGGAGGTGCGGAACTGCGGGGCTTCGGTCAGGTCGCGGGAGCTGTTGAGCCAGTCGCCGAAGTCCGCCAGGGTGTCGATGGCCACGGTCGGGACCGGTGACTGGCAGGCGTAGCAAGGGGCGATCAGGCTGAACGTCAGGCGTGCGGCCCACGCTTCGTAGGCGGCGATGAAGAAGTAGCTGCGGCGGCCGTGCGACAGCTGGACGCGGGCGGCGCGGAAGAGCTGAGCACCCGGGAACAGCGGGTGGTTCGCGTCCTCGTACACGCTCAATGCTGTGCCTTCGTCCAGCCGGAGCCGGTGGCGCAGCACACGGGCCACGCCGTCGCGTTCGGAGCCCGCGCCCAGAACCGACGGGTCAGGCGTCCTGTCGCCGCCGATGTCCGATCCGTTCGCGCGGCCGAGGGAGGCGCGCTGGGCTGCTTCCTCTATCGCTTCCAGATTGGTGGCCGTGATCGCGTGCACGTCGTCTCCTCGTGGCTGTCGAAGAAGGGGCGAGGCCCGGACCGGCCGGGGGGTTGAGCCTGATCCGGGCCTCGCGGCCCCTCCGCCCGGGGGAAGGGGCCGAAGGGGCGAGCCGCACGAAGCGGCTCCTACGGAGTGGTTCTTGGGGGCGCTACCTCCGCCCCACAACAAGAACTATACGCATTGTCATGGAGTTAAGCAATAGGCATATGAGAAGTCCGAGCCACCGCCGGAACTTGGCGCGCACGCGTTGATATGCGGGGTCGGTCAGCACGGATCGAGGGACGCGGAACCCCTGCCCCGTGGCCGACGCCTGGGGCAGGGGACGCGCCGGCCTACGGCGCCATCGAACCCACGGCGTTCAGAATCTCCTGCGCGCACGCGAAGGCTTCCCGCTTGTGACCGTACGACGGCACCCGCAGATGCATGCTCTCGTGGGCCAAGACCTTGTCAGCGGCCTCGCGGGTGCGGACCCGGGCCAGGTTCACCACCATCAGCGGCACCTCCAGACGCTGCTCGGGCTCGCCCCGGTAGACCTGGGCCACATAGTGGGGATGGAAGGGCAGCCCCGTGCGCTTGGCATACCAGACCAGGTCGAAGGTGAGCTCGAACGGCCGCTGCGCCGCCTGCGCGAACAGGCCGCCGCGTGATCGAAGCCACCGGGTGTCGACCGGAGAATCCCGCTCTTCCGCCGGCAGCGGGCTGCTCAAGGCCTCGTGGCGGGCGATGGTCAGGGGGTGTCCACGGTGGAATGTCGTCACCGGAGTTCACTCCCTTCGGCCACCAGCTGCTGGGCCAGGTCGAGCAGCTCCCCGGGCGTCATGGCGAAGTGGCCGGCCAGCCGCTCCAGGAGCAGACCCTCCAGGACCGGGGGAGCCGGCACCTCGGCCCGGGCCAGGACCGCTTCGGCGTGGGCCGCCACCACGGCGTCGGGCGCGATCCCGAAATGGGCGGCCAGGCCGCCCGCGACCTGCGGGTCCAGGGTCTTGGTCCGGCCCTGCTCGAGCATCGCGTAGGCACTGCGCTTCAGGCCGGCCGCCGTGGCCGCCTCCTGCTGGCCGGCGCCGGCGCGCTCGCGTAGATCCCGCAGCGTCGTGGTCGCTGCCGTCCGCAGATCCTCGGTCGCACAGCCGAGGGCCCCGGCCAGACGCCCCAGCGTACTGAGCTCCGGGGTGCGCTCCCCCTGCTCGTACTGACCCAGAACGGTCACCGTGACGCCGACCTCGGTGGCCAGCTCACGCGGGGTCCATCCCCGCCGGGACCGGGCCTCCTCCAGGCGCCGGCCGTCGAAGTTACTGACGCCGCGTCGCTCGGCGCGCATACTGCCACCTCCTGCCTCATCCGTAGGCCGGCCAATCGGCCGGCGGTCCAGGGCCGACGTGTTGCCGGCCGCGGACCCATCATGCCAAGACGCCGGCGCACGGCCGGCCACGGCGGTTGTCATGAGAACTGGCCGTGCCAGGAATCGGCATCCAGCTGCTCAAGTTCCGCCTCTTCCTGCCGGGTGAGCCGATCGGTGAACCGGTCCCATCGCTGCAGCTCGGCCAGCTGTTCACCAACAGCCGGCTGAATCGTGGCGGTCTCGCCGGACTCCAGCTGCAGGACCACGTCGCCGTTCTCCTCCAGGCGGCCCTCCGTCCAGTTCAGAGCCCGGCGACGGGCCATGTTGAGGTTGAACACATAGCCGAGATCTGCGGACTCGGAACCTCCGACCAGCGGCCGGATCCATATGAGGCGCTGATCGGGGCTCTCAGCGCGGTGGTGCCGGGCCAGCGCCTGCCGGTAGACCTCCGCGCCGTCGGCGTCCACGACGACGAGCTGCGCGCCGGCGTCGACGGGGTCGCCCGTGGCGGCGTGATTGCCGGCGAGCAGTTCGGCGAAGCGATTCTGCCAGGTGATGCTCATGTGAGAAGTCTCCTTGCTGATGTTGCAGATGGGGGACGGGAAGAGTGCAGGGGTCAGGAAGTCTTGACGACATCCTCGACGGGCTTTCCACCCAGGTGGGTGATGCCCCGGGCCTTGAAGGACTCCAGGAGCGCGGTGCGCTGGTGTGCGTGGTGGCACATGATGCGGCTGGGGGCCTCCGCCCCGAGCAGGTCGATTCCGTCGCGGAACATGACTTCGTTGTTCGACGCCCCGTGCGTGGCGATCTTCATCGGGTCTCGGGTCAGGCCGGCGGCGGCCTTCTTGTCCGGGCTGGCGCCGTACTTGTCCCCGTTGTAGGCGTAGTAGTCCGCCCGCCGCATCAGGACCGAGGGGTCGTCCCAGATCAGCTGGCCGCCACCGGCGGACTTGGGTGTGTTGGCGACGCGGATGAACACGCTGTTCGCCCCGCCGGTGATTTTGTCCTGGTGCTCGGACATGCCCACGCCGCTGCCGATGCCCATCACGGCGCGCTTTTCGGTCGAGGCCAGCACGCCGGTTCCGAACAGGGCGACCATGTCGCCGCTGCCGATACTGTGCGTCAGGGACTTCCCCTTGAACGCCGTTTTGATCTTTTCGCTCTGGCCGGTCACGTCGAATCGCGACCAGGTCAGCCAGCCGCCGGAGGTCGCCGGGGTGGGGTCGTACCCGGCGCTTGCGGCCAGTGCGTCACCGCTGTCGAAGCCGGAGACCTTGGCCATCGCCTCCCGGAGCACCGCCACCTTCTTCGGCAGGACGGCCGTCGCGGCCTCCAGCTGGATGCGCTTGACCTGGTAGTGAAGCTCGTCTTCGCCGAGCCCGATCAGCGACTCCGCCCGCTGATGGACGATTTCCTGCACCTGGAGGTCCTCCAGCCCCTTGGCCTCGTCGAGAGCGCTCTTCATACCGGTGGCGTTGCCCAGGCCTTGAGCGGTGATGTTGTTGGACAGGTACGTCCACTCGCCCTCGGCCGCCGTCATCGGTTTGCTGACCAGGTGCAGCTGCTCCAGGCGGTCCACCAGCTCCTTGCCGTGGCCGGCGCCGACCGGGGCATGGACTTCCAGCTGGCCGCGCATCGAGAACTCGGTCTTGGACGGGTCGTTGGCCGCGTACGGCCGGTACACCGCGCTCCACCCTTCGCCGAGGTCGATCGCGTACTCCTTGCCGTTCGCCGTGCTGCGCGTCTTCCCGTCCCACGACGTCTCGCCGGTCTGCGCATCGAGGGAGGCCTTGATGCGGCTGGCGTTGCGGAGCTGCGCGGCCAGTGTCCCCGGCTCTGGGTCCTCGGCCGGCGCGGGTATCTGCTTGGTCACCATCTTGGTGACCAAGTGACCGTGCGGCTGGAAGTGCGCCATCGGCGCACCACCGTTCTCGATCTTCTCGCCGACTGTGTTGACCTGGTCCAGGTAGTACTGGGCCATCGCCTTCTCGTCGTCCGACAGACCTGGCGTGCCGAGGACAGCGTTGACGGCGTCCAGCGCCTTCTGGTGCTTCTGGATCGACGCCTCGGACATCGGTTCGCCGCCCTTGAGCTTGTGCTGCACCGACGTCGTCGCCGCAGTCACCAGTTCGGACAGCTTCGCCTTCTTGTCGAGCTCCAGGCGCTCCTTGGACTCTTCCTCGACCTGGACGTCGACCATCTTGGTCCCCGACACGCTCAAGGCATCGAGCAGCTTGCCCTCGGCGTCCTCGCTGACGTGGGCGAGCAGGACCTCTCTGGGCCCGTCGGGCGACGCGTACGCGACGAGGGCAGCCTGCGAGTTCAGGAAGTCCTCGCCGCCGACCAGGATCGGAGTGCCGACCGCCACGCCGACCGGCGGCGCCTCGGGGACAGGGGTCAGCGGCGGATCGACTTCCTCCGGCTCCTCCTCAATCTCCTCGACCTCGGCAGCTACGCCGCCCGGGGCTCCCTCACCGGTCTCCGCCTCGGGCTGCGCCGGATCCTCTTCGGGCGACTGCGTGATGGTGGCCTGCTCGTTGACCTCCGCCTCCACAGCGGAGGCGTCGGGCGCGCTCTCCTGGTCCTCCTCTTCTTCGGGCAGCGGGGGGCCGGTCATTGCGCCGCCCGCGCCTTCGGCGCCGAGGAGCGATTCGCCGTCCTTCGTCCACACTCCGCCCTGCTCGTGCAGGGGAGTCTCCTCGGCCGGCTCCGGCATGACCGCCGGGGGTGCGTTCTGCAGCATGTTCCACAGCTCGGCGTCCGACAGCGTCGGGTCGGCTGCCTGCACCGCCAAATTCGCCGGCGCGCTCGGAGCCTCCGTCGGCGCCGTGGGGGCGACGGCGTACGACTCATGGCTGCTCTTGGAGTTCGTTCCCATCACTTAGCCCCATGCTTCAGGGATGCCGCCTGCGGCATCTTCAGATCCTTGACGAAGAAGTCGGCGAACGCCGACCTCAAGTTCTGCTTGCGCTCGACGGCGTGGTCCAAGAACGCCTCGGCGACCTGCTCGTGGCTGACCTTCGCGGCCGGGATGCCGTGCTTCTTCGCCGCGGCCTTGCGCATGGCGGGGGCCCAGTGGACCCCGCTGCCGGCCTTTGCCCCCTCGTACGCGGTGGAGTGCAGCATCGAGCGCCACTGCGAGTCCGGAACGGCCTCGAAATTCTTGATGATCGGGTGGGCCACGGCAGGGTTGACCTTGACGCCGTTGGCGAGGCTGCCGCCCAGCGCCGCGGAGTACAGCTTCTGGTGAACCGGGTCGTAGGATCCTCCGCCGGAAGGGGCGTAGCCCAGGGAGAGTTTGTCCTGGCCGTAGTGCTTGAAGGCCTGGCCGCGGTCGATGTGCACGAGGCCGCCCGAGGCGGTGCGCAGGACGTTCGCTTGATGTCCGTCGTGGTCGCCGATGAGCCACGAGCCGACGTGCGAGCGCACGATGGAGTCGACCTCGGACTGGGTCCAGCTGTGCGGGTCGGCGGCGAAGTGCGAGGCGCCCTTCAGCATCGGCTGGACGCTGCCGACCTTGCCGTCGACGTTCTTGACGTACACCGGAACCGCAGGGACGCCGCCCAGCGACAGGGCATGGGAGGCGGCGGCCTCGGAGTGGGCGATCACTCCACCGTTGTGGTCAGCCTTGAAGAGCCAGCTGGACCCGTCCGGGGCGCTGTGCAGTGTCTTGCTGTAGGTGCCCCCGAGGTTCGCCGGCTTCCCGCTGCCGAAACTCCAGGAGCTGACGACGTCGGACTCGATACGGGCAGGGACGTCTTGCGCGGTCGCCTTGACCTGCTGGAGGTCGGCGACCAGGGCCTGGACCTTCGCGTTGAACGAGCCGGGCGCGGCCGGCTTCTTCGGCGCCTTCGGAATGGGCTTGGCCGAGGGCGCCGCCGGGCTTGCCTGGGCGAGTTTCTGTGCCTGCGCAGGGCTGGCACCCATCTTGATCGCGGCCGCGACCTTGCTCTCCTGGGTCAGCCCGCCGCCGGGAGTAGCAGAGGGCGCCGTCGGAGTGCTGCCGGAGAGCTTGCTCTTGAGGGCGGCGACGGCCTCGTCGGATGCCAGGGCCGGGGAAGGGGTGGCCGCTGCCGCGGCCTTCTTCGCCGCCGCGGCCTGGACCTTGGCGTTGATCTCGTCCTTGTCCAGAGCCGGGTTGAAACTGGCGGCGATGTAGCTCTGCACGTGGGCCCGGGTGGCCTTGTCGGAGTCGGGCATGCCCAACTGGGCGGCGACGTCTCGCAGGTCAGCGACTTTCTGGCCCTTGGCCCACGTATTGAACTCCGTCGTCAGCGTCTTCGGGTCGACCGTGTGCGACGTGAGAAGCGCCGGGTTGCCGAACCCGATGTCGCTCGACGACTGGAGGGTCTCGTGGATCCACCCCTGCGCCTCCTGCTGGAGGCCGTGGAGCTCACCGGTGCTCTGCGCCCAGGCGGCAACCTGGGCTGCACCTTCGGGGTTGCCGGCGAGGTCGGGCAAGGTCAGCTCGGTGTGGACGTCCTGTTTGCCCTCTTGGTGCACCGACAGTGCAGTGTCGAGCGCGGCCAGCTGGTCCTTGCGGCCCTGCGCGGTCGCCTTCAGCGCTTCCTTCTCGACGTCCGGGGTGCCGGCGCGCATCAGGGCCACGAGTTCCCTGGGCTTGAGGTGCTCTGCCTCCGTGAGGGACATCTCCCCGGAGTCCAGCGCGTTCTTGACCAGGGGGAGCACGGTGCTCGGGCCGATTTTGGCCACCGCGAGGGGGTCCTCGGTCCACACCTTGATGTGGGACTGGAGGACGTCCAGGTCGGGCTTGTCAGGGCAGTGGGCGGTGAGGATCTGCTCTTCTGCGGTCAGGAGGTTCTGCAGCTTCTCGCTGTCGAGCCAGCCCTTGGAGTAGGCGACCTCCTGCCCGGCCTGGGTCCACGCGGCCTCGGCAGCGTCGACCTGCGCGACCGTCGCGTTCCAGGTTCCCTCCGGGCCCGTGGAGAGGCTGGCCGCGTCCGGTGCGCTGGTGGCCGCGCCGGCTGTGCCCTCGATCTGCTGCAAGTCGGCCAGGGTCATACCGCCGACGGACTGTCCGGCGACGAGCTGGTCGTACCGATTCGTCGCGGCGGCTTGGATCTTCTGTTTGGAGGGGATGTCGTCGCCGTAGTACGGGTCGAGCCAGTGCACGAGCGCATGCTGGCCCTTGCCGGAGAGGCCGACGAGGGCCGGGTGCTCGAAGCCCTTGGCCGCGGCAATCTGCTGCAGTTCCTCGGGGTGAGCCCGTTGAGGTAGTCCAGGGACTGGGCGCGCAGAGCGTCGAGCTGAGCCTGGATCTCCTCGTCCGAGGCGCCCTCGGCCTTCATCTTCTCGATGGCTTCCCGCGCGGACTGGATCTGCTCGGCGAAAATGTCGTACCGCTCGACCGGGTCGTCGGGGAGGAAGTCCTCGCCGCCGAGGGGTAGTCGCCTCCGGCCGCGATGGTCTCCAGGTTGTCCATCGCCACCATCAGGTCGGTCTTCGCGATGACGAGTTCGTCGCTGAGCTCCGGCTCAGTTGCCGCGACGGGCGGCTGTTCGGCGCCCTCGACGGTCTGCGGGGCGTCGCTGGGCGCGATGGCGTAGGAGGCGTGGCTGCTCTTGCTGTTGGTGCCCATCACGCACCGGCCCGCGGTGGCAGGGCCGGGATGACTTCCGCCAGGAGTTCGTCCAGGACGAGGTCGGCGGCATGGCGCAGGTCCAGGGCTTCGGGAGGGATCTCGGCCGGGGCGATCTGGCACACGCCGGCCTCTTCCTCCCAGCGGGCGATCCGCTCAGGCGTCACGCCCTCGGCCAAGCGCTCGCGCCAGGGGTCGGCCACGTCGTAGACGAGGGGGACCCACAGGGTGTGCTGTGCCGGATCTGCGCCGTCCGCGCTGTCCAGGGCGAGAACGGCGACGGGGTCTACAGCGATGCCCAGGGCGGGGTGCCAGACCGTGAGGATCCACAGCTGCCAGGTGGTGGCAGCCGGAGCCGGACGCGTCTGGGGCGTTCCGGACTCCGGCTGTGTTGGGGTGGGTGTCGACATGGTGAAGGCTCCTTTTCGGGGTTCGACATATAGAGGTGTCGATCCCGGCCTTCGTGTGACCGTTGTCAGCGCCCCGGCAGCAGCGAGGCCATGAACTGCACCGTGGAGGCGAAGGCGTCGGCGGGACGGGCGTGTACGTCCTGCCGGCCGTTGGCGGTCATGACCGCGCCGTGGAGCGCGTACTGGTGCGGATTCTGGCTGAGCAGAGTCAGCCGGGAGCCGAACAACGCCACGACCTGGGCGATCCGGTCGATGCGGGACAGCCCGGTGAGGATGACCGGCATGTCGGCAGGCAGGTTCTCAGCGAGCCAGTACAGGCCCGGCAGGGCCCACGAGTCCCAGTTCGAGTTCTCCCGGACGGTCTGCACGTTCACGGCGATCGCCGGCGGCGGGGCATCCTCGATCCACTCGGTGTACCGCCTGAGGTCCTCCAACCTGAACCAGTAGATGTTCGGCACCGCGGCCACGCCCGCGTCGGCGAACTCCTGGGCGATCAGCAGGCACCTGCGCATGTTCAGCAGGTGCTCGGTACGCGGCCAGTTGCCGTAGATCGAGTAGTTCGGGCTCAGTACGAGGTCCCAGCCCTGGGAGGCGATCTCCTCGACCAGGCCGTCGCGCTTGCGATAGGTCCAGAACGCCTCGACGAGCGGGTCTTCTCCGTAGCCGACCAGGACGGCCTTCTGCCCTTTCCCCAGGGCGAGAGCGTCGCGGGCCTGCTTGCCGGCGAACCGCGGGTAGATGGAGTGGGTGTCCGGAGAGAAGACACGGCGCAGGCCGACACCGTAGGCCGGCCAGCGCAAGCTGGCGTCCAGCTGGGTGACGGCCGACCCGTCGGTCATCGGGATGAAGGCAGGTAGTTGGGGCATGACGCCGTCGATGGCGATGTCGTCGAAGGTGAGTGTGCCGCCGACGTCCCCCATCCAGGTGGCGATGTCGGTACGGCTCCCGCACCGGATCGGGCATCCTCCGCACGCGCCGCTGGAGGAGCCGGCCTCGGTGGCAGCGCATCCGCAGTACGAGCAGTCGGAGTTCGTCCCCGAGCACAGGGGTTCAACGGTCGCGGGGCCGCCGCGCCCGTCCGGGCCGGCCCAGAAGGCACAGCTGTTGCAGTCGCAGCCGCGGCCGGGCAGGGGAAGGCCGACACGGGGCAGGGGCAGGGAGATGGCGGTCATGCGGCGGTCTCACTCTCTTGGGTTCGGGTGGTGTCGGTGTTGAGGCGCTGCTCGAGTTCGCCGAGGGCCAGGCCGAGGGATCCGCGGTCGTACCGGCCGACCTGGCGGCCCGCGCGCAGCTCGGCGAGCAGGGCCCGCAGGCCGTCCAGCGCGGTGCGGACAAGTTGGGCGTCGATCTCCGGGGCAGCGGGGGGCTGGGTAGGTGTCTGGTCCCGGCCGTCACCCGGCGCGGAGGCGGCTGCAGTCTGCTGGCCCGCGGGTGGTCCGTCGCCCGGGCTGCTGTCCAGGACGGTCTCGTCCGTGAGCTCCTCGTCTGCTGCCTCCTCCGAGGTCTGACCCGGCTCGGGGACCCGGCTGAGCTTCGCCCGCCGGTTCGCGTTCGCGCGCTCCAGCCGTTCCTCGGCCGCGTCGATCACTTCCTCCGAGTCCAGCTCGGGGGTCGCCAGGCCGATGTCCACGGCACTGGGCAGCAGATGCAGCCGGCTGCTGCCCTTGAGGGCGGCCCAGATGTCCGACGCAGCCGCTTCCCGGCCGCGGCGCAGGGCGGCGAAGCGGATCCGGGTGTTGAGGCGGATCGCCTCCTCGTCCATCTCCTCGGTGAGATCGCGCGGCAGTTCGCGGAAGGCGCGCACCAGCTCGGTGGCCTTGCGTTCGGTCAGCTGTAGTCCGAGCCGGCCCAGGACCTCCGACCAGGGCGCCGCGCACGTCTGGTCCGTTCCACGGATCTTCTCCAGCGCCTTGAACCGCTCGACGGAGTCCGTGATCGCGTACACGTTGCCGGGCACGGGCTTGCCCGCCCGCAGCAGCTTGCCGACCAGAACGGCGCACCGCTGGTACATCAGCGCGGCGGCCTGCTCGCCCGGACGCAGCGGCTCGCGGGCGAAATTCTCGACGAACCTCCACATGTGCCGTTCTTCATCGGACAACGGGCCGGGGCAGATAACGGCGGCCAGGGCCGCGAAGTGCGGGTTGTCCGGCAGGTGTTGGGAGCCCCAGCGCATGGCGCGCAGCCGCCGCTCGCCGGTAACCAGGCGAATCGTCGGTGCGAGGCCGGCAACGGTGATCTCCTCCGCCAGCACGGGCTCCAGCATGCCGACAACCGACATAGAGGAGATCAGGTCGGACAGCTCCTCCGGCGCGGTGGCATCACCCGGCTTGCGGCCCTGGGGCTCGGTGAAGGGACTGCCCGGGCCACGCATCGGCAGCATCTCGAAGCGGCGCAGCCGCAGCTTGGTGCTCCGCTGCAAGATCTCGGCGAGCTGGATCATGTTGCCGCCGGGGGGCGGCGCTTCTTCCACCGTGGCGATGCTCATGAACTGGGTGTCCTTCGTGCGAGTGGGCGGGCGCGGCGCGGCGGGCCGCGCCCGTTCACTGAGCGGTCTTGAGATAGAGGTCGGTCAGGGGCGGCCGGTTTTCCGGTGTCCCCCTCAGCAAGGGCGTGAAGATCGGCTCGAACGGTCCGCGCTCCCGCAGCAGCTGGAGCGTCGTCACGCCGATCGACAGCCGCCCGGCCAGGCGGGCCAGCCGGGGATCCGCCCGGGTCAGGGTGTAGAGGTCCTCGGTTCGCGCGGCGAGCCGGGAACCCAGCGAGGGCGAAGGCTTCCCGTCGAGGACCACCAGGAGCCTGGGGAAGACGGGGTAGGTGTACTGCCATGCCGGGCGGGTGGAGGCTGCCGACCGGCGAGCCCGGTCGGGATGCTGGGGGACGTACTCGTGCAGGCGGCCGTACGCCGCCACCTTGGCTGCCAGTCTCGCGGTGGTCATCGTCGCGCGGTCGAGCTCGACGAATAGGGTCAGCATCGTCCGTTGCCCGCGCCGGACATGCACGTAGTTCACGACCGCGTCCGTGATGACATGGTCGTCCTCGAACCGGCGCTGCCCGTCACGGATGCGGTGGGCAACCTCCGGCATCCAGTCCAGCGGCCCGCACTCGTGTCCCAACCGGGCGGCGTGCCGGGCGAAGGCGAGCCCGGTCTCGTTGACCGCCAGGGTGTGCAACTGGCGGGCGCCGGCTACCGACTCAAGCGTGACCCGGTAAGGGCGCGGCTGAAGCTCGGCGCCCTGCTCCACCGACTCCGCGCCCTCATCGGTCAGGAACCACAGGTACGGCATCTTGTTGGGACGCCGCCTCCTGTCGGAAGCCACCTCCACGGATCGCGGCTGGTAGTTGGCCCAGATGCGTTCGACCAGCCCCGCGGCGTGGAGCAGGCGCAGCTGCCGGCGCAGGTACGTGGCATCCAGCGCCGCCGGGATCAGCAGCCTCTGCAACTGGTCGGTGGACATGACGCGGTGCTGGTAGAGAACGTGGAGCACGTCGGTGGCCAGGGCGTGGAAGCTGGTGCGCTGCACCGGTGCCAGTTCGGGGGTCTCGATCATGGTTGTCATCCGAGCCTCGAACCAGGCGTGGAACCGTCGTCGCCGGGGTCCTGATCCTCATCGGGTTCTTCCTCGTCGGCAGGACCGCTGACGACGCTGCCGGGGTCGTGGCTGACGCGGGCGCCGCCTGCCTGGGCGGGCGCGCTTCCGGCGTCGGCAGCATCCGGCGTGCTGCTGGGCGTGTTGTCGTCCTGCTCGTCGTCATCGTCCGGGGGCGGCACCGGAATGGAGGCCAGTGCGCGGGTGATGCGCTTGTCGAGCTTGCGAAGGTCGTCGAGGATCTCTCGCACCGGGCGCCGGTGGAGGTTCTTGTCGACCGACTTCGAGAGCTTCGGGAGGTCATCGGGCCGGTGGTAGTCCGCGTACAGCTCCTCCACGCTGGCGCCGCGCACGCGGAACGGGTCGGTACGGCCGTCCTTCAGCGTCACCGACATCACGTAGTTGTACGGCCGCAGCGCGGTGATCGTGTCCGGATCAACCTTCTTGCCCCACCGGCGGGTCACCAGCAGGGCTTCGTCGATGTCACTGGCCGTCGTGGACAACACGGAGAGGTTCTGCAGCAGGCCCTGGCGGGTCGTCGGCGTCAGACGCTGCGCCATCTGCGTCATCGCCAACAGCTTGACCCGGAACTTCCGCAGCTGCTCGGCGATGGCGGCCAGGGTCCCCTTCGACGCGCCGTCGACCGCGGTGAGCTCGTCGATGAAGCAGTAGAAGTCCTTACGGTCGGCCACCGGCATGTCCCGGCGGGAGAGGCCGGCCCGGAACAGGTCGTAGATCAACAAGCACGACACGATCCGGTCGGTGTCACCGGTGCCCGACGGGCAGATGAAGACCACCTTGCCCTCGTCCATCGCGGTGCGGATGTCGTAGGTGGACAGCGAGGAGCCCAAGAACGCCTTCACCGCGTTGCTGCTGTCGAGCCGCTCAATGATGTTGGTGACCACCGGTGTCGCTTCGGCCGGGTACTTCTTGTAGGTCTTCTCCCAGAAATCCCGCAGGTTCTTCGACAGGTACGGCACCACGCTGTCGCGCCAGACCTCGTCAGTCAGGATCGTGCGGATCTGAAAAATCGTCGGGGCCAGATCCGGCCGGCCCGCCTTCGACAGCAGCCACGACAGCTCGACCAGGCTCTCCACGGAGACGGTGAGGATGGTCTTGGCACGACCGGCCGAGTCGGACCAGTTCAGGGCGCTGGAAAAACCCGTGACAATGTACTGAACGATGTCGGGAATGTCGTCCTCGCGGCGGTTCACCATCGAGAGCGGATTCCACGAGGCGACCATCGCCCCGAGCTCCGGCGACGTGAGGTCGATCTCCCATATGCGCGGCGCGAGTTCGCGGTGCGCCAGGTACGGACGAGCGCGCTGCCAGCCGTCCCCGTGCGGGTCCAGGAAGAGCACGCCGTGCCCGTTGTGCGCGAGGGCGATCGCCTGGACCAAGCTCATCTCCGTTTTGCCGTAGCCCGCCTTGCCGAGGAACAGCGCGAAGAGCAGGTAGCGCAGAGGGACGCCGGCGAGCCGCTCCCCGCCACCGGGCTTGGACACCCAGCCCAGCGGCAGCAGATCGGGCTGGCCGGTCCAGGACGGCAGGCCCTGGTGCGGCGGGGGGACCACACCGCCGGAGCGGACGATGTTGGCGGCCGCGTTGTGCTTGGTCGGCGGCTTGAGCAGGCCGGCGATCTCCTCGCCGGTGACCCAGCCGTGCCGCCGCGGCGCGAACGTGCCAGTCTCGAAACGGTGGTCGAAGCCCTGGCGGTACAGCATGGAGTCGGCACGAAGCCGGGTCAGGCCCAGGTTGAGGCCCACCGGTCGCAGATGGTTGTCGCCGGCCCAGCCCTCCAGCGCGGCGAGGATCTGGTCGAGCAACAGCGCGGTCGGTGCGGGTCGGTGGAGCACGTGCGGATCAGCAGCTGCAGGTCGAAGACGGGATCGGCGCCCGGGGCGAACTTCCCCATGGCCGCCTTCATGTCGGTTCCGTTGAGCATCCGCTGCGGCCGGTGGGGGCGCTGCTGGGGACGCTGGGCGCCGCCGCCGCGCATCTCGGAGGCGATCTCCGCGCCGATCGAGGACAGCCGGTCGAGGCTGAATCCCGCTCCCATTCCACTCTGGCGGGGCATGCCGGGAATGGCCGGCATGTCGTGCGGGGCCCGTCGGGCGGCGGCCAGCAGCCGGTTGCGCTTGCGGGCGACCTTACTCGGAGCGATCGGGATGAGGTCCAGGACGACGTCGGCCCGCTCCTGGAGGGACTCGCGGACGTCCGCGACGGCCGCAGCGAGGGCTTCGAGCGGGTCCGGCTTGAGCGGGACGTCGCGCAGGGCCAGATGGTCCGGCAGCGCAAGCGCCAACTCGGCGCGCGCCACGAACAGGCGGCGCTCGCTGCTGGGCGGCGCCTCCTTGGACATGTTCACTGCCTGGGGGGACGACTCGGTCATGATCGTGGGCTCTTTCCTGAAGTGGTCAGGCCGTCGCAGCTGCGGGGCCGGCGTCGTTGCGGGGGGAAACTCCGAGACGGATCTCGGGACGGGAGGGCGTGCTCTCCTCGCCGTTGACCGCGCGCAGCTCGCACTGCGCGTAGCCCTGGTGCCGCAGCACCGTCGTCGCCCGGGCCGGCCCCTCAATCTGCAGGGTCAGCGGTCCGCCGACGGACATCAGGCGCACCCGCATCGCGGTGCCGCGGGCCGGCAGCGCCCAACGGGAGGTGCTGCGCTGCGCCGTGGCGATCTGCTTGGCGAACCGCAGGACGTCTTCGAGAGCCGGGTCGAAGCCGGTGGTGGGCAGGACTTCGAACGCCCGGCGGTCGCGCAGCGTCGAGCGGCTCATCAGGCGCTGCACCGTGCTGAGCACCAGGACGAGCAGGAGGGCCAGGCAAGCGGCCCACCACAGGTTGGCCAGCGCCCAGTCCTCGGTGTTCTGGGCGATTTCGGGGAGGTCGCCGGCGACGCCGATGAGACCGTCGATCACGTCGTTCGTTGTCATCGGACACCTCGCTTTCGGGTCTGCAGGCTGAGCTGGGAAGGGGGTCGGTCGGCATCGGGCATGGGCTGGCTCCAGCTGAAGACCGGGTCGGTTTCCCGGGATGCACATAGAGGTGCCGAAGAGGCCTCGGGTGTGACCGAGCGCGCCGACCAGTTCTTGCGGAGGGCGCGCTCGGTCCGGATCGGGAGGCGGGCCGGCCCCCGAGGCGCCGGCCCGCGTGGTGCTATCCGATGTGCCGCATCGCGACGATCGTGTTCATGGGCCCGGCGGAGCCGGTCCACTGCGACAGGGGCGTCAGGCGGACCGGCTTACCCGTGCGCGGCGCCTCGATCACCTGGCTGTTTCCGATGTACATGCCGACGTGGCCGGGCGCGGAGGCGCTGCCATCGGAGCCGGGCGTGAACACCAGGTCGCCCGGGGCCAGCTGGGAGACGTCCTTGACCGCGGTGCCCGACCGGACCTGGTCGGTGGTGACGCGGGGGAGGTTCACCCCGGCCGAGGCCCACGCGTACTGCATGAGGCTGGAGCAGTCGCAGCCTCGGTTGCGTGCGTGGTCGAAGGGCGGCTTGCAGTCGCCTCCGTACTGATACATGGTGTCGAGCGCGGTCTTGGCGGTGGCGATCGCCTGCGCGGCGCCTCCGGAGCCGGTCGGCAGTGGGACGCCTCCGCCGTCGTCGATGGCCGCCCACTTCGCTGCCAGGTCACGGATCTTCTTGACGTAGTCGCGGGTCTCGGGGATGGGCGGGATGCCGCCGGCCTTCTGCACCGCGTACGGGCCGGCGTTGTAGGCGGCGAGCATGTTGTCGGTCTTGTCGCCGCCCACGTTCGTCACCTGCTTGGCGAGGTAGCAGTCGTAGGCGATGGCCGCAGGGATGGCGTCTTGGGGGTTCCAGACGTCCTTGACGCCGTCACCGTTGCCGTCGACACCCTGGGTGGCCCACGTGCCGGGGATGAACTGGGCGATGCCGTCGGCGATCGGGGTGCCGTTCTTGTCCTTGGACTGCGCGTCCCGGTCGAAGCCGCTCTCGCTGAAGAGTTGGGCGGCGATGAGGGAGGGAGTGACCTCTGCGCATCCGTACTTGCCGATGTTGCTGAGGATCAGCGACCTCACCTCGGCGGGAACGGGAGCGCCCTCGGCGATTCCCCCACCGAAGCCGGCGTTCTCCATGCCGTCACTGGTGTTGTCGCTACCGATGGCCATGGCCACCGCGATGACGGCGGCAATGATGATGGTCAGCAGGAGGGCGCCCAGGCAGCCCAACGCCGACATGACCTGTTTCATCTGCGTCCCCTGCTCACGCGTTGGGCAGCGCGGTGACGAGCCAGGAGCCGGCCTGGTCGCGCTGGAGCTTGAGGGCGACCTGTTCGTCGGTGGCACTTGGCCGGCCGATGGCAGGGGTGACGGTCAGCCGGTACCGCACGCGGATCCACGCGGTGTCGGCTGTCGGCGCGGGAGCTCCGTCGGGCACGGCGAGGCGGGTGATCTCCGCAGTGACACGGGCCTTGGCCTCGGTCCACGCCTTCCACTGACGAGCTGTTCCGGCGGACGAGGTCGACAGCTGCTCGGCCAGGTCGTGGCTGGTGTACACGGTGGCGCGGCGGGCGGCGTCGTCGTACGAGTGGTCCTTGCCGGGCCGGGCGTCGTGGCCGGTCCAGGCAAGGACGAACCTGCGGGACGCGTCGTCGATGACGTCCGGCACCGGCGTCGTGCTTGCCGTGGCTGTTGCCGCACCGCTCACGCTCGCCGAAGGGGTGGGAGCGCCTTTTCCGCTCGGGGCAGGTGTCGTGACGGTCCGCGTCGGCGCGTTGGTGGAGGGAGCCGGGTTTACCGGCGCGGGGGCGGCGGCGCTCCCGCCGTTGGAGGTTCCGTGGGCGAGGAGCGTGATGCCGATGCAGGCCAGGAGCGCTGAGGCGGCGAGCAGAGCCACGGTGCCCGCGGTGCGGGGACGTCGCTGGCGGTCGTTGTGCGGCAAGGGGGCACCCCCGTCAGGTGGGTCGAGGTGAGCGCGCGGGCAGCGCGCGAAGAGGAAGGAGAGAAGGGCGGGACCGGTTGAGGGCCGCAGGGCGGTGGGCGGCCCTCAACCGCGGGGATCAGGGCTTCGGGCGGGGCGGTCCCGCGGGCCGGGTGGCCCGCCGGATGTGCCGGGGCCCTGCACTCGGGCTCGGCGTCGCGGGCGAACCGCTGTTCCCGGGTGCGGCCGGCACCGCAGCCGGACCGCCGCCGGTCGCCTTGGTGACCGTCACCGTCGGCGTGACCTTCGCCGGCGCTTTCGCCGGCGCCTTCGGCGCGGCCTTGGGAGAAGGTGCGGCCTTTGGTGGGGTCGAGCCCGGGCGCGGGGCAGTGCCGGGGACCCGAGGCGCGGTAGCCGCCGCCCGGGGACCGGTCGGCGCGGTCGGCTTCGGCGGCGCGGTCGGCTGCGCCAGGCCGAGCTGGATGTTCGCGCCGTGCCGGCCGACGAACTTGCCCGCGGTGGCGACGTTGCGCTTGTACTCGGAGCTGAAGGCCTTGGCCCCGTCGACCTTCTTGTCGACGCGGGCGGTGGTTCGGTCTTTGACCGCGGTGAGCTGGCCCTTGACCTGCTCCGCCCGGGACATGGCCGAGGCTGCGCCGCGCTTGGTCGCAGCGACGCCACGGGGGATGCCGACCGGCGCGCCGACCGTGGCCAGCGCGGTGAACTTCGTGGCCTTCCACCCGTACTTGCCCGCAGCGGCGGCTACCTTGCCGGTGGCCATGGTGGCCCGGCCGCCGCGTGACTGGCTCATCTTGTTGGTCGCGGCCGTGGCCAGGCGCTTCTTGAGGGTCTGCTTGGCCACGTTCTGCGCCGCGACCTTGGCCGCCGTTGCCGTGCCGCCGGTACCGACAGCGGCGGCAACGTTCGTCGCCAGCTTCGCGGCGGCCCGGACCCGCCCGCCCTTCTTGCCGCCCTTCGGCGGTCCGGACCACAACTGTCGTGCGGTGCGGCCGGCCTTGCCCAGAGGCTGGGAGATCTTCCGCGCTTCCCCGCGAGCCTCACCCCAGACCTGCTTCAGGCCGGGGGCGGTCTCGGCGTACCGGCCTGGGGTGTTGAAGACGCTCTGGCGGGAGCCGCCGACCCGGGCGTTGGCCAGACGGCGATTCAAGTTGACGGAGATCTGGCGGGCGGTCTCCTTGATCTTCTTGTGGCCGGCAAGCCCGGCGATCGCTGTGATGTCGATCGCGATGAACTTCACCGCCAGGATGCTCCCCGTCTCGGCCCGGACCAGCGCGATGATGATCAGAATGAAGATCGCTAGGAAGAGGATCGACAGGACGACTGCTAGGACGGCCTTGGTGATCGCCGCGACCCACCGCCACAGGACGGAGCGGCCGCCACCTGGCAGGATGCCGGCGCACAGCGCCCAGTGCCCGCGGATGCCCTCGAACGCGATCCAGCCCTGCGCGGTCAGGAAGCCGCCGGTGACCAGGACGATCAGGACCGAGACGATGATCGCGGCCAGGGCGACGAACGCCGCGCTGAACGCCAGGTCGGCGGATGCCTTCTTGGCGTGCGGTTCGGTGTTCTTGCCCTTGCACGCCGCGGTGAAGGTCTCGCCGGCCGTCGAGAGCTGGTCGGCGTAGCTCTGCCCTTCGGGATTGACGCGGGTGGCCTCCCAGAAGTTCAGGCCCTTCTGGCTCCAGTTGTATTGAACGAGCTTGGCCTTGGCGAAGGCTTCGCCGCACTTTCCGTCGAAGACCTGCCCGTACAGCATCAGCTGGGTGGGCTTGACGATGAAGGCGTCGACCAACGCGTCGGTGATGGGCTTGCTGACGTTCTCGGTCTGGGCCTGGGTGTGGCTCGGGTCGTCGGACAGCACCAGGCTGGAGATCTGCAGGGACAGGTCTTTGGCCTTGCCGAGCAGGCCGTCCTGGGACAGCAGCATCGTCGAGCCGCCCGGGCTGGGCTGGCCCTGGGTGCCGAGCAGTACCTGGGCCGGGGAGAGCAGCACCGTGGTTGCGATCGCCGCGACGACCAGTGAGACGCCGGCCTCGGCGAAGCCGCGTGAGCGCTGCTTGAACATGATGTGCCAGCCCGCGTAGACCCCCGCGAACAGCAGGAACAGTCCGGGCAGGCCCAGCCTGTTGATCACCTGGTCGCGGATCGTCGTGGCGATGTGGTCGACCGGCCCGACCAGGATTTTGGCAAGCCCGAAGTCCAGCGCCCACCGGATCAACCAGCACGCGAACCCGATGAACCACTTGGCCACGCCGAAGAACAGCTGCGCCAGGATGTTCCAGATTTTCAAGTCGATGTCGGTCCATCCGCCGCTGTCCGCGCTGACGGTGTAGGCGCTGATCGGGACGCCGTACTGGTCCTTGACGTTGAAGGGCTGCAACAGGCCGTCCGTGCCGTCGGTCGGCGTCTTGCTCAGGTCGTCGACCGGCTTGCCCTCCGGGTCCGGCGGTGCGGGTATCAGCCCCGGCTTGGGCTCCGCCGGCTTCGGCTTGTCGTCGGGCTTCGGCGATGGAGTCGGCTTCGTCGTGGGGGTCGAGCCGGGGGCGGTGGGGGCGGGACCGGGCGACGGAGTCGGCACCGGGTCCGCCCAGGCCAGCGCCGCGAACAGCGCGAGGAATATCGCGAACGGAACGGCGATCAGCCAGATGCGCCGGCTGCTGACCTTCGGGCGGCGCGAGGAGGCGCGGCGGGCACTCATACCGTGCTCTTCTCGAGCATCGGGACCGTGTCCATCAGCTCGTCGGTCTCGACGTCCTTGCCGCCCGGGTGGTGTGGATGGCGTCGGCCGCGCGCTCGTCCGCGGGGATGAGCACCTTCATGCCGCCGATCCGCTTGCGCAGGTCGCGGTACAGGCACTCGCCGGCGCGCAGCAGGCGTTCGTTGTCGGAGACGTTGATCGGGGAGAGGTTCTCGGTGATGACCTTGAGCATCTGGGGGTCGGCCGGGTCCAGGTCGAGGAACTCAAGGCACCGGCCTGCCAGGGCCTTTCCGCGGTGCCGGAACACAAAGACGTGCGAGAGCAGGGCACGGATCTTGTCGCCGATCTCGCTCTTCGGCCCGATGTCGTAAGGGTCATGAGAGCCGGCGAACGCCCCGGCAAAGTGCTTGCGGCCGTCCGCGATGAGCTCCAGGAGGAGGTTGGAGCCCTCCGCGGAACTGGTGAGCCACCAGCACTCGTCCAGGAACACTCCGCAGAATTCGCTCGGGTTGGAGAAGGCCACCTCACGGCAGAGCGCGGTGATCAGGTACATCAGGCGCCAGCCGAATTTCTTCTCGATCTCCAGGCTGCTCAGGCGGTGTTCGGCCAGCTCCTCCTTGGTCGGCAGACCGATCCGGTCCACCGCGAACACAATCGAATCGGCATCGGTGATCTGCACGACCGGAAGCGTCGGGTCGAAGATGACCCGCCCCAGGTCCTTCTTGGCCAGCGCGCGCAGGGTGCGCACCAGCTCGGAGGCGGAGGCGCGCACCGCGGCGTCGTTGGGCTCGTCCGGGTCGGGCGTCTTGGCACGTCGGTTGAGCGTCTCGATCAGGGCGTTCATGCTCGGGTTCGGTGCGAGCCGGGTGGCTTCGATGGCCTCGGACAGCGTGACGCCCTCGACGCTCATCGAGCCGATGTCCAGTAGCGGGGTCAGGAAGCTTTCGCAGTACCTCGCGGCCCGCGGGCCGCGGAAGACCCGCAGGGGGTCCAGCGAGATGCCGGCCGTCTCGTCGACCCGGATGATCTGGGTGGCTCCCGGGCACGCTTCGGCGAAGCGGCTCCACTCCTGCTGCGGGGTACGGTCGATGACCAGCGCCCGACCCCGGCTGCCCATGGTGCCCTCGCGGTGGCCGGTGGCCAGGATCGAGTGCATCGCCGACTTCATCGCCACGCTCTTGCCGGACCCGAGCTCGCCGACGAACGCTGCAGATGCGGACGCATTGACACGCGGGCCGTGGCTGAAGTCCACCAGTACCGGCCGCACGCCGCCGCCGTTGAGCTGCAGCCCGTACAGGCTTCCGGTGTCGTCGCCCAGGGCCGCGCCGCAGAACGGCAAGGCCATCGCGAAATCACGGGCGAGGAGGAACTGGGTGTAGTCCATGACGGGCTTGGGGGTCGAGGTCCCCGGGAGCATGGCGTGGAACAGCGCGGCCTGGTCTCCGACGGGCCGCACCAACGTGTAGTCGTTGCCACCGAAGTGACCCGCCAGACTCGCGGCCTTCTCGTTGGCCTCGTCCGCGTCACTGCCCCACACGCAGGTCATGACCGTCGCCCGTATCTCCACCTCGGTCGACGAGGCGGTCAGACGGTCGCGGTACTCGTCCAACGCGAAGGACGCCTTGTCCAAAGACGCAGGGACGCCGGCGGTCTCGCCCTCGTACTCGCCGCGCTGATGCGCGAGCTCCCGCTGCTGCCGGCGCGAGCGCGGCTCGGCCTTGGACCCCGCCTCGATGTGCAGCCGGACCGCCCAGTCGACAGGGAAACCGAAGTCATCGAGAGCACTCAGGTACTCGCTGCCCGGGAAGATGAAGCTCTCCGGCATCTCGGACAGCACGCAGAACGCCTGGTAGCTGTCGCCGTGCTCGCTGGTCGCCTTCAGGTAGCGGCGCCGGAAGGGGTTGGTGGGCGCCTTGGACGTCCGGTCACCGCGGCCGCCCTCATCCAAGATGACCTGGGTGTGCGCGGTGACGGTGTGCCCGCGGCCGCGCAGGGAGCGCGGTGCGCCCTCCTCGGGAAGCAGCGGTTCGCTGACCCCGCGCCGGGCGCTGTGCCCGTAGATCCACAGGATCTCGGCCTCGGTGGCCGGCCGCAGCTTGATCCCGGTGGGCCAGGACGCCGTGAGCCGTCGGCCTGGCCGAACCGGGACTCCTCCTCGGCGACGCTCACCGGCGGTACCGGCATACCGAGCGTGGACAGCAGTTCCCCCTGGGCGGAGGAGAGCACCGCCTTGGCCGACTGCTTGAAGTCGACGTTCGGCAGCGGCACCGCGATGAAGTCCACCCGCCCGCTCAGCTCCCAGTCCTCGAGCTGGTCGAGGACCTTCAAGGACAGGTCGATGTACTCCGGGGACTTGTCGAGGTCCACCCCCGACGTCATCCGCGTGACCACGGATGCCGCGTCGACCTGCGGGCACAGCGACAGCAGCAGGACCTCGCCGCGCAGGGACTTGAAGAGGGCCTCGAGCGCGTCGAGCCGCTCACGCTTGGTGGCCCGACTGGCGTGGGTGTAGTTCTCGCTGTCCACCTTCCATACGCCCCACACGGCAGCGTGCTTGGTCCAGAGAAGGTGGCCGCTGATGTGCCGGATGGGAAGACGCATGACGATCCTTACGCGGTAGATGGTGCAGTTCGAAGGGGTGCTCAGCGCTCGTCGAGCGAGGCGAGCAGGGCCTGCAGGCCGGACCTGGCCGCCGGCCGGGGCCGGGCCCCGGCCGCGGGGACGACCGCGGCCGGAGCGGGCTGGGGGAGGGGAGCCGGTCGGACGGGGCGCCGTACGGGTGTCGCCGGCGCGGCCGAGCGGACCGGAATCGCGACCGTGGCGGGCTTCGCCGGCAGCGCGGTCCGCACGTGGACGGTGCAGGTGGTGCCGGCCAGCCGGGGCCGGCTGTGGTGCTGGGGCCGGCCCGAAAGCCGGCCGTCAGCCGGGGTGGAGGCGTAGACCAGGAGGCTGCGCAGTGCCCGGGCGGGGTCGCGGCCGTCCATGCGGGCGTAGCGCAGAACCCATGCCAGACCCCACGGCAACGCGATCATGACCAGGGCGTCCATGACGCCGAAGTGCGCCCACAGCTGCCGGGTGATGACCAGGAGCAGGAACGTGGCGACCATCGTCACGATCTGGGTGATCGTGTACGGGCCGCCGGGCAGACGCCCGGCGCCGGGCAGTTTCCCGATCACCAGCGGGTGCTTGCGCGCCCGGGTGTAGGAATGCCCGATCAGCTGCTCCTCGTCGGCGCTCACAGCACGTGCCCGCCGTCAACGGCCGCCGGCACCTCGCGGGGTGCGACCTGAACGTGCTTCGGCTGGGGTGCGCTGTTGACCTCGGAGCCGACCTTGGTCTGCAGGGACGGCATGTTGGCTATGCCCCACAGCACCAGCGCGCCCAGGAGGAAGGCGACGACGGTGGCCACCCAGGACTTGGTCTTCCAGTAGGCGCCGAAGATCGCGACGATGACGCCGACGCCGGCGACGAGCTTGACGAGGGTGCCGACCTGGTTCGTCTTGGTCGTGGCCCAGGTGAGGATGTCGCCCGCCAGCAGGACGGTGTTCGGATCGGTGGTGGTGTGCATGGTTCTTCTCTCTCGTTCTCGTGGGATCAGGAGGCCGACGGCGACGGCGAGGACGACGGGGCGTCGGTGCTGTCCGTGCTGTCGGAGTCAGGGGAGGGAGCGACCAGCGACGGACTGCTCCCGCTCTGGAGCACCGGGGCGGCGCCGAGGGAGGCGACCTCCCAGCGGCCGCCGCGCGAGCGCAGCGTCAGCGCGTAGGTGAGGGGATAGGTCGCGCCGGAGCTGTCCTTGGCGTTGACCGTGGCCAGCGCCTGGCGAACGGCTCCGTCGCTGGGAACCGTCGTGCTGCTGGCGTTGGCCGAGTCGTCGGCGACATCGGTGATTTCGATGCCGGAGTACGGCGCGGGGTGACGGGCTGCAGGGAGACGCCGGGGGAGGTGTAGCGGTCCAGCCCGCCCTTGCCGGCGAGGTAGGCACTGAGGAATCCGGTGATGGTCTGGGTGGCCGGGTCGGCTGGATTGCTTCCTCGGTTGGTGCCGTAGCCCAGGGCGCTGGCGGTCAGCGACGCCGGCGCGGCGACCTGGGCCGGCAGCGACGTCGCCGTGTAGCCGAGCGTCGCCTCGTCACTTCGCTTGTTTCCGCCCGCGGACGCGGGGCCCAGGACCTGCACGGGGACCTGGTAGTACTGCAGGCCGGCATCGACGTAGGAGCCCTTGGCGGTCTTCTGCGCCACCCGGGCGGCCACGGTCACCGTCCAGTAGCCGGCCTGGACCTCGTGGCTGCTCACCGCGACGGTTCGCGTGGCGCTGCGCGTTCCGGGGGTGTTGGTCAAGGTGACCGACCCGGAGAAGTACGGGCTCAGCACACTCTCGGAACCCTGGCCCGCCTCCAGGTAGGCAGCCACGTACAGCTGCGCGAATCCGCTGGGGCCGGTGTCGGACGCCGCCTGCACGATGGGAGCCGTGACGGGCGCGCCTTGTGCCGGTCCGGAGGAACCGAGGAACGCGGCGATGCCCAGCAGCGGGCCCGAGGCGATCAGCACCCAGGCGCCGATCCGTGCCAGCCGGGCAGCCCCGGACAGCCCGGCGACGCTGGTCTGCCAACCGGTCTCTTCGTCGTCCGCCGCCAGCTCCTGCTCCGGCTCGGTCTCCGGGACGTCGTCCCAGGTCTCGTCGGCCGTCGTGCGACGGCGCCGGAGCTTCACGACGCCTTCCGCTCGGCGTGAGCGGTGATGACGGCGCGGATCCGCTCGCGCAGTTCTTCGGGGGTGCGCTGCAGCATTGCCTCCCAGGACAGAAGGGCGGCCTCGGAGTCGTGATCCATGTACGTGCGCAGCGCCTGGTGGACCCGCCGGTCGAGCGGATCGCGGACCAGGGCGGTCCCCAGCTGGGTCAGCTGGCGTCGCGCCCGGGCAACACGGGTTTCGTCGTCGTCGAGGAGCGGCCCGGTGGGGCCGTGGGGGCCGGCGAAGGAAGTGGACACAGTGGTACTCCCGGTCTCGGTGCGGGGGATGGGGTGGAAGAGGTCCTGAGCGGGGATCGCCAATAGAGGTGTCGATCGGACCCGCGGTGTGACGGCGCCGATCGGAAAGATCAGGCGGCTGCCGCGAGGTAGGCGCCGAGGTCGGCATGACGCAGGGGCCGCACGGCGCGGCTGGCGCGCTGCCTGAGGCGAGCGCCGTCGGCTCCCATGGCGCGTGTGGTGCGGATCGGCTGGTCAGGGTCGAGGGACGAGCTGAGGTAGTACTGGGTGATCTGCCGGGCTTCGGAGACCTTCAGCGCCTTGATCTCGACCGCCCAGATGATCAGCGCGATCAGGTCGGTGCGGGATTCGCCCTCCGACAGCTCCGGCTCGTCGTGGCTCACCAGCTCGAGTTCCGCAGCCCGGGCCAGGAGGTCGGCGAGCTCGACCTGGAGGTAGGGGTCGGGAGTCTCGGTCTGGAGCAGCGCCACCTGCGGGTCGCCGGCGAGCGGCTCCAGCGACCGGGCGATCTTGCGGAGCTCACGCCGGTCGTCGTAGTCGTCCGCCAGCGTCTTCTGGGCCAGCATCAGCGTGTCCATGGAGAGGTTCACAAAGATCCGACGGGGCCGGCGGTCGAGCGGGTAGGTGCGCACGACCTCGAACAGGGCGCTGAGCACGGTGGAGAACACGACGTCCCACTCGACGCCGTCCCGCATCTGAGACTTCGCCAGCAAGATCGCCTTGGGCATGAGGATCCGCACGGCGATCCGCCAGGCCAGCTGGCCGTCGAAGTCGTCCCCGGACGCCCGGCGCAGCAGCGCGGTCAGAGCGAGGTCGTGCCCCGCCCAGTCACCGCGGCGAAACAGCGAGGCCAGTCGGCTCACGACGTCCTGGGGGGTGCGAACGTCGGCGAACTCGATGTCTTCCTGCGCCCAGCGGACGATGTGTCGGGCAGCGCGCGGGTCGCGGCCCAGCACCTGCCAGTCGTCGTTCATGCGCTGGAGGGCGCCGTACCCGGACCCGGAGGAACCGGTGGCAGAGGCGGTGCGGGTCTTGGTGGCCACGTCCGTGTCCGTCCTTTCGCGTCATCTGGCTGATGTCGCTCACGCTCTTCGCACCCCCCTTGTCCGCGGTCTGTTCGCCTTCGCCGCGTGGTGCGGTCCAGGGGATTCGCGGGGAAGGTGCGGTGCGGTGCGGCCGGACAAGGGGGT
>NZ_JAJOZA010000001.1:4532500-7818265 GCF_023701715.1 Streptomyces sp. RKAG337 | reverse complement strand
GCTCGCCTTCGCGGCCGGCGCGCCTTCGACCCGGAGACGGCCGTGGAGTCGGCGCTGTCCGAGATCCTCACGTACATCCCGCACCTGCCGGGCCAGGTACGGGCCCGGCCGGCCGAACTGGACGCGATGGCCGAGGACTTCGACCTCGTACGGCGGCTGCCGGACCACGCCGCGCTGTTCGGACTGCAGCGGATGGCCGCCCACGCCGACAGCTATCTCCGGCCCACGGCCGTCCGCCCGCTGGCGGAGCTGTACAGCGGGGGAGCGGACGCGTTCGGGTTCGGGCGATCTGCTCGACGACGTGGTGCTGTGCCGTGACGCACTCGTCGGAGCGGGCTTCGATGTGATCGTGGTCGACCAGACGACCCCGGAACAGGAGCAGCTGGGACTGCGGACGGTCTGCACGCTGGGTGCCGGGCTGCTGCCCATCGACTTCGGCTGGACGCGGCAGCGTGCCCTGAACATGCCCCGGCTGCGGTCGGCGTTCCGCCGCGCCGGACTGCGGGACACGGATCTGGCGGACGGCGAACTGCGCCGGGTGCCGCACCCGTTCCCGTGAGCCGGAAACGGGTGGCGGTACGGCCGGTCGTACCGTCGGTCGTAACGCCGCGGAGACTTACGGCCCCGCCGCGCGACCGCGACACGGACAGGACGTGTTCGCGGTCGCGCGGCGGGTGTTCGCCTCGGTCAGGCGGTGCAGCTGGTGGTGCTGGTCGTGCTGCTGCACGTGCTGGTGCTGCTGCAGCTGGTGGACGAGCCGAGCATGACCTCGCTGGCGTCCGAGTAGTCGGTGATCTCGAAGGTCTCCGACTCGAGCTCCAGGATTTTCCAGGGCGAGCGACTCCAGGGGGCTGTTCGACATTGTGACTCCTCGTCAACACTGGCCGGGCCGGCCGGACCCAGCGGTCCATCCGGGGGGAACGGCGCCTGCGCGGGAACGTTCGCGGGGGAATCACGAATCATGCGGGATTCGCGAGCCTCACGGGGTTCCGTGCGCTGCGCCTGCTTCTTTTCTACGCGGGTCCGCTGGCAGATCGCCGCGCGTACCGCTGTCACCTCACTGTCGGGCAGGCCACCCTGGCAACCCCTACCCGGACCGGAGCGTGCCGCCCATGACCCCGACCGCCCGTCGACACGGCCCCTGTGCTGGCCGGAGTGCCGGACGTCCTGCGGCCCGCCGTCGAGCTCTACCTGGACGTCCACCGGCACCCCGAGCTTGTCCGGGGCCGAGGAGCGCACGGCGGGCGGCTGGCGGAGCGGCTCGGTGCGTCGGGATACCGGGTCACCACCGGCATCGGCGGCCACGGCGTTGGTGGGTGCCTGCGCAACGGCCCGGCCCGGTGGTGCTGCTGCGCACCGAACTCGACGCGCTGCCCGTCAAGGAGCGCACCGGCCTGTCGTACGCCAGCGACCGTCATCGCGCCCCGGCGGTGACGGGCAGCCGTCCCCGTCATGCACGCCTGCGGCCACGACATGCACCTCGCCTGCGCGGCCGGCGCGGCCGCGCTGCTGTCCCGGACCGCCGGGCACTGGTCCGGCACGGTCATGGTCGTCGGCCAGCCGGCGGAGGAGACCCTGACCGGCGCGCGGGCCATGCTCGACGACGGCCTCTACACCCGGTTCGTCCTCCCGACGTGGTGCTCGCCCAGCACACCGTCCCGCTGCCCGCCGGATGGTCGCGCACGCGGCCGGGCCCGTGCTGGCGGGCAGCGCGATGCTGCAGGTGATCGTGCACGGGCGCGGTGGTCATGCGGGGGCCCGCATCTGACGGTCGACCCCGTGGTCACCGCGGCGGCCATCGTGCTGCGGCTGCAGACCGTCGTCGCCAGGGAGACCAGCCCGGCGACCAGGGTCGTGATCACCGTCGGATCGCTGCACGCCGGCACCCGCGGCAATGTCGTCCCCGATCACGCCACCCTGGACATCTCCGTCCGCGCCTTCACCCAGGAGTCCCTCGACCGGGCGACCGGCGCCGTGCGGCGGGTGGTGCGAGCCGAGTGCGCGGCATCGGACTGCCGGCGGAGGCCCGTCATCAGCACCGTGTCCCGTCCATCCCACCGGGCCGACCACGGGACGGCGGCGCGGTGCTGCGCGCGCACCAGCGCGCCTTCGGGCCGCAGCGGGTGGCCGTCTGGCCGCCGTCGCTGGCGACCGAGGACTTCCCGCTCTACGGGCCCGCCGGGGCGTCCCTGCACGGCGTCGAGGGCATACGGACGGCCTACTGGATGCTCGGCTCGGTCGGGCCCAAGCAGTGGGCCGAGGCTCCGGGCGACTCGGCGGCCGCCAAAACTGGCCGCGCTGCCGCCACCACGCTCCGGAGTTCCGCCCGGACCGCGCTCACCGTCCCCGCGGGCATCACGGCCCTGACGTCAGCCGCCCTCGCGCACCTGGACCCGCCGGGGAGCCCGGAGGGCCGGTGACGAGGCGGAGGGGTTCAGGACGGGTCGTGGTTGACCTCGGAGGCCATCCGCGGGTGCAGCACGCCGGGGTAGAGCCGGGCCTTGGCCACCGGTTCCGCGACACCGCCCTGCGGCACCATCTCGACGACGCCCAGGGGCTGTCCGGCAGGAGCACCGTGACGACGTACGAGGCCGAGCAGCCCATGCACTCGTACCGGTCCTCCCAGACCTCCACGTCGACCAGGCTGCCGGGGTTCCGCGCGACGTGCTTGTGCAGGGCGTGGCAGCGGCCGCACTTCTCGCCGGGCTCGCAGGTGCTGCCGCACGGACACGGCAGGTCCAGCCGGACGGGGGGCTGCCAGCGCTGGACGCGGCACGCCTCCGCCGTCTGCGAGGTGTGGCGCATCGCCAGGATGTTGCGGGCGGCGACGTTGTACGTCTCACCCGTCGCGGTCATCCGGTCGCGGATCACGTCCTTGCGGGCACGGTTCGTCGTCATACAGTCCTCCAGCGGTTTTCCACGCGGTCCCGCAGAAGGCCGGGAAGACCGGACTGAGGCGATGGCGTGAGTCGATGACCCTTGTCCTCGCCCTCACGACCCACCTGCGCGGTCCGGGCTCGGAACAGGCAGACGCGGCTGCCGTCCTCAAAGGTACCCGGAATCGACGCCCCCGATTTCCCCCCGGCCGCGCGGGCCGCGGACCACGAAGGGGTCGTGGTGCTATGCGGGGTGCCGTCCGGGTGCGGGGCGGCGCTGACCGGGGCGTCCCAGTCGATGCGGTAGCCGGTCTGCCAGGCCGACTTCTCCGGCTTGTTCAGCTTCATCACCAGCGGCAGCAGCAGATCCCGCAGCACCCGCCCGACCGGGCCCGCGGCCTTGTTGCTGTTGGTGCGGTCGGCCGCCTTGATGATCCGCTCGACGCGGGGCCTGCGCAGCTCCTCGTAGCGGCGAACGCCTCCTCGTGCGGCAGGTCGCGCAGGCAGCGGGCCAGCTGGACGGCGCTCTCGACGGCGAGCGAGGCGCCCTGTCCCGAGCTGGAGGAGGCGGCGTGCGCCGCGTCGCCGATGAGCACCATCCGCCCCCGGCTCCAGGCCGGCACCCGCGGCATGTTCTCCATGGGGCCGGCGATCAGCAGATCGGCGGGGTCGGTCCTGCGCAGCAGCTCCGCGGCGGGGACCCGGTCGCCGGTGAACGCCGCGGCCAGGACGCGCAGCCACTCCTCGGCGCCGGTCTCCGCGGCCTCGGCCACGGTCATCGGTTCCGGATGCGGCAGGTTCACGAACCACACGCCCGAGGAGTCGTCGTGCACCTGGTAACCCAGGAAGGCGCGTTTGCCGAACGCCATGTACATCATTCCGCCGGTCGACGGCAGCCCGGTGTCCTTGACCGGGGCGCCGAAGCTGAACAGGCCGCCGTAGTGGGGCCGTGGCGCGTCCGGGTCGATGAGCGCACGCACCGTCGAGCGGATGCCGTCCGCCCCGATCAGCACATCGGCCTCGGCCGTCGTCCCGTCCGCGAAGTGCGCGGTCACACCGCCGGGGGTCTCCCGCGCGGCGACCAGCCGCTTGCCGTGCACGGTGCGGACCCCGCGACGGGCCGCCTCGTCGAGGAGCGCCCGGTACAGATCGGCGCGCCAGACGAACCGCGCCGACTCCACACCGGGCGGGCTGCCGAACTCGCCGAGCCGCTTGCCGTTCCCGCTCTGCAGGACGATGGCCGTGGTGGGTGTGCCGATCGCGCGCACGAGGTCGCCGAGTCCGATGACGTCGAGGGCGGCCAGACCGTTGGGGGCGAGTCCCAGCCCGCCGCCCACACCGTCCGCGGTGCCGGCGTAGGCCTCGTACACCGTGGCTTCGATACCGGCCCGGTGCAGGGCCAGCGCGGCGACCGGGCCGCCGATGCCACCGCCGATGACGAGGGCGCTGCGGGTGGTGGAGGAGGGCGTGGTGGAGGACATGACACGATCCTTTCCGGTCGGGGCGGCCGAACTCTCGATGGATCGATAGTTGCAGTGCAACTAGTCTTGAGTCAACTAGTAAATGTGTGGGTAGTATCAGGGCATGAGCCCTCCCCCTCGCAGTTCCCCGCTGGCCCTGACCGTCCTGTGCCTGCTGCACTACAAGCCGCTGCACCCGTACGGCGTGCAGCGGCTCATCAAGCAGTGGGGCAAGGACCAGGTCGTCAACGTCAGCCAGCGCGCGGGCCTCTACCGGACGATCGAGCGGCTGCTCGCCGCGGAGCTGATCACGGTCCGGGAGACCGAACGCGACCACCAGTACCCCGAGCGGACCGTGTACGAGCTGACCGACGCCGGGCGCGCGACCACGCGCGAATGGCTGGACACGATGCTCGCCGCGCCCAAGCAGGAGTTCCCCGAGTTCCCGGCGGCGCTGTCCTTGCTGCTGCTGTTCACCCCGCAGGAGATGCTGGCCGCGCTGGAGCGCCGCGCAGACGCGCTCACCGACACCCTGGCCGGCCTCGACGCGAGCCTGGCCGCCGAGAGCGCCCGCGGGCTGCCGCGGATCTCCCTGCTGGAAACCGAATACCTCCGCGCCGTGACGGCCGCGGAGGTTCAGTGGGTGCGCTCGGTGGTGGACGATCTGCGGGCCGGCCGGCTGTCCTGGTCGCCGGAGGCGCTGGACGCCCTCGCCGACGGACAGGAGCCCGCGGCCGGCGGCTGACCGCCATCGCGGTCGGCGGGTCAGTTCACGACGGCGACGGGGGCGTCCCAGGCGTTGTGGTCGACGGTGACGGTGGCTCCGCCGAAGGTCTCCTTCTTGTTCACCGCGTACTGGTGGCCGCGGCGGTGGCCGGTCCACAGGCCGGAGGCGAAGGGGAAGCCCGTGGTGGTGTCGGCGTTGCTGTCGTAGCGGGCGTACCAGAGGGCGTCCGGGAGGTCCGCCTTGTGGCTGCCGGCGGCGGTGGCGATCGCGGCGGCACTGGACTGGCTGAACCCGTAGAAACCGGCCCAGTAGCCCTTCGCGTGCGCTGCCCGGTCCCAGGCCTGCACATAGGTCAGCACGGACTGGACGCAGGAGGCGTTGCCGATGTCGAACGCCTCCATGTCCAGGTAGATCGCACTGCCGGAGCGCATCCCCAGCGCCGACGCCTTCGCGACGGCGTCCGCGCCGTCCGCCGTGCCCAGTGAGGCGGCGTTGGCGGCGGTGATCCGCTCCGGGTTCCTGCTGGTCTGGCAGGGCGGCTGCGCCCCGACGTACAGCGGGATCAGCTGCCAGCCGGCCGTGTGCACGGACCGGACCCAGGAGCTGGTCAGCTGCGGCTGCGCGCAGCCGCGGTTCTTTCCGCCGATGTAGACGGCGGCGGCGCCGTACGGCGAGCTCTTGCGCCAGGCGTTCATGGTGGTCAGATTCGGGGCGGTGCAGGTGTCGAAGGCCTGACCGGTGAAGACCCGCGCCGCAGGCAACCGCACCACGGTGCTCGACTGCCCCGCCGCCGGCTGCCCACCGGCACGCGTGCCCGCGGCGGTGGTGGCGGCCGGGGTCGCGTGGGCCGACGCGCCGCCCGGGGTCCCGGCCGGCGGCGTGGTGCTCCCCGGCGAGGAGGCACCCGCCGCCGGCTTGACCGCTCCCGGGACGGACGGCTTGACGGATCCGGCGGTGGCGCCGGTGCCGGCGGCGCCGTCCGGCCCGGTCCCATCGGCAACGTTCTCGGACTGCTGTGTGTCGTCGTTCCCCCGCGAGGACACGGCCTCGGCCGCGATGGCGCCGCCGCCCGCGAGAAGGATCAGGCTGGCGACGGACAGCGCTATGTAGCGGCGCTGCTTGGGCTGACGACGGTTCGACACGGAGTCCTCAACAGGTGGGCGGGGCGGCGCGGATCAGCACCGGCGGTGCGTTGATCGACTGAGTAAATATCACTTTCTCCGCCGTGTCGCCAAAACCCTGGAGGTCGAGCTGGTACTCGGCCGACCGGTGTGTCGGTATGTAGCCGAGTTCGTCGTTGATGGCCCGCATGTGCCGGTTGCTGTCGGCGGTGTCGGTCAGCAGACCGGCGAGCGCGGGATGGCCCAGCCGGGCCTGCCGGATCGACTCGGCCTTCATCCAGCGGCCGAGGCCGTGCCCGCGGTGCTCGGGCAGCACGCCCGTGCCGTAGTGCTGGCCGTCGCCCGTACCGTCCCCGGGGACGACCAGTTCGCTGAATCCGGCGATGGAGCCGTCGGACACGTCGACGGCGGCGACCGTGTGCAGCAGATCCCCGCGCTTCGCGACCGCCTCGGCCACGGACCGGACCCGCTCCACGTCCCAGACGACCGTGCCGTAGTGGGTGTCGTCCATCGGCATGTCGTCCATGGCCCGGCGCGACGCGGCGAACGTCCCGGCGAGGTCGTCGGGGACGGTTCCGGCCCAGGAGACCAACCGGTAGCCGGGGTGCGGGCGTTCAGTGATGCCGGTGAGCGCGGCGAGGTCCGCGCGCTCCAGCGGGAGCCGGGTGTAGGTCAGGGTCAGCACCTTGCGGAAGCCCCTGGCCGGCAGGAACAGGTCACCGGGGGAGTCGGCTTCGGTCTGGGCGAGGACGCAGCGCCGGCCGGCCGCGCGTGCGGCGGCCACGGCCGCCTCCAGCAGCAGGGAGCCGGTGCCGTGGCGGCGCTCGGCCGGATGCACCCGCACTTCCAGCTCGGCGAGATGATCCTGGCCGGTGCGGGTGAAGACGCGCAGGAACGCGGATCCGACCGGGGTGCCCGTGGCGTCGGCGGCCAGCCAGGCGAGCCGGTAGCCGGAGGGGGTGGTGTCGGGGTCGGTCAGCGGGGTGATGCTGATGGGCAAGGTGACTCCGTCGGAGAGAGGTGGAGGGCGGCAGAACGCTGGTCCGGCTGCTGAGAGCTCGTACGCATCCGCTGCACACCTCCTGCCGACGGCGCCGGTCCGCGGTCGTGGACGGCCAGGAGAACGTAACGGCCGCGCCCAGCCCGCCGCAACGGGAAATGCGCACACCCCGGACCTCCCGGAGCGTGCGCACTCCCTCCCGCCCGCCCGGACCGGTCAGCCGGTCCGGGCAGTCCGGTGGGCCACCCGGTCAGCCGGTCCTGGTCAGCGTGAGGTCGTCTACGTCGAACAGGAACCCGCCGCCGCCGTTGAAGACGAGGTACAGGCCGGTGCCCGCACTCGGGGTGAGGGAGGCCGCGACATCGGCGAAGGTGTCCCAGCTGCCGGTGACCGGGACGGTGACGGTGCCCAGCAGCGGGCCGGTGGGCGAGCCGGCGTGGACGGCGGTGGTGCCGCCGGAGCCCGCCGAGGCGACCCGCAGGGAGATCCGGGTGAGGTGGGAGGTGTCCTCACCGGCGAAGGCGATCCAGTCGCCGGCCTCGATGTAGCCGGCGGTGCGGGCACCGTGGGCCCCCGCGTGGTCCGCGGCCTGGACCCCGTTCTGGCTCGTCCAGTTCTCGGCCTGGAGCGTGGTCGTGGTGGGGGCCGTCGAGCCGGGGGAGAGAGTGATGTCGTCGACGTCGAACAGCGCGCCCTGCCCTCCGGAGTAGGTCAGGTACAGGCCTGGTGCGGTGCCGGCGGCAAGGGGCGTCGACACGTTCGTGAACGTCTCCCAACTGCCGGTCACCGGCACGGCGACGGAACCGAGGAGCGGGCCCGCGGCAGAGCCGGAGTGGAATCCGATGGTGCCTCCCGCGCCCGCGGAGGCGACCCGCACGCTCACCGTCGAAGCGGTCCGCGGGTCGAGGGCGGCGTAACCGCTCCAGTCGCCGTTGTCGATGTAGCCGGCGGTCGCTCCGCCGTGCGCCGCCGCGTGCGCGGCGGCCTGGACTCCGCTCTGGCTGCTCCAGGCCTCACCCTGAACGGTCGTACCGCCGGGCGAGCCGACCGGGTTGTTGCAGGCGGAGGCGACGGCTCCCGCGACGGTGCGGATGCCGCCCAGCACCAGCGTGGTGAACGCGGGATCGGCCCAGCTCTCCTGGGTGTGGCCCATGCCGGTGTACCAGGCGCGTCCGCCGTCATAGGGGTGGCACCAGGTGTTGGGATGGTCGCCGCCCATGGTGCCGCCGGAGTAGCTGCTCTCGTCGAGTGCGGTCAGGACGTGCACCTGCGCGCGGGGGTTGGCGCGGTAGTTGTACCACTCGTCGGTGCGGGTCCAGCGGGCCGGCAGGTGGGCGGTGGCCGGGTCGGTGCGGTCCTCCACGGTGACGGCGGCCTGCTGGATGGCGGGATGTGAGTCGAAGTACGCCCCGACCAGGCTTCCGTACCAGGGCCAGTCGTACTCGGTGTCGGCCGCGGCGTGCACTCCGGCGTAGCCGCCGCCCGAGCGGATGTACTGCTCGAACGCGGACTGCTGGGCGGCGTCGAGGACGTTGCCGGTGGTGCTGAGCCAGATCACCGCCTGGTACTGGCCGAGGTTGGCGGTGGTGAAGGCGGCGCCGTCCTCGGTGGCGTCGACGCCGAAGCCGTTGTCCTGGCCGAGTTTCTGGATGGCGGCGATCCCGGCCGGTATGGAGTCGTGGCGGAAGCCGGCGGTCTTGGAGAAGACCAGCACCTTGAAGGACGGCGCGGCCTGGGCGGAGCAGGTCAGGGCGAAGGGGGCGAGCAGGCCGAGCAGCGCGGCGGCCAGGGTCGGCAGCAGCGGCCGGCGGCGCGCGCCGTGCCTGCGGCGGAACCGGATGGGTGGGTACATGGAGTGCCTTTCCGCGGTTCGAGGGGGGAGCGGTGCGGGCGTGCGCGCCATCAGGCGCCGCGGGTGAGGGTGAAGTCGTCCACGTCGAAGAGGTAGTCGCTGCCGCCGGTGAAGGTCAGGCAGAGCGTCGTCGCGGGGTTCGCGGTGAGGGTCGTGGAGACGTCGGCGAAGGTCTCCCAGCCGCCGGTGCCGGTGACGGCCACGGTGCCCAGGACCGTTCCGGTGGCCGATCCGGCCCGGATCTGCAGGGTGCCGCCGGCGCCGGCGGAGGCGACCCGGGCGCTGAAGCGGGTGACCTTCGACAGGTCCAAGCCCGCGTAGGTCGCCCAGTCGCCGCTGTTGATGTAGCCGGCGGTCTTCCCGCCGTGCGCGGCCGCGTGGTCGGCGGCAGCAGCCCGCCGGTGGCGGTCCAGATCTCCGCCTGGGTGACGGTGGTGAGGGCGGCGCCGTTGGTGACGGTGAAGTCGTCGACGTCGAAGAGCGAACCGCCGGTGCCGCCGTGGAAGACCAGGAAGAGTCCGCTCGTCGGGGACGGGGTCAGCGGGAGCGTCAGGCTGGTGTAGTTCTCCCAGCCGCCGGTGACGGGGATCGTGACACTGCCGAGCAGCGGTCCGGTGGCCGATCCGGCACGGGCTTCGAGGGTGCCGCCGATGCCGCCGGAGGCGACCCGTACGGTCAGGCCGTTGGCGTGGCTGAGGTCGGTTCCGGCGTATCCGGCCCAGTCGTTGTTGTCGATGTAGCCGAGGGTCTGGCCGCCGTGCGCGGTGGCGTGCGGGGCGGTCTGGACGCCCGCGGAGCTGGTGAACGCCTCGCCCTGGACGGTGCCCGGAACGGTGCCGGACCCGCCGAAGGTGAACTGGTCGAGGTCGTAGAGGTTCCCGGCGCCGCCTTTGAACACCCAGTACAGGGTGTGGGTGCCGCTCGGAGCGGTGACGGCTCCGGTGACGTCGGTGAAGGTGTTCCAGTCGCCGGTGACCGGAACCGTGGCGGATCCGATGAGCGTGCCGGTGGGGGAGTCGGCCCGCAGTTCGAGGGTGCCGCCGGAGCCGGCCGAGGAGGCGCGGGCGGTGAAGGTGGTGATGCCGGCCAGGTTGTAGGGGGTGAACGAGATCCAGTCGCCGTTCTCGATGTAGCCGACGGTGGTGCCGCCCTCCGCCGCGTCATGACTGGCGGGCTGGACGCCGCTGGAGCCGGTGTAGTACTCGGCCTGCTTGGTCGCGGTGGGTGTGATGTTGGTGGCGGTGCCGGTCAGCGCGGGCTGGCCGTTCGCGCCGTTGTCGGTGTACGAGGCGCGCCAGACGCCGAACAGGTTGGCGGAGCCGGCGTGTTCACCGTCGACGACGGTCTGGATGGTGCCCGAGCAGCCGGTCGCGTCGGTCATGGCGTGCGCGTGGCTGTCGTGCCCGAGCAGGTACTGGACCTGGACCCGGGAGCAGTCGACGGCGCTGTCCTCGGCGTCGGTGACGGTGACCCGGAAGGGGACGGCGTCGCCGAAGTGGAAGATCTGGCCGTTGGCGGGCGCGGTGATGGTCAGGACCGGTGCGGTGTTGCCGACGGTGACGGTGACGCTCGCGGTGCCGGTCAGCCCGTGGGTGTCGGTGACGGTGAGTCTCGCCGGGTACTGGCCGTTGTCGGGGTAGGTGTGCGCCGGGTTGGCGGCGGTGGAGTCGGTGCTGCCGTTGCCGTCGAAGTCCCAGGCGTAGGTGAGCGCGTCACCGTCCGGGTCGGTGGTGCCGGCCGAGGAGAAGGTGACCGCCAGTGGCGCCTGGCCCGAGGACGGGGTGGCGGCGGCCTGGGCGACGGGCGCGCGGCCGTCGGCGCCGATCGCCTCGATGCGGTACAGGCCGGAGTAGGAGTCGCCGTCGCCGAAGCCGGTGCCGTAGTCCAGGACGTACAGCGCGCCGTCCGGGCCGAAGGCCATGTCCATGACCTGGGTGCCGGTCCAGGGGAAGTCGGTGATGGTGCCCGCGCTGCCGTCCGCGTTGACCTGCACGTCCTTGATCCAGCGGCGGCCGAACTCGCCGATGAAGGCATGCCCGTCGTAGGACTGCGGGAACTTCACCGAGGAGACGAGGTTCGGGTCGTAGTGGTAGACCGGGCCGCCCATGGGTGACTCGCTGCCGCAGCCGAACTGGGTGATGCTGCAGTCGTCGTACTTGATCCAGGACGACCGGGCGGCCGGGAGTTTGCTGATCCCGGTGTTGTTGGGCGAGCTGTTGACGGGGCCGCCCGCGCAGTCGAACTTCGTGCCCGAGGTGTTGGTGCCGAAGTCGAAGGCGTTGTACGTCTCGTCGGTGGTGTTGGTGCCGGTGCAGTACGGCCATCCGTAGAAGCCGGGTGAGGTCACCCGGTCGAACTCGACCTGGCCGCCCGGTCCCCGGGTGGCGCTCAGCGCTCCGGCGTCCGGCCCGTAGTCGCCGATGTAGACGGTGCCGGTCGGGCGGTCGACGCTCATGCGGAACGGGTTGCGGAAGCCCATCGCGTAGATCTCGGGCCGGGTCTTCGCCGTGCCCGGCGCGAACAGGTTCCCGGCCGGGACGGTGTACGTTCCGTTGGCCTCGGGGTGGATGCGCAGCAGCTTGCCGCGCAGGTCGTTGCTGTTGGCGGCGGAGCGCTGGGCGTCGTAGGCCGGGTTGCGCGACGCGCGGGTGTCCAGCGGGCTGTAGCCGTCGGAGGAGAAGGGGTTGGAGTCGTCGCCGGTGGTCATGAAGAGGTTGCCCGCGGCGTCGAAGTCCAGGTCGCCGCCGACATGGCAGCACATGCCGCGGTTGGTGGCGATCTGCAGGAGCTGCTTCTCGCTGGCGGGGTCGATGGTGTCGTCGGCCCGCAGGGTGAAGCGCGAGAGCTGGTTGTGCCCGGCGAAGGGCGCGAAGTCGGCGGCCGTCCCGTCGGAGGGGGCGTCGCCCGCCGGGGTGTTCAGGACGGGTGAGTAGTAGACGTAGATCCAGTGGTTGGTGGCGACGGCCGGGTCGGTGGTGATGCCCTGGATGCCCTCCTCGTCGTGGGTGTAGACGGGCAGCGTGCCCGCGACGGAGGTGGTGCCGGCCGCGTCGGTCTTGAAGATGGTGCCGCGCCGGTCGGTGTGCAGGACCGTGCGGTCGGGGAGCACCGCCAGGCTCATCGGCTCGCCGGTCTGCGCGGTGCCCCGCGCGAGCTGCACCTGCTGGAAGGCGGCCGCGGCGGCCGGGTGCGGGCCGTCGTGGGCGGCCGCCGGGGCAATGGCTCCGGTGGCGCCCAGCAGGAGCAGTGCCGAGGCCGGCAGAGCGGTGAACAGGGTGCGGAACCGGACGCGGTGTGGACGTGGACGTCTCGCGGGCCTTGCGGGCAGGAGGCTTGCGGGCAGGACTGAACGCACGGGGTTCCCCTTCCAGGGCAGCGCGAAGCCGCCTTGCGGAAGGACGCCCCGCCGAGGCGTCCGGTGACCGGTCCTCCTGAACTCTCAGGAGGTGTTCGTTAGTTGAGGGGAGAAAGTAAGTGGGGTGAGGGCCGTCGTCAAGAGGTCCCGCACCGGTTATCGGTGTGCCGCGGAGCCGCCGCGCGGCAGCGGGAGCCGCGCGGTGTCGATGGCGTCGATGATCGACGACGCTCCGCCCCTGGCCGCCGCGGTGAAGCCGAGGGTGGACAGCGCGACCTGACAGCCGCCGAGGTTCGGCGCGATGGTGTGCGCGGCGAGCGTGCGCCGGGCGGGCGGCATGATCCAGGGCGCCAGCGTCACGAAGTAGCCGCCGAGGATGAGGGCCTGAGGGTTGAACAGATTGAGCAGGATCGCCGATCCGCGGCCCAGCCACTCGCCGACCCGGACCAGCGCGGCGGTCGTCCGCGGGTCACCGGCCTCGGCCCGGCGGGCCACCTCGGCGACCTTCGCGGCCAGGTCGGTCAGCGGTTGCGCCGTACTGCCGGCCAGGTCCGGCGCCGCCTGCTGGATGATCGAGCCGATGCCGACCAGTGCTTCGAAGCAGCCCCTGCGGCCGCAGCCGCACAGCGGCCCGTCCTGCATCAGCGTGATGTGCCCGACTTCGCCGCCGTACCCCGAAGAGCCGCGCATCAGCGCGCCGTTGATGATCACGCCACCGCCCACTCCGACCTCACCGGTCAGATAGACGAGGTTCTGGGTGTGCGCCAGCGCACCGCGCCGGTACTCGCCGACCGCGCCGAGGTTGGCGTCGTTGTCCAGCGACAGGGCGACGCTGCTGTCGTCGAGCTGCTCCCGGAAGCGGTCGACGAGCGGGAACTCGTGCCAGCCGAGGTTCGGCGCCTCCGCCACCTCGCCGTCCGAGGTGCCGATCAGACCGGGGACCGCGATCGTGATGCCGAGCACCTCGCGGTGCTGGCGCGCCATCTCACCCATCGCCCGGCGGGCCAGATCGGCCAGCCGCACGACGCAGCCCTCAGCACCCAACTCGGCTGCCTGGACGGGCTCGTGCCAGGTCAGGACGTCGCGTTCGGCCAGGTCGACCATGACCGCCGACAGGTAGTCGACGTTCACCTCCAGGCCGAGCGCGGTGAAGCGCCGGCCGTCGAGGGTGAGCATGACGGCGGGCCGGCCGATCCGCCGCTCCTCGCTCGCCCCCACCTCGACGACGATGCCGCGGGTGATCAACTCGGCGACGATGTTGGAGATGGTGGCCTTGTTCAGCCCGGTACCGGCGGCCACTTCGGCCCGCGAACACGGTGCCTCGCGGCGGATGAAGCGCAGAACGACGGCGAGATTGGTCTCCCGGACATCGATGAAGTCGACAGCTCCGCTGCTGACGGGCCGCATGGCACACCCCTTTGTGCGAAGCATTGACAGTCGTTAGTCGCGACCACAAACTAAGTCGCACCGCACCGGGGAGTCAAGGTTCCGACTGCCCCTCACGTCACCCTAATCGACCGGTAATCGCAGGTCACAGAGGTGCGCCAGGGCCGGTGCCGCTCCGCCGCACAGCCGCACACGTACCGCCGCTCAGCACCACAGCCGCTTACGTACCGCCGCTCTCTGGCGCCACCGAGGAGGTCTCCGTGACCGCCACCGCAGATCCACCCCTGCTCGCGATGCGGGGAATCGTCAAGGAGTTCCCGGGTGTTCGCGCTCTGGACGGGGTGGACCTCGAGGTCCGCGCCGGCGAAGTGCACTGTCTGCTGGGGCAGAACGGGGCCGGCAAGTCCACGCTGATCAAGGTGCTGTCCGGCGCCCACCACCCCGACGCGGGTGAACTGCTCTGGCAGGGCCAGCCGGTACGGCTCTCCCACCCCACCGCCGCCATGCGGCTCGGCGTCGCCACCATCTACCAGGAACTCGACCTCGTGCCCGGCCTCAGCGTGGCCGAGAACATCTTCCTCGGCCATGAACCGGCCTCCTTCGGTGTCACCCGGCGCGGCGAGACGCACCGCGGCGCCCGCGCACTGCTCGGACGCCTCGGACACGCCGAGATCCCGCCGTCGCGACCCGTCGGCCAACTGGCCGCAGCCGCGCAGCAGGTCGTCAGCATGGCCCGCGCGCTGTCGCACGACGCCCGGCTGATCGTGATGGACGAACCGTCCGCCGCCCTCGCGCACGACGAGGTCGCCAACCTCTTCCGGATCATCCGCGAGCTCGCCGCCACCGGGGTGGCCGTCGTCTACATCTCGCACCGGCTGGAGGAGATCCGCGAGATCGGCGACCGCATCACCGTCCTCAAGGACGGCCGCACCCGGGCCGTCGGACTGCCCGCCCGCACTACCCCGACCGCCGACGTGGTCGCCCTGATGACCGGCCGCGCCGTGGAGCACACCTTCCCCCGCCGGCCCGCGCCGGGAATGCGCAAGGGCGGTCCCGAAGTACTGCGCGTCGAGGGGCTGTCGGTGGCGGGCCGCGTCCACGACGTCTCGTTCAGCGTCCGGGCCGGCGAGATCGTCGGGATCGCGGGACTGGTGGGCTCCGGCCGCTCCGAGATCCTGGAGGGGATCTACGGCGCCCGTACCCCATTGGCCGGCCGGGTCCTGCTCGACGGTGCGCCCCTGCGCGCGGGCAGCACCACGGCGGCCGTCCGCCGGGGCATGGGGTTCGCCCCCGAAGAACGCAAGTCGCAGGCGCTGCTCATGCTGGAGAGCGTCGGACGCAACATCACCGTCGCCTCGCTCAGCCGCTACACCCGCTACGGCTGGTTCGACCGCCGCCGCGAATCGGCCGACGCGGTCCGGCAGATCGCCGCCGTACAGCTGCGCCCCGACGATCCGGAGCGGCCGGTGCGCACCCTGTCGGGCGGCAACCAGCAGAAGGCGGTGCTGGCCCGCTGGCTGCTGCGCCGCTGCAAGGTGCTGCTGCTGGACGAACCGACCCGGGGCGTCGACGTCGGCGCCCGCAGTGAGTTGTACACGCAGATGAGAGCGCTGGCCGACGCGGGTCTCGCGATCGTGCTGGTGTCCAGCGAGGTGCCGGAGGTGCTCGGTCTGGCCGACCGGATCCTCGTACTCCGCGAAGGCCGGGTGATCCACGCCTGCGACGCGGTGGACATCGACGAACACGGGGTCCTCGACCTGGTGATGGAAGGAAGCGCGCTATGAGCGACACACCACACGCCCCCGCCCCGGACCTCTCCACTCCCGCCAGCGTTCCCGTCGCCGTTCCCGAGGCGGACGAGCACCGCCGGGTGGAGGAGCTCGCCGCGCACGCCGCCAAGGAGGGCGTACGCACCGGGCCGTTCGCCTCCCTCGGCGGAATCGGCGGCATCGGGGGACGCGGCGGGGGAGCCGGTGGCGGCCGGGGCGCCGGCGCGCTGCGGCACCTGGCGCTGGTGATCGCCCTGGGCATCCTGTGCGCCATCGGGGCCATCACCAAAGGCAGCAGTTTCGCGACCACCAGCAACATGGTGCTGATCCTCAGCCTCGCCGCCGTGATCGGGTGGTCACCGTCGGGATGACGTTCGTCATCATCGGCGGCGGCATCGACCTCTCGGTCGGCGCGCTGATCGCGCTGGCGTCGGTGTGGTCGACCACCACCGGCAGCCAGGCCCAGGGCCCGGCCGTCATGATCTTCACCTCCGTACTGGTCGGCACGCTCTGCGGGTTGCTGAACGGTCTGCTGATCGCCTACGGGCGGCTGGTCGCGTTCATCGTGACGCTGGCGACGATGGTGGCCACCCGTGGTCTGGCCGAGCAGCTCTCCGACCGCAAGTCGCAGATCGTCACCGCGGACACGTTCCTGTCCATCGCCGAGACCCGCTGGCTGGGCATGCCGTTGCTGGTCTACATCTTCGCCGCGGTCGTCGTGCTGGGCTGGCTGGTGCTGAACCGCACCACGTTCGGGCGCCGCACCTTCGCCGTCGGCGGCAACCCGGAGGCCGCCCGGCTGGCGGGCATCAACGTCCGGCTGCACACCTGTCTGCTCTACGTGGTCTCCGGTTTCTGCTGCGGCATCGCCGCCGTGATGCTCACCGCGCAGGCCAACACCGGTGCGAGCACCCACGGCATGCTCTACGAACTCAACGCCATCGCCGCGGTCGTCGTCGGCGGGACGCTGCTGACCGGCGGCTTCGGCTCCGTGCTCGGCTCGATCCTCGGCGTCCTGGTCTTCACGACCATCACCGACCTGTTCATCCTCAACAACCTCACCACCCCCATCCAGGAGATCGCCCAGGGCGCGATCATCATCGCCGTCCTGCTCATCCAGCGCTGGGGCCGTGGCCGGTCCGTCACCACCTGATTCGGAGACCGATATGAGCACCAGCTTGGACCGCAGACACGTCCTCTTCGGCGGGGCGGCGATCGGCGCGGGCGCCTTCCTCACCGGATGCACCAACAGCAGCGACAACGACAAGAGCGCCCCGCAGGTGAAGGCCGGCGCGTCCTCGTCGGGAGCGACCGCGGGCAAGGCGGTCACCATCGGGTTCTCGGCCCCGGCCGCCGACCACGGCTGGACCGCCGCGATCACCATCAACGCCAAGGCGCAGGCCCAGCAGTACTCCGACGTCACGCTCAAGGCGACCGAGGGCACCAACGACGTCGCCGCGCAGATCCAGCAGGTGCAGTCGCTGATCGACGCCAAGGTGGACGCGCTCGTCATCCTGCCCTTCGACGGCAAGGCCCTCACCGAGATCGCCAAGAAGGCGATGGCGTCCGGCATCCCGGTGATCAACCTGGACCGGATCTTCGCCAGCGGACTGGCCTACCGGACCTGGATCGGCGGCGACAACTACGGCATGGGCGTGAACGCCGGCACCTTCATCGCCCGCCGGATGAAGGCGGCGGGCAAGACCGATCCCGTCATCGTCGAGGTCGCCGGGATCGACAACCTCGAACTCACCCAGCAGCGCAGCAAGGGCTTCAAGGACGCGCTGGCTGCCAACGGGCTGCGGCTGGCCGCCCGGCAGGCCGCCGACTTCACCGCCGCCACCGGCCAGCGGGTGACCGCACAGCTGCTGCAGGCCACTCCGAAGATCGACGCGATGTGGAACCACGACGACGACCAGGGCATCGGCGTGCTCGCGGCGATCAAGCAGGCGCAGCGCGACAAGGAGTTCGTCGTGGTCGGCGGCGCCGGCTCCCGCAAGGCCATGGAGTCGATCAAGGCCGACGACAGCCCGGTGAAGGCCACGGTGCTCTACAGCCCGAGCATGGCGTCGTCCTCGATCACCGTCGCCCGGCTCATCGCCCAGGGCCATGGCATGGCCGACCTCGTCGAGCACGAGGTACCCGCCTCGGTCACCACCTTCTCGGCGGTGGTGACGAAGGAGAACGTCGACCAGTACATGGCCGTCGGCTTCTCGTAACACCCGGCCGGACGGCGGCGCGGCCGCTCCGGAAAGAACGAACGACGCAAACGAACGACGGAAAGGGATCGACGACGATGTCCTCAGCACAGCCACCGGCCCTCGGCGTCGGCCTGGTCGGGTACTCCTTCATGGGGCGCGCCCACTCCCAGGCCTGGCGGTCCGTGGGCGCGTTCTTCGACCTGCCGCGCCGCCCCGCGATGGTGGCCGTCGCCGGCCGGTCGGGTCCCGATGTGGCACGCGCCGCAGAACAGCTCGGCTGGGCCGAGGCCGTCACCGACGTGAAGGAGCTGCTGGTCCGCGACGACATCCACGTCCTGGACATCTGCACCCCCGGCGACAGCCACGCCGAGCTGGCCGTCGCCGCGCTGGAGGCAGGCAAGCACGTGCTGTGCGAGAAGCCGCTCGCCAACACCGTCGCCGAGGCCGAGGCGATGACGGCGGCCGCGGAACGGGCGGCCGCCCGCGGGGTCCGCTCCATGGTCGGCTTCAACTACCGGCGGGTGCCGGCCATCGCGCTCGCCCGCCGGCTGGTGGCCGACGGCAGGCTGGGGCGGATCCGGCACATCCGCGCCCAGTACCTCCAGGACTGGATCACCGATCCGCTGTTCCCGCTGGTGTGGCGGCTGCAGAAGGAACGGGCGGGCTCCGGCGCCCTCGGCGACATCGGCGCGCACATCATCGACCTGGCGCAGTTCGTCGGCGGCTCCCGGATCACCGGCGTCTCGGCGGTGACCGAGACGTTTGTCAGGGAGCGCCCGCTCGCCGGAAGCTCGGACGGGCTCGCCCCGGGAGCGGCGTCCGGCGGGACGGGTCCGGTCACGGTGGACGACGCCGCCCTGTTCACCGCGCGCACCGCGGCCGGCGCGCTCGCCTCGTTCGAGGCCACCCGGTTCGCCGCGGGGCGCAAGAACGCCCTGCGGATCGAACTCAACGGCTCCGAGGGGTCACTGGCCTTCGACTTCGAGTCGATGAACGACCTCTGGTTCCACGACCACACCGAGAACGCGCGGACCGCCGGTTTCCGCCGCATCCTCGTCACCGAACCCGACCATCCCTACGCCGGCGCCTGGTGGCCGCCCGGCCACCTCCTCGGCTACGAGCACAGCTTCACCCATGAGATCCGCGACTTCGTGCAGGCGATCGGGGACGGTTCCGATCCCGCGCCGTCGTTCGCCGACGGATTGCAGGTGCAGCGGGTGCTGGCCGCCGTCGAGGCCAGCGCGTGCGACGACAGCCGGTGGACGCCGGTCGGCTGACCCTGGGCCCCGTCCGACCCCCGCCCCCCTCAGCGCGGGGTGGTGGCTCCTGCCGCCGACAGGCGCCGCCGCCCCGCTTTCCCACCGGCCGTCCGACAGCCGAACGACCGGACCGACCCGCTTCCCGCCGGAGGACCGCCATGCCCCGTCCCGTCACCCTCTTCACCGGCCAGTGGGCGGACCTGCCCTTCGAGGAGGTCTGCGCGCTCGCCTCCGGCTGGGGTTACGACGGCCTGGAGATCGCCTGCTGGGGCGACCACTTCGAGGTCGACCGCGCCCTCGCCGACAGCAGTTATGTGCCGAGGCGGCTGGAGATGCTGGAGAAGCACCACCTCAAGGTCTGGGCGATCTCCACGCACCTCGTCGGCCAGGCCGTCTGCGACCACCCCATCGACCAGCGCCACCAGGACATCCTCCCCGCCCGGATCTGGGCCGACGGCGACGCCGAAGGGGTGCGCCGCCGCGCGGCCCAGGAGTTGAAGGACACCGCCCGCGCCGCCGGGCTGCTGGGCGTCGACACCGTGGTCGGGTTCACCGGCTCGTCGATCTGGCACACCGTCGCCATGTTCCCGCCCGCTCCCGCCGCCATGATCGAGGCGGGTTACCAGGACTTCGCCGACCGCTGGAACCCGATCCTCGACGTCTTCGACACCGAAGGCGTCCGCTTCGCCCACGAGGTGCACCCGTCGGAGATCGCCTACGACTACTGGACGACGGTCCGCGCCCTGGAGGCGATCGGCCACCGGCCCGCCTTCGGCCTCAACTGGGACCCCTCGCACTTCGTCTGGCAGGACCTCGACCCGGTCAACTTCATCCTCGACTTCGCCGACCGGATCTACCACGTCGACTGCAAGGACGCCAAGGTCCGCACCGGGGACGGGCGGCGCGGCAGGCTCTCCTCGCACCTCCCGTGGTCCGACCTCCGGCGCGGCTGGGACTTCATCTCCACCGGGCACGGCGACGTTCCCTGGGAGGACAGCTTCCGGGCGCTGAACGCCATCGGCTACACCGGGCCGCTCAGCGTCGAATGGGAGGACGCGGGCATGGACCGGCTGCTCGGCGCCCCCGAAGCCCTGGCCTTCGTGCGCCGGCTGGCGGCGATCGAGCCGCCCGCCGCCTCGTTCGACGCGGCGTTCTCCTCGCAGTGAACGCTCAGCGGGAGCGGGGCGACGGCAGCAGCAGATAGGTCCCGCCGGTGTCGTCGACGTGCACGACGTGCGCGCCGACCCGGACGACCTGGACCGGTCCGGCCCGCCAGGCGCCGCACGGGCCGCCACCGTCCGGGAGAGGTCCCCAGATCTCCCGGAAGGTGCTCCCGTCGGGGTTGGTGCCGGTCTCGGTCAGGTGCTCGCCGTCCTGCCTGAGCGTGCCGGTGTCGTCGCCCGCCTCGCCCACGTCGTGGTGGAAGCGGACCTGCTCACCGTCGTACGAGGTACGGCCGGCGAAGCCGCGGCTGTCGGCGTAGTACGCGCCGGCCTGCAGCCACACCACCTGGTGGTCCTCGCGGAGCGGTCCGCCGTCGCGGCTGATCCCGGCGCGCAGCCACGCGCCGCGGATGGGAACGTTCATGCCGCCCAGCCTGCCCGACGCGGTGCGCCGGCCGGCCGGCGGCGCACCACCCCACCGGTCATTCGAGGAGCTTCCCGGCCCGTGCGTACGCCCACTGCAGCAGACCCGCGGTGACCGCCGCGCTCACGGACACCGTGAGCAGCAGATGCTCGGCCGTCGGTGCGTGCAGGGCCAGCACGAAGGGGACGATCAGCGCGGCGATGGCCACCAGCGGGCCCGACAGGTACCAGGCCAGGAAGAGCACCGGGCCGACGCTGCCGGTCGGGCTCTGCGCGGGTGAGAGCAGCAGATGTTGCTTGGACACGCCCCGGCAGGCGTTCACCAGGCCGGCGGCGACGAAAGCCGGCACCACGGCCGGCGCCAGCGCGACGCGCACCCCGCCGCCGAGCAGCGCCACGCAGACCCCCGCGACCAGGGCGAACAGCAGCCCCAGTGCCACGGGCACGATGGTGTGCCGCAGCATGAGACCGCCGTACGGATACGGGGACCAAGAACCGCGCCGGGTGTCGTCGGTCTCCAGGCGGGCCGGCTCCAGCAGCTGTGCGACGGCCCAGTAGCCGAAGACCAGCGCGGCGGCCGTGGCCGCGAGGCCTCCGGCGTGCCGCGAGTCGGCGGCCACGACCGCGCTCAGGACCGCGAGTACGGACAGCAGGACGGAACGCCCGAGCCGGCCGGGGGCGTGGAGCAGCGCGAGCGCGTCGCGCCAGGGCACGGCCAGCGCCGCGTGGCGTGGCGCGGGCAGCCGCAGCCGTGCGGGGCGCGGCGTCCCGGAGGCCCCCGCGGCGACCTGGCGGGCGGTGCGCAGCTCCACGGTCTGCAGCGCGGCCAGCACACCGGTCGTGGTGCGGGACCGCTGCCGCACGGTGGCCAGCGGCAGCGAACCCGCCGCCCGCCGCGCCAGCTCGACGGCCGCCGCCGTGGCGGCCAGCGACAGCAGCGCCGCGACCGGGCCGCCCGGCACGGCGGCCGGGGTCGGCGACAGGGCGGCGATGCCGCTCCAGCCCCACGGGCCCGACCACAGCTCGATCCGCTCCAGCCAGGTCACCCGGTGACCCGCCGCCGCCAGCCCGCTCTGCGTGGCGAGGGCCAGGACGAGGAGACCCGCGTACGGGGTCGCGGTCCGCACCCACCGGGCGACGGACTCATGGGCCTCGACGGCCACGCCGAGCGCGGTGGCGAGCAGCGGTACGCACACCCCGCCGACCGCGCACCAGGCGAGAGCGGCCGCTAGCCCGGTCTTGACCGTCAGCCCCAGCGTCACCATGCCGATCATGGAGGCCAGCAGCCCGACCGACAGCGACACCCCGCAGGACAGCCAGAACCACGGCAGCAGAATGCGGGAGATCCGCACCGGCTGGGTCAGCAGCCAGTCCGCGGTGTCGCGCGGCGGCACCACAGGTCCCCGCCACAGCGCGTCGCGCGCGGCGACCAGCAGCGCGCCGAGTGCCAGCGCGCAGACCCCGGACGGGACGGCGGCGAGGATCGCCGCGCCGTGCACGGTGTAGTCCGCGCCCATGGAGCTCTTGATGAACAGGCTGAAACCGGGGAGCACACCCCACACGACCAGGATCAGCAGGACGCAGTAGACGGCGAAGCCGACCTGGCCGGCACGCTTGCGGCGGTGCGGGGAGCGCAGATTGCGCAACAGCAGCAGCGCCTCGGCGGTCCAGTCGTCCTCCTCGTCCCAGGAGGCGTCCCGCCCGTCGTCGAGACCGTCGTCGGCCCCGTCGTTTCCGGCCTGTTCCCCGGCGTGCCGCGTCGTCGTACTCACCGGGCGGCGCCCGCGACGCCGGTCTGCCAGGTGGTGTCGGCCGCGTCGTCGGACAGCACCTCATCGGGTGTGCCGTCGGCGACCAGCTTGCCCTCGCGCAGCACCAGCACCCGGTCCGCGACCGCCCGCGCCAGCTCGGCGTGGTGGGTGACCAGCAGGACGCCCACCCCGTCGGCCGCCTCCGCGGCGATCAGGTCGCCCAGCCGCCGCCGCGCGTCGGGGTCGAGCCGCTGCTCGGGCTCGTCCAGCAGCAGCAGATCCCGCGGCCGGACGAGAGCGGACGCCAGCAGCAGCGACTGCAGCTGGCCCGAGGAGAGACCCGAGGGCAGCGACTTGGCGTGCTCGCTCAGCAGCCGGTCGGCGAGTACGTGATCGATCCACGCGTCCGCGCCCTCCACCCCGTGCGCGACCGCGACGAGCTGCAGGTGCTGCCGCACGGTGAGGTCCGGGTAGCAGGCCACGGTGTCGCCGACCACCGCGACCCGGGCCCGCACCCGGGCGTCGTTCTCCGTCATGGGCCGGCCGTCGAAGGTGACCTTGCCCTTGGTGGGTTTGTCCCGACCGGCCGCGATCCGCAGCAGTGTGGACTTGCCCGACCCGTTGTGGCCGAGCAGCGCGACGCACTGGCCGCCGTCCAGCGAGAGGTCCACCGGATGCAGCACCGTGCGCTTTCCGTAGGAGCGGCTCACGCCGGTGAGTTGCAAAAGCGGTGCGCCCATCGGCCGTGCTCCTCTAAGCCCGCGAGAAATCCCGGATCCCGGCCCTGCGCGATGCGCGTGAAGAGGTCGGCTCCCTCCATTGTCCACTCCAGGCACGGCCGGCCCGCCACGGGGCCGCGGGCCGGCGCGTACGAGTGCCGTGCCGGCCGGGACCGGGCGCGGCGGATCCGGTCAGGCCGCGGCCGGGGTGAGGCTCCAGCGCTGGGCGGCCCCGCCGGTGGCCGGCTGCTGCGTGAGGGCGTCGCCGTCGGCGGTTCCGGCGGCGGTGAGCAGCAGCCCGCTGTGCTGCGAGGCGAGGGTGAAGCCGCCGCCCGGGGCCGCGGCGATGCGCCAGTGCTGGTTGTCGTTGCCGGTGCAGGTCCACTGGATGACGGCGGCCCCGGCGCCCGTCGATCCGCCGTTGACGTCCATGCACTGGCCGGAGCCGGCGTTCCTGGCGGTGTAGCTGCCGTCCGCGTTCGCGGTGAGGGTCCAGCGCTGGTTGGGTCCGCCGTGCCAGGTCCACTGGATCAGCTGGGTGCCGGGCGTCGTGGACGATCCGGGCACGTCCACGGCCTGCGCGCCGCCGGTGCGGCCGATCTCGTAGGCGGCGCCGGAGACGATGGGCCCGTCGCAGTTCACCCCGGCACCGGCGTAGGCGCCGATGTTCGGGGCGCCTGCCGCGACCGGGCCGCCGAAGTAGTCGAGGCCGCCGTTCCCGGTGATCGCCGTACCGGCGTTCAGCGCGGGTGAGCCGGCGCACAGCTGGTAGCCGTCCGCGTGGGACCGGTCCGTGGCGGTGCCCGCCGCCCGCAGCCGCGGATCGGCGGACAGACCCGCGCCGGCCGGCGCACCGGAGACGTTGACGAGGTCGTTGTGGTCCAGGACGTAGCCTCCGCCGCGCAGCGTCATGGACGCGGTGCCGGAACCGGTTTTGACCACCGTGTTGTCGCGGAATCTGACGTTGCGCCGGGTGGTGTTGTTCTCCTGGATCACCGACTGGCTGATCCCAGGACCGATGGAGACGGTGTTGTTGTACACGTCGGCGGACTCGATGCCGCCCGAGCAGTTCTCGAAGCCGCGGTAGGAGTCGTTCTGACTGATGTTGTAGCGGATGACGGCGGTGCGCAGGATGCCGGTGGCGTTGCACAGCAGGAAGAATCCGCCCGCGTTGTCGTGGCTGTAGTTGTACTGGAAGACCGTGCCGACGGAGCCCTGGTCCACGTCGTAGGCCATGCCGTCGCGGGTGGTGGTGCCGCCGCTGACCTCGTTGTGCTGGAACACCGCGTCGTCGGTGTCGTACGCCCAGATGCCCGCGTTGTAGCCGGCGGACCGCCGCTGGAAGCCGGCCACGGTGTTCCCGTCGATCAGCGCGCCCGTGGTGTTGCCGGGGACGATCCCGTCGCCGCCGAGGTCCGCCAGCCGGTTGCCGCTGATCACGACGCCGGTCCAGGGGACGAAGACACCGGCGCTGTGCGCCTCGAAGCCGGACCGGTTCCAGGTGGAGACGAAGAAGAGGCCCTCGCGGTCCACCGCGCGCACCGTGTTGTTCCTGATCGTGACGGAGTCGAACGCGGTCTGCGTGGTCACACCGCTGACGGCGAAGTAGATGCCGCCGCTGCCGCCGAGGTCCTTGGTGTCGTCGCCGTTGACGTCGTGGATGTCGAGGTTCTCCAGCACGAAGTGCCGGGCGGTGCCGAAGTCGGTCAGCTCCACCGAGACACCGCGGCGGTTGCCCGCCGCCGGTCCCTTGTTGGTGATCTCCAGATTGCGGATCTCCCACCACTGCTGATTGCGCAGCAGCACCGCCCGCGCCGCGCCGCCTCCGGCGATCAGCGGACTGGCACCCGTGCCGTACGCGTCCACGGTGATCGGGCTGCCCGCGGACCCGGAGCCCTGTGGTGCCAGCGTCCCGGCGCAGGCCGTCCCGCGCTGGAACAGGATCTGGTCGCCGGGCGCGAACACGGTCGCGCCGACCTTGGCCAGCGACCGCCATGCGGCGGCGGGCGAGGTGCCGGCGGCGGTGTCGTTGCCACCCGCGCAGTTCACGTAGTACGCGGTGCCGGTTGCGGTGGCCGGGGTGGCTTCGGCAGGGGCGGCCGTCAGCCCCGCACCACCCAGTACGCACAGCACCGCGACAAGAAGTGATCGGACGCGCATCGCCAACTCCAGCCCGGGGTGGTCCGCCACCGGGCGGTGCGCGCCGGCGTCGCTGCGTACGGCCGGAAGGCCGTACGGGTGATCCAGCCAGGCCAGTGCAACGTACGGGATCACCTCTGTCAAGAGGTGATTGACGGTTCGTCAGAAGAGTCGGCGGACCGCCCGGGCGGGATTCTCAGCCGCCCGAGCTCGCCGAGCTGGCGGACGCGATGGCCGCCGCCACACCGGCCCGTACGGCGACGACGGCGTCCCGGACGGCCGCCGCGGCCCACTGGGCCTGGGACAGTTCCTTGATGCGGGCCTTGCGGGTGTGGGCGTCCACGGTCGGGAAGAGCTTCTTGGCGAGCCCGCAGGCATCCACCAGGGCGATGAGCGCGGCGTCCCGGGCGTTCGGCGACTCGCCTTGCACGATCGCGGTGAGATGCCCCCGCATACCGTCCGCCAGCGCCGGATCCTGACCGGTCCACCGTGTGGACGGGAACAGGCCGAGCACCCGGTGCGGCTCCTCGCGCAGCACGCCCTTGGCGGCGAGCCCCGCCAGCACCCGTGCGTTCACCCGGCGGGACTCCGCCTTCTGCACCCACCTCTTGGGGCTGCGCGGCCGCTCGTCGCGGATCTGCTCGTACAGGGCGTCGAGTTCCGGGTCGGCCGGGCCGCCGGTGTCGCCCTTGGCGGCGACGAGCTTGCCGTCCCGCACGATGACGCGCTCGCGCAGCGCCAGTTCGATGAGCAGGGCGCCCGCGACGCCGCGGGTGGCCACCAGCCCTGACATGGTGCTCCTGCCGTCAGGGCCGCGGCCCAGCAACAACAGCTCTTCCGCCACCGTCAGTTCCATCCGCCCAGCGTACGACCCGGTGTCCAGCGCACGCCGGAGTCAGTGGGCGGCGAAGTCCTGGGTCCACCAGGGGCCGCCGGAGCCGAGGTTGACGCCCACCCCGATGTGCGTGAACCCGCAGTTCAGGATGTTGTCCCGGTGCGCGGCATCGCTCATCCAGTCGGCGACCGCCCGGGAGGCGCTCGACGGCCCGCGGTCGATGTTCTCGCCCCACCTGCTCCAGCTGTATCCGGCCGCGGTGATCCGCCCGTCCGGCCCCACCCCTCCGGGGTGTCGTGCTCGTAGTAGCCACGGGCGGCCATGTCGTCGGCGTGGCCCTGCGCCGCGGCGTGCAGCTTCGTGTCCGCGCGCACCGGGCGGCAGCCGTGCAGCACCCGCTGCGCGTTGACCAGCTCGGTGACCTGCTGCTCGAGGGTGGGCCGGGGACGGGCGGGCGGCGGCACCGCGGGCCTCGTCGTCGGAGCGGCCGTCGCGGTCGGCGCCGGGGACGTGGGGGCGGGCGCGGTGGTCGCGGGTGCGGTGGCCGGCCGGGACGGTGCGGCGGCCGGCGCCGCGGGTGCCTGGCCGGGCCCCAGCCGCAGCACGGCCACCACCGCTATGCCTGTCACCAGCAGCACGCCGGCGACGACGACCGGCGTACGGGGCAGCCGGGACCGCGGCGGCTTTCCGCGCGAGCCCGAGCCGCGCGAGCCTCCCGAGCCGCCACCGGAGCGGTGCGATCCGCCGGAGCCGTGCGCACTGGCGGGGCCATGGGAACTGGCGGGACCATGGGAACTGCCGGGACTGCCGGGACTGCCGGGACTGCCGGAACTGCCGGAACTGCCGGAACCACCCGAGCCATGCGCTGTGGTCGGTGAGCCGGACGGGGAGCCGAGGCCGGGGGAGTGGAGGACGGGCACCAGGCTGAGCCGGGCGAGGAGCCCCTCGGCCGGCACCAGGTCGGCGGCGCGCCCGGAGCAGTCCGGGCAGTCGCGGGCGTGCCGGGCGATGCGCTTGCGCCACAGTGCGGACGGCACCTGGTCCCACGGTGCGACGAGAGCCGCCAGCTCGGCACAGCGAGGCACGGCGGCCAGCGCCCGCACCACCAGCCGGCCGGTCTCCAGCTGCTCCTTCATCCGCTGGACGCGAACCGCCGCGTGCCGTGCCGGGACCCCGAGCCCGGCGGCCAGCTCCTCGCGGGTGATGACGTCGGCCGCCTCGAGCCACCACAGCGACAGCAGCTCCCGGTCGTCGGCGTCGAGCCAGCGGGTGGCCTCGGCCACCTCCCGGCGCTGCCCGGACAGGCCGAGCCGCCAGATCGTCAGGTCGGTGAAGTCGGCGGTCGGGTCGGCGATCTCCCGCGCCTGGTCGAGCCCGTCGGCCCGGGCCGTGCCGCTCGCCGACCGCAGCCGGCGGACCTGGTTCATGGCGATGGCGACGAGCCAGGAGCGGAAGGACGCCGGATCGCGGAGATCGGGCAGGGCGCTCAGGACCCGCAGCATCGTCTCCTGCACGACGTCGTCGACGTCGGCATGCCCGTCCAGCGCCCGGCCCACGATGTTGTAGACCAGCGGCAGATACGCCGCGACCAGCTCCTCGCGGGCCGTTTCGTCCCCGGCCCTGGCGGCCGTCACCAGCGCGGCCCCGCTGTCCCGCTCCACGTCCGACCGCTCCCGTCCACCGTCTCGTGCCGTGTTGCCTCGCACCGTCCGTGACCTCAGGAGGCCGCGGCGAAGTCCTGGGTCCACCACGGACCGTTCGAACTCATGTTGATGCCGACGCCGATCTCTTTGAAGGCGCAGTTGAGGATGTTGTCACGGTGTCCGGGGCTCTTCATCCAGCCGTCCATCGCGGTTTGGGCGTCCTTGGGGCTCTTGTAGATGTTTTCGCCCCATGTGCTCCAGTGGTAGCCGGCGGACGTCATCCGCGCGCCCGGCCCGACGCCCTCGGGGGTGTCGTGCTCGTAGTAGTTGCGGGCGGCCATGTCGTCGGAGTGCGCCTGGGCCGCGGCCTGGAGTTTCGCGTTGACGGTGACGGGCTTGCAGCCCTGCCGGGCGCGTTCGGTGTTGACCATCTCCACGACCTGCCGCGCGTACTGGGCGGTGGTCCCGCCGCCGGACAGGGTGCTCGAGGACGGTGCCTTACGGGAGCCCGCGCCCGTGCCGGTCCCCCGGTACCGGTGCCCGTTCCGGTGGTGCCCGCTCCGGTGGTGTGCGGCGCGGTGGTGGCCGGGTGGGTGCCCGGCCGCTGCGCGGAGGGGGCCGCCGTGGCGGAGGCGCTCCGGGTAGGAGCGGCGGGGGCCGCCGACCCCGTGGCCGCCGAGGCGCCGCCCGGGGTTCCCGCCGGATCGGGGGCGTCCGTGACCGGCGCGGGGCCCGCGGCCGACCGTGTCTCGTCGGTCCGGTCCGTCGTCGACTGGACCACGGTGTACCCGCCGCCCGCGACGGCTATCAGCGCGGCGGCGCCGCCGACGGTCGCCGCCCACCGCGAGCGGCGCCCCCGGTGCTGACCGCTCCGCCCGCTGTGCCGCCCGGCGCTGCGGCCCCGGCCGGCGGCGGAGTGCGTGCCCCGGCCGTCCGGGAGCTGCTGGTACGGGGCGCTGCTCGCGCCCGGTTCCGGGGTGGACGTCGGGGGCTGGGTCTCACGGTTCACGCGGCTTCACTTTCCGGTGCGGGGTCTGCTGGGTGCGGGTGCACACACAGGAGATCCGGCGGGCGGAGGCCGATAACAGAAATCCGCGGACGAGTTCCGACGGGCGACGGGCGACGGGCGGCAGGCGATCAGTCGGTCAGGCGGAGGGGCCGGAGCGATAGCGCAGGCCGTCCATCAGCAGATCGAGCAGCCGGCGGGCCAGTTCGCGCTGGGCGGGTTCGCCGGCTGCGAGGGAGACCCCGCTCAGGCTGACGAGGACATCGCCGGGGTCGACGTCCGAGCGGACGGTCCCGGCGGCGGCGCCCGCCGTCAGCAGGGTGGTGAGGGCGGCGACCAGCTGGTCACGGCTGTGGGCGAACGGGTTGCCGCCGGAGGCGATGAGCGCCCGCAGGGCGTCGGCCATGCCGCGCTTGGTCGTCATGTAGTCGACGAAGTGATCCATCCAGGTCCGCGTCGCCTCGTCCGGCGCCATCGTCGCGAGGAGCCGCTCGGCGGCGTCGCACAGCTTGGTGAGCTCGTTGTGATAGGCCGCGTCGACGAGCGCCTCGCGGGTGGGGAAGTGCCGGTAGAGCGTGCCGATGCCCACGCCCGCGTCCTTCGCGATGGCGTCGAGCGTCACCTCCGGCCCGTCCTGGGAGAACGCCCGCACGGCGGCGGCGAGCACCCGGTCGCGGTTGCGCTGCGCGTCGGCGCGCAGGGGGCGGGGTCCGGTGGCCGGCACGGTTCCTCCTCGGTGGGTCGACTTGCGAAGCGGAGGATCCTCCGCTTACAGTGGTGCTTAGTGGAGGCTCCTCCGTTTCCAATCCTACTGGCTGGGCCTCCCGCTCCGCACCCCCGAGCGAACGGGAATGATCATGACTTCCGCCACCCCCCTCAGCACGCCGTTCCGTTTCGAGTCCACCGCCGCCGAGGTCGTGGCCGGTGTCGATCTCACCGGCCGCCGGGTCATCGTGACCGGCGGGGCATCCGGCATCGGCATCGAGACCGTCCGGGCGCTCGCCGGCGCCGGCGCCGAGGTGACGCTGGCCGTCCGGGACCTGGCGGCGGGCGACCGCACCGTCCAGGACGTCATCGCGACCACCGGCAACAAGCAGCTCTCCGTCGCGCCGCTCGACCTCGCCGACCAGGCGTCCGTCGCGGCCTTCAACGCCGCGTGGGACGGCCCGCTGCACATCCTCGTCAACAACGCCGGCATGATGGCCTCCCCCGAAATGCGCACGCCGCAGGGGTGGGAGATGCAGTTCGCCACCAACCACCTCGGCCACTTCGCGCTCGCCACCGGGCTGCACGGCGCGCTCGCGGCGGCCGGCGGCGCCCGCGTCGTGTCCGTCAGTTCCAGTGCCCACCTGCGCTCACCTGTCGTCTTCGAGGACATCCACTTCCGTGAGCGCGCCTACGAGCCGTGGGCCGCGTACGGGCAGTCCAAGACCGCCAACGTGCTGTTCGCCGTCGAGGCCACGAAGCGCTGGGCGGACGACGGCATCACCGTCAACGCCCTGATGCCCGGCGCGATCCGCACCAACCTGCAGCGGCACATCACCGACGAGGAGCTCGAACGGCTCCGTGCCCAGAGCGGTGGTGGCGCCATGCGGTGGAAGACGCCGGAGCAGGGCGCCGCCACCTCCGCGCTGGTCGCGACGTCACCGCTGCTCGACGGCATCGGCGGCCGGTACTTCGAGGACTGCAACGAAGCCGCGCCCAACGAGCCGGGCAGCCGCAGCGGCGTCGCCCCCTACGCCCTCGACCCCGAGGCGGCCGAGCGGTTGTGGCGGGTGTCCACCGAGACGCTCGCCTCGTAGCCGGACGTTCCGTCCTCCGGATCACGGGGCCGCCCCGGGATCCGGAGGCGCCCCGCGTCCGCGCCGACGACGGGCGCCGTGCCCGGCGCCTGCCGCGGCCACGGAGCGACGGGGTTGCCGACCCACCGGGACCCCGCCGGCACACCCTCGCCGCGCATGACCAGCGAGGCGGCGCCGACGCAGGCTCCGGCGCCGAGCACCGAGCCGGGCAGCACGATGGAGTGCGGGCCGAGCGTGGCGCCCGCCCCGACGTGGACCGCGTCGAGACGCATCAGCCGGTCGTGGAAGAGATGCGTCTGCAGGACGCACCCGCGGTTGACGCTGACACCGTCGTCCAGCCGCACCAGATCCGCCTCGGGCAGCCAGTGGCTCTCGCACCACACCCCGCGGCCGATGCGCGCACCCAGGCTGCGCAGCCAGACGTTCAGGAACGGTGTGCCGGTCAGGGTCGTGCCGAGCCAGGGCATGGCCAGCTCTTCCACGAAGTTGTCGTACAGCTCGTTGCGCCAGACGAAGGACGACCACAACGGGTGCTCGCCCGTGCGGAACCGGCCCACCAGAATCCACTTGGCCGCCGTCGTGAAGAGCAGCGCGACGATGCCCGCGCCCACGCTCACCAGACCGCTGACGGCCGCGCCGGCCAGCAGCCCGTACGCGTTGAAGACGGCCTGCAGTGCCGCGAGTGACCCGGCGCCCAGCAGCGCGGAGATCAGCACCGGGACGACCCGGCACAGTTCCACCGCCGAGCGGGCCAGCACCAGCCGGCGGGGCGGGTCGTAGGTGCGGCCGGGGTCGGCGTGGTCCGCGACGCGGGGCAGCGGGAAGCCCGGCCGTCCGGTCCAGGACGAGCCGGGCTCGGCGTGCTCGGGGGCGTCGGACAGCACCCCGATGAGGGCGTGGTCGGGCAGCTCCCGCCCCGGGCCGACGATGCCGGAGTTCCCGACGAAGGCCCGGCGGCCGACCCGTGCGGCGCCGAGCCGCAACCAGCCGCCACGGATCTCGAACGGGGCGACGAGCGAGTCGTCCGCCAGGAACGCGCCGTCGTCGGCGCGCAGCAGGCCGGGCAGCGCCAGCACGGTGGACGCCTCGACCCGGCGGCCCACCCGGGCGCCGAGCAGCCGCAGCCAGACCGGGGTGAACAGGCTGGCGTAGAAGGGGAAGAGCGAGCCGCGCGCCGTGATCATCAGACCCGACACGATCCAGGTGCAGAAGGCGACACCGCCGTGCGCGCGATGGTGGCCGGGCTTCACCGGGATGCCGAACAGCCGGACGAGGACGACGATCAGCCCCGCGTACGCCGCGACACCCACCACCATGAGCAGCGGGGTCAGCACCAGCAGCCGCACCAGGACTCCGGTGAGCGTCCCCTCACCGCGGACCGCCCGGTACGTCATCCACAGCGCGGGCGCCGCCGCGATCAGCGGCAGCAGGTTGAAGACCGGCAGGGCGAGCGCGTAGGCGAGGTCCCAGCGGCGGGCACGGCGGTGGTCAGGGAGCGGCCAGCCGTCGCCGGCCGGCGGTGCGCCGGTGACGGGGCGGGCGGGGGAGCCGTGCCACTGCCGGTGGTCCGGCACGTCGCCGAGTACGCAGCTGCCGGGCGCGATGTCGGCGCCGTCGCCGATCCGCGCGCCGGGCATCAGGGTGCTCCGGGTGCCGACGCGGGCGCCGGCCCCGATCTCGACGGCGCCCAGGTGCAGGACATCGCCGTCCAGCCACCACCCGGCCACGTCGGCCTCCGGCTCGACGGCGCATCCGTCGCCGAACCGGGCCATGCCCGTCACCGGCGGTGCGGTGTGCAGATCGACGTCCCGTCCGACCCGGCAGCCCAGCGCGCGGGCGTAGTGCCGGGCCCAGGGAGTGCCGAGCAGCGAGGCGATGTTGAACATGGCCACCGTCCGCTCCGCCGCCCACAGCCGCAGATGGACCCGGCCGCCGCGCGGAAAGGAACCCGGACGCATCCCGGCGGTGAGCAGCCGGGCCGCCGCCGAGCCGATGGCCACCCGCCCTGCGGCGCTCGACAGCGCCAGCCAGCCGCCCAGGATCAGCCACCAGGAGGTGTGCGGCGCCCAGGGCAGCGGCCCGATGAGGTTGTCGGCCGTGGCGAGCCCGAGCATCCACCGCAGTCCGCCGAGCGTGTACAGCACCGACAGCACCAGCAGTTGGACGGCTCCGGCGCGTCGCGGGGTGGGCCGCACCCGCCGTTCCTCGCGCGGGCCGCCGCCGAGTTCGTCGAGGTGGGCGGCGAGGTCGAGCAGCCGGGGGCGGCCGTAGACCTCCGCCACCGAGACCCCGGGGTACCGCTCCCGCAGGACCGAGACGAGCCGGGCGGCGGCCAGGCTGGTGCCGCCGAGCGCGAAGAAGTCGCTGTCACCGGTGACCGGCAGGCCGAGCGCCTCCCGCCACTTGCCGGCGAGCCAGGCCGCCGTCTCCCCGAGCGCGGCGACATCGCCCGCCGGGTCCGCGCCGGCGGTCGTCGGCAGCGGCCAGGGCAGGGCGGCACGGTCGACCTTTCCCGAGGTACGGGTCGGCAGTTCGTCCACCACGGCCAGGACGGGGACCAGCGTCGCCGGAAGCCGTTCGAGCAGCAGGGCGCGCGCCGCGCCCGAGTCGAACCGCGGATCCGGCCGGGCGGTCGCGTCCTGCCCCTTGTGCCCCTCCGGTGGGTCCAGGACGAGGTAGCCGACCAGCACCTGGCCGCCCGCCGCCGTGTTCCGCACGGCCGCCGCGGCGGAGCGCACTCCGGGCAGCGCCCGCAACGCCGCGTCGATCTCACCGAGTTCGACCCGGCGGCCCGCCAGCTTCACCTGCTCGTCGGCGCGCCCGACGAAGACCAGTCCCTCGGGTTCCGCCACCACCAGGTCGCCGCTGCGGTAGACGCGGGGCCCGCGCAGCCACGGGTGCGGGCGGAACTTCTCGGCGTCCTTGGCGGGGTCGAGGTACCGGGCGGCGCCGACGCCGCCGATCAGCAGTTCTCCCGTCTCGTGCCAGGCGACGGGCTTGCCCTCGCCGTTGACGACGGCGATCTCCCAGCCGTCCAGCGGGGTGCCGATCCTGACCGGCCGGCCCGGCGTCAGCAGCGCGGCGCAGGCCACCACGGTGGTCTCCGTCGGCCCGTAGGTGTTCCACAGCTCGCGGCCCGGCGCGGCCAGCCGGTCGACGAGTCCGGCCGGGCACGCCTCACCGCCGAGGATCAGCAGCCGCACCCGGGCCAGCGACTCCACGGGCCACAGCGCCACCAGCGTCGGGACGGTGGAGACCACCGTGACGCCCCGTTCGACCAGCCAGGGCCCCAGGTCGACGCCCGCCCGCACCAGCGACCGCGGAGCCGGAACGAGGCACGCCCCGTGCCGCCAGGCCAGCCACATCTCCTCGCACGAGGCGTCGAACGCCACGGACAGCCCCGCCAGCACCCGGTCACCCGGGCCCAGCGGCGCTTCCGTGAGGAAGATCCGCGCCTCGGCGTCGACGAACGCGGCGGCCGAACGGTGAGTGACCGCCACTCCCTTGGGACGGCCCGTGGTGCCGGAGGTGAAGATGATCCAGGCGTCGTCGTCGGGTCCCGGACGGCCCGGCCGGCCACCGGGCCGCTGCGCGGGGCGCGGCACGATCACGCAGCCGGCGCCGATCACCGCGCACACCGCGGCGTCCGACCAGATCAGCTCGGCGCGTTCGTCCGGATCGTCGGCGTCGACCGGTACGTAGGCCGCTCCGGTGCGCAGCACCGCGAGGATCGCCAGATACAGCTCCGCCGTGCCCGACGGGACGCGCACCCCGACCCGGTCGCCCCTGCCGATGCCCGCGGCCGCCAGCCGGTCGGCCAGTTCCGTCACCCGGGCCGTCAGCGCGCGGTAGTCGAGCAGTCCGCGACCGGCGTCGGTTGTGACGCCCGAGCCCGAGCCCGCTGCCGTGATCGTGCTCGTGTCCAGGGCGGGAGCATCGGGATGTGCCAGGGCGGACGCCTCCAGCACATCGAGCAGGGTTCTGGCCGGTGCCGCTCCGGCCACCGGCCACACCGCCCCGGCCGCGACTCCTGGGGCGCCGTCACCGAAGTCGCCGGTGCCGGTTCGGGCTGGGACTTCGCCACGTTGTTCTGGTGCTTTCACTTACCTTGCTCTCGCAGTGTGGCTCAGATATCGGTGCGCGGCGCCCGGTCCCGCCGCCGCGGGAGTCGAGGCCCGCACGGCCCCGCGAGACCGTGAGACGACACTGGTGGTGGATGCACGCTCCCGCGGTGTCCCACGCTGGGAAACGCCTTGTATGCACCCAAATGATGTCATTCACCGACGTGATGGGCCGTCGGCCGACTGATGTGGCGCGGCCGGGGGCCGGGGGAGTTCGGCCGCCGGCCCCGGGCCGCGCCCGTGAACCCGTCACGTCCGCGGACGTGACCTCCGGTACAGCACGGTGCCGCCGATCAGCAGGGCCGCTCCCGCCGGTACGGTGAAGCCCAGGGAGTCCGTGCCCGTGTGCGCGAGCGACTCTCCGGCCTCGGCCTGGACGAGAGGTGCCTGGTGGCCCGCCGGTACCGGCACGGACAGCCGCGGAGGCGCGGGGAGGGTGCGGACGGGAGGCGTGTCGGGCCGGTTTGAAGAGACGTTTCCGCTCGACGCGTTCCCGATGCCCACGACGCTGACCGAGTTCCCCGTGATGTTCACCGGCAGATCGATCGGCAGCTGCAGGCCGTTGCCCGACAGGAGCCCCGGCGAGCCCTTCGTCGCGCCGTGCGCGGCCGAGCCGCCCGTGGTCGTGGACCGGGTGCCTCCGGTGCCCTGGCCGGCGGCCGGACCCGCGGCCGGACCGCCGCCGTGCGAGACATTGGCGCAGCCGTTGCCGGACGACGGGTTGAGCAGGCCGACCACACTGACCGTGTTCCCGCACAGGTTGACCGGAACGTGCACCGGGATCTGCACCGAGTTGCCCGACAGCACCCCGGGGGATCCCACCGTGTCACCACCGGCGCCCGCGTCGGCGTGCGCGTATCCGGCACTGGCCAGTGCTCCGCCGGCGACCATGGCGGTGAGCAGTCCCTTTCTGGCGACCTGTTTCATAGGTTTCCTGCCTTCCGGAATTCCACGCGGACCGAACGTCCGCACCCGTCACAACGCACCGGCGGCATTCGGGTTATGGCTCATATGTATTTCACTCCCTTCGAGTGGTCGTGTACGGCCCGGCCCCGGTGGCCTGGGGTTCCGGCCTGGCGCACGCCGGGGCACCCGGCCCGGGGCGGCGAACCGCACGTCCTTTAGCATGTCGGAGCATGACGTTCACCCACCGCCCGAGCGGCGTTCCCGAGAGGCCCGTCCTCGACGGGCTGGAAGAGAAGTGGTCTCAACGGTGGGACGCGTCAGGCGTATACGTATTTGACCGCTCCAGGACGCGCGAGCAGGTGTTCTCCATCGACACCCCGCCGCCCACCGTCAGCGGTTCGCTGCACGTCGGCCATGTCTTCTCGTACACGCACACCGACGCGATCGCGCGGTACCAGCGCATGTGCGGCAAGGAGGTCTTCTACCCGATGGGGTGGGACGACAACGGCCTGCCGACCGAGCGGCGCGTGCAGAACTACTTCGGTGTCCGGTGCGATCCGGCGCTCCCGTACGACGCGGACTCCACCCCGCCGGAGAACCCCGGGAAGCAGCAGCTCCCGATCTCCCGGCGCAACTTCATCGAGCTGTGCGAGCGGCTGACCGTCGAGGACGAGAAGGCGTTCGAGGACCTGTGGCGCCGGCTCGGCCTGTCGGTGGACTGGACGCGGACGTACCAGACCATCAACGACGAGGCCCGAGCCACCTCGCAGCTCGCCTTCCTCAACTGCCTCGCCCGCGGCGAGGCGTACATGGCCGAGGCGCCGACGCTGTGGGACGTCACCTTCCGCACCGCCGTCGCCCAGGCCGAACTGGAGGACCGCGAGCGGCCGGCCGCGTACCACCGGCTGGCGTTCCACGGCGCCGACGGCCGCCGCGTCATGATCGACACCACCCGTCCTGAACTGCTGCCCGCCTGTGTGGCGCTCGTCGCCCACCCCGACGACGCCCGCTACCAGGACCTGTTCGGTACGACGGTCCGCACCCCGCTCTTCGATGTCGCCGTGCCCGTGCTGGCGCACCAGCTGGCCGACCCGGAGAAGGGCTCGGGCATCGCCATGGTGTGCACCTTCGGCGACACCACGGACGTCACCTGGTGGCGCGAACTGCGGCTCGACACCCGCCCGGTGATCGGCTGGGACGGCCGCTTCACCGCGGATCCGCCCCCGGGCCTCGACTCCGAACAGGCGCGCGCCGCCTACGGCCGGCTGGCCGGAGCCACCGCGCACACCGCCCGCGAGCGCGTCGTGGAGATGCTGCGGGCCGGCGGCGAGATGGAGGGCGACCCGCGGCCGGTCACCCACACGGTGAAGTTCTTCGAGAAGGGCGACAAGCCGCTGGAGATCGTCACCACCCGCCAGTGGTACCTGCGCAACGGCGGACGCGACGTCCCGCTGCGTGAGGAACTGCTCCGGCGCGGCGCCGAACTGCACTGGCACCCCGAACACATGCGGGTGCGCTACGAGAACTGGGTGAGCGGACTCAACGGTGACTGGCTCGTCAGCCGCCAGCGGTTCTTCGGCGTGCCGATCCCGGTCTGGTATCCGCTGGACCAGGAGGGCAACCCGGATTACGACCGGCCGATCGCCCCTGACCCGGCGGCGCTGCCGGTCGACCCCAGCGCCGAGGCGCCCGCCGGATACACCGAGCAACAGCGCGGCACGCCCGGCGGGTTCACCGGAGACCCCGACATCATGGACACCTGGGCCACCTCGTCGCTCACCCCGCAGATCGCCGGCCGGTGGCTGAAGGACCCGGATCTGTTCGCCCGGGTGTTCCCCATGGACCTCCGACCGCAGGCCCACGAGATCATCCGCACCTGGCTGTTCTCCACGGTCGTCCGCTCGCACGCCGAGCACGGCGTACTGCCGTGGAAGCACGCCACGATCTCCGGGTGGATCCTCGACCCGGACCGCAAGAAGATGTCGAAGTCCAAGGGCAACGTGGTCACCCCCGCCGACCTCCTCGTCCAGCACGGGTCCGACGCCGTCCGCTACTGGGCGGCCAGCGGCCGTCCCGGCACCGACACGGCCTTCGACACCGGCCAGATGAAGATCGGCCGCCGGCTCGCGGTGAAGATCCTCAACGCCAGCAAGTTCGTCCGCGGCTTTGGCGAGGTGCCCGAGGGGACCCCCGTCACCGAACCCCTGGACCGCGCGATGCTCGCCGAACTCGCGGCGGCCGTCGAGGAGGTCACCGCCGCGTTCGAGGACTTCAACTACGCGCGCGCCCTGGAGCGTACCGAGCACTTCTTCTGGCGCTTCTGCGACGACTACGTCGAACTGGTCAAGGACCGTGCCTACGGCGCCGAGGGCAGCGCCAACGGATCATGGGACACCGCCGGGACGCACTCGGCCCGCGCCGCCCTGGCCACCGCCCTCGGCACGCTGCTGCGGCTCTTCGCCCCGGTGCTGCCGTTCGTCACGGAGGAGGTGTGGTCCTGGCACGCCGAGGGCTCGGTCCACCGCGCGGACTGGCCCGCGGCGGCGGAGATCCGCGCCATGGCCGCCGACGGGGACGGTGAGCTGCTGGCGACCGCGGCCGAGGTCATCGCGGCGGTCCGCAAGGCCAAGTCGGAGGCGAAGGTGTCCATGCGCGCCGAGGTGACACAGGCCGTCGTCTCCGGTCCGCGCAAGGTGCTCGACCGCTACGCCCTCGTCGACGCCGATGTGCGCGCGGCCGGCCGGATCGGCGCTGTGGAACAGCGGGAGGACGCCGGACCCCTGGCGGTGCGCGTCAGCCTGTGACCGGCCGGACGGACCGAAGCGGCTGCCCCGGGCCCATGAACCGGGGCAGCCGCGGCTGCGGGGCGCGATCACACGCCGGGAGGAGCGGTCAGTCGGTGTCGGCCCGGCGGCGGCGCAGCATCACGACGCCACCGGCCGCGACGCCGAGGAGGGCGATGCCGCCCGCGATCCGACCGGTGTTCATCCCGCCGACGGAGCCGCCCAGACCGGTCTTGGCACCCTTGCTCGCCGTGCCGACCTCGAACTGGTAGGTGCTGGTGGCGCCACCGGGACACGCCACGTCGATCGAGTACGTGCCGGCCTTGATGGCGGACTTGATCGTCGCGGTGCCGGTGTAGATGCGCGCCGAGCCGGTGGAGAGCTCCACCGTGCCGGTGAAGGCCTCCGACGTGGCCGAGGCCGAGGAGGCGGTGCAGCCGCCGCTGAGGGAGATCACGACGGAGGAGCCGGGCATGGCCGGGCTCGGGGTGACGCTCAGCGAGGGCTGGTCTGCGGCGTACGCGGCACTGGCCCCGGCTCCGATCGCGACCGAGGCGAGGGCGGTGGTGGCCAGGACCGTGGCTATACGCATGGTGGGATCTCCGTTCACCGGCACGGCGAGCGCACCATGTGCACGCAGTCGACTCCATGCCGTGAGATCCATCCAAAGGGGATATGCATCGGCCCGCGCATCCTCGCCGGGGCCTGAGGGTCCCTCAGACGGCGGCACCGGGCGTCGTCCTGGGCAACGATCCGGCAGGTCACAGCATCATGGGCGGCAGGGGCGGCCGCTGCCGCGCACACCGCCGAACGAGTGGGAGCACCCTGTCCGGGGCGGCGCCGGGGCGGGGCCGGCCGCCGTGACACAAGGCGTACCTGCACAAAATGTGTCGACCAGCAAGGCGTTCGGCGAATTTCACCCACAGGACTGAACTGCCAGCTGCCTGCACGTTTCTGCTTTTCCCACTGTCCCTAGAGTTCAGGGATGTCGCCCGGGACCCCGGTGGTAGTCCGTATGGCTGAGTGCTTCCGTCGATCCGGAAGCTGTTGGACAGGGGACCGCGCATGGATGAGGACACCCCGCCTGCCACCCTGGGCCAGGCCTCCCTCCGCTTGGAAGCCGTGCCGCCGCCGCGCCGGCTCGTCCACACCTACGAGCGGGGCGAGTTCACCGTGGTGGAGTTACGCGGGGAGATCGACCTGTCCACGATCGAAGAGGTGGGCGCCGGGGTGTCCGCCGCGACGGAGTCGCCGGGTGCCCTGGTGGTCGTGGACCTGCGGCCCGCCCAGTTCTTCGACTGCGCCGCCCTGACGCTGCTCGTCCGCACCCACCGCCTGCTGCTGGAGCACGACGGCTGGATGGGACTGGTCTGCACCCACCCCTGGCATCTGCGGATCCTGCGGCTGGCCGGCCTCACGAGGAACCTGCGTCCCGTCGCGACGGTGGAGGCCGCCTGCGCCCGCGCACCCCGCGGGCGCCCGGAGTGACGCCGGCGGTACGGCGGCCCGGAGTCGGACGGGCTCAGCCGCAGGTGATGTTGGCGTAGTCGAAGGACGCCGTGAAGCGCTGCTTCTGCGGATCGCCCTGGGGCGGCTGGGCGCGGTTGACGACGGAGAGGCCGATCCGGAGTGCCGGTGTCCCCTTGCCGCCCGACGCGCCCGGAGTCGGCGCCTGCCCCAGCTGCTGCCAGGCCGCAGCACCACTCGCCCGCCAGGACGCGGTCACCGTGTCGCCGGTGCGCCGCAGCCGCAGTTGGACGCTGGTGGCGTCCGTCCTGACGAGCGTCCTGCCCTTGGCCGCCGCGGTGGTGAAGGCGTAGTCGACGGAGACGTACTTTTCGTCGTCCCTGAAGTACTCGAAGGTGATGCCGCCGGTGTCGCCGTAGCCGCGCTCCAGCCGGATGTACCCGTAGTTCACCGCGCTGAGGAACAGCCCGGCTCCCTGGTAGGTGTAGTGCGGGGACGCGCTCACTTCGGTCTCGGCGGTGAAGTTCCCGTTCACCTCCCGGTAGTACATGGGCGCCTTGGCGCCGACCGAGGGGATGTCGGCGCGCAGATCGGCGCCGTCGGCGGCGGTGATGTCGAGCCGGCCTCCGGGGAGCGCGACGGTGTCCTCCAGCTTGTTGATCGGATGCCAGCCGGCGGCGCTCACGTTAGAGGTGAAGGGGTCGTTGATCCCGCCGCAGGGCAGCGCGGTGGCCGGCCCGGCCGGGGTGGGCGCGGCCGCGCTCGGCGCGCTCGAGGCCTTGCCGTCCCCACCCGTGTCGTCCTTGGTGCCCAGCTGGTTCAGCGCGATCGCCGCACCGCCGACGATCAGCAGCACCGTGACGGCCACCGCGAGGATCGCGCGGCGGCGCTTCGGCGGGCGCGGAGCTCCGGGATGCTGCGGGGTTTGCGGGGCCTGTGGGGCCGGGACCGTGGAGTACGCGCTGTGGCTGCCGGGGCCGCTGTACGCGGTCCCGCCGGAGGCCGGGACGAACGGCGGCGGGCCGAACCCCGCGGGCGGGCCGGCTCCCTCCGCAGGACCCGATCCCTCCGCAGGACCCGATCCCTCCGCAGGACCCGATCCCTCTGCAGGACCGGGATAGCCGTAGCCGGACGGCGCGGGTGCCGGGGCCGGTGAGGTGAGCGAAGCCGTGGGGGCCGGCGGCGGGTCCAGCACGGTCCGGTCCTCGTCGAGCATCCCCGACTGCCGCAGGATCGCCCGGGTCAGCGGCGCGGGCAGCCAGCGCCCGCCCGAGGTGAACGCCTCGGTCGGCGCCAGCTCGGGGGAGTCCAGTCCGTCCAGGATCTGCGCCGCGCTGGGCCGTTCCCACGGGTTCTTGGCCAGACAGCTCCGAGCCAGCCGGCGCAGTCCGTCCGGCAGGTCGTCCACCTCGACCTCGTCGTTCACCACCCGGTACAGCAGCGCGGGGGTGGGGCCGGTGCCGAAGGGGGACCGGCCGGTCGCGGCGAAGACCAGCACCGCGCCCAGTGCGAAGATGTCGGTGGCGAAGGTGACCTCGCCACCGGTGACCTGCTCGGGCGCCATGAACCCCGGTGAGCCGATCGCCGATCCGGTCATCGTCAGCCCGACGGACTCCAGCGCCTTGGCGATGCCGAAGTCGATGACCTTGGGTCCGTCCAGGGCGAGCAGCACGTTCGACGGCTTGAGGTCCCGGTGGACCAGCCCCGCCCGGTGGATGGCGACCAGCGCCTCGGCGAGCCCGGCGACGAGCAGGCGCACGGAGTCCGCTGGCAGCGGGCCGAACTCCGTCACGGCGCTGGTGAGGGACGGTCCGGGAACGTAGCCGGTGGCCAGCCACGGCGGGTCCGCGTCCGGATCGGCGTCGATGACCGGTGCCGTGAAGACACCGCTGACCCGTCTCGCCGCCTCGACCTCACGGGCGAACCTGACGCGGAACTGCGGGTCCTGGGCCAGATCCGCCCGGACCACCTTCACCGCGACGGACCGGCCGCCCGGTGAGCGCGCCAGATAGACCTGACCCATGCCGCCCGCGCCGAGCCGTGCACTGATCCGGTACTGCGCCACCTGCCGCGGATCCCCGGGCCCCAGTTGTTCCACCGTGCCGCACCCCCTCCGGAACCCGTGCCGGCCGGGCGCCGCAAGCTCCCCCGCCGGCGAAGCGTCCGGCCCACGATCAGAGTAGAGCCGCCCGGCCCGCGGTGGGGGGTGTCGCGCAAGTCGGCGCGCCCGCCGGATCCGGCGGGGCCGCCGAGCCCGCCTGCCCGCCCGCGCTCTTGGCTATCGTGGCTGCTCCCGGAGAGAGGACCCCTGTGGGCGAGAACAAGGAACGCATGCTGGCCGGCGACTGGTACCTCCCGGTCGACCCCGACCTGGGGGCGGATTCCGAGCGGCGTGGCGAGCTGTGCGCGGCCTACAACTCGGTCGACCCGGGTGGGCGGCCCGACCCGGCCGGGCGCCGCAAGATCCTGGAGCAGCTGCTCGGCGCGGTGGGCGAAGGGGTGGTGATCCGTGCCCCGTTCCAGTGCGACTACGGCCGTCAGATCACCGTCGGCGCCCGGACGTTCGTGAACTTCGGTGCGGTCTTCCTCGACGCGGCGCCCATCACCATCGGAGCCGATGTGCAGATCGGCCCGAACGTCCAGCTGCTGACGCCGGCCCATGAGCTGGACACCGAGCGGCGGCGGGCCGGCTGGGAGAAGGCGGTACCGGTCACGATCGGCGACAACGTCTGGCTCGGCGGCGGGGTGATCGTCTGCCCCGGAGTCACCATCGGCGAGAACACCGTGGTCGGCGCCGGTGCGGTGGTCACCAAGGACCTGCCGGCCGGCGTCCTCGCGGTCGGCAATCCGGCCCGGGTCATCCGCTCCCTGGACACCTGACCGCCCTGGTCGGAGGGGGTTGACTTAGAGCGCTCTCCAGGATGCAGACTCCTGCTCAAAGCCCGGCACCGAGGGGCTCGACGAGGGGAACGCACATGCGGTACCGCACGATCGGCAAGGACCCGGCGACCCGCCGCGAGGTGAGCGTGCTGAGTCTCGGCGCCATGCTGTTCGGCACGATCACCGACGAGGCGACGTCGTTCGCGATCCTCGACCGGTTCGTCGAAGCCGGCGGCACCTTCATCGACACGTCCAACAACTACGCGTACTGGGTCAACGGCACCCAGGGCGGCGAGAGCGAGGAACTGCTCGGCCGCTGGCGCCGCAGCCGCGGCGCCGGTGACGAGCTGACCATCGCCACCAAGCTCGGGGGACGGCCGCTCGCCCCCAGCGCCACCATGGCCCTCGACATCGACGGCCTGTCGGCCAAGACGATCCGGGAGTCCGCGGAGCGCAGCCGGGAGCGGCTCGGTATGGAGAAGCTGGACCTGCTGTACGCGCACACCCAGATCACGAGCGTGCCGACGCGGGAGATCGTCGAGAGCTTCGCCGAACTGGTCGCCGAGGGCACGGTCGGCCTGCTCGGGGCGAGCAACCACTATGCGTGGCGGGTGGAGCAGGCCCGCGGTCTGGCCGCGGCGGCCGGCCTGCCGGGGTACGAGGTCCTGCAGTACCACCACAGCTATCTGCGGCAGCGCACCGACTTCCCGAGCCGGCGCTCCCCGGACGGCCAGGAGGGCGTGCTCAGCGGCGACCACCTCAGCTATCTGCGCTCCGACCCGGAGCTCGCGCTCGTCGCCTACTCGCCGCTGCTGGGCGGCGCCTACGTCCGTGAGGACAAGCCGCTGGGTTCCGAGTTCGACCACTCGGGCACGCCGGTCCGGCTCGCCGCGCTGCGGCAGGTGGCCGAGGAGACCGGGGCGACCGCCAACCAGGTGGTGCTGTCCTGGCTGATCGGATCCGACATCCCGGCGATCCCGCTGGTCGGCGCCTCCTCGGTGGCACAGCTGGACGAGAGCCTGGCCGCGGTCGACCTGGAGCTGACGGCGGAGCAGCGCGAGCGGCTGGACGCGGCGCGGTAGTCCGTCCGCCGCCTGGCGGGGGCCATGTCGGGTCCGGTGCGCGGCCGGCGGAGTGGGGCCATGGACCACGTGTCTCACTTCCGGCGGGAGATCGCGGCGTTCGAGGCCGCGATCCGCCGGACCCGGGGCCGCGGGGGTGCCGATTTCCGCTGGGGGGACCTCGTTCGGCAGGATGCGGGTATGACCGAAATCCGTACCCCTCGCCTCCTCCTCCGTCGCTGGCATGACGACGACCTCGCGCCCATGGCGGAGATCAACGCCGACCCGCAGGTGATGCGCTGGATCCGGGACGGCTCGGTCCGGGATCTGGAGAACACCGCGGAGTCCATCGAGCGCTGGGAGGAGGAGTGGGACGACGAGGGCTTCGGGCTCTTCGCCGTCGAGCTGCTCGCTTCCGGTGAACTGGCCGGGTTCACGGGGCTGTCCGTGCCCGAGTTCCTGCCGGAGGTGCTGCCGGCCGTGGAGATCGGCTGGCGGCTCGGGCGGCAGTTCTGGGGCCAGGGGTACGCGTCCGAGGCCGCCCACGCCACGTTGGAGTTCGCCCTCCAGGACCGCGGTCTGGACCGCGTCATCAGCATTCACCAGGTGGGCAACGACGCCTCCGAGAACGTCATGCGGAAACTCGGCATGGTCCTGGAGCGCGAAACCGTGGACCCGGTGTACGGCAGGCCGCTCCGCGTGCACAGCATCGACCTCACCGAGTTCCACGCCTGACGGCAGGGCGGGCGCCGACCTGAAGCGCGTGGACGTTTCTGCGGGCCATCGACTTCGCCACGAACACGCTCGGATGGGCCGGTCGGATCCGGCAGGGCGTCGTGCGCCGGCCCTACGGACAGGCCTCGCGGTCCCTGAGCCATGAGCGCGACATCGCCGCCCGACACCGTGGAGCAGCTGCTCGGGCGGCCGGCCCGGACCTTCCGGTCCTGGGCCCAGGACCACGCGGACGGCTTCCGCCAGCCGGCACCGGGCGGGGCGGCGGGCGCGGTGGGTCACGCGCCCGGCCGCCCGGCCCGGGGCATCCCGTCTACTCGGGCCAGGGTGAGTTCTGGATGGTCTCCACGAAGTCACCACGGGTGAAACCCGGGACGAAGTGCTGGAGGACATCGGCCTTCACGTTCCCGAACGTCGTCTCCGGCTTCGGGGCGATGCCCTCGGTGAACGCCTCCAGGATGCGCCGCTTGAAGTCCGGGCGGGGGTGCAGCGCGGTGATCTCGGCACGGTCGCCGTCGCTGATGTCCTGGTAGCCGATGCCCAGGACGTCGTACTCGACCCCGGCGGTGAGCAGCGCGACCTCCGGCTCCATGAAGACCGGGATGCCGGGGGTGGTGTGCAGGGCGATGGCTGTCCACACCCGCCGGATGCCGTCCTCGGGCAGGCCGTGGCCCAGCAGGAACCGGCGTGCCTCGTCGGCGCCGTCCACCTCGAAGCGGCGGCCGCTGCCGCGGAAGGGTTCACCGAGGCCGAGGTCGTGGAACATCGCGGCGACGTAGAGCAGTTCCGGGTCGAACCGCAGACCGCGGTTGACGCCCTGCAGACTGCCGAACCAGTAGACGCGGCGGGAGTGGTGGTAGATCAAGTCGCCGACCGTGTCGCGCACCAGCTCGGTGGCCTCGGCGGCGAGCTTGGTGTCCGGCACGGACACTCCGGCGGCACCGGCTTCCTGCCCCTGGATCGTCATGGAACGGCTCCTCTCCTCGGGGAACGGGCCGACCGGCCCTGATCACGCTTCCAGCCTGCCCGCGGGTACCGACCTCCCGCCATGTCCCTGGAGACAGGTACCCCACACATACGGACATGCGGTTACCGTGGACGGGTGCAGCGTCAAGTGATCGTCTTCGCCTTCGACGGGGTGCGGCTGATGGATGTCGCCGCCCCGCTGGAGGTCTTCGCCACCGCCGCGCGGGACACGGGCGCGTACGCCGTGCGGGTGTGCACCCCAGGCGGCCGGGACGTCATCACCTCGACCGGCCTGCGGATCGTCGCCGACCTGTCCGCCGAGCAGGCCGAGCGCGAGCAGTGGCCGGAGGTCACGCTCATCGTCCCCGGTCCGGCCGACCTCGAGACGCTCCGGAAGGAGCCCGACCTGGTCGACCAGGTGGCCCGGCTGGCGGCGGGGGCGCAGCGGGTGGCGGCGGTCTGCACCGGGGCCTTCGTCCTCGCGGCGGCCGGTCTGCTGCGGGGGCGCAGGGCGACGACACACTGGGAGCACGCGGCGGAACTCGCCCGCCGCCACCCTGACGTCCGGGTCACGCCCGACGCCATCTACGTCCAGGACGGAACGGTTCTCACCTCGGCCGGGGTGACGGCCGGCATCGACGTCTGCCTCGCGATGGTCGAACAGGACCACGGCCCGGAAGCGGCCCGCCGGGTCGCCCGTGACCTGGTGGTGTTTCTGCAACGGCCGGGAGGGCAGTCCCAGTTCTCCGCCGCCTCCCGCACCACCGTGACGGCGCACCCGGTCGTGCGTCCGCTGCTGGACGCCATCGCGGCCGACCCGGCGTCCGACCACAGCCCGCAGGCGCTGGCCGGCCAGGCCGGTGTGAGCGCCCGTCATCTGTCGCGGCTGTTCCGGGAGGAGACCGGCAGCACCCCGGCCGCCTACGTGGAGACGATGCGGCTGGAAGCCGCCCGGATGCTGCTGGAACGTGGCGAGAGCGTGACGTCCGCGGCCCGGCGCAGCGGACTGGGCAGCGACGAGACCCTCCGCAGGACCTTCGCCCGTCACCTGGGAACCACTCCCTCCGCCTACGCCGCGCGTTTCCGCAGTACGCGCCCGGTGGTTCCGCAGGTTCCGACTGCGATCGTCGATCTCACGTAGTGCCTGGCGAACGCCGGTGGGGCCGGTCCCACCGCGGCCGGCCGGTGGCGGGGGAGCTACGGCCGGGGCTCGCCGTACCAGCGCCATGTGGTGACCCGGGGGTGGCCGGGCAGTTCGGCGCGCCCGGTCGCCCACAGCAGGGTGGACCAGGGGTCGGTGCCCATCGGTGCCTCCGGGAACAGCCGGGTGAGCACCCGCGCGCAGATGTCGGAGGGCGGGGTCCAGTCGAGACCGAGTCCCTCGGCCAGATCGTGGGTGTGCACCAGGGTCTCCACGATCCCCATCGCGGCGAAGCCTTCCGGGTCCGACACTCCGAAGCCGTGGTAGGCCCGGGTCTGCGACGGCGTCGTACGCACCATGGCGATCAACAGGGCGCCGCACGCCTCCAGCACCTGCAGCAGCCCGGCGGATCCCGCCGTACGGTCCGCGTGGACGGCGTTCGCGGGCCCGCCGGGCCGCCGGCTCTCCCAGACGAAGGGCACCTCACCCTCCAGGGGCGGCTGCCTGGGGCCCAGTTGGGCGGCGTAGGCGAACAGATCGTCACTCAGGTGCTCGACGGTCTCCCAGCAGTCCCACTCCAGCGAACCGGCCTTGCCGTCCCAGGCCGCCGCGGGTGCCTGGCGCAGGACGGCGACGGAGAGCTGGACGGCCCGGTCGAGATCGTCCGCGGCCACGGTGGCAGGCGACCGGGACGGCGACTGCGACTCTGCCGGTGACGGGGAGGCGGAAGGTGACGGTGCGGCGTCGGATGAGGAAGACATGGCAGGACCGTACCCCGGGTGACAGGACCCCCAGGATCCGGTGGACGTCATGGTTTCGTCCGGGCGTGTTCGTCCATCGCGGCCCACACCCGGTCCCGGGTGACCGGCATTTCGGTGAAGCGGATACCGGTGGCGTCGCGCAGCGCGTTCGCGAAGGCCGGGGCAACGGGGTTGAAGGGGCTCTCGCTCATCGACTTGGCCCCCAGCGGGCCGATCGCGTCCGACGTCTCCATGAAGTGGACCTCGGTGCGCGGGACGTCCGCGTACTGGGGCAGGCGGTAGCGGCGGAACGCGGCCGTGGTCACCTCCCCGCGCTCGTCCACCCGTACGGTCTCGAAGAGGGTGGCTCCCAGCGCCTGGGCCACCCCGCCCTCGACCTGGCCGCGGCACTGCATCGGGTTCATGACCTTGCCCGCGTCGGCGGCGTGCACGCTGCGCAGGATCTTCATCTCGCCCGTGCCCGGGTCGACGGCCAGCCGGAACCACTGCGCGTTGAAGGCGACCGAGCGCGGGGAGCCGCCCCAGTGGCCGTCCGCCGCGATCTCGTCGAGGCTGCCCTGGTCGTGCGCGGCCTCGTAGAGCTCCTTGAGGGTGACGACGCGGCCCGCGCAGTCGAAGGACTCGGCCTGCAGCTTGCACAGATGCCGGGCCACGCCCGTGTGCCGGGCGGCGAAGCTCTGGAGGCGTTCCGCGAGCGAGTCGGCCGCCAGCATGACGGCCTTGCCCGCCACCACCGTGCCGGCCGATCCGAACGCGCCGGTGTCGTGGCGGACGACGTCCGTGTCCGACTGACGGACCGTGAGCCGGTCGACCGTGGTGTTCAGCGCTCCGGCGGTGATCTGTTTGTGGACGGTCGTGGTGCCGTTGCCGAACTCGGCCGTGCCCACCGCGATGTCGTACGTGCCGTCGCGCAGCAGGCTGACCCGCGCGTCGGCGAAGTGGCCCCCCGGGGGGCCGGTCGCGATCATCGCGACCGCTGTGCCCGTCCCGGTGAGCCAGCCCTCCGGGACGTCCTCGTGGCTGCGGTCCTCGGCGATGGCCTTGCGGACGACCTCCATGCACTGCTTCATCCCGTACGAGGCGATGAAGAGGTCCTCCTCGTGGCCGATCGGGGTCACCATGTGGTCGCCGGGGCCGATGACGTTCTTCTCGCGCAGGACGAGCGGGTCCATGCCGAGCCGGACGGCGAGCTCGTCCATCACCGATTCGAGGGCGAAGAGGACCTGGCCCAGGCCGTAGCCGCGGAACGCGCCCGCCGGTACACCGTTGGTGTAGACGGAGTACGCCTCCACCTCCTTGTTCGGCGCCTTGTAGACGGCGAAGGACTCACCGACGCTGTGGAACATGACCGCCGGGCCGTGGTTGCCGTAGGCGCCGGTGTTGGACACGACGCGGATGCGCAGCGCGGTGAGGGTGCCGTCGGCCTTCGCGCCGATCTTGATGGTGACCTTGAAGGGGTGGCGGGTGGTGGCACCGTAGAACTGCTCGGCCCGGGTGAACTCGAGTTTCACCGGGCGCCGCAGCTTCAGGGCGGCGAGGACCACGATGTCCTCGGTGAGCATCTCCTGCTTGCCACCGAACCCGCCGCCCACGCGGCCCGCGACGACGCGGACCTCGTCCTCGTTGAGGTCGTAGAGGGCGCACAGCGCCCGCCGGGTCAGGAACGGCGCCTGGGTGGAGGAGCGGACGGTGATGCGCTCGCCGTCACCCTCCTCCTTGGGCTCGAAGTACGCGACGCTGCCGTGGGTCTCCAGACTGGCGTGCTGCACGCGCTGGGTCCGGAAGGTCTCCTCGTGGACGACGTCCGCCTCCGCGTACCCCTTCGCCATGTCGCCGAGGGTGTTGTGGACCTCGCCGCACACGTTGTTCTCGGCGCGGAAGATGCCCGACTCGGGTCCCTTGGGGTGGATGACGGGGGCGCCCGGCAGCATCGCCTGCTCCGGGTCGATCACGTACGGCAGTTCCTCGTACGTGACGACCACACGGCGGCAGCCCTCCTCGGCGGCCTGCTCGCTGTCGGCGACGACGGCCGCCACGCGCTGGCCGACGAAGCGGACCACGTCGTCCAGGACGCGGGTGTCCATCGGGTCCTCGGTGGGGTGCTCGTGGCGGGCGCTGGAGTACAGCCGTTCGGGGGCGTCGTGGTGGGTGAGGACCGCGTGCACCCCGGGCACCCGCAGGGCGTCGCTGGTGTCGATGGAGACGATCCGGGCGTGCGGATGCGGGGAGCGCAGCAGCTTCATGTGCAGCAGCCCCGGCACCTCCACGTCGAAGGTGTAGCGGGCCGTGCCGGTGACGACGAGGGGGCCGGCGGGGGCGCCCAGGGACTTGCCGACGGCCTGGCCCGCCTCGGGGCGCTCGGTGTGCTTGACCCCGCGCACCGCGTCCTCGATGGCCCGGTAGCCCGTACAGCGGCAGATGTTGCCCTTGAAGGCGCGCGGCAGGTCGTCCAGCTTGCCGTCGTCGTGGACGGTGCCCTGCTCCGCCTGGAGGGCGGCCGTGGTCATCAGATAGCCCGCGGTGCAGAACCCGCACTGGAAGCCCTGGGCGTCCAGGAACTGCTGCTGGGCCGGGTGGAGTTCGCCGCCCCGGGCGGCGAGGCCCTCGACGGTGGTCACGCTCCGGCCCGCCGCCCGTACGGCCGGGTAGATGCAGTGGAAGGGAGCGTCGAGGTACGTACCCGTGTTGGCCACCATCGCGATGTGTCCGATGGAGAACTCGGTACCCGGCGCATAGGTGCCGCGAGAAGCCTCGCGGGAGAGGTGCTCGCCGATCTCGGGTCCGGGCACCCCCGGAAGGGTCACCATGCCCTGACGGATCGGATGGCTCAGGTCCACGGTCCGTCCCCCGGCACGAGCGGTCCCCGCGGTGCCGCGCGATCCCTTGTGGGGCTCGCGCAGCAGCTGCCGCTCGCTGATGCGTACCTCGCCGACCATCAGCAGACCGAGGTGGCGTACGAGCAGTTCCCCGACCTCCTGGTCACTGATGTCAGGACCCGGCACGTCCAGCCGGAACCCCTGGGTCTGCAGGGCTCCGCCGTTGGCGAAGACGACATCGGCGTCGAACTGGACGCGCCATTCCTCACTGGTTTCCATGCTCCGATGATCAGTGAAGCCCTGCTGTATTTCAATCACGATTTTCTGAAGTGCCACTACAGTTCTGCTTATGGAACTCGACCCCCGGCGGCTTCGCGTCCTGCGTGCGGTCGCTCTGCGCGGGGGTGTCATGGACGCGGCCCAGCTACTGCACCTGTCCCCGTCCGCCGTCTCCCAGCAGCTCGCGCAGCTGGAGCGGGAGGTGGGCCTGCCGCTGGTGGACCGCTCCCGGCGCAGAATCGGACTCACTCCGGCCGGACACCTGCTCGCCGCCCGCGCGGAACGCATCGAGCAGGAGCTGACCGAGGCGCGACGTGAACTGACGGAACTCAGCGGCCGGGTGGCCGGACCGGTCACGATCGCCGCGTTCTCCACGGCGATCTGCCACCTGGTGGCGCCGGCACTGAGCGCGATCGTGGAGGCGTATCCCGAGCTGGAACCGCGGGTGGTCGAGCTGGAGGGCCCCGCGGCCCTCCGCGAACTGCGCACCGGCGGTTGCGACATGGTCATCACCGAACACGACGGCGAGAGTGCCGAAGCCTCCGACGGGCACGACCTGGCCTCCTCCCCCGTGGCCGACGACGAGTACCGCGTGGTCACGCCCGCGAGCTGGCCGCGACCGGCCTCGATCCGGGACCTGGCCGGCCGCCCCTGGGTCGCCAGCCCCGACGACACCGCCTGCGGCCGGGCGCTCCTGCGGATCTGCGCCGACAACGGCTTCACCGCGCGCCGCGACCACCTGTGCAGGGAGTTCCCCACCGTCCTGGCGATGGTGGCAGCCGGTGCGGGAGCGGCCGTCGTGCCGACGCTGGCGCTCGGTTCGACACCGCCGGCAGCGGTCGCGGTGCCCGCCGTACCGGTCGTCGGCCACCGCAGGATCACCGCGCTGTTCCGCCGCTCGGGACCGGATCCCGTCGTGTCCGCCGTTGTCCAGGCGTTGCGGGAATCCGCCGATGAGGCCGGACTGATCCCGGTGCGGGTGCTGTGAACGCACAGGTCCGGCGGGTTGGACGATGATGTCCGCGACAACGTCCGGGATGACGTCCGCGACGATGCCCTGCCCGCTACAGACCTTGGCGCCCCGCGCGTCGTTGACGTCCAGGGCTCACGCCTCGTCAGGCCAGCGGCCTTCGATGTGCAGCTGAAGGAGCGCGGCATGTGAAAGCGGGGTGGCCAGATCGGCGACGTCACCGTTGGTCGTGTAGTCCAGGAGCACTACCTCGGCCTTCCCGCGCAGCTGCCCGACCAGATCCGCGACGCGGTTGTCGAGGACCCACCGGTAGGCCGGCAGGTAGATCCGGCGTCGGGCCGTCTCGTACGACAGGAGCTCCTCGCCGTGCAGCCCGGTGCGGTGGCCCCGGACCGGCCCGTAGCGGCGCACGGTCCGCTTGAGACCCTTCATCGAAGTGACGTCGAGCTTCGCCGGGTCGACATCGGCGTGCTCGAAGACCTTCAGCGCCTGCCAGATCCCCTCCACGCACTGGCCGGTCTCACCCTCGCCGTACGGGACCGGTACGCCGCCATGCGGATAGAACGGACTCAGCCGCACCCACGGATCCACCGCCCGGGACGTGACATCAATGATCTCAGCGCCGGGAAACGCAGCCGCCAACGAGGCCACGGCACGGCGACGGCTGGCAACGTGGATCGCCATCGGGAAGCTCCTTCATGCGCATGCAGACGTGGTGAGCCTCCCAGCATCGCCGACACCACTGACATCCCGCCGCTCGCGGCGTAGGCGGGGTGTGCGTTTGCCGCTTCTGCCCGGCGCCTTCGACCGCATCGTCTTTTGTATCGGGCGGGTATCGGCGAGCGCTTCGTTGTCCATCGAATCGGGGCGCCGGGCCGTGGCGAAGAGGGGCCACGGAGGGTCTGGCATATCGTTCCTTCCAGGTCGCCGGCCGCGTGAGAACACCCGGGACCTCTGCCGCGCGACCTTCCGAACCATCCGAACGCCCGAGCCGTCCGAACAGGAGTCAGCTGCCCGTGTCCCCCGCCACCCCGGCCCCGGCCGCTCCGCGACCCGCTCGCGTGCTGCTGGTGGAGGACGACGATCTGATGCGCCGGTCGTTCACCGTCGCCCTCGATCGCTACGGCTACCGGATGCGGGCCGCGGCCGACGGGCTGACGGGGCTGGAGGTCTTCCGCGCCGAGACCTTCGACCTGCTGATCCTGGATGTGCTGCTGCCCGGCCTGGACGGCATCGGCCTGTGCCGCAAGGTCCGGGAGACCAGCCTGGTGCCGGTGCTGATGATGTCCGCCCGCGGCGACGGACTCGACGTCGTCGCCGGTCTGGAGGCCGGGGCGGACGACTACGTGGTCAAACCCGTGGACAGCTACGTACTCGTGGCACGCATCCGTTCGCTGCTGCGCCGGGCGACCTACCCGCCCGCCCCGGCACCTGGGCAGACCGCGGGCGACGAGCCGCTCCCCTCCGAGGGGGACCTGCTGGTCCTCGGGGACCTGACCATCGACACCGGCGGCCTGGAGGTGTTCGTCGCGGGAAGCCAGGTGGCGCTGACCCCGACCGAACTGAAACTGCTGCTGGAGTTCGCCGCGCACCCGGGCATCGTGCTGCAGCGGCACACCCTGCTCCGGAACGTGTGGGAGTACGGCTGGGACGGCGACAGCCGGGTCGTGGACCTGTGCGTGCAGCGGCTGCGCAGGAAGCTGGGCCGGGACAGGATCGAGACGGTCCGCGGCTTCGGCTACAAGCTCAGGCGTTGAGGCCGGTGCACCCGTTCCACCGCATGCGTCCGGCCCGTGTGCCCCTGCGCTGGAAGATCGCCGCACTGGCCGCGGCCACGGCCTGTCTGGTCGCGGTGGCGGTCGGGCTGCTGGTGCACGTCTGGACCGCGCAGGACATCCAGGGCAGAGCCGAAATGCGGGCCTCCAACGGTGTGTTCTCTGCAGTGGACACCTACCGGCGCACCGGAACCCTCACCGGCGGTGCCGTGCTCGATCCGGCCGAACTGCCCTACGCGCTGCGGAACCCGGCCGACGATGACCGCCACACCGCCTATGACGGGAGCGTCCACGGCAATGTGGGACCCAGCGTTTGGGCCGCGCAGCGGGTCGACGGCCCGGGCAGCCCGGTGCTCGCCCTTCAGGTCAACATGAGCACGGAGCGCCACGAACTGTTCCGGCTCGACCTGGTCATGGCGGTCGCGTCGCTGATCGCCCTCGCGGCGGCCACGCCCCTGGCGGTCTACGGAGCCGGGCTGATCGGCCGCCGGCTGGGCCGGGTCTCCGAGACCGCGGGCCGGATCTCCGCCGGGGACCTGGATGCCCGGACCGGGCACATCAAGGGCCGCGACGAGGTCGCCGACATCGCCGGCACCGTCGACCTCATGGCGGACAGCCTCAGCCGGCAACTGCGCACCGAGCGCCGGTTCACCGCGGACGTGGCCCACGAACTGCGCACCCCCGTCGGCGGTCTGCTGGCCACCGCCGATCTGCTGCCGCCCGGCGAGACGGAGGATCTGCTCCGGGCCCGGGTGCGCGACCTGCGCGGCCTGGTCGAGGACCTGCTGGAGATCTCCCGGCTGGACGCCGGCGCCGAACAACCGGTCCACGCCCATGTCCCGCTCGACGCGGTCGTCTCCGAGGCCGTGGCGCGCACCGGCCTGGACACAGCGGTCACCGTCGCCGAGGCGCAAACCGGACCGACCACGGAGACCGTGGAGACCGACCCTTGCCGACTCGAACGGATCATCAGCAACCTTGTCGGCAACGCCCACCGGCACGGGGCCGCCCCGGTACAGGTCACCGTCGACGGCCCTACGGTCGTCGTGCGCGACCACGGCCCCGGCTTCCCCCCGGACCTGCTGCGCGACGGCCCGCGCCGGTTCTACACAGGCGCGACGGAGCGCGGCACGGGCCACGGTCTGGGCCTGACCATCGCCCTGGGCCAGGCCCGGCTCCTCGGCGCGCAGCTGCTCCTGGACAACGCCCCCGACGGCGGCGCCGTCGCCACCCTGCGCCTGCCGGACTGACCGCCCGGCCCTGAAGTGCCGGCCCGACCGCCCTGCCGGACCGCCCCGCCCGACCACCCAGCCCTACAGAACTGATACACAGATGAGCGGTCGCCGATACACGGCGGTCCAGGTCCCGATACGTACCCCGGACACCCTTCGAAGCGCACCATTCGGCACCGAAGAGGAGTCCCGTGACCGCCGCACCCCTTGACGCTCGCACCGCGCACCGGACGACCGGAGCCGCGGCCGCCGTCACCGGCCTGTCCAAGGTCTACGGCAGCGGCGACACCCGCGTCGTCGCCCTGGACGATGTCAGCATCGCGTTCCGGGAGGGCGAGTTCACCGCGATCATTGGCCCCTCCGGCTGCGGCAAGTCCACGCTCATGCACTGCGCCGCCGGGCTCGACTCGTTCAGCTCGGGCTCCGTGCGCATCGGCACCACCGAACTGAGCACGCTCAACGACCGGCAGCTCACCCAGCTGCGCCGCGACCGGATCGGCTTCATCTTCCAGGCGTTCAACCTGCTGCCGACGCTGACCGCGCTGGAGAACATCACACTGCCGCTGACCATCGCCGGCCGTCGGCCCGACCGGCAGTGGCTGGACCGTGTGATCGCCATGGTCGGCCTGTCCCAGCGCCTCGACCACCGGCCCGGAGAGCTGTCCGGCGGACAGCAGCAGCGCGTCGCGGTGGCCCGGGCGCTGGTCTCCCGCCCCGGGATCATCTTCGGTGACGAGCCGACCGGAAACCTCGACTCCCGTGCCGGGGCCGAGGTGCTCGGCTTCCTGCGCGACTCGGTGCGCGAGCTGGGCCGGACCGTGGTCATGGTCACCCACGACCCCGTCGCCGCCGGCTACGCAGACCGCGTGGTCTTCCTCTCCGACGGCCGCCTGGTCGACGAGATGGCACAGCCCACCCCCGACCGGGTCCTGGACCGGATGAAGGCCTTCGACACCCGCGCCCGCACGAGCTGACCCGTGCGCACGAGCTGACCCGCGGCGCCCGCCGGCACCGAACCAGACATCCGCTCGCATCCACCGAGCCCGCCCCCTGACTCAGGATCCGCACCCATGTTCCGAACCGCCCTGCGCAACGTGTCCGCGCACAAGGCCCGCCTGCTGATGACCGCGTTCGCGGTCATGCTCGGCGTCACCTTCATCACCGGCAGCCTCGTCTTCGGCGACAGCCTGAACCGTGCCGCCACCGCCCAGGCCACCGACGGCTACGAGCGCATCGCCGTCGAGGTCGATCTCAACGGCTCCCCCGGCGGCGGCCCCGGCCCGGGCGCCATCGACGCCCAGGCCGTGACCACCCTGGCCGAGGTCCCCGGCGTCGCCGTCGCCGCGGGCCGGGTCGACGGCTTCGCCGCCGTCGCCGGCCGCGACGGCCGCCCGCTCGGTCACGGCGAGTCCCACCAGGGCGCCAACTTCGCCCCGGGACCGGACGGCACGGACCCTGCCTACCGCTTCACCCAGGGCTCCGGCCCGGCCGGCAACGACACGATCGCCCTCGACGAGAGCAGCGCCGCACAGGGCGGCTACCGCGTCGGTGACACCGTGCGCGTGGGCACTGACAAGGGCGCCGCGTCCTACACCCTCAGCGGGGTCTTCCGCACCGACGGGATGCGGCTCACCACCGGAAGCAGCCTGGTGCTGTTCACCGACGCCACCGCCCAGCGGCTCTTCCTCCGGCCCGGCCGCTACCGGAGCGTCGAGCTCACGGCCGCACCCGGCACACAGCCGCAGGAGCTCCTGCGCCGCGTCGAATCGGCGCTGCCCCAGGGCACCGGCGCGGTCACCCGGGGCCAACTCGCCCGGATCAAGACGAACCTCGCGACCAGCACGAGCAGCACGATGAGCCAGATCCTGCTGGGATTCGCCGCGGTCGCCGTGTTCGTCGCCACCTTCCTCATCTCCAACACCTTCACGATGCTGATCGCCCGGCGCACCAGGGAGCTGGCCCTGCTGCGGGCCGTCGGCGCCTCGCGCCGGCAGGTGCGCCGCATCCTGCTGACCGAGTCCCTCCTCGTCGGCGCGATCGCCTCGGCCGCCGGACTCGCCGCCGGCACCGGGGTCGCCGCTCTGCTCCAGACGCTCTTCACCCCCGCCGACACCCCGGCCGGCCCGCTGGTCCTCACCCCGGGCACCGTGATCATCGCCCTGCTGGTCGGCACCCTCCTGCCCATGGTCGCCGCCTGGCTTCCGATCCGCCGGGCGATGGCCATCCCGCCCGTCGCCGCGCTCAGCGCCGCCGAGCCCACGGCGCCCGCGCGCGCCGGCTCCCTGCGCACCGGCCTCAGCGCCGCACTGGCACTCACCGGCACCGCTGCCGTGGTGTACGGGGCCCTCACGACGGAGAAGGACACCCGGACCGTCATCGGACTCGGCGCATCGCTGACCCTGACGGGGACGATCGGCCTGATCCCGCTGCTGTCCCGGCCGTTCGTGGGCCTGGTTCAACCGCTGTTGAGGCGTCTGCGGCCGGTGCACGGCGACCTCGCGGCCCGCAACACGGTGCGCGACCCGCGCCGCACCGGCGCCACCGCCGCCGCACTCGCCATCGCCCTCACCCTCGCGTCGGGCCTGTCCGTCCTCGGCGCCTCCGCCACCCAGTACCTCGACCGCGCGACCGCCCACGACTTCATCGCCGACTACCAGGTGAAGCCCGCCGACGGCGCCATGCGGATGACCCCCGTCACCACGGCGCCCCTCAGGAAACTGTCAGGCACCGTCGTCAGCCCGCTCAACCAGTCGACGCAATACCGGCTGGACGGCACCTCCTCCGTGCTGACCGGCGTCGACCCCGCCACCATCGGCCGGCTGCTGCGGTACGACGTGCTCGAGGGCTCTCTCGACTGCCTCGCCAAGGGCCAGATCGCGGTGGCCGACTTCAAGGCGGCGCAGGCCGGCTGGCACGTGGGCCAGACCCTTTCCCTCCAGCGTCAGGACGACCAGCGCGGCAGCGTCACCATCGGCGCCGTCTACCACGCGGACGAGCAGAGCGACCTGCTGCCCAGCATCACCGCACCGGACTCCCTCGTCGCCCGCTACGACTCCACCCCGAACACCGCCGCGGTCCTCGTCGCCACGGACGGCGGACCCGGCCGGGCCGCACTCGGCACCATCACCCACGCCCTCGGCGACAACCCGGCCCTGGCCGTCCTCGATCAAGCAGCCGTCCGGGCCGAGGGCAGCGGCCCCATCGGCGACCAACTCAACGTCTTCTACGCCCTGCTCAGCATGGCCCTGGTGATCGCCGCACTGGGCATCGCCAACACTCTCGCGATGTCGGTCCTCGAACGCCGCAAGGAGATCGGCACGTTGCGCGCCCTCGGCCTGGACCGCGCCGGGGTGACCCGGATGATCCGCCTGGAGGCCCTGCTCATCGGCGGACTCGGTGCGACCCTCGGCACGGTCATGGGCGTCTTCCTGGGCTGGGCGCTCGGGCGCACCCTCCAGGAGACCGTCGCGGGCTACACGTTGGTCCTCCCCTGGGGACGCCTCGCGCTCGGCGTGCTCATCGCCCTGGCCGGGGCGTTGCTCGCCTCGCTCTGGCCGGCCCGCAGAGCCGCGAGCGTCGACATCGCCGCCGCGACGGCGGCGCAGTGAGTTTCCGCCCACCGGCCCCGGCTCAGCGTTCCGGTACCGGCCGACCAGCCAGCCGGTACCAGAAGCGGGCCTCCTCCGGGGCACCCTCGGCGTCCGCCACATCACCGAGGAGCGCGAGCACGACGGCCGGCAGCGGGTGCGGTGCCTCGGCGGCGGGCTCGCCGGGGGCCGCCGGTGCGGGACGCGGGGTGTCGGCCGGCGCGGCGAGGCCGGCGGGGTCGGTGAGGTCGGCCGGCGCCTCCTGGTCCTCGGCCACCTGCGGGGTGTAGACCTCCTCGGCCCGGTCACGGTGCCCCGCGCTCAGCAGCAGCTCGGCGTAGTCGTAGCGGGCCACGGCCTCCGTGTCGGGGTCGCCGCACTCGATGGCCTGCTCGAACCACGGGTAGGCGTCCTCCGGCCGGCCGGCGGCCGTGAGCACCTGGCCGAGCAGCAGCAGCGCCTGCGGCCGGTGCTCGGTGTCGTCCGACGTGCCCAGCGGCAGCAACGTCCGCTCCGCCTCGGCGTACTGGAGCAGCCGGAACAACGTGCTGCCGAGGTAGCGGCGGGCCATCGGCTCCACCGAAGTGTCGCCGGAGGCGAGGGCGTCGGAGAGCAGCTGCCGGGCCTCCTCCAGGTCGTTGGTCGAGCGGCGTACGACGCCGAGCAGTACGGCGGCGCGGGGGGCGGTCTCCTCATCGGCGATCTCCATGGCGGCGGCCAGCAGTTCACCGGCCGCCTGCACCTCGCCCGTGTCCAGCAGGTACTCGCCGGTGCCGAGGTAGGCGAGAGCGATGGCCACCTGGTCACCGGAGTTCTCCACCCCGGCCAGCAGTTCCTCGGCCGCCTCCTCGTCGCCGCCGCGCAGCAACTGGACCGCGAGGTAGGCGCGGGCCACTTCGGTGACGTCGGTGGGCTCGTCGTCCACCACGGACCGCAGCAGTTCCTCCGCGGTCTCGGCGTCGCCGTCCTCGACGAGGCACTTCGCCAGCTGGAACCGGGCCATCTGCGAGGCCGGGGCGACGTTCGCGTCGCTCGCGGACCGCAGGTGGCCCAGTCCCTCGGGCCGCTGCGCGTTCTGGATCAGGACCATGCCGAGTACGGTGACCGCCCAGGTCGCGACGGTGGGGTCGTCGGAGTCCGCGACGACCCGCAGCAGGCTCTCGGCGCGCGCCAGGTCGCCCTGGTCGGCGAGCATCAGGGCGAGGTCCATCCGGCCGATCTGCGACCACTGCTCGTGCCCCGAGTCGATGGCGGTCCGGTACGCGTCCTCCGCCTCCTCGTACCGGCCCTCCCCGGCGAGGAAGTCGCCGAGCAGGTCGGCGGCGCGCGGCGACTGGACGGGGTGGCCGGCGTCCACCGCACCGGTCAGCTCCTCCACCACCCGGTCCGGCTCGTTGCCCGGCGCCCTGAGCATCAGGCCGAGGTCGATCCGGGCGATGGGTGACCAGTGCTGGTGCCCGGAGCCGATGGCGGTCCGGTACGCGGCCTCCGCCTCCTCGTACCGGCCCTCCTGGGACAGGAAGTCGCCGAGCATGTCGGCGGCGCCCGGCGACAGGTCCGGGTGGCCGGCGGCGATCGCGGTGGTCAGGAGGGTCACCGCCCGCTCCGCACCATCCGGTTCGTCCCCGGCGCTGTCACCGGCACCCTCCTGGGCGCCGTCCCCGTCACCGCGCCGTGCCAGGCTGATGACGACGTCGGCGAGGTCGACGAGGGCGGCCACCGACCAGTCCGGGTGTCCGGTGGCGATCGCCCGCTCCAGCCACTCGACGGCCGCGGGACCGTCGCCCTGCGCGGAATAGCACTCGCCGAGCGCGCAGGCCGCCCTCGGCGACTGGTCGGGGTTGTCGGAGCCGGCCACCTCCAGCAGGAGTTCCATCGCCTCGTCGATGCGCTCCTGGTGCAGCAGTGTGATCGCCAGGAAGACCTTGGCGAGCGGGGTCAGCAGTGGGTGCCCGGAGCGGATCAGCGCCCGCAGCAGCGTCTCGGCCTCCTCGTACCGCCCCCGCACGATCAGGAGTTCACCCAGGCAGGCCTGGGCCAACGGCACCGCGTGGAACTGCCCGCTGTCCAGCACCGAACGGAGCAGCTCCTCGGCACGGTCCAGCTTGCCCTGGTTCACCAGCAGACCGCCGAGGTTGGCGCGGGCCATCGCGGTGATCTGGCCGGCGATCGACTCACCGACCGCCCGGGACAAGGTCCACGGCTGCTCGGCCGGCTCCGCCGGACCGCCCCGGACGATGCCCGGGGCGGCTCCCGACCCGGACTTGCCGCGCACCGCGCCCGGCCTGCGGCCGGCCCGTACGCCCGCCGGTTCGCCGTCGCTGAGCGTGAGAGCCTTGACCAACTGGGCCTGCGCCAACGGCGTCACCTCGGTGTCCCCGGCGGCGAGCACCGCCTCCAGCAGCCGCTCCGCCCGGTCGCTCTCCCCCTGTCTGACCAGCACTCCGGCCAGACCCACCTGCGCCATCTGGGAGACCTGCGGATCGCGCGAGCCCACCGCGGCCTCCAGCAGCTCCCGGGCCCTGGCCCGGTCGCCGGTCACCATCAGCGCCCCGGCCAGTACGACCTGCGCCAGCGGCACCACGCTCTCCACATCGGAGGCCACCGCGCTGCCCAACTGCTCCACCGCCGGACCGAACCGGGCCAGGTACAGATACATCTCGCCCAGCATCAGCGCCGCCCAGGCCGGGTTGTCCCGGTCCTCGGACGCCGTCCCGACGATCCGCAGCAGCGTCTGCTCGGCGATCTCCGTCTCGTCGCGGATCAGCGCGGTGTACGCGGTCGCCAGCAGCTCGCCGGGCGGCCGGCTGTCGGTGAGGTACTGCCAGGCGAACCGCGGCACCGCGGCCGACGGGTCGTCGTCGCGGGTGTCCAGGTACTCCGCCATGTACGGGGTCGCGGCGTAGCCCGGGGCGCCGTCCGGCCCCGGCACCTGCTGGACCAGTGCGATGCTGCCGGCCACCGGCTGCCGGGCCCAGGCCAGCGCGGTCCGGTACCCGGCGTCGTCGGCGTCGAGTTCCGGGTGGTAGGCGAAGAGGTAGGCGTCGAACAGTTCCCGCAACGCTCCCTCGGGGACGCCCTCGGCCAGGCCCATCCGCAGCCAGTCGGTGGCCGCCCGCGCCAGTGCCCAGCCTGCCGGGTCGCTGTCCGCGCCGTCGTTGAAGCGCTGCTCCAACCCGGGTGCGGCGACCATGAGTTCACCGATGCCGCGGACGTCGAAGTCCTCCCGGGGGTACAGCTCCCTGGCCAGCTCCGCGTCCTCCGTGCTCAGCAGCGACGGCAGTTCCACGGTCCGCGCCTTGGCCAGGACGGTTCGGGTGGTGCGGCCGACATCGTTCTCCATGCCGGTGAGGGCGGCCCGGTGCTTGGCCGGGATGGTCGCCACCACCGTGAACCCCGGCTGGCGGGTGAACCGTTCGAGAATCTGCAGGTCCAGGCCCCCGGGCCGCAGGAAGCGGTGCAGGTCGTCCAGCCAGACCACCACCGGGTCGGAGCCGGTGGGCAGCGGCAGCAGCCGGCTGAGATCGTCCAGCACGCGCCGGTCCGGGCCGTCCGGGCGCGGCACGATCAGCCGGGCGCCGGGCATCGTCCGCAGCAACGCCTCGTACAGGGTGCGGGACTTGCCCGCCTTGGACCGGCCGGCCAGCACCACGAACCGCTCCTCGGCGAGGTACGCGTCCAGCTGGTCGTCCTGGGGGCGGCGGGACACGTAGGGCGCGCCGTCCCGCAGGTCGCTGTACTTGGAGCGGGAGACCCCGATGTCGTGCGGATCCACCTCGTCCACCCGGGGGATCGCGCCGTCCCCGGTCAGCGGCAGCCACAGCAGGCTCTCCAGCCGGTCGCGCAGCTCGGTGGTGGTGGTGTCCCTGATGTACGGGGCGAGGCCGGGCCAGTACCGGGCCACCGTCTCGACCCGGACGGCGTACGCGGTGCGCCGGTCCACCGCGACCACCTTGTCGCGGGCGACCAGCATCCCGACCACGCCCTGGAGGTTGACGTCCCACACGGGCGAGCCGGAGAAGCCCTGCTCGAGCCCCCAGCCGGCGTGCGGTCCGGCTTCCACCTGGAGCCACTCGTCGCCGGCGTGCCCGATGATCTCGCCACGCACCGGCACGCCCTGGCGGCGGTGTTCCGCCGGGTAGCCGTACGCCCGGAAACGGTGGTCCCAGGTGCCGGTGCCGGTGGTCCGCAGCGGGGCCGGCAGCGCCTCCGGAGGCGCCGGCGCGCCGAGTTCGAGCACCGCCACATCGCCGGTCTCGTCGCCGGCGTCCGGGTGCCAGCCGTCGGCCACCACGGTCGCGGGCAAGGGGTCGTGCGCGGACGCGAACTGGAAGCGGACGAACACCGGCTCCGCCGGAACACCCGGGGCCCGGCCCGACCGCACCACATGGGCGCAGGTCAGCACATGCCGCGGCGTCACCAGCAGGCCGGCGCCGACCGGGTCCCCGGTCGCCGACCGGCGCACGCTGACCAGCCAGGGCGGCCGCTCCCGGTCCGGGGCCACCGGACTCAGGCCGTGCCGCCGGCGGCGGGCCGGCTCCAGTGCACCTTCACCGTGAAGTGGCCCTCGATCGCGCTCTTCGCGATCACCATGCCGGACTCCGCGTTGAACTTCATCCCGAACTCGATCTCGTACGAGTCCGGTCCCAGCGCCCGTACCGAGTCGATCACCGACCGGAGTGCCGGCCGGGCATGGTCGAGGGCGTCCTCCAGCCGCTGCCCGGCCCGCACCACTCCGCCCGGCTCCCGGGAGATCCGCTCCAGTCCCGGCGCGTCATCGGCCACCTCGACCTGCAACGACGTGCCGTCCGGACCCTCGAAACGCACGATCTCACTCATTGGCCCCCAAGTGCCTTGTGAATCAAGGATGTTGGAACTCCCCTGCCGGTGATCGTAATAGCCCGAACGCCGGATCGGCGCGGGTTTGCGGCGATACGATGACCGTCTTGCGGCGCGGCCCAGAAGACGGCCCGCCGAGCGGTCGACTGGGGGGACGGTGGCCGACGTGGGCGACGCCAGGCAGGAGATCGCCGCCACGCTGGCGGACACCGCGGTGGGCGAGCCGGAGGCCGCGCTGCGGGTCCTCGGCCGGGCACTGCGCTGGTCCGCCGCGGCACTGGGCGATGTGGACGGCGGCGCCGCGGGCAGCCGCGCCCTCGTCGCGCTGTTCGCGCTCGACGATGCGCTGGAGGAGAGCCGCGGGCTGGCCGAGGCCATGGCCGGGCTGCTGGCCGTGGCCGCACCCGGCCAGGGGCCCGGCAGCCGCACCGAGGAGCTGATGCGGGAGCTCACCGATCTCAGCGAACGGGTCGACGGCGAACGGGCCGCCCTGGAGAAGCTCGCCGCCACCGAAGAGGCGTTGCGGGACCGGCTGGCCGCCCACGAGGGGCTGCGCCGCCAGGTCGACGAACTGCGGCGGCTGGAACGGCTGGTGCTCGCCCTGGACGCGCTCCAGGAGCAGCAGGAGGTCATCGCCCGGCGGCTGGCGGAGCTGCGGGGCCGGGACAGCGGCGTCGACGAGGCGCTGTGGACCAGCAGCGACGCGCTGGTCCGGCTCTCCGACGACCAGCTGGCCGCGCTCGCCCCGCAGACCCGGCAGGTGCTGGAGCGGGCCGCCGACGCCCAGCGGGCGCTGGCCGCCCAGGAGCGTGAGCACGCCGCGAGCGCCGCCGAACTCGCCGCGTACCAGGACCGGTCGGAGCGTATCCGCAGCGAACGCGGCGGGCAGCTCGCGTCCTTGCGGCGGTACGCCGCCGCCGACCGGGATCTGGCGCGCGCGTTGCAGACGCCGCAGGGCGCGCCCGCCGGGACCGCCACCGAGGAGCAGCAGATCTCACTGGCGGAGGTGGAGACCGCCGCCGCCGACATCGAGCGGCGGCTGCGTGCGGCGGACGACGCGCTGACCCGGGTGCTGGCGGAGCGGGAGCTCCAGGACCGGGACGGGCGGTTCATGGTGCAGCGCACCGGCTGAGGCGCCGGACCGCCGGCTGCGCGGGTGCCGGCGGCGGGGCGGCCGGGCCGCCCGCTCATCGGCTGCCCGGGTGCGTGCGGCCCGGCGGGTCCGGGACGTCGGCCGGGAGGAATTCGGAGGGGGCGGCCGGGCCGGGTGCGTGCCGTGCGGGGTCGTCGGGCTTCGCGAACTCTCCGCCGCCGCGCACGAAGCGGTCGGCCATCCGCCCCTCCATGGTCTCCAGCAACTTCCGGACCGTCCGCGCGTTGCCGAAGCCCCTGGGATCGGTCCGCTGGGAGTCCTCCAGCCAGGCGGCGGCCCGCTCGGGCACACCGGGCCCCAGGGTGCAGCCGTCGGCGGCGGCCATCCGGCTCAGGATCTCCACCAGGTCCTTGATCGCGTAGTGCGGGAACGGCACCCGTTCGGCGAACCGCGACGGCAGCCCGGGGTTGCCGGCCAGGAACGCGTCCATCTCCCGTGGGTAGCCGGCCGCGATCACCACCAGCCGGCCCCGCCACTTCTCCATCTCCAGAGTCAATGTGTCGAGCGCCTCGGCCCCGTACCCCCCGTACTGGCTGTCCTGGACCAGGCTGTACGCCTCATCGATGAACAGCACGCCGTCGAGCGCGTCCTGTACGGCCTGTTGCACCATCGGTGCGGTCTGCCCGAGGTACGAGCCGACCAGGGTCGCCCGGCCGGCCTCCACCACATGGCCCTTGCGCAGCAGGCCCAGGTCGCGGAAGAGCGTCCCGACCATCCGGGCCACCGTCGTCTTGCCGGTCCCCGGGGCCCGGTGAACAGCAGGTGCGGCGCCGCGAACCCGCTCTGCCCCCTGGCCTGCCGCAGCCGCAGCCGGTTGGTGAGGCTGGTCAGCACCTCGCGGACCGGGCCGAGGCCGACGTAGGCGTCGAGTCCGGCCAGCAGCGCCGCCGGGTCGGGTGCCGGGCGGTCCAGGTAGTCGCCGTAGCGCTCGGGGATGTCCTCGGGCAGCACCGGCTCCGTGACCCGCCGGCGGACCCGGGCCGCCCACCGCGTGAAGACGGCGTCGGCGAGGGTGCGCATGTCCCGCGCGTTGCCGAAGGACTCGTCGCGCGTCTCGTGCAACCGGTCGACGATCTGCCGTAGTTGCGCCTCGGTCCGCTCGGCCGCGCGGGCGCCGTGGCCGGCCAGCCGCCGCAGCGCGATGTCCGCCAGGACCTCCGCCGGGTAGTCGGGGAACCTGAGCACGTTGTCCGCGGGGAACCGGCTGGCCAGCCCGGGGTTCGCGGCGAGGAACTCGGCCATCTTGTCCGGATAGCCGGCCACCACCACGACCAGCCGTGCCCGGTCGTCCTCCATCCGCCGCAGCAGCACCTGGATGGCCTCGCTCCCGAAACCGTCCTGCTGATCGCTGAGCCCGTACGCCTCGTCGATGAACAGCACCCCGTCCAGCGCCCGGTCGACCGTCGCATCGGTCAGCCCGGCCGTCTGGCCGACCAAGCCGGCCACCAGGTCCGGCAGCTTGGCCTCCACGACATGGCCCCGGCTCAGCAGCCCGAGATCGCGGTAGATCTCGCCGACCAGCTTGGCCACCGTCGTCTTTCCGGTACCCGGGTTGCCGGTGAACACCAGGTGCAGGGAGGGCGGTTCGAAGCCGGCCGGGCGGCCGGCCCCCAGCTCCTCCATCGCCTCGACCACTCCGCGCAGCTGCTCGAAGTGGTTGCGGATCACGTCCATGCCCTGGAGTGCGTTCAGGCGTTCCCACGGGTCCCGGTGGTCGGTGACGGCGCCGCCACCGAGGATGTCGCGCACCACGGCGCCGTTCAGCGCGCGCTCCGGCGGGTTGGTCAGCTGCCGCAGCGACCCCCGCCAGGTGCGGGTGCTGCGCGGGTGGGTCGCCAGCGCCTTGACGATCGAGTCCAGCTCCCGCCAGTCCTCGATCCGCAGCCCCCACCGCAGCCGGGCCACATGGATCAGCCGTTCCAGCTCCGCCCCCTGCGGGTGATCGATCCGCACCGTTCCGGGCCGGCCCGACAGCGCGGCCTGGCCGCGGACGAACGTCTCCAGAAGGGGGAAGTGCCGGCGTGCCTCCACGTACTGCGCCACGTCCTCCAGCGACGGTTTCCGGAAGACCATCACCCACAGGTTGCCGTCGTCGCCGTGCTGAGCCCACTGGGCCATCGCGCTCGCCAGCGGGCGGGCCGCCTCGGTGTGTTCCAGAAGTTCCTCGGCGAAGGAGAACACCACCGCGGTCCGGGGCCGTGCCCGCTGGAGATAGCCGAGGAGTGTCATCACCCCGAACGGGTCGCTCCAGCCCGGCGCCGGTGCCACCGGCGTCCCGTCCGCGCCGGGCCGCCGGGGGCCGGGGCGGGGCGGGGGCTGCGCCCGAGCCGGGAGCGGTGCCCGGGCTCGCGGTTCGGTGCGGGGCGCGGAAGCCCGGCACCACCAGATTGCCCATCGGACCCCGCATCCCCGGCGTGCGCATGGTCCCGGGACCGCCGGCGGCCGGCCGCCGTCCCGTGCCGCCGCCCCGGACCGACAGGTCGCGGGACCTGGCGTCCAGGAAGTACACCGGGTGCTGCAGGGAGCAGAAGGCGATCCGCTCGTACCCTTCGGCCCGCAGCAGTTGCCACAGGGTCTGTTCCAGGTCGCACACCAGGTAGGCGCTGTTGACGAAGACGTCGCTGACCCCGGGGCCGTACAGCACGGTGAACGGCTCACCGCTGCGCAGTGCGGCGCCGGCGAACCGCTCCACCGTCGGCCCGGGCACGACGGGCGGCGCCTGCGTCATACCCCGCCCGCTCCGGGGCGCGACTGCCCCTTCCGCAGTGTCTGGTTCTGTTCCGTGGCCCGGGTGCGCCGCTCCGCCTCCGCGCGGTGCCGCTCGATGTCCAGCAGCTCCGGGTCGGGTGCTCCCGGCTCGGACACCGGTCGGGACGCGTTGTGACCCTCGCCCTTGAGTGCCTCCTGGATCGCCTCGGCCCGGCGCCGAAGCTCCGCCTCCGAGGTGACGTCGTGGTCGTAGGACAGCACCCGCACCACGCACTCGCCGGAGTCCCGGGCCGCCTGCGAGATGTCCAGCACGATCTCGTTGCCGTTGTCGTGCTGGAGCTTGGCGTAGTAGGCGCCCCGGGGGTCGGCGTCCTGGTACTCGCCGTCCACGAAGTCGTAGAAGGCCAGCTCGCCGAGGGTCTGGGCCACCGCGTCCGCCAGGTTGACCCGGATCTGCGAGGCCAGGTGCCGCATGCCCGCCTGCGCGACCGTGTCGCCGAGGGTGCGCTCCAGCCGGGGCGCCTCCCGCTCGCGCAGGCCGTGCAGCGCCTCGACGTCCGTCCCGTCGTCCCGGGCCTGGGACAGTCCGTCGGCCGTCTCCTGCCGCAGACCGTCCAGTTCGTCCCTGGACCAGAACTCGACGTCGAGCGTGAAGCCCTCCATCGCGGTTCCGTCGGCCCCCAGCACCGGCCGCTCCAGGTTGCCCTCGATCAGCCGCTCCACCCGCACCAGCGACTCGACCGCCGCGGTCTGGGCCGAGCACCGCTCCAGTTCGCGCTGCTCGGTGTCCACCCGCAGCTCGCTCAGCGAGTGGTACGTCTCCTGCGCGAGCGCCAGCGCGGCGTCGAACCGGCCCTGTGCCAGGTTCTGCCCGGCGGTGGCCAGCCGGGCCTGGAGCCGTTCCAGTTCCTGCGGCGCGTACCGCTCGTGCAGCCCCGCCTCCGCGATCAGCCCGGCCATCACGTTCGCGTCCGCCAGCCAGGCCCGTACCGTCTCCTCGGCCCGCGCCCGGTCCTCCTTCATGATGTCGATGTCCGCGGCCAGCCGGGCCGTCTCCGCGCGCCGCTCGGCCCGTTCGGCGGCAAGTGCCTGCCGGACCTGTGCCTGCTGCTCGGCGAGCGCCTGCCGGGTCTCCTCCCGCAACCGGCCTGCCGTCGCGGCCAGTTCCCGGTGCAGGTCCTTCGCCTGTTCCTGCAGCCGCCGGGTGGTGTCGGCCTCCAACCGACGGGTCTGCTGGCTGAGTTCGCCCATCGCCGCTTCGTGCCGCTGCTGGCGCTCCGCCACCCTGGCGAAGGTCCGGTCGAGGTCGGCACGCGTCTGCGACCGGATGTCCTCGACCAGGCCCGGAAGGGTGCTCAGCACCTCCTTCAGCTGCTGCGCCTTGCGTTGGACGCGGTACCACTCCGCCTCGTCGACCGAGATGCGCTTCCTACCGCTCATCGTTCTCCAGCTCCCTTCCAGGGGACGTGCGGCCGCGGACGGAGTCGACCGCGGTGTCGAAGGCGGCCAGCAGCCCGGGCGGCGGCACGCCGATGAGCAGGGCCTCCCGGCCGGTGACCGCGATCTCGGCGGTCCGCGGGCGGTCGCCGAAGTCGTAGCCCTGGCCGGCCAGCCGCCCGGTCAGGTGGTGGACCCGCTGGTTGGAACTGCCGCGCAGGCCACGGCCGTCGTCGAGCGCGGCGACGTACCGGCCGTCGATCAGCACGTCCACCGCCGCCAGCAGGTCCGGCACGCCCGGTGACGGCGGGCGGGCGCGCAGGGCCGGCAGCCGGTACCCGGTGAAGCAGATCAGCGACACGTCCCTGACCTCCCGTGCCAGCCGGACCACTTCGGCGAGGCCGGCGGCCTGCTCCATCGGCTCGCCGCCGGAGAACGTCAGCCCGGTCACCCGGGGGTCTGCCAGCAGCTCCGCCGCCAGCTCCCAAGGGGTGGCCCGACGGGCCTCGTGGAACGGGATCCAGTCCGGCGACATGCAGCCGGCGCAGTCGAACGGGCAGCCCTGCACCCACAGCACCGACCGCACCCCGGGTCCCAGCGCCTCGGTGCCGACCCGGGTGGCCGCCACGTTCAGCGCCGCGCCGGCGCCGTTCACCGGGCCCGTCCGCCGACCGGGACCTTGCCCGTCACCGGCGCCGGCTCATGGGTGAACCGCACCCCGTTGATCACCACGTGCCCGCCGGGCACGCAGGTGGCCCTGCTCTCCCGGGCGATCGAGCCGTCCGGGGTGTACCGGATCAGCAGGTCGACCCGCGCACCCCGGTCCGTCATCCGCCGCCGGCCCCGCACCCGGCCGTCGCCGCCGACCGTCGTCGGCCGCAGCCGCCGGCCGCGCCCGCCCAGCGCTATCCGCTCCGGGATCTGCGGGTCCAACGCCCGGACCAGCAGCAGCGTGCCGGTCAGCCGGGGCCGGTGCGACCGCCGCCACACCAGCCAGCCGATCAGCAGCGCCAGCGCCAGACCGCCCAGCAGGGCGGGCAGCAGGACCGCGGAGCCCACCGTGGCCCGCAGCGGCACCGCCGCCCCGGTGACCCGCACCTCCCGCGGGACGCCCAGCGAGATGTCGGGGGCGAGCGGCTGCTCCCAGGCCGAACCGACCCGCCCGGTCAGCCGCAGCACGGCGTTCGCGTCCTCGGTCCGCCGGAACGGCACCGGTCCCGCGGACAGCTCGCCCCGCAGTTGCACGTCGAAGGTCCGGGACGTGCCCGGTTGCAGCGTCACCTCGTCCGGCAGCCCGCTGACCGTGATCGACGCGTCCGCGACGGACGCCCGCAGCCCGGTGACGGTCAGCGGCACCCGGCTGGTGGTGGACCGCAGCGTCAGGTGTGCGGTGGCCGAGCCGTCGGTGAGGTCGGCCCGGCCGTCGCCCGCCCAACCGGCCGTCATCCCCTTGCCCTTGTCCCCGGCGAGCAGCAGCGCCGCCTGCCGGGCCCGGGTCCGGTCACCGGCCCTGGCCAGATAGCCGCCGAGGTCCTGGATGTTCTTCGGCCGCAGCTCCGTGGTGTCGGGAACGACGGTCCCGAGCAGGTCCGCGCCGGACGCCCCGGTGCCCAGCGGCAGTGCGTAGCCCGCCAGTTCGGCCCGTTTGCCGATCGCGGCGGCGCGCTGTGCCAGCGCCGTCCAGGCCGGTCCGGTGGACGTGGGGTAGCGCGAGCCCGGGGCCGGGTCCTGCTGCCCGTCGGTGAGCAGGACGACGGAGGCCACCGGAGAGGCGTTGCCCCGTTCCAGCTCGGCGAGCGCCTTGTCCAGAGCGGCACCGATGTCGGTGGCCCCCTGCGGATTGGGCCCGGCGGGCAGATGGGACATGATCGCCGCGGTGTCGCCCGCGGAGCCGATGTACTGGATCTGCGGGCGGGAGTCGAAGGTGATGAGCTCGACGTGGTCCTTGGGCGTGAGGCCGTCCAGGAACGGGCGGAGCGTGGCACGGACCGTGTCGTAGCGGCCGTCCTGGGTCATCGACCCCGACGTGTCCACCAGGATCGCGTAGTCGGCGGGCTCCTGACCCAGCTGCAGCGCCTGGTAGACCTCCGCCCGGGTCGGGTGGGCCGCGTCGGCCGGCACGGCCTGGGCCGGCGCCGCCGCCAGTGCCGGGGCGGCCAGTAACGCGATGCTGAGTACGGCGGCGCACCTGCGGACGGTACGGAGCGCCCGCGGTCGGACGGTGTACTTCACGAACGCACTTCCTTCAGGTCGGTCGGCAGACTGCCGAGCGGGTATTCGCTGGGCGCCCCCGTGCCCAGCGGTTGCAGCACCAGGCGCGCCGTACCGTCGACGGCGACGCGCACGCCCACATGGAAGCGGTCGCCCTCGCCGCCGTCAGGCAGCAGCAGGGTCTGTACCGGCGCGGTGCGGCGCCCCGCCGTGTCGCGCACCCGCACCCGCACGGGTCGCCCGGCGGCGGTGCCCTCCGGTCCGGTCCGCAGCCGGACCCGCTGCCCGTCGGCCTCCGCGAAGACGGTGGCGCCGCCCGGCTCCAGTGCCCCGGCCGCGCTCAGCAGCAGCTCTTCGTCCCGCGGCCGGCCCGCCACCGTGCGGTGGGTGCCGACGCACACGGCGTACGGGTAGCGGTCCGCTGGATCGATCCGTCCCGCGGCGACCAGGGCGGCCCCGTAGACGGCGGCCAGCGCGGGGTCCACCCCGGCCGGCAGTGCGACGGACTCCCCCTGGCGCTCCGTCAGATGCCGGACCAGCGGCAGGAAGCGGGCGGCGCCGCCCACCGCGACCGCCGCGCCGCGCGGCTGATCGTCGGACGCCTCGTCCAGCACCTGGTCCAGGCAGGTGGTGAGCCGCGCCAGGGCCCGGAGCACCGCACCCGCGGTGATCTCCCGCCCGGCCACCTGGTGCACGGCGAGGTCGTGGTAGCGGTCCGGATGCGACTGCGCCTGGGTCAGCATCACGTCCAGCCGCAGCGCGGCACCGTCCGCCTCCCGTACGGCCGCGAGTGCCTGGCGCTGCGCCTCCTCGGCAGGCAGTCCCGCCGACAGCAGCAGGGCCGCGTCGAATCCGGCGGCGTAGCCGTCGGCGGGCGCCTGCCGCGCGTCGCCGGTCACCGCCACCGTTCCGGGCGTGACGGCGCACACCGCGACCCGCGCCTCGGTCGCGCCCAGGTCGCACACCGCGTACCGGCCGGCCGTCACCGTGCCGGTGTGCCGCAGCAGCGCCAGCACCGCGTGCGGGGTGCCCAATGCCCGGAACCGCGGCGCCCGGCCGGTGCCGTGCAGCGCGGTCAGCGTGTCCGCGCCCCGGCGGGCGTGCTCGGCCCGGTCCCGCTGCGGGACGACCAGCACCACCTGGTCGGGGACGCCGTGCGCGTCGCGGTACGCGGTGTACGCCGCGCGCAGCGCGGTGGTGCGGTGCGTGCCGCCCGGCTCTGCCGGAGCCGGCAGGCCCTCCCCCGGCACCGCCCCGGGCAGCCTGACCAGTTCGGCGGTGCCGTGCGGGCTGATGTGCGCGATGCGGACGTAACGGGCGCCGACGTCCACGGCGATGGCGCTCACTGGGGCCCCCGCTTCCGGAACGGCATGGAGGGCAGGGAGGGCAGATGCCAGCCGGACCTGCCCTGGTGGTCCTGGTCGTCGCTCACCGCGGGCCCGCCCTCGGGAACGGGTACCGGTGTGGGCGCGAACGGCTGTTGGTACGGCGGCTGGGGAGCGCCGGCGACCGGTGGGCGGTCCTGCGAACTGCCGCCCGTGGGCTGGGCGGAGGGTTGCGGCGGGGTGCCCAGAGCGGCGAGGAGTTGCTGGTGCCGGTGCACCTGTCCGGTACTGAAACCGTGCATCTGCCGGACCAGTGCGGTGTACCGACCGCTGCGGTGCAGCGCCCTGTACAGCTCGATCCCCAGCGTGGTCCGCTGTTTTTCCAGCTCCACCGAGGCGTAGAAGGCGAAGAGCGGTCCGTAGCGTTCGACGGCCGAGGCCACCTCGTGCAGCAACTGCCGGGAGAAGCCCCGCTCGCCGTAGGCCGCGGTGACGATCCCGCACCAGTGCGGGTACGACTGCCCGTTCCTGAGGGCGAGCCGCACGTCGCGCACCGGGCGCAGCCAGTCGAGACCGGGCCGGCGCTCCAGTGACCGCAGCGTCCCGTCGGTCAGGTCGAGGTCGAGCCAGGGCTCGTAGGTGTCCCGGGTGAGCCGGGTGACCAGTCCGTCCAGCACGGTCGACTCGGTGGAGCGGAGCCGCCTCATCAGCCGTTGCAGCACCGTCCACCGGGCGTCGCCCGGCGCGTCCCCGAGCAGCGTCTCGATCGCCAGGTCCTTCAGGACGGGGTCGGCGTCGATGCGTCGCACGACGGCGTCCGCGTACCCGTCGAGTACCTCCTGGCCGGTGAGCCGGGCCAGCCTCGGCAGGGGTGCGATGGTGCGGGAGGAGTCGTGCGCGCGGACCAGCACGTCCAGCAGATCGGCGTCCGCGGCCGCCCTCGGCATCGATTCCGTCGCGTCCGGCGACGCCACGGCGTTCAACAGCGCCGACAGCTCCCGCCGGTGGTCGCTCCGCGGGACCTCCCGCAGCGCCGGCCACAGCAGGCCGACCGTGGCCGGCTGCCGGTTCTCGGCGGCGATCTCCAGTGCCACCCGCCACCCGGTGCCCTTCGCGTGCGCCGAAGTGAAGTCGGCCGCGTCGGCCTCGATGGCCTGGTCAGGGGCGAGCCGGCCGGTGATCACGGCGGCGAAGCGCAGCCAGCCCGGCCACCGGTCGAGGTCGGCGGCGATGGCCGATGCGACGATGCGGGCCAGCGGCGACCGGTCCCGGCCCGGCTCCATGAGGGAGGCCAGCCAGGCGTGCCCGACGTCGCTCCGGTCGAGCACGATCCGGTCGGCCACGGCGGACGTGTGCGCGTGCTTGCGCTCGACGAAGTAGGCCAGTTCGCCGACCCAGACGGGATCCTGGCCCGGCGCGGTCACGAGGGCCGTGAACAGCTCGTCGAACAGGCCCGGGTGCCGGGCCTCGAACTCCCGCAGCACACCGAGGTGGCTCTTGGCCCGGGCGAAGCTGTCGCTCGTCGCACCGAGCGCGATGACGTCACCGGCCAGCAACCGCGGTGTCGACCGGAGCCAGTGCTGTTCCAGCAGTTCCCGGGCCTGGCCGCCGTCCGGGCCCGGCACGAGCCGGAAGAGGAAGGAGACCAGCACGGCCTGATGGTGCTCGCCCAGCGACTCCATCCGGTGCAGGTGCAGCAGCCGGACGACGTCGCGGAGGTTGCCGCGGCCCTGTTTGATGTCGCTCACCACGGAGCTGAGCAGGTCCATCTCCCGCAGCAGGTGCAGTGCCTGGGCTGCCTCCTGAACCGGGACGACCGTGGTGGCGGCCAGCAGGTGCTCGACCATCGCGACGGTCGGCTCCTGCTTCTGCCGCATGCGCCACAGCTCGGTGAGGTACGCACGCGCCGTGTCGCCCTGGGGCTCCGGCGGCAGACCGCTGCCTAACGCCACCTCCATCTGCCCGGCCCGCGCGGCGGGTGCGAAGACCAGCCGCAGCTGGTGCTCGGACCTGCCGGTCCAGGTCGCCCCGCTCAGCCAGGCACGGCAGCCGTACGGCAGCAGCGCGCACACGGCGTCCAGGATCTGTACCCGCCGGTCGGTGTCCGGGACGGGGCCGCCCGGCGGCACCGTGATCACCACCCGGCGGCCGTCCAGCAGCAGCGCCGCGACCCCGGCGGCCCAGCCGAAGTCCAGCTCCTCCACCGTCGCGGCGAGCTGGGCGGCGTCGGCGCGGGCCGCCTCGAACGGGACACGGTCGTCGGACCGTTCGGGCGACCGCACGCGGGCCGCGCCCCGGTCGAGCCCGGTCCAGGTCAGTCCGGCCGTGCCGGCCTGCTGCCACTCCAGCAGCATCAGGCTCCAGGAGTAGCTGGCCGCACCGGTGGCGTCCCGGGTGCCGTCCCATGTCATCTCCGCCACCGCGCACACGGGAACCGACTCGTCCGGCACGGTGCCGAGGAACACCCGCCACGGCAGCGCGCCCACCGGATCGCGGTCGTCCGGCGTTCCGGTCGCGGCTCCGAACAGATACCGCTCGGCCCGGACCTTCGGCAGGCTGCCGCCCAGCATCTCGTACCCCATGCTGTGGCCCTGGTGCTTGCCGAGCACCGCCCAGTCGGCGGGCAGCGTGCGGTCGGAGCCGCCGCTCACCGCAGGCGCCCCTTACGACCGTCGGTGCGGATCCGGCGCTCCAGGTCGATCAGCGGTTCCAGGACGTTGATCGGCTCGGGCGAGGTGCAGATCCGCGGTTTGCCGTCGACGGACTCCACGTTCAGGTAACTGCGGTAGTCGAACGTGTGCTGCGGATTGAGCCGGAAACCGATGGCCGACGTGGCGTAGTACGAGATGCGCTCGGGGTGGAAGAAGTTGTTCAGCCCGTCGCGCACCAGGCGGGCGGTGGAGCCGCGGAACTCGTCGCAGAGCCAGGAGAAGAAGCCGGCGCTCTGCTCCGCGGGCACCCGCGGTATCTGGGACCCGACCGAGTCCTGGGTGACCCAGCCGGCGCGTACGGCGGGTTCGAAGATGGCGGGATCGTCGAACTTCGCGACACAGACCGACACATAGTGCGGCAGCCTGCCCCGGTGGTGTCCGCCCGCGTCACGGACCCGCGCGTTCAGCGCGTTGAGCGTGGCGTAGAAGTAGTTCAGGCTCTCGGTCCCGCTCTTGCCGTCCAGCAGCGGGTCGAAGAGATAGATCAGCCCCTTGGCCGCGGCCAACTGGTCGAGGATCTGGGCGTGATGCGGGTTGTTGCGGTTGAACGCCTCACCCATCACGTCCTGGACGTCCAGCACGAAGCCCAGTTCACGGGTCTTCCCGAACCTCCTGGCCGGGCCCTCCTGCCCTTGGAAGGACCAGCTCAGACCCTCCAGTCCCACAGTGGCGTCCGGGAAGACGCGGCTCATGGTCAGCCGTTCGACGCTGTCGTTGAGGAATTCGGTGGCCTGCGGGGTCATTCCGCCGATCACCCAGTTGTCCGGGCTGTGCCGGTGGTGCTGCATCGCCGCGATCGGCAGGGCGCCCAGGAAGGTCGTCTTGCCGGACCGGGGCGCGCCCCACAGTCCGATCCGCACATGGTCCGTGGCGGAGGCGACACCGGCCGGCGCGGTCGGGATCCGCAGCGGCGCGAGGTTGCCGTCCGGTACGGCATACGTCTGCTGCGGCGCCGACTCGTACCCGTGGGCCGGTGCCGGCGGAGTCTCCGGCGGGTGTGCCGACGGCCGGATGTAGGCCAACGAGCCCGGCCCGGCCGGCGGCCGGGAACCGTTCTCCGGGGTCCCGCCGGGCGGGGACGCGGGAGGGGCGGGGATGGTCGGCGGAGTGCCGAGGGGGGTCGCTTGCGTCTCGTCTCGGTCGAACTGGGCCATCGTGTCTCTCCTCGTACCGGAGCTGGGGGTCACCGCAAGGCAGTGGCGAAGGCGAGCGGGCAGGGTGGGCCGTCCGACCGCCATGCCGGGGTCAGTTCCGCCGCCACGTCGGCCGGGGCGTTCCTGCCGGGCTGGAAGGAGCCCTCCGCCGACAGGGCGGCCCACGTACCGCGGGCGTAGTCCCCGACGGGATCAGGGCTGCCGGGCGGACCTGGCGGGGTCTGATCCGCCCGGGTCAGCACCCGCACCCCGTGCCCGCGCAGCGCGTGCAGTTCGTGCTTCCAGTCGGCGCCGAGCGGACAGGACGGCACCGGGCCGCGCAGCACGGGCATCGCGGGCGGGCGGCGGGCGACGATCAGCACGGTGCGCCGGGTGGCAGCCGCGGCCCGGGCGGGCGCCACCGCCAGCCGGACGACCGCTTTGAGCGCGTCCTCCAGCGACGACGTCGTGTCCTGGCGGCGCAGGGCCGGCTTCCAGCCCGCCAGTTCCGCCAGGACGTCCCCGGCCGGGCCGGCCGGACGCGGCAGCAGCAGGGTGGGCCGCTGCGTGTGGCTGTTCTCGTGGATCACGTGGTCGTAGTGGCCCACCACACCGACGCGCAGTCCGGCCCCGCCGTTCCGTCGCGCGAGTTCGCTGACGACCTCCCCGACGAAGTCCAGCCGTTCGGCGGTCTCGGCCGTGTCGGCGCCGCTCAACTCGACGGTGAACCAGACCTCCAGCCCGGGCGGGCGGATGATCCGGCGGGGAAGGCCGCTGATCAGGGCCGGGATGTCGAGGGCGGGGCGGCCGTTCTCGGCCGGCGCCGCCCGGCCCGTCAGACGCACATCGCCCGGGCCCCGTAACTCGAAGGTCAGCCGGGCGGTGCCGAGCGCGTGGAGTTCCGTGCCCGGGGCGGACAGCACCGCCGCCCCCGTCCCGTCGGCCGCCGGCCTGCCGGCGAGTACCGGCAGCAGCACCGGCGTACCGTCCTCGATCCCGCCGTGCACGGTGACCGCCGCGGTCGCCGTCCCGCCGGCGGGCAGCCGGGATCCGGCCGGGAAGAGCACCTCGGTGTACGGGTGCACGGCGCCGGTGCGGTCGTCGAACCGGGCCAGCAGCAGCGTGTGGTCGAGCAACAGAGGCGCTGTGCGCAGTAGCTCGTCCACCGCGCTCTCGGCGCCCGGCACGCCGGGACCGCTCGACGGTTCGGGGCCCGGCCCCGCCTCGGCCCGCAGCGGGTAGGCGGCGCGCAGCAGGTCCGCGGCCCGGTCCAGCAGCACCCAGCCGGACCGGCTGCTCAGCAGCACCAACGAGTGGGCGTAGGAGGGAGGCACGTACGCCTTCAGCCAGTTCGCCACCGCCGTGTCGAAATCCGCCCGGCCGACCAGGGGAAGGGTGCCGATCCCGCCGGCGAGCTGAAATCGGCGAATTTCCGGCCGATGGTCGAGAAGCGGGGCGACGGAGCGCCACTCGGTACTTCCGGCGTCGGTCTGCCGGGGTATCCCGTTCATGTCGGCGGAGGCTCTGATCATGCTGACGCAATCAGGGCCGAATTCGATGAACACTAACTCCTTGATACGCCCGTTGATCAAATCGGCGAGGATCCCGGGCCAGCGCGCGGAGTCCTGCGTCGACAAGCCATTCGGTACGCGGGAACCGGCCACCGGGCTTTTCGCCCCCGGTCGCGCGGGGCCGCCGCGAATCACCTCGGCGAGCTGTCCACCGTCGCCCGCACCTGCGTTCGAAAGCGCCGCCGCCCTGGTGTCCCAGGCGTGTCCGGCCGCGTCAACGGCCGCGAGGTCCCGCTGCCGATCGGCCTCGGTCAGTTCCCCCAGTACCGGATCGGCCCGCATGGGCCATTGACAACCGCCGCACAGGTCCTTGTCCTCATCCGGAATTCCGCACACCGGACATGCTTGATCATTCCCCCGGCCAATGATCCCTACCCCCCGGATACACATGAGCCGCGTACGGCCCCGCTCGTCCTGTTCGCCCCCCGGCGAACGGCCGCTAACCGGAACGACTGGGCCCCGGATAGTTCATGGTTGCACAGTGCGGGTGGAATGCGACGGGCTTTGGTCACAGCGGAGTGCACGATCCTCCCTTTCTTTTCGGACCGGCCCCCAAGGGCCCATGGGCGGCACGTGCACGGGGCGGCCGTCCTGGCCAACGCCCTGCTCCGGTCGCGGCCCCTCACCGACTCGCCCGCGACGGAACGAGCGATCCGGCTCGCGGACATCGGCGACACCGATCCGGTGCCGCTGGACCAGCGGCCGCAGTCGTCGGCGGCGCTGCGCGCACTCGACCTGATGGCGCTTCCGGGCCGGGACCGGCCGTCCGGGCGCCTTGACCGGGGAACCCCTACTTAGACTAGCCTTACCTAACATTCGGGTTGGGCTGGTTCCGGAAGGTGTGCCGGTGGGAGCAGAGGGACCACGAACGCGCGACGTGCTGGGGCAGGCGGTCGGGGGGCAACGGCGCGATGTGTGTGCCGGGGCCGTTCTGGGTGCCGGGCACCAACTGGGCGAAGCCCTGGTACCGGTGCTGATCGGCGTCGTGATCGACCAGGCGGTCGCCAAGAGCGACACCGGTGCGCTGGTGCGCTGGCTGGCGGTGCTGGGCGTCGTGTACGTGGGGCTGTCGTTCAGCTTCCGGTACGGGGCGCGGGCCGGCGAACGGGCCGCGGAGCAGGCGGCGCACCTGCTGCGGGTGGCCGTCGTACGCCGGGTGCTCGCTCCCGGGGCGGGGCCGAGAGCGGCCGGTTGCCGGGGGCGCTGGCGAACATCGCCACCGAGGACGCCAAGCGGGTCGGCGCGGTCAACATGGCGGTGATGGCCGGGATCTCGGCCCTCGCCGGGCTGGCGGTCAGTGCGGTGGCGCTGCTGGTGATCTCCGTGCCGCTGGGCCTGATGGTCCTGCTGGGCACACCCGTACTGCTGTGGCTGGGACATCTGCTGAGCAAGCCGCTGGAGCGCCGCAGCGAGGCCGAGCAGGAGCGGGCCGCGCACGCCTCCGGCATCGCCGCCGACCTGGTGGCGGGCCTGCGGGTGCTCAAGGGCATCGGAGCGCAGGCCGCGGCAGTGCAGCGTTACCGGCGCACCAGCCGCGACTCGTTGGCCGCCACGTTGCGCGCCGCCGCCGCCCAGGCATGGCAGAGCGGCGTCGTCCTCGCGCTGACCGGTGGCTTCATCGCCCTGGTGGCGCTGGTCGGCGGACGGCTCGCCGTCGAGGGCGACATCACCCTGGGCCAACTGGTGTCGGCTGTCGGCCTCGCACTGTTCCTGATCGGGCCGCTGGAAGTACTGGCCTGGGTGAACGCCGAGCTCGCACAGGGCCGCGCCTCGGCCGCGAGGATCGCGGAGGTGCTCGCCGCGCCCCTCGACGTCGCTCCCGGCGGGCGGCGGCTGGCCGACCCCGTACGGGGCGGTCTGCGGCTGCGCGGAGTCAGCCTGGGCGGGCTGCGGGACGTCGATCTGACCGTGGCGCCCGGCGAGCTGCTCGGTGTGGCCAGTACCGACCCGGCGGCCGCGGAGGCCCTGTTGCGGTGCCTCGGCAGGACCGAGGACCCCGAGTCCGGGAGCGTCGAGCTGGACGGCGTGCCGCTCACCGACCTCGACCCGGCGGAGCTGCGCACGGCCGTCCTGGTCGCCGCGCACGACGCCGACCTGTTCGACGGCACGCTGCGGGAGAACGTCGGTTCCGGCGGCGACCCGGGGCGGGCCATGGCGGCAGCGGCCGCCGACGAGGTGGCCCGGACGCTGCCGCTGGGCGACGCGGCGGAGGTCGGTGAGGGCGGCCGCTCGCTCTCCGGCGGCCAGCGCCAGCGCGTGGCGCTGGCCCGCGCGCTGCACGCGGACCGGACCGTCCTCGTCGTCCACGACCCGACCACCGCGGTCGACGCGGTCACCGAGGCCCGGATCGCGGACGGCGTACGGGAGTTCCGCAGCGGCCGCACCACGGTCCTGGTCACCAACAGTCCTTCGCTGCTCGCCGTCACCGACCGGGTGGTCCTCCTGGACGCCGGCCGGATCGCCGCCGACGGCCCGCACACCGGTCTCCTGCGGGACGACGCGGCCTACCGTACGGCGGTGCTGGCATGACCCGGGAGCTGCTGCCCACCGCGACCCCCGCGCGCACCCGCGCCGCGGCACGGGAACTGCTGCGCCCGCACCGGGCGCTCGCCTGCGCCGGGTTCGGCGTCCTGGTGGTGGCCACCGTCGTGGGGCTGCTCACCCAGCCGCTGCTGGGTCACCTCATCGACCTGGTCACCGAACGCCACCCGGCCGGCGACCTCACCCGGCCCGTGGTGCTGCTGGCACTCGTCGCCGTGGTCCAGGGGATCACCACCGCGCTCGGCCTGTCGCTGGTCTCGCGGCTCGGTGAGACCGTACTGGCCGAGCTGCGCGAGAAGTTCGTCGAACGGGCCCTGCTGCTGCCGCTGGACCGGCTGGAGAAGGCCGGCTCCGGCGACCTCACCGCCCGCGTCACCCGGGACGTCTCGCGGGTCGCCGACGCGGTCCGCACCGCGCTGCCCGAGCTGGCCCGCTCCGGACTGACCATCGTGCTGACGCTCGGCGCACTCGCCGTGCTCGACTGGCGGTTCCTGCTCGCCGCACTGCTCGCGCTGCCCGTCCAGGCGTACACCGCCCGCTGGTACCTGGCCAACGCCACACCGCTGTACGCCAAGGAGCGGATCGCGACCGGTGCGCAGCAGCAGCAACTGCTCGACACCATCGGCGGGGCGGGCACGGTGCGGGCCCTGCGGCTGGAGGCCGAACACACCGAACGGGTCACCGAACGCTCCCGGGCCGCCGTCGACCTGACGCTGCGGGGGGTGCGGCTGGTGCTGCGCTTCTACAGCCGGCTGCATGTGGCCGAATACACCGGTCTGGCCGCCGTTCTGGTGGCCGGCTTCCTGCTCGTGCGCAGCGGTTCCGCGACGATCGGCACCGCGACGGCCGCCGCGCTGTACTTCCACAGCCTGTTCGGCCCGGTCAACACCGCGCTGGTGCTGCTCGACGACGCCCAGTCCGCTTCGGCCGGGCTGGCCCGGCTGGTCGGAGTGGTCGACGAGCCGGTGCGGGAGGAGACGGCCGGGACGGCGCCGGAGGTACCGCGGAGCGTTCCGACCGTCACCCTGACCGGTGTCGGCCACAGCTACGTACCCGGCCGGCCCGTGCTGCACGACGTGGACCTGGTCCTGCGGCCGAAGGAGAAGGTCGCCCTGGTCGGCGCCAGCGGGGCGGGCAAGACCACCCTCGCCAAGCTCATCGTCGGCATCCACCACCCCACCACCGGCCGCATCGACATCGCGGGCACCGAACCGGGCGAGGCCGGCCGTACGGTGGCGCTGGTCACCCAGGAGGTGCACGTCTTCGCCGGTCCGCTCGCCGACGACCTGCGGCTGGCCCGGCCGGCCGCCGACACCGGGGAGCTGCGCGAGGCGCTGGACCGGGTCGGCGCGCTGGGCTGGGTCGACGCGCTGCCCGACGGGCTCGAGACCGTCGTCGGTGACGGCGGCCACCGGCTGACCGCCGACCGGGCGCAGCAACTCGCGCTGGCCCGGCTGGTACTGGCCGATCCGCCGGTCGCGGTCCTCGACGAGGCCACCGCCGAGGCGGGCAGCTCCGGCGCGCAGCTGCTGGAGCGGGCCGCCGACCGGGCCCTGGACGGCCGCACCGCGCTGGTCGTCGCCCACCGGCTGAGCCAGGCCGCGGCCGCCGACCGGATCGTCGTCATGGAGGACGGCCGGGTCGTCGAGAGCGGCAGCCACGACGAGCTGCGCGCCGCCGGGGGGCCGTACGCCGCCCTGTGGCAGGCCTGGTCGCGGCACCGCGGCAGTGTCGCCCCGAGCCGTGACCCCGGCCCCGTCCCTGACCTCCAGCTGTAGCCCCGAACCGCCAGCCGTAACTCCGATCGGCATCGGTCGCCGGTCGGCGGCAGAACCGAACCGCACACCGCACCGTACCGACCCGAAGGATCATGTGATGTCCCGCGCCCAGAGAGCCACCCGGTTCACCGGACTGCTCGCCTCCGTACTGCTTCTCGCCGGTGGGGTGGCCGCCTGCGGCTCGGCCGACTCCGGCACCGGTTCCGGCCCCGCGTCCGCCGGCACCGGCAAGAACGCCGCCGCCACCGCTTTCCCCGTCACCATCCAGCACAAGTACGGCAGCACGACCGTCAAGTCCGAGCCGAAGCGCATCGTCACGGTCGGCCTGACCGACCAGGACGCCGTGCTGGCGCTGGGCACGGTACCGGTCGGAACGACGGAGTGGATCGGCGGCTACCCGGGCGCCATCGGCCCCTGGGCGCAGAGCAAGCTGGGCGGCGCGGCCGTGCCGACCGTGCTCAAGGACACCGGGACCGGGCCTCAGACGGAGAAGATCGCCGCCCTGCGGCCGGACCTGATCCTCGCTCTGTACTCCGGCCTGACGAAGGCCCAGTACGACACGCTGTCGAAGTTCGCCCCGGTCGTGGCCCAGCCCAAGGAGTTCAACGACTTCGGCATCCCCTGGCAGCAGCAGACCGAGACCATCGGCAAGGCGCTCGGCAAGCAGGCCGAGGCCAAGACGCTGGTCGACGGCGTCAAGAGCGTGTTCAGCGCCGCCGGGAAGCAGCACCCGGAGTTCGCCAGGACCACCGCGGTCATGGCCACCCCGTACGAGGGCACCTTCGTCTACGGCAGCCAGGACGCGCGCTCCCGGCTGCTGGCGGGCCTCGGCCTCACGCTGCCGACGGGTCTGGACAAGGTGATCGGTGACTCCTTCGGCGCCAACATCAGCAAGGAGCGCACCGATCTGCTCGACCAGGGCGTCGCGGTGTGGATCGTCCCGGACACCACCGGAGCCGTCACCAAGCTGCACAGCGACAAGCTCTACGGCGACCTGAACGTCGTGAAGCAGGGCCGCGAGGTCTTCATCAAGGAGACCAGCGACTACGGCAACGCGGTGTCCCTGTCGACGGTGCTCAGCATTCCGTACGTCCTGGAGCGCCTGGTGCCGCAGCTCGCCGCGGCGGTGGACGGCAAGCCCGACACGAAGGTCGGGCAGCCCGCGTCCTGACCGGCACGCCGGACACGGCGGAGGGGGACGGCCCGGTCGGGCCGTCCCCCTCCGCCGTGTCGGGGGCTACTCCACGAGGCTGATGGGTCGCATGTCCGTCCAGTTGGTCTCGGTGTACTCCTGGCATTCCTGCCGTCCGGCCGGGCCGTACGCGACGGTCCAGCCGGCCGGCACGTCGACGAAGTCGGGCCACAGGCTGTGCTGGCCCTCGTCGTTGACCAGGACCGAGTAGACGCCCTCGGGGTTCTCGAACGGGTTGGCCATCTTCTCAGTTCCTCTCGGTGGGGCGGTTGGGTGGTTCGGGGTCAAGGTCGGGGGTGTCAGGGGCGCGGCCGGCCGGCGCGGGCCACCAGGGACTCCAGCGCCCGGAACCAGGTCCGCGCCAGGTCCTGGACCGCCTCCTCCGTCAGCAGCTCGGCGGCGAAGGCCCAGTGGGCGCCCAGCTCCGGGCCGCCGGGGCGGTCCTCGGTCAGGGCGTTGAGGGTCAGGGCGTGCGACATCGGCATGCCCGGGTCGGCGTCGAGGTCCGCCGCGTCGGACTCCTCCGCATAGGACCAGTCCGCGGCCTCGGGGTGGTCGAAGCGGCCCATGTAGTTGAACTCGATCTGCGGCTCGTCCAGCCGGGCCAGCTCCGGGCCGGTCAGCGGGTTCAGGTGGCGCAGCAGCCCGTGGCCGATGCCCGCCGTGGGCGGTGCGGCCAGCTGCCGTCCGATCCGGGCCAGCGCGGTGTCCAGGGCCGGGCCGCCCGCGAAGGCGTCGGCCAGGTCGATCGTGCCCGGGTCGAGGCGGACCGGGACGACGCTGGTGAACCAGCCGACCGTACGGGACAGATCGGCGTTGCCCGCCAGTTCCTCCTCCCGGCCGTGGCCCTCCAGGTCCACCAGCACCGCGTTGCCCGTCGCCGCCCCCAGCACCCGGACCCGCCAGTCGGCGACGGCCAGCGCGAAGGCGGTCAGCAGCACGTCGTTGACGGTCGCGCCGAAGGCCGCGGGGACCCGGCTCAGCAGTGGGGCCGTGACCTCGGCGGGCAGCGTCAGGGACAGATAGCGGGTCGTCTCGACGGTGTCCCGGCCGGCGTCCAGCGGCCGGGCCAGCGGCAGCGTGGCGCCGTCCGCCAGCACCGAGGTCCACAGCGGGAGTTCGTCCTCGGTGGCGGGGTCGGTGGCCCGCGCCGCCAGCAGCGTCGACCAGCGGCGGAACGACATGTCGACCGGGGCCGGCCGCGGGCTCTCGCCCGCCGCGACCGCCTGCCAGGCGGCGGCCAGGTCCGGCAGCAGGATGCGCCACGACACGCCGTCGATCACCAGGTGGTGAACGATCAGCAGCAGCCGGCCGGGCCGGCCGGGGCCCGCGTCGAACCACACCGCCCGCACCATGGCGCCGCTGTCCGGGTCCAGCCAGGACCGGGCGGCCTCGGCGTGCTCGGCGATCGCCGCGCGCAGCGCCGGGTCGTCCGCGCCGGTCACGTCGGCCCGGAGCAGCCACGAGGCCACGTCGACCGAGCCCGGTGCCGGCACCCGCAGGGCCCACTCCTCACCGCCCGACCCGGCCGAGCAGGGCTCGGTCTGGGTGCGTTCGAGGCGGGCGCGCAGCATGTCGTGCCGGTCGGCGAGCGCCCGCAGCACGGCCAGCAGCCCGGCTTCGTCCAGCGCCGCCGGGGTCTGCAGCAGGGCGGCCTGGTGGTATCCCCAGATGGGGCCGCCGCGTTCGCGCAGCGCGTGCATGATCGGGGTGAGCGGGACGCTGCCGGTGCCGTCGTCGTGCGCGGGGGCCGACCCGGCCGGGTCCAGCGGGACGGCGACGGCGGCCAGGGCGCCGGCCTCGCGGTGCTGGAAGACCTGCCGCGGGGTGATCCGCAGGCCCGCCGCGCGGGCCCGGCCGACCAACTGCATGGCGACGATGCTGTCGCCGCCGAGGGCGAAGAAGTCGTCATCGGTGCCGACGGCTTCGACGGGGAGGCCCAGCACTTCCGCGTAGACCGCGCACAGCACCCGCTCGGCGCCGGTCGCGGGGCGGCGGCCGCCGGTCGTGGCGGTGAAGTCCGGGACGGGCAGCGCCGTGCGGTTCAGCTTGCCGTTGGACAGCAGCGGCAGCCGGTCCAGGACGACCACGGCGGCCGGCACCATGTACTCCGGCAGCAGACCCGCCACATGGGCGCGCAGGGCGGCCGGATCGGCGACCGCGCCCTCGGTGAGGACGGCGTAGCCGACCAGCTGCTTGATCCTCGGCCGGTCCTCACGGGCGGTGACCACGACCTGGGCGACGGCTTCATGGGAGTCCAGCGCCGCCTCGATCTCGGCCAGTTCGACCCGGTAGCCGCGGATCTTGACCTGGTCGTCGGAGCGTCCCGCGAACTCCAGCTGACCGTCCTCGGTCCACCGGGCCAGGTCGCCGGTGCGGTACATGCGGGCGCCCGGGGGGCCGAACGGATCGGCCACGAAGCGCTCCGCCGTCAGATCCGGACGGCCGAGGTACCCGCGCGCCAGGCCCGCGCCCGACAGGTACAGCTCGCCGGTGACGCCGGGCGGGACCGGGCGCAGCGCCGCGTCCAGGACGTAGGCCCGGGTGTTGTGCACCGGCCGGCCGACGACCGGGCGCTCGCTGTCGCGGACCCGACCGACGAGGGCGTCGACGGTGGTCTCGGTGGGCCCGTACAGGTTGAACGCCTCGGTGGAGCCCAGGGCGCGCAGCTCGGACCAGAGCGAATCCGGCACGGCCTCGCCGCCGACCCCGACCACCGCCAGCGGGCAGGAGCCGTCCCGGATCAGGCCGCTGGCGGCCATCTGCGCCAGGAAAGAAGGGGTGACCTCGATGAAGTCCAGCTCCTGGTCATGGATGAGGGCAGCGAGCAGCTCGGGGTCCCGGCGCGTCTCGTCGTCCACGACGTGCAGGGCGTGCCCGTCCATCAGCCACAGTTGCGGCTGCCAGGAGGCGTCGAAGGAGAACGACCAGGCGTGACCGACCCGCAGGTGCCGGCGGCCGGTCAGTTCCCTGGCACGGTCGTGCAGGTCGCGGCGGTGGCTGTGGAAGAGGTTGGCGATGCCGCGGTGGGTGACCACCACGCCCTTGGGCCGCCCGGTCGAGCCTGAGGTGTAGATGACATACGCCGGGTGGTCGGGAGACGGTGCCCGCGGTGCGGCCTGCGGCAGGTCGTACGCGTCGTCCATCAGCAGCCGCGGGACGTCGGATGCCGGGAGGGCCGCGGCCAGGTCCGCGGTGGTGAGGATCAGGCACGGGCGGGCGTCCGTGAGCATGTCGAGCAGCCGCTCGGCGGGCAGCGCGGCGTCGAGCGGCAGATAGGCCGCGCCCGATTTCAACACCGCCAGGATCGCGGTGATGTGGTCGGCGGTACGCGGCAGGGCGAGCGCCACGATCCGCTCCGGGCCGGCACCGTGCGCGGCCAGCACTCCGGCCAGCCGGTCGGCCCGCTCGTTCAGCTGGGCGAAGGTCCGGCTGACGGTCGCGTCGGTGACGGCGACGGCTTCAGGGGTGGCCGCGGCCTGGGCCTCGAACAGCGCCGGCACGGTCGCGGGGCCGCCCGGAGGAGCGGGCAGGACCCGGTCGTTCCAGGTGTCCAGGATGGTGTGCCGGTCGGCGGCGGAGAGGATGTCGAGCCGCCCGACGGGTCGTTCGGGGGCGGCCGTCATCGCCTCGAAGAGGGTGACCATCGACGCCGCCATGCGTCCGGCGGTCGCGGCGGGGATCAGGTCGGGCCGGAACTCGGCGGTCAGTCGAAGCCGTTCGGCGGGCTCCACGGCCCAGGCGAAGGGGTAGTGGGTGGAGTCCTCGTGGTCCCGGACGGTCGGCCGCAGCCCGCTCGTGTCCTCGTCGTCCTCGACCGGGTACGACTCGAACACCACCAGGGTGTCGAAGAGTTCACCGAGTCCGGCGCCCCGCTGGATGTCGGACAGGCCCAGGTACTGGTGGTCGAGGAGCCGGGACTGCTCCTCCTGGAGCCGGTCCAGGAACGCGGCCACCGGCTCGTCGTCGCGCAGCCGGACCCGGACCGGCACGGTGTTGATGAACAGGCCGATCATCGACTCGACCCCGTCGAGCTCCGGCGGCCGCCCGGCCACCGTCGCGCCGAACACCACGTCGTCACGCCCGGTCAGCCGCGACAGCAGGATGCCCCAGGCGCCCTGTACCAGGGTGTTGACGGTCAGGCCGTGGCGCCGGGCGAGCGCGGTGAGCGCGGTGGTCAGGCCGGCATCCAATGCGACGGTGTGGGTGCGTGGCACGACCGGGACCCGGTTGGGGTCGGACGCGACGAGGTGGGTCGGCGCGTCCAGCCCGTCCAGCGCGGCGGCCCATGCGGCGGCGGACGCGGTGGTGTCCTGCCGGGACAGCCAACGCAGATGCTCGCGGTAGGGAACGGGAGCGGGCAGCGGGGTCCGGCCGTCGTAGAGTTGGGTCAGCTCGGCCATCAGACGCGGCACCGACCAGCCGTCCAGCAGCAGATGCTGGTGGGAGAGCACCAGCCGGTGCCGGTCGGCGGCCAGCCGCACCAACAGCAGCCGCAGCAGCGGCGGCTCGGCGGGATCGAACCGGCGCCGCTCCTGGAGCAGCAGCCGCTCCCAGGCGGCCTCGGATGCGGTCCCGGTCCCGACGTCCGTCAGATCCAGCTGCCGCCAGGGCAGCGGCACCGTCCGCGGCACCACCGCCACCGGGCGTCCGCTGGACAGGTAGCGGAAGCCGGAGCGCAGGCTGTCGTGCCGGTCGAGCACCTGCTGCCCGGCGGCCCGCAGTCGTTCGGCGTCGACCGCTCCTTCGATGTCGTACGACACCTGGACGGTGTAGACGTCCGGTCCTTCCGATCCGGCGTCGAAGGTCGCGTGGAAGAGCAGCCCGGCCTGCAGCGGTGACAGCGGCAGGAGTTCGGCGGCGCCGGTGGAGCCCAGTTCGGCGCGTTCCTCCGCCGTCAGGTCCAGCAGCTCGTTCCGTGCGCCGTGGGCGTCGTGCCGCACGGTGTCCACGGCCGCGGCGGACAGCCCGGCGGCCGTCTTGTGCCGGAACACGTCCCGGGGAGTGATCGTCAGGCCCGCCGCGCGGACCCTGCCGACCAGTTGCATGGCGACGATGCTGTCGCCGCCGAGGGTGAAGAAGTCGTCGTCGGGACCGACGCGGTCGAGTCCGAGGGCAGCGGCGATCAGGTCGCACAGCACCTTCTCGCGCGGTGTGCGCGGCTCGGTCGCCGTCACCTGGCCGGCGAAGTCGGGTGCCGGCAGCGCCCGGCGGTCCAGCTTGCCGTTCGGGGTGAGCGGCAGGGCGTCCAGGGTGACGAAGGCCGCCGGGACCAGGTGCGCGGGCAGCGCGGCCGCGGTGTGGGCGCGCAGTTCGGCGGGCTCGACCGTGCGGCCGGGGGCCGCGATCACGTACGCCACCAGCTGCTGGTCCCGCAGCACGACGGCCGCGTGACCGACGCCCGGATGCCGGGACAGGACGGTCTCGATCTCGCCGGGCTCGACGCGGAAGCCGCGCAGTTTGACCTGGTCGTCCACCCGGCCCAGGTACTCGAGCTCCCCGTCCCGCGTCCAGCGTGCCAGGTCGCCGGTGCGGTACATGCGGCCGCCCGCCGGGCCGTACGGGTCGGCGGTGAAGCGCTCGGCGGTCGGTGCGGGCCGGCCGAGGTAGCCCCGGGCCAGCTGGACACCGGCCAGGTACAGCTCACCCGGCACACCCGGCGGCACCGGGCGCAGCCCGGCGTCCAGCACGTAGGTCCTGGTGTTCCACACCGGGCGGCCGATCGGCACGACCGTCGCGCCGGGGGCCACCTGGTGGGCGGTGACGTCGACGGACGCCTCGGTGGGGCCGTACAGGTTGTGCAACTCCGCCCCTGCCAGGACGTGGTGGCACCGGGCGGCCAGCGGCGCGGGCAGTGCCTCGCCGCTGCACAGCACCCGTCGCAGGGTCGTGCAGCCGGCCGCCGACGGTTCGTCCAGGAACGCCTGGAGCATCGACGGTACGAAGTGCGCGGTGGTGATCGCGCGCCGCTGGACGAGATCCGCGAGGTAGGCCGGGTCCTGGTGGCCGCCGGGCCGGGCGAGGACCAGCGTCGCGCCGGTGATCAGCGGCCAGAAGAACTCCCACACCGACACGTCGAAGCTCGACGGGGTCTTCTGCAGCACCCGGTCGGCGGGCGTCAGCGCGTACCGCGCCTGCATCCACGCCAGCCGGTTCGCGATCCCCGCGTGCGGCACGACGACGCCCTTGGGACGGCCGGTGGAACCGGAGGTGTAGATCACGTACGCCGGGTGGCGCGGATCGTACGCCGTGGGCAACGGGCCCTCGGGGCCGGCGGGCGTCGTTCCGTCGTCGGCGACGAGCAGGAACGGCGCTGCGGAGTCGGGCAGTTCGACGCCCGGCGCGGTGACGACGCACACCGGGTGGGCGTCCGCCAGCATGAGCGCCAGCCGCGCCGCCGGGTAGTCGGTGTCCAGCGGCAGGTACGCGCCACCGGCCCGGTGGACCGCCAGCAGCGTGACCACCAGGGCCACCGAACGGGGCAGGGCGACGGCGACCGTGCTCTCCGGCCCGACCCCCGCCCCGGCCAGGGCGTGCGCCAACCGCTCGACCCGGTCGTCGAGTTCGGCGTACGTCAGGGCGGTGTCGTCCAGGACCAGCGCGGTCGCCGACGGTGTGCGCGCGACCTGGGCCCGGAACAGCTCCGGCAGGGTCAGGGCGGGCACCTCGTGGTCGGTGTCGTTCCAGCCGGTGACGACGCGGGCGCGCTCCTGCTCACCGAGCACGTCCAGCAGCGACACCCGGCGCTCCGGCTCGGCCGCCACCTGCTCCAGCAGGCTCTCCAGCCGCCGCGCCAGCAGTTCGGCGGTCTGCCGGTCGAACAGGTCGGCGCTGTAATCGATCCAGCCCTGGATGCCCTGGCCCTCGCCGCGCTCGATGAAGTCGAAGCTGAGGTCGAACTTGGCGGTCGGCCCGCCGACCGGCTCCGCCCGGACGGACAGCCCCGGCAGGTCGGGGACGCCGCCGCGCCCGGCGAGATGGACCACCATGACCTGGAACAGCGGGTGCCGGGCCAGCGAGCGCTCCGGGTTGAGCGCCTCGACCAGCCGCTCGAAGGGCAGGTCCTGGTGTTCGTACGCGGCCAGGTCGGTCTCCCGGACCCGGCGCAGCAGTGCGGTGAACTCCGGATCGCCCGAGAGGTCGGTGCGCAGGACGAGGGAGTTGACGAAGAAGCCGACGAGCTCCTCGAGCGCCTCGTCGCCGCGCCCGGAGACCGGTGCGCCGAGCGGGATGTCGTCGCCCGCGCCGAGCCGGTGCAGCAGTGCCGCCACGGCCGCCTGGGCGACCATGAACATGCTGGCGCCCTCGCGTCGGGCCAGTTCCCGCAGTCCGCGCTCCAGCTCGGGCGGCACGGTGAAGCCGACGGTGCCGCCGCGGTGGCTGGACTCCGCGGGCCGTGGCCGGTCGGTGGGCAGCGCGAGTTCCGCGGGCAGCGAGCGCAGTGCCTCGGTCCAGTACCCGAGCAGGCTCTCGCCGGTGTCGTCCAGCAGCTCGCGCTGCCAGGTCGTGTAGTCGCCGTAGCCGACCGGCAGCGGTGCCCGGTCGGGGGCGCGGCCCGCGGTGCGCGCGGCGTAGGCGGCGCTCAGGTCGGCGAGCAGCGGCCGGTCGGACCACTCGTCCGTGGCGATGTGGTGCAGCAGGAACAGCAGCACGTGCTCGTCGGGACCGGTCTCGAACAGCGTGACCCGCACGGGGAGTTCGTGCTCCAGGTCGAAGTGGTGCGCGGCGGCCCGCGCGAGTCGCTCGTACGGCTCGCTCGCGATGACGACGCGCGCCTGCGCGGGATCCAGCACCCGCTGGTAGGGCACGCCGTCCTCGGCGGGGAAGACCGTACGCAGCGGGGCGTGCCGGGCGACGACGTCGTTGACGGCCGCCTCCAGTGCGGCCCGGTCGAGCGGACCGGTCAGCCGCCAGGCGGCGGGGATGTTGTAGGCCGGGTCCGGGCCGTCCACCTGGTGCAGCAGCCACAGCCGCTGCTGGGCGAAGGACAGCGGCAGCCGCGTTGGGCAGGCCCGCCCCGCGGTCAGCGCCGGGCGGGCGGTGCCGCGGGACGTGTCGAGGCGGGCGGTGAGCCGGGCCACGGTGGGCGCGTCGAAGACCGCGCGCAGCGACACCTCGGCGTCCAGCACCCTGCGGATCCGGCTGACCAGGCGCATCGCCAGCAGCGAGTGGCCGCCCAGCGCGAAGAAGTCGTCGTCGACGCCGACCCGGTCGACGCCCAGCACCGCCGCGAACTGCTCGCAGAGCAGTTCCTCACGGGGGTTGCGCGGCAGCCGCCCGCCGGCCGCGGCCGACAGGTCGGGGGCGGGCAGCGCTGCGTGGTCGAGCTTGCCGTTGATCGTGCGCGGCAGCGCGTCCAGGGTGACGAAGGCGGCGGGCACCATGTGCTCGGGAAGCGACGCCTCGACGTGGGCGCGCAGCGCCGACCGGCCGGGCTCGCGGCCGGGCGCGGGCACCACGTACGCGACGAGCCGCCGTACGCCGGGCACGTCTTCGCGGACGACGACGGCCGCCGCGGAGACGTCCGGGTGCGCGCTGACGACGGACTCGATCTCGCCCGGCTCGATCCGGAAGCCGCGCAGCTTGACCTGGTCGTCGGCCCGGCCCAGGAAGGCGAGGGTGCCGTCCGGGGCGCGGCGCACCAGGTCGCCGGTGCGGTACATCCGCTCGCCGGGCCCGTCGTACGGGCCGGCCACGAAGCGGCCGGCCGTCAGGGCCGGGCGGTTGAGGTAACCGCGGGCCAGCCCCTCGCCCGCGAGGTACAGCTCGCCGGGCACGTTGACGGGGACCGGCCGCAGCCGGTCGTCCAGTACATGGGCGCGGATGTTGTCGAGGGGGGCGGCCCACTGCTCGGACCCGGCGCCGGCGCTGTGCCAGCCGTACGCGTCGACCGCGCACTCGGTGGGCCCGTACAGGTCGTGGACGGCCGTGCCGGGCAGCGCGGTCAGCTGCCGCCACAGGGCGTCCGGGGTGGCCTCGCCACCGACGGCGAGCACCGCGGGTATGACGCTGCCCGGGGCGAGGAAGCCGTGGTGCAGCAGTTCGCGCAGATAGGTCGGGGTGAGGTCGACGAAGTCGATCCGCCGTTCGGCGAGTTGGGCGAGCAGGGCGGCCGGGTCCAGGACGGTGGCCTCGTCGAGCACGTGCACCTCGTGGCCGGCCAGCAGCCACAGCAGCGGTTCCCAGGAGCCGTCGAAGTTGAACGAGGCCGCGTGCACCGCCCGCAGCACGTCCCGTCCGGTGTCCCGCACGGCCGGTTCGATCAGGTCGCGCAGTTGCGCGGCGAACAGGTTGCCCAGCCCGCGGTGGGTGCCGACGACGCCCTTGGGGGTGCCGGTGGAGCCCGACGTGTAGATCGTGTACGCGGCCGCGTCCGGAGCGTACGTCCGCGACGCGGTGTACGGGGCGGCGGGCAGCGGGCCGTCCAGCAGCAGCGTCGCCACGCCGGGGACGACGGGCAGCCGCTCCGCCGGTGCGGCGGTGGTCAGCACGCACCGGGGTCGCGCGTCACCGAGCAGGAACTCCAGCCGGTGGGCGGGCTGGTCCGGGTCCAGCGGCAGGTAGGCGGCGCCGGCGGCGAGCACGCCGAGGATGGCGGGCACCATCTCGTGCCGGGGCAGCGCCAGTCCCACCACGGTGCCGTCCGTGGCGCCGTGCCGGCGCAGCAGCGCTGCGACGGCCCCGATCCGGGCGGCCAGTTCGGTGAAGGTCAGCGAGCCGGCGGCGGTGACCAGCGCGGTCCGGCCGGGATGTGCCCGGACGACGTCCGCGAACAGCTGGGGCACGGCCCGGGTCTCGACGGGGTGGGCGGTGTCGTTCCAGACACCGGCGGCGGCCGCACGCTCGGCGGGCGTCAGCACGTCGAGGTCGGCGAGCGGCCGGTCGGGGTTGGCGGCCGCCTGCCGGAGCAGCAGCACCAGCCGCTCTGCCAGCAGGTCGGCGGTGCCCGGGTCGGCCCGCTCGGCGGCGTACTCCAGCAGCAGCGTGATCCGGCCGTCCACCTCGCCCGCGTCGACGAAGGTGAAGTCGAGATCGAACTTCGCCGTCCCGGTGTCCATCTCGTACCACTCGGTCGGCAGGCCCAGCAGGTCCGCGTCGCCGTCCGGGCGGTAGTGGTAGCCGAGCATCACCTGGAACAGCGGGTTGCGGCCCGCCACGCGGCCCGGGTTGACCGCTTCCACGACCCGGTCGAAGGGCAGGTCCTGGTGCTCGAAGGCGGCCAGCGCCGACTCCCTGACCCGGCCCAGCAGGTCCCGGAACGTCAGACCGTCGCCGGACAGGTCGGTGCGCAGCACCAGCGTGTTGACGAAGAAGCCGACCATGTCGTCGAGACCGCTGTCGGTGCGGCCCGCGATCGGCGCGCCCAGCGGGATGTCGTCGCCGGCGCCCATCCGGTGCAGCAGCGCTGCGGTGGCCGCCTGCAGCAGCATGAACATGCTGGTGCCGCTCTGCCCGGACAGCTCGCGCAGCGCCCGTCCGGTGCCGGCCGGCACCTCACGGCGGACGGTGCCGCCGCGCCCGGTCGGCTCGGCGGGGCGCGGCCGGTCGAGCGGCAGCGCCAGCTCCTCCGGCAGGTCGCGCAGCGCCTCGGTCCAGTAGGCGAGTTGGGCCTCACCGGTCCGGTCGAGCAGGCGCTCCTGCCACAGCGTGTAGTCGGCGTACTGCACCGGCAGCGGCGTCCACCCGGGCGCCCCGCCCGCCGCCCGCGCCCGGTAGGCGGTGTTCAGGTCGGCCAGGAACGGCCGGTCGGACCACTCGTCGGTGGTGATGTGGTGCAGCACGACGGCCACTACATGGTCCTGGGGCGCGACATGGAACACCTCGGCCCGCAGCGGCAGTTCCCGTGACAGGTCGAAGGGGCGGCGCTGTGCCGTCTCGATGAGCGCGGGCAGCTCGTCCGGCCGGCAGTCGGTCTCGGCGAACGCCGGCGCGGCTTCGCCGGCCGGCAGCACCCGCTGATAGGGCTCGCCCTCGTGCTCCGCGAAGACGGTCCGCAGCGCCTCGTGCCGCCCGGCCACGTCGCGCAGCGCCGCCCGCAGTGCGGCGGTGTCCAGTTCCCCGCGCAGCCGGAAGACCAGCGGAAAGTTGTAGGCGACGCCGCCTCCGGTGATCCGCTCGACCAGCCACAGCCGCCGCTGCGCGGCCGACAGCGGAATCCGCTCGGGCCGCTCCGCGACCGCGGTGACCGCCGGGCGGACCGGCCGGCCCGTGTCCGCTCGGCCCGCGAGCAGCGCGGGCGTCGGGGCCTCGAAGAGGTCCCGGATGGCCAGTTCCGCACCCAGTTCGGTCCTGGCCCGGCTGACCAGCCGGGTGGCGAGCAGCGAGTGGCCGCCCAGGTCGAAGAAGTTGTCCTCGGCGCCGACCCCGGGCAGTGCGAGCACCTCGGCGAACAGCCGGCACAGCACCTGCTCCTGCGGGGTGCGCGGACCACGGCCGCCGCCCAGCGCGACGGCCGGCTCCGCGTCGGGCAGCGCCCGGACGTCCAGCTTGCCGTTGTCGTTCATCGGCAGGTGGTCGAGGGTGACGAACGCGGCCGGGACCATGTAGTCGGGCAGCTGCCGCTTCAGGTGCTCCCGCAGCCGCCGGACCAGGCCGCTCGCGTCCCGTGCGGCGGTGGGGTTGTTGGCGTACGGCGCGGTGCCGCCGCCGGGGACGTAGAGCCCGGCGGTCACCCGGATCTCACCCGTGGCGAGGAAGACGGCGTCGTAGCCGCCCGCGTCGCCGGACCAGGTGGTCAGGACGCGATAGCCCAGTTCGGCGGCCAGGTCGTGCAGCGTCTCGGGGTCCACGGCGTCCGGGCCGAGCCGGCCGTCGGGCACACCGGTCACCCGCAGCCGCTCGGGGCGGCCGGAGCGCAGCAGGGCCGCCAGGTCGAGGGCCGGCTCCCAGCGGGCGGCGGGCTCGTCACCCAAGGACACGTCCGCGGCGTCCCGGTACAGCACGGCGTCGTAGCGGTGCCGGGTCAGCTCGTTGTGGTGCCGGCCGCGTTTGGTGCGGAGGTCCACCCCGTAGCCGAGCGTCGTGAAGTAGTCCGGGTCCAGCAGGAGTTCCTTCTCCAGCCGCAGCCCGCGCTCGACGGCCCGTTCGAGCCCGGCCGCGCCGGTGCCGCGGGCGTGCTGGATCTCGGTGTGGAACACGCGGGCGCGCCGCAGGTTGCGCACGTCTCCGACGAACAGCGCGCCGCCGGGTGCCAGCAGGTCCATGGCGCCGTGGATGACGGCCGTGAGGTAGTCGGCGCTGGGGAAGTACTGGACGACGGAGTTGACGACGATCGTGTCGAAGAATCCGGCGGGCAGGTCCCGCAGGTCGTCGGCGGGGCGGCAGCGCAGTTCCACCTTCGCGGCCAGTTCCGGGTCGCGGCGCAGTTCCTCGCCGATCTTGCGGATGACGGGCGCGGCGAAGTCGGTGGCCCAGTACGCCTCGGCGTCCGGGGCCAGCCGCGAGAGCAGCAGCCCGGAGCCGACGCCGATCTCCAGGATGCGGCGCGGTCGCAGTTCGCGGATCCGCGCGACGGTGGCCTCGCGCCACTCGTGCATGTGGTCGAAGGGCAGCGGCTGTCCGTCGTAGGAGCTGTCCCAGCCGGCGTACTCCTCCGTGAAGACCGCGGTGCTGATCTCCTCGTACTCGTCGGAGTAGATCTCCTGCCACTCGCCGACCTGCGCGCGCTCCGCCGACTCCCGTTCCTCGTCGCTGAGCCGCGCGGGCACGACATAGCCGACGAGCCGGTCGTCCCGTACGGTCACCGCCGCCTGGGCGACCTGGGGGTGGCGGCTGAGCTCGGTCTCGATCTCGCCCAGCTCGACGCGGTAGCCGCGGATCTTGACCTGGTCGTCGGTCCGGCCGAGGAAGTCCAGGTTCCCTCCCTCGGACTCCTGCCGGGACCCCGAGCGGCGGCGCACCAGGTCCCCGGTGCGGTACATCCGTTCGCCGGGCAGCCCGAAGGGGTCGGCCACGAACCGCTCCGCGGTCAGGCCCGGCCGCTCCAGGTAGCCGCGGGCCAGCCCGATGCCCGCGATGTACAGCTCGCCGGGCACGCCGTCGGGCACCGGGCGCAGCCAGGCGTCGAGGATGTGGGCGCGGGTGCCGCGGATGGGGCGGCCGACGGTCGGGGTGGCGCTGTCGTGGGTGCCGCCGCCGAGAGTGTTGATGGTGTATTCGGTGGGGCCGTACAGGTTGTAGCCGTAGGTGCCTTCGGTGTCGCGCAGCCGCGACCAGACGGTCTGCGGGACGGCCTCGCCGCCGAGCAGCACCAGCGGCGGGACATGGCCCTCCAGCAGCCCCTCCTCGATGAGCAGCCGGGCGTAGGTCGGGGTGACGTTGACGACGTCGATCCGGTGGTCCTCGCAGTACGCCACCAGCGCCTGCGCGTCCCGCCGCAACTCCTCGTCGCACACGTGCACTTCATGGCCCTCGACGAGCCAGAGCAGCTCCTCCCAGGACATGTCGAAGGCGAAGGAGACCGTGTGCGCGATCCGCAGCCGGCGTCCGCCGGCCGCGGCGATGGCCGGTTCGAAGATCTCCTTCTGGTGGTTGAGCTGCATGTTGGTCAGGCCGCGGTAGGGGGTGACGACCCCCTTGGGACGGCCGGTGGAGCCCGAGGTGTAGATGACGTAGGCCGGGTGTTCCAGGCTGAAGCGCTCGGTGACGCTCGCTCCGGACAGCGCGGCCAGCGCGTCGGCGGTGGCCGGGTCGTCCAGCAGGACGCGCGGCAGGTCGCCGGACAGAGTCGCGGAGACCGCGCGGGTGGTGAGCAGCAGCAGCGGGCCGGCGTCCACGAGCATCAGCGCGAGGCGGTCGGCGGGGTGGTCCAGTTCCAGTGGCAGGTAGGCGGCGCCGGTGCGGAGCACGGCGAACAGCGCGACCACCATGTCGATGGAGCGCGGCAGCCCGAGGGCCACGATCCGCTCGGGGCCCGCACCGCGGTCCAGCAGCAGCCGGGCCGTCCGGTTCACCGCGGCATCGAGTTCGGCGTACGTCATGCTCCGGTCGCCGAAGACCAGGGCGGTCGTGTCCGGGGTGCGGGCGGCCTGGGCGGCGAGCAGGTCGGCGACGGTCTCCTGCGGGTCGGGCACCCGGCTGCCGGCCCACTCGCTCTCCAGCGCGGCCCGCTCGCCGGGCAGCAGCGGATCCAGCCCGCCGACCGGCGCGGTCAGGTCCCCGGCCAGCCGCTCCAGCAGCAGCGTGAACCGGTCGAGCAGCGTGCGGGCCGTGGCACCGTCGACGACGTCGGGCCGGTGGGCGAGGGTGACGGTGATCCGCCGGCCCGGGGTGACGATCAGGTTCACCGGGTAGTGGGTGGCGTCGACGTTGGCGACGGCGGTGGCGCCGTGCCGCTCCCGCAGCCGTTCGAGACGTTCCTCGGTGTCGTTGTTGCGCAGCACGAACAGCGTGTCGAACAACCGGCGGTGGCCGGTCTCGGCCTGCAGCACGCCCAGCCCCAGGTACTCGTACGGCATCAGGGCCAGCCGCTCGCCCTGGATGCGGCGCAGCAGGCCCAGCACCGGTTCCGCCGGGTCGTAGGCGATGCGGGCGGGCACGGTGTTGAGGAACATGCCGATGACGTTCTCGACGTCCGGCACCTGGCTGGGCCGGCCGGCCACGGTGGTGCCGAACACGACGTCGGTGCGGCCGGTCGCGGCGGCCAGGGTCAGGCCCCAGGCGGCATTGAGCAGTGTGTTCAGGGTCAGGCCGTGGCCGCGCGCGGTGGCGCGCAGCCGGCCGGTCAGCTCCTCGGGCAGCCGGGTGTCCAGGTGCTGCGGCACGACCGGCTCCAGGGCGCGGTCGGCGGCGGCCGGCACGAGCAGGGTGGGCTCGTCGAGCCCGGCCAGGGCGCCCCGCCAGGCGGCCGTGGCGGCGGTGTCGTCCTGGGCGTCCAGCCAGCTCAGGTAGTCACGGTAGGAGCCGGGACGGGGCAGCCCGGCGGCGTCGCCGTCCGACGCGTACAGCGCGAAGAGCTCGTCGAGGAACAGCCAGGCGGACCAGCCGTCCCACAGGATCAGATGGCGGCCGATGACCAGCCGGTCGCCGCGCCCGGCACCCCGGCGCACCAGCAGCATCCGCAGCAGCGGAGGCGTCGCCAGGTCGAACCGGCGGGTCCGCTCGGCCTCCATCAACTCCGTGATCCGCACGTCCTGTTCGGCGGCGGGCAGCCCCGACAGGTCCGCCTCCTCCAGCGGGATCGGCGGGTCCTGGACGATGAACTGGACCGGCTGGCGCAGCCCGTCGCTGGTGAACCCGGCCCGCAGGCTGGGGTTGCGGGCCAGCAGCACCCGGGCGGCGCGGCGCAGCCGGTCGGCGTCCACCGGTTCGGCGAGGTCGAAGGACTCGTGGACGGTGTAGACGTCCAGTGCGCCGTCGTCGTACGTGGAGTGGAAGAACAGGCCTTCCTGGAGCGGGGCCAGCGGCCAGACGTCCGCCACGGCGCCGGTTCCGGCGAGCCTCCGGACGTGCGCCGTCTCCTCGTCGCTGAGCACGAAGGAGGGGGCGGCCGGCCCGGTCCGCGTCCCGGCCGGGACGCCAGCGGCGGCGGCCGCGGCGAGAGCCGCGGGAGTCCGGTGCTCGAACACATCGCGCGGGTCCAGCTCCAGACCCGCCGCGCGCGCCCGGCTGGAGACGCTGATCGAGCTGATGCTGTCACCGCCGAGCAGGAAGAAGTCGTCGTCGGGGCCCGCCTCGTCGAGGCCCAGCACGGCGCCGAAGATCTCGGTGAGCTGCTGTTCCGGCCCGGTGCGCGGCGCACGCGCGGCGGCCCGCTCCACCTCGGGCGCGGGCAGCGCGGCCCGGTCCAGCTTGCCGCTCGGCGTCAGCAGCAGTGCGTCCAGGACCACGAAGGCGTCCGGTACCAGCGGTGCGGGCAGGACGTCCGCCAGCGCCGCGCGCAGCGCGGCCGGCTCCGGCCGCTCGCCGTCCGCGGCGGGCACGACGTACGCGACCAGCCGTTGCTCGCGGACGGTCACCGCCGCCTGGGCGACGGACGGTTCCGCCACCAGCGCGGCCTCGACCTCGCCCGGCTCGATGCGGTTGCCGCGCAGCTTGACCTGCCGGTCGGTGCGGCCCAGGTACTCCACCGCCCCGTCCGCGCGATACCGCACCAGGTCACCGGTGCGGTACATCCGCGTGCCGGGGGCGCCGTACGGGTCGGCCACAAAACGTTCGGCGGTCAGCGCCGGCCGGGCGTGATACCCACGGGCCAGCTGAACGCCCGTCAGATACAGCTCGCCGGGCACCCCGGCCGGCACCGCACGCAGGCAACCGTCCAGCACCCGCAGCCCGGTGTTCCACACCGGACGGCCGATGGGAACGGTAGCGCCGGGCTCACCGTCGTACACGTGGTGGGTGACGTCCACAGCCGCCTCGGTCGGGCCGTACAGGTTGTGCAGCGGCACACCGGTCAGCGCCCGCCAGCGGGCGGCGGCCGACCCCGGCAGCGCCTCGCCGCTGCTGAACGCCCGGCGCAGGCTCGCGGCCCAGGCCGGGTCGGCGGTCACCTCGCCGGCCCGCAGGAACGCCTCCAGCATCGACGGCACGAAGTGCATCGTGGTGCCGGCCTGTTCGCGGATCAGGCCCGCCAGATACGCCGGGTCGCGATGTCCGTCCGGCTTCGCCAGGACGACCGCCGCGCCCTCGCACAGCGGCCAGAAGAACTCCCAGACGCTCACGTCGAAGCTGGACGGTGTCTTCTGGAGCACCCGGTCGTCCGGCGTCAGCCCGTACTCGCCCTGCATCCAGGCGAGACGGTTGACGATGGCCCGGTGGGTGACCACGACGCCCTTGGGGCGGCCGGTGGAGCCGGAGGTGTAGATCAGATACGCTGGGTCGTCCGGTCCTGCGGACCGCGGCCTGACGGCGGTGGCGGCCTCCTCGGCGGCCTCCTCGTACGGCGCGTCCAGCAGCAGGACGTCGAGCCCTTCCGCGACGGGCAGGCGTGACGCGTCCGCGGTGGTGCTGACGACGGTGGCCGTGCCCGAGTCGGCGAGCATGGCGGCCACCCGGTCGGCCGGGTAGTCCAGGTCGACCGGCAGGTAGGCCGCACCGGACTTGAGGACGCCGAGCAGAGCGACCATCAGCTCCGCCGAGCGCGGCACGGCGACGGCCACGAAGCGCTCCGGGCCCGCTCCACGGGCCCGCAGCCGGCGGGCGAGGGCGTCCGCGCGGGCGTCGAGCTCCGCGTAGGACAGGGTCCGCGCGCCGTCCACGACAGCGGTGGCGTCCGGAGTGCGCGCCGCCCGTTCCTCGAAGAGGGCGCTCAGGGTGGTCTCCGGCACCGGACGTGCCGCACCGTCCAGGTGCGCGGCGGCCGACTCCTGCGGCGACAGCAGGTCGAGGGCGGCCACCGTGCGGCCGGGCTCGTCGGCGAAGGCGGTCAGCAGGAGCGTGAGCCGGTCGGCGACCGCCTGGACGGCGGCCGCGTCCAGGCGCCGGGCATGGTGCTTGAGCCGCAGGTCGAGCCGGCGGCCGGGCTTGACGATCAGGGCCAGCGGATAGTGCACGGCGTCGTGGAAGGAGTGCCCGGTGATCCGGACGGTACCTGACGGGTCGGCCAGCCCCGGTTCGGCCGGGTAGTTCTCGAAGACGACGAGAGTGTCGAAGAGTTCACCCGCGCCGGAGAGTCCCGCCAGGCGCTGCAACTCGGCGAGGCCCAGGTGCTGGTGGTCCAGCAGGGCGCTCTGCTCGTCCTGCAGGCGCTGCAGCAGCTGCGCCAGGGTGTCGGCCGGCGCCCAGCGGAAGCGGGTGGGGAGCGTGTTGATGAACAGGCCGACCATCGACTCGATGCCGTCCACGGCGGCGTCGCGCCCGGAGACCGTCGTCCCGAAGACGATGTCCTGCCGGTTCATCAACTTACCCAGCAGCAGACCCCACGCACCCTGGACAACGGTACCGAGCGTCACCCCGTGCTCCCGCGCGCGGGCCGCCAGCCGGGCCGTCGCCCGCTCGGACAGCTCGACGCGGATCTGCGCCGGTTCGATCGGGCCACCGTCGGCCGGGACCTCGACCAGCCGGGTCGGCTCGTCGAGTCCGGCGAGCGCCCCGCGCCAGGCCTCGCGGGCGGCGTCCCGGTCGGCGGCGGCGAGCCGGCGCAGATGGCCGCGGTACGGCGCGACCTCGGGAAGCGGCGTCGGCGCGTCGCCGTAACCCGCCATCAGCTCGCGGTGCAGCACCGGCAACGACCAGCCGTCCGCGATGATGTGATGGAACGTCAGCAGGAGCCGGCTGCGCTCCTCCCCCAGCCGCACCAGCGTGCAGCGCATCAGCGGCGGCCGGGCCAGGTCGAAACGGCGGGAGCGTTCGTCGGCGGCGACGGCGTCGGCCAGCGCCGGCCGCGCGCCGGTGTCCTGGGCGGACAGGTCCACCTCGCGCCAGGGCAGCTCCAGCTCCCCGGCGATGATCTGGACCGGCCGGCCGCCGGCGAGCTGCCGGAAGCAGGCGCGCAGCGGGGCATGGCGTTCCAGCAGCCGCTGGGCGGCCCGGCGCAGGGCGTCCGCGTCGACCGGCCCGGCCAGCTCGATGACCTGCTGGACGACGTAGGCGTCATGGCCGGAGCCGTCCACCAGCGCGTGGAAGAGGAACCCCTCCTGCAGCGGGCTGAGCGGCAGCAGGTCCTCGACGGTGACCGGGTGCCCGCCGGACAGGTCCGCGAGGTCGGCGCTTTCGGCGTCGGTCAGCCGCACCAGCGGCCCGTCGTCGGCGCCGTCAACCGCCGGTGCGCTGTCCACGGCGGTGTCCACGACCTGCGCCAGCGCCGCGACGGTACGGTGCCGGAACACGTCGCGGGGGGTGAGGGCCAGGCCCGCCCGGCGGGCGAGGACGAGGAACTGGATGGCGCTGATGCTGTCGCCGCCGAGGGCGAAGAAGTCGTCGTCCGCGGAGAGCGACCGCAGGCCCAGCGCCTGTGCGTAGAGCCCGCACAGCAGTTCCTCGCGGGCGTCGCGCGGGGCCCGGCCGGAGCTGAGGGCGGTGTAGTCGGGCACGGGCAGCGCGGCGGCGTCGAGTTTGCCGCTGGGCGTGACCGGCAGCCGGTCCACCGGCACGAGCACGGCGGGCACCATGTACTCGGGCAGCGACTCCGCGGCGTGCGCGCGCAGTGTCCGCATCAGTGCGGCGACATCGCGGAACGGCGCCGGACGGTTCGCGTGCGGCCGGCCCGTGCCGGGCCGGTACAGCGTCCCGAAGGGGACGTCGCCCAGGGCGAACACCGCGTCCAGGCCGCCGTCGGAGGCGGAGCCGTTCCAGGTCACGGCGCAGCGGTAACCGTGGCGCGCGGCCAGTTCGTGCAGCGCCTCGGGATCCACCCCGGTCGCCGTGGTGCTCATGCTGTGGCGGCTGCTGTCGCCGAGCGCGCCCAGCGCGGACAGGTCCTCCGCCAGCCGGGCGTTGGGCAGCGCGGTGACCCGCAGCCGGGCGGGCCGGCCGGCCGCGGCGAGCCGCGCCCCGAGCGCGTCGAGCGTGCCCAGCTCGGACCAGGTCTGCTCTGCGGTGGCCGGCCCGTCCCCGGCGGCCATGGGAGTACCGTCGCCCGCCGGCCGCAGCAGCACGTCGTACCGGTAGCGCGTCAGCTCGTTGTGGTGCGTGCCGCGCTTGACGTGGACCTCGGCGGTGAAGCCGTCCAGCGCGGCGAAGTGGTCGGGGTCGAGCAGCAGCTCGCCCTCCCACGCGACGGAGCGGTCCACCGCGGCGCGCAGTGCGTCCTTGTCATCGCCCTCGGCGGCCGTACGGCCGCTCTCGACCGCCGCGCGGAGCGTGCGCAGCAGCCGCAGGTTGCGTACGTCGCCCAGGAACAGCACGCCGCCGGGCGCCAGCAGGGCCTCGGCCCGGCGCAGTACGTCCGTCAGGTAGCCGGCACCCGGGAAGTACTGGGCGACGGAGTTGATGACGACGGTGTCGAAGAATCCCTCGGGCAGTCCGGCGGTGTCGTGGGCCGGCCGGGCCAGCAGTTCGACACGGCCGTCGAGGGAGGGCTCGGCGGCGATCTGGGTCCGCAGGGCGCGGATCGCCTCCTCGGAGACGTCGGTGCCCCAGTAGCTTTCGCAGTCCGGCGCGAGGCGGGAGAGCAGCAGGCCGCTGCCGACGCCGATCTCCAGGACACGGCGCGGGCGCAGACCGGCGATGCGGTCCACGGTGGCGCGGCGCCATTCGCGCATGTCGGCGAGCGGGATCGGCAGCCCGTCGTACATGCTGTTCCAGCCCGCGAAGTTCTCCGTGAACCCCTCGGAGCCGGCGGCGGAGTACAGCAGTTCGTGCAGGTCCTTCCACTCCGCGACCTCGGCCTCGCGGTCCAGCGCCGGGACGACGTACGCGGCCAGCCGCCGGTCGCCGGGGCGGTCCTCGCGGACGACGACGGCGGCCTGGTCGACGGCCGGATGGGAGCGCAGGACGGACTCGATCTCACCGGGCTCGACGCGGAAGCCGCGGATCTTGACCTGGTCGTCGGCCCGGCCCAGGAACTCCAGCCGTCCGTCCGCCTTCCAGCGCACGAGGTCGCCCGTGCGGTAGAGCCGTTCGCCGGGTGCCCCGAAGGGGTCCGCGACGAACCGCTCGGCGGTCAGCGCGGGCCGGCCGAGGTAGCCGCGGGCGAGCCCGGCGCCGCCGAGGTACAGCTCGCCCGGGACCCCGGCGGGCACCGGGCGCAGCCGGCCGTCCAGGACGTAGGCGCGGGTGCCGGGGTCGGGGACGCCGATGGGCACGATGCTGCCGGCCGGGGTGTCGGGGTCGCAGCGGCCGAGCGTGGAGTTGGTGGTGGCCTCGGTCGGCCCGTACGCGTTGAACATCATGCGGCCGCGCGCGAACCGCCCGACGAGTTCGGGCGAGACGCGCTCGGTGCCGGCCAGCAGGGTGGCGGCGGGCGGCAGCAGGACATCGTCGGGCAGGGCGGCGAGCAGGGCCGGCGGCAGGATCATGAAGGTGATCCCGTTGTCGTTGGCGTAGTCGGCCAGCGGTGCGCCGGGCACCCGGCGCTCGGCGGGCACGACCACGAGCCGGCCGCCGGAGAGCAGGCCCAGGCACAGGTCCCAGAACGCGACGTCGAAGCTGGGCGAGGCGAACTGCAGCACCCGGCTGTGCGGCCCGATGCCGAACCGTTCGACCTGGGTGGCGACGAGCCCCGCGACACCGGCGTGGGACAGCACAACGCCCTTGGGGCGGCCGGTCGAACCGGAGGTGTAGATCACATAGGCGGCGTTACCCGGGGACAGCCGGCCCCGCAGGTCCGGATCCCCGGCCGGGCGGCCGTCCAGCTCGGCCACGGTCGCGGGCTCGTCCAGCACGAGCAACCCGGCCGTGTCCGGCGGGAGATCGGCGGCGGCACCGGCGGTCGTGACGAGGCACACCGGGTCGGCGTCGGCGAGCATGTAGGCGATGCGGTCGGCCGGGTAGTCGGTGTCGACGGGCAGATAAGCCGCGCCCGCCTTGAGTACGGCGACCTCGGCGACGATCAGGTCGGCCGAGCGCGGCACGGCGAGGGCCACCACCCGCTCGGGGCCGGCACCGCGCGCGATCAGCGCGTGGGCCAGCCGGTTGGCGCGCTCGTCGAGTTCGGCGTACGTCAGCCGCACGTCCTCGAAGACCAGGGCGACGGCGTCGGGCCGTTCGCGGACCCGCGCGGCGAACATCCGCGGCCAGGTCGCGGCGGGCACGTCGTGCCCGGTGGCGTTCCACTCCACCAGGACGCGGTGCCGCTCCTCGTCGTCCAGCAGGGTCAGCGCGCCGACCGGCGCCCCGGGCCGCGCCATCGCGTCGGCCAGAAGCGTCGCGTAGTGGCCGAGCATGCGGTCGACCGTCGCTGCGTCGAAGAGCGCGGGCCGGTACGTGACGCGCAGGTCGTCCGCCGTCACCTCCAGCGCGAGGTCCAGCGGGCCGCCGCAGCTCTCCCAGGCGCCGGCGCCGAAGCTGGTGTTGCAGAACCGGCCGCCACCGCGGGTGGGTTCGGGAGCCAGCGCCGCGACCAGTGCGGCCAGCGGCACCCGGTGGGCGTCCGCCGCCGCGCAGGCGTCCGCGACCCGGCCGCACAGCTCGCCGAACGGCAGGTCGCCGTGGACGGCGATCCGCAGCGGCAGCCCGTGGTGGCCGACCGTGATGTCATCGGCGCCGCCCGCGTAGTGGTGCAGCAGCGCGACATACGCGGCGAGCGCCGTGACGCCGGGCGCGGCGGTGGCGAGCAGACGGGTTCGGGTCAGGACGGGTCCGTCGGCGGGACGCACCGGATAGGGGAGATCGACCGGTAGCACGGTCTCCTGGGGAAGCGGGACGAGCCGCCCGCGCCAGTACTCCGCTGCCGTCGCCGACAGTTCTCCATGATCCGCGCTTGCGTTGCCCCATGTACCCGACACCGGTGCCCGTGCCTCCCCATGATGTGCGGAAACGACTCGAGCGAGCCGCGACCGGTCGCCATATTAAGGTAAGGATTACCTAACTAGATAGCCCTCCCTCCCGGCATCCTCCGGAAACCGGGACGCTACTGTTAAGGCGTGCCTAACCTAAGGACGTTGACCGTGGACACCGGGCCGGTGACCCGGCGCAGAGGACTGCGCCCCGCCCTGCTCGTCGCCCTGCTCGCCGCCGCGCTCATCCTGTTGAGCCTGCTGTCGATCGCGCTGGGCGCGCTGAGCATCCCGCTGGACCAGGTCGTCCGGGCGCTGTTGGGGCATCCCTCCAGCCGTCTCGTCGACAACGTCGTCTGGACGGTCCGCGTCCCGCGCACCGTCCTGGGCCTGTCGGTCGGCGCCGCCCTCGGTCTGTCCGGCGCGCTCATGCAGGCGCTGACCCGCAACCCCCTCGCCGACCCCGGGGTGCTGGGCGTCAGCGCCGGCGCCTCGTTCGGCATCGTCGTGTCGGTCGCGGTCTTCGGCGTCGGATCGCTCTACGGCTACGTGTGGTTCGCCTTCGCGGGTGCGCTCGCCACCAGCGTGCTGGTCTTCCTGCTGGGCAGATCGGGACGGTCGGGCGCCACACCGGTCAAGCTGGCGCTGGCCGGCGTCGCCGTGACGTTCCTGCTCTTCTCGCTCACCAACGCCATCGTCCTGACCGACCCCGACGCCCTGGACCGCTACCGCTTCTGGTCCGCCGGCTCCCTCGCCGACCGGGACAGCGGGGTGGTGTTGAGCATCCTGCCGTTCCTCGCCGTCGGCGCGCTGCTCGCGCTGGCCACCGCGCCCGCGCTCAACAGCCTGGCCCTCGGGGACGACGTGGCGGCCTCGCTGGGACGGCGACTGGGCCTCGTCCGGCTCCAGGGCGTGATCGCCGTGATGCTGCTGACCGGCGCGTCCGTCGCCGTCGTCGGCCCGGTCGTCTTCCTGGGACTGGTCGTACCGCACGTGGCCCGGATCCTCGCCCAGTACGCGGGACTCGGCCCGGACCACCGCTGGCTGCTGCCGCTGTCGGCGGCCCTCGCGCCCTGCCTGCTGCTCGGCGCCGACATCATCGGGCGGGTGGTGGCGCGGCCCGTCGAGATCCAGGCCGGCGTCCTGGTCGCCTTCATCGGCGGCCCGTTCTTCATCGCGCTGGTGCGCCGGCGCAAGCTCGCGGAGGTGTGAGCGATGACCGTCCTGCCCGCTGCGCCTGCCGTACGCGACCGGCGAACCTTCCGGCTCGCGACGCCGCCCGTCTCCGGGATCCTGCGACCCCGGCTGCTGGCGGTCTGCACCGGGCTGACGGTCGTGGTGTTCCTGCTGTTCTGCTGGGACATCGCGATCGGCGACTACCCCGTCGGCTTCACCGGCGTGGTCAAGGCCCTGGCCGGGTCGGGCGATCCCGGAACGGTCCTGGTCGTACAGGAGTTGCGGCTGCCGCGCGCGTTGACCGGACTGCTCGTCGGCATCGCCTTCGGCCTCTCCGGCGCGCTGTACCAGACCATGACCCGCAACCCGCTGGCCAGCCCGGACATGATCGGCCTCACCGAAGGCGCCGGCACCGCCGTGGTGGCTGGCATCGTGCTCGGCTGGGACGGCGGCCTGGGCACCCAGGCGCTCGGCCTGCTCGGCGCACTGGCCACCGCCCTGACCGTCTACGCGCTGGCCTGGAAGAACGGCGCCACCGGCTACCGCATCATCCTGGTCGGCATCGGGGTGTCCTGGATGTGCACCAGCGCCACCGACTACCTCCTCGCACGGGGCCAGCGCTTCGAGGCGCAGGCCGCGCTCGGCTGGCTGGTGGGCAACCTCAACGGCCGTACATGGAGCCAGGTCACGATGCTCGCCACCGCCATGGCGGTGCTGGTGCCGCTCGCCCTCGGCATGAGCCGCTGGCTGGGCACCCTCCAACTCGGCGACGACGTGGCCGCCGGCCTGGGCACGCCCGTGGGACCGGTCCGGCTGACCCTGATGCTCATCGGCGTCGGCCTGATCGCCTTCGGCACGGCGGCGGCCGGCCCCGTCGCCTTCGTCGCACTGGCGGCCCCGCAGATCGCCCAGCGGCTGGCCGGCCGCGCGTACCCACCGCCGGTCACCTCCGCGCTGACCGGCGCGCTGGTCGTTCTCGGCTCCGACCTCATCGCGCGTGAAGCGATCCCCGGCACCGAACTGCCGGTGGGGATCGTCACCGGCGTCATCGGCGCGCCGGTACTGCTCTGGCTGCTCATCCGTGCCAACCGCGCGGGCTCAGGAGGCTGAACGCATGACGACCACCGACCCCGGCACCCGCACCGACACGGCCTCCGATCCCGGCACGCCGGCCGCGGGACCGGACCTGCGGGCCGACGGCCTGCACCTGGCGTACGACAACCGGCTGGTGGTCGAGGACCTGAACCTGGCCGTCCCGCCCGGCCTGATCACCGCCATCGTCGGCGCCAACGCCTGCGGCAAGTCCACCCTGCTGCGCGCCCTCGCCCGGCTGCTGACCCCCCGGCAGGGCACCGTACAGCTCGACGGCCGGGCCCTCGCGTCCATCTCCACCCGGGAACTGGCCCAGCGGCTCGGGATCCTGCCGCAGACCCCGGTGGCCCCGGAGGGGCTGACCGTCATCGACCTGGTCGGGCGGGGCCGTTCACCGCACCAGACCTGGTGGCGGCAGTGGTCCAAGGCCGACGAACTGGCCGTGCACGAGGCGCTGGCCGCCACCGACCTCACCGACCTCGCGGACCGCGCGGTGGACGAGCTGTCCGGCGGACAGCGGCAACGTGCCTGGATCGCCATGGCCGTTGCCCAGGGCACCCCCGTGCTGCTGCTGGACGAACCCACCACGTATCTCGACGTGGCGCACCAGATCGACGTCCTCGACCTGATCACCGACCTGAACCGGCGCGAGGGGCGCACGGTGGTCATGGTGCTGCACGACCTCAATCACGCCTGCCGGTACGCCGACCATGTCATCGCCATGAAGTCCGGCCGCATCGTCGCCGAGGGCCCGCCCGCCGACGTGATCACGGCCGCGACGGTCGAGGACGTCTTCGACCTGCGCTGCCAGGTCACCACCGACCCGGTCAGCGGCACTCCGCTGGTCATCCCGATGGGCCGGCACCACTACACGGCCCCGGCCGGCGCGGACCGGCCGGCCGGGAGCTGACGGCCCGGACGTGACGACCAGGAGCTGACGGGCCCGCCCGGCAGGGATACCCGGGCGGGCCGCGTCAGAACCGGAAGTTCAGGGCCGGGAGGTGAGGTAGCCGCCCATCGTCCGGAAGTAGTCGTGCGCCGCGTGCTCGGTGCCGTCCTCCGTGCGCACCCGCCGCACCGCGAGCCCGTGCCGGCGCCCGCTCCGGGCGTCCGCCCCGGCCACGATGACGACCCCGTCGCCCTCCTTGATGAAGATCCGTCCGGGCGTACCCCCGTACCGCGCCTGCGAGACCGACGCGGACACGATGCTGATCCGCTCGCCGCGGTGGTAGGCGAAGGCGCTGGGATACGGGTCGGACTGCGCGCGGACCAACCGCTCCAGGTCCTCGGCGGGCCAGGTCCAGTCGATGCGGCCGTCCTCGACCGACCGCTTGTGGAAGAAGCTGGCCCGCGCACGGTCCTGCGGCTGCCAGCGGGCCTCCCCCGAGGCGATCAGGTCCAGCGACTCGCGCACGATCGGGCCGATCAGGTCGACGGTGCGGTGGAACAGGTCGGTCGCGGTGTCGGCGGGGCCGACGGGCACCGCGTGCTGCGTGAGGATGTCGCCCGCGTCCAGTTCGGCGCTCATCCGGTGCGCGGTGACGCCGACCCGCTCCTCGCCGTTGATCAGCGCCCAGATGATCGGGGAGAAACCCGCGTAGGAGGGCAGCAGCGAGTCGTGGACGTTGAGCGTGCCGTGCGGCGGCAGGTCGTAGATCTCCGGCGGCAGCCAGGTGCGCCAGTTGTTGGCCACGATGATGTCGGGCGCCGCGTCCCTGATGGCGTCCAGCAGTTCGGGGTCGTCCGGCCGGTTGCGCAGCAGCGCCGGGACGTCGTGCTTCTGGGCCAGCTCCGCGACCGAATCGTCCCAGATCTTCTCGTACGCGTGCTCGCTCTTGGGGTGGGTGACGACGAGGACGACCTCGTGGTCGGAGTCCAGCAGAGCCTGCAGCGTGCGATGGCCCCAGGTCTGATAGCCGAACATGACGACCCGCATGGCGGTCTTCCCTCCGACGACGTTATTGCAAGGTAAGCCTTACCTTATCTAATATGAGCGCCGTTGAGGGAGGCGATGCATCGGTGACAGCACCGCGCAGTATGCCGGACATCATCCACGATGTCCTCGGGATCGGCTTCGGCCCGTCAAATCTGGCACTTGCCATAGCCGTTGAGGAGCACAACACACAACTCCCCGAGGACCAGAGGCTGAATGCCCTCTTCCTGGAACGGCAGCCACGCTTCGGGTGGCATCGGGGCATGCTCATCGACGATGCGACCATGCAGGTGTCCTTCCTGAAGGACCTGGTCACGATGCGCAACCCCACCAGTGACTTCAGCTTCCTCTGCTATCTGCGCGAGCAGGGCAGACTGGTGGACTTCCTGAACCAGAAGACGCTCTTCCCGCTCCGCGTCGAGTTCCACGACTACTTCGAATGGGCCGCGGCCCGGGTCGCCCACCTGGTCGACTACTCCTCCGAGGTGGTGTCGGTCGAACCGGTGCGCGACGAGAGCGGCGAGGTCGCCTACCTGGACGTGACCTGCCGGGACCCGGCCGCCGGCCCGTCGTCCACGGTGACCCACCGGGCGCGCAACATCAGTGTCGCGGTGGGACTGGAACCCCATCTGCCGCCCGGCACCGACCTGTCGGACCGCGTCTGGCACAACAGCCAGCTCATCCCACGGGTCGCCGAACTCAACGCCTCCGGCGCTCCCGTGCGCCGGGTCGTCGTGCTCGGCGCGGGACAGAGCGCCGCCGAGGCGGTCGACTACCTGCACCGCACCTTCCCCGAGGCCGAGGTCTGCGCGGTCTTCGCCAAATACGGGTACACACCCGCCGACGACAGCCCGTTCGCCAACCGGATCTTCGACCCCGAGGCGGTGGACGTCTACTTCGACTCCCCCTCCGAGGTGAAGCAGTCCCTCTTCGACTACCACCGCTCCACCAACTACTCCGTCGTCGACATGGATCTCATCGAGGCCCTGTACGCGACCTCGTACCGCGAGAAGGTGCAGGGCCGCGAGCGACTGCGCTTCCTGAACGTCTCCCGCATCCGGGACGTGAGCGTCCAGGACGACCGGCTCGACATCTCGGTGGAGTTCCTGCCCACCGGCGAACACCAGATCCTCGAATCGGACATCCTCGTCCACGCCACCGGCTACCGCTCCCAGGACATCGGCACGCTGCTCGGCGACTCGGCGAAGATCTGTCTGCGCGACGACGGGGACGCGGTCCGGGTCGGGCGCGACCACCGCGTCGAGGTCGCACCGGAAGTCACCGCGGGCATCTACCTCCAGGGCGGAACGGAACACACCCACGGCCTGGCATCGACCCTGCTGTCCACCACCGCCATCCGCGCCGGCGAGATCCGCGGCTCCCTCCTGGCACGTCTGGCCGCCGACTGACCGGCCCGAACCGCTCCCGATGACGACGGCCCGAGGTCGGGGCGGGGATGGTCAGGAGGAGGGGGTGGCGAAGTAGTGGCCCTTGTCGAGGTCGTCTATGAGCCCGGGCTGCGTCGGCTGCCACCCCAGCAGTTCGCGGGTGTGCGCGCTGGAGGTGGGGCTGTCCATGCCGAGGAAAGGGGCCAGCCAGGTGAAGTGCCCTGCCGCGTCATCGGGATTGATCGACGCCACGGGCACGGCGAGGTGCCGTCCGATGACCTCGGCGACCGAACGGATCAGCACGCCCTCGTCCGCGACCGCGTGCAGCGTGGAGCCGACCGGAGCGCTCTCCAGCGCCAGACGGAAGAGGTGGGCGGCATCGGATCGGTGCACGGCGGGCCAGCGGTTGGCGCCGTCGCCGATGTAGCCGGAGACGCCCTTCTCACGGGCGATGGCGACCACGGTGGCGAGGAAGCCGTGGTCCCCGTCGCCGTGCACGGTCGGGGGAAGCCGGACGATCGACGAGCGGACGCCGCGCTCCGCGAGGGCGGCCGTCGCGTGCGCGTTGGCCAACCGCTTGGCCAGGCCGCCGGTCCAGTGGGCGCCGAGCGGGGCGGACGGCTGCCCGTCCTGCTCGGTGGCCACCTGACCCGGCGCCAGCCCGAGCGTCCCGGAGGCGATGAGGAACGGGCGGTCGGATCCGGCGAGCGCCTCGCCGAAGGTGTCGATGGCCCGCCGGTCCGCGTCGGCGGCGGCCTCGAAGCCGCCGCTGAACGCGATGTCGTGCTTGAAGGCCAGGTGGATCACGCCGTCGGAGTCGGCGGCCGCACTGCGCAGGGTGTCGAGATCGTCGAGCGTGCCGCGCCGCACCTCGGCGCCGGCCGCGGTGAGGGCGGCGGCCGAGGCGTCCGAGCGGGCGAGCCCGACGACCTGGTGGCCCGCGCCGAGGAGTTCCGGAACCACGGCTGAACCGATCCAGCCGGACGCGCCGGTGATGAACACACGCATGAGGAGAACCTCCGGGTAGGTCGACCGTCCTCGCCGCGCGGTACCGGGACACGGAATGTGCGGCGATCGAGCCGATGTCAGCGACTGACATCAACCGTAGCACTCGATGTCAGTCACTGTCATCACGTAAGATCTCCGATATGGGCCGATGGGAACCGAACGCACGCGGACGACTGGAACAGGCGGCGCTGGAGCTCTACAGCGAGCACGGGTTCGAGCAGACCACCGCCGCGCAGATCGCCGAACGCGCCGGACTCACCGAGCGGACGTTCTTCCGGCACTACGCCGACAAGCGCGAGGTGCTGTTCGGGGGTGCGCACACACTGGAGCAGGCCTTCGTCGACACCCTGGCCGACACCCCCGCCACGGCCGCGCCGATCGACGCGATGGCTTCGACGCTCGAGACCGTCGCCGCCTTCTTCCTGGAGCGCCATGAGTTCGCCCAGCAGCGCCAAGCCGTCATCATGGCCAACGCGGAGCTGCGCGAGCGCGAGTTGATCAAGCTCGCATCGCTGTCCGCCGCGCTCGCCGACACCCTGCGCCGACGCGGCGTCAAGGACCCGGCCGCGAGCCTCACCGCGGAGGCGGGCATCGCCGTCTTCAAGGTCGGCTTCGAGCGCTGGGTGGCCGACAGCGGCCAACGCACCCTGGCGCACTACCTACGGGAGTCGCTCGACGAACTCAAGGCTGTGACCTCGGGCGAGTGACCGTGGGCCCGGCCGCCGGTCCAGGACGCGCGCCGCCGTCCCCGAGTTGGGTGACCGCCAGGGCTGCGAGCCATCGACATCGCGCCTACCCGAAGCGACCCGTACGCGAATCCGCGGCGGGGTCGTGCCGGGACCGAGCCGTTCGCGGGCCTAAGCGGGCAGGACCGCTGAGACCGGAGCGGGTTGGGGGTTGCGGAACGTGAACGCGAGGGGCCCGTCGCCGTGTTCACGCAGCAGGGCAATGCGTTCCATGGCCTCGGCGGTCGTCGGGCGATGACCGACAGGCACCCACCACAGCGCCTGATGATGCTCCGACATCCTCGCGAACCACTCCCGCCGGCGGCTGAGCACCTTCAGATGCTCACTGCGGTACGTGAACTCCCTCAGCGCTCGGACCGATTCCCAGACCGAGCAGTTGATCAGGAGCAGGTCGTCCTCCCCGTCGGGCCGCAGGCTCGTCGAGTCCTCGCCGTCGTCGTCGACCATGCGCCAGACAAAACCGGGAGCCCCGTCCGCCAGGGCGTTGATCTCGGGCAACTGAGCGACGAAGTCGGCCAGTACGGGGCCGTCGAGCGGGCCGAGGATGCGTCCGATGTTGACCTGGGCCAGGTGAAAGGTGGTCATGGTGTCAGCATGACCGGACCCGGCTTCTATCGTCAAGCATCATTAGTTTTAGAAAGAGTGACACAACACCCCTCAGGGGGCGGGTCCATGGCCGCCGTCCAGTCCCCGCCCCCAGCGCACCCGGGAAGCAGGCCCTCGATGAAGGCCAGGTTCATCCCGCAGACGAGCGCCGGGAACTCGTCGGCCAGCGAGTGGAACGGGCAGTTGTTCAGCCGGACCGTCGCCCCGTCCCCGTACGGCTCATAGCCACGTGCCCGCAGTGCCGCGACCGGATCGACCGGATCGGCTTCGCCGCCCAGTTCCGCACCCTCGGCAGCGCCGGCCGCCCGGGCCGCCGACTGCAGTTCCCGGTCGAGTCCCGCACTGTCGACGACGTTCGCGAGCAGCCGCCCGACGGCATCGTAGGAGCGGGGCGGCAGCGACACCGCCCGCTCGCCCGGCGCCCGCAGGTACAACTTCGCCGGCCGCCCCGCCCCCGGTCCGCTGCGCCCCGACAGGCGCTGATAGGTGACGGCCAACAGACCGGCCTCGACCAGTTTGTCCAGGTGGAACGCGGCGAGCGAGCGGGAGATGCCGGCCGCCGCGGCCGCCGCGTCGCGGCCGACCGCGCCCGGTGTCGCCGCCACGTGCCGATACAGACCACGGCGCACCGGGTCCGCCAGGACACCCACCGCCTCGAACACTTCATCCTCACTGTTCACGAGGCGATTCTATAACCAATGATCGCTGTCATTAGTGTGGCTCCGCGCCGATCCAGCGAAGGAAGGGCGACTTCGCCGGCGACGTGCGCATCGCGGCTGAACGGGACGCCTGCGCCACCGTTCCCATCCTCACCGACGGGGCTTTCGAACCCACCCCTGACTTGAACATGATCAATACCTTAGGCGGATGGGCAACACCTGGGCAGACGCTGCCCGGAGCTCGTTTGGATCTTCACGAGCTGAGCGGTGGCTCGACACGGGAGAGCCACGCGGTGAGGAGCTCCTCCAGGCCTGCCGCCTCCTGCGGGGTGAGGCGGTCCATGAGGCGTCGCTCATTGCCCATGTGCTCGGTGAACGCGGCGTCGATCAGCTCCCGCCCCGCGGGGGTGAGAGCGACCACGCGCCCACGGCCGTCACTCGCGGCGCGGCGGCGGGTGACCAGCCCTTCACGTTCGAGGCGGTCGATCCGCTTGGTCATCGCGCCCGTGGTCACCATGGTGTGCGCGGCCAGTTCCCCAGGGGCCCGTTCGCACGGACCTCCCGCGCGGCGCAGTGCGGCGAGGACGTCGAACTCCCCCTCGCTCAGCCCGTAGCGCCGATAGACGGTGCACAGCTCCTCGGTGAGCAGCGCGGCGAGGCGATGCAGTCGCCCGATCACCGCCTGGGGGGCCACATCGACGTCGGGACGTTCGCGGGCCCACTCGGCCTGGATGCGGGCGACGTGGTCGAGCGGTGGTGACATGACTTCATTATACCTTCCAAGGAAGATATAATGGCTTCCATGGAAGGTAATCTGCGGTGGACCCTGATCACGGCGATAGCGCCGGTCGCGTGGGGTACGAACTACTACGTCACCCGCGCATTCCTGCCCGCCGGCGAGCCCCTGTACGGCGCGGTTTTCCGGGCGCTGCCGGCCGGACTGCTCCTCCTGGCGGCCTGCCGGGTACGACCGCACGGGTCGTGGTGGTGGAAGTCCCTGGTCCTCGGCACCCTCAACATGGGCGGGTTCTTCGCCCTGATCTACATCGCGGCGCAGCGACTCCCCACCAGCGTCGCCTCCTCCGTCATGGCGACCTCGCCGATGGTCATGATGCTCATCGCCTGGGGACTGATCGCCGAGCGGCCACGTCCCGCACACCTGATCGGCGCGGGGGTCGGAATCGGCGGCGTCTACCTCATGCTGTTCACCGGAGCCACCTCGATCGATCTTCTCGGCGTCGGTGCCTCCATCGCCGCCATGCTCATGTCTTCCTGCGGCTACATCCTCGCCAAGCGCTGGAGCGCCGAGGTCGAGGTGCTCGCCTCGACGTCCTGGCAGCTCATCGCCGGCGGCCTGCTGCTGTTCCCGCTCGCCGCAGCCGTCGAGGGAGCGCCGCCGCACCTCGACGGGGCGGCCGTCCTCGGCTTCGGCTACGTCACCGTCGTGGCGACCGCACTGGCCTTCGCCGCCTGGTTCGCCGGCCTGCGCCACCTGCCCGCCGCCACGGTGGGCCTGGTGGGCCTCCTGAACCCGGTGACGGGCGTACTGCTCGGCACCGTGATCGCCGGGGAGGCACTCACCGTCAAACAGCTCTGCGGACTTGCCCTGGTGACCATCGGGATTCTCCTCGGCCGGCCGGTGCTCAAACGATGGGGGCGCTCGCACGGCACGACATCCGCGGCCCGGAACCAGGGCGGCCGGCCGGGCGTACACGCCTCGGAATCCGCCTGCAAGGTGCCCCCGCGTGATCTCGTCAGGACTTGGGTGACCTGGCCATCAGATGGCGGCGCCACCGTTCGGGTGAAACGACGGAACCACACCCGCGATCAGTAGTTGAGCAGCATGTTCTTCCCTGTGCCGCCCGCACCACCTCCAAAGGATCGCAAATGCTCAAGAAGTTTCTCGGCACGGCCGCGGTGGCCGTCTCCGTCGTCGGCGTCTCCGCTGCGTTCGTCTCCCCGGCCATGGCCATCGGCAACGACGGCGGCGCCTCCACCACCAACGGCAACGGTGCCGAGCAGTCGTACGGCAACACCCACACCGGCGGCACCCTGAGCCCGCAGGTCGGCCTCGTCCAGGGAACGCTGAACAAGCCGTGCGTCGGTCTGCCCCTCAAGGCGAACGTCGGTTCCCTCGTCGGCGCCGTCCCGATCACGGTGCAGGACATCAACGTCCTGTCCTCCCCGCAGAACCAGCAGTGCGCCGAGAACTCCTCGCAGATCAAGGGCGACGAGCCGGTGTCGCACGTCCTGGACCAGATCCCGGTGCTGTCCGGCAACGGCGTCGCCAACGACTGACCCTCACGTCAGGCAGTACCCCCAGGGCCCCGAAACCGCACAGGTTTCGGGGCCCTGGGGCCTTGCTGAGGCACGGAGCCGGCCGGCTGGAGCCGGAACACCGTCAGGAATCGTCGGCGACCGTTCGCGGCTTCTGCCGGCGCATCAGCACCGCTCCCGCGAGAACGGCCGCGATGACCCCACAGGCCACCGCGAGGGCGGCCGCGCCGCCGAACAGGTTGCCCAGGCTGTCCCTGAGCAGATGCACGGAGTTGCTTCCCGCGGCGACGGAGTGCACCGCCACGGTGCCGACGGCGGCCGCCGCGCCGCCCGCCCAGATCCACACCGTGTCCCGCACGGCCAGCAGGTACGCCAGCGCCAGGCAGAAGACGGCGATGACCGTGGACGCGACCGCTGCCGGTCCACCCGAGCGGAGGCCGGCCATGTCGGTCGGCAGGTGGACCGCGCCGATCATCAGCAGCGCCACGGCGGCGGGCCAGCGCAGCGGGGATCGCAGGGACGACGACACCGAACGCTCCGGCGAAACGTCTCCGGAGGACCCGACGGTGGCCACCGGGGCTCCCCGGCTGCCGGCCTGCACGCCGCGCGGGACGGCGGCGCTTTCGGCACTTGCGGCACCTGCGGCCCTCAGGTTGGCGGTCGCCGATGCGCCGACGGCGGTCCCCGTCCGCGGCGGCTCGCCCTCACCCGGGCCGTCATCCCTGGCGGGGCCGCCGTCCTCCCCCGGGACGTTCTCCTCCCCCGGGACGTTCTCCTCGCCGGGTCTGTTGTCCTTGTCCGGGCCGAAGACGGCCACCAGTTCGGCGACTTCCTCGATGGGCCGGCCCATCGCCGCCGCGAGCAACGCCGTATCGGCGTCGGCGATCGTGTGAGGAGGTTTCTTCAGCAGGGTGACCAGCTGGAGGACCTCGTCCACGGGGCGGGACACCGCGGCCATGCGCAACGCCTCGTCCCCCGGGCGCGGCGACTCACCGGTCTGGTTGAGCAGGGCCACCAGGGAGGCGACCTCGTCCAGGGGGCGGGCGGTGGCGACCGCCCGGAGAAGGGTGAGCCTGGGCTCATCCCCCGGACCTATGTGGCTGTGGTCGTGCTGAATGGAGCTCAGATCAGATGTCATGACGCGACTTTCTTTGCCGAACCTTCGAGGCCGGGCTCTTTCCCGAAGGTCACCGTGTGTCACAGACGACACACTGTTGGTCCCATCTCAGCCGATAGGTGCACATTCCGCCATTCGGAGCCCCGCACCCGGCCGGATCATGGCCGCGGGTCGAAGGCAGGCACCGCCGGAGCGTGAAGACACGGCCCGTGCCGCGAGTTGATGCGGTCGGACCTGGCAGAAGAAAGGCGATCCGCCAGGCCCGACCGGACCTCGATGTCGCACCCGGGCAACGACGGCGTACGGCTCCGGGACACGGACGGCACCCCCACCGCGGAACCGCATTCACCCGGACGGCCCCTCCGGCCGGCGTCCCCGGCGCGCGGTGCGGACTGCCGGTCGGCCGTCGGCGCGTCCGTTTGGTGGAACACCCGTGACCTGCCGCGGAGCAGTCCCGTTGGTGGGGTCAACGCCGTGATCCCTACGGCGGACTCAACCCCTCCAAGGAGACTTCGATGTCCCGTATTGCCCAGGCAGCCGCCATCACCGCCGCCGCAGGAGCCGTCCTGGCCGCCGGTGCCGGTATGGCCGCCGCCGACGCCGGAGCCCACGGCGCAGCGGTCGGCTCGCCCGGCGTCCTGTCCGGCAACCTCCTCCAGGTGCCCGTCCACGTGCCGGTCAACGTGTGCGGCAACACCGTCGACGTCATCGGGATCCTCAACCCGGTGTTCGGCAACACCTGCGCGAACATCAGCGGTCACCACGACACCGATGACAACAAGGGCTACGGGGCCGGCGACAACAACTGACCGCTCCCCCACGACCCCCGGGCCGCCGCGACCAGGACGCCAGCCCGCACGGGATCAGGCACGTCTAACGCCCTGATCCCGTGACGCGTCCTCCCGGCGGCCCGGGCTTCGCCTTCCACCCGCCACCCGGAGCCGGTCCTTGTCGACGCCGGCGCACTGCGCGCACCGTTCCGCGAGGGGGCCGAGTGCGCGACGATGGTGCGATGCCCGACCACAGCACGGCGCCCGTTCCGCGGCCGGTACAGATCCCTGAACGGGCCGACACGGTGGGGCCTGGCTGGCAGGAGTCGCTGGACCGTCTGCACCGGCAACTCCGCGCGCTGGCCCCCGGATACCGTCTCGTTGACCTCGGGGAGACGTTCGGCGGCCTGCACGTTCATGTGGAGTCGGTGGGCGATGACAGCGATGCCCTGCGCGCTCTGATCGCTGCCGCGGAAGCCGAGTCGATGCGCACCTGTGAGTTCTGCGGCGCTCCCGGCCGCGTCCGGACCCGTGAAGACGCACCGCGAGGGTGGCGCAAGACCGTGTGCGACACCTGCCACGGCCCGTGGTCCGCCCATCACCTCATGATCGTCAATGGTGCGGTGCGCGGCCGCCCGCATGAGGGGTGACCTTCCGGTGCCGCGGCGGGCGCGAAGGCGGTAAGCCTCCCGCCGGGAAATCCGCGGCGTTGTGACAGAGTCGCCCGGTTCACCGACCGGGCGGGCGCGCATACTGGGAGGACCTGTCAGTCAGCCTGCCTGAATGCTCGGTCAGTCCAGACCCTGCCGGTCTTGCGATCCGTCTCGCTGATGTCGTCCGTGGCGAGGAGAGAGTCATGACCGAGCTCGGGGTCGCGCCCGCGATCCGATCCCAGGGAAGCGACTACGCGGAACTCATGAGGCAAGTACGGGGCGCCGGACTGCTGGAGCGTCGGGCCGCGTACTACTACGTCAAAATCGGTGTGACGGCGGCGCTGCTCGCCGCCGGGATCGCCGCGTTCGTGCTCATCGGCGACTCATGGTGGCAGCTGGGCACCGCGGCGTACCTGGCCGCGGTCTTCGCCCAGCTCGGCTTTGTCGCCCACGATGCCGGGCACCAGCAGATCTTTCGCCGCCGACCGGCGAACGCGGTCGTCGGGCTCGTGCACGCCAACCTGCTCATCGGATTCAGTTACGGCTGGTGGGTGAGCAAGCACAATCTCCACCACGCGCATCCGAACGAACCCGGACGCGACCCCGACGTCGCCGCGGGCGCCATCGTGTTCACCCCGCAGGAGGCCCGCGTACTGCGGGGTCCAGCGAGGCTGCTGGCCCGCTGGCAGGTGTGGCTGTTCTTCCCGCTGCTCCTGCTGGAGAGCGCCAATCTGCACGCCCTGAGCGTGGGAGCGCTGCTGCGGCGGCGGACCCGGCACAGCAACCTGGAGTTGGGGTTGCTGCTGCTCCACGCCGCGGGATTCCTGGCCGTGGTCCTGCTCGTTCTGCCGCCCGTCAAGGCCTTGGTGTTCGTGGTCGTGCAGCAGGGTCTGTTCGGGCTCTATCTGGGGTGCGCGTTCGCTCCGAACCACAAAGGCATGCCGATGCCGGAGTCGGGCAGTTCGGACTACCTTCGCCGACAGGTCCTGACCTCGCGCAACATCCGCGGCGGCCGGGTCACCGACTGGGTCCTCGGCGGGCTGAACTACCAGATCGAGCACCACCTGTTTCCCAGCATGCCCAGGCCCAACCTCGCCCGGGTGCAGCCGCTGGTACGGGAGTTCTGTGTGCGGCACGGCATCGACTACCTCCAGTGCGGCGCCGTGGACTCGTACCGCCAGGCACTGCGCCACCTGCGGACCGTCGCGAACGCGACGCTGCGCGCCCCCGTCACCACGACGTGACGGTTCGGCCCCGGCCCCGGCGTCACGGCGTGATCGCGCTTCACGGCGTGGTGCCGGCGGCGCCATGGGGGATGGTGTCGGTGTCGAAGGTGCCGTCGGTGATGTCGCGGGCCAGGGCGGCGAGCTTCAGATTGTGGTCGCGGGCGTAGTGGCGGAACGCGGCGAAGGCGTCGTCGACGGACAGCTGCCAGCGCTCGGCAAGGATGCCCTTGACCTGCTCCAGGACGATACGGCTGGTCAGCGCGTATTGGAGTTGGCCGCGTTCGGTCTCGCTCTGGGCCAAGGTGCGCTGCTGCAGGATCGCGATCGTCGCGATGTCCGCCATGGCCTGGGCAAGGGAGACGTCCTGGTAGCCCAGAGGGCTCGGATCGGTCTGGAACAGGCTCAGGGCACCGATGATGCGCCCGCGCAGCCGCAGCGGCAGCGCGTTCGTGGCGACGAAGCCGATCTCCTGGGCCTGGGTGGCGAACTGCGGCCAGTCGTCGGTGCTCCGGGAATCGGTGAGGTCGATGTTGGTGCGGGGCTGCCCGCTCTGGAAGCACTCCACGCACGGGCCCTGGTCGTGCTGCGTGGCGAAGAACTCCAGCAGCCGGGTGCGCTCGTCGGAAGCGGCGAGGACCCGCAGGATGCCGTGTTCGTCCGCGAGAAGGATTCCGACGGCGGCCACGTCGAGGAGTTCCATGCACCGCACGGACAGCTGCTGCAGGAAGTCGATGACGTCGAAATCATCGATCAGGGAATCGGCGATCTCGACGAACACCCGGGAAAGTTGCTGTTCGCGGGGCATGGCGATCAGTCCTTGTCTGCGACGGCAGGCTCAGTGCCGTCGGTGTTGGGGTCCAGGCGCAACCGCCGGGCCACGATCTCTCGGGAAATGTCGGTGATGGTGCTGCCACTGCCATAAGCATGACCCCGCAGTCGCAGCAGAGCTTGCGGCAGGGACAGACCGAGCTGGACGCTGATCATGCCGGTGGCCTGGTGCACGACGGCCTGCTGCAGTTCGTGGGACGAATCCTGGGAAGCCCGGCCGTCGGGGTCCTGCCGGCGGGGTTCGCCGCCGCCCAGACAGCGGGCGGTCAGGGCGCGGGCCAGGACCAGGGCGTCGTCGGCCTGCCCGGGGCTCAGGGGGCCCGGAGTGCGGCGCACCGCGGTCAGCACCCCGACACGGATGGCGCCCAGGCCGATGGGGAAGCAGAACACCGCCCGTGCTGCCAGGCCTGCCGTCTCCATGGCCAGGGCCGGCCAGCGGTCGGGGCGCACACCGGCCAGATCCGGCACCCACACCATGATGCCGCCGCGCACGGTATCGGGGCCGGGACCTTCCCCGAGGGTGAACTGCAGATCCTCGAAGACCTGTGCGCTCTCGTCCGAGCAGGCCACCAGTTCGATACCGGAGTCCTCCATCAGCAGGGACACCGCGAGGCCGTCCACACCCAGCGCGACCGCACCCGCCGTCATGGCATGCGCGATCCCGCCGGGCCCGTCGTCGTCGCGCAGCCGGCGCAACACGTTCCCCATGCGATCACTGATCACCCGGGGTCACCTGATGCCGTGCCGCCCAGGCCGGAGTCGCCCGCGGGCCTGCGGGACGGGCCGCCCGAGGGCCGGTGTGCGTTCCACGGTGCCGATGTGGTCACAGGACCGACTCTAGAGGTGCGGAGCCCGCTCGTGGCGGATCCGCCGGACCACACAGCAGACGGCTGCCGCCGGACCACCCGGCGGACGGCTGCCGCCGGCCGGTGCGGACAGTCCGGCCACTCCTGGTGTGGGGCACCTCAGGACGACTGCGGTCGCTGCAGTCCGTCAAGGAGCAGTTCCACCAGTCGGCGGGGGTCGTAGCGGGAGTCGCTGTCCCGTCCGATGCAGAGGTTGCCGATGCCGCGCATCAACTCGTAGGCCTGCGTACCGGTCCTGATCTGGCCGGCGCCGGCCGCGGCGTCGAGCAACTGCGCGCAGACGGGCACCAGGCGGTCGAGGAAGTAGCTGTGCAGCGCGTCGAAGCCGCTGCTGTCCGACTGCAGAGCGTTGGCGAGTCCGTGCTTGGTGACGAGGAAGTCGACGAAGAGGTCGACCCACTGACGGAGTGCAACGAGCGGGGAGTCGGCACCGGCCAGCAGGCTCGGGCCGGCCTCGGCGCATGCCTCGACCTGGTGGCGGTAGACGGCGACGACGAGATCCGCCCGGGTCGGGAAGTGGCGGTAGATCGTCCCCATCCCGACGCCCGCCCTGGCGGCGATCTCACGGATCGGCGCATCGACGCCGGAGGTGACGAACACCGCGGCGGCGGCGGTGAGCAGCGTCTGCCGGTTGCGCTGCGCGTCGGCCCGCTTGCCTCGGGCCGGCACCTCCCCGGACGGGCCGGCGGGCACCTCCTCTGAGGGGCTTTTCGTGGGCATCACGCTCTCCTTCCGGCCGCCGTTGACAAAGCGGAACAGCGCTCCGTATATTAATCGGAACGTCGCTCCGCTTTCAGTCTAGCTGAAACCGGACGCTCCCGACCGCCTCCCCCGCCGCCATCCGAAGCGATCGACGGCAGAGGCCATCGAAGGGACCTCCGCATCATGAATGCATCGGCTCACCCCACCGACACCCTCGGCTCACCCACTCCGGTCCTCTCGGTCAGCCCCGTGCTGCTGCCGGCTCCCGGCCGTGCCGTGGACCTGGAAGTGCGGGTCTCCGCACCCGTGACCGGGAGCGACCTGCCGGTCATCCTCCTCTCCCACGGCCAGGGCCACTCGAACCACCTCTCCTCACTGAACGGCTACGCCCCCCTCGTCAACTTCTGGGCGGCGCACGGCTTCGTCGTGATCCAGCCCACCCATCTGAGCTCCAGGGCGCTGACCCTGGATCCCGCCACCCCCGGCGCACCGATGTTCTGGCGATCGCGCGCCGAGGACATGCGGCTCGTCCTCGACCGGCTCGACGCGATCGAGGCCGCCGTCCCGCAGCTCCGCGGGCGCCTGGACCACAGCAGGGTCGCCGTGGCCGGGCACTCGATGGGCGGCCACACCGCGAGCCTGCTGCTGGGCGCCCGGCTCACCGATCCGGAGGACGGGACGGAGGCGAAGCTGGCCGACCCCCGGATCAAGGCCGGTGTACTGCTTGCCGCGCCCGGCCGGGGCGGCGATGCCCTCGTCGCGGCCATGGCCGAGAATCTCCCCTTCCTCCTGACCACGGACTTCTCCGGGATGACGACGCCCACGCTCGTGGTCGCCGGCGACCACGACGCCTCTGCCCACCTGACGGTCCTGGGCCCTGACTGGCACACCGATCCGTACGTCCTCTCCCCCGGCCCCAAGACCCTGCTCACCCTGTTCGGCGCGGAACACGGGCTCGGCGGAATCTCCGGATACGACGTCGCCGAGACCACGGACGAGAACCCCGAGCGGGTGGCCGTGGTACAACTCCTCACCTGGGCCTACCTCCGCACCGTGCTCTACCCCGGGGACTCCGCCTGGAAGGCGGCCTGCGACGAACTGACCGCCGGCCCCGACCCGCTCGGCCGCGTCGAATCCAAGTCGGCCGCCGAGTAAGCCACCGAGCAGTCCGCCCCGGCACGAAGCCGTCAGTGGCCTGACAGCGCGGCCCTCAGCGCGGCGTCGAGCTGGGCGGCGGTCGCATCGACGTCCGGGCGGTCCGCGGTGAGCCAGGCGTGGACGGAGGACTGGAGGATCTGGGTGAACGCGCCGTAGTACGGGGTCCGGGGCCGTTGGACCGCGCCCTGCAGCGCCTGGAGCAGAGTCACCCGGTACGCGGCTCTGTCCTGCGGCGAAGGGGTGCGCGCCGGGTCCTCGCCCGCCGTCGCCGCGCGGTGCAGCGTCTCGGCGACCTTCGGCCAGCAAGGGCGCGCGCTGCCGTCGTAGGCGGAGACGCGGGTGGCGGCGAACCCGGCGTCGAGCAGGCAGCGTTCGCTTTCCGGGGAGGTGAGGAAGTCGATCAGTGCGCGGGCGTGTGCCGCGCGCGGCGAGTCGGCTGTGACGGCAAGGTTCTGGCCGCCCAGGACCGCACTGCCGGGCAGGCGCGTCACGCTGTACGCGGTGGGCGGCAGCAGCGCGGCCAGTGAGCCGTAGCCGTACGGCCAGAAGCGCAGGAAGGCCGTCTGGCCGGCGCCGAACTGGGTGAGGCTGGCGCTCTCGTCCGAGGACCTGGCCGCGGGAAGCACGTGCTCAGCGCGGGCGCCGAGTTCGACGAGACCGGCCTTGAGCTGCCGCGGGTCCGCCGTGTAGTGACCCTCCTCGTCGGTGAGGTGGACACCCACCGACTCGAACGCCTCGATGACGTTGACGGTCAGCCCCTCGTACGCGGCGAGCTGGGTGGTCCAGCCGCCGAGGTACCCGCTCTTGCGGGGACCGGAGGGCGGAGCGCCGTCGAGCTCCTCGATGATCGCGCCGAGGGTGGACCACTGCCACGTCGACAGGGCCGGCGGGGACAGGTCCACCCCGGCCTGCCGCAGGTAGTCGGGCCGGTAGAAGAGAAGTCCGACGTCGCTGTTGAAGGGTTTGGCGTAGGTACGGCCCTTCCAGTCGGCGGTCTTGGCGACCTGCCCGATGAGGTCCGGGTCTTCGGCCTGGGTCGCGGGGACGGCGCGGATCAGACCGGCCGCGGCGAATTCCGGTATCCAGGTGATGTCCAGGTTCACCACGTCGTAGTGGGCGCTGCCGGACTGCAGCGCGCCGAGCAGCTGGCTGCGCTGCTGGTCGGCGGCGCCCGGCAGTTCGACCAGTTCGGCCTGCAGGTCGGCGGATCCCGCGTGCTGCCGGTTCCACTCCTCTATGAGGTGCTGGCGCACACCGCCGGATCCGGTCACGTCCAGACCTGAGGCGACGACGATCGGCCCGCCCGCCCCCACCGCGTCGTCGTCGGGAGGCGGTCCGGGCGGTCCTCCGGACGAACAGGCGGCGGCCACGCAGACGAGCAGCGGAAGGAGTGCGGCGAGGACGCGCCGCCCGGTCCGGCTCATTCGGCGTCTCCTGTCCCGGTCTTAGCGACCTCGGCCGGCAGCTCCGTCGCCAGTTCGACAGCAGGGTCCAGGCAGCGGCCGCCGGTGGCCGCCGTGATCCGCTGGTTGAGCGCGACCGCGGTGCAACCGCCGCTGTGCAGCGAGACGGTGACGACGCGGCTGCGCGCTCCGGCCGCCGCGTCCTGGACCAGCGACGTCAACGCGGCGGGCGGGATGCCCGTCGAGTCCTCGTCGTCCGTGATGAAGACGATCAGCTGGGGCCGGTCGCCGTTCTTCGCCCGGCCGCGCAGTTCGGCCAGTGCCTCGTGCAGCGCGAGGTCCGGTCTGGCGTCCTGGCGGACGGTCGTGGCTCCCGCCACCTTCGCTTCGGCGGCCTTCCGGTCGTGGGTGCCGAACGCCAGCAGTTCGCGATGGTGCGCGCTGCCGTCCTCCACGACGGACCAGATCCCGTACTCGTCCTTCGTCCCCAGCGAGCGCAGCGATCGTGTGAGCAGGTCCTTGGCACGGCCCGGCCCGGTCCAGAAACCGTCCATGGACGAGGAGCTGTCGAGCAGATACAGGACACGGCCGGGGCCCAGCGCCTGGCGGTAGCTCTGCAAGGTCGTGTCGAGCGCGGTGCTGGAGACGTCCGGCGCCGTCGACGGCACGAGGTCGGTATGGACGGCACGGGAGTTGGCGGGGTCGGTGAGCAGCGATCCGGGGCCGGGGGTGGCGGGATGCCCCTCACTCACCCCGCGGTAGCCGTCGCCGGTGAAGAGCTTCTGGGCGTCGGGCCCGGTCAGCCAGGTGTAGAGGTCCTGTACCGCCTGGGCCCGCTCGTCGGCGTGCCGGTCGGCGCCCTTCCACGTGACGTGGATGAACGGCAGATCGGCCATGGGCAGGTCGGAGGGATAGGTGGCGATCCGCTTCGACAGTGTGGCGGAGGTGCACGTGGGGTGTCCGGGGTCGGCCGGTCCGAGGTTGAACCGGGCCATGGTCTGCTCGGGGACCAGCACGGCGGCCCGGTCCTCCAGGGCGTTGTTCGCCCCCCGCGCCAAGGCGCACATCAGGTCGTGGGCGGTCGAGGGGGACGGGCTCAGCGCCTGCACCATGCCCTGCTCGATCTCCGCCGGGGACTGTCCCGAGCCGCCGAGCGATGTGTACAGCGCGACCGTGCCGAGCAGTGCGGCGTCGGTGTACTCGGGGTCGGGCCGCAGCAGCGCCGCCTGGGACTGGGGCGCGCGCAGATGTCCGATGATCACGCTGAGCGGGGTGCCGGTCTGGTCGGCGGCCGGCAGCGAGACGGTCCCGGGGACGGCGAGCACCAGCGGGGAGTAGGCGACCGGGCCGAGCCGGTCGAGGGTGGCAGCCTGTTGGCCCGTCTCCTTCGCCCGCTCCCAGCTGCTGCTCGCACCCGGAATCCAGATGTCGGGCTGCGCCCCCAGGTCACGCTGCGGGCGCAGGCAATCGCCGGTGGCCGGACACGTGGCGGGCGGGGACTGCCAGACCGCGGAGTTGCGGAAGGCCGTGACGGCGTCCGTGCCCTTCCCCGCGTACACGGTGATGCCGACCGCCCGGCAGCCCCCGGGCCGCTGGAGGTACGCGTCGACGGCCTTCTGGACGGTGGGCAGCGCGTCCGGGTCGGCGAGCAGTCGCAGTTCCGTCGGAGGTGCGCAGACAGCGGCCTGACCGGAGGTGAGGGCGTAGACACCACCCGCGGCGGCCAGGGCGAGAGCGGTGAGGACGACGGCCGCGGTACGGGTGAACGCGCGGTTCTTCAGCCGGTGCCGTAACCGACCGCCGGACCGGGCAGGCGCCGGGGCCGGCGGCGGTTGCCGAATCGGCGGCGGCGTGGCCGGGGGCACCGTCACCGGGACGTTCGCGGGCGAGGCGTGGGAGAGCACCACATCGTCACCGCGGCGGCGCTCGTCCGGGAGCCAGCGGTGTTCGTCCACCGCGCGGACCGGTTCCATGGCCTCCCGGACGGCGGCCACCAGGCCGGTGAAGGTGACCTTCGGCTGCCCGGGAATGCCGTCGGTCAGCAGCCGGTGCAGTTCACGGGTGAAGGGCGTGCCGTCCGCCGGACTGCCTTCGGGAATCTCCACCCCGGCCTCGGCGGCGGTGAGCACCGCGAAGTTCTGTTCGCCGTCCGGGGTGAAGTCACGCAGGGCGTTGCCCGCGTAGCAGCAGTCCAGGATGACGACGACCCAGTCGGCCTTGGCGTGGATGAGCGAGCCCATGACGTCGTGCTGCCACGAGATGGCGTCCACGAAGGGGTGCTCGCGGTTCTGGGTGACGCGCGAGCCGCTGACCATCAGGTGCAGGTCCGTACCGTTGCTGCGGACCAGGCCGTGCCCCGCGAAGTAGACCAGCAGCAGCCCCTCGGCCTGATCCCTGGCCTCCGAGAGCGCGGCCCGGAACGCGGTATGGCCCAACTGCCCCTCGGGCACGATGAGATCATCCGGAGCCAGTACCCCGGTGGCTCCGGCCGTGAGCGCCTGCCGCATCAACTGCACACTGCGCGCGACGGGAAGCAGCGGAGGCAGGTGCTCGTAGGTGTCGACGCCCAGCAGTACGGCGCGGTGCCGTTTTCCGCCGGCCCCAGCGTCGTTCCCCCGGCCGCGCGGATCGTACGGCGGCACAGCGGCTACGCCTCCTCCACCTCGTCGGTCGCACCGGAGGTATCAGGATTCTGGTCGCTGTCCAGGCGGATCTCCCGGCCGGGGCCGAGGTCGCCTCCGTCCAGGGTGACGCGGGGCTCCTCCCGACGGTCCGCGAGCCGGCGGCGGTTGCGCACCCAGGTCAGCACGGACCGCCAGGCGCTCTCGGTGACCGGGCGCACGGCCTCGCCGACCACGACCAGGATGATGTCCTGCAGGATCTCGCCCGCCATGGAGTCACGCTGATCACGGGAGGCTCTTCGCACGACGGTGAACTCGCCCCGGTCACGGGCCTCCTTGAGGGAGGACGACGTGTCCAGCCACTCCTGGAGCGCTTCGAGGTCGAGGTGCCGGTTGTGGGTACCGGTGACGCTGATGCGCAGTTCCGTCCGCTCCGCGCCGCCGGAACCGTCCGCGTCACGGGAACCGTCCGCGATACCGTCTGCCATTGCTGTGCCTCCGTCGGGCGCCGTTGCCCATCACCGCAGTGCCGCTCCCTGCCGAAGTTCCCATCCTTTCACGGGTGTTGGCGCCCGGAGGGGATTGCCGGGGATCCCCGGATTCCCCGGGAGACTGTGCGCGCACCCTACGGAGCGCTACCGTCTGTGGCAGCGGGGATGCGAGGGGGTCGCGGGATGTCGTCCGAGGGACCGGAACCGAGTGCCGATGCCCCGTCGGACCTGGCCCGCGAGCAGGGGCCGCCGCCAGGCGGGACACCGCACATCACCCCCGTCTTCTGTTCGTTCGTCCCACCGCACATCCTCGATGCGATGGCCCGGTCCGAGGACCGCGCGCTCGGCGACCTCGCCCGCCGCACCTTGCAGGCGGACGCGGTCGAACGCACCCGCCGCCGCATAGCCACGGTCAGAGGCGCACCGTTCGTCGCCGGTGCGGCCGACTCCGACCGGCCGGTGCGGACGGTGTACGACGCCAGGCACCGCAGGAACCTGCCCGGGCGGGAGGTCCGCGCCGAAGGTGCGAAGCCCGGCAAGGACATGACCGCCAACCGCGCTTACGACGGTCTCGGCGCCACCTTCGAGCTGTATCTGCAGGCGTACCAGCGGCATTCGATCAACGATCAGGGCCTGCCGCTGAATGCGACCGTGCACTACCGCCAGGGGTACAACAACGCCTTCTGGAACGGCGAACGGATGGTGATCGGCGACGGCGACGGCGATGTCTTCCTGGACTTCACCCTGCCGCTGGACGTGATCGGCCATGAACTGACGCATGGCGTGACCCAGTACAGCGCGAATCTGTCGTACTTCGGCCAGCCGGGTGCGCTCAACGAGTCGGTGTCCGACGTGTTCGGCTCGCTCGTCAAGCAGTACGCGCTGGGGCAGACAGCGGACCAGGCGGACTGGCTGATCGGCGCCGGCCTGCTCGGGCCCACCGTCCACGGTGTCGCCCTGCGCTCGATGAAGGCGCCCGGCACCGCGTACGACGACCCGCGGCTCGGCAGGGACCCGCAGCCGGGCAGCATGGACGGCTTCGTGACGACCGGCCGCGACAACGGCGGCGTGCACATCAACTCCGGCATCCCCAACCACGCCTTCCACCTGGTCGCCGAGGCCCTCGGCGGGTACGCGTGGGAGCGCGCCGGGCAGATCTGGTACGACGTGCTCACCGGTGGGGAGCTCTCGTCCGACGCGGACTTCGCCGCGTTCGCCGACCTGACGGTGTCAGCGGCCCTCGCCCGGTACGGCCGGGGCAGCGAGCGCGACGCCGTCATCAAGGCGTGGGCCCAGGTGGGTGTGATCGAGGCCGCCCTGGCCGGGGCCGTTTTCGTCCCGGCCGGCGGATCCCTCGATCATCGCGGTACCGTCCCCGAAACCGTCGGGCACACGCCGCCCGGCCCACCCGTCGGCGACGATGAGGACGAAGACGACGAATGAGACGATCGATCGCCCGTGGGTGACATCGCCAAAGGGGTTCTCGGCGGGGCATGGACGCTGCTGGTGGGGTGGATCCTGCCGACCGCGCTCAACCTGAGCGTCTTCTTCTTCGCCGTCGCGCCCAGCCTGCACAGCGCCGGCCCCGTCGCCCGTCTGTGGCCCACCACCCAGGCCGGCGCGACGCTCCTGCTGCTCGCCACCTCTGTGCTGCTCGGACTCGTCCTCAGCGCTCTGCAGAACCAGCTGTACCGCATTCTGGAGGGCTATCTGCTGTGGCCGGGCGCCGCCTACGACTACGGCTGTGCCCGCCGCCGCCAGGACAAAGGGGATCTGCGGGACCGGCTCAAGCTGATGCGGCTGGAACGCCGCGCGGAACAGCACGACGGTGTGCTGCCCGTCATCGCCACCGCGGATCTCGCCCTGCTGCGCGCCAACCCCCGCATCACGCGAGCCGCGCGCAAGGACCGCCGCCGCAGTGGCGTCCAGCGGGCGCTGCTGAGCGAGAGCCTGGCACGCTATCCGATCGACGACGGACAGATCGCCCCCACCCGGCTCGGCAACGCCATCCGCCGTTTCGAGGAGTACGGCTACGACCGGTTCCGGCTCGACACCCAGGTGCTGTGGAACGAGCTCACCGGCACCGCCCCCGAACAGGTCCGCCGACAGGCCGACCTCGCCCGCACCAACGCCGACTTCTTCATCGCGCTGCTGGCCGGCCACGCCGTGGTCGCCGCCGCCGCGGCGGCGGCGCTCGGTTCGGCCCGCGCCGACACTCCGCTGCTGCTGGTCACCGCCATCGTGCTCGGCTGCCTGATCCCGCTGTGGTACCGCTCCACCGTGGTCGCCGTCGACGAATGGGCCGCAGCCGTACGCGCTCTGGTCAACGTCGGCCGCAAACCGCTCGCGGAGTCGCTCGGGCTGGCGCTGCCCTCCGATCTGGAGGCGGAGCGCACCATGTGGGCGCTGGTCACCAAGCTCTCCCGGCTGCCGTACAACGAACGCCGCTCGGCCCTGGACCCGTACCGGAGCGGCGGTGGCCCCGGCCCATGACCGGGCTCCCGCCGACCGGCCGTTGAGTGCCTGGGTGCACCCGGTTCGCGACGACGTCGAGCCGACGTGCAATCGCTGGGTTGCGCCTCATGCGATGTCGTGCAACCCTGGAGTTGCAAGTCAATGGCAGCGATGAAGCGATGAACGGAGTCACCTCATGAGCGAGGACCGGATCGAGCGCGAAACCCTGATCTCGGCACCACTGGAGCGCGTCTGGTCGCTGGTGGCGCAACCCGGTTTCTGGGTGGCCGACAAGGCGAGCCTGCCCGGCACCGTGGCCAAGGAAGGCGAGTCGATGGTGGCGAAGAACTCCGAGCACGGCGACTTCCCGGTACGGGTGGAGAAGGTCCAGCCGCCGACGTACCTGGCGTACCGCTGGACCAGCGCGTTCCCCGGCGAGGAACTGCGCGAGGAGAACAGCACTCTCGTGGAGTTCACCCTGACCTCGGAAGGCGACCGGACGCGGCTGCGCGTCGTCGAGAGCGGGTTCGCGACGCTCGCCGGGTCCGAGGACCTGCGCAGCGCGAACCACAAGGACCACAGCCAGGGCTGGCCCCTGGAACTCGACGCCCTCAAGAAGCGCGCCGAAGAGCCCTCCGCATGACAGAAGGACCTCCCGGCGCCGCCGAGGTCGTCGACAGCGTCCTCGGCGCGCTGGCCGACCCGACACGGCGGCAGCTGCTCGATCTGCTCGCCGCGCGGGGAGAGGCCACCGCGACGACGCTCGCCGAGCGCCTTCCCGTCTCGCGACAGGCCGTGGTCAAGCACCTCGCCGTCCTGGACGCCGCCGGGCTGGTCTCCGGCGGCCGGGTCGGACGCGAGGTGCGGTACGCGGTGCGGCCCGCCGCGCTCAACGCGACCGCGCGGTGGATGTCCGCGCTCGCGGCCGACTGGGACCACCGGCTGGCGAACATCAAACGCATCGCCGAGGCGGCGGAAGGGGATGCGGATCCGGCCCGACCCGACTGATTCCCCTTCGCCGCGCCGGTGACAGGGCCGCCGGTATTCTGCAGGGCATGATCAACTCCTACGCGAGCCTTGACGACGCCGAAGTCGCGATAGCCGCGGCGCGCGCCGGCGCGGACGTGGTGCGTGACCTGTACGGCCGGCGGCTCTCCCGCGTCGACAAGGGCGGCGGGGACTTCGCCACCGCCGCCGACATCGAGGCCGAGAAGGCGATTCTCGGTGTCATCCGGTCCGCTCGACCGGATGACGCGGTGCTGGGCGAGGAGGGCGGGCAGCAGGGTGCCGCCGACGCTGCGCGCCAGTGGTTGGTGGATCCCTTGTGCGGGACGCTGAACTACGCCGTCGGCACCATGGTGGTGGCCGTCAACGTGGCGCTGCGCGACGGTGCGGCGGCGGTGGCCGATCCGTTCAGTGGCGAGGTCTTCTTCACCGACGGTGCGACGGCCAGGGTGCGGCACGACGGGGCCGATGTGCGGCTGACGCCCACATCCGCCACTCAATTGGTGGACGTCAACCTGGATCCGCCGTTCCCGGGCGCGCCCGGCTTCCGGGCCGTGGACCTGCTGGCCCACGCCGGGTTCGTCGAGCGGTTCCGGCCGCGCGTCGTGTCCACGACGCTGGCGCTGGCCTGGGTCGCGGCCGGCAAGCGTGCCGCGTACGTCACCGATGGCGGCGACCTGTCGGGGAGCGTGCACTTCGCCGCCGGCATCGCTCTGTGCCGGGCCGCCGGTTGTGTGGTCACCGGGATCGACGGCGCCCCGATCGGCCGGGCGGGCCGCGGACTTGTGGTGGCCGCCGACGCCGAGACCCACGGGCTGCTGATGTCGATGATCCGCAGCCGAGCCGGGGATGCCGGGCAGCGTCCCGCCGTCCGGCCCGAGCCCGGGTCATGAGTGTCCACCGCACGCCGTCAGGGTCCGGCAGCGCCCCGAACGCCGCTCCGCCTTTCGTCTGGCAGGCCGGCGGCCAGGCCGTACTGCATGTACGGCCAGGCGCTTATCACGGATTCGACGGATTGGCACCGCGAGCAGCCGTCAGCCAGGACGCTCGCAGCGCCCGCACCCGCTGGCACCAGCGCCTCCTCGCGCAGTCCGGCACGGGAAACACACGGTCAGGGGCGTAACCGGAGGGTGCACGAAGCTCCGGTGGCACGGTTGGACCGAGCGGTTGACCATGGGAGAAGAGCCGGCTGGACGATTCGACACGGCCGTCGTCAACTACGCCTACGGGTTCAATGTCACCGCCTGGGGCTGGATCCACCTTCTCTTCGGCGCGGCTCTCGTCGTAGTCGGGCTGTGCCTGCTGATGGGGATGTCGTGGGCCAAGGGCGCCGGCGTACTCATCGCGGCCACGACCATGGCGCTGCAGTTCATCTTCCTGCCGTACTACCCGGTATGGGCGCTGGTCGCGATCGCGCTGGACGTCCTCGTGCTGTGGGCGCTGCTCGTCTACTCGAACGAAACCGTCGACTGAGCTGTGCGGCCCCGTGGACGGGATCCCGTCGGACGTAGGTCACTTGAGCCGGGCGGGTCGATGGATGCGGGCTTCCGCCGGCCCTGGACGGGTTCCATGATCTCGATGTAGCCACCCTCCGGGGTTCTGACGATCCGTCCGGTCTCGCGGCCGTGTGCGGCCTCGTCGCCTGCGCGCTCCAGCAGTCCGAGGCAGAACCAGCGGGTGAGAACGAACGCGAGCACCGGTCCGATCAGAACGGCCACTCGGAAGAACTGGGTGACGTCGTTGAGGGACAGGTGGAAGTGGACGGCGATCTGGTCGTTGGCAGCGGCAGCCCACAGGAGTCCGTAGAAGGCGAGGGCCCCCGCTCCGAACGCCGTGCGGGTCGCCGCGTCGCGGGGGCGGTCCAGCTCGTCGTGCAGCTCCCTGTCACCCGTCAGTCGACGTTCGATCAGCGGGTACGCCGCCAGGAAGGTGAAGAACGCACCGGGGACGATCAGCGCAGGCACCAGCACCGCGAGGGTCAGGGTGTGGCCCGCCACCTCGAACTCCCAGCCCGGCATGAGCCGCACCGCGCCGTCCAGGAAGCCCATGTACCAGTCCGGAACCGCCCCCGCCGTGATCTCTCCCGGACGATAGGGTCCGAGCAGCCAGATCGGGTTGATCTGCGCGAACGCGCCGATCAGCACCAACACCCCGCAGGTTCCGAAGAACAGCGCCGGTCCTGCGGTCACCGGGAGCGGCCCCAGCCACCGAGGACTGCGGGTGGCCGTCGCCGGCAGCCGGGGGTGGCCGTGCCGCCGCACGAGCCGGTGCCGCAGCACGAACAGGCCGGTGATCGCGACCGGCAGCACCACCGCGTGCAGCCAGTAGAAGCGGGGGATGATCGCCTCGCCCGGGAACTCACCGCCGAACAGCCAGAAGGTCAGACGGGTTCCGATCAGCGGGATCGACTGGAGTATCCCCTGGACGAGCCCGAGGCTGCCGCCGGACAGCATGTCGTCCGGCAGGATCGTGCCGGTCAGCCCGGTTGCCATGGCCAGCACGAGCAGCATGACCCAGATCGACCAGAGCGGCAGGCGTGGCCTGCGGAACGCGCCGGTGAAGAACATCCGCACCAGCTTGAGGCAGATCGCGGCGACGAATATCAGCGTGGCCCAGTGGTGCACCTGCCGCAGCAGGAGGCCGCCGCGCACTTCGAGACTGAGGCGAACGGTCGACGCGTAGGCGTGGCTCACGACCACCCCGTTCAGCGGGCGGTAGGGACCTTCATAGCGACTGCGCGCCATGTCCGGCCGGTAGAACAGCGCCAACAGGATGCCGGTGACGACCAGCACGACGAAGGTGTAGGCGGCGATCTTGCCGAACAGTGTCGACCAGGGGTCCGCGGGTGTGCGCCGCCTCGACCACCGCCGCGTCGCCCCGGTCGGGGATACCGCAGCGAGCCATCTCGTCACGGTGCGTCCCCCGGCAGGTGTCCGCTTGCCCATGCCAGCGCCCTCCTCGGCCGTCAGCCGGGCGCCGGCCTCCTGGTCGGCAGCGTCGGCTGTTTCATGCCTGCGCTCCTAAGACACCGGAGGACGAAGAAATGTGACACGACGGCCCATGAGACGTTTTCGAGTTCTCACGGGCCGATGCCGAGGGCGCCGCGGGGGCCCGCCACGTTCCTGGTGCCGTCTGATGGGACCGGGACGTCATGGCGTGGGCAGGACGCTGTTCAGCGGCGTTCGCAGGGCACTGCGGTTGCCGCGCCAGGCGTGCAGGAGATGGGCGCCGAGGCGGTCCTCCAGGAAGGTCGTGCTCTCGACACCGAAGGCGATGTCGGCTTCGAGCCGGGGTTCGTCGGCCAGCAGACCGCCGATCACGTCGCGGCGCACGATCTGTTCGTGGACGGCGTCGGCTTCGACGTGCTCGTCGTAGAACCGTTCCGCGGCCGGTCCCGCTCCCGTTCGGCGCAGCGCCTGTGCCAGGCGGCGGGAGCCCGGTGACGAGGTCACCTCGACGGCGGCGAAGTGCCCTACCAGGGCTCCGCGCAGGCTTCGGTGCAGGCCGAACAGCGACATCTGGTTGACCGTCGCGAGGGCTTCGGCGGGGGCCGCGTCGAGGTAGTGCCCGTATCCGATGTCCAGTGCGAGATCCTCCATGAGATCGGCGTACAGCCGGGCATGGAGGTTCCGCGCGCGGCCTGCGCCGAACTCGTCGAACTCGACGGCGGCCATCGCGGCCTTGGCACGGCCGTACAACCGGGGCAGCACCCAGGCGTGCGGATCGGCCTCCTTGAGGTGGTACAGGGATCGCAGGGCCGCGTACTCCCGCAGGTTCTCCAGCGAGCCCTCCCGCTGAAGATAGTGGCTGACCCCGGCATCCTCGTCGTCCGCGACGACCGGCTCGACCAGGAGGGCGGCCAGCGCTTCCTCCGCACTGGACACGGAACGGACCTGGGAGCGAAGGGAGCCGAGGAACCGCTCTTCGAGCGAGCGCCGGAACTCCAGGAGTCGCGGGTCCCATTCCCGCTCATCGTCCACGCCCTCGAACCCCTGGTAGTGCAGTTCGTACAGAACGTAGAGGGCGAGTTGGAGATCGTCGCCATACGGATCCGCCGACACGGTCCCCGGACCGACCGGCAGGGGTCGCCCTCCGCCCAGCGCCGCGATCACCGCATCGGACAGGTCACCTCGTCCCGCCGGCAGAGCCGGTCGCACACTCCGCGACTCCTGATAGCCGGTCATCGCTCGGCCCCGTCGGCGGCGGCGTCGGCCGCACTCGCTCGGTCGGCTCTCTCGTCCGGCTTGGCGCGGCGCCGGTGGCTGGTGTCGCACCAGGGGTAGGTCCTGCTCCGTCGGCAGGTACAGATCGCCGCGACGAAACGATGTGACGTGGAGACGCTGCCGTCGTCCGCGACGACCTCCACCGGCCCCTCGACCAGGAGCGGCCCTTCCGGGTCGACCGTGATGCGGCGAGGCCGTTCAGGCGTGTTCGGCACGGATGATCACCAGCTCTTCCCTGTCCTGGCCGTCGCCTATCAGTCCCCGTTCACGCAGCCACGGCAACCGGGAACGCACCACCGGCCCGAAAGGCACGAGCGCGCGCTCGCTCACCGTCGCGCGCATGCCCACCCGCGACAAGCGCCGCAAGGTGGCCTCGGTGCCGCACAGATCCGAATGGACCAGGAGCAGCACGCCCTGGGGCCGCACGACAGCGGGTGCCGCGTCACAGATGCGGTCCACGAGGGCCCGGCCGTCGCCCCCCGCGTCCCAGGCGCGCGCCTGTCCGTGCCGGGGCGGGAGCCCGCCGGGAGCGGGCACGTACGGGGGGTTGCTGAGCACGATGTCGTAGGAGCGGCGGGCCACGGACGCCGTGAGGTCCTCCCGCCGGACCATGACGCGCTGCCGGCAGAGAAAGGCGTTCAGCCGTGCGGTCAGCACCGCACGCCAGGCGATGTCGACAGCCGTGACCCGGCCACCCAGCTGTGCGGCCCGCACCGCGAGCGCCCCACTGCCGGTCCCCAGGTCCAGGACGTCGCTGCCGGGACGCATCTCCTCCTGGTCCAGCGCCGCCATCAGGAACTGCGTGTCGTACTGGGGGACGTACACGCCCGGCAGTGTCACCATCCGCGCGGGGGACCCGGCGCCAGCAGTGGCGTTTCGACGGTCATGAACATCCTCCGCTCAGGGCGACCACGAGAGCGAAACCAACTCGTGGTCAACTCTCCGCGCACTGATCCGGAACCGCCACGGGAGCCATGACGCTCCGTGACGACGCGTGGCGATCGTGCTACGCCGGGGCTCTTGACCACCGTGCTTCTCGACTGCCCCACGCGCCACAATGCACACGCCTGACATGGCAGAACGCTGTTCCGCCCCCATGATGCGAGGGGCATCGGCACGCGCGGCGGCGGCCCACCGGAAAGGGGAGATCCGGTGGGCCGCCGACGGGCGTGCGCGGTGCGTCAGTCGAGGGGCGAGCCGTAGTAACCGCCGACCTGCTGGTGGTAACCGGCGTCGCCGGGATGCTTGTCCTTGTCGAACTCCGGTGCGTCCTTGATCTCGTCCTTGCTGCGCGCGACGAACACGGTCCTGTTCTCGTGGTCGACCGTCGTGATGGTGCCGGCCGGGAGCAGTACGGACTTTCCGAAGATCCACACACCGGTGTCGACCACCAGGTACGCGGCGCCGACCTCGTCGGAGTGCTTGTCGACCTTGCCGATGTGCCCATCGGTCGCCTCGACCTTGTACCCCGTCACGTCGGCTTCCGCCTGGTAGCCGGAAGTCGCCCCGTAACCCCAGATGTTGTCGCTCATCGTGCGCGTCCTTCCCTTCGCCGTCACGAAAACCCAAAGGTGGGCCAATCGCCAGAAAGCGTCCAGTGCTTCCTGAACAGACGGCTACCCGCCCGAACCCCACTCACACCGGCGCCCGCGGACTTGGCCGGTCGTCGGCATCCGCAGGCATGGGGTCGCCGAGGAAGGGCAGGCGCGTGGGCGGCGGTTGATCACAGGAGCGTCGGATGAGGCGCCGGCGTCCGCCAGGAGGGTCCGCAGGACGGCGTCCGCGGGAGGACGTCGCAAATGTTGCCGTAAAGCAACTGTTTGTTCTAATGTCCGGCCGGGACGCACCACGCGGCCCGCGAGCTGGTTGCTCGTGGTGCGAAGGAGACGATAACTGTGGGGAGTACGCGTTCCCTGCCTCCGTACGGGCCGTTCGGCACGGTGGCGAGATCACCGCAACCCGAGGTCACCACCGTGTGGGAGAAGACATCCCCCCGTGTCGGCGCGCCCTCGTCGCGGCCGCTGGGAGCCGAGGAGCAGCCGAGGATCCTGTTGATCGAGGACGACCCCGGGGACGCCTTTCTGGTCCAGGACCTGATCTCCGACAGTGACATCACCCCGGAGGTGACATGGGTGCGCACCCTCGCCCAGGGTCGGGCGGAGCTCGCGAACCCGGAGGCGCAGTGCGTCCTGCTGGACCTGCACCTCCCGGACGCCGACGGCCTGGACGCCGTGCGCCAGATTCTGCAGGTGGCTCCCTGGGCGGCGGTGGTGGTGCTGACGGGCTTGGCACAGGAGCGCACCGGTCTGGCGGCGGTTGCGGCGGGAGCACAGGACTACCTGGTCAAGGGCCAGGTGGACGGCGACCTGCTGACGCGCGCGATCCGCTACGCGATTCAGCGCAAGCACACCGAGCTTGCCGCGACCGAGGTGCAGGCCAGTGAGCTGCGCGCCCAGGAGAACGCCCGCCTGGAGCGCGGCCTGCTGCCGATTCCCCTGTTGCGCGACGATCGGGTGCAGGTCAGTGCGCGCTACCGTCCGGGCCGGGCCCAGTCCTTGCTGGGCGGTGACTTCTATGACGTGGTGCAGACTCCGGACGGCACCGTTCACGCTGTGGTGGGGGATGTGTCGGGTCATGGGCCCGATGAGGCCGCCCTGGGTGTGTGTCTGCGCGTGGCCTGGCGGGCTTTTGTGCTGGCGGGGCTGCAGGACGGCGCCCTGCTGGGAATGCTGGAGCAGATCCTGGTCGCCGAGCGGTCGGGCCCGGAGATCTTCGCCACCGTCACCTCGCTGAGGCGCTCGCCCGAGGACGGCTCGCTGAGAATCGTGCGGGCCGGTCATCCTGGCGTGCTGGTGCATTCGCTCGCGGACATCCGGCTGGAGGAGGTCGACGGTGGTCCGGCGCTGGGCATCATGTCCGGCGGCAGCTGGCCGGTGACGAACCTGGCGGCCCCTCGTGACGGTGCGGTGGTGGCGTTCACCGACGGTCTGATCGAAGGGCGCATCGGGCAGGGGTCACAGCGGCTGGGCGAGGCCGGTCTGCTCGCGCTGGCCCGCAAGCACCTGCACCTCCCGGCCCCCGCGTTCCTCGACACCCTGATATCCGCAGCCGAGGAACTGGCTGCCGACAGCGGAGGACTGGCCGACGACGTCGCCGTCCTCCACCTGAAATGGAGCGGCATCACGTGACATCGCAACGGGCCTCCCTCAACGCGACGGCAGAGCGGGCTTCTTCGGCGTCCGGACCGCCCCTGCTGCCCGAGCGGCCTGGACGCCCGCACCGGCCCCGTCGGTTGAGTGTGCAGGGGTGGATCCTCATCGCCCTGGGCATCATGGCCGCCCTGACGGTGCTCGCCGGCATCATCGGCTCCGCGCTCCTGTCACGGACGAGTGCCGCCGCCGACCACCTCGTCAACCAGATCGCTCCCGCCCGCACCGCGGCCGCACAACTGCAGACCGCGCTGCTCGACCAGGAGACCGGGGTGCGCGGCTACCTGCTCACCGGTGACAAGCGTCTGCTGGAACCGGATGCCCAGGGCCGCGCGGCGCAGGTACAGGCAGCCGACCGGCTCACCCGCCTCCTGAACTCCGACTCCCAGGCCATGTCCGACTTGAGCGCCGTCGAGAGCGCGGCGCGTCAGTGGCGGGTCCAATTCGCCGAACCGGCCCTGAACGCCCCCCTGGGCACGACGGCCCCAGGGGAGGCAGGCAAGGAATCCTTCGACCGTGTGCGGACGCTGCTGGCCGCCCAGGACGCCTACCTGGGCCATGAACAGGACCGGGGCCGCGCCACGCTGCTGCGCACCCGCGACCAGCGCGATGCGGTGTTCCTCTCGACTCTGGCGCTGTTCCTCGTGACCGGCATCGCGTTGGCGGTGCTGCTGCACCTCGCCGTCGGACGTCCGCTGACCGCTGTGCGCGTCGCAGCGACGCGTGTCGCGGGCGGGGATCTCTCGCACCGCATTCCCCATCAGGGGCCGGCCGATCTGCAGGCCATGGCCCACGCGGTCGAGGCCATGCGCGTGCGGGTGGTCCAGGAGCTGGACGCCTCTCGTCGGCAGGAGACCCAGCTGCGACAACAGCGGGCGACGCTCGGCGAACAGGCGGCCGAACTGCGGCGGTCCAACGCCGAGCTGGAGCAGTTCGCCTACGTCGCGTCCCACGATCTGCAGGAGCCGCTACGCAAGGTGGCGTCCTTCTGCCAACTGCTGGAGAAGCGTTACGGCGCGCATCTGGACGCGCGCGGGACCCAGTACATCGCCTTCGCGGTCGACGGCGCCAAACGCATGCAGGTCCTGATCAACGACCTGCTCACCTTCTCGCGGGTCGGGCGCACGCAGGAGACGCTGACCGAAGTGGACCAGGACGAAGCGGTCGACCGGGCCCTGCGCAACGTGGCCGCCGCGCTGGAGGACAGTGATGCCATTGTCCACAGGCCCGATGCGCTGCCCGCCGTCACCGGCGACGCGACCTTGCTGACCATGCTGTGGCAGAACCTCATCGGCAACGCCGTCAAGTTCCGCCACCCGGACCGGGCCCCCGCCGTCCACATCGCCGCGGCTACGGATCCGGACGAGCCGGCCATGCGCCGGTTCACGGTCACCGACAACGGCATCGGCATCCCCGCGGAATTCGCCGACAAGGTCTTCGTGATCTTCCAACGTCTGCACGGGCGCGGCGAGTACGAGGGAACCGGCATAGGGCTGTCCCTGTGCAAGAAGATCGTCGAGAACAGCGGCGGCCGGATCTGGATCGACAGCGCCCACACCACCGGCACCCGTATCGCCTTCACCCTGCCCGCCCCCGGCGAGCACCCCGATACGATCACACACCAACCCCGACCGGAGGCCGATCATGCATCCCAGCCCTGAACCCATCGAAGTCCTCCTGGTCGAAGACGACCCGGGCGATGAGCTCATGACGCGGGAGGCCTTCGAGGACAACAAGATCGGCAACACGTTGCACGTGGTCCGCGACGGGCTGGAAGCCCTTGACTTCCTCTACCGCCGCGAGCCGCACACCCAAGCGCCGCGTCCCGATCTGATCCTGCTCGACCTCAACCTGCCCAAATACGACGGACGCCAGGTGCTGGAGCGCATCAAGGCGGACCCCGACCTGAGTCATATTCCGGTCGTGGTACTGACCACGTCCTCGGCCGAGGAGGACATCCTGCGCAGTTACAAACTGCACGCCAACGCCTACGTGACCAAGCCGGTCGACCTCGACCAGTTCATCACCGCCATCCGCCAGATCGACGACTTCTTCCTGACCGTCGTACGCCTGCCCCCAACCGCTGACGCCGGCGGGCGCCGACCCGGCGGGTTCCCATTCGGTTTTCACACGCGCGTCGTGCGCGGCGGGTGGACGTGTGGCGGGTGGATGTGTGGCGACAGCTGGCCGATGGGACCCGCATCGAGCATCTCGGGCTCGTTCAGGGTGCGCAGGAGGAACCAGCCGAGGGCAGGCAGGGCGATCAGCGGTGCGAGGGCGGTCCGCAGGGAGGTGGCGTCGGCGACGGCGCCGATGAGCGGGCTGGCGACACCCCCAATGCTGACGGCCAGGCCCAGGGTGACGCCGCTGGCGGTCCCCACCCGCCGGGGCAGATAGTCCTGGGCGAGGGTGACATGCAGGGAGAAGGGTACGTACAGGCCGGCCGAGGTGAGGGCGACGCACCCGTAGAGCAGCGGACCGGGTACGAGGACCACGCCGGCCACGGCCGGCACGGCCAGAGCGTAGGACCACCGGACGACCGGGAGACGGCCATAGCGGGTGGCGAGCTTCCCGCCGGTGACGGTGCCCACCGCCCCGCCGAGGTAGAGCACGAACAGCGCGGCCGTACCGGAGACCTCACCCCCGCCGGTGCGCTGGCGCACGAACAGGGAGATGAACGCGCTGAGACCGACGAAGACGATCGAGCGGCACACGATCGCCCCCGTCAACTTCATGAAGGATGCCCAGTCGTCCCGGCCGTCACAGTCGTCCGGGTCGTCCCCGCCGTCCCCGCCGTCGGCTCCGCTCGCGCGGGTGGCCGCCGGCACTGCGGGGAGGGCTGTGACGGCCCGCAGCGCGGCCGCGCACAGCGCCGCACCGGCGAGGGCCGGCACGACCAGCAGCGGGGAGGCCCGCAGGCCACCGGTGGCGATGACGGCGGCGACCAGCAGGGGCGCGGTGGCGAAGCCGAGGTTGCCGCCGAGGGAGAACCAGCCCATCGCGGTGTGGCTTCCGCGGCTGGCGGTCCGGGCCATGCGGGCGGATTCCGGGTGGTAGGCGGCGATGCCGATCCCGGACACCGCGACCACCGCGAGAGTGAGGGCGTAGGAGCCGCTGACGCCCGCGAGAGCGACTCCGGAGCCGCCCACCAACGTGCTGACCGGCAGCAACCACGGCATGGCCCATTTGTCGGTGAGGGCTCCGAACAGCGGCTGCACGACCGAGGAGAGCAGGGAGACCGCCAGCACGATGCCGGAGGCGGCGGCGTAGGTGTAGGACCGCTCGGAGACGAAGAACGGCACCAGGGCGGCCACCGCGCCCTGGTAGACGTCCACGCAGGCATGCCCCAGGGACAACAGCGTGATGGGCCCGGTGAGGGCGGTTCGTTTCGTTGACACGTCGCCATCGTCGCCAGGGCATGCCCTGGCGCGCTTCCGATAAAGTGCCAACCTATGACGGATATCCGCCACACGCCCGAGGCGCCCACCCGTACCCGGACGCTGGCTCCTGGACAGCGCATCGACGCGCACCGTCACGACGACCACCAGATCATCTATGCGGGCTCCGGAGTCCTGGCCGTCACCACCGACGCCGGTACCTGGTTCGCCCCCGGCACCCGGGCCATCTGGGTTCCCGCCGGATGCGTCCACGCCCACCGCGCCCACGGCCACCTCGCCCTGCATCTGCTGGGCCTGCCCGCCGGGACCAACCCCCTCGGCCTCGACGCCCCCACCGTCCTCGCGGTCGGCCCGCTGCTGCGCGAACTGATCCTCGCCTACACCCGGGACCCGGACGACGACAGTCCCGAGCGGTCACGCCTGCGTGCGGTCCTCCTTGACCAACTGCGCTCCTCGCCGCAGGAACCCGTCCACCTGCCCACCCCCACCGACCCGCGCCTGGCGACCATCTGCGACCTGCTGCACCACGACCCCGCGGACCCCCGCACCCTGGCCGCCCTGGCGCCCGGAGCGGGAGCCGGCGAGCGCACCCTCAGCCGCCTGTTCCGACGCGAACTGGGCATGACGTTCCCGCAGTGGCGCACCCAGCTACGCCTCTATCACGCCCTGCGCATGCTGGCCGACGACGTGCCGGTGACCACCGTCGCCCACCGGTGCGGCTGGTCATCCGCCAGCGCCTTCATCGACGTCTTCCGCCGCTCCTTCGGCTACACCCCGGGCACCCACAACCGCCGCCCCTGACATCCGTGCGGGACCCGGCCGACGTAGAACGAACTTGTTCGTAACGAACATGTTCGTTATCTTGGTGGGGTGACCCCGCGAACCCCCGCACCCCGCAGCCGCCGCGAGCGGCCCGCCAAGCCCGCCCTCACCTACGAAGGCATCGTCGGGACCGCGGTCCGCCTGATGGAAGCCGAAGGGCTGCAGCGCGTCACGATGCGACGGCTTGCCCAGGAGCTCGACACCGGCCCCGCCTCGCTCTACGTGTACGTGGCCAACACGGCCGAGCTGCACGCGGCGATCCTGGACGAACTGCTCGGCTCCGTCGACCTCTCGCCCGCCGCCGGTGAAGGCGGTGGCGACTGGCGCGACCGACTGACGCAGGTGCTGACCGCCTACACCCGCGTGCTCCTCGAGAACTCCGCGCTGGCCCACTCCGCCCTGGTCGCCCGGCCGTCAGGAACGAACTACCTGGCCCTGGTCGAGGCCGTCCTCACCCTGTTGCACGAAGGGCGGGTGCCCGGCCCGCAGGCCGCCTGGGGAGTGGACGTGCTGCTCCAGACAGCCACCGCCACCGCCGCCGAGCACTCCACCCGCGCCCATGCCGTCGACAGCGCGGACGAACACAACGCCCTCGTCACCGCACTGCGCGGAGCCTCCCCCGGCACGCACCCGCGCATTGCCGCACTTGCCGACGACCTCGTCTCGGGAACCCCGGAACAGCGCCTCACCTGGATCTTCCACTCGGTCATCAACGGCACCCTCAGCACTGAGCGGTCCGCGCCCTGACCCGCCCGCTCCTTCGACCTCACCCCTCCCCCGAAGAGAATCGAGCCCGATCATGAGCACCCCTCCCCACCACCCCATCGCCGTCATCGGCGCCGGTCTCGGCGGCCTCACCCTCGCCCGCGTCCTGCACATCCACGGCATCGAAACGGCCGTCTTCGACCTCGAGGCCTCCTCCCGGACCCGCGCCCAGGGCGGCATGCTCGACCTCCACGAGGAGACCGGGCAGGCCGCACTGCACGCCGCGCGACTGCACGACGCGTTCCTCGCCAAGGTCCACCGGGGCGGCGAGGCCACCCGCGTCTTCGACAAGAACGCCGGCCTGCTCCGTGACGAGGCCGACGACGGCACCAACAGCCGGCCCGAGATCGACCGCGGCGACCTCCGCGACCTGCTGCTCGGCTCCCTGCCGGCGGACACCGTCCGCTGGGGCGCCAAGGTCGCCTCGACCCGCTCCCTGGGCGACGGGCGGCACGAGGTCACCCTCGCCGACGGAACCCTGTTCACCACCGGTCTTCTCATCGGCGCCGACGGCGCCTGGTCCCGCACCCGTCACCTGCTCTCCGACGCGACCCCCGCGTACACCGGGATCTCCTTCGTCGAGCTGGACCTCCTGGACGCCGACGCCCGCCACCCCGAGGCCGCGCAACTGATCGGCGGCGGCATGTTCTTCGCGCTCGGCGACGACAAGGGCTTCCTCGGCCACCGGGAGACCGACGGCAGCCTGCACATCTACACCGCGCTGCGGGCAGCCGAGGACTGGCTGTCCACCATCGACTTCACCGACACGGTCGCCGCCAAAGCAGCCGTGCTGGAACACTTCGCCGACTGGGCGCCCGAGTTGCGGCGGCTGGTCGCCGACGCGGACGGCTCACTGATTCCCCGGCTGATCCACGCCCTGCCCATCGGCCACCGCTGGAAGCGGGTACCGGGAGTGACCCTGCTCGGCGACGCGGCGCACCTGATGTCACCGTTCGCCGGCGAAGGAGCCAACCTCGCCATGATCGACGGCGCGGATCTGGGGCGCTGCCTGGCCGCGCATCCGGACGACGCCGAGACGGCACTCGCCGCCTACGAGGAGATCCTCTTCCCCCGTAGCGAGGAGACGGCTCAGCAGTCCGCGGAAGGCCTGGACGTCATCTTCAACGACCGCGCCCCGCAGCCGCTGGTGGACATGTTCGCCTCTTTCGACGCCCGGACGGCATGAGCACTATCGGTTGCGCCGCCCCGCGGAACCCGGGCCCGGCGATGCTGGGGCGGCCTCGGTGCCGGGCGTGGGGCAGGACACCCACCTGGTGACGACCCCCGTACGTCACCAGGTGGGTAGCTTATGTGTGCTGTGCCGTGGATGCGGCCCCGTTCAGGGCGGACGGCACCACGCCGGCGAGTCCCGGCCGAGAGGTCGCCCCCTCGCTCAGTTCGTCGAATCGAAGTTATCTTGATTCAATGAACGGATCAAGTGGTTAAGGTTTTCCCACTACGACAACCAGCAGCCGGAGAGCAGCTGAATGCCTTCTCGTCACTTCGACGGCCGCCGCGTCCGCGCGGTGCGCCGTGCTGCCGATCTGACCCAGAGTCAGGTCGCGAAGGCCCTCGGCATAGCCGACCCGACCGTGGCCAGTTGGGAGACCGAACAGTCCTGCCCGGACGGGGACCGGCTGCCGGCGCTGGCCACCGCCCTCGGGGCGGATCTGGACGAGCTGTTCCCCCGTGAGGGGCTGCCCGATCTCGCCGACCTGCGGTGCGATGCCGGCTACTCCCAGTACCAGACCAAGGACATCCTGGGGACGAAGAGCGCCGGGCCCGTCGCCAACGCCGAACGGGGCGTACGCCGCCTCCAGTCGGCCTTCGCCGAGGCCCTGGCCGCCGCGTACGGGGTGAGCGTCCAGGAGCTGCTGGCGGCACAGGAACGGTCCTTCGGCAACGACGCTCCCCTCCCCCAGCAGCCTTCGGACGAACGCCGCCGCGACCCGCGCACCCTGTCCGAGAAGATCAGCTTCATGGTCGAGCACACGTATCAGGGCGGGCAGACACCGCCCACCGATGCGGAGATCGCCGAGATCATCAACGCACAGGCCGGCAGCGTGGTGGCCTCGGACAGCAGCGTGCACGATCTGCGCACCGGCGCCCGCACGGACGCGTCACCGCAGATCCTGGACGGCCTCGCCGCGGCCTATCACGCTCCGCCGCAGTTCTTCCGGCCCGACGACGAAGCCGTGCGCGAGCTCGCCGCGAACCTGGAGCTGATCGCCTCTTTCCGGTGCGGCGAGGTCGGCAGCATGGCGACCCGCGGTGGCGGGGGCGCCCTGAACACCCGGCTGGTGTCGTTCCTCAACGATCTGCTGGACGACATCGAGGACGGCAAACTGCCGGGAGCGGGCACCGACACGGATCTGGACTGATCCAACGGGCCCGCTACGGACGAGGGGTGGTGACACGGCCCCGTGGCACCACCCCGTCCAGGATCCGGCGACCGGTCAGACACTGACCTCCAGGTACGCCACGCCGCCCTCGGCGCGGGCGCGCAGAGCACTCCGCAGGAGGCCGAGCAGGTGCGGCGGGGCGACCGCCGGATCGATGTCGTCCGTGGGGAAGAAGGCGTGCTCGCTGAGTTCGCTCTCCTGGACGGTGATCGCCGCCTGCTGTGCGGGGCTGAGCTCGCCGCCGTCGAAGACGAACAGCACCTGCTCGCCGCGGCCGGGGACGGTGATCCAGGCGGTGGCGAGCAGCGGCCCGAGCTCCACGTCGATGCCGAGTTCCTCCCGGCCCTCCCGTACCGCGGCGGTCGCCGGGGTCTCGCCCTGCTCGACGTGCCCGCCGGGCAGGTTCCAGAACGGCTTGTAGGTCGGGTTCACGAACAGGGCGTGCCCGTGTTCGTTGAAGCACAGCAGACCCGCGGACACGGTGGGGCGGGCTTTGTTGTCGGTCATGTCGGTGCTGTTCACGCTTTCTCTGACGGTCGGTAGGTCGGCTAAACGGTCACGTCGGTCTGGAGCAGGGTCCGGGCGGTTTCGGGGACGGTCCGTCCGTAAGCCGCCCGGGTCCGTACGAACCGCTCCACCTGGATGTCGAAGTCGTCGTCGGCGGGAGGCACGTCGACCGGGGCGCTGTGGGCCGCCGTACCGGCCGCCATGGCCGCCAGCGCGCTCTTGATCCAGTAGGCGTCAGCGACGGCGCGAGCCTCGTCCTCGGTGTGCCCCTGACCGTCGGCGAGCGCCTTGGCCCGCGTGTACAGGCCCGGTGACGCGTAGTGGCTCAAGGTGCGCTGCACGTCGCTGATCTCCGTGATGTAGCGCTCCAGCAGCTGGTAGGGCGGCGGGGAGAGCCTCATGAGGTCACGGGCCCGGTTCAGGGGCGCCGCGAAGCGGTGGCCCGGCAGCAGGTCGCTGGGTGCGCGGAGAATGACCGAGGGGACGGCCAGGGCAAGTTCGCGCCACAGCGGGTAGAGCGCGTTCAGCGTTCGCTTCGCCCTCCTGCGGTCGATGACGGCCTGGGTGGCCGGGGCGATCGCGCCCAGGGCCCACAGCAGGAACACCAGGTACAGCACGGAGTCCGTCACGTTCTCCTGGAGGTCGACGAAGCTCATGGAGACCGTGCGGACCGTGATGAACGCACAGTAGGCGGTGCGCAGGAAGGCGTACAGCACGGCCAGCGCCATCGCGACGGCCATCATCGTCAGGCCGATCCTGAGCGTCCAGCGCTGTGCCCGGCGGGCGGAACCGCCCCACTGATAGGCGCAGACCGCGGCTGCCACGGCCGTGTAGAGGTAGAACAGCCCCATGTAGAGCGCCAGTCCCACCTCGCCGGCATGGCGGGCCATGAAGTACGGGCTATCGGTGCGCGTGCGGTCCAGGACGAGGAAGAACACCGCGGCCATGACCAGCACGGTTGCTATGGAGGCCCGGGTGGCGATGCGGTGCACGGCGGCGGTGATGCGCACGCGTCGCAGGACGGCGCCGTCGGACGCGGCGACGTCGCCGTCGACCGCGGTGACGTATCGGAGCAGCACGCAGATGCCGGCGATCGTGATGGTGTGCTTGAGCAGGGTCGCGAGGTCGACGACACCCAGCTCGTCGATGACGGCCCTGCCCAGGCCGGTGCGCAGCAGCCAGGCGACGGCGAGCGCCGCGAACGCGCCCCACAGCGACCGTTCCCGGGACTGCCCGCGCAGCGCGGCCGGTACCCGCCACACCGCTTGGAAGAGCAGCAGAGCGATGATTGCGTAAGCGATGACGTCAGTCATGAGGCAGCACCTTCTTGCGGCGCGGACCCGCGATGGGCCGCGACAGGCTTTCGTCGAGATTTCGCAGGGTCACGTCACCGGTGATCCGGGCGTGCCGGGTCTCGTGATGCAGCAGATCGGCGAGCGTTTCGGCCCGGGCCTCGGCGTGTGTGGCATAGCCGCTGCGGGCCATGACCTGACCGGTGGACAGCAGCCTGTCGAGCATTTCCGGGGGCATCCCGGGGAAGAGCAGCGCGAGTTGTTCCCGCTCCGCTCCGGAGCCGTCCTCGCACCACAGATGACAGAGCTCATGGAAGATGATCTTTTTTCGGTGGAACTTCGTCGTCCCCTGGACGTGCAGAATCAGGTCCAGCGGACGCTGACGGTGCTTCACCCACAGGCCGCAGGCCCCGGTCTGGCCCGGCACATCGGATGGCAACTCGACCAGGCGGATCTCGCGGCCACGCTCCGCCTCGATGTTCTTGATGAACCCGGCCACGGTGAAGGGATCCGGCACCGGCATCTCCCGCAGGATGCGCCGGCATTCCCGGCGCAGCGCGCCCGGCGCCATGGGATCGCGGCGATGCCACCGCATGGCTGCTCCTCCTCGCATGTGCCGTGGGCAGGAGTGGTCGGGTCCTGTCGGCGGGCACGCTCAGGTCACAGCGGCCGTTCGGTTCGCCTGTTCGAGCCGTAACGGTACGCCACCCCACGGACACCCCACGCACCGGCCGCCCTTGCGGCGACGGGGGATGCGACCCGTCGCGTTCAGACCTTCGGAAAGGCCGGTGAGATCCCCAGCGCGGCGGCGATCGCTCGCCAGACCGCCTCCAGCGCGCTGTCGGAGGTGACCTTCGGATCGCTGAGCATGAGGCGGATGCCGTAGCCGTCGCACAGGGCGAGAATGTGGGTGCTGAGCGCGGCGACGTCGGTGTCGGTGAACTCGCCCGCCTCGATTCCCCGGTTCACCGCGCCGGAGACCCACTCCTGGAGCTGGTCGTACAGGTCGACGGCGAACCGCTGCGTCTCGTCGTCGCGCAGCGCCCGCACCCACAGTTCCTGCCAGAGGCGCCAGTCCTGGCGCAGCTCGGGGTCCATGGGGAGCAGACTCCGTACGATGCGGGCCAGGATGACCGACGGTGCCACCGAGTCCGCGTCCCGCTCGAGGTCCACGGTGGTGTTGGCGAACGAATGGGTCATCGCCTCGGTGAAGAGCTTGTCGCGGGTCTTGTAGTGGTAGTGCAACAGCGCGGTCGACACCCCTGCCCGTTCCGCCACCATCCACATCCGGATCTTTTCGAACCCGGTCTCGGCGATCACCTGGCAGGCGGCGGACAGGATCCGCTCGCGGGTCTCCGTCGTGCGCCCGTTCGTGGCCACGGTTGTGCTCCCCAGTTGTCGTCGGCGCGGTGACCCGACCATCCTCTCCCATGATCTGCGCCACCGGGACCGTGGGCGCGCCTCACGGACCTGGTGCCGCGGCCCCGGTGCCCGGAAACCCGGGCCCGGTCAGGCGTAGGTGTGGAACCCGCGTCCCGTCTTGCGTCCGAGCAGTCCCGCCTCGACCATCCGGGACAGCAGCGGCGGCGGTGAGTACAGGGGCTCCTTGAACTCCGCGTACATCGATTCGGCGATGGCGCGGGTGGTGTCCAGGCCGATCAGGTCGGTGAGTGCGAGCGGGCCGAGCGGGTGGGCACAGCCCAGGACCATCCCCCGGTCGATGTCCTCGATCGAGGCGGTGCCGGACTCGACCATGCGCACGGCGGCGAGCAGGTACGGAACGAGGAGCGCGTTGACCACGAAGCCGGCCCGGTCCTGGGCGCGCACGATCTCCTTGCCGAGGGTGTCGCGTGCGAAGCTCTCCGCCCGCTGGACGGTCGTTGCGGAGGTGAGGAGCGAGGGCACGAGTTCCACCAGCCGCAGCACCGGGACCGGGTTGAAGAAGTGCACGCCGACCACCTGCTCGGGCCGGGAGGTGGCGGCCGCCAGCCGGATCACCGGGATGGAGGAGGTGTTGGTGGCCAGGATCGCGTCCGGCCTGCTGACCACGGCGTCGAGCCGGGTGAACACCGCGACCTTCGTCCGCTCGTCCTCGGCGACCGCCTCGACGACCAGGTCACGGTCGTGCAGCACGTCGAGATCCGCGACGACCGTGATCCGTGCCAGTGCGGCGTCCCGGTCGGCGGCGTCGAGCTTGCCGTGCGCCGCGGCGCGCTCCAGGGACCGCGCGATCCGGTCCCGGCCGGCCCGTGCCGCCGCCGCGCCCGTCTCCGCGACCACCACATCGATTCCGGCCCGCGCGCAGACCTCGGCGATGCCGGAGCCCATGAGTCCGCACCCTACGATGCCCACCCGTGCGATGTCGGCCATCGGTTCTCCTTCATGGTGTGTCGGGGTGTGGTGTGCCGATGGGCCGGGAGCGGTCCCCGTACGGGACCGCTCCCGGGCGCTACGCGGCGTTACGCCGAACCGGGTCGGCTCCCGGCAGACGTCAGCGCGTCGCGGGAAGGTCCAGGACTCCGGTACCGCGCTTGATGAGCTCATTGGCGATGATGAGCCGCTGGATCTCGGAGGTGCCCTCCCAGATCCGGTCCACCCGCACCTCGCGGTACATCCGCTCCACCGGGTACGAGCGGTCGTATCCGCGGCCGCCGAAGATCTGCAGGCACCGGTCGATGACCCGGCCCGACGCCTCGCTCGCCGAGAGCTTGGCGATGGCCGCCTTGGCGTGCAGGCTCTTCCGGTTCTCCTCCGTCGATCCGGTGACCTCCCAGGCCACCTGGTGGGTGTAGGCCCGGTTGACCGCGATGTCCACGGCGCTGTCGGCCAGCATCCCCTGGATCAGCTGGAAATCGGCGATCCGGGACCCGAACTGCTCACGGCCCAGCGCCCACTCCCGCGCCAGCTCCAGCCCGCGCTCGGCGGCGCCGATGGTGCGGGCGGCGATCATCAGCCGCTCCTCGGTGAACCAGGAGCGGGTGATGTCGTAGCCCTCGCCGATACCACCGAGGACGGCGTCCTCGCCCGCCTCGACATCGGTGAAGGTGAACTCGGGGTGCTCGTACACGAAGGTGTGCATGAAGCGGGGCACCCGTGTCATCTCGATGCCGGGCGTGTCCTTGTCGACGAGGAACAGGGTGGGGGCGCGGTCGGGCCCCGCCGCCGCCAGCACGATCATGAAGTCGGCGTGGTCCCCGACGGTGACGAACCACTTCTCACCGTTGAGCACCCAGCCCGACGCGGTCCTGGTGGCCGTGGTGGCCAGATTCTGCGGATCGGACCCGGCGTTGGGCTCGGTGACCGCGTAGCAGTCCCGGCGCTGCCCCTTGATCACCGGGATGAGGTACCGCTCGCGCTGCTCCGGGGTGCAGAAGCGCAGCGCGTTGGCCGGGCGCCAGACCATGTCCCACAGCGCTCCGGTGAGCCGGCCCAGCTCCTCCTGGACGGTGGCCTGCTCGGCAATGGTGAGTCCGGCACCGCCCCACTCGATGGGCATGTTGATCGCCTGGAGGCCGGAGTCGAGAACGGCGTCGCGCACGGCGGCATGGGCCTGGGGCGAAAGGCCGTTGTCCGTCTCGCAGTCGTTCTCGTACCGGGTGATGAACTCCGTGAGGGAGCGCGCGGCGGTCTTGAGCTGTATCTGACGTTCGGTGAGCCGGAAGTCCATGGGGTTCCTCGCGAGGGTGATGAGCCGGTGGTGATGGGCCGGCGAAGGTGAGCCGGTGAAGGTGAGCCGGTGGTGTGCGGTGGACGGTGACGGCCGGGGTCAGGGCGTGGGCACGGCCAGGAATCCGGTGCCGCGCTTGATGAGTTCGTTGGCGATGATGAGCCGCTGGATCTCGGAGGTGCCCTCCCAGATCCGGTCCACCCGGACCTCGCGGTACATGCGCTCCACCGGGTAGGAGCGGTCGTAGCCGCGGCCGCCGAAGATCTGCAGGCACCGGTCGATGACCCGGCCCGCGGCCTCGCTCGCCGAGAGTTTGGCGGTGGCCGCCTTGGCGTGCAGGATCTTGCGGTCGGTGTGCGGCTGATCGGCCTCCCACGCCACCTGGTGGGTGTAGGCCCGGTTGACCGCGATGTCCACGGCGCAGTCGGCGAGCATCCCCTGGATCAGCTGGAAATCGGCGATACGGGACCCGAACTGCTCACGGCCCAGCGCCCACTCCCGGGCCAGCTCCAACGCGCGCTGTGCGGCGCCGACCGTCCGGGCCGCGATCATCAGCCGCTCGTCGGTGAACCACTCCTTGGTGAGGTCGTAACCCCCGCCGACGCCGCCGAGCACGTCCTCGTCACCGACGTACACATCGGTGAACGTGAACTCGGGGTGCCCGTTCACCGCGCTGTGCATGAACTGCGGGACCCGCGTCATCGTCACTCCGGGCGCGGCCTTGTCGACGAAGAACAGCGTGGGCGCGCGCTCGGGGCCGGCGTCCGCCTGGACCAGCAGGAAGTCGGCGATGTCGCCGCAGGTGACGAACCACTTCTCACCGTTGAGCAGCCAGCCGCCCTCGGTGCGGGTGGCGGTGCTGGTCCCCGAGGACGGGTCGGATCCCGCACCGGGCTCGGTCACCGCGAAGGCGTCGAACCGCTCCGCGCGGATGACCGGCAGCAGGTACTTCTCCCGCTGGCGCTCGTCGCCGTGGGCCAGGACGTTCGCGGGGCGCCAGGGGATGTCCCACAGGCAGTTGGTCACCTTGCCGAACTCCTCCTCGACGATGACCTGGTCGAGCAGGCTCAGCCCGGCTCCGCCCCACTCGGAAGGCATGTTGATGGCGTAGACCCCGGCGTCCATGGCCGCACGGGTCAACTCGGCGATCGTCTCCTTCGGCAGGGGGCCGCCGGCCGTCTCCGACTGATCCTCGTAGCCCATCAGGAGCCGGGCGTATGCGGCGGCGCGCTCTTTGAGGTCGGCCTGTTCGGTGGTGTAGCGCATATCCATGAGGGCCTCTTCGGGGGCTTGAGGGATGGCTTGGACGGGGGTGCGGATCAGGTGGGCCGGCGGGGCCCTGGTTGCGGGCGACGGGCTGCGGGCTGCGGGCGACGGGCTGCAGGCGTTCGTCAGGCGAGGACGGCTCGGGAGTCCAGGGCGAGCACGCCGTCGGGGCGTACCAGCAGCGGGTTGATCTCCAGTTCGGCGATCTCCGGGTGGGCGGCGGCGAAGGCCGTGATCCGTTCGATGGCTTCGGCCGCGGCGGACACGTCCACGGCCGGCCTGCCGCGTACACCGTCGAGCAGGGAGGCCGTGCGGAGACTTCGCAGGAGTGTCCGGGCACGCTCGGCGGAGACGGGGGCGAGGGCGAAGGCGACGTCCCCCAGCGCTTCGGCGAGGACGCCGCCGAGGCCCACCATGGCGACCGGCCCGAAGCGGGGATCATGGTTGACGCCCACGATGAGTTCGATGCCGTCCGTCAGATCGGCCATGGCCTCCACCGAGTACGCGGGCGCACCGAGCCGGGTGCGCATGTCGCGGAACGCGGCGAGCAGGGCGTCGCGGTCGGACAGGTTCAGTGCGACGCCACCGGCGTCCGATTTGTGCAGCAGGTGCAGGGCTTTGAGGACGTAGGGGCCGCCGATCTCGTCGGCGGCGGCGAGCAACTGCTCCTCGTCGCGCACCTCGCGCACCGCCGGGAAGGGAATCCCCGCGGCCTCCAGGGCGCGGCGGGTCGCCAGGTAGCCCGTCTCGCGCAGCGGTTCGGCGGCCGGCGGCAGCGGGAGTATGCCCGACGACGCCGGGTGCGGCGGCGCGGTGAGGGCGGCCAGCGCGCGGGCGGCGTCCTCGGTCGCGCCGAAGACGGCGATGCCCGCCGACGCCAGGGTCCGGCAACTGGACGACCGGGGGTACATCGACTGCACGACCAGTGGTGTGGCGACCGTGCGCTGATGGTCCGCGATCGCCCGCGCCGCCGCCGTCTCGCCGGCCGCCAGGGCCGTCCCGCCCGCCCCGAGACCGTTGTCGCCGGCCGCGTAGCCGCCGAAGTACCCGGTCAGCAGTACGGCGTCGGTCTCCTCGGCGTCCAGCAGCGCGGCCACCGCGGCGGCGTACGACGCGGGGTCCTGCTCGCCCATGCCGGCCAGGTCGACCGGGTTCACCACCGACGACTGCTCCCACAGCGCGGCCCGCAGGCCGTCCTGGGTGGCCCGGCCGAGTTCGGGCACCGTCAGCCCTGACGCCTCCACGGCGTCGGCGGCGATGACTCCGTGGCCGCCGCCGTCGGTGACGATCGCGACCCGGTGGCACCGGGACCGCCGACCGCTGTCCAGGGCGGCCAGCACGACGGTCAGCTCGCGCGGCGTGGCGACCAGTTCGATGCCGGCGTCACGGCAGGCCGCGGTGACCACATCCGAGGATGTCGTCAGTGCTCCGGTGTGCGACTGGGCGCTGCGGGCCGAGGCATCGCCGCGGCCACCGGTCAGCAGGACGACCGGTTTCCCGGCCGCGGCGGCCGCTTCGGCGAAGGCGCGGCCGTCCGCGAAGTCCTCCGCGTAGACGGCGATGGCCCGGGTGCCCTCGTGCAGGGCGCAGTCGGCGAGGAGGTCGACGAGGGTGACGTCGGCCTGGTTGCCCAAGGACACGAACCGGGAGAAGCCCAGATCGTGCGCCCCGAAGCGGAGTTGGAGCTCCAGCGCGAGGTTGCCGCTCTGGCTCAGCAGCGCCACCCCGCCGGCGGTGAAGTGGTCGGAGGCGAGATGGAGGTCCGTGGTGTTGTCCGCGATGCCGAGGCAGTTGGGTCCGACCATGACCGCCCCGGCCGCGCGCACCTGCTCGGCGATGGCCCGCTGAACCTCCCGTCCGGCCGGTCCGGTCTCGGCGAAGCCCGCGGTGATGGCCACGATCGAGCGGGCTCCGCAGGCCAGCGCCTCGTCAACGGCCGCCTCGAAGCCTGCGGCCGGGACGGAGATCACCACCAGGTCGACGGGTTCGCCGATCGCGGTGAGGCTGGTGGCCGCGGTCCGGCCCAGGACCGTTCCGCCGCGCCGGTTGACCAGGTGCACGGGACGGTGGTGCGGGGCGCGCACCGCTTGGGCCGCTATGGCGTGGCCGTACTTGGCCGGGTCGTCACTGGCTCCGACGATGGCCACCGACATGGGGTCGAACAGGGCCGACAGGTCACGTCCCATGGTCACTTCACCAGTCGCAGCGCGGCGTTGGGGCAGGAGGTGACCGCTTCGGCGGCCTCTTCGGCGGCAGCGCCGGGGACGGCCGCGGCGATCAGGTGCGCGTAGCCCCACTCGTCGATCCCGACCAGTTCCGGGGCCCGTTCATGGCACAGGCCGTAGCCCTGGCAGAGCGTGGAGTCCAGCTGGAGTTTCATGGGTGCTCCTCAAGAAATCGGGACGGCCCGGGTGGGGTCGGATGGCTTCGGGTGGGGTCGGACGGTTCGGGTGGTTTCGGATGGCGTTGAGGCGGCGGAGCCCGCTCAGGGGGCGGCGACCGTCAGGCGGTTCCCGCCGTCGGGCGGAGCGGCGGCGCAGTCCGGGCAGGGTGCGTCCAGATGCGACCGGACCAGGTGCGGGAAGTGCCGCAGCAGGGTCCCGGCGGTGCGTGCCGCGGCGTCGAGCAGACCGCACGCGCCACGGCCGGGCAGGCCGGCCGACCAGCGCAGCAGGTTGTCGCTGTCCTGGGCGGACGCCGTTCCGCTCGCGAGCGCGGCCAGGGCACCGGCGAGGGCCTGCGTGCCGGAGACGCAGACGCCGCACTGCCGGGCGCTCTGCGCGGCGAGGAAACCGGCGGCGTCCGCCGCCGCCCCGACCGGGCAGTCCTGTGGGAGCAGGAACCGGATCGCCCCGCAGCCGAGCGCCGTGCCCGCTGCCGCGAGTTCGTCGTGGTCCAGCCGCAGGTCCTGCCAGCCGTCGCCGTACAGCCCGCCGAACAGGCCGCCCATGAGCAGCGCCGTGGCCGCGTCGGAGGTGTGGGCGTCGGCCAGTGTCCGCAGGGTGGTGCCTCGAGGCGCCTCGACCAGTACGGGTTCGGTCCGCCCGCCGGAGAGGGTCACCAGGTAGGAGTCGGCCGCGGCAGCGGTGCCCGGGCCGGCGGCCAGCAGAGCGAGCCGGGCCAGGGTCTCCACGTTGGCCACCAGCGTCGGCGCGCCGCCGACGCCTCGTTCGAACGGGCGCGGGGGCTTGGCGGTGGGCAGTGCGGGGCCGCCGTCGATGCGGCGCACCACGGCCGTCTCCTCGCCCGCGACGTAGGTGTGCTCGGTCACGACGACCTCGACGGGAGTGTCCGGCGGCCGCTCGGCCAGAGCCCGTCGGACGCTCTCGGCGGAAGCGGCGTCGGAGAGGTAGACATAACCGCGCTCGGCTCCGGTCACGGACGCGGCATGGCGCAGTCCGTCGAGGACGAGGTGCGGGCGGGAGCGCAGCAGCCAGCGGTCCTTCGCCGAGCCGGGCTCGCCCTCCTCGCCGTTGGCCACCACGACCGCGGGGAGCGGCGCGTCACGCACCGCCCGGAGTTTGTCGGCGGTGGGGAACCCCGCCCCGCCCCGCCCGCGCAGGCCACGGGAGGCGACGCGGTCGAGCAGCCGACGGGGGTCGGGGGCGGGCGGGTAGCCGCCGGTCGCCAGGTAGGCGCTGAGGTCCTCTCCCCCGGGCGGCTGCGCGGTGAGCAGGCGGCGTTGGCCCGGGGGCATCAGGGAACGGATCTCGGTCATGCGGCGCCTTCGTTCGGGGTGCGGTTCCTGAGGCGCCGCAACGCCTCTTCGAGTGCCTGCCGCTGGGTGGCGGTGCGTTCGTACCCGGCCCCGGGCAGGCCGATGAGCATCCGGTGGTGGTCGAGTACGACATCGCCGGCGGTCAGCGCGGCCTCGGGGTCGCCGTGGGCCGGCGCGTCCGCGGCGTCGACCACCAGGGCGGTGACCTCGGCGAGGTAGCGGAGCCAGCTGCGCCGGCTGCCGCGCAGGATCAGCTGCTCCACCCGCTGCCGTTCGGCGTCGGCCAGGGCGGACGGCGTGCCGGTGGGTGTGCGGGAACCGTGCGGACGGGAGCCGTGTGTGTCGGATCCGAGTGCGCCTGACCCGTTGGTGCGGAAGCGCAGGGCTGCCACCACGGTGGGCAGTTCCCGCTCGGGCTCGGGGGTGAGGCCGAGCCAGACCAGATTCCGACGACAGCTCATGCGTGCCTCCGGGTACGAAGGGCCGGTCTCGGCGGGACCGAGGCGGGCGGATGGTTCGGGGTGGTCGGTTCGCGGTGGTCTGTTCGCAGTGGATGCGACAGGGTGCGGTGCGGCCCGGTGGCGGTGGGCCCGGTGGGGCCTGCTGCTCGCCGGGGCGCAGAGGCCTTGAGTGCTGTGGCCTTGGGTGCCGTGGCCTTGGGTGCCGTGGTCCTGGATGCCGTGCCCTCGGGTGGCTGCGGCCTCGGGTGGCTGCGGCCTCGGGTGGCTGCGGCCTCGGGTGGCTGTGGCCTTGAGTTGATCCGGTCCGGGATGCCGGCATCTCCCGGGGCATCCGGCCGGTGTGTTCGCGGGGGCACCGGCCGGATGCCGGTCCGGGGGCCGGTACCGGCCCCGTACACACCGGACGGTCGCAACGAGGCCGGTACGGGATACGGGGTCGTCGGCGGTCCGACAGCGCAGAGACTAACTAACTAGTTAGCCAGTCCGCAATGCTTGACATCGCCGGGGTTTGGATTCAGTCTGACTGACCAGTTAGTCAGTATGGTTACGGCCCGGCCGATCCCATGCCGGCCGTCACCCCTGCGCAGCCTCACCACCCATCGTCGCCACGGCGGCGTGGAGGAGGATCCGATGCAGCCCCCAACCACCCAGGTGCCCGTCGCCGACGGCGCTCCGGGCACCGCAGAGAACTCACCCGGGGAAGCACTCCCCGCGCGTTATTACACCGACCCGGCCATCGCCACGGCCGAGACCGAACTCGTCTTCGCCAAGTCCTGGCAGCTGGTCTGCCACGAGACCGACCTTCCCGGTCCGGGCGCCCGCCTCGCCGGCACCGTGGCCGGCCGGAGCGTACTGGTGGTCCGCACCGAGGACGGCGGCCTGGCCGCACACCTCAATGTCTGCCGGCACCGCGGCACCCAGCTGGTCAGCGCCCCGGAACCGTCCGGGAAGGCCATCCGCTGCCCGTACCACGGCTGGACCTACCGGCTGGACGGATCCCTGGTCGGCGCCCCCGAGGCCCGGCAGATCCCGTGCCTGGACAAGCCGCGTCTGGGCCTGCATTCTGTCCGCGTCGAGTCCTTCCTCGGCTTCGTGTTCGCCAACCTCGACCACGGCGCGGTGCCGCTCGCGGAACAGTGCGCCGGCCTGGCCGAGGCCATCGGGCACTACACCGGGCCGGATCTCGTACCGGTCGGCCGCGGCCGCATCCACGACGTCGCCGGAGCGGAGGTGCAGAAGGCCAACTGGAAGGTGGTCGTCGACAACTATCTGGAGGGCTACCACGTGCCCGTCGCCCATCCGGGACTGATGCGCCTGCTCGACTACCAGGGGTACACCGTCGACACCACGGAGTCGTACGCATTGTTCGAGTCCCCGCTCCGCGACAAGCCCTCCTCGAACTGGGCCGAGCGCCTCTACCAGCGGGTCGCCGCCCCCATGCCCGGCCTGGCCGAGGCGGACCGGCGGGTATGGCGCTACGTGGTGATCTATCCGAACACCCTGATCGACCTCTACCCCGACCATGTGATCGCCTGGACCGCCCTGCCCACCGCGCAGGACCGGACGGCGCTGCCGGGCGCCTTCTACACCCGGCGCGGCACGAGTGCCCGCACCCGGCTCGCCAGGCGGCTGAACATCCACATCGGCTGGATCACCAACGACGAGGACGCCGAACTGGTCGCCCGCGTCCAGGCAGGACTCGGCACACCGGGATACGAACCCGGACCGCTGTCGCGCCGCGAGGCCGCCGTGGGCTGGTTCGCCCGCCGGTTCCGCGACGACATCGAGGGGCAGCGGCCGTGAGCGGGGCCCCGGCCCGGCGCCGGAAGTCACCGCGCCCCGACGGCCCGCTTCCGTCCCGCGCGGCCTTACCGGGCACCCGCTGACATCGCCGGACCCGGCGCTGCACGCACTTCCCCAGACCGGCTTTCCTTACCGCGGAGACAGGGCCTCCGCGACCCTCATGCCGGTCCAGCCCTGGAGCTGTGCCGTTCCACTACGGAGAGGACGATCCGTGTCCCCCGAGGTACCTCCACCATCACGACGCTCCCTGCTCCGCGCGGCCGCCTTCGGCGCCCTCGGCGCCGCGGGTGCCGCCGCACTGGGCGGCTGCGGGTTCGCGCCCGTCAAGGTCTCCGACGACGAGGCCGGTGCTCCGATCGATGTGCGCGTCGACGGCGACCTCGTCTACTTCAACTGGGCCGACTACGTGGACCCGGCCGTCTTCGACGGGTTCCGCAAGGAGTACGGCGTCAAGATCATCCAGTCGAACTTCGACTCGATGGAAGGCATGGTCGCCAAGCTCAACGCCGGCAACCACTACGACATCATCTTCCCCACCGCCAAGTGGGCCCAGCGGCTGGCAAGGGGCGGCAAACTGCGCCGGATCGACCATTCCAAGCTCGCCCACAGTGAGTCCGTCCTCGGCAAGCACGCCTACTTCGCCGACCCCTGGTACGACCCGGGATCCGCGCACACGGTGCCGTTCACCGTCTACAAGACCGGCATCGGCTGGCGTCGCGACCAGATCGGCGACCTCACCGGCTCCTGGGACGACCTGTGGAACAGAAAGGCCAAGGGCAGGACGTTCCTGCTCGACGACCGTGACGAGGTCCTCGGCATGGCGGCCCTCAAGCTCGGCCTGGGCATCACCACCAGCGACACCGGTGACCTGGACCGCATCACGTCGCTGCTCAAGACACTGCGCCCGAGTCTGCGCGGCTTCTCCAGCGACAGTTACAACAACCTGCTCAACGGCAACGCGGCGATATCGCAGGCCTGGAGCGGGGACATGGCCGCGATGCTCAACCAGGCCAAGGACCCCACCGTGTTCGGCTTCCAGGCCCCCAGGGAGGGCACGCCGATCAACTCCGACTGCTACGCCATCCCCTCCAACGCCCGCCACCCCGGGACCGCGATGCTCTTCATCGACTACATGCTCCGCCCGGAGAACGTCAAGAAGAACATCGAGTACATCGGCTACCCCATGCCGGTGGCCGGCACCGAGGACGTCTACGCCGCGCTCGTCAAACCCTTCCCCGAGTGCATCGTCACCGACGACGACCTCACGGCGGACCTGTTCTTCCGCAACGGCACCCGTGCGCAGGAAGACGCGCGGGACACCGCCTGGACCCATGTGAAGGCCGGCTGACATGCTGCGACTCAAGCGCGCACGGCGCCCGCTCCCCGGCCCCTCCGCCTCCGGCGCCCGGCTGTGGGCCTGGCTCATGGTCCCCGGCACCCTGTGGATGACCGGCTTCCTGATCGCTTCCCTGCTCCTGGTGGCCACCCTCGCAGTGGGCACCACCGACGACCTCGGCAACCCCCGGTTCGGCTTCGACCTCAGCAGCATCCGGGCGCTGGCCGACCCCGCCTACGCGGACGTCATGCTGCGCTCCCTCGGCTACGCCCTGCTGACCTGCGTCATCTGTCTGCTGGTGGCCTACCCGGTGTCGTACACGATCGCCCTGCACGGCGGACGGTTCAAGAACGCGCTCATCTCGGCGATCGTCGTGCCGTTCTTCGCCAACTACCTGGTGCGTATGTACGGCTGGTCGGTGGTGCTCTCCGACGACGGGCCCGTCCTGTCCACCCTGCGCAAGCTGGGTCTGGCCGACTCCGGGACGAAAATCCTCAACACCGGCTTCGGCGTGGTGGCCGGACTGGTCTACGGATTCGTGGTCTTCATGATCATTCCGCTGTACGCGGCCCTGGAACGCATGGACGTCTCCCTCATCGAGGCGGGCCGCGACCTGTACGGCGGCCCGGTCCGCACGTTCTTCCACGTCACGCTCCCGGCGACCCGCCAGGGCGCGGCGGCCGGCCTGGTCCTGGTCTTCCTTCCGGCCATGGGCGACTTCGTCAGCGCCCAACTCCTGGGAGGACCGGACCAGATCATGATCGGCAATCTCATCCAGGACAAGTTCTTCCAGGGCCAGAACTGGCCGCTGGGCTCGGCTCTCACCATGATGCTGATGCTGGTGCTGCTGATCGGCATGCTCGGCTACCTGCGGCGCACCCGCAAGGACGAGGCGGAGGCCCGCCAATGACCGTAGACAGTCCCTCCACCGCCACCCGGCCGTCCCCGGCCCTGCCTCCACCGGCCCGCCGTCCGCGGGTCCGGCGGCACGGCGCCGAGCGCAAACCCCGCTTCGCCATCGCGGTCACGGCGCTGTTCTTCGCGCTGCTCTACCTGCCCATCGTCGTGGTGGTGCTGTACTCGTTCAACTCCAAGAAGTCGCTGACCGTCTTCGGCGGTTTCAGCCTGCGCTGGTACCGCGCCTTTCTCCATGACGACGTGCTGCTCGGCTCGCTCGGCGCCAGCCTGAAGATCTCTCTGGTGGCCATGGCCGGATCCATCGTGCTCGGTGGGGCGCTGGCCCTCGGGCTGGTCCGCTGCCGCAGCCGCCTGGGCTCCCTGGCCGGTCTGGTCCTGCTGGTCCCGCTGATCACCCCGGAGATCGTCACCGGGGTGGCGTCGATGCTGCTGTTCAAGGGGCTGGGCATCACCTTGTCCACCGGCACGGTGATGATCTCCGAGATCACCTTCTCCATCTCCTATGTGACCGTGATCCTGCGCTCACGCGTCGCCGCCCTCAACCCGGAGGTGGAGGAAGCCGCGATGGACCTGGGCGCCACCCGGTGGCAGGCGCTGCGGCTGGTGACCCTGCCGGCGCTGCTGCCCGCGGTTCTGGCCTGCGCGGTGCTCATCTTCGCGCTGGTCTTCGACGACTTCGTCCTCGCCTATTTCACCACCGGCGTCGATCCCCAGCCGGTGTCCGTACGGATCTACTCGGCGATCCGCTTCGGGGTACAGCCCACCATCAACGCCCTGGGCACGCTGATGCTCGCCGGATCCATCGGGCTGATCGCGCTGGCCCTGGCCATTCCCCGCCTGTTCGGCCGTCGCGGCGGCCTCGATCTCCTCTCAGGGAAGTGACAGCCATGGACACGACTCCCGCAGTCCGGCTCGACGGCGTCTCCAAGCAGTTCGCGGACTCCTACGCCGTCCGTGACGTCACCCTCGACATCGCGGCAGGCCAGTTCTTCTCCCTGCTCGGCCCCTCGGGCTGCGGCAAGACCACCTCGCTGCGCATGATCGGCGGGTTCGCCGACCCCACCGAGGGCGCCGTGCTGCTCGCCGGGGAGGACGTGACCGCGCTGCCGCCGAACAAGCGCAACGTCAACACCGTCTTCCAGAGTTACGCGCTGTTCGACCATCTCAGCCTCACCGACAACGTGGCCTTCGGCCTCAAGCGCAAGCGCGTGCCCAAGGCGGAGATCAAGCAGCGGGTCGGCGACATGCTGGACCTGGTCCAGCTCGGCGGGCTCGCCAAGCGCAAGCCCGCGACCCTGTCCGGAGGCCAGCGGCAGCGGGTGGCCCTGGCCAGGGCACTCGTCAACCGGCCGGCGGTACTGCTGCTCGACGAACCGCTGGCCGCCCTGGACCTGAAACTGCGCCGCCAGATGCAGGTGGAACTCAAGCAGATCCAGCGCGAGGTGGGCATCACCTTCGTCTTCGTCACCCACGATCAGGACGAGGCCCTGACCATGTCCGACCGGGTGGCCGTGATGAACGCGGGCCACGTCGAACAGTGCGGCACGCCCGAGGACGTCTACGAGCACCCCGCCAGCCGCTTCGTCGCCGCGTTCATGGGCACCTCCAACCTGATGACCGGGACCTATCGCGGCGGCGACATCGTGCTCGAACAGGGGCTGTCGCTACCGGTGGGGCGCCGCGACGGCGTCGCCGAGGGCAGCGCGGTGAGCGTGTCCATCCGGCCGGAGAAGATCTGGCTGTCCGACTTCGAGCCCGGCATGTCGGTGATGCGCGGAGTGATCAGGGAGACCGTGTACTCCGGACCGACGACGACCTATCTGATCGAACTCGCGCCGGGCGTCACACTGTCGGCGCTGGAGCAGAACACTGCGCGGTCCCGCATGGAGGACCGGTGGAGCGGCGGCGAGAGCGTGGAACTCGGCTGGAAACCCGAGCACTGCCTCGTCCTGAGCTGAGCCCACCGATCCGGGCACCATCGCCCCACCCCCGGCGAACCGTCCCGCCCCACGCACACCGCTCCACCGCGCCCGTGCACCCGGCTCCCGGGCCCCTGGGCTTCCGAGCCATGGGCTCCGCCGGGCCGGCGGAGCGGTGTGCCCGGGCGCGGTCGACGGCGCCGGACACCGAGACAAAGGACTGAACGAGATGAACCATGACGTCATCGTGCTCGGCGCCGGGCTGGCCGGACTCGCCGCGGCCCGGGACCTGGCGGCAGGCGGCGCCGACGTGCTGGTCCTGGAGGCCCGGGACCGGGTGGGCGGAAGGGTCGAGCAGGCGGCGCTGCCGGACGGACGCCGGGTCCAGCTCGGCGGAGAGGTCGTGGGCCGCGCACACACCGCGTACCTGGGACTGGCCGCGGAGCTCGGTCTGGAGCTGATCCCCAGTTATGTGGCGGAGCCGGGACTCATCACCCGCTCCACGCCGGAGGCCGACTCCGCCGGCGATCCGCCCCACTGGTTCGGGCCCGGGGACCAGGCACAGCACGAGCGGCTCACCGCCGAATTCGTGGCCATGGCCGCGACCGTCGACCCTGCCGACCCGTGGTCCCATCAGGAGGCGGCCGTCCTGGACCGGCTCTCGGTGGGCGGCTGGCTGCGCTCGCGGCACGCCTCACCCGCGGTGGTACGGCTGTGGGAGATCGGCCAGCTCAGCCTCGCCAGCGGATCCTACGAGCGGACCTCACTGCTCGCCGCGCTGCGCAAGAACGCGGCGGTGCCCAGCGCCGGGCACTACGACTACGAGGACTGGGAGGGGCTGCGGCTGGCCGCGGGTTCGGCGACGATGGCCGAGGTGATGGGGCGTGAACTGCGCTCCCGCGTCCGCCTGGGGTCGCCGGTGGCGGCCGTGGACATCCGGCCCGGCCGCTGCACCGTCCGCCTCACCACCGGCGAGACCCTGACGTCGGGCGCGGTGGTCAGCGCCCTGCCGGTCGGCCCGCTGCGCTCGGTCGCCGTCACCGGTGTCAGTGATGAGCGGCTCGCCTCGCTGCACCGTCAGCGCAACGCCGTCGCGGCGAAGTTCGCGGCCGTGTACACCGAGCCGTTCTGGCGGGCCGGCGGACGCAACGGCCTGTCCGAATGCGAGGGCACGCTCGGCTCCACCTGGCCGCAGGAGGACGGAATCCTGTCGGCCCTCGTCCCGCCCGAGCGGTACGGAGTCCTGCTCGGCACCCCCGCCCATCTGCGTACCCCGGAACTGCTCGGCGAGATCGCTGGACTCTACGGGGAGCAGGCCCTGCACCCCCAGTCGTGCTACCTGCGGCTGTGGGGCACCAATCCCTGGACCCAGGGGTACGTCACCCAGTGGACACCGGGCGAAGTGATGGCGGTGGGCCCGCTGCACGGCACGCACGAGCCACCGTTCTACGTGTGCGGCTCCGACCAGTGGGTCGCCGGATACATGGAAGGTGCGGTCCGTACCGGTCGCGCCGCCGCACAGGAGGCGCTGACCCGTGGCTGACACCCCTTTCCTCACCAGCGTGACCAACCACATCGGCGGAGCCGACGTACCGGCCGCGTCCGGAGCCACCACCCGGCTCATCGATCCCGCCACCGGACAGGTCAACGCCCGCGCGCCGCTCTCGGACACCGCCGATGTCGATGCGGCGTGCACAGCGGCGCAGGCCGCCTTCGAGCGCTGGTCGCTGACCACACCCGCCGAGCGCCAGCGCGCGCTGCTGCGGATCGCGGACGCCATGGAACAACACGCGGACGAGTTCGAGGCGGCGGAGGTGGCCGACACCGGCAAACCGCCGGAGCTGTTCCGTACGGACGAACTGCCCGCGATCATCGACGCCGTACGGTTCTTCGCCGGCGCGGCGCGCGGTCTGCCCGGCAGCGCCGCCGCTGAGTACACCCCGGGCCGCACCTCGGTGCTGCGCAGGGAACCGGTCGGGGTGTGCGCGCAGATCACCCCGTGGAACTACCCGCTGATGATGGCGGTCTGGAAGCTCGCCCCGGCTCTGGCCGCGGGCAACACCACCGTACTCAAGCCCGCCGACACCACACCGTCCTCCACGGCGCTGCTCGCGCGGATCGCGGCCGAGTTCCTGCCACCGGGGGTGCTCAACGTGGTCTGCGGCGACCGCGACACCGGACGGGCGCTGGTCGGCCACCCGGCGATCCGGCTCATCGCCGTCACCGGCAGCGTACGGGCGGGCCAGGAGATCGCCGCGGCGGCCGCCGCGGACCTCAAGCGGGTCCACCTGGAGCTCGGCGGCAACGCACCTGTCCTGGTGTACGACGACGCCGACCTCGACGACGCCGTCGGCCAACTGGCGTCCCTCGCCTTCTACAACGCCGGCCAGGACTGTACGGCCGCCACCCGGATCCTGGTCCACCACCGGGTGCACGACGCGTTCCTGGCCGCCTTCGCCGAACAAGCCGCGCGACAACTCCCCGGCGCCCCCGGGGAACCGGACGCCGCCTTCGGCCCGCTCAACAGCGCCGCGCAGCTCAGCTCCGTACGCGACCTGCTCAACCGGCTGCCGGACCACGCCCGGATCGTCGCCGGTGGCTCCGCCCTGTCCCGGCCCGGTTTCTTCCACCAGGCCAGCGTCGTCGCGGGGGTGCGCCAGGACGATGAGATCGTGCAACGGGAGGTCTTCGGCCCGGTCGTCACCGTGCAGTCCTTCGCCGACGAGACCGAAGCGGTCCGACTCGCCAACGGCGTGCCGCAGGGCCTGGCGGCCAGTGTGTGGACCGGTGACCACCAGCGGGCGATGCGCGCCACCCGGGCGCTGGACACCGGGATCGTGTGGATCAACACCCACGGCACGACGGTGTCCGAGATGCCGCACGGCGGCGTCAAGCACTCGGGCTACGGAAGCGACCTGTCCCTCGCCGGACTGCTCGACTACACCCGGGTGAAGCACGTGATGCTGTGACCACCCGGCCCCGGGCCGCCAGATCACCGCCCCGCCGGCCCGGGGGCGTGCGGACCGCCGAGCCCTGAGCGGCATTCTGAGCGCCGAGTGAACGGGAAACGAACGTTCGTCGCCCAAGGACGGCCATCCCGCGCGGATGTCGTTCCGGTGTGCCCATCGGCTCATAAGCTCACGCATGGCCGGCGATGAAAGCCGCGCACCACTCGCGCCAGGAAAAAGGTCACTCCCCATGCCACTGCGAAGCGCCGTCGCCCCTTCGCCCGTGGGGGCGCCGCCGGAAGCGCAGAAACCCCCGTTGGCCAGGGGGAGCGCCGCACGACTGGTGCGTGCGAGCTGGTTCTGGCCGGTCGCTGTCGCGGCCGGCTACGTCGGGCAGGTGTTCTTCCGGCTGGCTCTGGTCACCGGCGAGAACTATCCGACGGTGGGGCCCGACGAGCACATGTACCTCGTTCTGGCGCGACTCCTGGCGGGCGGCTCCGCGACCGAGATCCCCAGCGACATGGTGATCCCCGGCGGATACCCGCTGTTGATCTCACCGGCCCTGCGGATCACCCACGATCCCGTCCAGGCGTACCACCTCGTCCTGGGCATCAACGCGCTGCTGAGCTGCCTGGTACTGCCGCTCGCCTATGGCGCACTGCGAAGGCTGGACGTGCCGCGTCCGGTGTCGTACGTGCTGGCGACCGTCGTGGTGATGCTGCCTCCGGTGGTCTTCTACTCACAGTTCGCACTGGCCGACACCCCGCTCCCGGCGCTGGTACTGGCCTGGCTGATCGGTGTTCACGGGCTGCTCTCGGAGGGTTCGTTCCGCCGGAGGTGCGGATCGGGGATCCTCGCCGGCGGCGCGGCGGGATTCAGCATGATGGTGCACGACCGCGGTGGTGTGGTCGTCGCCCTGACCTGCCTGGTTCTGCTGGTGGCCTTCGTGCGGAACTGGGCGCCGCGCCCGGCGACCGCCGCGGCGCTGTCGGCCCTCGCGCTCATGTATGCCACGCAGCGGGAGCTGGCCCAGTGGCTGCTGTCCCGCCTCGACGGCACCCACCCCAGTCAGGTGGGCAACGCCGTATGGCAGGCGCTGCGCACCCCGGAGCTGTACCAGCGCACCGTCATGCGGTGGATCGGCCACACCTGGTACTTCGTCACCTCGACATACGGCATGGGCGCCCTGGGCCTGGTGGTCTGCTGCACCTGCCTGGCCAGTACCAGGGCGCCGCGCGCGGACCGCGCGGTCGCCTTCCTGACCGTGGCACTGCTGCTCGGCGTATCGCTGGCCGCCGCGGCCGCCCTGCCCACCGACCGCCGTATCGACACGATCGTCAACGCCCGCTATCTGTCGCCGCTGGTGCCGGCGCTGTTCCTGGCGGGCGCCGTTGCTCTCCACCGGATCAGGGGCCGCAGAGCGCTCGTTCGGGCCGCGGTGGCGGCGATCGCGCTGACCGTGGCGCTCTCCGCGGCTCTGACCGTCCTCGCGGGGGACCGCTTCCGGAAGCTGAACTTCATTCTGTGGGCGCTTCCGGACAGCACGTTCCTCTCCAGTCGCTGGTCCGGCGACTGGGGTGTCTTCTCCGTACCGCTGACCACCGTGACAGCCCTGACGGTCTTCACCGCCACCATCCTGCTCAGAGGGCTGCTCAGCACTCGGCGGCCCGTTGTGGCGATGATCGGCGTCGGCATGGCGCTGACGCTGTTCGCCGGATGGGCGACGGTGACGATCACCCAGCACGTCTCCCGGCCGACTCTCGCCCGCGGGTACCCGGACGCCACCGGCTTCATGGACCAGGCACGGATCCGGCCGGGCGACCGGCTGGTGATGGACCTGGGCCTGGGCTGGCGCACCCGGTTCGCGATGGCGTACATGGTCCTCGACGGCCGGGTCTGGACGCGCGACCTGGCCGGCCCCGACACCCCGCCGGACGGCGCGAACGTCGCCGTGACGACCGTTCGCACGGCGTCCGCCCCCGCTGCGGACAGCTGGCCGAAGGCTCCCGCGGGCTGGCATGTCGCCGTGGTGATCCCGCAGCGCAACCTGGTCGTCTGGCGCCGCGGCGGGTGACTCCGCCGCGTCCGCGCCGCTGCCGGCCGTTCAGCCCCGGAGGTAACCGGGTAGTCAGTCGCGCATGAGACGTTTCGAGGGATACGGAGTACTGATCACGGGCGCGGGCCGCGGCATCGGCGCGGCCACCGCCCGCCGGCTGGCCGATGAGGGCGCCCAGGTGCTGGTCACCGACCTGGAAGGGGACCGCGCCGAGAAGGTGGCGGCCGGGATCCGGGAGTCCGGAGGCGCGGCCGAGGCACTGCCCTGCGATGTGGCCGACCGCACCGCGGTCGAGGCTGCCGTCGCGTACGCGGTACGGCGTTTCGGCACACTGGACGTGCTGGTCAACAACGCCTGCGCCTGCCATCCGGACGCCCCGCTCTTCGAGGACGAGACGGACGAGGGCTGGCACCAGGACCTCGACATCACCCTCACCGGCGCCTTTCGCTGCGCCCGCGCGGCCCTCCCCCACCTCGCGGCCGCACCCGGCCGCCGGGGTGCGATCGTCAGCATCGGCTCGGTCAACGGCGAGCAGGACTTCGGCAACCACGCCTACAGCGCCGCCAAGGCGGGTCTGGCCAGTCTGACGCGCACCCTCGCCGGTCACGCGGCCCCCCGCGGTGTCCGGGTGAACCTGGTCGTCCCCGGCACGGTTCACACCGAGGCCTGGGCGGGGCGCGAGTCCGCCCTGCGAGCAGTCGCCGGCCACTACCCGCTCGGCAGGGTCGGTCAGCCCGACGACATCGCGGCCGCGGTGGCCTTCCTGGCGTCCTCGGACGCCGCCTGGATCACGGGTGTGACGCTCCCGGTCGACGGAGGCATCCTCATCGGCCAAGTGGGCCTGCGCCGCGCACTGAGCGAGGAAGACTGACGCCAACTGATCCCGGGCGACGGCGGCCTGGCGACTGGACTTCCGCACGACGGCTGACAGCCTGGCCGTGGTCGCCCGCGATATCGGACGGGAAAGGGAAAGGAGGGAACCCACTCCTTTCCACTCTCAACATATAGCGCACCGGGGGGCTTGCGGCAAGGCCCCGGTCGTGCCGCAGAATGGCCGGCCAAGGCCAGGGCCTGCGGAAATGACAGATTCGTGAAGGGCCTGCGGCCGGCCGAAATCCACTGTCGCTGAACGGGTGTTGTGATGATTGACGTGATCGTGGTCGGCGCCGGACCGACCGGTTTGATGCTGGCCTGCGAGTTGCGGCTGCACGGCGTGCACGTGGTCGTGCTGGAGAAGTTGACCGAGCCGACCAAGGAGTCCCGGGGGCAGGGCCTGCACGCTCGCAGCGTCGAGATCATGGACCAGCGCGGCCTTCTCGACCGGTTTCTCGCGGTCAGTGAGAAGTTCCAGGTCGGCGGGCTCTTCGGCGGCATCATGAAGCCGTGGCCGGACCGGCTGGACACGGCGCACCCGTACGGCCTGGCCACTCCGCAGCCGGTCAGCGAGCGGCTGCTCGACGAGCGTGCCGTCGAACTCGGCACCGAGATCCGGCGCGGTTGCGAAGTGGCCGGGCTGAGCCAGGACGAGGACGGGGTGACCGTCGAGCTGGCCGGTGGCGGCGGGCACCTTCGCTCGCGCTACGTCGTCGGGTGCGACGGCGGCCGCAGTGCGGTGCGCAAGCTGCTCGGCGTCGGTTTCCCGGGCGAACCCTCCACGGTCGAGACGCTGATCGGTCAGATGGAGGTGACCGAGGATCCGGCGACGATCGCCGCCGTCGTCGAGGAGGTCCGCAGGACCCAGCTGCGATTCGGTGTCACCGGCCCCGACGAGGACGGGGTGTGCCGCATCATCGTGCCCGCCGACGGGGTGGCCGAGGACCGTGCGGCCGAGCCGACCCTCGACGAGTTCAAGCAGCGGCTGCGGTCGATCGCCGGCACCGACTTCGGCGTCCACTCGCCGCGCTGGCTCTCCCGGTTCGGCAACGCCATCCGGCAGGCCGAGCGCTACCGGGTCGGCCGTGTCCTGCTGGCCGGCGACGCGGCGCACATCCACCCGCCGGCCGGCGGTCAGGGGATGAACCTCGGCGTGCAGGACGCGTTCAACCTGGGCTGGAAACTGGCCGCCGCGGTCAACGGCTGGGCGTCCGACGGTCTGTTGGACAGCTACCACGCCGAACGGTATCCGGTGGGCGCCCGTGTGCTGAACAACAGTCGCGCGGGGATCACGCTCCTGGGGACCGATCCGGGTGCGACCGCGTTGCGGGAGCTGTTCGGGAAGCTGATGGACTTCGAGGAGGTGAACAGGTACGTGACCGGGATCATCACCGCCGTCGACATCCGCTACGACTTCGGCGAGGGCCATGAGCTGCTCGGCCGCCGGATGCGGGACATCGAGCTCAAGCAGGGGCGGCTCTACGACCTGCTGCACGAAGGCCGCGGCCTGCTGCTCGACCGGACCGGTCGGCTCTCCGTGGCGGGCTGGGCCGATCGGGTCGACCATGTCGTCGACGTCAGTGAGGAACTGGACGCGCCCGCGGTGCTGTTGCGGCCGGACGGCCATGTGGCATGGGTCGGTGACGATCAGCAGGACCTGCTCGGCCGGCTGCCCGAGTGGTTCGGCGCTCCCGTCGGCTGAGCCGGCGGTCGCGGCTCGACGGGGTGCCGCCGAAGCCGCCGAGAGCGGCGCGGTCCGGCCCGTCACCCGACGCGCAGCGTCGCGGCGGCCTTGTAGGTGCGCAGGACCGGCGCGGTTTCGATCCGTGCGATCGCGTCCAACGCCACCTTGCGAGTCAGGTAGTGGTGCAGTTCCTCCGCGTCCCGGCACAGCGCGTGCGCGACCAGGTTCGTCGGTCCGGTCGTCGCCGCGACCACCGCCAGCTCATGGTGCCCCGCCAGCTCGGTGGCGACCGCGTCCAGATGCGAGGGCGCGATCTGCATCCACAGCAGCGCCGACACGGTCACACCCAGCAGCGACGGGTCGATGTCCACATCGAAGAACAGCGCGCCGCGCGCCCGCAGTTCGGCGAGCCTGCGGGACACCGTGGACGCCGTCGAACCGGTCGCCGCGGCGAGCTCGGCGTAGCTGAGGCGGGCGTCGTCGCGCAGCGCGTCCAGCAGGAGGCGGTCCGCGTCGGTGAGCAGGTATACGGGTTCGCCCGACGCGGTTCCCGCCGTGCTCGTGCCCGTGCTCGTGCCCGTGCTCGTGCCCGCGCCCGTGCCCGGCCCTGTTCCGGTGACGCTTTCGTCGCGCAGCCGTGCCTGCTGGGCGGCGTCGAGGGTGTCGACGCGTCCTCGCCACGCGGTCGGCCCGCCGAGGTAGGTGTGCAGGAGGTAATGCGCGGACACGGCGGTGATCCCGGCGGTGCGCGGGATGTCGCGCAGCAACAGCGCGTGCGCGTCGGGGCCCGTGGGCGTGGTGTGGATGATCGCGACGATCTCGGTGCCGCCGGAGGTCAGCCGCACCCACGACGTGTCGGAGCGGCGGGCGAGCGCGACCGCGATGTCGTGCGCGGTGCGCGTCGCGGCGGTCAGCCGCACGAACCACTGGTGGGTGCCGGAGCTGCGCGGCGCGGGCAGCGCGACCACGCGAAGGCCCGCTTGCGCGGACAGACGGCGGTAGCGGCGCACCACGGTCTGGGTGGAGCAGCCGAGGATGTCGGCGACGAGCGTGAACGACGCCCGCGCGTCCACTTGCAGGGCATGGATCAGGCCACGATCCAGATCGTCCAGTACGAGCATATCCACCACGCTAGCCCACCTCGATGGCAGTAATCACTGAACTCAGCCGCAGAAGTGGAACCACCTGCCGGTTGGGCGGGACGGTGGTGACGCGCCGGCGGATCGCCGTCCGGACTTCCGGCGCCCGACCGACCCCGCACCACAAGCCGCGCACGCACACCGCACACCGCACACCGCACACCCAGGGGGAGACGCATGTCCCACAGCACCGGCCACGGCACGCCGATCGACACCGTCACCGGCCCGGATCCGCACCCGGACGGACCCGGGCGGCCGCCCGCGTACCGGTGGCGCTGGCCCGCGTTGGCCGCGCTGCTGGTCGCCGAGGCGATGAACCTGCTGGACGCCACGATCGTCCAGGTCGCGGGCCCGGTCATCCACACCGATCTGGGCGGCTCGGACGCCGCCATCCCGTGGTTCAGCGCCTCCTACACCCTGATGTTCGCGCTCGGACTGCTGACCGGCGCCCGGCTCGGCGACATCGCGGGCCGCCGCCGGATCTTCCGCATCGGCGTCGCGGCGTTCGCCGTCACGTCCCTGGCGTGCGCGCTCGCGCCGACGGCCGGGACGCTGATCGGGCTGCGCGCGCTGCAGGGCGCCGCGGCGGCGCTGATCATCCCGCAGACGTTCGGCCTGATCCGGGCGATGTTCGACGGTGCCGAACTGCCCAAGGCGCTGGGCACGATCGGCCCCGTCATGGGCCTGTCGGCGGTCCTGGGCCCGGTGTTGGGCGGGCTCCTGACGCACGCCGACCTGTTCGGCTCGTCGTGGCGCGCCTGCCTGCTGGTCAACCTCCCCCTCGCCGCCGTCGTGCTGGTCGTCGCACGGCGGCTGCGCGAGGACCGCGCACCGGTCCGGCCACGCCTGGACCCGGTGGGGACGGCGCTGGCGATGGCCGGCACGGCGCTGGTGGTGTGCCCGCTGGCGACCGGCGCTCCGGGGCCGGCCGGATGGGCGGCGGCGGGCGCGGGCGCGGCCGTCCTGGTGCTGTTCGTCGCCCACCAGCGCCGCACCGCGCGCCACGGCCGGCCCCCGCTGATCGAACCGGCGCTGCTGCGCGGCCGCGCGTTCCCCGCCGCGCTGGCCACCTCCACGCTCTTCTTCGCCGTCATGAACGGCGTCATGATCACCGTGGTCCTGCACCTGGAACTGGGCCTGCACCGCGGCCCGCTCACCGCGGGCCTGACCCTGCTGCCGTGGTCCGCCGGGCTGGCCGCCGGATCGTGGGCCGCGGGCGCGTACCTGGTCCCCCGGCACGGGACCCGCGTCCTGCACGCCGGGATCGCCGCCCTCGCCGTCGGACTCGCCGCCGCGGTCCTCGCCTACCGCTCCGCCGCGCCCGACGCGTACCCGACGGCCCTGCCGTTCGCGCTCGCCGTCGCGGGCCTCGGTACGGGCCTGTTCACGCCGCCGTTCTTCACCACCGCGCTGCGCGGTGTCGGCCCGCAGGAGACCGGCTCGGCGGCCGGGCTCCTCAACGCCGTCCAGCAACTCGGCGGCACGCTCGGCGTCGCGGTGATCGGCGGCGTCTACCTCGCAGGAGACGGCACCCCGCGCGGCGCCGCGCAGGCCGCGCTCGGCACGGCCGGGGCGATCCTGGCGGCGACCGCGATCGCCGCGGCCGCGATGACGGCACGGCCCCGGGACCGGACGGGGAACCGACAGGCGTGACGCGATGGTCGCCGGTGCCGCTCCCCCGCTCGACCGCTACGGGCGGCGGCCCCACGCGGAGACCAGCGGAGCTGTGGCCAGGTCCAGGAGTCCGGTGTCGACGTCGGCCAGGTGGCGGTCGATCTCCTCATCGGTCGCGAGTCCGGCCGCCACGAGCTGACCGCGGATCTGCCGCACGGTGGCGGCCTCGAGGACGGTGCAGGCCGGCGAAGTGATGGGGAAGTACGCGTCGGCCTGTACGTCCTCCAGCCCTGCGCCGCGCAGCAGCCGGGGCAGCGTCCGGCCGTAGCCGAGGTCCGCACCACGGGCCGCCATCAGTTCACGGAATCCGGACCGCAGACGGTTGGCGAGCCGCTGCTCAGGACCCGACTCGTCCGGGCAGAGCGGCGGCTGCAGCCCGGGGTCCGCGTCCTCCAGGAGCAGCGCACCTCCCGGACGGAGCGCCTGGACCATACGGCGCAGCGCCTCGGCACGGTCGGTGACGTGCACCAGCACCAGCCGGGCGTGCACGAGGTCGAAGCCGCCTGCGGGTGGCGGGTCGGCCGCGACGTCATGGCGCAGTACCTCGACGACATCGTCGGCGATGCCCTGCGCCCAGGACACGTCGATGTCGGTCGCGACGACCGTTCCGCCGGGCCCGACCCGCGCGGCGAGCCCGGCTGCGACGGAAGGGCCACCGGCGCCGACCTCCCAGCACCGCATCCCCGCTGTGATCCCGAGCCGGTCGACGTGCCGGAACGTCACCGGATCGAACAGCTCGGCCAGCGCGCCGAAGCGGACACCCACCTCCGACTGCCGGTTGTCGAGCAGATAGCCGCGGTCCGGGTCGTGCGCCGTCATGTCCTCATCGCCTTTTCACTGGTACCGACTCGTGCCGCATCGTGCCGCCTGGTGCCGCCTGGTCGTCAGTATGCCGACCAGGCGGCGGTCAGCGGTGGTCGCCGCCCTCGGCGACCCAGCGCCCCAGCGAGACCAGCGTGGTCTCCACGCTGTCCGCCATGTGCGCGCGCAGTGCCTCCAGATCGGCGCGGGTGCTGCCCAGCACCGGGTCCAGCGCCAGCAATTGCCAGGACTGCTCCGCCACGGTGCCGGTGCCGAGCGGACGGAACGTCCAGCTCCACCGGACGAGTCCGTCCACGACGAAGGCGAACGTGTCGCCGGGCTCGGCCCGCACCACCTGCGAGCGGCTGGTCCACTCCCGATCGCCGCGCCGGCTGCGTCCGGTGAACCAGGCGCCGGCTTGTGGGCCGTCGCCGTCGTCGTAGCGCACATCGCTCACGTTCGGACTCCAGGCGCTGATCATCGACACGTCGCTCACCAGCTCGTAGACCTCCGGCGGGGTGGCCGCGATCCAGGCCTTCCTGCTGAAGCGGAAGTCCTCGGGGGCGAGGTGTTCGAGGGTGTTCTGGTAGGGGGTGGTCATGGAATCTCCTTTCGTGGCCGGGGCCCGGCGACTGCCGGGCCCCGGCTGTGACGGCTCGTCAGCAGTGCGGCTGAATGCGCGCGGTGAGCAGGTTGGGGTCCCGCTGGGTGAGGTATGCGGCCGAGGTCACGTACACGGTGTCACCGCGTACGGCGAGGGCCGTGGGGTTCTGCAGGCCGTCCTGGGCGCTGAGCACGATGGTGTGGGTACCGTCGGGCTCCACCAGGGCGACCTGGTCGGACTGGTCGAGGGCGGCGACAATCCGGTCGGTGCGCCCGATGAAGTCGAAGTCGTCGATTCCGGGGAGCTGGTCGGCCCTGATCTCGGCAGGACCCGCCGTGCCGTTCCTCCTCAGCGGGAACCGGAGCACGGTGCCCTTGTCCATGTTGGACACCCAGACGGCGCCGTTGTGCACCTTCAGCCCGTTGGCGCCGAGGAATCCGGTCGAGGCCAGCTCGGGGCCGCTCGCCCAGACCGTCGCGTCACCGCCGCTGGTCGGTACGCGCCAGATGACACCGCGGACCGAGTCGGTGACGTAGAGCCGGTGGTCGTCGAGAGCCAGCCCGTTGGGCAGGCCGTCGGCCGGCAGCGCGGCGATCCGCTGAGGGGTCCCTCCGGGGGTGAGCCGCCAGACGCCCGTGAGGTCGCTGGTGCCGGTGGCGTACAGGAAGTACAGCGTGCCGTGCGCGTCCCTGACCAGGCCGGTGACCAGCGGAAAGCCGAGAACCGGAGTGTGCACGCCGCCGTCGGCCGGTGCGGGCAGGGTCGCCAGCACGCGGATCGCTCCGTGGCGGGTGATCTGGGCTATCTGGCGAGCGGCGGAGAACGACACGTCGATGCTGCCGTTCGGTTCCCAGACGATGTTCTCCGGCATCTGTCCGCCGGCGAGGTCGAAGTGCTCAGCGATGTGGGCGTGGGACAACGGCGCTGTGGCCGCTGCCGCCGAGCCGGGAAAGCCGGCGGAGAGGGAGGCCACCGCGATGGCGGCGACCAGGATGTTCCTTGCGAACTTCTTCGACACGTTCTTCCCTGCGTCGTGGATGGTGGTGCAGGGTCTGCCCTGCATGAGGCCCCACTGTGGGTGCGCTCCGCAGTGGGCAACCAGCCCAAGCTCTGCCTATCCCTGGCCGGGGCAGGCTGCGCGTGGCGTCGTCGCCGCATACTCGGTGCCATGGACGCACACGGACAGCTCGGCACCTTCCTGCAGGCGCGGCGGGCGCAGCTGCAACCTCAGGACGTCGGCCTGCCGACCTACGGCGACCGCCGACGAGTCCCCGGCCTGCGGCGCGAGGAGCTGGCGCTTCTGGCGGGCGTCAGCGCCTCCTACTACACGCGCCTGGAGCAAGGGGCCTCCTGCCACGCCTCCGTGGAGGTGCTGGACGCCATCGCCGGCGCGCTGCGCCTGGAGGAGACGGAGCGGCTTCACCTCCGTGACCTGGCCACTGCCTGCCGACACCGGCGCACGGTCCGCCGCCCTCCCGCCGAGCGGCTCGCCCCGGCCGTACGCGACCTGGTGAGCGCCCTCGGCGAAGTACCGGTCGTCGTGACCGGGCGCCGCAGTGACGTGCTGGCCTGGAACACCCTGGGACACGCACTGCTGGCCGGGCACGTGGACCCGACCGGCCCCGAACGCCCAGCGGACCGTCCGAACATGGCGCGGCTGGTCTTCCTGGACGCTCACGTCCGTGAGCTGTACGTCGACTGGCCGGCGAAGGCACGGGCCGTGGTCGGCAATCTGCGGCTGGTGGCGGGACGGCATCCGCAGGACCAGCAACTCACCTCGCTCATCGGTGAACTGACCACGCGGAGCGCCGAGTTCGCGGGCATGTGGGCCGACCACCGGGTGCGGGCCTGTGACTCCGCCGAGTACGAACTGCGGCATCCGCTGGTCGGTGCCCTGACGGTCGGACAGCAGACCCTGACCGGGGCATCCGAACCCGAGCAGTCCGTGGTCATGGTCACCGCAGCCCCCGGATCGGCCTCCCAGGCCGCACTGAAGCTCCTCGCCCAGGCCACCATGACCGGAGCCGGGGAACTCATGACCGAAGCCGGGGAACTACCGTCGCGGCGAAGCGCCCTCGCGAGCTACGAGCAGGAGGCGGAGCCGGACGGCAGCCGGTCCGCTCGGTAGCCGTTCCCCGTCTCAGCCGTCCGAGGCGAGGCGTTCGCTTGGACGGGCACCCCGATCCCCGTTCAACCGGCCGGGGCCGCGTCACATGGGACGACGAGCGGCCCCACGGTCGCCGGACGGCATCGGCCCGGACCGACGGTCAGCTCGTGGCCGGGACCTGGCGCCGCGCGAGGGCGTCGGAGACCCTGACCGTGATCCAGAAGGAGGCCGCGAGGGTGAGCACCAAGGCGGCGCCCGCCGCGAAGATGCTGCCGCTCGAGACGGCCTGCGGGCTGCCTGCCTGAGAGCGGGCGGAACCGGTGAGGAAGGGCATGACGGCCAGCACCGCGACGCCGAGGGCGACCTCGACCCAGACGACCTTCGGGAAGTGGCGCAGCGTCAGGTGCAGCAGGGAGCCGGAGGAGTCGGCGCGACGGGCCTGGGCGATGCGGGGCATCAGCCAGAACTGGTTGACGCCACCGGCCACGACCATGGCGAGGACCAGCAGGATCTTGATGAGCAGGGCGAACCCGTAACCGGTCGTCCACAGTTGACCCAGACCGCCGACGTGCTTCCAGCTCATCCACAGGCCCGAGGTGAGCACCGCGCCGACGCAGACCATGGCGACCAGGCTGAACCGGCGCCAGAGGTCCGCCCACAGCACACCGGCGTTCCCGCTCAGCCGGCTCCGGGCGCCGGCGAGGACCGAGAGCAGGGCCAGGCCACCGATCCACACCGTGCCGCTGATGATGTGCAGCTGGCCCAGCAGCGGGTCCAGCACGTGGTCCGTGTCCTTCGGCGCGGTGGCCGGTATCCCCGCGATGAGCGTCACCGCGAGCGACAGCGGCAGGGCGGTCAGCGCGAGGGCGTTCAGGTGGCGTCGCACCCGGGGGGCGAACAGGGCGATCAGAACGGCGGACGCCACCACGAGCACCACGTTCTGCACCAGGTAGAGCGTGCCCTGCGCCACCCACGCGCCCTTCCCCGCCGGTGCGCGCAGGAGGTCCCAGATCCGCCCCGGCGCCATCGCGTCACCGAACGGCATCCCCTTGCCGGCCCTGGCCACCCGGCCGGCCAGCTGGAAGTAGCCGGCGACCAGCAGGACGACTCCGGCCCAGGCCAGGTGGAGCGACGTTCTTCGACGCAGAACCTCGGTGTCGCCGGGTTCGTTCCCCGGTGCACGAAGCGCGGGGCGGACGGTCGCCACGTACGTCGTCGTGGCACCGATGGCCCCGCACAGGCCGAGGAAATAGCCCGATTTGGTGAGGACTCGATAGAAAGGAGGCGTGGTGTATCCGGCCGAGGCGGCCAGGTGAACGAGGGCCATGAAAGGGAAGGCTAACCTAACTTTTAAGGGGGCCTGTCTACACCGCCTACGTTGATCGTTCAACTGTTATCGACCGGAGATCTCGAGGCCGACCGCGAGCACCGAGGCACGTGGGTCGGTAGCCTCAGCCACCGCGCCCTCGTCGCCTGGGCCCTCCTCGGGCCCGAAGTCGTACCCTGCGCTACGAACCCGACTCCCCCAGGTTCGCTCTTGGTTCGATCGTCTGAGGTGGACACCATGGAACCGCTCCTCCCCCGGCTTCCGGCCCCCTTCTGGACCGTTCCGTACGCGGGTGCCCGCTTCCCGGGATCGACGGCCGTCACCCGCGAGCCCGGCCTCGCGGCGGGCGCCAACTGCCAGCTGTTCGCCTACGAGGTACTCCGGCACTTCGGCCTGACCCCGCCCGCACTGCGCTCCAGCGACCTCTGGGACGACACGGACACCACCGTGCGCGCCCAGGTCCTCAAGCCGCTCGACCTGCTCCTCTTCAACGGGACCGACGATCCCTACGGCGCCCACGTCGGCGTCTGGACGGACGACGACGCGGTCCTGCACCTCTGCGCGGAGGTCGGCCGTCCGGCCGTCTGGAGCCTGGCCGACTTTGCCGCACGGGAGCGCTACCGAGTCTTCATCGGAGCCAAGTCGGTCACTGCCCCGTACCGCGATGGAGGGAGTTCGGCGGTTCACGGGAAGGTGTGACGCCACTTGTTGCTCGGGTGGTGACCGGGGGGCCGGGGGGAGACACGCCGGCAATCGTCGTCGAGTCGGCAAGACACCGTCACCAAGCCGTGAAGGTTCTACGGGAGGGTTGTCCTCAGCCAAGCGCGCTGTCGCGCTTCTCATCGGGGGGAACACCACATGAGCACCGTTCGCAGAGCCGCCGTCGTCCTCGTCGCCGTATCCGCGCTGGCCCTGACCGCCTGCGGGCCCAGCGACGACGACGCGGCGGGCGGGGGACCCACCGCGAGCCCGAGCAAGGCCGCGAGCCCGACGAAGCCCGCGACGCCGTCCAAGACGGCGAAGCCCGTTGCGTCCCCGAGCAAGAGCCCGTCCGGCGGCGGCTCGTCGTCCGACCCCGACTACGACGTCTTCCCGTGCAGTACGTACGACCTGAAGTTCACCGCGAGCCTGGCGGAGCCCACGACCAGCAGCTACCTGCTGAAGATCACCAACAAGGGCACCAAGGCCTGCAGGGCGCTCGGTCATCCGAGCGTGACCTTCGGCGATCTGGACGGGCAGGCCACACGGCGGGGCACGGCCCCCGCCATAGAGAAGGCGATCCGGCTCGAGCCGGGCAAGTCCGCCTACGCCGGGCTCATGGGCGGCGCCGACGACGGCAAGGGCAAGACCGTCAACTCGATCGCGATGACCATGGACACCGAGTCGGATCTGACGCAGACGCCGCTCAAGGCAACGACTCCCAAGCTGTACGTCTCGCCCGGCAAGAACTCCGTGACCGCGTGGATGGACAACGCGGAGGACGCGCTCAGCCTGTAGGCGTGCGTCACTCATCGCGTTCGGGACGAGGGGCGAGGGGCGGCGCTGGCGAGGGGCCGCGCTGGCGAGGTCCGGCATGTGGTTCAGAGCGCCTGGAGCTGGGTGAGCAGGAGCAGCGTGTCGGTGTTGACCCAGTACTCCACGAACCTGCCGTCCTGGACGCGGAGGGTGTCGGTGCCGGTGAAGGTGACCACGGTCCCGGGCTTGGCCTTGGCGCCGGGGAAGCCGCCGGCGTAGGTGCCGGTGGCCTTCCAGCGCACGGAGCCGAAGCGGCCGTCGACCACCGGGCTGACCTCCGCGGTGAAGCGCAGATCCGGGAACGCCGCGCGCGTCTGCGTGATCCAGTTCACCAGGCCGTCGACACCTCGGATGGAACTGCCGTCACCGCCGTCGAGCAGCGCGGCGTGCACCCGGAGGCGGGGCGAGATGATGCGCGGCGCCTGTGCGAAGTCGCCGTTCCAGAGCCGGATCCATGCGTCGAACATCGCCTTCGGCTTGTTCGGGGAACCCCGATGGTCCTGTGCGGTGCCGGTCCGCTCGGCCGTGGCGGTGGGCGAGCTGTCCGCGGCGGCGGCCGTGGCGGTCAACGCCAGCGCGGCGACCGCGGCGGGCAGGAACAGCCGCGCCCGGCGGAAGTTGGCGGTGAAGGCGGGCGTGCGGGTCCGGGTGGTGGTCATGGCGGTTCCTCGCGTTCTCTTGACGGCCGCAGGGGCGGCGGCGTGCGGTCAGCGGCGGTGGACGGGACCCGTCAGGGGTTCAGGACGATCTTTCCGGCGACGGTGCCCGACTCGGCCAGCCGCATCGCGTCGGCGGCGCGGGCGAGCGGCAGTTGGGCGGCGATCTGGGCGGTGATGTCGCCGCGCTGCAGGGCCGCGAAGACCTGAGTGAGGTCGGCGCGCAGCCGGGCCCGGAACCGGTTCTTGGACAGGGCCCGCCCGGCCCAGACGTTGAAGAAGTAGGCGCGGCGGCGGTTGGGCAGCGCGTTCCACAGCCACACCCGGCCGAGCAGCTTGAGCACGGGCCACTGCTTGGATCCCTCGTCGTCCCGGGTGGAGGCGCTGCCGTAGGCGACGAGCGTGCCGCCGGGTGCGAGGAGGTGCCAGGAGTCGATCACGCTGCGGCCGCCGACGTGGTCGAAGACGGCGTCGACCCCGCCGGGGGCGAGCGCGCGGACCCGGGTGGCGACGTCCTGGTCGCGGTAGTCGATGGGGGTGACGCCACGTTCCCGCAGGGCGTCATGGTGGCGCGCGGAGGCCGTACCGATCACCTTCACGCCTGCGGCGAGGGCGAGTTGGACCAGGACCGAGCCGACGCCGCCGTTGGCGCCGTGCACCAGGATGGTCTGCCCCGAGCGGATGCGTGCCGTGCGGTGCAGCATCTGCCAGGCGGTGATGCCGTTGACGACCACGGTCTCCGCCTGCGCCGCGTCGACGCCGTCGGGCACCGGTACCGCGTCCGCCGCGTCGACGAGCACGTGGCTGGCCCAGCCGCCGACCTTGACCAGCGCGGCCACCCGGGTGCCGGTCAGGCCGGGCTCGACGCCTTCGCCGGTCTCGAGGACAGTGCCGACCAGGTCGTAGCCGGGCACGAACGGGAAGGGGGGCTGGTCGTAGTACCGGCCGCGGCGCATCTGCTGCTCGGCGAACGAGACCCCGGTGGCCTCCATGCGGATCAGGACCTGGCCCGGGCCCACGTTCGGGACCGCTCCGTGCCGGATCTGCAGCCCTTCCGGCTCCACCTTGCCCGGCAGCACCACTTCGACGAGTCCCTGAGCGTTCATGACGTCCTCCACTGCGCTTCGCTTTGGCTACTTGGCTTCGCGTTCGTTATAAGTTGTAACGCAGAACGGAAGCGAACGTCAAGAGCTCTCGTGATAGGTTCTAACTAAATCTTGAATATGTAATCTCGACAGTGCGGAACGGTGGCAGGCATGACGGAAACGAGCACGACGACCCCGCGCGAGCGCTACCGCGCCCAGGTGCGTGCGGACATCAAGAGACACGCGTGGGAGCAGATCGCCACGTCAGGCGCGACCGCGCTCTCCCTCAACGCGATCTCCAAACAGATGGGCATGAGCGGACCCGCGCTCTACCGGTACTTCGCCGGCCGCGACGAGCTGATCACCTCGCTCATCCAGGACGCCTACCAGAGCCTCGCCGACACCCTCCGCACGGCCGCCCGGCCAGGGCCCGACGCGGCCACGCTGGCGCAGGCCCTCCGCGGCTGGGCGCTGGACGACCCCCACCGGTACTTCCTCATCTACGGCACACCCGTACCGGGCTACCACGCGCCCAACGACATCACCGCGATCGCGGCCGAGACGATGACGACCGTGCTCGACGCCGTCAACGCGCTGCCCGTGAAGGGCCCCGCGACCCCCTTCGACGCACACCTCGCAGAGCATCGGCAGTGGGCCGCCGGCCACCCGGCTCCCGCCGCCGCCCTCCACCGCGGCCTGAGGTTCTGGACCCGGCTGCACGGCGTCCTGTCCCTCGAACTCGCCGGCCACTTCACCGGCATGGGATTCGACCCCGCGCTGCTCTACGCCGCCGAACTGGACGACCTGCTGAACCGCTGAGCGCGCCCCTGCACACGTCAGTCGGACGACGCGGCGATCCGTACCCGGTCGCTGTCGTCGTCGGAGAGGAACGACGCCAGCGCCTGCCCCTGTTCGGCGACGGCGGTCCGGTCCGCTCGGGCGAAGCGGTACAGCGGGGTGACGATCACCGTGCCGGCCTCGACGCTCCAGGTAGCGGCGACCCGGCCGTCCACCAGGACCACGCGAGCACCGGCGACCGACAAGCCGCGATGAGCGTCATCGATGATCCGGCCGCGGTCGTGGTACCCGAGGATCACGTTGTCGAACGCCGGCAGGAACCGCACCGGGGCAGGCGTGCCGGGATCGGGGCGCGGCGCTCCGGGAAGGTCCAGCAGCTCCCGGCCTCGCTCGTCCCGGAAGGTGACCAGCTCCTCGCGCAGCGCGGTGACGGCGGCCGGCAGCCCCGCGAGGCCGCACCAGGCGCGCAGGTCCGCCGAGGCGGCGGGGCCGAACGCGGCCAGATAGCGCCGTACCAGGGCTTGGCCCACCGGATCGGCGCCGTCAGGAGACGGAGGGTCGATCTCACGGCCCAGCCAGGACGAGAGCGGGACGTTGCGCACGCCCGCCCGCGTCCGCCACAGCCCCCGCGGCGGCAACTGCACCATCGGGATGAGGGCGGCGATCAGCATCTCCCCCAGCGGCCGCGACCCGGGCGCCGGCCACCGCTCGGCGAGCGCCCGCGCTAGCTCGGTCATCGAGCGCGGCTCGCCGTCCGCCATGACCGCCCGGCCTGCCGCGGCGAGCTCCTCGAGGTCCACCCCGTCGAGCTCGCGCCGGTAGGTCCCGAGCACCCGTTGCCGCAGCATGGCATCGTGCCGGGCCCGCCACGCCAGGGCGTCGTCGGCGGTGACGAGGTGGACGGTGCGGCGCATCAGATGTGTCCGCACCACACTCCGGCCGGTCAGCAGGTCCGAGAGCACGGCCGGGTCGAACGCCCGCACCCGCGACCAGAGCCCGACGAACGGCTCCTGCGGTTCCTGCGCCTGCAGACCGCCGAGGTGCGCGACGGCGTCGAGAACCGGTACGTCGGCCCGCTCGAGCAGCAGCTGCCGGGCGAGCGTCGCGCGGTTGAGCGCCCGGTTGTCGAGAACGGTCATCGGGGTCATGCCGCCTTTCGCACGTCGGCCGGACGCCTTCGGCCTGGGTCAACAGTCCCAGGAGAAGCGGACAAGCTGTGGCCGCTTCCCACGTCGACATCGCCAGGCGGCCCCTCCCGGCCACGGGCCCGGACAACGGGACAGGCCGGCCCCGCGCTCTTGGCGCCGGGCCGGCCTGTCCGGTGGTGCGTTCCCTCGATGGGCCGGGCCGTCGGTTCGACGGCCCGCCGCTCGACGGGCCCTAGTCCGTGCCGAACTCCATCGCGGCGCGGTCCAGCATCTCGTCGTCGTCGGAGACCTCGCCACGGGAGGCGATGGCCTCGGCGCCGCCCTCCGGCATGCTGCCGATCAGCCCGGTCGCGGCCGCCTGGGCGGCGCCGATGGCGGGGTTCGCGGTGCCGATCAGACCGAGCGCGGCGTACTGCTCCAGCTTGGCGCGCGAGTCGGCGATGTCGAGGTTGCGCATGGTGAGCTGGCCGATCCGGTCCACGGGGCCGAACGCCGAGTCCTCGGTGCGCTCCATGGAGAGCTTGTCGGGGTGGTAGCTGAACGCCGGGCCCGTGGTGTTGAGGATCGAGTAGTCCTCACCGCGCCGCAGCCGCAGCGTCACCTCACCGGTGACGGCCGTGCCGACCCAGCGCTGCAGGGACTCGCGCACCATCAGCGCCTGCGGGTCCAGCCAGCGGCCCTCGTACATCAGCCGGCCGAGGCGCCGCCCCTCGTTGTGGTACTGCGCGACGGTGTCCTCGTTGTGGATCGCGTTGACGAGGCGCTCGTACGCCGCGTGCAGCAGGGCCATGCCGGGCGCCTCGTAGATGCCGCGGCTCTTGGCCTCGATGATCCGGTTCTCGATCTGGTCCGACATGCCCATGCCGTGCCGGCCGCCGATGGCGTTCGCCTCCATGACCAGGTCGACGGGGGAGGTGAACTCCTTGCCGTTGACCGTCACCGGCCGGCCCTGGTCGAAGCCGATCGTCACGTCCTCGGTGGCGATCTCGACCGTCGGGTCCCAGAACCGCACGCCCATGATCGGCTCCACGGTCTCCACGCCGGTGTCCAGGTGCTCCAGCGTCTTGGCCTCGTGCGTGGCACCCCAGATGTTGGCGTCGGTGGAGTACGCCTTCTCCGTGCTGTCGCGGTAGGGCAGGTCGTGGGCGACGAGCCACTCCGACATCTCCTTGCGGCCGCCGAGCTCGGTCACGAAGTCCGCGTCCAGCCACGGCTTGTAGATCCGCAGGTGCGGGTTGGCGAGCAGGCCGTAGCGGTAGAACCGCTCGATGTCGTTGCCCTTGAAGGTCGAGCCGTCGCCCCAGATCTGCACGTTGTCATCGAGCATCGCCCGCACCAGGAGCGTGCCCGTGACGGCACGGCCCAGCGGCGTGGTGTTGAAGTAGGCACGCCCGCCCGAGCGGATGTGGAACGCCCCGCAGGTGAGCGCGGCCAGGCCCTCCTCGACCAGCGCGGCGCGGCAGTCGACCAGGCGCGCGATCTCAGCACCGTAGGTCTTCGCACGGCCGGGCACCGAGGCGATGTCCGGCTCGTCGTACTGACCGATGTCGGCGGTGTAGGTGCAGGGGACGGCGCCCCTGTCGCGCATCCACGCGACCGCGACCGAGGTATCGAGGCCGCCCGAGAAGGCGATGCCGACGCGCTCGCCGGCGGGGAGGGAGGTGAGGACCTTAGACATAGGAAGATTATGCATTAACGCGCATGGTCATGCAAGAAGGGTTCGTATCCCCCGGTCGGGTCATGCCGCACGCCGTCACCGTCCCGGCGGCATCACCAGGAGAACCAGCCCGGCGTCGCGTCGTAGACCTGGGGCGTGTAGTCGCATCCGACCTCCGTGAACCCCTGGGCCGCGATCTCCGCCGCCCGGCTCTCCCCCTGAGCGTCCACACCGTCTGCCGCCATCAGCAGCGCAACGACGACGGCCACGCAGCAGAGCGGGAGAACGGCGTTGCGGAGCTTGCTCCACCACACGACGATCCCGCCGGCGACCGAGGCGATGACCGCGGCCAGCACCAGAGCGAGGGCGGTGAACGTCAGGTGGTCAACGGCCTCCGAGGCGTGGCAGAAGAGGTATTCGCGACCGCTGCGGGGAGCGTCGAACCGTTCGTAGAGCGCACCGGCACTCAGCAGCAGCCCAACGGCGACCACGGGCCCGGCCCACAGAGCCGGGCCCGCCCCGGCCTTCGTACCAACGGCTTCCACAGTCCCCCCAATGTGCGTCCGTCCCGCCGACCTCACCGTGCACAGTAGCGCTCGGGCCATGGAGCGGCTTCGGCTGGTCGGCGCCCCTTTCACAACGGACGCGGAGCACGTGCCCGACCCGCGCGGGCGCTCGCCAGGCGCGACCTGGGAGGGAACCGCACAATGGGTAATTGAGCCGAGGAGTGATCATGGTTGATTCCGGTGCCACGAACGGCGGCAGAAGCAAGAACCTTGTCCTCACCGCGATGATTTTCGCTGTGGCGATGACGTTCATCGACCAGACCATCGTGTCCATCGCCGTGCCCGAGATCCAGAGCGAACTGGGGCTGACCAGCACCGGGGTGCAATGGGCCGTCAACGCCTATCTGCTCTCCCTCGCCGCGCTGTTCGCCTTCGGCGGCCGGCTGGCGGACACCGTGGGCCACCGCAAGATGGTCGTGCTCGGTGTGATCATCTTCGCCGGTGCGTCGGCCATGTGCGGGCTCACCCCGAAGGGCGGGGCGGCCCAGGCGTGGATCGTCGTCTTCCGGGCCCTGCAGGGCGCGGGCGGAGCGATCATGTTCCCCGCCGCGCTCGCGATCGTCGTACAGACGTTCCCCCTGCGCGAGCGCGGGCGTGCGCTCGCGTTGTTCTTCGGGATCGCCGGCGGGCTGACGGCCATCGGGCCGATCCTGGGCGGATATCTGACCGAATGGACCTGGCGGGCGATCTTCTGGGTCAACATTCCGGTGGCGCTGATCGCCCTGCTGCTGATCCTGTGGTCCCGCCCGCAGACCGAACACCGCCCGGCGCCGATGGACTACCGCGGGCTGGTGCTCATCGCGAGCGGTGTGGCCCTGAGCGTGTTCGGCTTCCAGCAGGCGCCGATCTGGGGCTGGGGCAATCCCGGCATCTGGCTGTGCATCGCCGGTGGCGCCGCGCTGCTGGTGATCTTCGTCCAGGTGGAGCGGGTGACCGAATCGCCGCTGATGCAGGTGCGGATCTTCCGCATCCGGGCGTTCCTGGTGGAGAACCTCGTGCTGGGCATCTCGATGCTGGTGTTCGTTCCGGTGTTCTTCTTCGCCAGTGAGTACGCCCAGATCTCACTGGGAGAGTCGTCGCAGCAGACGGGTCTGTACCTGCTCTACTTCTTCCTCGGTTTCGCGGTCGCCGCGCAGATCGGCGGACGCATGCTCGACCGGGGCGGCGCGAAGCGCCCGGTGGTCCTGGGGTGTGTGCTGGCCGCCGTCGGGTTCTACTGGTGGGCCGGAAAGGTCGTCGATCTGCACTTCGGCTCGCAGGTGTGGAGCGTGGTGCTGGCGGGCGCCGGCATGGGGTTCATGCTCGGCCCGGCCAGCACGGACGCGGTGAACCGTGCCTCACGCCTGTCGTACGGCGAGGCGACCGGCATCACCCAGACCGTGCGGAACTACGCCGCCAGCCTGGGTCTCGCCATCCTCGGCACCACCCAGGTCTCCCAGTTCCGCTCACGGATCACGTCCTCCCTCGTCGCACAGGGCACACCGCACGACCAGGCGACGGCGCTCGCCACGAAGTACTCGCAGTCCCAGGGCCCGGGCACCGGAACCATCCCGGCCTTCATCCGCCTGGACTTCGCCTACGCCATCCGCACGGTCCTCTACTGCATGTCCGGGATCATGGCCGTCGCTGCGGTCGTCGCGATCCTGGGTCTGCAGCGCGGCCTCCAGCACGACCCGGACGAGGATGTGGCGGCCACGGAGTCCTCGACGACCCCACTGTCCTGACGATCTGCGCGGGCGCGTATCCGGGATCTCCCATATCGACGAGGTAGTGCTAGCAATCCATCGCCATAGCTTGCTAGCATGCTCATGTGGGAGACGAGGATGTGAAGCAGTTCAACGTGTACCTGCCCATCGGGTTGATCAAGCAGGTCAAGCACCGCGCCATCGAGTCGGAGCTGTCGCTGTCGGCGCTGGTCGCCGAGGCGCTGCGCGCCTACCTCGATGGCACGCACCCGGAGCAAGAGCGACCGTCCGACAAGGAGAGCTGACATGACGACCGAAGGCATCGAGGCCGTGTTCATCGAGACCCACAACTGGGGCAGGTCGGCGAAGTTCTTCCAGGGACTGGGCTATGAGCTGGACTTCGAGACGGATCACAACTCCGGCCAGCTGCGCAACGGCGACGGCCCCTACCTGTTCATCGCCGAGGTCCCCCAGGAGAAGGAGCCCGAGGTGCGGCTCGTGCTGAAGGTGCCCGACGCGGATGTGTTCCACCCCGCCCCCGGCGTCGAGGTGGTCACCCCGTTCGAGGACACGCACTTCGGGACCAGGGAGATGACCGTCCGCGACCCCGACGGGCGCCTGTGGAGCCTCCAGGCCCCGGCGCAGCGGTGAGCAGGGACACGGAGCGGGAGTGCGTCATGGCTGACGAGGAGACGGCGGCGCCGGACAACACGGCGGTACGGGTGGCCTTGTGGCGTGCTCTGCACGTCCAGGTCGATCCGCCGCCCCATGTGCTGGAGGACGAGATCGGCTTGCGGTTGGCCGCCCCCGGAGACGAGTGGCGCCGCCGCGGGGACATGGACGCCGGCGCGACCAGTTGGTTCCGGGCGTCGATCGTGGCCCGGGCCCGCTTCATCGAGGATCTGGTCGTCGAGCAGGCCGGCAAGGGCGTCGGCCAGTACATCGTCCTGGGAGCCGGCCTGGACACCTTCGCCCAGCGCAGGCCGGAGATCGCCTCCCGCTTGCGGGTGTTCGAGGTCGACCGGCCCGGACCCCAGGCCTGGAAGCGCCGACGGCTGACCGAACTCGGCTTCGGCGTCCCGGACTGGCTGCGACTCGTGCCGGTCGACTTCGAGGCGGGCGGGTCGTGGTGGGAGCAACTGACCGCGGCCGGATTCGACGCGGACCAGCCGGCCGTCGTGGCCTCCACCGGTGTCGCCCTGTACCTCACCAAGGAGGCGAACGCGGCCACGCTGCGCCGGCTCGCGTCGCTGGCCCCGGGCTCCACGCTGGCCATGACGTTCCAGCTGCCGCCGGAGCTCCTCGCCGAGGAGAACCGCCCCGGACTCCAGGTTGCGGAGAAGGGGGCCAGAGCGGCAGGGACGCCGTTCGTCAGTTTCTACGCGCCGCAGGAAATGCTGGCGCTGGCGCAGGAGTCCGGCTTCACCGAAGCCCGGCACGTGTCGGCGCCCCAGCTCAACGAGCGGTACTTCGCCGGCCGGGAGGACGGCCTGCATACGTCGAGCGGGGAGGAGCTGTTGGTGGCGACCACCTGACGCATCCATGCCGGTGCACTCAGGCGGTCCGGGCCGCGACCCGGCCGGTGTTCACCGCCTGCACCAGGGCCTGGTGGTCACGTTCGTTCTGGTCGGCGTAGCTCTCGGCGAACCGGGCCAGTGCCTTGTCGAAGGCGTCGCCGGAGCCCAGCTAGGCGGCGATCCCGACCTGGTCCCCGGACCGGGCGTGCGCCCGCGCCAGGGTCGCTCCGCACAGCTGACCGAACATCCCCAGCCCTTCGGGCAGCATGACGCCGGGTTCGATGATGTCCTTCCAGTCGCGCAGCTGGCGGAGGTAGAAGTCGCGGGTCCGGCCGTCGATTCCGCGGGCGCGCTCCCAGCCCAGGAAGATGCTCGGGCGCCGGAGATGGCGACTCCGGTCGCTGGAAGGGTCCCGGTCATGGGAAGAGACCTCCTGCCCGGCGCGAGCCTGCCGGTGGAGCCCGTGGAACCGTCACGTTGCGGGATGGGCCTGGGCGCCCTCTCGGGAGGACGATGCGCCTCACCTGCCAAGTCAACGCCCGGTGCGCCACCTCGGCCACCGCAGGCACCCGGAGGAGCGAGGGGGAAGCCGATGGAAGGCGTCGTCTCGCGCCGTAGGCTCCCCCACCGCACAGTGTCCCCGGGCGGCCAGGGCGATCCCCATGCGGCAAACCGAGGGCCACTGATAATGGATGCATGGGTGTCCGGCGCTGGTCGGGGAACCGCCTGCTGGAGGAGCCGTGGAGCCGCTGGCTGGTGGCGATTCCACTCGCGCTGATCGTCGTGATCACCGTGGTGGACCTCCAGGCCCCGACCGATGTCCATCTGGGCCCGCTGCTGGTGATCGCGCCCGCCCTCACCGCCTCCCTCGCCGGGGCCCGCCTCACCGCGGTGGCCGGGGTCCTCGCGGTGGCCGCTCAGATACTCATCGCCGTGTTCCACGGCGGACTCACCACGACCAACCACATCGCCCAGCTCATCGCCCTGACGTTTCTCTCCACCCTGGTGGTCTTCCTGCGCCACATTCGCGAGCGGCAGGAACGTGCGCTGGTCCAGGCGCGCTCGGTGGCGGAGACGGCGCAGCGGGTCCTCCTGCGGCCCCCGCCACGCCGGGTCGGGCCCCTGCGGATCGCGTGGCTGTATCTGTCGGCCGAGGAGGAGACGGACATCGGGGGCGACCTGTTCGCGGTCGCCCGTGCCGGACATGCCGCGACCCGGGTGGTGATCGGCGATGTCCGGGGCAGCGGCCTGGCCGCCATCGGTGAGGCGTCACTGGTGCTGGGTGCCTTCCGTGAGGGGGCCCATCGCTACGACACCCTCCCCGAGCTGGTGGCCGTCCTCGAGGACAGCGTGTACCGCAACGTGGACGACGTCGCGGACACCGAGCACGATCCCGGCGAGCACTTCATCACCTGCCTGGTCCTGGAGATCCCCGACGAGGGACCGCTCGGCGAGATGATCAACTGCGGGCATCCCCCACCGCTGCTGGTGCGCGACGGACAGGTCACCGCGATGTACGCCAAGCACTCGGTGCCCCCGCTGGGCATGTGTGAACCGCCGATCCCGCTCCATCCCACCGACTCCTGGACCTTCGAAGCCGGCGACATCCTCATCCTGTACACCGACGGGGTGATCGAGGCCCGCTCACCGGCCGGAGCGTTCTATCCGCTCGCCGAACGCGTCGCCTCCTTCCCCGCCGGCAGCCCCGATGCGCTGCTGGACCGCATCCACCGCGATCTGCTCAGCCACGTCGGCGGGATCCCCCTCGACGACGCGGCCATCCTGGTCATCGAGCACGCGGCGTCCCACCACCCCCACTTCGCCCCCAGAAGCGTCAACGGCTTCCCCCGGTCGCATCCCAGCGCGACACGTCGGCCCCAGCCCCAGCCTCCGTTCAGCTAGGCCGAGTTCGTTCCTTCGCCGGCACAGCGGGGACGTGGCCGGAACGGAGCAGGATGACGGCCGAGACGCGTCGGGAGCACCAACACTTTACCTGCCCCTGATGGCATGCTCTGGTCACATCTGCCAAGATTCCCGCAGCTGTCGTCCCGACCCCAGGGGTGACGGCGGATCTCCCATCTCAGCGATCGTGCAAGCTCTGCGCACAGCCCGCGGCTTCCCTCCGGCGCACCCAAGCCGGCCGGGCGGCCACCGAGCAGGCCGGAATCCCGGCCGCCTCAAAGGAGTTTCGTGTGAGACCGTCCCCCCACAAGGCCCTCACCGCGACCGCGTTCGCAGTCGCCGCGTTGGCCGCCGCTTCGTTCCCCGCCACGCCGGCGGCCGCCGCGCCGCCCACGGCTCGGCCCGCCGCCGCCTGCACTCCGGCCCAGGTGGTCACCAACGGTGGCTTCGAAAGCGGTACTTCGCCCTGGACCCAGTCGTCGACCAGCGTGATCACCAACCGCGCCGGCGAGACCGCCCACGGCGGCACCCACTTCGGCTGGCTGAACGGTGTCGGCAGTACCCACACCGACACGCTCTCCCAGAGCGTCACGATCCCGGCCGGATGCAGCACCGCCACCCTCACCTTCTGGCTGCACATCGACACCGCCGAGACGACCTCGTCCACCAAGTACGACAAGCTGACGGCGAAGATCGGCAGCACGACGCTCGCGACCTACTCGAACCTCGACAAGAACACCGGCTACGCGCAGAAGTCGTTCGACGTCTCGGCGTTCGCGGGCCAAACGGTGAACGTCGCCTTCACCGGCACGGAGGACTCCAGCCTCCAGACGAGCTTCGTCGTCGACGACGTCGCCCTCGACACCTCCGGCGGCACGACCCCGCCCGCGGACTCCACCCGCACTCCGGCCTCGCCCTCGTACACCGTCAGCCTGAGCAGCAACACGAGCGGCACCGTCTGGACCGGTCACGAGAGCGCGACCTTCACCAACGCCTCCTCCACGCCGTTGAGCGAGGTGTATCTGAGGCTGTGGGACAACTACCACGGCACCTGCTCCGCCATGCCGATCACGGTCAGCAACGTCACCGGTGGCACCGCCGGCGCGCTCTCGGTGGCCTGCACGGCCCTCAAGATCGACCTGCCGGTGCCCCTGACCCAGGGTCAGACCGGCACGATCGGCTTCGACCTGGGCATCACCGTGCCCAGCGGCGCCGACCGCTTCGGGCACGACGGTGCCTTCAACATGATCGGCAACGCCCTGCCCGTACTCGCGGTCAAGGACGGTGCCGGCTGGCACCTCGACCCGTACACCAACAACGGGGAGTCGTTCTACTCGCTGGCCTCGGACTTCAAGGTGACCCTGGACCACCCGAGCACCTTGCTGGCACCGGCCACCGGCGCCTCGGTCGACACCCCCGGTTCGAGCGGACGCACGATCACCACGGCCACCGCGTCCAAGGTCCGTGACTTCGCCTGGGCGGCCGGCCCGTTCAGCAAGATCTCCGGCACCTCCGCCGCCGGCACCCCGATCAACATCTACTCCGTCTCGGGCATCAGCTCCGCCAACGCGCAGTCGATGCTCACCACCGCGAAGAACGCGGTGGACGCCCACGCGGGCCGGTTCGGCGCCTACCCGTACGGCGAACTGGACGCGGTGATCGACAACAACTTCTGGTTCGGCGGGATGGAGTACCCCGGGTTCGTCCTCGACCTGGTCAGCACCACCGCGCTCACCCACGAGATCGGGCACCAGTGGTTCTACGGCATCGTCGGCGACGACGAGTACACCAGCCCCTGGCTCGATGAGGCGTTCACCGACTACGCCACCGACCTGGCACAGAACCTGACCGGCACGAACTGCTGGAACAGCGTCTCCTGGGCCTCGACGGCCGAGAAGATCACCAACTCGATGGCCTACTGGGACGCCCATTCGTCCCGGTACTCCACCGTCGTCTACGGCTACGGCAAGTGCGCCCTGCACGACCTGCGGCGCACCCTCGGCGACAGCGTCATGGCCAAGGTCCTCAAGGACTACGCCACGTCGCACTGGTACGGCGTCTCGACCACGGCCGAGTTCAAGGCGGCCGCCCAGGCGGCCACGACCACGGACCTGACCTCGTTCTGGACCCTGCACCGCATCGACAGCTGACCTGACATCGGTTCGCAGCGGCGGGCGCCACCCAGGCGCCCGCCGCTGCGAACCGGCCACCCTTCGACCCATCCCACCGCACCGCGACACATCACCGTCGTCCCGCGGCCGCCTCGACGATCACCTCGGCGATGCGCGCGGGCTGTTCCATCAGCGCCATGTGCCCCGCGTCGGCCACCGTGACCATCGTGATTCGGGGGCAGGCCCGCGCCACCGTCTCGATGGCCACGTTCGCCCCACGCTGTGTCCCACCAGGACCGGGCCCTTATCTGCCCCGGACGCGGCGTGTCGCCGGGACACACACCCTCGAACGCCGTTTTGCCGAAGTGGCAACACCGCTCGCTACGGCCGCGCCGCTCTCGGCATGCTGGTGAGGCGATCTTGGCGGATGGCAGACCGAGAGCCTTGGAGGGTTCATGTCGCAGCAGACCGCGGACGTCGTTCACCGGATGGTCCCCGCGCCCGCAGGCCGAATCCATCTGGTGGAACAGGGCACGGGGCCATTGGTGTTGCTCGTGCACGGCTTCCCGGAATGCTGGTACTCCTGGCGCCACCAGCTGCCGGCCCTGGCCGCGGCCGGATACCGGGCCGTGGCCGTCGACGTCCGCGGTTACGGCCGTAGCTCCCGGCCCGATGACCCGGACGCCTACCGGATGCTCGAGCTGGTCGAGGACAACGCCGCGGTGGTGCACGCCCTGGGCGAACGGACCGCAGTGATCGTCGGCCACGACTGGGGTGCGACCATCGCGGCGAACTCCGCCCTCGTCAGGCCGGACGTCTTCCGCGCGGTGGGACTGCTCAGCGTCCCCTACGCCCCGCGCGGCGGACCGCGGCCCAGTGAGATCTTCGCGCGGATGGGTGGGAGCGAGGAGTTCTACGTCTCCTACTTCCAGCGGCCCGGTCGCGCCGAAGCCGAGATCGAGCCCGACGTGCGCGGCTGGCTCATGGGCTTCTACGCCGCGATGTCCGGCGACACCGTGCCCGCGCCCGACGCGCCGGACCCGCACTTCGTCCACCCCGGCGGGACGCTCCGTGACCGGTTTCCGGCCGGACCGCGGCCGGCCTGGCTCAGCGAGCGGGACCTCGACGTGTACGCCGGGGAATTCGAGCGGACCGGCCTGACGGGCGCGCTCAACCGCTACCGGAACATGGACCGGGACTGGGCGGACCTCGCCTCCTTCGACGGCGCGCCCATCACCCAGCCGTCGCTGTTCGCCGGAGGCGGCCTGGACGCCTCCACCACCTGGATGACCGATGCGATCAAGGCGTACCCCGCCACGCTGCCCGGCCTGCTCTCCTCGCACATCCTCGACGGCTGCGGCCACTGGATCCAGCAGGAGCGCCCCGCCGAGATCAACCGGCTCCTGACCGAATGGCTGGCCGCGCTCCCCGCCCTCCCCGCCTGAAGCCCCCCGAGGCGTGGCGGGACCGGCCGACCGGACCGATCAGGAATCGAGAAGCGCCGGTCAACGAGGCCACCTAGTGTGACGGTCAAGGGCGCATCCGGGGCCTTCCCGCTCGTCCTCATACCCGACACACCCCGGGTCCCCGTGACCCACGGCTTCAGGAGCGACCATGACCGACTCTTCCACCCAGGGAATCAAGACCGTCCTGCACCCCGTGTCCGACCTGGCGAAGGCCAAGGCGGTCTACGCCGCCCTGCTCGGCTTGGAGCCGACCTCCGACGCGCCCTACTACGTCGGCTTCGATGCGGCGGGCCAGCACATCGGGCTGGTGCCGAACGGCGGGCCGCAGGGCGCGACCTCACCGGTGTCCTACTGGCACGTGCAGGACATCGAGGCGAAGCTGGCCGAGGTGACCGCCGCGGGTGGCACCGTGAAGGAGGCCGCGCACGACGTCGGTGGCGGCCGCCTCGTGGCCACCTTCACCGACCTCGACGGCAACGTCCTCGGGCTGCTCCAGGACAGCTGAGTTCCCGCTCCACGGGCCGTGGGGGCGTGGATACTTGGGTACTCGCGCCCCCGGCCGAGCGGGTCGGATCGAGTCAAGCGACGGCGACGGAGACCGCGAAGGCGGCCCGCCTCACAGATGGAGACACGAAAAGCATGGCCAAGAGGACGGACAAGCAGTCGCCTGCGCCGCATGTCGCCGACAGCCACGACCTGATCCGGGTGCACGGCGCGCGCGTGAACAACCTCAAGGACGTCAGCATCGAGATCCCGAAGCGCCGGCTGACGGTGTTCACCGGCGTCTCCGGCTCGGGCAAGAGCTCACTGGTGTTCAACACGATCGCCGCGGAGTCGCAGCGGCTGATCAACGAGACCTACAGCGCCTTCGTCCAGGGCTTCATGCCCACGCTGGCACGGCCGGAGGTCGACGTCCTCGACGGACTGACGACCGCGATCATCGTCGACCAGCAGCGGATGGGTGCCGACCCCCGTTCCACGGTCGGCACCGCCACCGACGCCAACGCGATGCTGCGCATCCTCTTCAGCCGGCTCGGGAAGCCGCACATCGGCCCGCCCAGCGCGTACGCCTTCAACGTGCCCTCGGTCCGGGCGAGCGGTGCCATCACCGTCGAGCGCGGTGCCAAGAAGGCCGTGAAGGCGACCTTCAACCGCACGGGCGGCATGTGTACCCGCTGCGAGGGCCGGGGCAGCGTCTCCGACATCGACCTCACCCAGCTCTACGACGACTCCAAGTCGCTCGCCGACGGCGCGTTCACCATCCCCGGCTGGAAGTCCGACAGCTTCTGGACCGTACGGGTCTACGCCGAGTCGGGACTCCTCGACCCGAACAAGCCGATCCGCAAGTTCACCAAGAAGGAGATGCAGGACTTCCTCTACCGGGAGCCGACCAAGGTGAAGGTCGAGGGCGTCAACCTCACCTACGAGGGTCTGATCCCCAAGATCCAGAAGTCGTTCCTGTCCAAGGACAAGGAAGCGCTGCAGCCGCACATCCGGGCTTTCGTGGAGCGGGCGGTCACCTTCACCACCTGCCCCGAGTGCGACGGCAGCCGGCTGAGCGAGGGGGCCCGGTCGTCGAAGATCAAGCGGATCAGCATCGCCGACGCCTGCGCCATGCAGATCAGCGACCTGGCCGAATGGGTCCGCGGCCTCAAGGAGCCGTCGGTGGCGCCGCTGCTCACCGCGCTGGGGCAGACCCTCGACTCGTTCGTGGAGATCGGCCTCGGCTATCTCGCGCTCGACCGCCCGGCGGGCACGCTGTCGGGCGGTGAGGCGCAGCGCGTCAAGATGATCCGCCACCTCGGCTCCTCGCTCACCGACACCACGTACGTCTTCGACGAGCCCACCGCGGGCCTGCACCCCCATGACATCCAGCGGATGAACGACCTGCTGCTGCGGCTGCGGGACAAGGGCAACACGGTGCTCGTGGTGGAGCACAAGCCGGAGACGATCGTGGTCGCCGACCACGTCGTCGACCTCGGCCCCGGCGCCGGCACGGCCGGCGGCACCGTCTGCTTCGAGGGCACCGTCGAGGGGCTGCGCAAGAGCGGCACCATCACCGGCCGGCATTTCGACGACCGGGCCGCTCTCCGAGAGTCGGTGCGGAAGCCCACCGGAACGCTGGAGATCCGCGGCGCGACGGCGAACAACCTGCGCAACGTCGACGTCGACATCCCGCTCGGGGTGCTCGTCGTCGTCACCGGCGTCGCCGGCTCCGGCAAGAGCTCGCTCGTGCACGGGTCGATCCCCGCTGGTGAAGGCGTGGTGTCCGTCGGCCAGGGGGCGATCCGCGGCTCGCGACGCAGCAACCCCGCGACGTACACCGGACTGCTCGACCCGATCCGCTCGGCGTTCGCCAAGGCCAACGGTGTGAAGCCGGCACTGTTCAGCGCCAACTCCGAGGGCGCCTGCCCCGGCTGCAACGGTGCCGGTGTCATCTACACCGACCTGGCGATGATGGCCGGCGTCGCCACCACCTGCGAGGAGTGCGAGGGCAAGCGGTACCAGGCGTCGGTGCTCGAGTACCACCTCGGTGGCCGCGACATCAGCGAGGTGCTGGCGATGCCGGTGACCGAGGCCGAGGAGTTCTTCGGCTCCGGCGAGGCGCACACCCCCGCCGCGCACCGGATCCTCACCCGGCTCGCCGACGTCGGGCTGGGCTACCTCAGCCTGGGGCAGCCGCTCACCACGCTGTCCGGCGGCGAGCGGCAGCGGCTCAAGCTGGCCACCCACATGGCGGAGAAGGGCGGCGTCTACGTCCTCGACGAGCCGACCACCGGTCTGCACCTCGCCGACGTGGAGCAGCTGCTCGGCCTGCTCGACCGGCTCGTCGACGCCGGCAAGTCGGTCATCGTCGTCGAGCACCACCAGGCGGTCATGGCGCACGCCGACTGGATCGTCGACCTCGGCCCCGGCGCCGGGCACGACGGCGGCCGGATCGTCTTCGAGGGCACCCCGGCCGAACTCGTCGCCGCCCGCTCCACCCTCACCGGGGAGCACCTCGCGGCGTACACCGGGGCCTGACGGGGGCCCTCGCGGACACGTCGGCTGTGGCACGATCGTTGATGTGACCAGCAGACCCACCGCGGCGCAGCGGCTGCGCGACCTCGCGCTGCTGCGCCGCGTCCGTGACCGGATCGACCGGGAGTACGCGCAGCCGCTGGACGTCCTGGCGCTCGCCCGCGGCGTGAGCCTGTCGGCCGGGCACCTCAGCCGCGAGTTCCGGCTCGCCTACGGCGAGTCTCCGTACGCCTATCTGATGACGCGGCGTATCGAGCGGGCGATGGCGTTGCTGCGGCGGGGGGACCTCAGCGTCACCGAGGTCTGTTTCGCGGTCGGCTGTTCATCGCTGGGCACCTTCAGTACGCGGTTCACCGAGTTGGTCGGTGTGCCGCCCAGCACCTACCGGCGCGACGCCGCGCGCGCTACGGCTGGGATGCCGTCGTGCGTGGTGAAGCAGGTGACGAGGCCCGTCCGGAATCGAGAAGCGGGCTCCACGGACCGCGGCTAGCGTGACTGCCATGGACATCACGATTCACTCGAGCTTCCTCCCGCACGACGACCCGGACGCGTCGCTGGCGTTCTACCGCGACCTCCTCGGCTTCGAGGTCCGCAACGACGTCGGGTACAACGGGATGCGCTGGATCACCGTCGGCCCGGTCGGCCAGCCCGGCACGTCCATCGTTCTGCACCCGCCGGCCGCCGACCCGGGCATCACCGACGACGAGCGCCGCACCATCACCGAGATGATGGCCAAGGGCACCTACGCCATCATCACGCTGGCCACCCCCGACCTCGACGCCACCTTCGAACGGCTGCAGGCCGACGCCGAGATCATCCAGGAGCCGACCGAGCAGCCCTACGGCGTGCGCGACTGCGCCATCCGGGATCCCGCGGGCAACCTGATCCGCATCAACGAGATCCGCTGAGCCGTCCGGCCGGCGCCCCTTGACGCGGGCCGCCGAAGAAGGCGGCACGTCCTAGTCGAGCCGCGAGACCTGGTAGTGGCTGATCTGCCAGCCCTCTTCCGAGCGCTGCACCAGTACGCCGAGGTTGACGCTGATGGTGGCCCGGTCGGTGAACGAGAAGTCGACACTCAGGTAGCCGAGGACGAGGTCGTCGGCAGGGCGTCTGGTCTCAAGAATCCGATAGGCGGCCGTCATCCCGATGGGCTGGGAGTCGTAGTAGGCGGCGACGCCCGGCCTTCCGACGCTGTAGGGGTGCAGCCCCTGGAAGATCGCGTCGTCGGTGAACTGGGCGGCGACCTGCTGCGGTTCGTGCTGGTCGACGGCGTCCTTCCACCGGTCGAGGACGCCGCGCAGGATCGCTGGACTGTCAGTGGTGATGTTCATCAGGGCTCTCCTGTCGAGGGAAGCGGGTCAGTGGCCGGCGCTGACGCCGCCGTCGACATGGAGGATCTCGCCGGTGACGAACGGGGCGTTCTCCAAGTAGATCACCGCGTCGACGATGTCGCCCGGTTCGCCGAGCCGGCCGACCGGCTGCAGCGCGGCGAGGCCCGCGTAGGACTCCTCCGGGTGCATGGAGGTCCTGATGGTGCCCGGTGAGACGGCGTTGGCACGGATGTTGCGCGTGGCGTACTCGATGGCGAGGGACTTGGTGGCGGACTGCAGGCCGCCCTTGGTCAACGAGGCCAGTACGGAGGGGACGTTGGCGTCCGCGTTGTCGACCAGGCTGGTGGTGATGTTGACGATGTGGCCACCGCCCTGGGCGAGCATGTGCTCGACGGCCAGTTGGGTGATACGGAAGAAGCCGGTGAGGTTCACACCGGTCATGGCGGCGTAGTCGCCCTGGGTGTACTCGGTGAAGGGCTTGGCCTTGAAGAGCCCGGCGTTGTTGACGAGGGTGTCGATCCGGCCGAATCGCTCGACGCCGGCGGCGATGACGCGTTCGGCGGTGGCGGGGTCGGCGATGTCGCCCTGGACGGTCAGGATGCCGGCGTCGGTGGCGGGAGCGATGGTGCGCGAGGTGGCGACGACGGCGTAGCCGAGCTTGCGGTAGGCGTCGACGAGTGCGGCGCCGATCCCCTGCGAGGCTCCGGTGATGACGGCGACCTTCTGGTCGTGAGTGCTCATGATGACCTTCTCCGCGATGAGGTGGGTTTTCCGGTCGCCCTGAACTAACCGACCGGTCGACTATTTGACCGTAGACGGGTCGGCGCGATGGCGTCAAAGGTCCACGCGGCCCAGGCCAGGAGCGGTTCTCTCCCTCCTGATAGGCGCAGCCTTCCAGCGCATGTCAGCGGGGCGATGGCTCCGGCGAAACCCAGGCGGACCTAGTGCCGGTGCGGGTCTTCAGCCGGCAGCCAGGCGTCCTCGGCGTGGAGGCCGAGGTCGCCCACGCCCCCGCAGAGGGCGTCGATGAGGGCGAGAACCGCAGGACGGTCCTCGCTCTCGCGGCGGACCAGGGACCAGGTCCAGTAGATCTCCGGCGCGCCGACCGGGCGTTGGACCAGATCGGGCGGCAGCGGGGTGGTCTGCCCCTTGGGGCAGTTGATGACCGGGCGACCGCTGCGGCGCACATGGTCGAAGAACCCGGGCCCGGTGATGCCGCCGTCGGAGATGCGTACCGCGCGGGCCCCGGTGTCCCGGGCCAGCAGCTCGGCATAGCGGTTCCAGGACGACCAGGAGGTGGTGTCGTCGTCGAGGAGGACGACGGTGTCACGGGCGTCCACGGTGCTCGTGTCGTCGCCGGCGGCGACGGCGTACAGCCGGTCGGCGCCGATGAGCCGGGCGCTGAGGCCACGGTGTTCCAGGTCGTCGGTCCGCACCCAGCACACCGCGAGATCCAGACTGCCGTCGGCGACCCGGGCGGCCTGGGTGTGCGAGGGGGCGATCCACGCGTCGATGTGGACCTGGGCCACCGCGGCGGCCCGGGCGGTCAGATCGGGCGGGAGCCAGTTGACGTAGCCGAGCCGCACCGGTTCCGAGCCGGACAGCTGAGCGGCGCGCCGCTGGAGGTCGGTGGCCCGTTCCAGCAGGGCGCGGGTGTGCGGGAGCAGGGCCGAGCCGGCCGGAGTGAGGGACACGGAGCGGCGGTCGCGGTCGAACAGCCGCACCCCCAGGTCCCGTTCGAGCGTCTTGATCTGCTGCGACAGGGAGGGACCGGCGATCAGCAGGCGCTCGGCGGCCCGGCCGAAGTTCAGCTCCTCGGCGACCGCTACGAAGTACCGCAATTGGCGCAGCTCCATGCTCGTCATGCTACGCCGGTGGGAGTCCAGGCCTCCCAGAAGGGAGGACGCCGGTTGTGGCGCCGCCCTGGTGGCTGACGGACCATGAGGGGATGGACATGCGAGAGTTCCTCGTCGAGATCACCACCACCGTCCCTGAGGGCACCAGCCAGGACGAGGTCGACCGGCGGCGCGCCGCCGAGGCCGTCCACGCCCGGGAACTGGCCGCCACCGGCAACCTGGCACGGCTGTGGCGCCCGGTCGGCGAGCTGCGCAGCATCGGAATCTGGCGGGCCGCCGACGAGGACGAGCTCCATGAGAAGGTGCTCGGCACACTCCCCCTGCACCCGTGGATGACGTTCACCGTCACCGCGCTGGAGCCCCACCCCAACGACCCGGGCCGGACCGACGCCACCCGGTGACCCCCGTGGCTCGGGTGCCGCCGCGCGGTGCATCGGCGAGCGGCACAACCTGGTGATGGTGCGACATGCCTCCCAGGTAAGTCCGTCCGCAGCGGCGAATCCACCCCGGACCCGGGCAGACTCGGTGGGTGAGGGAGCGCAGCGGCGGCCGGAGGGCCGCTCTCGCCCCTGATGCCAGGCCGGCCCTCCGGCACCGTACCGCCGCCGAAGCCACCGATGCTTCTGATGTGGAGTCCGTCATGACCACTCCGCGGGACCTGTTGATCATCACCATGGACGTCGCGTCCAGCCGTCCCGTCGAGCAGGGCGAACTGTCGCTGGCGCTCGCGGGAGCCGAACTGATCGACCTCGTCGACGCCGAGGTCCTCACCTTGGACGGCGAGCGCATCCTGCCCGGCCCGCAGCGGACTCCGGGTGATCGCCTGTTGGAGGAGGCGGCCGCGTCCATCACCCGCCAGGAGCCGTACGAGACCGTCGAGGACTGGCTGTGGCGCCGGGGCCGTGGCCTGGCCACGACCTACCGCGCCGTTCTGGAGGCCGAAGGCGATGCGGCCCGGCCGCGCCACCACTGGATTCCCCTCAGGACCGGCCCGGCGGCACTGACCGACTCACCCGCCCGTCGCCACGCCGCCGAGCGCTGGTCGTCGGGCGAGCCCGTCCTCGCCGGCCTCGCGGCGGCCGTGGGCATCCAGGACAAGCCGACCGAGGAGATCGCCGACCTCACCGATGACGCGGTCGTGACGGTGCTGGCCGCCGTCCACGGCGCCGCGACGGAGCTGGAAGGCGTACGGCAGCGGCGGCGCATCGAAGATGCGGCCTTCGACAACATCTGGCGCGGCCAGTGACGACGTCACGGGCGGACAGCGAGCCCCCCGACGCCGAGCCCTCCGGCCCCGGGCGTCAGATCCCGGCCACGGCCTCCCGCGGCGGGCGGGCACCGAGCAGGGCCAGGCAGTTCGCCCACAGGGGGCCGAGCCGGTGGGTGTTGTTGTAGAGCTTGGCGAACAGCACCTGCCCCTCGAGCTGGGCGACAACCGACCGTGCGGCTTCCCGGGTGTCGATCACGGTGACCTCCTTGCGCTCGAGAGCCTCGGCGATGACCGCGGCGACCATCCCGACCTGAGCGTCGAAGATCTCCTGCAGTCGCTCGCGGACGGCCTCGGTCTGGTTGCTCATCTCCAGAGTGAGATTGCCGAACAGGCAGCCCGACACGGTGCCGCAGCTCTGCTGCCCGGCGAGCTGGCCGGCCGCCGTCTCCTCGAAGAGCCGGCGCAGCCGCTGCAGCGGTTCCGCGGCGCTGTTCAGGATGCGCGTCCAGGTCGCCTGCTGACCGGCCCAGTGCTCGTCGAGCACGGCCAGGGCGAGCGCTTCCTTGGATGCGAAGAAGTAGTAGAAGCTGCCCTTCGGCACCCCGGCGGCCTTGCAGATCTCGGCCACGCCCAAGGCCGAGTAACCGCGCAGCTCGATGAGCGATTGCGCGGCACTGAGGATCTTCTCCCTGGCGTCGCTGGTCCGTCCCATGAAGCGAGTGTACGACCGGTCGACTATCTCCTACTGGACCGGTCGGCTACGCGGGCTCGTCCCCGCGCGGCGCTCCGACCAACAGACGATCTACCGCTGGTGGCCCTCCAAGGCCCACGTCCCCCTGGAGGCGCTCGCGGTGCAGGCCGACCAGGTTGCGGCCGAACCACCTCGGCAGCCCGCACGGCTCGCTCACCGCGTCCCAGAAGTCGTCGAGGGTCGCGATCAGCCGACCGCGCAGGTCAACGATCAGCTCATTGCTCGTCATCGCAGCAGACTAACCAGCCCCGCCACGCTTCACCGACCGATCAAGGAGAGGCTCTAGTCGCCGATGAACCACAGATAGCTGCCCGGTGTTGCCGCACACAGCGCGAGCAGCTCCGCGAGAGCCTGCAGGGCGGCTCTCTGCGGTCCGTCCGCGCACTGCGGCAACAGGGCGGCGACCTCCCGGAGCGCGACCTCCGCCTCCTGCTCGTTGAACAGCGTGTCGCCGTAGGGGTCCACCCAGGCGAGCTTGCCCGGGCCCGTCGGGTCGTACGGGTCCAGTGCCCGTGCCAGCGCTTCGCCGTGCTCGTGGGACCTTCGAAGAAGGGTAGTCATGGACGATCTGCCCCGTGCAGGCCGCCGGGAGTGCAGTTCCAGCTCGATTCCCATGATCGCCCCCTGAACCACAACAAGCCGAGTGACGAAGGCCGTTCCGCGGCCGACGGCCAGAGTACCGCCGGCACCGTCACTGGCCGCCCGTTGTCCCGCAGTTGACGGGGGACGGTTCGGCAGATCTCGGCTCCTTCAGCTCTCCGCGAGCACGATCACCCAGTCGTCCCGCGTGAAGCGCACGGGCTGTCGCTTGTCGGGGTTGATCCGAACCCCGTACATCGGCCCTGTGGCGGCCTGCGCGCGCAGCCGGTACCCGAGGGCGCATTCATGGCGGCGGCGTGCTGAGGCGACGACGGTGGCGAACGTGACCTCCTCCCCCGCCCGGACGTAGTCGCCCGCGGGCTTGAGGTAGAGCTCGTTCCCCTCCGCCCTGAACAGCTCGTCGAAGAGGTCGGCCAGGTAGGGGCTCTCCGAGATCTGCGTCATCAGGAGGCTGATGAGGCGCCCGCTGACGATGAAGTCGGCGCCCGCACGCACCGGCGCGAGCAGCCGGTTGCGGTCGTCGGACATCTCGGTGGTGAGGGGGATCTCCTGGTGGGTGGCTTCCTCGATCGCTCTCAGATGCAGCAGCGTGACCAGCGTCCTGTCGTCCGCCTCCGGGGCCCGGGTGGTGACGAAGGGGGGCAGGGACGCGTGTCCCGTGTCTCCGATGACGATGACGCTGTCGTACGAGAGCACGTCCAACCGCCCCAGCACGCGCGGGTCCGTGGTGTCCGCGCTGTGGAACGTCACATCGAGGTGCTGCGGCGCATCTGCCATGTCATGGATGCCGTCGAGCGCCGGTTCGTCTCCGAGCGCTGGTTCGTCCCCGAGCGCCACCACGTCGAGTCTGGTCGGGGCGGCCAGATAGAGGGCGAGTTGATCGAGGATGAGGGGACCGCGGCGGTTCCAGCCGAGCATGAGGAGCCGCTGTGCGGTGGGTGGCCGGGGGTCGGCCGTGACGATCGCTTCCTCGTCGATGCAGTTGGCCGCGTCCGCCACGACGGCTGTGTCGTCGTCCTGTGCGATGACGATGATCCGGTCGCTCGCGGTGATGGTCGTGCCGGGGTTCGGGTTGAGTGCGATGCCGTCGGTGCGCAGCAGTCCGACCACCGAGGAGTGGGAGAAGGCGAGCAGGGCCTCGCCGAAGGTGCGTCCGACGAGTGCGGGAGCGACCACGGTGTAGAACTCGTCCCCCGCGAAGTCGAGGAGCTCCTCGTAGACGAGGGAGAGTCCGGGCTGGCGGGCGGTCTGGACGACGAGGCGGGCGATGATGTCGTCGATGGCCAGCACCCGTCCGCGCGGTCCGGCGGCCAGCGTGGCGGTGAGGTGGTTGTGGGCGTCGTGGACCGCGGCGACCACGATGGCGTCGCCGGTCTCCGGTGTGAGCGCGTTGAGGGCGAGCAGAGTCTTCACGACGTGGGCGTCGCCGTCGTCCCCGTCGGGCGGCAGCACCAGGATGGCCTTCGCGGTCTGCGGACTGACCCTGGCCAGAACCGCCGGGTCGGTGGTGCAGCCGTTGCGGCAGACGATGTTGGTGGTGCCGGTGGCGCGGAGGCGGGCGCCGATCTCCTCCTCCATCTCCGCCTTGTCCTTGGCGGCGAGGACGGTCACGGTGGATCGGCGCTGGTTGGTGTTGGCCGTCACCAGTTCCGCGATCACGGAGAACACGGGATCGGACCAGCCCAGTACGACGGTGTGCCGCGCTTCGAGTACCGCGGAGTGGCCCATGCGGAGCTCCAGGATGCGTTGGTTGATCCCCGTGGTGATCAGACTGACCAACGCCGACACGAACAGCAGGGCGACCAGCGCCAGCAGGATGGACGCCAGTACGTACAGAGGGGATCCGACCGCCCCTCCGATCTTCAGCGTCTGCCCGACGCTGACCCATACGGCCTCGAGCCGGCCGGAGAACGTACTCGGGGGCCGGCGATCGGTCCACACCAGCACCACGCTCACCGGGACGACCGCGCCGAAGCAGGCGAGCGTGAGCCAGCCGATGAGTGCGGGGGTGCTGCGTGACACCAGATTGTCGAACCGGTACTGCAAACGCCGCCACAGCGACGCCATGTGCTGCACCCCGCACCCCCTGCATGAGACAACGCGGCTGCCCGCCGACGACCCGCCATCGTGCAGGTCACGTTAGAGAGGTTCGGCCGGCGGCCGGCCCGAAGACCGTTCCCCTCACCCGGAGGTATGAATCGGGTGCCCAAGGGGTGTGAACGGGCAACTCGCGTGCCGACCGCCGGGCTCATCGACCGGTCTCTCCGGATCCGCCGTGAACGGCATCCCACGTTTAAGCGGGGAAAGCGGGGTACGCGGTCAACAGGGGCAACGCGGCGGCCGGGAAGGGCGGCCGCGGCCCATCGTTCGCCACAGGGAAGAGGAAACTCGCATGTACATAGGTCTCGGTACCGTCGTGCTCATCGTGATCGTCGTCGCAGTCGTGATGTTCCTGCGGCGCGGCTGATCCCACCACACCGGGCGTGTACGTGTGCGCCCGCGGGGTACGCCCCGCGGGCCGTCCGCCCGTCCGGTCAGTCCGGCAATCCAGCGGTCCAGCAGGCCAGCAGGCCAGCAGTCCGCTAGAATGAGCGCGTTGGCCTTCGGCGGCGCCCAGTGCGCGCGCCCGGAGGCTTTTTTCATGCCTTCTCACAACTCCGCGCCCGCGGCACCCGCCACCACCTCCTATCGCGCCCTGCTCCGCAACAGAGAGTTCGCCGGCCTCTACGCCGGCTTCACCTTGACGGTCGCCGCGAGCACCGTGTCGGGCTTCGCGCTCGGCACCATGGTCAACCAGCAGACCCGCTCCCCGTTCCTGACGGCCGTCAGCATGTACGGCGCCACCTTCGCGACCGTGTTCGGTGCGCTGACGCTGATGTCGGTCGCGGACGGACGCCGACCTCGCCGGACCCTCGTCGCGCTCCAGGGCCTGTCCCTGCTGGGTGTCGCCGCGCAGGCCGTCCCGGGGTTGCCCTTGGCCGCCCGGTTCGCCCTGCTCCTGGGGCTCGGGTTCTTCCAGTCCCTCGGGACCGGCACGCGGATGGGGCTGCTCGCCGAGGTCGTGCCGGTCTCCGCGTACGCGCTGGCACGTTCGCTGATGAACATCACGTCGGGTGGCATGGCCGTCCTCGGCTACGCCTTGGGCGCCGTCCTGCTGCGGTACCTGACTCCGCAAGGGGTCTTCGTCGTCGCCGCGGTCCTGACCGGACTCGGGCTGGCCGTGGTGGCGACGACCGTCAGGGAACACTCGATCCGGCTGACCCGTCGCCCCGGACTGCGGCAGACCTGGACGACGAACGCCGCGCTCTTCTCCCGCCCCGGCCGGCGGGCGCTGCTGGTGAACCTCTGGGTTCCCAACGGCCTGATCGTCGGCTGCGAGGCCCTGTTCATCTCCTACGACCCGGACCACGCCGGCATCCTGCTGGCCGCCGGGTCGGCCGGCATGCTCCTCGGGGACCTGACCGTCGGACGCCTCCTCAGCGCCGAGCAGCGACGCCGCTACGCCTTCTCTCTGCGGCTGCTGCTCGCCGTCCCTTACCTGCTGTTCGCGATCGACCCTCCCGTCCTGGTCGCGGCAGCGGCGGTGTTCCTCGCCGGCACAGGATTCGCCGCCACGCTGCCCCTGCAGGAACAGCTGCTCGCGCTGACCCCTGATCCCGTCCGCGGCCAGGTCCAGGGCGTGGAATCCGCCGGCCGGATGACCTGGCAGGGCCTCGGCGCCGCGATCGCCGGTGGCGCCGCCCAGTACCTCGCCGCCGGCCCCACGATCGCCGTCATCGCCGCGGTCTCCGTTGCCGTCACCGTTGTCTCCCGGCCGTTCATGGCCGGTGACCGCGGTCCCGGCTCCCAGCACGGCGAGACATCCCGCGAGCCGCATCCCTCGAACGGATGAGCGGGCGCCGGCCTGGTCATGGGCCCGGCCGGCACTCCCCGGGCTGCGGAGAAGCCTGCGGAGAGGAAGGATGGAGGTCCCGCCGCCAGGAGACGTCATGGGACGCACCACCATCCGACGATCCGGCCTCCGTGCGGCCGTGCCACCGCTCCCGCCCGAGGCGGAGCTCGCGGGCCCGGAGCTCGCGGGCCCGGTTCTCCATGGGCCGGTTCTCCATGGGCCGGTTCTCCATGGGCCAGGAGCGCCATGAGTTCCGCCCGGAGCGGCGTGGACGTCGTCACCGAGGCTCTGGCGGAGGTGCACGGTCGCTACGGGTCCCTGTCCGACGGCCGGGTCGCCGACTACATCCCGCAGCTGGCCTTCGCGGACCGTGACTGTTTCGGGCTCGCGCTGATGAGCATGGACGGTCACGGCTACCGCGCCGGACGGTGCGGCGTGTCGTTCACGCTCCAGTCCCTGACGAAGCCCTTCGTCCTCGCCCTCGCGCTGGCAGAGCTGGGTCCCGACGATGTGGGGCGCAGTGTCGGAGCCGAGCCCAGTGGTGAGGCGTTCAATGCCATCAGCCTCGACGCGGTGACCGGCCGGCCCGCGAACCCGATGATCAATGCCGGCGCCATCGCGGTCACGGCCCTGGTCCCGGCCACCAGCCCCGCCGAGCGGTTCTCGCGGATCCTGGAGTGTCTCGGACGGTTCGCCGGCCGCACCCTGTACGTGGACGAGGACGTCTACCGTTCCGAGGTCGAGACGGGTCACCGCAATCGGGCGCTGGCGTATCTGATGCGCGGGACCGGTGTGCTGCGGGGTGATCCGGTCCAGGCGGTCGACACCTACTTCCGGCAGTGCGCGGTACGGGCCACGGTGACCGACCTGGCGGTGATGGGAGCCACCCTGGCGAACGGGGGCACGAACCCGGTGACGGGAGAGCGTGTCGTTCCCGAGCCGGTGGCCCTTCAGGTGCTTTCGGTGATGGCCATGTGCGGGATGTACGACGCCGCCGGGAGCTGGATGCTGCACGTGGGACTCCCGGCCAAGAGCGGGGTGTCCGGAGGGCTGGTCGCCGTCAGTCCGGCCCGCTTCGGAATCGCCCTCCACAGCCCTCCGCTGGACGCTGCCGGCAATCCCGTCCGGGGCGTCGCGGCACTGCGGGAGCTGTCCGAGCGCTTCGGGCTGCATCTGATGCACAATGCCGCGCCGGGCGCCCCCACCGTGATGCTGTCGACGACCACGAGCAGCGGGCGGATCGCCCTGATCGCGGCTCAGGGCAAGCTGGACTTCACCGCGGCCGAGCGGGTGCTGTTCGCCCTGGAGCGGCGGAGAGTGGGCGCGCCGGGCGGGGTCGTCCTCGACCTCGAACGCGTCACCGGCATGGACAGCACGGCCAAGGCGATGCTGGAGCGCGCGCTGACCCTGCTCATCGAGGGTGGACATGATGTGACCGTGGTCGGCGACCTTCCCTTCAGGGCCCGGGGAACCTGGCGGCGGTCGACGGACCGCGCCCAGGCCCTCGCGGACGCCGAGCGCTCTCTGACCGCCGCCCGCGACCCGAACCCTGACCCCGGCCGGCACACCGGATAGGCCAGCATCTGCCGCCAGGAGCGGTCAGGCTTGGTCTGCCGTGGCCCTGCTCTGCCGTTCCCTGCTCTGCCGTGCCCTGGTCTGCCGTGCCCTGGTCTGCCGTTCCCTGGCCTGCCGTGGCCCGCCGTCTCAGACCACCTCACAGGCTCGGTCGAAGGCGGCGGAGTCAAACGAGGCGGAGTCGGGAGCACCGGCGTCGGACGGAGCGGGCCAGGCCTGGGCCGAGCAGTCGACGACCCGGTCGGGATGGGTCACGGTGTGCCCCAGGCGCGCCACGAGTTCGCTGCCCACCGTCGGCTGCGGGACGTCCTGCGGCACGAAGAGGACCGAGACCTGCAGGTGCGGCGGCTCCGCGAACCAGCGCCGTCTGCCCGCCCAGACGAAGGGCGACAGGTGGTGATTGGCGGTGGCCAGACCGAGCCGGGCCACGTTCTTCGCCCGGGGCACCACACCGTGCAGGTCCTTCGGGGCTTCCAGGCCCACCCCGTGCGAGGTACCGCCCGAGACGACCACCAGGCAGCCGTCGGAGGGCACCTTGCCCTGCAGGAAACCGAAGCGCTCCCCCTTCACGACCTGCCTGACCTCCAGGACCGACGTCCGGAATTGGGTGGCTTCCTGATCGCCCAGCCACAGTTGGGTCCCGATGCGGGCGCGGATGCGCGTGTGGGGGAACTGCGTCTGCACCTGGTCGAGTTGCTCGGCCCCCAGATGGCTGACGAACATCGTGTGCAGGGGAAGACCAGCGGCACGGAGTCGCTCCATGCACGCGATGACCTCCCCTGCGGCGTCCGGGCCGCCGGTCCGGTTCAGCGGCAGGTGGATGGCGAACCCCTCCAGGCTCACGTCCTCGACTCCGGACCGGAGCAGGTGCAGGTCGTGGGCGCTGACGCCCGGCGACTTCATGCTGCTCATCACCTCGACGACGACCCGGGCTCCCCTCAGGCTGCGCAGGCTCTCGACGCAGGACACCGACCGGATCACCCGCCCCGGCAGCGCGGGGGCCTGCTCACCGCGCCAGTACGGCGACAGGACCAGAACCCTTCCGCTGTACACATCCTTCATCCGGGCCGCCTCGTAGGTGGTACCGACGGCGATGACGTCCGTGTTCAGGCGCATGGCCTCCTCGGCCAGCGCCTCGTGGCCGAAGCCGAATCCGTTGCCCCTGACGACCGGGACCATCCCGGGGAACTGCCGGGTCACCACATCCTGATGCGCCCTCCAGCGCACGGGGTCGACGTAGAGCGTGAGCGCCATGACCGGTGACCTCCCTCTCGCGGCCGCGCGACGCGCAGCAGTGAAACTGTCGGCAAGTACGGGCATCGCCCGACGTCCGTTCAGAACCGGCCACAATGGAGCGAGAAACCACATGCCGTGTGGCCTCGACGATCGTCTCCGGGTCCGTTGCTCAGCGCTGGTTGAGCCATCCGCGGACCAAGTAGTTCTGGTCCGCGTCCCGTTCGACGATCCACTGGTGGTTGACGTCGCCCGCCAGGCTTCCGGCGAAGCCGAGCGGCGTGGAGCGCAGCCGCGGGCAGGTGCCCCGGCGCAGGGCCTCCATGGTGTGGTTCTCCAGCCCGCCCATGGAGACCTCCTGTTCCGTTACGAGGTGATGGGGCGGTCGGAGAGGTGGGCGAGCTCGGTGAAGAAGGCGCGGTAGAGGGGCTCGTCGGCGGTCGGGATCTCGACGGTGGCGAGCAGGTGCCGGGAACTCGTCGTGCCGGCGTAGATCGGTTCGTCGAGCTGCTCGACATTGCCGAAGTGCAGCCGGGTCAGGCCGCCCTTGCGTGCCTCGGCGCGCACCTTCACCCAGCGCAGCGGTGTCCGGTACGACCCGATGATGCGATTGCGCCGGAACAGCTCGAAGATGCCGTGGTCGACCCGCAGATGCACGTCACCGTGCTCGAAGACCTTTGCGTCCACCGAATCCACGTCAGGCCGTCCGGCGGTCGGCGAGCGTGGCCACTTGGGTGAAGTACGCCCGGAACAACGTCTCGTCGGCGGGCGGCACCTGGACCGCCGGCGAGCTGGCGAACCTGAAGGCGAGCCGGTCGGTGCCGTAGAGCGCGGCGTTCGGATCGCGGACGACACCGAAGAACAACTGACCGGGCTTCTCAGGCTTCTTGTAGTGCACCAAGACCCCGAGCCAGCGCAACGGAACTCTGAACGTGTGCTCGGCGCCGGCCAGGTTGAAGAGCTCGAACACTCCCCGGTCCACGCGCAGGTGCAAGTCCCCGTAGTCGAATATGAGCGGTTCCATGCCGGAGAAGGTATCGCGGCCGTGGGAAGAGCTGAACCGGCCCTGCCGCCTGAGGCTCTCCTCAGGCGGCAGGGCCGGGAACGGGACGGAATTCCCCGCCCCGTCAGTACTGCTCGGTCTCCTGGAACCCGGTGTTCCCGTCGTCATCGGCGCTGAAGGCGTCCGCCGCGGCGGTCGGGTCGAATCCGGGCGGGCTGTCCCTGAGGGTCAGGCCCATGCCGGCCAGCTTCATCTTGACCTCGACGATCGACTTCCCGCCGAAGTTGCGGATGTCGAGCAGGTCCGCCTCGGAACGCGCCGTGAGCTCGCCCACCGAGTGGACGCCCTCGCGCTTGAGACAGTTGTACGAACGGACGGTGAGATCGAGCTCCTCGATCGGCAGCGCCAGATCGGCGGCCAGGGCCGCAACCGTCGGGGACGGGCCCATGTCGATGCCCTCGGCATCGGCATTGAGCTCGCTGGCCAGTCCGAACAGCTCGACCAGGGTCTTGCCGGCCGACGCCAGGGCGTCACGCGGCAGCACCGCCTGCTTGGTCTCGATGTCGACGATCAGCTTGTCGAAGTCGGTGCGCTGCTCGACACGGGTCGCCTCCACCGTGCAGGTGGCCTTGAGCACCGGGCTGTAGATGGAGTCGACCGGAATACGGCCGATCTCCTGGCCCTGCTGCTTGTTCTGGACGGCGGAGACGTAGCCGCGACCGCGCTCGACGGTGAGTTCCACCTCCAGCTTGCCCTGGGCGTTCAGGGTGGCCAGAACCAGGTCGGGGTTGTGCACCGTGACACCGGCCGGCGGCGTGATGTCGGCGGCGGTCACGACACCGGGGCCCTGCTTGCGCAGGTACATCACCACCGGCTCGTCCTCCTCAGAGGACACCACGAGCTGCTTGATGTTCAGGACGATGTCGGTCACGTCCTCCTTGACGCCCGGCACGGTGGTGAACTCGTGCAGAACGCCATCGATGCGGATGCTGGTGACAGCGGCACCGGGGATCGACGACAACAGCGCCCGGCGCAGCGAGTTCCCCAGGGTGTAGCCGAATCCCGGCTCCAGCGGTTCGATGACGAACCGTGAACGCCACACCTCGACGACCTCTTCGGTCAACGACGGACGCTGAGCGATCAGCACAGGAAAAATCCTCCATACTCCGGCGCCCCGACGCGGCGCCACCACCCGTGACTTTACTGGCGTCTGGCCTCCACCGAGCCGCGCCGTGCTGGCGTCGGCGGCTCCGGCAGGTTTATCCCGCTTCTTCCGGCCAGCCGCTCGGGCCGGCCGGCCGGGAGCAACCGCTGGCCAACGCCCGTATCCGGACCGGCCGCGGAAGGGTCTCGGAGCTCGAATGTCCGTGCGATACGGCAGGGTGGTCGCCATGCGAACACGCCGTGGGACGGTGGCGATCACCGGTGCTGCCGGGCGGATCGGCTCGGCAGTACGAGCCGGATTGCGCGACGAGGTGACGCGGCTGGTGCTCATCGATCGCGTCCAGCTCACCGCGCAGTCGCCGACGGAGGACGTCCACCAGCTCGATCTGCGAGACGCCGACGCGGTGGCGGAAGCTCTCCACGGTGCGGATGCGGTGATCCACCTGGGCGGGATTCCGGACGAAGCCCCCTTGCCGGACCTCCTGGAAGCGAACGTCCTCGGAACGCACAACGTGCTGGAGGGAGCGCGCCGACAGGGGCTGCGGCGGGTGGTTCTCGCCAGCAGCAACCGTCTCGGCGGCTTCTATCCGGTCACGGAGACCGTGACACCCGACCTGCCCGCACGGCCCGACGGGCTCTACGGGGTGAGCAAGGTCGCCATGGAGGCGCTCGGGCGCCTGTACGCGGACAAGTTCGGACTGTCCGTGGTGTGCCTGCGGATCGGGAGCTACGAAGACACCCCGACCGAACGACGCCACCTCTCCACCTGGCTGAGCCCCCGCGACTGCCTCGGCTTCGTCCGCACGGCCCTCACCGCTCCCGACGTGCACTTCACCACCGCCTACGCGGTCTCCGCCAACACCCGCCGCTTCTGGGACATCGCGGCCGGCGCCGAGCTGGGTTACGTGCCCGCGGACGATGCGGAGGCCTTCGCTTCGAGCCTTCCGGCCGCCGGGGGCTCGACTGGGAGCGAGCTGCAGGGCGGCACATATACCGGAAAGGAGTACACGCTCCGTCACATCTGACGACGGATATGCTGCGGATCAGCAGATCGCGGGGATGAATTCGGGGGTGCCATGAGTCGACCGTTGCTGTTCCTCGATGTTGACGGGCCGCTGAATCCGTATGCGGCGAAACCGGAGAGACGCCCCGATGGTTACACCACCCTCCGGGTCCCGCAGGAGGGCGGGGTCGCCGGGGATCCTGTGCGGTCGCGGTCCCGTGCGCGGCCGCTGCGCGTCTGGCTGAACCCCGATCACGGGCGGGCGCTGCTGGCTCTCGGCTACGAGATCTGCTGGGCGACAACCTGGATGAGCGACGCGAACAGATGGATCGGACCTGTGCTCGGGCTGCCTGAGCTGCCGTTCGTGGCCTTCGGCAGCGCCCTGTTGAAAGAGCGCCCTGACGGAGTTCATTGGAAGTCTGAGCCGTTGGTGGCATACGCCGACGGCCGCCCGTTCGCTTGGGTGGACGACGAGCAGAGCGACGCGGATCACGCGCATGTAGCTGCCAACCACCACGCGCCCGCCTTGCTCCATCACGTCAATCCGCGGATCGGTCTGCGGGTCGACGACTTCACCACCCTCGCGGCCTTCGCCGCGTCCGTCGAAATACCGGCGCGGACTTCGCTGCCCGCCGGACTTCCACGGTCCGACGTTCCGGGCTCCGTCGCCTGACGAGTTTCTGCAGGCTGCTCGCGGGCGACAAACCGGCGCGGTGACAAGATCGACCGCTTCCTGGAGGTCGGCGTGGGGCGGCCTCTAGGATGGCGGTATGGCGGATCCTCGACCCACTTCGGCGTTTCATGTGACCAACATCGGCGTCACGCCCACGGATCGACTGATCGGGGCGCTGGATGCGCAGGCCGACAGCGAGGGTGTACGCAGACTTCGGCAGTGGGCTCATGCCGCGGTGGCGGCTCAGCCCGGGGAGCGGGCGGTGGATGTCGGGGCGGGTACCGGGTCGGAGACCCAGGTTCTCGCGGCCGCTGTGGGGCCGGCCGGCGAGGCGGTCGGCGTCGAACCGCACGACGGGCTGAGGGAGGCCGCGGAACGCCGCGCGGCCGCGGCCGGCAACGCCGCCCGGTTCGTCGCGGGTGACGCGACGGCGCTGCCGCTCGATGATGCCGGCACGGATGTGGTGTGGTGCGAGCGCGTCTTCCAGCACCTCACCGAACCCGCGAAGGCGGTCGGCGAGATCGTCCGCGTGCTGCGGCCCGGCGGGCGCGTCGCCCTGCTCGACACGGACTGGGCGACCGCGCTCCTGTACCCCGGTGACCCCGAGGTCGTCGCCGCGCTGATGCGCCGCGCGCTGACGGCCTCGGCGAATCCCCACGCCGGACGGCAGCTCGTCGGCCAACTGGCCACGGCGGGGCTGGAGATCATGGATGTCGGCTCCCAGGCGCTGATCCAGAGCAACACCGAGGTCAACTGGCAGCTCATCCGCATGCTCGGCGAGTCCGCGCTGCGCGAGGAGCTGATCACCGAGCAGCAGCGGGACGCGCTGTACGCGGATCTCACCGCCGCCGCCGATGAGGGCGCGCTCCACATGTCCGTGACCATGTTCGGAGTGGCCGCGAGGCTTCCGTCCGCGTGATCCGAACCCGTCGGGCCTGACGGGCCGGTCGCCATCACCTGCCGATTCATTCGGCCGCCCCTTTCCTACCGCGGCCCTTGCGAAGCCGTCCCTTTCCGTTCACCCTGCGCATTGCCAGCCCGGCGGCGCTGATGATCAGCGCGGTCGGCAACTGAGTAAGGATTCCCTGCAGCACGTAGTGCATTTTCTGATCTCCCCGGCGGTTCGACGGCCACTCTCCACATCAAGGGATAGCAGGCAGAGCCGAGGAGTTACGGAGTCCGCGACAGACCGGACCGAAGGCCGACGATCCGGAACGCTGCTTTACGGATCGATACAACCCCGGCCACGTCATTACGGGGCAACCTCCGTGCAGGGCAAGGCGGTTGTGGATAATGAGCGCATGGACTCCTTGCCGCGCTACCCGGCCCGGGAACGCCTGGGGCATGAACTGTATTCACTCTCGCGTGCGAACGACATCAGCCTGCGCGAGATATCGAAACTCATGAACCATGATCACTTTCTCAGCCATACCGCCATCGGCAGTCTGCTCAAGGGAAAGACCGTGCCCCGGCTGAGGCTGGTCCTCGAAGTCGTCCGGGTACTCGAAGGCGACGCGGACAGGATCCAGGTCTTATGGGCGGCGGCGGATGCCGAGAAGCGCGAGAAAGGCGCTTCCTATCGAGAGCCCGTCGAACCGTCCGACGGCGAGACGAAGGAAACGTCGGGCTGGCGCTCCTCGTTCTCCCTGCTGGAGCTCGAAGCCGCCCATGAGGAGATCCAGGAGAAGATAACCAAGAATCGTGCGCGGGAGAAAGCAGCGCACGAAGAGTACTACGACATGTTCGAGGAGCGAGCGAAGGTCGTCGGCCGGATCCTCAGGCTGCAGGCGGAACTGGCCGCGGAACGTGGTGACAAGACGGCACTGGAGGCCCAGCTTGCCTCGCTCGCATCGGAGCGCAAGCGTCTCACGAAGAGGATTCAGGAGCTGGAGGCCGAGCTGAGCCGCGTGCAGGCAACCCTGTTGAGCCTGTCGGACGAGTCCAGCCAGGTGAATGAACGGCGCGCGGACTGCGGTAACGAGTGGGCCCGTACGGAAGAGTACCGGGCGATCGTCCTCGGCCGGCAGCTGAGTGATGAACGGGCCCGCCGGGAGGAATCGGAGCGCCGACTGCAACAGTATGAAGGCGGCCGGTAGCCACCTCGTCAGCTCGCGACCGCCGTACCCCTCTGGGCCGCGTCCTCGTCAGGCGGCCGCCGGACGGGAGTCGAGGACGTGCTCGGCCAGTTGGCGGGCGGAGGCCGCGGGGTGGGTTGCGGGGCGGGTGACCCCGGCCGCGAGTGCGCCGTCGATGAGCAGCAGAAGCTGGCCGGCCGCGGCCACGACGTGTGGATGCCCGAGCGCGAGGAGCTCGTGCTCCAGGAGCTGCTGCACCCGCATGCGGTACGCACGGGTGATGGCGTGCCCCGGGTGGTCGGGGTCGGTCAGGGCGAGATCCGCGGCCAGATAGCGGCAGCCGCGGAAGTCGGGCCGGTCGATGGCCACGGCGATGCCGTCGAAGACGCCCAGCAGACGGGTACGGGGGTCGTCGCCCGCCGCCTCCATGGCCTGGTGGTAGGCGGCCTCGTCCTCGGCGGTACTCCGCCGCAGGACTTCCGCGATCAGTCCGTCCTTGCCGCCGAAGTGCTCGTAGAGCGAGCGCCGGGCCACGTTCGCCTCCTTCAGCAGGGCGTCGACGCCCACGCCCATGCCATGGCTGTAGGTCAGCCGCTGGGCGGCTTCCAAGAGGCGTTCGCGAGGTCCCGGTGCGGTGCGCGTCGTCATAAGTGACAGCCTGCCACCCATTGACGAGTAGATCAACCGGTCTATATGGTCTTGGTAGATCAATCGTTCTACTTCCGGACGGGCCGACGCTCGACCGACTCGCCGGCCGACCCCAGCTGAACTCCCCCAAGCCACAGAACGAACGAGGAGAACACCATGCGCAGTTACCACGTCAACAGCGGGGCCGGCATAGAAGGCCTGTCGATCAAGGAGCACGCCCGCCCGGTCCCCGGCACCGGACAGGTCCTGGTCGCCGTCAAGGCCGTGTCCCTCAGCAACCGCGAGCTGATGGTGTTGCGGGGCAACTACGTGCTACCGGTGAAACCGGACGTGATACCGGTGTCCGACGGCGCCGGCGAGGTCGTCGCGCTCGGTCCGGGAGTACACGGAGTGAAGATCGGCGACCGCGTTGCGGCGACCCTCTTCCCGAGCTGGCAGGACGGCCCGTTCGGCCTGCAGCATCTGCCACAGCGCGGCGGCTCCCTCGACGGCATGCTCACCGAGCTCGCGCTGATCAGCGAGGACTCGCTCGTCCCGGTCCCCGACCACCTCTCCTACCAGGAAGCGGCGACGCTCCCCTGCGTCGGGGTCACCGCCTGGAACGCGCTGACCGGTGACGGCATCGGCCTGCGAGCGGGCGAGACCCTGGTGACCCAGGGGTCGGGCGGCGTTTCGCTGTTCGCGCTCCAGTTCGCCAAGGCGCTCGGAGCCCGGGTGATCGCGACGACGAGCGGCCCGGACAAAGCGCGGCGCCTCATCGAACTCGGCGCGGACGAGGTCATCGACTACCGGGCCGCCCCCGACTGGGCCGCCAAGGTCGTGGAGCTGACCGGCGGCCGAGGTGCCGACCGCGTGGTCGACGTGGCGGGCCTGTTGGACCAGTCGCTCAAGGCGGTGGCGGTGGCGGGTCACGTCGCCTGCGTCGGCTTCGTCGCCGGCGCGGCACAACCCCTGGACCCCGGCGTACTGTTCGCCTCCGGCGCCGCCCTGCGCACGGTGGCCGTCGGCAGCCGTAGCCAGTTCCTCGCGATGAACCGGGCCATGGCCGTGAACCGGATCCACCCGGTCATCGACCGGGAGTTCACCTTCGAGGAGGCCCCCGACGCGTACCGCTTCTACGCCTCGGGCAAGGCCTTCGGCAAGGTTGTCATCACGCTCTGAGCCCACCAGCTGCGACGGACCGCACGCACCTCCCTCGTGACGGGGAGGTGCGTGCGGTGCGTTCGGTACGTGCGGGCGCTCGAATTTCTTCTCATGAGGAGGTAAAACAAGGGCTCTTGGGGCAGGCGACGCACACAACACCGATCGAGGAGGCCCACATGCCCATCACCTTCCGCAAGTCGTTCCGGATCTTCCCGGGCGTCCGCCTCAACGTGAACCGCAAGTCGCTGTCCCTGACCGTCGGTTCGAAGGGCGGTCATCGCACCTGGTCGACCACCGGCAGAAGGACCACTTCCACGGACCTCCCGGGCCCCTTCGGCTACCGCCACACCGACACCCGCGACTGAAACCGAAGCCGACTGCCGGGCCTGGCCACGCAGGGTCAGAGCTCGTGAGCTCTTTCGTGGCGGGGTTCGTACAGACCGACCTCGCCGCCTCCGGGCAGTTGCAGAATGCTCATCAGGCCCCACCCCTGGTCGGTCACCGGCTGGATGAACGTGACGCCCTTCGCCGTGAGTTCCTGCACGCTGGCGTTGACGTCGTCGCACATCAGGAAGAGCTCGTGGCGCTCCGGGCCATCGGTGGGGTGCACGGCGATTTCGGCGGGCGGCAGCTTGAAGATGAGCCATCCGCCGCCCGCATCCACGTGCGGATAACCCAGCACGTCGCGGAAGAACGCGCGATCGGCTTCGGCATCCCGGCTGTAGATCACCACATGAACACCATTGATCATGATCAGATCCTCACTTGGCGGCCTTCGCCGCCGCCTTCAATTCCTGCTTGTGTGCCCGTACCTTAGCGAGCGACTCCGGCCCGGTGATGTCGGCGGCCGACCGGTAGACCCCGGCGGGCCCGTACTTGCCCGCAGCCTCCCGCCACCCCTTCGGCCGTACGCCCAGCCGCTTGCCCAGCAGTGCCAGGAAGATCTGCGCCTTCTGCTCTCCGAAGCCGGGCAGCGCCTTCAGCCGCCCCAACAGCTCCGCGCCGGTATCCGCGCCCGTCCACACGGACGCCGCATCCCCGTCGTAGTGCTCGACCAGGTACGCGCACAGCTGCTGGACCCGCTTCGCCATGGATCCCGGATAGCGGTGCACGGCCGGTTTCTCCGACAGCAGCGCCGCGAAGGCGTCCGGGTCGTACGCGGCGATGGCGTGCGCGTCCAGATCATCGGCACCCAGCCGCTGGGCGATGGGCGATGGTGTACGGCCCCGCGAAGGCCCACTCCATCGGCACCTGCTGGTCCAGCAGCATGCCCACCAGCGCCGCCAGCGGACTGCGGCCGAGCAGCTCGTCGGCCTCCGGCTGCTGGGCCAGCCGCATCGTGATCTCCATATCTCCAGCTTCACCCCCACCCGGGCTTTCCGCACGGTCGGCACACACGAAAGCCCCCGCGCGGCGGACGGCGGGGGCTGTATCCCCGCCGATTCCGCGCGGGGACGACTTCGCGCAATGCAGATTCAGCGCGGCAGTGGTACGTGTGCCGCGGACGCTGTGGACATCCCGCTGGCGCGTCACCGGCGAGGCTCGCTGTGGCTGGCCTAGCCGGCGGGCCATGTGCCCTTCTCGGGCCCGACCGGTTGGGTGCTCTCCCAGGAACAGGCCTGGGAGAGGCTGGAGACGACCGGTCTGGGCACGGCCTTGGCCGACGGAGCCGAGGGGGCTGGGTGAGGTTACTGAGCTGCGTCGATCAGTACGCGGAGTTGACGTTGTCGATCGAACCGTAGCGGTGGGCCGCGTAGTTGGCGGCGGCCGTGATGTTGGCGACCGGGTCGGTGAGGTGATTGGCGGTGCCGGCGACGTGGTAGGTGTCGAAGGTCGGCTGGATCACCTGGAGCAGGCCCTTGGACGGGATGCCGTTGATGGCGTTGATGTCCCAGTCGTTGACGGCGTTCGGGTTGCCGCTGGACTCGCGGATGATGTTGCGGTGGAGGCCGGAGTAGCTACCGGGGATGCCCTTGGCCTTCATGATGGCCAGCGACTCGCGGATCCAACCGTCCAGGTTGTCCGCGTACTTCGGAGCCGACACGGCAACCGGCTTGCGCACGGTCGACCGGTTCGCGGCCGGCTTGGCCTTGTGCTCGGCGGCGGCGGCCGGCTTGGCCTTCGCGGGTGCCTTGGTGAGGTCGCGGGAGGTGTTCTTCGCGGCCGCGGCGGTGGGCTTGCCGACATAGGCCGGGTAGGCCTTGTCGGCCACTCCCTGGGTGAGTCCCTCGACCTTGGTGCCGGCCTGGCTGCCGGCGGTGACCTTCGCGACGTCGATGGCGGGGAGCGCGGAGGTGCTCTGGGTGGCGGTGCCGGCCAGGGCGAGTGCCGTGGTGGCGCCGGCGGCGGTCAGAGCGACCGCGGAGACCTTGAGGCGCTTGGAGGGGCGGAAGGTGCGCAGGGCGGAGAGCTGAGTGCGTGCGGGCATGCGGTAGGAACCTCTTCCAGACGGGATCAGGGGACGGCCGGCCGTAGTGGCGGCGTGCGGAGCAGGTGGCGGGCCCGGTCTCGCTGATGTGTCGAGAGGGCGTGGCGCTCATGTTCGTCTTGCTCGATCCATGGTTAACGCGGCGCGTCAGCGATGGCAAAGACCTCGATTACTACCCGTCTTAGTAAACAGAGCCGAAAGGCACCCGTCGGGGCTGTGCGCGGCCCGAAAGGAAAGGCGAAAGTGTCCACTAAGCGGCTTCGGACGTGACGTACGTCCTGTGCCCGGGCTCACGCGATACGGGGTTTTCGGGCCGCCGAAACAGGCCCTCTTAGGCAATGGGTTGCTATCGCCCACCCATCCCGGGGCCCTTTGATCCCGGCGTTAAACACGCCCGCCGCGAAAGCTCCCGCCGGCCCAGAGCCGGCCCATTCTGTTTGACGAGTAGGACGAGCAGGACGGGTGAGACCAGTAATAAGAGGAGCAAAAGAGGGTGCCGTGACTTTCGGTGCCCGGAAACTCACTCATGCGGACAGCCGGACGGGCCGTCCCCGGCGCGGTGGGCGCACTCCGGGAAACAGCCCGTGATCAGAGAAGGTCCCTCACCAGGGAAGGCCCCTCACCAGGGAAGTGTCCCCTCGGCGTCGAAATACCCCCCGGTCGGGCCGTCAGGGCTCACCTGCGCCATACGCACGATGATCTCGGCACCCTGCTCGACGCTCTGAATGCCGCTGTGCGCATTCAGGTCGGTCTTGGTGAAGCCGGGCTCCACCGCATTGATCCGCATGTTCGGGAACGCCTTCGCGTACTGCACCGTGATCATGTTGACCGCGGTTTTCGACGCCGGATAGGCCACGCCCGGGTAGGCGTACGTCGGGATGCCCGGGGTGGTGACCAGAGAAAGCGAGGCCAGGCCGCTGCTGACATTGACCATGACCGGGGCGGCGGAACGCTGCAGCAGCGGGAGAAATGCGTGGATGACACGCACCGTGCCGAAGACGTTCGTTTCGAACGTCTTCCGCAGCACGTCCGCGGTCAGGTCCAATGCACCGATCACGACGGTGCCGTCCCGCATCTCTTCCTGGATACCGGCGTTATTGATCAGTACGTCCAGTCCTCCGTCGGCCTCGACGGCCTTCACCGCGGCCTGTACGGACGCGTCGTCGGTGACGTCGAGCTGCACCACGCGCGCGCCGAGCCGCTCGGCGGCCCGGCGGCCGCGCTCGGCGTCCCGGCTTCCGAGGTAGACGGTGTGTCCCGCGGCGATGAGCCGGCGGGCGGACTCGAAGCCGAGACCCTTGTTGGCTCCGGTGATCAGTGTCGTTGTCATGCCTCCACGCTGCGGCACGGCTGCACGGGTCAGCCAGGAGTCCCGTTTTCCTGGGACTCCCAGTACCAGGACGATCCGGGCCCGGGCGGTGCACAGTGGTGTCATGGCGACCACGGAGTTCGGGCACACGTTGCGGCGCTGGCGCGACCGGGTCTCCCCGGAGGCGGCAGGACTGGCGGTCGGCGGCCACCGGCGCGCGGCAGGGCTGCGCCGCGAGGAGCTCGCCCTGCTGGCCGGGATCTCGGTCGACTACGTCACCCGCCTCGAACAGGGCCGCGCGACCAACCCTTCGGAACAGGTCGTCGAGGCCCTGGGCCGGGCTCTGCGCCTGTCCGTGGCCGAGCGCGAGCATCTGTTCCACGCCGCCGGGCTGGTACCACCGGGGCGGGGCACGGTGCCCGCCTACATCACACCGAGCGTCCAGCGGATGCTGGACCGGCTGGCCGGGACGCCCGTCGCGGTCTCGGACGCGGCGTGGACCCTGCTGCTGGCCAACCCCTTGTACGTGGCCTTGATGGGTGAGCTGCACGGCAACGAGCGCAACGCGGTGTGGCGTACCTTCCTCGGCCCGGCGGGCCGCGTCCGCCACACACCTCAGTCCCAGCGCGAACTCGAGATCGCGCAGGTCACGGCGTTGCGGGCGACCGCGAGCCGGTATCCGGCGGACCTGCGGGTACGGCGGCTGGTCGCGGAGCTGCGCGCGAAGAGCGACCGGTTCGCCGACCTGTGGGACGGCGGAGCCGTCGGCCGGCACGAGGCCGCGCGCAAGACCATCGACCACCCGCAGGTGGGCGCCCTGACGCTCGACTGCGACATCCTCAGCGTCGCGGGAAGCGATCTGCGCATCATGATCTACACCGCCGAGCCCGGCACCACGGATGCCGAACGCCTTGCCCTCCTCGCCGTGCTCGGCACCCAGACACTCACCGGATAGCGGCCCGCACCCGTTCTCACCGGCTCCCCACCGGCTTTTCAGCGGACCGCGGCGTCAGAAACGGATGTCCGGCGCCTGGAGGACGATGCGCAGGAGTTCGTCGGCACGCTCGGCGTCGACCTCGGGGCGCAGCCAGACGTTCTGGACGGGGTCGGCGGCCGGGTCCTCGCTGACCGTCACCCAGAGCAGCAGGCCCCACAGCACCGTGGGGGAATGCCCGGCCATCTGAGAGCCGAGTCCGACCGGTACGGCCACACCGATGCGCGGCGGCGGGGTGCCGTCGAAGTCGGGCGGAGCGAAGTCCCAGACGTCGTGACCGGCGAGGACCAGCGGTGTCCCGATGATCTGGAGCCAGTGCACCTCGATGCCGTCGCCGCTCCGGCTGAGCGCGACCGACAGCCAGGCCCGCACCGTCGCCTCCGGGTCGGGGAGCCAGCTCAGCGGGCCGTCGGGGTCGGTGGCGCGGTGCAGGTCGTTCTGCGGGGGCCCGAAGTTCTCGTTCTCCACGGGTCCCTCGAGCTCGTTGCCGTCACGGTCCACCCGCCACCAGCGGCGGATCGACTCCCGTGGCGCCCAGGTCTCCGACGAGTACTCCCCCGCGACCTCGTAGATCCAGCGGGTCCCGTCGTCGTCACCGCCGGGCATGGGTGCGTCCTGCGGCCCGACCGGCCGCAGCGTCGGCTGAGGGCGTGCGTCCTCCGGTGGGTCCGGAGGTGTGTCCCGTGGTGCGTCTTGCGGTGTGTCCAGCGGCCGCGTGTCCGCAGGCCGTCTCTTGCGCCCGAAGATCCCCATTCCCCGTCCTCCCCCTCGACCCGTGCGGTTGTGCGACATCCTTCCCCGGGCGGGGGGCGGTCAGGCGGGAAACGGGACCTTTCATCGGCAGCCATGGAGATCAACTCCCCTTACACGTCCGCCTGTTGCCGCCGTATCAGCGACGGTAGGCGTCGATCAGGGCGAAGGTGGCTGCCGGCTGCTCGATCTGCGGCAGGTGACCCGCTTCGGGGATGATCTGGAGCCGGGCGTCGCCGAAGGCTTCGGCGTACGCCGCGCCGTAGGCGGGGGTGACGATGCGGTCGCTCTCTCCCCAGAGCAGCAGCGTGGGGACGTCGACGCGCCGCAGGCGGCGGAGCAGTTTGGGGTCGTGCATGTAGGGGTCGCCGGCGAGTTCGCGCATGGTGGCCTGATTGGCCTGCTGAAGGGCGAGCCGCTCGGCGGGGACGTCGGCCGGGTCGACGTAGAAGCGGGCCGAGTCGTGCCAGGCGTACTCGGCGACGCCGGCGGCGTCGAGCGCGAAGAAGTCGACTATCGGCTCGGCTTCGACATGCACTCCGGCCGCGTCGATCAGGACCAGTCCGGTGATGAGTCCCCCGGTGTCCCGCACGGCCATTTCGGCGGCGGTCCAGCCGCCGAGCGAGGAGCCGATGACGAGCACGTCGCGGAGCTCGAGGTCCTGGAGGCAGTGCAGGTAGGCGAGGGCGAGATCGTCGATACCGGTCAGCCACGCGGGGCGAGGAGCGCCGTTCCAACCGGGGTGGGTGGGGGTGATGGTGCGCATGGTCGGTGCGAGGTGGTCCGCGAGTCCGGCGACGGTAGCCGGCCCCCCGCCGCCGTGCAGGATCAGACAGGGGCGGCCGGAACCGGCCTCGGTGAGGGTGATGGACAGGTCGGGGTACACGGCAACCGTGTGGTTCGTTGACATGCCCCGACTCTAACTAAGGATGTTTATATAAACAAGCTTGGTCATGCTCTAGACTGAGTCCATGCCCGATGAACTGCAGGTCCTTGGAAGAGCGGTGAAGCAGGCCCAGTACAAGCAGCACCGGGCACTCGAGGTCCGGCTCGCCGCCGCCGGTACGACGCTGGCCCAGTGGGACGCCCTCCGCGCGATCAGCCGCACGCCCGGATCAGCGGCCCGCGCACTGGCCGCGGCGACGTTCCAGAGCGAGCAGGCGTTCGGGACGCTCGCCGGCCGGCTGGCGGCCCTCGGCCTGATCGAGCGCAGGCCGGGCCACGGCCGGCGCATCGAGCACCACCTCACCCCCGCCGGCGAAGAGACCCTCACCGCAGGGCATCGGATCGCCGACGAAGTCCTCGCCACGTGCTACGCCGCCCTGTCCCCCACCGACCGCACCACCCTGCTCGACCTGCTGGGGCGCATCGACAGCGGTCCGGGCGCGTAGCCCGGACCGCCACGCGGACGCCGGACGACCGGCGTCTTGAACGGACCCCTCAAACCGACGTCTCGAACCGACGTCTCGAACCGACGTCTTGAACGGACGTCTTGAACGGACGCCCTGCCGTCGATCAAGGCCCTGCGTCCAGCACCGCGCGGATTTGTGCCAGCCGCGCATCAGGGGTGGCTCCGTCCCCCTGGCCGCTCCGCTCGACACCCCGGAGGAACCGGCTACCCGCGTCCCACGGCGGCCGACACGGCGTCGTGCCACATCAGCGTTATTCGAAAGGTCGTTCCCTTACCCGGTCTGTCCGGGTTACTGTGCTTCTCTCACCATGATCACCAGCGAGGGAGGGCGCGCGGACCATGGACAACCGCAAGACAGCAGGGCGCCCCGGCCGACCGCCGGGCGCCCCGGGCAATTACGACGGGCTCACCACCCGGCAGGCCGACATCGTCGCCACCATCCGCGACTTCATCGACAGCACCGGCTATCCGCCGTCGATGCGGGAGATCGGCCAGGCCGTGGGCCTGTCGAGCACCTCCTCGGTCGCCCATCAACTGATGGTGCTGGAGCGCAAAGGCGCTCTGCGCCGGGATCCCCACACACCACGCGCCTACGTGCTCCCGGAGGACTCGCGCACCACGAAGACGGCCGGCCGCACGGCGACCGCACGCGTGCCGCTCATCGGCAGGATCGCGGCCGGGATCCCGATCACCGCCCAGGAAGACATCCAGGACGTGCTCGATCTGCCGCGGCTCCTGGTGGGTGAAGGGGAGCTGTTCGCCCTGGAGGTCGTCGGCGACTCCATGATCGACGCGGCCATCGTCACCGGAGACTGGGTCACCGTCCGCCGTCAGAGCTCTGCCGCCAGCGGCGACATCGTCGCCGCGATGATCGACGGCGAAGCCACCGTCAAGCGGTTCAAGCGCGACGCGGCCGGGCACGCGTGGCTCCATCCGCACAACGACGCCTACTCCCCCATCGCCGGCGACGACGCGACGATCCTCGGCCGGGTCGTGGCCGTGATGCGCCGCATGTAGTGCCGCACCCGCACTCTCACCCGCACCCGCACCCGCACCCGCACCGTGTCGAGCGTCCGCCGAGCTGGACGTGGGTTGTACGCTCACCGGCTGTCAGTGCCCTCCCCTCACGCACCTGCGGACGCCTCCCACCACCGGGATCACTCCACCGGAGACGCCCCGCGTCATGTGCCGTTGGTGCGGGCCTCGTAGGCGGTGATCATGTCCTGAACAGCGGCGGGGCCGGGCGCGATGCCGACCCAGACACCGGCGGCGGTCCACATCTGGACGGGGTCGGCCCCGGTGCTGTGGGTGTTGCCGCTGACGATGACATACGGGCCGTAGCGGTCGACCGTGTCGGGCTCGATCTCGCGTATCGGGGCCGGCGACAGCACCTCAAGAGCTTCCACCCGCAGCCGCAGCACGCCGTCGGGGGTCCCGCCGGGCAGCATCAGCACGCCCTCCACTCTCAGCAGGTCGCCCTCTTCCAGATCCTCCAGGGCGGTCCTGACCAGGACCGGGTCCGTCACCAGGCACGGGAGCACCATCTCGTCCGCCGCGTGGTCGGTGGGCGAGTGGATCAGCCGGAACGCCGCCGTCGCCCGGTACTCATCGCCGGGCGCCGGGACGGGGGCGTCTTCGATATAGCCGTCGAGCACCAGGGCGACGGGTTCCAGCGCGCCCATCAGCGGCCGGTGGTGGTAGCGGCGACCGGGGTCGGGGTCGTCATGGTCTCTCCGATGGATCAGTGGCCCGGTGCTGGGTCGACGGTCAGGCAGCGCGCGAGTACGAGGCTGTCAGCCCCCATTGTCTCAGCGCCACCGGTGTACCTCTGCCAGCCCTGCCCCGCGCAGGCGTTGGCGGCGATCTTCAACGGGGGGCGAATGGTGCGCGAGGTCGGCGAGTGAGGCCGGAGCGGGTGGGATAGTCGCTGGTGGCAGCCGTGCCCCGGCGGGTCGCCGCAGCCGGTCGCCGTCCATGACGTTGGCGGCGGAATCCGGCGAGCCGGTCTGCGCCACCGGCCGTCAGGGGGTCGGCGGGGCGGCGTTGACGGTACGGAGGAAGTGGATGACGCGGCGGCGGCCGGTGGCGATGAGGTGCTCCTGCAACTCGGCGTCGAGTCGCTGCCGGGCGGCCGGGTCCGCCGACCACCACAGGTCAGCGGGGTCCGGGGGCGCGCCGAGCCGGACACGGACGCACGGGCAGGGGTTGATGAACTCCCGGAAGGCGTCCCGCGGATTGGGGAACCACCGCACCACCCATTTACCGACCGTGGCATCGTGATGCTCTTCGGCCAATTCTCCCACCCGTTCGGCCTGTTCGAGCAGGCGCAGCTCCCAGAGCATCGCGCAGTGCGGGCAGCCCGGCACCGGCTCCGCGTCGGCTCGTACGAGGTCGTCGACGGCTTCCCGCAGCGGCGCGGGCAGGGGGCGGCCGGCGTCAGGGGCGGCGAGCGGGCGGGCACGGGGGGAGGCGGGATCCGTCCAGGTGACCGCGATCCGCCCGTACTCCAGGACCTGGGTGCCGCCATCACGATCCTCGGCGAGGATGCGGACGACGAAGAGCACCCGTTCCTCCAGCGCGTCTCCGACCGCGGGTCCCTCCGGGTCCTGTGCCCAGGTGAGGTGGTACTCCAGCGCACCCGCAGTGGGCCACGGGGGCAGCAGATAGCGGTGCTCGCGCGGTTCGTCCGGCAGCACCACGGCTTGAACGTCCTCCAGGAGATGATCCGCGGAGGACGTGCGGAGCCGCATCGAGGTGAGGGGGCAGGCGTAGCGGCGCACCTGCAGGATGTAAGCCGGTGCGGGGGTGACGAAGAAATCGGCCGGCGGGGTCACGGCGATCACAGCGGTCCCCTGACGGACGCCTGCGGGCAGCTCGGCGTCGTAGCGCAGCGTGAGTTGGCCGGTGAAGTTGAACGCGATCACTGTTGGCACGCCCCCTCGAACGATGCGGTCCGCGAACTGCCTCCGTGCCCACCCGGGCCGGCCCGGCGACGATTCGATTCTCCCCTCCACCGAGCCCTCGTGGCACCCGGTCGACGCAACGGCCGCCGGGTGGCGCTCAGACGCGCCGTGTCCGCGGCGCGCCCGTCACCGACATCACCAGCGAGTACAGCGTCGTGGTCGCCGTGATGAACAGCCGGTTGTTCTTGGGGCCGCCGAAGGCGATGTTGGAGACCGCCTCGGGGACCGCGAGCCTGCCGATCAGCGTCCCGTCCGGGTCGTAGCAGTGCACTCCGCCGTCCATGGCCGCGGCCCACAGCCGGCCTTCGTCGTCGAAGCGGATGTTGTCGAAGCGGCTGACGCCGTCGGTCGTCTCGGCGAAGACCTTGCCGTCCGAGAGGGCGCCGTTCTCGCGGACGTCGAACACGCGGATCTGGCCCGCGCGGGTGTCGGAGACGTACAGCTGTCGCTCGTCCAGCGAGAAGACGAGACCGTTCGGGCCGCCGAAACCGTCGGCGACCAGGCGGACTTCCCCGGTCACCGGGTCCACCCGGTAGACGTTGCACGCACCGATCTCGCTGTCCGCCCGGTGTCCCTCGTAGTCGCTGGTGATGCCGAAGTCGGGGTCGGAGAACCAGATCGAGTCGTCGGACTTCACGGTCGCGTCGTTCGGGCTGTTGAGCCGCTTGCCCTCGAAGCGCTCCGCGAGGACGGTCAGCGTCCCGTCCGGCTCGGTCCGGCTGACGCGGCGGTTGCCCTGCTCACAGCTGATCAGGCGGCCCTGGTGGTCGAGCGTGTTGCCGTTGCTGTGGCCGGCCGGCGAACGGAAGAGGCTGACGGCGCCCGTCGCCTCGTCCCAGCGCAGCATGCGGTCGTTGGGGATGTCGCTCCAGATCAGCTGCCGCCAGGCGGGCAGATAGAGCGGGCCCTCGGCCCAACGGCAGTCCTCATACAGCTTCTCGAGCCGTTCGTCGCCGTTCGCACAGCGTCCGGTACGGAAGCGATCGTCCAGAATCTCGTATATCGAGGGGCGAGCGACGGAAGACATGATCACACCTTCATGACTTGATGCCGAACTACATTCTGTCTCGTATGAATATCGCAGAATGAAGTATGGTGGCAAGCGTGGATGACATTGACCGTGAACTCGTCGCACTGCTCCAGCAGGACGCCACTCAGGCCTATGCCGCCCTCGGCAAGGCCGTCGGCCTGTCGGCCGGCGCCGCGCACGAGCGGGTGCGGAAACTGCGCGAGCGCGGCATCATCCGGCGGACGACGGTGGACGTGGACCCGGCGGCCCTCGGGCAGGGCGTGCTCGCCTTCGTCATGGTCGAGTCGTCGGCCTGGATGGGCGAGTCGGGCGCGGCGTTCGCCGCCATCCCTGAGATCCAGGAGGCGCACATCATCGCGGGCAGCGCCTCGGTGCTGGTGAAGGTGCGCACCGCCACCACGGTGCAACTCCAGGACGTGCTCCGACGGCTCTACGCCATCGACGGCGTCAGCGGCACCCAGGCCACGGTCTCACTGGAGACCTTCTTCGAGCGGCCGGTCTCACCGCTGGTGAACTGATGGCCGCGCAAGAACCTCAGACGTGTTCGGGAACGATGCGGTGCAGGCCCTTGCGGTCGTAGTAGCCGGTCATGGCGAACCCGAAGGCCAGGGCCGCGATCGAGCCGACCGCGATCATGATCCACGCACGCGTGAGACCGGCGTCGGCCTGGGCGCCGAAGTACATGATCGCCCGTACACCGTCGGCGAGTTGCCGCATGGGTTCGAAATCGGACAGCACGCGGTAGAAGCTGGGCAGCGCCTGCAGCGGAATGGTGGCGCCCGAGGACGGCAGGGCCAGCGCGATGAACACGAACATGCTGATCAGCTGGCCGATCCCGCCGAAGGCGGCGAGCAGCGCCTGGACCCCGAGCCCGACCGCGGCGGTCGCGCAGAACGAGAAGACCCACAGCAGCGGCAGGTGGGACGCGTCCATACCCAGGATCACCACGGTCGCCAGCATGATCAGACTCGACGTCAGTGCGGAGAGCCCCAGCGACATCACACATGTGACGATGAACGTCCGGGTCCGGGTGATCGGCACGGTGGGCCGCTGGGTGCGCACCGGCCCCAGCTCGCTGGCCGCGTAGCCGAGGGCGACGTCCACGCCGTTGCTGATCACGCTCGCCCCGAGGAACCCGGACAGGACCAGGAGCAGGGTGTAGTAGAACGCGGTCAGACCGAGACCGCTGTGCGAGCCGATGGCATGCCCGACCGAGACCTTCACCGTCACGGGGTCCTGCAGGAGAAGCCGTTCGGCGTTGGTCATCGCGCCGCCCCCGGGGCGCTGCCGCTCGATGAGCGACGCGCCGAGCTGCGCCGATGCCGCGTGTGCCGTCTGCTGGGAGATGGAACTCGCCAGCGAGGAGGCCAGGCTGCCCGCCCCCGGGTTGGTCAGCACCGACATCGTCGGCCGCGCCGGCTGCTGCCCGGTCGGCGCCCCCAGCGCGCCGACGGCCGCGGTGAAGCCGTCCGGCACCTCCAGGACGCCGTAGAGCTTCCCGGAGGCGAGCCCGTCCCGGGCGGCCCCCGCGTCGAGCTGCCGCCACGATGCCTGCTGCTGCGACGTGGCCGATGCGGCGATGCCGTCGGTGACCTGCCGGCCCAGGTTCATCGGCTGCCCCGCCACCACGGCGCCCCGGTCGGCGTTGACCAGGCCGATCGGCATGTGGTGCAGATTGCCGTTGGGGTTGAGGATGCCGCCCATGTAGACCAGTGAGAGCAGCAGGGCGACCAGCCCGATGATGGTCGCCGGGAAGGCCCAGATCTTGGGATTTCCCGCGACCTGCCGCACGGTCGCGCCGGTGATGCGCTGGTTCGCTGGCATCGCTCTCCATCGGTAGCAGTCCCTGGTGCCATCCGAGGGGAGAGTATCCCTTTATAGGGTGTTTTGGTCCGCTTCTGACGTCCCGTCGATCAAGTTCCGTGACGCGACGTTGGAGGAGCACCCCGCCCGGGCGAGCCGGTTGTCCGTCACAGCCTGGTCGTCACAACCTGGTCGTCACCGACTCGAGACCGCCCTCCTGGAGCAGTTGCCACATATGACGGCGGCGCAGCTTGCCGCTGGTGGTGCGCTTGAGCAGACCGCGGCGGCCGGCGACGAGGGTGAGGGCGGGCTCGGGGCCGAGTTCGGCCCGCAGCATGTCGGTCACCTTCTCCGTCCAGGGGCCGGGGGCGGCCTCCACGAAGACGGCGACACCGGCTCGGCCGCGATCGTTGAGGGCCACCACCGCCGCGCGGTCCCGGTCCAGCCCGGCCGCCGCGGCGACCTTCGCGTCGAGGTCGTCGACGTAGACGCTGCGCCCGCGCAGTTTCAGGCTGTCGCCCATCCGGCCCAGGACGAAGAGCTGGCCGTCGTGCAGGAATCCGGCGTCCGCGGTGCGGAGTTCGCCGTCGACGAAGCGGGTGGCGTCCGGACCGCCCTCGCGCCCCGCGTGGTAGCCCGGCGCCACCGAGGCGCCGGACACGGCGATCTCCCCGAGATGGCCCGCCGGGACGGGGTCGCCGGCCGCGTCGAGGATGCGGACGGCGACGCCGTCCCCGTCCTGGGGAAAGCCATGGCCGACCAGCCAGCCGGAGCCCGGCTCGACCGCCGCGTCAGCCAGCCGGGCGGTGTCCTCTACGGTCACCGCCCGGCCGATCCGCAGCGCGGCCCAGTCGGGGCGCACGATCAGGAGCGGCGCCGCGCCGCCCGTCACCGCGAGCGTGTTCTCCGCCAGCCCGTAGGACGGCACATACGCGTCAGCGGAGAATCCGGCCGGCGCGGCGAACCGGGCGAACGCGGAGAGCGCCGCCGGGTCGACCGCCTCGGCGCCGACGCAGACGCTGCGCCAGCCGGACAGGTCCAGCTCGTCCAGCCGCCGCGGCCGGACCCGCCGGGCCGCGTAGGCGAACGCGAACGACGGCGCCGCCGAGTGCGCCGCCCGGCCGGGCGCGAAGCAGGCGAGCCAGCGGGCCGGGTCCCGGATGAACTGGTCCGGGCGCATCAGCCACAGGTCGCTCTGCGAGGCGACCGGGAAGAGACAGCAGCCGATCAGGCCCATGTCGTGGTGGAGCGGCAGCCAGGAGGCGAAGCCGTCCCCGTCCTTCCATCCGATCAGACGGCTCTGCAGGGCACGGTTCGCCGTGAGGTTCCGCCAGGAGACCCGCACACCGCGTGGTCGGCCGGTGGAGCCCGACGTGAACTGCAGCAGGGCGATGGACCCGGCGGGCGGAGCCACCGGCCGGCCGGCCGCGGATCCCTGCCCTTCGGGTACTTCGGGTGCGGCTCCGGCGGTGATCTCCTGCGGCGTCCACGGCCGGCCGGGAAGCCCCGCCCGGGTCATCGCCCGGGCGGCCAGATCGCCGAACTCCCCGCTCGCGACCACCAGGGCGGGCGCGGCCTGCTCCAGGACGGCGGTGATGTGCTCGACGTACGCGTCATCGGTCTGGAACGAGGGCGGCGGCAGCGGGGAGATCGTCGCGCCGAGCGCCCAGACACCGAACAGCGCGCCCAGGCAGGGCAGGCCGGTGGGCATCAGCAGACACACGACGTCTCCGGGGCGGACACCGGCCGACCGCATGCCGGCGGCGGCCCGGCGGGCGGCGGCCGCCAGCTCCGGATAGGGGACGTAGCTCCAGCCGCCCGAGTCGTCGGCCAACCGCACACCGCGCCCGGGGTGAGGGTCGGTCAGCCAGGCGGTGAGCGGCGGAAGGACGGCCACGGTCAGCCCCCGACCCGGCTGGTCTCCGCCGGTGCGGACCTGCCCGGACGAGGCAGGAAGCGCCCCGTCCTCGCGAGGTACCTCCGGTATTCCACCCCGAACTCCGAGCCGCTGAGTCGTTGTTCCTCCTGAGCGGCCGTCGCATTGAGCGCGACGAACCCGTAGCAGAACAGCGCGAGCGTGATCGCATGCGGGAAGAGCACGGCCCCGCTGAGGAACGCCAGGAGGAACGCCGCATAGAACGGGTGCCGGATCAGGCCGTAGGCACCATGGGTGACGATGTGGCGCGGGTCGTCGTTCTCCTGGTGCCACAGCGCGACGGGGATCCGGTGGGTGCCCAGGGTCAGGAAGATCAGAGCGATCGAGACGGCGTTCAGCGCCACCGCCACAAGAGTCAGTCCCGTGTGCCAGGACTCCGGGGTGATCGGCTCCCAGCCGACAGCGGTGGACCCGGCGACGAACAGCGGGCTGAGGCCGAAGGGCAGCGCCGTCAGCCACCACTTCAGGTTGAAGCGGCCGTCGGACCGGAAGAAGACTCTGGGGAGCGCTCCGATGACGGTGAAGTTCAGCAGGAGGAGGAAGAGGGCGGGTTGGTCCACTGGGTCGGTGTCCTTTCGATGAGCAGCACAGGGGCATACGGGCAGATGGGGAACGGGCTCAGGCGCGGCCCGACGGCTCCGAGGCATCCGAGGGTTCGGAAGGTGCGGAGGCGCTTTCGGACGCGGTGGCCGGGGTCGGGCGGCGGCCCGGCAGCCACCAGTTCCAGCGGCCCATCAGCCGCATGGCGGCGGGCACGACGATGAGCCGGATGACGGTGGCGTCCAGGGCGATGGCCAGTGCGAGACCGAGGCCGAGCTGCTGGATCGGCATGATGCCGGTCAGCGCGAAGGCGCCGAACACCGCGACCATCAGCAGCGCGGCCCCGGAGATCAACGGCGCGGTACGGGCCATTCCGGTGGCCACGGCCGTCGTGTTGTCCGCGCCCGCGTCGTGCTCCTCGCGGATGCGGCGGAGCAGGAAGACCTCGTAGTCGGTACTGAGGCTGAACAGGATCGCCAGCAGCAGGATCGGGACGAAGTTCTGGAGGTGGTCCGACGGGTCGAAGCCGAAGAGGGCCGCGCCCAGGCCGCGTTGGAAGACCAGGACCAGCACACCGTAGGTCGCGCCGAGCGACAGCATGTTGATGGTGATGGCCTTCACCGGGAGCAGCAGGGACCGGAAGGTGACCAGCAGCATCAGATAGAGGACCGCCAGCATCACCGCGACCACCTCGGGCAGGGCGTCCCCGATCGCCGTGTTGGCGTCGGTGCCTTCCGCGGTCTCGCCGCCGACCACCGCGTGCAGGCCGGGGGCGTCGGTCCCGGCCGCGGCCGAGCGGATGGCATCCAGCAGCGCGCGGGACCGGTCGGCGGAGGCGTAGTCGTCCCCGATGACCTCCAGCACGATCTTGTGGCGGTCGGCGGAGACGTAGTGGTCGACGGTGCCGCGGGCGTCTCCGGGCAGCCGCGAGAACACCGCCGCGTCCAGCCCCGCCAGCGGCCGTTCGGGGCTGACGGTGCGCAGCACGTCGAGCGGGGAGCGGACCGCGGTGACGTGGGGCAGCCGGACGAGCTGCTCCTGGAGCGCGGTGACCCTCCCGGCGTCGGGTGACGCGGACAGCGCGGTCCGCGAGGTGATGACGATCTGCTGGGGTGAGGCCGTGCCCGGCCCGAACTGCTCACGCACGGCGTCGAACCCCTGGCGCACGGGGGACGAGGCGGGCGCGATCCGCGCGTCCGGGGTGAAGGTGTGCAGGTCCAGCGAGGGGACGGCCAGCGCCAGCAGGGCGGCGCTCGCGAGCGTCAGGAACAGCACGGGGCGGCGCATGATCTGACGCGCCACCCTCCCCCAGCGGTGGCCCCGTTCCGCCGCCGTCCGGCGGTGCTCCCCCGGCGTCCGGCCCTTCTCCCCTGATGTGCGCCGCCGCGGGGGCAGGCGTCCCCACAGGATGCGGTCGCCGATCAGGTGGAGGACGACGGGCAGGACCACGACGCTCGCCAGCGTGGCGAAGGCGACCACGACGACGATGCCCAGCGCGATGGAGCGGATGACGTTGAGGTCCACCAGGAAGAGGCTGGACATGGCGAGGACGACGATCAGCCCCGAGAAGAGGACGGTTCTGCCGCTGGTGCGCAGCGCGATCGCCAGCGCCGTGGTGCGATCGCGTCCCGCGGTCAGCTCGTCGACGTAGCGGGAGATGATGAAGAGCGAGTAGTCGACACTGACCCCGAGGCCGATCATGGTCGCCGCGTTCTGGACGAAGATCGACAGCTCGACGTGCGCGGCGAGTACGGACATCACCCCGAAGGTCAGGACGATCGCGGTCACCGAGACCACGAACGAGACCACTGCCGCGACCACACCGCGATAGAGCAGCAGCAGGATGAGCAGCACCAGCGGGAAGGTGATGAGCTCGGCCTTCTGCAGGCCTTCCGCGCTCAGTTTGTTGATCTCGCCCCAGAACGTTCCGGCGCTGACCATCGACACCCGCAGCCCCTGCGGCGCGTAGCGGTGGTCGATCTCCTGTTGCACATCGGGCAGGACGCGACGGGCCGTCCCGTCGTCCAGCGCCAGCCCGACCATGGTGACGGCGGTCCTGCCGTCCTTGCCCACGAACTCCTGCCGGGAGTGGCCGGACAGGGTGAGCCAGCCGTAACTGCCCGTCGTCTCCAGCCGTTTGTCGCCGGTGACCTCACGCATGACCTGGCTCATCCGCCGGTCGAACTCCGGGCTGCCGGCGAGGTTCCGTTCGTCCGTCACGACCAGCGTGAGGTTGCTGGCGCCGCGGTCGGCGAATCCCGACCGCATCGACTGCACCGCGCTCAGCGAGTCCGATCCGGGTACGTACCAGCCGCCGCCGCTCAGCCGGTCGGCCAGCGGCAGAGCCGCGACGGCCGCCGCGACGAGCGCCACCAGCCAGAGGGCCAGCAGGGGTCCGCGGAACCGGTGGAGGGCTTGGCTCAGACGCTGCGACATTCCGCACTCCGGTGGGTCGGGTGGACAGGGGGTTCGGGCGGTGGGACGGGCGAGCGCGGCCGTCTGTGTGCCGGCCGGAGAAGTACGCGGTTGCTCCCGGTCAGGGCTGCGCGCCCACGAGTCCCGCCAGTTGCCCCAGGGTGGTCACCTCCCGCAGGTCGGCCTGGGTGAACAGCGCGTCGAACTCCTCCTGCAGGTCGACGGCCATCTCGACGAGAAGGAAGCTGTCGGCGGCGAGGTCCCGCAGATGCGTTTCGGGCGTCAGGGTGTCGACGGGAACGGAGAGCGTCGCGCTGATGCGGTGGGCGACGTCGTCGAAGGTGACGGAGGGCACGGTCGCGGTCCTTACGGGGGTGATCGGGGGACGGTGGAAGGCCGCGGCCACGGAGAGCCGGGCTTCACCGAACCGGGTGGCGGTGTAGCCGAAGACGGTGTCGTGCGGCGGGCGCCGCCGGGCACGGCCGGAACCGGCCGCCGGGTCGTCGGTGGTGTAGTCGCGGAGAACGGTGTGCCGGTTGTCCGGATCCGCCTTGTACAGCGCCTCCTTGACCGTCCACAGGCGTACGTGTTCCGCCGCGCGGGCGCATTCGGGAACGGTGTCGAGCCAGGAGCGTTCGCGTTCGCCGAGAAAGAAGCGCGCGGTCTCCGGGCGCGCCGCACGGGCCGTTTCGAGATCGACACCGACCCCCACCACACCCCCGTCCGGGACCGCCAGGCCCGCGGCCACGGCTGCTCCCCCGACGTGGGAGAGCGACAGACGGCGGTGCGGAAACGCGTAGGCGGTCGTGTCGGCCGGCAGCCCCAAGACCCCGAGCAGGGTCCGCAGGGCATGCCGGGAGATCAGCCACTGCTCCCGCTGCACCCGGCCGGTGAGTGCGGCGAACCGCTCGCTCTCCGGACCGGTCAGCGCGGTGCGAGCGAGCGGTCGCCGGGTCCATACGGCAAGGACCGTCGTTCCGCCTCGGGCCGGGGGCGCCGCAGGGCCGGTCACGGCGTGCCCTCCGCGGAGGGCGGATCCTCGAAGGGCAGGTCGGGGCCGCTCAGGAAGGTGATGCGTTCGCCGTACTCCGCGAGGGTCTTCGCGTAGACCTCCTCGTCGGCCGCCGTGAAGCGGGCCAGGGTCGAGTCGATGTATTCCTGGCCGTACCGGCCCGCCATCTCCTCCAGGGCGTCCCTGACGTACTTCACATGCCAGCGCTCGTCCTCCATGATCGTCTCGATGGTCTGCCGGACCCTCGGATGGGTGTCCCCGGCCCGCAGATGGCGGCGGTACTGGGCGATCACCCGCTTCTCGAAGACCTGGGTGACCGCCATGACCTCCATGAGGTTGGCGGGCAGACCGACGGCCTCCAGATACTGGTCCTGGTAGCTGCCGGACAACTTCGTCGCGGGGTGACCCAGGTCCTCGATGCAACGGGTCCAGTACTTCGCGTGGTTGGCCTCGTCGGCGAAGTGGTGGGTCACGTTCGCCTGGAGCGGTCCGCCGCGCAGGGTGCGGGCGACCCGGCCGAAGAACAGGGCGCCGTTGATCTCGGACGAGCGGTAGTAGCTCAGCAGCCACAGGTCGTTCTCGGAAAGGGTCACGGTGTCTCCTCGGGCCGGCGGCCCCACTTCGAGGCGACCAGCCGGGTGCAGGTGGCCTCGGTCAGCGCGTACGGATCGGGGGCCGCGTACGCGGGCCAGGCCGCGCGCAGCGCTTCGTTGCGGAACGTCTTCGGCAGATAGAGCTGGGCGGCGAAGGGTGAGACCGACGCGAGTGACTGATGGAGCGGCCCGGCGCGCAGCCCGGTGGCGGCGTGCAGCAGGTCGTCGAAGCTCTCCCGGTCGCAGGGGACGGGCCGGATCAGGCCCCGCCGCCGGAATCCCGCGTCGCGTTCGAAGACGCCGAAGGCGAGGTCGACGAGCTCGCCGAGGGTCGGCGTCCGCGCCGGGTCGGGGCAGACGTGGTAGACGCCGTCGGCGACTGCGGGATCGAGCAGACGGGTGACCGCCGAGACGGTGAAGGCGGCCGTCGCGAGGGAGAGCGGTGTCTTCTCGTCCCCCGGCAGCAGCGACAGCAGTCCGTAGTGGAAGAGCTTGAGCGTGTTGTGGAAGACGTTGTACTGCGTGACGTGCCCGCTGTCGTCGTCGGCGATGACCGTGGGCAGCCGCAGTACGGAGACCGGCATCTCCCCGGCCGCACCCAGGAGTTGTTCCTCGGCCGCCCACTTCGACCACTCGTAGTGGTTGACGAAGCCGGCGTCCGGGAGCCGCTCCTCCGCGATGTCACCCTGATGCTCGCCGGCAGCGTACAGCGTGGACAGCAGGGCGAATCGCCGCAGGTTCTCGCATCGTGCGGCGAAGGCCCGCAGCCTACCGGTGCCCGCCACGTTGACGGCGTCGGCGATGTCGCGCTCGACGTTGAAGCGGGTGACGGCCGCCCCGTGGACGATGCGGGTCACCGCACCCGGATCGACGTCGGTCAGGAGGGTGTCGTGGCGGACGTCGGCCGCCACACACCGGGTCCGCCCTGCGGCGTCCGGTCCCAGCTCGTCCGCCAGCCGCTGCCGTTTCCCGTCGAGTTCGGTTGCGGAGGCGGCACGGACGGCCAGAATCAGGTCGTCGTCCCCGTCGTCGAGCAGTGCTGCGGCAAGCCGGCGTCCCAGGTAGCCGTCCGCGCCGGTGATGACCGTGGTTCCCCTCACGCCGCGCCTCCCCGCAGCTTCGCCAGGACCGTCGTCGCCGCGTCCTCCAGGACGGGCCACGAAGCCGGGTCGAGGCCATGGCGGTCGGTGAGGGCGAACAGCCAGCGTTCGAGGCCGAAGGCCACACAGCAGCTGTCGGCGGGCCGGCCGTCGCGGGTCAGGCCGAAGCCGGACCCGAAGTGGTCGTGGTGCCGGTTGACCGAGGCGATGGCCAGGTCACCGCCGTATGTCGCCTCGTACTTCACCGGCTGGACGCGCTGCAGCAGATGGCGCGGGTTGTCCTCGGGCCGGAAGAACGGGTCGGTCGCCGCGAGCCACTCCAGGTCCAGGTCGATCAGCCCGAAGAACAGGTCGAGGGCGGTCCGGGCCTCGTCGAGGAAAGTGACCGTCTCGGCGGCGGTGCCGACGCAGACGATCTCCCGCATCGTGAAGCTGCTCAGCCGCCGCAGCGGCACGTAGTGCGTCTCCTGACGGAAACAGGTGTTACGGGTCGTCAGGAACATTGCCTGGTCGAGTACTTCGCCCTGATGACCGTTGTAGAGGTGGTAGCAGGCCGCCGGAGTCAGGACCTCGGTGACCGGTGAGAGCCCGGACAGCGCGACCCGGTCGTCCGCATCCAGGACGGGGCCGGCGAGGAAGGCGTCGATGTTCGGCTCCTCGGGGCTCAGCCGGGCCGCGAAGGTCGCCTGGTGCGGGAAGGAGCGGAGGTAGCCGACCTGCTGCAGCCGCTCCGCGGGCAGCGATGCGGGATGCCGCTCCTCCTCCGCGTTCCAGAGGGAGGCGAGCCGTACGAAGGCGCGGTCGCAGTCGTCGGCGAGCCGCAACAGCGGGCCGCGCAGGGCCGCCTGCCCGGACGGCTGCCAGGAAAGGCCGATGCGGTGCAGAGCGGCGAGCCGGTCGGGGCCGGCCGCGCTCGCTGTCGCGCGCGTCACGGTGTCACCCCCGCTCCGCCGAACCGGTCCACCATCGTGTGGATGTCACGGAAGTCCCCGGGCCGCAGGTCCTCCACCTCGATCGGTGCGGCGCGCAGCCGTTCCAGGAGCAGCAGGAGTTCCGGCAGGTGCACGGACCTCAGATGCCGCTCCTCGAACAGGGGCGTCCGGTCGGTCAGGCCGTCGGCGGACAGATCGGGGGCCTTGGTGAGGACCCAGGACCTGAGCAGGTTCCGGATCTCCTGGTCAGAAAGAATCGGCCGGCTCCTTGTCGAGAATCCCCGCCTCGGTGAGGAAGGCCAGGACCTTCGTCGACACCGCACGCCGGTGGGCGCGCTGCGCCGGTGCGGACCAGGCCTGCTCGGCGACCTCCCAGGGATCGTCGAGCCCCGCGTCGGCGTAGACGTCGGGGTTGTAGTACTCGCGCCAGCTGACGACGAAGAACTGCTCCAGCTGACGGCGCAGGTCGGCCACCGTGTCATCGCCCCACGAAGGGACGCAGGCCTCCCACAACGCGGTGACCAGCTGGCGGCCGAAGACCAGGTGCCGCGATTCCTCTACGTGATGGTTGTCGTTGATGAACCGCGACACCGGGTGCAACCTGGCGTCCCGGGCCTGGACCCAGTTGTAGCGGTCCACGATCTCCTCGAAGATCATGGTCTTGGCGAAGAAGAGGAAGTCCTCGACGCTCTGCGAACGAGTCTCCTCCAGCGCGAACTGGCGGCTCCGGTACACCTTCGCGTACCGGGTGCAGAAGCCGCCGAAGTAGATGCTGTGCTTGTTCTCCTCGTCGAGGAAGTGGTGCAGGTACTCCGAGACGTCCACCAGGTCCTTGCGGTACAGACGCTGCGCCAGGCCCTGCATCAGGCCCTTCTCGCCGTGGATGTTGAGGCTGTAGAAGTTGACGGCCTCATGAAAGGCCAGCCGCCGCCTGGCGGGCTCGTCGAGCGCGTCCCACAACGGGGTGCCGTACAGGCTCACGTACTCGGGTGAGCTGAACCAGTCCTCCTCGGGCCGGACCTCTTCCGGCCACTGCCGCAGCGTGATGTAGGGGTTCTGGTAGGAGCGCTTCGAGAGGTGGCTGAGCCTGCTCACGGTGTCACCGAGCGAGGCGATGGCCTCCGCGAGCCGGGGCTTCGGAGCATTCGCTGTACTACTCACACTGTCCTCATCTGACGTGTCGTGTCGGTTCGCGTACCGGTGGCAGGCGGTCGGGGCGGATCCGCCCGGACGCCACGGCCGCGGACGCCGGGGACGCGGACGCCGCGAGCGCGGGCGCTGCGACCGCGGGCGCTCGTCCGGCTCACGCGGCGAAGGACTCGGTGGCCTGCAGGATCACGCACTGCCAGTTCAGGCCGAATCCGGCCATCACGAGCGCGACGTACTGACCAGGCCGCAGCCGGCCGGAAGCGATCAGTTCCGCGAGGTTGATGATGTTGTCGGCGGAGATGACGTGCCCCACGTCCCGCATGGACGAGAAGAAGACCTTCCCGGCGTCCACCCCGAGCAGCCGGGCCAGGATCTGCCAGGCCTTGTCGTTGGTGTTCTGGGTGACGACCCAGTCGAGGTCCGCGGCCGACAGCCCGGCCCGGGTCAGGGTCTCGCGCACCAGCCGGTGGGTGTACGCGAAGTACATGCCGACCGTCTCGTCGTCATCCGCCTGCCCGAGGCCGCCGTTGGTGATCTGGTGTGCCGTCACCAGGCGGAACGCGGCGGGTTCCCGGCTGACGACACAGGCCGCCGCGCCGTCGGAGATGAGGTTGTAGGCCTGCTCGTACCGGGCACCCGCCGGGAAGCGGTCGGCCGTCACGCACAGCACCCGCTCCCAGTCCGCCTCGGCCCGGAGCATCGCCCCGGCCAGCCGCAGGGAGCCCAGCATCGCCGTGCACGCCTGCTGGTTGAGCCCGATGACGACGGCCTTCCCGAGCCCGAAGTCGGCCTGCAGCCGGCCGGCGGGAAAGTCCATGAGGTGCTTCACGTCCCGGCTGCGCTCCCACGCCGCCGGGTCTCCGGCGTTGCCGTTGCCGGGCAGACATGTCGCGTAGACGATCGCGTCCACGTCGCCCAGCCGGCCGGAGTCGGCCAGCTGCGCGGTGACGTTCCTGGCCAGGTCGTAGGCGCCGGTCGTCGGCTCACAGACGTGGTGCCAGCGGAAGCCGGCCGACTCCAGGTCCTGCGCCGAGGACATCAGGTGCCCCGCGGCGCCGGTCTCGCTGACATGGGCTTTGCGTTCGCCCAGTGCGTGGACGAACGAGTCGACGAATACGTCGGTCACAGCATCTCTCCCAGCAGGCACTCGGGGACCATGGGCCGTGCCGCGGTCCTTGCCGTCCGCCGCGCTGCGGACGGGACCATCGGCCCGAGAGGGTCGGCCGCTCGTCTGGAAGCCGGGCCATGAACCGGCGGTGAAGCCGGCCACGTGTGCGTGTTCCCCCGCCTCCAGGGTCCCGTGCGCCGGCACCGGAGTCGATGGCCGCCCGCTGCGGATTGCCGGTACCTGGCTGTGCGCCGAGCACAACGCACCAGGTCAGGAGCGGAACACGAGGCCGGAACGGTCAGGAGCGGCGCATCGTGTCGGGGCGCTCATGGGCAGCGCACGGCCACCAGGGCCATCCGGCAGGCGAGTTGGTGCCGGTCGTCGTCGAGCATGCTGCCGGTGAGCGCCTCGATGCGGCGCAGCCGGTTGAGCACGGTGTTGCGATGGCAGTGCAGCTCGTCCGCGGCCCTGGCCGCCGAGCAGCCGCCGCGGAACCAGGCGTCCAGGGTGGCGAGCAGCAGGTCCCGCTCCTCCTGAGGGCAGTCGAGCAGTCTGCCGAAGGTGTGGCGGGCCAGCCGCTGGGCGACGTGCGGGCTGGTCACCACGAGGGCTTCCAGCAGGTGGTCGTCGAAGGCCGCGACGCCTTCCGTGGCCGCCGGCAGGGTCTGCAGGGCGGTCTCGGCGCAGTGATAAGCAGTGGCGATGTCGGAGAGGCTGTCGACCTCGCAGGAGATGCCCACCCGCCGGCCCACGCCGGCCGAGAGCGCTTCGACCAGCCGCCCCAGCGAGGTGCTGCCCAGTTCCAGCAGTCCGATGTGCCGGTCGGTACGCCGGCGCCAGACGGCCAGCACCGCGTGGGAGGGCAGGGCATGACGCAGCGCGCGCGGGGTCCCGCTCCCGAAACCGTCGGCGTCGCGCTCCCCGCTCGGCACCGTCCCGTCGGCCATGGCGATCACGACGAACCGGCCGCGCGCCGGAAGGCCGAGAGTCACCTGCGCCTCGGCCGCGACCACCGGCTCGACGCCGCGGCCCTCGATCAGCGCGTCGATCACCGTCTCACGGCGTTCGGTGCTGCGGCGCTGGGCGTCGGCCTCCGCCACGCGGTGCCCCTCGACGAACGCCTGCGAGTAGCTGTCGAGCGCGTCCCACACGGGGCCGCTCTCGTCGAGGAGCCGCTGCAGCACCTCCGGGGACAGCGCCCGGGCCTCGTCGAACAGTTTCTCCCAGAGCAGTTGGGTGGCCAGCCGGTGGACGCGGAGCAGGGATTCGACCGACACGCCTTCCTGGGCGCGGTAGTGTCCCCATGCCATCGGGACCGCCAGCGGGTTGCTGTCGGCGGGCGGCTTGCCCGCGAGGATCCGCAGGAAGCCGAGGACGTTCTCGTGGAGGGAACGGCGTATTTCGGACCCTGGTACGAGCTCCAGATGCCGCACTCCCCTGCCCAAGGTCAGTTCCATGAGCTCTTCGACGAGGTGGGGAAGTTGTCTCAGCAGGCCCTCGGCGAGGCCGCGCACCACCGGGGTGGGGCCGCCGCTCCTGTCCCCGTGCGGCGAGGGGGGCCGCAGCAGCTCCGCGTGGCCTCCGGGCAGGGTGGATCCTTGGACAGTGCTCTGAACTGCGCTCTGGGCGGCGCTCCGGGCGGAGGTGAAATCCGCGTCGACCGCCGGATGGGCGCGGCCCGGTAACTCCGCCGGCCGGCCGTCGCGGGTCCTGCCCGGCGGTCCCGCCGGGATCCGGACTTCCGGGGAGGCGGACGCCTCCTGCGCGGTCGTCTCCCGCGAGCCGGGATACGACCTGTGCCCCACGTGCTGCTTCCCCACGGACGCGGTACCCCTGGTGGACATCGACATGGCCCCTCCGGTCGTTTCAGCGGACGGCGACGGCGCCTTCGCGCACGCGCCTCGGACGACTGCCGGCCGGCGGGCCCGGTCGCGCGGTGCTCGGCGCGGCACCCACCAGGGCTGCACCGCCGTGCCCACCAGCGGCGGCCGGGATCACCGGGCCACTGACCGTTTCGTCGGGAAACGCAACGGGGGCACAAGGCTGTACGGCATCCGACCGGGCGGTTCCCACCCACGGACGCCCGAGCAGTCTCGCAGCATGTTTATCACCCTCTGGAACAACGAAGTTACCGAACGGTATCGAACCAGCCGCATCCTGCGACGGGATGCGCTACGTTCAACTGACGCCGGTTGCGCGCGGGGTGACGCCCCCTCCGCCGCTGCCTCCGCCGCTCGCGCCACGTCGCCGCGCGGTCGCGGTTTCGGCGAAGCCTAAGGATTCCTAAAGCCGACCTCATGTTCCTGTGAAGGTTCCGGCGCCGCAGTGCCGCCGAGGTTTGCTTTCCGGCGGTCTAGACCTCTGGTGCAATGTCACTGCAATACCCGGGGCGAGGCAACGCTCCTCGCCCATGACCGTGCGTCAGTTCGGCCCATCGGCGCCCCATCGGCAACTTTCGCCCCTCCTATAGCAACGAAACCCGGGTGGATGAACGGGCGTTCGATGTGGCAGTGTCCCGCCGCAACGCAGTCCAGACCCAAGGATGGGATGAACTTGTTGCAGCTCAACGATCGAGGCGAGCACCGGCGCCGCTCGGCGGCCAAGAGACGGACGCTCCTCGCCATCGCGCTGGCCTCCGCCACGCTGGTCGCCGGTGGCGTCACCGCACTCGCCACCACGGGCGGCATCGGCGGCACGAACACCCAGCAGGTGGACTCCGCATCCCCGCAGGCGCTGGACGACGTTCCGCCCGACGAGCCGCGCAAGGGCATGGTGTACAAGGGCCTGGAAGCCGCCCCCGAGGACAGCTCGTGTGTCGGCGGCTTCGAGGTCGAGGGCGTCAAGCAGTGCACGCACGGCCCCGACTCACCGCCCAAGGGCGTGGACATCACCAAGGACACGCCTCCGGCCGTCAAGGCGGCCGTGGTGTCCTCCATACCCAAGGCCGGCGCCGGCAGGGCCCCGGGCGGCGCCGAGTTGCTCTCGGACGTGCCGGCCACGCTGGACGCCGCCCACCCCGGCAAGGCCATCGCGTCGGCACCGCCCGCCTCGACGGGCGCCACCGGCACCGCCGCCAAGAGCGCCGCGGCGCAGGACGCGGCGTCGGCCGTGATCTGTGACGGCGACGGCTCGACCGGCAACCGCGTCCAGGTCGTCTACGCGCACGGCCCCGGCGCGAACCGGTTCGCCGAGTACCTGCCCTCGTTCAAGAAGTGGGCCCACGACTCCGACGTCATCTACAACGCGAGCGCGACGGAGACCGGCGGTGTGCGGCACATCCGCTACGTCACCGAGTCCGACTGCACCGTCGCGGTACTCAACCTCGAAGTGCCGGCTTCCGCGATGCAGGACTTCAGCGCAACCAACCAGGCGCTGGCGGCGCAGGGCCTGAACCGCCGCGACCGCAAGTACATGATCTTCGCGGACTCCAACGTCTACTGCGGCATCGGCAGCTTCGCGGGTGACGAGCGTCCCGGCCCGGAGAACTCCAGCAACTTCGGCCCCTCCTACGGCCGGACGGACTCCGGCTGCTGGGGAGGTTCGACGCCCGCCCACGAACTCGGCCACAACCTCGGCGCGGTCAACAACAGTGCCCCGCACACCAGCCGTGGCGGCCACTGCGTCGACGAGTGGGACATCATGTGCTACTCGGACACGCCGTACTACCCGCAGATGCAGATCCACTGCCCGAACCGCAGCAGTGACGACCGGCTCGACTGCAATCACGACGACTACTTCAACACCAACCCGCAGCCGGGCAGCTACCTGACGACGCACTGGAACATCGCCAACAACCAGTTCCTGCTCAGCAACGGCGGCAGCAACCCCAATCCCAACCCGACGCCGAGCCCGACACCGTCCCCCACCAAGACGGCCGGTCCGACGCCGAACCCGACCACCACCACGACGCCGAACCCGACGACCGGTCCTGATGTCGTCGTGAGTCAGGTGACCCAGAACTCCGCGGTGCTCACGTGGAAGCCGGCCACCGGCGCCACCGGGTACGACCTGCTGCTGGACCAGAGGGCCATCGGCAACGTCAAGGCCACCACCGTGCGCGTGGTCAGCCTGAAGCCCGGCACGCAGTACAAGGTCGCCGTCGCCGTGCACGGCGCGGACGGCAAGGTCTCCGCACCCGGTCGCCAGGCGGCGTTCCGTACCCAGCCGGCCGGCGGAACGACGGCCGGCCCGGTCGAGCCCGGCAAGCGGTACCTGATGCTGAACAGCTTCACCGGACAGGCCGCCGACATGTACGGCTCCTCCCGGGCCAACGGCGCGGTACTCATCGGCTACCAGCGGCACGGCTACACCAACCAGCAGTGGCTGTTCGAGAGCGTCGGCGGCGGCTACGTCCGGGTCAAGTCCGCGGTGTCCGGCAAATGCCTGCAGATCGGCGGGAAGCCGGTCGCGGGTCAGTGGATCGCCCAGCAGCCGTGCGGCACCGCCGCATCGCAAGCGTGGAAGATCACCGCCAACGCCACCGGCTACACGCTCGGCGTCAAGGGCTCACCGCTGGTCCTCGGCGTGAGCAACCGCGACTACTACGGCGGGGCGTTGCTGGAGCTGCAGCAGCCCGGCAACCAGGCCTGGCAGCGCTGGACTTTCCAGCAGTCCACGTCCTGACGACGGCCGAAACCTCATGAACTGACGGGCCCGCCCCACCGGGCGGGCCCGTCAGCACTCCTGTGGGCCCGCCCGCCGCCCGTCCCGCCGTGTCTCCCGACCCTCCCGAAAGCCGGTCCCCGATGCACCTCCCGTCCCTCCGCCTGCTCCGGCCGCTCACGGCCGCACTGCTGATCACCCTCGCCACCCTGCTGTCGCTGCTGTCCACGAGCCCGGCGTCCGCCCATGGGGACACCATCCACCTGGAGATCACCGGCAACGCGGAGGGCCGCCTGACGGTCACGGCCACCTGGGACGAGGACCACCACCCCGTGGACGAGAAGGTCGCCGCGACACTGCAGGCGACGGCGGCGGACGGCAGGCAGGTCGGGCCGTGGGCCCTCACCCCGCTGGACATGGCGCAGGGCACCTACACCGTCGCCGTACCGCTGCCGCCCGGCACCTGGCAGATCGCGGCGGAGTCCGCGTTCCCGGCCATCGGCGCCGGAAAGACCACTCTCAAGGTCACAGCCGTTCCGGGCCGCCCGGCACCCAGCACGTCCGCCACCACGCCCGCTCCCCCGGTCTCCGCCGCGCCGGCCCCCAGCCACCCGGCCGCCCAGCCGACCGCGGCCGCCGACACCGACGGTTCCGGTTCGTCGTCCACCCTGCTGCTGGGTGCCGCCGCCGCGGGAGTCGTCCTGGCGGCCGGCGCCGCGCTCCTGATCGTCCGCCGGCGCCGGTCCGGCAGCCAGGCGTAGTGCCGGAAGCGCGGCGGCGCGGCTCTCCACGACCGCAGGACGGGAGCCGACCGCTGTGCGGCCCCCGTCGCGGGCGGTCGTCAGACCTCCAGGTCGGCCTCGATCTTCCTGAGCTGATGCCTGGCCATCGCCAGGTTGGCCCGTCCCTTGTCCAGTGCCAGGTAGAGGAAGAGGCCGTTCTTGCCGCGTCCCTTGATCAGCCGGATCAGGTGGTACTGGCTGCCGAGGGTGATGAGGATGTCCTCGATGTCGTCCTTGAGGCCGAGCATCTCCATGGTGCGCACCTTCGCGCGCACCACGTCGGTGTTCCCGGCGGCGGCGACCGTCAGGTCGAGGTCCTTGCCGCCGCCGATCGTGCCCAGTGCCATGCCGCTGGTGTAGTCGACGAGCGCGACGCCCAGCGTGCCCTCGATCGATGTCGTCGCTTCCTTGAGGGAGGTCTCGATGTTCGTCATGAGCGGGTACTTCCTTCCGGTCTTTGCGGTGGTGTGCAGTGGTCTGCTGTGGGTGATGCGTCGGAACGGTGGTGCGGTCAGGTGGTCTCGGGCCGGATCAGCGTGCTGTCGGTCAGTTCGGCGATGCGCGCACTGCACCGGCGGGCCTCCAGGTGGAGTCGGCCCACGTTGGCGTCCGTCCCGGCCCATGCGGTCAGGACGACGGAGACGCCCGCCGCATAGGTGGCGACATAGCCCTGCTCGCCCCTGACCAGCAGCTCCCGGAACGCGCCCCGGTCGGTTCCGTCCGCCAGGCGGAGGGCGACCGAGAGCACGGCGGCGCTGAGCGCGGCGACGGTCTCGGACTCCGGGGTGGGAAGGTCCTGGGCCAGCACCAGACCGTCGATACTCGCCGCGAGCACGCCGGTGAGGTGGGGAACGCGGGCCCGTAACCTCCGGAGCTCTTCCAGGACATCGGCCTCCGTCGCCATCAGCTGTCTCCTTTCGGCGCGCTGTCTCAGTGCGCGTCTCATGACGGCGTTGCCGGTGCCTCATGGGCGGGCCGGAAGATCACAGGGTTGCCTCCAATGCGTCACGCAGTCGGCGCAGCAGGGATATGTCGGGGTCCGCGGACAGGTCCGCGACCCAGGCCGGGATGGGGGAAGGCTCGGCCGCCGCCGATCGGCGGGGTGTCCGCAGATGCCCGGCGGCGGCCAGCCGGCGCACGTCGACGAGGGTGTGGAAGGCGGGACGGCCCAGGAGCCGGGCCATCGTGAACGGGGTCCGTACGCCGTCCGCCAGTTCCAGGACGGCGCGCTGCCGCCGGGTGACCGCGGGGTTGTCGGCCGCCCGGTCGCGGACCACCGGCGCGCTGTCGACTTCGGGGTGCGGCCAGATCCCGTCCAGCAGCTCCTGCCGCCGCCGGGTCTCACGCTCGACGACCTCGGCACGCAGCGGTCGCACCGGCCCGAACCAGTGGGTGGCTCCGTAGCGGAAGCGGGTCGGGCCGGTTCTGGGGGCGAGCGCGAAGAACGCGGCGTCGAAGACCGCGCCGAGATGGCAGATCTCCAGCTCCCCGCTGGTGAGCAGGTTGCTCTCGACGAGGCTGCGCCCGACCCGGCACCGTGCCCCCGCCCGGTCGATGGTCTGCTGCCACTCCGCCGGGGAGAGCCGGCGGCGGGCGAGCAGCAGCACGTCGACGCCGGGTGCCGCGGGACTCTCGGCGTGGACGACCTCTCCGTCGAGCAGATAGACCGTGCCCGTCTCCCGCAGCAGGGCGCCGGTGGCCCGGTCTCCGGCCATGCGGACCAGCATCGAGGGGTTCAGCGCTCTCATCCGAGCACCAGGCGCTCGGCCAGTCCCTGGAGCCGGAGCCGGGCAAGGGCGAGATTTCCCTCGTCGCGGTCGAGCCAGAGATGGAAGAACACGCTGCTGTCGAAGGTGGTGTCGACGAAGCGCAGCAGGTGATAGCTGGTGGGGGTGGTGACGATGACGTCCTCGACGGGCGATCCCTTGGCGCCCTCGGCGTCGCCCTGGTTCCCGGCCGGCGCGAAGGCGGTGTGTTCGGCGGCCATCCGGGCCAGTTCGGCCGTCTCGACCGCCGTGGTCTCGTAGTCGTTCGTGGGGGATACGCCGAGAGTGCCGAGCGCCAGTCCCGTGGTCCACTCGACGACGGCGGCTCCCCGTGCACCGGGCAGACCCATCGCTTCGAGTAAGCACTCATCGATTCCGGGCACGCGGATTCCCTCTCGGTTCGCGGCAGTTGAGGACCCCAACTGCACTGCGGTGACCGTGAGACTACGCACGGCGATGCCCTGGATGCGGACGTAAGATGATTTCCCGCGAAAACACGCAGCGTTGGACTATGATCCGCCCTTGCCAGACGCATAGTCGATCGACGGGCGGGAAAGCGACGCCTCCGGACGATCAGCCCGCGTAGGGCTCGGGCACTTCCCCGGGCCCGGCCAGGAAACGGAAGTCGCAGCCGGTGTCGGCCTGGGTGATCTGTTCCTGGTAGAGGGCGCCGTAGCCGCGTGAGAAGCGGGGCGGTGGCGGCTGCCACTCTGTGCGGCGGCGTGCCAACTCGGCGTCGTCCACCTCCAGGTGGAGTCGTCGCGCCTGCACGTCGAGGGTGATCAGGTCACCGGTGCGGACGAGTGCGAGCGGGCCGCCGACGTACGACTCGGGTGCGATGTGCAGGACGCAGGCACCGTAACTCGTGCCGCTCATCCGGGCGTCGGAGATCCGGACCATGTCCCTCACCCCCTGCTGGAGAAGGTGGTCGGGGATCGGCAGCATCCCGTACTCGGGCATCCCGGGGCCGCCGAGCGGACCGGAGCCGCGCAGGACCAGGACGGTGTCGGCGGTGATGCCCAGGCCCGGGTCGTTGATGGTGGCCTGCATCGTCCGGTAGTCGTCGAAGACCACGGCAGGACCGGTGTGCTTGAGCAGTTGGGGATCGGCGGCGATGTGCTTGATGACGGCGCCGTCCGGACAGAGGTTGCCGCGCAGCACCGCGAGGCCGCCCTCGTCGGCGAGTGGGTTGCCGCGGGGGCGGATCACGTCCGGGTTGTGGACGCGCGCGCCCGTGAGCTGCTCGCGCAGCGTGGGGTGCGCGACCGTCGGGCGCTCCAGATGCAGGACGTCCGTGAGCTGCGCGAGGAAGCCGGGCAGGCCGCCGGCGAAGTGGAAGTCCTCCATCAGATAGCGGCCGCCCGGGCGCAGGTTCGCCAGCACCGGCACCGTGCGGGCGATGCGGTCGAAGTCGTCCAGGGTCAGCTCGACGCCGGAACGGCCGGCCATCGCGATCAGATGGATCACGGCATTGGTGGAGCCGCCCAGGGCGAGGACGGTGGCGACCGCGTCCTCGTACGCGTCACGGGTGAGGATCCGCGACAGCTTCAGGTCCTGCCGCACCAGCTCGACGATGCGCGCTCCCGAGGCGGCAGCCATCCGCTCGTGACCGGAGTCCACCGCCGGGATCGAGGACGCGCCGGGCATCGTGACACCCAGCGCCTCGGCGGCGGCCGTCAGCGTCGAGGCGGTGCCCATCGTCATGCAGTGGCCGGGGGAACGCGCGAGCCCGTTCTCCAGTTCTGCCAGTTCGGCGTCGCCGATCAGCCCGGCGCGCCGGTCGTCCCAGTACTTCCACATGTCCGTGCCGGAGCCCAGCACTTCATTGCGCCAGTGTCCGGGCAGCATGGGTCCGGCCGGGACGAAGACGGCCGGCAGGTCCATGCTGGCCGCGCCCATCAGCAGCGCCGGGGTGGACTTGTCGCAGCCGCCCATCAGGACGGCGCCGTCGACCGGGTAGGAGCGCAGCAGTTCCTCGGTCTCCATGGCGAGGAGGTTGCGGTAGAGCATCGGCGTCGGCTTCTGGAAGGTCTCCGAGAGCGTGGACACCGGGAACTCCAGCGGGAAGCCGCCCGCCTGCCACACCCCGCGTTTCACCGCCTGGGCGCGTTCCCGCAGATGGGAGTGGCAGGGGTTGATGTCGGACCAGGTGTTGAGGATCGCGATCACCGGCTTGCCGAGGTGCTCCTCGGGGAGATAGCCGAGCTGCCGGGTGCGCGCCCGGTGGCTGAACGAGCGGAGCCCGTCGGTGCCGTACCACCGGTGGCTGCGCAGTTCACCGGGAGACTTCCTCATATCGCCCAGTCCTTGATGAGTGCCGCGACCTCGGCGCGCTGCGCGTCGGGCAGCTCACGGCTCGGCGGCCGCACTTCGCGGCGGCACAGGCCGAGTGCGGCGAGTGCCTCCTTCACAACGGTCACGTTGTTGGCGGACTGCTGCGCGGCGCGCAGGTCCTCGAAGGGGCGGACCTGTTCCCAGACCTTCATCGCTCCCGGATGGTCTCCGGCCCGCAGGGCCGTCAGCATGCCCAGCGAGACGGACGGTGCGACGTTGACCAGGCCGGAGGTGAACCCGGTGGCGCCCATCGCCCAGTAGGCCGGCGCGTACAGCTCCGCGAGTCCTGCCACCCAGACGAACCGGTCGAGCCCGGCGTCGCGCGCGAAGGCCCCGAAGCGGGCTGCGTCCGGCACCGCGTACTTCGCGCCGATCACATTGGGGCACAGGTCGCCGAGCAGTGCCATCCGGTCGCCGCCGAGGAGCGGGTTGCGGATGTAGGGCACCACGCCCAGTTCGGGAACGGATTCGGCGATGGCGCGGTGGTAGTCCACCCATCCGTCCTGTGAGACATAGGGATGGACGGGCTGGTGCACCATCACCATCTGCGCGCCGTGGTCGCGCGCGTGCCGGGCGCCGGCGACGGCGGTCGGCACGTCGTGTCCCACTCCCACCAGGACGGCGGCCGGTCGCCGCGCGGTCTCGGCGAGCGTGTCCTCGACGACGGTGAGGCGCTCCTCGGGGGCGAGTGCGTAGAACTCACCGGTGTTCCCGTTGGGCGTGAGCGTCCGGACGCCGCCGTCCAGCAGCCTGCGCAGCAGAAGCCGGTACGCGGCCCGGTCGATCGCACCGTCGGCGTCGAACGGGGTCACCGGAATCGCGACGACGTCGGCGAGCGCGGCCCGCAGTGCGGCGCGGTCCATCGGTGCGGAGCCGGGCGTCGGTTCGGGGCGGGGTGTCGGTTCGGAGCGGTCCATCAGGCTCCCGCCTCCTCGTGGTCGGGGAACGCGCGGCGGACGAAGTCCGAGATGTGGGTGTGCAGCAGCCCGGCGGCGCCGTCCGCGTCGCCGGCGAGCGCGGCCCGCAGGATCTCCTGGTGCTCACGGGCCTCCTGCTCCCAGGAGGGGGAGGCCGCCCAGGCGACTGTCGACACCAGGGCCGCCTGGTCACGCACCTCGTCGAGCATCCGCGTCAGGAGCGGGTTGCCGCAGGGGAGGTAGAGCGCCCGGTGGAAGTCGCGGTTGGCGAGGCTCCGGTCGGCCCGGTCCTCCGCGCCCCCGGCCCGCACGAGCGCGTCCTGCGCCGCCGCCAGGGACTCCTTCCTGACGATGCTGCGGCGCAGCGCCTCAGGCTCCAGCAGCAGCCGCACGTCGTAGATCTCCCGCGCCATGGCCGCGTCCACGGTCCGCACCGTGACGCCCTTGTACTGGCTCATCACGACGAGGCCGGTGCCGGCCAGCGTCTTGAGCGCCTCGCGCACGGGGGTCTTCGAAACGCCGAACTGCGCCGCCAGATCGGCCTCGACGAGTGCCTGTCCCGGACTCAACTGCCCGGTGAGGATGCCGTGCTTGATCGCCTCCTGCACGTACTGCGTCCGGGAGGGGATCGGGGCGGGAGGGGAGGTCATATGCGCTCTCAGATCTCAGATATCGCGTCTCATATATGACGTACGAAGTACGACCCAATGAAAGTTAGAGCCGCGCCGGAGGTCCGTCAATGCTGTGAGCGGATGTGAACAGAACTGATTCCGCGCCCGGGCGTCGGCCGGCCGGTGAGGGTCGGCCGACGCCGTCAGGGACGTGCTTCCGCTCAGCCGATGGTGAGCTGGGTGACCGAGTTGGCCGGGAAGGTGCGGGTGAAAGTGGCTCCCAGACCCGTCACCGCTGTGGTGACCGGGACGATGTGGCGGGGATCGGTGAGGGTGTTGGTGTCGGACGGATGGGCGGAGGTCAAGGTGACGGCGGTACCGGTGGTCGGGACGGCCGCGCCGGCGCCCGTCAGACGGACGGTGATCGACTGCGGATTCCCGCCCGGGTTCACGACGGTGATGTAGTACTTCCCGGTGCGGGACGAGCGGCTGACCACCTGGTTGACGGTGCTGGTGCCGCTGTAAGAAGCGGTCAGGATCTGGTCGCCGTGTGCGGCGGCCATCATCTGCTGGACGTAGGCGCTGGGAGAGTTGTAGCTGGTCGAGGCGTCGAAGGCGATCAGGTTGGTGTTCCACTGGACGCTGTTCACGTTGGCCAGCAGCGGGGCGTACGCCTCCATCGCCACCACATCGGAATTGCGCTGCAGATTGGTCAGCCAGGACGCGTCGCCGATCGCACCCGCCAGCGTCGGGGTCGGCCGGCCGACCTGGGAGGCCCACTCCCCCTCGAACACCTTCGGGCCGCTGCGCGAGTAGGTGTCGTAGGCGTTGGCGTTCGCGTTGAACCAGCCGGGCGAGCGGTAGTTGTGCAGATCCACCACATCGGGAGTGCGTGCGGAGACGGCGGTGGTGGCGATCAGCTTGAGCGCCGGGTAGGCGGCCCTGATGGCATCGTGGAACTGTGCGTAGCGGCCGTTGGCGCCGTCATAACTGCCGGTGGTGTCGAACCAGTCCTCGTTGCCGACCTCGACGTACTGGAGGGAGAACGGCGCGGGATGCCCGTCGGCGGCGCGCCTGGCACCCCATTTCGTCGTCACGTCGCCGGTGATGTACTGGATCTCGTCCAGGGCGTCCTGGACGTACGGGGCGAGCTGGTCCAGCGGTACGACATCGTGCTGCAGGGAGTAGCCGGCGTAGACCCCGAGGACGGGCCGGGCGCCGAGGTCCTCGCACCATTCGAGGTATTCCAGCAGGCCGAGGCCGTCCGTGGACCAGTAGCCCCAGGGGTCCTGGTGTCCGGGCCGGGTCTCGGTCGGGCCGAGGGTCTTCTTCCAGTCGAAGCGTTCGGCGACCGTGTTGCCTTCGAGGTAGTTGCCGCCCGGCAGCCGGATGAAGGAGGGATTGAGGGCCTTCATCTTCTCCATCAGATCGACCCGCAGTCCGTTGGGGCGGTTGTTGTAGGTGGGTGGGAAGAGCGACACGTTGCTCAGCCACAAGGTGGCTCCCGCGGCACTCTCGGAGGAGAGCACGAAGCGGTTGGCGGAACCGGTGGGAGCGCCGGCCGCGGTGGTCAGGCGGACGGTGTACTTCTTCCAGGCCGTGGTCGGAGCGGGGATGGTGGCCGTCGCGTAGGCCGTGCCACCGGTGCTCTCCAGGGAGAGCTTGAGCGGTCCCGTGAAGCCCGGGGCGGCCTTGGCGTACAGCGAGGCGGTGTAGGTGGTGGACGGCTTGACCGGGATACCCCAGAAGCCGCTGTTCGCGACGCCCGCCCGGTTGCCCGGCGAGGCACCTGTCAGGGAGACCTTCAGCGACCGGGTCAGCGCGCTGTTGAGGGGATTCGCGGTGTCCAGCGCGATGCTCGCCGAGCCGCCGGTGGAGCCGACGGCGGACCAGGAGGTAGGACTGCTGGAGGTGGCCATCAGCGAGCGGTTCTGCAGCAGTTCGCCGTACAGGCCGCCCTCGCCGGAGTGGTTGATGTCCTCGGTCATCAGGCCGAAGAAGTCGCTCGGCAGCGCGTGCGCGGCGGTGGCAGCGTTGACGGAGAGCGTGCCGTTGCCCTGGCCCAGGAGGGTCTCCAGCTCGGGAGCGGTCACCGGATGGTCGTAGATCACCACATCGTCGATGGCGGCGTCGGCGAAGTCGACCGGGGTGCCGTTGAACCTGCCGCGGCCGACCGCTGTGCCCGCCGCGGCCTTCCACGGGGTGGTGTACGCGACCGTGGACTGCAGGATGCCGTTGACGTACAGCCTCAGCCGGCCGGACGCGTTGTCGCTGACGCCGGTGAGGTGGTACCAGGTGCCGGTGGTCGGGGCGGCCGTCGCGTCGGCGTGGTGGACGGTGGCGGTGGAGCTGTCGGACGCCAGCCGGGTGAAGGCGAACTTTCCGGTGTCGCCGCGCAGTTGGAGGTAGCAGCCGGAGACGGCGGTCCCGTCGAGGCTCGCGAAGGTCTGGTAGCCGGTGAGGGAGTTGAGCCTGACCCAGGCCGAGACCGAGAAGGACTGCGAGGTGTCCGTCGCGGCGGCGCCGGTGGTCGCGGACGAGGCGGCCGTCCCGTTGGACCGCAGCGCGTACGCACCGGCTTTGCCGGTGGTCCAGGCGGCCGTCGCGCCGAGGGTGAGCGGGTGGCCGTGGCCTGAGCTGTCCGCGGCGGAGGTTCCGGTGCCCGCGTCGAACGCCCAGTGCGCGGGCTGGTCCAGCGCGGTCACCTCGGACGCGGCCAGGGCGCCGGTGTAGAACCGCAGGTCGTCCACGCCTCCCTCGAGGTGGTCCACCGGATTCCCGGCGTACTTGCCCCGGCCGGCGAAGGCGTGCCCGGTGGCCTTCCACGGAGTGGTGTACGGAACGGCCGTCTGCAGTTTGCCGTTGACGTACAGCGACAGCGTGCCGGCGGCGGTGTCCTGGACACCGGTGAGGTGGTACCAGGAACCGGCGGCCGGACTGTCGCCGGAGGCGGCGACGGCCGCCGTCCCAACGGTGTCGGAGGGCAGCCGGGCGAAGGCGAACGTCTCGGTGTCGCCGCGCAGTCCGAGGTAGAAGCCGCTCACCTCGGCGCCGTCGATGCTGACGGCGGTCTGGTAGCCGTCGGTGTTGTCGAGCTTCACCCAGGCGGAGACGCTGAAGGAGCCGGAGGTGTCGACGATCGGGGCGCCGAGGTCGATGTTGCCGGTGCCGGTGCCGTTCGTCGCGACGCTCCCGGCGCCCACCTGCCCGGCCGCGTGGCTGGCTCCCGCCGCGAGAGTGCCCGGGTGGGCGCCGCCGGAGTCGTCGGCCGCGGTACTGCCGGTGGCCTCGTCCAGCGCCCAGTGCCCGGCGAGGGCGGTGGCCGCGGCGGCGGGGGTGGCCGCGAGCGGGACGAAGCCGACGGTGAGGAGTGCCGCGCTCGTGGCGAGGGCGGCAGCGGTACGGAGCCGTTGCCGGAGATGACGGCCTGGTCGATGGGACCGGGTGAAAGGCATGGGTCTCCCTTGAAAGGTGGTGAAGGGCGGATTCCATGGCGCGTGGGGTGCGGGACGGGCCGCGGGGCGGCCGGTCGGTCGGTCAGGCTCGCCGGCGGGACGTCATCAGGCGCTGCAGCAGGACGAAGGCGAACAGCAGCGTGCCGACCGCGATCTTCGTCCACCAGGAGCTGAGCGTGCCCTCGAAGGTGATGATGGTCTTGATGACCCCGAGGACGAGCACGCCCAGCAGGGAGCCCAGGACGTAGCCGGAGCCGCCGGCCAGGATCGTCCCGCCGATCACCACGGCGGCGATCGCGTCGAGCTCCGTGCCGACCAGGTGCAGGCTGTACCCGGACAGCGTGTAGAGCGTGAACAGCACTCCGCCCAGGGCCGAGCACAGCCCGCTGACGGTGTAGGCCCGGATCACCGTCCGGCCGACCGGGACCCCCATCAGCAGCGCCGACTGCGCGTTGCCGCCGACCGCGTACACCGCCCGGCCGAACCTCGTGTAGTGCAGCGTCAGGAACGCGACGGCGACGACGCCCAGCGCGATGACCACCGACCAGGAGATGAACACCCCTCCGGGGAAGGTGACATGGGACTGCGCCAGGGTGGTGAAGACCGGGTCGTCGATCGGGATCGCGTTGGTGCTGATCAGGTAGCACAGGCCCCGGGCGAAGAACATCCCGGCCAGCGTCGCGATGAAGGGCTGCACCTCGAAGTGATGGATGGCGTAGCCCATGGCGCCACCGATCAGGGCGCCGGCCGCAAGGACCAGCGGGATGACCAGGGCCGGCGGCCATCCGTGCCGCTCGACGAGCGTGGCGCACAGCATCGTGGAGAGCGCGGCGACGGCTCCGACCGAGAGATCGATGCCGCCGGTGAGGATCACGAACGTCATGCCGGCGGCGATGACCAACAGGAACGCGTTGTCCACGAAGAGGTTGGCGATGGTCTGGCCGGCCAGGAAGTCCAGGTAACGGTAGTTGCCCGCTTCGAGGGTCAGCGCGAACAGGACAGCGGTGGCCATGACCGGGACGTAGTCGCGGTGCTGGGCCAGGAAGGTGCGGACGCCGCGGCCGGCGGCGGCGCGGGGCTGGGTCGCGCTCACAGGGTGGTCGCCTCCTTCGGGCTCTGGGCGGCGTTGGCCGGTGTGTTGCTCCGGGAGGTGCCGGTGCTCGTCGCGGTGACGTCCGGGCGGGCGCCGCCGGTATCCGGCCGGCGGGGCGGTTTGCGCGACAGCACCTTGGTGCGGAACGCCGGGGACTGCAGCAGACAGACCGCCATGACGACCAGCGCCTTGAACACCAGCGTCGTCTCGGGCGGCACCCCCACGGTGTAGACCGTGGTGGAGAGCGTCTGGATGACGAGGGCGCCGATGGCGGTCCCGCCGAGGTGGAAGCGGCCCCCGGTGAGCGAGGTTCCGCCGATGACCACGGCGAGGATCGCGTCGAGCTCGATCCACAGGCCCGCGTTGTTCCCGTCGGCGGCGGCCACGTTGGAGCTGATCATCAGTCCGGCACCGGCCGCGCACAGCGCGCAGAACGCGTAGACCGCGATGGTGAGGCCCCGGGCCCGGATTCCGACCAGCCGGCTGGCCTCCCGGTTGCCGCCGACCGCTTCGAGCAGCAGCCCGAGTGCGGTGCGCCGGACGACAAGACCGGTCAGTACGAGCACCGCAGCGGCGATCACCACCGAGAGCGGGAGGCCGAGTTCGTACCCGCCCCCGATCAGGTGGTAGGGCTCACTGTTCACCGTGACGATCCGGCCGCTGGTGATCATCTGTGCGACGCCGCGCCCCGCGACCATCAGGATCAGGGTGGCGATGATCGGCTGCATGCCGATCCCGGCGACCAGCACGCCGTTCCACACCCCCAGGGCGATGCACACGCCGAGTGCGAGCAGTACCGCGACGACGACGCCACCCACGCTCCGCTGGTCGGTGAGCTCGCTGATGTTGAGGCAGGCGACGGCTCCGGAGACGGCGACGACGGCGCCGACCGACAGGTCGATCCCGCCGATGGCGATGACCAGGGTCATACCGAGGGCGACCAGCAGCAGCGGGGAGCCGAGCCGCAGGATGTCGACCAGGCTGCCGAAGAGGTGGCCGTCACGGATCCGGATCGAGAAGAAGTCGGGGGTGTGGACGACATTGGTGACCAGCAGGGCGGCGAGCAGCGCCAGCGGCCAGAACAGCCGGTGGGCGGCCAGCCTGGTGATGAGGGGCGGCATCAGTGGGTCCCTCCGGTCGCGATGGTCTCCATCAGCCGGTCCAGGGTGAGTTCGGCGGTGTTGGGCAGTGTCGCCACGAGCTCGCGGTCGCGCAGTACCGCGACGGTGTCGGACAGGCTCAGCACCTCTTCGAGTTCGGCGGAGACGTAGACCACCGCCATGCCGTCCGCGGCGAGCGAGGCCACCAGCCGCTGGATCTCGGCCTTGGCCCCGATGTCGATGCCCCGGGTCGGTTCGTCGAGGATCAGCAGTTTCGGTTCGGTGATCAGCCAGCGGGCGAGCAGCACCTTCTGCTGATTGCCGCCGCTCAGGTTGCGGACGACCGCCTCCGGGTCGGCCGGGTGGATGTGCAGGGCCGCTGTCCAGTGCGCGACCAGCTCCTCCGTCCGGCGGGCGGGGAGTGCTCTGGCCCAGCCGCGGGCGGCCTGGAGGGCGAGGACGATGTTCTCCCGTACCGTCAGATCAGGGATGATGCCCTCGCTCCTGCGGTTCTCCGAACAGAACGCGATGCCCCGCCGGACGGCGGCGCGGGGACTGCGCAGGGTGGCGGTCCGGCCGTCGACGGTGAGACTGCCGGTGTCGGCGCGGTCGGCGCCGGCCAGCAGCCGGGCGGTCTCCGAGCGTCCCGCGCCGAGCAGCCCGGCGAGGCCCAGTACCTCCCCCGGGCGCACAGCGAGGTCGAACGGCGCGATGGCGCCCTTACGTCCGAGTCCGCGCGCCTCGGCGAACGGGGCCCCGGCCGGCCGCTCGCGGTCGCCCCGGCCCCGGTCGGTGAGTTCCCCCAGCTCCTGCCCGAGCATCGCCGACACCAGCTCGATCTGCGGCAGGTGCGCGGTGCGGTACTCACCGACGAGACGGCCGTCGCGGAGCACGGTGATCCGGTCGGACACGTCGTAGACCTGGTCCAGGAAGTGCGTCACGAACAGGATCGCCACGCCCTCGCCACGCAGCCGGCGGATCACCGTGAACAGCTGGGCCACCTCCTCGCGGTCCAGGCTGGAGGTGGGTTCGTCGAGGATCAGCACCTTCGCCCGGATGTCCACGGCGCGGGCGATGGCGACCATCTGCTGCAGGGCGAGCGGAAGGGTGTCCAGCGGCGCGCGGACGTCGATCTCCAGGTCGAGCCCGGACAGCAGGTCACGGGCCCGCCGGCGCAGTTCGGACCACATGATGCGGCCGAACCTGCGGGGCTCGCGGCCGAGGAAGATGTTCTCCGCGACCGACAGGTTGGGGCAGAGGTTGACCTCCTGGTACACAGTGCTGATCCCGGCCCGCTGCGCCTGCAGCGGCCCGGCGAACCGGACCGGGACGCCGTCCAGCGTGACGGTCCCGGCTTCGGCCTCGTGCACTCCGGTCAGCACCTTGATGAGGGTGGACTTCCCGGCGCCGTTCTCGCCCATCAGGGCGTGCACCTCACCGGGATACAGGTCGAGTCCGACTCCGGCGAGGGCCCGGACGCCGGCGAACTCCTTGGTGATGCCGGTCATCCGGAGGACGGGTTGAGCGGGGCTGAGCTGCGGCGTCGACATGGGAGCTCCTCTCCTCGGGCCGCTTGTCGGCTCCGGCCGGGTCCGGGGCGCCCACCTGGGGCGCCCCCGTCCCGGATCACCGGAACGGTACCGGCGAGATCAGTACTGCCGGTTGGGGAGTTCGGCGGCCGCCTTGTCCTTGGTGAAGACGCCTTCCTTGGACTCGACCCGGGCCGGCACCTCGGCCTTGTCCTTGAGCTTCCGCACGAGGTCCATGACCTGCGGCCCGATCAGCGGGTTGCACTCGACGACGACCTCGATCTTGCCGTCGACCATCGCCTGGAAGGCGTCCTTGACCCCGTCGATCGAGACGATGCGGATGTCCTTTCCGGGCTTGAGACCCGCCTCCTCGATCGCCTGGATGGCACCCATCGCCATGTCGTCGTTGTGCGCGAAGAGCACATTGATGTTCTTGTGCGCCTTCAGGAAGGCCGTCATGACCTCCTTGCCCTTGGCACGGGTGAAGTCACCGGTCTGGTCCGCGACCAGCTTGAACCGGGGGTCCTTCAGGACCAGGCCCTCGAACCCCTTCTTGCGGTCGATCGCCGGGGCGGAACCGGTGGTGCCCTCGAGCTCCGCGATGTTCACCGTGCCGGTGCCGCTCTTCTCCGCGTCGAGCAGCCACTGACCGGCGGCGGTCCCCTCCTTGACGAAGTCCGACCCGATGAAGGTCTTGTAGAGGGACGTGTCCTGGGTGTCGATCGCCCGGTCGGTGAGTATCACCGGGATGCCGGCGGCCTTGGCCTCCTTCAGTACGGTGTCCCAGCCCGTGACGACCACCGGTGAGAAGCCGATGACGTCCACCTTCTGCTGGATGAAGGTGCGGATCGCGGCGATCTGGTTCTCCTGCTTCTGCTGCGCGTCGGAGAACTTGAGCTCGAAGCCGGCGGTTTTCGCCGCGTCCTGGATGGACTTGGTGTTGGCGGCGCGCCAGCCGCTCTCGGATCCGACCTGGGAGAAACCGAAGACCAGCTTCTTGGCGCCGTTCGCGTCCGTGCCGCTGCCGGCGGGGGCCTTCTTGCCCGCGCCGCAGGCGGCGAGGGAGAGGCACAGCGCCGCGGCCAGCACGGCCGCGGCGGCACTGCGCGTACGCAGTCGTGGGTGACGGGGTCTTGCCGGGGTGGAGGCGGTGAGGGACATCGTGCACTCTCCTTCGAGCCGGGGAATTCCCTGCGATGTATGACCGGGGTGGTGCGACTGCGGTGGTGCGACTGGAGTGGTTCTGCGGTGAACAGGAAGCCGCTCAGAAACCTCGTGCCAGCCGGTGGTACGCCTGGTTCCAGCGGATCTCCTGGCTGAACCGCCGGATGGTGGTCCCCGCGTCGATGACGAGGAGTTCGGCCCCTGTCATCTCCGCGAGATCCACGAGCTCTTCCGTCCCGATGGCGCTGGAGAGCACGGTGTGGTGCGGGGCGCCGGCCGTGAGCCACGCCTCGGTCGACGTCCGCAGGTCGGGCTGCGGCTTCCATACGGCGTGCGCCACCGGAAGGTTGGGCAGCGGCTCCGCGGCGGCGACCAGGTCGATCTCGTTGGCGACCAGCCGGAACCGGTCCCCCATGTCGGCGAGCCCCACGACGACGGCCGGGCCCGGGGCGGCCTCGAAGACCAGCCGGACGGGATCCTCCCGGCCACCGATGCCCAGGGGGTGGATCTCGCACGAGGGCACCTCGGCGGTGATCGACGGGCAGACCTCGAGCATGTGCGCACCGAGGATGACTTCCTGCCCGGCCTCCAGGTGGTAGGTGTAGTCCTCCATGAACGACGTCCCACCGGGCAGACCCGCCGACATCGCCTTCACGGTGCGCAGCAGCGCGGCGGTCTTCCAGTCCCCCTCACCGCCGAAGCCGTAACCGTCGAGCATCAGGCGCTGGACGGCCAGACCGGGCAGCTGGCGCAGCCCTCCGAGGTCCTCGAAGTTGGTGGTGAACGCCTGGAAACCGCCGTCGGTGAGGAACTCCCGCATGCCGAGTTCGATCCGCGCCGCGTACCGCAGCGCGTCGTGCCGCTCCGCTCCGGAGCGCAGCTCGGGCGCGACCCGGTACGTCTCCTGGTACTCCTTCGTCAGCTCGGTGACGTCGGCGTCGGTCACCGCGTCGACCACGGCGACGAGGTCGTTGACGCCGTAGGTGTTGACCGAGACGCCGAACCGCAGCTGTGCCTCGACCTTGTCGCCCTCGGTGACCGCGACGTCCCGCATGTTGTCGCCGAACCGCGCCACCCGCAGGCCGCGCAGCGCGGCGTGACCGGTCGCGGCACGGGCCCAGGATCCGATCCGCAGGGCCACCGACGGGTCGCTGACGTGTCCGGCGACCGTCTTGCGGGCCACTCCGAGACGGGACTGGATGTACCCGAACTCGCGGTCCCCGTGCGCCGCTTGGTTGAGGTTCATGAAGTCCATGTCGATGGAGCCCCACGGCAGCGCCCGGTTGGCCTGGGTGTGCAGGTGCAGCATCGGCTTGCGCAGCGCGTCGAGGCCGGCGATCCACATCTTGGCCGGGGAGAACGTGTGCATCCAGGCGATCACGCCGACGCAGTCGTCGGCGGCGTTGGCGTCGAGGCAGACCCGCCGGATCGCTTCCGCGTCGGTGAGTACGGGCAGCCACACCACCCGGACCGCGATGTCCGGCCCGTCGTTGAGTGCCTCGGCGATCTGCTGGGACTGTTCGGCGACCTGCCGGAGGGTGTCCGGCCCGTAGAGTCCCTGGCTGCCGGTGAGGAACCAGACTTCGCGGCCTTCGAGCGACTTCATTCCTGCACTCCTTCACGGCCGGCGGGCTGCTGGCCGTATACGTTCTGATAGCGGTCGTAGAGCGAGTCGATGTCCGGTGCGGCGATGCCCACCGGTTCTCCCAGCTGTCGGGAGATGTGGACGGTGCGGGCGACGTCCTCGCACATCACGGCGGCTTTGACGGCGGCCTTCGGGTCCTTGCCGATGGTGAACACGCCGTGGCTCTGCATCAGCACGGCGGGCGAACGGTGGCCCTTGAGGGTGGCGACGATGCCCTGGCCGATCGAGTCGTCGCCGATCAGCGCGAACGGGCCGACCGGTATCTCCGCGCCGAACTCGTCCGCCATCGCGGTGACGACGCAGGGCACCGCCTCACCACGCGCCGCCCAGCCGGTGGCGTACGTGGAATGGGTGTGCACCACGCCCCCCACTTCGGGCATGTTGCGGTAGACGTAGGCGTGGGCGGCGGTGTCCGAGGACGGGTTGTGCGTACCTTCGACGACCTGCCCGTACAGATCGCAGACGATCATGTTCTCGGGAGTCAGATCGTCGTAGGACACACCGCTGGGCTTGATGACCATCAGGTCGTGTCCCGGCACGCGGGCCGAGACGTTGCCTGCGGTCCACACCACGAGCTGGTAGCGGACGAGATCCTGGTGCAGATCGCTGACCTGCTGCCGTATCCGGCCGATCGCGGGGTCGGTGAGGGCGGTGAGCGCGGTGAGGGATGCGGTCCCGGGGTCGGCCATGGGCTCGGTGCGGGGGTCCTCGGTTGCGCGCTCGGTGCGGGGGTCGTCGGTTGTGCGCTCGGTCATGATGGCGGCCTTCCGTACGGGTCAGTTGGCGGCAGAGGTGCCGGTCGCGTTGCGCAACTCGCGCAGTCGGTGCAGCACGCCCCTGTGCTCGCCGCCGAGCAGGTCGTGCAGGGCGCGGTACTCGGCGAACAGCCGGTCGTACGCGTCGGCACGGGCCGCGTCCGGGAGGTACCGGTCCCGGTGCACGCGCCCCATCCGCTCGGCCGCGGCCGGCACGTTCTCGTACGCCCCGGCCGCCACCGCCGCGTGGATGGCGGAGCCCAGCGCCGGGGCCTGTTCTGAGGCGGCGACGCTCAGCGGGCGGCGCAGCACGTCCGCGTAGATCTGCATCAGCAGCGCGTTCCTGGTGAGGCCTCCGGCCACCGTGAAGCGGGTGACGGGGACGCCGGACTTCTCGAAGGCCTCGACGATGACCCGGGTGCCGAAGGCGGTCGACTCGAGCAGCGCACGGTAGATCTCCGGCGGCCGGGTGGCCAGCGTGGCACCGACCAGCACCCCGGAGAGCCGGTGGTCGACCAGCACCGACCGGTTTCCGTTCCACCAGTCGAGCGCCACCAGGCCGTGCCCGCCCACCGGTTGGCCGGCGGCCAGCCGGGTCAAGTGCTCATGCAGGCTGATGCCTTCGGCGGCGGCCTGCTCGTGGTAGGTCGGCGGGATGCCGTGCTCGACGAACCAGCCGAAGATGTCCCCGACGCCGCTCTGCCCGGCCTCGAAGCCCCACAGCCCGTCGACCACTCCCCCGTCGACCACCCCGCACATGCCGGGGACCTCGGCCACCTGCTCGCCGTTGAGGATGTGACAGGTGGAGGTGCCCATCACGGCGAGCAGCTCGCCGGGTCCGGCCGACCGTGCCGCCGGGGCGGTGACGTGGGCGTCCACGTTGCCGACCGCGACGGCGATGCCCTCCGGGAGCCCGGTCCAGGCGGCGGCCCGGGCCGTCAGGCCACCGGCCCGGTCGCCCAGCGGGGAGAGCGGGTGCTCCAGCCTGGTCCGCGCGAAGTCCGCGAAGGCGGGGTTGAGAGCGGCCAGGTACCCGGTCGACGGGTAGCCACCGTTCTGGTGGATCCCCTTGTATCCGGCCGTGCAGGTGTTGCGGGTCTCGACGCCGGTGAGCTGCCAGACGATCCAGTCCGCCGCCTCGATCCAGCGGTCGGTGCGCCGGTAGGTGTCCGGGTCCTCCTCCAGCACCTGGAGGGCCTTGGCGTACTGCCACTCGGAGGAGATCAGACCGCCGTAGCGGGCGATCCAGTCCTCACCGCGCTCGTGGGCGAGCGCGGTGATCCGGTCGGCCTGGGGCTGGGCCGCATGGTGCTTCCACAGCTTCGGCCAGGCGTGCGGCCGGGACCCGAGCTCCGGACGAAGGCAGAGCGGGGTGCCGTCGGCGCTGGTGGGAAGGCAGGTGGAGGCCGTGAAGTCGGTGCCGATACCGATCACCGCGGCGGGGTCGATCCCGGCGGCGGCGATGGCCTCGGGGACGGCGCGGCGGATCACGTCCAGCCAGTCCTCCGGATGCTGGAGGGCCCAGTCCGGTGGCAGCGGGACGTTGCTGCCCGGCAATCGGTCGTCGATCACCGCATGGGAGTACTCATGGACGGCGCTGCCGATCTCGGCACCGTCCGACACCCGGACGACGACGGCGCGTCCGGAGAGCGTGCCGAAGTCGATGCCCAGGACGTAGTCGGTCCGGGTGGTGCGGGAGGCCCCGGTGGCCGCGGCCCCGGCAGTGGCGGGCAAGGCGCCAGCCGAATTGTTAGCGTTAACAATCATGAGTCGAGCTCTCCGTTGCGTGAGTTGGGACGGTGGGGCTTGACGGGCGGGGCCGGCGCCCGACCCAAGAACCGGCGACCCCGGCATGTTGCCCGAAGGTTTCCGACCCCCAGAGTGTGAGCGTTAACAACAGATGGCGTCAATGCTCCGCGCAGATCACAAATCGACAACGGGCGGCGGCCCGCGTGATGCCGCCCCATGCCGTGCGCCGCCGCCCCATGCCCCCTGCGACGCCGGCCCGATGGCTTGCGATGCCGTGCGGTGCCGTGCGGACGCCGCCCTGATGGTGTGCGATTCGAAACGGTGACCCTCCGGGCCTTGACGCTCGTTCTGTTAGCGTTAACACTCTTGTAACGCCAGGCCGGCGCCATGGCCCGGCCGGGCATCGGCGGGCTTGTCAGCAGCCACCGGGCCCCTGTCGGACGAGCCAGATCCGTGCGCGATTCCTGCGCGCTCATCACACCCCGCCCCAGCACGGGGACTCGACCGGTCCGAGGACACCGGGGTCACGCGGACGCCGTACGCGGGTCCCGCTGATCGCGGCACATCACTGGAGGAAGTGTGCGGAAAATTTCGACGGGCCTCGCCCTGGTTGCGCTAACAATGGTGTTGGCCGCCTGCGGGCAGAGTGCCAACGGCGTCGGCGCCCATGCGAAACACCCTGACGCCAAGGGCGGTTTGGTCGGTATCGCAATGCCCACCAAATCCTCGGAACGGTGGATCAACGACGGCGCCAACATGGTCAAGCAGTTCCAGGACAAGGGGTACAGGACGGATCTCCAGTACGGCGACAACGTCGTGGAGAACCAGGTGTCCCAGATCGAGAACATGATCACCAAGGGCGCCCGGCTGCTGGTCATCGCGGCAGTCGACGGCTCGTCACTCACCGATGTGCTGCAGAAGGCGGCCGACGCCGACATCCCGGTGATCTCCTACGACCGGCTCATCCTCGGCACCAAGAACGTCGACTACTACGCGACCTTCGACAACTACAAGGTCGGCGTCCTCCAGGGCACCTACATCGCCGACAAGCTCGGCCTCAAGGACGGCAAGGGCCCGTTCAACGTCGAGCTGTTCGGCGGCTCACCGGACGACAACAACTCCCCGTACTTCTTCCAGGGCGCGATGAGCGTGCTCAAGCCGTACCTCGACGACAAGAAGCTCGTCGTCCGCAGCGGCCAGACCAACTTCAACCAGATCGCCACCCTGCGCTGGGACGGCGGGCTCGCGCAGTCCCGGATGGACAACCTGCTCAGCAAGTCCTACTCGACGGCCCGGGTCGACGCGGTGCTCTCCCCCTACGACGGCATCTCGATCGGCATCCTGTCATCCCTCAAGGGCGTCGGATACGGCGGGTCGGGCAAGGAACTGCCCATCGTCACCGGTCAGGACGCCGAACTGGCGTCGGTGAAGTCCATCATCGCCGGCGAGCAGACCCAGACCGTCTCCAAGGACACCCGGGCGCTCGCCAAGGTGGCCGTGCAGATGGGCGACGCGCTGCTCACCGGCGGCAAGCCCCAGGTCAACGACACCAAGCAGTACAACAACGGCACCAGGGTCGTACCGGCCTTCCTGCTGCAGCCGGTCAGTGTCGACAAGGACAACTACCGCAAGGTGCTGGTCGACACCGGGCAGCTCTCCGCCGCTCAGCTCAAGTAGCCGACTCCGAGAGCGTGTTCCCCACTACCCACCGAACTTCCCCGCCCCGCCTCCGACCTGCCCCCGACCCGCCCCCCCAACCCTGACCCCGACCCGAACGGATGCCCATCATGGCCGGACCCGTCCTGGAGATGCGTTCGATCAGCAAGTCCTTCCCCGGCGTCAAAGCGCTCTCCGACGTCACCCTGAGCGTCGCACCCGGCGAAGTCCACGCCGTCTGCGGTGAGAACGGCGCCGGCAAGTCCACCCTGATGAAGGTGCTCAGCGGGGTGTACCCGCACGGCTCGTACGAGGGCGAGATCCTCTTCGAGGGTGAGCCGTGCGCCTTCAAGGACATCCGGGCGAGCGAGCAGCGCGGCATCGTGATCATCCATCAGGAACTCGCCCTGGTGCCCTATCTCTCCATCGCCGAGAACATCTTCCTCGGCAACGAACACGCCTCGCACGGCATCATCAGCTGGCACCGCAGCCTCACCCACGCGAAGAAGCTGCTCCAGCGGGTCGGTCTGCACGAGAACCCGCAGACCCGGATCGCGGACATCGGGGTGGGCAAACAGCAGTTGGTCGAGATCGCCAAGGCGCTCGCCAAGGAGGTGAAGCTGCTGATCCTGGACGAGCCGACGGCCGCGCTGAACGACGAGGACAGCCGCAAGCTGCTCGACCTCATCCTCGAACTCAAGGCGCAGGGGATCTCCTGCATCATCATCTCGCACAAGCTCAACGAGATCGCCCGCGTAGCCGACTCCGTCACCATCCTGCGGGACGGCCGGACCATCGAGACCGTCGCCGTCGGCACCGAGGGCATCTCCGAGGACCGCATCATCCGGGGCATGGTCGGCCGCGACCTGGACCACCGTTTCCCCGAACGCACTCCCGACATCGGCGACGTCGCCTTCGCCGTCGAGGAGTGGACCGTCCTCCATCCGATCGACCATCAGCGCAAGGTCGTCGACGCGGTCTCCGTCCATGTGCGGCGCGGCGAGATCGTCGGTGTCGCGGGGCTGATGGGCGCCGGGCGTACCGAACTCGCGATGAGCGTGTTCGGCCGCTCCTACGGCCGGTACACCGGGGGCCGGGTGCTGTTGAACGGAGTGGAGATCAGGACCCGTACGGTTCCGGAGGCGATCGGGCACGGCCTCGCGTACGTCACCGAGGACCGCAAGCAGCTCGGGCTCCATCTGACCGAGGACATCAGTCGCAACATCTCGCTGAGCGCGCTCGGGAAGGTCGCCCGGCGCGGCTGGGTCAACGAGCACGAGGAGACACGGGTCGCGGAGAGGTTCCGCGCCTCGATGAACATCAAGGCGCCCTCCGTCTTCGCGGCGACCGGCAAGCTCAGCGGCGGCAACCAGCAGAAGGTCGTCCTCAGCAAGTGGATCTTCTCCGAGCCCGACGTACTGATCCTCGACGAGCCCACCCGCGGCATCGACGTCGGTGCGAAGGCCGAGATCTACACGGTGATCGCCGAGCTGGCCGCCCAGGGCAAGGCGGTGCTGGTCATCTCCTCGGAACTGCCCGAGCTGCTGGGCCTGTGCGACCGGATCTACACGATGGCCGAGGGCCGGCTCACCGGCGAGGTGGACCGCGCCGACGCCACTCAGGAATCACTCATGCGCCTCATGACCGTGAGCGCGGCAACCCAGAACGAGCAGGTGTGACGCATGGCCCAGACACAGACCTCCGGCATCGAGGCGAGCACACCGGCCGACGACAGGCCGACAGGCCCTGAGGGCGGTGGTGGCGGGGTGGGAGAACAGCTGGTCCAGGCCCTGCGCGGCAACATCCGCCAGTACGGCATGCTGGTCGCGCTGGCGCTGATCGTCCTGCTCTTCCAGATCTGGACCGGCGGCACCCTGCTCAAGCCGCTCAACGTCACCAACCTGATCCAGCAGAACAGCTACATCCTGATCCTGGCCATCGGCATGATGATCGTCATCATCGCGGGCCATATCGACCTGTCGGTCGGGTCGCTCGCCGCCTTCATCGGCGCGGCCGCCGCGGTGATGATGGTCAAACACCAGGTGCCCTGGCCGGTGGCGCTCGTCGCCGCGCTGCTGATCGGCGCGGTCGCCGGAGCCTGGCAGGGGTTCTGGATCGCGTACGTCGGCATCCCGTCGTTCATCGTCACGCTGGCCGGCATGCTGCTGTTCCGCGGCGGTACCCAGATCCTGCTCCAGGGCCAGTCGGTGGCCCCGTTCCCGCGTGGCTTCCAGAAGATCAGCAGCGGCTTCATGCCGGAGGTCGGCCCGTACACCGACTACCACAACCTGACGCTGCTGCTCGGGATCGGAGTGCTCGCCATCGCGGTGCTCCAGGAGGTCCGCGGCCGACGGCAGGCCGCCGCCTTCGGGCTCGAACTGCTTCCGCTGGGCTTCTTCCTCGCCAAACTGGCCGCCATCACCGCCGCGGTGACCGTGTTCACCCTGCTCCTCGCCAGCTATCACGGCTTCCCGGTCGTCCTGCTCATCCTGGGCGTCCTGCTGGTCGGCTTCGGTTATCTGATGCGCAACTCGATACTCGGCCGGCACACCTACGCGATCGGCGGGAACGAGCCGGCCGCCCGGTTGTCAGGCGTGAAGAGCAAGCGCGTCGTCTTCCTGGCCTTCGTGAACATGGGCGTCCTGGCCGCGCTGGCCGGTCTGGTCTTCGCGGCCCGGCTCAACGCCGGTACGCCGCAGGCCGGTATCAACTTCGAACTGGAGGCGATCGCGGCGGCCTTCATCGGCGGCGCCTCGGCCGCCGGCGGCGTCGGCACCGTCCTCGGCGCGATCATCGGCGGTCTGGTGCTCGGTGTGCTCAACAACGGCATGTCGCTGGTGGGCATAGGCACCGACTACCAGCAGGTCATCAAGGGGCTGGTGCTGTTGGCGGCCGTCGGCTTCGACGTCTACAACAAGCGCAAGATCGGTTCCTGACGATCCTGACCCGTTCCTGACCCGTCCCGCACCCACCTCATACCCCGCTGTGGGTTTCGCTGCCGGCCCCCGAGAGGTGCTCTCGGGGGCCGGCAGCATGACGTTGCGCCGGTACGCCGGCGGGTTCAGACCACCGGGGTCGTCGTGCTGCCGCGCACGATGAGCTGGGGTTCGATCACATGGTGCGGGACGGCCGTACGGTCGCGGTCGCGGTCGCCGCCCTCGATCCGGTCCAGGAGCAGCCGGATGCTGGCCCGCCCGACCGCGGCGAAGTCCTGCCGGACGGTGGTCAGCGGCGGTGCGAAGAACTCCGCCTCGGGGATGTCGTCGAAGGCGGCGACCGCCACGTCCACGGGGATCCGCACTCCGGCCTCCCGGAAGGCGCGCATGATGCCCAGCGCCATCTGGTCGTTGGCGGCGAACACCGCCGTCAGATCGGAGCCGCCGGCTACCCGGCGGCCGACACGGCCGGCGAGTTCCTGGCCGGCGCGGTAGCCGGAGAGCGGGCTCCAGTCGCCGATCAGCGGTGGTGGCACGTCGGCACCCGCCTCGTGCAGGGCCGCACGCCAGCCCGCCATGCGGGCCGCCGCCTCCAGCCAGTCCTGGGGCCCGGCCACGTGCCAGACGGTGCGGTGGCCGCACCCGAGGAGATGGTCGGTGACCAGCCGGGCACCCAGGTGCTGGTCCACCGACACGCTGGGGATCTCCAGATCGTGGCCGCCCTCGACGGTCACCACCGGGAACGGGTGCCGCAGCTCGAAGAGCGCGGCCGCCGCCTCGCGCTGCGGGGTGATGACCACGGCCCCCTCGACGCCCCATTCACCGAGGTGTTCCAACGCCTCGGTGAGGCTGTGCCGGCTGAGTGCCCGCCCGCTCACGGTCGAGACCATGTACCCCTCGGCACGGGCCGACTCCGCCAGCCCCGCGACCGTGCTGGCCGGGCCGAACAGCGTGGTGTCCGCCGCGACCACGCCCAGCGTGCGGGTGCGCCGGGTCGCCAGGGCCCGCGCGGTGGAGTTGCGACGGTATCCCAGCTCGTCGATCGCCTTCTGTACCCCGGCGCGGGTCACCTCGCGCACGTTCGGATGGCCGCTGAGCACCCGGGACACGGTCTGATGCGAGACGCCCGCCAGCTGGGCGACGTCCGACATGGTGGGCAGACGAGTGTCTTCGGCAGGCCGCGGCACAGACCCTCCTGGAGCTGACACGATGAAGAGCGGATGTGATTGTTAACGATAACAAAGTTGCGCGCCGAGGACCGGGAGCCGGGCTCGGCCACGCAACCGCGGGGGTTCTTCGGGTCCGAACATCACTCATCCGCCGCCGCACTCAGCGGGACGGGACCGGGCCCGTACTCCGTCGCAGCACCATTTCCGGTGGCAGCAGGATGTGCTGTCGGGAGTGGCCGGCGCCGTTGAGCTCCTCCACCAGGAGCTCCAGCGCGCGGCGGCCCAACTCGCCGAAGTCCTGACGCACGGTGGTCAGGGGCGGTGAGAAGTAGGCGGCCTCGGAGATGTCGTCGAACCCGACGACGCTGATGTCGCCGGGGATCGCGCGGCCCGACTCGTGGAGCGCCCGCAGCAGCCCCAGTGCCATGTGGTCGTTGGCGCAGAACACCGCCGTGACCGCGGGGTCCGCCGCGAGCCCCAGACCGGCCTCGTATCCGGAGCGGGCACTCCAGTCCCCGCTCCGCACCGGAGGCACCGGCGCCCCCGCCGCCTTGAGCGCCTTGCGCCAGCCGTTCTGGCGGGCCGTCGTCTCCAACCAGCCGGGCGGGCCGGCGACATGGTGCACCGTGGTGTGCCCGAGATCCAGCAGGTGCCGGGTGGCGGCCAGCGCGCCGGACTCGTTGTCGATCGCCACCACCGGCACACGGGACTCGCTGCCCGAACCGACGGCGACCACCGGCACGACGGTCGAGAGCTTGCCGATCGCGCTCACCGCCGACGTCTGCGGCGCGATCACCGCGATGCCCTCCACGCCTTGGTCACGAAGCCGGTCCACCGCTTCCTGCACCGAGCGGCTGTCCAGGGACCGCAGGCTCGCCACACTGACGAAGTAGCCCGCGCTGCGCGCCGCCTGCTCGATCCCGTCCAGCATCGAGGCGGGCCCGTAGAGCACACTGCCGAAACTGACGACGCCCAGCGTCTGGGAGCGCCGGGTCACCAGGGCCCGGGCCGCCGAATTGGGCCGGTAGTCCAGCTGCCGGATCGCGGCGAGCACCCGGTCCCGCGTCTCCTCGCGTACATGCGACGCCCCGTTGAGAACCCGCGACACCGTCTGATGCGACACGCCCGCGACCCGCGCCACATCCGCCATCACCGGCGGCCGCGCTTCCGGATCCATCCGTCCGCCTCCCACGTGTCGGCCCCCTCATCGGCGAGTACCTGCGGCTGCACACCCTGGGGCGACCTTCGCACGGCATGGGGAAGAGTCTATTTGTTCACGATCACAGAACAAGGCACGGCCCGTCGGGCGGCCTCGAAGTGACGGCCTCCTTCGCCGGCCGCTGCGGGGCGGCTCAGGTCAGGACCATCCAGCGGCGGCCGTCGAGGAGTTCCCGCGCCGCGTCCAGATGGCCCGCGTGGCAGGCGGTCTCCGTGATGACGTGGAGGAGGACGTCTCGGAGGGTGTGCAGGTGGGGTTCGCCGAAGAGGTGGTGGGGCCACCAGGCCAGTGGGGCGTCCGCGGCGGTGGCGGTGATGACCGCGTTCGCGAGGTCCGTCTCCCGGCGGTACCGCTCGAGGACGTCGACGGCCGGGGTATCGGGTCCCACCACCCACGCGTCGTCGATCTCGTCCAGGCTGCGGATGACGTCCTTGTCCCCGGTGAGGACGGCACGGAACCAGAACCGCTCGACGTCCAGGGCGAGGTGCTGGACGAGCCCGAGGCAGTTCCATCCCGACGGCAGCACGACTCGACGCAGCGCGTCCGCGTCCAGCCCGTCGAGGATTCCCAGGACGTGCCGTCGCTGTCCGTCCAGGGACGCCAGGAGCGCCCTGATCTCGGCATCCGGTGTCGGTTCCTGAGTCAATGCACTCTCTCCCGGATATGGCCGCCGGTCACGGAGGCCGGCGGTAGCGGCGGCTCTGTCGGTTACCGCTCCGAAGGATCTCCGCAGCGGCGGTGCCGTGTACAGGGGGTGGCGGCAGACGTGACGAAGCTACCGCGCCCGGCCGTCGCCGCCCGCGACACCGCCACCTGGACGACGTACGCCGCTCCGGGCGGTTGCATCAACCACGCCTGCTGCGAGATCTGCAAGATCAAGGTGAGCACCGGCGTCATCTCGTCCTGCTGGTCCTCGAAGGTGATGAACGCCCGCTTCGACGACTCCTCGATGAGTCACTTCCAGGGCTGAGCAGCGCGACCGTCATGACACACGAAGGGGGTACCCGGCCGGCCGGGCGCCCCCTTCGCCGTCCCGGCCGCGGGCGGCGGGCGTCCCTCCGGGCCTGCTAGGAGCGCTTCCTCGTCACGGCGTGCTGTCGGTGAGCCGGCGCAGGGAGGTTACCAGCTGGTCCACCTCCTCGGATGTGTTGTAGAGCGCGAGTGAGGCGCGTGCCGCGGATTCGAGGCCGTAGTGGGCCAGGGCCGGCTGGGCGCAGTGGTGGCCGGCGCGGATGGCGATGCCGTCGCGGTCCAGCCAGTCGGCCACCGTGGCCGGGTCCTGACCCGCGAGCGTGAAGGTCAGGACGGCGATCCTGTCGGGTGCGGCCCCCACCGTCTCGAGGCCGGGGACCATGGACAGCGCCTGTTGCGCGTAGGACATCAGCCCCTGCTCGTAGGCGGCGACAGCGCTCCGGTCGAAGGAGGTCAGCCAGTTCAGCGCGGCCGACAGTCCGACCACCCCGGAGATATGACCGGTGCCGGCCTCCAGCCGTTGCGGAACGGGTGCGTACGTGGTGCGGGCGAAGCTGACCGAGTCGATCATGTTGCCGCCGCCCTGCCACGGCGGCATGCTCTCCAATACCTCCGGCTTCCCGTACAGCACACCGATGCCCGTTGGACCGAAGATCTTGTGGCCGGAGAACACATAGAAGTCGGCATCCATCTCCTGGACGTCGACCGGAAAATGAGCGACCGCCTGTGCCCCGTCCACCAGCACCTTGGCGCCGTAGCGGTGCGCCAGCGCCGTCATCTCCCGCACCGGCGGGACGGTGCCGAGTACGTTCGACGCGTGGCTGATCGCCACGAGTTGCGTCCGCGACGAGAGCAGGTCGGCGTAGGCGTTCTGGTCGATCTGGCCGTCCGGTCCGAGCGGGACCGGAACCACGCGGGCCCGGGTCTCCTTGGCGATGAGCTGCCAGGGAACGATGTCCGAGTGGTGCTCCAGTACCGGCACCAGGATGTCGTCGCCCGGCCCGAGGTTGGCCCGCCCCCAGCTCTGCGCGACGAGGTTGATCGCCTCCGTGGTGCCGCGCACGAAGACGATGTTCTCCGGAGACGCGGCGCCCAGGAACTCGGCGACCGCGGCCCGGCCCGCCTCGTACGCCTCGGTGGCCTCGCGCGCCAGGGTGTGCGCGCCGCGGTGGATGTTGGAGTTGGTCGCGCTGTAGTAGGCGGCGAGTGCCTCGATCACCTGACGCGGCTTCTGCGTCGTGGCGGCGTTGTCCAGCCAGACCAGCGGATGGCCGTTGACCAGGCGCTGCAGTATCGGGAAGTCCTTGCGAGCCGTCTCAGGAGAGAAGGCACCGCCCTGCCGGCCCATTCCCGACCCCGTCCCCGACCCCGGAGTCGGAGCCGGAGCCGCAGCCGGAGATGCGGCAGGGACCACGCTCGGGGCCGAGCCCGGGGCTGAACCCGGGACCGCACCCGCGACCCCGTTCGGGGTGAGGCCGCCCAGGACCGCGCGCTCCGTAACGTCAGGAGTAGTCATGGTAGTTGTGCACCTCGACGTTCCGGAGGACGGCGGTGGCGTCCTCCACCAGCACCGCGGTGTTGAAGTAGGCCGTCATCAGGTACGAGGTGATGCCCTTCTGGTCGACGCCCATGTTCCGCATCGACAGCGCCGGTTCGACCTCGTCCTGGACCTTCGTCGGCCGCAGCCCCACCACGCCCTGCTCGGCCTCGCCCACCCGCATCAGCAGGATCGAGGTGGTGCTGGCGCCGTTGTGACCCGTGAACCCCACCTTGTCGGAGGGGAGCAGCGGCACTCCCCGCCATGTCAGCAGGGGGCTGCCGAATCTGCTGTCCGTCACCGGGGGCACACCCCGCCGCGTACATTCCCGTCCGAAGGCGGCTATCGCCCGGGGGTGCGCGATGAAGAAGCCGGGCTGCTTCCAGACCTTCGCCAGCAGTTCGTCCAGATCGTCGGGGGTCGGCGAGCCCGTCCGCGACTGCACCCGCTGCCCCGGTGCGACCGTGTTGAGCAGCCCGAACTCCGGGTGGTTCAGCATCGACGACTCCTGGCGCTCGCGCAGCGCCTGGATGGTCAGATTGGCCTGGGCGCGGGTCTGGTCGATGGGCCCGTTGTAGAGATCGGCGACGCGGGTGTGCACCCGCAGCACCGTCTGCGCGAGGCTCATGTGGTACTCCCGCGGCGTGTCCTCGTAGTCCACGAACGTGCCCGGGAGATCGGGTTCTCCGACGTGGCCGGCGGTGAGATCCACCGGCACCTCGGAGCCCGGCACGGGCATGTCCCCGGCGAGGTACGAGTCGAGTGCCGCCTGCAGGTCTTCGCTGCGGGTGGTCAGTCCGGCCAGCGCGCTGCGGTCGGCGCAGAGCGCCACTCCGGAGGTGAGGGCCTTGACCCGGTAGGGCATCGGCTCGGCGCGGGTCCAGGCGTCGAGGTCGAAGAACTGGCCGTCCCCGATCACTTCGAGCAGCGCGTCCTCACCGTATCGGCCCGTCACGCGCTTCTCGGCCCGGCCCTCCACGAGCACCCATATCCGATCGGAGGCGTCGCCCTCCGAGGCCAGTAACTGTCCGGACTCGAAGGTGACCTCCGTGAACGCGGCGGCCAGTTCGGTGAGCAGCGCTTCGTCGGCGTCCCTCAGGTACGGCACCTCCCGCAGGTCCTCCGGGACGATGTGGTGGGTGCCGTCCTCGCTGTAGCTGCTGATCAGGTCGTCGCCCAGGACGAAGGTCCGGCGGCGGTTGACGCGGTAGACACCGGATTCGACGTCCACCCAGGGCAGAGCGCGCAGCAGATAGCGCGGGGTGATGCCGCGCATCTGCGGGCTGGTCTTGGTGGCGGTGGCCAGCTGCCGTGCCGCATCCGGACCGAGACTGAGTCGATCGTTCACAGGAACCTCCTCGAAGACGGGCGTCACATCCGGGCGGTGGCCAGGGATGACGCCGGAACGAGGTGATCGTGGTCTCCGGCATCCGCCGAGAACAAGGCGGCATTATTCGCATTGGGCCTGAAATATGTGATTCGCGAAGCGTGCACCCTCGCGGCCTCGGGAATCCCAGCTGCGCGCACGCTTCCAGCCCTTATATATGACGTAATTTGTTCCCTTATTGAAGCTTTGTGATCCTGAAAGAACCCCTTGGAGGACATTCCGCTCAGTTGGGCCGCCGAGGGGCCCTGCCGGAGGCCCCGCGGGGCCTCCGAGTGGTCTCTGCAGGGCCTCCGGAAGGCCCGCCGTCCCCCGCTCGCCGGGATCCGCCAGAAGTGTGACAGTGGAGAGATGAGCTGGGCGTCATGGACAACCACAGGTGTCTTCGCCGGCCGTGGCGGGGTGCGCACCGACGAGGCCGGAATCCTGACGGGCGACCTCACTGTGCACACCACCTGGTCCGGCGGCGAGGCACGGGTCGCCGTGCAGTACAGCGGCTCATCGGACTGGTTCACGATGACCGGCAGCCCCATCCCCTGCCCGTCGGAGACGGAGAGCCGGACGCTGCACGACGAGGTGGTCCACGCGGTGCGCGCCGGCACGGCCGCCACCGTCCCGCCGCACTGAACGCGATCCCCCGCACAGCGGGCGCCCCTGCTCGCCGGAGGAGGACGGGACAGGCCGTCGGTTGGACCCCTGCGCGCCGTGGACCGGCGCCGTGATCCGGGCTGGAAGAGGTCTCCCCCGCCACCGAAAGAAGTCCGGCCGTCGCGGTCGGGCGATTGTTCATGCCCGGCCAGGGAACGGTCCCGCACCCGCGCCTGGACAATGACGGCACGGTCCGTGACCACGATCAGCAGAGAGCCGTCTCGTTGGCGCTGACGGTGCACCCGGCCCTTCGGTGCTGGAGAGCGCTCCCCCAAGGGCGTTGGCGACGGCGGCCAGGAGAAGCAGGCGGACGGGCCCACCCGAGCCGGACCGGAACATTACCCCCTCAACACCCTCTTTATGCCCGCGAGTTCATCTTCTATTGACATGTTCGCGCGGCCGGCGAAACACTGTTGACGCTTTCGGAGAGCGCTCTCCCGCAGGTCTTGGAGGCCCGCATGGTACGCAAGTCCAGACTCTTCTCCGGTGGTCTGATCGCCACCGCCGCCGCTCTGGTGGCGTTCGGGTTGAATACGATCGGCGCCACCGCCACCCCTGGCGCCGACCCCGCCGCCCAGGCGGCGTCCCACCTCGGGCACACCGCCGCCATGATGGCGGCCCCGGCCGGGACCTACGTACTCGCCGACCCGCAGGTCACCGGCGTGGTCCCGTCCCAGGCCACCCCGCCCAACCGGTACTTCCACGAGTTCCAGGCCAACTGCTCGGTCACCCGCAACATCCCGGACGATCCGATCGTCTACCCCGGTCAGCCCGGCGCCTCGCACGATCACACCTTCATGGGCAACACCACGACGGACGCGAACAGCACCCAGGCATCGCTGAACGCCGGCGGCACCTCGTGCAAGGCGCCCGGCGACAAGAGCGGTTACTGGATGCCGACGCTCTACAACGGCAACCAGGTCATCAAGCCGATCGGGCCCCAGGTCATCTACTACAAGACCAATCTCATCGACTACACCAGCGTCCGGCCGTTCCCCAAGGGACTGCGCTTCGTCGTCGGCAGCCCGATGGCGACCGCCGACCAGTTCCGGCAGGACCCTGGGTACGTGGCGGGTTGGGAGTGCGGTGACAGCTACCACAACATCGACTTCCCGGTCACCTGCACGCCGGGCAGCCAGCTCAACATCCGCTACCAGGCCCCCAGTTGCTGGGACGGCAAGTACCTGGACACCCCCGACCACAAGAGCCACATGGCCTACCCGGTCAACGGCCGGTGCACGGCGGACCACCCGGTCGCCCTGCCGATGATCGAGTTCAAGATGGCCTTCCCGGTCTCCGGGGACATGTCCCAGGTCCGGCTCTCCAGCGGCCGGGCCTTCTCGTTCCACTACGACTTCTACAACGCCTGGGACGCACCCACCCTCAGCGCCCTGGTCACCCACTGCATCGACGGCGGCCTGCAGTGCGACGCCCGCGGCTACGACCAGACCCACCCCGAGGCCGGCGCCGCCCTCAACGACCAGTACGTCCTCCCGTAGTCCGGCACCACAGGCACCACCAGAACCACAGGCACCACACTCCCCCCCCAGCTCAGCACTCCACCCCCACCTCAGCGCTCTCCGTGCACAGCACTCGGCCGGCCCGGTCACTCACCGGGCCGGCCGAGGTCGTCACCAGATACGCCGGCCGCCGCCGGCCGCCGTCAGCTGTAGACGCCGAACTCGTACAGCGAGTAGCCGTACGCGGTCCCGCGCTGCGTCATGTTCAGCCGCACGTATCGTCCGGACGCGTTGACGGCGAGGTCCTCGATACCGCCGGTGCCGGTCGTGGTGGAGTAGGCCGTGCTCCAGTTGGTCCCGTCGTTCGACGTCTGGACCTGGTACGCCTTGCCGTAGGCGCCCTCCCAGCCGAGCTGCACGTGGTGCAGTGCGGTGACCTGGCCCAGGTCCACCTGGAGCCACTGCGGGTCGCTCCACTCACTGGCCCAGCGGGTGTCCCACTTGCCGTCCGTGGTGTTGGACGGTGGGAAGGGCGCGCCGTTGCCCTGCGACTGGTAGGTCGACGCGGTGGTCGGCCTGCCGAGGGCGACGTTGGTGCCGTTGACCGGTGGGGCGGTCACCCGGAAGGACCTGGTCTCGATGCCCACGTTGCCGTGCCCGTCGTAGGCGTAGACGTAGACCTTCCACACCCCCAGCGTCTTCGGGGCGGTGACGGTGAAGCGGCCGTCGCCGGTCTGGGTGAAGGTGACCTGCTGGAAGCCGGTGTTCCCGTCGACGTATTTGCTGGTGTACATCAGCTGGTAGCGCAGCGCGTCGCCGTCCGGGTCGGAGGTGGTGGTGCTGACCGTGAAGGTGCCGCCGGCCGGCACGGTCGTGGTGTTGTTCAGGCTCATCGCGCTGATCACCGGCGGGGTGTTGGTCTGCGGGGTGCCGCCGTAGTCCTTGGCGACGGAATAGTAGGCAAGCCGCTTCCAGCCGCTGGGGCGGACGTTGAACCAGATGCCGCCGAAATCGTTCTCGTTGCCGTAGTGGAACAGCGTGGCGCCGAGTGCGACCCCGGCGTGCCCGGAAATGCAGTTCCAGGCGCTGAGGTAGCCGTCCTGCTTCTGGATGTCGGTGGGCTCGGTCGGGACGCCGTTCGCGTCGTTGGGCACCTCCCACTCACCGGCCTCGCCGGACTCGGTGACGATGTACGGCTTGGTGTAGCCGCCGTCGGTCCAGTTCTTCCTGACGTCGCAGACCGCGCCGTAGGAGTTGACGGCGTACAGGTCCAGGCTCGGGGTGCTCGCCTTGTAGTACGCCCAGGCGCCGGTCCAGGCGTCGGTGGAGGTCACGGGGTGGTTGGGGTCGATGGCGTGGATCGCCTGGGTGACCTGCTCGACGAACTGGGCGTAGGCGACGCGCTGTTGCCCGATCGCGGGTCCCGAGTAGTGGTCCTGCATGGTGAGCAGCACCTCGTTGCCGACGTCCCACATCAGGACGCCGGGATGGTCCTTGTAGGTGGTCACCCACTTCTTGATGTCGGCGAGGGCGGCGGCCTTGTACGCAGCGTCGTTGACGTAGTCCGCGCCCTGGTTGAGCCAGAAGCCGTTGATGACCTTCAGGCCGTAGGCGGAGGCGCTGTCCAGCAGCGCCTTGCTGCCCGCGTCCGTGCCCCAGTCGCGCAGCGTGTTGACCCCCATCGACTTCAGATCGCGCATGTGGGCGCCTGCGGTGTCGTTGGAGGGTCCCCAGGTGATGCCCTTGACCTGGTAGGGGGCGCCGTTGACCTTGAGCTGCCAGTTGCCCTGGCCGCCGGTGACGTGCACGTCGCTGGCGCCGGTGGGCACCGGCGGGTCGGTGAGCGGCGCGGGCGCCGGGCCGGTGGTCTGCGAGACGGTGACCTGACCCACGCTGAGGGTGCCGCCGGAGCTGGTGGCGGCGGTCGGGGAGGTGCAGCCGCAGATGCTGTTGGGGTACGAACCGCCGATCGACAGGTTCAGGGAGAGAAAGAAGCCGTGGTGGACGGCCGCGTCCCAGGTGCTGACCCCGGTCTGTGACTCGTTGACCTGCCAGATCTGCTTGCCGTCGAGGTACCAGCGGATCTGTTCGTCGGACTTCGAGCGGTCGATGATCTCGGAGTAGGTGTGGAAGCCGGTCTGGCAGCCGGTGCAGTTCGCCAGTCCGCTGCTCAGGCCGGTGTACTCGTCGCAGTTGCCGCCGGGGGCGGTGCCGCAGTGCAGGGTCGCCGCCTGCTGGCTGCGGCCGTGCACGTCCGCCATGATGTCGGTCTCCCCGACGGCGGGCCAGGCGGCGGGGTTGCCGCGGTAGCCGGCGCCGGTGGCGCGGAAGGACGGCCAGTAGCCGATCGCGTTGGCGGGGTTGGGCTGCCTGATCGTCGCGGAGATCTGCAGTTGTCCGCCGGCCGGCGCGGCGAAGTCGCTGCGCCGGGTCTCGATCCGGCCCGATGTCCACGCGTCGCCGTTCTTCAGCGCGGTGATGTTCAGGTTGCCGCCGCCGTCGAGGCCGACGTTGGCCGTGGAGTCGGAAGCGGTCTCGACCTCGCCGGTGCCCCAGTTCGCCGGGCCACCGGGGTAGGACGTGCCGGTCCGGGTGATCCAGTTGCCGGCGGAGGGTGCGGTGTTGGCCGCGCCGGTGAAGTCCTCGTTCCACACGGTGGTCCAGTCACCGGCCGGCGGCGGGTCGGTGGGCGGCGGGTCGGTGGGGCCGCCATCGCCGCCGTAGACCTGGAACTCCCACAGCGAGTAGCCGTAGCCGTTGACCCGGGCGGTGCCGTACATCCGGACGTAGCGGCCGGTGGCCGAGATGGCGAGGGTCTCGGTGCCGCCCGCGCCGGTGGTCGTGGAGTAGGGCGTGGTCCAGGTGGTGCCGTCGTCGGAGACCTGGATCTTGTAAGCGGTCGCGTGGTTCTCCCACTTCAGGACGACCTGGCTGACGGCCGACGAGCGGCCGAGGTCGACCTGGAGCCACTGCGGGTCGCTCCACGCGCTGGCCCAGCGGGTGCCGGCGTTGCCGTCGACCGCGGCGGTGGCCGCCAGGCCGTCCCCTTCGGCGGACGAGGCGAGCGCGGGCCTGCCCTGGGACAGCAGAACGGGGTCGGCGGCGTGCGCGCGGCCGACCGGTGCGATCAGCGCGTAGAGCGCGAGGCAGAACGCGATCACGAGCGGGGCCGTCAGTCGGAGTGCGGGAGGGAGGCCGCCGCGCCGTGCGGCGGCGGAGGGGGGAGGTCGCATACCGGGAGTCCTGTCCGGGGCGTGGGGGCGGAGCGCCGGGAGAGCGCTCTCTGAGTGGGGTGATGGTTTCCTTCGCGTTTCCGGAGTGTCAAGCGTTGTGACCGGATCGGGGGTTCTGCCGGCCGCTCCATGTCGGTGAATTGTCAGGGTTGTTGGCATTGACTCGGCCATGGCGTGGATTCCCCGTCCCGCATCCGTCGCGAACCCTTGACAGGCATGACCCTCCGGCAGGAATCTACGGCAGCGGGAGAGCGCTCTCCCAACGCGTTCCAACACCGTTCGCCCCGTGCTCTCCCACCCCCAGCCACCGAGGACCCACCATGCGCGACACCCTCACCAGACGTACGACCCGGCTCGCCGCCGTCGGTGCCACGCTCGTCGGCGCGCTGCTCGTCACCGCCTGCGGCGGCAGCGACGCCAAGCCGGCCGCCGACAGCGCGAACGTCAGGATCACGCTCACCGTCAACCTCTTCTCCGACTTCGGCTACAAGGATCTCTACGCCCAGTACCACCAGCTGCACCCCAACATCACGATCAAGGAGAACCGCGCCGACATGGGGGCGCACCACCAGAACCTGCACGCCCACCTGATGGCCGGCAGCGGCACCGCCGACATCGAGGCCGTGGAGATCGGGCAGATCGCCGGCTTCCAGGGGCAGGCGGGCAAGTTCGTGAACTTCCTCGACCACGGCGTCGACAGGAACCAGTGGGTGCCGTCCAAGACCAAGCCCGCCAGCAGCAAGGACGGCACGTCCCTGTACGGCCTCGGGACCGACATGGGCGGCATGGCGCTCTGCTACCGCAGCGACCTCTTCAAGAAGGCGGGCCTGCCCACCGACCGTGACCAGGTCTCGGCGCTGCTCACGGACTGGAACGCCTACTTCGCCACCGGCAAGCAGTTCCTGGCCAAGAGCCCGGACAAGAAGGCCAAGTGGTTCGACGCGGGCAGCAACGTCTTCTCCGCGATGACCGCGCAGTCGCCGCAGGGCTTCTACGACGACTCGGGCAAGGTCATCGCCGACTCCAACCCGGCGGTCAAGCAGGCCTTCGACCAGGTGGGCGCCGCCGTCAAGGACGGCGAGTCCGCCGGTATCGCCGCGTTCACCCCCGCGTGGGACACCGGCTTCCAGAAGAGCCAGTTCGCCACCGTCACGTGCCCCGCCTGGATGAGTTACGAGTTCAAGGCCAACCCGCCCGTCGGCGGCGGTACGTGGGACATGGCCAGGATTCCCGGCGGCGGGGGCAACTGGGGCGGTTCGTACCTGACGGTTCCGACCCAGGGGAAGCACACCGCGGCGGCCGTGGAGCTGGCCAAGTGGCTCAGCGCGCCGGCCCAGGAGGCGTGGCTGTTCAAGAACAAGGGGTACTTCCCTTCCGACCAGGCGCTGTGGAGCCAGCCGGACATCGCGTCCTTCACCGACCCGCTGTTCAACAACGCGCCCACCGGAAAGATCTTCTCCGAGTCGGCGAAGGCGCTGAACCCGCAGCCGCTGGGCGCGCACGGCGGTGACATCGGCAATGTCTTCGGCAACGGCCTGGTCTCCGTGGAGCAGGGCAAGGCCACCCCGGACAAGGCCTGGAAGAACTCCCTCGCCGAGATCGCCAACATCGGCGGCTGACCGGCGGCTGACCCGCCCGGCTTCCCGATCCCCGCCCGCAAGGAGTACGCCGCCATGGCCGTGTCGACCGAATCACCACCCGCCGCCGGTACGGCTGCGGCTCCCCTCGCCCGGGGGCCCTCCCGGTTCGCCTGGCGCCGCCTGGAGCGCACCTCCTCGCCCTACCTCTACATCGCCCCGTTCTTCCTGGTGTTCGCCGTTTTCGGCCTCTTCCCGCTGCTGTACACCGCGTACGTCTCCCTGACCGGATGGCGGGCCGACACCGACGGCAGCGAGCACACCTTCGTCGGACTGGACAACTACCGGACGCTGCTGCACGACCAGTTCTTCTGGAACGCGCTGAAGAACACCCTGGGCATCGGCGTCCTGTCGACCGTTCCGCAACTGCTGCTCGCGCTCGGGCTGGCCCATCTGCTCAACTACCGGTTGCGCGGGCGCACCTTCATCCGGATGGGGGTGCTGCTGCCGAACGTCACCTCGGTGGCCGCCGTCACCATCATCTTCGTCCAGCTCTTCGGCCGGGACTACGGGCTGGTGAACTGGGTGCTCGGCCTGTTCGGCGCCGGCCACACCGACTGGCAGGCCGGCACCCTGTCCTCCTGGGTGGGCATCTCCTGCATCGTCACCTGGCGCTGGACCGGCTACAACGCCCTGATCTACCTCGCCGCCATGCAGGCCGTGCCGTTCGAGCTGTACGAGGCCGCCGCCATCGACGGGGCGAGCCGGTGGCGGCAGTTCCGCAGCATCACCGTCCCGATGCTGCGTCCGACGATTCTGTTCACCGTCATCACCTCGACCATCGGAGCGCTGCAGATGTTCGGTGAGCCGCTGCTGTTCAGCGCCAGCCAGACGCCCATGGCCGGCGGCTCGCAACACCAGTTCCAGACGATGGCGCTCTACACGTACGACCAGTTCTGGGGCAAGTTCAAGTACGGCTACGGGGCTGCGATCTCCTGGGCGATGTTCCTGGTGATCGTCCTCATCGTCGCGCTGAACTTCGTCCTCGCGCGACGTATGAAGGGAGTCGACGCCGCATGAGCGCACCGGCACAGGCGCAGGCAACGACACCCGCCCGGGTCCCGTTCCGGAGCGACGGCGCGCCGTCGCTCCGACGTCCCCGCAAGGGCCGCAACAGCCAGCTCACCGCCGGACGGGGTATCTACGCCGTGCTGGCCGTGGTGGTCCTGCTCTCGCTCTTCCCGCTCTACTGGACGGTGGTGGCCGCGTCCCGCGACAACGCCTCGATCACCCGCATGCCACCCGTCCTGCTGCCCGGCTCCCGCCTGTGGTCCAACCTCGGCCGGGTCTTCAGCCAGTCGGACATGCAACTGGCCCTGCTCAACTCGGTGATCGTCTCCTCACTGGTGACGGTCTCGGTGATCGCCACCTCGACCCTGGCCGGCTTCGCCTTCGCGAAGCTGCGCTTCCGGGGCCGCAACGGCCTGCTCGGGGCCGTCGTGGCGACGATGATGGTGCCCACGCAGCTCGGCATCATCCCGCTCTACATCATGATGGCGAACTGGCTGCACTGGACCGACCACCTCCAGGCGCTCATCGTCCCCTCCATCGCCAACGCCTTCGGCGTCTTCTTCATGCGCCAGTACCTCGTCACCGCCGTCCCCGACGAACTGCTCGACGCGGGACGGATGGACGGCTGTACCACCCGCGGCCTGTGCTGGCACGTCGTGGTGCCCGCCGCCCGCCCGGCGATGGCGGTGCTGGGGATGCTGACCTTCATGGCCACCTGGAACGACTTCTACTGGCCCAAGGTCGTCATGACGCAGCAGAACCCCACCGTCCAGCTGTCCCTGTCGGAACTGGCCAGCGGCTACTTCCGGGACAACTCACTCGTACTCGCCGGCACGCTGGTCTCCAGCCTGCCGATCATCGTGGTCTTCCTTCTGATGGGCCGCCAGATCCTCGACGGAATCATGCAGGGAGCGATGAAGGGATGACTGTGACCGCAGAGGACCCCTCCGAACCGCCCGTCCCCGTTCCGGCCGGCGTCTCCGTACCCCCGGACGCCGTTCCGCTGCCGTCCACCGAGGAGCTGGACCGGCTCGTCGCCAAGCTCGATCTGCCGGCCAAGGTGCGCCTGCTCTCCGGCTCCGCGGTGTTCCGCACCCCGGCGGAGCCCGCCGTCGGACTCCGGGCCATCACGTTCTCCGACGGCCCGGTCGGCGTGCGGGGCGAGCGCTGGGACGAACGCGACGCCGCCCTCACCCTCCCGTCCCCCACGGCGCTCGCCGCCTGCTGGGACGAGGAACTCGTCGAGGAACTCGGCGGCCTGCTGGCGGGTGAGGCCCGCCGGAAGCGGATCGACGTCCTGCTCGCGCCCACCCTCAACCTGCACCGTTCCCCGGTCGGCGGCCGTCACTTCGAGTGCTTCTCCGAGGATCCGCTGCTCACCGGCCGCACCGGCGCCGCGTACGTACGCGGGGTGCAGAGCGGCGGGGTAGCGGCCACCGCCAAGCACTACGTGGCCAATGACTCCGAGACCGAACGGCTCACCCTGGACGCGCACATCGACGAACGCACCCTGCGGGAGGTGTATCTGGCGCCCTTCGAAGCCGCCGTCCAGGCCGGCGCCTGGGTGGTGATGTCGGCGTACAACGCCGTCAACGGCACCGCCATGTCGGAGAGCCCGCTGCTCGACGAGCCGCTGAAGGGTGAGTGGGGCTTCGACGGCCTGGTGGTCTCGGACTGGGGCGCGGTGCGCTCCACCGCCGCCTCGGCCCGCGCGGCCCAGGACCTGTCCATGCCGGGACCGAACCCCCTGTGGGGCGCGGCGCTGGTGCGGGCGGTCGAGGACGGCACCGTCCCCGAGGCCGCGATCGACGAGAAGATCCGCCGTATTCTGCGGCTCGCCGCCCGCGTCGGCGCCCTGGCCGGCCAACCGCCCCACTCCTTCCCCGCGCCCGCGCCCTCCCCCGCTGCGGCGCGGACTCTGCTGCGCCGCGCCGTCGCCGCCGGGGCGGTCCTGCTGCGCAACGAGGAGGCCCTGCTGCCGCTGGACCGCACACGGCTGCGGACGGTCGCGGTGATCGGGCCGAACGCCGCCGCCGCCCGGATCCAGGGCGGCGGCAGCGCCGGTGTCTTCCCCGCTACCGCGCTCTCACCCCTGGAGGGCATCCGCGGCGCGCTGGCCGGTATCGCCGAGGTCCAGCACTGCGCGGGCGTCTTCCTCACCGCCCGCCCGACACCGCTGTCGGCCCGGGACGCCCGCGATCCGCGTACGGGTGAACCCGGCATCCTGGTGCGCTACCTCGACGACCAGGATGCCGAGGTGCACGTCGAGCACCGGCTCAGCGGCCGGATCCTCGAACCCACCGATGATGGCGCCGACATCAGCGCGGCGACCACCGTCGAGGTCAGCGCCCTGCTCCGGCCGGCCCGGTCCGGGGAGTGGCAGTTCGCCGTGGTGGGGCTCGGCCAGGTGAGCCTCCTGGTCGACGGCCGGGCACTGATCGACGAGTACGTGACGCCCGAGTCCCGGGACCCCACCTACCTCCATGTCGCGCCGTCGTTCCGCCAGGTGGCCTGGCAGGCCGAGGCCGGCCAGGACGTACGGCTGGTGGCCCGCCGCCGGATGGAGGCCGGTTCCGGGTACGCGGTGGCGCTGGCCGCCGACCCGCCGCGCCGTGACGAGGACGCGGAGCTGGCGGCGGCGGTGGAACTCGCCGGATCCGCGGAGCTGGCGATCGTGGTGGTGGGCACCACCGACGAGTTCGAGAGCGAGGGGTTCGACCGTCCGGGGCTGGCCCTGCCGGGGCGGCAGGACGAGCTGGTGGCCGCCGTCGCGGCCGTCAATCCGCGCACCGTGGTCATCGTGAACTCCGGCGGACCGGTCGCCATGCCCTGGCGGGCGGCGGTTCCGGCCATCCTCCTCGGCTGGTTCCCCGGGCAGGAGGCGGGCGACGGGCTGGCCGATGTGCTCTTCGGCGCCGCGGAACCGGGGGGCCGGCTCCCCACCACCTGGGCGGCCCGAACCGAGGATGTCCCGGTGCTCGACACCGTGCCCGTCGACGGCGTCCTGCACTACGCGGAAGGCCCCCGGATCGGCTACCAGGCGTGGCTGCACGCGACGAACGAGCCGGCCTTCTGGTTCGGGCACGGCCTCGGCTACACCAGCTGGAGCTACGAGGGCGTCTCGGCCCCCGGAACGCTCGCCGCGGGAGCCGCCCTGACGGTCGACGTCCGTCTGCGCAACACCGGCGCGCGGGCGGGCCGGGAGGTGGTCCAGGTGTACCTCTCCCGACCGCCGGACGGATCGGCGCGCGGACCGGAGCGCCGGCTCGCGGGGTACGCCGCCGTCCGGGCCGAACCGGGTGAGACGGTGACGGCGACCATCCGCATCGCACCGCGAGCCTTCCAGTACTGGTCGCCGGAACACTCCGGCTGGCGCACCGAGCCCGGCGACGTCGCCCTGTTCGTGGGCTCCTCGTCGGCCGAACTGCCGCTGCGTGCGGCGCTGGAGGTGACGGCGGAGACCTCGGTGGCGGGGCCCGGGGCCGGGTAGTTGGCGGCCCCACCCCGTCCGCGGCATGCCGACCCCACGACGGGTGCGCCCTCCGGTCCTGACCCCGGAGGGCGCACCAGTGGCGTGCGGTTCACACGGACACGGGCGGCTCTTCCTGGCCGGCTGCTTCGAGCAGCAGTTTCGCGGCCACCGTCGCCCCGTCGGTGCGGATCGTGCCGGCCACGGCCTTCGCGCGGGCCCGGATCTCGGGGGTCAGGGCCATGGTGAGCGCGGCGGACAGGGAGTCGAAGGTCGGCGTCCGGCCTTCGTGAGCCACGCCGATGCCCAGCTCGGCCACGCGGGCGGCCCAGTACGGCTGGTCCCCGATCTGGGGGACCACCACCTGAGGCGCGCCGGCCCGGGCCGCCGTCGCCGTGGTGCCCGCGCCGCCGTGGTGCACCACGGCGGCCACCCGCCGGAACAGCTTCTGCTGGTTGACCTCGCCGACGACGAAGCAGTCGTCGGCGTCGTCGATCGGGGCCAGGTCCGCCCAGCCGCGGGCGATGATTACGCGGCGGCCCTGCGCACGGTTCGCTTCGACGGCCACCCGGGCGATGCCCTTCGGGGCGTGCGCGGCCATGCTGCCGAAGCCCACGTACACCGGTGGTGCGCCCGCCTCCAGGAACGCCTCCAGCCGCTCCGGGAGCGGCCGGTCGTCGGGCAGGATCCACGCGCCGGTCTGCAGGACGTCGAGGTCGGTCATGCCCTGCGACGGACACAGCGTCGCGTCCGCCGCCAGCCACGGCCGGTCGGTGTAGACGTGGTCGCGGACGTTGTCCACCGGCGGCAGTCCGATCGCCGCCCGGTGGCTGTTGAGCGCCTCCCCGTACAACGCGTTCATCCCCTGGGCGTGCTTCTCCCACAGCACCTGGTTGTCGGTCTCGTCCTGCGGGGTCGGCATGCCCGGCAGTCCCCCGGGCGGAAGCGCCGCGACGGCAGTCCGAAGATGTGGAAGCACGCGTACACGTAGCGGATGCCCAGTCTCCCGGCCACGTCCCGTGCTCCGGCCGGCAGCAGACCGGTCGCCAGCAGCACGTCACATCCCTCGGCCGCCGCGGTGAGCGTGTCGAACCGCGCTGCGACCAGCTCGGGGGCGAGCCGGAACGCGTCCTCCGCCGACGGCGGCTCCGTGCCGGCGACCACCGAGCGCACCGTCGGGCCGAGCGGCACCAGCGGCACGCCGACCCGCGCCAGCAGCGCACCGAAATCCTCGTCCGGCGGCACACACACCAGCACCTCCGCTCCCAGTTCCCGCAACTCCACCGCCAGTCCCGCCAGCGGTTCGACATCCCCGCGCGACCCCCATGACGTCAACAGCACACGCACTTCGCAACTCCCCGTTTCCGCAGGTTCCAGCTTTGCGCCGCCGATTCTGCGGTACCACCGGGGTCTTGCCGCAAGCCCCCCGGTGCGCTATAGATTGATAGTGGCGAGGAGAGGTATCTCCTCGCCTTTGCTGTTGGTCGCCCGCTGCGGACGGACGGCCTCCTCGCGAAACGGACGGCCTCCTCGCGAAACGGCGTTTCCGCGCGTACGGCGGCACATCGGGCAACCAGCACGCATCGCAGGTATTCGATTCCGAATCCCTGCACTCCCCGCCGCCCCACGCGTCACGAATGGATAACTGATCGTGCGTCAATACCGGTACTAAGTACGGGTCTTGGCCAGGTCGCATATTCTCCTGTCACTGCTGCTGCGCACCATTGAGGCGGGCGACCGGGAGGATCATGGCAAGGCTGTACGGGGGGACGGTCTTACTGGAAACCGTGGTGCCCTCACTGGTCGGGCTCAAGCCGAGCGGCACGGGGCGCATCGACCCGCCACGGCGGGGTCATCCGCTGCTGATCAAATGCGTCGGCGGCCGTGGCTCCGGCAAGAGCGCCGCTCTGACGGCCCTCGCCGAACAGTACGCACAGCGCATACCTCAGGCACACGCGGATCTCGCGGCGATCGATTTCGGCCAGCCGGGACTCGCCGCATTGGCCGAGGACACCACGGCGAATGCCTCCCGTACGTCTGATCTGCTCTTCTATCTCAATTTCCGGCTGAGCAGAAAACCCGCGGAATTCGGCAAGAAAATGTCTTTCCCCCGGCTGACGCAGGGGCTGCTCGCCGTCAGCGGATGGCAGGCGGAGAGCGCCGACAACCCCGGGCACGCGGTGCGGCCGGAGGAACTGGCCGCCGCGAAACGGCGGCTCGCGGAACTGCTCAGAGCGAGCCAGCCCGACCAGCAACGGCGCAGGGACAAGGCCGCGGCCTGGGTCGACGAGGTCATCCAGGCGGTCGGCCCGCTGCCGCTGCCCGCGGGGATGGACGCGATGGTGCAGGCGCTGCTGCGGATCGTCGCCGCCGAGCTGTTCAGCCCGCGCGCGCACCGGGGCGGTCTGACGTGGTGGGCGAGCCGGCAGGTGGCACCGCAGGGCGATGCCCACGACCAGCTGACGGAACTGGCGATGAGGTTCCGCGGTGACGCGGAGGACCGGCAGCTGGCCGAACGGTTCCTGATAGCCGCGCTGCTCGCGGACATCGCGGACCACTACGGCTTCCTGCAGGTGGCCAACGGCGTGCCGCGTCCGCTGCTGCTCCTGGACAACGTCCACAGCCCACTGGGCCGGGTGTTCCTGGACGCGCTGGTGCGGGTCTGGCACGAGGAGGCGGCCGGCTCCCGCAGGGTGATGCGGCCGGTCGTCATCGCGACGGCGTTGCAGGAGGTCACACCCGTGCGGGACGACGACATACTGCCGTCGACACGGCGCGTGATCCGGTCCTTCTGGCAGGACAGCCGGCCGAACGCGCCGGCCGACTGGATCGTGCCGCTGCGGCTGGCGCAGCTGGATCTCGACGAGGTCAAGGACATGTTCGGGGAGGACCACCCGCCACCGGGTGCCGCCCGGCTCATCCTGCGCCTCAGCGGTGGGCGGGCGGGGGTGGCCCACAGCCTGGTCCAGGCCGTCGCGCGACGTGTCCGGCTGCGCGAGGACACCAGCCTCGCGGGGCTCCTCGACCTTCCGGCCGCCGCCGACCCGGAACCGTCCGTGAACGGCAGGCTGCTGGAGCGTCTGATACCGGACGAGGTGGCCCGTGAGCGGCTCACCTACTACGCGTCGGCGCTGGACGACATGGCCGCGTACCGGCTCAGCACCGTCTACCCGCCGCAGGACCCGGGCGGTGTCCCGGTCCAGGAGGCGCTGGCCCATCTGCGCGACAACCAGTGGTCCCAGGTGCTCTGGGCCGGTGTCGAGGGGCCGTTCGTCGGCGACGCACCGCTGCGGCTTCTGCTGCTGCACGAACTGAGCGCCCGCACCGGCCGGGTGCCCGGCGCCGAGCCGTGGCAGACCATCCACCGGCGCTGCCGGTCCCTGTACGACCCGCACGACCAGGGCGGTGCCGCCCATCGCCCCGACACGCGCTATCTGCACCACTCGCTCGCGCTGGGCGAGACGGACCTGGTCGTGCGCTGTCTGCACCGGCGGTTCACCGAGCAGGACGCCACGGGGTGGCTGTCCGCCGTGAACCTCGTCTGCGCGGCACCCGCTCCCCCGGACACCCTGCCCGCCCCGGCCGACGACACCGTGCCGTGCCCGGGCTGCGCCGCCGAAGCCGATCATCCCGTCCACCAGGCGGTCCGGCTCCTCGTGAACCACCTGTGGCAGCTGTCCCAGCCGCTGTCGGTCCCCATGGCCGCCTCGATCAACAGCATCGGGCTGCAGCTGCTCACCCTGGCCCAGAACAGCGGGCCCGAGGCCCAGAAGATCTTCTTCCGCGCCCATGAGGAGTGGCCGCGAGAACTGCACCACTGGACCCAGGCGCCCAACCTGCAGACCTACGGAGTGTCCGGCACATGAAGCTACTGCCCGACGGAAGGCTCTACCGCGCCCTGGTACTCGGCACCGCGACCGTCGTACTCGGCCTGGGCATCTACTTCCTCGTGGCCTGGCTGGTCACGGATGACACCGGGTGCGCGCACGGCGTCGAGAAGCGCGGCACGAAGAGCGAATGCACCGGAGTCACCGACGGGAGCTTCCACTTCGCCGAGGCGCTGGCACCGGTCTTCGGGCGCATCAAGGCCGAGAACGACAGCATCGCCGACAAGTCACCGGCCACCGTCGCCCTGATGATCCCGATGATCTCGGACAACCCGGCCGAACAGCACGAGTTCACCGAGCAGGTGCAGGGCGCCTATCTCGCCCAGTACCGCGCCAACCACCAGGCCAACGGGCAGCGGCCGCCCATCCGGCTGCTGCTCGCGAACCCCGGCCGCAACTACGAGTTCTGGGAGCCGGTGGCCCAGCAGCTCGCCGACGCCGCCGCCTCACCGACCGAAAACCTCCGCGCCGTCACGGGCATCAACATCAGCCTCAAGGAGACCGAGAAGGCCATCGCCTTCCTCACCGCGGCCAAGGGCATTCCCGTGGTCGCCGGACCCATGACCGCCGACGACATCATGAACAGCGCCGCCCGCCCGCACGCCTACCCCGGCCTGGCCCGCGTCGCCCCCAGCAACTCCGACCAGGCGGCCGCCCTGGGCTCCTTCGGATCGGACATCAAACCCGCCGAGACCATGGTCGTGGAGGACGTCCGGGAGGACGACAACTACCTCACCACCCTGCGCCAGGCCTTCGAGAAGCTCGCCAAGGGCGCACCGCACGCCCCGGAGACCTTCCGGTCCCCCACCGACTTCAACGACGAGGGCAACCTCGCCAACGACTTCCACCAGATGGTCCCGGACATCTGCTCCTCCGACGCCAAGACCATCTACTTCGCCGGACGTCCGGTGCAGCTGCGGCAGTTCCTCATCGAGCTCGGACGCCGCAACTGCGCCAAGCACTACACGGTCATCAGCGGTTCGCACGCCTCCACCCTGACCGTGGACGCCAAGTTCCAGGACCAGTGGGCCTCGCTCACCGCGGGTGCCGGAATCACCGTCCGCTATGCCGCCCTCGCGCACCCCGACTCCTGGAGCGGCGACGGTCCCGAGACGCCGGGCGGCTCCAGGAGGGCGTACAAGGAACTCGCCGATCTCGCCACGACGTTCGGCAACACGTCGGCCACCGGCATCGGCCGGACCTCGCTCTCGGACTCGCGCACCATCATCACGTACGACTCCGTCACCACGGCCATCAGCGGCATCCGCAACGACACCGTGGGCAAGGTGGAGATGCCCACCCTGGACGAGGTGGCCAACAGCTGGCTCCGGCTGCACGGCGGCAACCGGGTCAACGGCGCCGGCGGCTGGATCTGCCTGGACCAGTACGGCAACCCCTACAACAAGGCGGTCGCCATCGTGCATCTGGACCCGGTGACCAAGTCCGCCGCCTTCGACCGGCTGGCCTGGCCCGCCGGGCGCGCCCCGGACGCGAACTGCTCGATCCGCACCGGCGGCTGAGCGGTCCTGCTGAGGGGGGCCACGGTGCCGGGCGGGGCCTTGAGCGTCCGCCGGGATCACAGCGCGCGGCTGAACTCCAGCCGGCCCGCGAAGTTCTCGTATCCGGCGCTCCGGAACGCCTTGGCCATGGCCACGTTGGCCCGGTCGCAGTCCCCACGGATCTCGGTCGCGCCGTTCGCCGCGAGAATGCGGGTGCTCCGGCGTACGACCGAGGCCGCGTATCCGTTGCCCCGGTGGGCCGGTGTGACGCCGACGAATCCGATCACCGGCACGCTGGGGTTCTCGGCGGGCAGGCTGACCACGGCGGGGGTGCCGTCCGCGGCGTAGCCGAGCTCCCACCACTCCGGTTCGTGCCGCAGCCCGGCGGTGTCCTCGAAGAGCAGCTCGGCCGCGTGCCGCAACCCGTGCTTGTCCACGTCGGCGGTGAGGCGCGCGTCGGCGGTGTCCGCGAGGAGCTCCTCCAGCGCGTCGATGAACGGCTCCCGGCCGATGACGGCGAGCGAACGGAAGTCCAGCCGGGCGTCATCCGCGGTCAGCTGCTCCCCGGCCAGCGTGCGGCGGAAGCGCAGCCCGTCACGGATGAGCCCGAACCCCGCGCCCCGCAGGAGCTCCTGCCGGCGCTGGGGGTCGCGCTGGAACTGCGGGGCCTGGGCGGGCGAGTCCAGGACGTGTTCCAGTTCGGTCGCTCCGAGCTCCCTGGCCTGCGTGGCTGCCGCGTCGAGCAGCGCGACGCCGGTCTCCGGCGAGTCCTCGGGTGCTTCGAACAGCACGAGGGCGCGAGGGACTTCCTGGCCCGGTATGGTCCACAGCACCGCGCTGCCGGCCGGCCGCCCGTCGCCGCCCTCGGCGACCAGGCACCACCGCGGCCGCGTGCATCCGCTGTCGAGGAGCCCGGTGAGGTACTCGCGGGTCGCGGCGTTGCGTTCGGCATCACCGGGATGCTCGACCAGGGCGGGGAGTTCGTCGGCGCGGGCGATACGAATGAGCGTCACAAAGAACCTTGTCCGTTCGGGGGCTTCGGAGGCGCGGAGATCGATGCCGCCCGGCGAACCTAGCGCGCGCCACCGGTCACGGACCACCTACTTTCGCGCGGTGTTGGGGCTGCGGCCACTCCCGCGTTCCCCCGTGCTGTCACGCTGCGCCCGTGGACGTCACGACATTGGCTCGCGCGCTGTTGGAACCGATACCGGCCCATCGGGCGGCGGGGCTCGAAGTCCTGCGCGCCGCCGACGGCGCCGCCGAGGTCGCCATGGTGACGCTGCCGGAGATGACGAACGTCATCGGTTCCCTGCACTCCAGCGGTCTCATCACACTGGTCGACGCCGCGGGGCTGGCGGCGATCATCGCCGCGTGCGAGGCCGCGGACGATTTCCAGCACGTCGTTCCGCTCGGGGCGACCGCGGCGCTCGACTTCCGGGCGCCCGCCCGCGGCAAGCTCCTGGCGTCCTGCCGCCTCGACGCCGAGGCCCGCCGTGTGCTGCGACCGGTGCTGTCGGGCAAGGCGACCCGGGCTCGGATCACCACCGTCGCCGACGTCACCGACGCGGCGGGAGACCTGGTGTGTCGGGGCACGTTCGGCTGGAGCATCCGCCGCCGTCCCGCGACGGCCTGACCGGGGTCGGTGACTCCGGCCCGGACCGCCTGACCCGGCGGCCCCCGACCGCCCTAACCCGGCGTACCCGCACAGGTGTCCGACTCGCGGCGGACTGCGACCGAATATGCGCCGGCGTGTCTCACGCGGGGTGTTCCGAGCAGAGGCAGCTGACGCCCTTCTCGATCCACTCCTGACCGGCCCAGTCCGGGTGCCGTTCGATCATCAGCGCCGATATCTCGTCGATGATCGTCTGCTCACCGACCGCGGAGTCCCGGCGGATCCAGGTCTCGTCGCGCAGGAGCCGCAGGTAGTCGCGGACGTCCGACAGGAGCCGCGGGCCGCCGACGTCACCGTGACCGGGCACCACGACCCCCGCGCCCTCGGCGGCCAGCCGCTGCATCACGGCGAGCCAGCGGGTGCCCGAGACGTCGGCGTCGTACGGCGGGAACCACGGGAAGATGGCGAACTGGCCGGCCTCCACGAGGTCCCCCGTGAACAGGACATCGGCGTCCGGCACCCTGACGACCTGGTCCCCCTTGCTGTGTGCCCGGCCGGTGGCCCGCAGCTGGACCACCCGGCCTCCCAGGTCCAGGTCGTACGCCTCGTCGTAGACGACATCGGGTTCCACCAGCTCGACGCCCCGCAGCCGGCGCGCGACCGGCTCCCCGAGCCCCTTGAACATCTCCAGATAGCCGGCGCCCTTCACCTTCAGGTCCTCGGCCTGGGCCCGGTTGACCAGGAACGTCGCCTCGCCGGCGAAGACCTGCGCGCCGAAGGAGTGCTCGGGGTGGAAGTGCGTCGTGGTCAGGAACAGCCGGCGGCCCCTGGCGTAGTCGGCCGCGAACTCCAGCACCTTCGCGGCGTTGCCGGGGCCCAGGCCCGTCTCGACGACCAGAACCGATTCCCGACCGCCGATGATGCCGATGTTCGGGACGAGCTGGACCCGCCGATCAGGGATGACCACCAGGTCACGGGCGAGTTCCCGCACCTCCGTGACCTGTACGGCGGGGTCCGGCATGACGTGTGCGGCCATCGTGGCTCCTGGGTCTCGTCGACGATCGAACCGAGCCGGCGGTGCCGTTCCGACACCCGGGGGTCCGTCGGGGGCCTGTCGTGGCGGGTCCCGTGGTCCCAGTCAGCCGCGGGGTGTCCCAGGTGTCCAACACCGATTCCTTCCCGCCGATACTGAGCGGGTATCGTTGCTGTTCATGGACTTGCGGACGCTGCGCTACTTCGTGGCGGTCGCCGAAGAGCTCCACTTCGGCCGGGCCGCCGCACGACTGCACATGACCCAGCCACCCCTGAGCCGGGCCGTCCAGCAACTGGAGTCGGACCTCGGCTGCGCACTGCTGCACCGCACCCCCGCCGGTGTCTCGCTCACCGACGCCGGGGCCGTGCTCTACGACGAGACACGCACCCTGCTGTCCCAGGTCGAACAGCTCCGTACCCGGGTGGCGGCCGCGGGCGGCACCGCCACCCTCACCATCGGGACCCTCGCCGACAGCGCCGAACAGGTCGACACCCGGCTGGCCGCCGCCTACCGGAAACGTCACCCCAGTGCCCGTGTCCGCATCCGCGAGGCCGACTTCACCGACCCGACCGCCGGACTGCGGGCCGGCCTGGTGGACGTGGCCCTGACCAGGGCGCCCTTCGACGACACCGGCATCACCGTCCGCGTGCTGCGCTCCGACCCCGTCGGCGTGGTCCTGCGAACCGACGACCCGCTCGCCGACCGTGGGAGCCTGCGACCGGACGATCTCGCGGACCGGCGATGGTTCCAGCTGCCCGAAGGGACCGATCCCGCGTGGCGGGCCTTCTGGAACGGCCCGCCGGCGACCGCCCACCGACGGGACGGCCCGGTCGTGCGCACCGTGCACGAGTGCCTGCAGTCCGTCCTGTGGGACGGCGCCGTGGGACTGGCACCGCTCGCCCACGCCCTTCCCCAGGGCCTGACCTCCGTGCCCTTGATCGACATGCCGTCCAGCGACCTCGTGATCGCGTGGAACAGCAGCGACACCAACCCGCTGATCCGCTCCTTCGTCCATCTCGCCGCCGCCGTCTACCGACCGGCCTGAACCGCGATCTGCCGTCGGCGGACCTCCCGGACCGGCTCCTGCCGGCCGTCTTCCCCGGCCTTGCGTACGCCACGGAACGGGCCGGCATTCCGGTAACGGCCGGGGTCGCGTGCTCCGTTGCGGTGAGATGCCGTTCCCGTCCGCGCAAAGTCGGCGTGTTGGGCCGGTTTTCATGGCGATTGTGTGGTGTTGATCATGGGGTCTGTGCCGCAACAGGTGCGGTACTTCCTCCATCAAGGAGCTGTTGATGTCGCGTTTCACGAAGGCCACCACGGTCATCGCCGTCATGGGATCCGCCCTGTTCGCCGGTGCGGGCATGGCCTCCGCCGACGCGGGTGCGCACGGGGCGGCCGTCGGTTCGCCCGGTGTCCTGTCCGGCAACCTCCTCCAGGTGCCCGTGCACATCCCGGTCAACCTCTGTGGCAACACGGTCAACGTGATCGGCCTGCTGAACCCCGCGTTCGGCAACAGCTGTGAGAACTCCTCGGACCACCACATGACCGGCGATGACGGCCGCGGTGGCGACCACCACAGCCGCCCGCAGGGCATGCACCACGAGAGCGGTCAGCAGGGCGGCAAGGGTCACGGCGGCAAGGACGACTGCGACCACTGATTCGCGGTCTGCTCGACGGTGTGCCGGACATCCCCCGAGGACTGTTCGGTTCACCACGTGGCACACGCAGATCAGAAGATGCCGATGGGTCCGGCGGTCGTCCGCCGGACCCATCGGCATCGGCATTCCCGCGCGCCCCCTACCTGAGGCTGGTATCAGGCGTCCGCCAACGCCGCCACCACCGAGGCACGCGCGGCACGGCTGCCCGGCAGCAGTGCCGCACACAGGCTCGCCCCCGTGGCGATCAGCGCATACGCGACCAGCTTCGCGATCGGGACGCTGAGTACGGCGCCGCCCTGGCTGTGGCCGATGAGTTGCTCGAAGGCCCCGGCGAACGACACCCCGAGCAGCATCCCGATGAGGGTGCCCAGCAGGGCCGTCAGTACGGTCTCCACCCAGAGCATCTTCATCATCCCGCCGCGTGAGAGCCCCAGGGCGCGGAGCAGTGCGGACTCCCGCGAGCGTTCCACGGCCGACAGGGACAGGGTGTTGGCGATGCCGAGGACTGCTATCAGGATCGCCATGGCCAGCATCACGGTGAACAGGGTCAGGGTCGACCGGGCGCTGCCGGCCAGGTCGGACTTCTTCTCCGCGAGACTGCCGATGTGGAGCAGATGGAGGGCGGAGACGACGTCCTGGACGGCCGAGCGCGAGTCGACGATGTTCACGCCCTCCCTGGCCAGGATCCGCACCTGGCTGTCGCCGGCGGGTGCGAAGCCGCGGAGGAAGTCGTCGCGGGGCAGGAGGACGTCGAACCAGTCGATGCCGTGCCCGGTGTAGACCTGGTAGATCAGGGAGAGCCGGGCCGTGACGGTGCCGGCCCGTGGGGTCGCGACCTTCACCGTGTCACCGAGCTTCAGGTGCAACGTGGCGGCGAGTTCGTTGGAGACGGCGACCGTACCGGCGGTGAAGTCGGCGAGGGAGCCACTGCGCACGTTCGGCCGGAACAGCGAGCCGTAGGCGCTCGCTTCGACGGCACCCACGTCCGACGGGTGCCCGTTCACCTCGGTCTTCGTACCGTCGACCGCGGCGACATGGGCCAGTTCGGGTTTTCTGCGCAGCTCGGCCGCCACGGCGAACGGCACACTCTGGTCAGAACCGGCGAGCGGGTCGACCGAGTAGTCATAGGGATTGTGGGACTCGATCCACTGCGACTGGGTGACCATGGCCGAGTCCTGGATCACCGTGAACAGGCTCATCAGCATGACACCGACGGAGAGCGCCGCCATCGTCGTGGCGGTCCGCCGCGGGTTCCGCCGCGCATTGGCGGCCGCCAGTTCGCCGGGGTGCCGAGCACCTTGGCCGGCAGCCAGCCCAGGACGCGTGTCAGGGGTCCGACGATGACCGGGCCGATCGCCAGCACCGCGAGGAAGACCGTCGCGCACCCCGTACCGATCACCTTGATGCCGGCGTAGAGGTCGGCCGAGCGGGTGCCGATCGCGATGACCGCGATCCCCGTGCTGCCCAGCACGGTCGCCGCCCAGAGCCTCGACGTGCCGATCCGGCCGCGGGAGGCGGTCGTGTCCGGCTGTTGGCTCACGGCGGATATCGGCGCCACCGTCGTCGCGGCGCGCGCCGGTATCGCCGCGGCGGCCACCGTCACGACCATCCCGGCTGTCAGGGCGGCGACAACCGTGGTGCTGTGCACCACGACACCGCCCCGGGCACCGCCGCGGTGGACAGGGCACCGACCACGGAGCGCAAGCCCGCCGCGATGCCGATCCCCGCGAAGAGCCCGGCCACCGAGGCGAGCAGCCCGACCACCGCGGCCTCCAGCAGGGTGCTGACGAACACCTGGTTCCGGGTCGCTCCCACGCAGCGCAGCAGCGCCAGTTGGCGCATCCGCTGGGTGACCAGGATCGTGAACGTGTTGTAGATGACGAAGGCCGCGACGAGCAGCGCCGTGACGCTGAAGACCAGGAGGATCTGCGGCAGGTTTCCGGCGATCTTCGCGCGGTGCAGCAGCGTTGCCCGGGTGTACTGCTGCCCGGTCAGGACCGAGAGATCGGCGGACGGCCCGAGCACCGCACGGATGCGGTCCGCGAGTTGGGCCTGCGGGACCCCGGCAGTGGCACGTACGTCGATCTGGTCGTAGCCGGTGTGCCCGGTGACGGACAACGCCTCGTCGGGTTGCAGGCCCACGACGGTGTAGCCGTTGGCCCGGTTGTCCACCCCGAACTCCATGACTCCGACGAGCCGGAACCGCCGCACCCGCTGATCGTGCGCGACGACCTCGACGTCCTGACCGATCCTCAGATGCCGTTCCGCGACGGTGTCCTTGTCGACCACCGCCTCACCGGGCCGGTGCGGCGGTGTTCCCTCGACGACCGTGCCGCCGCTGAGTGCGACGTCGTCCGGGATCGCCAGCGCGCTGCCGGCGATCCCGTCGGTCGTCATCACCTGCCCGTCGACGTCCCGCATCGGCGCCGGCGCCTTGAGCCGCCCGGCCACCGCGGCCACCCCGTCGACGCGGCGCACGGCGTTCAGCACCTCCGGGGTGAGGACCGTGACACCGGGCTGCGCGGCGAGCCGCCGCTTCGCGGCGTCCGACGGTTGCACGGCCGCGTCCACGTTCTCCGCGGCGCGGGCGTAGCTGTGGTCGAATACCTGGTTGATCGAGTCGGTCATCATGAACGTGCCCGCGATGAACGCGACCCCGAGCACTATCGACACCGATGACAGCAACAGGCGTAGTTTGTACGCCCTGAGTCCGGCCAACGTCACCCGCAGCACAGCTGCCCACCCCCGTGGTTCGGAAGCGTCGGCCGCTCCCGTCCCACCAGGGTAACCGGGCCCCACTCACCCCAGAGCGTCGAGTAGTTCCCGCTCGCGCTCGCCGCTCAGCCCGGCCCGGCGCGGCCGGTCCAGACCCTCTTCCCGCTCCCATCGCAAGGTGTCCGCCAGCAGTTCCGCGCGGGGCCGGTGTCGCAGACCGGCCGCGCTCGCCGCGTCGCCGTTGCGGGCGCTGAAGCCGAGCCAGTCCTGGTCGGTCATCCACATCGCGAGCGACTCCGGGCCCATGAACTGGCCCACCTTCTGGGCGAGCAGCCAGCCGGGATCGGCCTCCACCACCCGGCCGGTGTGGCCGCCGATCTCCCGCGACAGCGCGACCCACTCCCCGAAGGGCACGACCGGGCCGACCGCGTTGTACGTCCCGGTCGTCCGCTTCTCCGCGCAGTCGAGCAGCCATGCCGCGAGGTCCCGGGCGTCGACCGCCTGCGTCGGGATCCCGGGGGAATCGGGTACGAGCATCGGCGCCAGCGGTTCGCGGGCCGCGCGCCCGACCCAGTACCCGGTACGGCCGCTGTGGTCACCGGGGCCGCCGATCAGTCCCGCACGGGCGATGAGGAGCCGGTCCCCCACCGCGACCGTCGAGGCCTCCTCGCACGCCACTTTGGCTTCCCCGTACTCCTCGCGCTCGGCCTCGTCCCCTGCGGCCGCCGGGAGCAGTTCGGCCGACTCGTCCGCGTCCGGCCGCGCATGCGATGCGTACGCGCTGACCGACGACACGTACGACCAGTGGCCCGCCCGCTCGCCGAGTGCCGCCAGCGCCCCGCGGACGAAGCCGGGCTGCCAGGACACCTCGACCACGGCGTCCCAGTCCCGGCCGGCCAGGTTCTCGTAGGCCGACGCGTCGCTCCGGTCCGCGGCCACCAGGGTCGCACCCTCGGCGACTTGGCCGCTCTCCCCCCGGGCCAGGCACGTCACCCGGTGCCCACGCTCCAGCGCCTGTCGTGAGACCTCGCGCCCCAGCCATGCCGTTCCACCCAATACCAAGATCTCCATACGGCTACTCAAACACCGCCGGCGGCCCTGCGCGCCCCCACTTCGCCGACAGCTGAGAGGTTCGCCGAGAGCGGAGCGGTCAGCGGTGCGGGGTCCGGTCCGGGCGGAGTCCACTGTGGCTCGAGCGGGTGACACGCGGCGGAATCACCGCACAACAAGGTCCCGATAGGGGAGGCTTATCCCGTTCGTCCCCTGCTTCGGGGGCCATCACTGTGGGATTCGGGCCGTGCCGGCCTGATCCGACAACCTGTCGAGAGGACCGCGGATGTCAGTGTTCAAGCGCCGGATCGCCGCCGGAATCGGTGCCATCGCCCTCATCGGGGGCGGGTTGCTCACCCTGGCCCCCGTCGCCGACGCGGCATCGAGCGCGCCGGTGGTGTGCAACACCAGCAGCGCCGTGAGCAAGAAGACCGCTCACAACGGAGACATGATCATCGAGCTGCGCTACAACGCGGCCACGCGCTGCGCGTGGGGCCGGATCAGCCGGTCGAAGCTGGGCAACCAGGTGTGGGTGGACCGGTCGTCCAACGGTGGAGCGACGTGGACCGGCCCGATGGGGATGACCTACCTGCGGTCCGGCACCGGCACGTACACACCCGCCTTCAACGATGCCGGCTACGTCATGCGGGCCTGCGGCTACAACGGCAAGATCGTCTGCACCGGCTGGTACTAGGGCCTGGCCTCGGCCACGCGGCGGGCCGAGCGCACGTCAGTGACCTGCGGGGTGTTCCGCGGCCGCCCCGTCGAGGATCTCCCGGTCCCGGCCGGCCCGGGAGCGGTCCTCGTCCGAGGCATGGGTGATGTCGAGGAAGACGTGGTCGGCCGTCGGCCACTTCTCCCGCATCTCGCCCTTGATCCGCCCGGAGATCTCCTCGACCTCCTCGCTGTCCAGCCCGCCCACCAGGTCCACCCGCGCGGCGACCAGTGTGGAGTCCATGCCCAGCCGCATGGTCAGCAATGAGGTGACGGCGTCGATCTCGGGCTGTTCGGCCAGGAAGGACCGTATCCGCAGCTGCAGCCCGGGATCGACGGCCTCACCGATCAGCTGCCCGCGGGCGTCCTTCCCGAGCCGGTAGGCGACGTAGATGAGCAGAACGCCGATGGCCAGGGACGCGCCGGCCTCCCACTGCACCTGCCCGGTGGCCATGTGCAGCGCCATTCCCGCGATGGCCAGCAGCACACCGATGACGGCTGTGCCGTCCTCGGCCATGACGGTCCGCAGTGCCGGATCGTCGGCCACCCGGATCTGCTGCAGCAGGCCCCGGTCCGCCGCGCGGGCCTGCCCGCGCACCTGCAGCAGCGCCTTCGCCAGCGACGCGCCCTCGGCGAGCAGCGCTACGACCAGCACCCCCAGTCCCACCAGATAGCCGGAACGGCTCTCCTCACCGCTCGAGTGCAGCGCCTCGACCCCCTGGAAGACCGAGAAGCAGCCACCCATCGTGAAGATCCCCACCGCGGCGAGCAGCGACCAGAAGAACCGGTCCTTGCCGTAGCCGAAGGGGTGCTCGTTGTCCGGGGCACGCTTGCTGCGCTTGAGCGAGGCCAGCAGGAAGACCTCGTTCATGCTGTCCGCCACCGAGTGGGCGGCCTCGGACAGCAGGGCGGGCGATCCGGCGAAGAGCCCTCCGACGGCCTTGGCTACGGCGATGACCAGATTGGCGCCGAGCGCCATGATGATCGTGACCTTGGTCCTGCTGTCCTCTTCCGACCGGGACCCGGCCGCCTTCTCGGACTGCTGTGTCATCAGCGGACTGTCCTCCCGATCGCTGCTGTCGGCTTCGCCTACCCGTACGCACCGATGGAACACCCGGGCATCCGACACCGTCCGGTGGCGCGCCGTCACCGGCGCCGACCCTCGGGAGCGGGGTCAGTGCGGTCCGAGCCAGGTCCGCAGGGCCCACCACCAGTGCAGGGTGTCCATGACGGCCGCCCGGCTCTCCACGGTGACGGCCTGCAGCGACATCCCGACCGCTTCCTCGAAGCGGGTGAGCCGGTAGCGGATGGTGTTCGGGTGGACGTGCAGGGCCGTCGCGGTGCGGTCGAAGCGCTGCCCGTGATCGAGGTAGGCGAGGACGGTCGCCGCGAGTTGCCGGTGGAAGGAGTCGGCCGGGTCGAGGGCACCGAGGAGGGTCCGGCTCAGCAGGTCCGCCATGGCGGGCTGGGTGGACAGCGCGCTCTGCCCGGCGAGGTCGGTGACGTGGTGCAGACCGCTCAAGCCCAGCTCCTCCGCGGATCCCAGCGCGTTCAAGCACAGTGCGTACAGGGGGCGGATCCGGTCCAGTGGGGCCTGCGGTGCGACCACCACCAGCGCTTGGGCGTCGGGCACCGCCGACGTGGGGAGCCGGCCGGCGATCCCGGTCAGTTTGCCGTCGACCAGGCCGAACAGGCCGGGGTTGGTCGCGAGCTGCCGTTCCAGAGCGCGGGCGCGCAGCGGGTCGGTCACATCCGACACGACGCAGTGGTACTGCCCGTGGGCCTGCAGGCCGGTCTCGGCCAGCTCATCGGCGGTCAGCGTGCCGGCGTCGCCGAGCAGCAGCCGGCGCAACAGCTGCGTGCGAGTGTCGCGCGCCGTACGGGCCAGCTCCAACTCGGCATCGTGATAGCCGGTGATGACGTGAATCTCCAGCGCGCCGGTGTAGCGGTCCGACTCCAGCAGGACCTCCAGCATGACCTCCGGAGGCACGCCCGCCGCCCGGGCACGTTCCATGGCGATCTGCACCGCGCGGTTACGGCCTGCCTGGACGCCGCGCAGCAGGGCGGTGATCGGCACGCCCTGTGCGGCCCGGTCGGCGCCCAGCAGTGCGGCCGCCTCGAAGTCCGGTACGAAATCCGGCTCGAAGTCGGGTCCGAGCTGTGGACCGACCCGCGGTCCGCGTTCCGGTCCGTGCTCCGGTCCACGTTGCGGATCGCCGGGTTGTGGATCGCCGGGTTGCCCGGGTCGTACGAATGCGGCCAGCCCGGCAGCCAGCATCACCTCGACGTGCCGCCGGTTCTCCGCGGGCGGAAGCCTGGCCACCTCCGCTGATTCGGCACGCGCCGCCGCGACGACCTCGTCGACGACGGCCGGATCGCCCGCCATGGCCCGGAACACCGCGGCGAGGGCGCTACGACCCGGTTCAGCCACCACGCTTTCGAGCCTCCGCCCGGTATCCAGAGACGCTTGGTGCCGATTCACAACCGGAGGCCAGGTCATTGGGGACCGCTGCCTATCGGTGGTGCGAGCCGCCTTGGTTTCCTTTGGACTACCGAAAAGTAACACCGGCGTGCCGTGCTGGAGACCCCGCCGTGCGGCACGCCGCCGCGCCGCTTCCGCCCGAGCCGCAGTGAACTTCCGGTCGTCCAGCCCCCGTTCGAAGCATCCGTCCCCCGGAGTCGCCATGACCGCATGCAAACGCCCGAGGACTTCCCTCGTGCTGCTCGCCGCAACCCTGGCCCTCGCCGCTCTGTGCACCGCTCCGGCCGGCGCCGAGCCCAGAGCCGCCGACCCCCTCAAGGAAGTGCTGTTCGTCGGCAACAACTGGGACGGCACCGCCGATGTGGTCCGCTCCACCGGCACGTTCGCGAAGGTCGGGCACCTCAACGTGATCCCCGACAGGACCCAGCGGCTCACCGAGATCTACCTCAACCCGGTGCGGCTCGCCATCTACCTTGGCATCCAGCAGGGCCCCGGTGAGGGCCACGACCAGTACGTCGACGACATGTACACCACGCCGGACGGAAAGTCCGTGGTCGTCTCCCGCCCCAGCTTCGGGGACGTGGTCTCGCTCGACCTCGCCACGGGGAAGGTCAACTGGCGCTACGAGGTGGCCGGTTACCGCTCCGACCACATGGCACTCTCCCCCGACGGCCGCCGCGTCGTCGTCTCCGCCTCGCTGGCGAACACGGCCTTTGTGATCGACATCCAGACCGGCCGCCAGCTCGGCTCGTTCCGGACCGGCGACAAGCCGCACGAGAACGTCTTCACCGGGGACGGAAGGTATCTCTGGAACATGTCGATCGGCGAGGTCCAGACGAACCTCGACGACCCGCTGTGGGACTGGACCAAGGGCGACCGGCACATCACCGTCGTCGACGGCTCCACCTACCAGCCGATCCGGACCATCGACATGCGGTCCCGGCTCAACGCGTTCGGCCGCTCCGACCTCTCCAATGCGGTCCGGCCGGTGGCGTTCTCCCCGGACTGGTCGAAGCTGTACTTCCAGGTGTCGTTCTTCAACGGCTTCGTCGAGTACTCGGTCGCGACGGACAGCATCACCCGGGTCAAGACACTGCCGGAGAACCCGGCCACCAACCCGGACCGGACCACGTGGCCCAACGACTCCCGCGACCACGGCCTGGCGATGAGTCCGGACGGTGCCAAGCTCTGTGTCGCCGGCACCGTGGACGACTACGCGACGGTCGTCGACCGGACCACGCTGCAGGAGGGCCCGCTCGTTCCGGCGTCGAAACCGTACTGGGCCACCCTGAGCGGGGACGGCACGGCCTGCATCATCTCCGAGAGCGGAGCGAACCAGATCACCGCGATCGACTTCGCCACCGGACAGAAGATCCTCTCCGTCCCCGTCGGCTACCACCCGCAGCGCGTCCGCCTCGGCCATGTGGCCGCCGACTGGACCGGACCGGCCACCGGCTGACGGCCCGGTGGGGGTGGTCACTCCGCGGCGAGGTTGGCGGCGAGGGCCAGGAAGAGGTGGAGGTTGGCGACGCTGCCGACCGCGTCGCTGGACCAGGGGCTGGACGCACCCGTCCTCATGACGTGCACCCGGCCCGCGGTGACGCGGCACTCCTGGACATGGGACCAGGGCAGCTGGCCCTTGGCATGGGTGCTCACGCCCGCGCGGGAGAGGGTGAACGACCCGAAGTTCACCGTCCCGCCCTCGAGAACCGCTTCGAGGGCGGCCTGGCCTTGGGCGCGGACCACGGCGTCCTGCATCCACGGCCCCCAGGTCCGGGGGCCGTCGTAGAACTCCGTGATCGTCGCGCTCGTCCTGCCCGGGCCGACCGCGGAGTAGGTGTAGGTGGTGGGGCCGGGAACACCGTTGATGATCGTCTGGATGATGTTCTGGTAGAGCCGGACGGACTCCCAGCGCAGGGCGATGACGCCGTCGCCGAACTGCGGATGGACGATCAGTCCGTGCTCGAACAGGTACAGCCGCTTCGCGGCCTGTGTGCGGTTGAAGTTCGGCAGCCGCCGCAACCAGTAGTACAGCAGGCCCGGGATCACGAACATCGCCAGGAGGTTGACGGTCGCGAAGAGGTGGAGCGCGACGAGCCCCTTGCCGATCGGCTTGGGGGTGAACGCGCCCTGCAGCGCGCCGAGATGATGATGCTCTGCCAGTTCGCGGGCTTCGGGCGGCAGAGTGTTCGCGGTGGCCATGGACGTCTTCTTCGATCGGTCAGGGATCATCGCTGTGTCCGCTCGATCAGTCGGGCGAGCAGCCGGGTGCGGGGAATGATTCGGGCGACCACGACGTGTTCGGAATCCGCGTGGGCGCCGCTGCCGACGCCACCCAGGCCGTCCAGCGTGGGGCAGCCCACGCCCGCGGTGTAGTTGCCGTCCGACGCACCGCCGACGGCGATCCCCCGCAGCGGCTCCTGACCCAGTTCCTCGGCGATTCCCGCGGCGAGGGCGAACAGTTCGGCGGACGATTCCGGTTCCATGGGCGGTCGTCTCCTGCCGCCCAGCACCTCCAGCCGCGCCCCGTCCGTCCTGGCGGTCAGCCCCCGCATGAGCGCGTCCGTCCGGTCCTGCGCCGCCGGACTCGGCACCCGGACGTCCACCGATATCCTCGCGAGCGCGGGCACCGTGTTCAGTGTGCTGCCGGCGGAGAGGAGCGTGGGCGTGATGGTCGCGGCTCCCGGAGCGGAGCCGGCATCACTCGTGGCGTCCGTGTTGACGGAAGCCGCCAACTCAGTGATGGCCAGGACCTGGTGGGCCGCCTCGATCGCGGCGTTGACTCCCTTGTGCGGCTCAAGACCGGCGTGTGCGGCCTTGCCGTGCACCACTACCTCGTAGCGTGCCGTGCCCTTGCGGGCCGTCTTCAGCGCACCCTGTTCGTTCGCGGCAGCCTCCAGGACGAACGCGGCGGCGCAGCCACGCGCGGACTGCTCGATCAGCCCCCGCGAGGTCGGCGATCCCACTTCCTCGTCCCCGTTGACCAGCACGCACACGCCCTCCAGGGACGGCAGCGACGCCACTGCGTGGAACATCTGCACCAGCCCCGCCTTCATGTCCAGGACCCCCGGGCCCCGGGCCACCCCGTCCACCACCGACCAAGGGTGGCTGCGCAACGACCCCATCGGCCACACGGTGTCGTGATGCCCCACCAGCAGCACCCGCGGCGTGCCGAACACCCACCGCAGGTGCGTGACGCCCTCGATCACGATCCGCTCCGGCTCGGCGCCCAGCAGTCGGGCGCCCAGCGCACCGACCACCTCGGCGCTGCGGGCCAGGGCCGCATGGTCGGCGGAGAAGGACTCGCAGACGACGAGTTCCTCCAGGTCGGCCAGCATCGCCGTCAGCTCGGTCACCGCTCCCGCGGTCACCGGCCCGGCTCCATCTCGACCCGCAGTAACACCAGCACGCTGCCTCCTCGGATGTGAACTCACGGGTGACGGCATCGCCGCGTTCCGGTCCGACGGACGCGACCACGGCCACAGGTGTGACGCTAGGACGGGCCAAGGCATTCCACCAGCGACTAGAATGCATCGCAGCCATGCATAGGGGGAATGTGTTTCAGATCGACGCGCTGCGTCTGCTCGTCACCGTCGCCGACACGGGGTCGTTCACCCAGGCCGCGGACCGGCTCAACTACACACAGTCCGCGGTGTCCCGCCGGATCGCCTCGCTCGAACAGCGGGCGGGCGGGCCGCTGTTCGAGCGGCTCCCCCGTGGCGTACGGCTGAATCCCGCGGGACATGCGCTGCACCGCCACGCCGTGGACGTGCTCGATCGGCTGGCGCGGGCGGAGCGGGAGGTCGCCGCCATCCACGCGGGGCACGGCGGGACGCTGCGGGTCGGCGCGTTCGCGACCGCGAACATCTCCCTGCTGCCCGCCGCCCTGCGAGCGTTCCAGCGGGCGCGGCCGGACATCGAGGTCATCGCCGTCGAGGGCCGCAGCAACGCGCTAATGCAGCGGCTCGCGGACGGGGCCCTCGACCTTGCCGTGGTGAGCGACTATCCGTCCGGACTTCCGACGGCCGAGGGCGTCACGACGACCCAACTGCTGCAGGACGAGCTGCTCGTCGTCCTCCCCCGTGAGCACCCGCTGGCCGCGACCGCCACGATCGACCTACGCGACCTGCGCGACGAGGCGTGGCTCCAGGACCCGCCCGCCGGCCGCCCGACCCTCCTCGACGACGCCTGTGCCCGGGCGGGTTTCACTCCCCGGAAGCTCATCAGAATCGCCGAGTGGACCGGGAAGTTCGGCTACGCCGCCGCCGGCCTGGGCGTCGCGCTGGTCCCGTCACTGGCCGCGTGGGCGGTCCCGGCCGAACTCGTTCTGCGCCCGCTCGACGGGCTGCTCCCCCACCGGACCATCCACACCGCACTACCCGCCACCCCGCTGCCCGCGGCCCTCACCCTGCGGGATCAGCTGCACGCGACCGCTGATGGGACCGCCGTCCGCTGAGAACCGCCCGACCGGACGTCAGAGGACTCGCGTCAGCGGCCTCGAGTCAGAAGTCTCGCGTCAGCGGGCGCCGCGCTGCGTGACTCGACCCAGAGCGTCCGCGAGCAGGAAGGCCGACCGGTGAGCGTCCGTTACGGTCACGCGGAACAGCAGAGCCTTGGTCTTCGGGTCGTGGTCGACATCGATGCGCCAGGTGCCGGCGTCGCTGACACCGAGGGTGGTGCGCGCCTCGCGGACCAGGCCGGGGAGCCGTTCGTACGGGAGGGTCCGCAGGTCGATCGGCGGGTGAGCGGCGGTCGACTCTCCAGATCCGACACCGCGGGCCGACATCCGGTGGTCCTCGATGGTGAATTCGACGGCCATCGGCGAGTGTGTCGCGATCATCTCGGCGGCGGTGCGGCGCATCCGTCCGTCCTGCAGCATCGACTCCGAGGTCTGCGCGGTCGTCGTGCTCGACGAGGAAGTGGTCGTTGAGGACGAAGAGCTCCCCGTTCCGCCGGACTTCACCCCGCCCGTGTGCTCATCGCGGAACAGTTCCGCGCGGAACAGCAGAACGACGATCGCCGCACCGATGAGAATCCCCGCGACGCCGATCAGGCAGCACGAACCCCACTTGGTCGGATCCTTCACCAGACTGGACTCCGGGGCAGAGTCCAGCAACGCCTCGGCCGCCCTGGCCGCCCACTCCTGGTCCGGTTCGGTGATGATCCTGACGGACCACGGCTCATCGGCGGGGTACTCGACCACCACGATGCCGCGCGGCCGGTAGTCGGGGACGTCGACCAGGTTGATCGGCTGGGAGAACTCGACCCGGTACGCCGCCCGGTCGTCCGGCGCCACCGTCAGGACGAACCTGATCGGAACGTCCGCCGACTCACCGCTGGTGGCGCGCCGGCTCTCGATCATGGCCAGGGCCCGGTGCTTCTCCTGAGGTGGCCTCCGCGCACGCTTCAGCCGCCCCGCGACGGTCATGGCCGCGAACGTGACAACGAGGAGCCCGCCGCCGACACACCACAGCGCCACGTTCCCGATGACGATCCCGACGACGACGCACGCCACCGCGGCACCGGCCACCGCGGCGGCCGCGAATCCGCGGATCAGCACAACCGGTCCTGCGCCATGGGGAGCGGGGGCTTCAGTGATCGTCACGGTGCGATTGTGCCGTGAACCGGCGGCCACCGAAAGATCTTTCCGCAGACCACCGGCGGAACATTCGATTTCCCTCCGGAAACCGCATCGACCCCATCGGCCGCATCGACGGTACCGATCGCACGGCAACAGAAGGAACGGCGGGAACCGAAGGAACGGAATGGCTAGGCGAGCGTGATGACATGGCGCGTGGAGAATTCCTCACCGACGCCCTCGCCGTCCGGTCCGTACACGAACTCGGCCAGAAAGGGATTGCGGTTGGCGGTCGCCAGCGGCAGCCACGCCAGCAGGTTGCCGTACCCCCCGCAGACCGCCTCCCCGCCGTCACCACCGTGAACGGCGGTCACGTCACTGCTCAGTTCGGTGCGGTAGACGTCGTAGGCGATGCGCAGCCCGAAGGCACTCAGCTCATGCTGGGGACCGTTGTCGTCCTCGTACGGCGTCCCGTCGAGGGAGCACTCGTCGCCCCACCGGAAGAGGGTGGCCGCTCCGGCTCCGCAGGCGTACTCCCACTCGTCGGCGCTGGGCATCCGCACGCCGTTCTTTGCCAGCAGGGCCGGCATGTCGGCGGGCAGCTCGGTGAGGTCCTCGTCCTCGACGCTCATGAGCATCGAGACCAACGTGACGGTCCGGCGCGGACTGACCAGCTCGGCGAGATGGGCTTTCAGGTCCGATCCGTAGCCGAAGCCCTCTTCCATGCTCTCCGCGTAGTCGGCGAGTTGCCCCGGTGTCGGCTGCCAGGCGTCGACGTCGAAGCCGAGCGTCACCTCACCGCCGGGTATCAGAGCGAACTCCCGCCCGTCCTTCTCGATGCGGGCACGGTGCCACGGCGCGCCGAGGCGCTCGACGGCACCGACCAGGGACACGCGGCCGCCGACCCGGTCGGCGGCCAGCTGCGCGAAGCGCCGGGCGGCCGGCAGGTCGAGTGACTGCCACTGGTCAAGAGTGAGATCGGCGAGAGACATGTGAAGCAGTCTCACACGGACCACTGACACAGCCCCGGCCCGGCCAACCGGCCGCCCCCGGCGCGCGATGCATTCCCCATCGTTCAGCAGGTCCGCAATTCATGTCCGGGACACCGGACCTTTCGTCCGGAGACTTCTGCGGCCGACGTCACCGTCGTAGAGTTGCCCAATTCCCGGCCAGGAATCCGGGCGAGAATGTCTCACCCCATATGTATTGCTATGGAGTTGATGTGCGCAGCATGCTGTCGTCGACGACAATCCCCGGAACAGCGGCGATCCGCCGCCCGATGCGTCCGATGCGTCCGATGCGCCAGGGAAGGTTCCGCCGGTCCGCGCTCGCAAGCGTCCTCAGCGCGGCGGCTCTGGTGATGGTGGTCCCCACCGACGCGAGCGCCTCCATCCTCCAGTCGCTGCCGCAGAACGCCGACGGTCTCGAGCAGTCCTTCTCCCCGGCCTTCGACTACGACGGGGACGGCTGCTACGCGACCGCCGCCATCGGCACCGACGGCACCCTCAACCCCGGCCTGAAGCCGGGCGGGGATGTGAACGGCCACTGCCACGACTACCCCCAGCTCGCGAACTCCAACACGTACTCGCGCGAGAAGTGCAACAACGGCTGGTGCGCGGTCGTGTACGCCGGCTACTTCGAGAAGGACCAGGCCACCCTCGGACCCGCGGCCATCGGACACCGGCACGACTGGGAACACGTCGTGGTGTGGATCAACGACAACCAGGTCCAGTACGTCTCGACGTCGCAGCACAGCGGCTGGAAGTGGTATCCCCGTTCGTCGGTGCGTTTCGACGGCAGCCACCCGAAGGTCGTCTACAACAAGGACGGCGCCTCGACCCACTTCTTCCGCCTGGCGAACAACAACGACGAACCGCCGGAGAACGTCACCGGTGGCTGGTTCTATCCCCGCCTCGTCGGCTGGAACGGCTACCCGACGGGCCTGCGCGACAAGCTCATGAACGCGAACTTCGGCGACGCCACGATCAAGATTTCGGACAGCACCTTCAACGACGCCCTCAACAACTCCAAGCCTGCCGGGATCCCGTTCGACCCCCACGCCTGACACCGGATCGGCCGTCCGGGGCCGTAGGTCCGACGGCTGCGCGCGCTGCGCAGGTGTTCGACTCTTTTCGGTTGATTCTCGGCCACATTCCCCAGGTACGGTAGCCGTGCGTAGAGCACTCGCGTACGTTCAGTTCTCGTTGCACATGGCCAGCAGCGACAGCGGGGGTCTGGCCGTCGTCCCGTGGGGGGAACGGCGGCCGGACCTCCGGCTCTCCCCTCGCATTCACCCGCCTCGTCGGCGACCGCCCCGCCACACTTGCGGCGCGGACGACCAGGCGCTTTAATAAATGGACGTTCATTTACTAACTGGAGGGAGTCATGGTGACAGGACGCCCTCGGGGAGTGGATGACGCAGTGATCCTGCGTACGACAGCTGAGGTGGTCGGCCGGGTAGGTCCCGCGGGACTCACCCTGGCGGTCGTGGCCCGGGAGGTGGGGATGGTCCCCGCCACGCTCGTGCAGCGGTTCGGCTCCAAGCGCGGTCTGCTGCTGGCGCTCGCCGAGCAGTCCGCGAAGGATGCCGGCGCGCTCTTCGGACGTACGCGATCCGAGCACGAGCCGGCTCTTGAGGCCCTGGTGACGCTGACGGTGGAGTCGATGGCCCCCATGGCCTCGCCCGAGATGTACGCCAACCACCTGGCCTTCCTGTGCATCGACCTGACCGATCCGCAGTTCCACCAGCACGCACTGGCCGTTCACCAGGTCCAGGGGCAGGCAGTGGAGAGCCTGCTGGCAGAGGCGGTTTCCACCGGCGCGCTCCGCACCGGAACGGACGTCGTGGCACTGGCCCGGTCCGTGCAGGCGGCCACCGCCGGCACCGGCCTGATGTGGGCACTCGACCGGCAGGGCACGCTCGCACAACGGCTCCGGCAAGGGATCGACACCGCGCTCTCCCCCCACCTCCAGCCGCCCGACCGATCCACCCTGGAGCAGCCGTGACCAACGAGGAGATCCGGCCGCTGACCGGAAAAGTGGCCCTGGTCGCCGGGGGCACCCGGGGCGGTGGGCGGGGTGTCGCCGTAGCCCTCGGCGCCGCGGGCGCGACGGTGTACGTCACCGGCCGCAGCAGCGCGGCCGGACGCTCCGACCTGGACCGGCCGGAGACCATCGAGGCCACCGCGCAGGCGGTCACCGCCGCCGGAGGCCTCGGCATCCCGGTGCGCACCGACCACAGCAGGCCGGAGGAGGTCCGCGTCCTGGTCGAGCGGATCGAGGCGGAGCAGAGCGGGCAGTTGGACGTCCTGGTCAACTCCGTGTGGGGCGGCGATCCGCTCACCGACTGGGAACACCCGCTGTGGGAGCAGGACCTGGACACCGGGATCCGGCTGCTGCGGCAGGCGGTCGAGACGCACGTCATCACCAGCCGTTTCGCGCTGCCGCTGATGGTCGCCCGCAAGCGCGGCCTGGTGGTGGAGGTCACCGACGGCAACACCGCCCGCTATCGCGGATCGTTCTTCTACGATCTGGCGAAGTCCTCCGTGATCCGCCTCGCCGTCGCGCAGGCGGCCGAACTGAAACCGCACGGCGTCGCCGCCGTCGCGATCACCCCGGGCTTCCTGCGCTCGGAGGCACTGCTGGAGCACTTCGGCGTCACCGAGGACAACTGGCGCGACGGGGTCGCCAAGGACCCGAACTTCGCACACTCCGAGACCCCGGCCTATCTGGGAAGGGCGATCGTCGCGCTGGCCGCCGACCCCGACATCATGACCAAGAGCGGTCGGGCGCTGGCCACCTGGGGCCTGTACCAGGAGTACGGATTCACCGACGCGGACGGTACACAGCCGGACTTCGCCGCTCACTGGGCCGCGTCCCTGGAGCAGGAGTACGGGCCGCTCGGCGAGCCGCTCTGACGGCACCGGGTCGCCACCCCGGCGTCCGCCGAGCAGCTCGACGTCCACGGATGTGAACTCTGCGCGGTACGCCCCGAATGCGCGACGCCGAGTGCCCACACTGCCGCAACTCCGGGAAACACAGCCCTCGCCGCGCTCGCATTCCCCGACCACGAAGCTCTGAACTGCGGGAATGAACTCTACGCGCGGAGACCGTCGTTGACGGCGCGACAGGGCCGTGCTATTCAGATCTGGCGCACCGTTGGACTAGACCTAGTTCACGTCCTTGAACAAGCGCTGGAAGGCCCCCCACATGAAACTTCGCTCCAAAGTCCTCGCTCTGGCCACCGCGGCGGGCATAGCCGGCACGCTCGGCCTGCTGGGCGCCAACGCCGACGCGGCGTCCCCCTCCGTCGCGCCCGGTGGCAACTTCAACCTGTCCGTATGGCAGTTGCAGGAGCCGGTCGGCTCCCCCGGCTCGCCGACCACCATCTCGTCGTCCCGGCTCCAGGGTCCGAACGGGTTCCAGGACTCGTACTTCTACACCGACACCCGCGACGGAGCCATGACCTTCTGGGCGCCGGAGAAGGGCGTCACCACCCCCAACTCCAACTACGCCCGTTCCGAACTCCGTGAGATGAACGCCAACGGCAGTTCGGCGAACTGGTCACTCAGCGGCGCCCACCAGCTCAACGCGACGCTGCGCGTGGTGTCCGTGACGTCGAACGTCTGCGTCGGACAGATCCACCTCGGCACCGGTGGCTCCTCCACGAAGCCGCTGATCGAGCTCTACTACCACTCCAACGGCGACATCGTCGCGGGCCTCGAGAACTCGCCCTCCGGCGGCCAGACACCGCACACCGTGGGCCATGTCGCGGTCGGCAAGACGTGGAGCTACACGATCGCCGTCTCCGGCGGTCACACGATCGACCTGACGGTCAACGGCAGCACGACGCACTACGCGATCCCGTCGTCCTTCAACCCGTACAAGCAGTACTTCAAGGCCGGCTCGTACAACCAGTCGTCCTCCGACAGCACCACCAAGGGCGCACGAGTCGCCTTCTACGGGCTGACCGTCTCCCACAGCTGAGCGGTCCCCGGTACAGCACGCGAAAGGCCCGGTGCCCAGGCGGATCCCCTGGGGCGTTGCGACGCGAAACGCGACACCGGGCCTTTCGCAGGTGCACGGGGGCGGCCCTGACCGGATCACGCTGCTCCGCTCGCGGCACCGTGGACGGGCATCCCGCGCTCACCTACCGTGGCGACGACACCGGGGAGGGCGACGTGACGGTCAGGATCATCCGCGGCGCGGGCAGGTACGCCTGCCCGGAGGACTACTGGGCGCTGTACGACGACGCCGACTTCAACGAGGGGAACAGGTCCGGCGAGATCCTGATCTCCGACCAGAGCATCGCCGATCTCCAGGACCACGGCTTCAACGACCGCGCCTCGTCGATCGTGAACCACACGCGGTACCACGTCGGTTGCTTCGACCACGCGGACTTCGGGGGCCGGGAGATCGGACTGGACCCGGGACAGGGCCTGGCCGGTGTCCGGAGGAGCGGATCCAAGGGTGCGGGCCTCCTCGACGACTGTCCGATCGAGGACCTGAACGACGCGGTCTCCTCGGTACGGCTCGAGGAACCCGCCCCGCAGCTCGTCTCGCTCACCGCCGGGACCTACACCCTGGTCAACGTCAACAGCGGCAAAGCACTCGACGTCGTGAACGCCGCCTCGGCCTCCGGCGCCAACGTCCAGCAGTACCAACCCAACGGGTCCAAAGCCCAGTTGTGGCGTCTCAACCCGCTCGGCGACGGCGTCCACATCGTGATCAGCGCCAACAGCGGCAAGGCTCTGGACGTGAGCGGCGCCGGCACGCACAACGGCGCCAACGTCCAACAGTGGGAGGCCAACGGCTCCAACGCCCAGAAGTGGCTGATCCACCGGCTGGCGAGCGGCAGTCACACCCTGACGAACGTCAACAGCGGCAGGGTCCTCGACGTCGACAACGCCAGCACGGCCAACCACGCCAACGTCCAGCAGTGGGAGAACAACCAGACCGACGCCCAGAAGTGGCTCCTGAACAGAGTCGGCGGACTGCCCTAGCAGGGCGGCGGGCCCTGTTCGATACGGCGCGGCACCGGTTCGAGCCGGTCGAGGAAGTTCGGAATGCTGATCGGGAAGCGCGTTCCCGCATCCTGCCCCTTCGCGGCAGGCGCGGCGATCAGGCCGCACACGATTCCACGATCAGTCGCGGGTGGCACCACCGGACCGCGAGGGCGGGGCCGCGAACGTCACGTCCGAGGCGTGGGCGATCACCTCGGCCTCGTTGCCGAGGGCCCATTCGGCGACCCGTGAGACCGTGGCGGCCGGGATCCCGTCGCTGATTCCGGGAGCCGCCGGGATGTCCTGCGTCGCGTGGGCGTCGTGCGGCAGGACCACCCGGTACCCCAGCGCCAGGGCCGTGCGGGCCGTCGCCTGGACACACATCTCGGACATCACTCCGCAGACGGCGAGCGCCCGCACCCCGGAGTCGGTCAACAGGGTGCCCAGCGGGGTTCCGTGGAAGCCATCGTCCTTGGGCTTGCGGATCACGACCTCCGCGGGGCCGGCCTCGATGGGGTGGTGGAGCTCCCAGCCGGGCGTGTGGGGCTCGTCCTCCGCTCCGGCCGGACCGTCGTTCTGGAGATGGACGATGAGCGCACCGCTCTTCCGGGCCCGTGCGATCAGATCCGTCGTCCGGTCCACGATCCGCTCCGCCGCGGGCACCGCCCCCTCACCGGAGACGAAGGCCGACTGAACGTCGACAACGATCAGGCTCTCCACGGGAGGCACATGATTGCTCATGGCGCCCATCATGACCGGCGACGTTGCGCACCTCCACCGGATTCTGACGGCCTTCGACGCCGGGCTCGGGGCAGCGGCCGGGTAAATCATGTGCGCACCACGTATCCGGTTGACAAGGTGGGACCATGACCTCTCAGCACGACCCCGTCCCCGGCTCCTCCACCCCGCCCCAGGACACGGAGCCCCAAGGCACGGACTGGACCACCACGCCCATCACGGCGGACCTCCTGCGCGGCGCGCTCGACGTGGAGTTCACCGAGCACGGCGTGCTGCCGCACCGGCTGCCCGCGCGGGCCCGCGCGCAGTGCTCCGACGGGCAGCTGGCCATGGTGGAGGCCCAGCCTTCCGGCGTTCGGCTGGTGTTCCGCACCCGGGCCACCACGGTCGAGCTGGACACTCTCCGCACCAAGATGTCCTACCAGGGCGCCCCGCCCCGTCCTGACGGCGTGTACGACCTGCTCGTCGACGGCCACCTCGCCGGGCAGGCGAGTGCGACCGGCGGCAATGTGCTGCTGGTGGACATGACCACCGGGTCGGTGGAGAGCCGGCCGGGCCCGGTCGGCACCGTCCGGTTCCCCGGTCTGCCCGACCGGATGAAGAACGTCGAGATCTGGCTGCCCTACAACGAGATCACCCGGCTGGTAAGCCTGCGCACCGATGCCCCGGTGGAGGCGGCGCCGGCGGACGGCCGCCGTGTGTGGCTGCACCACGGCAGTTCGATCAGCCACGGCTCCGACGCCGCGAGCCCCACCACGACCTGGCCGGCGCTGGCCGCCTCCCTCGGTGGCGTGGCGCTGATCAACCTCGGTCTGGGCGGCAGCGCCCTGCTCGATCCGTTCACCGCCCGCGCCCTGCGGGACACCCCCGCGGACCTCATCAGCGTCAAGATCGGCATCAACCTGGTCAACACCGACGTGATGCGGCTGCGCGCCTTCACCCCGGCGGTGCACGGTTTCCTCGACACCATCCGCGAGGGACATCCCACCGTTCCCCTGCTGGTCGTCTCCCCCGTCCTGTGCCCCATCCACGAGGACACTCCCGGCCCCAGCGCACCGGACTTCAGCAACCTGAGCGAAGGCAGGATCCGGTTCCTGGCCGTGGGCGACCCGGCGGAACGGGCCGCCGGGAAGCTGACGCTCAACGTCATCCGGGACGAACTGGCCCGCATCGTGAAGCAGCGGGCGGTAGACGACCCGAACCTGCACTACCTCGACGGCCGCGACCTCTACGGTGAGGCGGACTTCGCCGAGCTGCCGCTGCCCGACCAGCTCCACCCGGACGCGGCCGCGCACCACCGCATGGGCGAACGCTTCGCCGCCCTGGCCTTCGGCACCGGCCGGCCGTTCGCGGGCGAGCGGGACTGAGCCGCTCGCCCCGCACCGGAGGGTTCCCGGGGCAGCGCCGAGAAGCACGGGTGGCCGTGCGAGGATCCATGGACCGCGCAGGACCGCCGAGGAGGACGAGAATGTTCGCGACATCGCTGGGTGACGGAGCCGAACTGCGGCCGCTGGAACCCTGGCAGGCCGAGGAGTTCCTCGCCCACATGGACCGCGGCCGCGAATACATCGGCCAGCACGTCGGGCTTCCCGACGCCACCGCCGACCTCGAATCGGCGCGGAACTGGCTCCAGTCCTACGCCGACAAGACCGCCGCCGACGCCGGCCGGCTGTACGGCATCTGGCTCGACGGGCTCCTCGTGGGCGGCGTCCTCTTCCGGGTCTTCGACGCGAAGGCCGAGACCTGTGAGGCCGGTTGCTGGCTGGAGCCGGCCGCCGCCGGCCGCGGTCTGGTCACCCGTGCGGCACGCGTGATCATCGACTGGGCGATCGAGCAGCGCGGAATCCACCGTGTGGAGTGGCTGGTGTCCTCCAAGAACACACCGAGCATCAACGTGGCCAAGCGGCTCGGCATGAGCCGTGACGGGGTCCAGCGCGAGAGCTCCCTCTACCGGGGCATCCGGCAGGACACCGAGATCTGGTCGGTGCTCGCCCCCGAGTGGCGTGCCGCGCGTTCCGCCGACCCCTCCCGGTCCTGACTCCTCCGCCGGATCAGAGCGGCCCCTTCGGAGCCGGCCGAGCGGAAGAGCGCCCGGCCGGCCCGCCCGGTATCCCACTCGCGAGCGGTCACGTCCCTCAGTACTGCTCCGCCACCCAGTCGTACCAGTCGGCCATGCCCTCACCCGTCGTCGCCGACACGGTCAGCACCCGCACCTTCGGATTCACCGACCGCGCGTACTCCGCGCAGCGGTCGACGTCGAAATCGACGTAGGGCAGCAGATCGATCTTGTTGATGATGACCAGATCCGCTGCGGCGAACATGTACGGGTACTTCAGTGGCTTGTCCGTGCCCTCGGTGACCGAGATGATGACGACCTTGCTGCGCTCACCCAGGTCGAACAGCGCGGGGCACACCAGGTTGCCCACGTTCTCGACCAGGATCAGCGAACCGGGGGCGGGAGACAGGGTCCTCAGGGCGCCGTGCATCATCTCCGCGTCGAGATGGCATCCCGCCCCGGTGTTCACCTGGACCACCGCGCATCCGGCCCGCTTGATCCGGTCGGCGTCCAGCGTGGTCTCCTGATCGCCCTCGATGACCGACACCGCACGTCTGCCCGCGAGATCACCGATCGTTCGTTCCAGCAGCGTGGTCTTTCCGGCTCCCGGTGAACTCATCAGATTCACCGCCACGATCCCCTGGCCGGCCAGCCAGTCGCGGTTGCGCGACGCGGCATCCTCGTTCTTGGCGAGCACTCTCTGCTCCAGGGTGAGCGTCTCGCCGTTCACCGGATGGCTGTGCCCGCCCCCGGTGCCGCCGTCAGAGTCGCAGCCACAGGTACCACACATACGTCAGCCCACTTTCATCGAGATGATCTGGAGCTCCTGACCCGATGTGATCTCCACATCGGCACTGCCGCACGGGCACAGGAGGATCAGATCGGCCAGCGTGAATTCGGTGTCACACGCACGGCAATGGCCGGCGCCGGCGGGCTGGTCGATCTCCAGGCGTGCGCCTTCGGCCACTGTCCCCGCGGTGACCAGATCGAAGCAGAAGCGCATCGCGTCGGCCACCACCGCGGTCAGCATTCCCACCCGGACGGTCACCACCTGTACCGGCCGACCGGCGGCGCGTTCACATACCGCGTCGACGACGCTCTGCGTAATCGACAATTCATGCATCAGCGCCTCGCTCCAGTGTCACCATCAAAACCGAAGAATCTGCCACCGGCCGGCCCACATGCTGACCATCGGCCTTTCTCGCGCGAATCACTCGTTCGGCCCAATGTGAGCCATGAATGATTGCCGATATGCCCGCGCCCATCGAGCGGATTCCCGTGTTGACAGCGCGCTCTGACGGAGTCTAGATGGTACCAATGTGATCGACACCACACGTGTGAGCCGAAGGCGATCCCCGTAGCGCGGCGGATCAGCCGCCGGCCCCGGAAGGCGGCGGCACTATGCCGACAGAGGCTGCAATAAAAGCGGAAGAGACACTGATCCATGTTCTGTGGATCAATGCGGGTCTCAGCTGTGACGGCGATTCGGTGGCACTGACCGCCGCCACCCAGCCCAGCATCGAGGAGATCGCCCTCGGTGCCCTGCCCGGCCTGCCCCAGGTGGCCGTGCACTGGCCGCTCATCGATTTCGAATGCGGCCCCACCGGCGGCGCCGACGACTTCCTCGAGTGGTTCTTCAAGGCCGACAGAGGTGAGCTGGAACCGTTCGTCCTGGTCGTCGAGGGGTCGATCCCCAACGAGCAGCTGCACGACGAGGGCTACTGGTCGGGCTTCGGCAACGACCCCGCCACCGGTCAGCCGATGACCACCAGCGAGTGGCTCGACCGGCTGGCCCCGAAGGCCACCGCCATCGTCGCGGTCGGCACCTGTGCGACCTATGGCGGCATCCACGCCATGGCGGGCAATCCGACCGGGGCCATGGGAGTGCCGGACTATCTGGGCTGGGACTGGAAGTCCAAGGCCGGAATCCCGATCGTGTGCGTCCCCGGGTGCCCCATCCAGCCGGACAACCTTTCGGAAACCCTCACGTATCTGCTGTACATGGCCACCGACCAGGCCCCGATGATTCCCCTCGACGACGCACTGCGTCCGGCATGGCTGTTCGGCCAGACGGTGCACGAGGGCTGCGACCGGGCGGGCTACTACGAGCAGGGCGACTTCGCGACCGAATACGGTTCGCCGAAATGCATCGTCAAGCTCGGCTGCTGGGGCCCCACCGTCAAATGCAACGTGCCGAAGCGCGGCTGGATGAACGGTATCGGCGGCTGTCCCAACGTCGGTGGAATCTGCATCGGCTGCACCATGCCGGGATTCCCGGACAAGTTCATGCCCTTCATGGACGAGCCCCCCGGCGGAAAGCTCTCCACGAACACCGTCGGACTGTACGGCGCGACGATGCGGCGGCTGCGCCACATCACGACGCACACGCTCGACCGGGAGCCCAAGTGGCGCAAGCCCGGAAAAGACCTCACGACCGGTGCCACCCGCACTTGGTGACCCACCGCAACAGACAGAAAGATGAGGCGGCGCAATGACCGCGACGCAACGCAAGGGTGGCAGCGGAACCCAGGGCAAAGACGGACTGGTGGAGATGGCGTGGGACCCCATCACCCGCATCGTCGGCAGCCTGGGTATCTACACGAAGATCGACTTCAAGCAGCGTGTGGTCGCGGAATGCCACAGCACGAGCTCCATCTTCCGCGGCTACTCGGTCTTCATGAAGGGCAAGGACCCGCGCGACGCGCACTTCATCACCAGCCGGATCTGCGGGATCTGCGGTGACAACCACGCCACGTGTTCCTGTTACGCGCAGAACATGGCCTATGGGGTGAAGCCGCCGCACCTCGGCGAATGGATCGTCAATCTCGGCGAAGCCGCGGAATACATGTTCGACCACAACATCTTCCAGGAGAACCTGGTGGGGGTCGACTACTGCGAGAAGATGGTCGCCGAGACCAACCCCGGGGTGCTGGAGAAGGCCAATCGGACCGATTCCCCGCACGCGGAAGCCCATGGGTACAAGACCATCGGCGACATCATGCGCTCGCTCAACCCGTTCACCGGCGAGTTCTACCGCGAGGCACTCCAGGTGAGCCGTATGACCCGGGAGATGTTCTGCCTGATGGAGGGCCGCCATGTGCATCCCTCCACGCTCTATCCCGGTGGTGTGGGCACCGTCGCGACGATCCAGCTGATGACCGACTACATCACCCGGCTCATGCGGTACGTCGAGTTCATGAAGAAGGTCGTGCCCATGCACGACGATCTCTTCGACTTCTTCTACGAGGCGCTGCCCGGATACGAGATGGTCGGCAACCGCCGCATTCTGCTCGGCTGCTGGGGATCCTTCCAGGATCCCGAACACTGCAACTTCGAGTACAAGGACATGACCGACTGGGGCCGGAAGATGTACGTGACCCCCGGCGTCGTCGTCGACGGGAAACTGGTCACCACCGACCTGGTCGAGATCAACCTCGGCATCCGCATTCTGCTCGGCTCGTCGTACTACAACGACTGGGAAGAGCAGGAGATGTTCGTGACCCACGACCCGCTCGGCAATCCGGTCGACCGCCGGCACCCGTGGAACCAGCACACCAACCCGCAGCCGCAGAAGCGGGACCTGGGCGACAAGTACAGCTGGGTGATGTCACCGCGCTGGTTCGACGGCAAGGACTACCTCGCCCTCGACACCGGTGGCGGACCGCTGGCCCGCCTGTGGACCACGGCGCTGGCCGGGCTGGTCGACATCGGCTACATCAAGGCCACCGGCAACAGCGTGCAGATCAATCTCCCCAAGACCGCGCTCAAGGGTCCGGTGGAGCTGGAATGGCGCATCCCGCAGTGGAGCAACACCATCGAGCGGAACCGGGCGCGCACCTACTTCCAGGCCTACGCGGCTGCCTGCGCGCTGCACTTCGCGGAGAAGGCGCTCGTGGAGATCCGCGCGGGACGCACGAAGACCTGGGAGAAGTTCGAGGTCCCGGAGGAGGCGGTGGGCTGCGGGTTCACCGAGGCGGTGCGCGGCGTCCTCTCGCACCACCTGGTGATCCGCGACGGCAAGATCGCTAACTACCACCCGTACCCGCCGACTCCGTGGAACGCGAGCCCCCGCGACTCCTACGGCACGCCGGGGCCCTACGAGGACGCGGTGCAGGGCCAGCCGATCTTCGAGGAGAACGACCGGGAGAACTTCAAGGGCATCGACATCATGCGCACGGTGCGCAGCTTCGACCCCTGTCTGCCGTGCGGCGTGCACATGTACCTCGGCGAGGGCAAGAAGATCGAGCGGCTGCACTCCCCCACCCAGTCCGCGGGCGGTGAATGACGTGGCCGAGCACAGCGAAGCATCGCCCGCGCCCGAAGCGGCATCGGCCGGCCCCGTACCGTCCGCCGCCACGCCGTCCGACTGGCGGGCGACCGGTGAGCGCATCGACACCCTGATCGCCGCCAGCGCGTCGGGGGGTGCCATCGCGCGTGAACGCAGCGAGGAACTGGTCCGGCTCGTCACCGATTTCTACGGTGCCGGGCTGGAACAGCTGCTCGACCTCCTTCACGAGCAGGGCCGTCTCACCGATGACGTCCTGGCCTCCTTCGCCGCGGACGAGCTGGTCGCGAGTCTGCTGCTCGTGCACGGCCTGCACCCGTACAGCGTGGAGACCCGCGTCGAGAAGGCGCTGGAGAGCGTACGGCCCTATCTGGGCTCGCACGGCGGCGACGTGGAGCTGCTCGGTGTGTCCGACGACGGTGTGGTGAGGCTGCGGCTGCTCGGCAGCTGCGACGGCTGTCCGTCCTCCTCGGCCACCCTCAAGCTCGCCGTGCAGGGGGCCGTCGAGGCGGCCGCTCCCGAGATCACCACGATCGAGGTCGAGACCACCGCCGACGAGGAGTCCGGAGCCGCCGGGCCGATGGTCCCGGTCGAGGCGCTGTTCTCCCGCCTCCACGAGACCGTTCCCGCTCCTGACGACTCCGGCTCGTCCTGGGAGCTCGTCCCGGAACTGGCCGGCCTCGAATCCGGTGCCGTCACACGGTTCACCGCCGGGCTCGTCCCGGTGCTGGCCTGCCGCATCGGCTCGGACCTGTTCGCCTTCCGGGACCGCTGTGCCCGGTGCGAGCGGCCGCTGGAGGGCGCCGTACTGGCCCGGCGGCTGGGCGGCGCCTCGGGCGACGGGGTGCTGCGGTGTCCCGCCTGCCTTGCGCACTACGACGTGCGGCGGGCCGGTGCCTGCGTCGAGGCGGAGGATCTGCACCTGGACCCGCTGCCACTGCTCGCGGACGGTGCGACCGTCTCGCTCGCCGTACCCACCCCGGCGGCGACATGATCAGCGGAAGCCGCTCGGCGTCACCTGTGGCCTCGCTGCTCCGGGTGACGCGCAACCGTCCGCAGCCGGCCGCCGGAGAACGCTGCGAGATGTGCGCGGAGTCGATCGACCCGGGTCACTCGCATGTGGTGAACCTGGAGAGCCGGGCTCTGATGTGCAGTTGCCGGGCCTGCTACCTGCTGTTCAGCGATCAGGACGCGCACTTGCGCTATCGCGCGGTCCCCGAGCGGTTTCTGTCCTTCGACGGTCCGACCGTCGACGAACGGACCTGGGACACCCTGCAGATCCCGGTCGGGCTGGCCTTCCTGTTCCGCAACTCCATCCAGGACCGCACCATCGCGTTCTATCCGGGTCCTGCGGGCGCCACCGAGTCCGAACTGCCGCTGGACGCCTGGGACACCATCGTGGAGGCCAACCCCGAACTGGCCGTCCTGCGCCCCGATGTGGAGGCGCTGCTGGTGCGCCGGGCAGACGGCGGCGGCGGGTCCTGCCACCTGGTGCCCATCGACGCCTGCTACGAACTGGTCGGCAGGCTCCGGTCCCTGTGGCGCGGCTTCGACGGCGGCCGCGAGGCGCACGACGCGATGGACGTGTTCTTCGCCTACGTGGCGGGGCGCAGCCGGCCCGCGACCCTGGACGACCGGTCGTGAGCGGCCTCGGCTTCTCCGTACTCGACGTCGTCGCCGAGCCGTACGCCGTCGCGCCGCAACTCACCGCGCGGCTGCGGATCGAGGAGGACAGCGGCGAGCGGATCCACGCGATCGTTCTGCGCTGCCAGGTCCGCATCGAGCCGCAGCGACGGCACTACGACGTCGCAGAACAGGACGGGCTGCGCGGGCTGTTCGGGGATCGGGAGCGCTGGTCCGACACCCTCAAGCCCTTCCTCTGGATGCAGTGCAACACAACGGTGCAGGGGTTCACCGGCGCCACCGAGGTGGACCTCGCCCTGCCCTGCACGTACGACTTCGACGTGATCGGCTCCCGTTATCTGCATGCTCTCGGCGAGGGCTCGGTGCCGCTGACCCTGCTCTTCTCGGGCACGGTGTTCACCAAGGGGACCGCCGGCTTCGGTGTACGGCAGGTGCCCTGGGACTGCGAGGCCCGCCATCAGATGCCGGTCACGGTGTGGCGGCGGATGATCGCGTCCTACTTCCCCAACTCCGGCTGGATCAGATTGGACCAGGACGTGCTCGACCGCATCGCCGACTTCCGCGCCAGGCGCGGGCTGATCAGTTGGGACGAGACCGTGCGCACCCTGCTGGCCGACATCGGCGAGGTGGTCCCGTGAACGCGCTGAGCCCCGCCGGCCCGGTGAGCCTCGATCACGTCCGCACGATCGCCGACGCGGTGCTCTACGAGGGGTATCTGCTCTACCCGTACCGGGCGAGTTCGCACAAGAACCAGTCACGCTGGCAGTTCGGAGTCCTCGGGCCGCCGTCCGCGTCCGCCGCGAGCTTCAGCGAGGATCCGGGCATGGAGATGCAGTGCCTGCTCACGGCTCCGCACGAGCCGCCCGGTGGCGTCACGATCCATCTGCGCTTCCTCCAGCTGCAGGTCCGCGAAGTGCAACGGCGCGACGAGGACGGCGGCTACACCCCGGTCGAGCAGCTCGTCGTGGACGGCGTGTCGGTGCTGAGCTGGGACGAGGCGGTGGAGCGGGAAGTCACACTGCCCGCACTCGCCTGGCACCAGGAGCTCGATCAGCTGCACCGCGTCACCGGCGGGTCGGAGACCGAACCCCTGACGGACCTGAGCGGCGCCGAGGTGGGCCGCATCGTGCGCCGCCGGCAGCCACTGGCCGCCCGGATCCGTACCCGCTGGACGGCCGACGACGGATTCGTCCGGCTGTCGGTGTCGGTGGACAACGAGCACCCGGACACCGCCTCCGACAAGGACTCCGCGATCCGCGCCTCGCTGATCGGCTCGCACCTGCTCCTGCAGGCGCACGGGGCCGGGTTCGTCTCCCTGCTCGAGCCCGCCGACGAGGCGGCCGGTGCGGCCGGCCGCTGTCGGCAGCGGCGGTGCTGGCCGGTGCTGGCCGGCCCGAGCGGGTCCACCGACACCGTGCTGGGTGCGCCCATCATCCTGTACGACTACCCGGAGGTGGCGGAACAGAGCGCCGGCGCCCTGTTCGACTCCACGGAGATCGACGAGATCCTGACGCTTCGTGTGATGACCATGACCGACGCGGAGAAGGCGGAGGCCCGGGCCACCGACCCCCGGGCACGGGAGATCATCGATCGCTGCGACGGCATGTCGCCCGCGGACCTGCAACAGCTCCACGGTCTGCTGCGCGATCCGCACGCCCCGCGGTCGGCTCCCGCGGGTCCGTCCCCCGCCGGTCCGTCTCCTGCCGACACGTCGGCCCCCTTCGACTCCGACCCCTTCGACACCGGTGGCGTCCCCTGGTGGGATCCCGCGACCGATGCCGCGGTGCGGCCGGAGTCCGACGCGGTCGTCATCGACGGCGTCCGGGTGGCGAAGGGCAGCCTCGTCCGGGTGCACCCGTCCCGCCGCGCCGACGCGCAGGACCTGTTCTTCGCCGACCAGGTGGCTCGGGTGACCGCGGTGCTCTCGGATGTCGACGGAGCGGTGCACGTCGCCCTGGTCCTCGTCGACGATCCGGCCTCGGACCTGCACGACTGGTACGGCCGTTACTTCTACTTCGCCCCCGACGAGCTGGAACCCCTGCCCGTCGAGAGCCCCATGGAACACCGAGAGGAGACCCCATGAGAACCCTGGGCATGATCACCACAGGCGTGGCCGCGGCCGTGGCGCTGGTCGCCGTGGCTGTGGGAGTGAAATCGATCCCCGACATCCGCAGGTATCTGAGAATGCGTTCGATGTGAGCGAGGGAGCGGGCCCGGTCGCGGGCGTGCCCCGCGCACAGCAGGCGCCCGTGTCCACCGCCCCGGCCACCGAAGGTCAGTCCTGACGTGGCCGGCGGCGTGCTGGTCGCGGGCGTCGGCAATCTCTTTCTCGGCGATGACGGCTTCGGACCGGAGGTGGTGCGCCGGCTGGCCGGACCCGACGGCCTCCCGCCACGGGTCCAGGTGGTCGACTACGGGATCCGCGGTATGCATCTCGCCTATGACCTGCTCAACGGGTACGACGCCCTGGTGCTGGTCGACACCTACCCCGGAGGCGGGCCTGCCGGGGAGGTGACGGTGCTGGAGATCACCGCTGAGCACCTCGGTACGGGTGAATTCGACGCGCATGGCATGAATCCGGTGTCAGTTCTGGCAAATCTGGATCAATTGGGCGGTACTCTTCCCGTCACCTACCTCGTGGGCTGTACTCCCGCCGGAATCGAAGAGGGCATCGGGCTCAGTGAGGCTGTCTGCGCCGCGGTACCCGACGCGATCGAGGCGGTGCACCGGCTGATCCGTCGTCTGCTGCCGCCCGAACCCACCGAGACCGCCCCGTCCGCCGTTCCCCGGAGGTCCTGATCATGTGCCTTGGCATTCCCGGTCAAGTGGTGGAGATCGTGGACGGGTTCGCCGGGCAGCTCGCACTGGTCGACGTGGAGGGCGCGCAGCGGCGGATCAACATCGGCATGCTCGACGAGGCACCCGGCCCCGGCGACTGGGTCCTGCTGCACATGGGCTTCGCGATGGAGATCATCGACCAGGAGAAGGCCCGCGAGGCCCTCTCGGGCCTGGAGATGATGGGCCAGGCCCGCACCCGCCGGACCCGGCGCCGGTTCGAGGTGCACGGTGTCGTCCAGGGTGTGGGGTTCAGGCCCTTCGTCTACGTCACCGCCTCGGAACTGGCCCTCGCCGGCTCGGTGGCGAACACCAGCGCGGGTGTGGTCGTCGAGGTCGAGGGCGACGCGGAGGCGGTGGCGGAGTTCGGGCGGCGGCTGCGCACGGACGCCCCTCCGCTCGCCATCGTGGAGAGCGTGCGGGATTCCGAGCAGCCGACGCGTGGCGGTACGGAGTTCACCATCGAGGACTCCAGCGACGGCGGCCGCGCCCGCACGCTCGTCTCCCCCGATGTCGCCACCTGCGAGGACTGCCTCACCGAGATGGGTGACCCGGAGAACCGCCGGTACCGCCATCCGTTCATCACGTGCACCCACTGCGGCCCCCGTTTCACGATCGTCACCGGTACCCCGTACGACCGGGCCGCCACGACCATGGCGGCGTTCGACATGTGCGACGACTGCCGGGCGGAGTACGACGATCCGGCGGACCGCCGGTTCCACGCCCAGCCGATCGCCTGTCACGCCTGCGGACCCCGGCTGGAATTGATCCGCAAGGACGGCGGGCACCCGGAGCACGGTGCGGACGCCCTGCGAGCCGCACGGGAACTGCTCTCCGACGGCAGGATCCTCGCGATCAAGGGACTCGGCGGGTACCACCTCGCGTGCGACGCCCGCAACGACGCGGCCGTGGCCGAGCTGCGACGCCGTAAGCAGCGCGGTGGCAAGCCGTTCGCGGTCATGGTCTCCGGTCCCGAGGTCGCCGAACAGCTGGTGACCATGACCGGGGAGGAGTGGGAGCTGCTCTCCGGCATCCGCAAGCCGATCGTGCTCCTGCCCCGGCTCCGGAAGGAGCCGGGGGCCGGGGTCTCCGACGCCGTGGCGCCGGGCAACCCCGACCTCGGGCTGCTGCTCCCCTACACCCCGTTGCACGTTCTGCTCTTCGGGATCGGGGACGATCGGCCGGGCCCGGACGCGCTGGTGATGACCTCCGCGAATCTGTCCGGCGAGCCCATCGTCACCGACGACGCCGAATCCCTCACCACCCTGGCTCCGCTGGTCGACGGCTGGCTGCGGCACGACCGGCCCATCCATGTCCCGTGCGACGACTCGGTCAGCCGGTTCGTCGCGGGTGCGGAGCTCCCGATCCGCAGATCCCGCGGCTACGCGCCGCTGCCCCTCGCGCTGCCGTTCGACGTACCGCCGACACTCGCGGTCGGCGCGGACCTGAAGAACACCTGCGCGCTCGGGGAAGGCCGCTACGCCTGGGTCAGTCAGCACATCGGCGACATGGACGACCTGTCCACCGTCGAGGCACTGACCAGGACCGAGAGCCACCTCGAACGCCTCACCGGCGTCGACCCCCGCCAGCTGGTGGCCGACCGGCATCCCGACTACCGGTCAGGCGACTGGGCCCGTACCCACGCACACGACAGGCCGGTGCGAACGGTGCAGCACCACCACGCGCACATCGCGTCCGTGATGGGCGAGCACGGGCTGGGCGCCGGCGAGAGCGTGATCGGCGTCGCCTTCGACGGCACCGGCTACGGAACCGACGGCGCGGTCTGGGGCGGCGAGGTACTGATCGCCGACTACAAGTCGTTCCGCAGGGCGGCACACCTCGGCTACGTGCCCCTGGCGGGCGGCGACGCCAGTGTGCTGCGCCCCTACCGGATGGCGCTCGCCCACCTGCGCGCCGCCGGGGTCGCCTGGGAGGACGACCTGCCGGCCGTCGCCGCCTGCCCCTCCAGAGAACGCGACGTCCTGGCACACCAGTTGGAGAGCGGCTTCGGCTGTGTGCCCACCTCGAGCATGGGCCGGCTCTTCGACGCCGTCGCCTCGCTGACCGGGGTCCGGCAGCAGGTGGAGTACGAGGCCGAAGCGGCCATCGCGCTGGAAGGCCTGGCCCGCGCCGCATCGGCGGACGGCGACGGGACGGAGAGCCGCTACGCCTTCGCCGTCCGGTCCGCGAACGGCGCGCATCCCGCCGTCGCCGACCCGGGGCCGGTGATCCGCGCGGTGGTGCACGACGTACGCGCCGGGACCTCCGCGGAACGTATCGCCGCCCGCTTCCACACGTCCGTCGCCGTACTCATCGTCGACCTCGCGGAGATCTGCCGTGCGCAGAGCGGCCTGGAGGTGGTGGCACTCGGTGGCGGTGTCTTCCAGAACGCCGTGCTGCTGGAGGAGGCGCAGCGCATGCTGACCGGCCGGGGGTTCACCGTCCTGCGGCCGCGGCTGCTCCCCCCGAACGACGGTGGCATCGCCCTCGGCCAGCTGCTGATCGCCGCTTCGGGCTGACCCCCGGGGCTCGGACGGATCCACCGGGCTCCACCCGGATACCCAGGGATTTCGGGATTCACAGAGAAGAGGGACCATGTGTCTGGCAGTTCCGGGGCGTGTCCTCAGTACCGCCGAAGTCGACGGCACCTTGATGGCCCAGGTCGATTTCGGCGGGGTGCAGAAAGAGGTGTGCCTGCAGTACATCCCCGATGTGACGATCGGTGAGTACGTCGTCGTGCATGTCGGGTTCGCCATCCAGCGCCTCGACGAGCGGTCGGCCCAGAACACCCTGGCCGACTTCGAGCGGCTCGGAATCCTGGCGGAGGAGTTCGGCGACGGGTTCGAACTCGCGGCCAAGCACAAGGAAGCCCCGGAAGGAGCCGGCAGATGAAGTATCTCGACGAGTTCAGCGACCCTGACCTGGCGAAGAAGCTCCTGGACCAGATCCATGCCGCCACCACCCGGCAGTGGGCCATGATGGAGGTCTGCGGGGGTCAGACCCATTCGATCATCCGGCACGGCATCGACCAACTGCTGCCCGACGGAGTTGAGTTGATCCATGGACCGGGTTGCCCCGTCTGTGTGACACCACTGGAGATCATCGACCGGGCGCTGGCCATCGCGGCCCGCCCGGGAGTCATCTTCTGCTCCTTCGGCGACATGCTGCGCGTGCCGGGCAGCAGCCAGGACCTGTTCGCCGTCAAGAGCGCCGGCGGGGACGTCCGAGTGGTGTACTCGCCGCTGGACGCACTGAAACTGGCCCGGGAGAACCCGGACCGGGAGGTCGTCTTCTTCGGGATCGGCTTCGAGACGACCGCGCCGGCCAACGCGATGACCGTGTACCAGGCCAAGCGCCTGGGGGTGCGGAACTTCTCGCTGCTGGTCTCCCATGTCCTGGTGCCGCCGGCCATCGGGGCCATCATGGAATCCTCCACCTGCCGGGTGCAGGCCTTCCTCGCCGCAGGGCATGTGTGCAGCGTGATGGGTACCTCCGAGTACCCGCCGCTGGCGGAGAAGTACCAGGTCCCCATCGTGGTCACCGGCTTCGAGCCGCTGGACATCCTCGAAGGCATCCGCCGGACGGTCATCCAGCTCGAAGAGGGCCGCCACGAACTGGAGAACGCCTACCCCCGCGCGGTACGCGACGAGGGCAACGTCCCCGCCATGGAGATGCTGCGCGATGTGTTCGAGGTGACCGACCGGACGTGGCGGGGCATCGGGATGATCCCGCGGAGCGGCTGGAAACTGTCCGCGAAATACCGCGAGTTCGATGCCGAGCTCCGGTTCGACGTGACCGGCATCCATACGGCCGAGTCGGCGCTGTGCAGGGCGGGCGAGGTCCTTCAGGGGCTGATCAAGCCGCATGAGTGCGCGGCGTTCGGCAAGGAGTGCACCCCGCGCAACCCGCTGGGCGCGACGATGGTGTCGTCCGAGGGCGCCTGTGCCGCGTACTACACCTACCGCCGACTGGAACTGGTCGATGCCAAGTGACTGATGCGATGCACCGTGTGGGCGACCTCGATTTCGAGAGCTGGGTCTGCCCCGTCCCGCTGCGGGACACTCCGACCATCGTGATGGGGCACGGAGGCGGCGGGGTGATGTCCGGGGAACTGGTCGAGCATCTGTTCCTGCCCGCGTACGGCGCGGCCGCGGCGGCGGAACTGGGCGACTCGGCCGTCCTGTCCATCGGCGGCACCCGGCTCGCCTTCTCCACCGACTCGTTCGTGGTGAAGCCGATGTTCTTCCCCGGCGGGTCGATCGGTGACCTGGCCGTGAACGGAACCGTCAACGACCTGGCGATGTCGGGCGCGACACCGCTGTTCCTCTCCACCGCCTTCATCCTCCAGGAGGGCACCGAACTGAGTGAACTCGGCCGGATCGCCGAGGCGATGGGCACGGCCGCGCAGGCCGCGGGCGTCCGTCTGGTCACCGGGGACACCAAGGTCGTCGACAGCGCCAGCGGTGACGGCGTCTACATCAACACCGCGGGCATCGGGGTGATCGCCGACGGGGTCGACATCGACCCGCGTCGCGCGCGGCCCGGCGACGCCGTGCTCATCAGCGGCGACATCGGGGTGCACGGTGTGGCGGTGATGAGCTGCCGCGAGGGTCTGGAGTTCGGCACCACCGTGGAGAGCGACACCGCCGCCCTGCACGGCCTGGTCGCCGGCATGATCGCCACGGGTGCGGATCTGCATGTCCTGCGCGACCCGACCCGCGGCGGGGTCGCGGCCTCGCTGAACGAGATCGCCCGTGCGTCGGCGGTCGGCATCGACCTCGTGGAACGGGACCTGCCCGTCCCGCAGACGGTGCGGGACGCCTGCAGTCTCCTCGGGCTCGATCCGCTGCAGGTGGCGAACGAGGGCAAGCTGCTCGCCATCGTGCCCGCCGAGTCGGCGGATCAGGTGCTGGAGGCGCTGCGGGCGCACCCGCTGGGCCGGTCGGCGCGCCGGATCGGCACCTGCGGAGCGGATCACCCCGGGATGGTGGTCGCCAGGACCGGGCTGGGCGGTACCCGGGTGATCGGCCTTCCCATCGGCGAACAGCTCCCGAGGATCTGCTGAATGAGCGCTCGGGGCGCGCTCCTGTTCGCGCGATACGCCTACCCGCCCAACGAGCTCGGCTACTGCGGTCCTGCCGACGCGTCCGCCCTGCTCGACTCCGGCGCGATCGCCGGAATCGAGCGGCGGGCGCGGCAGTTCGAGGGCGCCTGGTGCTACCTCGAATTCCTCGCGGAAGCGGCCGGAATCGCCGATCCGCTCGACGAGCGGGTGGTCGAGGCCTACTGGATCGGCAACGACCTGCTGGAACAGGCCGATTCCGCGGCATTGGTGGACCGCATGCTGGACCGGTTCCGTGGCCAGATCGGCGGCACCTGGCGCGAGGCCGCACACCGCGCCCTCGCCCACCACAGCTTCCAGGTCTTCGACGTCTACCCGTGGGCGCACCTGCTCCGCACGGGCAACAACCCGACCGCTCTGACCGTCCTCGACCAATGCCGCATCCGCACCGGTGTCGTCCTGAACGTCCACGGTGAGTCGGCGACCGTCACCTCCAGCCCGCTGAACTGGAGCGGGACCACGGTCGGGACCGGGCCGCAGCGGCAGGAGGTGGTGCGCTGGTCGACCGGCGGCAGGACACTGCTCGACGGGCTCGCCCCCGGCGACCGCGTCGCCCTGCACTGGGACTGGGTGTGCGACGTGCTCACCGAGGACCAGGTCGCACGCGTCGAGTCCCTGGAGGCCCGACAGCGCGACACGCACAGCAGCATGGCTCGGTGAGGGTGGAACCGGGCGGGTGACGGGGCCATGTGGCGCCGTCGTTCGGGTGACCTTGCGGGCGCGCGTCGGTCGTGGGCGGCGGCCGGCGCGCAAGGATCTCCGGTCAGGGTCCTCACCTTCCCTCCCACGGGATCCGCTGGAGGTCGCCATGAACATCCTGCTGCTCGCCGGTGCGTTCAACAGCCTGACGCAGCGCGTGTACGTCGAGCTGTCGGACCGGGGCCACACCGTTGCGGTGGAACACTCCTGCGAGGAGGGGGCGCTGCGCGACGCGCTGGAACGGCACCGGCCGGCGCTGATCGTGGCACCGATGCTCAAGGAGGCGATCCCGGAGCAGGTGTGGTCCGCGCACACCTGCCTGATCGTGCACCCGGGCCCGCTGGGCGACCGCGGGCCGTCCTCGCTCGACTGGGCCGTGCAGGAAGGCGTCGACCAGTGGGGCGTGACCGTTCTGCGCGCCAACGCCGAGATGGACGCCGGGGACGTCTGGGCCTCGGTGTCCTGTTCGCTTCCCCAGGTGGGCAAGAGCGATCTGTACCGCAATGAGGTCTCCGACGCGGCGCTCGAAGCCGTGCTGCTGGCCGTGGAACGCTTCGCCTCGGGCACCTTCGTCCCCCGCTCGCAGAGTGACCCGGACGAGGGGATCACCGTCACCGCCCGGCCCTGTCTGCGCCAGGAGACACGGCGTATCGACTGGGCCGCGGACAGCACCGAGACGGTGGCCCGCAAGCTGCGCTCCGCCGACTCGCAGCCAGGGGTCCTGGATGATCTCCTCGGCGCTCAGTGGTTCCTGCACGGCGGCCACCCCGAGGACGCCCTGACAGGCGCCCCCGGCGACGTACTGGCCACCCGCGCGGGCGCGATCTGCCGCGCGACCCGTGACGGCGCCGTATGGATCCCGCGGCTGCGGCCACGACGGGTTCCGGGGCAGCCGCCGACGTTCTCGCTGCCCGCGACAACCGCCCTGGGGGAACGGCTGCCGCCGGTGCCGGAACTGCCCTTCCCCCTCGACGGCACACCCGACGGCCGCCGCACCTGGACCGACATCCACTACCGCGAGCACGGGGACACCGGTTTCCTCGGATTCTCGTTCCCCGGCGGCGCGATGAGCACGACCCACTGCCGACGTCTGCTGGCCGCCTACCGCTACGCGTGCACGCGGCCGACGTCGGTGCTGGTCCTGGGTGGCGGCCGGGACTTCTTCTCCAACGGCATCCACCTCAACGTCATCGAGGCCGCGCCCGATCCGGCCGCGGAGTCCTGGGCCAACATCAACGCGATCGACGACGTGGTGCAGGCGATCCTGACCACGACGGACCGCTATGTGATCTCCGCGCTGGGCGGCAACGCGGCGGCGGGCGGGGTGATGCTGGCCCTGGCCGCTGACGAGGTCTGGTGCAGGACCGGCGTCGTACTCAACCCGCACTACCGGCGGATGGGACTGTATGGCTCGGAGTACTGGACGTACTCCCTGCCGCGCCGGGTCGGCGCCTCGGTCGCCGAGCAGCTCACCGAGCGGGCGCTACCGGTGAGCGCCGCGACCGGGCAGCGGCTCGGGCTGGTGGACCGGTTGTTCGACACCGGCCCGGGGGAATTCGCCGGGCAGGTCGGCGAATTCGCCGCGCGGCTGGCCGCCATGCCTTCGACCATGACCCGGATCGCGGCGAAGAAGGCGGAGCGTGACGCCGCGGAGGCGGCGAAGCCGCTGGCTGCATACCGCGAGGAGGAACTCAGCCGGATGCGGCAGATCTTCGACGACCCCGGCCGGCCGTACCACGCTCTCCGACGGGCCTTCGTCCACAAGGTGTGACGCCGCCTACACCCCGCCCTGGTGGAAGGCGTCCAGGACGGCCAGTTCGCCCTCGGACAGGCGCAGTGCTCCGGCGGCCACGTTCTCCTCGACGTGGTCCGGGTTTCCGGTGCCGGGGATGGCCAGCACCTGCGGACCGCGGTGCAGCGTCCACGCGAGCCGGACCTGCGCCGTGCTCGCCCCGTGGGCGCGCGCCACGGCGAGCACCGCCTCGCCGTCGGCGCCGCCGGCGCCGGCCTCGCGCCCGGCTCCGGCGATCGCGTAGAACGGCACGAACGCGACACCCTGCTCACCGCAGAGCCGGACGAACTCGTCCTGGTCGGGCCGTACCCCGAGGCCGTACAGGTTCTGTACGCACACCACCGGCGCGATGGCCCGGGCCTCGGCGAGGTGTTCCGGGCGCACGTTGGACAGGCCCAGATGGCGGATGAGCCCGGCGTCGCGCAGCCGGGCCAGTGCGCCGAAGCGCTCGGCGATCGAATCCGTGCCGACGATCCGCAGGTTCACCACGTCGAGGTGGTCGCGGCCGAGCTGGCGCAGGTTCTCCTCGACCTGGCCGCGGAGTTGCTCAGGCGTGGCGTGGGGCTGCCACGCACCCGACGCGTCCCGGCTCGGGCCGACCTTGGTGGTGATGACGAGGTCGTCCGGATAGGGGGCCAGTGCCTGGTTGATCAGCTCGTTGGCGGAGCGCAGCGGCGAGAAGTAGAACGCGGCGGTGTCGATGTGGTTCACCCCGAGCTCAACGGCGCGCCGCAGCACACCGATCGCGCGGCCGCGATCGCTGGGGGCGGCACCGGCCTCGAACGCCGCGCCGTTCTGCGTCAGCCGCATCGCGCCGAAGCCGATCCGGTTGACGGTGAGGTCGCCGAGCACCCAGGTGCGCTGGTCCGTTGGGGGTGTCATGGTCGTTGCGGTCATCGTCCGTGAGGTCATGCCGGGATGATGGCCGCCCTGTAGGCTACGGGCCATTGATTAAGGTATGTCTGAATCATGGGAGGGACCGTGCTGGCGGAGCTGGCGTTCTCCGCGAGCGATCTGGCACAGATGCGCTTCTCCATCTCCCCGATGTGGGAGGCCGGAACGAGCTTCCGGCTGCTGAGTTCGGGCTCCGCCCATCCGGTGCACCAGCCCTGGATCGAGCAGGTCCGGCCGCGGGTCGCGGCCGCCGGCCTGGACCGGGGCTGGCTCGCCGAGCTGATCCCGCCCACGGGTTACGTTCCCGACTTCCTCAACCCGGCGCCGATAGGACCGGCCCCCACGCTGGCGGAGGAGCTGGCCGGCGTTCTGGCCACACCGGTCGACCGGGTACGCCGGGAACTCGACCGCATCCAGGAGGACCAGGGTCCTCCCGGCCCGCGCCTGCGGGCCCTGTACGCCGAACCGCAGGCCCGCATGGTCCGGGTCGCGGAAGAGATCGAGACCTATTGGGAAGTGGCGATCGCCCCCTACTGGGCGCGGATCCGGGCCGTGCTCGACGCTGATGTGTTCTACCGGGCCCGGCAGGTCGCGGAACACGGCGTGGGCCGCCTCTTCAACGATCTGCACACGTCGGTGAGCTGGGACGAGAACGCGCTACGGCTCGCCCGCCGGCAGCGGACGCTGTCCCGGCAGACCGCCGGGGCGGGACTGCTGCTGATTCCGTCGGCCTTCACCGGCCCGGGCCTGCTCACCCGGGTCACACTGCCGGAGCCGCCACAACTGGCCTATCCTGCGCGCGGCATCGGCGCGTTGTGGGAGTCCCGGCCCATCCCGCGGACCGACGCCCTCGCGGCCGTGCTCGGCCGCTCGCGGACCCTGCTGCTGACCGAACTGGAGACTCCGGCCTCCACCACGGACCTGGCCCGCCGTACGGGGCTCACCGCACCCGCGGCGTCCCAGCACCTCACCGCCCTGCGCGATGCGGGCCTGGTCAGCGCCCACCGGGCCGGCCGCTCGGTGCTCTACGCCCGCACGTCCGTGGCCGACGCCGTCCTCGCCGCCGCGCCGTAGAGCCGGACCCACCCGCTACGCCGACCGGCTCTCCTGAGCCACTCGCGCCCTGCTCCGCTCCTGGCCGGCGCCGTTCGAGGTCAGCCCGTGTGCGGTCAGCCAGCGGGCGATCGCCTGGCCGATCGCGTCGGGCTGGTCCTCGGGGGCATGGTGCCCGGCCGGGCCGCAGTGCTCGACCTCCAGGGCGGCGATGTTCTCCCGGCTCCAGGCGATCATGTCCTCGCCGATCAGCAGGGTGGGTGAGGAGTCGAAGGTCAGCAGCAGCTTGGGGACGTCGGCGCTGGCGGCGAGCCAGGTGTCGTAGTCGGTGATGCGGGCGACGACGTCGGCCGGTTCGCCGTCGATCGGCATCATGCGCGGCCAGGCCAGCAGGGGGCGGCGGCTGCGCGGGGTCGGGTAGGGGGCGCGATAGGGCTGGACTTCGGCCTCGCTGAGCGGGGTCAGGACGCCGCCCTTGAAGGCGGTCTCGATGAAGACGTTCTCCTCGAGCACCAGTTGCTCACCGACTCCGGGGGTGCGGAACGCCTCGAACCGGGAGCGTGCGGGCGGCGGCATCTCCTCGGAGGACAGCGGCTTGAGCATGGTCTCCAGCAGGGCGATGCCGCGCACCCGCTCCGGGTGACGGGCTGCCCAGTCCAGAGCCAGGGCGCCGCCCCAGTCGTGGCCGACCAGGACGGCCTCGCGCAGCTCCAGTGCCTCGAACCAGGCGTCCAGATAGCGGGCCTGGTCGGCGAAGCTGTAATCGATGTCGGGCTTGCCCGAGGCGCCCATGCCGATCAGGTCCGGCGCCAGCGCACGGGCCTGTCCTGCGATGTGCGGGGTGACGTTGCGCCACAGGTGCGAGGAGGTCGGGTTGCCGTGCAGGAACACCACGGGCAGGCCGCCTTCGCCGCTCTCGGCGTAGGCGATGTGGGAATCGATGACGCTGACGGTGACCATGGGACGACGCTATACCGTTAGTGCCACTAACGTAAAGGAGAGGAGAAGTGATCCGGACGGCGCGGGCGCCGGTGACCGGTCGCGAGGAGCGGCGCGGGCACCGGCGCCCGGGAAGTGCGGCCGGACGGCCTCGTCAGTGCGCGAACTGGAACCAGTTCAGATTGACCAGGTCACCGGAGCCGCTGGTGGTGAACGTGACGTAGACGGCGTGCACCCCCGTCGCCGACCCGGTCAGGGCGGTCGTTCTGCTGGCCCAGTTCTGCCACCCGCCCGTACTGCCGACCGGCACGCTCGCGACCACCGGACCCGTCGTACTGTCGAGCCGGTACTGCACCGTGCCCGTGACTCCCGCGCCCGAGGCCAACCGCGTGGTGACCGAGGCCGCGCCGGTCGCGCCGAAGTCGAGACTGCCGTAGTCGATCCAGTCGCCGGCCGCGATGTAACCCACATCGGTACCGCCACCGGTGTCGGTGCAGGCCTCGTTCTGCGTACCCGACTGGGATGCGAAAGTCTCCGCCTGCGTCAGCTGGTAGGCGCTGGGCGCCGGAACGGCACCGTAGGTGAGACCGAAGCCGTACGGGAACAGCGCGGGCTTGCCGTCGCCGTCGTTGATCGGCTGCTGACTCGCGGACTGCATCCAGGTGTCGGGCAGTTTGCCGGTGGGCGCGTAGTCGCCGAACAGCACATCCGAGACGCCGTTGCCCTCGGTTCCCGGCAGCCATGCCTCGACGAGCGCGTTCCAGTTCGGCAGCTGGCCGGCGAGATCCATCGGCCGTCCCGAGACGATCACGACGACGACCGGGACTCCCGTCGCCCGCAGTTTGGCGATGGTGTTCAGATCGGCGGTGCTCAGGCCCATGCCGCTCGGGCGGTCACCGGCCCCCTCTGCGTACGGGGTCTCGCCGACGACGGCGATCGCGACCTTGTACGAGCTGTCGATCCCGGTCCCGGCCTGGTTGTAGGTGACGGTGCTGCCGGTGGCCGCCTGGGCACGGATGCCCTGCAGGATCGTCGTGCCCGTCGTCGTCGCACCGCTTGCGCCCTGCCATGAGATCGTCCAGCCGCCGCTCTGGTTGCCGATGTTGTCGGCGTTCGAGCCCGCCACGAAGATCTTGTTGTTCGTCTTCGCCAAAGGCAGCACGTTGCCGGAGTTCTTCAGCAGCACCTGGGACTCGCGGACGGCCTGGCGGGCGGTGGCCCGGTGCGCCGCGTTGCCGACGGTCGAGGTGTAGCCGCGGTCGGTCAGCGGGTGCTCGAACAGACCCAGCTCGAACTTCTTGGTCAGGATGCGGCGGTTCGCGTCGTCGATTCTCGACATGGGCACGCGCCCGGCCTGCACCTCGCCGCGCAGCATGCTGATGAACGACTTCCAGGCGGTGGGCACCATGACCATGTCGATCCCGGCGTTGACCGCCTGAGCGACCTCGGCCGCGGTGAACCCGGCCTGGCCGTCGATCTGGTCGATACCGTTCCAGTCCGACACGACGAATCCGGAGAAGCCCAGTTCGCCCTTGAGCAACGTAGTGATCAGGTACTGGTTGCCGTGGTCCTTGACCCCGTTCCAGCTGTTGTACGAGATCATGACCGAGCCGACGCCCTTCTGCACCGCGGCCTGGAACGGCGGCAGGTGGATCGCCCGCAGCTCGGCCTCGCTGATCTGGGTGTTGCCCTGGTCGGTGCCGTTGGTCGTGCCGCCGTCGCCGATGAAGTGCTTCGCCGTGGCGAGCACGGACGCCGCGCCGCCGAGCGTGCCGCCCTGCAGACCGGTGATGTACGTGCTCATGGACGTGGCGATCTCCGGCTTCTCGCCGAACGATTCGTAGGTGCGGCCCCACCGGTCGTTACGCGCCACACAGAGGCAGGGTGAGAAGTCCCAGTCGATGCCGGTGCCCGAGACCTCCTCGGCCGTCGCCCGGCCGATCTGCTGCACCAGCGCCGGGTCGCGGGTGGCGCCCAGTCCGATGTTGTGCGGGAAGATCGTGGCGCCGGCCACGTTGTTGTGGCCGTGCACCGCGTCCACGCCGTAGATCAGCGGGATGCCGAGGCGGCTGGCCACCGACGCGTTCTGGAAACCGTCGTACATGTCGGCCCAGCTCGTCGCGTTGTTCGGGGACGGGGCCGAGCCGCCGCCGGACAGCAGCGAGCCGAGGGCGAAGTCGGTGATGTCGGCGTTGCTGACGCTCGCCCGCTCGGCCTGGGTCATCTGGCCGATCTTCTCGTCCAGCGTCATCGTCGCCAGCAGTCTGCTGACGCGCGTCGCGACGGGCAGCGAGGGGTCCGGATAAGGCTCGTGCGCCGAGGCGCCCTGCGGAACGGCGAGGATGGTGGCCACCAGCGCGAACGTGACCGCCACCGGAACCCGGTGACGCAGCGCCGACATCATCCTGGATCTGCGTAACCCGCCCGTTGCATACGTCAATTCGGGTCTTCCTCCACTATTGCCGTTCACCCTACGGATCGTGGTTCAGCCGGCCGTAAGCCGCCCGCAACAGAATTGCGTCTGCGGGGAAGGCGGTCAATGGTTCAGACCTTGAAGTTGGGAGCGGAATCAAGCCATTCGACGGCGTCAGGAGCCACCGGACACGACCCGCGGTCGCGCCTCAGGGTCACCGGGCCGCTCCGGCGTCTACGCTACGGTCGGCGGATCCACGTACAGCGGCGGTGCACCGCGGAAAGAGGGCTGCGATGCCGGTCGGCAGATCCGACGGTCTGGGCAGGGCGCTGGAGGCGGCGGAGGCCGCGCCGCCGGTGGAGTCCGTCGACGTCATCGCCGCCGCACTGCGGGAGCAGCTCGGTGCCCGTTCGGTCTCGTTCCTGATCACCGACTTCACGGGCAGTGCGGTGGTGCGGCTCGGGTCCGTGGACAGCATCGACGTCGACCGTCCCGCCGACCCGATCGCCGTGCCGGGCACCGTGTACGAAGAGGTGATCAGGACTCAGCGCCCCGATGTGGAGCAGCTGGGCGACGGAACCTGGACCCGGGTGATCGCGCCGGTGACCAACCGGGGGGACGCCATCGGCCTCCTGGAGCTGTACCTCCCCGGCCACCCGGACTCCGCGGTCATACGGGAGATCAGTCAGAGCGCGCACGCCCTCGCCTACATCGTCATCGCGAACCGTCCGTTCACCGACCTGTACCAGTGGGGCCGGCGCACCACCCCGCTGAGCCTGGCCGCCGAGATCCAGCACCGGCTCCTTCCCGCGTCTCTGGCGTGCGAGGCAGCGCAGTTCTCGGTGGCCGGCGCCCTGGAACCGGCCGAGTTCGTCGGCGGGGACACCTTCGACTACGTCATGGACCGCGACTACGTGCAGCTGTCGGTCACCGACGCGATGGGCCACGACGTACAGGCGGCGCTGCTGGCCACCCTCCTGGTCGGCGCCCTGCGCCGGGCCCGCCGGCAGGGCGCTGACCTGGCCGAGCAGGCGCGACAGGCCGACCGGGCCGTGATCGACCACAGCGGCGGCCGCTATGTCACCGGACAACTGCTGCGCATCAGTCTGCTCGACGGGCGCAACGAGTTCATCAACGCCGGGCACCCCTGGCCGCTGCTCCTGCGCAACGGCAAGGTCGAACAGCTGCAGCCGGCCGTGAACATGCCCTTCGGGTTCCAGAACCCCCACACCTACACCGTGCAGTCCCTGGACATCCGGGCGGGCGACCGGCTGGTGATGCTCACCGACGGGGTGATGGAACGCAGTGCCACCGACATCGACCTCCCCGAGCTCATCGAACGTACCCAGGACCTCCACCCCCGCGAGGCCGCCCGCATCCTGATCGAACATGTCATCAGCGCCCACGACGGGCATCTGGAGGACGACGCGACGGTCATGTGCCTGGACTGGCGCGGCACCGGCGACACCCTGCGCGACGCCGATCACGGCGCCGACCTCGGCGAAGCCTCCCCGGTCGCCGACCCGTCCCGGTAACCCCACCGCAACTGGGCGAATGGCCGGGGCGGAAGGCCGCGCGTTACGGGGCCGGCGCTGCGGGCGCCCTATCGGCCGAACCGGGGACCCGGCCGTGCCCCCCGCGTCGCGGCGCGGCCGAACGGGTACGCCTCCCTACCGCATCGCTCCCTGGGGAAAGTCGTGGTCACAGGCCCGGGGACCCAAGTGACGGACGACAGGTGAGGGACGGACATGGCGAAGGCCTATCTGGTGGGCAGCGGGATCGCATCGCTGTCGGCGGCGGCGTTCTTGATCCGCGAAGGCGGCTTCTCGGGGGCCGACATCGTGATCCTGGAGGAGCAGGACCGTGAGGGCGGCAGCCTGGACGCTGCGGGCTCTCCCGAGACCGGCTACACGATGCGCGGCGGGCGCATGTTCGAGGTGCACTTCGACTGCACCTACAACCTGCTCTCCTCGATCCCGTCCCTCGACGATCCGTCGAAATCGGTCACCGAGGACACCTTCGCCTTCCACGAGGACTTCGCGTGGAACGACCATGCCCGGCTGGTGGATGCCGAGGGGCAGATCATCGACGCGCACTCGATGACGTTCTCGGAGCGTGACCGGCTGGAACTGGTCAAGTGCGTGGGCACCCCGGAGACGCTGCTGGACGGCAAGCGCATCTCGGACTGCTTCCACGAGGAGTTCTTCACCACCAACTTCTGGGCGATGTGGTGCACCACGTTCGCCTTCGAGCCCTGGCACAGCGCGATCGAGTTCCGCCGCTACCTCAACCGCTTCGTCCACCTCTTCAAGACCTTCGACACCATGTCCGGGATCTACCGCACCAAGTTCAACCAGTTCGACTCGATCGTGCGCCCGCTGCTGAAATGGCTCACCGACCAGGGGGTGACCGTGCAGTTGGACACCCGGGTCACCGACCTCGGACTGGCCCCGGGCGCCGCCCTCACCGTCGAGACCATCACCTGGGTCCGGGACGGGAGGACCGAGGTGGTCACCCTGGACGCCGGCGATCTGGCGATGGTCACCAACGGCTCGATGACGGCGAACTCGACCCTCGGCTCCACCGACGCGGCCCCGGTCCTGGACACCACCAGCACCAGTGGCTCCTGGCAGCTGTGGGAGACGCTCGCGGCCAAGCGCCCGGGGCTGGGCAACCCCTCGGCGTTCGACTCCAGCACCGCGGACTCCACCTGGGAGTCGTTCACCGTCACCACCAAGGATCCCGTCTTCTTCAAGCTGATGGAGGAGTTCAGCGGCAGCGAGGCCGGCAAGGGCGGTCTGATCACGTTCAAGGAATCCAACTGGCTGCTGACCATCGTCCTCAACCACCAGCCGCACTTCCACGAGCAGTCCGAGGACACCTTCGTGTGGTGGGGCTACGCCCTGTTCCCCGACAAGCAGGGTGACTTCGTCAAGAAGCCGATGTCGCAATGCACTGGCCGGGAGATCCTCGACGAGGTGCTGCGGCACCTGCGCTTCGAGCAGCGCCCGGAGATCCTGGACGGATCGATCGTGCTCCCCGCGATGATGCCGTACATCACCAGCCAGTTCCTGGTCCGCCAGGCGGGCGACCGCCCCCAGGTCGTCCCCGCGGGGTCGACCAACCTGGCCTTCATCGGCCAGTACGCCGAGGTGCCCGACGACGTCGTCTTCACCGTCGAGTACTCCGTACGCACCGCCTGGACCGCCGTCGCCGGCCTACTGGGCCTCGACAAGCAGCCGCCGCCCGTCTACAAGGGCGGGCACGACCCCAAGATCCTCGTCGAGGCGCTCGAGACCCTGCACCGGCACTGACGGAAAAGCCATCGGGAGCGTGACCGGTCGTGCAATCCGCACGGCCGGCACGCTGCCTCCGGCCGTACTCAGGGCGATCGCAGGGTGTCTGCCCTGGATCCTGCTGTTCACCGTCCGACGGCTCGATGAGCCGGCTCGACGGGATCGACAGGGCCGCGCACAACCCGCCGAGCGTGGGTTCCCGGCAGAGCTGGTGAACGGTATCCGCGTCGAGCGGCGGTTCTCTGCTCACCAGCCGGTTCAGGAGCGTGATGCTCAGGACCGCTTACGCACTGGCGTAGCGCCAGATGAGGGCTTCCCCCTGGCCCTCATACTCCAGCGCCGCCTCGCCGAGCTCGTTCAGGGCGCGCGGATGCTGCGGAAAGGGCGTCCCGCTGACGCAGTCCTCGAGGATGGCGGCCGTCTCGCACAGGTGTATGGCGTGGGACAGGGCATCACCCCGCTCACGCTCAAGGTGGGAAATCCATGAAGCCCCCCTGCTCCCGTGGTCCCGACGACACCTCGCTGCCCACGGTCCAGGCGGCGCGCGGCATCGTCGGAATCATCGACGACCACGGGTTCGGCCGGGATCACACCGCGGGAGCCCACTCGGGGTCGCGGCCGGTGAACGCGAGCAACTTCTGCGCGGCGGTCGCCCCCTCCGGGGCCGGAAGGGCGGGCCCGAACTTGTGGAAGTTGTCGCGGATGAAATCGACGATCAGATCGGCGATCACCTGCAGTCCCTCCGCCAGGTCGGCCGTGAGCGGCAGCTCCTGGCCCGTGGCCCTGGCGATGTCCCAGGCGTGAACAGCGGCATCCAGCGCGGCCGCCCCGGTTCCCTGCCACGCCGGGATCGGGCCGAAGGGTGTCGGTACGTTCTCGGCGTCCCGACCGACCGAGACCCAGGCGGCGGTCGCCGCGGCCAGCACCTCGTCGAGCTGCCCGACCGGGTCGGCGTCGAGCGCGTCCGCCGGCTCGAAGGGGTCGGCCGGCCGGCCCACTTCGGCGATCTGGATGACGAGCGCCTGCTGGTCGAGCCGCGCGTGGTTGAGGACCTGACGAACCGTCCATTCAGCGCAGGGAGTCGGGTTCCCCCAGGCGTCCTCCGGCACCCCGAGCACGGCCGTGCGCAGGTAACTGTGCGCCTCGGCAAGCAGCTTGAATCCGTCGACGGAAGTCACGTCATGCCCCTTTGGATCAGCATTGGGATCTAGGGATCGCACACTAGCCGTGCCGGGCCGACGTGTCAGGAGACCGCGTTCGACCGCCGGACGCGCGCCGACGGCCGGATCCGCCGGATCCGCCGGAGAATCGCGGTTGCCCCCGTTGTCCGTTCGGTGATGAACTGAGCTGATGGATCACGCAGCGGTACTCGCCCTGTTCGACCGGCAGATGCGACGGGACGCGCAGGCGGACGATCCCGCTGCGCGCATCGAACGGACCGGTGACGTGGTGCGACAGGTCGGCGCCGGGAACGACGACTGGAACGGCGTCGTCTGGTCCGATCTCGACGGGACCACGGCGGACGAGGCGATCGCGGCACAGGTCCGGCACTTCGGCGCGCTCGGGCGCGAGTTCGAATGGAAGCTGTACGGCCATGACCGGCCCGGCGACCTTGCCGGGCGGCTGCTGGCCGCGGGGTTCTCCCCCGAGGCCGAGGAGACCGTGATGGTCGCCCCGATCGACGACCTCTCCACCGTCGTCGAACCACCGGAGGGCGTGCGGTTGCGGCCGGTCACCGGTCCGTCCGGCGTGGATCTCGCGGCGGACGTCCATGAACAGGCCTTCGGCACGAGCGCCGACCGGCTTCGGCACCGCCTGCACTCCCAGCTGGCGGGACGGCCGGAGACCTTCAGCATGGTCCTCGCGATGGCCGGCGACCTGCCGGTGTCCGCCGCGCGGATGGAACTGCTCCCGGGCACCGACTTCGCCGGCCTCTGGGGCGGAGGCACCGTGGCCGCCTGGCGCGGCCGGGGCATCTACCGGGCGCTGGTCGCCCATCGAGCCGCCATCGCCGCCGAACTCGGCTATCGCTATCTGCAGGTCGATGCCTCCGACCAGAGCCGCCCGATCCTGCGGAACCTCGGGTTCAGCGCTCTGACCACCACGACGCCGTACGTGTACCGGCCCTAGCGGCCACCGCATCACGGGCCTGAACCGGACTACGGGAGGCCGACGCTACGGGAGGTCGACGGACTCCCCCAGCGGGATGCGCGCATAGTCCGTCCCGCCCTTCGTGGCCATCCACCAGTCGAAGCTCTCCAGACCGATGGCACTCAGATGGGCTTCGTGAATGGGGAACGCGCGCGCCGGCCCCACCGCCCGGGCGAATTCGACGGCCTCGGCGAGCTTCACCCGCGGGCCGGAAATGCCTCCCCCTCGGACAAGGTGCCCGGGTCGATCACGAGCACTCGGTCACCGATTTCGAGGCGCACACAGGCGTGGCCGTATTTCGTCAGACGCACCGATCAACTTACTGGCAGGTGTCGCACAAGATCCAGGGACTTCCGGACGCCCGAGGTGCGCATCGCCCGGCGAAGGCGCAGCCTGGATGCATGGACCCGGGCGCGCGGCTCGTGACGCCGTCGGTCATCGTGTGGGATGTCCACCATGCCGACAGGCCGTTCCGCCGTGTCTGGATCAACAAGGTGAATGTCGGCAAGGCGTACTCCGTCGCGGACGTCGTCGAGTTCGCCCGGCGCGCGGGTTTCGACGACCTGGACACCGCGGACGCGTCACAGGTGAGCTGGCGCGGGGGCGGCTCGGAGGAGTGGGGCTAGAGCCCGCTGTCCGGCCCTGACGCTGCGTCGGGGGCGGGCACAGGGAGTGGACCTCGGGGGCGGGCCTCGGGCGCGGGCCTCGGGGCATTCGGACCAATGTCCGATTTTCGTCCGTGTCCTTCCCCCACCTACCCCGACCGGGTGTTCCTCGGCAGACGGCCCACAGACCCGACCCGCGTGCACCGGCTCCGCGGAGGGTCCGAACGCGCCGTGCAGGGTTTTCGATGTTCCTCTTCAGAGGTGACCGGCGGATCCCGCCGGCTCGCTTCCCGCGTGCCGGCTTCCGCCAGGCATGCGGGGCCCGCTGCTCCCTGACCGGGAAGAAGCCCTCATGAAGATCTGCCGCACCTCCCTCGCGTCGTTCGCCGTCGGCACGTTCATCGCCGGAAGCGCCCTGCTGGCCGTGGCACCTGCCGGCGCAGCCACACTCACCGCCGGTACGGCATCGGCGAACCATGCCCCGGCGGTGCTCGCCGACCCGGCGGCCTGCGCCGCGTCCACCACCGCGGCCGCCGCGTCGAGCGCCAACGCCGCGGCCGCCGCGAAGGCCGCCGAAACGGATGCCGCCGCAGCGGCCGCCGCTGTCAAGGAGCTCGCCGCCGCGGTCGCGGCCGGGGCGCCTGCCACCGCTCTCACCACAGCGGCCGGCACGGCGACCGCCGCCGCGGCGGCCGCGGTGACGTCCACCACCGCCGGAGTCGCCGCCGCCGAAACCGCGGCCACCGCGACCGCAGCTGCCGTCACGGCCTGCGCCGCCGCCTGACGCTCTGCCGCATCAGGTAGGCGAACCGACTCGGTCGCAGTCGCGAACGCGCGGCTGCGACCGACACGGTGGGACCATCTCAACCGGTCACGCCGGAAGCGCGTGCGCGACGGAACGTGCGACGCGGAACCCGACGTCGTCGACCTGGAAGGTCGGGTGGCTGCGGCGGCGCGCGGAGGCGCGGCAGCTCCAGTGCTCGTCGAACCAGCCCCCGCCGCGGAGGACGCGGTACGTGCCGTAGACCTCGGCGTCGTAGACGTCCCAGCACCAGTCCCAGACATTGCCGAGCATGTCGTAGAGGCCCCACGGGTTGGGCTGTTTACCGCCCACGTCATGGACCCGTTCGTCCGAGTTGCCGCGGTACCAGGCGATCTCGTCGAACGGGCCGTAACGGGGTCCGTCCGTACCCGCGCGGCAGGCGTGCTCCCACTCGGCCTCGGTCGGCAGCCGGTACCCGTCGGCGGACGTGTCCCAGTCGATGCCCTCGCCGTCGGCGTGAAGGTGGTAGGAGGGTGTGAAACCGTCGCGCTGGGACAGGGCGTTGCAGAACCGGACCGCGTCCCACCAGGAGACGCTCTCGACGGGCAGCCGGTCGCCCTGAGCGGTGCTCGGGCTTCGGTCGGTGATCTCCGCGTACAGCGCCTGGGTGACCGGGCACGCCGCCAGCTCGTACGGCGCAACCTCCACCGACCAACTGCGCTGTGTCCGCCGGTCCGACAGCGTCACCCGCCCTGACGGGATGCCGACCAACTCTGTTCCTGTACTCGGGTCCATGGGGACGTGAGCTTACCGGGACCTCTCTCCCGCCGATCGGCCGGCACCGGCTCCGGCTACGGCACTGGCTGTGGCTGCGGGCCGACCTGATCACCACCCTCTGTTCAGGTCGAAGAGCGGGACGCCACCGCACGCCGTCTGGCGCACCGACCCATGGTCGCCCTTATGGTGAGCCGTCATATGCGTGTGACCAGAAGGGAACTGATGGTGCGTAGGACCCGGATCATCCGATACGCCGCCGTGTCCGTGGCAGCGCTGCTGCTCGGCGGCGGGCTCGCCCCGACGGCATCCGCCATGGGCCACCCGGCACGGTCGAACCCGGCCGCCGTCCAGCTCGACGCCTACTGGAGCCCGGCCCGGATGGCGGAGGCACTGCGCGGCGAACCGGGCAACGGCCCCGGGACCGGCTCGTCCATCCGTAGCGCCTCCCCCACCGTGGACGGGCCCCGGCCGGGTGAGTACATTCCGCCGAGCCGGAGCTTCGACGGCATTCCCCAGGCAGGCACCTTCTTCTGGACCGACGCCACCGGTACCGGGCGCACCTGCAGCGGATCCGTGGTGCGCGGTCCCGGCCGCGACCTGGTACTCAGCGCCGGGCACTGTCTGAAGGGCTACTCCGGCACCTCCCCCAAGCGCAACCTCGCCTTCGTGCCGCAGTACCACGACGGGCTCAAGCCGTTCGGTGTCTTCCCCGTCGCGAGCGACGGCGTCTACGTCTCGCAGCAGTACTACGACCTGGGCGAGCACGCGGGAGCCGCGTACGACTTCGGCTTCGCGGTCACCGAGCCCAATCAGGTCGGAACGCGCCTGCAGGACGCGGTCGGTGGGGTGCGACTGCTCACCGGGAGCGGGTACTACCACGCCCCGGTTCGGATGATCGGGTATCCGGCGGGTGCGACGAAGCCGCTGGAGTGCTGGAGTTGGACCACCAAGTGGGTGAGCGACGACCCGGCCGATCCGGGCACCTTCCCACGCATCGCGTGCGACGCGTTCGTGGGCGGGACCAGCGGCGGGCCGATGCTGGTGCCGTGGCCGGGCGGCTGGGCGGTGATCGGGGTCATCGGCGGCTACCACACCGGCGGCAACACCCCCAAGGTCTCCTACAGCGCCTACTTCGGCGCCGCCACCCAGGACCTCTACCGGGCGGCGATCACCGGCGCCCCGCCCGCCGGACCGGCCTCCTGAGGACTCAGCGCTTCAGCGCCGGGAGATGACGGCACAGGGCCTCCGGGAAGGCCGGGTTCATCCGCAGAACGCCCGCGCATCCCGCCGCGCCGGAGGTGCCCAAGGCGTGCCATCCGTCGGGCGTCGCGCGGAAGAACCACCGCGTGGTCAGCGCACTCTCCTTGCAGCCCGAGGACGCGTCGCCGCAGGCGGGCCCCATCCGGGTGGAGAGTTCGAGGATGAGCCAGTGGCCGTCGCAGCCGAGGTCGTCCCAGTAGGTGTGCTGCGGGGTGTCGGCGACGAGCATCGCCTGCTGGTACGAGGCGCTCGTGCAGCCGGTGGGTGCCGGATCGCAGCCGAGCTTGCCGCACTTGCGGAGGGCCGGGCGGGTCGCGCCGGACAGGGTGAAGACGTCGGAGCTGTTGACCATGACCGGGTACCCGACGACGGACACCGGCAGACGAACGGTCGTCAGCGCCCGCTCATCGTGCGTACATCCCGAGCTCCGGTCCATGCTGCGGGACTCGAAGGTCACCTTCACATAGATGACACCGTTCTCCACGGTGTCGACGGCGGCCTTGAGCCCGCGCGTGCAGTTCGTCCCGGCCGGCACCTGGACATCCAACTGGAGGGTGCGGTCGTCGGCAGCGATGCTCAGCCCGTTCACGGCGATGGGGGCCGCCAGCGTCCAGGGGATGGCGGATTCCGCGGCGGAAGGACTTCGTGTGCCGGTCGCGCCGGCACCGGCATCGGCGTGCAGCGTGCCGCAGCCGCTCAGCAACCAGCACATCACTATGAGGACCCCTGCGAGCGCGATGCCCGACGGCCCCCTCGACGACAAGCCCCACGGCCTGCTGCGCGACATCGTCCTCATCCGCTGATCGTTCCGATGGTCAGTGCGGCCGCTGCTCTGGCGAGCGTCTGCGGATGGCCGTAAAGGCCGGGCAGACCGCCCGAGTGCAGGAAGACCGTGCGGTGTCCGGGCACGATGTCGCCTTCCCGGACCGCCGCGATCAGGCCGGCCATCGCCCGTCCCGTGTAGATGGGATCGAGCACCATGCCTTCGGTTCTGGCAGCCAGCAGCAGGGCGTCCATGACCTGGTCGGTCAGTGTGCCGTAGCCCGCGCCGACCTGGTCGAGCCGTACCCGCAGGGTCCCCGGCTCACAGCGCTTCCCGCTCAGTCCCGAGACGAGCTCGGCAACGGTGTGGGAGGGATCCGCGACGGCGCCGCAGTGGATGCCGAGCACTCGCGCGGTACCCAGGGAATCGACGAGGCCGGCCATCGTGCCGCCGGAGCCCAGTGCGGTGACGACGGTCGCCAGGTCGGGGGCCTGCGCGAGGAGTTCCCGCCCGCACTCGACGTAGCCGCGCGCACCCACCACGCTGGAACCGCCGAAGGGGATCAGTGCCGGAACGGCGCCCTTCCCCCGCAGTTCCCCGGCCACCTGCCCGGCCGCGGCCTTGAGTGCCTCGGCGCCGACCTCACCGGCCCATACGACGGTGGCGCCGAACAGGGAGTCGAGTACGAGGTTGCCGGACCCCGGTGATCCGGGTGTGCCGACGAGCACGAGGACGGCGTCGAGCCCCAGCCGCGCGGCGGCGGCCGCGGTCAGCCGCGCGTGGTTGCTCTGCGGAGCGCCCGTGGTCACCAGCACCGTCGCGCCGGCGTCGCGTGCCGCGCCGCAGAGCCACTCCAACTTGCGCACCTTGTTCCCGCCGCCGCCCAGGCCGATGAGATCGTCCCGTTTGACCCACAGGTCGTCCGGGCCGAGGCCCAGTGCGGCGGCCAGCCGCGGCATCGGTTCGAGCGGGGTGGGCCAGGTCCCCAGCACGGCCCGCGAGGCGTTACCGCTGCCCGATGTCATCATGCCGTCCTTCGTTCGCGGTGCCGTCCTGCGTTCGTGCCGGACATCCTGCCACGGCGACGATCACGTCCGAAGTGCGGAAACAGCGCCGGCTTCCCTGCCGCGGGACGGTGACGTCCCGTCACCCCGCTACATGTGAACGGTCGGTGCCGCGTTCTCGTCCTGGGCGGGGACGCCCCGGCGGTAGAGGAGGACGCTGATGAGCAGCCCGGCGGCGAAGAAGCCGGCCGACCACCAGTAGGCGGTGGAGTAGCTCTCCAGCAGGGCCTGTCCGCGCACGGCCGGGTCGGCGGGGTTCCTGCCGGCGAGGTAGCCGGTGGCGGCACTGGCGGCGAGGGTGTTGAGCAGTGCGGTGCCGATGGAGCCGCCGATCTGCTGCATGGTGTTGACGGCGGCGGAGGCCACCCCCGCATCGTGCGGGGCGACGCCCGAGGTGGCAAGGCTCATCGCCGGGGCCATCACCAGGCCGATGCCGAGCCCGAGGACGACCAGCGGCGGCAGGATGTGGGCGGCGTAGGTGCTGTCCATGCTGAGTGCCGTCAGCCAGACCAGGCCGGCCGCGGCGATGCCCATGCCCAGCGGCACGATCGGCTTGGGGCCGAAGCGCGGAATGAGCCGGGTGCTGGCGAGGGCCGAGGCGAGGACCAGGGCGGCGACCATCGGCAGGAACGCCAGCCCGGTCCGGATCGGGCTGTAGCCCAGCGACTGCTGCAGGTAGTACGTCAGGAAGAGGAAGACACCGAACATTCCGGCGCCGCTGATCAGCACCGCGATGAAGGAGGCGCCGCGGTTGCGGTCCAGCAGCACGCGCAGCGGCAGCAGCGGGTGGGCGGCCCTGGTCTGCCACCAGGCGAAGACGCCCAGCAGCACGACACCGGCGGCCAGGAAGCCCCAGGTGGCAGGGGAGCCCCAGGCGTGGCTCTCGGCGTTGGAGAAGCCGTAGACCAGGCCGAAGAGGCCGGCGGAGACGAGGACGGCGCCGGGGATGTCGAGACTGACGCTCCGGTCGCGCGCGCTGTGCCGCAGGAACACCATGCCGCCGACGAAGGCGATGACGGCGAAGATCAGGTTCACGTACATGGTCCAGCGCCAGTCGAGGTGCTCGGTGAGCACACCGCCCAGCAGCAGTCCCACCGCGCCGCCGGCTCCGGCGATGGCGCCGAAGACGCCGAACGCGGTGGCGCGTTCCTTGGCGTCGGTGAACGTGGTGGTCAGCAGGGACAGCGCGGCAGGGGCGAGCAGGGCGCCGAACAGGCCCTGCAGTCCGCGGGCGCTCACCAGCACCTCGAAGCTGCCGGCCGCGCCACCGAGGGCGGACGCGCCGGCGAAGCCGACCAGACCGACCAGGAAGGTGATCTTGCGTCCGAACAGGTCGGCGATCCGGCCGCCGAGCAGCAACAGGCTGCCGAAGGCCAGCGCGTAGGCGGTGATCACCCATTGCCGGTTGCCGTCGGAGAAGCCCAGGTCCTTCTGCGCGGAGGGCAGCGCGATGTTCACGATGGTCGCGTCCAGGACGATCATCAGCTGGGCGAGACCGACGACGGCGAGGATCCACCAGCGACGTGCTCCGGGCTCCTGCGCCCTGGAGGGCGGGACCGGGGCTTTGGACAGGATGTCCATGGGCGTGTCGTCGAGTGTTCTGGGCATGGTTCAGCGCTCCAGGGCTGTGAGCCGGGGATGAGGGGGCGGACGTCGGCGGTCGCCGGTCAGGTGTGCAGCAGGACGGGCATCACGACGTCATCGATGAAGCCGACCAGGTAGTCGTAGTCGGCGACGGCGTTCTGGAAGAGCGGGCGGGTGTGGAGCGAGCTGAAGAGCAGCTGCGGCAGGAAGGCCAGCGCCGCGGGTCGCGCCGCGAGCTCGCCCCGGGCCACCGCGCGGTCCACGAAGGCGGTCAGGTTCGCGGTCTCCGGATCGATCACGCTCTCGCGCAGCGCCCGCACCAGTGCGGGATCGGAGAGAGCGGCATGCCCGAGGGCCGTGAACAGCGCGGTGTCCTGCTGGGCACGGGGCGCCACCTGCTCGACCAGCAGCATCAGGTCACCGCGGAGCGAGCCGGTGTCGATCTCGTTCACCCGCACCGGACGGGTGGCGTAGAGCGCGGCGGCGATCATCTCGGGCTTGGTCTGCCACTGCCGGTAGAGGGTGGCTTTGCTGCAGCGTGCCTTGGCCGCCACGGCATCCATGGTCAGGGCCTCGTAACCGTCCTCGCGCAGGACGTCGAGCGTCGCGACGAGCAGCTCCAGCTCACGGTCGGGCGTCATCCGTGGGCGGCGCACCGTGGTCTTGCGAGCGTCGGCCGGCATCGCGAGGCCTCCTTATAGTACGGAACCGTTTCGTTCCATAACGTTAAGGCCCGCCCCGGAGAAACGCAACCGTTTCATACGGCGCCCCGGGGACCGCTGGAGCGTCTTCCGATGACGGACGCCGGAGCGGGCGTGACGCGGGCCGTCGCAGGGAGCGGTTCCGCCGGCCGGCACCGCCCGGCCCTGGACGGCGAATCGCCGGTGGTTCGAGATGACCTGGCAGGGCCACCCCGAACCACCGGCGATTCAATGCGCTCGCGGGCCCTCAGGAATGCTGGAGGACGAAGTTGTATCCAGCCGCGTTGTGCTCACCGCCGGTGGGGCAGTGGCCCTTCGCCGGATAACCCCAGAAGAACATGCCGTAGCACTTGGAGCAGAAGCGCCAGTAGGCCTGGGCGGTGGGTGTTTCGGCCACATCGTGCTGCAGCACGAAGTTGTACCCCTGAGCAGCATGAGCGCCGCCGGCCGCGCAGTGGCCGTTGTCCGGGTATCCATAGAAGAACATGCCGAAGCACTTGGAACAGAAGCGCCAATTGGCCTGCGTTGTCGGCGTGGCGGGCACATCGTGCGGGAGGACGAAGTTGTACCCCTGAGCAGTGTGCGCGCCGCCGGCCGGACAGACGCCGTCGGTCGGATAGCCCCAGAAGTACATCCCGTAGCACTTGCTGCAGAAACGCCAGTCCGCCTGTCCTGCCAGGGCCGCACCGGCCTTGGCCGAGGATTTGGCGGCGGACTTGGCGGCGGACTTCGTGGCGGACTTCGTGGCCGTGGGCGCCTGCGATGGAGTGGCGGCATGCGCCTCGCCGGTCGCCGCGACCGCGAGGAGACCGGCCGTCACGCCCAGCGTCCTGGCCAGGAAGACCCGCCTGCCCGAGCGTTCGATTTCAGCCCGCTGAAGCGGATCTTCCGTTGGTTCGAGAATACTCATTGTTCGTCCTCCCCCGCGATTATCGACGGTGTTCGACCGTCGATGTGGAATGTTCGCCACGCCCCACCGGAACGCGACCACGCGATGGTCTCGTTCCGTGATTTCGGGTGTCAAGAGGGTCGTTCACGCCGGTAATTGGAGGAGTAATCGATTCCGCACAACTACTCCCAGGTGAGGCGGGAGAAAGTTGGCCGAATTTCGGCGAACTCTCGGCCGGAACGAGCAGCCACCTATTTCGTCCGAACAGCAAATGCATGAGGCCGGCACCGTCCCCGATGTGCGAGGCAGGCCGAGAGCGGAACGGGACCGGCCGCGCCCGTACGGCAGCAGAGCCCCGATACGGCCGCAGGGCCCGGACCGCGCGTCGCGGTCCGGGCCCTGCTCCGTGCGGTGCCGCCCTGCGGCGGCGGTGCGTCAGCTCTGTGCGGTGTCGTCGTCCGCCTGCCCGGTGCCCTCAGCCGCGCCGGCCTTCTCGCGCATCTTGCGCACCAGCTCCGCCTTCTGGTCGGCCGCACCCTGGCGGTCGAGGTTGCGGTGCGGGCCGTTGTTCTGCCGTTCGGCGCGCGACAGCCTCTTGCGCTGGCCACCGCCCATGCCCACGGGGTTGTTGATGTTCTTGCTCACGGTCACGGGTTCTCCCGGTAATGATGTGGAGTGATCTACGGATTCATCGGTGGGGGACGGGCGGCGACGTCGAACGACGTCAGCAGAGGCCCATCACGCTCTCACTCGTAAATCGGCGTCTGGAAGAACATGACAAAGACGTTACCCGGTTCCGCCGGCCCCGCGCACCAACCCTTTCGCCGCCCCGGCGCCGGCCGGGCCTTCGGCGAGCGCCCGGGGTAGGCCGTTTAGGCTGCCCGTCATGCATACGGCCATGACCGACGACGGGGCCGCCGAGCCCGTCCTCCTCGGCGTAGCGGAGCTGGCGTCCGATCCGGAGCGTGAGGCCCGGTTCGCCGAGTCGGCGCACCGGATCCTCGCCGACCTGGTCCGTGGTGGCGCCGCACTCGGCTGGGTCGAACCTCCCTCGCACGACGAAGTGGCCGAACTCCTCCAGCACGTGGTCGCCGCGGTGCACGCCGGGGACGGGGCACTGCGTGCGGCCTATCTCGGACATCGGCTCGTCGGGTTGGGGTACTGGCTGCGCTACGCGCGACCGACCCATCGGCCGCACGCCGACCTGGAGAAACTCGCGGTGGATGCCGCCGTCCATGGCCGTGGCGTTGGCCGGGCGCTGACCGCGGCCCTGATCTCCGACGCCCGGCGGGCGGGCATCGAGGTCCTCACCCTGGACGCCCGTGGCGACAACGACAACGCCCTGCACCTCTACCGGTCGCTGGGCTTCACGGAGTACGGCCGGCTGCCCGACTTCGTCGCCGTCGGCGACCGCCGCTACGACAAGGTCTTCTGCATGCTGGACCTCCGCCACCACGGCTGAGGCTCCTGCCCGCTCGGCCTGTCATACGCCGGGGCGGCACCGCCGGGGTGGCACCGCCGGGATCGGGTCGAGGGGGCCCGAGGCGCGGTACGGCTGCGGGGCAGCGGCTATTTCTTCGGTGCGGGGGCCTGTTGCGGGCCGGCGAGTTGCCGGCTGAGCCAGCCGATCGCTGCCGGGTACTCGCTGATCCAGGTTCCGTAGTTGTGCCCACCCGTCGCGAGCAGCACGGTCTTCACCCGCACCTTGCTGTCCTGAGCCGCCTGGACGAACTGCTCGATGGAGGCCGGCGGGCTGTCGCGGTCCTGCGCCGAGGTCGCGAGGAAGATCCCCACGTCCGCCCGGGAGCCCGCGACCAGGTGCGTCGGGCTGTTGCGCTCCCGCAGGGCCGGGTCGGGCAGCACGGACGGGTCGCCGGTCAGCGGGTCGGGATCGAGGGCGGCGCCGGCGCCGAACACACGGGGGAACTGCAGCGGGAGCTTCGCGGCGCAGTAACCGCCGGTGGAGAACCCCATCACCCCCCAGCCATGGGGTCCGGGCACCGTACGGAACTTCTCCCGCAGCAGCTCGGGGACGTCCGCCGCGAGCCAGGTGGCGACCTTGCGGTCCGGCACATCGCTGCAGTCCGTATCGACGCTGCCCGGGTTGATCACCGGCATGGCCAGGATGAACGGGTGCGACTGGTGGGCGTCCACCATCTTCTGGAAGGCGTCCGGCATACCGCCGTGCTCCAGCCACGACTGAGGTGATCCCGGCACGCCGTGCAGCAGCATCAGGACGGGGAAGCGGGTGGAGCGGAACGCGGGATCGTCGTACTGCGGAGGTGTCCAGACGATGACCTGCCCGGAGAGCTTGGAGTGCGTTCCGTGGAAGTAGGTGTCCAGAATCCCGTTGTCGCTGCGGTTGAACTGGGCGCGGGCCACGGGCGGGCCGGGCATCGCGATGGTGTTGGTGTTGTCGGGTGTGCCGAGCAGGTCGTCCCAGGAGGAGTAGAGGCCGTAGCTGTTGTTCATCCATACGGCCACCACCGAGATCGCGGTGAGCTGACACAGGAGGATCATGACCAGCCGGGTCAGTGCCCGCACCAGGCGCGGTCCGGGAATCTTCGCCCACAGGAGCATCGTGCCGATGACCATCAGCAGCGTCACGGTGATGAGCACGACCCAGAACGACGTTCCCGTCAGACTCACGTAAAGCCTCCCGCCCTGGTGCGATGGCGCGATGCCACGCTGCTCCAACCGCCGATCCGGTTCCCCGATCCGGGTTCCGGTGCTCGTTGTCAACGTCTCACACGCATGCGGCAGACGGCTGTGCGGCATGCCCGAACCTGGCCGGGCATACCGCACTTGGGGACGCGCTCGCGCCTTCGCTCGCCGACCCGAACCGGGTCTCGGGCCGCCCCGAGCCAACTCTCGGGCCGCCCCGAGCCAACTCTCGGGCCGCCCCGAGCCGGTGCTACCGACCGGCGACGGGCCGGTAGGTGCACACGTGCACGCCCGCGTCGCTGATGACGGTGGACACCAACTCGAGCGTGCGCAGCGCACCGTCGTCAAGGAAGATCCTCTTACCGCCGCCGAGCAGTACCGGCATGATCATGAGGCGGAGTTCGTCGATCAGGCCCTCGCCCAGAAGGGTGCGCACGAGCGTCGGGCTCCCCATGACCAGCAGGTCGCCGCCCTCGGCGTCCCGCAGTTCCCGGATGCGGGAGGCCGCCTGGTCGCCGGGGATGAGCGTGGTGTTGTCCCACGTCAGCTCGTCGTCCTTGAGCGTCCCGGACACGACGTACTTCGGAATGGTGTTCATCTGATCGGCGAACGGGTCGCCCGCTCGCTCGGGCCACGCCGCGGCCATGGTCTGCCATGTGCTGCGCCCGAACAACAGCGCCTCGGCCTTGGCCAACGCGTCGGAGAACGCGCCGCCCACCACCTCGGGATCGAAGAACGGGTGCGACCAGCCGCCGTGCGCGAACCCGCCGTCGGTGTCCTCCTCGGGACCGCCGGGCGCCTGTACGACGCCGTCCAGGCTCATGAACTCACTGATGACGATGCGCATGGGACTCGCTCCTCTTCCTCGCTCCGGGTGTACGGCACTGAAGACTGCGGCGCCGCTCCGGAATCATCGCTCCCACCGGGATCGTGTTGATCCATCGCCACACGGCAGAGTCGTCTCCTGTGCCATGAGAGAGTGGGCGTTTCGGATTTGCCGGGCATTCTCCTGTCATCCCGGCACCAGAAGGGCGAACGGATGAGCGCGCGTTTCGAGGAGATCGACTGGCAGCCGACGCCGATGGGCGACATCAGTCTGCGGCGCCGACGCGACCCGGTGTCCGGCGACGAGGTGTACGAGGTGAAGCTCGGCGACGAGTTCCTGATGTCCAGCCTCTTCACGGCGGGCGAGATCGCGCTCACCCGGCTCGGACTGGCGCCGCTGCCGGACGCCGCCCAACTGGACGTCGTCGTGGGCGGCCTCGGCCTCGGGTACACCGCCCGGGCGGCGCTGGACGACCCGCGGGTGCGTTCGCTCATCGTCGTCGACACGCTCGGCGAGGTGATCGACTGGCACCGGCGCGGCCTGGTGCCGCTGGGTGCCGAGCTGGCGTCCGATGCCCGCTGCCGGCTGGTCCAGGGCGACTTCTTCGCGATGGTCGGCGACTCCACCGGCCTGGACCCCCAGGCACCGGAGCGCCGCTTCCACGCCATCCTGCTGGACGTCGACCACTCACCGCGCCACGTCCTGCACCCGCGGCACGCGGCGCTCTACCGGCCTGCGGGCCTGCGTTCGCTCGCCGAACGCCTCCATCCCGACGGTGTCTTCGCCCTGTGGTCGAACGACCCGCCGGACGAGGAGTTCAACTCCGTCCTCGCGGAGGTCTTCGCGGAACCGGCGGCCCACGTCGTCCCGTTCGACAATCCACTGCAGGAGGGAACGGCGACGAACACCGTCTACGTGGCAAGGAAGGCGCGGTAGGTCGCCGGCCCGCCATCCGCGCGGCACCGGCCGGGGCGAGGGCTCCAGCGGCCTGGCCTTCGACTTCCTCGCCGACACCGCACCGCCACCCGGGCAGCTCCCGCAGGAGCCGGGGAGGCCGGCGGGCAACCGGCCAGAACCTTGCGTGAGAACCAGCGTTCTCCTAAGCTGCGAAGCGAGGAGAACGCTGGTTCTCCCATCGGAAGGGATGCACCATGCCTGAGCAGAGGCCACCGCTGCCGCCGTTCACCGCCGAGAGCGCGCTGCAGAAGGTCCGGGCCGCCGAGGACGCCTGGAACAGCCGCGATCCGGAGCGGGTCTCCCTCGGGTACACCGAGGATTCCGAGTGGCGCAACCGCGACGCGTTCATCAACGGCCGGGCCGAGATCGTGGAGTTCCTGCGGGCCAAGTGGGAGCGGGAACTGGACTACCGCCTCCGCAAGGAACTCTGGGCCTACACCGACCACCGCATCGCGGTGCGCTTCGAGTACGAATGGCACACCGACCAGGGCCAGTGGTACCGCAGCTACGGCAACGAGAACTGGGACTTCGACGAGAACGGCCTGATGCGGCGCCGCTACGCGAGCATCAACGACCTCGCGATCACCGCCGACGAACGCCGCATCTCCCTCTGATCCCCCTGACGCCGCCCGCCCGGACGGCCTTCACCGTCCGAGGAGGGCCCCGCCGGACCCCCGGCGGGGCCACTCGCCGTCGCCGGTCAGGCGGGCCGGGTGCCGCCGGTGGATTCGAGGATGATGCGCACCGCGTCCTTGGCCTGACGTGCGGACTGGGGAGAACCGGAGATCGCGGCCGTGGTGATGGCGCCCTCGGCCAGCAGGGCGACATGGTCGGCGACCCAGGCCGGTTCGCCGGCGGCGGCCACGAGGTCGGCGAGATACCTCCGGAAGGCGTCCTTGTGGGCGCGGGCGATGGCGGCCACTTCCGGCGAGGTCGCGCCGAGTTCGCCGAACGAGTTGATGAAGGCGCAACCGCGGAAGTCCGGCTCGCCGAACCAGTCGTAGAGCCAGTCGAAGACCGCCAACAGGCTCTCGCGCGGCGACGGCCGGGCGTCGGCGTACTCGGCCAGCCGGCGCCGCCAGGCCGTGTCCCGCCGCCGCAGATACGCCTCGACCAGGTCCCCCTTGGCGGGGTACAGCTGATACAGCCGCTTCAGGGAGACGCCGGAGGTGGACCGGATCTCGTCCATCCCCACCAGCTGGATCCCGCGGTCGTAGAACAGGGTCTCGGCCGCGTCCAGGACGCGCGCCTCGGCCAGCTCGGGGCTCAGCACTTCCAGCCATCTCCGCTCACGTCGAGAACCATCGTTCTCCTAGGGTAGCAACAACCCGGGCGGCCTCCGGAAATGCCGGCGGACGGCGCAATCCGTTCCCGCCCCGCCCTCCATTGGCCCGGAATCGACATGGCCACGTCATTCATCAGCCGCGGCGACCCGACCATCCCGCAGGTGACGCCCCATCAATCGGATAATCCTCATCAATTGCCAATCCCGCATGGTGTGTTGATACAAGGCGACGTCATGTCCCATTCATGTTCATCTCGCGAGCCGGATCCCCCGTTGACACTCTCCGTGGCCGGGCACTAACTTCTCGCATTGTCGCCACACCAGGAGCACAAGGCTCCCCGGGACTAGCGACACCGAAGGACGCTCTCCAGTTGACGACAGCGACCGAAATCTTCGAGATTCCGTCCTGCACACCGGTTGCGACAGCGGCCGAAGTCTTCGAGGTTCAGCCCTACACCTCCCACTGCCAGGTGATCCGCGCTGAGGGCGACCATGCCGTCATCGGTGTGTCGCCCGGAAACAGTTACTTCTCGGCGCAGCGCATCTCCGATCTCGCCCGCTGGGGCATCGACAACTTCCGGCAGGTCGATTTCGTCTATACCGACCTCCATGTCGCCGAGATGTACGAGGCATCCGGCTATACGCCCGATGACGCCCGGCGCAAGGCCGTCAAGAATCTGCGCGGCGTCCGGGCCAAGGTGACCAATGCCGTGGAAGCCGCCTCCTACGGGGGGCGGCTCAGGGCCCACGCCATGTCGGATTTCCTGGACATCCCGGCCTACCGGAGAATCCACGACCGCCTCTGGGCTCTTCTGGACACCGATCCGGAGTTCCGGAAGACCTGCGACACGCTCGTGGACTCCTTCCTCACCTCCAAAGTCCTGGACGGGAAGCCCAGCACCGAGCGGCAGCGCGAAGTGTGCCTCAAGTACGTATGCGCGGAGGCCCCTTTGTTCCTGGACACCCCCGCGATCCTGGAGGTTCCCTCCTCCCTCAATTGCTACCACCAGCTCCTGCCGATGGCCGAACTTCTCTACTCGCGCGGATTCGGACTGCGAGCCTCACGCAACCAGGGCCATGCCATCGTCACACCCGCACAAGGAGATTCCGATGTCCGTTGAGACGCTGCTCGACCCGCAGGCCGGGACGCTGCTCGACTTCCCGTTCTCCTGGCGCGGCGACCAACTGCCGCACGAAATAGACGCGTTGCGTGAGGAGCCCGTCAAGCGGGTCCGGACGATCGCCGGCGACGAGGCGTGGCTGGTCTCCTCCCACGCCCTGTGCAAGCAGGTGCTGGAGGACACCCGGTTCAGTCTGAAGGACACCTCGATGCCGGGTGCGCCGAGGCAGTACGCCCTGACGATCCCGCCCGAGGTCGTCAACAACATGGGCAACATCACGGGGGCGGGTCTTCGCAAAGCGGTGCTCAAGGCCATCAACCCGAAGGCCGACGGCCTGCTGGACTGGATGCGTTCCCACGCGGACGGCCTGGTCGACGGCCTGACGACGCAGGGTGCTCCGGTGGATCTGCGGGCGCAGTTCTCCAACCCGTACTCCGAGGCCATGCACTGCCGCATCCTGGGCATCCCGCAGGACGACGCTCCCCGGCTGGCCGCGAGTCTGGACATCGCGTTCATGAACTCCGCCTGCCCCGTCAGCGGTGCGAAGCTGAACTGGGACCGCGACATGGCGTACATGGTGGAGCGGCTGGACGACCCGTCGACGACCGGGCTGATGGCCGATATCGCCGCACTGCGCAAGGACCCGGAGTACGACCACCTCACGGACGAGATGCTCGCCACCGTGGGCGTGACCATGTTCGGCGCGGGAGTGATCTCGACCTCGGCGTTCCTGACGATGGCGGTGTTCTCCCTCATCCAGCACCCCGATACGTGGGCCGAACTGCGCGAGAACCCCGGCAAGATCCCCGCGGCGGTCGACGAGTTGCTGCGGATCAACCTGTCGATCGGCGACGGCCTGCCGCGGCTGGCCCTCGAGGACGTCATGCTCGGGGACGTGGAGGTCAAGAAGGGCGAACTGGTCCTGGTGCTCGTCGAAGGCGCCAACTTCGACCCCGAGGTGTTCGCCGATCCGCACCGACTGGATCTCGGCCGTGAGAACACCGCGGCACATCTGTCGTTCGGCGGCGGCCAGCACTACTGCCCCGCCACCGCGCTGGGCAAGAAGCACACCGAGATCGCCCTGGAAGTGCTGCTGGAGCGGATGCCGGACCTGCAGCTCGCCGTCCCCGTCGAACAGCTCGTATGGCGGACCGGGTTCATGAAGCGGATGCCCGAGCGGCTCCCCGTCATGTGGTAACGGCCGACGGTCCTCGCCCGTCCCGGGAGAGCCGGGGCGGGCGAGTGCCTCTTTACAGTGGCGCTCCTTGCTGACACGGTCGGGCCATCGCCGGGTTCAATTGGGGGGCACGGCGGTCGCTGACGTGTCTGGGGGGACCGTTGTGCCGTTTCTGACCTCGCGTTTGCCGTGGCTGCTCCGGCTGCGCTCGCGGTGGCTGATCCTGACGTCGCTCACCGCGGTCGCCGTCGCGTTCGTGCCGTTCCTGGCGGCGGGCGGGCCTGCCGTCGCGGACGGCCGTCCCGCCGTCCCCGTGGTGGGCGGTACGGCGCCGCCACCCGCCCCGCACCACGGTGTCGCACCGGCATCCGCCATGGAGCCGATCGCACCGGTCCTGTCCCGGGCCGGCTGGACGGCGACCGCGAGCGACGAGGAGACCGTCGGCGAGAACGACCGCGCGGCCAACGTCCTGGACGGCGACGCCGCCACCTTGTGGCACAGCAAGTGGACGGCGCCCGCCACCGCGCTGCCCCACAGCCTCACCATCGACATGCATCACACCGCGGTGGTGTCCGCGCTCGTCTACCGGCCGCGCACCAATGGTGCCAACGGCCGGGTCGGGGTCTACGCCATCGCGCTCAGCGCGGACGGGCTGACGTGGACGCGACCGGTGGCGACCGGCACCCTGCCCGACGACGGCACCATCAAGACCCTGAACTTCGCCGCCCAGGGAACCAGGTTCGTCCGGCTGACCGCCTCGACGGAGGCCGGAAACCGCGGCCCGTGGACGTCGGCCGCCGAGATCAACCTGCTGGGGGATCCCGGCCTGCCCGCCTCCGTCGTCGAACTTCCCGTCACGGGCTGGACCGCCACGGCGAGCGACGAGGAGACCGCCGCGCAGAACAACCGCGCCGGCAACGTCCTGGACGGCGACGCCACCACCTTGTGGCACAGCAAGTGGTCCGGCACTCCCACCGCGCTGCCGCACTCCATCACGCTGGACATGCACGCCAACCAGCGGGTGTCCGCACTGAGTTACACGCCACGCGTCTCGGGGCCCAACGGCCGGATCGGCGCCTACACGGTCACCGCCAGTCCGGACGGGGTCACCTTCGGGGCTCCGCTGGCCGCAGGGACGTGGAAGGACGACGACACGGTCAAGAGCGCCACCTTCACGGCGCCGACCACCGCCAGGTTCGTGCGCCTCACCGCCACCAGCGAGGCGGGCGGCCGCGGACCGTGGTCCTCCGCGGCCGAGATCCGCCTCAGCGGGCCGGCCGACCCGGCCGTCGCGGGCCTGTGGAGCCCCATCACCGGCTTCCCGCTCGTACCGGTGGCCACCGCGCTGCTGCCGGACAACAAACTGCTCGCCTGGTCGGCCTACGCCACCGACCGCTTCGGCGGCAGCAACGGCTTCACCCAGACCGCCATCATGGATCTCACCACCGGCCAGGTCACCCAGCGGCGCGTCGACAACACCGGCCACGACATGTTCTGCCCCGGTGTGGCGATGCTCGCCGACGGCCGGGTGCTGGTCACCGGTGGCAGCAACGCCGCCCGCGCCAGCATCTACGACCCCCGCACCGATACCTGGAGCGCGACCGCGGACATGAACATCCCCCGCGGCTACCAGGCCATGACGCTGCTCTCCAACGGCGACGCCTTCGTCATCGGCGGATCCTGGAACGGCGGCCAGGGAGGCAAGGACGGCGAGGTGTGGTCCGCCGCGACCGGCACCTGGCGCACCCTCTCCGGCGTTCCGGTCACGACCACGATGACGGCGGACCCCGCCGGGCCCTACCGGGCCGACAACCACCAGTGGCTCTACGGCACGTCCAACGGCCGGGTGCTCCAGCTCGGGCCCAGCAAGCAGCTCAACTGGATCGACACCACCGGAAACGGCACCATCACCCCGGCCGGAGTGCGCGCCGACAGCCCGGACGCGATGAACGGCAACGCCGTCGCCTACGACATCGGCAAGCTCCTCACGCTCGGCGGCGCCACCGCGTACGAGAACGTCAACGCCACCAACCGCGCCTACACCGTCGACCTCACCGCCGGGCCGCAGCCCGTCAGCGCCCGCACCGGCGACATGGCCTTCGCCCGCGCCTTCAGCAACAGCGTCGTCATGCCGGACGGCAAGGTCGCCGTCTTCGGCGGCCAGTCCCGGCCCGTTCCCTTCTCCGACGCCACCTCGGCCATGACACCGGAGATCTGGAACCCGGCCACCGGCGCCTTCACCCGCATGGCGACCATGGCCGTACCCCGGAACTACCACAGCGTCGCGAACCTGCTCCCCGACGGCCGGATCTTCTCCGGCGGCGGCGGACTGTGCGGCGACTGCGCCACCAACCACTTCGACGGCGCGATCTTCACGCCGCCGTATCTCCTCAACCCCGACGGCACCCAGCGGCCGCGGCCCGTCATCACCAACACCCCGCCCGCGACGGCCGGTTACGGCGCCACGCTGACCGTCACGACCAGCACGCCGGTCACGGCCTTCTCCCTCGTCCGCACCGGAGCGGCCACCCACTCCACGGACAACGACCAACGGCGGGTGCCGCTGACGTCCCATCAGGTATCGACGGGGGTCTACGAACTGACCGTCCCCACCGACCCCGGCGTGGCGCTGCCCGGCAGCTATCTGCTGTTCGCCCTCGACGCCGCCGGGGTACCCAGCATCGCCAAGACGATCACCATCGGCTGGCCGCCCTCGCCGCACCGGCCCTGCGACGTCTACAAGACGTCTACAACCAGCCGCGCTTGGCTGCCTGCAGACCGGCCTGGAAGCGGGTTTTCGCGTCCAGTGCATCCATCAGGTGGGCGACGCGGCGGGTCATCGTCCGCTGGGTGATGCCGAGCGCGCGGGTGATCGTGGCGTCCTTCATTCCGGCCGCCAGCATGGACAGCAGCTCGTGGTCGGCGGGGGCCAGGCCTCCTGCCGTGCCCTTCTTGTCGACGGCCAGCGGGGTCGCCCGTTCCCACAGCAGGTCGAAGCAGGTGACCAGGGCCGTCAGCAGCGGAGAGGGGTGGACGAACAGGGCCGCCATCGATTCGGTCGCTTCGAAGTTCAACGGGATCATCGCGGCGCGCCGGTCCGCGATGAGCATCTTCATCCGCACCGCCGGCAGACTCCGGGCCTGCTCACCCGCGTCGATACAGTCCTGGACGAAGGGCATGCGCCCTTCGAGCGACACCGAGTCGTAGATCACCCGGCAGCTGATCCCGCGGCGCAGCAGCTGGAACTCGATCGGGTTGAACGTCGGGCTGCTGAAGTACGGAGGGCAGTCGATGACCTGCATCTCCTCCGCCGAGCCGAGCTGCATCTGCTCGACGCGGTTCAGCTGCGCCTCGCGGCCCTCCACCAGCTCGACCAGTTCGCTGGGGTGGCCCGCGTCGGCGCCCTGGAACCGCAGCGCGAGGGAGCGGACGTGCGCACGGAGCTCTTCCAGTTCCTGCTGCCGGCGGGAGGCGAGCGAGCCGACGGCCGCTTCGGGCGGGGACGCGACGTAGCGCACGGGTGAGCCCGTCAGCCGCGTGATCAGGCCGGCGTCCGCCAGGCGGCCCAGGGCCGGACGGATTCGTGCCGCGGTCGAGCCGTCCAGGACGGCCAACTGTGCGGCAGTGCTGCGCGGCGCCGAGAGAAGATGCAGGTAGAGGCCGCTTTCGACCTCTCCGAGCCCCACCGGCGACAGGAAACCGTCGGACACCTGACCCCCAGAATGGGTGCGTCTACTTATGGTCAATGTCTACTATCCGGCATTCCCCTCAGGAAGGGTCCGGTTTACGGTGGGTTTCAGCCAGTCCGTTCGAACCACTGGACCGGCCTCCCCGGCGGCACCATTCCGCAACGGCCCCGCTCGGCCTACGGACGTTTTAACCCGGGTTCGATGCCGCCCCACCGGAAGGATCCGCGCTGTGCCGGTCTCCATCCAGTCCCAGCTCCGCCAACACATCTTCACCGTGCCCACCGTCGCGGTGTCGGTGCCCACCGCCCGGCGCCGCGCCCGGGCGCACTTCGCGACGTGGGATCTGGATGTGGAGCACCCGGTGGTGGAGACGGCCCTGTTCATCCTGACCGAACTGCTCACCAACAGCGTTCAGCACACGGCGCACCGGTCCCCGACCGCCGACATCATCCTGGCGCTCGGCCCGCGCAGTCTCATCGTCGCCGTGCACGACCGCCACCCGCACTGCCCCCGCCCGACTCCCGAACCGCATGCGGACGGAAGCGGCGGCTGGGGACTGCGGCTGGTGGCGGAGCTCGCGGCGGAGGCCCTCGGCAGTACCCACACGCACACCGACACCGACGAGCAGGGGAAGACGCTCCTGGTCCGGCTCCCCCGCCCCGACCGGCCCCTGCCGTGCACCCGCGACGTCGGCGTCCGCTCAGGCGGCGGAACGGCGGAACGAGGACCGGTAGCCGTACGGAGTCACTCCGACGACCCGTTTGAATCGCTCGCGGAACGCGGTAGGTGACCCGAAACCCGCTTGCGTCGCGATCCGCTCCACCGCGTAGTCGGTGGTCTCCAGCAGGAACTGCGCCCGGCGCACCCGCGCCCGCAGCAGCCACTGCAGCGGCGTGGTGCCGGTCTGCTCCCGGAACCGCCGGCTGAAGGTCCGCTCGCTCATCCCACCGCACGCGGCCATGGCCTCCAGGGTGATGTACTGTCCGAGGTTGTCCTCGATCCAGGACAGCACCGGTTCCAGGAGTGATCCCCGCGGTACGGGCGGCTGCTCGTGGACGATGAACCGGGCCTGACCGCCTTCCCGTTCCAGCGGCACGACCGCCAGCCGGGCGGCGTCGGCCGCCACGGCGGAACCCAGGTCGCGGCGGATCATGTACAGGCACACGTCCAGGCCGGCCGCCATCGTCGCGATCGGTCCGGTGACCGTCGCCGCCAGCATGCTGCCCGCCGCGGCCCGCCGCGCCCAGGCGGCGGGCCCGGACGCGTCGTCCATCGCGACAGTCCGGCTGCTACACCGCATCTGCCGCGTGTACGCCGTGATCGCGCTGGCGGTCCCGGTCTTCGGGTTCGCCACCGCCAGCAGCCTCGGTGTCCTCGGTGACACCTGGCTCATCGTTTCCATCGTGCTCACAGCGGTGGCCGCCGGAGTCCTGGCGCTCCTGGTTCTGCCGCGCCAGGAGGCCCTGCTGACCCAGCTCGACGAGGGGTCACCACCCGTCGAGCGCGGCGCGACAGCGCGGCTGGCGATGCTCACCGGGATCTTCAACCTGCTGTGGGCCGCGGTGACCGTCCTGATGATCGTCCGCCCCGGTTCCACCACAGGAGCATGACCATGAAGCGCACCCGGCAGCCGCTGCGCGTCTCCGCCGCCGTCGAACCGGCCTCCCTCGTGGTCCTGACCGGGCAGCCGACCGGCCCGCCCCATCTCAGCCGATCTAACGGATACAAGTCCATCCAACCATTTGCCCTGAGCCGGCATCCGTGGCATTGTACTAATGGATAGGGGTTTCTCCATCCGTTAGTAAAAGTGAGTGCTCCCACGGAAGGCGTTCACGATGTCCCAGCTCCCGCAGACCGGCGAAGCCGCCAGGACAGCCCCCACGACCACCCCCACCGGATTCCACGACGGAGAACTCGCCGTGCAGCGCCGCGCCGGATCGCTCGGCGCGGCCGCCCGGCTGTCGGGCATGCTCGCGCCGCCGGACCTCACCGGGGGTGCGAGCCGCTTCCTGGAGGCGCGTGACCTGGCCGTCCTCACCGCCCGGGACCACGACGGGACGCTGTGGACCTCCCCTCTGCGCGGCGCCCCGGGTTTTCTCGACGGCCACGACACGACCCTCCGCGTCCACGCCCTGCCCGCGCCGGGCGATCCGCTGGCCGCACCGGGGCCGGCGCCCGCGCAGCAGGTCGGCCTCGTCGCGATCGACTTCGCGACCCGTCGCAGACTGCGCGTCAACGGCACCCTGGACGCCCTCGACGACACCGGCTTCACGGTGTCGGTCGACCAGGCGTACGGCAACTGCCCGCAGTACATCCAGCAGCGCCGCCTTGAGCCCGGACACGGAGCGCGCTCCGTGGCGGGGGCGGGCACCGACGGTCGGCACACGACCCTGGACGCCGACGACATGCGGCTGATCGAACGGGCCGACACGTTCTTCCTGGGAACCACCCATCCGACCCGCGGCGCGGACGCCTCCCACCGCGGTGGCTCGCCCGGCTTCGTCCGCGTCCGGCCCGACGGCCTGTGGTGGCCGGACTACCCCGGCAACAACATGTTCAACAGCCTCGGCAACCTCGCCGTCGACGACACCGCCGCCCTGCTGTTCGTGGATTTCGCCACCGGCGCCACGCTGCACCTGTCCGGCTCCGCCGAAGTCCGGTGGGCGGAACCCGGTGCTCCCGGCGACGACGGCGGGACCGGACGCCGGGTGCACTTCACCCCGCGCCACCTCGTGACCGGCCGGGCGCCGCTGCGGGCCGACGCCTTCAGCGCCTACCCGCGCAATCCGCGCCTCACCGCCTGACCTGCGCCGTGGCAACCCGCTGCTGAGCCTCCTCGGGCGGATACTGGTCGCGCCCTGACGCCGCCTCGTCCGAGGAGCTGCAAATGGCCGCGCCTCCCGCCCACCCCGCCGCCACCGGTCCTGTCGGCCGCCGGTCGCTGCTGTGGGGCGCATCGTCCGTACTGATCTGGGCGACGGGGTGCTCGAACGGCACGAAGGCGCCGTCGTCCACCGGCACCTCGGGTACCACCGGGCCGCAGACGGCGTCCACCACGGCCGCGTCCACGTCAGCCACCTCGACCACCGCGACCGCCGCACCCACGTCGTCCACCGCGACGTCCGCCCGGCCCAGCACGACGCTTCCCGCGACCGCGCCGTGGCGGCCGGGTGCCGGCGAGATCGAGCCCGCGGCCAAGCGGAGTGCCGTCACGCTCATCGAGGCGCTCGGATCGTGGCGGGCCGGGCAGGCCGGAGAGCGCCGGGCCGCGGCGCGGGCCGCCGCGCTCGGCATTCCCGCCGCGCTCGCCGGCCACCTCGCGTCGCAGGCCGGCTCCCTGCTGGGACCGGGGGACGAAGCGCGGCTGCAGGTGATCGACGCACAGTACGGCGGCCTGCTGACCGACACCGCGAGCGTCCTCGTGGTGTGCCGTCAATGGAGCAGGAACGGCACCGGAGCCGTCATCGACGGCGGCACCACGGTGGACGTGCGGCTGAGCCGGACGGGCTCCGGCTGGAGCGTCACCGCGCTGCATCCGGCGGTCTCCGAGCCTGCCGCCCCGTCGCCGACCGCGTCGACACGCGCGGTGCTGGCTCGCTCGGCCATCGAGCTGCCGCCCGCTGCGGCCGCCGACATCCGGAGCGGCACCGTGCACGAGAGCGTGCTCCAGGCGATGTTGCGGCTGGCCGACACCTACCGGATGTCGGTGAGCGTGGTGCGGTCCGGGCATCCGCTGGACGTGTTCGGCACCAGCCGCCCCAGCGACCATCCGGTCGGCAGGGCCTTCGACGTCTGGCGCATCGACGGCCACCCGGTCGTCGACCCGGCCACCCCACGCGCACTGATCACCGCGTTCATGCGGGCCGCAGCGGCGGCCGGCTCGTACAACGTCGGCGGCCCGGTGCTGCTGACGGGTGGTATGACGTCGAATCAGTTCTTCTCCGACGACACGCATCACGACCATGTGCACATCGGTTTCCCGTCATGACGTGCCGTCCTCGTCCGGTCCGAAGCCCTCCTCCTCGTCGTCCTCGGCCGCCTGCGCGTTGGCCCGCTTCGTGACGACGGCGGCGGCCATCAGCGCACTGCCGACGAAGGCCACCGCGACCACCCACGGCCGGTCGAAACGGTGGCCGGTGGCGTGGTCCAGGGCGTAACGGCCCGCCCCCGCGATACCGACCGTGGCCGCGGTGAACCCGAGGAACGCGGGGTATTCGAAACCGCCGCCCTGGGCGAAGAATCCGGCCGGCGCGTGGACCGCCACTGCCCCTGCCATGGCGCCCGCCGCTGCCGCCCCGGCGACGGGGGTGCCCAGGCCCAGTGCCAGCAGCGCTCCACCGCCCGCCTCACCGATACCGGCGGCGAGCGCGCTCTCCCGGCCTGGCGTGAACCCCATGTGCTCCATCGCGGCCGCGGTCCCGGTCAGGCCCCCACCACCGAACCAGCCGAACAGCTTCTGCGTCCCGTGGGCCATCAGCACCGCCCCGGTGCCGACCCGGAGGGTGAGCAGACCGAGGTCCCGTCGGTTGATGCACGTCATCGCTGTCTCCAGGTGGGTGGCTGCGCTCGAACGGCTACGGACATACGTCTCCACTCTCCGCGCCAGGAGCCGCATCCGCGCCCCGGCCGTGGGCCATCCGGGCATCGGGACGTGCTCCCCCGCCGAAGACACGACCTAGGCCCTGTCTTCAAACTGGCGGCGTCCGCCCGCAGGGCGGGCCCGGCGGCGTCTGGTGCGTGCGATCGCAAGGCGGAGGGTCGCCCCTGTACTGGACGTACTGGGGCGGGCCCGACAACGCAGCGAGCGTACGTGCCAGGCGCCGCCGGGCAGGCGCCAGTTTGAAGACAGGGCCTAAAGCGTGTTGCAGAAGGCTGTGATCTGGGAATATCCGGTGTATGGCTGGGGTGTTGAGGGTCGAGCGGGTGTGGGTGGAGACGTTCACGGGGCTGCGGATGCGGCAGTTTGATGGTCTGTTGCGGGTGGTGCGGGAGCGGGGCGGCGATGGGCCGCGGATCGGTCGGCCGTGGTGTCTGCCCCTGGGCGAGCGGGTGCTGCTGGTCGCGGTGTACTACCGGACGAACCTCACGATGCGGCAGTTGGCGCCGCTGTTCGGGGTCTCGCCGGCCACCGTGTGCCGAGTCATCCAGCGGCTGGGCCCGCAGCTCGCGCTGGAGCCGATAGCCCGCCGGGACGAGGCCGTGGACCGGTTGTGGATCGTGGACGGCACCCTGATCCCGGTCCGCGACCGAACAGTGGCCGCCTCATCGCGAAACTATCGGTTCTCGGCGAACGTGCAGGTCATCATCGATGCGGACACGAGGCTGGTGGTGGCCGCGGCCCGTCCGGTTCCCGGCAACCGGGCCGATGCCCGGGTCTGGCGGGAGTCAGGTCTGTCCGCCCACTGCACGGGTGTGACGGTGCTCGGCGACGGCGCGTACATCAACACCGGACTCGTCGTCCCGCACCGCAAACGCCCGGGCCGGGCGCTACTGCCGGGCGAGGAAACGGACAATGCCGAGCACCGCAAAGTCCGCGCCCGCGTCGAGCACACCTTCGCCCGTATGAAGAACTACAAGATCCTCCGCGACTGCCGACAGCACGGCGACGGCCTCCACCACGCTGTCCAAGCCGTAGCCCACATGCACAACCTGGCCCTCGCCGCATGACCAAAGCCTCCGCAAACAAGGCCCTGACCTGCCCATACGCGGAGATCTGCAACACGCTTTAGGGCGGCACCTGGTGTCGTCCCGTCAGGCGCTGGGCTTCGCGCGGACGTGCATGCGCTCCCCCTGCCTCCCGAAGAGGCTGAGGATCTCCACGGGCCGCCCGTCCGCGCTGCCGAACCAGTGGGGCAGCCGGGTGTCCCACTCGGCGACCTCGCCGGGGCCGAGGACCAGATCGTGCTCGGCGAGGACGAGCCGCAGCCGGCCCTCCAGCACGTACAGCCACTCATAGCCCTCGTGCGTCCGCAGCACCGGCTCGGCACCCCGGTCGGGGATGACCATCTTGTACGCCTGGAGTCGGCCAGGACTCCGGGACAGGGCTACGGACGTACCCCCGTTCGGCAGGGCGCGCGGGGTCAGCCGCACCCGCGGATCACCCACTTCGGGGGCGCCGACCAGCTCGTCCAGCGCCACGCGGTAGGCGCCGGCGAGCGGCAGCAGCAGTTCCAGGCTGGGGCGGCGCTGTCCGGACTCCAGCCGGGAAAGGGTGCTCTTGGAGATGCCGGTCGCCTCGGAGAGCGCGGCCAGCGTCAGGCCGTGCTCGGCGCGCAGCCGTCGGAGCCGGGGGGCGACCTCGTCGAGGACCGCTTGGTGGGGCGGTGGGGTGTCCATGCGGGCATTCCATCCCACCGTCCCGGAATTGGCAACAAGAGTTGCCGCTACGCTCCCGGCAGAGGCACGCTCCTGGCCATGACCTTGCCGGACCCACCGAGTGCGCGAGTTCGCGGGTCACCAGGAAACGGAGTTCACCGTGAAAATCATCAGTGCGGGACAGGACGCGGCGGCGGGACCCACGGTGCCGACGCCGTCGGTCCGGTGGGCGCTCGCCGGCCTCTCGCTGTCCATGCTGCTGTCCTCACTCGGCACCAGCGTCGCCAATGTGGCCCTGCCGACGCTGGCGGAGGCGTTCACCGCCTCGTTCCAGCAGGTCCAGTGGATCGTCCTCGCGTATCTCCTGGCCATCACCACCGTGATCGTCAGTGTCGGCCGGCTCGGTGACCTCATCGGCCGGCGGCGGCTGCTCCTGGGCGGGATCCTCCTGTTCACGGCAGCCTCGGTGCTGTGCGGTCTCGCGCCCACGCTCTGGTCGCTGATCGCCGCCCGGGCGGCGCAGGGCCTCGGAGCGGCCATCATGATGGCGCTCACCATGGCGTTCGTCGGTGAGACGGTGCCGAAGGCACGCACCGGCAGCGCCATGGGGCTGCTCGGAACGATGTCCGCGGTCGGCACCGCCCTCGGCCCGTCCCTGGGCGGCGCTCTGATCGCAGGACCCGGCTGGCGGGCGATCTTCCTCGTCAACGCGCCGCTGGGCCTCCTGGCCCTCTTCCTCGCCCACCGTCACCTGCCCGTCGACCGGCAGAGACCCGGGACCGACCGCGCCGCCTTCGACCGTGTGGGCACGCTCCTGCTCGCGCTGACACTCGCGGCCTATGCGCTCGCCATGACCATGGGGCGCGGCAGCTTCGGTTCGCTCAACGTGGGTCTGCTGGTGGCCGCCGCCGTCGGTGTCGGTCTCTTCGTACGCGCGGAGAGCAGAGCGGCGTCACCGTTGATCCGTCTGACGATGTTCCGCGATCCCGCGCTGAGCGCGAGTCTCGCGATGAGCACGCTCGTCTCGACGGTCATGATGGCCACGCTGGTGGTCGGGCCGTTCTATCTCGCCCGCGCGCTCGGGCTCCATGAGGCGCTGGTCGGACTGGTCCTGTCCGTCGGTCCGCTGGTCGCCGCGCTGACCGGAGTGCCCGCCGGTCGCATCGCGGACCGTTTCGGCGCCCAGCGCATGACCGTCCTCGGGCTGGTCGCCATGACGGCCGGTTCGTTGGTGCTGTCCCTCACACCGGCGAGCCTCGGCATCGCCGGCTACCTCGCGCCCATCGTGGTCATCACCGCCGGCTACGCGGTGTTCCAGACGGCCAACAACACCGCCGTCATGACGGACGTCCCGCCGGACCGCCGAGGCGTCATCTCCGGCATGCTCAATCTCTCGCGCAACCTCGGTCTCATCACCGGCGCATCCGTCATGGGCGCCGTGTTCGCCCTCGCGGCGGCGACGAACGACATCACCACAGCGGCTCCCGACGCCGTAGCCACCGGTATGCGGATCACGTTCGCGGTGGCGGCGGCACTGATCGCCGTCGCACTCGTCATCGCGGTCGGGGGCCGCGCGCTCGCCCGGCGGAGCTCCCCCGCGGAGGTCCCGGTCAGGTGATCGCCGCGCCGCGGCCGACGAGCAGGGCCACGTCCAGCGCCGCCACCATGACGGCGGCGGCGAAGGCGGCCCGCTCCCACTGACGGCCCACCACTGATCCGGTGACGGCGACGAGTACGGCGGCGAGAAGTGCCGCCGCACTCCGGGTGCCGGGTGGACCGGGCGGTCCGAGGACCAGGAGGGCGGTCGCGGCCACCAGGGGCAGCGGGAGCAGCAGGCGGGTGGCCGAGGCGCCCAGTCGCTGCGGCCATCCCCGTACTCCGGCCGCGAGGTCGCCGCTGATGTCCGGCAGGACATCGCCCAGATGGGCGCCGACACCCAACAGCGCTCCCGCGCAGGCGAGCCACCAGGCCGGCCACGGGTGCCCCGGCAGGCTCAGGGCCACGAAGGCCGGCAGGCTCGCGAAGCCCGCCGCGTAGGGCAGCCAGGACCAGGCCGTCGACTTGAGGCGCAGGTCGTAGGCCCAGGCCGCGGCGACCCCGGCCAGGTGGACGGCCCCCGCGAGCGGACCGACGGCGAGCGACAGCGGCACGCACAGGGCCAGGGCGCACCACGCGGCCGTCCACACCGTCCTGACGCCGACCGCGCCGGCCGCGATCGGCTTGTCGCGGCGGCCGGCGGCGATGTCACGGCGCGCATCGAACGCGTCGTTGCACCAGCCCACCGACGACTGGCCGGTCAGGACGGCCGCGGCGATCAGCGCGGTGCGCACGGCACTGTGGCCCGCGGCCCAGGCCAGCACGGTCACCAGCACCGTGACGGCCGCCGTGGGCCCGGGGTGGCAGGACCCCACCAGAGCCCGCGCCAGGGCCCGCACCCGGGACCACGCCCGGGACCACGTCAGTCCGGCTCGACCGCCGCCTGGTCGGGCGGACGGGGCATCGGCGATCGGCTGCTCGGGGATGGCCACGGGCCGATCCTAGGCACCTCTGGTCGTGTCGCAGCGTGTCCGGGCGATCACCGGGTGTTGAATGCCTGTCCCGGGCGAAGTTCCCGAGCAGGCCCCGCCCCCACGTCGGGAGTCCCATGACCCGTATCGCAGCCGTTCACGGCGCCCTGGCGCCCCATCGTCACGAGCAGGCCGAGATCACGGACATAGTGGCGCGCACCTGTCTGCCCCCGAGCGCCGACCGCCGGGTGCTGGACCGGCTCCATCAGGGCTCCCGGGTCCGTTCGCGCCATATGACGCTGCCGCTCGACCGGTACGCGGAACTCGACGGCTTCGGAGCCGCCAACGACGCCTTCATCGCCGGGGCCACCACCCTCGGCTCCCAGGTGATCCGCGGGGCGCTGCGCGCGGCGGGGCTGGTCCCCTCCGACGTCGATCTCCTGATGTTCACCTCGGTCACCGGGATCGCCACCCCGTCGATCGACGCGCGGCTCGTCGGACGGCTCGGACTGCGCGAGGACGTCAAGCGCATGCCGCTGTTCGGTCTCGGCTGCGTGGGGGGAGCCGCCGGACTGGCCCGGGTGCACGACTACCTGCTCGGACGGCCGGACCACGTGGCGGTGCTGCTGTCGGTCGAGCTGTGCTCGCTCACCTTCCAGCGCAACGACGACTCGATGGCCAACCTGGTGGCCACGGCCCTGTTCGGCGACGGCGCGGCCGCGGTCGTGGCCTGCGGCGCCGCGCGCGCCGCCGAGCCGTCCGCCGGGGCGCCCGTACCGTCGGGGCCGACGATCGTGGCGACACGCAGCCGGCTGTACCCCGACACCGAACAGGTCATGGGCTGGAACATCACCAACTCCGGTTTCAAGGTCGTACTGGATCCCGCCGTCCCCGACGTGGTGCGCCGCCACCTCGCCGACGACGTCAAGGAGTTCCTGGGCGAGCACGGTCTCAAACCGAAGGACGTGGCCACCTGGGTCTGCCATCCGGGCGGGCCCCGCGTTCTGGAGGCAGTCTCGGAGAGCCTCGAACTGCGGGACGGGGCGCTGGACGTGACATGGCGGCATCTGGCCGCCGTCGGAAACCTCTCCTCGTCGTCGGTCCTGCACGTGCTGCGCGACACCTGGGCGGAGCGCCGCCCGCCGGCGGGTGCCCCGGGGCTGCTGTTGGCGATGGGGCCCGGTTTCTGCTGCGAACTGGTGCTGCTGCGCTGGTAGGTCGGAGGACTGCATGATCTGGTACGCACTGTTGGTGGCGGCGGTCGCCGCCGAGCGGGTCGCCGAACTCGTCGTCGCCCGGCGCAACGAGCGGTGGAGCCTGTCCCGCGGAGCGGTCGTGGCCGGCCAGGGTCACTACCCGGCCATGGTCGCCCTGCACACCGCGCTGCTCGCCGGGTGCCTGATCGAGGCGGGGCTCGCCGACCGCCCCTTCGTACCCGCCCTGGGATGGCCGATGCTGGCCGTGGTGGGGGCGGCTCAGGGCCTTCGGTGGTGGTGCATCCGCACCCTGGGGCCGCGCTGGAACACCCGCGTGATCGTCATTCCCGGGATGCCGTTGGTGTCCGGCGGCCCCTACCGGTGGCTCGGCCACCCCAACTACGTCGCCGTCGTGGCCGAAGGCCTGGCACTGCCCCTGGTGCACACCGCCTGGGTCACCGCGGTCGCCTTCACCGCCCTGAACGCCGCGCTGCTGGCCGTGCGTGTGCGCTGTGAGAACGCGGCCCTGACCGGCGCCGCCGGACCACCGGCGCCGGCCGGGGCGCCGGGATCCGCCGCCGGTCTGGACGCGACGACGTGATCGACGTCCTGGTGGCCGGCGGGGGTCCGGCCGGGCTGGCCGCCGCCATGCACGCCGCCCTCGCCGGGATGCGGGCCGTCGTCGTGGAACCCCGGTCCGCTCCCGTGGACAAGGCATGCGGGGAAGGCGTCATGCCGGGCGGTGTCGCCGCCTTGCGGACGCTGGGCATCGACGTCGCCGGCCGTGAACTGCGCGGTATCCGCTACCTCGACGCCACCCGCCGGGCCGAGGCCGCCTTCCGCGGCGGCACCGGGCTCGGGATCCGCCGCACCACCCTCCACGCGGCACTGCATCAACGCGCCCGGGATCTCGGGGTGGAGATGGTGACCGGCAAGGTCTCCGAGGTGCGCCAGTCGGCGGACCGCGTGGTCGCCGCGGGGATGACGGCACGGTGGCTGATCGCCGCCGACGGACTGCACTCCCCCGTACGCCGCGGCCTGGGGCTGGCCCTTCCGGACCGCGCGGAGGGACGCTACGGGCTGCGCCGGCACTACCGGGTGGAGCCGTGGACGGATTTCGTCGAGGTGCACTGGTCGGCCCACGGCGAGGCCTACGTGACGCCCGTCGCCGACGACCTGGTGGGCGTGGCCGTCCTGAGCCGTAGCCGGCGTGGCTACGACGACCACCTCGCCGCCTTTCCTGCGCTGGCGGCGCGGCTGCGCGACGCGACCGCGACCGCGGTACGCGGCGCCGGGCCGCTGCGCCAGCGGGTACGCCGCCGGGTGGCCGGCCGCATTCTGCTCGTCGGTGACGCCGCGGGCTACACCGACGCGCTCACCGGTGAGGGCATCGCGCTGGGTCTGCGGAGCGCCGAGGCAGCGGTGCGGAGTCTGGTCGGCGGCCGGCCGGAAGCGTACGAGGCGGCGTGGGCGCGGCTGACACGGCGCCACCGTCTCCTGACCGGTGCGCTGCTGACGGCGGGCCGCCACCCGCGCACCGCGCGGCTGGTCGTCCCGGCCGCCTCCCGCCTGCCCGCCGTCTTCTCGGCCGCGGTGCACGTGCTGCGGTAGCCCGGTCCGAGCGGCGTGCACACGGCCGGCGGTCCGGGATGCGGCTCACAGCTCCAGGGTGATGGTCCGGATCTCGGCGGCGGGTTCCACGGATCGGACCAGTCGGGCGAACGCGCCGAGCAGCCGCAGCAGTTCCGCCCCGTAGCCCAGAACGCCGTCGGTCTGGCTCAGCCCGTCGACCATCAGGACGCTCTCGCGCACGCCGTCCGCACCCACGGAGGACTTGAGGACGCACTCCCAGAACCACATCGTGTCCGCGCCGGTCAGCACCGCGGTCTCCACATCAGCGACACCCGTGTGGGCGTACCGCAGATACGGCAGCCGGTTCCCGTCCCGGGTGAGGAACGCCGGCCGGCGCATCGAGTAGATCCTGTTGTTCTGGCGGGAGGCCGCCCGCATCCCGCGGGTCCAGGTGCGTTCCCTGACCACCAGCCAGGTCTGGGCCGCTGCCAGGCAATCCATCAGCGAATCCCCGTGACCGCGGACGCAGAGCGCGACCGGCAGCGAGGTGCCCGGTCGCAGCGGAACCACGCCGAGGGGCAGGTCCGGCTTCCAGGTGGGCCGGAACACGGCCTGGCGATCGGGATCGGAGCGGTCGACGCCGCAGTCCTCGAGAAACCCGGCGAGGGTCCGCACCGTCTGCGGGCACACGGCGTGGCCGCGGTCCGCGATGCGCCACAGCAGGCAGACCATGGCACGGAAGGTGCGCTGGCGGCCCAGCTCCGATTCCTGCGGGAGTTCGATGACGAGTTCGTCGCTGTCCGTGCCCGGAAGGCCGCCGACCAGGCGCAGCCGGGCGGCCGGTCCTGGACGGCCCCCGTCCAGGTCCACGACGCAGAGGCCCTGGTCCGTGCCCGGCCCGGAGGCGACGGGCAGCCCGCACGCGTGCAGCAGTGCCACGAGCGGTTCCCGCTCCGTCGCCGGGACGAGGATGCGGACACCGTCCCTGAACGCGCTCGGCAGCGGCATCACGTAGTCGTCGGCGAAGGGCGAGGCGTCGTGGAAGACGGTCGGCGCCCGCAGGGGCTGCGACTCGACCAGGCCGTCGAGCCGGGGCGGCCCGTCCGTGAGGCGCAGCGGCGGGCCGTCGGAGAGCGTCTGCGCGTGAGCGGAGCGGACCCAGGCGAACAGGTCGGCGTTGACCAGGGTGTCCTCCCTGGTGCGGCAGGAGGGCACGGTGAGCCGCACGCCCGCCGCCTCGGGGGTGGCCTGGAGCGACCAGTCGCGGGCGAACCCACCGACCGGGTCGACCGCGCCCAGCACGAACCTGCAGCCGCCCTCGATCCCGCCCTCGACGCGGAGCAGGGACCGCAGGCTCTTGCCCGCCACCTCGCCCACGTTGACCTTGCCGCCCGCGGCGGCCCAGGTGGAGGTGGCGTCCTCGACGTCGATCTGCGTCAGTGTGTGGAGTGCCGCCAGCGTGAGCAGATCGGCCCGGTCGACAGCGGGCCAGTCGGACGGCGGTTCCAGCCAGTTGCCCGTCGGTGCGAGGTCGGACTCGATGAGTCGTTTGGTGGCACGCGCGGCGAAGATACCCATGTCCGCTCGCCTACCGGTCCTGTGACGGCGACGGCCGGTCGTCCGAGTAGGCCCCCCACTGCATGTTCTGCCCCCTCCCCAGCCCCCCTGGCGCGAACCGCTGTCAGCGAGGCCGGCTGGAGGGCTTGGGGCCAGCGTAGGGTTCAGCGCCGAATGATGTACCACCAATCGGTAAAACCGCGGCCAATACGGAGTTAGCGCCTGTCAGCGGGACATCGCAGCCCTCCCCAGGCCTCGGCCGGCGGGCGCGCGGGGGCCCGGGCGGACCCGTGTGAGAGACGGCACGCTTGCCCGGATGCCCGCTCGGACCGGGTCCCGGATGTCTAGGGTGTGGATCATGAGTACACATTTTGACGTCGTGGTCCTCGGCGCCGGTCCGGGCGGATACACCGCCGCCGTCCGCGCGACCCAGCTCGGACTGCGCGCGGCGGTCATCGAGGAGAAGTACTGGGGCGGGGTGTGCCTCAACGTCGGTTGTATCCCGTCGAAGGCGCTGCTGCGCAACGCCGAACTGGCGCACATCTTCACCCATGAGGCGAAGACCTTCGGCATCAAGGTCGAGGGCAAGGTCAGCTTCGACTACCGGGAGGCGTACCTGCGCAGCCGGAAGGTCGCCGACGGCCGCGTCGCCGGCGTGCACTACCTGATGAAGAAGAACGGCATCACCGAGTACGACGGCCGGGGCACCTTCGTCGACGACCGCACGCTGCAGGTGGCGCTGCGGGCAGGCGGGACCGAGACGGTGACGTTCGATCACTGCATCGTCGCGACCGGGGCCACGACGCGACTGCTGCCGGGCACCTCGCTGAGCGACCGGGTCGTGACGTACGAGGAGCAGATCCTCACCGACACGCTTCCGGAGAGCATCGTCATCGCCGGGGCGGGCGCGATCGGCGTCGAGTTCGCGTATGTGCTGCACAACTACGGGGTGAAGGTCACGATCGTCGAGTTCCTCGACCGGGTCGTGCCGCTGGAGGACGCCGAGATCTCCGCCGAGCTCGCCAAGCGCTACCGGCGGCTGGGCATCGAGATCCTGACGTCCACCCGTGTCGAGTCCATCGACGACAGCGACCCGGCGGCCAAGGTGCGGGTCACCGTCACCCGCGACGGACAGCAGCAGATCCTGGAGGCCGACAAGGTCCTGCAGGCGATCGGCTTCGCGCCGCGCGTCACCGGCTACGGCCTGGAGGCCACCGGTGTGCGGCTGACCGAGCGCGGCGCGATCGACGTGGACGCCCGCGGCCGCACGAACGTGCCGCAGATCTTCGCGATCGGCGACGTCACCGCGAAGCTGATGCTGGCGCACGCGGCGGAGTCGATGGCGGTGATCGCGGCCGAGACCATCGCTGATGCCGAGACCATGGAACTCGACTTCACCATGATTCCGCGGGCCACCTACTGCCAGCCGCAGATCGCCAGCTTCGGCTGGACCGAGGCCCAGGCCCGGGAGAAGGGCTTCGACGTCAACGTGGTGAAGTTCCCCTTCACCGCGAACGGCAAGGCCCACGGTCTCGGCGACCCGGTCGGCTTCGTGAAGGTGATCAGCGACCGGACCCACGGCGAGCTGCTCGGCGCGCACCTGATCGGCCCCGAAGTCACCGAACTGCTGCCGGAGCTGACCCTGGCGCAGCAGTGGGACCTGACGGTCCACGAGGTGGCGCGCAACGTGCACGCGCACCCGACGCTGGGCGAGGCGGTCAAGGAGGCCGTCCACGGCCTGGCGGGGCACATGATCAACTTCTGATCGCGGTGGTCGCGGGGGCCGGTGGTCCCCGCGGGTCCCCTGGTCGCGGGGTCCGGTGAGTGTGCTGCCGGCCCTTCGCGGCGCTCGCCGCCGGACGGCCGTCAGGTGCGGCCGAACGGCGTTGCGCGGCTCCACTCCGCGCGCTCGGCCGCCGGGTGACGCACCATGAGACCGTGATGACGGTACTGCTCATGGAGCACGACAGCGACACGTCCAGCGACATGCGCTCGGCGATCCACGCCAACCGGCACTTCCGCGTCATCGCGCACGGGACGGACGACGCCACCGTGCTGGCGCTGGCGCGGACCCTGCTGACCGATGTCGTGATCATCGATGCCCGGCTCGACGGCATCGACCCGCTCGCCCTGTGCCAGGAGCTGCGCACCCTGAGTCCGCCACCGGCGGTCGTGATCGTCGCCGCCCACCTCACCGGCGTGGAACCCGCCCACCACCTGGCCGTGAAGGGTTCCGTCCACCTGCTGCGCGGCTCGGAGCCGTCCGACGTCGTGAACGCCCTGCGGGCGATCGGCGTCCGCCGGAGCAACTGCGACCCCGACGCTCTGTAGGGCGGCCTCCTGTCGGCCCGGAGCAGGGAAAACCCTCGTTCTTGCCTCGGCGCGTCCCCCGCGGTCCGACTCCTTGACGCGCACCGGCAGCGGGCCGAGACTGGCGCCGCCGCGCAGGGATGCCGACGCACCGACGGCCGGCAGGTCAGGGGGCCAGGGGCCGGGTTCGGGTTCGGGAGGAAGGCTGTGTGACATGACGCTTCACGGTCCGGTGGGCCTCGGGCCGGTCATGGCTCAGGTGGAGGCCGGGCTGGCAGTGGGGACTCCCGCCGTCTTGTGGGGCGTGCGGGGTTCGGGTCGTACGGTGTCGCTGGACGCCCTCGCGGACTCGGCCGCCGGGCGCGGTGCCAGGACCCTGCGACTGCGTCTGCGGGAGGACGACGCCCCCGTCCCGTACGGGGTAGTCACCGACCTCCTCCGCGCACTCGACCCGCTGGGCCTCCCGCTCCCCACCGGGCCGCTCCGTCTGGCGGTCGACATGCTGCTGCGCCGCCGTGCCGTCCCGCGGCGCGGTATGGATCCGGTGGCGGTCCGCCTCGCGCTGGCGCACGTGCTGGCCCGGATGTCCGGGACGTTCCTCCTGATCGACGACGCCCAGTGGATGGATCACGACAGCGCCCAGGCCCTGACCCATGCCCTGCACTCGCTGCCGCACGGCACCCTGCGGGTCGCCGTGACCCGGCGCTGCGCGACACCGCCGCAGGCTTCGGGGGTGTGCGGACCGGGAGCGGTCCCGTACGAGCTCGTGGCACTCGACGTCGACCAGGTGGCGCACCTTCTGGAACGTCACGCACTCCCCGCCCGCTGGGCAGCCCGGGTGCACGCGATGTCCGGCGGCAATCCCGGCCTGGCCCTCGCGGTCGCACGGGAACTGCGGGACGCGCCGCCCGGTCCGGCACCGGTCGGTGCGGCCTCCGCGTCGCACGCGGCCGCACCGTGGCTGGCCGCCCTGCCGGAGCCGGTCGCCGCCACCCTGCTGATGGCGGCGCTGGCCGTCGACCCGTCGTCCGCCATCCTGCGGCGTGCCGGGGGCGAGCGGGCGGACGCGCATCTGGCGCTCGCCGCCGCGGCAGGAATCGTGACCCATGGGCCGGACGGCTCCATCGTCTTTCGCGGCAGCGTGCTGCGTGACGCCGTGCTGTCACAGGAGCGGGACGGCCGGCGATGCGCCGCCCACAAGGCGCTGGCCCGGGCGGTCGAGGACCCGGTGGAGGCGATCTGGCACCGCGCTCTGGCCGCGGACACCTTCGACGCCGGTCTGGCCACCGAGATCGAGGCCGCGGCCGCCGACGCCCGTCGCGCGGGCCAGCGGTCCTGGGCCGGGGAGCTGGAACTCCTCGCCGCTCGGCGGACCCCACCGTCCGACCGGGCCTACCGGCTGGCGCGGCTGGCCGCGGCGACGACCGACGCCGCGGCCGCCGGGCGCAGCGACCTGGCCGGGAAGGTGGCCGCGGCGGTCCGGGTGAACCGGGGCAGCCCGGCCGAGTTGATCGCGGCGCTGCTGGCGGTCGTGGACTCCGCGGGTCAGGCGATGGAGGAGCTGGACCAGGTGCTGTCCCAGGCGGCCAGCACCGCCGACGGGCATCCGTCCCTGATGGCCGCGGTGGAAATGCGCGTCTCGGTGAAGGCGAACGTGTGCGAGGGACGGCCGGACAAGGCGCGCGCCGCCGCCGCGCGCGCCGCGGAACTGGGACGCAGGGGCCGCGATCCGGCGACCGAGGCCGTCGCGCTGACGATGCGGGCCCGGATGGAGCGCATCCTCGACGATCCCGCCGCCGAGCGCACCCTGAGTGACGCGCTCGCCCTGGACGTCCCCGTCGATCTCGTGGGTGTGCGCTTCAGCCCGCAGTACCTGGCAGCCCGTCATGCGGTCTTCGACGACCGGCTGCCGGAGGCGAGAACGCAGCTGCTGGAGTTGCTCGGGGTCGCTGAACGGCAGGGCGACGCGGCGGATCTGGAGGAGGTGCTGCGCAGCCTGGCCGAGGTCGACGCCCGGTCCGGCTCCTGCGCGCAGGCCCTGCAGTGGAGCGACCGGGCGCGTGCGGTATGCGTGGCTTCCGGGCTGTCCCCGGGCCCGGTCTGGTACACCGCCGCGCTCGCGGAGACGGCCGGGGGCAGCTTCACCCGGGCCGCCGAACTCGCGGTACGCGCGGCACGGACCTCGCACGAGGAACACGACATGATCTTCGCGTCCCGGAGCCTTCTCGCGCTCGGTACGGTTCAGCTGATCACCGGCAGTACCGCCGAGGCGACGCGCACGCTGGAGCGGGTGGCCGCCCTGGAGCGGCAACAGCAGGTGGCCGACCCGCGGATCCTGCGATGGCAGCCGGAACTGGTCGAGGCGCTGGCTGCCACCGGACGGCTCGACGAGGCGGACGGGCGCGCGGCCGAGGCCACCCGGATCACCGCCGCGTATCCGGACACCGGAGTGTTCGCGGCCCTGCAACGGGCGAAGGCCCATTGCGCCGCTCGTCGCGGCGACTGCGACTCCGCGGCCGCGATGCTGCACGAGGCCGCGGAACGGTTCGGGTGCCTGCGACTGCCGCTCGAAGAGGGGCGGGCCCGGGTGGCACTGGGCCTGCTCGAACGCGCCCGCCGCCGGCCGGCCGCGGCGCGCACCGCATGGAGGAACGCGACGGAGCTGTTCCAGCAGGCTCAGGCGCGGCCGTGGACCGCGTTGACCGGGAGCCTGCTGGCCCGCCTGGAAGGGACCCGCGCCGTCCCGGGCGCGACTCCCCCGCCACTGACGGAGGCCGAGCACCGGCTCGTCCTCCTCGTCGTTCAGGGGCTGACCAACCATGACGCCGCGGCGACCCTCTTCGTCTCCGTCAAGACCGTCGAATCGACCCTCAGCCGTGTCTACCGCAAACTCGGCATCCGCTCCCGCACCCAGCTGGCCGCGGCCCTGCGCACCTGACCAGCGCGGCGCCGCCCGTTCGGTCCAGGCGTTCGGCCCACCCGTTCAGCCCGCCCAGCAGCGTCGTACGACACCGTCCCGGACCTCGAAGTTGAGCCGGCCGGCCTGCCGCTCCATGGTGACGCTCGCTCCGGCGGGGAGGATCCTCACGACGTTCCAGCCACGGTCACGGGCCCGGAGCTCCGCCACCGCGGACGGCAGACCCGCGTACGCGTCGGGGACGTCCGCCGGTTCGGGCGGCGGGATCGTGCCGGAGTCCTCAGAAGACGGACCAGCCGGTGGCATCGGCGACCTCCTCCAGAACGGCCAGGCCGGCGACGGAGTTGCCCGCCTCGTCCAGACCCGGTGACCACGCGCACAGCGTGCCGTGTCCCGGGAACACCGCCATGACGCCGCCGCCGATCCCGCTCTTGACGGGAGCCCCCACCTGGCAGGCCACATCCCCTGCGGCCTCGTACGTCCCGCAGGTCAGCACCACGGCGTTGAGCCGGCGCACCTCGCGCTCCGACAGCAGAGCCCTGCCGGAGCCGAGCACGCCGCCCCGCGCCAGGAACAGACCCGCCTGCGCCAGATCGACACAGGACGCGGCGATGGCGCACTGGTCGATGTACCGGTCGAGCAGTTCGGTCACCTCGTGCTCCAGTCTGCCGTGCGAGGCCATCAACAGCGCCGCGGCGGCATTGCGATGGCTGGCACCCCGTTCCGATGCGGCGAGCCGCCCGTCGATCCGGATCGCGGGGTTGCCGGATTCCGTACGGAGGAGTTCCAGCACGGCGGCGGCCGATCCCGTCCCTCGCGCCGCCATCAGCCGGTCGACCACAACGAGGGCTCCGGCATTGACGAACGGGTTGCGCGGCACCCCGTGATCCACGTCGAGTTGGACCAGCGCGTCGTAGCGCAGACTGGACGGCTGCCGGCGGACCCGTTTCCAGAGGCTCTCGCCCTCATGAGCGAGGACCAGGGCCAACGAGAACAGCTTGGAGAGACTCTGCACGGAGAACGGTTCCCGGCAGTCACCGGCACCGATCACCTGGCCGTCCACCGTGGCCAGCGCCACCCCCAGCCGGTCCAGCGGCACCTCGCCCAGCAGCGGAATGCTCTGTGCCTGCCGCCCCGTTCCGACCAGCCGGACAGCCCCGTCGTGCGCCTCGTCCACTATCCCTCGCAGATCCATCTGCCCCCCTCCACCGCATCGACCGCCACTGCGGCGACACCGCTCAGCCTGCCGATCCGCCTCGCCCAGCGCGCAGGGAAAACCCTCGTCACGACGGCGGCCGACGCACGGTCCGCCCGTCCCGCCGCCGACCGGCGGCCGTTCCTCAGAACGAGGGATTCCCCTGATAGGCCCGCTCGCACCGAGCGGCCAGCATGGCCGGACCAACCCCCATGTGAGAGGCCAACCTCAGTGAAATTCCGTCAACACACCCTGGGCGCCGGTACTTTGGCCGGCACCCTGCTGGCCGGATCCCTCGTCCTGATCGCCGCCCCCACCGTTTCGGCGTCACCCATCGGCCACCCGGCGCCGCAGCAGTCCGAGCAGGTCACCGCCGCGAAGCGGGCGCTGGACGCGCTGCCCGCCGTACCCAACACCTCGTGGGGCATCGACGCCTCGGCCGGGCAGGTCGTCCTCACCGTCAGCGACGCCGCGGCCGGCCCACGCCTGCCGCGGCTGCTGGACACGGCAGCCGCGCTCGGGAACCTCGTACGCGTGGAGCACACGTCCGGTCGCATGGTGCAGCAGAGCACCGCGACCGGGGACAAGCTCCAGGTGGTCGGCAATTCCGGCAGCTGGTGCTCCATAGGTTTCAACGTCACCAACGGCACCGACAACTTCGTCCTCACCGCCGGGCACTGCAAGGCGGCCAACGGCTGGCAGACCCCGGACGGCCAGTTCATCGGCACCACGTCCAAGGTCGGCCCCAACGGCACCGACGCCAGCCTGGTGACCAACGCCCTCGCCCCGGATCCGGGCGCCTTCACCGGTGTCGGCACGGCCCGGGTCGGCGAGCAGGTCTGCAAGAAGGGAGCCACGTCGGGCGTCACCTGCGGCACGGTCAAGGCCGTCGACCAGACCGTCACGTACGACAACGGCGTCGTCGTCAACCACCTCATCCAGACCGGAAACATCACTCAGTCCGGGGACAGCGGCGGCGGCCTGTACGACGGTTCGGCCGCGCTCGGACTCGTCAGCGGCGGCAGCGACACCATCAGCAGCTTCTACCCGGTTTCCAACGCCCTCAGCGACCTCGGGGTCCGGCTCGTCGTCGCGGGCACCCCGGGACACACCGTCACCGTGACCAACCCCGGTGATCAGTCGACCGCCACCGGCACCGCCGTCACCCTCCAGATCACGGCCACCGACAGCTCGCCCGGCACCACCCTGCGGTACTCCGGCTCCGGTCTGCCGGCCGGTCTGGCCATCGACGCCGCAACGGGCCGGATCACCGGTACGCCCACCACCGCGGGCACCTATCGCTCCACCGTCACCGCCACCGAGACCAACGGCCCCAGCGGCAGCGCCACGTTCACCTGGACCGTCACTCCGCCCGGGTCCGGCAGCGTCACGGTGACCAACCCCGGCAACCAGTCGAGCTGGGCCGGTTTCTGGATCTTCCCGGTCCCGGTCCAGGCGAAGGCGAGTGACGGACATCCGCTCGCCTTCGCCGCGGCCGGTCTGCCCGCGGGTCTGACGATCGATGCCGCCACCGGCCGGATCACCGGCACTCCCATCACCGCCGGCACCTACCGCTCCACCGTCACCGCCACCGAGGCCAACGGCCCCAGCGGCAGCACCACGTTCACCTGGACCGTCAGCGGCTGGTGACCCCAGCGGCTCGGCCGGCAGTACACCGTGGCGCCGTCACCCACCCTGTGGCGGCGCCAACGGGGTGTCCCCGAACGGGACCTGGCACCGAGCGGACGTACGCTCCAGGGCGAGGAGACGGGACCAGGCTTCGCGAACTCGCCGGCGCCCACCTGCGCGGCGCTCCGCATCGACGCCGAACCGCTTGCCTCGGGCGTCGCGCGGCGATGAGGATGGGGCCATGCCCACTTTCGCCGCCCCCGACGGGACAGAACTCGCCTATCACGTCGTCGGGGAGGGCGAACCGCTGCTCTGTCTGCCCGGTGGACCCATGCGCGCGTCCGCGTACCTCGGCGATCTCGGCGGGCTGTCGAAGCTGCGCCGCCTGATCATGCTCGACCTGCGCGGCACCGGCGGCTCCGGTGTCCCCGTCGACCCGGCCTCGTACCGCTGCGACCGGCAGGTCGTCGATGTCGAGGCCTTCCGCGACCATCTCGGTCTGGAACGCGTCGACGTTCTCGCGCACTCGGCAGCCGGCGACCTGGCCATCCTCCATGCGGCCCAACACCCGCGGCGCATCCGCACTCTCACCCTGATCACCGCCCGGGCCCGCGCCCTCGGTGTCGACTTCACGGAAGAACACCGGCGGGAGGCCGCCGCCCTGCGCACCGCCGAGCCGTGGTTCGAGGCCGCGCACGACGCCTACGAACGGGTCTGGGCCGGTTCCGCCACCGACGCCGACCGGGATGCCATCAGCCCGTTCTTCTACGGCCGCTGGGACACCGCCGCTCAGGCACACGCCGCAGCCGAGGTGAGGCAGAGCAATGACGAAGCCGCGGACCGTTACGCGTCCTCCGGCGCGTTCGACCCTGCCGCGACCCGTGCCGCCATCGCCGCGTCGGACGCCAGAGTCCTGCTCCTCGCGGGCGAACGGGACAGTGGTCCGCTCCCCCGTGTCGCCGCAGACATCGCGGAGTTGTTCCCCCGGGCCGAAGTGGCCGTCCAGCCGGCCGCCGGCCACTTCCCGTGGCTCGACGACCCGCGGCAGTTCACCGGGACCGTCGAGGCGTTCCTGGCCCGAGGCGGTCCAGGAACGCCGTGACGAGCCGGGCGACGACCGTCGCCGCCGGTGTCCGTGTATTCGACGGTCCCGGCGGACCGCTCGACCGTCTTCATGCCGTCCGGTGCGACGTGGTGGCCGCGGTGCCGGTGGCGGAGGCGTCCGCCCCCGCGTCATCGAGCAGGTGCCGGCGCAGGAAGGACAGCTCGGCCTCGACGACCTGCTCGTGGGCTGCCAGGAACGGTGCGTAGTGACCTCCGGGGACACGGAACAGCTCACCGCGGGGCGCCCGCCGCGCGGCCCGGACGGCGGGCGCGGCTGGGTTGGTCCGATCCTGGTCGCACGCGACGACCAGCAGCGGAGACCGCACCCGGGACGCCGAGCGGCCGGGGCGGTAGAAGATGATCCGCAGGGCGGAACGGGCGGCCATATCCTGCTGCCACTGCGGATATCTGTTGCCCGGGTTGAGTGCCGTGTCGCCCTGCAGGCTGTCGGGCGTCGTCAGGAGTGCGACCGTTCCCGGTTCTCCGACGAGCGGGATCAGCAGGGGGTCGCGGCCGGCCAGACCGCGGACAGCGTCCCGGATGCCGCGCCCGGAGAAGCGCAGCATCGCGAGCGGTTTCTGGTGGCTTCCCGCGCTGCGTGCGGCGATCAGCCCGTCGGCCAGCGGTGACTGGGCGATCGCCGCCGCCAGCCGCGGATTGCGCTCCGCGACGCGGAAGATGTGCCCGCCGGAGAGCGAGAAGGCCCAGATCGCGAGGCGGTCGGGGTCGACCCCCGGCAGGCCGGCGGCGCACTCGATCGCCGCCTGCCAGTCGGCCATCTGCTCCTCGGTACGCACGATCTGGCGCGGTTCACCACCGCTCTCCCCCAGCCGGCGGTAGTCGAAGGCGAGCACGGTGAAACCGGCCTCCTGGAACCGCTGGGCGAAGACGTCGGTGCCGGGTTCCTTGATCACCCCGCCGCCGCCGGTCATGATCACGCAGCCGCCGTTGCTCCCCGGATAGTGCCAGGCGGCACACTCTGTGTCGCCGCTGACGAAGCGGACCTTCTCCCGCTCTGCGGACATCTGCATGCCGGCCTCCCCGTGGATGAGATGCTCTCCTCAAAAGTGAACCACGTGGTTCGCATCGTGTCCACGGAAGCCCTACGGCCGCACCGAGCCCCGGATCGAGGGCGGTTACTCGCGGGCCGTTACTCGCAGGCCGTTACTCGTCGGCCGCCTCTTCGCGATCCAGCGCACGCACCAGGGCCGCGAACCCCGCGGCGATCCCCGCAGCGTCGCCGCTGGTCCGCGAGTCCACCAGGAACCCCCGCAGCACCGCGAGGATCATCTCGGCGACCTCGAGCTTGCGTCCGCCGGACCAGTGCTCCGGACAGATGGACAGCAGCAGGGGAAGGTACTGCTGCGACGCCTCCCGGCCGAGTGCCGCGTAGCGGCCGGGGTCGTACATCGCCAGCCCGATGGCCTGATCGAGCACCCGCGCCTCCTCGCCCACCAGGACGGGCCACACCGCTCGCACCCACTCCCCGAGCGGCCGGCGGGCCGGCCCCTCGGCGGCCGCGGCGAACGCCTTCGCGATCCGCCGTTCCCGCAGTTGGACGATCGCCTGCACGAGCAGGTCGTCGGCCCCGTCGAAGTGGTAGAGCAGGACCTTGTGGGTGGCCCCGGCCGCTCGCGCGGCACGCCGCAGCGAGAAGTCCACGAGCCCGTTGACCGCGAGGTCCTCGGTGACGCTGTCGAGCAGTTCCTGGCGTCTGGCCTCGCCGCGCGGCGAGCCCGCCGATCGCCGGTAGCCCGTTCGTTCCGATGAGCCGTCGTCGGCAGTGGTGTTCACAGCGACAGTTTCCACGATCACCGGATGCCGCCGCGGTCCGCGGCGCCGGCCGCCGGGCACGGCGGCATCTTCCGATTGCGGAACGGAAGCGCGCCGCCGACCCCGAGCCACAGCTGGGTGATCGGGGAGAAGTTACCCATAAGTATGGCGTGACTTCACAAGCTGGTAACAGTAGAACTTGTTCCCATTCCACCGAGAGTGAGGAACGTCACATGAGCGACTCTACCATGCGCGGTAACGGTTCCGGGGGCGTTTCACGCCGTCGGTTCATCGTTGGAACAGGTTCTATTCTGGGAGCCGTGACGCTCTCCGCGCGCGTCAGCGCAGCCCAGGCGGCCGCCACTCCCGCGGCCGCCGTGATCGACAACGGCGCCCACGTTCCGGTTCTGGTGATCGGGACCGGCTACGGCGGTTCCGTAGCCGCCCTACGTCTCGCGCAGGCGGGCGTCAACGTGCAAATGATCGAGATGGGCATGGCCTGGGACACCCCAGGCTCGGACGGCAAGATCTTCTGCAACACGACCTCGCCGGACAACCGCTCCTACTGGCTGCGCACCAAGACCAAACAGCCCCTCAGCAATTTCTTCGGCATCCCGATCGACAAGAGCATCCCCCGCTACACCGGGATCCTGGACGCCGAGGATTTCAGCGGCATCACCGTCTACCAGGGCCGCGGCGTCGGCGGCGGTTCGCTGGTCAACGGCGGTATGGCCGTCACCCCCAAGCGCGAGAACTTCGGCGCCATCCTCCCGTCGGTGAACGCCGACGAGATGTACAACACCTACTACCCGCGCGCCAACGCGGGTCTCGGCGTCGGCATGATCGACCCGGCCTGGTTCGACACGACCGACTGCTACCAGTACGCCCGGGTCGGCCGCAAGCAGGCCCAGCGCTCCGGCTTCCCGTTCGTCTTCGTGCCGGACGTATACGACTGGGACTACATGAAGCAGGAGGCGGCCGGCACCGCGACCAAGTCGGCGCTGGCCGGCGAGATCCTGTACGGGAACAACTACGGCAAGAAATCGCTCCAGAAGACCTACATCGCCCAGATCAAGGCGACCGGCAAGGTCACCATCTCGCCACTGCACAAGGTCACCTCGGTCTCCCCGGCCTCCGGCGGCGGCTACACGGTCCTCATCGACCAGATCAACACCAACGGCGACACCACCGTCACCAAGACCGTGACCGCGGACAAGGTGTTCTTCGCGGCCGGCAGCGTCGGCACCAGCAAGCTGCTGACCAAGCTGAAGGCCACCGGCGCGCTGCCCGACCTCAACAGCGAGATCGGCAAGGGCTGGGGCGACAACGGCAACGTGATGTGCGGCCGGGCCAACCACATCTGGGACCCGACCGGCTCGCTCCAGGCGACCATCCCCTGCGGGGGCATCGACAACTGGGCCGCCGGTGGAGCGTTCGCCGAGGTCGCGCCGCTGCCCACCGGGATCGAGACGTTCGCCTCGTTCTACCTGTCGATCACCAAGAACCCGAACCGCGGCACGTTCACCTGGAACGCCGGCGCCAACCGGGTCGACCTGGACTGGCAGACCGCCTGGAAGCAGCCGTCCATCGACATGGCCAAGACGATCTTCGACAAGATCAACGCGAAGGAGGGGACGATCTACCGGACCGACCTGTTCGGCGTCTACAAGATCTGGAACGACACCCTCACGTACCACCCGCTCGGCGGCGCGGTGCTGAACAAGGCCACCGACAACTACGGCCGCCTGCACGGCTATTCCGGCCTGTACGTCATCGACGGCGCGCTGATCCCCGGCAACACCAGCGTCAACCCGTTCGTCACCATCACGGCACTCGCCGAACGGAACATCGAGAAGATCATCGCCACCGACCTGTAGCCCCGGTGGCGACGGCATGAAGCGACGGCCTCATGCGACCGACCGGCGCGACGGTCCGAAGCGGCAGCCCGCCCCGTAGGAGACGACGGAAAGTCCCTCCTACGGGGTATGCGCGAATCCGGGGCCGGCCGGTCGCACCGGGCGGCCCCGGAACACCTCAACCCGTGGGCAGTACGCACACCGCGTCGAGGCCCAGTACGTGGTTGAGCCGGCCGAACGCCAGCCAGGAGCCGATGCTCATGCTCAGCTCCACGATCTCGACCTGGCTGTAGTGCGCGGTCATCCGGTCCCAGAACTCGTCGTCGAGGCCGTGGTGGTCCAGGGCGTAGCGCTCGGCGTACTCGGCGGCGAGGCGGGTGCGGTCGTCGAACGCGTCGGTGGTGCGCCACTCGGTCACCGCGTCGGGGAACTCCTCCTCGACCTTCTCCCCGTCCCGGTCGGTGCGCCAGTCGAGGCAGAACAGGCACCCGTTGATCTGCGCGATCCGCAGCCTGGCGGCCTCGAACTCACGCAGTCCCAGGGTGGTGTGGGCGTACACCGACAGCGAGAAGTTCGCCGCGGCCATTCCGATGCCGGGGACCATGTCGCCCCACACGTACCCGATCGGCTCCTGGCCCTCGGGGATGTCGATGTTCATCGTTGCTTCCTTCCGAGTTTGCCGACTGCGGGACGCAGCGGGACGTCGAGTGCGTCGTAGATTCCGGGCTCCGCGTCCACGAGCCAGTCGATGGCGCCGACGAGCCGGCCGACCGCGGTGGCGTTCCCGCCCGCGGACCGGTTCTCGCCCTCGTCACTGGCCTCGATGGTGACCTCGATGCGCGGCCGGCCCTCGATGATCACCCGGTGTGCGCCGGTGCCGTCGGGCGGCGTCGGCCAGTCCGGTGCGCAGGACGGGTGGATTCGGGTGACGTGCTCGATGACGATGCGGGCCTCGCCCTCGACGATGCCCTGCACCTCGAACCGCACCGCGCCCTGGGTGCCGGCTTCGAACTCGCCCATCGTCCTGGTGGTCACGGTGGACTCGAGCGGCCGCCGGGCCATCGTCTCGCGGATCTCGTCGAGTTCGACGCCGAGTGCTCTGGCCATCATCCGTATCTGACCGCCCCACACCATGGTGGGGATCGTCTCCATGAGCATCAGCGGCTCGTACTCCATCGGCTGGCCCATGCCGACGAGGTAGCGGACCGAGTCGGGCTGCTCGTAGGTGGAGTAGTCGAAGATCTCCTGACAGCGGATCACATCGATGGTGGTGCCGAGTCCGCTGATCAGCAGGGGCAGGACGTCGTTGCCCCAGCCGGGGTCGACACCGGAGGCGAACAGCGAGCCGCCGCCCTCCGCGATGGCGGCCAGTACCGGGTCCCGGAATTCCGGCGGGGCGTTGCGGTGGTCGTAGAGCGGATACAGCGCGGGACTGACGACCACGGCTCCGGCCCGGAGCGCCCGGACGATGTCGTCGAGGGCCTCGTCGGGGCGGATGTCGCCGGATGCCGCGTACACCACTGCTTGGGGACCGGCGGCCAGCACCGCGTCGATGTCGTCGGTCGCCGCGACGCCCAACTGATGGTCGAGCCCGCCGAGATCGCCCGCGTCACGGCCGACCTTCTCAGGGTTGTGGACAAGCACGTTCACGAGTTTCAGCGCCGGGTGGGCCTCGACGGCACGGACGGCCGCGCGGCCGACATTTCCGGTGCCCCAGACAACCGTGGAAATCATGCGGCGGAGGGTAGCAAGGGCCATCAACAGTTCATAGGGTCACGCGATCCCGTGCCTGATCAGTATTCCTGCGCCGGCGGCCTGCGGTGCGCGCCCTCCGGGGTGAAGGTGAACGTGCCGGCGAACGGGCCGTCGCCGCCGTCGGCGCGGCGCACCGCCATCACGACCGGCTGGCCGTACATCGGCGCTCCCCCCGGCGGGTTTCCCGGCCGGGTCCCGTTCCAGAGGTGGAAGAAGACCATCGGATCCTCGGGGCGCTCGGTGGCGTAGCCCAGCGTCTTCGAGAACTGTGGGTTCGTACCGCCGATGAGCAGCGAGGGCGGCCCGAACGACTCGACGACATCGGTGAACCACTTGTTCTCCGCGCACCAGGCGGGCACCTCGCCGCGCAGCGCCCGGTACTCCTCGGGGGTGAGCGCCCGGTCCAGCTCCAGCCAGCCGTTGCGATGGGCGAACTCGGCGTAGACGGAGGCCGCGGCCTTCTGGTCGCGGTGGTCCGGCAGCAGCAGGGCGAAACCGCCGATGACACCGGTGGCCTGGAACGCGCCACTCGCCCGGAGCGCCTGGTTCTCGTCCCCCCAGGCCTGTTCGCGGTCGTCCACGAAGGCCAGGTGGTCGAGCAGGGTCCGCAGGGCGATCTCCCCGCCGAACATCTCCGGCCGGGGCAGGGCGGCGTTCAGCCGCCCGACCAGGTACTCGCGGATCTCCGCCGCGGAGCGCGTGGCCTCGGTCGTGGCATCGGTTGGCTTCATGTCCGAAGCTTCCCAGATGAACGGGGTGCATGATCGCGGCGACGTGCGCGGGCGCCCCGACGCCCCCGGCCGGCGGCGAACCGCGCTCATCACGGAGCCACCGGCTACTGGAGCGACTCCAGGATGGTGGCGTTGGCGAGTCCGCCCGCCTCGCACATGGTCTGCAGGGCGAACCGCGCGCCGCGCTGCCCCATGGCGTTGACGAGGGTGGTCATGAGGCGGGTGCCGCTGGCGCCGAGCGGGTGGCCGAGCACGATGGCGCCACCGTTCACGTTCACCTTGGCGGGGTCGGCCCCGGTCTCCTGGAGCCAGGCCAGGACCACACTGGCGAAGGCCTCGTTGACCTCGAACAGATCGATGTCGTGGAGTCCGAGTCCGGCCCGGCGCAGCACCTTCTCGGTGGCGGGGATGACCCCGGTCAGCATCATCAGCGGGTCCGAGCCCGTGACGGCGAAGCTGTGCAGCCGGGCCTTGGGCCGCAGTCCCAGCCGGGCGGCCGTTTCGCTGGACGTGATCAGGACGGCGGAGGCGCCGTCGTTGACCGGGCTGCTGTTTCCGGCCGTCACCGACCAGTTGATCTGCGGGTACCGCTCGGCGAAGGCGGGGTCGGCGAAGGACGGGCGGAGGCCGGCGAGCACTTCCGGCGTCGTGCCGGGACGGACGGATTCGTCGGTGTCGACCACACCGGTCTCCGTGGTGACGGGGGCGAGTTCGGCGGCGAAGCGACCGTCGGCGTGGGCGGCGGCCGCGCGACGGTGGGACGTGGTGGCGAAGGTGTCCATCTGATCGCGGCTGATGGACCACTTCGCGGCGATCAGCTCGGCGCTGATGCCCTGCGGGACGAGCCCGTCGGGGTAGCGGGCGGCGATCCCGGGGCCGAACGGGTCGGCGCCCGGGGGCACGTTGGACCACATCGGCACCCGGCTCATCGACTCGACGCCACAGGCCACGACCAGGTCGTAGGCCCCGGCGAGAACTCCCTGGGCCGCGAAGTGCACGGCCTGCTGAGAGGAGCCGCACTGACGGTCCACCGTGGTCGCCGGCACGGACTCCGGGAACCCGGCCGACAGCCAGGCGTAACGGGTGGTGTTCATGGCCTGCTCACCCACCTGGTCGACACAGCCGCCGACCACGTCGTCGACGAGCGCGGGATCCACGCCGGCGCGGTCGATGAGGGTGCGCAGGGTGTGGGCGAGCAGCTCGACCGGGTGCGCACCGGCGAGCGTGCCCGTCGGCCGGCCCTTTCCGATCGGCGTGCGGACGGCTTCGACGATGACGGCGTCGCGCATGGCGGTCGCCTCCTCAACTCTCGAAAGCTCTGGCAGCTCTCGGACGCGATCAGTTAGTTGGAAAACTGGATTCACCATAGCGCCATGGGTTGGATTCGCAAACCCACCTGGTCTAGGCTGGCCGTATGACCACATCGCGCCCGTGCTCGATCGCCGACGCGCTCGGCATGATCGGCGAGAAGTACTCCCTGCTGGTGCTGCGCGAGGTCTTCTTCGGCGTCCGGCGCTTCGACGCCATCGCCCGCAACACCGGAGCCCCGCGCGACATCCTCGCCGCGCGGCTGCGCCGTCTGGTGGAGGTGGGCGTCCTGGAGAAGAGCCTCTACAACGAGCGGCCGCCCCGGTTCGAGTACGTCGCGACCGAGGCCGGCCGCGACCTGCGCCCGGTGCTCCTCATGCTGATGCACTGGGGCGACCAGCACCTGACGGACCTGCCCCCGACCGTCTTCCAGCACTCCTGCGGCGCCGACCTCGATCCGGCCGTCGTCTGCCGCGACTGCGGCGAGGAAGTGCGCAGCACCGACCTCACCGCCCGGTTCCAGGTCCCGGGCTGGAGCGCCGAGGGCGCGGCCTGATCCGCATCCGTACGGGCCGGCTTCCGTGATCGCGGAGGCCGGCCCGTACGCATGCCGTTCCGGCCAACCTGCGGTGGCGCCCGGATGTGGTCCAGTGCGCGGAGCGCCTGCTGGGCTGGCGGGAGGTGAGCCTATTCGGGTATTGGTCTAGTCCTATCTTGGTCCAGACCATTGACATGCTGCCTGCTCAAGGGGTCCCATACTCAAAGCCGCCCCGCACCAAGGGAATTGGCGGTCACCCCCCTCACAGCTTGGACAAGCATGAGAAGCATGCGCTCCCTCCACGCGGTCGTCACCGCGACCGTCACCGCTGTGGCCGCCGTTGGCCTGGCCGCGCTCAGCGGCGGCACGGCTCAGGCGGCCACTCCCCTGCCGGCCCACGTCTTCGCCCCCTACTTCGAGGCATGGACCGGCGAGAGCCCCGCCGCCCTGGCCGCCCAGTCCGGTGCGAAGCACCTGACGATGGCGTTCATCCAGGCGGCGACCAAGGGCTCCTGCACGGTGTACTGGAACGGCGACAGCGGGATGCCGATCGCCGCCGCCAACTTCGGCGCCGACATCAAGACCATCCAGGGCAGGGGCGGGGACGTCATCCCCTCGTTCGGCGGCTACACCGCCGACAGCACCGGCACCGAGATCGCCGACAGCTGTACCGACGTCAACCAGATCGCCGCCGCGTACGAGAAGGTCATCACGACCTACGACATCTCGCGGCTCGACATGGACGTCGAGGTCGACTCGCTGGACAACACCGCGGGCATCGACCGGCGGAACAAGGCCATCAAGCTCGTCCAGGACTGGGCGGCCGCCAACGGCCGCAAGGTCGAGGTCTCCTACACACTCCCCACGACCACCAGTGGTCTCGGCGCGACCGGGCTCGCGGTGCTGCAGAACGCCGTCGCCAACGGCGCGCGGGTCGACGTCGCGAACCTCATGACGTTCGACTACTACGACAACGCCACCCACAACATGGCGAACGACACCCAGACCGCCGCCACTGGCCTGTACAACCAGCTCGCGAGGCTCTACCCGGCCAAGACGGCCGCCCAGCTCTGGGCCATGGTCGGCATCACCGAGATGCCGGGCGTCGACGACTTCGGGCCGGCCGAGACCTTCACGGTGGCCAACGCCACCCAGGTCTACAACTGGGCGGTCTCCAAGGGGATCAACACCCTCTCGTTCTGGGCACTGCAGCGTGACAACGGCGGCTGCCCGGGCGGCGCGGCCGCCGACAACTGCTCCGGCATCCAGCAGAACACCTGGGACTTCACCCACATCTTCGCGCCCTTCACCAGCGGTACCACGACCCCGGCCAACGACTTCTCGGTGACGGCCACCCCCGCCTCCGGGTCCGTGGTCGCGGGTGGTTCGGCCACCAGCACGGTGAAGACCGCGGTGACGGCGGGCCAGGCGCAGACCGTCGGCCTCACCGTCAGCGGCGCCCCCGCGGGTGTCACCGCCTCGCTGAGTCCCACCTCGGTGACGGCGGGCGGCTCCTCGACGCTCACCCTCGCCACGACCGCGGCGACCGTATCGGGTACCTACACCATCAGCGTCACCGGTTCCGGTACCTCCGGCAGCCACTCGGCGACCTACACCCTGACCGTCACCGGCGGGACGGGCCACCAGTGCACCGCCGCCGCCTGGGTCACCGGCGCCGTCTACACCAACGGCATGCAGGTCTCCCACAAGGGCCACACCTGGAAGGCCAAGTGGTGGACGACGGGCGAGGAGCCCGGCACCACCGGCGAATGGGGCGTCTGGCAGGACCTCGGCGCCTGCTGATCCCGACAACCCAGTCACACGGTGCTGCCCGGCGGATGTCACATCCTGCCGGGCAGCACCACGTCCGGGGCCGAACCACCCGGGGTGGTTGACGCCCCGTTGGGCGTGCGATTTCCTGTTCCGATGTCCGAGCTCCGCATCGAACAGGTCGACGGCGAGGCCGCCGTCGAGGACTGGCAGCGCGTCCACAACCTGATCATCCCGACCGCCCCGCTGTCCCTCGACGACGTGCGCGAACGCGTGCGGCGCAACCGGTTGGACGTCGCGTATCTCGGCGACGTTCTGGTGGGCTGCTCGACGGTGCGCCCGCCCGCGGACGACACCTCGACGGCAACGGTGATCGCCCGAGTGCTGCCCGCTCACCGCGGGCAGGGGTTCGGCGGGGAGATCTACGCGGAGGGGCTCGCCCAGGCGCGGAAGCTGGGCGCCGAGGTGATCGAGACCATCGTCCTGGCGTCCAACCCGGACGGGCTGCGGTTCGCGCTGGCGCACGGATTCGTCGAATTCGAGAGGTACGTGCTGCCGGGCGACACCATCGCCTACATCACGCTGAGGCTGTCCTGAGCAGGCGTCAATGCTTTCGGGCTCACGGCACGGCGTCGGTGGCGGCGCTCGGGTTCATCGTGTCGAAACAGACCCTGTCCGACGCCGGGTCCAGGTAGAACGCACCCGGGTAGTTGTCCCGCGTCATCTCGACGTCGAAGGACGCGCTGCGGACCCAGTTGGCGCCCTGGGGCGTGAAATCGGCCAGGGGTCCAGGAAGCGGACCGGGCGCCTCGGGCTGGAAGTGGCGCTCACCCGCCGCAATGATCGCCGCGCCGGCACCGTGCCTCAGCTGGGCGAAGCCCACCACACGAATGTCGGTGGGGCCCGGAGCGGGCACGCGTGATTGCTCTCCCAGCGCGAATCCCAGCCAATGCGCGTCGGAGAGGGGCCCGAAGGCGGGGAAGCGACGCTCCAGCGGCTCGGTGTCCGACCGGACGTTGTCCCCGTCCGCTTTCTCCGCCGTGGAACCGCACGCCGCGAGTGCGGCCACCATGCCGAGCAGGAGCACACCCCGACGCCCTGGAGCCGTTCCGCGCAGTGCGTTCACCGGAGCAGTCTAGCGACGGCCGTTTCACCCCACCGGGCGCCGCCGGCGGAGTCGGCCTACAACAGAGGCATGAGGACAGACGAGCTTCCCGACGGACAGGGCAACGTGAGCATCGAGGCGGCAGACGAAGCGACGGTCGCCGCTATCGAGGAACTGCTGCGCCTGCACTTCCGTGCGGGTCCCGCCGTGCGTTACAGCGAGTACCACGCCATCTCGGTCCCTCACCGCGCGGTTCACCACCTCACGCTGACGCTGGACACCCGGGGCTCCACGCAGCCCTGACCGGATCCCGCTCCCGGACGGAGGCTTGCGCCTGCGCGCGGCGTGAACAGAATCAGCAGGTGCAGATCCTGTCGTTCCCCGAAGAGGCCACCCCGTCCGAGCTGCGTGTCCAGGTGCTGGATCTCCAGCAGCAGGCGTGGCCGGCCGGGAATGCCCTGCCGGTCCCCGTCGAGGCGCCGACCCATGATCCAGCGCTTCGGCCGCTGTCGATGCTGCTCGTGGCGGACGGCACGGTGCTGTCCGCGCTGGACATCCTGTCCAAGGAGATCGTCCACGCGGGTCGGCGCTATGCCGTGGGCGGGCTGAGCACGGTGGTGTCGCGCCAGGCCACGCGCGGTCACGGCCATGGCCGGCGCCTGGTGGCCGCCGCCCGGGAGGCGATGCCCGCCCAGGGCCTGGACCTGGGGTTGTTCACCTGCGACCGGCCGCTCCAGGCGTTCTACGAGAGCGCCGGCTGGCAGCTGCTCCCCGGGGCCGTGCTCGTCGGAGGAACGCCGCAGGCTCCCTTTCCGAGCGACCGGCCGGGCTTCGGCAAGGTCACCATGGCGGACTTCTTCTCGACCGCGGGACGGCAGGCGCGGGATGCGTTCGCCCACTCCCGCATCGAGCTGTACCCGGGCGAGATCGACAAGCTCTGGTGACGTTCCCCCGGGTCCGCTGACGGCATGCATGCGGGCTATGCGGCACATCGGGCGCACACTGGAGCCATGCCCCTACCCGCAACGCACCAGTGCCGTACCTGTTCCACCGACGCCACCGACGGAGCGACGCTGCACGAGGACCTCGTCGTGGGCGCTCCCCTGTCCATGGAAGCACTCGACGAGGCGCAGCGCCTGGACCGGTTCGCCCGCAAGTACGCCCATGACGGCTGCCGGGTGACGGAAGTCCGCCAGGTCCCTTCCGGCAGCACCAGCGGCTACGCATGGTCCGTCCGCTTCCTCGACCAGGCCTGAGAAAGCCTCCGGCCCACCCCGCACCCGGCCCAATCCGTACCCGGTCCACCCCCGTACCGGCCCGGCCTTCGCACGGTCCGGCCGGTGGCGCGGATTTTCTACGTCATGACGGGCTGCCGGTCCTGCCGGACACGGGCGTGAAGGTGCATGTCGTGCCAGCCGTCGGCGTGCAGCGCCGCTCCGCGGCGGATTCCCTCCTCCTCGAAACCGGCCTTGACCGCCACCCGGCACGACGCCTGATTGGCGGTCGAGTGCTGCAGCTCGATGCGGTGGAACCCGCCCTCCCCCAGCGCCCAGCGCGTCAGCACCGTGACCGCGCGGGGGCAGAGCCCACCACCGCGTGCCGACGGCACCGTCCAGTAGGCGAGTTCGGCCTTGCCGTCCGCCAAGGCCAGGGACTTCAGGGCGATACGGCCCAGCAGCGCGTCACTCGCGGCATCGACGATCGCCCAGTGCCCTTCCGTCTCGTCCCGCCAACCGCTCTGCCACCCTCTGATCCACTCCCGCGCCTCGTCCACGGAATCGGCTCGCCGCACATGCCAGCACTGGATCGCCGGGTCCTGGAACGCGTCCCGCACGGCCTCGGCGTCGGCGAGCAGCCAGGGGCGGAGGGACACGTCGGCGCCGACCGGCAGAACCGGCTGGCCGGAGGCGGCTAGAGCACCGGTGGGTATCGCGGGAGCGACCAGAAAGGGCATGGGCGGCATTCTTCCAGCACCGTTGAGGGCCCTCGCTGCAATGTGAGCCGCGCACGGGCCCCGCATCACGGCCAGCCCGCTCCCGGCACGTCGACCTCGACACCGAGCACCTGACCGCTGCCCGGAGCCACCAGTTCGGACATGCCCCGCCATTCCGCCGCCACCATGAACAGCGTCGTCCCGTCCGGTCCGCCGAGCGCGCAGGCGAAGCCGCCGCGGTCCAGCTCGACGACCCGCAGCACCTCACCGCCCTCGGCGACGCGCACGCATCGCCTGCCGGGCACATCGGCGTACCAGACCGCGCCCTCGGCGTCGGTGCAGATGCCGTCGGGGGTGCCCTCGCCGAGGTCGGCCCAGACGCGCCGGCCGGACAGCCCGCCGTCCGCGCCGATGTCGAAGGCCACCAGGCTGTGCCGGTACGAGTCCGCGACGATCAGGGTGGAGTTGTCGGCCTTCACCGCCATCCCGTTGGGGAACATGATGTCGTCGGCCACCTGGCGCACCGACCCGTCCGCCGCCGCCAGAAAGACGAACCCGGGTTCGACCGCCTCACCGGCCAGCGGATCGAAGCCGACGCGGTTGACGTAGGCGTTGCCTCGGCCGTCCACCACGAGGTCGTTCCATCCCGGCATGCCCAGCTCCGCGTGGACCACCAGCGACTGATCGGGCTCCCGGCGCAGCAGCAGTCCGTCGGAGGACGAGACGATCACCAGCCGGCCGTCCGGGAGCCAGTCCGTACAGAGCGGCAGGGACTTCACGCGGGCGATCACCTCGCTGCGGCCCTGGAGGTCCACGGCGACGACCTCGCCCGCGGACCAGTCGGAGAAGTACAACCGGTCACCGTGCCAGCGCGGCGACTCGAGCAGCCCCCGCCCGGAAAGCAGCGTCCGCACCTCGTTCATCCGTCTCACAGCCCTTCGTCCGCGCCGACGCGGCCCGCCGGCGTCCCACCCTCCATACGAACGGGGCCCGGCCGAATCGACACTCCCCGAACAGCCGGTTGCGGTGCCCGCGTCACCGTCCGTAGCGCCATGGCATGAGCAGCCTCGTGACGTACCGGCGGCAGGTCCATGACGAGGGTCCGCCCGCGCGCTTCCGGCCTACGAATCCGCAGCTCTGCGCTGTCTGCGGAGCCGGTCAGGCGAGCGCGCGAGCCCCCTGGTGCGATGACGCGGCGTAACCGTCGATGGTCGTGGACGCTCCCCCGGGCCAGGTCCTCGCCGGGCCGACCCCCCGCCGCGCGGGTACCGTTCAAGATGTGTTCAGTTCCCGTGCAGGACGACACGCGGATGTATGGCGCCCTCCAGCCGGGACGCCATGAGCTGGGCGCTCATGGCGGTCGACCCGACGAGCGGGGCGTCCCTTCTCGCGGCCTTCGGCGCACTGGCCGTGCTGGTGGTGGTCTTCGCCGAATCGGGTCTGCTGGTGGTCGGCTTCTTCCTGCCCGGCGACACCCTGCTCTTCCCCGCCGGAGTGCTCTGTGCCGGCGGCGTCGAATCAGGTCCGCACCTGTCCCTGTGGCAGGTGCTCCTCTGCGCCGCCGTCGGGTCGATCGCCGGCGCGCAGGTCGGCTTCCTCCTGGGGCGGCACGGCGGTCGCGCGGCGCTGGCCCGCAGCCGGAACGAACGGCTGAAGTCGGCGGTGTCGCGCTCGGACGAGCTGCTGCGCCGCTACGGATACCGCAAGGTGATCGTGATCGGCCGCTTCATCCCGGTGGTCCGTACGGTGCTGAGCCCGCTGGCGGGCGCGCTGAAGGTGCCGGTGCGCACGTTCACCCTCTGGCAGATCGTCGGGGGCCTGGCCTGGTCGCAGAGCCTCGTGCTGGCCGGCTACTGGCTGGGGAACGCCGTACCGGGCATCGAGCGCTACCTGCTGCTGATCGTCGCGCTGATCGTCGCCGTCTCGCTCCTTCCGCTGCTGTTCGAGGCCCGTGGACGTTCCCGGTCCCGGTGACGGGCGCCCGGTGACCTGTCCCGACGACCCGTCCCGATGACCGGCCCCGGTGACGGCCCCCGGTGACCCGTCGCAGCCCGGCCCACGGCGCCCCCGCGTCTCGACGGTGAAGATCCCTCCGGTCCGCCGGCGGTGCCCGGCTCGGCGCGGGGTCTGTCGAATCTGTTGACAGTGTTCGGGCATTGGAAGAAACTCCCCCGGGAGAGCGCTCTCCAGCATTCATGGCGTCATTACCCGAACCCACAACAGCCCGCAGTAGCAGGCCGAACCAGCCCACAGCCGCCGCACCGTCGTCGGGCTCATGACGGCGTGGCGGTGGCAAGAGGCATCACACCCCACCCCACGGAGATGTGCATGAGCCTCCTGTCTCTCCTCCTTCACCACCTCGCACGGCGCCGACGGCTGATCGCGGTGGTTCTCGCGGCGGTCCTCGCGACCGGCGGCGCCCTCGGCGCCATGAACGTCACCGCGAACGCGGCCACCACCCTGCTGTCGCAGGGCAAGCCCGCGACCGCGTCCTCGACGGAGAACGCGGGCACCCCCGCATCGGCGGCGGTCGACGGCGATGCCGGAACCCGCTGGTCGAGCGCCGTCGCCGACCCGCAATGGCTGCAGGTCGACCTCGGCTCCACCCAGGACATCACCCAGATCGCCCTCAACTGGGAGGCCGCCTACGCCACGGCGTTCCGGATCCAGGTCTCCGGCAACGGCACCACCTGGACCGACGCCTACTCCACCACCACCGGCCCGGGCGGCCACCAGACCCTCGACGTGACCGCCTCCGGGCGCTACGTCCGCCTGTACGGGACCACCCGGGCGACCGGGTACGGCTACTCCCTGTGGGAGTTCCAGGTCTACGGAACCGGCGGCGGCACGCAGCCCGGCACCTGCGGCACCGACAACGCCGCCCTGAACCGTCCGGCGACCGCGTCGTCGACCGAGAACGGCGGTACCCCGGCAACAGCGGCGGTCGACGGAAACGCGGGAACCCGCTGGTCGAGCGCCGCCACCGACCCGCAGTGGCTGCAGGTCGACCTCGGCTCCGTACAGGACGTCTGCCAGGTCTCGCTGACCTGGGAGACGGCGTACGCCACGGGCTTCCAGATCCAGGTCTCCGACACCGGTACCGGCAACTGGACCACCCTCTACACCACCGCCGCCGGCGGCGGCGGAACCCAGAACCTCACGGTCAGCGGGACCGGCCGCTACGTCCGGATGTACGGCACGGCACGCGCCACCGGCTACGGCTACTCGCTGTGGGAGTTCACGGTGCACACCGGCGGTTCCGGAGGCCCCGGTGATCCGGGCGACCCGGGCGGCGCGGTCATCTCCGCCTACCGACAGGTCTCGGCCTCCTCGTGGGAGGGCGCCAACGCTCCCGCGGCGGCGCTGGACGGGCGCACCAACACCCGCTGGTCCAGCCTGTACACCGACAACCAGTGGCTGCAGGTCGACCTCGGCGGCCGGGCCACGGTCAGCGGCATCTCGCTGAACTGGGAGTCCGCCTATGCCACGGGCTACCACCTCGACGTGTCCGACGACGCCACCACCTGGTCGCCGCTCTACAGCACTACCAGCGGCAAGGGCGGCGTCGAGAACCTCACCGTCAGCGGCAAGGGCCGCTACGTCCGGCTGACCGGCACCGCCCGCGCCACCGGCTACGGCTACTCGCTGTGGGAGTTCCAGGTCCTCGGCACCGTCGACACGTCCACCGCCACCCCGCCGCTGCTCTCCGGACCCACCAAGGCACCGGCCACGGTGAACCAGTTCGCGCTGGCCGCACCCGCGGACAAGGCCATGGTCACGAACACCCGCCGGCCGGCGCTCTCCTGGGCCGGCGTCGCGGGGACCGCCCACTACGAGGTCTGGCTCAACATCAGCCGCACCGACTACGACTTCGCCGCCTCGGGCAGTCTGCTCGACCTCTACACCAAGGTCGCCGAACCGACCGGCGCCACGTACACCCCGACCTGGGACATCAGCGACCGGTGGACCTACCAGTGGTTCGTCGTCGCGGTGAGCGGCTCCGGCGCGCGCACCACCTCCGGCATCCGCACCTTCAGCGTCTACCTGCCCGACATCGAGACCGTGAACGACGGCGTCGCCATCGTCAACGGCGCCCGGGACCTCAACAAGAACGGCACCATCGAGCCGTACGAGGACTGGCGCCAGCCGGTCGGCACCCGGACCGCCGATCTCCTGAGCCGGATGACGCTGGAGGAGAAGGCCTTCCAGATGTTCTACAACGTCCAGTCCTACCCGATGTCGGGCTGGCACTTCGGGCCGGCCCAACCGGCCGACCTGCACAACGTGCTGGTCTCCACGGCGGCCACCCGGCTGGGCATCCCGCCCGTGTCCGCGGGCGACACCACCGCCGGCTACCAGACCACGTACCCACTGCAGAGTGCGCTGGCCGCGGGCAAGGACTATCCGCTCGACTACCGGCTGGGGGACATGCAGCGCAAGGAGGAGCTGGAGGTCGGCGCGCGCGGCACGCTCTCCCCGCTCGCCGAGGTCGGCACCAAGGTGCTCTACCCACGCATCCAGGAGGGCGGCGGCGAGAACGCCGACGTCGCGGCGGCCCAACTGCGGGCGCAGGTCGCCGGGTTGCAGGGCGGCCCGGAACTCAACCCGGGCTCCGTCCTCGCCACCGTCAAGCACTGGCCCGGCGAGGGCGCCGGGGGTGAGGCGGGCATCGTCTACGACGCGGTGACGATCAAGTACCACATGATCCCGTTCCGGGCCGCGATCGAAGCCGGAGCGGTCAACATCATGCCGGGGTACGCGGGCAGCTCCTATCTCGACCCGGGCGGCCCCGGCGCGGGCGACAGCGCCAAGATCCTCAACTACCTCCGGCAGAACATCGGTTACACCGGTCTGATCACCACGGACTGGCTGCCCTCCGGCGCCTGGGTGAACGCCGCCGACGCCGGCTCCGACGTGATGGGCGGTGCCGACCCGGGCGCCGTCGGGTTCACCATGGCCGGCTTCGAGGCCCAGGTACCGCTCGCGCGGATCAACGACGCGGTGACGCGGATCCTGCGGCTGAAGTTCGAACTCGGCATCTTCGACCACCCCTACGGCGACCCCGTCAACGGCCCCTACCGGTTCCACCAGCCGTCCTACACCGCCCTCGCCAACCAGGCCGCGCGCGAGTCCAACACCCTGCTCAAGAACAACGGCGTGCTCCCGGTCAAGCTCACTGCGGGGGACAACATCGTCGTCGCCGGCGCCCGCGCCACCGATGGCGCCGCGTGCTGCATCTGGTCCAGTTACTTCCACCCGGACTACGGTTCGCTCACTCCGCTGGAGGCCATCCGGGCCCGGGCCGCCAAGGCCGGCGTCAACGTCTACCAGGACACCGGCCCCGCACCGAAGCTCGCCGTCGTGGCCGTCGGAGAGCCGTCCTACACCCACGCCACCGCATGGGTGGACACCCAGCCCTATCTCCCGCCGGATCAGCTCGCCGTCATCCAGAACTTCAAGAACCAGGGGATTCCGGTGGTGGTCGTCCTGACCCTGCCCCGGCCGATCGTGATCAGCGACTGGAACGGTCTGGCGGACGCCGTCGTGGTGACCTATCGCGGTGGCGAGGAGACCGGCCCGGCGACGGCCGGGCTGCTCTTCGGTGACTACACCCCCAGGGGGAAGCTGCCCTGGCAACTGCCCCGAAGCCTGGACCAGGTCCTCAAGCCCGGCGGCACCGACACGGTCGCGGATGCGAACGAGAGCTGGGACCTGCCCTACGACCTCGGCGCCACGGACGCCCAACGCGCCGAGATCCGCGCGAAGATCGACGCCGGACAACCGGTGCCGACCACCTACGGAAACCCGCTCTATCCCTACGGCGCCGGACTGACCGGCTGGAACTAGCGCCGCGGAGCACAGAACCGCGACGGCCGTACCGCTCCCTGCGGTGCGGCCGTCGCAGCGTTTGCCTGCGGAAGGTGAGTGAGGGGTCGTCGGCACGGCGCGCCAGGTACTCGTCGCAGAGGAGGCCCGGTTCCGGTCGGCGACGCGGGCCCGCGGTGCTGCCCGGGGCGTCCGTTTTCTCGGCCGCCGGAGTTATGACACACCCATCATGACAGGTCAGAGGGCATTTTCGTAGGACGAACAGCACGTCCGGGGAACCTTGTCCGGCCCCCTCGAGAACTCCCACAATCGCCCTCATGAATCACTCCCAGAACGTCGATCACGAATCGGTCCTACGAGCACGCGCGATCCTGCTCGGCTCCGGCAGAATCGGCCTTCACGAGGAGATCCGGGCGTACCGAGTGCTCGCCCAAGTGGGGCCGCTGACCTACCTGCCGAAGCTGGTCCGGGCACTTCTGATGCTCAGTCACCTGGAGTTCCGGGACCGGCCGGAGATCCAGCTGAACCTGGTCGCCGAGGCACTCACCGCCGTGCGCAGGCTGGACGCGTCGGAACCGAAGCGAACCGAGCTGCTGATCGAGACCCTGAACGACTACCAGCACCAGCTGTACACGCTCGGCCGGCGGGCGGAGGGCTTCGCCGTTCGCGAGGAGATGGCTCTGACCGGACGCAGGGCGTTCAAGGACGGCAAGGTGGACAGCCCCGTGTTCGGGTGCGGGCCGCTGGCGGCCGGGCTGGCCGAGGAGGGCCGTCACCTCGAAGCGGCGCAGCTGTACGGGGAGATGGTCGAGGCGGTTCGGTCGGGCGGCGATCCGTCGGACGGCCGCCTCTGGTGGCCGATGGTCGAGTGGTCGGCCGAGCTCGACGCCGCCGGACTGCACGATGCGGCGATCGACGCGTTCACCGAACTCTCGGCCGCCGGCCGCGCGGAGCTGGAAGGCGGCCGCTCGTCGCTGTCCATCAGGGTGTGGGAGCTGGTCCGGCTCGCTCAGCTGCTCGACGCCCGGGCGCGGCACGGTGAGGCCCGTACAGCGCGAGGGGAAGTTCTCACCCTGCTGGCCGAGTTGGCCGCGACCGGTGAACGCAAGAGCTGGAGCAACATCGTCGACTGGTGGACCGTCCTGCTGGGCCTGTCGGGACGAGCGGACGAACAGCCGGCGCCCGGCGAGCCGGCACCGCCGTTCGGCTCGCCCGACGGCTGGTCGCCCGACATCAGGCGCGCCTATGTCGAGGGGCGTACCGCACTGGAGGAGACCGTCGCCGTCCTCACTCCCCTGGCCCGGCGCGATCCGCGCCGTCACCTGGCCGAACTGATCACCGTTCAGCGCAGGTTGACCATCCGGTCGGCCGTTCACCAGCGGGGGCATCACTACCGGTTCATGGAGAACCTGCGGCCCCTGTTCGACGAGGGAGTGACACTGGCCCGCCGGTCGGCCGGGCTGGGCGAGGACCAGGGCACTGACGTTCTCGCCAGGGCTCTCACCGACCGATCGACCCTGCTGGTCGCGGGCAAGCAGTACGCCGAGGCGCACGACGACTTCCAGGAGGCCGCCGCCCTGCTGGGATGAGCTCCGCCGGGTGAATTACGGGTCGGATCGCGCTCGCTGATGCAGGACCGCGTCAGCTGATGCTGGAACGCGCTCACTGATGCGGATTCAGTCGCAGTCCGGGTAGTCCCATTCCAGATCGATGTCCGCCGAGGGCGCGACGGCACGGACCGCCTCCGTGCCGTCGCGCTCGAGTGGTCCCGTCTGCCGTCAGTCGGTGGTGTGGGGGCGGGTGAGGCCCAGGTCGTAGGCGAAGATGACGGCCTGGATCCGGTCTCGGGCGGCGATCTTCACGAGCACGCGTCCGACGTGGGTCTTGACGGTGGACTCCGCCAGCACCAGCCGCTCGGCGATCTCCGCGTTGGTCCAGCCCCGGCCGATGGCGACCAGGATCTCCCGTTCGCGTCCGGTGAGGGTGCGCAGCCTGGGGTCGTCCTGCGGCTCGTGGTCCTGGAGGTGGCCGGGCAGATGGTGGGCGTAGGCGTCGAGGAGGCGCCGGGTGAGGGCCGGGGCGATGACGGCGTCGCCCGCGGCGACCGCGCGGATGCCCGCCAGCAGTTCCTCGGGGCGCGCGTCCTTGAGCAGGAAGCCGCTGGCTCCGGCGCGCAGCGCGGTGTGGGCGTACTCGTCCAGGTCGAAGGTGGTCATGACCAGGACGCGGGAGCGTCCGCCGGTGGCGACGATGCGGCGGGTCGCCTCGATACCGTCCATGCCGGGCATCCGCACATCCATCAGGACGACGTCGGGGCGCAGTTCGGCGGCCTGGCGTACGGCGTCGGCTCCGTGCGCGGCCTCACCGACCACGTCGGTGTCCGGGACGGACTCCAGCAGCATGCGGAAGCCCAGTCGCTGCATGGGCTGGTCGTCCACGATGAGGACGGTGGTCATGAGGTCTCCGAGAGGACGGTGGTCATGAGGACTCTCCGATGAGGACGGCGGTCACGAGGTCTCTCCCGGGGGACCGGTGAGCGGGGTGAGGTCGAGGGTGACCTGTACGGTCCATCCTCCGCCGGGCCGTGGTCCGGCGACGATGCTCCCGCCGTACAGCGCGGCGCGTTCCGCCATGCCCGCGAGGCCGTGTCCCTCCTGGTTCGCCGGTGCGGGCCGCCCGTTCCCGGTCGGCGGCCCGGTGTCGTCGGCGCTGATGCGCAGCTGTGTGCCGTCGACGGTGAGGGCGAGTCGCACCTCGGTTTCGGCGCCGGCGTGCCGGAGCGAGTTGGTGAGCGCCTCCTGCACGATCCGGTAGGCCGTCAGCTGTACACCGCGGTCCAGGGCGTCCAGTTCCCCGATCGTGCGGTAGCGGACCTTGGGGCCGGCGGCCCGGATACGGGCGCACAGGGCGTCGATGTCCGCGATGCCGGGCTGCGGGCTGAGTTCGGGCGCGTCCGTCCGATCGCGCAGCACACCGAGCATGCGCCGGAGTTCGCCCAGGGCCTGCCGGCCGGTCTCGCCGATGAGTTCCAGTGCTTCCTTGCCCCGCTCAGGAGCGATGAGGGCCGCGTACGCACCACCGTCGGCAAGTGTGATCATGACGGACAGGTTGTGGCCGACGATGTCGTGCATCTCGCGTGCCACCCGCGTGCGTTCGCCGGCGGCGGCCAGTTTGCTGCGCTGGTCCCGTTCGATCTCCAGGCGGGCCGCGCGCTCCCGCAGGCCCGCGAGCTGGGACCGGCGGATGCGCACCGCAAGGCCCAGGGCCAGCGCCGCGGTCACCGCGCTGAACAGGAAGAACAGCGCGTCCCCGACGGACACCGCCTCCGAGACGCGCACCGACACCAGCCCCAGAACGCCGGCCATGGCGGCGCAGGCCCAGGGCAGATGCCGCAGTCGCCCGTGCAGTGCCAGGCTGTACAGAGCGATGAGCAGCGCCACGTCGGCGCGCAGCCAGGCCCCCAGCAGCCACTGGATCAGGAACACGGCGAGAACGGCGGCGAACGTCGCCGAGGGCATACGTCGCCGCCACAGCAGGGGCAGCACCAGCCCGGCCTGCAGGGCCAGCACCCCGGCCACCGGCAGGTGCGTGAACCTCACGGCCATCTCGTGCCGGTCGCCGTCGTGCACCAGGTCCGCCGCGCCGAACAGCAGGAAGACCCCGACCGCCACGGCCGTGTCCAGCACCCACGGACGCCGCAGGTCGGCCGCGCGCAGGCGCTGGACGACCCGGTTCAGCGCGATCACCAGCGGGTGTCCCCACAGCGGATCGGGTTCCGCGGGAGGGAGCGGGCGCGCGGAGGGGTCAGCTCCGGCGGGGAGGTCGGTGGTCACGGGGGTCACCTGCCCATCGTGGGCCAACGGCGCCGGCACGGCACCCGAGCTGCCGGGCGACGCGCCGACGCCGTGATCCCGGGTCGTCGGCTTCGGCAGGGTCAGGCGTCGGTGCGCATCAGGCGCCAGGAGGCACCTGCCATCGCCAGTCCGGTCCAGGCCAGGAAGACCAGCAGCCCGGCCGTAGGAGTCAGCGTGTGCGCCTCGTGGTGCAGGGCGAACATCGATGCTCCGGCCTCGCTGGGCAGATAGGGCCTGACGTGGTCCTGCCAGGAGCTGGGCAGCAGCGAGATGAGGCCGGGGACCAGCATCAGCGAACCGACCAGGACCGAGATGCCGCCGGCCACCGATCGCAGCAGCGCGCCCAGGGCCGTTCCCAGCACCCCGATCAGACCGAGGTAGAGGCCCGCCGCCAGCAGGCTGCGCACCACACCCGGGTCCGAGATCGAGAGGGCCGCGGGCGTTCCCGAGACGATTCCGCTGCCGAAGAGGAAGGCGATGAACGCTCCCACGGTGCCGACCACCAGGGCGACCGCGCCGAAGACGGCGGACTTGGACCAGAGCACCGGCAGCCGGCGCGGTACCGCCGCCAGCGTGGAGCGGATCATGCCCGTGGAGTACTCGCCCGCGGTCACCAGCACGCCCAGCACGCCCAGCGCCAACTGCGCGAAGTTCGTGCCGAACAGGGACAGGCTCACCGCGGTGGAAGTGGCGAAGTCCCGGTCCATGTGATCGCCGGAGGTGATCCTGGACTTGTAGTGCCACGAGGCGATCAGACCGAAGGCCACCAGGAACAGCAGGCCCAGGCCCAGCGTGATCCAGGTGGAGCGCAGGGACCACAGCTTGGCCCACTCCGAGCGCAGCACGCGCCGCGCGGTCACCCGGTAGACCGGACGTCCGCCCTGCACGGGGCTCGGGACAGGGGTGTGGCTCGACGTGATGGTGCTCATGCTGCGCTCCCGGAGGTCTCGGTGGTGCCGTGGTACTCGACCGCGTCCCGCGTCAGCTCCATGAACGCCTCCTCCAGGGAGAGGGCCTTCGCCGTGAGCTCGAAGAGCGCGATGCCGGCCTCGGCTGCCTTCAGCCCGATCGCCCGAGCCGCGATCCCCGTCACCTGGAGTTCCTCGGAGCCGACCCGGCCGGTGATCTCGATGCCGGGCCCCGCCAGGACCTCGCGCAGCCGGGCGGGATCCGCCGTGGCGACCTGCACCGTGTCCCCGCCGGCCTGGCTGATCAGTTCCTCGACGGTGGTGTCGGCCAGCAGCCGCCCTCGTCCGACGACGATCAGGTGGTCCGCGACCAGGGCCATCTCGCTCATCAGGTGCGAGGACACGAACACCGTGCGGCCGTCGTTCGCCAGCCCGGTGAGCAGATTGCGGATCCACAGCACGCCCTCGGGGTCCAGCCCGTTGACCGGCTCGTCGAGCATGACGGTGGCCGGATCGCCGAGCAGCGCGGCCGCGATGCCCAGCCGCTGGCCCATTCCCAGGGAGAAGGCCCCGGCGCGCTTCTTCGCCACCGAGTCCAGACCCGTCATCCCGATGACCTCCTCCACCCGGCGGCGCGGAATGCCATGGGTGTACGCCTGCGCCATCAGGTGGTCGAACGCCGAGCGGCCCGGGTGGATCGACTTGGCCTCCAGCAGCGCCCCGACCTCCTGCAGCGGGGCGGTGTGCTCGGCGTAGCGGCGGCCGTTGACCGTGACCGTGCCGTGCGTGGGAGCGTCCAGACCGACGATCATCCGCATCGTGGTGGACTTGCCCGCGCCATTGGGGCCGAGGAAGCCGGTGACGGTGCCGGGCCTGACCGTGAAGTCCAGCCGGTCCACCGCCGTCGTCTCCCCGTACCTCTTCGTCAGCTGCTGCGCCTCGATCATCGCGTCTTCCCTCGCTTCACGGGCGCCGGTCCTGCCCGACCGCCTCACCCGTAACGCTATGAGCCGCAGCCCCCGCAACCGTGGTACCCCGGACTGATCCACAAACGGTCGGTAGTACCCCGGTACCATCCCCGCCTGCACCAGGGAACGAGCCACGTCACGCCAGGTCGGCCCAGGTCGGTGGGTCGGCGCCCTCCCGGGTGCAGGTCAGTGCGGCGGCGCGGGTGGCCAGTCGCAGGGCACGGAGCACGTCCTGGTGCGGGTGGACGGTGGAGGCCGCAGTGCGCAGTCCCGTACGCGGAGCGGATGCGTCGGACTCCCCGGCGGCACCTCCCGCGCCGAGCATCCCGGCCCGCAGCAGGCCGCTGAGAAGCCCCGACATGAAGGCGTCGCCCGCTCCCACGGTGTCGACGACCTCGACCGCGGGCGCCGGCAGAGCGTGCCGGCCCTGCCGCCACCAGACCTGGGAGCCCCCGGCGCCGAAGGTGAGGACCACCAGTGAGGGTCCGCTGCGCGACCAGCGGAGCGCCACTTCCTCGATGTCCTGCCCGGGGTAGAGCCACGCCAGGTCTTCCTGACTGGCCTTCACCACATCGCTGACCGAGACAAGGTGCTCGACCCGGGGACGCTCGTCGCCGGGCTTTCCGAGCAGTGCGGGCCTGAGGTTCGGGTCGTACGAGACGGTCGCCGTGTGCCGTGCGGACTCGACGGCGGCGAGTACCTGATCGGCACCGGGCGCGAGCGCCGTGGCGATCGATCCGGTGTGCAGGTGGCCCGCCGTACCGGCGCGGGCTGGCTCCAGGGCCAGGGGAGACGGTTCCCATGAGATGTCGAAGGTGTAGTCGGCCGCCCCGGCCGCATCGAGACGGGCTGTGGCGGTCGACGTCGGTACGTCGGAGACGGACCCTTCGGTGAGCACCACCCCGCTGCGGCCCAGATGGGTCCGCAGCACCTGGCCGAAGGGATCGCGGCCGATCCGGGTGGTCAGCAGGACCGGGTGTCCTAGCCGGGCCAGACCCAGCGCCACGTTCGCCGGGCTGCCGCCCGGACGGCAGCGCCGTGACCCGTCCGGGCCGGTGAGGATGTCGGTGAGTGCCTCGCCGATGACGAGCGTCGGCGTTTCGGATGCCGGGGCTTCCGGCATCGGCAGGGGCGGTGGCATGGGCGACTCCATGGGGGAGGGACTTCCCTGACCGGTCGGGACGGCGTCCCGGGTCAGGGGGTGACCAGGATCTTCCGGCCCTTGCCGTCCTGGAACTGCTGGAGTGCGGCGGCGTAGTCGGTCAGCGGCAGCCGGTCGCTGATGAAGACCTGTGGGTCGAGGACGCCGGCGGCGAACAGCCGGGCCGCGCGTTCGTAACTGTGGAGGACCGCCATGGAGCCGGTGATGGTGATCTCCTGGTTGTAGATCCGGTACGGCTCGATCGTGGCCCGCGCCGCGTAGTCCGCCACGCCGAACTGGAGGTAGGTACCGCCCTTGCCGACGCGGCCGATGGCCTCCTGGATGGCCTTGGCGTTGCCGGTCGCGTCGATGACGACGTCCCAGCCGCGCGGTTGCTCGATCTCGTCGGCGGACGTGACGGCATGGGTGCAGCCCAGCGTTCGGGCGGTTTCCAGCCGGTCGGGGTTGATGTCGACGATGTCGACGGTCGCGGCGCCGGTGCGCTTGGCGAGCTCCATCATCATCAGGCCCATGGTGCCGGATCCGTAGATCAGGACGTTGGTGGCCAGCTGGCTGCGGAGGATGTCGTATCCGCGGACGGCACAGGAGAGCGGTTCGATCAGCGCGGCGTCCTCGGTGCGGATGTGCTCGGGCAGTCTCACGCAGTTGGCGGCCGGGGCGAGGGCGTATTCGGCCGCGCCGCCGGGGTTGGTGACGCCGATCGCGGCCCAGCGTTCGCAGAGGTTGTTGCGTCCGATACGGCAGTAGTGGCATTCGTGGCAGTACAGGGACGGGTCGACCGCGACCCGGTCGCCGAGGGCGAACTCATCGACCTGACCGCCGACGGCGACGATCTCGCCGGCGAACTCATGCCCGGGGGTGATCGGCAGGGTGGGGGCGAACTCGCCCTGCAGGATGTGCAGATCGGTGCCGCACAGGCCGACGGCGGCGACCCGGACCACCACGTCCCGGGGGCCGGGGGACGGATCCTCGACGTTCTCGATCACGACGACGCCGGGGGCGCTGATGACGGCTGCTTTCACTTGACTGCTCCAAGGGACAGGCCCTGGACGAGTTTGTCCTGGGCGGCGAACCCGGCGATGAGTACGGGGAGGGAGACGCAGACGGCGGCGGCGCACACCTTCGCGAGGAACAGGCCCTGGCTGGTGACGAATCCGGTGAGGAAGACGGGTGCGGTCCCCGCCACGACACCGGTCAGCACCCGGGCGAACAGCAGCTCGTTCCAGCTGAAGATGAAGGAGATCAGCGCGGTGGCCGCGATGCCCGGCGCGGCCACCGGGGCGACGATCCGGGTGAGTACGGTCAGCAGCCCCGCGCCGTCGATGGAGGCCGCTTCGAGGATCTCCTTGGGGACCTCGGCGAGGAAGGAGCGCATCATCCACACCGCGATCGGCAGGTTCATCGAGGTGTAGAGGATGACCAGCAGCCAGATGTTGTCGAGCAGGCCGGCGTGCTGGGCGATGAGATAGACGGGCAGCAGCCCGGCCACCGCGGGGAGCATTTTGGTGGAGAGGAAGAAGAACATCACGTCGGTCCACTTGCGGACCGGCTTGATGGACAGCGCGTAGGCGGCGGGGACGGCCAGGACCAGCACCAGGACGGTGGAGGCGATGCTCGCCGTCAGCGAGTTGATCAACGGCGGCCAGGGACTGACCCCGGTGCTCTCACCGAAGAACTCGCGGAAGCCCTGGAGGGTGAGTCCTGCGCCGATGTTGGGCGGGTTCGTGGCGGCGGCCGGTTCGCTGTGCAGCGAGGTGAGCAGCATCCAGCCGAACGGCAGGAAGAACAGCAGACCACAGACCCAGGCCAGCAGACCCCAGATGCTGCCGCGGTGGCGGAACGGGCCGGTACTGCGGCGCGGCCGGCCGGCCGGGGCGGTGGTCGTGGTGCTCGTCATGACGTCTCCTCTCGGAACAGGGACGAGACGGTGCGCAGTGCGAAGGTGGCGATGAGGATGGAGCAGGCGACGACGATGACGCCCTGCGCGGAGGCCAGGCCGTAGTCGTGCGCCTGGTAGAAGGTCTGGTAGACGGAGTAGGGCAGGTTGGCGGTGCCCAGTCCGCCGGAGGTGAGGGTGAAGACCGCGTCGAAGTTCTGGACGACGTAGATGCTGCCGAGCAGCGAGGCCAGTTCCAGGTAGCGGCGCAGATGCGGGAAGGTCAGATGGCGGAAGACCTGCCAGGTGCCGGCGCCGTCGACGCGGGCGGCTTCGACGATGTCCAGGGGTCGGCTTTGCAGGCCGGCGAGCAGGATCAGCATCATGAACGGTGTCCACTGCCAGATCAGTGAGGCTTCGACGGCTATCAGGGGGTTGGTGGACAGCCAGTCGAACTGCGGGGCGTCGGAGCTGCCGAACAGGCTCCAGATCCACGTCAGAGTGCCGTTGATCAGCCCGTAGGAGGCGTTGTACAGGGCGTGCTTCCACAGCAGGGCGGAGGCCACCGGCACGACGAGGAAGGGGGTGATGAGCATCGTGCGGACGATGCCGCGACCGCGGAACCGCCGGTCGAGCAGCAGGGCCAGCCCCAGGCCGAAGAGCAGGCTCACCAGGACCACCGAGGCGGTCAGGATCACGGTGGTGGTGATGGACGAGCGCAGCGTCGGATCGGTCAGTGCGGTCCGGTAGTTGGCCAGGCCGCCGAAGCCCCGGTTGTCGGGGTCGAGGGCGTTCCAGCGCATGAACGAGATGCCCAGGGTGCCCAGGAACGGCAGTTGGGTGACGACGATCAGGAAGACCAGTGCCGGAAGCAGCGGTGCCCGGCGGGCCCAGGCGCCACGCGGCCGGTCGGCGGGACGGGTGGACGACTCCCGCACTCCCTGGCGCAGGAGTCGCGGGCGTTTTGCGGTCAGGGGGACGGTCATGGTGTCTCTCCGCTTCGCGCGGGTGGCCTCCCGACCCGCGGGGGCGGGTCGGGAGTGGTTCTGTGGGTGCGCGGCCCGCTCACTGGCCCGCGTGTTTGGCGGCGACCGTCTCGGCCCGGGACTGGCTGGTCTTCAGGGCGCTCTCGACGCTGCCGCGGCCGGCGATGGCGGAGCTGATCTCCTGGGAGACCTGCGTGCCCAGATCGGTGAACTCGGGGATGCCGACGAACTGGATGCCGGGGGCGGGTCGTGGCTGCACACCGGGGTTCAGCGGATCGGCGTTGGTCAGCGCGGTCTTGGTGGCCGCGGCGAACGCCGATGCGGCGGTGAGGTACTGGGCGTTGGTGTAGGTCGAGGTGCGCTTGCCGGCCGGGACCTTGGACCAGCCCAGCTTGCTGCCGACGAGGTTCTCGTAGTTCTTGCCGGACGCCCAGGAGATGAACTTCCATGCGTCGTCCTGGTGCTTGCTGGCCTTCTGCAGACCCCAGGCCCAGGTGTAGAGCCAGCCCGAGCTCTTCGTCCGGTCGACCGGCGCGGGCACGTATCCCATCTTCCCGGCGACCGGGGAGCCCGTGCCGTCCAGCAGGCCGGCGGCCGAGGTGGCGTCGTACCACATGGCGACCTTGCCCTGCTCCATGTTGTTCAGGCACTCCGTGAAGCCGGCCTGCGGGGCGCCCGCCTCACCGTGCGCCCGTACCAGGTCGACATAGAACTTCGTCGCCTTGGTGAACTCCGGACTGTTGAGCTGGGCCTTCCAGTCCTTGTCGAACCAGGTGCCGCCCATGGTGTTCACGACCGTGGTCAACGGTGCGATCAGCTCGCCCCAGCCGGGCTGCCCGCGCAGGCAGATGCCCTTCATGCCGGGCTGCGCCCCGTCGGCCTTCGCCGCCAGGTCCGCGACCTGGGTCCAGGTCGGGTTGGCGGGCATCGTCAGGTTCTTGGCGGCGAAGACGTCCTTGCGGTACATCAGGAACGACGACTCGCCGTAGAACGGCTCGGCGTAGATCTGTCCGCCCGAGGTGAGGGACTCCTGGATGCTGGGCAGGATGTCGCCCTGCTCGAAGGCGGTGTCGGCCTTGGACTGCGCGGTCAGCGGTGACAGCCAGCCGTTCTTGGCGTAGATCGGGGTCTCGTAGTTGCTGATGGTCGCCACGTCGTACTGTCCGGCCTGGCTGGCGAAGTCCTGACTGATCTTGTCCCGGACGTCGTTCTCCGGCAGCACGGTGAAATTGACCTTGATGCCGGTGGATTTGGTGAAGTTGTCCGCGGTCAGCTTCTGCAGATCCACCATCTGCGGGTTGTTGACCATCAGCACGTTGATGGAGTGCGTCTGGGAGCCGCCGCCCCCGCCACCGGCGCCCGAACATGCGGCCAGCAGGCTGGTGCAGAGCGCCACGGCGACCGTTGCGACGGTGCGCGGCGTGTTCCTCGGTCTTGTCGTCACGCTGGATCCCTTCGTTGGTGATCCGGCCGGGTGGGACCGGGTGTCAGCTGATTTCGCCCACGCCACAGCTGCCCGCGGCCGGGGGCCGCGGATCGAGGGGGTGGAGGGGGTGGAGGAGCCGTCGAGTCAGACGCGGATGACCTGCGGCCCCAGGAGGGTGTAGCGGTGCGCTTCCGCGCTGGACAGTCCGGTGTCGGTGACGATGGCCTCGAAGTCGGCGACCTCCGCGAACCGGCAGAAGCTGCTCGCCCCGAACTTGCCGTGGTGCCCCAGGAAGACCCGTCTGCGGGAGACCTCGATCGCCTTGGCCTTGACGTCCGCCACGACCGGGTCGGGCGTCGTGAGCCCGAACTCCCGGGAGATCCCGTTCGATCCCATGAAGGCCAGGTCGATGACGAAGCCCGAGAGCATCGCGCAGGCCCAGGAGCCCACGGTGGCGAGCGTCCGGGCGCGGACCCGGCCGCCGAGGAGGAGGACGGTGGTGGTGTCCGACTCGGCGACCGCCGCGGCCGTCGACAGCGACGCGGTCACCACGGTCAGGGGTTGGTCGGTCGGCAGCAGTGCGGCGAGGATCTGCGGTGTGTAACCCTCGTCCACAAAGATCGTTTCCGCGCCGTCGAGGAGCTTGACGCCTTCGGCGGCGATCCGCCGCTTGCTCTCGACGTGCAGCGTGACGCGCTGGGCCAGATTGGTCTCGAAGCCCGCGCTCTCGACGGGGTAGGCGCCGCCATGGGTGCGGCGGACCAGTCCCCTGCGCTCCAGCGCGCTCAGGTCCCGCCGGATGGTCTCCGGAGCGACCCTGAAGTCGGCGGCCGCGACGGCGACCTCGACGCGGCCCGCCTGGCGCGCCAGAGCCAGCAGCCGGTGATGCCTCTCCTCCGACCTCATCACCGCCACCCGCCCTTCTCCGCCCGTTCGGGCATCCGTGGCCCGAATGGGCCCGTCCATGAGTTATACCGCCGCGCCCAGGCCGTGCGCCGCCCCGTTCCGGGCAAGAGGTTGCCCGATTGCGCCCGGACAGAAAACCACAGGTGCGCAGGCCAGAGGCATGAATTGGATCAACCGGGGCGCCGGCTCTGCCCGGCTTCCACCGATGAGCTGCCGAAACCCGTGGTTCCGGACACCGGAGCCAGCAGAACGGTGCGCCGGCACGACCCGGGCGGAGGGCTCGTCACGGACGAGTGCGCGCGCTTCGTGCCGGACATCAGCGCGTGGGAACCGGACGACAGACGCTAGGTCCGGACGGCGTCCTGCGTGCCGGTCGTCCGCGCGGCCGCCTCGTTCCACCGGGTGCGGTCGGCGGTCGGCTCGTGGCGGCGTAGCGGCTGCGTGGCGCGGAGCAGGGACCGGATGTCCGCGAGGCCGCCCCCGATCACGCCCGCGGCCCGCGCCTGCACCAGGGCGTTGCCCAGGGCCGCCGCCTCGGCGGGGCCGGCCACGACCGGCAGCCCGCAGGCATCCGCCGTCAGTTGGCAGAGCAGCTCGTTGCGCGCGCCGCCGCCGACGATGTGGACGACGTCGACGTGCCGTCCCGACAGCCGCTGGGCGTCCTCGATCGCCGCGCGGTGCGCCAGCGCGAGGGAGTCCAGGATGCAGCGCACCGTCTCCGCGGGGTTCCGCGGTACCGGCTGGTCAGTCCTGCGGCAGGACTCGGCGATGCGGTCCGGCATGCCGTCCGGGGCGAGGAAGGCCGGGTCGGCGGCATCCACGACGGAGCGCAGCGGCGGGGCCTGTGCCGCTGCGGCAAGGAGCCGGCCGAGGTCGTGCGGAAGGCCCGCGGCCCGCCAGGTGCGCAGGCATTCCTGCAGCAGCCACAGGCCCATGATGTTGCGCAGATAGCGGACGGTGCCGTCGACGCCCAGTTCGTTGGTGAAGTTCGCGGCGCGCGAGTCCTCGGTGAGGACCGGTGCCGCCAGTTCCACGCCGGCCAGCGACCACGTGCCGCAGGAGATGTACGCGAAGCGCTGGGTGTCCGCCGGCACCCCGGCGACCGCCGACGCGGTGTCGTGCGAGCCGACCGCCACCACCGGCACGGGGTGCTCAAGACCGGTCGCCTCCAGAACCTCCGGCAGCAGCTCGCCGGCCGGGTCGCCGGGCCTGCGCAGCGGCGGGAAGAGCGACAGGTCGATACCGAGCCGCCCGGCCAGTGCGTGCGCCCAGTCACCGGTGCGCGGGTCCAGGAGCTGGGTGGTGGAGGCGTTGGTCAGCTCCGTGCCGGCGATACCGGTGAGCCAGTACGACAGGAGGTCCGGCATCAGCAGCAGCCGCGCGGCGGCGTCCAGTTGGGGGGTCCCCTGGGCAGCGGCCAGCTGGTAGAGGGTGTTGAACGGAGCGTGCTGCACACCGGTGGCGGCATACAGCTCCGCCTGCGGCACCTTCCGCCCGATCCGCTCCGGAACGCCCTCCGTCCGGGCGTCGCGGTAGTGGACGGGGTTGCCGAGCAGCGAACCGTCGGCCGCCAGCAGTCCGTAGTCCACGGCCCAGGTGTCGATCCCGACGGACGTCACCCGGCCCGCCGCCCGCAGGCCGTCCAGGACCCCGCGGTACAGCGCCAGCACGTCCCAGTGCAGGGTGCCGCCGACGCGTACCGGAAGGTTGGGGAAGCGGTGGACCTCGTCCAGGCCGACCGACCGGGCGGTCACCCGGCCGACGATGACGCGCCCGCTGGAAGCGCCGAGATCGACGGCGGCGAAGGCACGGGGGTCGCTCGGTGGCATGCGGAGCCTCACAGGAAGTGATGGGTACGGGGAGCTCGCCGGCCGGCAGGGGTGGTCGCCGCCGCCGGCCGGGACCCGCTATCGCAGGAACGCCGCTGCCACCCCGGCGTCGACGGGGATGTGCAGGCCCGTCGTATGGCTGAGGTCTCCGCCGGCCAGCGCGAAGACGGCGTTGGCGACGTGCTCGGGCAGCACCTCGCGCTTGAGCAGGGTGCGCTGGGCGTAGAACGCGCCGAGGTTCTCCTCGCTCACCCCGTACACGGCGGCGCGCTGGGCGCCCCAGCCGCCCGCGAAGATCCCCGAGCCCTGGACCACCCCGTCGGGGTTGATGCCGTTCACCCGGATGCCGTGCTCCCCCAGCTCGGCGGCGAGCAGCCGCACCTGGTGGGCCTGGTCGGCCTTGGTGGCGCCGTAGGCGATGTTGTTGGGGCCGGCGAAGACCCCGTTCTTGCTGGAGATGTAGACGATGTCACCGCCCAGGCCCTGCTGGATCATGATCCGTGCGGCCTCGCGCGAGGTGAGGAAGGATCCGCGGGCCATGATCGCGTGCTGCAGGTCCCAGTCCGCGGCGGTGGTCTCCAGCAGCGGCTTGGAGATGGAGATGCCCGCGTTGTTGACCACCAGGTCCACTCCGCCGAAGGCGAGCACCGCCGCGTCGAACGCCGCCCGGATCTCTTCCTCGGAGGTGACGTCGGCCGTCACCGCGACCGCGCGGTCCGCCCCGCCGAGTTCCTCGACGACGGCCGCGGCACCGGTCGCGTTGATGTCGGCCACGACCACGCAGGCTCCCTCGGCGGCGAGCCGGTGGGCGATCGCCCTGCCGATGCCCGAGCCGGCGCCGGTCACCAGCGCGATCCGGGTCGCCAGCGGCTGCGCCGGGGGCATCCGGCGCAGCTTCGCCTCCTCCAGTTCCCAGTACTCGATACGGAACTTCTCGGACTCCTCGATCGGCAGGTACGACGAGACCGCCTCGGCACCGCGCATCACGTTGATCGCGTTGAGGTAGAACTCCCCCGCGACGCGCGCGGTCTGCTTGTCCTTGCCGTAGGAGAACATCCCGACGCCCGGGACCAGGACCACCGCCGGGTCGGCGCCGCGCATCGGAGGCGAGTCGGGCGTCGCGTGCCGCGCGTAGTAGGCGGCGTACTCCTCGCGGTACTCGGTGTGCAGCTCCCGCAGCCGTCGCACCGCTGCGTCGAGCGGCGCGTCGCCTGGCAGGTCCAGGACCAGCGGGCGGACCTTGGTGCGCAGGAAGTGGTCGGGGCAGGAGGTGCCGAGCGCGGCCAGCCGCGGGTGTTCGGTGCGGGAGAGGAAGTCCAGCACCGCTTCGGAGTCGCTGAAGTGCCCGATCTGCGGACGGTCGGCGGAGGCGACGGACCGCAGGACGGGGGCCAGTGCGGCCGCTCTGGCCCGGCGTTCCGCCGAGGGCAGCGGCTCGTAGCCGGGCAGGACCGGTCCGAACGGTTCGCTCCTGCCGCGCCGGTCGAGGAACTCGGCGGCGGTGCGGATGATGTCGAGGGAGTTCCCCTCGCACTCCTGCGAGGTCGCACCCCAGGCGGTGATGCCGTGGCCGCCGAGTACGCAGCCGATGGCCTGCGGGTTGGCGTCCTTGACGGCGGCGATGTCCAGGCCCAGTTGGAATCCCGGGCGGCGCCACGGCACCCAGGCGACCCGGTCCCCGAAGCACTCCTTGGTCAGCGCCTCGCCGTCGGCGGAGCAGGCGAGCGCGATGCCGGAGTCCGGGTGCAGATGATCGACGTGCTCGGCACCGACCAGGGCGTGCATCGCGGTGTCGATGGAGGGCGCCGCCCCGCCCTTGCCGTGCAGGCAGTAGTCGAAGGCCGCCACCATCTCGTCCTCGCGGTCGACGCCCGGATAGACGTCCACGAGGGCGCGCAGCCGGTCGAGCCGCAGCGCGGCGAGCCCGGTCGCGCGCAGGGTGCCCAGGTCTCCGCCGGAGCCCTTGACCCACATCAGCTCGGTGTCCTGGCCGGTCACCGGGTCGGTGGCGGTGCCCTTGGCGGACGTGTTGCCGCCCGCGTAGTTGGTGTTGCGCGGATCGGCGCCGAGTCGGTGGCTGCGCGCCAGCAGCTCCGCCGCCTGCGGGTGCGGTTCTGCGGTCATCGTGGAGTCCCTTGCGGATACGGATGGGGATGCGGAGCGGAAGCGGCAGTCGGTGGCGGCGGGCGTCGGAGGCGTCACGCCCCCCAGCCCGCCTGCGTCCCGCCGACCCGCTCCGCGACGATGTGATCGGCCCAGCCGGAACGCTTGTAGGCGGCGATCGGGTCCGGGTCGATGCCCTGCTCCTCACGGATCTCGCGCAGCAGCGGACGGACGTCGGTGTTGTACGCGTCCATCAGTACGGCGTTCGCCTCCAGCACCTCACCGGCCTGCTGCGCGGCGCGCAGGGCGACGGGGTCGACCAACAGCGCCTTGGCGGTGGCTTCCTGCACATTCATCACCGACCGGATGATCGCCGGGATCTTCGCTTCGATGTTGTGGCACTGGTCGAGCATGAAGGCCACTCCGGTCTCGGCCGCGAGCCCGCCGCCGCGCACCACTTCGTACATGATCCGGAAGAGCTGGAACGGGTCCGCCGCGCCGGCCATCAGGTCGTCGTCGGCGTAGAAGCGCGAGTTGAAGTCGAAGCCGCCGAGCTTCCCCTCGCGCAGCAGCGTCGCCACGATGAACTCGATGTTGGTGCCGGGGGCGTGGTGGCCGGTGTCGACGACGACCTGCGCCTTGGGGCCGAGCTTGAGGCAGTGGGCGTACGCGGTGCCCCAGTCCGGCACGTCCGTGGCGTAGAAGGCCGGCTCGAAGAGCTTGTACTCCAACAGCATCCGCTGGTCGTCGGCGAGCCGCTCGTAGACCTCGGTCAGCGCGTCGCCCAGCCGTCCCTGACGATCGGCGATATCGTCCTGTCCGGGGTAGTTCGTCCCGTCGGAGAACCACAGTTTCAGATCGCGCGAGCCGGTGGCGTCCATGATGTCGACGCATTCCAGCAGATGGTCGGTGGCCTTGCGCCGGATCTTGGGATCGGGGTGGGTGACTGAACCGAGTTTGTAGTCGTCGTCCTGGAAGACATTGGAGTTGATCACCCCGAGCCGCACACCCTGCCCGGCCGCGCGGGCCGCCAGCGCCGGGTAGTCGTCGGTCCTGTCCCACGGGATGTGCAGCGCCACCGAGGGCGCGGCCGCGGTGAACTCGTGGACGCGCGCCGCGTCGTCGATCTTCTCCTGCGGAGTACGGGGCACGCCAGCCTGCGCGAACACCTTGAAGCGCGTGCCGGAGTTGCCGTACGCCCAGGACGGTGTCTCGATGGACTGGGCCTTCAGCGCGGCCTTCACCGTGGACAGGTCGGTCATGTTCATCGCTCCCGCCATGAATCGTTTCACTGAGGGGAAGCTAGGTGCCCGAAGAGGGAGTGTCAACCTCCTGGTTACGGGAGTTCAGCCGACTGCGGACACCGGAGCCGAAAACTTGAAACGAAAGCATTGACGCGTCATGTCGCACTGGCCTAACGTCCGTGCAACTCAGTTGAAACCTTTCATGTGAGGCCCCACCATGGACCAGCCGAAGTCGGCGGAACGGCCCGTACTCTCGCTGGAGGACGCCAGCAAGTCCTTCGGTGCGGTCCGGGCTCTGCAGGGTGTGTCCCTGGCCCTCTTCGCCGGGGAGGCGCACGCACTCGCCGGCGAGAACGGGGCCGGGAAGTCCACCCTGATCAAAGTGCTCGCGGGAGTGCACCGGCCGGATGCCGGGCGGGTGCTGGTGGACGGCGAGCCCGTCACCTTCCACGGACCCTCGGACGCCCGGGACGCCGGTATCGCGGTCATCTACCAGGAACCGACGCTCTTTCCCGACCTCACCGTCGCCGAGAACATCTTCATGGGCCGCCAGCCGCGCCGCTCCTTCGGCCGGGTCGACCACCGGTCGGTACGGGACGCGACCCAGGCGCTCATCGAACGGCTGGGGGTCGATCTCGACCCCGGGCAACTCTGCCGCGGCCTGTCCATCGCGGACCAGCAACTCGTCGAGATCGCCAAGGCGCTCTCCTTCGACGCCCGGGTCCTGATCATGGACGAACCCACCGCGGCGCTGACCGGAGCCGAGGTGGCCCGGCTGTTCGGCGTGGTGCGGACGCTGCGCGAACAGGGCACCGCCGTGCTGTTCATCTCGCACCGGCTGGAGGAGATCTTCGCCCTCTGCCAGCGCGTCACCACCCTGCGGGACGGCCGGCTGATCTCCAGCGACCCGGTCGACGGCCTGACCGAGGACGACCTGGTACGCCGGATGGTCGGCCGTGACCTGGACGAGCTCTACCCCAAGCAGCCCGCGCGGATCGGCGAAACGGCCCTGGCCGTGCGCCGGCTGACCCGGGAGGGCGTCTTCACCGACGTCTCCTTCGACGTCCGCCGCGGCGAGATCGTCGCACTGGCCGGACTGGTGGGCGCCGGCCGCAGCGAGGTCGTACGCGCCGTCTTCGGTGTCGACCGCGCCGACGCCGGGGACGTCCACGTGGCCGGGAACAAGCTGCCGGCCGGCTCGCCCACGGCCGCGATGGCCGCCGGCGTCGCCCTGGTGCCGGAGGACCGGCGCCAACAGGGCCTGGTGATGGAGCTGTCCATCGAACGGAACATCGGCCTGACCGGACTCGACCGGCTCGGCCGCGGCGGCCTGGTCCGCAGAACGCTGGAGCGCGGCCGGGCGGCGGACTGGGCGGTGCGGCTCCAGCTGAAGTACAACCGGCTCTCCGACCCGGTCGGCGTGCTCTCCGGGGGCAACCAGCAGAAGGTCGTGCTGGCCAAGTGGCTGGCCACGGAACCCGGTGTGCTGATCGTCGACGAGCCGACCCGGGGCATCGACATCGGCACCAAGGCCGAGGTCCACCGGCTGCTGTCCTCGCTCGCCGCCGAAGGACTCGCCGTCCTCATGGTCTCCTCCGACCTGCCGGAGGTCCTCGCCATGGCGGACCGGGTGCTGGTCATGCACGAAGGACGCATCACCGCGGAACTCCCCCGCGCACTGGCCACCGAGGAGTCGGTCATGGCCGCGGCCACCGGCCGGAACGCCGGCGGAGAGAAGGCAGCCTGATGACAGCGACAGTGGAACAGCCCACGGCGCCGCCCGGCGCGCGCAAGGTGACGGCCCGTTCGCTCACCGAGACCGTCTTCCGGGCCCGGGAGATCAGCATCGCCGGGTGCCTGGTGCTGCTCGTCCTCGGCACCTGGGCGGCCAACCACCGCTTCCTGTCGGAGCAGGGCATCAAGGACCTGCTCCTCAACGCGTCGATCCTGATCCTGCTGGCCGTCGGCCAGTCGGTCGTGGTCCTCACCCGCAACATCGACCTCTCGGTCGGCTCGGTCGTGGGACTGTCCGCCTTCGCCTGCGGGAAGTTCGTCTCCGGCACCGACCGCAACGCCGTCCTCGCCCTGCTGCTCGGCATCGGCGTCGGCGCGCTCTGCGGCCTCGTCAGCGGACTGCTGGTCAGCTTCGGACGGGTACCGTCCCTGGTGGTCACGCTGGGGATGCTCTACATCATCCAGGGCACCGACTACTGGTGGGCGCACGGTCAGCAGATCAACGCCGCCGACGTCCCCGCGTCCGTCCTCGACCTGGGCAGCGGAAGCGTCCTCGGCGTCCCGTACCTGGCACTGATCGCCGTCGCCGTACTCGCCGCCGCCTCCTACTACCTGCGCTCCTACCGCGGCGGCCGGGAGCTGTACGCCATCGGCTCCAGCCCGGAGGCCGCCCGGCTGGCGGGCATCCCGATCCGCCGCCGGATCCTGGCGGCCTACGTCTTCTCCGGCGCGGTCGCGGGATTCGCCGGCGCCCTGTGGCTGGCCCGCTTCGGCACCGTCGTCGCCGACAACGCCCACGGCTGGGAACTGACCGTGGTCAGTGCGGTGGTGGTCGGCGGCGTCGCCATCACCGGCGGCACCGGCAGTGTCTGGGGCGCGGCGCTCGGCGCGCTGCTGCTCACCACCGTCGGCAGCGTCCTGGTCGTCCTGAAGGTCGACTCCTTCTGGCAGAGCGCCATCACCGGGGCCCTGCTGCTCGCGGCCATCAGCGTCGACCGGATCGTGACCCTGCGCATGACCAGCGCCCTGAGGAAGAGGAACGCGCGCCATGTCCACCAAGTCTGACCTGAGCCGGTTCCTGCGCTGGGACGTCGCGGTCGGCATCCTGCTCGTGGCCGTCTTCGCCACCGGGGCCGGCACCACCGAGGGGTTCGCCACCACCGGCAACCTGTCCTTCGCCCTGAACGACATCGCCGAGGTCGCGATCATCGCGCTGCCGATGACGCTGCTGGTGGTGGCCGGCGAGATCGATCTGTCGGTCGCCTCCATGCTCGGCCTGGCCAGCGCGGTCAGCGGCAAACTGTGGGAATCGGGCTGGGCGTTCGAAACCATCGTTCCGGTGGTCCTGGCCATCGGCGTCGTCGGCGGCCTGCTCAACGGCTGGCTCGTCACCCGGGTCGGGCTGCCCTCGCTGGCCGTCACCATCGGCACGCTGACGCTCTACCGTGGGCTGGCGTCGGTGGCGCTGGGCAGCAACGCGGTCACCGACTTCCCCGAGACGTACGCCCGGTGGACGTCGGACACCAACACCGTGCTCGGGTTCCTGCCCTACCCCTTCGCCCTGTTCATCGTCCTGGCGGCCGTCACCGGTGTGGTGCTGCACGCCACCGGATTCGGCCGCTCCCTGTTCGCCACCGGCGCCCAGGAGGAGGCCGCCTACTTCTCCGGCATCCGGGTCAAGCGGATCAAGCTGCTGCTGTTCGTCCTCACCGGACTGCTGTCGGCCTTCGCGGGCATCGTCTTCACGCTGCGCTACGGCAGCGCCCGTGCCGACAACGGGCAGGGCTTCGAGATGCTCGTCATCGCCTCCGTGCTGCTGGGGGGCGTCGACTTCGACGGCGGCAAGGGCACGCTCGGCGGCGCCATCGCCGGAGTGCTGCTGATCGGCCTGCTCAAGAACCTGCTCATCCTCAACGACGTGGCCAACGAGGTCCAGGTGATCGTCACCGGACTCCTGCTGGTCGCCTCGGTACTGACCCCGCGGGTGATCGCCGCGGCCCTCGAACGGCGCCACCGGCGCGCGGCCGCCGCTGTCTGACGGCGCCGCACCGCCCCCTCCGTAGAACCGTCACCCGAAGAACTCCCCCAGGAAATCCCCGAAGAAGGGCTTCGCCATGTCCCTCCCCACCAGCGTCACGGTGCGCGCGCTCACCGCGGTGACCGCCGTCTGCGCTCTCGCCCTCACCGCGACCGCCTGCGGTGGCACGAAGAAGTCCAGCTCCGACCAGGGGCCGGGCACTGCCTCGACGGCCTCGGCCGATCCCGGGGCCGCGCTCAAGAAGGATCTGAAGCTCGCGTTCCTGCCCAAGCAGATCAACAACCCCTACGAGACGATCGTCGACAACTCCGGCATCGCGACGGCGAAGGAGCTCGGCAGCACCGCCAAGGAGGTCGGGCCCTCCGACGCCAGCGCGTCCTCGCAGGTCTCCTACATCAACACGCTCATCCAGCAGCAGCAGGACGCGATCCTGCTGGCGGCCAACGACCCCAACGCGGTCTGCGGTCCGCTCAAGCAGGCGATGGCCAAGGGCATCAAGGTCGTGGCGTACGACTCCGACACCGCCAAGGACTGCCGGCAGCTCTTCATCAACCAGGCGAGCTCCGAGCAGATCGGCCGCAGCCTGGTGCAGAACCTCGGCAAGCAGCTCAACTACCAGGGCAAGATCGCGATCCTGTCCGCGACCCAGAACGCGACGAACCAGAACACCTGGATCGAGTTCATGAAGAAGGAGCTAGCGCTGCCGGCCTACCAGGGGATGCAGCTGGTGAAGGTCGCCTACGGGGACGACGACGACCAGAAGTCCTTCCAGCAGACCCAGGGACTGCTGCAGGCCTACCCGGACCTGAAGGGCATCATCGCCCCGACCACCGTCGGCATCGCGGCGTCCGCACGCTACATCAGCTCCTCGTCCTACAAGGGCAAGGTCGTGGTGAACGGGCTGGGCACCCCCAACCAGATGCGCAAGTACGTCAAGGACGGCACCGTCGCGCAGTTCTCCCTGTGGGACCCCAAGAAGCTCGGCCGGCTCGCCGCGTACGCCGCGGCCGCCCTGTGCTCCGGTCAGATCACCGGCGCGGAGGGGCAGACGTTCAAGGCCGGTGACCTGGGCACCTTCACCGTCGGCAAGGACGGTGAGGTCATCCTCGGCAAGCCCACCGTCTTCGACACGAGCAACATCGACGGCTTCGACTTCTGAGCGTGCCCCACAGACCGGCCCGCCGCCCGCCGGCGGCGCGGCCGGCCGCCGGCGGTGAAAGGACCGGGTCCATGCGGCGTGTCTGCTTCCTGCTTCAGGTCCGCCAGGACCGGATCGACGAGTACCGCCGCCGGCACGAGGCCGTGTGGCCGGAGATGACCGCCGCGCTGTCCGCCGCCGGCTGGCACAACTACTCGCTCTTCCTCCGCGAGGACGGGCTGCTGGTGGGCTACCTGGAGACCGCGGACTTCGCCGCGGCCCGGACCGCGATGGCCGCCACCGAGGTCAACACCCACTGGCAGACGGAGATGGCCGGGTTCTTCGAAGCCCCCGACGACGGCCGGCCCGACCGGGCGATACGCCCCCTCACCGAGATCTTCCACCTCATGTGACGGCCGGCGACCCGGCCGGACCGCTCCCCGGCCGACCCCACGAACGGAGACATCCGCCATGACCCGCACCCCCGCCACCGCGCGCAGGCCGAAGATCGGTCTCGTGGCGGGGGGACTGGGCGCCTACTGGCCCCAGTTCCCCGACCTGCTCCCCCAGTTGCGCCGCTCCGCCGCACGCGTCACCGAGCGCATGAAGGAGTTCGACGCCGATGTCGTCGACGCCGGGTTCATCTCGGACGCCCAGGAGGGCGCGGCGGCCGCGGAGATGCTGCGTGCCGCCGGATGCGACCTCATCGTCGGATTCCTCACCACGTACATGACCGCCACCATGCTGGCGCCGGTGGCCCAGCGCTCGGGCGCTCCGGTCCTGCTGATCAATCTGCAGCCCACCGAGGCGATGGACCACGCCACGTTCGACACCGGTCAGTGGCTGGCGTACTGCGGCGCCTGCCCGCTGCCCGAGATGGCCAACTCCTTCGAGCGCGCCGGCGTCCCGTTCCGCTCTGTCTCCGGTTATCTGGAGGACGACCGGGCCTGGGCCCGGATCGGCCGGTGGATCCGGGCGGCAGGGGTGCGATCGGTGCTCCGCAACGGCCGGCACGGCCTGATGGGCCATCTGTACCCGGGCATGTACGACGTCTCGACCGACCTGGCCATGGTCTCCGGCAACCTCGGCGGTCATGTGGAGGTACTGGAGTTCGACGATCTGCGGGTGCGGGTGGACGACGTCACCGACGCGGAGGTCGCCGACAAGCTCGCCGAGGCGAGGGAGACCTTCGCGTTCGACGATTCCGTCGTGGCGGACGACGTGGAGTGGGCGGCCCGGGTGTCGGTCGGACTCGACCGGCTGGTGGCCGACTTCGACCTCGACAGCCTCGCGTACTACCACCGGGGTCTCGACGGGGAGATCCACGAGCGGCTCGGCGCCGGCATGATCCTCGGCGCCTCCCTGCTCACCGCCCGCGGTGTCCCGGCGGCGGGCGAGTACGAGTTGCGTACGTCGCTGGCGATGCTGATCGCCGACCGGCTCGGCGCGGGCGGCTCCTTCACCGAACTGCAGGCGCTCAACTTCCGTGACGGCGTGGTGGAGATGGGCCACGACGGGCCCGCGCACCTCGGCATCAGCCAGCACCGGCCGCTCCTGCGCGGCCTCGGCGTCTTCCACGGCAAGCGCGGCTGGGGCGTGTCCGTCGAGTTCGACGTACGGCACGGCCCGGTCACCCTGGTCGGCCTCGGGCAGACCCGCGACGGCCGCTACAAGCTGGTCACCTCGCAGGGCGAGGTGGTCGGCGGCCCGCTGCTGAAAATCGGCAACACCACGTCCCGGGTGGACTTCGGCACCGATCCCGGCGAGTGGACCGACGCCTGGAGCGCCACGGGCGTGGCCCATCACTGGGCGCTGGCCACCGGTCACATCGTGCCCGAACTGCGCGCGGTGGCCGACCTCACGGGCCTGGAACTGGTCGAGGTCTCTTGACCGGGGATCGGTCGCTCTCCCGCCGCGCGGACGGCGCCGGCGAACCCGTCCGGCTTCCCGGCCGCGCGCCGGGAAGCCGGGTGAAGCGCAGCGCGATCGGCATCAAGGACGTCGCCGAGCAGTCGGGCGTCTCGCTCGGCACGGTCTCGAACGTCCTCAACCGGCCGGACACGGTGTCGGAACCCACCCGGCGGCGGGTGCTCGCGGTGATCGAGCGGCTCGGGTACGTCCGCAGTGAGACGGCGCGCCAGCTGCGGGCCGGTCGCAGCAGAATGCTCGCGCTCCTGGTGCTCGACCTGGCCAACCCGTTCTTCGTCGAGCTGGCCCGCGGGGCCCAGCAGGCCGCCCGCGAGGCGGGACTCGCCGTCATGGTGTGCACCAGTGCGGGTGATCCGTCGCAGGAGGCCGAATACCTGGGCATGTTCGCCGAACAGCGGGTGCGCGGTGTGCTGGTCACTCCCACCGACGGCACCGGCCAGGATCTGCGGGCGCTGCGGAGCCGCGGCATATCCTTCGTCGTCGCCGACCGGGAATGGTCCGGCGATGAGGCCTGTTCGGTGTCCGTCGACGACGTGGCCGGCTGCCGGCTCGCCGTGCGGCATCTGCTCGCGTCGGGCCATCGCCGTATCGCCTACGTCAGTGGTTCCCCGCACCTGGCCCAGTCCCGGGACCGTCGTCAGGGCGCGCTGTACGCCCTCGACGAGGCGCGGGTCCCGCGGGAGAGTCTGACGGTGGTCGAGGTGGAGCGGTTCGACGTCGCCTCCGGCCGGGCGGCGGGGGCCCGGCTGCTGGCCGCCGCGGACCGCCCGTCGGCCGTGTTCTGTGCGAACGACCTGCTGGCGCTGGGCGTGCTGCAGACCCTGTTCGCGGCCGGGATCCGGGTGCCGGACGACATGGCGCTCGTCGGCTACGACGACATCGAGTTCGCCGCGGGCGCCGCCGTCCCGCTCACCTCCGTGCGCCAGCCCTCGTTCCGCATCGGCCGCACCGCCGCGGAACTGCTGATCGAGGAGACGGACGGGCGGCCCGAAGCGCACGAACATCAGAAGATCGTGTTCCAGCCGGAGCTGGTCGTCAGGACCTCGTCGCTCGGTCTCCGCGGCGCAGGCTGATCACACAAGATGTGCGTAGCATGAGACCGCGGCCGCGGAGAGCCGCGGGAGACGGTGGTTCGGAGCTCGTGGCGCGCATGATGGGCATCAAGGACGTGGCACGGCAGGCCGGGGTCTCCGTCGGCACCGTGTCGAACGTGATCAACCGCCCGGACATGGTCTCCGAGCAGACCCGCACCCGGGTGCTCGAGGTGATAGACCAACTCGGCTATGTGCGCAGCGAGTCGGCCCGCCAGCTGCGCGCCGGCCACAGCCGGATCATCGCCCTGCTCGTCCTGGACATGGCCAATCCCTTCTTCGTCGACGTCGCGTCGGGCGCCGAGCGTGCCGCCCGCGAGGCGGGGCTCGGCGTGATGCTGTGCAACAGCGCCGGCAGCGCGACCGAGGAGGCGGAGTACCTGAGCCTGTTCGCCGAGCACCGGGTGCGCGGAGTGCTGGTCACCCCCGCCGACGCCACGGGGCGCAACCTCGACGCGTTCCGGCGCCATGACATCCCCTTCGTCTTCGTCGACCGCGTGGTGCCCAGCGCGTCGGCGTGCTCGGTGTCGGTCGACGACATCGCCGGCGGGCGGCTGGCCGCCGGCCACCTGCTGGACCAGGGCCACCGGCGGCTGGTCTACGTCAGCGGTCCCATGCATCTGACCCAGTGCCGCGACCGGCGGACCGGTGCGCTCGACGCGCTGGCCGCGGCGGGACTGCCCCCCGAGGCGCTGTCCCACATCGAGACGGACCGGCTGGACGTCGCCGCCGGGCGCGACGCGGGGGCCAGGCTGCTGGGCATGGCCGGCCGGCCCACCGCGGTGTTCTGCGCGAACGACCTGCTCGCCCTGGGCGTGCTGCAGGCGCTGTACGCGGCGGGCGTCGCCGTGCCGCAGGAGCTCGCGCTCGTCGGCTACGACGACATCGAGTTCGCGGCGGCGGCCGCGGTCCCGCTGACCTCGGTGCGCCAGCCCGCCCACCGCATGGGCCGAACCGCCGCCGAACTGCTCATCGCGGAGACCGGCGACCACGCCGGCGACCACCGCCACCAGCAGATCGTGCTGCAGCCGGAGCTGGTGGTCCGGGGTTCGACCCTGGGCAAACAGCGCTGACCAGGTAGGAACCTCCCTGCCGGGCCGGCCTCACGCGCGCCGCTCACACCTCCCGCCTGGTTCGTGCCGGGGGGGTCTGACAGACCTACCCTGGGCCACGGAAAACGCTCCGGCCGCGGCAATACTTGAGTCATGGGTCTGGACCACAATGTCGAACTGGGTGAGTTCCTCCGTTCCCGCAGGGCCCGGCTGGGTCCTGGGGACGCGGGGGTCGCAGTCAACGGATCCGCCCGCCGGGTGCCCGGGCTGCGCCGGGAGGAGCTGGCCCGGCTGGCCGGGGTCAGCACCGACTACTACGCGCGGCTGGAGCAGGGGCGGCACCGCAACGTCTCCGCGAGCGTCCTGGACTCCGTCGCCCGCGCGCTGCGGCTCAACGAGGTGGAGCACATCTACCTCATACAGCTCGCCCGTCCGCAGCCACGCGCCGCACGGCGTCCGTCGGCCCGCCCCCAGCGGGTCAGGCCGGGGCTGCACCGGATGCTGGAGACGCTGGACGGGCTGACGCCGGCCTTCATCGTCGGCCGCGGGATGCAGGTGCTGGCCAGCAACCGGCTGGCCCGCTCGCTGATCTCCGATTTCGAGGCGCTGCCGCACCGGGAGCGGAATCTGGCCCGGTTCATCTTCCTCGACGAGTCCGCCCGGCAGCTGTACCCGGACTGGGAGCAGATCGCCGCGGAGACCGCCGCGGTGCTGCGCCTCGACGCGGGGCGCAACTGCGAGGACCGGGCCTTCTGCGAGCTGATCGGTGAACTCGCGGTCAAGAGCGAGGAGTTCCGAACGGCGTGGGCGGCGCACGACGTGAGCCGCCGCTCGCACGGAACCAAGCGCTACCGGCACCCCCAGGTCGGGGAGATCACCGTCGCGTACGAGGCCCTCAGCCCACCGGGCGACACGGACCAGACCCTCTTCGTCTATACCACCGAGTCAGGTTCGCCCTCCGAGACCGCGCTGCAGTTGCTGGCCAACCTCACCGCGTCCCTGACCGCACCGAGTCCGGCCGTGCCACGGCCCGTGCTCGCCGATCCCGACGATTTTCTGGAGATCCACGCACGATGACGACCACTGTCTCCGCTTACGCCGCTCCCTCCGCCACTGCACCGCTGGAGCGCACCACGATTCCCCGACGCGCCGTGCGGGAGCGCGACGTGCTGATCGACATCAAGTTCGCCGGCATCTGCCACTCCGACATCCACCAGGTCCGGGACGAGTGGGGTGGCGCGAAGTTCCCCATGGTGCCGGGCCACGAGATCGCCGGCGTCGTCACCGAGGTCGGCCCGGGCGTCACGAAGTACGCCGTGGGTGACCGGGTCGGCGTGGGCTGCTTCGTCGACTCCTGCCGCGAGTGCGAGAACTGCCTGGCCGGTGACGAGCAGTACTGCCTGAACGGCGGCACCGGCACGTACAACGCCACCGGCCGGGACGGCGAGCCCACCTACGGCGGCTACAGCACCCACATCGTCGTGGACGAGCATTTCGTCCTGCGCATCCCGGACGGCATCGAGCTCGATGCCGCCGCCCCGCTGCTGTGCGCCGGGATCACCCTCTACTCACCGCTGAAGCACTGGAACGCCGGCCCCGGCAAGAAGGTCGCCATCGTCGGCATGGGCGGCCTCGGCCACATGGGCGTCAAGATCGCCGCCGCGCTGGGCGCCGAGGTCACCGTTCTCAGCCAGAGCCTGCGCAAGCAGGACGACGCCAAGAGGTTCGGCGCCGAGCACTACTACGCCACCAGCGACGAGTCGACGTTCGAGCAGCTCGCCGGGACGTTCGACCTGATCGTGAACACCGTCTCGGCCAACCTCGACCTGGACGCCTACCTCGGGCTGCTGCGGGTGGACGGCACCCTGGTCAACGTGGGCGCGCCCGAGCACCCGGTCTCGCTGAACGTGTTCTCGCTGATCGGGGGCCGGCGCAGCCTGGCCGGCTCGATGATCGGCGGTATCCGGCAGACCCAGGAGATGCTGGACTTCTGTGCCGAGCACAGCCTGGGCGCCGAGATCGAGGTGATCTCCGCCGACCGGATCAACGAGGCGTACGAGCGGGTCGTCGCCAGTGACGTCCGGTACCGCTTCGTCATCGACACGGCCACCATCTGACGGCGGCCCCCCACCGCCGAAAGGCCCTGCCCTCCCGCTGCGGCGGGGTGGCAGGGCCTTCGTCGTCGGCGCCCGGCGTCCTCCGGGGTCGTGGTCGGCTAGCGCTTCGCGTACTCCGCTTCCCGGACGGCGGCCTTCAGCGGCGCGGGGACGCTGCTGCTCACCACGACGGACTCCGTGGTCACCGTTGCCCGGCGCGGTATCGCCAGTCCCAGCAGCGCGAGCGCTCCGAGCGCCATCACGGCGATCCCGTACTCCCGGGTCGTCGGCAGCAGTCCCCCGCCGTGCACGACCAGGAAGCCGCCGATCACCGCGGGCAGGCCCATGGCCAGGTACGACAGCACGTAGATGGTGGACAGCAGCCCGGACCGCTCGTGCGGTGCGGCCAGCGGGACGATGGTGCGGATCGCGCCCTGGAAACCGCCGCCGAAGCCGACGCCCGCGATGACCGTTCCGATGAAGAAGCCGGTGGCCGAGTTGTGGTCGACTGCGAGCAGGGTGAGGCCGACGCCCACGATGAGGGCGACGGTGCCGAGCAGCATCACCCGGCCCGGGGCGACGTTGCGGAGCAGCAGTACCGACACCGCGCCGCTTCCGGCGAGGGCGAACAGCGCCAGGCCGCCGAGCAGCAGCGAGTCCGAGCCGACCACGCTGCGGATGACCGCAGGGATGACGGAGCCGTAGAGCCCGGCGAGCGCCCAGACGGCGACCAGGACCGGGGCGGCCACCAGCAGCGGTCCGCGGGCCGCCTTCGGGACACCGAAGCGGGGACGCAGCGAGGCGAGCGCGCCCGGCTTGGGCTCGGAGGTCTCGCGCATGAGAGCGACACCGATTCCCTGCAGGATGAACACGGTGAGGAGGGTGAGGTAGACGAGGTGCGTGGGCGCGGGCAGGAACTGGACCAGCAGGCCGGAGGCGAGCGCCCCGGTGGCGGTGCCGGTCATGGGGGCGATCGCGTTCGCGATGGTGCCCTTGGCCTTGTCGAGGTCGAGCATCCCCGCCCCGACCGCGCCGACGGCCGCGCCGGTCGACAGACCCTGGACGACCCGGGCGATCATCAGCTCGGGCACCCCGCCCGCCGTGGTCATGACGACCATCGCGACGACCTGCAGCACGATCGCCGCGAGCAGGACAGGACGGCGCCCTATGTGATCGGAGAGCGACCCGACGGTGAGCAGCGCGGCGAGCACGGCGAGGGCGTAGATGCCGAAGACCATCGTCGTGGTGATCGGCGAGAAGCCCCATTCGCCCTGGTAGACGGCGTAGAGGGGGGTGGGGGCGCTGGAGGCGGCGAGGAAGGCCACCACGATCGACGCCTGGAGGTAGAAGGCGGCACCCGAGCCGAGCCGCCGGCTTCTGCGGACGAAGGGGTCGGTCACGGGGAACGTCGGCGGCAGGGACACGGAGGGCTTCTTTCGCCTAGCGGGAGCCGGTCCGATCAGACCGGTCTGTCTAGTGGTCCTTACGGTAGACAGACCGGTCTGGTACTGTCAAGTCATGGCTACGAAAGCGATCGCAGACCGCCCCGCCGCCGCGGGGCGCCCCACCGCACGTGAGCGTCTGCTGGCCGCCGCCAACGAGCTCTTCTACGAGGAGGGCATCCATGTCGTCGGCATCGACCGGGTGATCGAACGCGCCGGTGTCGCCAAAGCGACCCTCTACAGCGCGTACGGGAACAAGGACGGGCTGATCACCGCCTATCTGGCCGGCCGGCACGAGATCCGCCGCCGCCGGGTGACGGCGGCCGTCGACCGCCACGACGCGCCGCGGGAGAAGCTGCTGGCCGTCTTCGACGCGCTCGGCGAGGCGTTCGCCGAGCCGAAATACCGCGGCTGCGCCTTCCTCAACGCCAGCGCGGAGGTCGGCCCCGACAGCCCCGTCATGCAGGCCACCGACACGTACCGCGGGTGGGTCCGCTCGCTGTTCACCGACCTCGCCCGGGACGCCGGGGCCCCCGAGCCGGAGCAGCTGGCGAGTCGGCTGGTGCTGCTCTACGACGGCGCGGGCGTCGCCGCCAGGATGGACCGCAACCCCGGTGCCGCCGACATGGCGAAGACGGTCGCCGCGACACTCATCGACGCGGCGACCGCGCGGCACTAGCCTCCTGCGCTCCGGGACGGGTCAAGCCCTCACGCCCAGGGGCGCTGCCGGACGGGCACGGAAGAGGGGCGGACCCCCTGGGAGGTCCGCCCCTCGGTCACGCACTGACGGGTGTCAGCCGATCTGCGCGCCGTACTCGGTGAGCGCGGCCGTCACCGGCTGGAAGAACGTCTCCCCGCCGTTGGTGCAGTCGCCGCTGCCGCCGGAGGTGAGGCCGACCGCGGTGTCGCCGGAGAAGAGCGCACCGCCGCTGTCGCCGGGCTCGGCGCAGACGTTGGTCTGGATCAGTCCGGTGACCGATCCTTCCTGGTAGTTGACGGTGGCGTCGAGTCCGGTGACCGTGCCGTCGTGCACCTGGGTGGTGCTGCCGCTGCGCTGCACCGTCTGGCCGACCGTCGGATCGCCGGCCTTGGTGATCGCCTGCGTGCTGCCGTTGTACAGGTCCACGGAGCTCGGGTGGGCCACGCTCGTGTCGGTGTACTTGACCAGCGCGAAGTCATGGCCGGGGAAGGTGGCGGCCTCGACGTTGCCGATCTCCTGGCCGCCGGACGATCCGGACCAGCTCTTGAACGCCACACCGCAGTGACCCGCGGTCAGGAAGTAGGGCTGACCGTCCTTGACCACGTTGAAGCCGAGGGAGCAGCGTGCACCGTCGGCGAAGATCGCGTCCCCGCCGGCGACGAACGGCTTGAAGCGGCCCGCGGAGCGGTGCAGTTGCGCGGTGCCGCCGAGCGCCTTGACGCTCTTGGTGAGGCTGTCGAGCTGCGCACCCTTCACGGTGCTGTCCGCGGTCACCACCACCTGGTTGGTGCGGGAGTCGATGGACCATGCGGTGCCCGGGATGCGGGGCTGCGCCCCCAGGGTCTGTGCCGAGCGGTGCAGTTCGGCCATGGTGTGCTGGACGGTCCGGGCGACGGCTCCGGCGTCCTGCACCTTCTGGTCGGCGGTCGCGTCCAGAACGTTGACGACGAGCTGCTTGGTCTTCGCGTCGTAGTACGAGCCCGCGGTGCGGTCACCCAGACGGGAGGTGAGGTCTCCCGCGAGCTGGGCCGCGGCGGCGGGGGCGAATGCCTTGGGGGACGGTGCGGTCGGCTGGGCGGCGTTGGCGTGGGGAAGGAGAACGCCCGCAGCGACGACGGCGGCGGCGCTCGTCCCGGCGATCGCGATACGACGCCTGGTTATCCGACGGTGCTTCAACTCAGTTCCTCCTGTGGGGGGTGGGCCCGCCTGGTCGACAGCGGGCCCGCAGGATGTGCGGTCACGAACGGGCGGAACAGCAAGGATTGCCCGTCCGTGCCAGTTGGTGCGGCTGAGTATCCCGATACCGGCCAGTACCCTGCAAGGTCATGATCAAGCCCCGCCTGCACATCTGTGAACAGGGCGGAGATACCTCGCAACCCTCCCCATTGAAGGCCCCGATCGGGGGGTACCGGACCACGGTGCGACGACCCGTGAGCCCGGGGTGAGGACTACACCTGTCCGAGAACCGACGCTAGGATTCCGTTTGTGGAGCCCGGTTTCTCCCGGTACGTCAGGCGCGGAACGCGCCGTTCACGCCGCCCGTGCGTGATCAGCCCCCTGGTTTATGTTCTTCCCCATGGATCAGTTCAACGAGTTATCCCGTAGAGGTTTTGTCAAAGCCGGAGTCGGCGGACTCGGTGTCGCCGCCCTGTCGCTCCCCGCGGGGAACGCCCTCGCTTCCCCGCTGCCCACCACCGAGCGGTCCCCGCACGCGGGGGCGACCCGGACCCTCCGTTTCACGGCAGGCACCAACGCTTCGGTGACCGCCTCCCCCGCCGGCGACCGGTTGATCGTCGAGGTCCAGGGGGTGTTGTGGTCGCTGCCGCGCAAGGGCGGCACCGCGACCGCGCTGACCACGCCCGAGCTGGAGCCGACCCGCCCCGCCTGGTCGCCGGACGGCTCGCAGATCGCGGTCTGCGCTTACCAGGGCGGCGGATTCCATCTGTGGACGATGGAGCCGGACGGCTCCCGGCTGCGCCAGTTGACGTCAGGGCCGTGGGACGACCGGGGCGTCGCCTGGTCGCCGGACGGCACCCGTATCGCCTTCTCGTCGGAGCGTGGCGGAGATCCCACGGCCGGTGCCTCGTACCGGATCTGGACCGTGGACGTGCGTTCCGGCGAGCTGACCCGGCTCACGCACGACACCGGCGTCGAGGACTTCGACCCGGCCTGGCATCCGAACGGTGACGAAGTCCTGTTCGTGCGGGCCGGAAGCAAGGGCGCCCACACCCTCGCCTCGGTCCCCGCCCGGGGCGGAGCCGTGACGGTCGTCCGGACCACGACCTCGGGACTGCTCTCCTCCCCCGCGGTCTCCGCGGACGGCCGGGTGGCCTATGTCCAGGTCGCGGAGACGGTTCTGTATGCCTTCGCGCCGAGTTCCGTGCTGATGGTGGACGGTGCGCCCGTCACCGGGGACGAGGACGTCGCCCCGCTGCCGCCGTGCTGGACCGCGGACGGTGAACTCCTCTACGTGGCCGACGGCCACCTGCGGTCCCGCCGGCCGGGAAAGACCCCCGCCGGGTCCGCGGCCGAGGAGATCCCGTTCACCGCCGCACTGGACGTACCGCGGCCGGAATACCGCAGGAAGGCGTACGACTTCGGCTCGACCACCGCCCGCCCGGTGCGCGGAGTCCACCTTCCCGCGCTCTCCCCCGACGGCGGTTCCGTCGCCTTCGCCGCCCTCAACGCCCTGTGGGTGCTGCCGATCGGCGGCCGCCCGCGCAAGCTCGTCCAGGCGACCCCGTCCGCCTATGTGCAGATGCCGTCCTGGGCACCGGACGGGCGCAGCGTCCTCTACTCGTACGAAGGCGGCGCTCAGGGAAACGGCCTGATCAGCGTTCACCGGCACTGGCTCGAGGGCGGGAAGGACGAGGTGCTGTCGACCGGTGGCCGGCTCAACCCCGTGCTCTCCCCGGACGGTGCCAGGCTCGCCTGCCAGGACACCACCGGCAACCTGATCGTCCGCGATCTCGCCGCGGGGACGGAGAGGACGCTCGTCGCGCCGCTCGGCGCGAACGGCATTCCGGGACGTCCCAGTTGGTCCCCCGACGGCCGCTATCTCGCCTTCTGCGACCGCAACCGCCTCAACCAGCGGTTCCGCGAGGGGTACAACATCATCCGGGTGGTCGACAGCGGCACCGGGACGTGGACCGCGCATCTGCCGATGCCGCACGCCTCCCTGTCCGACCGCGGCAACGCCGGCCCCGTCTGGTCGCCGGACGGCACCGCGATGGCGTTCATCATGGAGTCCGCCCTGTGGGTCATGCCGGTCGGCCCGGACGGCTCGCCGGCCGGCGAGCCGCGCCGCATCACCGACGAGGCGGCCGACCACCCCTCCTGGTCGGGTGACTCGCGCAGGCTGCTCTACGAGGCGAGCGGTCAGCTGCGGCTGGTCGAACGGGACGGCACGGGCCGGCGCACCGTGCGGGTGCCGCTGGAGTACAGCCGCCGGCTGCCCGCCCGGAACGAGGTGACCCGGGTGCACGCCGGGCGGCTGTGGGACGGTACCGGGGAGACGGTCCGCGAGGACGTCGACATCGTGATCGGCGGGAATCGCATCCGGGCCGTCGAGCCGCACCGCCCGGGCCCGGCCAGGTCCGGGGAGAAGCTGATCGACGCGTCCCGGTCCACGGTCGTTCCCGGCCTGTGGGACGCCCACACCCATCCATGGCAGTACACCTACGGCGGCCGGCAGACGAGTCTGATGCTCGCCTACGGGGTCACCACGAACGTCTCACTCGGCGGCTTCGCCCATGAGGCGGTACGGATCCGGGAGTCCGTCGCGGCCGGACGGACGGCCGGACCCCGGCTGTTCACGACCGGCGAACTGCTCGACGGCAGCCGGGTCGCCTACAGCATGAGCCGGGCGCACCGCACCGAGGCCGGGGTGAAGCGCTCCCTGCAGCGGGCGGTCGACCTGGACTACGACTTCGTCAAGACCTATGTCCGCGCCCCCAGCTGGATCATGCGGGAGGCCGCCCGCACCGCCCACGACAAGCTCGGCGTCATGGCCGGCAGCCACCTCCTGTCACCGGGAGCCAACGTCGGCCAGGACCTCACCACCCATCTGCAGGCCACCCAGCGATCGGAGTACGGGCGCGCCCTGTCCCCCACCGGCCACTCCTACCAGGACGTCCACGAGACATACCGGGGCGGCGACTTCAAAATCATCATCACGCCGTTCAGCGCTCTCGCCCTGCTCGGTGACGATCCCTCACTGGCCGAGGACCCCCGGGTCACCACACTCATGCCGCCCTGGGACGCCGCCCTCGTCGAGAGCCAGGCGGCCACCCCGCCGAGCGAGGCGGCCAGACGCACCATCGCCATGGAAACAGCCGTCTACCAGCGCATCCTCGCCGACGACGGCGCTCTCGCCCTGGGCACCGACGCGCCCCTGACCCCGATCGGCCTCCACCTGCATCTCGGCCTGCGGGCACTGCACTACGCGGGCGGCCTCACCCCCGCCCAGGCACTGCGGACCGCGACCGTGGCGCCGGCCGAACTGTTCGGTGTGGGTGACGATCTCGGAACGCTCGAAGCAGGGAAGCTCGCCGATCTCGCGGTGATCGACGGGAATCCGTTCCAGAACTTCGACGATCTGGTCCGCACGGCCTGGGTGATGCGCGACGGCATCGTGTACCGCCAGGACGACCTCGTCGGTGAGTTCGGCACCAGCCTCGCCCAGCGGCGCACCACGGACCGGACCGACTGGCTCGACGTCAGCCGCCAACTGCGCCGCGAACCCTGCTGCTCGGAGCACGCGTTCCAGCTGTAGCGGGTCGGCGGTCACCAGCGGTTCCGGCCGCTGGCGACCGCCCGCCGCGGCCCGCGTCCGTGAGGCTTGGACGCGGGCCGCGGCTTCGAGGGCAGGGCTCCGTTCAGAAGGGCTTCGTTCAGCAGGGCTTCGTTCAGCAGGCGCCGAGGTCCTGCCAGACGCCCCACTGGCCGGTGGTACCGGGCTCCTCTCCGGTGGTCCACCACTTGGCCCGCCAGTTGTGGCTCTTCCAGCTGACCTGGTTGCCACCGACGTAGATGGCGTTCGGGTCCCAGGTCGTACCCGTGCAGCCGCCGCCTCCACCGGTGACCGTCAGCGAGTAGGTGGTGCTGTGGGTGGCGGTCCCCGTGCCGGTGACGGTCACGGTGTAGGTGCCCGCGGTCACCGACGCTCCGACGGCCACGGTCATGGTCGCGGAGGACCCGGACTGTACGGACGCCGGGGCGAACGAGACGTTCACACCGGTCGGAGCGCCGGACGCCGTCAGGTTGACGGTCTGGGCGCTGCCGCTGGTGGTGGCGGTGGAGACCGTCGCGGTGGTGGTGCCGCCCGGCTGGACGCTGCCGGAGAGGGGGTTCACCGCGACCGAGAAGTCGTTGGCCGGGGCCGTGGTGCCGACCGCGGTCTTCCACAGCGTGTTGGCGACACCGTCGGCACTGCGGTCGAGCGCCGTCGCATTGATGTTGGCGGTGGTGTCACAGGACTGGTGGTAGCAGGAGTCGTACGACCGGTTGGCCGTGCCGCCCCACTTGGTGGCCTGGGCCGCGGTCTTGATGGCGTCGGCGCCGGTGGCGTAGGCAGAGGTGGGAATCCCCGCCTGCTGGAAGGAGTAGTCGTCGGAGCGTCCCTGGCCCTCGATGTTCTCCTCAGGACGGAGGTTCAGCGAGTCCCAGTACTCCTTCATCGGGGCCGCCGCGGACGAGGTGATGTTGTTGATGAAGTAGCCGGCGTTGGTCGAGCCGACCATGTCGAAGTTGTAGTACGCCTTGATGGCGCTGCGCTGCGTGGAGCCGAGCTGACTCACATAGAACTGCGAGCCCTGCATGCCCTGTTCCTCGCCGTTCCACCAGGCGAAGCGGACGTGCTTGGCCATGGTGGGGTTCTGCTGGGCCAGGACGAGGGCGTTCTCCAGCAGCGAGGACGAGCCGGAGCCGTTGTCGTTGATGCCGGGGCCGGCCGACACGCTGTCCAGGTGCGCGCCGAACATGACGACCTGGTCGGTGGGCCCGCCCGGCCAGTCCGCGATCAGGTTGTTGCCGCGGTTGGTGCAGCCGGTGCAGGACTGCTCGGTGACGCTGTAACCCGCCGCCTGCAGCTTGCCCTTGACGTAGGCCAGCGACGCCGTGTATCCGCTGGTGCCGGCCTGCCGGGTGCCGCCGTTCTGCTGGGCGATCGTGTACAGCTGCGCCAGGTGCGCCTGGACGTTCGCCACGCTGATGTCCGGCGCGGTGCCGCCGGGATTGGTCCCGCCCGGAGTGACGGTGAGGGTGTACTGCGCGGTGTGGCTCTGGGTTCCGCTGCCGGTCACGGTGAGGACGTACGAGCCAACGGCGACCGCCGACCCGACGGTGACCTTCATGGTCGAGGAGGCGCCGGACTGCACCGACGCCGGGGTGAACCCGACCGTCACACCGGTCGGGGCGCCGGACGCCGTCAGGTTCACGGTCTGCGCGCTGCCCGAGGTGATGGTGGTGTTGACCGTGACGTTGGCAGAGGCGCCCTGCTGCACCGATCCGGCGGTCGGGCTCAGCGACATCGAGTAGTCACTGTTGCCGCTGGGGGTACAGGTGGGTTCGCCGCTCTGCGCGGGGATGGTGATGGCGTCCCAGGCGGCCTTGGTCCTGGTGAACAGGACACAGCTGGGGTCGAGGTTCTTGGCCGCGGTCAGGGTCGTGGTCCGGTACCGCTTGTAGGTCATACCGCTGGTCTTGAGCAGCATCCCGCCGTAGAAGACCTTGCCGGCCTGCTGGATGCCGACACCGGTGACGGTGGAGTTGTTGCAGGTCGGGCTGGTCGGCTTGCCGCCGCCGGGGTTGGAGCCCTCGGCCAGCAGATAGAACCAGTGGTTCAGCGGGCCGGCCGCCGCGTGCTCCTCGGTGCTGGGTATCGAGGAGCTGTAGCAGTTGGGGTCGCCGATCTGGGACGGGTTGTACATGATGCGGATCGGGCCGCTGCCGGTGAGGTTGATGGTCTCGCCGACCGTGTAGTCCGGGCTGTCGTACGGGGAGGGCTCGTTGGTGTACGCCTCGGTGAGGGCGCCCATGATGTCGCCGGTCGCCTCGCCCAGTCCCGCCTCGGTGCTGGTCCCGCCGGGGGTGAACTGGTCGATGCCGTGGCCGAACTCATGGCCCACGACATCCATCGCGCCGATCCACTGGTTGGCCGTGTTGTGGCCGATGGAGACCGAGGAGCCGTCCCAGTAGGCGTTGACGTCGTTGAGGCCGACCTTCACCGGCCAGCTGCCGCCGTTGCCGTTGTGCCCGTTGCGGCCCAGCCAGTCGCGCAGCATGTCCCACTCGTGCTGCGCCGCCCACATCACGTCGACGCAGCCGGTCTCCTTGGAGGTGGCGCTGCCGGTGCCCCACGTGTCGCTGGACTTGGTGAAGACGCCGCCGGTCGTGTAGTCGGCGCAGGTCAGGCCGGGGCGCCCCGGGTCGCGCAGCGAGTAGCTGCCGCCCGAGTTGGTGGTGGCGATGGTCAGCGGGTTCGGGCCGTTCCACTGGCTGTTGCCGGTGCCGGCCTTGACGTCGTCGTAATGGTCGAGCACCCCCCCGGTGGTCGCGTTCACGAAGACGTGCAGATGGCTCGGGGCCTTGGCGGTGCGGCCGGCGAGGACCGTCTCCCAGGCCAGCGCGTCGTGGCCGTCCTTGACCCGCACGACGAGGCGGTGCGAGTCGACCTTGTCCACCGCGGTGAGCTGGCGGCGGGCGGTGGCCTCTGCGGTGCCGGCCGTGACGGTCGCCGTGGTCGGCACGTTGATGCGCGTCGAGTCGGCGGACTGTGACGCCTGCACCCGGCCCTGGCCGTCGGCCAGGACCACCGCGTCCCCGCCGACCACCGGCAGGCCACGGTAGGTGCGCTCGTAGGCGACCGAGTAGAGGCCGTTGACCCAGGGCGTCACCTGACGCCGTTCGTAGCTCTCACCCGGCCCGTTCACCAGCGTGTCGAGGCCGCTGGCGGCGGCCCGGTCGGCCGCCGACACCGCCAGCGCCAGCGGCCCTGGGGAGACGGTCGGGGCGGGGGCCGCGGCGGCCGGCGGGCCGCTGGTGGCGACCATCATCCCGGCGAGGACGGCCAGGGTTGTCCCGGCCGTCACTGCTCTGCGTTTCATGGGGGGCTCCTTGACTAGGGGCATGCCTCGACCACGAAGCCGTCCACTCGACGGCCGGACGATCGGCCCGGGCCGGTGAGCGAGGGGGGACTTACGTGTTTCGAGTGAGCGAGCGAAACGTTCACATCGCGCCATGACCCCGTCAATGGACTAGTCCAACTCCGGCAACATCCGGCAACTTCCGGCAACCCGTGAGCTCGACGGCACCGCTCAGCGGACACCGAACCGAGGACGGAAGGGGACCGCCGAAGGTGAACTCACCTGTCAATCCTCAGACTCGGCACGGCCGTCCTGCCAACCCTCAAACACGGTAGGGCAGTTGCTCCAGCAGGCTCCGGGCCTCCCGGGCGCCGGGGTATCGCGTCGTCAGCCTCGTCCGGAATCCGTCGAGCTCGCGGTTCACACTGGTCCGGTCCGCGGCGACCGCCTCCGGGATCACCGGCGCGGCGGCGGCCACGGCGGCGTCCAGCTGTCCGGAGCACACGAGCGCGTCGGCGAGTCGCAGTGTGAGCAGCAGAACGGTCGGCCGATGCGTGGCGGGCAGACAGCTGAGCGACGCCTCGGTGGCATTGACGGCCTGTCGGGCCACCCACAGGTCCCCGGTGATCGCGGCGGCGTCGCGCAGCGTCCCGCCGATCGACGCCTCCACCTGCAGGCGTCCGGTGGCGCCGGCGAGCCAGGGCGCCTCGAGGAAGTCCCGCCCCTCGAGGCGGTCCAGCGCCCGGCGGGAGAGGACTACGCGCTTGCGGCACTCCGCGAGGTCGCCGCCCAGCGCCCGCGCCCGCGCCTGGTGCAGATGCGACATGGCCACCATCCACGCCCGGCGCGGGTCCACCGCCTCCAGCTCCTGCGCGTAGGCCAGCGCGGACGCGCCGTCCCCGTCGAGGCGGACCAGCGTGCAGACGTCGCACAGCAAAGTGGCCCGGGCCACCACGTCATCGGCGACGTCCGCCCAGGTCAGACCCCGCGTGAACCAGGCCATCCCGAGGATCCGCTGCCCTCGCTCCACCCGGAGCCAGCCCGCGATCTGCGCGCATTCGGCGGCGAGCCGCAGCTGCGGCACCGGCAGTGTCCCGCGCCCGTTCAGGGTCTCGGCCCACCGCACCACGACGCGCAGCACCCGCTCGACCGAGCCGACGGTTTCCGTGGAGACGCTCTCCAGACCGTCCTGGGTGTACCCGACGATCAGAGCGGTCAGCGCGTGCATGGCGTCGGCGTCGGTGCCGGGCCACATCGCCGTCCGCCCATGGTCGCCGTCGGCGGCGGTCAGGAGTGTGAGCGCGTCGGCGAGCGGTGGCACCTCGCAGTCGCCGCCACCGTGCAGCGGACAGGACAACAGCCGGGTGGGCCAGTGGTCGACGGGCTGTGGCGGGGCCGGGTCGGCGGCGCCGCGGGGGGTGGTCGAGAACAGCGTCGCGGGCAGCATCGGCGCGCCGTGGTGGACGTCCGGCCGGTCGGCGAGGATCGCGAGGAGTTCACCACGGCTTCCGAGTAACGAGTCGAGTCGCAGCGGCAGCCCGGCGGGCGGCTCCCGCACGCCGCCCTCCAGCTTGCTGATCAGCGTGTGGTGATACCCCACACGCAGCGCCAGTTGACGCTGAGTCAGCCCGGCCGACCTGCGCAGCGTGCGCAGCCGTCGCCCGAACTCCCCCCACGACTGCCGCGCTGCGACCGTGTCGGCGCTCATGGGCCCTCCCGGACGGAAGTCGTCGTACCGCCACTGCCGTCCCCGGCACCGGCGTACACCGATCGGCGCTGGATCCTACTAGAAGATTGCGTTCGTCGACGTCGTGAATTCCGGCCGAGGGCGACCATGACGAGCGGTCGCCAGGGAGTGGTTCTCCCAGGCTATGAAAGAACGGGGACGCGCTCAAAGCCGTCGAGCGCGGCACCGGCCTCGCGGCGCGCGTGGCGACCGCGGCAGCGCTCATCATGTTCAGCATCTTCGTGGCGTTCATGTTCACCGACGACCCGATCGTCAAGGCAATCGGCTTCAGCTTCGCCGCCGGTGTCTTCCTGGACGCCTTCGTGGTCCGGCTCACCCTGGTGCCCGCGTTCATGGCGATCATCCGCGCGAAGATCTGGTACCACCCGAAGTGGTTCGGCAGGTACATCCCCGACCTCGACATCGAGGGCGACCGTCTCCAGCATCGGCACGCGCCGAGCGGTTCCGCCAAGACCCCGGACGAGCAGCCTGTCCGAGGCCACGCGGTGCCGGGTTCCCGGCCGTCCGCTCTGGGTTGTCAGCTTCCGGCAGTGGGTGGTCAGCTTCCGTCGGGTGCGGCGGTCGCGGCCGCGGTGGCCAGGGGGATGGGCTCCTCCGACACCCAGGGCATGACCCAGGCGGCGTCCTCGTTGGTGATCTCGGTGCCGCAGACGTCGCAGTAGCTTCCGTCGGCGGTCGGCCGGCCGCACGCGAGGTGAACGATCCGCACGGCGATCGTGGGCTCCGCCGGATTCGCGTAGGTGTGGCCCCAGACGGCGAGCGCTTCCAGGACGGGGCGCAGGGCGACTCCCGCCTGCGTGATCCGGTAGTGCGAGCGGATCCGGTTGCCGTCCTCGTAGGGCTCCTTGGTGAGGACCCCGGCGTCGACCAGCTTGCCCAGCCGGTTGGACAGGATGTTGTCCGCGATCCCCAGACCGGTACGGAACTGCTCGAAGCGCGTCGCGCCGAGCGTGGCGTTCCGCATGATCAGCAGCGTCCAGCGGTCGCCGAGGATGCCGGCGGCGCGGCCCAGGGGGCAGGGCCCGGAGGCGAGATCTGTGCTGTTCATACCGGGTTCCCCATTCACTGCCTTTTCACTGCCTTCTGCGACTTGCAGCTTGCAAGCCGCAAGCCCCCATGTTAGCTTCCTTTATGCAAGCTTGCAATTTGCAAGCTTGGTCCGAGGCTCCATGAGAAGAGTTCCGCCATGATCATCTCCGAACAGACCGCCCTGGTCACCGGCGCCAATCGCGGCCTCGGCCGGCTGCTGGCCACCGAGCTCGTGGCCCGCGGCGCCACCGTCTACGCCGGAGCGCGCAACCCCGACACCATCGACGTGCCCGGTGTGATCCCGATCAGCCTTGACGTCACCGACCCCGAGTCGGTCGCGGCAGCCGCCAAGGCGGCCGGCGCGGTGACCCTGCTCATCAACAACGCGGGGTCCTCCACCGGGGCCGATCTGCTCACCGGCGACCTCGGTGACCTGCGGCTGGAAATGGATACGCACTACTTCGGTTCCCTGTCGATGATCCGTGCCTTCGCACCGGGGGTCGCGGCCAACGGCGGCGGGACGATCCTGAACATCCTGTCCGTCCTGTCGTGGATCTCGCTGCCCACCGTCGGCGGGTACTCGGCCGCGAAGTCGGCCGCCTGGTCGATGACCAACGCCCTCCGGGTCCAGCTCGCCGAGCAGAACATCCGGGTCGCCGGACTGCACGTCGGATTCATGGACACCGAGATGGCCGCGACGGTCACCGCTCCGAAGATGGACCCCGCCGCTGTCGCCGCCCTCGCGATCGACGGCATCGAGGCGGATGCGTACGAGATCCTCGCCGACGACCTCAGCCGCCAGGTGCAGGCGGGCTTCGCCGGGGGCGTGGACGCCCTCTACCCGGCCCTGACCTGATCCGGCCGGACCTGGCCTGGCCTGACGTGACCTGACCTGGCCTGACCTGACCTGACCTGATTCTCCCGGCCCACGGTGCGCAGCCCGGACGACAAGCGAGTGCCCCCGCCCGGCGCGCGCTGCCCGGGCGCGCGAACTGCGCCGGAGTCGCGTACGTGCTGGGCGGGGGCGGTTCGGGTCGTCCCGCGGCATTCCGTCCCCGGGAAGGGAGTGCGGGCGACCCCTGAGCGGCCGGCGAAGGAGTCAGCCCGCTGCCCGGAAGTTCTGGATCACGCGATCAGTTGTGCATCGCGGAGAAGCGCCAGGCCTGGCCGTTGAATCCACCGCAGGTGGACTGGTCGAGGGGCTGACCGCTGTTGGTCATACCCCAGGCGGCCGTCAGGCACAGGCCGCTGGAGCGGTTCCTGAGCCGGTAGCTGTCGTTGCCGAGCGACTCGGCGACCCACACCTGCGCGTCGTTGTTGGAACAGTACGACTGGACGACGAGGGCGTGGTTGGCCGGGCCCTGCGGGGTGACGCACTGACCGGTCGACCGGACCCGGAGGAAGTAGGCGCTGGTACCCGCCCAGCCCGACGAGAACTGCTTGTTGTACTTGTTGTCGCACGGGAACTGGATCAGCCCGGCGCCGGGCTGGGTGGAGTTGTTGCCCACCGCGGCGCACATGCCGGAGTTCAGATTGGTCAGCTTGTTGAAGAAGCCGTTGTCGGGGCTGTCCGCCTGGGCGGAGTTGGCAGCGCCGAGCGACAGCAGCGCCGCGGACGAGAGTGCGGCTAAGACCTTGGTCACGTGTCTCACGAAGGACCCCAGTTTCCTGATACCGGATGGATGACAGGGCATGCCCGTGCACCGGTGAGCGAACACCCGGCGCCGGATATGCGATCACCCACGGTGCCCGACCGTGCGCCGTCCGTCCATAGGCGATGCGGCCCGCTCAAGCGCCGTTCCAGGACGGCGTTTCGGCCCACGGTTCTTGCCCACGGTTCCGCCCGCGGCCCTCGCCCTCGGTTCGAGCGTGCCGCTACTCCGGCCCCGTCACCGGGTGCGGCCTGTAGTCCGCCTCCAGGCGCGCCATGTGTGCCGGTGAGAGGGTGACGTCCAGTGCCCCGACGGCGTCCTGGAGGTGGGCGAGTTTGGTCGCACCGACGATCGGGGCGCTCACGCCCTCCTTGTTCAGCAGCCAGGCGAGGGCGACCCGGGCCGGTGGCACACCGAGCTCCGAGGCGACCGAGCGGAGCGTGTCGACGACGTCGAAGTCGGCTTCCGTGTAGAGCTGGTCGGCGAGCGGATCGGTACCTCCGCGTGTGGTGGTGCGCTCCCCGCCGCGACCCCGGCCGCCCGCGAGGAGCCCGCGCGCGAGCGGGCTGTACGGCAGGACGCCGACGCCCTGGTCGAGGCAGAGCGGGATCATCTCCCGTTCCTCCTCGCGGTAGACGAGGTTGTAGTGGTTCTGCATGGACACGAAGCGCGTGCCACCGGCGAGCACGGCGGTGTGCTGCGCCTTGGCGAACTGCCATGCGTACATGCTCGACGCGCCGATGTAGCGGACCTTCCCGGCCCGCACGACGGTGTCGAGCGCGTCCATCGTCTCCTCGATGGGCGTCTCGTGGTCCCAGCGATGGATCTGATAGAGGTCGATGTGGTCGGTACCGAGACGGCGCAGGGAGCCGTCCACCGAGGCGAGGATGTGCTTGCGCGACAGACCCCGGTCACCCGGTTTCTCGCTCATCGGGTAGTACACCTTGGTGGCGAGGACATAGTCGTCACGGTCGCCGAAGAGCCGTGCGAGCAGCCGCCCGGTGACCTCTTCGCTGGCACCTCTGTCGTACATGTCGGCGGTGTCGAACAGCGTCACTCCCTGCTCCACCGCGTGCCGCACGATCGGCTCCGCCTCGTCCTCGGAGAGGTGCCAGGCGCGCCGGCTGGTGTCGCCGTAACTCATCATGCCGAGCCCCAGCCGGGACACGACGAGTCCTGATGCACCCAGGCGGGTGTATTGCATCGCATTTCTCCTTCAGAACCGCTGGAAGAACGCACCGGTTCGGGTTACCTCGGGTTGTCTCGGGTTACCGGATCGATTCAACGCCGAACAGGCCCGGATTCCCATCCGAATTAATCGGTTCCTCCGGCCGGCAGCATCAGGCACCATCAGCGGATGAGCAGTTCGGCCGCACGCGCCGACCGGGACCGGAAGCCAGGACGGTGAATCCCACGATCAGGACCGCGGCCATCGGCACCGAGCGGCTGGAACTGCTGCCACTCCGCGTGGATCACGCCGAGGAGATGGCCGCCGCGCTGTCCGACCCGGCCCTGCACACCTTCATCGGGGGCACCCCGGACACCCCGCGGGACCTGCGCGCCCGCTACGAACGCATGGTCGCGGGCGCACCCGACCCTGCCGTCTCGTGGTGCAACTGGGTGATCCGGCTGCGCGAGGAGGCCTCCCTGGCGGGCACGGTCCAGGCGACGATCGGCCCTTCCGGGGACGGCCTGACCGCCGAGATCGCCTGGGTCGTCGGCACCCCGTGGCAAGGGCGCGGCATCGCCACGGAGGCGGCGCTGGGCCTGGTCGCCTGGCTGGCGGGCCAACCCGTCGACGGCCCCTTCACCCTCGTCGCCCATGTCCATCCGGACCACCGGGCGTCGGCCGCCGTCGCCGCAGCGTGCGGACTGACGCCCACCGGCACATGGCACGACGGTGAGATCAGGTGGCAGCGAAGCCTGCGGTGACGCGGTCGGGCCACGGCTGTTCCTGCCCTCCTGCCTCCTGCGGCGGTATCCGCGCCCATTCGACTGCGCCCCGCATCGCGCGCGTCCGCCCGCCGCGCTCCGGGCGTGCTTCCGTCCATCGGTTCGCCGAGCGGTGATGCGGACCGGAGGTGGGCAGGTCTAGATGCTTCCGGGCCTTCTCACGGCATCAGCAGGTGCTGTGCGCAGTCCGAATCGTCGAAACCGTCGAAGGACGCCGCCATGACTCGCGCCGTACTCCCTTGCCGCTGCCCCTGCCGCACGACGCCGCACACCCACTCGGCAGACGCCTGGGCGGTGTGGCGATGAGGAGGTGGTTCCGCAGGCCGCAGCCCGTCGAGACGGCCGTGTCCGACAGCGAGCAGCTGTTGTTCGGCGGGGCGCTGCGCTACGACTACGGATGGGCCCGGCACGAGTACACGATGCTGGAGCACTCGGCGCTGTCCATGGCCCGCTCGGCACCGCGGCTGGTGGGCAGGACCGTACGGCTGGCCTGGCGGGCCGACCGGACCGCCATGCTGACGATGGTCCTGGCCGAGATCTACCAGGGTGCGGCCCATGCCGTCGGGCTGCTGGTCACCAACGAGGTGCTGCAGTCGCTGTTCGGGAGCGGGGACACGGTCGCGCGGGTGCGCGCGGCGGTGCCGGCGCTGATCGTGGGCATGGTCATCGCCGTGACCAGCGCGGTGGCGGCGTCCCTGTCGACGGCCGGCACCGGCCGGCTGGAGCCGAAGGTCGAGCGGCTGGCCACCCAGGAGTATCTGCGGCACGCCGAGCGGGTGGAGCTGGAGGCCGTCGAGGACGGGGCGTTCCGCAAGCTGCTGGACTCCGCGCAGTTCGGCGCCCAGTCCTCCCGCCAGATGATCAGCGCCATGGTGGCGACGCTGAACGGCACGTTCTCTCTCGTCGCCGCGGCCGGGGTGCTCACCGTGTTGCACCCGGTGCTCCTGTTCCTGCTGATGCTGATCGCGGCGCCGCGCGGGTGGGGCGCCCTGCATGTGGCCCAGCGCCGCTACGCCTCCACCATGGCCTGGATCGAGCACGAGCGTGCGGCCCGGGTCATCGGAGAATCGATCACCGGGCGCAGCGCCGCCCAGGAGACCCGCGTGCACGGCGTCGGGAGCTTCCTGCTGCGGCACTTCGGGCAGATGGCCAGGACCGCGGAGGCGGAGCAGACCCGGCTGGCCAAGGAGAAGGCCGCCACCGAGCTCCTGGCCGCCTCGCTGTCGGGCGCCGCGTCGTTGCTGGCGTACGTCACGCTGGCGTGGTTGCTGCTGTCGGGCCGGATGAGCATGGCGGTCGCCGGTACCGCGGTCATGGCGGTACGGACCGGATCGGCGAATCTCGGCGCCCTCGTCGGATCCGTCAACCGGCTGCATGAGGAGTCCCTGTACGCGGGCGACCTGGACCGGTACATCGTCGAAGCGACCGCCCGCGCCATTCCCGTCGGCGGCGTTCCGGTGCCCCGGCACCCGGCCGAGATCCGCTTCGAGCACGTCACCTACCGGTATCCGGATCGTGAGCGGCCCGCCCTCGACGACATCTCGCTCACCATCTCCGCCGGGAGTGTGGTGGCGCTGGTGGGAACGAACGGATCCGGCAAGAGCACCCTGGTGAAGCTGCTCGCCGGCCTCCACAAGGCGCAGGCCGGCCGGATCGTGTGGGACAAGGTCGATCTGGCGGAGGCCGACCGCGATCAGGTCTTCTCCCACATCGCGCTGCTCGACCAGTCCTTCGCGAGGTGGCCGTTCACCGCGGAGACCAATCTGGCGATCGGCAAGCCCGCTCGGACCCCGGAGCCGGAGCAGCTGGCCGCGGCGGCCGCGTTCTCCGGCGCGGACGCGGTCATCAACGCCCTCCCCCACGGCATGAAGACCCTCCTGGCCCTGCAGTTCCGCGGCGGATCGGAACTGTCCGGCGGCCAGTGGCAGACCATCGGGCTCAGCCGTACCTGGTATCGGGACGCATCGCTGATCATCGTCGACGAGCCGACCTCGGCGCTGGATCCCGAGGCGGAGATCGCCTGCTTCGAGAAGATCCGCCGGCTCCGCTCACCGACCACCACGGTCGTCCTGGTGACCCACCGCATGGCGGCCGTCCAGCACGCCGACCTGATCTACGTCCTCCACGAAGGCCTCCTGGTGGAACAGGGCACCCACCAGGAACTCCTGGCCGACGAGGCCGGCCGCTACCACCGCATGTTCCAGTCCCAGGCGGACCAGTACATCCCCGGCGGCAACGGAACGGTCCCCGGCCAGCAGAACCACCCGGCCACGGCCGACCGGCCCGGTCCGGGCGACCGCTGAATCCGGGTGGTCCGGCCGGCCGGGGATCGGTGAGCTGGAGGGGCGTGCCGGATCGCCGTGGGAAGATCCAGGTAGGTCGGCAGTGAGCCGGTCCAGTGAAGGGGCGCTCTCGCATGGCAGCAGGATTCTCGGACTGGAAAGTCAAGAAGCAGTATTCGGAGAATGACCGGGTGTCGTATCTGGGAAAGGAATACCGCTGTTTGGCCACTCACACGTCGAATTCGGCATGGAATCCCAAAGCAGCCGTCACGAAGTGGCAGGAATACAAGCCGTAGCCCCTGTATGACCGGCCCCGGCGTGGAGCGGCGACGGGCTGCGGTCGCGTGCCACCGGCGGCGGTCGTAGCGTCGAAGTATCGCTCACCGTTGGGAGTACGCCATGTCCGAGCGCGCGGGCTTCGAGCTCACCTTCACCAACCCTCTCCCGGTGGACGGCGCACCCGCCCAGCAGGTCGTCGAGGTCTTCGCGACGACCGCGATCGGGTCGGGCGGATATCCGATCTATGTCGACGCAAGCAAGATCATCCGTGCCGAGATCAGCGACGCGGGCCAGGTCCGCATGATCGCGAGCGGCGGCGGACAGCGCCCCCAGTCCCCCTCCGCGGTCCATCGCCTGCCACCGGCCGACCACCGATGACCGATGACGGACGACCACGGGATTGCGGTACGGGGGCGTGGGTGCGGGAGCGCGGGTGCAGGGTCGGGCCGCAGGGTCGGGCCGCCCGCGGTGGCGGACGGCCCGGTTCGCCGGAGCGCGGTTGGGATCCGGCTCAGATGGCTGAAGGGGTCAGCCGACGCAGCCGGTGACCGGTTGCGGGCTGCCGACGCAGTTGGTCGGGGTGTTGGCCGTCACCGAGGTGGTGGTCATGGTGGAGGTTCCGGAGGAGTAGATCCCGCCGGGCTGGGTGGCTGCCGTGTTGAGGGTGACCACTGAGCTGGTCATGGTGAGCGTCGCTCCGGCGCTCGCGATGCCGGCCGCCTGGTTCGCGGTGTTGCTCCTGACCGTGCTGCTGGTGAACGTGGCCGCCGCGGCCGCGCCACTGCTGTAGATCGCACCGCCGAGACCGCCCGCCGTGTTGCCGTTGATCGCACTCCCGGTCAGCGTCACCGCACCGAAGTTGAGAACGCCGCCACCGTGGTTGTGGCCCGCGGTCGTCGCGTTGCCGCCGCTGAGGGTGACCGCGTTGAGGGTCAGGCCACCGGACGCGGCGACCTGGGCGATCCGGAACGCGGCGGCCGTCGCCGACCTGGTGATCGTGTTGGCGTTCCCCGAGAGGGCGATCGGCGTGGTGATGATCGGCAGGCCGTCGGGGCCGTTGACGCCGTCATTGCCGTGGGCGGAGGTGAGCGTGTACGTGCAGCCGTTCGTCAGGGTGATGGTCCCGCCGCCGGCCGTGTTGGCCGCGTTCACCGCGGCGATGAGCGCGGTTTCCGAACACGGAACGGTGGCGGCGGCCCCCGCCTGTGCTGCGGTGGGGAGGAGGCACGCGGCGCCGGTGGCCAGCAGAACGGATCCGGCCAGGGCGAGGGAGGTGCGGTGCATTCGCATGAGCGCTTTCATGGGACTGAAGACCGATGGTGGTTGGGCCGAAGCCCAAACGTCCCGCAAGCGCGGTCACCGGGGGTCATTCCAGAGCTGATCCGGACAGCGCACCACATAGGTTGGCGCCGCGTCACCCAACGTGTTCCGCTGGACCAACGATCGTCCGAATCGCCCTGCATTAACCCATCTACCCATCCCGGATGACTCCAGACTGTCACAATTCAGCCAGTTCCTGGCCGACAGTGTCGGCCAGTCGCGCGCCCAAGTCCGCGTGAGCCGGGCCGATCCGCCGCACCGCGGCACGTCCCTGCTCGGCCGGGCGCAGCAGTTTCGCCGTCCGATGAGCCGGATTCGGCGCGTAATCGGCGAAGCTCTTGCCTGCCGGCAGGTCGGCGACGCGCTGCACGCCCTGCTCCGCCTCACCGCCGGCTATCACGGGGAACTCCGGTCGGATAATCAGCCGCAATGGCGGCGCCCCGTTTTCGACACCAAATCCAGAACCTTTTCCAGAATTCCTTTCATGGGACCCGCATGGAATACTCCACGCCAGCCGTGGATCACTGATGGGTCGTCAACCCGACCGGCCCCTGCCGAAATGCGGGCGCGAGCGCCGCCGCTCCTGTGCGGCTCTGCGACGCCGCCGCTGCCATCGCCACCCTCGCCACTCCGAAAGGCCGATCGATGACTCCGCTCAGCCGCCGCACCTTCCTGTCGGCCGGCGCCGCCGGCGCGGCCACCATGGTCGGCCTCTCCGCCCAGGACGCCGCCGCGGCTCCCACCGGCACCGTGGCCGACGTGAAGCACGTGGTCATCCTGATGCAGGAGAACCGCTCCTTCGACCACTACTTCGGCACCCTCAACGGCGTCCGCGGCTTCGGCGACAAGCAGGCCCTGCAGTTCCCGGGCGGCGGCGACGTCTTCCGCCAGCCCGACCCGGCCCGCACCGACGGCGGCGTCATGCTCCCGTACCGGATGGACACGTCGAAGTACAACGCGCAGAACGCCGCCGGCCTCCCGCACGACTGGTCCACCGGCCACCAGGCCGTCAACAGCGGCGCGATGAACGCGTGGATCGCCGCCAAGGGCGAGCGCACCATGGGCTACTTCACCCGCGCGGACATCCCGTACCAGTACGCGCTGGCCGACGCGTTCACCCTCTGCGACGCGTACTTCTGCTCCCTGGCGGGCCCCACGATCCCGAACCGGCTCTACCTGTGGAGCGGTACCTCGGGCCCGGGCCGGGACGGCACCACCGGTCCATGGACCGACAACACGGCGAGCGCGGACAATCCCGTCGCCGACTGGACGACCTACGCGGAACGGCTGGAGGCCGCCAAGGTCAGCTGGCGGGTCTACCACAATCCGACCGAGGACGATCTGACCGGGGACTACGGCGACAGCGCGCTCGCGTACTTCCGGCAGTTCCACACCTTTCCCAAGAACGACCCGCGGTACGTCAACGCGATGACGAAGTTCGATCTCACCGTCTTCGACCAGCACTGCAAGGACGGCTCGCTGCCCACCGTCTCCTGGCTGGTCGCGCCCTACGTGTACTGCGAACACCCCACCGCCAGCCCGGACTACGGCGCCTGGTGGGTCAACTCCGCCCTGCAGTCGCTGATGTCGAATCCGCAGCTGTGGAAGGAGACCGTGTTCCTGGTGATGTACGACGAGAACGACGGCTACTTCGACCACATGATCCCGCCCACCCCGAGGCCGGCACCCCCGAGGAGTTCGCCCAGGGCCGGCCGGTCGGGCTGGGCAGCCGGGTGCCGCTGTGGGTGGCCTCCCCCTGGTCGCGTGGCGGATACGTCAATTCGCAGGTCTCCGACCACACCTCCGTACTGCGCTTCCTGGAGAAGGTGACGGGCGTCCAGGAGCCGAACATCAGCGCCTGGCGCCGGACCGTGTGCGGCGACCTCACCAGCTGCTTCGACTTCACCGACCCGGACTACACGATCCCCGAACTGCCCGACACCGTCGCGTTGATGGCCAAGGCCGACGCCGGAGCGAAACTCCCCGCCGTCGCCCTGCCGGCCGCCGGCACCCAGTACGTGCCCGCGCAGGAGACCGCGGCGCGGCCGCATCGCAGACTGCCCTACGCCCCGGGCGCCGACCTCGCGGTCGACCGCGCGACCGGTGTACTCACCTGCACCATGACCAACGCCGGGACGGCCGGCTTCCACTACACCGTGTACCCGAACATCACTCACCCCTTCGCCGGCACCCCGTTCACGGTCGCCCCGGGCGGCTCGAAGGCGTACACGTGGGTCACGTCGGCGGCCGACGCACGCTACGACTTCACGGTGCACGGCCCCGACGGCTTCGTCCGCCGCTTCGCCGGGACCGTCGTCCGCGCCGGCCAGAACGCCGCCGCGGTGCCGTCGGTGACGGCGTCCCCCGGCGAATCCCTCGTCCTGAACCTGGTCAACGACGGCCTGACCGGAGTCTCCTTCACCGTCACCCCGAACGACCACGCCGGCACCGCGCAGACCGTCACGGTGGCCCCCGGCTCCCGCACCACCCTCACCTGGCCGCTGGACGACGGCCGCTACGACGTCACCGTCACGGCGGGCACCGGCACCGGGTTCGTCCAGCGCTACGCCGGAACCGTGCACTGACCCGCCGCTCGCGCCGGAACTCCGCCCGGACCGACAGGAAAAGCCACCTGAGGGTGACGGCGAATGCCTCCCTCACGGCCTTGGGCGGAGGTGTGGGCGGGCGAGTGCGCGGGGTCCGAGGTGAGGCGCGCCAGGCCCGCCGTGCGGGCCCGCAGATCACCCCTCAGCACCCCCTCCATACCCTGCCTGACCTGGTCTTTCATCGGTTTCTGGCATAGGATTGCCCTTCGCGAAAGGGGGTCCGGATGGACCGGAACATCCGTACGGTCGACGACGTTCTGCGGCTCCTCGACGGCTTGTTCGCGCCGGGGGCCGATCGCTGGACGGCCGGCGCGGCCGACTGGTGGGACGGCTTCTACGCGGACCGTTCAAGGCCGGTGCCGTTCTTCGTGGCGAGGCCGGACGAGAGCCTGGCCTCCTACCTCGACCGAGGCCTGATCGCTCCGGGCCGCGCGCTCGATCTGGGCTGCGGCCCCGGCCGCAACGCGCTCCACCTCGCCTCGCTGGGCTTCGAGGTGGACGCCGTCGACCTCTCCCCCGCCGCCATCACCTGGGCCGAGGACCGCGCCCGCGAGGCGGGAGCCGACATCCGGTTCCACTGCGCCGACGCCTTCGCCCTCACGGACACCGAACTGAACGGCCCGTACGACCTCATCCACGACTCGGGCTGTTTCCACCACCTGCCGCCCCACCGCCGCATCAGCTACCTCGCCCTCCTCGACCGCGCCCTCGCCCCCGGCGGACATCTCGCCCTCACCTGCTTCGCGGCCGGTGCAGCCGGCATGGGCTCCGAACTCCCCGACACGGACTTCTACCGCGAATCCGGCCTCCAGGGCGGACTCGCCTACACCCCGGAGTCCCTGCGCTGGATCTTCTCCGACCTGACAGAGATCGAACTGCGCCGCATGCACGACGAACCGCCCGAGTCCCCGTACTTCGGCGAGCCCTTCCTGTGGACGGCCCTGTTCCGCCGCGACGCCGAGGCCCGGTGGTCCGCTCGGTAGCCGGCTCGGCAGTCCGCACAGCAGTCTCGGCTGTTTCGGCAGTCCCGAACCGGATCGCCGCCCTGTCCGAACATCGCCCCCCGGCCTGAGGGCCGGCCCTAGGCTCAGAGGCATGCCGATACCGAACTGCTACGCGTGCGGCAAGGAGTCCCGGTTCGATGAACTGCCGCCGCGCGAGCGCATCGTCGCCGACGAGCACTGGCGAGTGGTCCACGCCCTGGACACAGCGTTGCCCGGCTGGCTGGTGCTCCTGCCCCGCCGCCACGTCACCGCGGTGCAGGACCTCACCGACGCGGAGGCCGCCGCACTCGGAACCTGGCAGGTCAGGCTCTCCCGGGCCCTGCACCGGGTGACGGGGTGCACGAAGACCTACGTCATACAGTTCGCCGAGGCCGAGGGCTTCTCCCACGTCCACTTCCACATCGTGCCGAGGATGGCGGATCTGCCCCGGGAACTGCGGGGCCCCCATGTGTTCGGCCTGCTCCAACGCCCCGAGCAGGAGTGTGTGCCGGCCGACCGGGCCGACGAAATCGCCCGCGCCCTCCGTCGTGAACTCACCTCATGACGAGTCGTCATGACGAGTCGTCATGACCAGCCGTCATGATCAGCGCACCGGGTCACACATCAGCGGAGGCGACATCCCGAGGCCTCCTGAGCGTGCCGGGCCTCCATCCGGAACGGTCGTCTCGAGCAGTTCATCGGGGTTCACGAGTCGGCCGTGGACCGGAACGCGGCCACCAGCCCGGGTCCGAACTCCGCCAGCAGCAGCCCGGAAGCGGCCATCAGCAGGACGCCGGAGCCGGCGAGCGTCCAGCGGAAGCCCCGCGTTCCGATCCGGTGCCGGGCACGGGCGATGACGAGGGCCAGCGACGCCTTGCTGCCCACCAGCAGGAGATAGAACCCGAACAGGAACGACCCGGCCTCCAGTGACCCGTGCCGCCAGGCCGCCACGAGCAGCGGCGCACCCGTCGTGAGCCAGAACATCCACGGGTGCGGGCTGAGGAGATTGGCCAGCGCCCCCTGCCACAGGGCCCGCTTCGCCTGGTCCCCGGCATCCGACCCGTCACGGCTGGGCAGTTGCGCGGTCCGGGCCTCGCGCAGCGTGGACAGCGCCAGGTACAGGAGGAAGATCCCTCCGACGACGCCGCCCATCGAGATCGCCGAGTCCGGCAGCATCGCCAGTACCGTCACGGCCGACACGATCACCGGCAGGTCGGTGAGCAGCGGAACCGCGGCGACCCTCAACCCGATGCCCAGACCGCCCCGCAGCGTCCCGGACAGCACCAGCGCGAGCAGCGGTCCCGGGCTGATGCCGGCGCTGAAACCCAGAGCGATCCCCAAAGCGAGCTCTCGCACAGCGCTACGTCCCCTCTAGGTCGTACGGTGTCGTTGCGCGGCCACCACGTGGCCGACTACCCGGTGCCGGGCCACCACGTGCCCGGCCGCCCCGCGCCCTGTCGTCCGGCGCCCGGCCGCCCCCGCCGCCAAGGTAGCGGGTCGGCCGCGGGGCACCGGGCCGTCCTGCCGTCACTCCCACAGCCGGTCGGCGGCCGCGCGCACCGCTTCCCCCCTGAGCAGCGGAGCGAAGGCCAGCCAGAGCAGCAGGCCCGTTCCGGCGCCGGCCAGGAGCCCGGCGACGGTGTCGCTGAGCCACTGCGCGTGCAGCCAGGTACGGCTCCACATCATCGCGGCGACATAGGAGCCGCCGATCAGCCACCACCAGCGCCGCGCGCGGGGGCGGAACGCGACCACGGCGACCGCGATCACCAGCGTCGTCGCGGTGAAGACCTCGCCGGACGGGAACGAGCCGCTGTTCACCAGCACCCACGGCCGGGGCGGACGTGGACGGTCGACCACCTGCTTCAGCGGCAGAATCACCAGGATGTTCGCGAGGACGGCGGACGTGAAGACGAACACCGCCGACCTCCAACGCCCGTACACACACAGGCAGCCGATCAGGCCGAAGGGGAGGACGAGACCCAACGGCCCGCCCAGCCGGTCGAGATCGCGGGCCAGGTCGGAGGCCGTACCCGTACGCGCCCCGGTCGTCCACACCAGCCAGCGCTCGTCGAGGCCTTCGAAGAACGGGGGCCGGTCACCGCGGAGCATCAGTCCGATGCCTGCGGCCAGCAGGAGCAGGGTGACGCCCGCCACCAGGGCGCCGCGGGGCGGGATGGCGGGGAGATGGTGCCGCGGCGGCGCCACGGGTGGTGGAGGCGGCGGTGATTCGGACAGGTGAGTCGCGTTCTGCATGATCGGCCTTTCACGGTCGGCTCACCGGGCGGACGGGCCCGGGGCATGCGGCGAGGGGACGGCTGTACGCGGGGATGCGGGACGTGCTCTGGGGTCCGCGCAGGATGTGCGCAGGGGGCATCACCGCCGCGCGGCCGGATCGTCGCGGCCCCCCTGTGCGGGGCAAGTGGGACGCCGCGCGATGGGAAGCGGAGCGATCGGGTGCGGGGTGGTGCGGGCCGAGGGTGTCCCCGCGCGTTCGCGTCTGGGGTGCACCCGGCTCCCGGGCGGTCTCGCGCCGCCGGTAGGCATTGCGCATTTTTGACCGTCGCAACGCAGACGATACACATGGAAGCGTTCCCTGCCGACCCCGAGGCGGCACGCCATCGGCGTCCGCACGGACGAAGAGCATGGAATCCCAGGCCCACCCGGACGGGGAGCACGGATTCCCCGGCCCACCTCACCACGGCGCCTCGCGTCCGCACCGCCCCGGAACCAGATTAGTTACACGTGCATATATCCCGAGCCGACCGATCATCACGATCCGTATCGCGGTTCGGAAACAGATCTGGTGCGGGAAGCGGAAGGGTGCTACACAGTGCTTACCGCGTTAGATAACACGTGTAACTAGTCACGGCGATGACTTGCCCGCACCTCCCGGGTCACCCCGCCACCACCGCTCGAACCCGGGCCGCTTCACCCTCCCCCGCTCCCGTCCCACGCCACCGCTCCGTCCCTCAAGGAGTCGACATGTACGCCCTCAGCACCCGCCGCGCCCCGGCCGCGGCCCTCGGACTCCGGAGGACGCCGTGACCGCGACCGAAGTACTCCAGCCGACCACCCGCCCCGCACCGGAGACGCCACGACACCGTGGACTCCTGACGCTGCTGCTGGTGGCCAACGCCTCCATGCTGGCGGTGTACATGGGTGTCGGCGCCGTTCTGCTGCCGACCCAGATCGAGGCGATCGATCCCGCCCACAAGGTCGCCATCCTGGGCGTGGTGGGCGGCATCAGCGCGGTCTTCGCCACCGCTTTCAACCCGATCGCGGGCGCGCTGTCGGACCGGACCGGCCGGCGCAACCCCTGGATCCTGGGCGGTGCCTTCGCCTCACTGGCGGGCCTGGCGTTCATCGGCAGCGTGCACACCGCGCTGCTGGTGGGCATCGGCTGGTGCCTGGTGCAGGCGACGATGAACGTCTACCAGGCCGCGGTCACCGCCGTGGTGCCCGACCGCATTCCCGCCGCCCGCCGTGGAACGGCGTCCGCACTCGTCGGGCTGGCGCTGCCGATCGGCGGCACGGTCGGCGTGCTGATCGGCTCGCAGACCGCGCACCATCTGCGCACCGGCTACCTGGTGTTCGGCGTGCTCGTCGCCGGTGCCGCGGTGCTGCTGACGACGCTCTGCCGCGACGTGCCCCGGCACGAGCCCGCACCGGCCGTACCGCGCCGCGAACAGCTGGCCGCGTTCCTGTCGGCACTGTCCCATCACGACTTCCGGTGGGCCTTCATCGGCCGCGCCCTGATGGTGCTGGGATACTTCTCGGTCGCCGGATACCAGCTGTACATCCTGGACGATCACATCGCGCTGCCCGCCGGTCTGGAACCGGCCGCGGCGATGGCGATCCTCACTCCGGTGTCGATGGTCGCGATGGCGGTCTCGACCGTGGTCGGCGGTCTGCTCTCCGACCGCTGGAACCGGCGCAAGGTGTTCGTCGCCGTCTCGGCCGCCCTCGCGGGACTGGTCATGGCGGTCCCCGTGATCAGCCCCACCTGGACCGGGATGATCGTCTTCAGCGCGCTCAACGGTCTGGCCTTCGGCTGCTTCATGGCGGTCGACACCGCGCTGGTCACGCTCGTCCTGCCCAGGGCGGAGGACGCCGCCCGGGACATGGGCGTGCTCAACATCGCCAACGCGGGGCCGCAGATCATCGCCCCGTTCGTCGCCTCCGCGATCGTCACCACCCTCGGCGGCTACACCCCGCTGTTCCTGGTCGGCGGCGCCCTGTCGCTGCTGGGCGCGCTGGCGATCCTCCCCATCCGCAGCGTCCGCTGACCGGGCCGATCCGACAAACCCGATAGACCCGGCTGCCGGCGCTCACTCCGGCATCCCCGGCAACCGCGGCACCACCCCCGTCCCCGGTCTCCGCGCCGTCCGCCGGATCCCCGGAGAGCTGATCCGACAAGAACTCCGGCGGGTCGCGGACCGTCCACCGGTCCGCCACCCGCCGGTCCCACCGCTGCCCCGACACAAAGGAGCAACATCGTGAGACGTCAGCACGTGCTGTCATCGGCCGCCCTGCTGCTGTGTTTGTCCGCCGTATCTGTGACGCTGCCCGCAGCCGCGGCCCAACCCGCCGCGTCCTCCGGCCCGCTGCGCATCCTGCTCACCAACGACGACGGCTACAACGCGCCCGGTATCCGGGCCGAGTACGACCGGCTGACCGCCGCCGGCCATCAGGTCACCATCGTCGCCCCGCTGCAGAACCAGAGCGGCGCCGGGACGAAGATGATGAGCGCGACCAGCGTGGTGGTGCAGCACCCCGAGGCCCAGGTGTGGGCCGTGGACGGCACCCCGGGCGACGCGGTGGCCTTCGGACTCTCCCAGGTGTTCGCCGACCGGGCCCCGGACCTGGTGATCTCGGGCACCAACTTCGGGACCAACGTCGCGGGCTTCGCCACCCACTCCGGCACCGTCGGCGGCGCCATCGCCGCCCTGGAACGCGGCATCCCCGCGATCGCGGTGAGCACCGGCAGTTTCTCGGTGCCCGCCCCCGGGCCCACCCTCAACGCCATGCGCGTCACCGCCGACTTCACCGTCAAGCTCATCGACCGGCTGCAGGCCCGCGCGAAGTCCGGGCGCCTGCTGCCCGACGGTGTCGGACTGAACGTCAACCACCCCATCGTCGGCGCGGACGGCACCGGCACCGCGCGCGGTGTCTCCCTCACCTTCCAGGACGCCCAGACGGTGCTCACCCCGCACTACACCGACGCGGGCGACGGCACGTGGAAGGTCACGGTGTCCTTCGACCCGCTCGCTCCCGCGAAGGGCTCCGACGTGGCGGCCGTGAACGCCGACAAGGTCTCCATCGCCCCCATGAACGCCGACTGGAACAGCGGCCCGGCCGACTTCGCGGCGGCCACCGCCCTGCTCGCCGGGCTGCGCCCGTGACCGACCGCGCCGCAAGGTCCGGGGCCCGCTCCCGACGGCCCCTTCATCTCGTGGTTCTGTTCGCGCTGGCCGCCCTGTTCCTCCAGGCGCTGCCCGCTTCCGCCGCGCCGACCGCCGGAGCGTCGGTGAGCCCGCCGGTGGTGGCGCTCTCCGACGGCGTCCTGCGGGGGCAGGTCCATGACGGGGCGCAGGAGTTCCTCGGCATCCCGTACGCGGCGCCGCCCGTCGGCGACCTGCGGTTCCGGGCGCCGGAGCGGCCGGCCCGGTGGACCGGGGTGCGGGACGCGACGACCCAGGCACCCGCGTGCCTGCAGTTCTCACCGTTCGGGCTGCGGGACCCGCGGGCCGTCAGCGAGAACTGCCTCTACCTCGACGTGTACCGCCCCCGGGACGCCCGTCCGGGAGCGGATCTGCCGGTGGTCTTCTGGATGCACGGGGGCGGCTACAGCCAGGGCACCGGGACCCAGTTCGGTGGCCGCACCATGGCCGACCTCACTCATACCGTGGTGGTCAGCATCAACTACCGCCTCGGCCAGCTCGGTTATCTGGCGCTGCCGGAGCTCGCGCGGCAGAACGCGCTGCGCTCCGGGTCCTGGGGGCTGATGGACCAGCTCGCCGCCCTGCGGTGGACCCAGCGCAACATCGCGGCGTTCGGCGGCGCACCGGGCAACATCACGATCTCGGGGCAGTCCGCGGGCAGCGGTTCGGTCTGCTCGCTGCTCGCCGCACCGCAGGCCGCCGGGCTGTTCTCCCGCGCCATCCTGCAGAGCGGTCCGTGCACGCTGCTGGCCGCACCCGACCGCGTCCAGGCCGAGACCGCGGCCCGGAGCTACGCCGCCGCGGCCGGCTGCCCCGACCCGAAGGTGAGCGCCGCCTGTCTGCGGGCCGCCCCGGCGGACCGGCTGACGGCGGCCGCCGTCACGCTGCCGACGAGCGGGCCCGCGTTCGGTGATCTCCTGCTGCCCGCACAGCCTTCCGAGGCGATCGCCGCCGGGACCTGGAACAAGGTGCCTGTCCTGATCGGCGGCAACCGTGCCGAGAGCAGGCTCTTCGTCGCGCTGACCCAGCCGTACCTGACCGCGCAGCAGTACACGGACCAGATCACGGCGACGTACGGGCCGGCGGCGTCACAGGTGCTGGCACGCTATCCGCTGGCCGGATACGCCAGCCCGTACCTCGCGATGTCCGCGCTGCTCACCGACTCCACCTTCGCCTGCCACACCTACTGGACGGCGGACACCTTCGCCGGCCAGGTGCCCACGTACGTCTACGAGTTCGACGACCCGGACTCACCGACGCTGTACGGGGCGCAGGTCCCGGGAGTGGACATGGCCAACGCGCACAGCGCCGAACTCGCCTACCTCTACGACTTCACCATGGGCGACCGCCCGCTGACCGGTGTCCAGGTCGACCTGGGCAACCGGATGAAGCGCTACTGGGCCGCGTTCGCCCGCTCCGGCAACCCCGGCGTGGCCGGACAGACCCCGTGGCCGCCGGCCGGCCCCCGGCACACGGTCCTCACCCTCAACCCCGTGGCCGACCGTACGTCCACCGCCTTCGCCGCGGATCACCAGTGCGGCTTCTGGGCCGCGGCGACCGCGCACGGCACCCGCTCGGCCCAGAAGTCGCTCCGCTGACCGGCTGAAGCACCGGCCGGACGCACCGCCGACCCGCCTCTCGTGCGGGTCGGCGGTGCACGTTCGGCCGCCCCGGCGGGCCATGTCCTCCTGACCGGTTCCCGGCTCGTGCTCCGCCTGATCACGACCGGTCCTGGATCCGGGGATCCGCCCCCCGGTCCGGGACCGATGGGTTGGTGCCCTCCGGGACCGGGTAGCTGAGTCGGGCGTCCGCTTTCCGGCGGGAGGAGGTCCACCGGCCTCGCACACCGGCCGCTCACCGCACCCAGCCGGCAAGGAGTCAGCGTGACCGCGAAGCCCCTCCTCCTCATCGATGTGGACGGCCCCCTCAACCCGTTCGCGGCACGGCCCCACCAGCGACCGGACGGCTACACCACGCACCGGACGCGGCCCTCCGGCTGGGACCTGCCCTGGCAGAAGCCACTGCGGGTGTGGCTCAACCCCGCCCATGGCCCGCTGCTGATGGGGCTGCCGTTCGACCTGGTGTGGGCGACGACGTGGGGCGCGCAGGCCAACCGCTGGATCGGCCCGCGCCTGGGTCTGCCGGAACTTCCCGCCATCGACTGGCCGGAGCTCCACGCCCGACGCGACGACGGCACGTACTTCAAGACCCACGACATCGTCAGGTATGCCGCCGGCCGGCCGTTCGCGTGGATCGACGACGAGATCCGGCTCCCGGACCGCGAGTACGTCACCGCTCACCACTCCGCGCCGTCCCTCCTTCTCCGTATCGAACCGGGCGTCGGACTCCTCGCGGCGGACTTCGACGAACTCGCCGACTGGGCGCGCGGACTGGCGGGAGGAGAGCCCGGGAGCGCGGAGTGAGCCTGCCGGACTGCCCCTGACCTCGTTCCCAGAGGAACGGAGGATGACAGGACTGTCGCGGAATCCTGTCGTCACCATGAATATGTCGACGCCTGTCCCGGTCCGTGGATGGAGGCGCCAGTGGTCTATACCTTTGCGAGTAGGGTGATCACTGGATCGTCCATCATGCGCCCGTGGGGGGACACTTGACCGTCGACCATCTGCCGCAACCACCGTCGGATCACGAGCTCTACTGGTACTTCGGACCGCAGCGCCGCTGGGTCCTGATCTGCACCTCACTCGCCTTCGTGTTCACGGCGGCGACCATGTTCACCTTCGCGCTGCGAACCCCGGCCCTGTGGGCCTTCCTCGCCGTCCTCGTGCTCAATCTGGTGGCGCTGGCGCTCTCGTCGGTCAACAGCCTGCGCCAGCGGCGGTTGACCAGGCACTCGCACGAAGTGCTGACCAAGGCCTGGCAGCCGGCCGAACTGCCGGACGTCGACCTCTATCTGCCGACCTGCGGCGAGCCGCTCGCCGTCCTCGAGAACGCCTACCAGGCTGTGGCGGCGGTCGACTGGGCCGGGGCGCTGACCGTCTGGGTGCTGGACGACGCGGACCGTTCCGAAGTGGCCGCTCTGGCGGCCGCGCACGGCTACCGGTACGTCGTCCGGCCGGACCGGGGGCACCTCAAGAAGGCCGGCAACCTCAATCACGCGCTCACCGTGAGCAGCGGGCAGTACATCGCCATCCTGGACGCGGACTTCGCTCCCCGGCCGGACTTCCTGCACCACCTGGTGCCGTACTTCGCCGACCCCGGCATCGGCATCGTCCAGAGCCCGCAGTGCTTCGACACCGACGAGTCGATGGACTGGATCCAGCGCGCCGCGGGCTCCGCCCAGGAGTGGTTCTTCCGGTGGATCCAGCCCTCGCGGGACGCCAGTGACGCGGCCATCTGCTGCGGCAGCAACGCGGTCTACCGGCGCACCGCGATCGACGCGGCCGGCGGGTTCGCCAAGCTCGACCACAGCGAGGACCTGTACACCGGACTCGCCCTCTACGAGCAGGGGTTCCGCACCCTCTACGTCCCGGTGCTGGTCGCCAAGGGCACCTCGCCGGACAATCTCTCGTCCTTCGTGAACCAGCAGTACCGCTGGGCGATGGGCAACCTGCACCTGATCAGGAACTCCGACCTCCAGCGCATGGGCGCGCCCTGGCGGATGCGCCTGTGCTTCTACGAGGGCATCGTCGGCTATCTGACCGCCGCGGTGAACACGTTCGCCGCGCCGCTGCCGCCGCTGGTGATGATGTTCTGGTACCCGGACCAGATCCGTCCCTGGCACGTCCTGCCGCTGCTCGCGCCGCTCTGGCTCTGGCATGTGCTGCTGCCCCGGATCAGCCACACCCGGTGGCGGGTCGAGGTCATCCGCGCCAACGTCCTGACGAGTGTCGCCGCCGCGGCCGCGTTCCTGCACACGCTGCGCGGTCACAGCGCCGCCTGGGTCCCGACCGGCGCCGGACGGGTGAAGCCCAGCGGCATGGCACACAAAGTCGTGCTGATCTCGCTCGCCTGGCTCTGCGGATCCATCGGCGCGGCGGCGGCCGGGCTCGCCCTCTCCGTCGCCCGCAACGGCTGGTGGCCCAACTGGGGTCTCGGCCTGTACCTCCTGGTGCAGTGCCAGATCGGCCTCCCGCTGGTCCGCGATCTGATCGCCGAACTGCGTCCGGCGAAGGCCGGACCCAAGGCCGTACGAGCCGCTCGCCCGGGCCGCCTCGGCATGCTGCCCCGGCGCTGGCCCGAAGCGCTGGCCGCCACCTCACTGCTCCTGCTCACCGCGCTGCTCGCCTCCGGATGGGTCAGTCCCATGCTTCCCTGGCTGAGCTGAAAGGCCATCACACCCATGCCTTCCACCACGGTTCCGGACCGACATCCGGAAACCGAAACCCGTTCCAGCCGTCCGACCCCTGGGCCGGGCTCCGCACGAGACCGATTCCGGAAGCCCGGCCCGACCGGGTCCAGGCCCCCCGCTCCCGGCTTCCGCCCCGACATCGAGGGCCTGCGCGCCGCGGCGGTCCTCGCGGTGCTCGCCTTCCACGCCGAACTGCCCGGCCTGACCGGCGGGTTCGTCGGTGTGGACATCTTCTTCGTCATCTCCGGCTACCTGATCACCGGGCTGCTGATCCGTGAGGCGGCCACGACCGGCCGCATCCGGCTCGGGGAGTTCTTCTCCCGCCGGGCCCGCAGGCTGCTGCCCTCGGCGGCCGTGGTCCTCGGCGCGACCGCGCTGGCCGCCGCCTGGCTCACCGTCCCGCTGCGCCGTACCGACCTGGAGTACGACGTACTGGCCGCCGCACTGTCGACGGCCAACTGGCGCTTCGTCTCCGAGCAGACCGACTACCTGGCCGCGGGACGCGATCCGAGCCCGCTGCTGCACTTCTGGTCGCTCGCCGTGGAGGAGCAGTTCTATCTGTTCTGGGGGCCGCTGCTCGCCCTGATCGTCTTCGCGGTGCTCAGGACGTCCCGCCGGGGCCGGGCCGTGCGGTCGGCCGTGTTCGCGGTCACCGCCCTGCTGACACTCGGCTCGTTCCTCCTGGCACTGCACTGGACACACACCTCCGTCGCGCTGGCATACCTCGGAACGCCGTCCCGCGCCTGGCAGTTCGGGGTCGGAGCGCTGCTGGCACTGACGCCATGGCACCGGTTGCGCGGGCTGTCCTTCATTCGTCTGGTGGCCGGGTGGGCCGGAGCTTCGGCCATCGTGTGGTGCGTGGTGCGCTACGACGGCGCCACGCCGTACCCCGGCTACGCGGCGCTCGTGCCGACGCTCGCCACCGCCGCGGTCATCCTGGCGGGGACCGGCGACGCGGACGCGACGGAAGGGGCGACCGCGTACGGTGTCGGCCGGATCCTGAGCGGCCGGATACCGCGGGCGATCGGCCGCCTCTCCTACACCCTCTACCTGTGGCACTGGCCGGTCCTCGTGCTCGCCGAAGCCCGGCTGGGAACGCTCGGCTGGCCCGCCAGGGCGGCGCTGACCGTGGCGTCCGCACTGCCCGCCCTCGCGACCATGCGCTGGGTCGAACAGCCGCTGCGCCGCAGCAGGACCGTCTCCGAGTTCCCGCGGCGCGGACTCGCGCTGGGGATCGCGGCGGTCGTCCTGCCGGTGGTCCTGGCGCTGGTGGTGGGCACCGGAACGATGAATCTGCTCGCGTCGGCTCCGGCGTTCGACCTGAAGGGGCTGCCGCCGGGCGCGGCCGACGGCAGGTCGCTGCTGCTGCGGACCGGTACCCCGCTCGAGGCCGGCCCACCGGTGCCGGGCGCCGTCCAGGCCCGCAAGGACTTCCCACCGGACGGCGCGTGCGAGGTGGCGCCCACCGCGACCACCAGCCCGCCCTGCCTGTTCGGCGCGACCGCGAGCCCGGACCGGATCGTCCTGCTCGGGGACTCGCACGCCGGCCAGTGGTTCTCCCCGCTGCTGGGCATCGCGGCCCAACGCGGCTGGGCGCTGCAGGAACTGGTGAAGCAGGGCTGCCCGCTGCCGCGACTGACGGTGCGGAACCCCCAGTTGGGCAGAACGTACACCGAGTGCGACACCTGGCGCGCGGACAGCCTGGCCCGGCTGCGCCAGGGTCCCAAGCCCAGACTCATCGTCGTCGCGTCCCTCAACCGCTACACCGACGACCGGAAGCTCCTCACCGCGGCCTGGGAGAAGACCCTGTCGCCGCTGCGCGCCCTCGGGGTGCCGATCGTCTACATCCAGGACACCCCGATCCCCGGGACGGACATCCCGGCCTGCGTCTCCGGACACACCAAGGACCCGGACGCCTGCGCGTTCGACCGTGCCGCGGCGCAATGGCCCGATCCGCTCGCGGCATCGATCGCGGCCGGCCGTGTCCCGGGCGTGCGGGCCGTCGAGGTGAACTCCGTGCTGTGCCCCGGAGCGGGTGCCACCTGCCCGGCGGTACTGGAACGGATCCTGCTGTACCGGGACGACGCGCATCTGACCAACGTCGCCGCCACCGTACTGACCCCTCGGCTGGAGCGGCTGCTGACGGACGCGGGCGGTCTCCCCGACCGCGACGCGGTGCCTTCCGGCCGGTGGACCGAGCTCCTCAGGGACGACTTCGACGGCCCGGCCGGCAGCCGCCCGTCGGCCTCGAAGTGGCAGTACGACCTCGGTACCTGCTATCCCGGCTGCCCGGCAGCCCAATGGGGAACCGGGGAGATCGAGACGATGACCGACTCGACCGACAACGTCCGGCTGGACGGGAAGGGCGCGCTGGAGATCGTGCCCCGGCTGCGGAACGGCCAGTGGTCCTCGGGCCGTATCGAGTCCAAGCGCTCCGACTACGCCCCACCGCCCGGCGGGGTACTGCGGATCGAGGCGTCGATCGCGCTGCCCGACGTCACCGGACCGGCGGCGGCCGGCTACTGGCCGGCCTTCTGGACCCTGGGCTCCGGACTGCGCAACGGCTACACCGGCTGGCCCGCGATCGGTGAGCTCGACGTCATGGAGAACGTCAGCGGCCGTGACTCCGTCTTCGGGACGATGCACTGCGGCACGCTCGAAGGCGGCCCCTGCAAGGAGCCGCAAGGGCTGGGATCGGGGGACCGGTCCTGCCCCGACTGCCGGACGGGATTCCACTCCTACGCGGTGGAGGTCGACCTCACCGCCGGTGCGGAACAGGTGCGCTGGTACCTCGACGGACGCGAGTACCACAAGGTCACGGCGGCTCAGATGGATCCCAGGACCTGGGACGACGCCGTGCACCACGGCCTGTTCCTGATCCTGAACGTGGCCGTCGGCGGCAACCTCCCCGCCGCGCTCGGAGCCCCCGCAGGTCCCGCCACCGAGCCGGGCCATCCGATGCGCGTGCAGTACGTCGCCGTCTCGGCCCGGGGAGCCGCCCACTCCTGACGGGTGCGTCTGTCCGCCGGCCCGCACGGTCACCACCACCGTGCGGGCCGGCGGTGCTTCGCCTATGGGACAGGTCTGCCCTTGCCGGAACCACCTCTGACCCCCGCCGTCGCGGACGGCGAGGGGCCGGCTGCGGGAGGTCCGCCAGAGGGAGGTCCGTCAGAGCGGGTCCGTCAGCGGAGGTCAGCTGGGGAACATTCCGGCGGTGGCGTTGACCCAGGTGCCGGTGATGGAGATCCCGGCGTCGGAGGCGAGGAACGTCGCCAGCGCGGCGATGTCGGCGATCCGCGGCGAGCGCTTCATCATCCGCATGCTGTCCAGATGTCCGACGAGCCCCTGCACGGCGGCCTCGTCCATACCGGTGGCGCCCGCCGCGGCCAGCTTCTCCGGCGTCAGACTGTCGGCGACCCCGGCGGTCCAGATCCCGCAGACGCGGACTCCGGCCGGACCGATCTCCTGGGCGAACTGGCGGATCAGCGCGTCCAGCGCGCCATCGGCCGCGGCGGTGCCGCCCATCATCGGGCTGCCGTTGGCGGACCCGCTGTTCAGTGACAGGATCACGCCCGAGCCCTGCGGCACCATCCGGCGGGCGGCCGCCCGCGCGGTGATGAACTGGCAGGCGATGCCCCGCACGACCGGCCGGGTGTAGTCCTCGAGCGTCATGTCCATGAGCGGCACGCCCTGGAAGTCCCCCCTGGGCACGAGGTTGAGCGAGACGTCCAGCCGGCCGGCCCGCTCGACCACCGAGGCCGCGTGGGCCTCGACGGCCTGTTCGTCCTGGGCGTCGAGCACGTCGTACTCGGCGCCGGCCTCCGCGGCGGCCTTCTTCAGCGTGGCCTCCGTACGGCCGACGAGGAACACCCGCGCGCCGGCCTCCGCGTAGGCCTTGGCGACTCCCGAACCCAGCGAGCCGGCTCCGCCGTAGACCACCGCGACCTTGTTCTTCAGCATGGTTCTCAATCCCTCGATCAGGGGCGCTCCGTGCGCCCGTCACCCCATACGACGTACCCGACGCGGAAACTCATCGGTCGCCGCCTCGCCGGTCGCCGCCTCATCGGTCGCCGGCTCGTCAGAGCGTCATCGGCAGCCCGAACGCGGTGAACAGGTGCGGCTCGAACGTGGTGATCTCGGCGATCCGCCCCTCCTCCACCCGCAGGACGTCGATCAGCTGCGCCCGGAAGACGCTGGTGCCGGGCCGCTGCAGATAGCCGGCGACCGCGAGCTGGCCGTTGGCGTGCACCGGCAGGTGCCTCCAGTACCCGGCGAACATCGGCGACGCCGGATCCAGGTTCGGCCGGACGAACGCGAAGAGCGCCTCGCGGGTGGTGAACCAGAAGGGGTTCGGGGGCATGGTGAGCACCGCGTCCGCTCGTACCAGCTCCGTCATCGCGTCGATGTCGCAGCGGGCGGCGGCCTCCATGTAGCCCTGCAGCAGCGCCATGTCCTCGGCGCTCGGCTCCGCCGCGGTCCAGTCCTCGCGCCGCCCCGGCAGCGCCTCGCGCAGCGCCGACCTGCCCCGCTGGACGGCGCTGTTCGCCGAGGCCAGGCTGCCGCCCAGCAGGTCGGCGGTCTCCTGGGCGGACCAGCCGGCGACGTCGCGCAGGATCACGGCCGCCCGCTGCCGTGGCGGAAGCTGCTGGATCGCGGTCAGGAAGAGCAGCTCCAGGGTCTCGCTCGCCACCGCCTGCTCGTCCGGCTCGTGCTGGGGTGCGGGCGTCTCGGGCAGCTGGTCGTCGGGGAACGGCTGGAGCCACGGCAGCCGCGGCGGCGGGGGCCCGTCACCGGCGTCCATGCCCGGCACCGGCTCGTACGTGGTCGGGCGCCGGTTGTGCTTGCGCAGGAAGTCCAGACAGGCGTTGGTGGCGATCCGGTAGAGCCAGGCCCGTGGATTGCCGACGTCGGCGAGCGTCTCGCGGGCCCGCCAGGCCCGCAGGAACGCCTCCTGCGTGAGGTCCTCCGCCTCGTCGTACGAACCGAGCAGGCGGTAGCAGTGCACCCGCAGCTCCCGCCGGTGCTCCTCGGTGAGCGCGGCGAAGCCGTCCTCGTCGAGAATCGTCACGCGGTCGGGTGTGACGTTTTCGGCGGCCGCGGCGGGAGCCGTCGGAGCCGGGTCGGGTGTCGGGGACGGTGTCGGAGCCGGGTCCGGTGTCAGGGACGGGGTCGATGTCGGGTCCGGTGTCGGGGTTGGCGTGGTGGACTCCTCGCGCGCCTGGCGGGCCACCCGCCGGAGCTGTGCGAACCGCGCCGAGAGCGACTCGACGTCGGCGTGGAACGCGAGTGCGGGAGCCAGCCGCAGCCGCCGCACCCGGTCCCCGATATCCGTGACCAGCTCCTCGGCCGGGACCCCGGCCGGCTGCCGCCGCTCCCGGTAGGCGCGCTGCCGGCACGCCTGGGAGCAGTACACCGCGGCCCTGCCGGACCGCCCACCGGCCTCGATCGGCTCCCCGCAGATCTGACACTTCCCCGTCATGCCTCACACCCTAGAGACCTTTCCCCGCTCCCCCACCGGACTTCACCGCGCCCGATCGAAACCGCCCCGGGCGTCACCCTCGCGGGTGCGCGATCTAGGCCCTGTCTTCAAACTGGCGCCTGCCCGGCGGGCGGACGCCGCCAGTTTGAAGACAGGGCCTAGGGTGCTGGGATGATCTCGCAGGGATATCTCTCCGACCTGTTCTCGCTGGACGGCCGCGTCGCCGTGGTGACCGGCGGCAGTTCCGGCATCGGCCGGGCCATCACCGGGGCGCTGGCCCGGGCGGGGGCGAGCGTCGTGATCGTGGCGCGCCGCGAGAAGGAGCTCACCGCCACGGTCGGCGAGCTGGCGGCCGACGGCTGCCGGGCGGCCTGGGTGAGCGCCGACCTGAGTACCGGCGACGGAGTCCGAACGGCGGCCGACGAGGCGGCCGCGGTGTTCGGGGAACCCGACATCCTCGTCAACTGCGCGGGCATCAATCTGCGGCCGCCGATGAGCGAGCTCGACGATGCGGTGTGGGACACCACGATGGCCGTGAACCTCAAGGCCCCCTTCCTGCTGGGGCAGCGGTTCGGTCCCGGGATGGCCGAGCGGGGCTTCGGGCGGATCATCCACATCACCTCCCAGCAGGCCCACCGGGCGTTCGTCCAGAGCGGCGCCTATGGCGTCTCCAAGGGGGCACTGGAGTCGCTGGCCCGGTCGCAGGCCGAGGCGTGGTCGCCGTCCGGCGTCACATGCAACACGCTCGTACCGGGGTTCGTGATGACCCCGCTCAACGAACGGCTGTCGTCGGACCCCGAGAAGGTCGCGGCGCTCGCCGCCCGCACGATGGTGGGGCGCAACGGCCTGGCCGAGGACTTCGCGGGCGCCGCGGTGTTCCTGGCGAGCCGCGCCTCGGCCTACGTCACCGGGCAGGCGATCTTCGTCGACGGAGGTCTCTCCGTGCACTGAGACCGGAGCCGGAACCCGAGCCGGAACCGGAGCAGGAACAGGAATCGGAGCCGGGTCAGGGTGTGCTGGTGAACGGGCCGGCACCGCTCCCCGGCCCGTTCACCACCGATCCACGGTCCCCGGTCGCGGTCAGATCCAGCCGTCGAGCGACGCCATGAAGCCGGCGAAGTCGTCACGGTGGATGCAGTGCCCGGCGCCCTTGACCGTACGGATCTCGAACCCGTTGGCCAGCAGCTCCTCGGCGTTCTCCGGGCTGATGCACAGGCTGGGATCGGCCAGCTGCACCAGCGACGGCACGACGGCGCTCGCCGGCAGGTATCCGAGGGCCGTGCCCTTCTCGGTGAGCGCGAAGAAGTCACGGTCGAAGAGGGCGAAGCCCGCCAGCTCGGCCGCGACATCGGCGTCCGACCAGCGGGGATTCATCGCGCGCACGCTGTCGCCGGTCGCGTTCGCGACCATGGCCAGCATGAACGCCGACGCGTTCGGCGGCATGTTCTCCAGCCGGAAGCCCGGGTCCGAGTAGACCGCGCGGGCCGGCCGCAGCCGGTCGGCGGCGAGCGCGAGGGACAGACCGCCCAGCGAGTGGCCGATGGCGAGGTCCGCGCCGGTCGGCAGGTTCTCCACCAGGTCGTCGGCCAGCAGCTCGGGCCGGTACTCGCCCCGCGGGCTGAGGCCGTGTCCGCGCAGGTCGGGAGCGATGACGCGGTAGCCGCGGGTGATCAGATCGTCCTCGACGGCGTGCCAGGTGCGGTAGTCCGACATGCCGCCGTGGATGAGCAGCGCGACCTTGTCGCCGTCACCGCGTTCATGGACGTTGAGCTTCATGATTCTCCTGCCCCGGGCCGGCCCGCGACCCCCTGAGTTACACGTGTAAGCACACGCTACACCCGACCCTTCCTCCCGCATACGCCGCCTTCCGGCCCTTCGGACGTTCTCCAGCGGATCGGGGGGCCTCACCCAGACCTGGAGCCCCGCAGATCAGGGCCCCATCGATGGGGCCCCATCGATCAGTGAGCCTCCCGCGGATCAGCGGGTTCGGCCGTCCAGCAGCCCGGCCAGGATCTCGGCCTCACTGATCTCCGGGCGCTTGGTCGCCGTGAGCAGCGTCAGCGGACGCCCCTCCCCCGCGAGCTCGCGCAGGTGCGCCAGCGCGGCCGCCCGTTCGGGTTCCTCCAGTTCGGCGCGGTAACGCCGGCCGAACTCCGCGAACAGCTCCGGGTCGTGGCCGTACCACTGACGCAACTCCGCCGACGGGGCCACCTGCTTGCACCACTCGTCGAGGGCCGCCTTGGCCTTGGTCAGCCCACGCGGCCAGAGCCGGTCGACCAGCACCCGGGCACCGTCGTCCGGCGCCGGCTCCTCGTAGATCCGACGCACCCGTACATCGCCGTTCGCCGACATCATCGCTCTCCTCACGGTGGCTGCGTTCCACACTGCACCGCCCGGGCCCGGCCTGCGACACCACCGGCGACCAGGGGCGACGCGACCGCGCCGCGCCGCCGAAGCCCTTCGACGGATCAACGGAGTTCGCCCTTCCGCTTGTTGGGCCTTGACAGTGCGAAGTGCCCTGAGGATCCTGTCTTACTGTCGTAGGACAATAGGAGAACACTGGTGATCGAGTTCGTGCTCGACGGCCGCTCGCGGGTGGCCACCTACATGCAGCTGGTGCTCCAGGTGAAGCAGTCGCTACGGGTCGGACTGCTGGAGCCGGGCGACCAGCTGCCCAAGGTGCGGGCGGTGGCCCAGTCGCTGGCGATCAACCCGAACACCGTCCTGAAGGCGTACCGGGAACTGGAGATCGAGGGTCTGGCGGAGGGCCGCCCCGGCGTGGGCACCTTCATCGTGCGCACGCTGGCAGGACCGTCGCTGGTCAACCAGGCCGACCTGCGCGAGGACCTGGTGATCTGGCTTCGCAAGGCGCAGGCCGCCGGCCTGCCCCGCGACGACATCGCCGCCCTGATCGACACCACCCTGCGCGCCACCCTCGACGGCCCGGCACCCAAGGACATCTCATGAGCGAAGTGGGAGCACACATGACGGACACGGCGTTGGAAACGGACGCCCTGGGCAAGCGCTACGGGCGTACCTGGGCGCTGCGCGACTGCTCACTGCAGCTGCCGGCCGGGCGGATCGCCGCACTGGTCGGACCGAACGGTGCGGGCAAGTCCACCTTGCTGCACCTGGCCGTCGGCCTGTTGCGGCCGGATTCCGGACAGGTACGGGTCTTCGGCCAGGACCCGCGCGACAACCCCTCGGTGCTGGCCGACATCGGCTTCGTCGCCCAGGACACCCCGCTCTACGAGGACTTCACCACCACCGACCTGATCACCATGGGCGGCAAGCTCAACCGCCGCTGGGACGCCGCCCTCGCCCGCGACCGGCTCGCCCAGCTCGACCTCCCGCCGGACAAGCCGGTCGGCAAATTGTCCGGTGGGCAGCGCGCCCAGGTCGCGCTGGCCCTGGCGCTCGCCAAGCGGCCCCGCCTGCTGCTGCTCGACGAGCCGATCGCCAGTCTCGACCCGCTGGCGCGCCATGAGTTCATGCAGACGCTGATGGGCGCGGTCGGCGAGACCGACACCACGGTCCTGCTCTCCTCGCATCTGCTGACCGACCTGGAACGCACCTGCGACTACCTGATCGTGTTGCAGACGGCTCAGGTCCAACTGGCCGGCCCCGTCGACGATCTGCTCGCCGAACACCGGACGTGGGTCGGCCCGCGCACCGGGACCGACGCGATCCCCGGTCCGGCGAAGGTCGTCCGCGCCAGCCACACCGACCGGCAGTCCACTCTGCTCGTGCGCACCCAGGGCCGCCCGCTCGACGACCTCGCGTGGTCCGAGCACGAAGTGACCCTCGAAGACCTCGTCCTGGCCTATCTCACCGCCGCCGCCCGTCCGGCCCGCACCTCGATGGATGTGACCGCATGATCTGGCTCACCTGGCGCCAGCACCGCAAGCAGGCCCTGTTCACCGTCATCGCCCTCGCGCTGCTCGCCGCCCTCGTGGTGCCCACCGGGCTGCGGATGCACCACTCCATCAAGAGCTCCGGCCTGGCCGCCTGTCTGTCCAAGCTGGGTTCGGCCGAGCTCGTCTCCCACAACGACTGTCACAAGCTCAGCACCGAGTTCTCCAATCAGTTCGCCGCCATGCCATTCATCAGCGTGCTGTTCGTGGCTCTGCCGCTCCTGGTCGGGCTGTTCTTCGGCGCCCCACTGGTCGCCCGGGAGGTCGAGCACGGCACCCACCGGCTGGTGTGGACGCAAGGAGTCAGCCGTCGGCACTGGGCAGTGGCCAAGTTCGGCCTGATCGGCGGGGCCACGACGCTCCTCGCCGTCGTGTACGCGCTGGGCGTCTCCTGGTGGTCGGAACCTCTGGCCACCATCGGGAACGGGCGGTTCACCTACATCTTCTTCGATGTGCAGGGCATCGCACCGATCGGCTACACCCTGTTCGCGGTGGCACTGGGTATCTTCGCCGGCACCGTCTGGCGCAAGGTGATGCCCGCCATGGCGGTCACTCTCGGCGGGTTCCTCGTGGTCCGCATCGGCATCGAACTCCTCGCCAGAATGCACTACATGGCCCCGCGCAACCTCACCTACGCGGTCAGCGGCAACCTGCAGCCGAACCCGTCCCTGAGCAACTGGGTGTCCTCCATGGGCGTACGGGACGCCGGCGGCAGAGCCGTCATGAGCAACAGCCAGGTGGGGTGCCCGTCGGTCGGGACCAAGGCGGCCCCGGGACTCCCCGACGCCGACAGCTGTCTGAGCCAGATGGGTCTGGGGCGCGGCGCCTACAACTGGCAGCGCTTCCAGCCCGGTGACCGCTTCTGGGCGTTCCAGGGCATCGAAACCGGCATCTTCATCGCGCTGGCCGCCCTGCTGCTCTGGCTCGCCGTCCGCCGCATCAGCCGCGTCGCCTGACCAGGCGTCAGACATCGGGCGTCAGACCAGGCGTCAGACATCGGGCGTCACGCCTCGTTGTTCCACATGCGGAACACGGTGCACTTGCCGCGGTTGTCGAAGGTCACGGTCCAGAGGTTGGAGAAGGTGCCGAGTTCCTTGTAGACGCCGGTGCCCTGGATGGCCGCCGTGTCTCCGTTGATCAGGAGAAGGGACCACTCGAACGTCCAGCCGCCCTGCTGCCACGGCTCCCGGCCGAGCCACCCCTCGACGATCTCGTCGCGCCCGTTCCAATCGGTCGCGTACGGCCATTCGTGGTACTCGGCGTCCGGCGCGAAGAGGGCCTTGATGTCCTTCGCCGCGCCGGTGCTCCAGGCCCGCACGTAGCTCTCGACCCACGCTTCCACCTGCTGCTTCGTTACCATCGCTGCTTCGTTCCTTCGTTCCTGTGTCGTCCCGCGGTTCGGCGGCGCGGTGGGCGCGGTCCACCGCGGTTCCGAGCATGCGCCACATCCCGCCGACAGGGCAGGACGAGGCTTCCTGGGTGCGCCACTCCCAGGATCGGGCGACGTACGATGCATGGATGAGCGGTCATGAACTGGGTGAATTCCTGCGGGCGCGCCGCTCCCGGCTGAAACCCGCTGACGTGGGGATTCCGTCCTCCGGAGCGCGTCGGGTCGCCGGACTGCGGCGCGAGGAGGTCGCCGTCCTGGCCGGGGTGAGCGCCGATTACTACGCCCGTCTGGAGCAGGGCCGGGAGCGGAACCCGTCCGGTCAGGTCATCGACGCCATCGCGCGGGCTCTGCGGCTGGACGCCGACGCCTGCTGGCACGCGTACCGGCTCGCCGGCCTCGTGCCGAAGGCGGTACCCGCCGGCAGTCCCGACCTGGTGGATCCCGCCCTGCTCCAACTGATGGACGCCTTTCCCTCGGCCGTCGCCTACGTCACCAACCGCCGTCTGGAGATCCTCGCTTCGAACGCACTGGCCGACGCTCTGCTCTCACCGCTGACCAACCCTCGCGACATGATCCGCTCGCTCTTCCACGATCCTGCCGCCCGCGAACTCTTCGCCGACTGGCAGTCCGTCGCGAGCGACTCGGTCGAGGCGCTGCGGCTGGCCGCGGGTTACGACCGGAGTGACCCCGGGATCGCCGCGGTCGTCGCCGAGCTCCTCGCCGACAGCGAGGAGTTCGCCGCGCTGTGGCACCACCACGACGTCAGCCGCCTGGGCAGCAGGAGCAAGGTCTTCAACCATCCGGACGTCGGCCGGATCGAGCTGGCGTACCAGAGCTTCGACGTCCAGAGTGCGCCCGGGCAGTATCTGCTGGTCGGCACCGCCGAGCCGGGCAGTGCGAACGCCGACTCCCTCGCCCTCCTCGGGTCGCTGCACGCCGTCGGCCGCGCCGGCCGGCCGCGGCCGGACAGCGGCTGACCCGGCCCCGAAATCGATCACCCGCACGAGGGGCGTGCCGGTGCATCATGCTCACGGCGCCTCGTGCACTCGGTGGGGTGAAGGGCGGCCGAGGGGGATTGCCTGTCCGGTACGAGGTCGTTGGTCGGGGCGTGACAGCGATCCAGGAGGCCGGGGTTCCGACCGGCCGGCGGCGGAGGACAGGCGACGGCACGGCCGAAGAATCGGTTCTTCTTGTGGACGGGCCTCCGATCTATGCCGCGCTCGCCCTGCAGTGGCACCAGGCCGGGCGCATAGTGCCCGGCCAGTACGACCGCGAGTGGTCCGCACTGGTGGCCACCGCACCGGGAGCCGGTGGTCACTGACCCGAGCGGGATGCCGGACTTCCCCCCGGCATCCCGCAAACGGCCCGGACCGCCCGGTCCACACCGACTGCCGCGCCGCGCGGACCGCACCGGCTGCCGGCCAGCCCTCCTGGCGCACGACTGGGCCCGCGGAGCCCACGGCAGCCCCCGAGCCCGCGGCCGCGCCCGGACACCGATAATGGGCCCCATGCAAAGCCGCCTCGCCCCGCCCGCCTGGCTGGTCAGGACACTCACCCCGCAGACCGCTCCCATCCCCTGGCCCGCCGTCGGCCGCGCCGGCATCGCCATGGCGGCGCCGCTCGCCGTGGGCCTGGCCGCCGGACAGCCGGCGTACGGGGCGCTGGTGTCGATGGGAGCCCTGTCCGGGGTCATCGGCGACACCGCCGACGCCTACCGCATGCGGGTCTTCAACATCGCCGTGCCACAGCTCTTCGGTGCCCTCGGCGTCATGTTCGGCACCATCGTCTTCGGTCACGGCTGGCTGGCGGTCGGCGCGCTGACACTGATCGCGCTCGTCTCCGGGATGATGTCGACCATCGGCGCGGTGGCCTCCGTATCGGGGTTGCTGCTTCTGCTGAACTCGGTGATCGGGGCCGGGCTCCCGTTGCCGGGGCCGTGGTGGAAGGCCCCGCTGCTGCTCGCCTGCGGCGGCCTGTTCGTGCTGTTCCTCGCCCTGCTCGCCTGGCCGTTCCGCAGACAGGAACCCGAGCGCGCCGCCGTCGCCGCCGCCTACCGCGCGGTCGCGGATCTCCTCGAAGCGGCGGGCAAGGACACCTATGACGCCAAGCGGCAGGCGGTCACCCAGGCCCTCAACACGTCGTACGACCTGATCCTCGCCCGGCGCGCCCGAGCCCACGGTCGCAGCGGCCCGTTCGTACGGCTCCTGTCCGCGCTCAACGTGCTGATCCCGCTCGTCGAGGCGGCGCCCGCCGCCCATCTGCACGGCGCGCCGCTGCCCGCCGGGATTCCCGCCGCCGTACGGGACCTGGCCGACGCGGTCGAGACGGGCACTACGGGGCGGCCGGACGCCGGACCACCCGACGCGGACGGACCCGCCCGCCCGTCCCCCGGTCACCGCCCCTCGGCGAGTGCTCCGCCCGTACCTTCCGAACTCGCCGTCGACGTCGCGCTCCGCCACGCGGCCGCCGTCGTGTACGAGACGGACCCCGACCCGTACAACGTCGACGACCGCCTCGGCCTGCCGGCCGCGCTCCGCATCCGGGTCCGCCGTGCGACCCGTAACGTACTGCTCTCCGAGGGGTCCTGGCGCTACGGTCTGCGGCTCGCGCTCTGCATCGGGATCGCCCAGGGCCTGGTCTCGCTGATCGCCGTGCCCCGCTCCTACTGGGTCGCGCTCACCGTCACCTTCGTCCTCAAGCCCGACTTCGGTTCGGTCTTCTCCCGCGCCGTGCTGCGCGCACTCGGTACGGCGGTGGGCCTGGTCACCGCGGCGGCCGTGCTGAGCCAGGTGCCGCGCGGCTGGTGGGACGTGCTGGCCCTGGTGCTGCTCGCGGCGCTGATCCCGGCCGCGTCGGCGAAGGGGTACGCCTACCAGACGGCGGCCATCACCCCGGTGATCCTGCTGCTCTCCGACGTTCTCAACCACCAGGGGTTCGCGCTGGTGGTCCCGCGCCTCGTCGACAGCCTCATCGGGTGCGGCATCGCGTTGATCGCGGGGTATCTGCTGTGGCCCGAGAGCTGGCAGACCCGTATCGGGGACCGGCTCGCCAGTGCCGTCGAAGACACCGCGCACTATGTGGAGACCGCCTTCGGACCGGCCACCGACCATGCCTCACGCACCCGGCAGCGACGCCGCCTCTACCGTGATCTGTCCACCGTGCGCACGGAGTTCCAGCGCACGCTGACCGAACCGCCGCCCACCGGAACCCGGGCCGCCGCCTGGTGGCCGCTGGTCGTCGCGGTCGAGCGGATCGTCGACGCGACGACCGCCGCCCGGGTCCGCGTCAACCACGGCGCGCCCGACCCCGCGCCCGCCGAGGTCGAAGCGGTCGCGTTCCACCTGCGGGAACTGGCGGCCGGCGTACGGAGCTCGGACCGGCTGATCGAGGTCCGCGCCGAGCTGGCGGGGGACGAGGAGGGGGTCCTCGCCCCGCTCCGCCAGGAGGTGAGCGCCGCGCGGGCGATCACCTCCCCCGACCCCTGACAGCGCGGTCACGCGACGGCGCCGACAGGTGCCGGGGTGCGGCGACCGCCGGGGATCAGGCCGACTTGATCATGTCGGCGCACTTCTCGCCGATCATCATCGTCGTGATGCACGGGTTGACGGCCGGCAGGAACGGCATCACCGAGGCGTCCGCCACCCGCAGCCCGGTGACGCCCTTGACCCGCAGCTGCGGGTCGAGCGGCGACTCGGGGTCGTCGACCGCGCCCATCCGTACGGTGCCCGCCGGGTGGTAGACCGTGTTGTGGGTCTTGCGGATGTAGTCCAGCAGCTCCTCGTCGGACGTGGCCGCGGGACCGGGGGCCAGTTCCGCACCGGCCCAGTCGGCCATCGGGGACTGCGCGACGATCTCCCGCGCGAGGCGCAGCCCGTGGGTCATCACCCGCACGTCGTGCTCGTCGGTGAAGTACCGCGGGTCGACCCGCGGCTTGTCCCGGAAGTCGCGGGTCCGCAGCCGGACGGTGCCCATCGACCGGGCCCGGGTGACGTTCGGGGTGAGACAGAAGGCGTTCTCGGACGTCGGGTAGCCGTAGCGGTACGTGTTCAGGTCGAACGGCACCTGGCCGTAGTGGAACATCAGGTCCGGCCGGTCCAGGCCCTCCTGGGTGTCGGTGAAGATGCCGATCTCCCACCACTGGGTGGACGTGGCGACCATGGGCCGCTTCGCCTCCCACATGACCAGGCCCTCCGGGTGGTCCTGGAGGTGGGAGCCGACTCCGGGGGAATCGGCGAGGACGTCCACACCGGAGTCCTTGAGGTGCCCGGCCGGGCCGATGCCCGACAGCATCAGCAGCTTGGGCGAGTCGATGGCCCCGCAGGCCACGATCACCTCGCGCCGCGCCCCGACCGCCAGCGAGTGGATGGTGTCGGGCGCCAGGTACTCCACGCCCGTGCAGCGCTTCTCGGCGTCGAACAGCAGCCGCTTGGCCTGCAGACCGGTGCGGACCTCGAGGTTGGGCCGCTTGCCGAGGATCGGGTGCAGATAGGAAACCGACGCGGAGGAGCGGGTGCCGTCCTGACGGGCGTTGATCTGGAACCAGTGCGCACCGCGCACCACGGTGGTGCCGGTGTTGAACGGTGTGGTGGGGATGCCGGCCGCCGCACAGGCCTCCAGCAGTGCCGTGCCGCACGGGTCGTTCGGCGGGACGCTGCGGATGGTGACCGGGCCCGAGCGGCCGTGGTGGTCGCCGGGCGCGTCGTTGGTCTCCAGCCGCCGGTAGAGCGGGAAGCAGTCCGCGGCGCTCCAGCCGGTGCAGCCCAGCGCGCCCCACTCGTCGAGGTCCTCCGCAGGTGCCCAGAAGGCGATGCAGGAGTTGTGCGAGGAACAGCCGCCGAGCACCTTCGCGCGGGCGTGCCGCATGAAGCTGTTGCCGTTCTCCTGCGGCTCCACCGGGTAGTCCCAGTCGTAGCCGGACTCCAGCAGCCCCATCCACTTGTCGAGTCGCAGGATGTTGTCGTCACCGACGTCGGAAGGTCCGGCCTCCAGCACGCAGACGCTGACGCTCGGGTCCTCGGTCAGCCGGGCGGCCACCACGGCGCCGGCCGTTCCGCCACCGACCACAACATAGTCGAACTCGTCCATGTCAGTTCTTCCTCGTTTCACAGTGCGTGCTCACGGTGCGGTCCCACGGTCCGGTCGTACGGCCCGGGTCAGGGCGGCCCGTGTCAGGGCCCGCCGTGGATCGGTGCGGGCTCCGCGCCGAAGGCGTGTTCGGCGAGAACGCCGGTCTTCTTGCGCTGGACGAACCAGTAGTAGGTGAAGCCGCCGACCGCGACGACGCTGACGAACAGGACACCGCCCCAGCGCAGGTACCAGTGCTGAGGACCGGTGGCGTTGTAGACCTCGGCGCGCGGCCACAGCAGGTTGACGGTCATCCCGATGCCCCAGAGCACGGCCAGGATGTTGACCGGCAGGCCCCACCGGCCGAGCGAGAAGTGGTCGGTCGACGGTTTCCACTTCTTGCGCAGCCGCTGTACCAGCATGGGCATGGTGACCAGCAGATAGGCGACGTAGATCATGATGATGGCGATGCTGGTGACCACCGAGAAGATCTGCGGCTGGTTGATGTTGACGACCAGGATGGCGATCGCCACGATCCCGATCACACAGGTGGCCAGCACCGGCGTCTGGAACCGGGGGTGCAGCTTGGCCAGCTTGTGGCCGGCCGGCAGGTTGTTGTCCCGGGCCATCGCGAAGGCCAGCCGCAGCCCCGCGGTCTGCACGGACAGCGCGCACACGGTGATGGCGATGACCACGCACCACAGCACCGCCTGGCCGATCGTCTCGCCGAGCGTGGCCTTCACCACGTACTGGAGCCCGTCCACGGAGAGTTCCTTGGCGTGCAGGTCCGGGGTGGCCAGCAGCGCGAAGAGCAGGATCAGACCGCCGAGGATGAACGAGGCGATGAGCGCCCGCAGGATGGCCCGCGGGGCGTTGCTGGCCGGGTCGATGGACTCCTCGCCGAGCGAGGACGCGGTGTCGAAGCCGTACATCACGTACGCCGAGGCGAGCGAGGCGGTGAGGAACGCGCCGAAGTAGCCGAGCGTCTGCCCCTGGCCGAGCCCGTTGGTGTGCATGATGGCGCTCGGGCCGCGGGTGATGTGCGCGGCGAGCAGGATCACCAGGACGACCGCGGCGATCAGCTCGATGAAGACCCCGGTGGAGTTGATGGTGGCCATCAGCTTCACTCCGAAGGCGTTCACCACGGTGGTGAAGATGATCAGGATCGTGCCCAGCAGTACGGCGTTGGCGGCCGCGTCGTACTTGCCGGTGCCGTCGCCGATGATCTGGAACCAACTGGAGATCTGCGGGAGCGTCAGCTGGTAGGCCAGGGCCACGGCGGCCAGCGACACCATGGTCGCGACCGTCATCATCCAGCCGGCCAGCCAGCCGATGTGCGGGCCGCCGGTCTGCTTGGCCCAGTTGTAGACCGAGCCCGCGACGGGGAAGCGCGCCGCGAGTTCGCAGAAGCACAGCGCCACCATCAGCTGGCCGATGAAGACCATCGGCCAGGACCACCAGTAGGCGGGCCCGCCGAAGCTGACACCGAAGTAGAACAGCTGGAAGGTGCCGGTCAGGATGGAGATGTAGCTGATCCCGGCGGCGAAGGTGTGGAAGTTGCCGAGCGTGCGCTTGAGTCCTGGCTTGTAGCCGAGCTCGGTGAGCGCCGCGTCGTTGTCGACCTCGCCGCTCACCGGCTCGGAGGCCGGGCCGGGGGCGCTCATTCGAACCACCGCTGCGGGCGCGCCGCGGTGTTGCGCCAGATGTGCTTGGCCTCCTGGTACTCGGCCAGTCCGGCCGGGCCCAGTTCACGGCCGACGCCGGACTGCTTCATACCGCCCCATTCGGCTTGTGGCACGTAGGGATGGAAGTCGTTGATCCATACGGTTCCGACGCGCAGCCGGGCGGCCACCCGGTGCGCACGTTCGCCGTCCTGCGTCCAGACCGCTCCGGCCAGTCCGTAGACGGTGTCGTTGGCGAGCGCGACCGCCTCGGCCTCGTCGCGGAACCGCTCGACGGTCAGCACCGGGCCGAACGATTCGTCGCGGACCACGGACATGCCAGCGGTGCACTCGTCCAGCACCGTCGGCGGGTAGTAGTAGCCGTTGGCCAGCGCCGGGTCCTCGGGTCGCGCACCGCCGCAGCGGAGCACCGCCCCTTCCGCCAGGCCGGCCGCGACATACGCCTCGACCTTGTCGCGGTGCGCGGCGGAGATCAGCGGGCCGGTGCGGGCATCCTTGTCGAAGGGGCCGCCGAGCCGGATCTCCTGGGCCCGTCGCACCAGCTCGTCCACGAACCTGTCGTGCAGCTCGTCCTGGACCAGCAGCCGGGCGCCGGCCGAGCAGACCTGCCCGGAGTGCAGGAACACCGCCATCAGGGCGAAGTCGACCGCGGTGTCGAACTCGGCGTCGGCGAAGACGATGTTGGGGTTCTTGCCGCCCAGTTCCAGGGCGATCTTCTTCACGGTGGGCGCGGCGGCGGCCATGATGCGCCGTCCGGTGATCAGCCCGCCGGTGAAGGACACCAGGTCGACGCGCTCGTCCGTGCTGAGCGGCGCTCCCGCGACGGCCCCGGCACCGAGCACCAGGTTGGCGACGCCGTCGGGCAGCCCGGCCTCCTTGAGCAGCCCCATCAGGAGGATGGCGGTGTGCGGGGTCAGCTCGCTGGGCTTGAGCACGAAGGTGTTGCCGGCCGCGAGCGCGGGGGCCACCTTCCACGCGGTCTGCAGCAGCGGGTAGTTCCACGGGGTGATCAGGGAGCAGACGCCGACCGGCTCGTGCACCACCCTGCTGTCCGTCTCCGGGTTGCCGGTGTCGATGACCCGGTCGGTGCCGCCCGAGGCGGCCAGATTGCCGAAGTACCGGAAGCAGTTGGCGATGTCGTCCATGTCGTATTCGCTCTCGACCAGCCGCTTCCCGGTGTCCAGGGATTCGGCGCGGGCGAAGGCGGCCTTGTCGCGCTCGAGCAGATCGGCGACCCGCAGCAGCAGCCGGCCGCGCTGGGCGGCCGGTGTGCCGGGCCAGGGCCCGTTGTCGAACGCCTCGCGTGCGGCGCCCACCGCGGCGGCGGCGTCCTGGGGACCCGCCTCATCGACGGTGGCGACCAGCTTGCCGTCCGCCGGACAACGGATCTCGCGCACCTGCCCGTCGGAGGCGGCGGTCCACTGGCCGCCGATGAACAGCTCCGGCATGAAGGCTCCTGCAGTTCGTGTTGGGCTGTGCGGTCTTGTGACGGTCTGTTATCCGACACTAAGGCGACCGTCCGGCGTCCGCAGCACACGAGCGGCCAACCGGACGGCATCCCTCCGCGCATCTGTCCGCAAATCCGGAAACCATGCGTAACCCATGCGGTCTAATCATCCGTCACCATGAAGCGGGCATACGGAGGCTCCGCCGCAGGTCAGTGCGGCGGAGTCCGGCAGTACTGGTGGAGCGGGACCTCGACCCCGGGTTCGGACGGGCCACGGCTTCGGGCCGGTCCACGCGTTCAGACGTCCGCTCGTTCAGACGTGTTGCGGGGCTTCGTCCTTCAGGCTTCCGCGGACCATCTCGCGCAGCTCCGGGGTGTCCGCGTGTCCATGGACCGACGCGGCGTGCTCGGACGCCGCACGTACGACCTCATCCTCCTCGCCGGCGATGGTCAGCGTGCAACCGGATTCGCTGGGCATGTCCCGGCAGTCGGCGACCTTACGCATGACAAACCTCCAGTCCGCCCGGGCCGCCGTACCGCCGGCCTGTGGGCACTGGAGCCGAAGCCATGGGGCAGGCGCTGGGCTATATACCACAAATATAGGTATTCCTGACGAAGAACACCAGGTTGCGGACCGCCTCAGGAGTCGAGCCAATGCCGCCGGCCGAGGCTGATGACCCGCAGCTGACGGCGTGCGGTGGAGGTGATGCGCTCCTCGTCCTCCGGCGTCGCCTCCAGGAACTGGGACGCGGTGGTCACCATGTGGTCCACGTAGAGCTCCGCGAGCATCCGCACGTCGTCGTCCGTCCAGCCGTCGGAGACGGGCTGAAGAGCGAGACCGGCGGCCACCTCGTCGGCGAAGTGCGTCAGCTGGGTGGCGATCGCCTCGCGCACCGGACGGACGCCGCCGTGCCGTTCACGGGCGATGAAGCGGATGTGCGGCCGGTGGTCGAGGACATGGCCGGCGATGATCTCCACCGTGCGGTCGATCAGCCGGTCAGGATCCCGCTGCTCGGCCATCGCCGCCTGGATCGCCGAATGCAGGCTGCCGAGCGACTCCTCGACCAGGGCGACCCCGAGATCCGACAGGTCCTGGAAGTGCCGGTAGAACGCCGTGGGCGAGACGCCCACCGCGCGGGTGACCTCGCGCAGCCCGAGACTGCTCAGATTCTGGTGCTCCAGCAGGCCCAGCGCGGCATCCAGGAGGGCCTGGCGGGTCTGCTGCTTACGGGCCTGTCGGACGCCGAGGGTGTGACTCATGTCATTCAGTAAACATCTGTTCTCCGAAATTTGCCAGGGTAGACTCTCACTCAGTGAACAGTTGTTACCCGAACTTCCCAACTCCCCAAGGAGGGAACGCAGATGAGCCTCGTCGTACTCCTCATGGCCATGGGCATCCTGATGGGCGCCGCCGCCCACACCTCACTCTCGGTCTTCACCATCGCGTCGGCCCTGATCGTCGCCTGGCTGCTGGCCTTCGGCGTCCGCGAGGGCATCGCCCGCGTCCGGAACCACCGCTGACCAGCAGAACCACCCGGTTCCACACCAATTAGCAAGGGGGAAACACCATGAACGCCATCAACACCCAGCTCACCTCGCCCACCACGCCCGCCACGCACTCGACCCGGGAGCGCAAGGACGCCGACGGCATGGCCGTCGCCTCGTTCCTGCTCGGCCTGCCCGGCCTGCTCGTCCTCAACCTCGTGCTCGGCCCCTGCGCCATCGCGCTGGCCTGCACCGCGCTCGCCAAGGGCACCCAGCGCCGCGGCCGCGCCCTGATCGGCCTGGCCCTCGGCGTCGCCGACCTCGGCATCCTGCTGGTCATGACGATCGCCAACCACGGCGTGCTCTGGCAGTTCTGACCGACCCGCCGGACGACACCCCGGCGGACGACACCCCGGCCACCGGCCTCTCGGCGGCCCATGACCAGCGACTCCAGGACTCCCTGGCCCCGTTCCTCAGGGGCCGGGTCGGCAGTCCGGAGAGCTGAACTCCTCACCGGCCGGAACACGGCGCTCGACGATCCCGTCGCGCCGTGTCGAACGGGTTCGAATCCTTCGTGCACACATCTAGGCCGTACCGACTGGTCGGTACTACCCTCTGGCCACGCCCCCCGAAGGCGCTCCGCTCGGCACATCCGTATCCAGGAGGAGCCGCATGGCCACGCCCCCGTCGTTGCACGACGAAGCCAACGCCGTCCCCGAACCGCCCGCCAGACCCCGGCCCGGCCTCGCCGCCCGACTGTGGCACCGCGACCTCGCGCACTATCCCGCCACCGGCCGCCGTATGGCGTACCTGGCGATCGTCGTCGTGACCACCGTCGTCCTGTACTACATGCTGTACATCCAGTACGCGGTCGCCACTTCGATCATCGCGCACTTCCACATGACCTACAGCTACTTCATCTGGGTCTCGGTCGTCGGCAACGCGGTGGGAGCCTTCGCATCACTGGCCGCCGGCCTCGCGGACCGCTGGGGGCGGGCCAACATGGTCGTCTACGGGCTGCTGATCGCCGCGCTGCTCGTCCTGTTCGGACTGCCCAACGCCTCCTCCAAGGGCATGTACCTGGCGCTCTTCACCTGTGTGAGCTTCATCGAGGGTGTCGTCCTGGTCGCCACCCCCGCGCTGATCCGTGACTTCTCCCCGCAGCTCGGGCGGGCCACCGCCATGGGGTACTGGACGATGGGCCCGGTGATCGGCAGCCTCGTCGTCACCACGGTCACCAGCCACACCCTGGATTCAGCCAGCTGGCAGGACGAACTGCGGTACTCCGGCGCCTCCGGACTCGTCGTCTTCGTCATCGCGCTGTTCGCACTGCGCGAGCTCTCGCCCGCGCTCCGCGACCAGATCATGGTCAGCCTGCGCGACCGCGCCCTGGTCGAGGTCCGCGCCAAAGGCATGGACCCGCAGGCCGTCCAGCAGGGGCACTGGCGCCAGATGCTCCGGCTGGACGTGGTCGGCTCGGCGTTCGCCATCAGCGTCTACCTGTTGCTGTACTTCGCCGCGGTCGGGAACTTCGTCGTGTTCTTCGCGACCGTCTTCAGCTACACCGAGCAGCGCGCCAACGCGGTGGCCAACTGGTACTGGGCCGCGAACGCCGTGGCCCTGGTGGTGGCCGGCCTGCTGTCGGACCGGCTCCGGGTGCGCAAGCCGTTCATGGTCGTCGGGGCGCTCGGCTCGATCGTGGTCACCGCCGCGTTCGCGATGCGCGCCACGCATCCGGGCACCGACTACTACACGTTCGCCTGGCTGTTCGTCGGCATCGGTGCCTTCGCCGGGTTCGCCTACGCACCGTGGATGGCGAGCTTCACCGAGACGGTGGAGAAGCACAACCCGGCCGCCACGGCCACCGGTCTGGCGATCTGGGGCTGGATCATCCGGGCCGTCGTCGCGGTCTCCGCCGCCTTCATCCCGGTCCTCGTCACGGCCGTCACCCCGCTGGTCGACCACGGTGCCGAAGTCCAGGCGGCCCAGGTCCAGGCGGGTCCGGCCCTCGCCGTGGTCGGCGCGCACCAGGAGCTGTTCGCCGAACTTGGCAAGTTCCCGCCGACCGCCATCCCGCCGGACCTCACGGCGCGCGCGGTGAAGGAGGTCGGACCCGCCGACCTCGCGGTGGTCCAGAAGGCCCAGCCCCAGCTGCAGTTGCTGCAGGAGTACGGCCCCAAGGTGCAGAAGGCCGCCAAGGACGGCCCCGGGCAGTGGCGCACCTGGTGGTGGATCTGCGTCGGCGGCCAGGTGCTCTTCCTTCCGTTCATCTTCGTGATGTCCGGACGATGGAGCCCGAAGAAGGCCCGGGAGGACGCCGAGGAGCACCAGCTCGCCGTCGACCGCGAACTGGCGGCCCTCACGGCGGAACGCGCCTGACAGCGGCGCCCTTCAGTCGGTTCCGAGACCAGTGGTCTCGCCCGCGCCACCGGGAGTCCGGTGGCGCGGGCGTTCACTGCCCCGGTCTACAGCCAGTAGACGTCGAGCGACACGGCATGGCCGTACGCGTGCCCAGCCGCACGCACTCGCAGCCAGGGGCCCCGCGTTCGGTCAGTGGACGCGCCGGTAGCTCGCGCCGTCCCTCGTCCGGGCCAGCAGGCCGCCCTCCACCAGATACCGGCGCAGCGCCGAGCTGTCTTCGTGCACCGTGTGCAGTGCCTCGTTGACCTCTCGCTCGGTGTACTCCCGGTCCCGCTCGAACAGGGTCTCCGTGAGGTGGACGAGCAGCTGCTCGCGGCGGGCGGTCTTGCGCGGGATCGCTACCAGTCTCCCGTGGGAGAACAGGCCGGCCACCCCTTGTGAACTGCTTGGATCGTTGTCGGACATGACCGGAAGCCTCCCCCACCCGCCGACCACCCGGCAACGTGTTTTCAGGGGCCGGCGGATCTGCGGATCACGTACTCACCGGGAGGCCATTGCCATCTCCGTCGACATCCCCAGGTCGCTCAGGGGCGCGCGGACGCACGGACGCGCAGGTGGTCGACCTCGTACGACATGGCCGTCACGTCCGCCTCCGGCGCCGGGTGGTATCTGCCACCGCACACCGAGAGGTTCACGATCACGTAGGCGTGCCAGTTGCGGCCCACGCCCTTCCCGTCGGCGAAGGCCTGGGTGCCGTTGACCCACCAGATGACGGATCTCGCACGGAACTCGACCTTCAGATCCACCCAGGCACCGGGATGGATCGACGCGTCGGTGTAGGAGCGGTGGGCGCCCCTGACATGGTTCGACAATTCCAGCAGATGCGGATTGTCGGGATGGTATTCGAATACGTCGATCTCGTTTCCGCCGTCCCGCCACGTCCAGATCGCCGGCCAGGCCCCGATCGCCTCGGGCAGCCGGACCCGGGTCTCCAGAATGTCGCCGGTACGGAGGGTGAATTCCTCCGCACTGCCTTCGGTGGTCAGCAGTCCGGTGTTCCAGTTGCCGTCGGGACGGCGGGTCGCCCGGAACGATCCGCTGCGACAGTAGTCGGCATCGGTCACGAGGTGATCGAGTTTGTCGTCCCCCGGATTCACCGGCCCGCCGTCCGGATACGCCCATGAATGCCCGGCGACCCACTGCTCCTGCGAGGTGAAGTCCGCCGTGAACCGGAGGTTCTCCTCCGTGGAGCGCGTGTTCCCCTCCATCGGCGGCGGTCCGCCGGGGGCGGGAACGGAATGCTTGGGCCCGAGTTTGTTGGTGAGCCATTCCAGGAGCACCGATCCTCGTTGGTTCACGTTGCCCCTCCTCTCGAAATCGAAACGCGAACTCGAAACTCGAAAACGGAGGCCGTCATCCGGCCCCGGTTGATTCATACGGCGACGGAACAGGGCGGACGGGACAGAGGATCGGCTTTCAACTCGGCTTCATGCTAGGGGAATCATTCCCCGGCGCGCCCGGAACGACGCGCGGCACCACCCGTACGATGCGATCTGCGTCGGAGCTGAATACGAACAGCGCTCGAAGGGGGCGACCTCGTAAGGGGTCCACGTCACCTGGTCCTCACGGGCCACCGGGCGCACCATGACAGAGGCCGAGTCCGCCGAACGGAAAGAGATGCCCGCGTCATGACGCAGAATCCAGTCCCCGCCGTCGAGTCGGAAACGTTCGAGGAGTTCACCGTCCCCGTCGAGGGAGGGGAGCTCGCCGTACTGCGCTGGCCGGCGGCCGTGCCGGACGCGCCGGTGGTGCTGGCGCTGCACGGGATCACCGGCAACGCCCTGTCCTGGGCGCGGGTGGCCCATCATCTGGCGGGCCGCGTCACCCTGCTCGCCCCCGATCTGCGCGGGCGGGCAGGCAGTGCCGCGGTACCGGGACCGTACGGGATCGCCCGCCACGCCGATGACGCGGCGGCTCTGATGGCGGCGGTCGGTGCGCGGCGCGTGGTGCTGGCCGGACACTCCATGGGCGCCTTCGTGGCGGCCGTGGCCGCGGTACGCCACCCGGATCGGTTCCCCTCCCTGCTGCTGGTGGACGGCGCGGTCGGCTTTCCGGCACCGCTGGAGCTGGAACCCGACGAGCTGATCACGGCTGTCATCGGACCGGCCATGAGCCGGCTGTCGATGACCTTCCCGGACCGGGCCACCTACCGGTCCTTCTGGCAGGCGCATCCGGCCTTCGGCTCCCCCTGGGAGCCCTGGGTGGACGCCTATCTCCAGCGCGACCTGGTCGGGCAGGAGCCGGAACTGCGGTCCTCCTGCCGGATCGAGGCGGTGCGCACCGACGGTGTCGACCTGTTCTCCGAGGACGTCCTGGCCGCCGTCCACCATCTGCCCGGCCGTGCCCGGCTGTTGTGGGCGGAGCGCGGTCTGATGGACGAGCCGCAGGGGCTGTACGACGAGGAGCGGCTGGCCGCGGCCGGCCTGGACCACCCGAACGTCACCCCGCTGAAGCTGGCGGGCACCAACCACTACACCATCCTCATCGGCGACGACGGCGCCCGGACGGTGGCCCAGCACCTGGTGGAACTGGCGGGTTCGTCCTGACGACGGGCGGAACGTGGCCGCCGGTGGTATCCAGTCCACTGTGGAAGAACAACGTGATGTGAACGACCCGGTCCAGATGTCCCGGCAGCCGCGCCTGCTGTCGACCTACTGCGGCAACTGCTCGTGCTGCGGAGATGGTGCCTGCGTCAGAGGTCCGGACAACGGCTGCCCGGTGAATCTGGAGAGCGTGACGTCCTGCCCCTGTCTGACGGAGTGACCCGTACGGCTCAGCGGCCGGATCCGGTCCTGCTGCTCAGCCGCGCAGCGGGAACGTCTCCGCGTCATGCCAGTGGGCGCCGTCCCAGACCACGAGCTGCACCGCGGCGACGCGGGTCGTGAAGGGAAGCCCGGCCGTCAGAGCGGTCTCGATCGTGTCGAACACGCCCGGATCCGGGCTGTAGGCGACGGTCAGATGGGGTGCCGCGTCGGCGTACCGGCCGCCGTACGGCTGTGCCTCCGGCCAGCGGTCGACGACGCCACGGGTGAGCGCCCGGAGGGGGCCGTCCGGTTCGGGGACGAGATGGAGCATCGCGGGAAAGCGTCCGCAGCGGCGGAAGCTCAGCTCGAACGGGGCGTGAGCGCCCAGCGACTCCCGCAGGGCCTCGATGACGGGAGCATCGATCCGCGCGTGGTCCAGGAACGGGTAGAGCACCGACACATGCGCCGGGACCCCGGTCGCCGCGGCGGGGTCGAACCGCCGCCGCCACTCCCCCACCAGGGGTTCCGCCTCCGGCACCTTGATGACCAACGCCGTTCGGCCCGCCGGATGCCGCGCACTGCCCTCTGACGCCATTGCTCCGGTCCCGGTCCCGTCGATCGTCCTGCCGTCGCTGCCACCGTCACGGCGGTCACTGCCGCCACTGCCCAGGAGGCTATCGCAGCCGCCGCCAACGGTTCCCCGGCGGCGGCTCGTTGGGGGCGGCTCGTTGGCGAACGGCTCGGACCTCGCGCACTATTGGTCCAGACCTTGACAGGTCCAGACCAATCGGGTTGAGTGCAGGGCTATCCCCACTCGATCCCCCACTAGGAGTGGCCCCGTGTCAAGAAAACGGATCATGGCGTTCCTCACCGCTCTGATCGTCGCGGTCGGACTGGCGGTCCTCGTACCGCTGGCCTCCACCGCTTCCGCCGCGCAGTGTACGACCGCGTGGAACGCCTCCACGGTGTACACCGGCGGCCTGTCCGCGTCCTACAACGGTCACAACTGGTCCGCGAAGTGGTGGACCCAGAACGAGACCCCCGGAAACGCCGCGGTCTGGGCCGACCAGGGTGCCTGCGGCAGTACGGGTGGCTCCGGCGGCACCACCGGCGGCACCGGATCGTGCGACTACCCCGCGTGGGTCGCGGGCCGGCCCTACGTCACCGGTGACGTCGTCAAGTACACCGACGGCAACGCGTACCGGGCCGAGCACGACAATCCCGGCTACGACCCGGTCATCAGCACCTGGTACTGGGAGCCGTACACCTGCGGCGGATCGCCGACCACACCGCCCGGCCAGAGCGGCTTCCCGGTCAGCGAGTCCCAGTTCAACCAGATGTTCCCGAGCCGCAACTCGTTCTACTCCTACAGCGGCCTGACCGCGGCCCTCAGCGCCTACCCCGGCTTCGCCAACACCGGGAGCGACACCGTCAAGCGGCAGGAAGCCGCCGCGTTCCTGGCGAACGTCAACCACGAGACCGGCGGACTCGTCTACATCGTCGAGCAGAACACCGCCAACTACCCCCACTACTGCGACGCGAGCCAGTCCTATGGCTGCCCCGCCGGCCAGGCCGCGTACTACGGGCGCGGTCCGATCCAGCTGAGCTGGAACTTCAACTACAAGGCCGCGGGCGATGCACTCGGCATCGATCTGCTCCACAACCCCAACCTCGTCCAGAACGACTCGTCCGTCGCCTGGAAGACCGGCCTGTGGTACTGGAACACCCAGAGCGGTCCCGGCACCATGACCCCGCACAACGCCATGGTCAACGGTGCCGGCTTCGGCGAGACCATCCGCAGCATCAACGGAAGCATCGAATGCAACGGCGGCAACCCCGCCCAGGTGCAGAGCCGGATCGACGCGTATCAGCGCTTCGTCCAGATCCTCGGTGTCCCGGCCGGCAACAACCTGGGCTGCTGAGTCCCGCTTCTCCGGACGTCCGGACGGAACGGCTCACGGACACGGCGATCTGACCGCCGTGTCCGTGAGCCGTTCGTCAGTCGTCAGTCGTCGGTCGTCAGTTGTCCGGGCTCCGGGCTCCGGTTGTCAGCAGGTGGGCAGGGAGTCGTCCCAGGCCGGCCCCTTGATGTAGATGTTGCTGATCCAGCCCTGCTGGTCCGCCAGCCGGCTCCAGCCGTCGTTGGTGTAGCCGTCGGCGGTGACGCTCTCGCTGTGCTTCTGGCACACCACGGTCACCTGGGTCGGCCCCGCCAGCGTGGTGACCACCCCCGACCCGGAGGTGGCGTCCTGGTGGACGCGCACGTTGGTGCCCCAGGTCGTACGGGTGTTGCCGTGGGTCTCGCCGCCCGGACTGCCAGGATCACCGTCGCAGGCCGGCACGCCGTCGAGCCAGGCGGCACCCTTGACATAGATGTTGGAGATCCACGCCTGGCGGTCGGCGAGGTGGCTCCAGCCGTCGTTGGTGATCCCCTCGGCCGTCACCGACTGGCCGTGCACCTGGCAGTCGATCGACACCGCGGTCGGACCCGGGAGCAGGTCCGCCCGCTCGCTGGTGGCCGTCGGAGCGGTGTGCAGGTAGACGTTGGTGCCCCACGTCATGTGATCGCCGCCCACCGCCCCGCCGCTGCCGCCCCCGCAGGTGGGGACGTCGACCAGCCATGCGGCGCCCTTGACGAAGATGTTCGACACCCAGCCGTTGTAGTTGGGCAGGAAGCTCCACGCGTCGTTGGTGATGCCCGACGCCGTCACCGACTCGGCGTGCTTCTGGCAGGAGATGTCGATGTCCGTCGGGCCGGCCAGGGTGGTCACCAGCCGGCCGGCGGCCGAGGGGATCGCCCGGATGTTGACATTGGTACCCCAGGTGGAGTGGGCACCAGCTCCCGGCGGTGAACCGTCACAGGCCGGGATGTTGGGGAGCCACGCCGGTCCGCGGACATAGATGTTGGAGACCCAGCTGCCACCGATGTCCGGCAGATGCGACCAGACGTCGTTGGTGTAGCCCTCGGCCGTGACCGACTGGGCGTGCTTCTGGCAGTCGATCCGGATCGCCGTCGGACCGCTGAGCGTCGTGTACACCGGCCCCGACGTCGACGGTGTGGTGTGCGTGCGGACGTCCGTGCCCCAGGTGGAGTTGGGACCGCCGACGCCCCCGCCGCCCCCGCTGCCGGAGCCCGACGGGCGGACCGCGCCCATGTAGTCGTGGTGGTTGGACATGGGTGACACCCGGATCTTCTCGTTGGACTGCGGGGCCTCGGCGATCAGCCCGGTGCCCAGATAGATCGCGGTGTGATGGATGTTCGCGGAGGTGCCGAAGTAGACGATGTCCCCGGCCCGCAGCACGCTCTCACCCATCGGCGGACCGAACCGCACCGACCACGGCGCCCGGTAGGCCGAGTCCGCCGTGCGGTCACCGATGATGTCGTACCCGGCGGCCTTGTAGTAGGCGAAGCGGACGTAGCCGGAGCAGTCGAAGCCCTTGCGGAACGGGTCGTTGGCACTGCGCACGGGGTCGGACCGGTCGACCGAGCCGAACGTCGCCTGCGGTGGCGAGACGCTGTGTCCGCCGCCCCAGGTGTACCAGGTGTCCTGGGCGATGACGGAGCAGGCGGCCGCGATGGCGGCGGCGCCCATCGGGTCGGTGTCGGTGTGCGGTGCGCACGGGGTGTTGGGGTTGGGATCCGATCCGCCCGATGCGGCGAAGCTGACCGCGGTGGACACCGCCTTGGCCGCCATGCGGTTCGCCGTCGCGCCGTGGTCACCGGCGCCGTACTGGGTGTGTGCGGGAAGGCTGTACGCGAACTGCTGCACCAGGTCGTCCGTACTGGGCGGCCCGGGACGGTTGCAGACGTGGTCGTCGGTGCGGCACACGTCGAAGTACCGGCCGTCGCCGATGAATCCGGCGAAGGCTCCGGGGACGCTCAGCCGCCCCAGCAGGCCGCCGTCGGCGACGGCGGACGTGCCGGTGCTGAAGTCCGGGTTGATGGTGAGCATCGCACCGGCCTGGGCCATGCCGATCTGGCCGTTGTTGCGGCTCGGGTCGGCGACGGTGAGCACGGCGCCGATGGTGTCCGCGTGGGACTGCACGACGGGCAGCTGCAGCGCCGACTTCACGACGTGCGCGCCCATCGAGTAGCCCAGCAGGATCAGATGGGGATGGTTGGCGCACCCCGCGTAGAAGTTGACCTCGCTGGCCAGCCGGTCACGGCCGATGCCCAGACCCGTCCAGTAGTCCGGCAGGCCGCCCGGCAACGGGCGGGAGATCAGTGACGCCGGGTACTTGAGGTTGCGGACCTTGATCGCCTGGTCCTGGACGCCCTTGTCGTGCAGGGACTGCACGATCCCTGCGATGAACCAGCTGTTGACGCCGCTGGAACCCCATTCCATCCCGGCGCCCTGGTGTGTGGTGTCCTCCTCGGTGCCGTACGCCGAGATCACCACCCAACTGGGCCCGCAGACCGGGTCCCCCGGATCAGGATTCGGATAGTCGGCGCGGGCGTCCGGGGCCGCGCCGAGCGTCGTGGTCGCCACCATCGCCAGCAGGACGGAGAGGAGCAGAAGCCACCGTGGCAGCCTCGACCTGGTAGTCACATTCACTGTACGAGAGCCCTTTCATGCACTGCCGTTTCCTGCGCTGCCGCGGCATCGGCCGAAGGGGACACGGAGGGCGTCACCGCGAAGGCCGTTGTCGGTGCACCATCAAGGTGCAGGTGCGGGGACAGCATGCGGCGGGGCGGCCGGACGGGCAATCATTTCGAGCACAGGCTAAACGGCCCCCGCGGGAGCGGACTGTCGACCAGGCCCGGCGTACCCCCGCCGAGCAGCCGGAGGCCCAGCGGGGTCGCCGTGTGCAGAACGTACTTGCCGTCACGGCGGCTGGCCACGAGCCCGCCGTCCCGCAGCACCCCGATCTGGTAGCTGACGCTGGGCAGGGTGACGCCGACGGCCTCGGCGACCTCCGAGGTGGTCCGGGCGTTCCGGTTGGCCACCTCGGCCAGTACCGCGGCCCGGGTCCTGCCCAGCAGGCGCACCAGTCCCTGTTCCGTCGCGCCCTCGCCGTCGAGCGGCACCTTCGCCACCGGATAGACGAGCACCGGAGTCAGGCCCGGGTCCGCGAGCGCGGTCGGACGCCCCCAGCAGAAGTACGAGGGCACCAGCAGCAGCCCGCGCCCCGCCAGGTGCAGGTCACGGTCGACCGGGTAATCCACTTCCAGCGTCGGGGAGTTCCACCGCGCCAGCGGGCGCAGTCCTTCCAGCAGCGCCTGGGTGCCGCCGCCCAGCAGCGTGCTCGCCCGCCGGCCGATATCGTTGTCAATCGCAGTCCGGATGCGCGGCCAGAAGGGCTGCAGCAGCGCCCGGTGGTAGGTGGCGAGCGCTTTGGTGAGCGGGACGAGCCCCTTGTCCCCCGGCCGGCCCAGCGTCGTGGCCCAGGCCGGGACCGGCCGGGACTCGGCAAGCCGTGTCAATTCACGGGTCAGTTGTCCCCGGGGAGTGCCGCGCACCTGGTCGATGCCGGCGAACAGTTCGCCGCCGGTATTGCTCGGTGTGAGAAAGTCCGGAATGTAGCCAGAAGGGGGGATCAATAGCCGCAGCAGATGCAGCGCCCCCTTCACAACGGGATCTCTGCGCAGCCGGTCATATGCCGTACCGCGCCATTGGCCGAAATCAAGCGGCCCCTGTCTGGTCTGCAGACGACAGACACTGCACACCAGTTCCCACAGCGGGTCGGGGTGCTGGGCAATACGAATGTTCTGCAGGTCGTGGGGGGTGAAGTGAACGCGGAGCATGCAGCCTCTTTCGCTCGCAGGCCCAATGCGGGGCGCGGCCGTACCGGTTCGGCGGGGCCATGGGTAAAGACCCGCACCGGCTCTCCAAGGTTGCCTCCTGCCCCGGCTTCGCGCGGGGCAGGAGGCCGAACGCGTCAGGTCTCTCCTGCAATTCCTCTTTGTCGTTGCTCAAGGAGACTGTTTAAGGAGTCCGAGACCCGCTGCCACCGAACTCAGCCGGGAGAACGTGGAGTAGGCGGTATCCGGGGTGCAGTATTTGTTGCCGCTGCTCACCACACCGATGACGCGGCCACCGGCGATCAGTGGTCCCCCGGAGTCCCCGGGACAGATGCTCTCCGGCGCGGCACCACGGGGCAGTCCGCAGATCTTCACCGCCGAGGTGGAGGACCACGGGCCGCAGTCACTCATCGGAGCCAGCTTGAGCGTCGCCTCCTTCAGCCGGCGACCCGCGGCGGCCGTGTCACCGTTCGCCACGGCTGCCTCGGTTCCCGTCCGCCCCCAGCCCAGGACGGTGGCCGGGCGCCCGTAGCCGTAGAGGGCGGAGTCCGACGGCCGGGCCACCGGGATCGTCCTGTACGGCAGAGCCTTGTCGAGAGTGACGACCGCGGCGTCGTAGTCACCCGCGAAACCCTGGTAGTCCGGGTGGACCTTCACCTTCACCCCGTGCCGGACCTGCCCCTTGGTGGTGCCCAGGTCGGTACGCCCGCCGATGAAGCGCAGGCCGGTCACATCCATGTCGTCGAAGCAGTGCGCCGCGCTGAGCACCTTGTCGGGAGCGATCAGTGCCCCGGTGCAGAGCTCCTGCCGGTCCGGAGTCTCGATCGCGATCAGGTAGGGGTACTTGTCGGTCGTGGCGGGCTTGCCGCCGAACACCGCCGAGGCCGAGCCGGACAGGGTGACGACGAGTCCCGCCGCGGCCATGCCGGCCATCGCGAGACGCACACAAGCCTTCATCGAACCTCCTGGAAGTGCTCCGACCACTGGATCACTGAGACGAGGCCGCGGGACGCCTGGTTGCACCCCGGCCGGACAGCGGCGTCAGCGGCTCGTCCGGGCCGCCCGCACCGGTGTGGCCGGCCGGTCACGCGCCCGCCGTGCTCACGGCCCGTCCCCGCACTACGGGTGGTACAGCGCGCGAGCCCGCTCGCCGTCGACGGGCCCGTCCGCAGGGATCCGCAGGAAGTACCGCAGCTGCCAGGCCTGAGCGGCGCGGGCCTGGCGGTTCACCGCTGTGACCCAGGGCGGGTACACGCGGAAGGCCCGTTTCCCGCCGATGCCGTTCCTGGACACCACGTCCCGTTCGCAGAGCACCTCCCGTGGGAACACGAACTGCCCGAAGTGCTGATCCTCGCGCGAACTGATCACGAAGAGGTCGACGGGGTCCGTGGAGTCGAACGGCTGAATGGGCCCCTCCGGGGACCGCTTCCACACGGTGACGAACTGCCCGATCTTCGTCGGCGTCGTCCTGGCCGCCCGGAACCTGACGGAGGCGCCGTTCAGGGTGAACTCGTGCGCACCGTAATCGGCGCTCTCCGCCTCGGGGACCGGCCGGGAGCAGACGAAGCCGTTCACGTCGTACACCCGTTCCTTCGCCGCGCGCAGATCGCTGTGGACCGGCCCGGCGGTCGAGGTCCACGGCTCGAAAGCGGTGCTCATCCCAGGATCGGTGCTCATCCCCGATCTCCGGTTTCGGCGTCGTCGGCGGTGGGCCGGCCGGCCTGCGGTTCCAGAGTGCGCATGGACGTCTCCATCGTGGGATCGGGTGCGTCTTCGAACCTAGCCGAGGGCACTGACAGTGGGACCGGACGGCAGCCCGGGGCCCCGGGTACCGGCCGGCGAACGACGGTTCCCGGCCCTCCGCAGAGACCCCTTTCCGGCAAAGTACAAGGTCCAGACCCCCTTCCCCTGTCGGCCGGCCGCGGGATACCCCTGTCAGGGACACCCGGCCGCACCTCGGCCGCACCACTGGAGGGAGTCGCATCATGGACGACGGACGGACGTCATTTCCGGCGCGAGCGGGGGGAACCGGCCCGGACGCCGAGCAGGCCGAGGCGGACGGCGGTTGGTATGTGGACGACCGCTGTACGAACTGCGATGTCGCCCGCCAGCTCGCGCCAGGACTCATCGGCGAGGTCGGCCGTCGCTCGGAGCTGCTGCGGCAGCCCCGCGACGCGGCGGAGCTCCGCCTGCTGCACACCGCCGCCTTCGCCTGCCACACCCGGTCGATCCGCCACCCGTCCCGCGCCCTGGACCCGGCGGCCGACCCCTTCCCGCTGCGTCTGACCGACGACGTCCGCCTGTGCGGGCACAACTCCTCGCACACCGCGGGCGCCAACGCGTATCTCTTACAACGCCCGTCCGGGCAGTTGATGATGGTCGACACCCCGCGCTGGAACCGCGGATTGGCCGCGCGGTACGAGGCGCTGGGCCCCGTCACCGATGTGCTGCTCACCCACCGCGACCACGCGGCCCACGGCCGGCGGTACGCCGACCGGTTCGGCGCCCGGCTGTGGATCCATGAGGGCGACCTCGACGCCTCCCCGGACGCCGATCACGTCATCCGGGGCACGGACCTCGTCGAGATCGCCGAAGGGGTGACCGCGTATCCGCTGCCCGGTCACACCCTGGGGAGCGTGCTGTACCTGGCGGACGAGCGGTACTGCTTCAGCGGCGACAGCTTCTACTGGTCCCGCACCACGGCGGATCTCGAAGTCGCCGAGAGCGTCACCTGGTACTCCATCGAGGCGCTGGCCGCCTCACTGGCCCGCACCGCCGGCCGGCTGCGCTTCGAATGGGTCCTGCCGGGACACGGAGACCGCAAACAGCTCCCCGCCGAGGAGATGGCCCGGCGGCTGCGCGATCTGACCACCCGTACCCAGGCCCTGCGGCCCCGGCCCGTCGACTTCTCCGTCTTCCGCTGGTGAGTGCCGGACGGCGCCGTCATGGTCGGGGTGTCCGGGGTCACCGTCGGCGTATACCGAAAATTTAGCGGCTTGTCAGTGCCGCCTGACAGGATCAGTGTGCTCGGTCCACGAGCGCTACGGGGGATGTACGGGGGATGGGGACAGCATGACGGAATTCCTATGGCCACGGGGGGCGGACGCGGAGGACACCGCCGCGTTCGAGGCCTGGCTCGACGCGCGGGGATGGGAGATCGACCCGACCATGTTCATGGCCGGTGTCGGGGGTCCGGCGGTCCAGGTGCGCCGTATCGGCGAGACGTGGCAGGACGGGGACGACGGGTTGTTGATCCTGCCGGGCGAGTCCGTCACGTTCGACGCCTGGCGGATGAGCGTCATACGGACGACCGGTAGGGGAATGCTCTGCCGCAGCTCGTAAGCCGTGCCGCCCGGCCGTCGCGGGGGACGCGCGGCCGGGCGGATCGGTGTGTCGGGCAGGTCGTCCTCGCCTGGCTCCTCGACGGCGAGCTGCCGGTCATCCCCATCATCGGCGCCAGTTCCACCGCCCATCTCGACCAGGCGTGAGACCCCGTCACACGATGGCGCCGCTGCCGCAGTTGGGACTGCAGGGGCCACCGCGGGACCGAAGGAAGGCTTGTGCCGGTCAAAGGGAAAGGACGCGCCGGAAAAGGGCTCTCTCGGAATCGGAGGGGTGCGTGACGGGAACTCCATCGACCTCGGCCCAGGCATGGAACCGATAGGGATCGTCGACCGTTCCGATGCACCAATCGAGCCGCCGGCCCAGCAGTGCCATCGCCAGCACGGCGCTCAGGGAGAGTTCGAGGCAGGCGGCCCGTCCGGGGAATCGGCGTGCCACGGCCTCAACCGCGATCACCGCCCACAGCGCCTGCTCCTGCGTGGCGGCCACTCGGCACCATCGCTGCCGGGCCCCGACCAACGCGACGGTGAGCCGGAACGGGAGTCGTAGCAGCAGCAGCGCGATGGCGAACGCCAGCTGGGGAAGCCCCCGATGGGATCGCGACCGCGGTGCCGTCCGTGCGGCCGGGATCTTCTCGGCCGGCTCCCCCGGGCTCCGCGGCTCCCCCGGCTGCCCGGACACCACCAGCCCGCGCGCGGCCAACCCGGCAGCCAGCTCTTCCGCGTCCGACCGGACTTGGGTGCGCTGCTCCCGTGGGTAGCGGTGTACCATGGCGTCGACGGCGGAATCGAAGTCGCCGGTGCGCTGCCACTCCTGCCAGAGCGTGTGCGCGGTGGAGTTCAGGGCGTACCACTGCCCCGAGTGTGCGTTCAGCAGAACGCTGCCGCCGTGCGGGGCGACGCTGTCATGGATGTGCTCGGGGATGTACAGGTCCGGCATGGGTGCCCTCTCCTCAGGAAGGTGGGTCGGTCCGCGGGGGGCGTCAGTCCAGACCGCGGAGCCACAGTTCGGCACTCAGCAGCCGGTTCAGCGCCGCCAGTGGAGCCCGGATCCCCATCAGCACCCGGTCGAGCGAACCGACGACGGCCCGGGGGTCGATGATCCCGAGGTCCGCCAGTCGCGAGCCGGTGAGCACTGATCTGATCTCCTGCGCGTGCAGCCGTGCGCCCTGGTAGTCCTCAGCCGTGTAGTTCCCCTTGCCGCGCCTCGTCAGCACGGGTTCCGGCACCAGACCGGCCAGCGCGGCTCCGAGCAGTGGTTTGACGGTGCGGGGGTCGGCCCGGCGGTACGACGGCAGTCCCGTACACGCCCTGACCACGTCGTTGTCGAGGAACGGGGCGTGCGGCCACACCGCGAACTCACGTGCCGTATCCGACAGTTGGTGCTGGACGGTCGCCGCGATACGGAGTTCGGTGAGGGCCGTCCGGTCGCCCACGCCGAGGCCCGGTGTCACCGTCCCGGTCCGTGCGCGGCTTCTGGCCAGCCCGGCCAGCTCGCCTCGCATGGCCCCGGTCAGCCAGCCGGCCTCGGATCCCGGGTCCGGCCACCATGCGATGGTGTCCAGCCACTGCGGGATGCTCTCCGACGGCCGTTCCAGGCGGTCGGCCAGCCCTTCCAGCGCTCCGGCCGGGGAAGTTCGTGACAGGCGCAGCGCGCGGGCGGCCACGGCCGTGGGCGCTTCGCGGCGGGCTCGCGCCACCTCGCGGCAGTGCCGCAGGAAGGTGCGCGGTCCGCCCTGGCGTGCGAGGTCGGCCAGATGGCCGGCGGCCGGTACGAGGAGGGCGTCGCCGCCCTCGCCACCGAGGTGGATCGTGCTGCCCCCTGCGGCGATGCCCGCGAGCCGGAGTCGCAGCCGGGCGCTGTTCACCGCGGCTGCCTCCGGCTCGCCGGCCGGGCGCACCTGATCCAGTCCGTGGTATGTGAGGGTCTGCCGGGAGCCGGGAAGGACGGTCAGCTCCAGCCGCCCGTCGAGCCGGGCGAACCGATGGGCGTACTCCAGGTCCCCTGAGGGGGCGTCCGGGTGGTGGTAGACGAAGACGGGGAGCGGCGCCGGCGTCCGGTGTGCGGCGAGGAAGGCGAGGGAGGTGGAGTCCAGACCGCCGCTGAAATCCGCGGTGAGCCGTTCCCCCAGGTCCACGCGTGCGCCGACCGCGGCCGTCAGCGCTGTCCTCAGCGCTTCGGCGCTGTCCGCGAGCGACGCGTGGCGGTCCGGGATCAGGGGCTCGTACGTCCACGTCTCCGGATGTCCCGCGGCGTCGATCCGCAGCGCCTGGCCACCACCGAGCCGGTGTACACCGTCGAGGACGGACCGCTCCCCGAGCAGGGGTCCTGCGGTGGGGCACAGGATCTGGGCCGCCAGGGTGGCGCGGTCGGGCCGTACGGGGATGCCCGCCGCCGCTGCCGCGACGGCGGGTTGGGAGCCGAGGCCCACCCGCCCGGGTACGGGGCAGTAGTACAGCGGGAATTGGCCGGCCAGATCGGTGAACGCGAGGAGTTCGTCGTCCCGCGCCACGATGACGAGGTAGCTGCCGGGCCATCGGGTGAGGGCTTCCCAGCGGTCGCTCTCCACCGCCTGGACGAGTCCCGCCCTGAGCTGTCGGTCGTCGGCGAAACACTGCCCCATCGTGACGAGGCCCGCCCCCTGGCAGCTCACGACCCGTAACTCGCCCGATCGCCACGGGCCTCTGGACCACAGGGAGGACAGTCCCGGCCAGACCCTGCTCATCCCGTGCGCCGGGAAGTCCGCCGGGAAGTGCCTCGGGTCGTGCGGCGCGGCATGCGCATCCGCTGATTCCGGGACGGGGGCGGGTACGGGGAATGTGCCGGCCACATACGGCGCACACTGTGCGGGCAAACGGGTCAGCAGGGTCATCGCGCGTCCCGGGTCGGAATGTGCTGCGATGTCACCGGAGTCCTACCAGTAATACTGTGAGTTGGCGTCCGCATTGCCGCTGGAGGAACTCCCCAGGGTCAGTTCCCGGACATGGCCGAGATCGGCGAGGAGCGGGGCCTCGTAGACCGCCGGCCCGTTGTCCTCCGCTGACCTCGGAGAACCCGGTCCGCACTGGACACAGAGGTCATCGGAACACTCGTTCCGCGAAAGGAAAGACATCAGGTCTCCGCAATGGGTCGGCAGTCATCAGTCGCCGCGTGGCCCCGGACCGTTGGACGTCGGGGAACACCGTGCGGCAAGATGAAACTCTACCTGGACTGATGCATCATCAGTTGCCTGATTCCGCCAACGGTCCAGGCGCGTTGTCGCACATCCAGTCGAGGAGTGCCACGTCAGGAACGGCGCCACCGTCCGTGCCGAATAGGACGGGAAACGGTGCGTTCGCGGGTCGATGACATGGGCTCACTTAATTGAACCGGACGGTTGCCGGATTTCCCGTTCCGACTTCAAATCGATCCCGCCCGTCAGCTCTCCTCGATCTCCTCGTCCGCGAGGATCGAGTCGAGCCCGAGGACGAGCGCGCCCAGCGCCTCGGCCCGCTGCTTCAAAGAGCTGAGCCGCAGTTCGAAGTCGGTCGACGGGTCCACGGCGCCCGACAGCGCGAACCGCTCCAGGGCCTCCCTGCAGGGCTTCAGGACCAGGTCCTTGGCCGCGGCGAGCTGCCCGCCGAGCACGATGACGTCCGGGTTGAAGAGGTTGCAGAGTTGCGCGAGCGCCCTGCCGAGCAGCCGACCCGCGTCCTGCAGGGCGCGCACGCACACGGCGTCGTTCGCGTGCGCCTTCGCGATGAGCGCCGCGAGGGAGCCGGGCAGGTCCGCCGAGTTCCCCAACTGCGACTTCCTGACCTGGTCGATGAGGTACTCGGCGCCGATGATGGTCTCCAGGCAACCGCGCCCGCCGCACTTGCAGATCACCCCGTGCGGATCCATGGTCAGATGGCCGAGCTCGCCGGCGATACCGCTGCGGCCCCGCAGCAGGTTGCCGCCGACGATCAGGCCGGATCCGATCCCGGTCGACGCCTTCACATAGACGACGGTCTCCAGGTGTTCGCTCCCGCCGTAGGTCTGCTCCGCGAGAGCGCCGAGGTTGGCGTCGTTGTCCATCACCACACGGACCCCGAGCGCCCTGGCCAGCTCCTTCGCCGGGTCCCCGCCCTCGCTCCAGGGAGGCAGCACCGGGGCGGCGAACGTCCCGCTCCGGGGATCGATCATCCGGGGCACGGCGATGCCCACGGAGATGATGTCGTCGGACGTGCGGCCCGTCTCGGCCACCGCCTGCTCGATCATCCTCTTGACGAGCGGAATCACGTGCGCGAGGCCGCGGTTGGCCCCGTCGGTGCTCTGCTGCACCTTGACCCGGTCGTACTGCTCGTCGACCCGCCGGGCGATCACGGTGACGTGGTTGAAGCCCAGGTCGACGCCCACGGCCACATTGGCCGCGCTCTGCAGACAGACCGGGACTCCGCGGCCGCCCTTTCCCTGGGCGGCCGAGTTGCGCTCCATCCGGACGATGCCGTCCTTCTCCAGATCGCGCACGGCGGTGGAGACCGTGGCCTGTGACAGGAGCGTGCGACGCACGATACCCGCCTGCGTATCGGGTTTGATCATGATGGCGAGGATGATCCGCTTGCGGTTGCTGTCGCGGTGACTCACGGCGGGACGGAGGTGCGCACGTAAGTCAAGCATGAAGTCCCCCGACGACCAGCAGTGATGATTACAACGAAGTTGAAGGCAATAATAATGTCAGGTGTATCTTCAATTCAATTGATTCACCACATCGGATCCAAGTGTTCCAAAATATCGAACATGTACACCCGGAAGTCGATCAGCATCTTCCGATCTTGGCCGTAAACCGATCCTCCTTACGGGCGTTCCGGCGGTCCTCCAGCGGAACTCGAGGGGTGGCCCGGCGCTTCCCGAGACGCATTCCAGCGCCGCGCGAGTCACCGGTGACAGACTTGGACGGCCCGCCTCGCGCGATCATCCCGCGAGTCCCCCGGCCCCACACCCAAGGATCTCCGTGCTCGACATGAATGCCCTTCAGCGGGGCGATGTACTGCTCCAGGCCGCCGTCGCGGAAGCCGCTCTCGGCGAGACGGCCACGGCTCGCGGCAGGATCGACCTGCTGCTCGAACTCGACGACGACACCCTGTTCACCCTGACCAAGGTCGCGGTGACCTTCCTCATGCGGATCCATCGGGCCGAGGGCCAGGAATGGACCGCGCTCACGGACGCCGGGGCCGGCCGGAACGAACCCTCCGCCGCCCGGAGTTACACCATCGGGCTGCTCAACGCCTGGTCCGCCCGCGAGGGCGGCACCGTCACGTCGCTCTTCGCCACCGCGTCCGCCGATCCGCAACGCCGCGAGGAGATGCTCCGCGATCCGTTCGACTTCGCGATCGAGCGGGCACTGGAACTGGCCACCAAGCACGTCGGCCCGCACACCCTCGTCCGGCAGTTGTGCAAGTCCATCGCGCGCGAAGACCGCTCGATGGCCCAGGACTGGCCCTGAGCCGGCCGCGGGGCCGCACACTACTGCGGCCCCGCATCACCCTCCGGCCCCTCCTGCGCGCCGCCGGCGCTCTCACCGAGCGGCAGCCGCACGGTGAACTCGCACCGGCCCGGCCGGCTGCGGGCGGTGACCGTGCCGTCGTGGGCCTCGACCACGGCGGCGACGATGGCCAGGCCCAGGCCCGCGCCGCTGCCCGCGCCGCTGCCCGCGCCGGGGCGCCGCCGGTCGGCGCGCGCGAAACGTTCGAAGAGCGTCGCGCGCACCGCCTCCGGCACCCCGGGGCCGTTGTCCGCGACTCTCACCTCGACCGTCCCGTCGCCTGCCGGTACGGTCCGCAGCCGCACCGCGACCTCGGTCCCGTCCGGGGTGTGGATGCGGGCGTTGGCCAGCAGGTTCGCCACCACCTGCTGCAACCGGTGGGCGTCGCCGGGGACGGTGACGGGCTCCGCCGGCAGATCGAGGACCCATCGGTGACCGGGGCCGGCGGCCCGTGCATCGTCCACCGCGTCCAGCACCAGCCGCGTCAGGTCCACCGGTCGGCGCTCCAGCGGCCGGCCGGCGTCCAGCCGGGCGAGCAGCAACAGGTCGTCGACCATCTCGCCCATCCGCGCTGACTCCGCGGCCACCCGCTCCAGCGACCGCCGTACCTCGGCCGGCACCGGTCCGGGGTGGCGCAGGGCCAGTTCCGCGTGACCGCGCACCGAGGCGACGGGGGTACGCAGTTCATGGCTGGCGTCGGCCGCGAACCGGCGCAGCCGTTCCTCGCTCGTGTGCCGCTTGGACAGGGCGTCTCCGACGTGGCCGAGCATGAGGTTGAAGGCGGTGGCGACCTGTCCCGCCTCGCTGCGCGGATCCGCGTCCGGCACTCGCAGCGGCAGCGCGACCTCGCCGCTGTCCAGCGGCAGCCGCGTCACGGCCGTGGCGGTCGCGGCGACCCTGCGCAACGGCCGCAACGACCAGCGCACCCAGAGCGCTCCTGCCACACCGGTCACCACCAGGGCCCCGCCGAAGACCGCCGCCTCGACCAGTTCGAGCCGGCGCACGGCCTCCTCGACGCCCCGCAGCGGCAGACCGGTGACGAGTACGTCCTGGTCGTCGCCTGCCACGGCCCTGACCCGGTAGCCGTGCAGTGCCGACAGCCCGATGTCGTGGGCCCGGCCGTCGACCGGAACGGCCGCCAGTTCCGCCTTGTCGGCCGCGGTCAGCTCCACCGTGGTGTCGGTACCGGAGCGCACCACCGCGGCGTCGGTGACCACTCCGGCGAGCAGCCGGGCGCCGAAGGTGCCGGGCGACTGGCGGCGGGTGTCCGCGTGGTTGTCCGCGTCGGGTTCGCCGTGTTCCCCCGCGTGCTCCAGGCTCGCCGGGAACTGGCCGCCCGCGTCGCTGAGCTGCTGGTCGAGGCGCTCGGTGAGAAAGCCCCGCAGCGCGAGCACCGCGGCGACGCCGACGGCCGCGCAGCTGACCGCGAGCAGCACCACCAGCCCGCAGGTCAGCCGGGCGCGCAGGGTGTGCGGTCCGATCACGGGGTGCCCGGCTTGAGGACGTATCCGGCGCCCCGCACGGTGTGGATCATCGGCGGGTGCCCGACGTCGATCTTCTTCCGCAGATAGCTGATGTAGAGCTCCACGATGTGGGCCCGGCCGCCGAAGTCGTACGACCAGACGTGGTCCAGGATCTGCGCCTTGCTCAGCACCCGGCGGGGGTTGCGCAGCAGGTACCGCAGCAGCTCGAACTCGGTCGGCGACAGTTCGACGTTCCGCCCGTCCCGGGTCACCTCCCGCGCCTCCTCGTCCATGACCAGGTCGCCGACGGTCAGCAGGGCCCCTTCGGGCCGCTGCCGGGTCATGCCCGCGCGGCGCAGCAGCCCGCGCAGCCGGGCCAGTACCTCTTCGAGGCTGAACGGTTTGGTGACGTAGTCGTCGCCGCCCGCGGTGAGGCCGGCGATCCGGTCCTCGACGGCGTCGCGCGCGGTCAGGAAGAGCACACAGATCCCGGGCTGCCGGTCCCGCAGTCCGCGCAGCACGGAGAGCCCGTCGAAGTCCGGCAGCATGATGTCGAGGACGACGGCGTCCGGCTGGAAGTCCCGGGCCGCGGTGAGCGCCGAGGCACCGTCGGCGGCGGTCCGCACCTGCCAGCCCTCGTAGTGCAGGACTCCGGCGAGGACCTCCAGCAGGTCCGGCTCGTCATCCACGACGAGGACCCGGACCGGGGTGCCGTCCGGGCGGGTGAGGGAGGGCAGCGGGCGTGCCGCGGGTGGGGTGTCCATGGTCCGTCCAGCATGCCGCCCCAACCTCTGCGTTTCCCATGAGACCTGCCCCGGGCCGCCGGTTCAGAGCTGATTCAGAGGTTGCGGCGGCACAGTGGGCCGTCAGCCGACGAAAGGGGACATCGTGGCGACGACCTACGGCCACCGGGCGGCCCGGCGGGGCTCCGCGCAGCCCGTGCCGCGCGGCCGCCGGTCACCGGCCGGGCCGGTGCTCGCCCTGGCCGCGGCGGGTGCCGTCGCGGTGCTGGCGCTGTGGTGGCACGACACCGCCGCGGTCGTCGGGCCCGCGGGGTGGCTGATCGGCGCGGGCCGGATCGCCGGCCTCCTCACCGGCTACGGCTGCGCCGTCCTGGTCGCCCTCATGGCCAGGGTGCCCGCCCTGGAACGCGGCGTGGGGAGCGACCGGGTGGCCCGCTGGCACGCGATGGCCGGGCGCTACACCGTCTGTCTGCTGCTGGCGCACATCGTCCTGATCATCTGGGGCTACGCGGTGCAGGCCCGCACGGGCATCGTGCGGGAGACCACGACCGTGGTGCTGGACTATCCGGAGATGCTCAAGGGAACGGCGGGTGCGCTGATCCTCATCGCCGTCGGTGTTATCTCCGCGCGTGCCGTACGCCGCCGGGTCAGCTACGAGACCTGGTACTACCTGCATGTCCTGACCTATCTCGCGCTCTTCCTCGCCTTCGGCCACCAACTCGCCCTCGGCGCCGATTTCGCCGGGAACGCGGCGGCCCGGAACGCCTGGTACGCGCTGTACCTCGGGGTCGCGGCACTGGTGGTGTGGTTCCGCGTTCTCGTCCCCGTCCGGTTGAACGTCCGGCACCGGCTGCGGGTCGCGGCCGTCGTGCGCGAGGCGCCCGGCGTCGTCTCCGTGCTGATCCAGGGGCGCCGGCTGGCCGAACTGCGCGCCGAGCCGGGCCAGTTCCTGCGCTGGCGGTTCCTCGCCGGCGGACTGTGGTGGACCTCCAGCCCGTACTCGCTGTCGGCCGCCCCCCGCCAGGACCGGCTGCGCATCACCGTCAAGGCGGCCGGCGACCACAGCGCGGCGCTGGCCCTGCTCCGGCCCGGCACCCGGGTCTGGGCGGAGGGCCCGTACGGGGCGCTGACCGCCGCCCGCCGGACCCGTTCCAAGGTGCTGCTGCTCGCGGGCGGTGTGGGTGTCACCCCGCTGCGCGCGCTGTTCGAGACGCTCCCCGCCCGTCCCGGCGAGCTGACCCTGCTGTACCGGGCCCGCACACCGGGGGACCTGGCCCTGCGGTCGGAGCTGGAGTCGATAGCCCAGTCCCGCGGAGCCCGGCTGTACTACGCCGTCAACGCGGCGGACGGCACCCGCGCCGCCATCACGGCCACCGGCCTGCGGACGATACTGCCCGACATCGCACAGCACGACGTGTACCTGTGCGGGCCGGACGGCATGGCGCGGGAGTCGTACGACGCACTGCGCGCGGCCGGTGTGCCCACCGGCCGCATCCACCACGAATCCTTCGAGCTGTGAGCGCCATGCGAACTCATCCCCTGCGCCGCATCGTGCTGAGCGCGGCGGCGACCGTGACCGGAGTCGTCCTCCTGCTGTCCCTGAAACCGCACGCGCAACAGCAGTCGGTGGCGCAGCAGAACACGAACTCCGGATCCTCCTCCCCCGCTGCGGCGGGGTCCGACCCGTCGGCTTCGGCGGGTTCGGCTGGTTCGGCGTCCGGCGGGGTCAGGACCGTCGACGGGGACACCATCCAGACGCGGTTCGGACCGGTGCAGGTGCGGATCACCCTGACCGGCGCGAAGATCACCGCGGTCACCGTGCTCCAGGTGCCCGACGAGAACGGCCGGGACCAGGAGATCGCTGAATTCTCCGTTCCACAACTCACTCAGGAGGCCCTCGACGCCCAGAGCGCCGGCATCGACACCGTCTCCGGCGCGACGTACACCAGCGAGGGGTACATCCGCTCCCTGCAGAGCGCACTGGACAGGTCCGGTGGCTGACGCCCCGGAGCGGCTGCGGCACGTGGAGCACGTGATGGGCACCGTGTTCTCGTTCGACGTCCGTGGTGACACCGGTCCGCGCACCCGTACCGCGCTGGCCGCCGCCACGGCCTGGCTGCACCACGTCGACGAGGAGTTCTCGCCCTACCGGCCCGGCAGCCAGCTCAGCCGGCTGGCCCGCGGCGAGCTCGCCCCCGACGACTGCTCGCCGGAGGTACGGGAGGTGCTGCGGCTGTGTGCCGACGCCGAGCGGCGGAGCGGCGGCTGGTTCAGCGCCCGGTACGCGGGAGGGCTCGATCCGACCGGTCTCGTCAAGGGGTGGGCCGTGGAGCGGGCGGCGGCGATGCTGCACTCAGCGGGCGCGCCCGCCGTCTGCGTCAACGGCGGCGGCGATGTGCAGCTGCACGGCGGTCCCTGGCGGGTGGGGGTGGCGGACCCGCTGCGGCCAGGTGCCGTCGTGACCGTCGTCGAGGCCCGGCACACGCTGGCTGTGGCCACCTCCGGCCCCGCCGAGCGCGGCTGCCACATCCTGGACCCGCACACCGGCGCACCCCCGGCCGACGCCCTCGCCTCGGTCACGGTGCTCGCCCGCGGCCTGACCGACGCCGACGCCTGGGCCACCGCCGCCTGCGCGATGGGCGCGGACCGGGCCCGCGGGTGGCTGGAGGACCTGCCGGGAGCGGAGGCGTTCGCGGTCACGTCCGACGGTGGTACCTGGCAGACCCGCGGCTTCGCCCGGACCCGCGTCGGCGAAACGGGAGCCGCTTCGGGGCGGACCGGCTGACCGGCCGACCCGGCCGACCCGGCCTCGGGAACCACCGGACGGAGCCCGTCAGGTGCAGATGCATCTCACTCTGTGGCAGCGGGGACAGACGACACGTCTCCTGACGTCAACGGCCGGCTCCGGTTCCATAACGCGCTCCTGACTCTCCAGCGCCGCCACGGCTGTGCCCGGCAGGCTCGTTGTGCTCACTCCTTCAGACGCTTGAGCCGCGTTCTGGGTTCGCTTTTGACGCAACTTCGTGACAGCGCTTGCTCTCCAGGCCGCCGTACGCCCGCTCTTGGGAGTCCTCGTCCGAGTTGTACCCCCACTCAGGTTTCGCACAGCGAGGTCCCGGTGGCCGCCGGCCGGCTCACGACGGCCACCGTCCGTGCCCGGAACCCTTCCTTCAGCGACTTGGTGACGCTGCGTCGACAATCAGTTCGCGGGGCCGCCCCGTCCCGTCGGACGGGACGGCCCAGACGTCGGAGCCCCCCTTGCCCCGGGATCTGGCGTACATGACGGTGTGCTCGTCGAACCACGCGGCCTGGTCGTCCACACTCGCCGGCTCGGCGAGCGGGGTCTCCCGCATCGTCGCCAGGTCGAGCACGTAGAGCCGCCAGGGCCGCGCCGCGTCGGAGGAGACCCGCTTCTTGAACACCACCCGGGTGCCGTCGGGCGACAGGGAAGGGCACTCGGCGTTCTCACGCAGTGTGTGCGCCTCCCACTTCCCGTAGTCGCCCTGGACGAGGTACGTCTTCCCTTTCGTCGTCACGGTCGCGTAGAAGCGGTTGTCGTCCGCCGCGAAGGTCACCCCCCAGAAGTTGACGTCGGACGCCCGGTAGCGGCGGCCGTCGATGAACAACGGGATGTCCTCGATGTTCAGCACCGCGTAGCCGGTCCGGGTGTCGAGGATTCCGGTCCAGGTGGAGAAGCCGCCCCGGTTGTAGGAGTCCCCCTGGACGAACACCGTCCAGGAGACCATCCGCCCGCTGGGCGAGACCCGGGCGCGGTTGGGGATGCCCGACAGCTTCACCCGGCGGACCTCGCGCAGTTGACGGTCGACGATCAGCGCGTACGTCCTGGGCACGGCGCCGGTGCTGGTGACGAGGCAGACGCCGGTGCCCGCCGCGCTGTAGAAGCGCTCGCAGCCCAGCCCGCTGACCGTACGGGGAGCGCCGGCCCCGCCGGCCGGCACGGCCGCGATGTTGCCGTGGCCGGCCCCGGGAGCGGTGTCCCGGAACAGCAGTTGGCCGGGGCGGACGGTGTCGATCGGCTCGCCGTGGAAGGCGGGGACCGCCTCGCGCCGCGCGGCGTGGACGCTGTAGCCGACCCCGAGCCCGCCCAGCACCAGCAGGGCGGCCACCGGTGCGAGCAGCCGGAAGCGGGCGTGCTGCCGGAAAGCGGTCATGAGATCGTCTCCTCGTCGTACGACCGGGCGTCGGGTTCGCGGACGCCCTCTGCGTCCGCGCCACCTGCCGGGAAGCCGAACCTGGCCACCAGGAGGCACACCACGAGCCCGGCCGCCATCACCGCGAGCCCGGTGCGCGGACCCCATGCCGTCCAGGCAGCGCCGAGGATGATCGACGACACCACCCGGGCACCCGCCTGGCCGGTCTGCAGCAGTGCCATCCCGCTGGTCCGCAGCCCGGCGGGCAGCAGCGGGCCGGCCGCGGCCATCAGCACGCCGTCGGTCGCGGCGTAGAACACCCCGTGCAGCAGGAGCGCCGGGATGAGGACGAACAGTCCGCCGGCGGGTCCGAGCAGCATCGCGTACGCGCCGAGCAGCGCCACATGGCCGCCCAGGAACATCCGGAACCTGCCGGTACGGTCCGCCATGCGGCCCAGCGGCACGGCGAGCAGGAGGTAGGCGCCGGTGGTGCCGAGCGGCAGCAGCGGGAAGTACTCCGGGGCGATCCCCAACCGCCGTTGCAGCAGCAGGTAGATGAAGGAGTCGCTGACCGTGACGAGACCCAGTGCGGCGGTCAGGACGCAGGTGCGGCGGAACGCGGCCGCGCGCAGCAGTCCGAACGCGGCGCGCAGCGCGGGCTCCCGCCGGTCCGGGGGTGGATCCTGCCGGTCCCGGACGAGCGAGACGAGCAGCACCACCCCGAGCGCGGCGACGCAGAAGCTGACGACGAACACCGCGTCGTAGGCGGTGCCGGTCGCGGCGAGGACCGCGAAGGCCGCGAGCGGGCCGATGAAGGCGCCGACGGTGTCCATCGCCCGGTGCACGCCGAAGGCGAGTCCGAGGGTCTGCGGTGGCGTACTGAGGGAGATGAGCGCGTCCCGCGGGGCGGTGCGCAGGCCCTTGCCTGCCCGGTCGGCGGCCACCACCGCGCCGAGAGCGCCCACCGAGCTCCCCGCGGCCAGCAGGCCGAGTTTGCACACCGCCGACAGCCCGTAGCCGATCCCGGCGACCAGTTTGCGGCGCTGGCGGCGGTCGGCGAGATGGCCGCCGACCAGCCGTACGAGGACGGTGGCGCCGGAGTACAGGCTGTCGAACATGCCGAACGCAAGGGGGCTCAGGCCCAGTTGGAGTACCAGGTAGAGCGGCAGCACCGCGCTGACCATCTCCGAGGAGACATCGGTGACCATGCTGACGGCGCCGAGCGCGACCACGTTGGCGGGGACCGTACGCAGCAGCCCGGCCCGGCGCCCCGGGCGGAGGCCCGGGGCGCCGTCGGCGGCACTGGTGCTGCTGCTCGCCGAGATGTACATCGGCTACTTCCACCCGCTGATGTCGAGCAGTACGCCGTAGCCGGTGACGTTGTACTGGACGATCACGTACAGATGGCGCCCGGTCGCGTCGAAGACGCCCCCGGTGAAGGAGCCCATCGGGTCGTTGACGGTCGCCACCCGGATACAGCCGTCGCTCTGCAGGTCGGGGTCGGACCCGTCCGGCAGACAGCTCCACAGGTCGTTGCCGTGGAAGCCCTGGAGATCGCTCTCGGTGTCACCGTCCTCGTGCACGATCCAGCTGCCGCGGCCGGGCCGGAAGGCCATGTTGTCGGGCATGTTGACCGCCGGGCTGCCCGGCACGAACAACTGGACCTGCGGGATGGCCGCGTTGGTGGTGGCGGCGGCCACCGTCCCGTCGGTCAGGCACACCGACTCGCCCCAGTTCTGCGCCTCGTCCTCGTTTCCCGTCTCGTTGACGCAGGCACGGACCTGCCCCGCGGCAAGCGCGGTTCCGTCCAGGTCCATGTCCTCCGGCCGGTACAGGCCGGTCAGATGGAGCGCGGCGGTGGCCCCGGTCAGGTCGGGGTCGGTGCGGTCGGGGACGGGGATCCAGGCGCCCTGGCCGGTCTGGGTGCCCTGGCCGTAGTCCCGGCCGCCTTCGTACCGGCCCAGCCGGAGCCCGTAGACCCGGCCGGACGCGAAGGGCGAGTCGCTCAGCCGGTGGATGGGGCCGGCGCCCGCCGCCCGCGGCTTGTCCGGCACGAACTTGAACAGCGCGCCGCCGGGCGCGCCCTTGTCGGGACGGTTCTCGTCGGCGTAGTAGAGCAGGCCGTTGGGCAGCACCGAGATGCCCTCGTAGGACATCCGGCCGACGCCGGGCCGGACGGTGAGGTTCGCCGCGCCGGTGCCGCCGCTGAAGCGGCCGGTGGACCGGTCGAGCGTCACTCCGGTGGTGTGCAGCGGGTCGATCAGCTCGTAGAGCCGGCCGCCCTCGGGGCCGCCACCGGTCTCCTCGCCGATGACGATGGTCCCCCAGGCGGTGCGCCGGACGGGGTCGCAGCTGTCGGTGCCGGTCAGGATGGTCTGGGACCTGCCGGTCGCCAGCTCCGTGCGCAGCAGTCCCGGCTTGTCCGGGTCGCTCTCGTTGCAGCTGATGAGCCAGCGCGGGTCGGAGTCGCTGGGCCACAGGGCGCCCTGATCGGTCGTCAGCGGCAGCCGGGCGTTGACCACTCGGGTGTGCAGGCTCTTGGCGAGGGTGACCAGTCGCTCCGGGTGGGCGAGTGCCTCCGCCTTGCTGATCGCCCGGGTCGACGAATGCGCCAGGTCACCGGTGACGCCGTGCGGGTTGCCGCGGTCGGCGGCTTCGGCCCGGTCCGGCACGGAGCCGGCGAACATCGCACCGGCTCCGGCCGTCAGGGCCACCATGGCGGCGGCGAGCACCGTCAGGGGTCGTTTCACGTGGTGTCTCCTTGTTCCACGGCATGCGCCGCGAGTTGAGCGTGGGTCGGTGGCGGGTGACGGGAGGTGTCAGTGGCAGGTGACGGGACCGAAGGTGTCGAGCACCGAGCCGTTGTCGCGGATCAGCTGCCCGGTGTACGTGGTCGGGGTGAGGGTCAGCTTCAGGACGGCCTTGACGTCGGTGATCCGCTTCTGGCTGTTCGGCTGTGCGCTCTCGAAGCCGTAGCTGTCGGCGCCGCCGGTGCCCACGATCAGTTCCCGCACCCCCGCCGGGTCGGCGCCGCCCGTCGCGTTCTGCGGGGCGAAGCGTTCGTAGAGGTGGTCGTGGCCGTTCAGGATCAGGTCGGCGCCGTGGGCGCGCAGGATCTGCCAGACCGGCTTGCTGACCATGTCGGCCTGCGGCCCGGAGCTGTACAGCGGCCGGTGCCAGTACGCGGCGACGCAGCCGTTGGTGTTCTTGGTGAGGTCCGCCTCCAGCCACTTGCCCTGCGCGGAGGTCGCGGACATGGAGATCTCGGTGTCGAGCGCGACGAAGTGCCAGCCGCCCCGGTCCCAGCTGTAGTAGGTCTTGCCGTCGGGGGTGGCACGGCTGCCGAAGTACCCCTTGTAGCCGGCCGCCGGGGTGCTGTCGTCGTACTCGTGGTTGCCGGTCGACGGATGGGTCTTGTTGAGGAACCGGCCCCAGGTCGTCCCGTAGTACTTCTTGAAGTCGCTGAGGCTGCCGGTGTCGTACTGGTTGTCGCCGAGGGTGAGTACCTCGTCGGGGTTGATGGCCTCGACGCGCTTGGCGGTGTTCTCCGCCCCGCAGTTGTTGCCCGCGGCGCAGCCGGGATCGGCGATGTCACCGGCGGCGACGACCGTGAACGACGTGGTGCTCTGACCGGGTGTGCCGGTCACCGGAGCGCTCGCGGCGGAGACGTTGCCCGCCGCGTCCACGGCTTTGACGGTGTAGGTGTAGGCCGTTCCCTGGGTGCGGCCGGTGTCGGTGTACGTGGTGCCGGTCGCGGTCGCGACGACCGCGCCGTCCCGTGCCACCTGGTAGCCGGTGACACCGACGTCGTCGGTGGACGCGTCCCAGGCGAGGGAGACGGAGGTGGCGGTCGTGCCGGTGACGCGGGGGTTCCCGGGCGCGGTGGGCGCGGTGGTGTCCGGGCCGCCGGCCGGGCCGTACACCTCGAACTCCTTGAGGGAGTAGCCGTATGCGGTGCCGCGGGCGGTGCCGTACACGCGGACGTAGCGGCCGGTGGTGGCGGCCGGCAGGGTCACCTCGTCGATGCCGCCGTCACCGGTGGTCGTCGAGTACGCCTTGGTCCAGGCGGAGCCGTCGGGCGAGACCTCGACGCGGTAGCCCTTGCCGTAGGCGGCCTCCCAGTCGAGGTGCACGCGGGTGAGGGTGTGGGCGGCGCCGAGGTCGACGCGGATCCACTGCGGGTCGAGGCCCTCCTCGCTGGCCCAGCGGGTGGCGGTGTTCCCGTCCACCGCCTTGGCCGCGTTGAGGGACGAACTCTCGTCGGACGAGGAGAGGGCCGGCCTGCCGCGGGACAGCAGCACGTCGCCGGCCGCGAATCCGGACGACGAGGCCGACAGGGTGATGAGCAGGGCGAGGGCCGCCACCAGGCCGTACAGACGGCGATGGCGGGCGGGCAGGAGCAGGGACACGACTGCCTCCGGGCGTGGGAGATCGATCGCGGAGCCCGGCTGCACCGGGACATCGCGAGGCCCACGGCCGGGGCAGATCTCTCACTGAGCGCGTCACATCCGGGGATGCCGCGCCAAGCCGCGTGCAGCGAGCGTGGCAAAGGTCCAGGTACCCGTCAATAGGAGTTAGTAAAGTTTCCTAACTGGTAATTCCGAGCAACTCTCCGTTCACTCCCCTCACCCCGCCTCCGCGACCGGCTCGACCTTCACAAGCCCGGGTGCCGCCTGAGAAACTGGGCGCCGACACCTGAGGAGAGTCCGATCCATGCTGGAACTCGAACTGGAGCCGGGCGACTTCACCGCCTTCTGCCGCGAGATTCACGGGTACGAGCCCTTTCCGTGGCAGACGGCTCTGGTGGACCGGGTGGTGAAGGACGGCTGGCCGCGGGCCGTCACGGTGCCGACCGGGCTCGGCAAGACCTGTGTCCTCGATGTCGCGGTGTTCACCGCCGCCTTGGAACGCGGCCGGACCGGAGCCGAGGTGCGCCCTTCGCGGGCACCGCTGCGGATCTTCTACGTCGTGGACCGGCGGTTGGTCTCCGACGAGGCGTACGACCACGCGGCGCGGCTCGCCCGGACGCTGCGGTCCGCGCTGTCGGATCCGTACGCCGGCCGGCCGACGACCCCGATCGCACCGAGACCACCGACGGTTCCGGTGGGCACGGTCACCGGACGCGTCGCGCGGGCGCTGTGGCGCGAGGGCGACACCGATGTGCTGGAGGCGACCCGGATGCGGGGCGGGGTGACCTGGTCGCCGAACTGGCTGGAGCGCCCCGACCGGCTCGCCGTCGCCGTCGGCACGGTCGACCAGGTGGGCAGCCGCCTGCTCTTCCGCGGCACCGGCACCCGGCGCCGGTCGATCGACGCCGCCCTGACCGGCACCGACTCACTGATCGTCATCGACGAGGCGCACGGGGCCGAGGAGTTCGCGGCCGGCGTCCGCGCCGCCTTCGCGCTGGACGGGACACCCGAGGCGCTGCGCCCCGTCCTGGTGACCATGTCGGCGGTCGCCGGGCGCGGGAGCGCCGACGCGCACGGCATCACCGGTGACGACGAGCGCCATCCGGTGGCGGGCCCGCGGCTGCGGTCGGCCAAGCGGCTGTACCCCGTCGGGGTCGGCACGGACGCCGCGGGCCCGGATCAGTCGATGGCCGCCTCACTCGCCGCATGGGCGCGGCAATTGGCCGCCGACGGCGAGGTCGTCGGGGTCGTCTGCAACACGCTCGGGCGGGCCCGCGCCGTCCTGGAGCTGCTGCCCGGTGAGAAGGTGCTCCTGACCGGGCGGAGCCGCGCCCTGGACCGGGAGTACCTGCGGGGCCGCTGGTTCGACCGGACGAAGGCCGGCCACGAGCCCCGCCACGACGGCCCGTTCCATGTGGTGACCACGCAGACCGTCGAGGTCGGCACCGACCTCGACTTCGACGCGCTGGTCACCGAAGCAGCCCCGCTCCCGGCCCTGGTCCAGCGGCTGGGCCGGCTCAACCGCGCCGGGCGGCGCACCGACGCCCGCGCGGTCGTGCTCCGCGGTACGGCGGACGTGCCCCTGGCCCGGAGCGACGCGAGCGACGCGAGCGACGCCACCTGGCGTCTGCTGGCCGGGCTCTGCCCGCCGGTCGTGACCGGCCCCGGCGAGACCCCGGACCTCACCGGCCCCGGTCTGGCCGTCTCCCCCGCCGCGCTGCGCCGGCTGACGGCCGGCCTCGACGCCACGGCATGGCAGGAGATGTGCGGATCCCCGCCGGCCAGAACCCCCGTGCACGCGGCGGCGCTTGACGCCTGGGTGCGCACGGAACCGGCACCCGACGTGGACGAGCCGGTGGCCCCGTATCTGCACGGCATCGGCGCGGACGCCCGTCCCGTCGTCAGCGTCGCGTGGCGGACCCGCGAGGCGGGCCGGACCGCCGAGGAGTGGCGCGACACGGTGAACCTGTTCCCTCCCGCCGCCGAGGAGAGCATCGAACTGCCGCTGCACGCCGTACGGCGCTGGCTGACCGGTACCCCGAACGCCGCCGCGATCTCCGACGACGACGCGTTTCCCGGGCCGGGCGAGGGGCCCTCGGACGGACCGCCGGACGGCGGGTCCGGGGTGGAGGTCCTCCGGTACCGGTTCGACGCGGCCACCGCGATCGTCACGCCCGACGCCATCGAGGCCGACGATCTCATCGTCCTGCCGACGGGTTTCGGGGGGTGCGACGCGTACGGCTGGAACCCCGATGCCACGGATCCGGTCATCGACATCGCGGACCTGGGGGGCGGCGGGGACGAGCGGGCCGCCGTCCGGATCGGCCCGGCCCTGGCCACCGCCGTGCGCGTCTGCGACCCCGCGCTCGCTTCCCGGGTGGACCGGCTGATCGCCGACATCGCCGCAGACACCGCGCCCTTCACCGCCGAGCAGGAGGCCCGCTACCGCGACCGTTTCGCCGAACTGGCCGGCAGCGCGGCCGACGACGTCCCGCACCTCAGGGTGTTCGGCGCCTTGGCCCGCGGAGGGCGTCTCCTCACCGTCAACGGCCTCCGGTTGTTCGTCGCCGGCCAGGCCGTCCTCAACGGGCCCTCCACGGCCGGTCTGCCACAGACCCTCGCCGAACACCAGGCCGAAGTGTCCGCGGCCGCCGGGCTCTACGCCCGCAATCTTCACCTGGACGGCCCTACGATCGCCGCCGTCGCCCTCGCGGCCGCCCTGCACGACGAGGGCAAGCGGGACCCGCGCTTCCAGACGATGCTGCACGGCGGGGACGAGGACGCCGCCCTCGCCGCACCGGAGCCGCTCGCCAAGTCCGGTACGGACCCGGCCGACCGAGCCGGGTCCGGGAAGGCCCGGCGGGCCTCCGGCTATCCGCAGGGGATGCGGCACGAAGCGCTCTCGGCCCGCATCGCCGCACTGCACACGGCGGGCCGCGACGACCTCGACACCGACCTGGTCATTCATCTGGTCGCGTCCCACCACGGGTTCGCCCGGCCGCTGCTGCCGCCGGTCGCCGACCCGGACCCCCGGCTGCTCCGGCTGACCATCGCCGGTCAGGAGGTCGCCCTGGGCACCGCCGAGACCGTGGACCGGGCCGGGCCCGCCCGGTTCGAGGCCCTCAACCGCAGATACGGGCGCTGGGGGCTGGCCCGGCTGGAGGCACTGGTCCGGCTCGCCGACGTCTACTGCTCCATCCAGCGGGAGATCTGACGGACCCTAGAACAGCTTCTGGCCGGTGGGCCGCCACCGTTCTCCGAACGGTTCGGCCAGCCCGTCCTGGGCCAGCACCTTGAGGTGCTTGAGGACGGTCCGCGACTGGTAGCCGACTGCGGTGCACAGCTCCTCCACCGTGATACAGCCGTCCCCGGCGGACCGCACCTCCTCCCAGGTACGCGCCGCATGATGACCGAGGCCGCCGTCCGCCACCGGTTCCGAGGCTCTGGGTACGTCCGGCTTCGCAGCCTTCGCAGCCTTCGCAGGCTGCGCGGACGTCTCTGGTGTGCGCGTTGCGCTCTGCTCCTCTTCGGGGACCACCCGTCCGGCGGCCGGGGCCCGGGGCGCGGCCGGCGGCCGCGCGGGGCCGGCCGGCCGGGGGTTGCGGTTGACCGTCCGGTGCCTACGGCCTTTTTGGTGCTTGCTCATCGTGTCGTCCTGTTCTGAGGGATACCACTGGCGTGGAAATGTGGTGGGTGCCACTCACCTCAGGAAACGATCACAACGACAGCAGGTCACCCCCGGCATCACCCGTTACCAGGCCCCTGCGCACCACGCCATGACGACACTCGGTAACAGCTCGGCTACTTTGCCACGGGTGCCTGACGGGTCGTCTGCCGCCGTCCGCGACCCGTTGCCCGTGTCAGGCGGGAGCGCGGCCGCTGGCGGCGGCCCATTGGTGGGTGACGTCGGCGAACGCGCGGGCGGCGGCGCTCTCGTAGGCGGTCTCGCGGCGCAGCAGGCTGACCGTTCGGGCGGGCAGTGGCGGTGCCAGGGCGACGGGGTGCAGATGGGGGTGGTCGCGGGTGATGGCGTCGGGCAGCACGGTGGCCAGCGGTGTGTGCCGGACGATCTCGGTGAGCGCGTTGACGGAGTCCGCCTCCATGGCGATGTGCGGCTGTACCTGGTGCGCGGCGAGATGCGCGTCGATATGGCCGCGGGTCACGAAGCCGCTGGTGAGCAGTGCGAGAGGGTGCCCGTGCAGGGCCCGCACCGGCAACGGCCGCTTCCGGGCGGCGTAGGGGTGGCCGGTGCCGACGACGAGGCTCAGGGTCTCGGTGAAGAGCGCGGTGCCCGCGATGCCCGGCAGGTGCGGGCCGCTGAAGCCGATGCCCAGGTCCAGCTCGTCGGCCAGCAGCCGGGCCTCGATGCGATCCTGTGCGTCCTCCTGGACGTCCAGGAGGATGCCGGGGTGGCGGGTGTAGAAGTCCCCGGTCAGCGGGCCGGCGAGGTAGGCGGTGAAGGTCGGGGTCATGGCCAGCCGCAGGGTGCCGGACGAGAGGTCCTGGACGTCCAGGACCGCGCGCTCCGCGGCGGCCAGGTCGCGCAGGGCGCGGCGGGCGTAGTGGACGTAGGTCCGGCCGGCGTCGGTCAGCCGGACGGTGCGCCCGGTCCGGTCCAGCAGCTGCACCTTCAAGGAGCGTTCCAGCTGCTTGATCTGCTGGGAGAGCGTCGGCTGGGAGATGTGCAGGGCCTCGGCCGCGCGGGTGAAGTTCGCGTGTTCCGCGACGGCGAGCAGATAGCGCAGGTGCCGTAGTTCCAAGGCTGCGCCCCCAGCTATAGATGACAGCAATCGATGTCATGAATGCTACGTCTTGGACACTATAGGCACAGGTCACGCAGGGTGGAGCACGTCGGCCTCCGCCGACACCCTCACTGAAGGGAGTGACCATGCGCGACATCGCCGAGGGAGTCCAGCGCTTCCAGCGGGACGTCTTCCCCGCCCGGGCGGCGCTCTTCGAGCACCTCGCCGCCACCCACCGGCCGACCGCCCTGTTCATCGGGTGTTCCGACGCCAGGGTGGTCCCCGAGCTGATCACCCAGCGCGAGCCGGGCGAGCTGTTCGTCATCAGGACCGCCGGCAACCTCGTCCCCGCCCACGCCGCCGGCGCGGACGGTGTGGCGGCCAGCATCGAGTACGCCATCGGTGTCCTGGGCGTCAGCGACATCATCGTCTGCGGTCATTCCGCCTGCGGCGCGATGACCGCGCTCGCCGAGGGCCGGGACCTGACCGCACTGCCCGCCATCGCCGACTGGCTGCGGCACGCCGACGCCTCCCCGGCCGGCACCGCCCCGTCCGGCACCGCCCCGGCGGACGGCGGGGACGCGGTCGCCGCCCTGATCCGCGACAACGTCCTGACGCAGCTCGAGCATCTCGCCACCCACCCCAGCGTCGCCCGCGCACTGGACCGGCACACGGTCACCCTGCACGGCTGGGTCTACGACATCGGCACCGGCGCCGTCGAGGAACTCGACTCGGCGAGCGGCCGCTTCACCGCACTCGCCGGCTGACGACCACGTCGGCCGGCCGTCACTCCCCCACCCTCCGGAAGGAACCTCCCATGATGCACGCCCAGTTCGACCCGCAGGCCCGCGAGCGGCTCGCGATCCAGGTCGTCGACGCCAAGATGCGCAAGGACCTCAGCTGGCAGGAACTGGCCGATGTCACCGGCCTGTCGGTGGCCTTCGTGACGGCCGCGCTGCTCGGCCAGCATCCGCTGCCCGCCGACGCCGCCGACGCCGTCACCGGGCTCCTCGGCCTGGACGGGGACGCCGCCCTGCTGCTGCGGACGATCCCCTCGCGCGGTTCCGCCCCGAACGGCGTCCCCACCGATCCGACGATCTACCGCTTCCACGAGATGCTGCAGGTCTACGGCACCACGCTCAAGGCGCTGATCCACGAGCAGTTCGGCGACGGCATCATCAGCGCGATCAACTTCCAGCTCGATGTGCGGAAGGTCGAGGACCCCGACGGCGGCTCCCGGGCCGTCATCACCCTCGACGGCAAGTACCTGCCGACGAAGCCCTTCTGATCCCGCCCTCCGCCCGGCGGCCCGGGGCGCCGACGACGACCAGCGCCGCTGAGAACCCGACTCAGGTCAGGGTTCGGAACCCTGACGGCGTCAGCCGGACACCCGGGCGGAGTCGCTCTCCTCCACCACCTTGTAACCGGCGACCGAGGGCCAGCGGACGGTCAGCACGACCGACTCCTCCTCCGCGTACCAGGAGTGGTCGACGCCCCGGCCCCATACGACGTAGTCACCCTGCTCGGCGAGGAGCACGCTCCGCCCGGGGAGCTCCACCCGGAAGCGGCCCTTGATGAGGACCAGCAGAGCGGTACGCTCCTCCGCGGTCACCCAGACCGCCCGCTCGTCACCCGGCGGGTGGACGCCCCATTTGATCTCGACGTCCTCGCTGTGCCGGGGGTCGGACCCGTCCTTGAAGTGACCGAGCAACCAGCCCCGGTCCAGTGCGGCGTCGACGCCCGCATTGCCCACATACACGCTGTCGTTCATGATTCCCGACGGTAGCAGCCGGCCGTTTCCGGCGCGGACGGGGCCCTTGCGCGGGTTTACGCCGAACCGGTCGATGTCCCCGGCGTTCGGCCTGACGGAGCGTAGCGGGGCGACGGCGGGGATAGGGAGTGGTCATGCGCACTCTGACGACACTCGCCCTCACATCCGCTCTCGCCCTCACCGCGGCCCCGGGCGCACTCGCCGGATCCGCGGCCCCCGGCGCACCTGCCGCATCCGCCAAGGTGCGTGCGTGCTCGCCGGGGGACCTCTCCTTCACCGTCCGCATGCTGCCGCCCATCGCGAGTGCGGTGGCGCTCGTGAGTGTGAAGAACCAGAGCGCGAGCAGATGCACCGTCAACCGCTTCCCGACCGTGACGTTCGGGGGCCTCGACGGAGAGGCCCGCACCGTCCCGGACTCGGCCGACGGCCCGCGGGTCGTCCAGGCGCGCCAGCGCCAGTTCGCGGCGCTCAGGACCGACGACCGCAGTGCCCCGGCCCGGTACGCCCCGACGCTCACGGTCGCCGCCGACCCCGCGCACAGCGGGCTCACCTTCACGGCGGCCGGGATCGGCGCGCCGACCCCGGGCATCGCGGTCTACGACCCGGTCACCACCCTGTGGCACGACACCCAGGACGAAGCGCTGGCGGCCCTCGGAAACTGATGCGGTCGGCCCGCCGGTGACGATCCGGTTGCGGTGCCGGGGGGCGCGTTTCCGGTCCCCGGGCGAATCGTTGGCGTGGGTATGCATCACGTGGAGAAGCAGGACAGGACCCCGCTCGTCGTCCGGTGGCTCAGCACCTACGGACCGGACGGCACGGTGGACGGGGGTTCATGGGGCGGGCGGGTCGATGAACCCCTGCCGCGGGTGGATCCGGCCCGGCGGGCGCGCGGGGCGATGGTCGGCTTCGCGGTCGTCACGATCGCGGCGGCGGTCGTGTCGGTGCTCATCGGCTGAGCACGACGCGACCGTCCGCGGGACGGAAGGAACGCCCGGTTGTTCCCGCGGTGGTTTTACCGTCCGGCACACAGCGCAGTATTCCGGGAAACGCATTGACGGCCTCGCAAATGACTTAAAGAAATCTTAAGGCCACTCCCCATAAACCCGTGCAATACTCCCGGTGTAGAATCGATCCGATATCCGGTTGGCGGTCGCGGATTAGGTGGGAGCCGTGCAGGATCCCTTGTTCCACGTTGCCCTCGACCAGCTCCCCGAGTCCCAGGATTCGGGCTACGTCGTCGTCGACGCGCACGGCATGGTGGTGAGCTGGAACCGCGGCGCCGAGCAGCTGCTCGGCCGTGGCGCCGACGAGCTCGGCGGGCTGCGGGCGGCCGACCTGCTCCACACCCCATCGGACGCCGCCCGGATCGCGGCGCGTTGCACGGCGGAGCCGGAGACATCCCTGGGGCGGACGATGCTGCGCCGCGAGGACGGCGGTCCGGTGGCCGTCATGCTGTGGGCCCATCGCCTCACCCCGATCGCCGGCGAGCGGTACTGGCTGCTGCGCGGGACCGACGCCGAAGCGGTGAACCAGGAGGATCTGGGCCGCGCCCTCCTGCAGGGGCTGTTCACCGAGTCACCGTTCGTCATCGACGTCTTCGACACCGATCTGCGCTTCCTGGCGCACAACCGGACGCAGCGTTTCCGTCCGGGGCAGTCCATCGGCCGCACCATGCGGGAGGTCACACCGCTGAGCCATGTGGACATAGACGCGCTGGAGGCCCGTCAGCGCCATGTGCTCGCCACCGGTGAGGCGCTGATCGCGACCGAGGTGCACGGCCGTTCCGCCGACGACCCGGAACAGGACCGGGTCTGGTCGGAGACCATCATGCCGTTGCGCGGTCGCAGCGGAGAGGTGGTCGGGCTGGCGCACGCGGTGGCCAATGTGACCGAACGAGCCCGTGCGCGGGAGCGGCTGGCCCTGGTCAACGCCGCGAGTGTGAGCATCGGCAGCACGCTGGACGTCCTGACGACCGCGCAGGAACTGACCGATGCCCTGGTCCCGCGGCTGGCCGACTACGCCTACGTCAATCTGCTGGAGCCGGTGTTCGGCGGTGAGGAGCCGCCGGCCGGCCCGCCGGCCGGGACCGTACCGCTGCGCCGGGCCGCGACGTCGTCCATCCCCGAGGGGCCGGCGGGGCCGGTGATCGCGCGGGGTGAGATCGACACGTTCACCTCGGGACCCGGGCCGTTGATGCCGCGGATCCTGGCCGGCGGTGAGCCGCTGCTGCTCACGGGTGAGGAACTGATCGCCGAGATCACCCCGATCGATCCACACCGGGCCGCGATGATCCGCGAGACCGGGGTGCACTCGCTGCTCATGGTCCCGATGTCCGCGCGGGGCGCGGTGCTCGGCGCCGCGGTCTTCACCCGTTTCCAGCACCCGGAGCCGTTCGAGCGGGACGACATCCTGCTGGCCCAGGAGGTCGTGGCGCGCGCCGCCGTGTGCATCGACAACGCGAGCCGGTACACCCGCGAGCGCACGACAGCGCTGGCCCTGCAGCGCAGTCTGCTGCCGCAGCGGCTGCCGGTGCTCGGGAGCGCGGAGACGCTGGGCCGGTATCTGCCGGAGCGGGGCCGCGCGGAACTGGGCGGTGCCTGGTTCGACGTGATTCCGCTGTCGGGCGCCCGGGTGGCGTTCGTCGTCGGTGACGTGGGCTCGCACGGACTGCACGCGGCGGTCACGGTGGGGCGGCTGCGCACCGCGGTGCGGACGCTCGCCGATCTGGACCTGTCACCGGAGGAGTTGCTGACCCGGCTCGACGACCACGTCCACCGGTCCTCGGACGAGGGCGGCGACCAGGACGAGGACGCCGCGCAGGGTGACGGTCTCGCGCAGGGCGCGGCCGGGACGATGTGCCTGTACGCGGTCTTCGACCCGGTCTCGCGCCGGTGCGTCATGGCGCGGGCCGCGCATCCGGACCATCCACCGCCCGCACTGCTCTCCGCTGACGGCCGGGTCGGCTTCCCCGATCTGCCCGGCGGCCCTCCGCTGGGCCTGGGCACCGACCCGTTCGAGACCGGCGAGGTGACGCTGACCGACGGGGACGTGCTGGTGCTGTACACCGGCCGGCGGACGGCGGCCGGGGACGGACCCGCCACCCGGGACCGGGAGGAGTTCCGCACGGCCTTGTCCGATCCGCCGCTGCCGGTGTCCCCCGGGCTCGGCGACCTCTGCGAGGCGGTGAAGCAGCGGCTGGCACCCGGCGGCGACGCCGCGCTGCTGATGGCGCGGGTGCGCGGGCTGCGTCCGGACCGTCATGTCACGTGGGAGCTGGAGGCCACGCCCGAGGTGGTGGGCCGGGCGCGCGCCCTGGTGGCCGCGAAGCTGGCCGAGTGGGGGCTGGAGGAGCTCGGGTTCAGCACCGAGCTGATCGTCAGCGAACTGGTCACCAACGCCATCCGGTACGGCAATCCGCCGATCCGGCTGCGGCTGATCCGCGACCGCAGCCTCATCTGTGAGGTCTCCGACGGCAGCAGCACGTCACCGCATGTGCGGCGGGCCCTGGAAACGGACGAGGGCGGGCGCGGGCTGTACCTGGTCGCCCAGGTCGCCCGGATCTGGGGCACCCGCTACGACGCGCGCGGCAAGACCATCTGGGCCGAGCAGCCGCTCCCCGCCGGCCCGTAGACCGTGGAACGTGGACCCGGACGCGACGGCCCGGCCCGGCGTGCGGGCCCTGCCGGGGAAACGGGCGGGCCTGCCGGGCAACGTCACGACGTGGTCCACCAGCGGGTCCGGGAGGCCCTGGAGGCGGCGTTGCGGCGGCGGCGTTTGCTGCGGCCGCCGCTGCCCTGGGCCGCGGCGAGTCCGAAGGTCACCTCGATGTGTGCGCCGCCCAGCCGGCCCCGGGAGATGGCCACCGCTCCGCGTGTCACGGCGGCCGCCCGGTGGGCGATGTCCAGTCCAAGGCCGGTGGAGACCGTGCTGACCCCGCGGGCCACTGCGCCGCCCGGGTCCGGGATGCCGGGACCGGCGTCCTCGACCACGAGCGCCACGCTCTGTGCGCCACGCTCCAGGCGCACCGCGAACGCGGTGCCGGGTGCCGTGTGCCGGAACACATTGCCGACCAGGGCGTCGAAAACGGCCGCGAGGTCGTCCTCGGGCAGGTCGATCAGCGCCTCTTCGAGCGTGATGTCCACGTGGAACGGCCGGTGTTGCTGCTCGGCCAGAACGGCCCAGAAGGCCGCTTTGCGACGGATCACCGAGGCCGCCGCGCAGCTCTCCGCGGGCGGGCCCGAGACGGGCGACCGGCCGGGGGCGGCGGCTCCCGAGAGCGGCCGCAGGCCCCATCCCATCGGCCCCACGGCGAGGGGTGTGCGGGCCGCGGTGATGATGGAGTGCAGCTCGGCGTCGAGGTGGTGGATCGCGGCGGCGATCCGTTCCGCGTCGGCGGTCGGCCCCATCCGGTCGGCGGTCAGACGCAGTGCGGTCAGCGGCGTCCGCAGCCGGTGCGAGAGGTCCGCGACGAGCTCACGCTCGACGGCGAGCAGCTCCAGCATGCGGTCGGCCATCGCGTTGAAGGCCAGCCCCGCCTCGTACAGCTCGGGCGGTCCCATCGGGTCCACCCGGACGTTGAGGTCGCCGCGGCCCAGGGCGTGGGTGGCGCGGGACAGATTGTGCGAGGAGCGCACCACGCGGGCGGCGAGCCGGTCCGCGACGAGGGTGGAGCCGGCCACCAGGGCCACCGCGAGCAGCGCGATGGCCCCCCAGGAGGCGGCCACGCCCCGGTTGAGCCGGTCCGACGGAACGAACTCCTCGATCACCGCCACCCGCCCGGGACCCAGGACGACCGGCTGGAGATAGACCCAGCCGCCTGGGCGGTTCTGGGCGATGGCCTCGCCGTCGCGGGCGGCCCGCCGCAGCAGGGCGGCGGGCGCGTGCGTCGGTCCGACGACCTGTCCGGCCGGCAAGTGGACGCTCAGGTCCTCGCCGGGGGCCAGTACGGAGATGGCCTGGCGCAGGTCGGGGATGTCGTCGGTCAGGGCCAGCACCGGAGCGAGGGCGGCGGCCTGCTGCTCCGCGGCGGTGATCGCCTGGTTGCGGGCCTCCGAACGCACCAGCAGGGCGAGGGGTATCAGGAAGGACAGGGCCACCATGGAGGTGACCGCCAGCGCCACCCCTGCCAGGGTGCGTCTCACGGTGGGGTCACCAGCTTGATGCCGACACCGCGCACCGTGTGCAGATACCGCGGACGTATCGCCCGTTCACCGAGTTTGCGCCGCAGTGCGGACAGATGCACATCGATCGTCGCATCGTCGACATACGACTCGCGCCACACCTCGGTGAGGATCTTGCGCTTGGAGACGACGCAGCCGGCGTTGCCTGCCAGGTAGGCGAGAAGATCGAACTCGCGCCGGGTGAGATGCAGTTCCCGGCCGCCGAGATGCGCGGTGCGGGCCATCGCGTCCACCCGCAGCTCACCGACGACCATCGGGCCCTGCGTCGCGGTCGGGCCCTCGTGCAGGCCTCCGGGAACGGAGGCGACGGCCCGGCCGACGCGTCGCAGTACCGCGGTCAGCCGGGCGGTCAACTGTCCGCTGGAGAAGGGCTTGACGAGATAGTCGTCGGCGCCCGCGTTCAGCAGCCGGACGATCTCGGCGTCGTCGTCCCTGGCGGTGACCACGAGCACCGGCACCTGGGAGATGCCACGGATCATGCGCAGCGCGTCACTTCCGTCCAGATCCGGCAGTCCCAGGTCCAGGATGACGGCGTCGAGGGGCCCTTGTGTCACCTCTCTCAGTCCGCTGAATCCATCGGCGGCACTGCGCACCACATGGCCGTCACCGGTCAGGATCTCGATCAGTGCCGCGCGTATGGCGGGGTCGTCTTCCACGACAAGGACGCTGGCCATGCGGCACACCGTAACGGATCAGCCATGATGGTGCCGTGCCCCGTCCGCTGCGCTACCTCATGATCTGGCTGTGCTGCACGGCTCTGACCGTGACCGCCGCCTTCCTGGCCGTGCGCTTCGTGGTGCATTCCACCGCTCCCCTGCCGCCGACCGCGCATGCGCTGCCGACGGTCTTCAGCACGCCGTCCGCCACACCTGGCCTGCTCATCCCCGCCACTTCGGCGCCGAGCACCCCGCTCACCCCCACCCCCGCAAGACCCCGACGGCGACGCCGACCACCAAGGCACCCACCACGCGCCCTCCGACGACGGCCCCGGTGAACGGGCACAACGCGTCGAGCACCTGCCGGGGCGGTGTGGGGGTGCACAGCATGCAGTCGGTGGGCGGCCGGGTGACGTTCAACATGGGCGCCGACGCCATCTGCCTGGTCTCCGCGGTGCCGTCGCCGGGCTTCACCACGAGCACGGTCCAGGACGCACCGGACACCCTGACCGTGACCTTCTCCAGTGCGACCCACCGCTCGGAGACCACGGGGACCATCCACCCGCAGCCGCAGGCGGCCACCCGCGAAGTCTCCTGGTAGCCGCGGACGGTCGCGTCGCGGCGGCTCCGGCCGCCCGGAACCGAGCGGAACCTGTGGGCAACCTTAGGAGAATCTAAGGTTCCCGTCTCGGTGTGTGACATGGACCGGAAAGCGCCTAGGTTCGATCTCGCCCGGTCACTCAGCACCACCCCTCCGACCGGTCGTGACACATCCGGCGCGGGGCATCCCCCTGTGCTCCGCGCCGGCCCCCACCTCCGATCCCCCGAGGTCTTCCACACATGAGCTCGCACCGCCGCGCCGATCTGCCCAGCGCCCCCTCGCCGCAGCACCGCGCATCGCGGCAGCCCCGGCTGCGCAAAGCCGTCCTGGGCGCGGCCGTCATCGCCGCGCTGGGCGGCGGGACGGCCTTCGCCTGCATAGGCGGCGGCTCCGGCCACACCTCAGGACAGCCCACCGCTGCGACCCCCACCGCAGCGGTGGGCACACACAAGCCGCCGACCGGCACCCCGCCCACGTCTCCCGTGACGCACCCCGCCCGGCCGACGGCGAAGCCGACCCACACGCCCCCGCGGCACACCACCCCGCCCCGGCCCGCGCCGACCCCGACGAAGACCGCCCCCACCACCTCCGCCCCGTCGACCCCGCCGGTCTCCGGCGACGCGGTGCAGCAGGTGCTGGCCAAGGTCAACCAGGCCAGGGCCGGTCAGGGGCTGCCCGCGTACAAGCTCCTCGAAGGGTTGAACCGCAGTGCGGCAGCGCACAACAAGGTGATGTCCGGCGGCTGCGGGCTGTCCCACCAGTGCCCCGGCGAGCCCGCGTTCGGCGACCGCGAGCGGGCGCAGGGCGTGGAGTGGATGTCGGCGGGAGAGAACATCGGCGAGGGCGGACCGGTCGCGAACTCCGAGCAGGCCATCGCCAAGATGGCACTCGGGCTCACCCAGAGCATGCTCGACGAGCGACCGCCGGACGACGGCCACCGCCGCAACATGCTGAGCTCCTCGTTCACCCATATCGGTATCGCGGTATTCCGGGACAGTTCAGGAACTGTCTGGCTCACCCAGGACTTCTCCAACTGAGCTTTCCGCATCATGCTCCGCAATGGGGAAGACGACGTATCGGCGGATATGCGCCGTCGCGCGCACGCCTCCCCGTCGCGGCGGAACCGCACAGCGACCGCTGCTCTGGCAGCGGTCGCTGTCGCGGCTTTCCGGCTGTTCCGGATACCGCGAACAATTCAGCGGCCGACCCTGACAACTTCCTAAAATGTGTCGGCGAAACTGACCGGCATGATGAGCGCACGGAAGCGATCGACAGCCATCCGGCAGCAGATGTGGCAGTCCGCCGCACTGGCCACCCTCACGTTCGCGGTCCTGACCGTGGTGACCGGTTGCGTCGGTGGCGAAGCGGGCGGCGTCCGGGAGTCCCGGGTGGTCCTGGCCCCCGACGCACCTGACACGGCTGACACGGCTGACGCGGCCGACGCGGCTGCCCCGCTGAAAGCGGCGGGCGCCCCCGCCCGTTCAGTGACCGCCGTGACGGTCACCAGAGTGGTCGCGCCCGAAACGGCGGCGTGGGACGGCGGCATCGCCAGGTACCCTTCCCGCTGACGCCGGACCGCCGGCCACCCCGTCCGCCGCTTCCAGGACAGGGTGCGAGGGCAGTCGCAGAGTGAAGACGGTGGACTTTCCGGGAACGCTGCGCGCGGTCACGGTGCCGCCGTGGGCCTGCGCGAGCTGGCGGACGATGGCCAGCCCCAGTCCGCTGCCGCCGGTGCGGCGGCTGCGGGACTTCTCCACCCGCCAGAAGCGGTCGAAGATGTTGGCCAGGTCCTTCGGCGCGATCCCCGAACCGGTGTCGGTGACGTCGATCGTGACCATCTCGCCGGTCCGGTAGGCGTGCAGGGAGACGCTCCCGCCGGCCGGGGTGTGCCGCAGCGCGTTGGAGACCAGGTTGCCGAGGGCCTGGCGCAGCCGGACGGGGTCGGCGCTCAGCTGCGGATCCCCCTCCACGGAGCCGGCGATGCTCACCCCGGCGACCTGTGCGTGGGCGCGGTTCGCGTCGGTGACCTGCTGCAGGAGGTCGCCCAGCCGCACCGGTTCGGGGTGCAGCCGCAGGGTGCCAGCATCGGCGGACGCGAGGTCCTGCAGGTCGTCGATGATGTGCTGCAGAAGGAGCGCCTCGTCGTGGAGCGACGACAGCAGCCGCTGGTCGGGCACGACGATGCCGTCCTTGGCGACCTCCAGCCAGCCGCGGATGTTGGTCAGCGGGGTCCGCAGTTCATGGGCGATGTCACTGACCATCGCCTTGCGCTGGGTCTCGGTGCGTTCCCGGCGTTCGGACAGGTCGTTGAAGGCCGCGGCGAGGAATCCGATCTCGTCGCTGGTGGTGACCGGGACGCGGGTGTGCCGTTCTATGGGCTCCTGCGCGGCGTCGGTCAGAGCGCGCAGCGGCCGGACCAGCCGGGTGGCGATCAGGGCCGTCACGGTGACGGTGAGGAGCAGCACGAGTCCGGTCACGCCGGCGATGCGGGTGGTGTTGGCCCGGGACAGGTCGAAGCGCGGCCGGCCGGCGCCGGCGCCGGTGTCGCTGACGAAGAGCTGGGCGGCCGGGGCGACGAAGGTGCGCAGTTGCTCCCGGCGGCTGGCGTCGATGCAGTCCTGCAGCACCTGGTAGTCCGACGGTTCCTTGAAGCCCTTGCCCCAGGTGAAGTCGGACGACAGGGTCACATATCCCGCGACGGTGGATCCCTGGCGGGCCAGACAGGCGTTCACCAGGGTGTCGAGTCCGGTCAGCGCGCGCTGTTCGGTGGCGGTGGGCCGGCTCAGCCCCGCCAGACCGCAGTCGTCGTAGGCGTATTCGTCGAGCTTCGTCTGGCCGTCGCGGGACACCTGCACGGTGGGCCGGCCGCTGGGGCTGTCGGCCACCTTCCCCACCCACCCCTCGTCGCGCAGACACGTCAGCACCTTGCCGGCGAACTGCGTCAGCAGCGCGTGCTCGGCGGCGGGCAGCCGGTACGGGCCGACGGCGCGCGGATCGATCCGGGACACCGGCTGCGTTCCGCTCTGCCCCTGGAGCGGGGTGTCGGTCCGCAGGGCGTCGATGACGGCGAAGGCGCGCGGCGGCAGTTCAGGGCCCTTCGGCGCGGAATCGGCGAGCACATGGCGGTCCTGGTCGGTGAGCGCGACGCGGCGGCCGGTCGCCCGGGCCAGCCGGTCGATCGTCGGCTGGACGCCTTCCCATGCCCGGTGCCCGGCGGCGTAGCCGGTCAGCGTGTCGTGGATCATCGCGTCGTCGGACAGTATCTGGCCCTGCTCCTGCTGAATGGCCCGGGTGGTGGTCTGCACCGCGAGCCACGCCGTGGCGACGATCGAGCAGACGGCGATCAGCATCGAGGTGACCAGCAGCCGGGCCAGCAGGCTCTTGCGCAGCGGAACGTTACGGGGCACGGCGGCCTCCGGTGAGTTTGTATCCGACGCCGAACACGGTCACCAGGCGCACCGGCTTGCGCGGGTCGATCTCGATCTTCTTGCGCAGGTTGAGGATGTGCACGTCGATGGCGCGCTCGGAGATGGCGCGCTCGTACCCCCGGACGCACTCCAGCAGCTGACCGCGGGTGAAGACCCGGTCCGGTTCGGCCGCCAGCGCCAGCAGGATCTCGAACTCCCCCGGTGTGCAGACCACCGGCTCCCCCGCGCAGCTCACCGCCCGCCGGGCGGGGTCCACCGCCAGGGTGTCGACCCACAGCACTCCGTCGGCCGCCACCGGGGGCCGCTGGACGCGCCGCAGCAGGGCGTGGATGCGGGCCATCAGCTCCCGGGGGCTGTAGGGCTTGGTCATGTAGTCGTCCGCGCCCAGCTCCAGGCCGAGCAGCAGATCGTCCTCGTGCGAGCGGGCGGTGAGCATCAGCACCGGCAGATCGCTGCCGGGCCGGAGGATTCTGCACACGCCCAGGCCGTCGATCTCCGGCAGCATCCAGTCCAGGACGAGCAGGTCCGGCCGGCTGCGCAGCACCTCGTCGACGGCTGACCGGCCGTCATGGACGACGGTCGCGGTGTGGCCGTGCGCCTCCACGCACCGGCGTACCAGCTCCGCCTGCATTTCGTCGTCTTCCGCGACCAGAATATGTGCGCACACCCCTGGGATGTTAAGCGCACTGGTGTTCAGGAAAGTCGCCGTGAGATGTTTCCCGCATCCTGACACTTTCCTCATATCCACCGGCGAGGATTCGCCGTTCGGACGTGCTCAGGTACGCCGGGCCACCACCAGCCGGCAGTGCGGGCTGCCGTCCGGGCGGCGGCCGAACTCCTCCAGCGGCAGCAGTTCCACGGTGAACCCGGCCCGGAGCAGATCGTCCCGCACTCCCCGCAGCGGGAAGGTCCGGTAGTACATGACGAACGGCGGACGCCACAGAGCGTTGCGCACCCGCATGACCGCGTCGAAGCCGTACAGCGCCCAGTACAGCGGGGAGCGGACCGGCAGCGGCGCGCCGAGGGGGAAGGCGAACACCCCGCCGGGCCGCAACGAGCGGTGGATCCCGGCGAACAGACCCGGCCGCTCGGCGGGCAGGAAGTGTCCGAACGCCCCGAAGCTCACGGCCAGATCGAACCCCGCCGTGAACGGCAGCGCCCGCACGTCCGCCCGCACCCAGTCCACCGCGGGCTTGCCCTCCGCGGGGACGGCCGCCGCGGCGGCGGCCAGCATCCCGGTGCTGAAGTCGACTCCGGTGACCCGCTCCTCGCACAGCTCCCGCAGCACCCCGACCCCGGCGCCCGTACCGCAGCAGACGTCGAGCCCCGTCCCGAACGGCCCGAGCGGGCGCAGCGCGCCGGTGACCGCGTCCAGGAAGCGGTCGGGGGTGCGGAAGGGGGTGTGGTCGAACTTCGGCGCCAGCAGGTCGTAGCCGCGCTCGATCGACGAGAGCGCCTGCACGGTCAGTTCGCGGAACGTGGGTCCTTCGGAGGTGAACACCGCCCCCAGCGTAGTCAGCCGCGCTCCCCCGGGCCCGGCCCGCGAGCCGGCTCAGGCGGTCCGTTCGCCGGGTTCCGGGGCGGGGCCGGGGCGGTCCCGCGGGATCAGGGTCGGGTTGACGTTGTCGAGCACCGTGTCGCGGTCGACGACGACGCGGGCCACGTCGTTCCGGCTCGGCACCTCGTACATCACGTTGAGCAGGACCTCTTCGAGGATCGTGCGGGCCGCCCGGGCGCCGGTGCGGCGCAGCAGGGCCTGCTCCGCGACGGCGGCGACGGCGTCCTCGGTGAACTCGAGCTCGACGCCGTCGAGCTCGAAGAGCTTCTGGTACTGCTTGATGAGCGCGTTGCGGGGCTCGGTCAGGATCCGTGTCAGCGCCGCCACGTCCAGCGGCTGCACCGTCGACACCATGGGCAGCCGGCCGACGATCTCCGGGATGAGCCCGAACTGCACCAGGTCCGCGGGCATGACGTCGGCGAAGGCGTCCTCGGCCCGCTTCCGCCGCTCCTCCGTGCTGCGCACCTCGGCGCCGAATCCGATGCCCGAGCGGCTGGCGCGCTGTTCGATGATCCGCTCCAGCCCGGCGAAGGCGCCCCCGACGATGAACAGCACATTGCTCGTGTCGAACGGGATGAACTCCTGGCGGGGCTGCTTGCGGCCGCCCTGCGGCGGGACGCTCGCGGTCGTGCCCTCCAGCAGCTTCAGCAGCGCCTGCTGGACGCCCTCGCCGGAGACGTCCCGGGTGATCGACGGCCCGTCGCTCTTCCGGGCGATCTTGTCGATCTCATCGATGTAGATGATGCCGCGCTCGGCCTTGCGGACGTCCTGGTCGGCGGCCTGGATCAGCTTGAGCAGGATGTTCTCGACGTCCTCCCCGACGTAACCGGCCTCGGTGAGGGCGGTGGCGTCCGCGATCGCGAACGGGACGTCGAGCATCCGGGCCAGCGTCTGGACGAGATACGTCTTGCCGCAGCCGGTCGGGCCTATCAGCAGGATGTTGGACTTGCCGAGCTCGACGGGCTCGTCCTTCGCACCGCGCTGCCCGGTCCCGCCGGTCCGCGGACGGACCCGTTTGTAGTGGTTGTAGACCGCCACCGACAGCGCCTTCTTGGCGCTCTCCTGCCCGATGACGTAGCTGTCGAGGAACGTGTGGATCTCGCGCGGTGTCGGCAGCTCGAGCGAGCCGGCCTCGGGGGGCGCGCCGGTCTCCTCCACGATGAGTTCATTGCAGAGCTCGACGCACTCGTCGCAGATGCAGATGTCGGCAGGTCCCGCGATGAGCTTGCCGACCTGCTTCTGGGTCTTCCCGCAGAACGTACATTTCAGCAGGTCACCGCCGTCACCGATGCGTGCCACGCGGAAATGTCTCCTCAAACGGTTGTGCCGGTCGAACGGCCCTGGAGGCAAGGACTCGGGAGTCGGGACGGCCACTCGAATGCTGCGACCATATGACGTCACCATTTGAATGGTCAAGGTATCTTGAGCCGCTACGGACGCAACGCGGAAGCGCGAAGGCAAGAGTGAGGGCGATGGGCCGGCCCAGCAGGGTGGAGCTGCAGGAGCGCAACCGCGCCAAGGTACTGACCGCGGCCCGGGACGAGTTCGCCGAGCACGGTTTCCGGGACGCCAAGGTGGACCGGATCGCCGGGCGCGCCGGTCTGACCCGTGGCGCCGTCTACTCCAACTTCCCCAGCAAGCGCGCGCTGTACTTCTCGGTCCTGGCCGCCCTCGCAGAACGCGCCCCAGGACCGCCGCACCCCGAGCCCGGGCACACCGCCCCCGAGGCGCTCGGCACCTTCGCCCGCGCCTGGGTCGCGCGCCTCCCGCTCGCGGACACCGACGAGCCGCACGGCCCGGCCCGGCTCGGGATGTACCTGATGCCCGAGATCCTCGCCGAGGAGCGGATCCGGCGGCCGTTCGCCCAGCTGATGAAACTGGACGCGCTGCTGCTCGGGCTGGCGCTGGAGGGCCTCCGGCCGCCCGGAGCGCCGGCCGGCAGTCTGGTGCGGGTCGCGGAAGCCGTCCTGACGACCCTGCACGGCGCCGCCCAGCTGGCCGCGGCCGCGCCCGGTTTCGTCGAACCGTTCAACGTCGTCAGTGCCTGCGCACAGCTGGCGGGCCTCGATCTCAACGGCTGGTGGCCGCCGCCGCACGTGATCACCCAGGCGTGGCCGACCGACGAACCGTGGTCGCCGCCGCCCACCGTCGACGCGGTGCACGGCGGACCCGCGCGGCTCACGGACGACGGCGTGGTGGCGATCCTGGGGCTGCACCGGCTCGAGGCGGTGGAGGAGGCGGTGCGGGCGGCGCCGCCCGGCGCGACGGTCACCGCGGTCCTGGTCACCGGGGACCCCGACGAGTTGGCGCCGCTGGCGCGGCTGGCCGTCGCGGACCTCTGCGGCTGCCTGCGCCAGGCCTTTCCGCCGTCGGCCTGGCCGCGCCTCCAGGTGGTCTTCGACGAGTCGGGTGCCCTCGCCGCGGCGGCCGGTGTGCCCGCCGTCAGCGATGGAACCGAGGTCGCCGTCCGCATCCGGGCGAACCGGATCACGGCCCGCGCCGACGGCCGCGGCGCCTGCCACGCGACCGCGTCGGCCCCGGATCCCCCACTACCTTCGGCGCAGACGAAAGAGGACGTGGAATGACCACCGAACGCATAGGCCCGCCCGCGGTCGCGGATGAGCGCGAGATGCTGCGCGCCTTCCTCGACTACCACCGCGCCACGCTCGCCATGAAGTGCGACGGGCTCTCGGACGAGGAGCTGCGCCGGCAGTCGATGCCGCCCTCCACGCTCTCCCTGCTCGGTCTGGTGCGGCACATGGCCGAGGTGGAGCGCGCGTGGTTCCGCCGGATCATCAACGGGGAGGACATCGCGCTCGTCTGGTCGGACGAGCGCGACTTCCAGGTCGCGTACGACGCGAGCTCCGCCACCCGGACGGAGGCCTTCGACGCCTGGCAGGCGGAGGTCGAGCACTCACGCCGGATCGAGCGGGAGGCGGAGTCCCTCGATGTGACCGTCCACGAGCCCAAGGGCGACGAACAGGTCTCGCTCCGGCTGGTGATGCTGCACATGATGCACGAATACGCCCGGCACAACGGCCATGCCGACCTCCTGCGGGAGGGTGTCGACGGGACCGTCGGGGCCTGAGACCGCGGGTGGCCCGGACTCCGGGGCCGTGCTGTCGGCACGGTCACGGGCGTCCGGGCGCGAAGCGGCGTACATAGCGGCGTTGCCAGGGCGTTTCCACGGCGTGGGCGTCGTAGTGCCGGCGGACGTAGGCGACCGCCTCGCCGGGCGGGACTCCGTCGAGGACGGCGAGGCACGCCAGGGCGGTGCCGGTGCGTCCGCGGCCGCCGCCGCAGGCGAGTTCGACGCGTTCGCCGCCGGCCCGGGCCAGCGCCTCGGCGAGGACGGACCGGGCCTCCGCGTCGTCGCCCGGCAGCCGGAAGTCCGGCCAGCGCAGCCAGCGCGCTTCCCACGGCACCTCGGGCGGCCGCTTGCCGAGCAGATGGACCGCGAAGTCGGGTACCGGTCCGGCCGGCAGCGGCCGGCGCAGGGCACGACCGCGCACCAGGCGTCCGGAGGGAAGCCGGAGAACGCCGGCGTCGGTGGTGCTCCAGGCGTTCGTCATCCGCTCACCGTAGCCACGGGTCCGCGCCGGGTGCCGGGATTTTCCTCAAGGCAGCGATGAGTTCGGATCTTCGCCGGCGTCTACCCCCATGAGACGCGCCGCACGGAGCGACAACGAAGGAAGTAACGCCATGCGAAAGATCATCAACGCCACCTATGTGACGCTCGACGGCGACATGTCGAACATGCAGGACTGGCACATGGATTTCTTCGGTGCGGAAGCCACCAAGGCCGCCCACGCCCAGCTGTTCGGCAGCGACGCGCTGATCATGGGGCGCAAGACCTACGACGGGTTCGCGCCGGCGTGGTCCTCGCGTGCGGGAGCCGATGAGTTCGCCGACCGTATCAACGGCATCCGGAAGCACGTCGTGTCGTCCACGCTGAAGGACCCCGGCTGGGAGAACACCAGCGTGATCAGTGGTGACGTGGTCGCCGAGGTGCGGAAGCTCAAGGAGGAGCCGGGCGGGAACATCCTGCAGTACGGCTTCGGCCCGGTGACCCGGCTGTTGCTGGAGAACGGCCTGCTGGACGAGTTCCGGGTGTGGCTCCACCCCGTCCTGTCCGGCAAGGCCACCTCCGAGCAACTGCTGTACCGCGACGCGCTGCAGACCCGGTTCACCCTGAACGGCACCGAGGTGCACAGCACCGGGATGATCATCCTCAGCTACCTTCCGGTGCGCCCGGCGTAGTGCCCCCGAGGGGGCGGGGGCACCACGACCACGGTCGGTGTCGGCGGCCTCCTACGCACCGAGGGCGGCTCCGGACTGTTCCAGCACCGGTCCGGACACCGGGGACACCGGGTCGGGCCGGGAGCGCAGCAGGAGGAAGACGGCCACGGCGGTGACGGCCATGACCACCGCCCCGCAGCGGACCGCGAGATGGAGGGCGTCCACGAAGGACGCGTCCATCGTGCGGTGCAGTGCCGGGGGCAGCCCCGAGCCGCGGACGAGTCCGCCCGCGCCGTCGCCCGTGACCGAGGCGACGATGTCGTGGCGTGCCCGCGGCGGAGTGCCTGCGGACTCCAGACGGTGCGTCAGGCCGGAGGCCAGCCGGCTGGTCAGCACCGCGCCCAGGACGGCAACGCCGACGACACCGCCGAGTTCGCGGACGGTGTTGAGCGCCGCGGACGCCATGCCCGCGGCGGACGGCGCGACGCGGCGCAGTACCGCGATGGAGGCGGGGGCGAAGCTCAGCCCCATGCCGAAGCCCATCAGCGGCAGCACCCAGAGGTACTGCGGGTACCGGGCGCCGGATCCGTACAGGGAGAGCCCGGCCAGCGCCACCGCACACAGCGTCAGACCGGCGACGAGGGGTGGCCGGACCCCGTACCGCAGGGCGAGTCTGCCGGACAGCGGTGACGCGATCATGATCATGGCGGTGCACGGCAGCGCCGCGACGCCTGAGCCGGTGGGCGCCCAGCCCAGCACGTTCTGCATGTACAGCGGCAGGAAGAACATGACGCCGAACATGCCGAAGCTGACCGTGAACGCGGCCAGCGCCGCCCCGGCCAGGACCCGGTCAGCGAAGAACCGCAGATCCATCATGGGGTCGGCGGTCCGCAGTTCCACGACGCCGAACAGCAGCAGTGCCACCGCCCCGGCCGCGGCGGCGCCCAGTGTGACCGGGTCGGTCCAGCCGCGGCTCGGCCCCTCGACGAGGGCGTAGACGAGTCCGCCCAGTCCGACGGCCGCGAGTAGTTGTCCCGGCAGGTCGAGCCGCGCGGTGCGGGTGAAGTACTCGGGCAGTACGCGGCTGCCCAGGAGCAGCGCGGCCCCGCCGATGGGGACGTTGATCCAGAAGACACTGGCCCAGCCGAAGGCGTCGACCATCGGGCCGCCGATGACCGGCCCCAGGGCGAGACCGATGGCGGAGATGCCGGACCACAGGCCGATGGCGCGGGCGCGTTCCCGTTCGTCCTCGAAGGTGTGCCGCAGGATCGAGAGGCTGCCCGGGGTGAGCAGCGCGGCGCCCAGTCCCTGCGTCATGCGCGCCGCGATGAGCAGTCCGGTGGTGCCGGAGAGCGCGGCGAACGCCGAGCCGGCGGTGAACAGGGCGAGGCCGGCGAGGTAGGTCCGCCGCCGCCCGTAGCGGTCGCCGAGGGTGCCGCCGGTGAGCAGCAGGGCGGCGAAGACGAGGCTGTAGCCCTCCACGACCCATTGCAGGCCGCTCACCCCGGCATGGAGTTCCTGTCCGATCCGGGGCAGGGCGGTGTTCACCACGACGTTGTCGAGCATGGCCATGAACATCGTGGCGCACAGGGTGGCGAGCACCAGGTACTTGCGTCGGGAGCCGAGCTCCGCCATGGGGTCCCCTAACAGTGTTAGTCGATCTCTAACACCGTTAGATTGCCCCTAACGGTGTTAGATGGCAAGTGGATATCCGCGGTATCGGCGGTATCGGCGGACACGAGGAGTCGACCGATGAGGACAGACCGCGCGAAGGCGCCCGGCCAGCAGCCGCCGCTCACCCAGGAAGCGCTGGTGGGGGCCGCCCTGCTGGTGCTGGAGCGGGACGGCCTCGACGCCCTGTCCATGCGCAGGGTGGCGGCCGAACTCGGGGTGCAGGCACCCTCGCTCTACTGGCACGTCCGCAACAAGGAGCAACTGCTGGACCTGCTGGCCGACGCCCTGGTGGCCGACGCCGAGCCCCCGCCGCGGGAGGGCGACTGGCGCGAGCAGCTGCGCGCGTACTGCCATCTGCACCGCCGGCACCTGCTCGGCAAACGCGACGCCGCCAGAGTCGTCGCCGGACGCTTCAACCTCGGCCCGAGCCTCCTCGTCATCCTGGAGGACCAGCTGGACCGGCTCCGGGAGGCCGGATTCCCCGCTGCGGAAGCCGCCCTGACCAGCTACCTGCTCGGCAACTACGTGGCGGGTTTCGTGCTCCAGGAGCAGTCGCCCCTCTCGGCCGCCGAGGCCGTCGGGCAGGCCACCAGGACCGAGGTCGTCAACGCCGCCCGCGACCACCTCCAGCAGCTCCCCGCCGACCGGTTCCCCAACCTGGTGGCCCTCGCCGCGGAGCTGTCGGAGCCGAACATGGAAGATCGTTTCGCCTTCGGACTGGAACGCATCCTCGACGGGCTGGCCACGCTGCTGGACCCGGAGCCCGGCACGCGGTGACGACGGCGGAAGGCGCCGTACGGTCCACCGGACCGTGCGCGCCTCCCCCGGTCCGGCGGTCCCGGGGTCGGCCGTTCGGCTCAATACGGCGTGTTGCCGGGCGCGGGGCCGCGCGCCCTGTGCGCACAGTGGCATCCGCGCATCAGGACGGCGCGACCACGCGGCCGACACCGCAGGCGTGAAAGGCAGACCCGCCATGTCCTTGCGTGCGGACACCTCAGACCCCGTTCCCTCCCTCGACCACATGCCCGAGATCGGCGTCGTGGCCGCGGAGGAGTCCGGGCCAGGGGCCGGCCCGGACGACATCTGGGGGATGCCGGTCGCGGAGGGCGGCGAACTGCCCGCCGACGTGGGACTGACCCCGGCGGCCGCCGCGGCGGCCGGTTTCACCGGGCGCGTCGGACAGACGCTGGTGTGCGCGCACGCTCAGGGCACGCCGGTGGTGCTCTACGGCATCGGCGACCCGCAGACCGCCGACCCCGCCTCGCTGCGTGACGCGGCGGCCGCGTTCGCCCTGGCCGCCGGGCGCTCCGCGCGGCTGACGCTGCTCACCCCGGTCGGCGCGGGCGTGGACAGCCTGGTCGCGGCGCAGGCACTGGTCGAGGGCACGCTGCTGGCCCGCTACGCCTTCGAGCCGCTCAAGAGCGACACCGGGACCGTCCCCGTCCGGAGCCTGACCCTCGTGGTGCCCGCGCATGACACCGACGCCGCCGACCGCGGGGCGCGGCGCGGCGGGCTCCTTGCGAAGGCCACCCTGCTGGCCAGGGATCTGGCCAACTCCCCGCCGAACCTGCTCACCGCCACCCGGCTGGCCGACTGCGCGACGCGCGTCGGCGCCCTGAGCGGTCTGGACGTCGAGGTCTTCGACCAGGACGCACTGCGGGAGTTGGGCTGCGGCGGACTGCTGGGGGTCAACGCGGGCAGCACGGAACCGGCCCGCATGATCAAACTGACCTACCGGCCCCCCGCCGCCGGCCCCGAGGTGCCCCGGCTGGCGCTGGTCGGCAAGGGCATCACGTACGACTCGGGCGGCATCAGCCTCAAGCCCGCCGACGCGGTACACGCCACGATGAAGAACGACATGTCCGGTGCCGGAGCGATCCTGGCGGCCATGTCGGTGCTGTCCGCACTGCACTGCCCCACCTTCGTGACCGGCTATCTGATGTGCACGGACAACATGCCCTCGGGGTCCGCGACCAAGCTCGGCGATGTGCTCACCCTGCGCGGCGGCACGACCGTCGAGGTGCTGAACACCGACGCCGAGGGACGGCTGGTGATGGCGGACGCCCTCGTCCTGGCCACCGAGGAGCCCACCGACGCCGTCGTCGACATCGCCACCCTCACCGGCGCGAGCCTGCGGGCGCTCGGCCCGCAGATCGCCGCGGTGTTCGGCAACGCGCAACCGCTGGTGGACCAGGTGCTGGAAGCGGCCCGGCGCACCGACGAGCCCGTCTGGCAGCTGCCCCTGGCCCGGCGCTACCGCGGTGAACTGGACTCGGACGTCGCCGACATCAAGAACATCGGCGGACCCAACGGCGGGGCAATCCACGCGGCCCTGTTCCTCGAGGAGTTCGTCGCCGGGCGCGCCTGGGCGCACATCGACATCGCCGGCACGGCCCAGAACGACACCGCCTCGTCCTGGCGTCCCCGGGGCTGCACGGGCTTCGGCGCACGACTGCTGACCGAACTCGCACTCGGCTTCACCCGGGAACCCGAAGACTCCTGAACCGCGTTGTGGAAGGAGCGCCGTCCGGCCGGCAGGGGTCTCATTGACACGCTCCGCTCGGCGTGCCTAGCTTACGGCCGGAGCCCCTCCGGCGGACGCGAGGCCCGCACGGGCAGAATGACGATGGTGAACGGTATGTACGCAGGTCCGGGGATGGCCGCGTGGCGACGCCACGGCCGGGCCTCGGCGTTCCTGCGACGGCACATCGATCTGCAGCGGGTCAGCAGCGCCCTCTGTCGCGGCTGAACTCCGGGCTGACGACCGTCCCGCGAACCGCCCCGTAGCCGCAGAAGCAGCACCGTGCCAGAACGGAGAGTCCCCACCACCATGCCCACAGGTCTCCATCCCCCGCACCCCTCGGATCAGGACGCGGCCGCGCCGCCGCATGTCCTGGACAACCCGGCATGGGCCGCACTGACCGGCCCGCACCGCCACCTCGCCGAGATCCGCGGGGCCGCCGCCCGCTATCGGTCCGACGTGTCGCCGTTCGTGGCGCTCGCCGATGCCGAGGATCCACGCGGCTGGAAGGACCTGGCCGAGCTGGTGGAGCCGGGCCTCACCATCGCCGTCACGGGAACCGTGGCCGTCCCCGAGGACTGGGAGACCATCGACTCCGGCTATGGAGTGCAACTCGTCGACACCGCGCTGCGCGCCGAGGCCGAGCCGGAGGCGGTGCGGCTGGGCCCCGCCGACGTTCCGGAGATGCTGGATCTCGTCGCCCGCACCAAGCCGGGCCCGTTCCTGCCCCGCACCATCGAACTCGGCGCCTACTACGGGGTCCGCCGGGACGGCCGGCTCGTCGCGATGGCCGGGGAACGGCTGCGGGTCCCCGGCTGGACGGAGATCAGCGCCGTGTGCACCGACCCGGACCATCGCGGGTCCGGGCTGGCGACGCGGCTGATCCGCCACGCCGCCGCCGGTATCCGCGAGCGGGGGGACACCCCGTTCCTGCACGCGGCGGAGTCCAACACCGGCGCCGTCCGGCTGTACGAGTCGATCGGCTTCACCCTGCGCCGCAGAACGCTCTTCACCTTCGTCCGGGTCCCGGACAGCGCGCAACGCCGCCTCGAGTGACCGCCGGGTCAGGGCTCCGGCAGCGTGGTGCAAGCGCCTGTCCTGTCCGGCTCGTCCCCCGTTCCTCTCCAGCTCCTCGACCAGAAGTGTGAGATACCGATGCCCAAGGCCTATGTGTTCTCCCGGTTCGGCGGTCCCGAGACCGAGTCCTTCGCCGACGTGCCCCGGCCGGTGCCCGGCGCCGGCCAACTCCTGGTGGCGGTACGGGCCGCCGGGGTCAATCCGGTCGACTGGAAGCGCAGGACGGGATACGTCCAGGCCAACGCGCCGGCCGTGGAGCTGCCCGCGGTGCTGGGCGGTGAGGTCTCCGGTGTGGTGGAGCAGGTGGGCGACGGCGTCGAGGGGTACGCGGTCGGGGACGCCGTGTTCGGCAATCCCCTCACCGGCGGTTATGCCGAGTACACGCTGCTGCCGGTGGCCAGCACCGCGCACAAGCCGGCCGGGGTGTCCTGGGCCGACGCCGCGACGCTGCCCGTCGCCGTGGCCACCGCGTACGACGGTGTGCAGCAGCTCGATCTGCCGGCCGGCTCGACGCTCCTGATCAACGGTGTCGGCGGCGGAGTGGGCAGCGCCGCCGCGCAGATCGCCACCCACCGGGGTCTGCGGGTGGTCGGCACCGCGAGCGCGGCGAAGCAGGAGTTCGTCGAGTCCCTCGGGGTCGTGCACGTCGCGTCGGGATCCGGCGTGGCGGACCGGGTGCGCGCGGCGGCGCCCGAAGGCGTCGACGCGGTCTTCGACCTGGTCGGCGGCGCGTCCCTGGAGGAGGTCGCCGCGCTGCTGGCGGATCCCGCGGCGCTGATCAGCGGTCCCGACAAGGTGAACGTCGTCAAGCTCGGCGGGGCGACGGTGGCGAGGAAGCGGAACACCGAAGTGCTGGACGCCGTAGCGGAGTTGGTCGCCGAGGGCGTCCTCGACCCGTTCGTGACCCGGACCTTCCCCTTCGAGCAGGCCGGCCAGGCGCTGCGCGCCGTGGAGGAGGGCCACACCCGGGGCAAGGTCGTGATCGAGGTCTCGCGGTAGACCGGGGCGGGGCGGCCGGCGGGCATTGCGCCGGGCAATACCCGCGGGATAGCGTCGATATGAGGTGACGAGGCCACCGGCCGTTCGAACCGGAGAGAGGTGATGACGATGCGGACAGCACCCGGTCGCGTCGTCATCGGCACTCTCGACCCCCGCGGGCCCGTCGTCCATCTCTACGGACGGCAGCACATCGATCTGCAACGGATCGCCGGCTCCCTCTGTTGTCCCTGATCTGACTCCCTGCTGACGCTCACGCCCCCGGGGCGGCGCGTCCTCATCCGGTCGATCAGGAAGGCAACCACGCCATGTCCGCATCCCTGAACCCGTTGCATCTCGCCGTAGCGCTCGACGACGCCGGCTGGCATCCCGCCGCCTGGCGGGAGCCGGGGGCCCGCCCCCGGGACCTGCTCACCGCCGGCTACTGGGCCGACGCCGTCGCCGAGGCCGAGCGCGGGCTGCTGGACTTCGTGACGTTCGAGGACTCCCTCGCCCTCCAGTCCGCCGGCCGCACCGGTCCTGACGACCGCACCGACCAGGTGCGCGGCCGGCTGGACGCGGTTCTCGTCGCGGCCCGGGTCGCCCCGCTGACCACGCACATCGGACTGGTACCGACCGCGGTCGCCACCCACACCGAGCCGTTCCACCTCTCGAAGGCGATAGCCACCCTCGACTACGTCAGCGCCGGCCGCGCCGGACTACGGGTCCGGGTGTCGGCCCGGCCCGACGAGGCGGCGCACTTCGGCCGCCGTTCCTTCCCGCCGTTCGGCGCCGCGGAGCCGGGTCGGCCGCACGTACCGGACCTGGTGGCCGAGTTGTACGACGAGGCGGCCGACTACGTCGAGGTGGTGCGCCGGCTGTGGGACAGCTGGGAGGACGACGCGGAGATCCGGGAGGTGGCCACCGGCCGGTTCATCGACCGGAACAAGCTGCACTACGCCGACTTCCACGGCCGGCACTTCAGCGTGAAGGGCCCCTCGATCACCCCGCGCCCGCCGCAGGGGCAGCCCGTCGTGACCGCCCTCGCCGACTCGGCCGTGCCGTACCGGCTGGTGGCCCGTGCGGCGGACGTCGGCTATGTCACCGCGCACGACGCCGACGAGGCCCGCACGATCGTCGCCGCGGTCCGCGCCGAACAGGAGGCCGCGGGACGGAACGACGACACCGTGCACGTCTTCGGCGACCTGGTGGTCTTCCTCGACGAGCGGCCCGGGGTCGCACGGGCGCGCCGGGACCGGCTCGACGCCCTGGCGGGTGAGACCTGGACGAGCGACGCCGAGGTGTTCACCGGAACGCCGTCGCAACTGGCCGATCTGCTCCTGGAACGGCGGCGGGCCGGACTCACCGGCTTCCGGCTGCGCCCCGCCACCATCGGCCGCGACCTGCCGGCGATCACGCGCGGCCTGGTGCCCGAACTCCAGGCCCGCGGCGCCTTCCGCCGTTCCTACGAGGCCCGGACGCTGCGCGGGCTGCTCGGCCTCCCGCGCCCCGCCAACCGCTATGCCACCACCGCTACCGCCGTGACCGCCGCCACTGCCGGCATCACCGGTGCCGCCGGCACCGTCGGTGCCTGAGCCGGAGGGATCCGACCGACCATGAGCAAGCCCCTCAAGCAGATCCATCTCGCGGCGCATTTCCCCGGCGTCAACAACACCACCGTGTGGAGCGACCCGGAGGCGGGCAGCCACATCGAGTTCAGCTCGTTCGCGCACTTCGCCCGTACCGCGGAGCGGGCCAGGTTCGACTTCCTGTTCCTCGCCGAGGGCCTGCGGCTGCGCGAACAGGGCGGCGAGATCTACGACCTCGATGTCGTGGGCCGCCCCGACACGTTCACCGTGCTCGCCGCACTCGCCGCGGTGACCGAGCGGATCGGCCTGACCGGCACGATCAACTCCACCTTCAACGAGCCCTATGAGGTCGCCCGCCAGTTCGCCAGCCTCGACCACCTCTCCGGCGGCCGCGCGGCCTGGAACGTCGTCACCTCCTGGGACGCCTTCACCGGCGAGAACTTCCGGCGCGGCGGCTTTCTCGCGCAGGACGACCGCTACTCACGCGCCGAGCAGTTCCTGCGCACCTCATGGGAGCTGTTCGACTCCTGGCAGGACGACGAGATCGTCGCCGACACGGAGTCCGGCCGGTTCCTCCGCGATCCCCGGGCGGGCGAATTCCACCACCGCGACCAGCACTTCGACATCGCCGGCCGGTTCAACGTCCCCCGCAGCCCGCAGGGCCGCCCCGTCATCTTCCAGGCGGGCGACTCCGAGGAGGGACGCGAGTTCGCGGCGGCCACCGCCGACGCGATCTTCAGCCGGCACAGCACCCTCGACGCCGGCCGGGCGTTCTACACCGACGTCAAGGACCGACTCGCGCGCCATCAGCGCACCCGCGACGAGCTGCTGATCCTGCCCGCCGCGACGTTCGTGCTCGGCGACACCGACGCCGAGGCACGCGACCGCGCGCACGACGTCCGCAGGGCACAGGTCAGCGGGCAGACCGCGATCAAGTACCTGGAACAGCTGTGGAACCGCGACCTGTCGGGCTACGACCCGGACGGTCCGCTGCCCGAGATCGACCCCGACCCGGGCGAACACACGGTCGCGCGGGGCCGGGCCAGCGTGCGGATGTTCCGCGATCCGCTGGCCACCGCGAAGGAATGGCGGCAGAAGGCGGAGGCCGGCGGGCTGTCGATCCGCGAACTCGTGATCGAGACCACCGGCCGCCAGACCTTCGTCGGCTCCCCGTCGACCGTCGCGACCACCATCAATGACTTCGTCCAGGCCGACGCGAGCGACGGCTTCATCCTCGTCCCGCACGTCACCCCGGGCGGACTCGACGCGTTCGCCGACACGGTCGTCCCCCTGCTCCAGGAGCGGGGCGTCTTCCGGCACGACTACGAGGGCAGCACACTCCGCGACCACCTCGGCCTGGACCGGCCACCGGCCAGGAACAGCACCCGGAGCAACGACAGTACGAATAAGGCGGCGTCGTGACGGAACTTCCTTCGGATCGCGCTCAACGCGGCACCTCCCAGGCCCCGTCCGCGGACCCCTCCCCCGGCGCCTCCCCCGAACTCCGTCCGGAGGGACCCTCAGCGGCGCCCTCCGTACCGCTGTCCGTCCTCGACCTGGCGCCCATCAGCTCCGGTTCCACCGCGGCCCAGGCACTGCGGAACACCGTCGACCTGGCGCAGCGCGCCGAGGCCGCCGGATATCACCGCTACTGGCTGGCCGAACACCACCTCACGACCGGTGTCGCCGGGGTGTCACCGGCCCTGCTGATCCAGCTCGTCGCGGCCGCGACCGAGCGGATCCGGGTCGGCGCCGGCGCGGTCCAGCTGGGCCACCGCACCCCGCTGTCGGTGGTGGAGGAGTTCGGGCTGCTCGACGCCCTGCACCCGGGCCGGATCGACCTCGGCCTGGGCCGCTCGGGTTTCCGCAAGCCCGGCGCCTCCGCGCCCGCACCGGCACCGGGCCCGGCCGCCGCGACGCCGCCCGCCGGACCCCGGTACACCCCCGAGGGGCTGCTGATCCCCGCGCCCTACGACATCAGCCGGCTCATCGGCTCCCCGCTGCTCGCCCGCTACACCGAGCTCGTCCAGTTCCCGGGTGCCGAACTCCCCGACTACCGGGACCAGGTGGAACAGATCCTGGCGCTGGTGCGCGGCGACCACCTCACCTCGGGCGGTCTCGAGGCCCATGCCGTTCCCGGTGAGGGAGCCGATCTGCAGGTGTGGATCCTGGGCAGCAGCGCCGGGGCGAGCGCCCGCGCCGCCGGCGCGCTCGGGCTGCCCTTCGCGGCGAACTACCACGTCAGCCCGGCCGCGGTACTGGAGGCCGTGGACGCCTACCGCGAGGCGTTCAAGCCCTCGACGGTGCTGGACCGTCCCCATGTCCTGGTCTCCGCCGATGTGGTGGTGGCCGAGGACGACGACACCGCGCGCCGGCTCGCGGCCCCTTACGCCCTGTGGGTGCACAGCATCCGCTCGGGCCGGGGCGCGATCCCGTTCCCCACCCCGGAGGAGGCCGCCGGGCACGTGTGGACCGAGGAGCAGCGTGCCCTCGTCGACGACCGGGTGCGGACCCAGTTCACCGGCTCGCCGCAGACCGTCGTCGAGCGGCTGCGGGTCCTGCAACGGGCCACCGGCGCGGACGAGTTGCTCGTCACCACCATCACCCACGACCACCAGGACCGGATCCGCTCCTTCGACCTGCTGGCGCACGCCTGGCAGGACGTGGTCAGCGGCAAGCTCGACGAGGTCGTCGTCTAGCGCCGCGCCGGGCGCGGCGACAGGGAGGGGTCACGGCCGACGGGTCGTGGCCCCTCGTCGGTGTGCTGCCTATGAGCTGCGGTCACAGGATGATCGCCTGTCTGGCTGGCCGTTGCGCGGCGGCACACGATGGTGGGGCCGGACGGCCCCGACCCCGCCGGAGCCGCACCCCGCCGTCCCGCCCCGTCCCTGCCCCGCCGCGCCGCTGCGCGCCGCGGGAGCCGGTCCGGGTTCCCCTGGCTCCGGATCCCCGCTCGAAAAGGCTGTGATTCCCTTGAGCCGCACTTCCGGCGCACCCGCTGAGCCGGCCGCCGCGCCCGAGACCTACGACTGGCTGCGCTATGCCGGCGTGTTCGTGCTGCTGTTCCTGTTCGGGACCGAGACGTTCCTGGTCTCCCCGCTGCTTCCGACCATCGCCGCGGACATCGGCGTCAGCGAGGCGGCCGCCGCCTCCAGCGTCACCGCCTACGTACTCGTCTACGCCGTCTGCGCGCCGTTCCTCGGCCTGCTCAGCGACCGGATCGGGCGACGGCAGACGCTGCTCGCCGGCACCGCGCTGTTCATCGTGTCCAACGCCGCCGCCGCGCTCTCGACCGGGCTGGCGCCGCTGGTGCTCTCCCGGGCGGTCGCGGGGCTGGCGGCGGCCGCGGCGGGGCCCGCGATCTGGGCGCACATCGCCGAGACGGCCCCGGACCGCTTCCGGGGCCGGGCGCTCGGGCTGGGCATGGCGCTGTTCTCCTGCGGGCAGGTCCTCGGAGTGCCGCTGGGCAGTGCGCTGGCCGGGATCGCCGGATGGCGTTCGGCCTTCGTGGCGCTGGCGATCGGCACCGCGGCGGCGCTGCCGCTGCTCCTGCGCCAGGTCGCGGCGACCCCGCGCCCGGCAGCGGCGATCGGCGCGGTCAGGGCCGTACTGGCCGGCTGGACGGACCCTGCGCTGCGCAGGGCCCTGCTGGTCAACACCGTCTTCCACGCGGCCAACCTCGGGGCGTACACCTTCCTCGGGGCGCTGCTGGTCCACCGGTTCGATCTCTCCGTGGCTCAACTCGGCCTGGTCGGGATCCTGGTCGGCGCGGGCAGTGTGACCGGCTCGCTCGCCGCCGGGCGCCTCGGTGACCGGGCGCGCGCGGCCGGCCGGTCCCATCTGCCGCTGCTCGGGCTGTGGGGCGTGCTGCTCGCCGTGGGGGTCGCCCTCTCCGCCGGCGGTCCCGGCCTGATCGCGGCGCTCGTCGGGGTGACGGTGTGGTTCGTGGCCAGCGGCGGCTTCGTGACCGATCAGCAGACCCTCGCGGGCACGGTCGCGCCGGAGCTGCGCGCCACCTCCAGCGCCTGGCTGACCTCGACGATGTACGCCGGAACGGGCGTGGGGGCCTGGGCCGTCGGAGCCTTCGGCGACGTTTCGACCGGCACGCTCGTCATCGGAGTGGGTCTCGCGCTGCTCGGCGCGCTGGGAGGTCTGGCGGTCAGTCACGGCCTGCGCACGCCGTCGGACCCCGGTCAGGCTTCCGGTCGCCGGTCCGACGGCGTCGAGGAGGCCGCCGAGAGCGTCTGACGTGGGCAGCGAAGTGGGGGGAAGGGCCGCGGCCCTTCCCCCCACTTCCTTGTCGTCTCAGCCGGCGTGTCGTTCGGGCAGTCCGGTGACCGCACGCAGCGGACGTTCGGTCAGTGCCGTCATGCGGGAGTGGTCCTCGGCGGTGCGCGGGGTGAAGAGCAGTACGAGAGCCGAGGGGTCGTCCACCGGGTGGAAGGAGGACAGCGCCAGCTCGATCCGGCCGATGCCCGGTGGTTCGACGACGACGGTACGCGTGGTCAGCTCCGCCACCGAGTGGCAGCCCCACCAGTGGCGCAACTGCGGGGCGTCCTCGTCCAGATGGCGGTAGACCTCCCCGGTCCTGGGGTCGGACAGGGAGGTACCGGCCTGGGCGCGGAAGTGCTGGAAGACGTTCATCGCCAGCGGCTCCCAGTCGTGCAGCACGGTGCGCAGCTGGCGGCCCGCGACCATCAGCCACATCAGGTTGCGGCGGTCGGCGGGCACCGCCTCCGGAGCGCCCCACAGCGCGCTCCACGCGGTGTTCCATCCGAGCAGGTCGAAGTGCCGGTCCAGCAGTACGGCCGGGCTGGTGGGCCAGGAGTCCAGCACCGGCTGCACGGTCGACGCGAGGTTCCCCGAACCGTTCAGGTCCAGCGGACCGGTCGGTTCGTGGTGCCCGGCCAGCCGCATGGCGTGCCGCAGCCCCGCCGGATCCAGCCGCAGGGCCCGGGCGACCGCCTCCAGTACCTGCCGGGAGGCGGTCACCCGGCCCTGTTCCAGCCAGGTGTACCAGGCCAGTCCCACTCCGGACAGCGACGCGACCTCCTCGCGCCGCAACCCCGGTGTGCGGCGCCGGGAGCTGGCGGTCAGTCCCACGTCGGACGGCTGGAGCAGTTCGCGGTGGGCTCGCAGGAAGGCGCCGAGTTCCTGGCTGGGGAGGGGGGTGGACATCGGAGGTGACTCCTCGGCCGGCGGGGTCGGTTCGGTGCTTCCAGACTAGGCGTCAATCACGTGGCTGGAGTTTCCACAGTCGTACGGGCATGTTGCTGACCCAGCCGCGTTCACCCTGCCGCCGCCAGGCGGCGTCGCCGACCGCCCGGAAGAACTCGGCCCGTCGTGCGGGCGGGACGAGGCGGCTGTAGTAGTCGCCGAAGGTGGCGGCGTGGAAGTGGCTGTACTGGCCCGCGTCCTCGATGTGCACCACGGCGTCCCGGTCGAGGACCGATTCGACCCGGAAGTGACGTTCCAGGAGCCCGGCCAGGTCCTCGATCGTCCGGGTGCGGGTGGCGATGGGCAGCACCGTGCCGCCCGCGTCCCCCTCCCCCGCGGCGAACACCCGGGGTACGGCGTCCCGTTCGGTGCCCAGGTCCACCAGGGCGTCGCGGACGATGTCGTCCTCACCGCCGAGGCCGTGCTCGTCCCGCGCCGGATGGTAGGTCGTCAGCAGGAAGTGTCCGCCGGGGGCGAGGTGGTCGCGGACCCAGGCCAGGATGCGGTCCTCGTCGGGGTACAGCCAGTGCAGCACCGACGTCATGGTGACCACGTCCGGCCGGTACTCCAGCGGGGCGGGCACGGTCAGATCGGCCTGGTGCAGCGCGACCCGGTCGCCGTACGGGCGCAGCCGCTCGGCCGCCTCGGCGATGCGGTGCTCGGACCGTTCCAGACCGACCGCCAGCCGCAGTGACGGGTGGCGGTCGAGGGCGGAGCGCAGCAGCTGGCCGATGCCGCTGCCGAGGTCGAGCAGCACTTCGGGGTGGTCCGGCACCTGGTCGAGCACCCAGTCACGGTCGTGGACCTGCCGGAGCCTGCTGGCGTCCGCGTAGCCGGACAGCGTCCGGGCCTGGATCTCGACGGCTGACGCGGTCACGACTGGACCTCCGGGGAAGTGGTGGGTTCGGCGATGAGCCGCTGCAGCCGCTCGCGCACACTGCTCTGGTCGTAGCGCCGGTACAGGTTGATGCGGTTGCGGGCCAGGTCTCCCCGGTGGACGAACTCGTAGAGGTCCTGGCGCTGGCCGAAGCCGTCACCGGTCAGTTCCCAGGCGAGCCGGAACAGCCGGGACTTGTGTTCGGCGTCGATGCCGCGCCCGCGCATGTAGCGGTCGAGGTGCGGCCGGAGCCGCGGGTTGGCGAGATCGTTCGCCGTCGGTTGCATCAGCAGCCCGGAGGCGCCGATGCCGCGCACGATGTCGACGGCCTTGCCCGCCACTTCGGCGGACCACACCCGGCTGGCCGCGGTGTCGCCGGGCGCCAGCAGACCGCTGTCGGTGACGGTGGCACGGGCTTCGGCGGCGTCCAGGAAGTACTCGGTCAGTTCGGCGTAGCCGGCCAGCGTTCCCAGGTCCTCCTGGATGTTCCGGAAGCCGTCCACACCGATGCTCTCGGCCACGAGGGTCGCGGTCGCCAGCAGGGTGCGCAGCCGCTCGCGGTAGCGGACGTGGCCGATGTAGGCGCTCCAGGCGTTGATCCGGCCCAGTCCGGTCCTGGCCAGTTCGCTCTCGCGCAGCAGGAACACCCGGTCCCACGGCACCAGGACGTCGTCGAAGAACAGCATGGCGTCCTGCTCGTCGAAGCGGGCGCCGAGCGGATGGGCGTGTCCCCACGGGCTGCTGCCGAGGGGTTCGCGGCACAGGGTCACCAGGCCGGGTGTGTTCAGCGGCAGGGCGAACCAGACGACGAACTGCTCACCGCGGCGCTGGGCGAACGACGCCGACAGGTAGACCAGCACCTCGTGCGCCAGCGGGGCCAGGGTGGTCAGCTGCTTGGCGCCGCGGACGACGATGCCGCGCTCGTTCTCCGACAGCACGCGCAGCGCGAGATCGGGATCGTCCACCGGGTCGGCGGACCGGTCGATCTGCGGGTCGCCCAGCGCGTGCGAGAGCACCAGGTCGTTGCGGGAGGTGTGGTGGTACCAGGCCTCGGCGTTGGTGCCGAATCCGGTGCGCGCCTTCTCCAGCTGGTGGCGGAAGTCGTAGAGGCCGACCGCGATGGAGGCCATGAAGGCGGGCGAGCGCCCGTGCTGGCCGAGGGATTCCGCGTGCCAGAACTCGGCGCTGCGCCGCTGCACGCGCAGTTCCTCCAGGGTGCGCGGCGGCTGGTAGGCGCGGGCCAGGCGCTGCCCGGTGGCCGGGTCCTGCCAGGTGAGCAGGTCCTGGTGGTCGGGATGGTGCTGGAGGTCGAGCAGCCGGCCGATCTCGTCGGCGGCGGGCTTGAACGCCGGATGGCCGGCCGGGTCGCTGATGCGCTTCCCGTCGAGGTACAGCTCACGGCCGTCGTCGAGTTCGGCCCGGTACCGGTCGGCGGTGAGCAGGCCCCGTCCGGTGTCGGTGGTGTCCAGCAGGGTCATGCGTGCACTCCAGTCGGGGTGATCGGTTGGCGGTCGAGGGAGCGGTACCGTCCGTCGTGGTAGAGCAGCGGCTCACCGTCACCGGTGTCCGCGGCGACGGCCTGCCCGACGAGGATCGCGTGGTCGCCGCCGGGCAGGACGCTGTGCAGCCGGCAGTCGAACCAGGCCAGGCAGTGCTCCAGGACGGGTGCGCCGGTGAGCTCCGCCCGCATCGGCGCGGTGGTGAAGAATCCGAGGGCGCGGCCGGCGCCCGGGGCGGCGAACCGCTGGGCGATGTGCTCCTGTTCCCGGCTCAGCGCGCTCACGGCGAACCGGCCGCTGCCGCGGACGGCGTCGACCAGCGGGCTGCGCCGGTCCACCGCGACGCTGACCAGCAGGGGTTCCAGGGACAGCGGGCACAGCGAGGAGACGGTCTTGGCGAAGACCTCCTCGCCCCATTGCGTGGTCAGGACGCCGACCCCGGTGGTCCAGTGCCGGGCCGCGGCGCGGAAGGCGTCCGCTCCGAGGGCCGGTTCGGTCCGCGGGCGGCCGGACGGGGCCTGCGCGCGGGCGGAGGGACTCGTGGGGCTCATCGCAGCCCCACGCGGTAGGCCCGCAGCCATTCGTCGACCTGGATCAGGTGGTCGAGGCCGCCGATCGGGTTGGGAGCCGTTCGCGGGCTGGGCAGCGGACGCCCTTCGGCGAGCGCACGGCGCACCACGTCCCGGTCCACCAGGTCGAAGACGGGAGCCTGCGGATCGGCGAGCAGTTCGTGCGCGCGGGCGGTGAGCACCTCGCTGTAGCGGACCGCGGGGGTCGACGGGTAGCCGCTCTTGGGCCGGTCCGTCACCTGGGGTGGCAGCAGGTCGCGGACGGCGTCGCGGAGCAGCCCCTTGGAGCGCCCGCCGGGGGACTTGAGGTCCCAGGGCACGTTCCACAGGTACTCCACCAGCCGGTGGTCGCAGAACGGCACCCGCACCTCCAGGCCCACCGACATGCTCACCCGGTCCACGCGGTCCAGCAGCGGCGGGAGCCAGCGGGTCAGCGCCAGATGGAAGACCTCCCGCAGCCGCCGGTCCGGTCCGGTCTCGCCGTCCAGCCGCGGCACTTCGGCCAGCGACCGCCGGTACGCCTCGGCGGTGTACTCGTCGGGGCGTACCTCGGCGCGGACCTCGGGGCGCAGCAGTGCGGCCGGGGTGGTGCGGCCGTGCAGCCAGGGGAAGGTGTCGGCGGCGAGTGCCTGCGCGTCGTGGAAGTAGGGGTAGCCGCCGAAGATCTCGTCGGCGGCCTCCCCGGAGAGCGCCACCGTGGAGTGCCGCCGTACCTCGCGGAACAGCAGGTGCAGTGAGGCGTCCATCTCCCCCCAGCCGGGCCGGTCCCGGGCGCGCAGGACGGCGTCGCGGGCAGTGAGCATGTCGTCGTCGGGGACCACGACGGAGGTGTGCCGGGTGCCGATGTGCTCGGCGGCGGCCTGGACGTACGGGGCGTCCAGGGTGGTGCGCCAGGCGTCCGGGGTGCGTTCCGCGCTGCCGGGGAAGTCCACCGAGAAGCTGGTGACCTTGCCCTGGCCGGCGCGCTCGCGGGCGCTCGCGGCCAGCGCGGTGATGGCGCTGGAGTCCACGCCTCCCGACAGCAGGGTGCACAGCGGGACGTCGCTGAGCAGCTGGCGCTCGACGCTGTCGGCGAGGAGCGCGCGGACGGTCTCCCGGGTAGTCGCCGGGTCGTCGGTGTGCGGCTGTGACTCCAGCGCCCAGTAGGTCGACTGCCGGGTCACCGATCTGCCGACCGTCACCACGGTGCCGGGGCGCACTTCGTGCAGACCGCGGAAGAGTCCGTGGCCCGCCGTCGGCGCGGCCGGGAGGGCGAAGAGTTCGGCGATGCCCTCGGCGTCCAGTTCGGGCCGGAAGAGCGGGTTGGCCAGGACGGCCTTGGGCTCGGAGCCGAACAGCACACCGCTGCGGTGGGCGTGCCAGTACAGCGGCTTGATCCCCAGGTGGTCCCGGACCAGCAGCAGTTCCTCGCGGCGGGTGTCCCACAGCGCGTACGCGAAGATGCCGTTGAACCTGCGGGGCGCCTGGTCACCCCACTGCACGTGGGCCCGCAGTACGACCTCGGTGTCCGACGCGGTGCGGAACTCGTGCCCGAGGGACCGCAGTTCGGCGCGCAGCTCGCGGTAGTTGTAGAGCTCGCCGTTGTAGCTGAGCACGGCGCGCGGAAGGGGGAGGTCCCGCAGCGGCTGCACACCGCCGTCGAGGTCGATGACCGAGAGCCTGCGGTGCCCGAGTGCGGCGTACTTGGACAGCCAGACACCGTCGGCGTCCGGTCCCCGGCACGCCAGGGTCTCGGTCATGGCCCGCACGGTCCGTTCCCTGGTGCGCAGGTCGGTCTCCCAGTCGACCCATCCGGTGATCCCGCACATCACGCCTCCCGCGGGGTGACGGGGAGGGTGGCGTCGCCGGCCGGGGCGTCGGCCTCCCAGCGGCAGCCGTGCCCGGTGGGTCCGCTGCGCAGCCGGTGCGCGGGACGGTAGCCCTTGGCGCGGATGTTGGCGGACAGCGCCTCGGTGCAGTAGGTGCACGGTGAGGCGAGCGTGAGGCGCACTCCGCTGCGCCGGGCCCTCTCGCGGTAGTCCCAGATCGCGCAGTGGGTGATGGTCAGCGCCGCATGGTCGGGGCCTTCGGGTGCGTCGGAGTCGAACTCGTAGTCGGAACCGTAGAGTTCGGCCTGCCGGGCGATGCGGTGGATCGGGTCGGCGGCGCCCCGCCCGTGGTCGGGCTCGACCGTGCGGTGCACCTCGGCGTTGGCGCCGGCCCATCCGGCGAGCGACTCCTCGCCGTACCGGGTGACGAGGAATCGCTCCATCAGTGCCTGGCCGCGGAAGAACACCCGTTGCCAGGCCGCCGAGTCGGCGTCCCCCGCAGCGGGCAGATCGGCGAAGAGTTCGGCCTGCAGCGCGAACCAGTCGGTCAGATGGAGATGATCGCCCCGCGTCACCAGGAACGAGGTGAGGCCGGCCTCGGCCTCGTGCAGCCGCTGGCGCCACAGGGCCGAGCGCTCGTCCTCGGGCATCGACCGGTACGCGGGCCGGTACGGGGCCGGGTAGGGCAGGTCGTACGGGCCGCCGGCCGCCGGGAGCGTGCTGCCGTCCCCGGAGCGCGGCTCCCCCAGTACCGCGGTGCGCGGTCCGGGGACGGTCCCGGCGCCCGCGCCGCGTGGAGTGGGTTCCTGGGGTCCGGTCCGTGCGATGGCTGCCTCGGGCACATCGCTCATCAGGGTCTCCTTCTACAGGTTCTACGGGGACGGGTCGTGCGGGACCCGGGACCCCGGGCAGTGCGGCCGTCACGGGTCGGGGGATGAGGACCCGGGGTGCGGGTCGCGGCGGTCTCGGTCCTCGGCAACGCTACGGAGCGGCACCCCGTGGCCAGAAGCCCCGAACGGAGCGGGCCGGGGCGACCTACGGAGCCCCCGTCTGCTCCTAAGGTCGCCCCGCCGCTGCCGGGCCCGGACATGCCGACGGCGGGCACCCCGCACAGGTGCCCGCCGTCGACAGCGCCGCGGCCGCCGCTCCCGCGCCGGAGCGGCAGCCGGCCCTCAGCCGGCCAGGCCGTGCCGGTGGGCGTAGAGCGCCGCACGCAGCCGGTCGGACTGGCCGATCTTGCGCATCGCCTGGGTCAGATGCTTCTTGACGGTGGCCTCGGCCAGCGCGAGCTCGCGCCCGATCTCGGCATTGCCCAGGCCCCGGGCCAGCTGGGAGAGCACGTCGCGCTCCCGGTCCGTCAGTCCGCAGTGCTGCGGCGGTGACTCCGCGGCGTGCCCGGCCAGACTGGCCAGGTGCACCCGGGCCGACGGCGGGGCGGGCAGGAAGACCGCGCCGCCCGCGGCGGCGGTCGCCACCGCGCTGATGATGCGGTCCTCCGGCAGGTCCAGCGGGAAGCACCCGTTCGCCCCGGTCAGCAGCATCCGGCTGGCCTCCGCCGTACTCTCCGCCCGGCGCAGCAGCAGCACCCGCGCGTCGGGTGCGCCGTCGGGGCCGCGCAGTTCGACCACGGCGGCGAGGTCGTCGGCGAGTGTCGCGCCGCCGCCCAGCAGGATGACGTCGGGCTGCACCCGTCGCACGCCCTCCACGGCGCGCAGCGGATCACCGGTGCTGCTGCCCACCACGGTCATCCCCGGCACGCTGGCCAGGACGCTGCGCAGCCCGGCGCTGGCCACCGGGTGCCGCTCCACCAGGAACACCCGGGTGGTGTCCGAGGCCCGGTCCGCGGCCACGGTGCACAGCGGATGCCCGCAGGAGCAGGCCGGTTCTGCGGCGGGGCGGCGGACCGGACCGCCACCTGCGGAGAACGCCTCGGGCTCGGCCAGCAGTTGGTGCCCCGCGATGAGGTCCAGCGGATTGTCGATCTCGATGTGCAGCGCGTCCGTCGTGGCCGGCCGGGCCGGGACGGACGGGCCCCGCCGCCCGGACTGCCGCCGGTTGCGTCCGGAGCACGGGTCGGCGAGCTCGGTCAGCGTTCCCATCGGGAACCTCCGGACCGGAGCGGCAGGTGGACGGTTCGGGCGGGCCGTCCGGCCCGGCCGGCTGGTCGACGGGTCAGGTCACGGATGTCGTGCGGCATGGCGGTGCGGTCCCCTCGGAGGTGACGGAGCCGGTCCCTGGCGGGACGACGCGGCGATAGGACGCGGGTTCCGCCCTGCTCCATGACGGTTCCGAGGTCCCGGAACGTCACTGACGGATCATCAGAGGGGCGGCTGTCCGCTGCGGGAGGAGGGGCGCTGCCGGGCAGCCGGAGGCTGGGCGGTCAGCGCCGGGCGCCGGGGCGACATGTCTCGTCGAAGCACCTGCGGTGCCACGAGCCGCAGATGCCGACCAACGTGAAGTCGGTGCGCCGGATAGCCATGCGCGCAGGGTAATTCCGTACGCGAGTACGGGTCAAGGTCGGTCCACGACCGGCGCTGCGGGGCAGCGCGCTGATCCGCACCCCGGATCCTATGACCACAGGTAACAGCATGAACGCCTGGCTGGCTGCCGGCCGGCCGGCTGAGCCACCTTCTTCCCATCGGCCGGAGTGACCGGCCCTGGAAGGACCACGCTCATGCCAGCCCCTGCCCGCCTCCCCGTCGCCCGGCCGCCGGGCGCCCCGCTCCGGCCGGTGCCCGCATGAGACGGTTCCTGATCCGGCGGCTGCTGCTCGCGGTGCCCACCCTCGTCGGTGTGACGCTCGTGGTCTTCGCCACCGTGGCCCTGGTACCAGGCGACCCCGTCAGCGCGTTCCTGGGCCCGGGGGCCCCGCCGCAGGCGCGCCAGGAGCTGACCGACCGTCTCGGTCTGGACCGGCCGCTGCCCGTGCGGTACGCCGACTGGCTGACGCACGCTCTGCACGGCGACCTCGGCACGTCCATCGCCGGCCAGCGCCCCGTCGACCAACTGCTGTGGCCGGCGCTGGGCCAGACCCTGATCCTGTCGGCCGCGGCGTTCACGCTGGTCCTCATCGGCGGAACCCTGCTCGGCGCCATCGGTGCCCTGCGGCCCCGCGGGCCGCTCGGCAGGGTGTCGGGCGCGCTGAGCACCCTGTCGGTCTCCGCCCCGCAGTACTCGGTGGCGCTGCTGCTGATCGCCGTCTTCGCGGTGCGGCTGCGCTGGCTGCCGGCCGGCGGTACGCATGACGTCTTCGGCGACGGCGGCCTGCCGGACCTGCTGCGCCATCTGATCCTGCCCGCCGTGGCGGCCGCCCTGGTTCCGCTGGGGCTCACCGCCAAGGTGTTCCGGGCCGCGCTCGGTTCGGTCCTCGCGGGCGATCTCGCCGACAGCCTGCGGGCCCGCGGGCTGAGCCGGACGGCGGTGCTGCGGCACTGCGTGCACAACGCCTCCCCCGCGCTGCTCACCATCGGCGGCCTCCAACTGGCCTATCTGCTGGAGGGCGTGGTCTTCGTGGAGACGCTCTTCGCCTGGCCCGGTCTCGGGCACCTGCTCTACGACGCACTCACCGCACGCGATCTGCCCCTCATCCAGGGCGGGGTCCTGGTGGTCGCGGTGGCCTTCGTCGGCGTCAACATCCTGGTCGACACGGCCCACGCCTGGATCGACCCACGCGTCCGGAGCCCCCGATGACCTTGCTCCGTACCGGTACCTCCGTCCAGGGGCGGCGTCCCTTCCGGGTCCTCAGGTCCGCAGCCCTGCGACGCGACGCCGGGCTGCTGCTGCCCGCCGTGCTCGCCGTGCTGCTGCTCCTGTTGGCCGTCGCCGCACCGCTGATCGCCCCGTACGACCCGGTCGCCGGATCACTGCAGGTGCGCCTGCTCGACCCCGGCAGTCCCGGTCATCTCCTGGGGACCGACGGGCAGGGCCGCGACGTGCTCAGCCGGCTGATCTGGGCCGCCCGCCCCTCCCTGATCGGCGGGTTCGTCCCGGTGGCGATCGCCGCGACGGCCGGCACCGCGCTGGGCATCGCCGCCGGGCTCGGCGGCCGGGTCACCGAACAGGCACTGCTGCGGTCGCTCGACGTGCTGTACGCCTTCCCGGGAATCCTGCTGGCGATGACCATCGCCACCCTGATGCCGGCGGGCCTCGGCGCGACCGTGCTCTCGCTGTCGGTGGTGCTCACTCCGGCGGTGGCCCGGGTCGCCCATACCGAGGTGGCGCGGATCCGCACCGCCGAATACCTGGAGGCGGCCAGGGTCAGCGGCGCCGGCCGCACCCTCGTCGCCGTCCGCCAGGTCCTGCCGGTCGTCGCGCCGGTGATCCTGGCCTACGCCTCGTCCCTGATCGGGCTGTCCGTGGTGTACGCGGCCGGGCTCTCCTTCCTCGGCCTCGGCGTTCCGCCGCCCACCGCCGAATGGGGAGCGATGCTCGACGACCTGCGCCCCGGTCTGCTCACCCACCCCGGAGTCGCCGTCCTTCCCGCCCTCACCATCCTCATCGTCTCGGTGGTCTTCAACACCCTCGGCGAGGCGCTGCGGCGCCGCATCGGCGATCCGAGTGACCTCGCACCGGAGACGGTCCGATGACCCCGCACGCGCCGCGGGCGACCGGCCGACCCGCGCTGCTCGTCGAGGAGTTGTCCGTCGACTACCCGGGCCGCGACGCCCCCGTCCATGCCGTGGACGCCGTGTCGCTCTCCGTCGAGCCCGGCGGCGCCCTGGTGCTGCTCGGTGAGTCGGGCAGCGGCAAGACCACGCTCGCCAGGACCGTGCTCGGGCTGCCCGGCCGCAACGCCCGGGTCACCGGCCGGGTCCGACTCGGCGCGACCGACCTGCGCGCTCTGACCGAGCGGGAGTTCTCCCGGGTGCGGGGCAGCCGGATCGGCTATGTGCCGCAGGATCCGACCGGTTCGCTCGACCCGTTGCGCCGCATCGGTCCGCAGATCACCGAAGTCCTGCGCCGGCACCGGGTGGTCACCACCCGCCGCGCGGCCCGGGAGGCCGTACCCGGACTGCTGACCACGGCGGGAGTCCCGGAGCCGGAGCGCATCGCGCGCAGCTTCCCGCATGAACTCTCCGGCGGGCTGCGGCAGCGAGCGGCGATCGCCCTCGCGGTCGCCTGCGAGCCCGAGCTGCTGATCGCCGATGAGCCGACCACGGCGCTCGACGCGCTGGTCCGATCGCAGATCCTGGATCTGTTCAGCGGTCTGCGCAGCCGGCACGGCATCGCGGTACTGCTCGTCACCCATGACCTCGCGGTGGCCCGCCGGGTGGGCGGACAGGTGGCGGTGATGCGCGCCGGGCGCATCGTCGAGTCGGGCCCGTCCGACCAGGTGCTCTCCCGGCCGGCGCACCACTTCACCGCGGAGCTCGTCGCGGCCCGGGCGGGGGCACGCCGATGAGCGTCAGCGCGGGGACCGGCGGCGAGAACACTCCCCTGCTCCACCTCGCCGACGTCACCAAGCGGTATCCGGGCGGGCGGCTCGCGCTGGGAGGAGTCAGCCTGGGCGTCGGGCGCGGCGAGACGGTCGGCCTGGTCGGCGAGTCCGGTTCGGGCAAGTCCACCCTCGCCCGGCTGGCGCTGGGGCTGCTCGCCCCCGATACGGGTTCGGTCCGCTTCGCCGGCCACGACCCCTACCGGCTCCGCGGCCGGAGCGCACGGGCCGTACGCGGACGGCTGCAGTTCGTTCCGCAGAATCCCGGCGGCTCGCTCAACCCCGGTCTGCGGGCCGGGGAGGCGGTGGCGTTCCCGCTGGGCCTGCACGGCGTCCCGCGTCGGGACCGGCCGCAGGCGGTGGCCGCGCTCTTCCAGCGGGTCGGACTCGACCCCGGACTGGCCCGGCGGTACCCGCGCGAACTGTCCGGCGGGCAGTTGCAGCGAGTGGCCATCGCACGCGCCCTGGCTCCCGGCCCGGAGCTGCTGGTCTGTGACGAACCCACCTCGGCACTGGACCGCACCGTCCAGGCACAGGTCCTGGACCTGCTGGTGGAGCTCCAGGACACCACCGGTATCGGGTGTCTGTTCATCTCCCACGATCTCGCGGTCGTCCGGCACCTCGCCGACCGGGTGCTGGTCCTGCGGCACGGACAGGTGGTGGAGGAGGGGCCGGTCGCCGACATGTGGCGGGCACCCCGCCATCCCTACACCCGCGCCCTGCTCGCCGCCGCAGGCGACGAACCGGCCGATCTCCCCTGACCGTTCGGGCCGCCCCCGCCCCATCCACTTCTTCGTACCCGTCGACACCGGCATCTCCACCGACCCCGAGGACTCACGATGACGCACCACCACGCCACGCCACGCTTCCGGCGCAGAACCGGGGCCCTGCTGACCGCGGGACTGCTGCTCGCGGCCGCCGGCTGCGGATCGGCGGCCACCACGACGGGTTCGGACGGTCCGGGTGGCTCCGACACCAACGGCCGGGGCGGCACCCTGGTCATCGGCGCGACCGGCAAGCTGCCCAACCCCGACACCGTCATCGGTGGTGCCGGATTCGAGGGCAAGCGCCTCGTCAGCTTCCAGCTCTACGAGGGGCTGACCCGCTACGACCTGTCCAGGACCGACGCGCCCCCGGAGATCACCGGCGCGCTCGCGGAGTCCTGGAAGGTCGCCGCCGACGCCAGAACCTGGACCTTCACCCTGCGCAAGGGCGTGAAGTTCCAGGACGGCACCCCCTTCGACGCCGACTCGGTCGTCTTCAACCTCGACCGCTACCTCGACAAGCACAACGCGCAGTACACCGACGCGCTCGGCGCGGCCGCGCAGGAGTACGCCGGGGACATCGCCACGTACCGCAAGATCGACGCCGACCACGTCGAGCTGGTCACCACCGCGCCCAACGGACACTTCCCCGAGGACCTCGCCCATGTCCTGATCGCGAGCCCCACCGCCGTCCGGAAGTACGGAACGGCCGACTTCGGGCAGCACCCGGTGGGCACCGGACCCTTCGCGTTCAGCTCCCAGACCGCCGGGCAGGAGATCGACCTGGTCGCGTTCAAGGGTTACTGGCGCGGCGCGCCGAAGCTCGACCGGCTGGTGATCAAGTCGCTCCCGGACGTCGCCGCCCGCACCGCGGCGCTGCGCTCCGGCGGCGTCAACTGGATCGAGTACCCGAACCCCGACGACATCGACAGCCTCAAGGCCGACGGGGTGCAGCTCGTCACCAACAGCTACGACCACCTGTGGTACTGGATCCTGGACACGTCCAAGGCGCCGTGGAACGACCCGCGGGTCCGGCAGGCGGCCAACTTCGCCATCGACCGCAAGGCGATCGCCGGGAAGCTGCTGCACGGCACCGCCGACCCGGCCTACCAGACCGCGCCCCGGGCCACCTTCGCCTTCGACCCGGCCGGCGACGCCTACTCCTACGACCCGGCCAAGGCCAAGCAGTTGCTGGCCGAGGCGGGCAAGGCCGGCGGCTTCAGCACCACCGTCACCGTTCCGACCGGCGGTTCGGGCAACCTGCTTCCGGTGCCGATCAGCGAGGCGATCCAGCACGACCTCGCCGCTGTCGGCATCAAGGTGCAGCTCCGCACCACGGACTGGTCGACCCTGATCAGCGCCGAGGCCAAGGGCCAGGTCGCACTCGGCTCCGACGCGATCGCGCAGTCCACCACCCTGTTCCAGTCCGAGGCACTGCTGCCGCTCTTCATCGGCAGCAAGAGCCCCTTCTGGACCGGCCACTACACCAACGCGCGGGTGGACGCCCTGCTCGCGTCCGCGTCGGCCTCGACGGACCAGGCCAAGCGGCGGGCCGACTACCGACAGGCGCTGGCTCTGGTGACGAAGGACGCGCCGTGGCTCTTCGTGGTGAACGACCGCAATCCGCGGGCGCTGTCGCCCAAGGTCCGTGGTCTGGTGCAGCCGCAGTCATGGTTCCTGGACCTGACGACCGTCTGGATCCGCAAGTAGCCCGGCGTCTACCGTTGTTCATCCGCCACGAGAGGACCGTCGCCCCCATGACCGCCCCGCACGAACCGCCTCCGCGCCTCGCGGCGGCCCCACCGCGGTGGGGCATCACCCTGCCGCTGCCGGGGCTCACCATCGACCGGCACCGCTTCATCGTCGAACGGCTCCCGGACCTCGGCTACACCGACGTCTGGAGCGCCGAGGGCGGCGGCACCGACGCCTTCACCCCGCTGGCCGCGGCGGCCGCCTGGTCCTCGTCGCTGCGCATCGGCACCGGCATCGTCCCGGTGCACACCCGCGGTCCCGCGGTGCTCGCCCAGACCGCCGCGACCCTCGCCCAACTCGCCCCGGGACGGGTGCTCCTGGGGATCGGCGCCTCGGTGCCCGCCCATGTCACCGACATCAACGGGATCCCGTTCGACGAACCGTTCAAACGCACCCGGGACGTCCTGCGGTTCGTCACCCGGGCGCTGCGCGGTGAGCACGTCTCCGGGGACTTCGACACCTTCTCCATCACCGGCTTCCAGCTGCCGCACCCGCCGGCCGCACCGGTCAAGGTCATCCTGGGCGCGCTGCGTCCTGGCATGCTGCGGCTGGGCTTCACCGAGGGGGACGGGGCGATCACCAATCTGCTCTTCCCCGAGGACGTCCCCACCGTGCTGAACGCGGTCGGGCCGCAGCCGGCCGGCAAGGAGCTGGTGGTCAAGGTGTTCGTGTGCCCCACCGAGGACACCGACTACGCCCATCGCGCCACCCGCCCCTTCCTCGCGTGGATCCTCAACCGTGAGCCGTACCGCAAGTTCCACGAATGGCTCGGGCACGGCGAGTTGCTGCGGGAGTCGCACGAACGGTGGGAGGCCGGCGATCCCGAGGGCGCCCAGAAGGCGCTGCCGGACGAGGTCGTGGACGGTCTGTTCATCAGCGGATCGCCCGAGGAGTGCCGGGAGCGCATTCTGCGCTACCACATCCCGGGGGTGACCACGATCCAGCTGTACGTCTCGCTGCCGCCGGAGGTCTTCGTCAGCCGGGCCAAGGTGCTCGACACGCTGGCCCGGCTGGGACCCGCCGCCGGCTGAAACGCACTTGATCCGGCGGGTACGGGCGGGGCTCCGCACTGTCTAGGAGCCGGCGGGGCTGCCCCAGTGGTTCAGCAGCTCCGCCACCTCGCGGGTCCTGGGATGTCCGGCGCCCTGGACCCGCGTCATGTCGCTCAGCAGGGTCGTCAGCCGAGTCGTCGCCCCGGCGCGGTCGCCCGCCCGGTCCTGGAGTTCGGCGCTCTGCTGCCGGGTTCGCAGCGCGCGGGGATGGTCGGCTCCGAGGATCCGGTCGATGAGCGGCTGGAGGCGGGCCAGTTCGGTCACTGCGTCGGCCGGGCGGCCGGTGCGGCCGCTCCAGAAGGCGAGGTTGACGCGGCAGGTGAGGGTCGTCGGATGGTCGGCGCCGAGCGCGCGTTCCGCGTCGATCGCGGCGGCGGCGAACTCCTCCACCGCCTGCTCGGGGCTGCCTGCCAGACCTCGCCAGTAGGCGAGGTTGTGCCGGGCGACGAGGGTGTCGTGGTGCAGTTGTCCGGCCGCCGTGCGCAGGGCTTCGACGGCCTTGAGGTGCATCGCGACCGCCGCGTCGGGGTCGCCCGCCTCCCCGATCCAGCGTCCCAGGTCGGTGAGGGCACCGAGGGTGGCCGGGTCGCCGATGCCCCGTTCACGTTCCAGGTCCTCGGCGACCGCGGCGTAGGCGTCGCGCGCGGCGACGGCGTCACCCGCGAGCCCCCGGCACATGGCGGCGAAGCCGCGGGCGTCGAGGGTGGGCGCGGCACCGGGCCCGAGCGCGCGGGCCGCGTCGGCGGCGAGGGTGCTGAAGGCCTCCGACGCCTCGCCGACCCCGCCCGACTCCATCAGGAAGCGGGCCTCGTGCAGCCGCACGGACAGGGTGTCGGGATCCGCGGCGCCGAGGTTCTGTTCCGCCGCGCGCCGGATCCCGGCCAGCTCGGCGTGGGCGACGGTGGCGTTGCCGAGGTCGCCGACGGCCTGGGCGACCTGAGAGCGGAGGAACAGCACGTCCCGGTGGCCCTCCCCCAGCCGGGCCCGTGCCCGGACCAGCAGTTCGGAGCAGGTGTCCCGGGTGGCGGCGGCCCGGCCGAGACCGGTCAGATGGGGACCGGTCCGGCGCAGCACGGGATGCATCCGGCCCTCCCAGAGCAGCTCGCCGGCCGTCAGCCGAAGTGCCTCCACGTTGCGGTAGAGGGCGGCCGCGAGGTCGGGACCGATCTCCCGCGACGCCCAGACCTCTTCCAGTGCGTCCGCCGCGGCGGCGGCCAGGGCCGGCCGGTCCGCCGCCGGTACGGTCTCCCGCGCGGCGCGCTGCACCAGGGCGTGCGCTTCGACCGTGGCGGGGCCGCGTTCGCTGTCGTGGGTGACCAGGCTCAGCCGGTGCAGGGCGCGCAGCGCGAGGAGGACGTCCCGCTCCCGGGGCCGGTCCTGCTCCCTGCCGATCCAGCGCCGGGCGGCTCCGGTGTGCAGCACCACCTCGGGTATGCCGCCGGGAGCCAGCATCGCCACCAGTGCCAGCGCCGCCCGGACCGTTCCGGGGTGGGCCAGCGTCTCGGCGCGTTCGAGGGCCGGCCGGAAGGTGCTGGACACCGTCCCGCCGTGTTCATCGGCCGGGGACGAGGAGGGGAACAGGTCCGCCAGCGTCTCCTGCCGGTCGTCGAGGAGCCGCCGGTACCGCGCGAGGCTCAGGCCGGTGTCGATGACGAACGCCGCCGCCTGGGACAGAGCCAGCGGGAAGTGGCCCAACGCCTCGGCGAGGGACTCCACTTCGGCGTCGTGCCGCGATCCACCGGTGCTGTCGGAGGCCGGGGACGACGAAGTTCCTGGGTCCGCGCCGAGGCGTGCGCGCAGATAGCCGGCGGCCTCCTCGGGGGTGAACATCCCGACCCGGATCATCCGGGATGACGGCCGGATCACCGACGCGTCGCGGCGGCGGGTGGTGACGACACTCGTCCCGTGGTCGCCGACGGGCCAGATCCCCGCCAGTTCCGCCGGGTCGTCGACGTCGTCGAGCACCACGAGCCACGGTCGGGTGGTCGTGCGCAGCCAGCCGACGAACAGATCCGCCTCCGCCTCCTCGTCCCATCCGCGGTCCCCTCCGCCGCCGGCATCCCGGGCGCCGGTCGCACCCTCGGCGGCCATCACCCGCCAGGCGCGGGCGCAGGCCGCCAGCGCCGACTGACGGGAGGACGCGGGAACCCACACCGCCAGCAGTCCACGCCGGCGGGCGCGGTGGAAGGCGGCCGCGGCCAGCTGCGACTTGCCGACCCCGCCCGCCCCGGTGAGCACGACCTGACGGACCTGACCCTCCTCGATGGCGGAGTCCAGGGCGCCGGCCAGGTCCGGCCGCTCCCGCAAGGCCGCCGCGTCGCTCGGCGGACGGCCGACGGCAAGGCCGCGCACCGCTCCTGCCGGGCCGGGTTCCGCACCGGCGGCGGCTTCCGCGGCGCCGTGCCGGGCGGGCGAACGCTCCTCGCAGGCGGCGCGCCACAGCCGTTCCCACTGTGCGATGGACAGCCGGGGTGCCAGTCCCGGTCCGGTTCCGGCCACAGCGGTCTCGACGGCGCGGACCACGGCCACGACGACGTCGAAGTCCCGTGGCACCGACCGGCCCCCGAGCCACTCCCCCAGCCGCCGGGCGTTGACCTCGACCCTGCGCCCCGACGGCAGCGCCGTGCGGCCGGCGCGGCGCGCCAGGGTCTCGTCCGACACATCGGGCAACTCCCGGCGCAACCGCGCCAGCGCGTCCGCGAACGCCCCCCGTGCCTCCCCGGCTCCGCGCCCGGTCACCACCGCCACCCCTGCCCCCGCTCCCAGCGCCGCACCGGCCCGCGCGGGTCCCCGCTGGGCCCGCTGCCGCGTTCGAAGTTCCCAGCCTGCCGTCCGGAAGGGCTGTTCGGCCGGTGTTCCCGGAGCGGGCCGCACCGGGGACCGCCGGTTTCCTCGGTGACCCCACTCCGACCTGGTACGACGGGAGTTGCGGCGCCGCCGGGCCCGCGACGGGGCCGCGCGGCCGTGGCTACGTTCGACCCATGCCGCAGGGACAGCGCGGCACTCTCAGTGAGGAGCGGAAATGACGCAGCAGCAGACGCGCGGCCCCCTTGGCCCGTGGAAGGCGTTGATCTTGTTCGGGGTGGTCTGCAACGCCATCGGTCTCTTCACCCACGTGCCGGTGTGGACGCTGCTGGGAGCGCCCGCCGCCCTGGTGGGCGTGATCGGTCTGTTCGCGGCGCGACGACCGCGGACCTGAGCGGATCCGACCGGGGCTGGGGAGACACGGTCTAGGGGGCCGGTTCGGGGGCCGGCATGTGCTCCAGCAGGTCGAACTGCAGCCGGAGTTCGGGGAGCCGGAGGATCCGCAGCGTCGGCGGGTGGGTGCAGAGCAGTCGGAGCCGGCCGTCACGGGCGACCGCCCGGCCGCGTGCGCGCACCAGGGTCGTTATGCCGCTGCCGTCGAGGAAGTCCACCTGCCGCAGATCGATGAGCAGGTCCGGGTGGACTCCCTCGGTCAGGGCGTCCAGGAAGCGGGTGAGGTCAGGGGCGGTCAGCAGGTCGATCTCGCCGCGGAGCGGCACCACGGTGCAGTCCCCGTGGGCACGGGTGTGATCCGGTGAGAACACGGGCATGGTGGACTCTTCCACGACGGCTCCCTCAGCTACGGGACGATCGTGCAGGGGTACCGACAGGGTCAAGGTCGACGCGAGTCACCGTACGGGCACCCGACGAGTTCCGGACCCGTTTCACGAAACGGCTGCGCCATCGCCCCCAACAGTGCTAAAGGTCGGGTCGCTGCGCTCCGGCGGCAGCCGGCAAGGCACGGACCGGGGAATCTCCGGGGCCGGTGGTTCGTTGGCGGAGTAGGAACCAGGGGGTTCCGATCTGTGCCGAGCCGAGTCCGGGGTCGCCATGAACGCACGTCATGAACGAGCGGGTCATTCCAACGGGCAGGGCCTCGACGGGCAGCGGCCCGCCGAAGACCCGGCCGAGGGGCGGGCCGCCCGCTTCGGGCAGCTCCCCGAGCGCATAGCGCCGGAGCAGATGGTCGAGGAGAGCCCGTCGGATCCACCGAACGACCCCCAGTTCGGCCGCAACCCCGACAACGACTGGCTGATCCGCTACTGCGCCTGACGCACCCGGACCGGGACGAGGCCGGAACCAGGGCCGGACCGGGGACGGGGCCGGATGCCGTTACGGCAGGGAGCCGGTCCCCGGGGGCAGTTCGATCGACCGGGTCTCCTCGACCACCGGGTAGCCCGCGCTGGTGTACAGGCTCATCGCCACCTCGTTGCCGCCGAACACGTTGAACATCAGGGCGGAGTCGCCGGCCTCGACGGTGGCGAGCTCCCCCACCGCCATCGCGGCCCTGCCGTACCCCTTGCCGCGGTGTTGCTCGTCGATCTCCAGCGAGAAGCCGAAGGTCACCCCCGGGATGTGGCGGTGCTTCAGCCACCCGGTGCCGATCGGGGCTCCCGCGTGCTCCAGGACCAGGATGGAATGGTCCTCGGTGTCCAGGCCCTGAGGGATCAGTTCCGTGTAGGCCCGGTCGGCCCTCTTCCGGGCCTCGTCAGGGGTCATGGCCCCGGACCGGACGATATCGGCGGCAAAGGCGGTGTTCTCGGCCGCCAGCCACCCCGGGTACTCCGCCGGCGTCATCGGCCGGGCGGTGACCCCGTCCAGGGGCGTCGCGGCATCGGTGATGACACGCATCCGGAGCTGCCCCCGCACCGGGTAGTCGGCGAAGAGCCCGTCGGGCTCGACGAGCCGTACGGCGACCCGCGTCGCGGCCTGCCGCGCGCACCATCCCTCGGCCCAGGACCTGGCGGCCCGTTCATGGCCCTGCCCGGCGTGGGCCGCGTCGACCCAGAGGTCGCCGATGCGGCCGGTGGGGGTGTCCGCTTCCATGGTCACCGCGACGAAACCCACCCGGGTGCCGGCCGAGAGGATCTCGGCGACGGTCCACTCGGCGATGCCTTCGCAGGTCCGTCCGAGGCCGGCTTCCGCCGCGGCCTCGGGGTACCCCACGGCGCCGTACGCGGCGCGGAGCCGTCGTTCGAAGCCCGGCTGCCAGCTGGACGTGTCGACAAGAACGCTGAATTCCGTCACTCCACCACTCTAGTGACCGGGACTGACCCGCCGTCGGGTCGGACGGGAGGCCCTGCGGGTCAGGCCCTGGCGGTCAGCCCCTGCGTCAGCCGATGCGGGAGAGCTTGTCGGGATTGGTCACGAAGTAGATGCCCTGCACCTGAGCACTCTCCGGAACCAGCTCGACGACCAGCACCGCGAAGGGCGATCCGGCACGGAACAGGACTGCCGACGGGTCTCCGTTGATCCGCTCGTAGCGGATGTCCAGGCCGCGGCCGACGCGGCCGGCGCGGGTGGAGAGCAGGTTGGCCACCTTGTCGCGACCGTGGACCGGCCGCAGTCCTGCGGCCGTGGCCTTGCCTCCGCCGTCGGCCCACAGCGTCACGTCGGGCGCCAGCAGTTCGAGCAGGGCCTGCAGGTCACCACCGGACACCGCCGCGGCGAACCGCTCGGTCACCTGCTGCCGCAGCCGCGGGTCGGCCCGGTAGCGGGGACGCCGGGCGTGCACGTGTTCGCGGGCCCGGTGCGCCAGCTGGCGGACCGCCGCGGGACTGCGGTCGAGGATGTCCGCGGTCTCGGTGTGGGCGTAGCCGAACAGCTCGTGCAGGACGAACACCGCTCGTTCCAGCGGGGTCAGGGTCTCCAGGACGACCAGCAGTGCCATCGACACCGACTCGGTGCGCTCGGCCGCATCGGCGCCGTCACCGGTGGCCGTCGCGTCGGTGAGCGGTGTGATCAGCGGCTCGGGGAGCCACGGGCCGATGTACGTCTCACGCCGCCGGCTGATCACGGCCTGGCGGGCCAGCGCCTTGTTGACGGCGATCCGCACCAGGTACGGGCGCGGGACGAGGACCGGCTCCGCACCGGGCGCTCCGACCCTGGACGTCCACGCCAGCCAGGTCTCCTGCAGGACGTCCTCGGTGTCGGCGACGCTGCCGAGCATGTCGTAGACGATGGAGAACAGCAGCTCACGATGGCCGACGAACACCCCCGTGGCGTCGTCCGCCGCCGTTTCGCGGGCCCTGTCGGCGGGCGGGGTGTCGGACATCGTGGGCCTCCTGTCGCTGGTGCAACCTGAGAGCGGTGCGGACGGCCGGAGTGTGACATCCGCACCGGGATGGTGGTCCACGTCTCATCGCGGCGCCGACGGGATCCCGCTCACGGGGAGACCGTGCATCAGCTCCACTGCCCGGGATCACGGCCGAAGAACGCCGCGAGTCGGTCGTACACCGGAGCGTCCGGGCTGGCGGTCACCTCAGGGCCGATCGCCGCGGAGCCGTCTCCCTCGCCCCGGAACTCCGGGCGCAGCGCGCCCCGGGCCCAGGTGAGTGCGGCCTCGCCCACCTCGGGGTCGAGCGTGACCGGCCGGCCCAGCGCCTTCGCCAGGTCCCATGCGTGAACGGCGAACTCGGTCATCTGCTGGTCGACGGGAAACCTGGCGGGTACCTCGCCCATGCCGGGGAGCTCGATCGTGCCGGTCAGGTCGCCGGCCCGCCCCCAGACCCCGAGGAGCGCCGCGGAGCCGTCGGAGAACGCCTCGGCCCGCCCACGGCCCGCGCCCGGCCCGGACCCGCCCGCCGTGGGAGTGCCGCCGCCGGCCCGCTGCGTGGACCGCCCCAGACCGTCGACGAGGTGATCGACGAGCTCGGCGACGGTCCAGGCGGGGCAGGGGGTCGGCCGCGTCAGCTGGTCGTCGGTGACCGAGGCGACGAGCGCACCTGTCTGGTCAAGGGAGCGGGAGAGCAGCGTGAGGGGTTCGGCGGACGGCGTCATCGGCATTCCTCGGGTTCTGGAGCGCCGGACGGCGGCCGCCGCGCTCCGAGCCGGCGTGAAGGACCGGCTCAATATCGCATCCGGATCACGCACCTGGGGCGGACGACACGTTCCGCGGACCGGCCACGGCGGGCCACCGCGCGCGGACCCGGATACCGCATCGGCTGCGCTCCGCGCCAACTCTGGTGTCCTTCAACGGTGTTCACCCGATCGGGCAGCGAGCGGGGCGCCGGGGAAGCGGGGCGTGATCTCCCCAGGAGGGGGGTACGCGACGAGCGACCAGTGTCACCCACGAGACCCGGGAGTGTGCCGTGGATTCTTCCCGCCTGTCGATGAGCGCCATCGTGCGCGTGGTCTGCCCGCGGTGTCACCGCACCAAGTGCATCTGCGCGAAGCGGAGGCAGTGGTCCCACTGACCGGCCTTCCCCGGCGGGCCGCCGGCGGCGTCAGTCCCTGATGCCGATGGCTCCCGCCGGGCAGCACGCGACCGCCTCCTCGACGGCGGATTCCTCGCCCTCCGGCGGGTCGGCCAGCAGCAGGACCACCCTCCCGTCGTCGTCCGCCTGGTCGAAGACGTCGGGGGCGGTCAGGACGCAGAGGCCCGAGCTGCAGCACAGGGCGCGGTCGACGGTGACACGCACGGGGTACTCCTTCACGATCGCACGATGGGGAGGGACGGCGGGTTCGCGGCGGCGGCCGGGGTCACCAGACGACGGGCAGGTGGAAGAGTCCGAACACCGCCATGGTGTGACGGAACGACAGCTCCCCGGCGGGAACGCCGATCCGCAGTCCCGGAAGTCTCCGTACGATGCCGGTGAGGGCGATCTGGAGTTCCAGTCGGGCCAGCGGCTGTCCCAGGCACTGGTGGACGCCGAAGCCGAAGGCCAGGTGCCGGCGGCCGGGACGTTCCACATCGAGCCGGTCCGGCTCGGGGAAGGCCCGTTCGTCGCGGTTGGCCGCGGCGAGCGAGACGAGCACGCCCTCGCCCGCCCGGACGGTGACGTCACCGATCTCCGTGTCGGCCAGGGCCACCCGGGGCAGTCCGGTGTGCACGATGGTCTGGTGGCGCAGCAGTTCCTCCACCGCTCCCGGCACCCGGCCCGGGTCCGCGCACAGCAGCTCCCACTGGCGCGGATGCCGCAGCAGGTCCAGGACGGACAGCGCCGTCATGTTGGCGGTGGTCTCATGGCCGGCGATGAGCAGCAGCAGAGCCATCCGGACGGTGTCGTCCATGGTGAGCTCGTCATGGTCCGTGTGATCGGCGAGGAGCCGGCTGAGCAGGTCGTCCTGCGGACGGACGGCCTTCTCCCCGACCAGCTCCCGCAGGTAGCCGCTGAGCTCGTCGCGTGCGGCACGGACCTCCGCCACCGGGGTGTGCTGGTTCAGCAGCACCCGGCTGTGGTCCTGGAAGAAGCCGTGGTCGGCGTAGGGCACGCCCAGCAGTTCGCAGATCACGAGGGACGGCAGCGGCAGCGCGAACGCCTCGACCAGGTCCGCCGGCGGACCGGCCGCGATCATGTCGTCGAGCAGGTCGTCCACGATCCGCTCGATGCGGGGCCCGAGCCGTGACACCCGCTTGATCATGAATTCCTGCGTCACCATGCGGCGTTGGCGGTCGTGCTCCGGCGGGTCCATCCGGATGAACGAGGGCGGCGAGTCGCGGAGCGCGGTCGCGGACGGCGAGACGAACGGGAAGCCGTCACGGGTGGAGTCGGCGCTGAACCGTTCGTCCCGCAGCACCTGGCGGGCCTCCGCGTGCCGGGTGACGAGCCAGGGCCTGCTGCCGTCCCAGAGCGTGACGCGGGACGCGGGGGCCTGCTGCCGCAGCTCGCCGAGGAGCGCCGGCGGATCCATCGGGCAGCCGCGGTGCGCGGGGTAGGCGGGGTCCGCGGCGCGGGCGGCGGACGGACCGCCGTGGGACGGTGTGGCATCGGTGTGGGTCATGGAGAACGTGCACCTCCGGTGGGAGCCCCCGTAAACTGGTAGCCTGAGGAAACTAATTCGACGGTAGATCGTCGGATCCCGAAGCGGTAGGGCGCGTTCCGGACACCCGCCGGCCGCCGCCGGGGAGCGGGTGGATTCCCCGTCGCGCCTGACCTCGCTGCCACCTGGTGCCAGACTGGGCCCGTGATGGGGCATATTCCCGAGGAATCCACCAGTTTCGTGGGACGCGTCAGCGAACTGGCCTGCCTGGACGGAGCATTGGCCGGTCACCGGCTGGTCACGCTGACCGGTACCGGCGGCGTGGGCAAGACCCGGCTGGCGTTACAGGCCGCGGCCCGCGCCGCCGAGCGGTTCCGCGACGGTGTGTGGTGGACCGACCTGTCGTCCCTGGACGGGGAACGGCTCCTGCTGGCGACCGTCTCGGACGCGGTCGATCTCTCCGACCACACGTCCCGGCTGCCGGTCGAGGCGCTGTGCGCATGGCTCGCCGGCAAGGAACTGCTGCTGGTACTGGACTCCTGCGAGCATCTGGTCGACGGCTGCCGGCATCTGGTGGCGGACCTGCTGACCACCGTTCCTGGCCTGACCGTCCTGGCCACCAGCAGACAGCCGCTGGACCTGGACGCGGAGCACCTGATGGACGTCCTCCCGATGCGGGCCGACGGCCAGGACGCGCTGTCCCTGTTCACCGAGCGCGCCGCCGCGGGGTCCGGCGGCCGGCTGACGGAGACCGGCGCCGGCTCGGCCGCCGGCGCGATCTGCCGGCGGCTGGAAGGCATCCCCCTGGCGCTGGAACTCGCCGCCGCCCAGGTCGGGCAGGCCACCGTCGAGGAGGTCGCCGAACGGCTCGGCTCCCGCTTCGACCTGGTGAGCCGGTCCGTCGCCGTGTGGCCGCAGCGGCACCGGACCCTGCGGACCACCATCGGCTGGAGCCATGAGCTCTGCCGGCCGCTGGAGCGACTGCTCTGGGCACGGCTGACGGTCTTCCGGGGCGGCTTCGACCTCGAGTCGGCCCGGTCGGTGTGCTCGGGCGGTCCGCTGAGCGCCGAGGCCGTCGGCCCCGTGCTGGAACGGCTGGTGGCCCAGTCGGTGGTCCGGCGGGACGGCCTGCGCTACCGCATGCTGGACACCATCAGGGAGTACGGCCAGTGGTGGCTCCGGGCGCTGTCGGAAGATGCCGCCCTGGCCGACCGCCACGCGTACCACTACCTGCGGCTGGCCCGTCAGGCCGACGCGGGATGGCTCAGCGCCGACCAGGCCGGCTGGTACCGCTGGGTCAACGACGCGCGCACCGACCTGTGCACCGCCCTGGACCACCTCCTCGTCAGGGCCCCCCGGCACGCGCTGGACCTCGCCGGACTGATCGGCTTCTTCTGGAGCGGCTGCGGCCATCTCCACGAGACCCGCGGCTACCTCGAACAGGGACTCTCCGGGTACCCGGTGCGCGGCCGCGAACGGACCCGGGCGCTGTGGGCGTTGGGCCTGACCGTGACGCTCCAGGGCCAGTACGAGACCGCGCGCCGGCTGAGCGAGGAGTCCGCCCGCGCGGCGCGGGAGGACGGCGACAACGAGGCGATCGTCGCGGCCGCCTACCTCAGCGGGCTGATCTCCCTGCTGACCGGGGACCCGCTCGCCGCGCAGGTGACGGCCGATCACGCCCTGGAGGCGGAACCCGGCCGGCCCTTCGCCTCGGCCGCCCGGTTCCGCTGCCACCTGGTCAGGGTGTTCGCCCTCATCGGACTCGGGAAGCTGCCCGAGGCCCGATCCGAGGCGGAAGCACTGCGCGACCGGTGCGTGGAGCTCGACGAGTGCTGGACCCGCTCCTACCTCGACTACCAGCTCTCCATCGTCGCCCTCCTCGCCGGCAACCCCACCGCCGCGGCCCGGCACGCCCGGACGATGCTCGACGGCAAGCGGCTCCTGCGCGACAACTTCGGCATCGCCCTGGGCCTCGACCTGCTCGCCGCCGCCATCGCGGCGCAGGGCGAAGCCGAACGCGCGGCCGGGGTCTTCGGCGTCGGGCAGGCCTTCTGGCGCACCGTCGGCCATCCCCAGCGCGGGACGCCGGAGTTGGGCCCGATCCGGGAGGAGTGCGAACGGACGGCGCGCGCCGGCATCGGCGACGAGGCCTACGAGCGCGCCTTCCGGCGCGGCGCCTCGGCGAACCTCCAGACCGCGCTGGCCTCCGTACTGGACGCCGCCTCCCCGATCGAGGCCTGATCCGCGCCACCGGCGGACGAATCATGATGAATCAGGCAGCGGTGAGTGCCGCCACCGGTTCGTGCGGCCTCCCCACCCACCCCCTGCGCCACACCCGTCCGGCCCCCCTGACCGTCCTCGGCACCCACCCGCCGGAGGCTCAAAAGCCCCAGTTCAGGACGGTGGGGGCGGACAAGGAGGGCAAGGTCACAGTCGTGGGCCTGCCCTGCCTTTAGCGGCTGCCCTAGCCTTTCCTCATGACGGTCCTGCCTGATCCCGGACTCCCCTTGGCCGACGAGTTCCCCGACGCTTCCCGCGAGCAGTGGCAACGCCTTGTCGAAGGCGTTCTCACCAAAGCGGGTACAGCGGTCCCGGGTACCCCGGCCGAGGAAACGCTGTCCACCATGCTCCAGGACGGGATCGCCACCCGTCCGCTGTACACCGCGCAGGACAGCGCCGCGGATCCCGGCTATCCCGGCTTCCCGCCGTTCACCCGCGCCGGACGCCCGGAGGGCACCGCGGGCACCGGGTGGGACGTGCGCCAGCGGCATGCCCGGCCCGATCCGCAGCGCACCAACGCGGCCGTGCTCGCGGACCTGGAGAACGGCGTCACCTCGCTGTGGCTGCTGGTCGGCGGCACCGGCATGCCGGTGTCGGGGATCCCGGCGGCCCTCGAGGGTGTCTATCTCGACCTGGCGCCGGTCGTCCTGGACGCCGGCCCCGAGTTCGAGGCCGCCGCAGCGGAGTTGCTGCGCCTGTACGGGACGCGCGGGGTGCCGGCGCACTCGGCGCTCGGCAACCTCGGCGCGGACCCGCTGGGCCTGGCGGCCCGGACCGGACGGCACTCCGCTCTCGACGCGCAGTCGGCTGCCGCCGCCGCGCTCGCTGCCCGGTGCGACCGTGAGTACCCCGGGCTGCGGGCACTGACGGTGGACGCGCTGCCCTATCACGGGGCCGGTGCCTCCGCCGCGCAGGAACTGGGCTGTTCCCTCGCCACCGGCGTCGCCTACCTGCGGGCGCTGACCGCCGCGGGACTGAGCGTCGACGCGGCCTGCGCCCAGCTGGAATTCCGCTACGCGGCCACCGCCGACCAGTTCCTGACCATCGCCAAGCTGCGCGCCGCACGGCGGCTGTGGGCCCGGGTGGCGCAGGCGAGCGGGGCGGCCTCCACCGCGGGGGCGCAGCGCCAGCACGCGGTGACCTCGCCGGTGATGATGACCCGGCGCGACCCTTGGGTGAACATGCTGCGCACCACCGTCGCCTGTGTGGCGGCCGGGGTGGGCGGCGCCGACACCGTCACCGTGCTGCCCTTCGACGACGCGCTCGGCCTGCCGGACGACTTCGCCCGGCGGATCGCCCGCAACACCTCGTCGATCCTGATGGAGGAGTCGCACCTGGCCCGGGTCATCGACCCGGCCGGCGGCTCCTGGTACGTGGAGCAGCTGACGGACGAGCTGGCCCATGCCGCGTGGTCCTGGTTCCAGGAGATCGAACGCGCCGGGGGCCAGGCGGCGGCGCTGCGGTCCGGCCTGGTCGCCGAACGGCTGTCGGGCACCTGGGAGCAGCGGTCCGCGGACCTCGCGCACCGCCGTGAGCCGATCACGGGGGTCAGCGAGTTCCCGAACCTCGCCGAGCAGCCGGTGGAGCGCGAGGCCGCGCCCGATCCGGCCGGGGTCGCGGAAGGGGACGGCGGCGGACTGCCGACGGTCCGGCGCGACGACGCCTTCGAGGCGCTGCGGGCCCGCTCCGACGCCCATCTGGCCACCACCGGTTCCCGGCCGCGGGCCTTCCTGGCCGCACTGGGCCCGGCCGCGGCGCACACCGCCCGCGCGAGCTTCGCCGCCAACCTCTTCCAGGCGGGCGGCATCGAGACCGTCCAGGACCCGGTGACGGTCGACGCGGCCTCGGTCGCCGAGGCGTTCGCACGCAGCGGCGCCACCGTGGCCTGTCTGTGCTCCAGCGACAAGCTCTACGCCGAGCAGGCCGTGGACACGGCGGCCGCCCTGGTCTCGGCCGGGGCGCTGCGGGTGTTCCTCGCGGGCCGTCCTGGCGAGCAGCGTGAAACGTATCTTCGGGCCGGAGTCGACGAGTTCGTATTCGCGGGCGGCGACGCGGTCGCCGTCCTCGCCTCCGTCCTCGACCGCATGGGAGTGGCGTGATGCAGGGCAGCACGGGGCAGCCGGGACCGATCCCGGACTTCGCGGACATCGGCCTGGAGCCGGACGGCCCGGCGGATGCCGCCCCCGGTGGCGGCATCACCGGTGACCAGTGGCGGGCGGCCGTGCGGGAGAGCACGGGCAAGGACGACGAGGACCTGCTCTGGCAGACCCCGGAGGGCATCGCCGTCAAACCGCTCTACACCTCCGACGACCTGGCCGGTCTCGACTTCCTGGAGACCTATCCGGGGATCGCGCCGTATCTGCGCGGGCCGTACCCGACCATGTACGTCAACCAGCCGTGGACGATCCGGCAGTACGCCGGCTTCTCCACCGCCGAGGAGTCCAACGCCTTCTACCGGCGCAACCTCGCGGCCGGCCAGAAGGGGCTGTCGATCGCCTTCGACCTGCCCACCCACCGCGGCTACGACAGCGACCATCCGCGGGTCACGGGCGACGTCGGCATGGCGGGCGTGGCCATCGACTCCATCTACGACATGCGGCAGTTGTTCGACGGGATCCCGCTGGACCGGATGAGCGTGTCGATGACGATGAACGGCGCGGTGCTGCCGGTCCTCGCCCTCTACATCGTCGCGGCCGAGGAACAGGGTGTGCCCCCGGAGAAGCTCGCCGGGACCATCCAGAACGACATCCTCAAGGAGTTCATGGTCCGCAACACCTACATCTACCCGCCACAGCCGTCGATGCGGGTGATCTCCGACATCTTCGCGTACACCTCGCAGAAGATGCCGCGCTACAACTCCATCTCCATCTCCGGCTACCACATCCAGGAGGCCGGGGCCACGGCCGACCTGGAGCTGGCCTACACGCTGGCCGACGGTGTCGAGTACCTGCGCGCGGGTCTGGAAGTCGGTCTGGACGTGGACGCCTTCGCGCCCCGGCTGTCGTTCTTCTGGGCCATCGGCATGAACTACTTCATGGAGATCGCGAAGTTGCGGGCGGCCCGGCTGCTGTGGGCCAAACTCGTCAAGCAGTTCGACCCCAAGAACCCCAAGTCGCTGTCGCTGCGCACCCATTCGCAGACGTCCGGCTGGTCGCTGACCGCGCAGGACGTGTTCAACAACGTGCCGCGCACCTGCGTCGAGGCGATGGCCGCCACCCAGGGCCACACCCAGTCGCTGCACACCAACGCGCTGGACGAGGCGCTGGCGCTGCCCACCGACTTCTCCGCGCGCATCGCCCGCAACACCCAGCTGTTCCTGCAGCAGGAGTCGGGCACCTGCCGGGTCATCGACCCGTGGGGCGGCAGCGCGTACGTCGAGAAGCTCACGCACGATCTCGCCCGGCGCGCCTGGCAGCACATCGAGGAGGTCGAAGCCGCCGGCGGCATGGCGAAGGCCATCGACGCGGGCATCCCGAAGCTGCGCGTCGAGGAGGCCGCGGCCCGCACCCAGGCCCGTATCGACTCCGGGCGGCAGGCGCTGATCGGCGTCAACAAGTACCGCGTCGGCACGGACGAGAAGATCGACGTCCTCAAGGTCGACAACTCCTCGGTCCGCACCCAGCAGATCGAGAAGCTGCGGCGGCTGCGCGAGGAGCGCGACGAGGGCGCCTGCCAGGACGCGCTGCGCGCGCTGACCGCGGCCGCCCGGGACGGGAACCGGCCCGGCGGCGGTCTGGAGGGCAACCTGCTCGCGCTCGCGGTGAACGCGGCACGTGCCAAGGCCACCGTCGGCGAGATCTCGAACGCCCTGGAGGAGGTGTACGGGCGGCACGTCGGCCAGATCCGTACCATCACCGGTGTGTACCGAGACGAGGCGGGAACGTCACCCGGCGTGGAGCGCACCCGCAAGCTGGCGGACGCGTTCGCCGAGGCCGAGGGCCGCCGCCCGCGCATCCTGGTCGCCAAGATGGGCCAGGACGGCCATGACCGCGGCCAGAAGGTGATCGCCACCGCCTTCGCCGACCTCGGATTCGACGTCGACGTCGGCGCGCTGTTCCAGACGCCGGCCGAAGTGGCCCGGCAGGCGGTCGAGGCCGATGTGCACATCGTCGGTGTCTCCTCGCTCGCGGCCGGCCATCTGACGCTGGTGCCGGCGCTGCGCGAGCAGCTCGCCGAGGCGGGCCGGGAGGACATCACGATCGTCGTCGGCGGCGTCATCCCGCCGCAGGACATCGAGACCCTCCACGAGGCGGGCGCGGCGGCGGTGTTCCCGCCCGGCACCGTCATTCCGGACGCGGCGTACGACCTGCTGAACACCCTCGCCGCCGCTCTCGGCCACGAGTTGTGAGCCGATGGCACCCACGATCGACATCGACGGCTACATCAAGGGCGTCCTCGACGGGTCGCGGCCGCACATCGCCCGTGCGATCACCCTCGTCGAGTCCACCCGCCCGGCCCACCGCGAGCTGGCCCAGCGGCTGCTGACCGAGCTGCTCCCGCACTCGGGAACGGCCCGCCGGGTCGGCATCAGCGGGGTGCCCGGCGTGGGCAAGTCCACGTTCATCGACGCGCTCGGCACCCTGCTCACCGGTCTCGGCCACCGGGTCGCGGTCCTCGCCGTCGACCCGTCCTCGACCAGGACCGGCGGCTCCATCCTGGGCGACAAGACCCGGATGGAGCGGCTGGCGGTGGACCCGGCGGCCTTCGTGCGGCCCTCCCCCACCTCCGGCACGCTGGGCGGCGTGACCAGGGCCACCCGTGAGTCGATCATCGTCATGGAGGCGGCGGGCTACGACGTGGTGCTCGTCGAGACCGTCGGTGTCGGCCAGTCCGAGACCGCCGTGGCCAACATGGTCGACTCCTTCCTGCTGCTCACCCTGGCCCGCACCGGCGACCAGCTGCAGGGCATCAAGAAGGGCGTCCTGGAACTCGCCGACATCGTCGCCGTCAACAAGGCCGACGGTCCGCACGAGCGCGAGGCCGCCTCCGCCGCCCGCGAGCTGGCCGGCGCGCTGCGGCTGCTGCAGCCGCTGGACGCGGGCTGGACGCCGCCGGTGCTCACCTGCAGTGCACGCGAGAACAGCGGACTCGACACGGTCTGGGAGCGCCTCGAACAGCACCGGCGCGTCCTGCTGACCGACGGCCGGCTGGAGGCGAAGCGGCGCGATCAGCAGATCGAATGGACCTGGTCCATGGTCCGCGACCAGCTTCTCGCCCGGGTGCGCGAGCACCCCGACGTCCGTGGTCTCGCGCCCGTCGTGGAGCGGCAGGTCCGCGAAGGCACCCTCACCGCGACGCTCGCCGCCGAACGTCTGCTCGCCGCCTTCCAGCCGCCGGACGCGGGCTGACCCGCTCCGGCGGCGTCCGGCGTCCGAGCTTCGGGCGGTCGGGTGTCAGGCGCAGCCGGCGGTCCGGGACAGCTCGTCCTCGTCCACGTACAGCAGCGGCCGGTTGTTCCTGGCCAGCCACTGCCGGTACGTGGTCGCCGCGGCGGCCGCCTCCCGGTAGGCCGCCACCAGGTCGGCGTAGAGCGCGTCGACCTCGGCGGTTCCCACCTCACCGGCCGTGCCCTCGGGCAACGCCCGGGAGGCCATGAAGAGTTCGACCGCTATCGGGTCGCCGCGCAGCGGCCGGATGGCCATGCCGTGCCGCGGCTGCGAGGTCGGCTGACAGGGGGCGACCGCCTCACCCGCGGCCACCATGTCGGCGGCGGTCAGATAGTCCCCGTACGCCACTCGCGGCGTGAACCCCGATGCGCGCAGGGCCCGCTGCACACCGTCCCACTCGCCGTCGACACTCGGGTCGACCATCCAGCGGTCCCCGGCGACGTCGGACAGCGGGACCACGCTCTGGCGCGCCGCCGGATGGTGCGCGTGCAGGGCGATGAACTGCGGTTCCCGCGCGACGAGGACCCGCCGTTCGAGACCGTCCGGGATCCGTAACGGCGCGCCCTCGACCTCGTGGACGAAGGCGACGTCGAGCTGGTTCAGCGCGACCATCTGCAGCAGGGCGTTGGCCGACACGTCCACCCGGATCGTGGTGTCCGCGTCCGGCAGCCGGGCGTGCACCCTGCTGACCCACCCGGCCATGGCGCGGCTGGCCGTGCCGCCGATCCGCAGATGCGGTCCGGCGGCCCTGACCACCGCCGCCTGAGTCTCGGCCACCAGCGTGTTCATCTCGGCGACGAGTGGCCGCGCCCGGCACAGGACCGTCCGCCCCAGCGGCGTCGGGCGGCTGCCCGTGCGCTCCCGGGAGAACAGCTGGCCCCCGAGGGCGCTCTCGATCCTTCGGAGCTGCGTCGTCAAGGACGGCTGGGTCATCCCCAGCTGCCGCGCCGCTTTGCGCACGCTGCCGGTATCGGCGATGGCGCACAGCACGCGAAGGTGCCTCACCTCGAGCTCCATGAGCGGAGGATATGGCGGGATCCGCACGTCGCACCAGGGTCCCGAACCGCAGCAATACCCGTCTTTCGCGTACGAGTTGGCCACCCGGTATCGGGGATGTCCCCGGCCTATCGGCCCCTGGCATCATCCCCGGGGGCGCGCTTCTCCCGCACACTCACCGGCAACAGCAGTTCATCCCCCAGCCCCGGTCGCCGTTCCCCCCAATTCAGCTGTACCCGACAGCGACCGACGGCTTCTCGGAGGAGAAGGAGACCCCCCATGCGATACCCCAAGGTGCTGCTCACGGCAGCGCTGGGCATCGGCCTCGCTGCGAGTCTGGGCACCGTGCCCGCCATCGCCGCCGCCCCCAGGCGGACCGGTCCGCGGCCCAGGCCTCGGCGTCCTACGCCGGGTCCAACGAGAACGCGGCCGCCAACAAGGCGTTCTTCGACGCCGTCCAGCGGTCGGTCGCGGCCAAGCGCGCGGCCAACCCCGGTCTGCAGACCGTCACTCTCATCTACAGCACCGGAAACGCGCCGTCGTTCAGGTCCCAGATATCGCGCAGCGCGCAGATCTGGAACTCCGCGGAGAAGAACGTGAAGCTCCAGGAAGGCAGCAACGCGGACTTCGCGTACTACGAGGGCAACTCCAGCCAGGGCTCGTACGCCAGCACCGACGGTCACGGGAACGGCTACATCTTCCTGGACTACCGGCAGAACCAGCAGTACGACTCGATCCGTGTCGTCGCCCATGAGACCGGGCACGTGCTCGGCCTCCCGGACCACTACTCGGGTCCGTGCAGCGAGCTGATGTCGGGCGGCGGCCCCGGCACCTCCTGCCGCAACGAGGTTCCGAACGCGACGGAACGCGCTCGGGTGGACCGGCTCTGGGTCAACGGCCTGGCGGCCGGGATCGTGGCGCGCGGCTAGACCGCGTCCCTGATCCGTTCCGCCTGATGGCCCGAGGTCCCCGCACCGCACGGTGCGGGGACCTTCCGGCGCCCGGCGCCCCGGGTCACGGCCCGGCGGGGCGGCGGCGCACCCAGGCGAGGACGACGACGGAGGCGACAGCGGCGAAGGCGCACCAGGTGGAGATGAACTCCAGCCGCCACACCACCGCGCAGACCAGCGCGCCGGCCGCGACGAGTCCGCCGAGCAGCCGCAGCAACCGGTCGCCGCTGAGCAGCAGCGAACCGATGGTGGCGACGAGATAGCCCGCGATGATCAGCGACGACTGCGGCAGGTCGAGACCGTAGCCGACGGTGTGGCCCCGGACGTCGGCGGTCACCGTCCGGGTGGTGAGGAAGTACGCGAGCGTCACTGCGGTGACGAGCCCCACGAGGGCCGGGATCATCAGCAGCCGCCGCGCGCTCCTGGGCGCGGCGAGCAGCACCCCGAACGGCACCCACACCGGCAGCAGCGGCAGAGCGATGACGGCCCAGGCCGTGGTGGCCGGTCCCGCGCCGCCGTCGGAGCGCCAGACGACGGACTCGATGATCTGGTGGGCGCCGAGGATCAGCGGCAGCGCCGCGATCGGCAGATCGCGGGCCCGCCGCACCCGCGCCACGCAGACCACCCCGATCGCGGCGATGCCGGTACCCGCCACGAGGTCGGCTGTCGCGGTCCAGCACATGAGGTCACCCGGGGATCGGAGCGGACGGTGGATCGAGGTACAACGATCTCCACCGTACGACCCCCGCGCCGCCGCGGCGGTCAGGCGCCGCCCAGCCGGTTGATGTCCCTGCTGTACAGAACGTGTTCGCCGGCGCCCTGGAGGGCGACCACGGCGAGCATGGCCCGTCCCAGGTGCTCGGTCGTCGTGGTGTGTCCCGGTGCCAGCCTGCGCAGGACCGGGTAGAGCCAGGACGTCAGGCTGTAGGCCAGCCGGTACCAGCGGGTCCTGGACTTCTCCCCGTTCCGGGGCTGGATCCAGCCGGGGCGGAACATGTACGCGTGGAAGTCCAGGGCGAGCAGTTCGTTCTCGGTCCTGCCCTTCACCCGGGCCCACGCCGAACGGCCCTGCTCGGTGCTGTCGGTGCCCTCTCCCGAAACGTAGGTGAAGGTCAGGGACGGGTTGTGCGCGGCGAGCGGGGTCGCGGCGGCGAGGGTGTAGTCGTGCGTGATCCGCAGGTACTCCTCCTGGCTGCGGCCGCCCGAGGAGACGCCCAGGCAGAAGAAGCACGCGTCGAGGCCGGTGAACTCGTCCTCGATCGCGGAGAAGTCGGTGAAGTCCTGGTGGATCACCTCGCGGACCTTCGGGTGGCTCCGGCCGAGCGGCGCGCGGCCCACCACCAGGACGCTCTCGACCCGGTCGTCGAGCACGCACTCGCGCAGGACCCCCTGGCCGACCATGCCGGATGCGCCGAAGATGACTACGTTCACGTGCGTGTCCCCAGACCGTCGGTGTCCGCGCAGATTACCCCGGGCCCGGTCTCCCGTTGAGGAGGCGCCTTCCGGGTCGAAGCCTTCGGCGCCGGAGAGCAGCCCTTGGCAGACCAGTTCCGTGACGTCGGCGTAGACGCGGTCCTGCCCCTCTGACCAGACCGCGCCCGCGTCGCGCCCGGCGGGAGAGCACCGCCAGTTCGGCCGCCTCGTCGAGACGAGCGTCCGCCCTTCGCGAGGTCGAGCGTGCGTCCGCCGTACCGGGCAATTCCCGAACCGGTCGGAGCGCGCTCCCCCTCAGCCCGCGACCGCGACCGCCAGAGCGGCCTGGCATTCGGCGAGTTGGCACTCGACGGCGTCGCGGTCGGCGCCGGGCAGGTCGAGTGCGTGCCGGTAGTCCGCGATGGCGGCCCGCCAGCTGCCGGCCGCCTGGTGGGCGAAGCCGCGGTTGTAGAGGAGGTCGGCGTCGTCCCCGGTCACCTCCAGGGCGCGGGTCAGGTCCGCGACGGCGGCGGCGTGGTCGCCGGCCTCGTAGTGCAGGACGGCACGGTTGGCGAGCGCCGCCGAGCGCAGCGGGTCGGCGGCGAGTGCCTCGTCGAAGGCGCGCAGGGCTTCGTCGGCGTCGTCCTGTTCCATGGCGATCAGGCCCCGCGTGCACAGCAGGTCCGGTTCACCCGGGTGCAGTTCGAGGCCCTGCGCGAGCTGGGCGGAGGCGAGTTCGGTGTCGCCCTCGTCGATGAGCAGGGAGACGAGGTTGACCCGGGCGGCAAGATAGTCGGGTTCGAGCTCCAGCACGTACCGCAGATCGCCGATCGCGCCGTCGGTGTCCCCGGCAGCCGCGCGGGCGTCGGCCCGGTTGTAGTACAGCTCGTGGATGGGCGGAGTGAGGGTGGCGGCCTTGTCGTAGTCGGCGAGCGCGGCTGCCAGGTCGCCCCGCTTGTACTGCAGTGCGGCGCGGTCGCAGTAGTACTCGGGGTAGTACGGGTCGAGCGCGAGGACGCCGTTGAAGTCCTCCAGCGCCTCGTCCAGCCGGCCGAGGGCCACGTTCACCTGGGCCCGGTTGTGCAGCAGCACGGAGCGGTGCAGGGACTGCCTGCCGGGCTCCAGCTCGCGGTCCAGCCGGGCCAGTCCCTCGGTGACCAGCCGCAGGGCGGTCTCGGGGTGGCCACGGCGCAGTTCGACCAGGGCCAGTCCGTTCTCGTGGAAGACGGTGTGGAAGGCGCGATCGGCCGGGTCGGGCAGCTGCTTGGCGATGGCGATGGAGTTGTTGACGTACTGCTTCGCCAGCTCCGAGTCCTGGCGCTCCGCGGGGTGGATCCTGGTGTACAGCATGGACAGGGCGTAGCTGGAGACCATGTGCACCACCGGGTCGGTGTACCGGCCGCGCAGCTCGCGGTAGATCACCTCCGCCTCCTCGGTACGTCCCAGCGCGCCCAGCGCCTGGGCCGTCTTGCCGCCGGCCACGCAGTACAGCCGCTCCTGTGTCACCGGATCGAAGCTGTCGCGTCCTTGGCCGCCGAGCTCGATGGCCGCGTCGTAGTAGCCCATCCGCAGGCAGTAGTCGGCGGCGGTCAGCAGGTCGCGGCACTCGTCGTCGGTCCGGCCGCCCGCGTGCGCCCGGTGGTAGGCGATGGCGCCGAGCCGCAGGCTCCAGTCGCCCTCCTCCTTCAGTTCGACGGCGCGGACGCGGTGCAGTCCGGAGCGCAGCCGCGGATCGGCGTTCCGGTAGGCGGCCGCCTCCGCGGGGATGTCGCTGGTGCCGTCGGAGGTGATGTACGCCTGGAGGAGTTCGTTCGGCAGCCGGGTGTCGGGTGCCGTGGGCGCGGCCGGCAGCTCGGTGCGCCGCGTATAGCGGTCCAGGGCCTGCGCCAGCCCGTCGGGAAGGTCCGGGGAGACGCTGGTGCCGATCGCGATCGTGAGGACCTCGGTCCTGGCGCGGCGCAGCAGGACCGTGATCAGTTCCTGGTCGGTCGGGTCGGCGGCGTGCAGGTTGTCGAACAGGACCAGTTGCGGCCGGCCGGCCGTCGAACCGGACTCCTGGGCCCACGCGTTGAGGAACTCGGTGAGTCCATGGGCGATTCTGCGGGTGCGCAGCGGCGAGTAGTACCGGGTCCGCTCGGTCGGCGACGCGAGGGAGGTCAGCGTCTGCGGCGGCGCGTCGACGAGATCCTTGAGCTCGGGCGCGACCGACAGGATCTCGATGGCGTGCCGGGCGACCAGCGCGGGCCTGGTCCGCAGCATGTCGGGCACGATGGCGCGCAGCAGACTGCCCGCGGCGGTGTACGGTCCGCGCAGCCGCCGGTGGCAGTCGACGGTGGTCAGGTGCCCGGCGGCGGCGAGTGCTCCGGCGGTCGCGGCCCGCACCGTACGGTCGGGTCCGCTGAGCCAGCTGTGGCGGGGCGTCTGGCGGTTGCTGCTCATGTGGTGCGTTCCTCTCTGCGGGCGCTCTTCCTGGCCGGCAGGAGGAACGGCAAGGCGAATTGCGCGAGGATCACGGTGACGGAGCCGATGGAGTCCCAGAAGGCGAGGCCGGTGCCGCCGTCGCCGGTCAGCCCGGCGGCCACTCGGGTCACGAACTCCACCAGCGCCGGGATGATGGCGAGGGCCGCCCAGCCGAACAGCAGGATGACGCCGCCGATCATCGCGGGCGCGTACCAGCGCGCGACCGCGGCGTCACGCGGCGACCACGGCCCGGTGTCGGCGGGCCTGGGGCGCACGCCGGGCACCCACCGCCACTGCCTGCGCAGCCGGGCGGTCGCCGCTTCGTGCAGGTCCGTGCATCCCAGCACCGTCGTCACCATGTAGTACAGGTCGGTGCGCAGGAAGAAGAAGAACTGCCAGGCGATCCTGAACAGGGTGGGGAAGGCGAACGCGAGGGCGACGCGGCCCGGCCAGGACAGCCCGCCGTCGGCCGCGTCGGCGGCGGCGCCCACCGTCAGGGCCGAGAAGAGCAGGACGTCGGCGAGGACCCCGGCGGTGAAGGGCAGATAGCGGCGCCGGCTCGGTACGCCGAGCAGGCCGTCGAGATGCGTCTCCAGGACGAGGAAGTACATCCGCCGGCCCACGGTCATCCGGGATCCGACGCCGAGCCTGCGGGCGGCCAGCACATGGAACATCTCGTGCCACAGCAGACCCGGTATCTGGCCGAGCAGCAGAACGAGTTGGGTGAGGAGCAGGGAGTCCGCCAGGAAGATCGCGTGGGGGTACGGGCGCGCCTGCGGTTCGCGGACCATCGCGACGACGCCGGCGGCGGTCAGCACGGCGAAGACGATCCAGGCCGGGGTGAGAACAGCCAGCGGCCCAGCCGCTGGTGGCGCACCGTACCCAGGCGTGCGGTGTCCTCGCCCTCCGAGCGGACGAATCCGCAGTCGTCGAGGGTGCTGAGGAAGTCCGTGATGTCGACCGGCTCGCCGTAGGTCTCCTGGTACCAGCGGGCGGCGGCGGTGGTCTCCATGCCGTCCATGAGGCGTCGCAGCAGTTCGGCGCCGTCCGCCGGGAACGTCACGTAGGACTCGATGTCCGGGCGCCCCACAGTGACCTCGTCGCGTTCGGTCACGAAGGTGAGCTCATGGAATTCCGGATGCGGTGCTGTCATCACGCGTCTCCTGCAACGGCCTGAGCCCGCGCGCGGGAGGGCTTCCCGCACACGGGCCAACAGCGGAACTCAGATCAGCACCAGGGCCAGGTCCCGTACTGGGACGAAGCCGAGGTCAGCTTGACCGGGCCGTTCTTGCGCACAGTGATCTTCTTCATGACATCACCTCCTCAGGCGGAAGGTGATGACCGTGCTCGGCAACACTGCAGAAACACTCAGGTCCTGCGGGACCCCCAGCTCAGCACGGTGTACGCGATCGGTGACGGGCCGTCATCCGGACGTGGTCCGTCAGTCGAGCGGCAGGACGTAGCAGACGAAACCGTGGTAACGCGTCACCCTGTCGTACAGCGCCCGGGCCTGGACGTTGTCCTGCCGGGTGTGCCAGTACAGCCGCGGCACAGCACGTTCCCGCGCCGCCTCGGCCACCTGATCAATGAGAGCCCGCCCCGCCCCCTGGCCCCGCGCCGCCTCGTCGACGAACAGGTCCTGCAGATAACAGGCGCCGGCCGACCAGACGTTGGCATGGAACAGGTAGTGGGCGATGCCGACGACCTCGCCGTCCAGACGCGCGGCGATCCCGTACAGCTCCCCGCCGTTGATCAGTCGCTGCCACGTCTCCTCGTACCCCGCGTCGGGCACGGTCGTCTCGTAGAACGCCAGGTAACCGCGCGCCAGCACTTCCCACTTCACACGGTCCCAGGGACGCAGGGAACTGATCTCCAACATGGCGCCATCCTGGCACGCGCGGGCCGCCGAGGAGCCGGCCGGCCGTCCGCTGCACGCGGTCCACCCAACCGGAGTGAGGGGTCTCAGGCGCCCAGGCTCTCGCGGCCGTGGGGGGTGGTCCAGCCGGACGGGTCCGGGCCCTTGGGCACGATGCGGGACGGGTTCAGCTGCTCGTGGGTGGCGTAGTAGTGCCGCTTGATCTGGTCGAAGTCGACCGTGTCACCGAAGCCGGGGGTCTGGAAGAGGTCGCGGGCGTAGGCCCACAGCACCGGGTTCTCGGTGAGCTTGTTCCGGTTGCACTTGAAGTGGTTGTGGTACACGGCGTCGAAGCGCACCAGCGTCGTGAAGAACCGCACGTCCGCCTCGGTGATCCGGTCGCCGACGAGGTACCGCTGTCCCGCCAGCCGCTCGGTGAGCACGTCCAGACGGCTGAACAGGGCGTCGTACGCCTGCTCGTACGCCTCCTGCGACGAGGCGAAACCGCAGCGGTACACGCCGTTGTTGACGTCGCGGAACAGCTCGTCGGCGACCGCGTCGATCTCGGGACGGAGGTGCGGCGGATAGAGGTCGGGGGCGCCCGGCCGGTGGTACGCGGTCCATTCGGTCTCGAGGTCGAGGGTGATCCGCGGGTAGTCGTTGGTGACGACCGTCCCGGTCTCCGTGTCGACGAGGGACGGGACGGTGACGCGGCCCTCGTAGGCCGGATCCGTCCGCAGATACGCCTCGGACAGGAAGCCGATCCCGAGCACCGGATCGCGGTCGCCTTCGTCCAGGGTGAAGCGCCATCCCCGCCCGTCACGGATCGGGTCGACCACGCCCAGGCCGATCGCGTCCTCCAGGCCGAGCAGCCGCCGCACGATGATCGCGCGGTGCGCCCACGGGCAGGCGAGCGAGACGATCAGCCGGTAGCGGCCCGCCTCGGGCACCCGCCCGCCGGCGCCGTCGGCGGTGATCCGATCGGTGAAGCGGTTCGCCTGCCGGGTGAACTCGCCCTTGGTGCCCGTCTCCCGCGCGAACTGTGCAGCCATGTCTCCGACCCTACCCAGTGCGCCGCGAGGCTGCCACGCCTCAGCGCGCGGCGCGGAACGCCCGGCCCGCGTCGGTCGCGACGGCTCCGCTGCGGAAGAGGCCGCTGCTGGGCGCGGTGTCCGAGGCCGGGAGGCCGAACCAGGCGTAACGCCGCAGGTAGGGCAGTGCCGCCAGCATGGTGGTGGAGGCGGTGACGAAGGAGGCCTGCTGCTGCGGGGTGGGGAACCTGGTCCCGTGCGAGAAGTCGATCAGGGCGTACTCGGTGAGCCAGATCGGCTTGTGGTACCGGTCGTGGACGGCCTGCAGATACGACTTCAGCTGGCTGACGGCGTCGGGGGTGGAGAAGTCCCCGCCGTACCAGTGCAGCGCGATGAAATCGACGCGGTAGCCGCGGGCGGCGGCCCCGGACATGAAGCGGTCGAGCCAGCCACCGGCGGTGTCACCGCCGTAGGCCACGGCCGGGCTGCCGACCGTCCGGCCGGCGGCGGCGAGCCGGGGCCACAGGGACAGCGCCTGCTCCACCGTCATGTTGGACTGCGCGGCCATGTCGGGCTCGTTGAAGCCCAGCAGGTAGGGGCTGGCGGCGCGGGCCTGCGCCAGGGCGGCGTCGGTGACGGAGGCGGTGCCCCAGATCATCGGCACGAAGCCGGCGGTGCCGGACCCCGCGACCCCCTGATGCTGCGTGGACCAGGTGTAGTACCAGCTCGCGCCGGACTGCGTCAGCGCCCGGTCCACCCCGGGAAACGTCCAGACGCCCACACCCTTCTTCGCCGAGCGCGCGACGGGAACCGTCGCCGCCGGGACCGGGTGCCGGGACGGGGAACCGGTCGCGGTCGCGGTGGGTGTGGGAGTACGGGAGGGGGTGGGCATCGCGGACGGTATGCCGGACGGTGCCACGGCCTGCGGGATGAGGGGGGCGGACCTGGACGGCGTCGGCGCGGGCGCGGCGTCGGCGGCGAGCGGGCCCGGAGGGTTCGCGGTCAGATGGGTGGCCACCAGGACGCCCGCGACGATGACCGCCGCGGCCGCCAGCGCCGCCGCGCCGGCGACGGGAGGGCGCCGGAACACCGACCGTGCGCCGCGCGGCGGACGGGAGTGCGCGGCCCGCGGCCTTCCGGGCGCACCGCTCAGGCCGGACGGATGCGGAACGGCGGCGTGCGGAACCGCCGTATGCGGTGCGGCGGCCGGGAGTGCGTGCGCGACCAGGCCGGCCGGTGGCACCAGCAGCGGCAGCCCGCCGAGCAGCCGGTTCATCGGCAGCAGCTCGCCGATCCGCCCGCCGCAGGCGGCGCAGCCGCGTACGTGCCGGGCCAGCCGCTTGCGCCACAGCGGGCTCGGCGTTCCGTCCCAGTCGCGGGTGACGGCGGCCAGCTCCGGGCAGCTGCCCGGCTGCCCGACGTGGTGGAGCGCGCGCACCACCGCGCGGGCGGTCTCCATCTGTTCCTTCATCCGCTGGACGCGCACCGCGGCATGGCGCCCCGACAGGCCGAGGGCGACGGTCAGTTCGGCCCGGTCGAGTTCACCTGTCTGCTCCAGCCACCACAGGGCGAGCAGTTCCTGGTCGTCGCCGTCGAGCCAGCGGGTGGCCTCGGCCACCTCGCGGCGCTGGTCGGTGAGGCGCAGCCGCAGGATCGTGAGCGCGGCGAAGTCGGATCCCGGATCGGGCAGTTGCTCGGCGGCCTCCAGATCGGCGCGGCGATGGCGCGCGGCCCGGTGCTGCTGCTCCCGGTCGCGCACCTGGTGGACGGCGATGGCGACCATCCAGGAGCGGAAGGACCGCGGATCCCGCAGATCGGGCAGCCCGCGCACGATCCGCAGCAGCGTCTCCTGGACCACGTCGTCGACGTCGCTGTGCCCGTTCAGCGCCCGTCCGACGATGTTGTAGACGAGCGGGACGCAGTCGGCGAGCAGCTCGTCGAGCGCCCGCCGGTCGCCGCCCCGGGCCGCGATCACCGTGCCGGTGTCCGGTCCGCCGCTCCGCTCGGTTCCTCGCATCGCGCTGTGCTCCCTGTCGTTCGCCGTCGTCCCGCCCCCGCGCCGTCCGCCGGGATCGGCACTTGTCTGCCGTTCAGGAGACTCCCGCGCGGCGAGGGGACAACAGAAAACGCCGGACTTCCCGAGCCGAGGGGCGGTGCTGCCGCCCCAGTGTGCGGCAGGGAGCAACGGCGGTCACGCCCTGGGGTCAGTCCCCCGGCATGTAGTGCTGCGGCAGATGCCGTTCATCGGCCGGGGGGAGGTTGCGGAGCGGGGTGTGCACGGTGGGCGCGCCCAGCGGCGGCCGGCCGCTCTCCCGCCGCCAGCCCGCCCGCGCCCGGGGGTGGAAGCGGCGCTCGTGCGGAACGAACCGCATGCCGCGGTTCACGAGCTGTCCGAGGGCCCGGAGTCTGCGCTCGTCGCGCGGCGTCCAGTCGTAGCCCAGCCGGTCCCGTACGGCCTGCGGATACATGCCGACCGTCATCCACAGCGTCAGCCGGGCGAGCGGTATCCGGGCCACGTCCCACACCGGAACGGGCAGCAGGCGCAGGGCGGGCGGTCTGGCGACCGCGCCCAGGTCGAGGACCTGCCGGGTGGGCTCGTTGTCCTCCAGCACCTCGGCGCACATGTGGCTCCAGTACGCCTGGAAGTCCTCCCAGGTCGCCGGGACGGGCTTCATGCTCACCCCGTACAGCGCGTACCAGCGCACGTGTTCGTCGAAGAGCTGCCGCCGCTGCGCCTCGGTGAGCCCACCGCCGAAGTACTCCGCGACGTGCATGGTCAGGACGAAGAAGGTCGCGTGCGCCCAGTAGAACGTGCCGGGGTTGAGCGCGTGGTACGGGCGGCCGGTGCGGTCCACGCCCTTGATCGTGTCGTGGTAGCCGCGGACGGTCCGCGCGGTCTCGGCGGCGCGAGGGCCGTCGTAGACGACGCCGCCGATCGGATAGAGCGAGCGGAACAGCCGCTCCCAGCGCTCCTCGAAGAAGCGCGAGTGTTCGGCGACGCCGGCGCCGAGTTCGGGGTGCATGTTCTGCATCGAGCCCGCCCAGGGGGCGAGCAGCAGGGAGCGCCAGTCTCCGAAGTACTTCCAGGTGAGTGACTCCGGTCCGAGCGGTAAGACGTCCGACACGGTGCACCTCCAACTGATGACGCATGTCATCAGAATAGGATGCCCAGATTAGAATGTGCGGACAGGTGTCGTCAACACACCTACGAGGAGACCCTGTTGAGCGATCGCACCTGGGGCGGCAGCACGCTGGCCGCCCGACGCGAGACGCGCCGCGAGACGCTGCTCGCGACCGCCCTGAGCCTCGCCGGCGAGGACGGCAGCGCGGCCGTGACCGTCCGCTCCGTCTGCCGCCGCGCCAAGTTGACCGACCGCTACTTCTACGAGAGCTTCGCCGACCGCGACGCGCTGCTGCTCGCCGCCTTCGAACGGGTCGCCACCGAGGCCCGCGACACGCTCGCCGACGCCGTCGCCCGCACCTCGCCGGAGCCGGCGGCCAGGGCCCGCGCCGCCGTCGAGGCGTTCGTCGCGCTCGTCCTGGACGACCCGCACAAGGGGCGGCTGCTGCTCCTCGAACCGTTCGCCGATCCGGTCCTGGGCGAGCACAGCCACCGGCTGATGCCGTCCTTCACCGGCCTCATCGACGGCCAGCTCGCGGACGGCACGGACGACTCCGGCCGCCGGATGACCGCCTATGCCCTGGTCGGCGGCCTGGCGAACCTGTTCGCCGGCCACCTCCGCGGCACCCTGGACGTCCCGCGCGAACGCCTCGTCGACCACAGCGTCCAACTGGTACTCGCCGCCCACGCGGCGACCACCCGGCCGGACCGCACCGGCCAGGACCGCACCGGCCCGGAATCCCCCCGTCCCTGACGGCGGTTCGCTATCCCTTCGTGCAGGCGACGGACAGCCGGCCCGCCGCGTCCGCGAGGGGCGTGACGTCGGGCCCCTTGCCGTCCTTGGCACGGTCCCTGGCGCGGCCGAGGGCGACGGACAGATCGTCGACGGCCTTGCGGACGTCCACGTGGACGCTGTTGCCCCCGACCTCCTGGAGGTCCTTCTCCAGCTTGGACAGGGAGGCGGAGGTGTCCTGGCGGCGGCTCTGCTCCGACACTTGGCCGATATTGGTGGCCGTCGACTGCAGATCCTGCACATCCCCGGCGATCCGGGCGGCGATCTTGGCGCAGTCGAGCGCCTTGTCCATACCGTCGCAGGCCGCGACCACCGGGACGGCCAGGAGCAGGGCGAGTGCGGCGGCCCATGGGCGCGTCAACCTCTGGGGCATGTGCGGGACTCCTCCCCGAGGGGCACGGCGAACTGCCCCGACCACTCTTGCACCGCTCCCCTCGAACGGTACTCAAGTGCCGGGCCCCGACCGGCCGGAACGGGACACCGGACCGGTGTTCCGCCGACCGGCCGGGGCGACGGCTCAGACAACCACCTCGGCGATGAGTTCGTCCTCCGAACTGCCGCGCTTCCAGTAGCCGGTGAAAGTGATCGCCTTACGGTCGAACCCGCGCTCGGAGACGAGGTGGCGGCGCAGCGCCTTGACCGCCCCGGACTCCCCCGCGATCCAGGCGTACCGCGTGCTCCCGGGCAGTTCCGCGGCGCGCACGGCCTCCAGGACCGGCGGCGCGTCGTCGCCGATGAGCCAGGTCACCACGGTGTCGGCCCGGCTGGGCAGTTCGCGGCGGTCGTCGGCGTGCGGGATCTCGATCCAGACCTTCGCGGGCAGGCCGGGCGGCAGCCAGGCCAGGATGCCGGCGACGGCCGGCAGCGCGGTGGCGTCGGCGGTGAGCAGGACCGTGTCGGTGCCGGGCGGCGGCCGGAAGTCGATGCCCCCGTTGTCCTCCTCGACCGCGCCGAGGATGGTGACCCGGTCGCCGAGGCGAGCCGTCTGTGCCCAGCGGGAGGCCGGGCCGATGTCGCCGTGCAGGGCGAAATCGACGTCCAGTTCGGCGGGCCGGCCGGCCGGCCGCCCCGCGTCGCGCAGTTCGGCGACGGTGTAGGTGCGCATGAGGCCGCGGACCTCCGGGTCGAGGGCGCGCCAGGCCGTGAACCAGTCGGGGTCGGACGGGTCGGGCATGACCGGGGCGTCCTGGCCGTGCTGCGGCAGGAACAGCTTGAACCGCTGGTCCCGTCCGCCGGAGGCGAGCAGGGCCAGGTCGGTGCCGCCGAAGGTGACCCGCACGAAGTCCGGTGCGAGCCGGGCCGTCCGCAGGACCCGCAGGTCGAAGAAGCGGAAGGGCAGCTCGCTCATGCGACCTTCACCGCCTTCTCGACCGCGGCGGCCAGCCGCTCGATCAGCGGGGCGGCGCCGGCGTAGGAGAAGCGCGGTTCGCTGGCCCACGGGGTGATCTGGCCGGCCTTGACGGCGGGGAGCTGGGCCCAGGTGGGCTTCGCGGCGAGGTCCTTGGGCTGCAGCGCGGCCGTGCGGTCGTCGAGCAGGATCAGGTCGGCGGGGTACTTGTCGGCGTTCTCCCAGCTCAGGTTCTCGAAGAAACCGCCGGTGACCTTGCCCGGCGTGATGATGTCCAGGCCGAGGGAGCGGAAGTAGCTCAGGTCCGCGTAGACGCCGGGCGTGGAGACGTACAGCAGGTCGGCGCTGCCGGAGGCGGCGAGGACCTTGAGGCCACCCTTGGCCTTGGCCGCGCGGCGCAGGGTCTCGGCGGCCTTCTCGAAACGGGCCTTGGCGTCGGTGACCTTCGCGGCCTTCAGGTCGGCGCCGAGGGACGCGGCGAGTTCGGCGTAGCGCCGGACCGGCTCGGTGAGGGAGACGCCGGCAGTGGTGAAGGCGACGCTGGGCGCCAGCGAGAGGATCTTCTTCTTGCTGTCGTCCGGCACGTACCACAGGGCGTCGGGCTGGTACATGTTGGTGACCAGCAGGTCGGGGGCGAGGGCCGCGTACTTCTCGACGTTGAACTCGCCCCAGGCGTTGCCCAGAACGGTCACCTTGGCGACGTCGAGGTCGCCGGCCTGGGGATCGGCCTTGCCGTCCTTGAGCTTGGTGGGGCCGAAGACCCCGACGCACTCGACGCCGAAGTCGTGCAGAGCGGCCGCGGCCGCGGTGAAGGCCACCACTCGCGCGGGGGTGCCGGCCGACTTCGCCGTCGTACCGCGGTCGTCCCGGAAGCTCCATGGCCCCTTCGCCCGGTCCGGCTCCGCGGCGGTTTTCCCTCCGCCGCCCCCGCAGGCGGCGACGAGCGCGCCGAGGCCGAGGGCGCCGCCCGCGGTGAGCAGGGCGCGGCGGGAGGGGGACGAGGAGCGGGGGGTGTGCATGGAGCGCTTCTCTCTCGGGGAGGTGATGAAAGGGTAGGCTAACCTAACCGAATGTTCGTAGACAGTCCCGCCCGAGCACCGGCGGCCGAGAGAGCCGCCCCCGGCGGCGTGCCGCGACCCGCGCCGCCGGACTGCTCGCAGCGACCGGCGTCCTGGTGCTGATCGCGGTAGCGAGCGTCGCGACCGGCGCCAAACCGATCCCGCTCGACCAGGTCTGGCACGGGCTGTTCCACAGCACCGGGACGAGTACCGATGTCGTCGTCCGCGAACTGCGGGTGCCGCGCACCCTGCTCGGGCTGCTGGTCGGCGCCGGGCTCGGGCTGGCGGGCGCCGTCATGCAGGCGCTGACCCGCAACCCGCTGGCCGACCCCGGACTGCTCGGGGTCAACGCCGGCGCCTCGGCCGCCGTCGTCTCCGCCATCAGCTTCCTGGGCGTCACCTCGCTGACGGGGTACGTCTGGTTCGCCTTCCTCGGCGCCGCGGCCGTATCGGTCCTGGTGTACGCGCTCGGCGGCAGCCGGGGGGCGACCCCGGTGCGGCTGGCGCTGGCCGGCACCGCGCTCACCGCCGCGCTCTACGGCTATGTCAACGCCGTCGAACTGCTGGACACCGCGGCGCTGGACACCATGCGCTTCTGGACCGTCGGTTCACTCGCGTCCGCCACCATGACCGTGGTCGCCCAGGTCGCGCCGTTCATCGGCGCCGGAGTGCTGCTCGCCCTCGCCCTGGCCCGCCCGCTCAACGCGATCGCCCTCGGCGACGACACCGCGCGGGCCCTGGGCGCCTCGCTGACCCGGACCCGTGTGCTGGCGATGACCGCCATCACCCTGCTGTGCGGGGCGGCGACCGCCGCCTGCGGGCCGATCGTCTTCATCGGTCTGATGGTGCCGCACATCGTCCGCTCGATCACCGGCCCCGACCTGCGCTGGACGCTTCCGTACGCCGCGATCCTGTCGCCCGTCCTGCTGCTCGGCGCGGACATCGCCGGCCGGCTCGTCGCCCGGCCGGGCGAACTGCAGGCCGGCATCGTCACCGCCCTGATCGGCGGGCCCGTCTTCATCCACCTGGTACGCCGCCGAAGGATGGCCCAGCTGTGAGAGGTTCCGTACTGCGCACCCGGGGCGGGCTGTCCGTCCGCCTCGACACCCGGGCCGCGGGTGTCGTCCTGCTGCTCGCCGCCCTGGCGGCGGTGCTCGCCGTGGCACTCATCGGCACCGGGGACTACCCGATGTCACCCGGCGAGGTGCTCAGCACCCTGACCGGCGGTGGCACCGCCGCCCAGGAGTTCATCGTCAACGACGTGCGGCTGCCGCGCGTCCTGGTCGGGCTGCTCGTCGGCGCCGCCCTGGGCATCGCGGGCGCGGTGTTCCAGAGCGTCTCCCGCAACCCCCTCGGCAGCCCCGACGTGATCGGTCTCGGCCAGGGCTCCGCCGCCGGCGCGCTCACCGTCATCGTGCTCTTCCACGGCGGGACGTACGCCGTCACGGGCGGGGCCTTCGCCGGGGCGCTGGCCACCGGCACCGCCGTCTATCTGCTGGCGTGGAAACGCGGCATCCACGGCTACCGCCTCGTGCTCGTCGGGATCGGCGCGGCGGCCGTGCTCGGCGCGGTCAACGGCTATCTGCTCACCCGGGCCGACTACGTCGACGCCGCCCGCGCCGTCGTCTGGCTGACCGGGTCGCTCGACGGCCGGGACTGGACCCAGGTCCGGCCGCTGCTCATCACCTGCGCGGTCCTCGTCCCGCTGGTGCTCGGCCGCGGCCGGGCGCTGCGCATGCTCGAGATGGGCGACGACGCCGCGTACGCGCTGGGGGTCCGGGTGGAACGCACCCGGCTGGTGCTGATGCTCGCCGCCGTCCTGCTCACCGCGGCCGCCACCGCCGCCGCGGGCCCGGTGGCCTTCGTCGCCCTCACCGCGCCCCAGCTCGCCCGCCGGCTCACCCGCTCCGCCGGCCCCAACCTGCCGGCCGCCGCCTGCATGGGCGCCACCCTGCTGATCGGCGCCGACTGGGCGGCCCAGCGGCTGTTCGGCGACCGTCTGCTGCCGGCCGGTGTGGTCACCGGGATGCTCGGCGGCGGCTATCTGCTGTGGCTGCTGGTCAACGAACGCAAGGCGGGCCGGATATGACACCCGCGACGCACCCCGTCAACCGTCCCGCCGGGAAGGACCCCATGCAGCACCGTGCCGGAGCCCCGCGGCTCACCGCCGAGGGCCTCACCCTCGCCTACGACGAGCGCGTCATCGCCGAGAACCTCTCGGTCGCGATCCCCGACGGCTCCTTCACCGTCATCGTCGGCCCGAACGCCTGCGGCAAGTCGACCCTGTTGCGCGCCCTGTCGCGGATGCTCAAGCCCACGGCCGGTTCCGTGCTGCTCGACGGACAGGCGATCGGGTCGCTCCCCGCGAAGAAGGCCGCCCGGATCCTCGGGCTGCTCCCCCAAACGTCGGTCGCACCCGACGGCATCACCGTCGCCGATCTCGTCGCACGCGGCCGCTATCCGCACCAGGGGCTGCTGCGCCAGTGGTCGCGGGACGACGAACGCATCGTCGGGGAGTCGATGGCCGCCACCGCGGTCGGCGACCTCGCCGACCGCTATGTCGACGAGCTCTCCGGCGGCCAGCGCCAGCGCGTCTGGATCGCGATGGCGCTCGCCCAGCAGACCCCGCTGCTGCTGCTCGACGAGCCGACGACGTACCTCGACATCCAGCACCAGATCGAGATCCTCGACCTCTGCGCCGATCTGCACGAGCAGCAGGGCCGCACCCTCGTCGCCGTCCTCCACGACCTCAACCACGCCGCCCGCTACGCCACGCACCTCATCGCGCTGCGGGACGGAAAGGTCGTGGCCGAGGGCGCACCGCGGGACATCGTCACCGCGGAACTGGTGGAACGGGTCTTCGGGTTGCGCTGCCAGGTGATCGACGACCCCGAGACCGGCACCCCGCTCGTCGTCCCCGCCGCGCGCCGCACCCGTACGGCGGGTGCGGCGCCCGTGGCGGTGAGCGGCTGAGCCGGCGGGGGCCGGCCGGAGCGAGGTCACTCGTCCGCGACCCAGCTGCCGTGGAAGCCGAGCGGTACCCGTGCCGGCAGCTGGATGCGGGCGAGCGGCTTGCCGGTGAAGTCCTGCGCGGCCAGGATCACCAGGTCGGTGGCTCCGCGGTCCGGGTTGTGCACGTACGCCAGCGTGTAGCCGTCGTCCTCGGCCGCCGTCGGATGCGGATCGCAGCCGTGCCGCGGGACGAAGACCGCCTCACCGGCCGCGGCGCCCTTCGGCAGCCGGTGCACCTGTGAGGTGCCGCGGACCAGGTCCTGCTTGATCAGCGCGTTGCTGAAGGACTCGTCCGGCGGGACACCGTCGACCGTCTCGTAGGCCGTGAACATCTCGGCGGCCGCGGCCGAGTAGCCGTACCGGTGCCGCCGGGAGACCATCGTCTCGTTGACCCGGGGGAACTCCTGCGGCCGGTCGTCGAGCAGGGCGAACCGCACCTGGCCGTGCGCCAGGTCGATGGTCCACCGGTTCAGCGACGGGGTGCTGAACGACGAGGGACCGTCGGAGCCCCGTCCGTCGACGTAGAAGGGGGCCGGGTAGGTGGTGATGTCCACGACCACCGAATCGCCCTCGTCATAGGCGTTGAGGGTGTGCGAGTGGAAGTAGGGCGGCACCTCGAACCAGCGGATCCGCCCGCCGTCCCGCGGCAGCACCCCGACCCGTGACGGGTGGTCGTCGTTCCAGATGTACGGCACCAGCTTGCCCGCCTCGGCGGCCACCGGGTCGAACGTGACGGGGATGTCGAAGATGATCACGTACTTCCTGGTGAGTGCGAAGTCGTGCATCATCGGGCTGTCCGCCACCGGGATCCTGGTGGTCCTGACCACCCGGCCCGCGTGGTCGACCACGAGATGCCGGATGTGGTCCCACGTCGGGTAGTAGGTGACGGCGTGCAGCTCACCGGCGTGGGCGTCGTACTTGGTGTGCGCGGTGTAGGGGCCGTTCAGCGTCCCGCCGAAGTCGTACGTGCCGACGGTGTTGAGTTCCTCGTCGAGCTCGTAGGGCAGCGGCCCGCTCTCCTGCAGCGCAAGGACGCGGCCCTGGTGCGCGATCACATGGGTGTTGTTCGCGAAGTCGTTCTCCGGCACCGGACCGTGGTACGGCTCCCCCAGCTTCCTGGCCACACCGGACGAACGGATCCAGCGGTTGCGGTACCACTCGGCGCGGCCGTCGCGCAGCCGGACACCGTGCACCATGCCCTCGCCGAGCATGAAGTGGTGCGCCCGGGGGTCCTCGAGACCCAGCACGTTCGGGCCGTTCCGCAGATAGCGGCCGTTCAGTTCGCGGGGAATGCGGCCGGTGACCGGCAGGTCGAACGCCGTCACCTCCTTCGTCACCGGTGCGAAGGCCCCCTGGAGGAACGGGAAGCCGCTGCCGCCGCCCGCCGCTGTTCTCGTCGCCGCGCCCGCCGACGTCAGCCCGGCGGAGCCGCCACCCACCAGCTGCGCCGCGAACCCTCCCGCCGCCACGATCGCCGCGCTGCGTACTACGTCCCGTCGCGTGTGACCCTTCATCGCCGAACTCCCCGTGCTCGCTCGTACTTGCTGACATGCACGAGTCTGCGACAGGAAGACGGCCAGGTCAGTGGGGTTGGGCACCCGGCGATGGTGGTGCCAGACCCCCTATCGGCGCGTGGGGTCCCGGCCCGCCTCGGGCGGGGGCAGGCGCCGGCCCGGAGAGCGTGCTCGCGTGCACGGCGGGACGCAACCAGTCCCGGTTCTCGTCGTCGTCCATCCGCCGCATCCAGGTCGCGTGGTCGCGGTCGGTCCGGGCCTCGTCGGTCCGCACGGTGATCGGTCGGCCGTCGACCAGCCTGCGGCGCAGCTCGGGCCACTTCGTCACGCGCAGTCCCAGCGAGTGATGGACCAGGACCAGGTCGACCCGGCCGCCGCAGCTCTCGATGAAGTTCTCGGACTCGCCGAGGGGCACGCCCTTGCGCAGCGGCACATGCACGATCGTGCGGGGCGAGTACGCCGCGAAGGAGAACAGCGCCGCGAGCCGCGCCAGCCCCTCATGGTCACCGATCAGACAGCCGTACCCGTCCGGATTGCCGAGCGCCGTGTGCCGCAACGGTTCCCACGGCTGGACGACGCGGTACTCCACCGGCCCGATCCGGGGCCGGAACTCCCGCACCTTCAGCCGCATCCGTGCTCTCCCATGAACCCAGCCTGGTACCCGGCGGCACCTCTCCGCAACGCGATTCCGGCGTCCGCTCGGGCGCGGCATCGGCCGGCTGCAGCGGCCGGGTGCCCAGGATGTCGGCGACGACGTCCGTGGACGACCGCATGACATCGGCGATGAACCGGCGCCGCGGCACGCCGAGATGGCGCAGCGCCGAACCGTGGTCCCAGGCGACGACGACAGTGGCACCGAGCAGCAGCAGTCGCCAGCCGGTGAGTGTGAGGACGCGCAGCGCCGCGGGCAGTGCGCCGAGTGCCTCCCGCAGCCGCAGGCAGTGGAAGGGGACGTGCCGCCGCTCGTCCGCCAGGATCCGCGCCGCGACCTCGCTGACCAGCGGGTCCCCCGTGCCCTCGCTGACGGCCCGGTAGTACCGCAGGGCCACCACTTCGGCGATCATCAGGACCAGCAGTTCGAGTCTCAGGCCCAGCAGTCTGCGCAGCCGGACGAAGACCGAGTCGCTCCAGTGGGCCGCGATGGTCGGCATCCCGCCCGCGCCGAGCAGCAGCGACAGCAGTCGCGCGTGGTTCTGCTCCTCCGCCACGAACAGCCGGACCGCCGCGGCGTAGTCGCGGTCCCCGGCCTCGTCGGCCTTGCGGATCAGATTCGCCCCGTCGCCGTCCTCGCCGACCTGGAAGCGCTGCAGGCTGCGCGCGAGCGGCCGCGCCAGGCTCGCGCCGCCCGCCCAGTCAGGTTCGCCCTGTGCGCGCCGGTGCTCGATCTCGGCCTCGAATCCCCGTGTCCAGCCGGCGAATGTGGTCACGCTCATGCTGCCCCCGCTCATGCGTCATCTCTGGTGCGATGGCGAAGAACATAACATTGAACGTGTTCAAAACCTATGGCGGACCGAAACGGGCGCGCGGGAGGAAGGGTGCGGCGGCGGCCGGCGGCCGAAGAGGGGCGGGCGGGTGGACCACACCCCCGTGTTGGTCCCCCCGCCGGCCGGCCGACCCGTCCCCCGTTGGCCTGAAACGGTTGCTCGGTCGGCGGTGCCCAGCCTCATTGAGGGGGGTGGAGGCCGCAACTCCTTCAAGCACCTTCGAAGTGAGACATGGCCGAACCCCGGTCGTCGACCGACGACCGGGGCTCGGAAGGGCGGGTGATCAGCTGCCGTAGACCTCGAATTCATAGATCCGGGCGGCGGTGTCGGTGTTCTGGGTGGGCGTGATGACGGCGAGACGGGCGTATCGGGCGGTGGCGGTGAACGGGTTGCTGGTGACGTCGGAGGTGTTGCCGCGCACCTGGGCCACCGTGGTCCAGGTGGTGCCGTCCGGGGAGACCTGCAGATCGAAGTCCTTGGTGTCCCAGCCGACCGACTCCCCGCCGGCGCCGGCGTGCCGCACGGTGATCGAGCTGAGCGCGTGCGATCCGCCGAGGTCGACCTGGAGCGTCTTGGTTCCGGCGGCGCCCGAGCACCACTTGTCGGTGTTGCCTCCGGAGACGCTGCCGTTGACCGCCTTGTCAGGTGTCTCGGTGGTGGTGCAGGAGGCGGACCCGGTGGCGGGCCGGTTCAGCGCCAGGTTGGCCGGGCCACTGCTGCCACCCCCGTAGACCTCCAGTTCGTAGATCCGCACGGCGGTGGCTCCGCTGTTGCCGGGTGAGGTGACGGCGAGTTTGACGTAGCGGGCCTGCCGGGCGGCGACGGTGTTGTACGTCCTGCTGGACCGGGAACCGGTGACGGTCGTCGCGGTGGACCACGTCGTGCCGTCGGTGCTGGTCTGGATCTGGTAGGCACCGGTGTTCCAGGCGGTGTTCTCGCCGCCCAGTCCGGCGTGCTCGAGGACGAACGAGGAGACCGTCTGCACGGACCCGAGGTCGACCTGCATCGCCGGGCCCGTCGAGTTCGTGCACCACTTGCTGTTGTTCTTCAGCGCGCCGTCGACGGCCTTGTCCGCCGACTCCGCCGCCGCGCAGGGGGTCGAGGCGGTGGTCACCGGCTTGCCCTGGGCGAGGTTCGCGCCCAGTTCTGGAGCGGCCGGGACCGAGGTCCCGCCGTCCTGGAAGGACGGCGGCGCGTCGTTGGCGCCGGTGCCCCAGGTGGCGCTCGGCGTTCCGCCCATCGTGTAGTTCAGCGTGCCGCCGCCCGCCACATCCGGGTACCGCAGGTAGTTGTGGCTGGTGGAGGTGCCGTTGACGCTCAGACCCTGGACATAGTTGCCGGAGCCCGAGGAGTTGATGGTGATGTCCCCCGCGGCCCGCTGGATCGTGATGGAGGGGAACGTCGGGCCGTGCACGGCGAGCGTGTCGGCGCCGGGGGTGGCCGGGTACATGCCGAGCGCCGCCCAGACGTACCAGGCGGAGGTCGCGCCCAGGTCGTCGTTGCCGGGCAGTCCGCCCGGTCCGGTGGTGAACGACTCGGTCATCACCTTGCGCACCGCGTCCGAGGCGCCGGACGGGTGACGGGCGTAGTCGTACGCCCACGGCACCCCGTGTTCCGGCTCGTTGCCGATGTAGTAGTACGGCCGGCTCTGCCCGGCGTTGACCTCGGTGAAGTGGTGGTCCAAACGCTGTACGGCGGTCTGCCGGCCGCCCATCGAGTTGATGAGGTCGGCGAAGTCGTAGGTGACCATCCAGGTGTACTGGGCCGCGTTGCCCTCGGTGAAGGTGGACTGGCTGGCCGGGTCGAGGGGCCAGGGCCAGCTGCCGTCGCTGTTGCGCGGGTGCACGAACCCGGACTCGGCGTTGAACGTGTTGCGCCACCACTGGGCGCGCGTCATGTGCGTGTTGTAGCTCGTCGTGTTGCCCAGCGACTTGGCGAACTGCGCCGTGGCGAAGTCGGAGGCCGAGTACTCCAGTGAGTCCGACGGGTCGCCGTTGATGTAGTGCAGGCTGGTGAACGTGGACTGCCGGCCGCGGATCGCGGTGCCCTGGGCGGTGCCGCCGTTGGAGGACTTCTCCATCAGCGTCAGCGCGGCGGCGGTGTCGAAGTCACGGGCGCCGAAGGCGTACATGCTGCTCACGATGATGGGTCCTGGATCGCCTGTCATCACGAAGTCCTCGTTGGTCTGCTGCGACCACTTGGGCAGCAGCCCGCCCTGCTGGCCGTCGAGGACCATCGACTTGGCGATGTCACTCGCCTCGGTCGGCGCGATCAGCGCGATGAGGGCCGCCCAGGAACGGTAGATGTCCCAGCCGGAGTAGTTCTGGTAGACCGGGTGGGCGGAGTTGTGCACCGCCCCGTCGAAGCCGCGGTAGTCCCCGTTGACGTCGCTGGCGACGTTCGGGCTCTGGAAGACGTGGTAGAGCGAGGTGTAGAACTTCTGCAGTTCGGTGGCGCCGCCGCTGGAGACCTGGACCCGGTTGAGGATCTGGTTCCAGGAGGTGTCCGCCGCGGTGCGTACGGCGTTGAAGTCCCAGCCGTTGTTCTCCGTGGTGAGGTTGGTCTTCGCGTTGGCGACGCTGACGTAGGACAGGGCGACCTTGAACTGGACGTTCTGACTGGCCGTGGTGTCGAAGGTGACGTAGGCGCCGGTGTTGGTGCCGTTGGCACTCGCCGAGCCCGCCGTGACCGTGCCGCCGCTCCAGGTGCCGAAGCCGGTGGGGGCCTTGTCGAAGCGGATGTCGAAGAAGATCTGGTACGTCTTCGACGAGCCGCAGAAGCCGCCGGCGGTGACGCTGCCGGTGACCTCAGAGCCGCTGATCTGGACCGAGCCGCTGCGGTTGCCGGTGGCGCTGCGGCTGGTGTTGATCAGCAGCCGGGAGGTGGTGCCCGCGGGGTAGGCGAGCTTGCCCATGCCGGTGCGCGTGGTCGCGGTCAGCTCGACGTTGGTGGCGTACTTGTCCAGCCGGTTCTTGTAGTAGCCGGGCGCCGCGGCCTCGTTCGCCTTGGTGTAGCCGGACGCGTAGCTGGTCCAGCTGGTGCCGGGCGAGGCGCCCAGCGCGCCGGTGACCGGGAGGATCGGGAGGTCCTCGTTGTTCGAGCAGCCCGCACCGTCGAAGTGGGTGGCGCTGAAGTCCTCGATGGTGGTGTCCGAGGCGCGGTAGCCGGACGGTGAGGCGGTCGGGGTGTCCGGGCTCAGCTGGACGCCGCCGAACGGGACCACCGCGCCCGGATAGGTGCTTCCGCCGGCGCCGCCCGGCACCGGGTTGGGCGCGGTGCTGTCGTCGGTGCCGATGAACGGGTCGACGTACTGGGCCGGGTTCGACACGGCGGCGTGCGCCGGGGGCGAGGCGAACGCGACCGCGCCGACCGCGGTCAGCAGCAGGCAGGAGAAGGCCACACCGAGTCTCAGCAGCGGGGTCGCCCGTTCGGGTGGTGGACTGACGCCCGGGGCAGCACAGTGCCGGACGTAATGCGATCGGAGCACGGAGAACCACCTTGTCGTGGGGGAGGCCGCCGGCCGCGGGGCCGGCGTCCTGAAGGCACGGAGGATGCTCGAAGTGCATGTGAACGTTATCAATCGAAACAGGATTCTTGACGTGTCCCTGATTCCCTGTCAAGAGTGCTCACTGCGCCGAGAATCGCGAAATTGTCCGGACCTGGGCGGCTAAAACGCACCTGTGCGCAGAGTATTGACACAACATCAGGCCACCCCCACAATCCGGGAATCGCTGAGAACGTTACCAAGGCCCGGGGAGGCTTCTCGATGACAGAACCACTCCTGGAGGCGCGGGGGGTGACCAAGCACTTCGGTCATGTCCAGGCTCTCCAGGGCGCTGATTTCACCGCGTGGCCCGGCGAAGTCGTCGCACTCATCGGCGACAACGGCGCCGGGAAGAGCACTCTGGTCAAGACGTTGTCCGGCACCATCAGACCGGACGGCGGGCAGATCCTGGTGGACGGCGCGCCGGTGCGGCTCACCAGCCCGCTGGACGCCCGGCGGTACGGCATCGAGACCGTGTACCAGGACCTGGCGCTCGCCCCGGACCTGGACGCGGCGGCCAATCTGCATCTGGGCCGGGAGCTGTTCCGCGGCGGTCTGCTCGGCCGGCTCCATGTGCTCGACCGGGCGGCGATGCGCCGGTCGGCCGTCGCGGCCTTCGCCGAACTCGGGGTCGATCTGCAGGATGTGGGCGTCCCCGTGGCGTCCCTGTCGGGTGGTCAGCGCCAGTCGGTCGCGGTGGCCAGGGCGGTCGCCTTCGCCAATCGGATCATCTTCATGGACGAGCCCACCGCCGCCCTCGGTGTGGTGCAGCGGGGACGGGTGCTCGACACCATCAGACGCGTCCGGGACCGCGGTATCGCCGTCGTCCTGATCAGCCACAACATGCCCGAGGTGCTGTCGGTGGCCGACCGCGTCGAGGTGCTGCGGCTGGGCCGCCGGGTGGCGCGGTTCACCGCCGCGCAGTCGTCGGTCGAGGAACTGGTCGGCGCCATGACCGGGGCACTGGACCCGGCGTCGAACGGTGGCGCGGCGTGAAGTCGGAAATGGCGGGACAGGACATGACGGAAACAGGAAAGCCGCGGCTGGAGGGGACGGAAGCCGGGGAGCCGGCACCCACCGGGTCCCCGGTACCGGCCGGGGACGGCTCGCCGGTGCCCCCGCGGCCGCGGATCACCGTGCCGGAGTGGGCGAAGCGCATCGCGGCGGTCAACGAGGCCTGGACGTTCGGCGTCCTGGTCCTCCTGGTCGCCTTCTTCACCATCGCCGCGCCCGGCACCTTCCTCACCCAGTACGACATCACCCAGATAGCCACCAACGCCGCGATCTACCTGGTGCTCGGCGTCGGCATGACCTTCGTCATCATCGTCGCCGGGATCGATCTGTCGGTCGGCTCGGTACTCGTGCTCGCCGCCGTGCTGTCCGGCGAGTACACCGTGCACCACGGCGGCGCCGAGTCCGGCTGGGGCACCATCACGGTCGCCGCGCTGATAGCCCTGGCCACCGGCCTGGTGTGGGGCGCGGTCCAGGGCCTGTTGGTGGCCAAGGCCAAGGTGCCACCGCTGATCGTCACCCTCGGCGGCTTCGGCGCGGCCCTGGGTCTCGCCCAGATCATCACCGGCGGGCAGGACCTCACCGGAGCCGTGTCGGGCAAGCTGCAGCACAGCATCGGTTTCGGCAAGCTCTTCGGGCAGATCCCCTGGCTGGTGGTCATCGCGTTCGGCACCACCGTCCTGTTCGGCCTGGTGCTCGCCTACACCCGGTTCGGCCGCTACACGTACGCGATCGGCTCCAACGCGGAGGGCGCGCGCCGGGTCGGCATCTCGGTGGACCGGCATCTCGTCCTGGTCTACGCCCTGGCCGGACTGCTGGCCGGGCTCGGCAGCGTGATGTGGCTGGCCTACTTCGGCACCACGTCCATCGCCGGCCACTCCACCGACAACCTCAAGGTCATCACTGCGGTCGTGCTCGGCGGGGCCAGCCTCTTCGGCGGGCGCGGTTCGGTGCTCGGCACGGTGATCGGTGTCTTCATCCCGGCGGTCCTCACCACCGGCCTGATCATCATCGGCGTCCAGCAGTACTGGCAGGACGTCGCCATCGGCGTGGTCCTGGTCCTCGCCGTCTACCTCGACCAGTTCCGCAGGCGCAGCCGCGACCACGGCTGACCGCCGGCCCCGAACCCTCCCCCTGCTCCTCCGCTCCCCCTCGGGCCGCACCCTCACAGAAGGATCTCCGCCATGCACAGAGCCACGAAGTTCGCCGGATGCTGCGCGGTGCTGGCCGTGTTGGCCACCACCGCCGGCTGCAGCAGCGACGACAACGGGTCATCCGGCTCCGGGAAGAAGACCATCCAGCTGATCACCGGAGTCAAGAGCGACCCCTTCTACATCACGATGGCGTGCGCCGCCCAGGCCGAGGCCGCGAAGGCCGGCGTGGACCTCAAGACCAACGGCTCGGCGCAGTGGGACGTCGCGGTGCAGCGGCCGATCATCGACTCGGTCGCCGCCACCCACCCGGACGGCCTGCTGATATCCCCGGTGGACAGCACCGCGCTGACCCCCTCGCTCCAGCAGATCCAGGGCTCGGGCACCAAGGTCGTGCTCGTCGACACCTCGGTCACCGAGGCCTCGGTGGGCGTCTCCCGGATCTCCTCCGACAACGAGGCCGGCGGCAAGGCCGCGGCGAAGGCCCTCGCGCAGCTGATGGGCGACAAGGGCTCGGCCATCGTGATCAGTGTCAAGCCCGGTGTCTCCACCACCGATGCCCGCATCAAGGGCTTCACCGAGGAGATGCAGAGCAACCACTCCGGGATCACGCTGCTTCCCGTGCTGTACGACAACGACCTGCCGGCCACCGCCGCGTCGCAGATCCAGGCGACCCTCGCCGCGCACCCCGACCTCGGCGGCGTCTTCGCGGGCAACACCAACACCGCCCAGGGCGTGTCCACCGGACTGCAGGCCGCGGGCAAGCAGGGCAAGGTCAAGGTCGCCGCGTTCGACGCGGAACCCGACGAGATCACCGCACTCAAGAACGGCACCCTGGACGTCCTGGTCGCCCAGGACCCGGGCGGCATCGGCACCCAGGGCGTCGACCAGGCGCTGGCCGCGATCCAGGGCAAGAAGGTGACCGCGCAGATCGGCACTCCCATGGTCGCCATCACGAAGCAGAACATGACCGATCCCGCCATCACCAAGTACTTCTACAAGTCCGCCTGCTGATTCCCGGGCCGGGGGCGGGACCTGGGTGTTCACCCGGTCCCGCCCCCGGTCCCGGCGGCATGGGTGGGTAACGTTGGCGCCGCCGGTGCCCGGACCGCACGCGGGGTGTGCGGAGGGTCCCGCCGGCCATCAACCACGCGTCGGGTTCCGGCACCGCACCGGAACCCGTCGATGAGGAGGCCCGTGAAGCGCCCGACGATGAAGGACGTGGCCCGTGCCGCGGGAGTGAGTCCCATGACGGTCTCCCGTGTCATATCCGGCGAGTCGGCCGTGTCCCCGGACACCACGGCCCGAGTCGAGCAGGCGGTGCGGAAGCTGGGGTACCAGCGCAACGACAACGCCCGGAACCTGCGGTCGAAGAACCTGGGGACGTCCACCATCGGACTGGTGGTGGACGATCTGGCGAACCCGTTCTACGCCCTGATGGCGCGGTCCGTGGAGGACGAGGCGCACCGGCGCGGCTATCTCGTCCTGGTCGGCAGCACCAACGACGAGCCGCGCCGGGAGCAGGAGGTCGTCGCGGCGTTCTGCGCCCGGCAGGTCGACGGGCTGATCCTCGTGCCGACCATCGGCAACCACGGATTCCTCAAGCAGCCCATGGAGGGCGGCACCCGGGTCGTCTGTGTCGACCGGCCCGCCAAGGGGCTGGCGGTCGACACCGTCACCGTCGACAACCGTGCCGGGGCGAACCGGGCCGTCACGCATCTGCTGGACCACGGGCACACCCGGATCGCCTATCTCGGCGACCGGTTCGGCATCTGGACCCAGCGCGAGCGCTACGCCGGCTATCAGGAGGCCCTGGCGGCCCGGGGGGTGACGGAGGATCCCGAACTGGTCCGGCACGAACTGCGCTCCCAGCCCGACGCGGCCGCGGCGCTGGCCGAGCTGCGTGCCCTGCGCCACCCGCCGACCGCGCTGTTCACCAGCAACGACCTCATCACCATCGGTGTCATGGACGGTCTCGGCCAGGCCGAGGGCGGTCTGTTCGACCGGATCGCGATCGTCGGCTTCGACGACTTCCCGCTGGCCGAACGGCTGAGCCCGCCGCTGACGGTGGTGAGCCAGGACCCGGTGGCACTCGGCAGCACCGCGGCGAACCTGCTCTTCTCCCGGATCGACGGCGACCGCTCGGCGCCGCGTTCGGTGATCCTGCTGACCCGTTTCATCGTCCGCGGGTCGGGCGAGACTCGGGCCGACGGGCGACGGCCCGTCTGACATACCGGGTGTGGGCCGTACCTCGCTGAGGGACGGCCCACACCGGTCCGCCGCCGGGCCCCCACCCGGATGACGGACGATCAGGCGGCGCAGGCCCGGAACGCGGCCGCGCTGTGCGCGCTCGCTCGGGCCGATGACACGCACCTCTGGTCCAGGCATCCCCGACCCTACGAGCCGATCCGCAGCAAGTCCATGACTTGACGCAAAACATCGATGGCTGCCCGCAAGGTTGTGAGTCGACCGGGCCTCGGCTCTCTCACCGTTCCTGGAGGACTACGGCGTGACCCGCCCCGCCTCGTCCTTCAGCGGCGGCGGCCGGCCGCCTTCACGCCGGCTTCGAGCCGGTTTCAGGCACGCTTCCAGGGATGGACATCCGGATGCCGCGGATGGACGGACCGGCCGCCACCCGCAGACTGCGGGAGCTGGGCACCGCCGCCCGGATCGTCATCCTGACCACGTCGCACTCGCGGTCAGCGAGGGTCTGACGAACTCGGAGATCGCCGCATCGCTCTACATGGGCGTGGCCACCGTCAAGACACACGTCGGCAGCGTGTTCGCCGAGCTGGAGGTCTCGAACCGGGTCCAGGTCGCACGCTGCGTGCACGACGCCGGGACCGGACCCGGTACCGAATGCGATCAGGGCTCGTGGGTGTAGAAGATGTAGTACGAAGCAGCCGCGGCCGCCGCGCCGAAGCCGATGCCCATGCCGACGCACCTGAGGATGCTTTCGTCGGTCAGGCTGTGCAGGAATCCGACCGAGCAGCCGGCCAGTGTCCCGTAGGCGGCGGCGCGCAGCTCGCGCGGCAGGGCCTTCTGCGTTCTGCCGAGCAGGAAGCACAGCACGGCCACGGCGAAGCCGGCGACCACACCGAGTCCGATGTCGCCTGCGGTGAGCCCCTCGCCCCCGCGCGCGATGAAGGCCGCCCAGACGCCGTAGATCACGCCCAGCGTCAGGGGCAGTGCCACCCCGAGCGAGCCCTGGTGCCGTACCGGCACGGTTGTGGAAGCGGCCATGACGGAACTCCTTCCGCTGTCTCTCTCCAGGTCACACCCGCACGCGCCGCACGGCAAGTGGATCACCGAGCACCGCCGGTCCCGCTGCCCGGCTGTCCGGACCGGAGTCCGGGGAGCCGCTGGCAGCCGCCGGCCGGGTGGTGACCACCCCCGGCGGCGGCTGACTCGTGGGGCGCAGCCGGCGGAGTGATACTGACCCCGTAGGTCAGCTCCGCGCCTTTGCGCAGCCCGGTCGTCCGGAAGATACGGGGCCCATGTGACCACCGACGGCAAGTCCCCCGCACCTGTGACCGCCCCACCGGCTGCGTCGCGTCGCTGGTGGGGGCTGGCCGTGCTGCCGCTGAGTCGGCAACAGGACGAGCCCGGCCCCGGCACCCCGGCCCGGCGCTCGGCACAGGGCCGTTCGGGTCACCGCGCCCGGGTGGGGTGCGCCGCCCGGGCGACCCGGCCACCGCAGCCGGTTGACCACGGCCCTCCCTGGTACCCCTCCTCCCATGCGACCTTCTCGAAGCACGGCCCACCGGCTCGGGGCGCTGGCGCTGACCGCCGCTCTTCTCTGCGGCTGGCCCCAGGCCATCGCCGCCGCGGCGCCGGACCCGGCCCTCGACGCCACCGTCGAAGCCGTCCCCCTGGAGAAACTGGTCGACACCTACCGCGCCGGCTGCCCGGTGGGTCCGGACGATCTGCGGCTGATCCGGATGAATTACTGGGGCTACGACGGGACGGTGCATCCCGGCGAACTCATCGTCCACAAGAACGTCGTCGATCCCGTGGTGGAAGTCTTCACCAAGGCGTTCGCGGCACGTTTCCCCATCGCGCGGATGCAGGTGATGGCCGACTTCCACGGCGACGACGAGGCCGCGATGCGGGCCGACAACACCTCGGCGTTCAACTGCCGCCAGGTCACCGGGGATCCGGGGACGGAGTCGCAGCACTCCTACGGCGACGCCATCGACATCAACACCGTCGAGAATCCCTATGTCGACGTCAACGGCCAGGTCCACCCCGGCGAAGCCGCGGAGTTCCTGGACCGCGACCGGTCCGTACCGGGGATGATCCGGCCGGGCGATGTCGTGCACAGCGCCATGCAGGCCATCGGCTGGCAGTGGGGCGGCCGCTGGGACAACCCCGACTACCAGCACTTCTCCCGGAACGGCCGCAGTTTGTGACCGGCCCGGAACGGCAGCGGCCTGTGACGGGTCGAGCGGTGCAGGAGGAGGACCGGACGCGTCACCTGGACCGGGCCGGGACGGGCGCGGCCGGTTCCTCGCCGATGACCTGTACGCCGCTGTCGCACAGCACCTGACGGCATCCGTCGCACACCAGCCGCGGCGCGAAGTCCGCCCCGCAGCCCAGGTGGGTGGAGAGCAGGGCCGGCCCCTCGGGAGCCAGGAACCAGTGCTGACCCCAGTCGATCAGCGTCATCACGACGGGGAAGAAGGCGCGGCCCTTCGCGGTGAGCCGGTACGAGCCGCGGCCCGGTTCGCCCGGCAGGGCCTCCAGCACGCCCAGCGCGCAGAAGGTCCGCAGCCGGTCGGCGATCATCGCCGGCGGGGCACCGAGCCGCTGCTGGAACTCGCCGAAGCGATGGGCGCCGAGGAACGCCGCACCGAGCAGCCCGACCGACCAGCGGTTGCCGATCAGGGACATCGTCTCGGGGAACAGCCCGGCACCGCTCTCCGCGCCCGCGGCGCTGCGCCGCCGGGTGGCGCCCGACGGGATGGAGCGTCCGGCGGCCCCGCTCGGTCCGAGAACGCTGCTCACCTCACGCGGACGCACCGGCTGCTCGCAGCCGCCGCACACCATGACCGGCTCCATGTGCCGCCCGCAGCCGCGGTGCCGCATCCACGGCAGCCGCTCGCTGTGCGCGTCGACCCAGCGGTACTCCCAGCCCCAGATGGAGACCAGCACCGGCCAGATCTCCCGCCCGCGCGGCGTCAGCTGGTACGCGTAGCGGACCGGCCGCTGCTGGTACGCGTCGCGCACCAGCAGCCCCATGTCGGTCAGCCGGGTGAGCCGGGCGGTGAGCACCGCGTTCGAGATCGGCAGCCGGTCGTGCCAGTCCTGGTACCGGCGGACGCCCTGCAGCGCGTAACGGAGGATCAGCAGCGTCCACTCGTCACCCAGCAGGCCGAGTGCCACCGCGATCGCGTTCTGCCCGCCGGGCGGCAACCGGGTCGGTGCGGCGTCGTCCACTCGGCTCCCTCCGCGTTCGCGTTACAGCATGCTCGTCCCGTCCTGCCAGCCCGGCAGCGCGGAGCCGGCCGCCCACGTCGAGTGCGTACCGCTGGAGATCCGTTCCGGCAGTCGCACCCGGGCGATCGGCCCGTCGGTGAGGCGCGCGGCGTCGAAGACGAGGCACTCGGAACGATCGGCGTTCACGTCCGTCGTCAGCGTAACAAGGTAGCCGTCGTCCTCCGCGGTCGCGCCGGGTCGCGGGGCCATCGCGGTCTCGCTGCCGTACACGCCCTCGGGCAGCGCGTACCGCTCCTCGCTCCCGGTGCGCAGATCGTGCTTGACGATGCCGTCGAAGAGGAACCAGCCGGGGCGCTGGGTGGCGGCGTACGTGTACCGGTACGGCTGTCCGCCGAGGTTCGGGTTGATCATCCCGAACTCGGTGAACCGCTCGCTGAGCCGCTCCTCCTTCACCTGCCCGGTCACCAGGTTCAGCCGCCAGCGGTGCAGCCGGGTCTCCATCCGCTCCAGCGCCAGGAAGCGGAACATCCGCTGGTAGACGCCCTCCCCACGGGGGTCGGCCGGTTCGGGGCAGCCCTGGTGAAAGCCGTCGATGACGATCTCGTCGCCGTCCTCGTAGGCGTTGGCGAAGTGCAGGACGTACGTCGGGTCGGCCTCGAACCAGCGGACCTCGGTGCCGTACCGGGGGACGACCCCGAAGCGGCTCGGCAGGTCGCGGTGGAAGCGAGAGGCGTACTTGCCCTGGGCGATCAGGGCCGGGTCCCAGAACAGCGGGAAGTCGTTCAGGATCGCGTAGTTCTCGGTGAACGCCATGTCGTGCGGCAGCCGCGGGCCGGGCAGCGGGACGTCGGTGAGGTGCTTGAGCCGGTTGTCCGGGCCGACCACTCCGTAGCGCAGATAGGGCGCCTCGGTGGCGTAGCTGAAGAAGAGCAGCTCCCCCGTCCGCTCGTCGACCTTGGTGTGCGCGGAGACGCCCCAGTCCGGCGCCCAGGGCGACTTGCCGATGGTCTCCAGGGTGAGCGGGTCCAGCCGGTAGAGGTCACCGCACTGCCAGAAGCTGCTCAGCGCCTGCCCGGCGTGGACGACGATGTCGGTGCTGGAGGCGTCCTTCATCCGGGTGCGCGCACCCCAGCCGTCGGCGCGCAGCGACAGCGCGGGCCGCTCGGCGATGCCCGCCCACAGCGCCTTCCCGGCCTCCTGTTCGGCGGCGAAGCCGTCGGTGCGCACGAAGCGGTTGCGGTAGAAGGCCTTCCCGTCCCGGAAGCCCACCACATGGATCATGCCGTCGCCGTCGAAGGGGTGGTACAGCGAGATGGCGGGGTGCACGGGGTTCTCGGTGTTGCGCAGATAGACGCCTTCGAGGTCGGCCGGGATCTCACCGGTCACCTCCAGATCGTCCGCCCGCCACTCGGTGGTCTGCGGCCGCCAGGGGCCGGTGCGATACGGGTGGTCGTCGTCCTCCGGCAGCGTCGACAGGGCGCGCCCGACGATCTCAACGTCCATGGGTTTCCTCCCCTTCCACGACGAAGCCGACCGTGGTGGTCGTGCTCCCGCCGATGTTGAGTGTGGCGAAGCGCCGTGCTCCCTCGACCTGGTACCCGCCGGCCCGGCCGGTGACCTGAAGGCTCGCGTCGAGCAGCATCCGCACGCCGGTGGCGCCCACCGGGTGGCCGCCGCCGATCAGTCCGCCGCTCGGGTTGACCGGGATACGGCCGCCGATCTCCAGGTCGCCGTTCTCGACGGCCTGCCAGCTCTGTCCCGGCGCCGTGATGCCGCAGTGGTCGATCGCCATGTACTCGGACATGGCGAAGCAGTCGTGCGTCTCCAGCCCGTCGACCTGGTCGATGCCGTCGATCCCGGCCCGGCCGAAGGCGTCGAGCACCGTCTGCCGCACATGCGGGAGGACGTACGGCTCCCCCGCGCTGCGGTCGGTCTTCTGTCGCAGCGGCAGTCCGGCCGTGCGGTGTCCCCATCCCGCGATCCTGGCCGGCTTCCGCGCGCGACGGCCGGCGGGCGCGCGGTCCGCGAGCCAGCGGTCCGAGACCAGGACGACGCCCGCGCCGCCGTCGGTCATCTGGCTGCACTCCTGGCGGCGCACCCGGCCCTCGATGACGGGGTTGGCGTGGTCGTCGGCGGTGAAACTCGCCTCGGTGAGCTTCCAGTCCCGGGTCTGCGCCTTGGGATTGGCACGCCCGTTGCGGTAGTTGAGCTCGGCGATCGCCCGCAGATGTGCGTCGTCCAGGCCGTACCGCGCCGCGTACTCGTCGGCGAGCGCGGAGAACATGTACGGCCACATGAAGGTCGCGTCCTGGCCCTCGTGCCCGGTCCAGGCCGCCGCGCCCAGATGGCGGGCCGCCTCGTCGCCCGGCACCGTCTTCTCCAGCTCCACGCCGATGACGAGCGCGCAGTCGTAGCGGCCCGACTCCAGATCGGCCATGGCGGAGAGCACCGCGATCCCGCCGGAGGCGCAGGCCGCCTCATGGCGCGAGGCGGGCACGCCCCACAGCCGGTCCTCCACGGTCGCGGGCATCCCGCCGAGCTGGCCCTGGCCGGTGAAGAGCTGACCGAAGGCGTTGCCGACGTGGATGACGCCGATGTCCTCGGGCTCCACTCCCGCGTCGGCCAGTGTCCCGTCGACCACCTCCCCTACCAGATCGGAGAACTCCAGCCCGGCCCGCGCCCAGTTGCGGGCGAAATCCGTCTGATGACCGCCCAGCACCCATGTGTTCATCCGTCACCTCCGATGCGATGCTACAACTAACAGAGTCACTCGGAGAAGGGACCGCGATGGACGACGTCTACGTGCTCGACTACGTACGCACCCCACGGGGCAAGGGCTCCTCGCGCGGCGCTCTGCACGGCATCAGCCCCGTCGAGCTCACCGTCGGCCTGCAACACGCCCTCACCGACCGGGGGCTGGATCCCGCGCTGGTCGAGGACGTCGTCATCGGCACCGCGTCCCAGGTCGACGAGCAGGGCGCGAACCTCGCCAGAACCGCGACGCTGCTCGCCGGCTGGGGCGACGGCGTTCCCGGCGGCACCGTCAACCGCTTCTGCGCCTCGGGTATCGACGCGGTCGCCCAGACCGCCGCCCGGATCCGGGCCGGCGATCTGCGGACCGCGGTGGCCGGCGGGGTCGAGAGCACCTCCAGGGTCCCGATGTTCAGCGACCGCGGGCCGCTGTTCTGCGACCCCGACACCATCCGGCGGGTGGGCTCGGTCCACATGGGCATCGCGGCCGACCTCAACGCGACCCTCGACGGCTGGACGCGCGCCGAACTCGACGCCTACGGGCTGGAGACCCAGCACAAGGCCGCCGCCGCGTGGCAGGCCGGGTACTTCGACGCGAGCGTCATCCCGACCGGCGGCCTGAAGCACGACGAACTGATCCGCCCGGCCACCACACCGGAGTCGCTGGCCGCGCTGGAACCCGCGTTCGCGGTCCTCGGGGCGGAGGGGCAGGACGCCCTCGCGCTGGCCGCCCACCCCGAGGCCGGCCGGATCGAGCACCTGCACACCGTCGGCACGTCACCGGCCCTCGCCGACGGCGCCGCCCTGCTCCTGCTGGGCGGCGCGGACTCCGGACGGCGCCCCCGCGCCCGCATCGTCGCCTCCGCCACCGCGGCCACCGACCCGGTGATCATGCTGACGGCCGGACAGACCGCCGTGGAGCGGGTCATCGCCAAGGTGGGTCTGCGCCCCGCCGACATCGACGTCTTCGAGTTCGCCGAGGCGTTCGCCGCGCTCTGTCTGCGGTTCCGCCGCGACCTCGACGCGGGCCCCGACCGGCTCAACCCCAACGGCGGGACCATCGCCATGGGGCACGCCTTCGGCGCCACCGGGGCCGTCATGGTCGGCGGCTGCGTCGAGGAACTGGAGCGCCGGGCGGGCCGGTACGGCGTCGCCGCGGTCAGCGGCGCCGCCGGCCTCGGGGTGGCGGTCCTCCTCGAACGCGTCCCGTAGCGCGGGGGCCGACGAACCGCCGGTCGGAGCCGCCGGTCACAGGCTGTCGCGCAACACCCGTTTGAGCACCTTGCCGACGGGGTTGCGCGGCAGTGCGTCGCGCAGCTCCAGCCGTTCGGGCAGCTTGTACGAGGCGATGTGCCGCTCCTTGAGGTAGCCGACCAGATCGTCCAGCACGAGCGGCGACCGGGCGACGACCACCGCGCAGGCCTTCTCGCCCAGCACCTCGTCGGGATAGCCCACGACCGCGACCTCGGCCACCGCGGGATGCCCGGCCAGGAGCTGTTCCAGTTCCGCGGGGGCGATGTTCATCCCGCCGCGGATCACCACGTCCTTCGCCCGGTCCACATACTTGAGGAACTGCCCGCGGTCGCCCGCGATCTCGAAGAGGTCGCCGGTCATGAGATACCCCTGGTCGTCGAAGGGGCTCGGCAGGTCCGTGCCGCCGAGATAGCCCGCGAAGACCTGTGGGCTCCTGATCCGCAACTCCCCCGGCCGGCCCGGCTCCTCGATGTCCTCACCGGTGGCGGCGTCGACGATCCGCACCTTCGTCCAGGCGGCGCCACGGGTGGACCACTCGACGCCGGGCACGCCGTACCGGGGGAAGAAACGCGCCCGCTCCTCCGGATCCGGCACGTCGTACGGGTCGGTGAGCATCCCCGTGCCCTCGTTCGACCCGAAGAAGTTGATGACGCCGATCCCGTACCTCTCCTGCCAGCCGCGCACCATCGCCGGGGAGAGCGGCGCCGAGCCGGAACCGATCCGGGTGAGCGAGGAGAGGTCGGTGCTCGCGAGGAGTTCGTCCCTGGCGAGCAGCATGGTCAGCAGCGCCGGCGGCGCGACGGTGTAGGTGACGTGCTCCTCGGCGATCTGCCGCAGGAACACCGGCAGATCGAAGGGGTGGTGCTGGACGAGGACGCACCCGATCCGGAGCCACGGCAGGAACAGCCCGGCGAAACCGGCCATGTTGACCATCGGGAAGGGATTGAGCAGCACATCGTCCGCGGTCATCCTCGGCGCTTCGAGACACGTCCAGGCGATGGCCAGCCAGTCGTTGTGGCAGCGCGGAACCCCCTTCGGGGTGCTCTCGGTGCCCGAGGTCCAGCAGATGGTGACGCAGTCGTTCGGATCGACGGGGTGCTCGCGGGTGTACGCCGCGACGTCGGCCGGGTCGTACGGCGACCGCAGTTCGGCGTCGAGCGATATCGCCCCGGCCGGCAGGTGATGGCCGGCCGCGTCGGATGCTCCGAACTCTCCGTACGCTCCGTATGCGAACAGCAGCCGCAGCCCTGGCAGCCGGTCGCGCAGAGCGTCGACCTCGGCGGCGATCTCGCGCTCGCCGACCCGCACCGCCGTGATGAACGCGGTGAACTCCGCCAGTCCGCCCAGCTGCACCGTCTCGTGCTCGCGGTACTGCACCGGCAGCGGGGAGACGATCACGCCGATCCGCCAGCAGGCGAGATAGACGCACACCAGCTCGACGATGTTGGGCAGTTGCACCCCCACCACATCGCCCTGACCGAGGCCGTGCCGCAGCAGTACGGCCGCGAAACGGTCCACGTCCGCGTCGAGTTCGGCCCAGCTCAGCCTGCGGACCGGCATCCCCACCAGGTCCGGCTTGTTCAGCGGGTCGACCAGTGCGAGCCGGCCGGGATGCCGCCGTACGCGCTCCCGCAGCAGCGAGTCCGTGGTCTCGCCGTCCCACCAGCCCGCCCTGGTGTACTCGGCGACCCGTTCGGCCGGATGCAGTCTCCGTGCCCCCATGATGTCTCTCCCCTCCACCGATCGGCCGGTCCACCCCTGCGCTGAGCCGGCTGAGCTACCGGTCCCGCAACAGGGCGAGCGTCCGCTCGCCTCCCGGGTCGGCGTCCGTGCTCGACGCGACGACCGCGACCTCGTCCACCCCTGCCGCCGCGTACTCCGCGAGCCGGGCCCGTACCGTGTCCAGGTCGCCGACCAGCCCGACCGCTGCGGTCAGTTCGGCCGGCACCGCCGCGAGCAGCTCCCGCGGGTGCGGGCGTGACCGCGCGAACTCCACGACCTCGGCGAAGCCCGCCTCGATGAACATCTCGGCGTAGCCGGGCGCCGCGAGGTAGCCGACCACCCCGCGCCGCAGTTGCTCCACCGCCTCCGGGGACGGATCGACGGCGGCCGTCACCCAGGCGGCCACCCGCGGCGACGGGCGCCCCAGCGCCTCGGCCTCCGCGCGCATCCGTCCGACCAGCTTCGCCGCCGAGGCCGGTGTGAGGAGGTTCAGCACCATCCGGTCGGCGAACGCGGCCGCCGTGCGGACCGCGGCGGGGCCGAAGGCGGCCACCGTCAGCTGCGACTTGGGGGCCGGCAGCCGCAGCCGGTAACCGCTGGTGTGTACGACCTCCCCCTCCGAGGTGGTCCGCTCCCCGTCCAGCAGCTGTCGCAGCGCCGTCGCCGACTCCCGCAGCGCCACCCCGCTGCGCCGGTGCGAACGGCCGTGCCACTGCTCGACGACGACCGGGCTGGAACTGCCGATCGCCACATCCACCCGCCGCCCGGTGAGGGCCGCCACCGAGGCGGCCCCGCGGGCGATCGTCATCGGATCCCGTACGGCCACGGCGAGCGGGCCGACGGTCAGCGGGATGCTCCGGGTCCGGAGTCCGACGGCGGTGGCGAGGGCGAACACGTCATAGGTGGCCATCTCACCGAGCCACAGCTCCTCGTACCCGCTCCGCTCGGCGGCCGCCGCGGTGAGCAGCGCCTCCTCCGGCGGCCGGTCCTGCCAATAGCCCAGCGACACCGACAACTTCACGTGCTTCAGCCTCCCCGACCGCAGCCCACGAACCCCACGAATCCACGCTACGCCGACGCTACAATAAGCAGAGTGACCAGACCACCCCTCCCGCAGCGCCGAACACCGCGGCGAACACCGGAGGCCGGCGGATGGGTCGGCGGATCGGTCGGCGCGGCCGGACAACCATCGGGACCCGGGGTCCGTCCTACTGGGCAGTACTCCCTGAAGACCGAGGCCATCACCCATGCCCTTCGCCCGCGCGACCGCCACGACCCTGCTCGGTGCGGCCCTGCTCCTGACCGCCGCACCGTACGCCCTCGCGGACTCCGGCATGTCGCTCTCCGTGGATCCGGCCTCCAGCCGGCAGCGGGGCCGGGAGGTCACGTTCACCGTCGCCGTCGACGAGTCCGACCTGAGCCACGGCAAGGGGACGTTCACCCTTGAGTCCCGTGCCTTCGTCAAACCGGTCGGTGTCACGAAGGATCGGTTCCACGACGGCAAGGGCGGGCAGTTGTACGCGAAGGCCATGGCCATGGTGCTCTGCGACATCGAACCCGGTCCCTACACCGTGGAGTTGAAGGCCGGGGCCGGCGGCCAGGCCGCCGCCGCCGTGACGCTGACGGTCGTGCCGGCGATGGACCCCGGGAACCGGTCGTTCTGCGACGACCCGTCGACGAGCTACGACGCGGTCGCCGACCGGACGAGCGAGGCGGCGGCCGACGACAACGTGGGTCATGACGGCATCGGCATCGGCACCGTCGTCGCCGGCGGCGTGGGCATCGGCCTCGCCAGCTCCCTCGCGACCGGCCTCGCCCTCACCCGATGGCAGCGCAGGGCGGGACGCCCGAAGGCCTGACGCGCAGCACGCACAGCACGCACAGAACACGCCGCCCGCGCAGCACGCACAGTTCCCGTCGCGATCCAATGTAAAGAATCATAGACATCGTGTCAGCTCTGCCATACATTCATGCCATGTCATACGACGAGAAGAACGCCTGGGTCTACGCCGTGGTCGCGATCGGCGGCTACGCGGGCTACCTCGCGGTCATCCTCGGCAGGGCGCAGGGCGTCCCGCTCACCACGGTCGCCTACGTCATGCCGATGATCCTCGCGGTGAGTGCCGCGACGGCCGCATCGATCGTGGGCCACATCGTGATCGCCGCCGCCTGGCCCAAGGAGGCCGGCAGGACCGACCAACGGGACAAGGAGATCCACCGGCACGGCGAGTACGTCGGCGGAATGGTGCTCGCCGTGGGCGTGCTGGTTCCGCTCGGCCTGGCGATGGCGGAGATCGACTACTTCTGGATCGCCAATGCGATCTATCTGGCGTTCGTGCTCTCCGCGCTCTGCGGAACCACGGTGAAGCTCGTCACCTACCGCCGGGGGTTCTAACCGTGGGAAAGCCGACCAAGGTCACCAACGACATCCGGCGCCTGCGGTTCGTGAACGCCGAGATGACCCAGGCGGACCTGGCGGACCGCATCGGTGTCACCCGGCAGACCGTCATCGCGATCGAGCAGGGCCGCTACTCGCCCTCCCTCGAAATGGCGTTCCAGATCGCACGGGCCTTCAGGGTGCCGCTCGGCGAGGTGTTCCAGTACCCGGACGACGAACCGGACGACGAAGGAGAGAGACCATGAAGGCGGTCGTTCAGGACACCTATGGATCGGCCGATGTCCTGGAGGTCAGGGACATCGACCCGCCCGTCGTCGGCGACGAGGAGGTGCGGCTGCGCGTGCACGCCGCGAGTGCCGGCATCGGGGACTGGCATGTCATGACCGGCAGGCCGTACCTGATCCGGCTCTTCGGCTTCGGACTGCGCAGACCCAGGGCCCGTGTCCGCGGCATCGACGTGGCGGGGACCGTCGAGGAGGTCGGCGGGAACGTGACCCGGTTCCGGCCGGGCGACGAGGTCTTCGGCACCTGCGACGGCTCCTTCGCCGAGTACGCGTGCGCCCGGCAGGACCGCATCACGTCCAGACCGGCGAACCTCAGCGCGGAACAGGCCGCGGCCGTACCCGGCTCCGGCGTCGCCGCCCTGCAGGCCCTTCGCGACCAGGGGCGGCTCCAGGCCGGCCAGAAGGTCCTGGTCATCGGCGCCGGAGGGGGCGTGGGAACGTTCGCGGTACAGCTGGCGAAGGCGTTCGGGGCGCAGGTCACGGGTGTCTGCGGCACGTCCAAGGCCGACCTGGTCCGCTCCCTCGGAGCGGACGACGTCATCGACTACACACAGGACGACTTCGCGGACGGCACCCGGCGCTACGACCTCATCCTCGACACCGCGGGCAACCGCCCCCTGTCGCTGCTGCGGCGCGCCCTCACCCCCGAGGGGACGCTCGTCATCGTCGGGGCCGAGGGCGGCGGGCGATGGCTGCAGGGCTCGGACCGCCAGCTCCGGGCGATGCTGCTGTCCCCGTTCCTGCGCCAGAAACTGCGCGGACTCATGTCCGTGCAGCGTGAGAAGGACCTGCGGTACCTGGCGGAGCTCATCGAGGCCGGCGAACTCACCCCGGTCGTCGGCAGGACGTACCCGCTGAGCGGGGTCCCCGACGCCATGCGGTACCTGGAGGAGGGACACGCGCGCGGCAAGGTCGTCATCACCCTCCGAACCCTCTGAGCCACGATCTCAAGTCCCAGGACACACATGGGCGTTCGGCCGTCTCAACAGCACGGCCACCGCCCCGATTCCGACGTGACGCAGGTCACATCAGCCCAAGAGGTTTGATACCCGCGAACCCGGGCAGCCGAGTGTTCAGAGGCCCCCCTTACCTCGCAGTCCCGGCCCGGCCAGCTCTCCCCCCCTGCTGACCGGGCCGAGCTGTGTCCGCAGCCCGCCCGGCCGGGGCCCGCGCGGCTCGTCAGGGCACCCGCTGGCCCTTGCCCAGGGCCACTATTCCGCCGGCGGAGACGGTGAAGTGCCGGGCGTCGTGTTCGGGGTTCACGCCGATGGTGGCTCCGGCGGGGACGACCACGTTCTTGTCGAGGATCGCGCGGCGGACGACGGCGCCGCGGCCGACCCGGACGCCCTCCAGCAGGACGGACTCCTGCACGACGGCGCCCTGCTCCACGATCACGCCCGGGGCCAGTACGGATCCGGTGACCTGGCCGCTGATGATGCAGCCGGTGCTGACCATCGACTCGCCGGCGATCCCGCCGGCGACGAACTTCGCCGGTGGCCGCTGGGCCTGGTTGGTGAAGATGGGCCACTGCCGGTTGTAGAGGTTGAAGACCGGTTGGATCGATATGAGGTCCATATGGGCTTCGTAGTAGGCGTCGAGTGTTCCCACGTCACGCCAGTAACCGTGGTCCCGGTCCGTCTCACCCGGCACTTCGTTGTCGTCGAAGTCGTAGACCTGCGCCTGGCCGCGCTCGGTGAGCAGCGGGAGGATGCTGCCGCCCATGTCGTGCACGGAGTTCTCGTCCTCGGCGTCGTGCTGGAGCGCGTCGATGAGGACCTTGGTGGAGAAGATGTAGTTGCCCATCGAGGCGAAGACCCGGTCCGGGTCGTCCGCGAGGCCGGGCGGGTCGGCGGGCTTCTCCAGGAAGCCGTCGATGCGTGAACTGCGGTCCGCCGTGGTGATGATGCCGAACGCGGAGGCCTGCTCACGCGGCACGCGTATACCCGCGACCGTCACGCCCGCGCCGGCGTCGATGTGCCGGTCGAGCATCTGCCGCGGGTCCATGCGGTAGACGTGGTCGGCGCCGAAGACCACGATGTAGTCGGGCTGCTCGTCGTGCACGAGGTTGAGCGACTGGTAGATGGCGTCGGCGCTGCCGAGGTACCAGCGGGGGCCGAGGCGCTGCTGCGCCGGGACGGGTGTGACGTAGTCGCCCAGCAGGCCGGTCATCCGCCAGGTGGTCGACACATGCCGGTCCAGGGAGTGCGATTTGTACTGCGTGAGCACGCAGATGCGGTGGATCCCGCCGTTCACCAGGTTCGACAGGACGAAGTCCACCAGCCGGTAGACCCCGCCGAATGGCACCGCGGGCTTGGCCCGGTCCGCGGTCAGCGGCATCAGCCGCTTGCCTTCGCCCCCTGCGAGGACGATGCCCAGCACGTTCGGTCGTCCGCTCACCCTGACCCCCTTCGTCTCCGGCTGCCCGCTGGCAGCCGGTCACCCCAGTACCGACTCGTAGACCTCCACGGTCCTGCGTGCCACCGCGTCCCAGCCGAATTCCGTCACGGCCCGCCGCCGCCCCGCCTCCCCCATCGCCCGCGCCCGGGCGCCGTCGCCGACGACCTCGTTGACGGCGGCCGCCAGCGCGGCCTCGAAGCCGCGCGGATCGGCCTCCTCGTACGGCACCAGCAGCCCCGTACGGCCGTGCTCGACCACCTCCGGAATGCCGCCGACGGCAGAGGCGACCACCGCCGTACCGCAGGCCATGGCCTCCAGATTGACGATGCCGAGCGGTTCGTAGACCGACGGGCAGACGAACACCGCCGCGTGGGTGAGGAGTTGGACGACGTCGGGGCGGGGCAGCATCTGCGGGATCCACAGCACGCCGTCGCGCCGCTCCCGCAGCTCGGTGACCAGGGAGCGGAACTCCGCGTCCAGCTCCGGGGTGTCGGCCGATCCCGCGCACAGCACGAGCTGGGTACCGGGGGCGAACGCACGCGCCGCGCGCACCAGGTGCGGTACGCCCTTCTGCCGGGTGATCCGGCCGACGAACAGGACGAACGGCCGGGCCGGGTCGATACCGAGGCGCTCCAGGACGTCGACCCGCGGGTCGGGCCGGTACAGGGCGGTGTCGATGCCGTTGTGCACCACGTGGACCCGGTCGGGATCCACCCGTGGGTAGCAGGCGAGCACGTCGGCGCGCATGCCGTGGGACACCGCGATCACCGCGTCCGCCGCCTCTGCGGCGGTGCGCTCGGCCCAGCTGGAGACCGCGTAGCCGCCGCCCAGTTGCTCCGCCTTCCAGGGGCGCAGCGGCTCCAGGGAGTGGGCGGTCATCACATGCGGGACGCCGTGGAGCAGTTTGGCGAGATGGCCCGCCATGTTGGCGTACCAGGTGTGCGAGTGGGCGAGGTCGATGTCCGTCACGGCAGCCGCGATGGACAGGTCCACCGACAGCGTCCGGAGCGCGTTGTTGGCCCCGTCCAGTCCGGCGGCCGCCCGGTGCCGTACGAGGCCCGAGGCCTTGTCCGCGACGTCGTCCGGGCCGTCGTCACCGGAGCCGGGGTCGTCGACGCTCCAGCTGTGCACGGTGAGATCGACGAGACCGCGCAGTTCCCGCGCGAGGAACTCGGCGTGCACCCCGGCTCCGCCGTACACGTCCGGCGGATACTCGCGCGTTAACAGCCCGACCTTCACCGTGTCCCACCTCTCCGCTGATCACCCGGTGCCCTGGGCGTTGCCGTCCGGGGCCGCTCCGCTCCGGCATCAGCGGGGCCGGCCCGGGATGCGGCGATCGGTGCAGGCCTCGTAGCCCTCTTCTGTACCGGATCGTCAGGCGGCAAACGTCACGGGGTCCGCCGACAGGCGGCCGCGGGCGGCTTGTCCCGCGACACGGCAATGGTCCGGTGGCCGGTGGAGTGCGCCCTCTCGCGCCGGGCACGGAGAATGGGAACAATGCCGAACGACGCGGAACGCCTCCCACCACGGGCACGGGCCCACGGTGGCGGGGCGGACCCGCACCCGGAGGAGAGAGCCAGATGCCGCACGAGCGCGCCGGACAGCCCGCACAGCCCGCCGACTTGGTCGACGTGGCCCGGCTGGTGACCGCGTACTACACGCTCCGACCCGACCCGGGCGAGGTGGGCCAGCGGGTCGCGTTCGGGACCTCGGGCCACCGCGGTTCGTCGCTGGCGGTCGCGTTCAACGAGGACCACATCGCAGCCACCAGCCAGGCGATCAGCGAGTACCGGTCGGGACAGGGGACCGATGGTCCGCTCTTCCTGGGGGCGGACACGCACGCGCTGTCCGAGCCGGCACGGGCCACCGCGCTGGAGGTGTTCGCCGCCAACGACGTCACGGTGCTGATCGACAGCGCCGACGGCTACACGCCCACCCCGGCGGTCTCGCACGCCATCCTGGTGCACAACCGCGGTCGCACCTCGGGGTTGGCGGACGGCGTGGTCGTCACGCCCTCGCACAATCCGCCGGCCGACGGCGGCTTCAAGTACAACCCGCCGAACGGCGGTCCCGCCGGTTCCGAGGCCACGTCCTGGATCCAGGACCGGGCGAACGAACTGATCGCGGGCGGCCTCAAGGACGTCCGGCGGATCCCCTACGCCCGCGCGCTCGCCGCCGGCACCACGGGCCGCTACGACTTCCTCACCCACTACACCGACGACCTGCCCGCCGTGGTGGACCTGGAGGCCGTCCGGGCGGCCGGCGTACGGATCGGCGCGGACCCGCTGGGCGGCGCGTCGGTCGCGTACTGGGGCCGGATCGCGGAGCGCCACGGGCTGGATCTGACGGTCGTCAATCCGGACTCCGACCCGACATGGCGCTTCATGACGCTGGACTGGGACGGCAAGATCCGGATGGACTGCTCGTCACCGCACGCCATGGCCTCGCTCATCCGGCGGCGCGACGACTTCCAAGTGTCCACCGGCAATGACGCGGACGCCGACCGGCACGGCATCGTGACCCCGGACGCCGGCCTGATGAACCCCAATCACTACCTCGCCGTCGCCATCTCCTACCTGTACGAGCACCGCGGGCAGTGGCCGTCGGACGCCGGTATCGGCAAGACCCTGGTCTCCTCGTCGATGATCGACAAGGTGGCGGCGGGCCTCGGCCGGAAGCTGGTGGAGGTACCGGTCGGCTTCAAGTGGTTCGTGGACGGGCTGCTGGACGGCTCGTTGGGCTTCGGCGGCGAGGAGTCCGCCGGCGCGTCCTTCCTGCGCCGCGACGGATCGGTGTGGACCACCGACAAGGACGGCATCCTGCTCGCGCTGCTCGCGGCGGAGATCATCGCCGTCACCGGCCGCAGCCCGTCGCAGCACTACGCCGACCTGACCGCGCGCTTCGGCGAGCCCGCCTACGCCCGGATCGACGCGCCGGCGACCCGCGAGCAGAAGGCCGTCCTCGCCTCGCTCTCCCCCGAACAGGTCCCGGCGGGCGAACTGGCCGGCGAGCCGGTCACGTCGGTCCTCACCGCGGCACCCGGCAACGGCGCCTCGCTGGGCGGCCTCAAGGTCTCCTCCGACAACGCCTGGTTCGCCGCCCGGCCGTCCGGCACCGAGGACGTGTACAAGATCTACGCGGAGTCCTTCCACGGTCCTGAACACCTCGCCAAGGTGCAGGAGGAGGCGAAGGCCATCGTGTCCAAGGCGCTGGACGACGCCTCCGGAAAGGCCTGACGCGCACCCACCCACAGCAGCAGCGACGCGCACCCGTCCTGTGACCGGAGTCGACCACCGCCGGTACTCATCCACCGGCTGACGAAGGGAACCATCCTTGAGCGGCAGCGGACTGTCCGGGGAACGGCTCGACCGGATGCGCGACGTCATGTCCGGCTACGTCGAACGCGGTGACGTACCCGGGCTCGTGACGCTGGTGCACCGGCGCGGTGCGACACGGGTCGAGGCGCTCGGCACGATGGCCGCCGGTGGCACCGTCCCGATGCGCCGCGACGCTATCTTCCGGATCGCGTCGCTGACCAAACCCGTCACCGCGGTGGCCGCGATGATCCTGGTGGAGGAGTGCCGGCTGCGGCTGGACGAGCCGGTGGACCGGCTGCTGCCGGAACTCGCCGACCGCAGGGTGCTCCAGCGGCTCGAAGGGCCGCTCGACGACACCGTTCCGGCACGCCGGCCGATCACCCTCCGGGATCTGCTGACGTTCCGGCTGGGGATCGGAGCGGTGCTCGCTCCCCGGGGGACCCACCCGATCCAGCGGGCGATGGACGAGGCCGGCCTCTCCCCCAGTCCGAACCCGCCGGCGATCGATCCCGACGAGTGGATGAAACGGCTGGGCGCACTGCCGCTGGTGCATCAGCCGGGCGAGCGGTGGATGTACCACACGGGTTCCGAAGTGCTGGGGGTGCTGATCGCGCGCGCCGCCGGCCAGTCGTTCGCGTCCTTCCTCAGCGACCGGATCTTCGATCCGCTCGGCATGCGGGACACCGCGTTCCAGGTGCCGCCGGAGAAGCTGGACCGGCTGCCGCCGAGTTATCGGGCCCGTCCCGCGACCGGCGAACTCGTGCTCCAGGACGATCCCGCCGACAGCCGCTGGGGCCGTCCGGTGGCGTTCCCGTCCGGTGGTGGCGGGCTCGTCTCGACGGCCGACGACTACCTGGCCTTCTGCCGGATGATGCTGGACCGGGGGCGGCACGGCGGCGGACGGGTGCTGTCCCGGCCCTCGGTCGAACTCATGACCAGCAACCATCTGGCAGCGGAGCAGCGGTCCGGAACCCGCAGCTTCCTCGGTCCCGACGAGGGCTGGGGTTTCGGTGTCTCCGTCTCCGTGCGGCGCTCCGATCTGGCGACGACCCCGGGCCGGTTCGGGTGGAACGGCGGTACGGGCACCTCCGCCTACTCTGACCCGGGGGAAGACCTCGTCGGCATTCTGCTGACCCAGCGCCACATGGACTCCACCACTTCTCCCGCGGTCTTCCAGGACTTCTGGACCTCGGCGTACCGGGCGATCGACGACTGAGCCGCGGGGTCGTCACCCCGCAGCCGCGCCGGCCCTCCGCTTGCTCACTCAGTACCTGGCCGACGTGGGCAGCCGGGGACCTACTGGGTGACGGGCTCACTCTGCTGCGGGGCCTCGACGGCCGCGGTGACGGTGGTGCCGGCCGGGACGGACTCGTAGTAGACCGAGCGGGACTGCTTGGAGCGCAGGGCCGCGGACTTGCGGACCAGGCCCTCGAGCGCGGTACGCACGCTCATGATGGTGACGGAGCGCTCCGGCGTCGAGATGGCGGTGGCGACCTCCGCCGCCGAGGCCGGGCCGCCCTGCTTGACCAGGTAGTTCTCGACGACCTTCACGAGCTTGTCCGCCTTGGGGGCGGCCGTCTTGGCGTCGGCCGCCTTCGGAGCGGCGGTCTTCGCGGTGGCGGTCTTCGCCGGCTTCGCGGTCGTGGACTTGGCCGTGGCGGCCTTCGTCGCGGCGGCCTTCGCCGGCTTCGCGGTGGCGGTCTTGGCCGGGGTGGCCTTCGCGGTCGCGGTCTTGGCGGGCGCCGCCTTGGTGGCGTGCGCGGCGTCGGCCACGGCGCTCTTCGCGTCGGTCTTGCGGCCGCGGCCGGCCCGGCCCTGGGTCGGGACCGACTTGCGCGCGGTACGGCGCCTGGCGCCGGGCACCTTCGCCGACTTCGTGTGCGGCGCGACGTGCGCTTCCGGCTCGCTCTTCTGCGGTTCGCCCTGTTCGGAGGCGGAGTGCTGCTTCGTCGCGCCGACGGCGCTCTGCATGCTCAGCAGCATTTCGCGGTCCTGGACGAGGACCTCCAGCTCCTTCTGGAGCACGTCGATCTGCGCGAGAACGCGGTCGCGGTCACCGTCGTTCTGCCGCAGATCGGCGGCGACGCGGGCTTCGTACTCGCCCTGCAGACTCTGGCTCTTGGACATGACGTCCGACATGGACACCACTCGCCTTTCGTTGCTCACTTCGCGTCATTGATGACCGTGATGGTAGCCATCAACGTATGAGGGGATATTCGAAACGGACGCTCACATCACGTCCCCGTGGTCCGGGCCGGACCGAGCTGCACCGACATCCGTATGAGTAAGACCATCCCAGTCAACGTCCGCGAAAGCCAACTCGGTTCCCCGGATCCCGTCCGGGAGGTTACATCTTTCGGGCGCGGGAGGATAGGAGCAGCGTCCCCCGTTGACCTGGAAGTGTGGCGGGCCGGATGGCGAATTCCTTTCGCCCCGGCGGGAGTTGCCGCACTCGGCCGGGTACCGTCCGGCCGGTCCCGCGGCACCCCGCGTTCGCTCCGCGCGGGAGAAACTCGGCGAACAGTTCGAGTTCGCTCCCGCTCTCCCCGCAGCGGATCCGTGCTTCCCGCACTTGCCTTCCGGGACCGTTGACGCCCTCTCCGGCGGGGCGCGATCCTGGAGTGACGCGAGTGAAAGGACACATCGTGTTCGAGCGTTTGCACAACTTATAGAGCGGCGAAAGGGCCGAGTGCCACGCCAATCCGGAGCGGAACACCCGGCCGCGGCAGGAGTTGTTCGGCCGGGACGGGCAAGAAGCCGCCTATGAGACCAAGCGACGAAGTGGCCGCGCGACGCGTCGGCGTGCTGCTCGTGATGCACGGCGCGCTGTTGATGGGCTTCGGCCTGCTGCTCACCCGATGGCTGGTGAAGGTCCCGCCGTTCACCTCGGAGGACGCGGTCAACCGGGCCTTCGCCGCGCACCGGTCGGCGGGCTGGAACAGTGTCACGTACTGGCTGTCCCAGCTGGGCAACACCCATGCCGTCGTGCTGACGACGGCGGTGTCGGTGGCCCTGCTCCTGCTGCCGGTGTACGAGCGGCTCAACCGCGAAGCCCTGTTCCTGGGCGCCGCGGTGGCCTTGCAGTCGGTCGTCTTCCTCATGGTGACCGCGGCCATCGACCGGGCCCGTCCGGACGTGGCACACCTGGATGTGGCCCCGCCGACGTCCAGTTTCCCGTCGGGACACACCGGTGCCTCGACGGCGCTGTACGGCGGTCTGGCCGTTCTCGTCCTCCTCCGGTTCCGCGGAACCTGGCGCTTCGTGCCGGCCGCGGTGCTGTTCGCCGTTCCCGTCCTGGTCGCGGTGTCCCGCCTGTACCGGGGGATGCACCATCCCACCGATGTGGTCTTCGGCCTGCTCAACGGGGCCGGGATCCTGCTGATCATGGGGCGTTCGCTGCTGCCGGCGCGCGCCCGGCCGCACCTGCCGGGACAGGCCGGTCCTGACACCTCTCCGGATGCGACTGCCGTCGCCCGGTACGGACGGCGGGCCGCCGTGGTGGTGAATCCGACCGTCGTGGACGATGCGCTGCACGACGCGATCCGCCGCACGCTGGGGCGGCACGGCTTCGAGGACGTCTCCTGGCACGGGACGACCGAGGAGGACCCGGGGAGCGGCGCCGGACGGCGGGCCGCGCTCAGGAAACCCGACCTGATCGTCGTGTGCGGTGGGGACGGCACGGTGATGGCCTGCGCCGACGGCCTGGCGCACAGCGGTATCCCGGTCGCCGTCCTGCCCTGCGGCACCGGCAACCTGCTGGCGCGCAACCTCGGTTACCCGGTCGATCCCATCGCCGCGCTGGTCGCCGCGCTGGAGGGCACCACCCACCCCATCGACCTCGGGACGGCCGACGGCGACGGGATCTCCGGGGCCCGGTTCGCCGCCATGGCCGGTGCCGGGTTCGACGCCGCCGTGGTCGGGGACGCCTCCTCCCGGATGAAGGCGGGCATCGGCTGGGCGGCCTATCTGGTGTCCGGGGTGCGCCATCTGCGCGATCCCGGGATGCGGCTGACGCTGCGGCTCGACGACGGACCGGAGCTCGGCCACCGGGCACGGATGGTGCTGGTCGGCAACGTCGGCACGCTGCAGGGCGGCGTACCGCTGCTCCCGGACGCGCGGCCGGACGACGGGCTGTTCGACGTCGTGCTGCTCAACCCGGCAGGACCGCTCGGCTGGCTGCGCGCCGCCACCCATGTGCTGACTCGGCCGCACCACGACGGGACGCCACGGCCACCGGGCCGCGGTGGACGGTTCGCCGACGGCGCGCTGGAGTACTTCACCGCACGGCGCATCGAGATGACCTTCGAACGTCCCCAGGAACGGGAGTTGGACGGTGAACCGGTCGGTCCCGGCGTACGCCTGGTGATCGAGGTCGATCCGGGCGCCCTGCTGATGCGGCTGCCGGCGGCCTCACCCACGGCATCGTCCTCGGCGCCGGCGAGCACCGAAGAACCGGCAGCCCTGACAGGAGCACACGATGGGTACGGCAACACGAGTTCCGCAGACCCGCGACATCACGGGCGACGAGCTCTCGGGCGATGAGGCCTGGGCCACCCTGCGCCGCTACGGCGGATGGAAGCTGGTCCGTGACGCCTTTCTGCGGTTCCGGTACGCCGACGGGTTCAGCCACGCGCGGGCACTGGCACTGCAGACGGTCCTGTCGCTGGTGCCGTTCGCCATCGCCGTCGTCGGGCTGTCCACGGTGCTGCACGCCGAGGGCATCGGGCGGGTGGCCGAACTCACCGTGCTGCGCATGTCGAGCGGTCCGAGCTCCGATGTCGTGCAGAACGCCCTCGCCGACAGCCGCCGGCACGCCGACGAGGGTGGACAGCTGGCACTGTGGTTCGGTCTGCTGTTCGCGCTGGTCAACGTCACCACCGCGATGAGCCAGATCGAACGCGGCGCGAACCGCATCTACGGCGTGGAGCGCGACCGGCCGTTCCACCTGAAGTACCGGCGCGGGCTGGTGATGATGCTGCTCGCCGGATTGCCCCTGGGCCTGGGTTCCATCCTCATGGTGGGCGGCGCCGACATCGCCGGAGCGGCGGCCCAGGTGTACCACTGGACGCCGGACCAGACGACGGCCTGGAACCTGTTGCGCCGGCCGGTGGGCATCCTTCTCGCCCTGTTCTCCGCCTCCGTCGTCTTCCGCAGTTCGCCGCGCCGCCGGCAGCCCGGCTACACCTGGCTGGCCTTCGGTGCGGCCGTCTACCTGGCGCTGTGGACCCTGCTGACCTGGCTGCTCAGCCTGTACGTCGAGTTCAGCAGTTCGTTCAACTCCGTGTACGGCCCGCTGAGCGCCTTCATCTCACTGCTGCTGTGGTCCTATCTGACGGCGATAGCGCTCTTCATGGGCATCGCGTTCGCCGCCCAGCTGGAGGCGGTCCGCGCCCGCGTCAAGGAGCCGGTTCTCCAGGATCCGGGGGTCTGAGCGGTGCGGCGCCGGATCCCGGCCGGGCCGGCCTCTCGCCCCGGCACTGATGATTCTCCGCCGGAGCGGGTAGCCGTCACCGGCATGAGGGCACTGTCGCGATTCCCCGGAAACCTGATCCGCCGGCTGCGCGGCGCGGACGAGCGCCTCGGCGTACGGCTGCTGGTCACGGCGGCGGTGTGCGCCGTCGCCACCGTGCCGTTCGCCTTCGTCCTGGTCCTTGTGGAGGCCCACTGGGGCCCGCTGCACCGCGCCGACCGGAGCGCGGCCGAGAACCTGCACCGGGCGGCGCTGGACCACCCGGCATGGGTGACGGTGCTGCGCTTCCTCACCAACGGACCGTGGTCGCCCACCGTCATGCGGCTGCTGGTGGCCGGGGTCGTGGTGTGGCTGCTGTACCGCCGGGCCTGGCGACTGGCCGCCTGGGCCGCCGTCACGTCCGCCCTGAGCTCCATGGTGGGAGTGATGGTGAAGACGGCCGTGGAACGCGCCCGCCCGCAACTGCCGGACCCGGTGGCCCACGCCCCCGGCTATTCGTTCCCCTCCGGCCACGCCATGACCGCCACGACGTCCTGCGGAGTGCTGCTGCTCGTCCTGCTGCCCCTGGTCCCCCGCGGCCTGCGGGCGCTGCCGTGGGCGGCGGCGGTGATCTCCGTGGTCGGGGTCGGCTACACCCGGGTCGCCCTGGGCGTGCACTGGGCGAGCGATGTGGTGGGCGGCTGGCTGCTCGGGCTGGCCGTACTCGCCGCCACCACCGCCGCGTTCCAGACCTGGCGCCAGGAGGCGGGCCTCGCCCACACCTCAGCGGCCCAGGGCCTGGAACCCGAACTGGACACCCCCCACACCGCCCCCGAGCCGGCCCTCCACCTCGGCCACCACCCCGCGCCCCCGGCGGCGGAGGACGACCCGCGCCCGTGAGCGCGGTCGGCACCGTCCTCCCGGCGTGCCTCGCGCCCCTTCCGCCGGATCTCCTCCGGAAGTCAGCCGGCGACAGCGATGAAATGGCAGACGGCGCTGGTGGGGGACGAGCGGGCGAGGGCGTGGCGGGGACCCTCGACAGTCCTTGCGTACCAGCCGTAGGAGTGACCGCTGATCAGTTTCGGAGTGGACACCCGAACGGTGCCCGAGCCCGCGACACTTCCCGAGCCCACCGAGCCCACGGGGTCCAGGGTGTCGGAGCCGGGACCGTCCATCAGGACGGGTTGCGGCAGGCTTGCATCGGTGTTGTCCCGGAGCAAGAACTGCGCACGGACCGGCCGGGAGGGGTCGGTGCCGGTCACCCGGGCACTCAGCTGCGGGGTGAGACCGTGCACGGTCCCGTCCCAGTACGCGTTGGGGGCGCCCGCTGCCCCGGGTGTCGCGGGGCTGATGTCCCGGCCGACGGTGAACTGGCCGTTGGCGCTCCACAGGCTGGTGTGATCCGCGGTTCCGACGCTCTTCCAGCCCCGGGCAGGCCGGGAACGACACTCACGAAACAGCCGGCGGAACCTCAGAACAGGGTGTCGGTGAAGCGGTCGATCTGGTCGGGGTCCGGGGACCAGCAGTAGAGGATCACTTCGTCGGCGCCGAGGTCGGCGTACGCACTCACCGCGGCCTTGATCTCCTGCGGATCGCCCAGCAGACCGTCGGCGAAGTGGGTGGCGTCACCCAGGAACGCGTAGTAGCGGGCGACGTTCTCGCGGGCCTCCGCGACCACCGCGTCCGGTCCGATGGCGACGTTGACCTGGGCCACCAGCCGGGGCGCCGAGGTGCGCCCGGCGTCGCGCCAGGCCTGTTCCGCCTGGCGGAACAGGCGGTCGGTGAAGTGCGGTGAGGGCGCGGCGCCGAGGAAGCCGTCACCCCAGCGGGCGGCGCGGGCGAGCGCGGCGGGGGTGAAGCCGCCGAAGAGCACTTCGGGGCCGCCGGGGGTCGCGGGCGCGGGTCCGATCGGTCCCACACCGTCGCCGTAGGGCTCGCCCGCCCAGAGCCGGCGCAGTACCGCCATCTGCTCGTCGAGCCGGCGGCCGCGCCGGTGGACGTCGACTCCGGTGGCCAGGTAGTCGTCCTCCCGTCCGCCGATCCCGATGCCGAGGGTGAAGCGGCCGCCCGAGAGGCGGTCGAGGGTGGCGGTCTGCTTCGCCAGCAGGGCGGTCCGGTGCAGGGGTGCGAGCAGTACCTCGGTCTGGACCCGGATGCGGTGCGTGGCGCCGGCGAGGGCGGCGAGGGTGATGAGTGGTTCGGGGTTGTCGTGTACCAGCCGGTCCAGCAGTCCGAGGGTGGTGAAGGGGCCGGCGTCGGCACGACGGGCCCAACTCAGCAGCCGACCGGGGTCGTCGACGGGAAGACCGAGACCGATGTTCATGCGGGACTCCTCAGAAAGGGCGGACGAAATCGATGCCGCCCCTCCGTGATCTCGCACGAGCGATGACGTGCGGGCGCGCTCCCGTTTGCGGCGTACTTCCAGGGAGCGGTGCTCGGAGTCCGGCCATCCTAGGGGAAGCCGCGAGCGTGAGTACGGCGTGGGACGGGATCAGGACACGACGGCGGGTCCCGGCGCCCCGTGGGCGCGCTCGCATAGGGTCGTGTGGTGGCTTTGATCAGGATCGAGCGCTCGTCCCCACTGCCCGTCGAGGAGGTGTGGCGGCGGCTCACCCACTGGGAGCGGCACGCGGCCCATGTGCCGCTGACCAGCATCACCGTCACGACCCCGCCACCCACGCGACTGGGCACCGTCTTCGTGGCGCGTACCGGCCTGGGCCCTGTCGGGTTCGACGACCCCATGGAGGTCGTGCGCTGGGAACCGCCCGCGCCGGGTGGCACCGGCCGTTGCCGGCTGGAGAAGCGCGGCACGGTCGTCGTGGGGTGGGCCGAGATCGACGTGGGCGCGCGGGACACCGGATCGCGGATCGTGTGGCGGGAGGATCTGCGGGTACGGAGACTGCCGCGGCTGTTCGACGGCCTGACGGTCCGGTCCGGCCGGCTGATGTTCGGCCGCGCGATCACCGGACTGCTCGCGGAGGAATGACCCCGGCGCTCCGGGGCGGCCCGGTCGCGACGACGAAGAGAAGGACATCGGTGATGGACGAACGGCTGGTCGTGGTGGGCAGTCTCAACATGGACCTCTCGGTCACCGTGCCGCGGCTCCCCCGGCCGGGCGAGACGGTCTCCGGTGCCGATGTCGTGCGGGGGCCCGGCGGGAAGGGCGGCAACCAGGCGGTCGCCGCGGCGCGGCTCGGCGCACGGGTCCGGATGGTCGGAATGCTCGGTGACGACACCCATGGCGTCGAACTGCGGGCGGCCCTGACGGCGGAGGGGATCGACGACAGCACGGTGGGCACCCTCCCGGCCACCGCTTCCGGACTGGCGCTGATCGTGGTGCAGCACGACGGCGAGAACACCATCACCCTGTCCCCCGGCGCCAACCACCACCTGGACGAAGCCACGTTGCGAAGCCTCACGGAGGGGACCGTCGCGAACCGCGCCGACACCGTCCTGCTCCAGCTCGAAGTGCCGCTGCCCACCGTGCTGGCCGCGGCCCGTGAGGCGCGCGCCGCCGGGGCGCTGACCGTGCTCAACGCCGCTCCGCTGCCCGGTCCCGGCCCGCTGCCGGCCGAACTGCTGCGCGCGGTCGATGTCCTGATCGTCAACGAGACCGAGGCGGCCGGGCTGCTCGGCCTCCCGGACGCACCGTCCGCGGGCCGGGACGAGGACTGGACGGCGCGCGCCGAGCGGCTGCGTCTGCTGGGGCCCGGGACCGTCGTGGTCACGCTCGGCGCCGCCGGCGCGGTCGCCGCCGATGCCCGGGGCGGGCTCAGCGAACCGGGCTTCCCGGCCGACGCGGTGGACACCGTCGGTGCCGGCGACGCCTTCTGCGCCCAACTGGCCATCGCACTGGGCCTCGGCCGCCCGCTCGCCGAGTCCGTCCGCCGGGCCTGCGCGGCCGGCGCCGTGGCCGCCACCCGCCACGGCGCGCAGAACGCGCTGCCCACCCGGGCCGAAGTCGACTCGCTGCTCGCGGGAACTCCCCGCTGATCGCGGGCCAGGGGAACGGTTTAGCCTGGGAGCGACCCGAGTCGGGTGCTCCCGAGCGAAGGAAGAACATGGACGGCGTCACCAGATTCACCAGCGTTTCCCCGACCACCCTCGCCGATGTCCTCGGCCGTGAGCAGGTCATGGACATCGGCATTCGCCCGCTGTGGCCGTCGCCGCGGGTCGCCGGCCCGGCGTTCACCGTACGGTGCCCTCCCGGCGACAACCTGATGCTGCACGCGGCCGTCCACCGCGCGGAGCCCGGCTCGGTCATCGTCGTCGAAGCGGGTGACGTGGACTACGCGCTCGCCGGCGGAAACGTCTGCGCCGTCGCCCAGCGCCGGGGAATCGCGGCGTTCGTGCTCGACGGTGTGATCCGTGACCTCGCCGAAGTGCGCGAGATGGGCTTTCCCGTCTTCGCCAGGGGCGTCATCCCCATCCCGGGGACCAAGAAGGCCGTTGTGCCGCTCAACGGCACGGTGCGGTGCGGTGGCGTGCGGGTGAGCGCCGGCGACATCGTGGTCGCCGACGAGGAGGGCATCGTCGTCACTCCCGGCGCCCGTCAGCAGCAGGTGCTGGCCGAGGCCCGCACGAAGCTGGCCAAGGAGGCCGGCGAATCCCTCGACGCCTGGGAAGCGGCGCATCGTGCCCGCATCGACGCGATCCTGGCCGGGAACGGCTTCGCGAGCTGACCCGGGCCGTTCGGCTCAGGAGGCCTCGTGCCGCGGCGCGCTTCGCGAGGCCCGGTCCGGTTGGTGTGCGCGGTGCTTCCGGTGCCAGTGGGGGCGGTGGACGGAGACGGTCGTGGCGCGGCGGGTCAGGGCCCCGAGTCCGATCAGCGTGACCGTCCAGGTGCCGACGAAGGTGTAGATCAGCGTCGGTGCGTCCGCGCGTACCGCTTCGATCAGCAGGACCAGGGATCCGGCGGCCAGCCCGCCGAGCAGCGCCACCAGCCAGCGGACCGGCGGGCGTCGCACCCGGCGGCGGGCGGGGCCGACCCAACTGGCCAGCCTGCGCAGGAACCGTCCCTCACGGCGGAAGTTGACTTCCATGCTGCTGAGGATCCGGCGTTCCTCGTCGGTGAGTTCTACAGCGCCCATCGTGTGGGTCCCTCCCCCGTGCGGCTGAGCGGACTGATGGCGCGGCGGTCCGCACCGTGCTTCCCGGAGGCCGGAGGGGCGGCGCGCTCGGTTGCCGACGCGGCCGCTCCGGGGAGATCGGGAACCTCGACCAGGGCAGGTAAGTCCGGTGTGAGCTGTGAGTGTTCGTCAGCGTCCATGGGGTATCTCCGCGATGTCTGGCCCCCAGGGCGGAGGCCGCCTCGTGCACTCCTTCGTCAACGCCGGCCGTGCTTCCGGCCGGACGATACTCCGTGCTCCGCACCGTGCCGTCGTACACCTCGTGGTGGCAGGTCTCCGGCCGGTTCAGCTCCGCACGGGGGCGGAGGTCCGCCGGCCGGCCGGAGAACTCTGTACTGAAGCCGCTTCCCCCGGCGCGGGGCGGCAAACGCCCGGGGCGTGACAGGGCTCCCGCGGTCCACGAGGACCCGAGCGCACCCCACGACGCGCCGCGGACCGGTGCGCTGCACGCCCGGGAGTTCTGGCGTGTTGCGCACCGGTCCGCGGCGGACAGGCGGGAGTTCGGGCCGTCAGAGGCCCGACTTCTCCTGGGGGATGCGTTCCAGCAGCCCGCGCAGGTCGTCCGCGTGCTCCTCCTCCTGCGCGAGGAGCTCCTCGAACACCCGGCGGGTGGTCGGGTCGCCGTTGCCGAGCCACTGGGCGATCTCCGTGTAGGAGGCGATGGCGACCCGCTCCGCCACCAGGTCCTCCTTGATCATGTCGATCAGGCCGAGGCTCGCGTCGTACTCGGCGTGCGAGCGCTTGGTGAGGGTGTCCGGGTCGAAGTCCGGCTCCCCGCCCAGCTGGACGATCCGCTGGGCCAGTTTGTCCGCGTGCGCCTGCTCCTCCTGGGCGTGCTCCAGGAACTCGGCCGCGACGGGCTCCGAGTACAGCCCGGTGGCCGTGAAGTAGTGCCGCTTGTAGCGCAGGGTGCACACGATCTCGGTGGCCAGCGCCTCGTTCAGCACCTGGATGACCCGCTTGAGGTCGGCGCCGTAGGCATCCGTCACCGGACCCTTCTCGATCTCCTTGCGTGCCCGGCTCCGGAGCGTTTCGATGTCGGTCAGGAACTCCGCCATGTCGTACTACCGTCCTTCGTGATCTGCGGCCAAGACGAACGGGAGACCCGTCCACGCGCTGCGCGTACCCGGCTGTCCCGCCCGGTACGCCCTCCCCGGCCCGAGATCAGCCACCCGGCCCCGGCATCGCCGGATGCAGCGGGTCATTCGGCCGAATCCGGCTCCCCCCGCCGCGGAACCGCACACGGTCGTACCGACGGCCGTCGGCCCGTGCACACGCCCGAGGACGGGGTAGCAGACCTGCATGGGCTCGGAGTCCGTTCCCGGTACCCGCCGCACCGCGCACTCCGGCTCGGACGGTCCGTCGTCCCGCCGGGGGCCGAAGGCTGCCCGGGTGCTGCGCCGGATCTGGCGGCGGGGCGTCGAGATAGAGCTGATGCAGCGGTCGATGGGCTTCGCCGCACTCGGCCTGGTGACGCTGATTCCGCTGCTGATCGTCGTCGCGGCGGCGCTGGGGCACAACGGTCAGGGGTTCGTGGCGTGGGTGCGGGACGCGCTCGGGGTGACGGGCGGTTCCGCGCGCGCGGTGGAGAGCCTGTTCAGCAGCCCGGCGCGGGTGCTGAGTACGACGACCGCGCTCAGCCTCGCGTCCCTGGCGGTCTTCGGGCTGTCCTTCATCGCCGCCATCCAGACCGCCTACGAACGCATCTGGGAACTGCCGTCCGCACCCTGGCACGCCACCTGGCGGCGGGCGCTGGCTCTCGCGGTCCTGGTCGGCTATCTGCTGACGGCCGAGTACTGCGACCACGTCCTGCAGGACACGCCGCTGCAGCCCCTCATCCGCATCGTCGTGACGGCGGTGGGAGGCGTGGCGTTCTTCTGGTGGATGCAGCACTTCCTGCTGTGCGGCCGCATCGCCCGGCGGCTCCTGCTGCCGGGCGCCCTGCTGACCGTGGGCGGGCTGGTCGGGCTCCGGTTCTTCTCCATCACCGTCTTCTCACCGCTGATCGCCAGCAGCGCGGTCTCGTACGGGCCCATCGGAACCGTCCTGATCGTCCAGTCCTGGCTGATCGGCATCGGATTCGTCATCTATGCGGGAGCGCTGGCGGGGCAGGGGCTGTATGAGCGCAAGCGTCCTCAGTGACGTGACCGCGCCACCATCCGACCGGTTGGAGAGGACGACAGTGGAGCGTTGGCAGTACGGCTTTCTGTACATCGGGTACTACGGGCCCCCGGGGGCGGGAAAGGTCTACGAGCTGGTGGTCACCGGCGAAGGAGCGGAGATCGTCGCGCTGGAGGACTCGACGCTCCAGACCCCCACGCTGATCCTGGCCCGGCTCGACCGGCTGGGCGGTGAGGGCTGGCTGCTCGAGGCGCGCGGCGAGGCCGAGTACAGCGCGCGGGGGATGGCACCCGCCTGGATGCTCGACAAGGTCAGGGAGCTGGATCCCGGGGGCGAGATGGGGACGTACTCCATCTACACGATGCGGCGGACGCTGGACTGACCGCTGTCGGCCGCTGTCGCACTCGCGGCTGGACCGACCGCCGTCAGCCGCTGTCGCATTCGCGGGCGGTCAGCGGCGGGCCGTCCACCGCGCAGTGCATACGGGGCGCGGACGGCTCCTCCTCCTGCGGCGCTGCCGGCACCTCGGCCGGCGGCGCGGTCGGGGTGCGGATCATGGTGGCGGCCAGCACGGCGCCCGCCACGAGCAGCGCCGCCGCGATGACCAGCGACAGGTGGAAGCCGTGCGAGAACGCCTCGGGGTCGTCGTAGCTGCGGCCCGACAGTCCGGTGACGGCGGGCAGCGCGGCGATGGCGATGAGGGCGGCCGCGCGGGCGACGGCGTTGTTGACCCCCGAGGCCACACCGGCGTGCTCGGCGCCGACGGCGTCCAGGACGGTGGCGGTGAGCGGGGCGACCAGCACGGCCAGGCCGAAGCCCAGCACGACGACGGCGGGCAGCACGTCCCGGAGGTAGTCGGCGTTCGGCCCGACGCGGAACATCAGCAGGATCGCGGCCGCGCAGATCAGCGGTCCGACCGTCATCGGCAGCCGGGGCCCGATGCGCTGCGAGAGCCGGCCGAAGCGCGCGGAGAGCAGGAGCATCATGATCGTGATCGGCAGCATCGCCGTCCCCGCGGCGATCGGCGAGAATCCGGAGACGACCTGCAGCTGGACGGCGAGCAGGAAGAACACTCCGCCGAAGGCTCCGTAGACGGCGAACGTGACGCCGTTCGCGGCGCTGAACTGGCGTGAGGCGAACATGCTCAGCGGCAGCATCGGGTGTGCCTGGCGCGCTTCCGCGACGAGGAAGCCGGCCAGGGCGGCGATGCCCAGCGCACCGCTGACGATCACCGTCGGCGACCCGGCCCCGTGCTCCGGGGCGGCGATGATCGCGTAGGTGACGCCTGCCAGTCCGAGACAGCTCAGGGCCGCGCCGAGCACGTCGATCCGGCCGGTGGCCGCCGGATCGCGGGTCTCGGGCACGTGCCGCCGCGAGATGAGGACGACGGCGACGGCGAGCGGGGCGTTGATGAGGAACACCCAGCGCCAGGAGGCGGCCTGGACGAGCCAGCCGCCGAGGAAAGGACCGATCGCGGTGGCGACGCCGCCGAAGGCGGACCAGGAACCGATCGCCCGCGCCCGGTCCTCCGGGTGGAAGGACGCCTGGATCATGGCCAGGCTGCCGGGCATCAGCAGCGCTCCCCCGACGCCCTGCAGCGCTCGTGCGGCCAGCAGCAGGCCGGCCGTGGGCGCCAGCCCGCAGAGCAGTGACGCGGCGGCGAACCACAGGACGCCGACGTTGAAGACCCGGCGCCGGCCGTACCGGTCGCCCAGCGCTCCGCCCAGCAGAATGAGCGAGGCCAGTGCGACGGTGTACGCGGTGACCGCCCATTGCAGGGTGCCGAAGCCGGCGCCGAAGTCACGGCCGATCGCCGGCAGGGCGATGTTGACGACGGTGGCGTCGATACCGGCGAGCGCCGACCCGAGGACCGAGGCCACCAGCACCCACCGCCCGGCGGCCGACCGGACGCGGATCTCCCCGGCCGTCCCGGTCCCGCCGGGCTTCCCGGCCACGCCCGGCTGCCCTGCCCCGTCCGCTTTCCGCCGGGCCGCCCGCGACATCGAGAACATGGCGGGGCCTACCGTTCTGATCCGGGCAGCCGGAGCGGCACCGCACCCGTGAGAGGTGCGGGAGCGGGCACGCGGTCCGGGAACTCGATCGGGTCCGTGATGATCGCCTCCCAGGTCCGCGCTGCGCGATCCGGTGGGCCGGGAGCCCGGCCGGCACGACTCACGCTATGTGCGCCGATCTCCCACGGCAAGCGGTCCGCGACCCCTGACGGCCGCCGTGCGGCGGCCGGTGACCGCGTCCCGGGCGTGGTCAGGCGTCGATGTCCCGGAGGCGTTCCAACTCCCGCCGGTCGCGCTTGGTCGGGCGGCCCGCCCCCCGGTCGCGGTGGCCGATCGCCAGCAGGTCCGCGCGGGCGGGCGGCGGCGGGCTGTTGTCGACGAAGCACTCCGCCGCGACGGGCGCACCGACGCGCTTGCGCACGATGCGCGAGACGACCACGATCCGCTCGGCGCCCTCCCCGCGCAGCCGTACCTCGTCCCCGGCCCGCACCGTGTGGGCCGGTTTCACCCGTTCACCGTTGACCTTGACGTGGCCGGCGCGGCACGCCGCGGCGGCCATCGACCGGGTCTTCGTCAGCCGTACGGACCAGATCCAACTGTCGACCCGTACGGTCCCCTCGTCTGCAGCCATGACACGACCTTAAAGCCGGCGCGGCCCGGCGTGGCCCGGATGGGGTCAGCCGCCGCCGACGGCTCCGCTCTCCAGGGGCAGCGGCCGCAGTCCGGCGCGGCGTCCGGTCGTGCGGGAGGTGCGGCGGGCCGGGACCGCCGCGCGCCACAGCCGTACGCAGGACAGCAGCGTCGCGGCCGCCAGCAGGCTGTTGCGCGTCACCAGGACGGCGACGCCCTGCCAGGAGCTGTTCAGCACGGCGCCGAAGAACAGCGGGAAGTCCACGGCGGTGACGGCGGTGGCGAGAAGCAGCAGTACCGCCACCGGGCGCTGGGTGGTGCCGCGCACCGTCAGGCACACCGCGGCGAGGGCGATCAGCCAGATCAGGTACTGCGGGCTGATCACCCGGCTGGTGGAGGTGAACAGCAGCACCGCCGTGAGGGCCGCGTCGTAGACGGTGGCCTCGCTCCAGACCCGGGCGCGCCAGCGCCACAGCAGCAGCCATCCGAACGCCACCGCGGTCAGCAGCAAGGAGCCGCGGGCGACGCTGGAGACGTAGGGACCGAGGAACTCGAACGAGCCGTAGTGCATCCTGACGCGGCCGGGCCAGCCGCCCAGCCGGGCCAGGTGCAGCAGGGTGCCGCCCATCGACTCGACCTCGACGCCCCGGTTTCCCTGCGACGAGAGGAACCCGAACGTTCCGCGGAAGCCGAGCGCCAGCACCGTCAGCAGCACCGCCGCGGACACCAGCACCGCGCTCCACGCCTCGCGGGTGGACCGGCCCCTGGGGGTGCCGAGCACGATGAGCGCCGGCCACACCTTGATCATCGCGGCGAGTCCGGCGAGGGTGCCGCCGAGCCACGGCCGCCGGCCGATGACCAGCAGGGAGAGCACGGCCAGCGCGGTGACCGCCACATCGAACCGCGCGAAGGGCAGCGCCAGCAGCAGGGGCAGGCCACCCGCCCACAGCCAGGCGCCGGCCGCGCTGCCGGACTCGCCGGCCGGGCCGCCGCCGCGCGCGGCGCGCACCAGGGCCAGCACCACCACGGCGTCGGCCAGCACCATCAGCGCGACGAACCCCTGCAGGTACGACACCACGGGCAGCAGAGTGGGCGCGAGCATGACCAGCCCGGCGCCCGGCGGGTACTGCCAGGTGACGTCCCTGGCCGGGAACGATCCGGCCTCCAGTTCCCCGGCCCAGCGCGTGTACAGCCGGTGCACCTCTTCCGCGATGTCCCCGTGCCCGGTGCGCAGCATGGCCAGCATCACCAGCCGCGAGGCCACCCAGTAGGCCGCCAGCGGCCACCAGCGGGACTCGATGCCGAATCTGCTTCCAGCAGGCGCCGTACGCTCCCGGTCCGTATCGCACGCGCATCCCGTGCACTCGGCCTCACCGCACGACGCCACCCGAACCTCCACAGTCCACGCCACCCGCCAACCACACCACCCCAGACGCTAAAACATCCCAAAAGCTGCCAAAATGACCAACACGCTGAAATCGTTCACCAAAGCCCGGCCGACTGGGCCGAACAGGCCCTACTCCGCGACCAGACGTTCCAGGAGCGCGACGGCCCGGGTGGCGTCCGGCAGGGCGGCGATCTCGTCCCGCAGGCGTTCGGCGGCCAGCCGGTAGGACGCGTCCGCCAGTACCTCGACGACCGCCTCGCGGACGTCGTCCGGGGTGGCCCGCACGGCGTCGAGCACCCGGGAGACGCCCAGCGCGGCACAACGGGCCGCGTTCTGCGGCTGGTCGGCTCCCATCGGGATCAGCACCGACGGCAGACCGTACGCCAGCGCGCCGATCACGCTCCCGGACCCGCCGTGCGAGACGACCACGTCGCAGTGCGGCAGAAGCGCCGCCTGCGGAACGAACCGCTCGATGCGCACATGGCCGGGCTGCGGCCCGAGCTCCGCGGGGTCGATGTCCTTGCCGACCGTCACGACCACGTTGACCGGCAGCTCCCGTAGCCCCTCCAGCACCCGCGCGAAGAGGTCCCCCGACTCCACGTTGAACACGGTGCCGAGGGTGAAGTAGACGGTCGGCGCGTCTCCCAGTTCCCCGATCCACTTCGGTTCGGCCTCCTCCGCCGCCGCGTCGAGGCCGCGCGGCCGGAGCGCCTGCCCGGTGGGCGGCAGCGGGAAGTCCGGGTGCCGGAAGCCGGGCGGGAAGGGCGCCAGGACGAGATGGCGGCCGAGCATGTCCAGCCCGGGATCGGCGGGCAGGCCGTGCGCGGCGCGCAACGCGTTGAGCGGCTCCGCGATCAGGTGGTGCCGTACGAACGAGCCCTCGGCGATGACCAGTACGCGTGCGTACGGCAGTCCCAGGCGTTCGGCCACGATCACGCTGCCGAAGTCCATCTCCTCGCACACCAGCAGATCGGGCCGCCACGCGGCGTACAGGCCGACCCCGCTCGCGGCGCGCTCACGTGCCATATGGCCGGCGAAGGCGTCCCGCAGCACCTGGTCCTCGCGCTCGGTACTGACCGCGAGCAGCGGACGCCGCTCCGCCTGCCACTCGTGGCCGGCGTCCCCCTCCAGGACGTCGAATCCCGCCGCCGCCACCGTCCTGCCCATGCTGGGACGACAGGTGAACGCGACCGTGTGGCCGGCCTCCCGTGCGGCGTCGGCGATCGGGATCAGCGGTTCGAAGTGGCCGTTCCCTCCGACGAAGGTGAACAGAATGCGCACGGTGGCGTCCCCTCTCGCTCGCGAAGGCCGACATCATGCCATCGTTCCGCGAACCGGAGACGGGGGACGGCGCACGTCCGGACACCGGGCACGGGCCGGGCCGGGCGGCGTTACTCGGCGGGATCGGGCTCCACCAGCAGCCGGGCGTAGTTGGCCGCCGAGCGCTGGTAGCGGGGCAGATGGCCGGCCAGCGCCGTCAGCGCGATCGACACCGCTTCGCGTTCGCGGCCGGTGTCCGCCAGGGCGAGGGCGAGAAAGACGGTGACGGCGTCGTCCAGGTGGTCGGAGCCGGCGTCCCGCTCGGCGGTCAGCAGGGCGACGCTCTCCGGCGCGCGGCCGAGGTTGCGCAGCGAACTGGCCAGCTGGATCACGGCCCGGCGGCGTCGCTCACCCGTCAGTCCGAGGCCGAGCGCCTGCCGGTACAGCGGGACCGCGAGGTCGGAGTGGCCGGTCGAGTCGAACGAGGCGGCGCGTTCGAACACCCCCACCGGATGGTCCGGGGGCAGCTCGGCGGCGAGTTTCTCCATCCGGGCCTGGAAGTCCTCCTCGCTGTGGTCGTCGATGGCCGCCCACAGCTCGGCCGTCCGCCGCTCCCACCCGGCGTCCGTCGCGGCCGTCCCGGCCGTTCCCGCCGTCGCGTTCGCCGCACCGGCCGCGTTCGTCGTGTCGCTCATGTCGTGCTCCCCTCACGGTCGCCCCGCCGGGCGGCGGTGGCGCTGCTCATGGGGGCCATCCTGCGAGCCTTGCTACGCTCCCACCAGTCATTCGGCCCGGACCGAATCACTCACCGGGACACCCGATCTCCGCGGGGAGCACACCATCGCCGTCACTCTGCGGTTCAGCCCCGCCGACCTGCGGCGATGCCGCTTCGCGGTCTCTCCGGCGCTGGAGACGCTCGCCGCGGTCCGCGTCGCCACCGGCGAACAGGGTCCTGGCCACCACCAGCGGTGGCTGGACTCGGTCCGCCCCGCGCTCGGCACGCTGGACCTGCGGCCGATCACCCTGTTGCAGCCCCGGCGCGGATACACCCCCGACTTCCTGTCGCCGCCGACCGGTCCGCTCGCCACGTTCGACGAGGACCTCGCCCGCATCGCGGCGACCCCGCCGGAACAGGTCCGCGCCGAGATCGTCCGCTCGCTCCAGGAGAGCCCCGGGGCGTCGGACAGCGAGACCGGCCGGCTGCTGCTCGGCGAGCCCGCCGGCGTTCTCGCGCTGCTGACGCGGCTGGTCCGCGAGGCATGGCACACGCTGGTCGAACCGGTCTGGCCGCGGGTGCGCAACCTGCTCGACGCGGATGTCGGCTTCCAGTCCCGGCGGCTGGCCGAGGGCGGTCTCGACCGGCTCTTCGCCGAGCTCCATCCCATGCTGCGGTGGCACGACAACGTCCTGACGAGGGAGTTCGGCGACGACGACCGGCGCGATCTGCACGGCGAGGGACTGGTGCTGGTGCCCAGCGCCTTCAAGTGGGACGAGGTCGTCATCGTCGTCGACCCGCCCTGGCAGCCCACCGCCATCTACCCGGTGCGCGGTCTCGGCACCCTGTGGCAGCCGCCGCGCGGCACCGGGGACGCCGCGCTGGCCCGGCTGATCGGGCGCACCCGGGCCGCGCTGCTGACCGGTCTGACGGAACCCGCCTCGACCTCGGCGCTCGCCCACCGCCATGCCCTCGCGGGCGGCACCGTCTCGGAGCACCTCTCGGTCCTGCGGGACGCGGGCTTCGTCGTCGGCGAGCGCCACCGGCACGAGATCCGCTACCGCCGCACGGACCTCGGCCACGCGGTGGCGGAGCGCGGGCACGGCGGCGGATAGCGCGCCGGAGCGGCGGCCGCCGTCAGGACGTGGGGCGCTCGTAGAGCCTGTCGAGCCGGTGGTCGAGGGCGACCAGGTCCGGATGCCGGGCGACGAAGCGCTTGCCGCGCTCCCGCTCCCGGACCGCGTCGCGGACGCTGCGCCGGGCGGCCCGGTGGAGCGCCGCGGCGAACCGGACGGCCGGTTGCCCGGCGGCGGCCAGCTCCGCGGCCACGGCGCGGAACTCCGCGTCGACCTCGGCGAGATGGGGACCACGCCGGTCGGCCGCGTCCTCGACCGCGATCCGGGCCTCGGCCCGGTCGATGCCCAGTCGTGCGGCTAGCCGGAACGCGATCGTGTCCAGAACACGCTGCTGCTCGGGCGTCATGGATCCAGTGTTGCGCACGGATCGCCGTCGCGATAGCGCGCCGGCCCCCCTCGTCCGGAGGCAGATCCGCACGTCAGTCCTGGGGCTCGCCGTCCGGCGGGTCGATCCGGCGGGACTCCTCGGCACGGCGGCGCAGGGTGTTGCGACGATATCCGGCCACGGCGATCAGCAGACCCGCGGCAAGGCTGACCCCGACCCACAGACCGAGCCACTCCAGAACCATGATCACCAGCGCCGCCACCTCCTTGTCTCGCCGGCCGCGCGGGGCAGCTGGCGGCGGGTGAGGCGAACCCGTCCATACGACGCATTGGTACCGGATCATGCCGAACCGCTCTTACTGGAGTGTCCCAGCCCGTCGGCACCCAGGAGGACAACTTCCCGCAACGGTCACTCCTCCGGGGGAGGTTGCTCTCAAACCTCCACGCCGTACTCCGCGCCCGAGCGCTCCGCCTCGTACCGTTCCCGCAGTTGGCCGGCGTAGCGGCGCAGGCTGTCGGGGCTCAGCGGCTGACCGCCGCGGCCGGAGACGTTGTAGCGGACGAAGAGACTCTTCGCGAGATCGTCGAAGGTCGGGTACTGGCCCAGCGCGTCGGTCAGTTCGACGAACGCGGCGTAGATGGTGTCGAGGCGCGAGGCGGCGCCGGCCGGACCCGCGGGCGCGGCGGCCGGCTGCTCCCGGGCGGCCACCGGTGCCGGTTCGGGCGCCGTGCCGTCGTCCTGCGCCGGGTAGTCGCCGAGCTCGCCCGACTCGTCCGCGGGCAGCACCGGGACCGGGGTGAACCAGAGGTTCTCGTACCCGTCGTTCCCGTCGTCCCCCGCCGGCTGTCCCGGGTGCGCCCGGCCGTCGACGCTGTCCGGAGCGGCGGACTGCTCATGGCGGGTGGCCCCGGTGTCCTCACCGTCCGCGGCTGCGGCCTCAGCGGTGGCGCTGTCCGCTCCGCCGGGACCGGCGGTGACCGCGGGCACGGCGGGAAGGGTGATGCCGGCGGCGGCGAGGCCGAGGGCGGCGGTTTCGGCCAGGGGGATGCCGTAGCGGGCGAGCCGCAGGGGCATGAGGGCTTCGATGGGTGCTTTGCGGCGCCAGGCGCGGCCGTAGCGGGCCTGGAGGCGGGCCTGGTAGACGAGGCGGTCCTGCTCGAGGCGGATGACCTGGTCGTAGGAGCGCAGTTCCCACAGCTTCATACGGCGCCACAGCTTGAAGGTGGGGAACGGGGCCAGCAGCCAGCGGGTGAGACGGACCGACTCCATGTGCTTGTCGGCCGTCAGGTCCGCGACCCGGCCCACCGCGTGCCGGGCGGCCTCGACACAGACCACGAACAGCACCGGGATGATGCCGTGCATCCCGACCCCGACCGGATCGGGCCAGGCGGCCGCACCGTTGAACGCGATCGTCGCCGCGGTCAGCAGCCACGCGGTCTGCCGCAGCAGCGGGAACGGGATCCGCATCCACGTCAACAGCAGATCCAGCGCCAGCAGCACCACGATCCCGGCGTCCACACCGATCGGGAACACGTTCGCGAACCAGCCGAAGCCCTTGTTCTGCGCCAGCTCCCGCACCGCGGCATACGATCCCGCGAAACCGATCGCGGCGATCACCACCGCACCGGCGACCACCACACCGACAAGAATCCGGTGCGTCCGGGTCAAACGTATCGCGGGCACCCGCGACCCCTCCTGTAGGTGTCGTACATCAGTTCAGCGGTGCCCAGAGTCTCATGGGCCGAGCCCGCCGGAAGTGACACCCCTCGAACACCCCTGACATGAGCCGGCTCCCGCACCGCCGTCGGCGGTGCGGGAGCCGGCCACGGTGCCCGCGGAGAAGCGCTGTTACCGGGCGACGGACAGCGACAGCCCGAACCGGCCGCCCGTGTCCGTCCACCAGTGGCGCAGGTCGAGCCCGGAGGCTTCGAGCTCCCCGCGCAGGCCCTCCTCGCGGAACTTCGCGGAGATCTCGGTGCGCATCTCCTCGCCCGGCTCGAAGGTGACCGCGAGGTCGAGCTCCGGGATCTTCACCGTCTGGTGTGAGCGGGCCCGCAACCGCATCTCGATCCACTCGCGTTGCCGGTCCCACAGGGCGATGTGGTCGAACTCACCCGCGTCGAAGTCGGCGCCGAGTTCCCGGTTGATGACGTGCAGCACGTTCTTGTTGAACTCCGCGGTCACCCCGGCCCCGTCGTCGTAGGCGGCGACGAGGGTGGCCTCGTCCTTCACCAGGTCGGTGCCGATCAGCAGCGCGTCGCCGGGGGCGAGTCCGGCGTGGACCGCGGCCAGGAAGCGGGCGCGTTCGACGGGCAGCAGATTGCCGAGGGTGCCGCCGAGGAAGGCGACCAGCCGCGGCCCCTCGGCCCCGGGCACCCGCAGGTCGCCCAGGAAGTCGCCGATGAGGGCGTCGACCCGCAGCCCGGGGTACTCCTTGAGCAGCGCTTCCCCGGCCTGTTGCAGGGCCGCCTCACTGACGTCCACGGGCGTGTACGTCTTCAGCGTCCCGGCGGCGAGCAGCGCGTCGAGGAGCAGCCGGGTCTTGTCGGACGATCCGGAGCCGAGCTCGATGAGGGTGGCCGCTCCCGTGGCGGCGGCTATCTCCTTCGCTCTCGACTGCAGGATCTCCCGTTCCGCGCGGGTCGGGTAGTACTCCGGGAGCCGGGTGATCTCCTCGAAGAGCTCGCTGCCGCGGGCGTCGTAGAACCACTTGGGCGGCAGCCACTTGGGGTCGGCGGTGAGCCCTTCGCGTACGTCGGCGCGCAGGGCGTCGGCGGTGGCGTCGGCGGGCAGGCGGCGGGTGAGCGTGAAGGTACTCAACGGTTCGGCTCCTTGAGCGTCGTGAGCTGGATCTCGTCGGGGGTGGCGACGAGCAGGGTCCGGTCGGGGACCCTGACCCAGGTGTCCTCGTCGTCGTGGGGTTCCGAGACGACGAGGACCGAACGGCCCGGCTCGTGGCGGTAGTAGAGGGTGTCGCCCCAGGTGGTGGCGGCGATGACGGCACCGTCGGTGAGAAGGAGGTTGAGGCGCCCCCGGTCGTGCGGGGCGAGGTCGGCGATGGTGCCGGCGAGCGCGTCGCCCGGCGGCTCCCCGGCCCGCAGCCGGTGCAGGGCCAGCGCCCAGACGAAGGCGGAGTCGCAGCGCGCGTCCAGGGAGAGCAGTTCCGCGGCGGACAGCCGCGCGGCGGCGGGCTCCAGGGTCGCGGGCCAGCCGGTGAGCGCCCCGTTGTGGCTGAAGAGCCAGCGGTCGGCGGCGAACGGCGCCGCGGCGTTCTCGCCCGCCGCACCGCCCTCGGTCGCGGAGCGGACGGCGGCCAGCAGCGCGCCGGTGCTGATGACGCGGGCGAGGTCGGGGAAGGAGGCGTCGGCCCAGATCGGTCCTTCGCGGCGGTAGCGGGCGGGCACCGGATCGCGGTCCGCGTACCAGCCGACGCCGAATCCGTCGGCGTTGACCGTTCCGTGGCGCTGCTCGCGGGGCGCCCAGGACTGCCGGTACAGGCTGTGTGCCGGCTCGGTGAGCACGGTGCGCAGCGCGACGGGCGGCCCGAGGTAGGCCAGATGCCGGCACATCAGCGGCCGTCCTGGGAGCGGGCGGTGCGGAAGCCGGAGAAGATCTGCCGGCGTACGGGGTGGTCCCAGTTGCGGAAGGTGCCGCGGCAGGCGACCTGGTCGACGGCGAACGCTCCGCCGCGCAGCACCTTGTAGTCGCCGCCGTAGAAGACCTCGCTGTACTCCGGGTAGGGCCACGCGGCGAATCCGGGATAGGCCAGGAAGTCGCTGCCGGTCCACTCCCAGACGTCGCCGATGAGCTGGCGCACCCCGAGCGGGGAGGCTCCGGCGGGGTAGCTGCCGGCGGGGGCGGGCCGCAGGTGCCGCTGGCCGAGGTTGGCGTGTTCAGGACCCGGGTCCTCGTCCCCCCACGGGTAGCGCTGGGAGCGGCCGGTGGCCGGGTCGTGGCGGGCGGCCTTCTCCCACTCGGCCTCGGTGGGCAGCCGGCGTCCGGCCCAGCGGGCGTAGGCGTCGGCCTCGTACCAGGACACGTGCAGGACGGGCTCGTCCGCGGGCACCGGTTCCGTGACGCCGAAGTGCCGGCGCAGCCACTGGCCGCCTTCACGGCTCCAGTACAGCGGGGCGAACAGGCCGGCCCGCTGCCGGTGCTCCCAGCCGGGTCCTGTCCACCAGCGCGGGTCGTCGTAGCCGCCGTCCGCGATGAACTCCAAGTAGGCGCCGTTGGTGACCGGTGTGGTGTCGATGTGGAAGGCGTCGACCTGGACGCTGTGCGCGGGGCGTTCGTTGTCCAGCGCCCAGGGTTCCGTGGAGGTGCCCATGGTGAACGGTCCGGCGGGTACCAGGACCTCGCGCGGCAGTGTCGCGGCGTCGGCGGGTGCGGCGGGCGGCGACGGTGCGGTGAGGACGGCGGGGCCGGTCCGCAGCTGATGGGTGATCAGCATGGTCTCGTCGTGCTGCTGTTCGTGCTGCGCGACCATGCCGAAGGCGAATCCCGCGTCGAGGAGGCCGCTGCCGTGCAGCGGGGTCTTCTCGATGAGGTCCATGACCCGGCCGCGGACCTCGTGGTTGTATCCGCGGGCCTCACCGGGCGGCAGCAGGGGCAGCCGGGGCCGCTCCGCGCGGGGGTGCTCGAAGGCGTCGTAGAGCGAGTTGATCTCACTGGGGAAGATCGGCTCGTGGCCGCCGACGGTGCGCAGCAGCCACAGCTCCTCCTGGTTGCCGATGTGTGCGAGGTCCCAGACCAGGGGTGACATCAGCGGTGAGTGCTGGGCGGTGAGGTCCGGGTCCTCGACGCATTCGGTCAGGGTCCGGGTGCGGGCGCGCGCGGTGGTCAGGGCCGCCGCGATGCGGGCGCGCAGCGCGTCATCGTTTTGCCCGGGGGCCCGCCCGGGGGCGGTGCTGTCGTTCACGCGCGGTCCTCCTTGGTCGGCGTGCCGGTCCGGGCCGGCGGGCGGCCGGACGCGGAGCGGACCTGGTCGATCAGGTCGTCGGCGGGACATCGGCCGCGCGCGATGTAGCGCTCGGCGAACTCGGTGACGGTGGCCTGGACGTGCGCGGGTGCGCCGATCCGCGGCAGCGCTTCGAGGGCGGCCCGGAAGCAGGCGTCGGCCGCCCGGCGCAGGGCCGGGTCGGTCAGGCCCCGGCGGGCCGCGCGGACCCACAGCGGGTTGCGCGGGGCGGCCGGGCCGCCCACGCCCAGCGGCAGCAGGGCCTGGAGCGCCGCCTGGTGGGCGACGGGGTCGTCGAACAGGGCGGTGACCACGGCCAGCGGCACGATCCAGCCGTCCTCGCCGGACTGCGCGTCGATCATGCGCAGTTCCAGGTGGCCCTGCGGCCGGACGGGCGGGAACAGGGTGGTCAGGTGGTAGCGCAGATCGTCGAGGGTGGGTGCGGAGCCGTCCGGGCCGCCGTTCCCGATCCAGTCGCGGAAGGTGAGTTCGGTGGGCGCGGTCCAGGGCAGGCCGTCCTGCTGCCGGATGCACATCACCGGCGCGTCGAGGGCGTACCGGGCCCAGGCGGCGCGGGGTTCGCGGTCCAGCGGCGGGGCGAGGGTGCGGGCGGTGTCCATCAGGGACCACACGGCCTGACGGGTGGACCGCCAGCCGCTGGGGACGCCCTGGCGCAGCGGTGAGTTGGCGAACGCGGCGACCAGGACGGGGCCCAGCAGATGGGCCAGCCGCCAGCGGGAACGGATGCCGTGCGGCCCGGGGCTGTCGGTGCCCGCGTCCACGCAGACCTGCACGGAGGCGGTGCTGCACATCATGGAACGGCCGGCGGGGCCCGCCCGGTCGAAGTACTCCTCCATCGCGACATAGCGCGGGAGGTCCAGGATGCGGCGTGGTGTGCGGTAGGGATCGTGGCCGTGGCCTGCGGCGACGAGGCCCCGCGCCTTGAGATGGCCGCGGACGGCGGCCAGGTCGGCCGAGGTCTCCTCGACGCATTGCGCGAGGGAGTCGGCGGGGCGGGAGCTGAGTTCTATCTGGCCGCCCGGCTCACGGGTGAGCCCGGCGTTCAGCGGGAGCTGTTCCAGGCCGCTGACGGCGTCTGCCAGCCGGCCGGGGTCGATATGCAGGGCCGGGTCGTTCGTGTCGTGCAGAAACCATTCGAGCTCGGTACCGACCCTGGTCGGTGGGCCGGTCTTGAAGCAGATGCCGTGGATGAACAGCTCTGCCTCTGCCTCGGTGACCGGTCCCGCGGAACCGGGCTGCCGCCGGGCCGGTCGCCTGGCGGTGCCTGCCATGTCGTGACGCATGGTGATGTCTCCCATCGGGCCGCTGTGGCGGCCGCTAACCAATGTGCCTCACTACGGACGATCGCGCTCACTTTTTCTTATGGTTTGTTCGAATATGTTAACTTTTTGGCCGATGTTCTTTTGTGTCACATGCCCCCCGCATGCGTCACCTGCCCCCCGACCGCATTCCCGGCCGCTTTTCGGCGAAACGGGCGATCCGGTCGGCGGCCTCGGCGAGCGCCGACTCCGGCAGCGCGAAGTTCAGCCGTGCGTAGCCCTCCCCCGCCGCCCCGAACGCGGCGCCGTCCGTCAACTCCACGCCGCACGCGGCCAGCAGCACCTCCCGGATCCCGGCGTCGGGCGCGACACCCTCCGGGCGGGCGCCGGCGAAGGCCGCTCCGCGCAGCCACAACAGGAAGGACGCCTCCGGCACGCACTCGACCGCTCCGGGAACCGCGTCCGCCAACCGGGTGACGATCAGGTCCCGCCGGTCCGTCAGCCCGGCAGTCAGTGAACGCAGCCACGGCTCGCCGTGTTCCAGCGCGACCTGCTGGGCGAGTGCCCCGAGCAGCCGTCCGCCCTCGAAGAAGCCGAATCCCTCCAGCGTGGCGACGACGCGCCGCCGCAGGCCGGCGTCGGGTACGAGGAGGAACGCGTCCGCCAGGCCGCTGACGTTGAAGGCCTTGCCCACCGAGTGGACGACGACGGTGTGCCGCGCGAACTCCCCGGCGGCGTCTACGGCGGTGCTGTGCCGGTGCCCGGGGTGCACGATCTCGCAGTGCACCTCGTCGCTGATCAGCAACCCGCCGCAGCCGGCGGCCGCCGCGGCGAGCGCGTGCAGTTCCGCGGCGTCCCACACCCGGCCGGTGGGGTTGTGCGGGCTGCTCAGCGCCACCACGGCGCCCGGTTCCCGGCGGCAGGCGTCGGCGAACTCGTCCACCGCCAGCCGGTATCCGCCGCCCGTCCGGTCGAGCGGGATCTCCCGTACGGTCCGGCCCGCGGCGCCGGCGACGGCCGCGAAGCCGCCGTACTCGGGCGCCGGCGTCAGCACCGGGCCGCGCGGCGCCGGACCGGCCGCGGCCGCGTCGAGCAGCACGCGTACCGCGGTGCGGGGACCGAACGGCAGCAGCACCACCCAGTCGGGGTCGATCGCGGCCGCGTGGCGGCGGGCGTACCAGCGCGCGACCAGCTCCCGGGCGGCGGGATCGGCCCGGGTGTACCCCAGTGCGTGATGGTCCAGCCGGTCCCGGAGCGCCGTGTAGAGGGCCGGGAATCCCGGCAGGTCCATATCGGCCACGCCCAGCGGGATCCGCCCGGCGTCCTGCTCCACGCCCGCGGTCAGCCACTTCACGCTCCGGGTCCCCGTCCGGTCCAGCCCGTGTCCGCCGTCCATCGGTCTCCCTGTCGTCGCCGCCGACCAGTCCGTCCGTCCCTGCCTACCCGTCCCCTCGAAGTAAACAGCGAAAATCGCTTGCCCCTCCGGTCGTGAGGAGTAATTTTGATTACATGATTACAGCGAAGGATCGTGAAGCGGTACGCGGCTGGTTCGCCGGGCGCCTGCCGGAAGGACTGTTCACCGAGCTCCTGGACGTCACCGTCGACCGGGAGGAGATCACCGTCGTCGGCCGGATCCCCGAGCCCGAACTGGCCGCGGACGTCTCGCAGGCGGAGCGGGACGCGGCCCAGGAGGGGCGCATCGCGGAGTTCCGCGGGCGCACCCGCGGCGCCCGCATGGAGGTGGCCCGGGAGGCCGAGGAGAAGTACGGGCGGAAGGTGTCGTGGGGTGTGCAGTGCGCGGACACCCGCGGCTGGTACACCACGGTCGCCGCGCCGGTCATGACGCGACTGCGCCAGCCCGAGCGCCAGGTGCTCGACACCCTGATCGCGGGGGGCGTCGCCCGCAGCCGCAGCGACGCGCTGGCCTGGTGCGTACGGCTGGTCCAGCGCAACGCCGACGACTGGCTCGGCGACCTGCGCGGTTCCCTGGAACACGTCGAGCAGGTGCGCGCCCAGGGGCCCGACAAGGACTGACACCCGTCCGCCGCGGACCGACACTCCCTCGTGCCGGCGCCGTCCCGCCACCGCGGGGCCGCGCCGGCACGCGCATGTCTCCCAGGCGCCGTTGACACGGCCTGCCCGGCTCCCTAAATTCAGGGGAACCGCATTAGTAACGTTCCTTAACTTGAAACTCGGCACCCCCGCCCAGGCGCGAACCCCCCACGAGCCACTGGGAGATCCAGCGTGTTCCTCCGTCCGGCACCACACCGTCGACGGCAGGCCACCGCGGCGGCATTCGCCGTCCTCGGTCTCGCCCTCGCCCTCGTCCTCCCCGCCAACGCCGCTCCTCCGGCCCCCGCCGCCGCCCGCGCGGCGGCACCGGTCACCGTGACCGCGCCGGAGCCGGGCTCGGCGACCGCCCTCACCGGCTACGCCATCCAGTCGTCCGCCAAGGTCACCGACTCCCCCACCACGGTCTCCACACCCGGCTACCCGGCCGCCGGCTGGTACCCGGCCGGTCCGCGCTCCACCGTGCTCGCGGCGCTGCTCGCCACCGGCCGCTACCCGGACCCGTTCTACTCGCAGAACCTCAAGAAGATCCCCACCGCGGACTTCGCCGTCCCGTGGTGGTACCGCTCCGACTTCACCGTCAGCGACACGTCCGCGCGCACCTATCTGGACTTCAGCGGCGTCGTCTCCGCCGCCGACGTGTACGTCAACGGCGTCCGGATCGCGACCAAGGACGCGGTGGCCGGCGCCTACACCCGGCATGAGCTGGACGTCACCTCCCAGGTCAGGGCGGGTACCAACACCGTCGCCTTCCTCGTCCAGCCGAACGATCCCCGGAAGAACCTGACCATGGGGTGGATCGACTGGCTCCAGCCGCCGCCCGACGAGAACATGGGCCTGGTCCGGGACGTCCTGGTGCGCCGCGGCGGACCGGTGGCGCTGCGGGACGCGCACGTGGTCACCGCCCTCGCACTGCCGTCCCTCGGCTCGGCCGACCTGACCGTGAAGGCACAGGTCCGCAACGACACCGCGGACCCGGTCACGACGACCGTGTCCGGCACGATCGGCGCCATCACCTTCAGCCAGAACGTCGGCCTCGCGGCACACGAGACCAAGGCGGTCGCCTTCGCGCCGTCCGGCTACCCCCAACTGCGGCTGAACCAGCCCGCGGTGTGGTGGCCGGCCGGCATGGGCGCCCAGTCGATGTACGACCTGCGGCTGACCGCCACCGTCTCGGGCACCGCATCCGACAGCGCGCAGGAGCGCTTCGGGATCCGGGACGTCAAGGCACCCGTGGACGGCAACGGCGCGCGCCAGTACTCCGTCAACGGCCGCAAGCTGCTCATCAAGGGCGGTGGCTGGTCACCCGACGTGTTCCTGCGCTGGGACCGCACGTACACCGAGGACCGGCTGCGGTACGCGCTCGATCTGGGCCTCAACACCATCCGGCTCGAAGGCCACATCGAACCTGACGAGTTCTTCGACCTCGCCGACCGGTACGGCATCCTGACGATGCCCGGCTGGGAGTGCTGCGACAAGTGGGAGGGCAACGTCAACGGCGGCGAGCCCGGCGACAAGTGGACCGCGGCCGACTACCCCGTCGCCAAGGCGTCCATGGCCGGTGAGGCCGCGCGGCTGCGCGACCACCCCAGCGTCATCTCGTTTCTCATCGGCAGCGACTTCGCCCCCGACGCCACCATCGAGAAGGGCTACGTCGACGCCCTGAAGGCCGCCGACTGGCCGACACCCGTGGTCGCGGCCGCCTCCGCCAAGTCCGCACCGCTGTCGGGACCGTCCGGCATGAAGATGAGCGGACCCTACGACTGGGTGCCGCCCAACTACTGGTACGCCAAACGCGAGGGCGGCGCCACCGGCTTCAACTCCGAGACCAGCGCCGGCCCCGACATCCCCACCCTGGACACCCTGCGCCGCACGCTGTCCCCAGCCGAACTCGAAACCCTCTGGAAGGACCCCACCGCCCCGCAGTACCACCGCTCGCCCTCGTCGACCTTCAAGGACCTCAAGCTCTTCGGCAACGCGCTGACCGGCCGCTACGGCAAGCCGACCGGCCTGGACGACTACGTCCGCAAGGCGCAGCTGGCCCAGTACGAGGCCGTCCGCGCCCAGTTCGAGTCCTACGGCCGCAACGCCTCCGACAGCTCCCAGCCGGCGACCGGAGTCATCTACTGGATGTTCAACAGCGGCTGGACCTCACTGCACTGGCAGCTGGTCGACCGCTATCTCGACCAGGGCGGCGCCTACTTCGGCGCCAAGAAGGCCAACGAACCGCTGCACGTGCAGTACTCGTACGACACCCGCTCGGTGGTCCTGGTCAACAACCGGCACGCGTCCGCGTCCGGACTCACCGCCCGGGTGAGCCTGTACAACACCGACGGGACCATGAAGTACGACAGGACCAGTACCGGACTGACGGTCGGCGGCGACGGCGCCAAGACCACCGCGCTCACCGTGCCGTCCACGGTGAGCGGGCTGTCCACCACCTATCTGGCCAAGCTCGTACTGACGGACTCCTCGGGCGCCGAGGTCAGCCGCAACGTGTACTGGCTCTCCACCCGGCAGGACGTCCTGGACTGGGACAACACCGACTGGTACTACACCCCCACGACCGCCTACGCCGACCTCAAGGGACTCAGTTCCCTGGCTCCGGCCACCGTCACCGCGACGGCACGGACCACCGCCGGAAGCGACGGCACGTCCACCACCTCGGTCACCCTCAGCAACACGGGCACGGGCAAGGCGCCCGCGCTGCTGACCGACGCCCATCTGGTGGACGGCGCCGGCGCCCCGGTGCTGCCGGTGACCTGGTCCGACAACGAAGTGAGTCTCTGGCCCGGCGAGTCGGTGACGCTCACCGCCTCGTACCGGACCGCTGACCTGCACGGCTCCGCGCCCCGCGTGCGGGTCTCGGGCTGGAACACCGCCACCGCCACGGTCCCCGCGAACCGGTAGCCGCCGGTACCTGCGAATGCCGCGCCCGGCCGCTGGTGACAGCGGCCGGGCGCGGCATCGTGAACTACGGGTAGCTGACGAGGTTGGCGACGTTGCTGCCCGAGTTGGACGGGCCGCCGGTGGAGTTGATGACGTGGTTGATGGTTCCGGTGCCGCCCAGGGAGACGGTCACCATGTTGTGGAACTTCACACCCGAGGTGTTCGGTACTTCGAAGGAGTGCTCCTCGACGACCGCGGGATTGCTGCTGAAGTAGCAGTAGCTGCCGAAGCCCCATGCCTCATGACTGGTGACCGAGTCCGCGACCTTGTAGGCGGCGTAGCCTCGGGTGCCCCCGTTCATCCAGGCCGCCTGGTTCGGCGGATCGTAGGGAAGCTCGTTCTGGTAGAAGTACGTGCGGCCGCCGTTGCCGTTCCAGATGGTCTGGTACTGCTGGTAGTGCTCGACGAACAGCCCGTACATCGTGACGTTGTTGCCGTTCACGACCAGTCCGGTGGCAGCGGTGTTGGACGTCCATCCGACGCCGCTGCCGTGGTCGGCCCGCCACAGCCACATGTGGTCGCCGATGACGTTGGAGCTGTTGACCACCAGACTCTGGGTGGCCTTTCCGACGCCCGCGCCGCCGATGCGGAAGAACACGTCGTGCAGGGAGGTCGGGTCGGCCGAGTGGCTCTGGTTGGAGCCGGCCGGACCGACCTGCATGAGCGTCGCGGAGTTCACCGAACCGGCGTCGATCAGCAGTCCGGCCAGCTTCACTCCGTCGACGTCGGCGACCGACATCGCGGTCACGCCGTTGTCCGGGACCAGCGTGGCGAGGCCCAGACCGAGGACGACGGTGTCGGGACGGGTCACCCTGATCGTGTCGTTGAGGTGGTAGACGCCCGGGGTGAACAGCAGGTTCTTGCCCTGCGCGAGGGCCCCGTTGATGTCGGCCGAGGTCGCGCCCTGCTTGACGATGAAGAACTGGCTGATGGGCAGCGAGGAGCCGGCGGCCGTGCCGTTGGCCCAGGTGGTGCCCGTCGAGTTCGCCCGCAGTGCGGGGACGAACACCTGGTAGGCGCCCGCCGCGTCGATGTAGAGGAACGGCTTCTCACGTGTGACGGGGGTCTGGTTCACCGTGGTGTAGGGCGGATTGGGGAAGGTGTTGGCGGGCGCGTTGGGGTCGCCGACGAAGACCATGTTCCAGTTGGATCCGGTCCAGCTGCCCCACTGGCTGTTCCGTGACAGCCACTGCTGCTGCGAACCGGAGCGCACCTGGCCGTCGACCTTGGAGTCGGCCATGAAGCCGCCGCTGGACCAGCCGCCGTCGTCCAGTGCGAGATTGCCGCGCACATGCATACGCCGGTACGGCGCGGCCTGCGAGACGGCCCACCGGTCGGTGCCCGAGGTGGGGTTGACGGAGAGGTTCTCGGCGGAGCGCCAGAAGTTCTGGGTGGCGTTGCCCTGGAACCAGTCGGCTTCCGCGTGCACACCGCCGTTGATGGTGACCGCGTCGGGCGACAGGCCGAGACCGGCCACCTGTGTGTAGAAGCCGACGTTGACATCGGCGTTGTAGGTGCCCGGCTTGAACAGCAGCGCGAAGCGGTTGGCGCCGAACTGGTTGGTCTCCTGCTGGCCGAAGACGGTGTTCAGCCGGCTCTGGATCGTCGACGCGGACATCGACGGGTCGAAGACGGAGACGTTGGGGCCCAGGTCAGGGGTGCCGGGCGGGTTGTCCGGCGGGGTGCCGGTCGCCGGGGTCACCTGGAAGGACTGGGCCGTGCTGCCGTTGCAGGCCCACTGCTGCAGCTGGACGCTGTTGGCGGTCGAGGCACTCGGCACGTCCAGGCACTTGCCGCTGTTGCGGCTGACGAAGTGGTACGAGCCGCCGGTCTCCTCGACCGGCAGCCACTGCTGGTTGTTGCCGCCGCCGTAGGTCCACAGGTGGATCAGGCCGCCGTCGGCGGTGGAGACGTCGGCGACGTCCCACACCTGGGCTGCGTTGCCCTGGCTGTTGACCCGGACGTAGCCGTCACTGGTGGCCTGGAACTGCCACTGCTGCGCGGCGGTGCCGTTGCAGGTGTACTGCTGCACGGCGGTGCCGTTGGCCGTCGAGGCGGCGCGGGCGTCCGCGCACAGGCCGCTGTTCTTGTTGGCGACGGTGACGAGCCCGGTGGGCAGCGCCGCCGCGGACGCCTTGCCGGCCGGCGCCAGGAGCGTCCAGCAGGTCATGGCGAGGACGACGAACGCCAGCGCCAGCGGTGCCGCTCTTCGGGCGGTGAGCGGATGGTTCGAGTGTCGTGCGGTCACGGAGTACTCCTGTCGTTGTGGGGTGCGGCGGTCATCAGCTGGGGAGCGCCCACTGCTGATTGGCCGACCCCGCGCAGTCCCACAGCTGGAGGCGCGTGCCGTTGGCCGAGCTCTGCCCGGTGGCGTCGAGGCAGCGGCCCGAGGCGGGGTTCACCAGCGTGTTGCCGGAGCGGGTCCACTTCTGGGCGCCGCCGCCGGAGCAGTCCCACAGCTGGATCTTCGTCCCGTTGGCGGTGCCCTGGCCGGTGGCGTCCATGCACTTGCCCAGCGCCTTCAGGGAGCCGTCCGCGGCGACGGTCCAGTTCTGGGCGCCGGTGCCGTTGCAGTCGTAGAGCTGTACGGCGGTGCCGTTGGCCGAACTCGCGGCCGCCGCGTCGACGCACTTGCCGGCGATGCCGGTGATCCGCCCGGTGGGCTCGGTCCCGCCGCCACCGTTGTTGCCGGTGATCGCGTTGAAGGTGCGGGCGAACTGGTACGGGCTCTGCGAGGTGCCGCTGCAGCTGTCGGACAGGGTGCCGTTGCTGGCGCAGGCCTTGTCCCGGCCCAGTGCCCAGAAGGACAGTTCCTGGATGCCGTGGCTGGCGGCGAAGGTCTCCAGCGAGGTGGCGTTGGCGGTGCTGAAGACCTCGTTGGTCGAGTCGTTCACCCCGATCATGGGGGTGTTGCCCTCCATCGCCCACAGCTGGTCGGAGGTCTTGGTGTTCCAGATCTGGCCGAGCTGGCCGTGCAGGGCGGTGGCGGCGTTGATGGCGGCCTGGCCCATGTCCATCGAGGGCCCGTAGTCCATCGTCATGATGTTGACGACGCTGACGTTGAGGCCGCGGCTCTTCGCGTTGTTCAGCAGGCTGATGGAGTTGGACTCCAGCCCGGTCGGATTGACCGGGAGGGTGTAGTCGACGGCGAGGGTGCGGCCGGCCGCCGCGTACTGCTGCTGCAGGGCGGCGAGTGCCTGGTTGCGGCGGTCGTTGGCGGCGGTGTCGTTGAGCGCCCCGCCTTCGATGTCCAGGTCGATACGGGTCAGGTTGAGGGTGTCGACGACTCTCTTGTACTGCGCCTGGAGCGAGGAGACCGACGTACACGCCTGGCCGAGTTCGGTGCCGGCGGCGCCGCCGAAGGAGGCGATGACATCGCCGCCGGAGGCGCGCAGGCTGTTGATGGCGTTGGTCCATCCGGCGTCACCTATGTCGGTGTTGCCGTTGAACGTCGCGTTGCATCCGCCGCCGCCGATGACGAAGGCGAGCGTGAAGTACTTGAGGCCGGTGGCGGCCTGCGCACTGGCCATCGCCGAGGGCGAGTTCCAGGTCTCGACGTAAGGAGCCGCGTAGTGCGCGGGGAATCCGGGTCCGGGGTTGGCGGCGGCGTTCGCGGCCGGGCTGCTGCCGAGCAGCAGACCTCCGGACATGATCGGGATCGCCGCGGCGACCAGGGTTTTCTTCAGGCGTGACCAGGGCATGGCTGTCCTTCGGAACGTGCGCCGGGGAGCGCGTGGGGGTGCCCGCCGCCCCAGGGGTGGCGGAGTCCTGACCGGTGGTGCGCAGGCTGCGGCACGCCCCGGTGTGGTGCGGCTCCGGGCGTGTCGTGGCCGGTGGTGCGACCGGTGCACGGCTGGTGTGCGGCCGTGCATCAGCTGTGGTGGGACGAGCCGCCGGTGATCTGGTGGGGGTCGGCGGCGGCCGCCGGAGAAGGCCGGGTAAGGAAGTTGCGGAAGCGCGGCTTCTTTTATCACCACTTAGTTCAAGGGGTGATTGAACTCGCGTGATCATGGTCGCGTCAAGGGTCTGGACCAATCAAATGGAACTCGCCCCACCACGCCCTTTCCGCTGCCGCCGCGCCCGCGCGACGGGTGGTGGCCGTACCCGGGCCGTTGGGCGAAGATGACTTCCGGACGCCCGCCCCCTGCAGACAGGCCCTCTCATGAGCCCCTCACCCCAGTCATCCGGGACCACGACGTACGACGTCATCGTGATCGGCGCGGGCCCGGTGGGAGAGAACCTCGCGGACCGCACCCGCGCCGCGGGCCTCACCACCGTCGTCGTGGAGAGCGAACTCATCGGCGGCGAATGCTCCTACTGGGCCTGCATGCCCAGCAAGGCGCTGCTGCGCCCGGTGGCCGCGCTGGCGGGCGCCCGCGCCGTCGCCGGTTCCCGCGAAGCGGTGAGCGGCGGTCTCGACGCCGCCGCGGTGCTGGCCCGGCGCGACGATTTCGCCTCGCACTGGAAGGACGACGGACAGGCCGCCTGGCTGGAATCCGTCGATGTCGACCTGGTGCGCGGCGAAGGGCGGCTCGACGGGCCGCGCCAGGTCGTCGTCCGCACACCCGAGGGAACGGAACGGACGCTGACCGCCCGGCACGCCGTCGCGGTCTGCACCGGCAGCCGCGCCGTCCTGCCGGAACTGCCCGGCCTCGACGAGGCGCACCCGTGGACGAGCCGGGAGGCCACGTCCTCGCCGGCCGTGCCCGGCCGGCTGGTCGTGGTGGGCGGCGGCGTGGTCGGCGTCGAGATGGCGACGGCCTGGCGGGCGCTGGGCTCCGAGGTCACCCTCCTGGTGCGCGGCGCCCAACTGCTGCCCAGGATGGAACCGTTCGCGGGCGAGTCCGTCGCGACGTCACTGACCGAGGCGGGCGCCGTCGTACGCACCGGGGTCGACGTGGCGGCCGTCCGCCGGGAGTCGCCGTCCGCACCGGTGACCGTGATCCTGGAGGGCGGGGAGGAGATCGAGGCGGACGAGGTCCTCTTCGCCACCGGCCGCGCCCCGCGGACCGACGGCCTCGGCCTGGAGACCGTCGGGCTCACCGATGGATCATGGCTGGAAGTCGACGACTCCTGCCGGGTCACCGCCGTCGACGGCGGCTGGCTGTACGCGGTCGGCGACGTCAACCACCGCGCCCTGCTGACTCATCAGGGCAAGTACCAGGCGCGGATCGCGGGCGCCGCCATCGGCGACCTCGCGGCCGGCCGGCCGCTGGACACCTCGCCGTGGGGTCCGCACGCCGCGACCGCCGATGTGGCGGCGGTACCGCAGGTGGTGTTCACCGAACCCGAGATCGCCTCCGTCGGCCTGACCGCCCAGGAGGCCGAACGCGCCGGACGCCGGATCCGCGTCGTCGACCACGACCTCGGCCGGGTCGCCGGCGCGTCCCTCTACGCGGACGGCTACCGCGGCCAGGCCCGCATCGTCATCGACCTGGACCGCGGCCACCTCATCGGCGCCACCTTCACCGGCCCCGGCGTCAGCGAACTGCTGCAGTCCGCCACCATGGCCGTCGCGGGCGAGATCCCCGTCGACCGCCTCTGGCACGCCGTCCCCGCCTACCCGACGATCAGCGAGGTCTGGCTGCGGCTGCTGGAGACCTACCGGCAGTAGTCCGCCCTGCGGCCGAGCGCCTTCGTCGGCTCGGCCCCGGTCATCGACGAGCGGCCCTTGATGTCGCGCTGCCGGCCGGCGCCGAGCCGACCTAGTCACCTGGCCAGGTACCGGTGACGCGGCGCCAGCCGACGGCGCCGCCGCGCTGTACCGCCGCGCGGACCACCGAGAAGATCAGGCCCTCGATGGCCGCGGCGGCGAGCACCTCACCCCATGTGTGGTCGCTCTCGAGCGGTTCCGGAGCGTCGCCGGGCCCGACCCGGTCCCACACCTTCCGGAAGATCAGGCCGGCCACCGCGCCGCCCGCCATCCCGACGATGAGACCGATCGGTTTGTACACGACTTTCGCTGCCTTGGGCACAGCGCTGCCTCCTTCTGCTTCACCAGGATCCGCCTCATCGCGGCGGTGGTCCGACTGCCCTGTTCTCCTGCCCCTACGCCTTCCGCTCCTCGGCCCGATCAATCGGGTGACGAGATGTTTTCCCCACCGGGTCGCGGGTTAGCCGAACCCCATGAGGCCCGTTCGCACCGTCCGACCGGGCCGCGGCCCGCACGACATCGCGATACCCCGGTACCGCGATCCGTCGCCGCGTCGCCGACCCGCGTTACGGACAACGGAGGCTGTGGACATGGACCGACCCCGGATCGTCGTCGTGGGAGGCGGGTTCGCCGGGCTGGAGTGCGCGCGCCGGCTGGAGCAGCTGCTGGGTCCCGACGAGGCGCAGATCTCGCTGGTCACCCCCTTCGGATACTCGCTGTACCTGCCGCTGCTGCCGCAGGTCGCCTCCGGTGTCCTGACGCCGCAGTCGGTGGCGGTCTCGCTGCGCCGGGTGCTGCGGCGGACGGCCGTCGTGCCGGGTGGGGCGATCGGTGTCGATCCGCGGGCGAAGGTCTGCATCGTGCGCAGGACCACCGACGAGATCACCGACATCGCCTACGACTACCTGGTCCTGGCGCCCGGCAGCATCACCCGCAGCTTCGACATTCCGGGGCTGGAGGAGAACGCGCGGGGAATGAAGACACTGGCCGAGGCGGCGTATCTGCGCGACCACGTCATCGCGCAGCTCGATCTCGCCGCGAACAGCACGGACCGCGCGGAGCAGGCGGCCCGGCTGCAGTTCGTGGTGGTGGGCGGCGGCTACGCCGGTACGGAGACGGCCGCCTGTCTGCAGCGGCTCACCACCGGCGCCCTCAAGCGCTATCCGCGGCTGGACCCGTCACTGATCAAGTGGCATCTGGTCGACATCGCCGACAAGCTCATGCCGGAACTCGGCGACGAGTTGGGCCGCAAGGCCATGACGATGCTGCGCAAGCGCGGCGTCGAGGTGTCGCTGGGCGTCTCCGTCGCCAAGGCCGCCCCGGAGAGCGTGACCCTCACCGACGGGCGGGAACTGCCCTGCCGCACGCTGGTCTGGACGGCGGGCGTCGCCGCCAGCCCCCTGATGGGGACCCTGGGCACGGAGACGGTCAAGGGACGCCTCGTGGTGACCCCGTCGATGGAGGTCCCCGGCCTGGACGGCGTCTTCGCACTGGGCGACGCCGCCGCCGTTCCGGATCTGGCCCGGGGCGACGGCCGGATCTGCGCGCCCACGGCGCAGCACTCCCAGCGGCAGGGCAAGGCGGTCGCGGGCAATGTCGTCGCGGCACTGCGCGGCCAACCGTCGCGCCCCTACGTGCACAAGGACCTCGGCCTGGTCGTCGACCTCGGCGGGACGGACGCGGTCTCCCGGCCGCTGGGCATCGACCTCGCCGGTCTGCCGGCGCAGGCCGTGGCCCGCGGCTACCACCTGATGGCGCTGCGGACCAATGTCGCCAAGGTGCGGGTGATGACCAACTGGCTGCTCAACGCCACCGCGGGCGACGACTTCGTCCGCATCGGCTTCCTGGCCCGGCGCCCCGCCCGGCTGCGGGACTTCGAGTACACCGACGCCTATCTGACGCCGGACCAGATCCGTGAGCACACCGCCGCGCCGGCCGCGCGTGCCTGATCGCCCGAGGAGGCGTTCCATGGCGTCGTCAGACACCACAGACAGCAGAGCGGGTTCCGGCGCGGGCGCGGCGGAGACCGGCACCATAACCACCGCGGTACCCGCCCGCCTCGACCGCCTGCCGTGGTCGAAGTGGCACTGGACCATCGTGATCGGTCTGGGAACGGTGTGGATCCTCGACGGGCTCGAGGTCACCGTCGTCGGCAACATCGCCGGCCGGCTCTCCGAGCAGGGCAGCGGACTGTCCATCACGTCCGCGCAGGTGACCGGTCTCGCCGCCGCCCTGTACGTGGCGGGGGCCTGTGTGGGCGCGCTGTTCTTCGGCTGGCTCACCGACCGCTACGGCCGCAAGAAGCTGTTCCTGATCACCCTGGCCGTCTATCTCGCGGCCACGGCGATGACCGCGCTGTCGTTCCAGTCCTGGTGGTTCTTCACGTTCCGCTTCCTGACCGGGCTGGGCATCGGCGGTGAGTACGCGGCGATCAACTCGGCCATCGACGAGCTGATCCCGTCCAAGTACCGCGGCCGGGTCGACCTGATCATCAACGGCAGTTTCTGGCTGGGCGCCATCGCCGGCTCCCTGCTGTCGGTGCTCATGCTCGACACGAACATCTTCCCCGCCGATCTGGGCTGGCGGCTCACCTTCGCCCTGGGGGTCGTGCTGGGTCTGATCATCCTGGTGGTGCGGCGCCATGTGCCGGAGTCGCCACGCTGGATGTTCATCCACGGACGGGGCGAGGAGGCGGACGAGCTGGTGTCGTCGGCCGAGGAGCAGATCACCCGCGAGACCGGACGCGAGCTGCCGGAGCCCGCCGGCGAGATCACCGTCCACCAGCGCACCTCGATCGGCTTCGGCATCATCGCGAAGACCGTCTTCGGCGACTACCCCAAGCGCGCCACGCTGGGTCTGGCGCTCTTCGTCGGCCAGGCGTTCCTCTACAACGCGATCACCTTCGGCTTCGGAGCGATCCTCACCACGTTCTACGACGTCCCCACCGGGCACACCGGCTACTACTTCGCGGTGATCGCCGCGGGCAACCTGATGGGTCCGCTGCTGCTGGGACGGCTCTTCGACACCTGGGGCCGGCGCCCCATGATCGCGGGTACCTACATCGGCAGCGGCCTGCTGCTGTTCGGCACCGCGTGGCTCTTCGGGGCCGGGCATCTGTCGGCCGACACGCTGACGGCGTGCTGGTGCGTGGTGCTGTTCTTCGCCTCGACGGGGGCCAGCAGCGCGTATCTCACCGTCTCCGAGATCTTCCCGATGGAGACCCGGGCGATGGCCATCGCGTTCTTCTACGCGATCGGGACGGCGGCGGGCGGCATCACCGGACCGCTGGTGTTCGCCAAGCTCACCGAGTCCGGGGTGGTCGACGACACGGTCCTGGCGTTCTGCATCGGTGCGGCACTGATGACGGTGGCCGGCGTCGTCGCCGCCTTCCTGGCGGTACCGGCGGAGGGGCGTTCCCTGGAGGACATCGCCACCCCGCTGTCGGCCGCGAAGCCGTCCGCACCCGAGGGGTCCGCACCCGAGGCGTCCTCCACCTCCACCTCCACAGCGCCGGCCACCTGACGGCCGGAGCGGTCAGGCGGCGGCAGCCGGGCGAGTGCGGTCCGGCGGGCGCGGTCAGGCGGGTGTGCCGAACCAGTCCATGCAGACGACCAGTGCGTCGTCGTCCCCCTGGGACGAGCCGCGGTGTGTGGTGAGTTCCCTGAGTACGGCCCGCGGCACATCGGCCGCGGGCAGCAGCCGGGTGCCCAGGAACGCGCGGGCCAGCGCCCGGTCACCGTACGCCTCACCGCCGGCGTCGGTGACGGCGTGCACCCCGTCACTGACGAACAGCAGCCGGTCGCCGGGCAGCACCCGGATCGACTCGGGTTCGTAGTGGGTGCCGTCGAACATGCCCAGCGGGAGCTGGGCCTCGAACGTCAGGGGCCGTACCGTTCCGTCCCGCAGCACGAACGCCCTCGGCGATCCCGCGTCGATGATCTCCACCAGGCCGGTGGCCAGCTCGAACCGCAGCAGCAGGCACGACAGGTGCCAGGTGCCGTGGTGCTGGCCGTACACCGCCTGGTCGGCGAGCGCGGCCTGGTCGGCCAGCGGGAGCCCGGCGCGCCGGGCGTTGCGCAGCGCGCCCACGCCCAGGCCGGTGAGCAGCGCGGCGTTGATGCCGTCACCCATCCCGTTGGTGATCGACAGGGTGAGCGCGTCGGGCGAGGCGGACCAGTCGAAGTTGTCCCCGAAGGTGTCGTACGCGGGCTCCAGCTGTGCACCGAGGGCGAACTCGGGCCGGCTGCAGGAGCGGGCGGGCAGCAGCTGCCACTGCATCTCGGCGGCGAGGGTGAGCCGGTCCAGCCGGCGCGCCTGGACGTAGAGGTCGGTGTCGCGCTCGGCGACCACCACCTCGTGGGCGAGCAGCCCGGCGATCTCCAGCAGCTCCGTGGTGGCGGCCGGGTCCGGCGGCTCCGCGAACGTGACACTCAGCACGCCGAGCCGGTCACCGCGCGCGGTGACCGGCAGGTGCAGGACGCTGCCGCCGCCCCGCCGCTCGGCGTACGGTTCCTGCGAGCCGAAGGCCCGGCCCGCGCCCGATCCGTCCACCGGCAGCGCCGGGACGCCGTGCGGCGGGACCGTCATCGCCTGCAGGTGTCCCAGGCCGTAGTCGGCCATCAACAGCTGTGCGTCCAGGGCGTCGTGGCAGCGGGCCAGGACCGGCCGCAGGGCGTCGAGCAGGGCGGGAGGCGTCGCGGCGCGCAGGGCGCGCCCGGAGTCCTGGAGAGCGTTCACTGGTGGCTGGCCACGCCTTCGGTCGATGGGTCGGTACGCACCGGCGGGAGCCGGAAAGCTGACAGTTGGGGTCGGACAGTGCGAAGGTGAAGGCTATGCACTCCTCCCGATCCGCAACCCACCTCGAGGAGGCGGCAGGCGCCGCCTCGGAGATCACTGAGCTTCTCGAGGTGTTGTGGGGCCGTGGACGTGACGATTCCGCGGCTCCGGTGTCCGCCTCACAGCTGCGGGTGCTGTTCATACTCGCGGACAACGAGGGCATCAATCTCCGCACCCTGTCCGAAGCGCTGGGCTCGGCCCCGCCGTCCGTCAGCAGACTCTGCGACCGGCTGCAGGCCGTCGGATACCTGGAGCGCGATCCCAATCCGGCGAGCCGGCGCGAGGTCCGGCTGCGGCTCAGCGGACGCGGCGTGAAGTTCCTCGACGAGTTGCGGGCCCGGCGCCGCGAGCAGCTGTCGCAGGTGCTGGCCACGATGCAGCCGGCCGCGCGGACGGCCCTGCTGAGCGGGTTGCGCGCGTTCCGGGACGCCGCCGCTTCCGAGGCGTCGCCGCTCCCGGCGCACACGGTCGCCGCGCACATCGCGTAGGCGCCGTCCGCGGCGCGCGGGGTGTTCACCGCGGTGATGTTCACCGTAGCCGGAATCCGATGATGCAGGTGTCGTCGTCGGTGTCGGAATTGCTGTGGGTGAGCAGCCGGTCGAGGTCCTCCTCCAGGTCGCCGGTGGGCGGCCCGGCATCGCGCAGCAGCTGCTCCAGGGACTGATTGACGGTACGGTCCCGGCGCTCCAACAGCCCGTCGGTGTAGAGCAGCAGGGTGTCCCCCGGCTCCAGGACGACCGTCTCCTCCGCGTAGCTCGCCTCGGCGACGGCGCCGAGCAGGATGCCGGCGGGCAGCGGCAGCACCGTGGACCGCGCGCCGCGGACCAGCACCGGCGGCGGGTGCCCGGCACGGGCCCAGCGGACCACCCGGGTCGACGGGTCGTACAGCCCGCAGACGACGGTGGCGGTGACGTGTTCGGTGAGCCGGTGGGCGACGGTGTTGAGCCAGCCCAGCATCCGGCCGGGTCCCGCACCGGTCGCGGCCAGGCCGCGCAGGGCGTTGCGCAGCACGACCATGCCGGTGGCGGCGTCGATCCCGTGCCCCGCGATGTCACCGACCACCAGCAGGACCTGCTTGCTGGGCAGCACGACGGCGTCGTACCAGTCGCCGCCGACCAGGTGGCCCTTCTCCGCGGGCCGGTAGCGGACCGCGACCTGCAGCCCGGACGCGTCGATGGGCGCGGGGGCCGCCGGCATGATGGCGCGCTGGAGCTGCAGGGCGAGCAGGTCGCGTTCGTCGGCCCGCTGCTCGGAGTCGGCGAGCTGGTTGCGGGTGGCTGCCAGCGCGACCTCCGTCCAGTGCTGCGCGGAGACGTCCTGGTAGGCGCCGTGCACGGTCATCGGGCCGCCTTCCGGGCCGGCCGCCGGTTCCGCGACCACCCGGATGTACCGGACGACTCCGTCGGGGCGCAGCAGCCGGAAGGCCGTGGAGCCGGACCCGCGCTGGTGCAGCACCTCCCGCAGGAACCGTCCGATGATGTCGGCGTCGTCGGGGTGGGCGTGGTGGCGCAGCCGTTCCAGCGGAATCGGCGCGGAGTCCGGCGGCAGCCCGTAGATGTCGAACAGCTGGCTGTTCCAGATGACCTCGCCGGTGGCCGGGGTCTCCTCGAACCCGCCGATCCGGCCCAGCCGCTGGGTGTGCTCGACCAGTGCCGCCAGCCGGGTCGCCTCGTTATGGGTGCGCCAGCTCACCAGCAGGGCGTCGCCGTACCGTCCGATGCCCAGCGCGGCCGTCGGGTGCGGCGCCGTGCCCTCGGGGGCGGCCGGCAGGACCGTCCGCTCGGTGCGGAACGGCTCGCCGGTGGTGTGGACGCGCAGCGCCCGCTCGTACAGGCCGCCGTCCGCGGCCGCGAGCGGGTAGGCCTCCAGCAGCGGTCGCCCGGTGATGTCGGCCCGCGGGCGGCCGGCGAAGTCCGTGAAGTGCTCGTTGGTGTACGTGATCCGGAAGTCGCAGATCCGGCCCTGGTCGTCCAGCAGCGGTTGGAGGACCAGCGCGGGGTCCAGGAGGCCTTCGGCGAGGCCGCCGAGCCGGGTGGCGCTGTCGTCCCGGACCGCTCCGCCGCCGGGTGCGGCGGAGCCGGTCCCCTCCAGCGTGTGCGCGCACAGCCCGGCGAGGGCGGTGAGCTGACGGTGGACGGCGCGCGGCAGCGGTGTGCCGGGCTCCGGCCAGCACACTTCCAGGACTCCGACCGTGCGGCCGGCCCGCTGCGCGGGGATCAGCGCCCGGGCGCCGGCACCGCTGCCGGACAGGCCGATGGACGCGGCCGACGCCGGCGGGGCGCCGTGCCACAGCGTCCGCCCCGACAGCAGCGCCTGCTGGGCCAGCGTTCCGACGCGGGGCGGCACGTACCGCCAGCGGACGGCCTCCGCCGGGGGGAATCCCGCGCTGCCGGCGAGGGTGAGCGAACCGTCCTGGTCGGCCTGCCACACCGCCGCAGCGGTGGCGCCCAACGGCTCCAGCGCGTGGACCAGCAGCGACTGGGCGACCGTCTGCGCGTCGGTGCCGCTGAGCGCTCCGGCCTCGGCGATCCGCAGCCGGACGGACACCGGAGGCGCGGCGCGGTCGGCGCCGTCGTCCGGAGCCGGGACGGCCCGCGACAACGGGTCGTGTGCCGCTTCGTTGACGATGTCGGCGGCCAGCTCGGCGGCCGGCAGCCCGGCGCGGGCGGCGAGTTCCTCCAGGTGTCTGGCGGCCTCGGCGGGTCCGTCCACGCCGCGTTCGACCAGGATGCCCTTCGCCACATCGAGCAGCCCCTGCGTGGCGGCCGCGTTCTGCTGCGCGTCGAGCCTGCGGCGCAGCCGCTCCACGACCGCCGCCAGCCGCTCCACACCGGATCCGCCCGCGCCGGTCCCCGCGAGCGGTCCGGGGGGCACCGGCCGCCCGGTGTCCGGCACGGACTCGGGGGTGGGGTCGTTCACGGGCGCGGGTCCTTCGGGTCGGAAGAGCGGTTTCGGCACGGGGGCCGCCGCCGGCCGCGGTGTCGACGGCCCGGGCGGTGCGGGTGAGGTGAGTGGCGCGGCTGGCGGGTGCCGGCTGCTCTACCGCAGCCAGCGCCGTATGCAGGCCACCAGGGCCGCGGAGTCCACCGGCTTGGTGACGTAGTCGTTGGCGCCGGAGGCCAGGCTCTTCTCCCGGTCGCCGTGCATGGCCTTGGCGGTCACCGCGATGATCGGCAGATCGGCGTAGTGGGGCATCGCGCGGATCGCGGCGGTGGCCGCGTACCCGTCCATCTCCGGCATCATCACATCCATCAGGATCAGGTCGATGCCGGGGTTCAGGTCCAGGGTGTCGATGCCCTTGCGGCCGTCCTCCGCGTGCAGGACCCGGACGCCGTGGAGTTCGAGCATGCTGGTGAGCGCGAAGACATTGCGGGTGTCGTCGTCGATGACCAGGATCGTCCGGCCGTCGAGTCCGACGGCGGCGGCGCCGCGAGCGGTCTCCCGCGGCCGGTAGGACTTCAGATGGCGGGCGATGCGCTCCCGGAGCTCGTCCAGTCCGGAGAGCACCTCCAGCGGACGGGTGCGGGCCCGCTCGGCGATCTGCCGTTCCCGCTCGGGGTCGAGCCGCCGGGTGGGGTGGACGAGGACCGGCACCTCGCGCAGCGCCGGTTCGCTCATGATCGCGTCGAGCGAGCGCAGTCCGGCCTCGCCGTTCGCGTCGAGTCCGAGCACCACGCAGTCGTACGGCTCGGTGGCGAGCGCCTCCACGGCCTCCGCCGCCCCCGCGGCGCTGCGCAGCCGGACCCGGCCGCGCGGATCGGCCGGACCGCGGCCGTGGTCGAGTTCGGCGACGACGCTCTCGGCGACGAGCGAGAGCAGTCCGCGGGGCTGGTCCTCGATGACGAGCAGCCGGCGCCGCTCCGTCTCCAGCGCCCCCTCCCGGCCGGGGTCCCGACCGAGGTCCCGGCGGCGGTCGTGGTCGTGGCCGCGGTCCCGGTTCTCGTTCCGGTCCCGGTCCCGGTCCGGTTCCGGGGACGACAGGACGAGCGGCTCCGCCGTCGCGTCGCCGGTCGCCGCCCCGTGCAGCGCGGCGAAGTCGGGCTGGGCGACGGGCAGATGGAAGGTGAAGACGCTGCCCTCGCCGGGCACGCTGGCCGCCTGGATGGAGCCGCCCAGCAGCTGGGCGATCTCCCGGCTGATGGACAGGCCCAGGCCGGTGCCGCCGTAGCGGCGGCTGGTGGTGCCGTCGGCCTGCTGGAACGCCCCGAAGATCGCTTCGAGCTGTTGTTCCGCGATCCCGATCCCGGTGTCGCGGACCTCCAGGGCCAGCATGGGTCCCTGGGAGAGCGCCGCCGCCGGAAGGTCGCCGGGCGGGGCCACGAAGACGCGCAGCGCGACCTCGCCCGCTTCGGTGAACTTCACGGCGTTCGACATCAGGTTGCCCAGCACCTGGCGCAGCCGGGCGTCGTCGGTGAGGACCTCCATCGGCGTACCGGAAGCCACCTCGACCCGGAACTCCAGGCCCTTCTGCGAGGTCAGCGGACGGAAGGTGGATTCCACGTAGTCCACCAGCTGGCGCAGCGGGACCCATTCGGGGGCGACGTCCATCCGGCCCGCCTCGACCTTGGACAGGTCGAGGATGTCGTTGATCAGCTGGAGGAGGTCGGATCCGGCGGAGTGGATGACGCCGGCGTACTCGACCTGCTTGGGCGTGAGGTTGTGGTGCGGGTTCTGGGCGAGCAACTGGGCCAGCACCAGCAGGCTGTTGAGCGGGGTGCGCAGCTCGTGGCTCATGTTGGCGAGGAACTCGGACTTGTACTTGGAGGCGAGCGCGAGCTGCTGGGCACGCTCCTCCAGCTCCTGGCGGGCCTGCTCGATCTCCAGGTTCTTGGTCTCGATGTCGCGGTTCTGGGTGGCCAGCAGCGCCGCCTTCTCCTCCAGTTCGGCGTTGGAGCTCTGCAGCTCCTCCTGCCTGACCTGCAGTTCGCTGGAGCGGGCCTGCAACTCGGCGGCGAGCCGCTGCGACTCGCCCAGCAGCTCGTCGGTGCGGGCGTTGGCCACGATGGTGTTGACGTTGGCGCCGATGGTCTCCATCAGCTGGTCCAGGAAGTCCCGGTGGATCTGGGTGAAGCGGTGCACCGAGGCGAGCTCGATGACGCCCAGCACCTGGCCCTCGACGACGATCGGCAGCACGATCAGGCTGGCGGGCGGTGTGTGGCCGAGCCCGGAGGAGATCACATAGCCGGCCGGGATGTCGTCGACGGCGATGGTGCGGCGGCTGCGGGCCGCCTGGCCGACGAGGGACTGGCCGAGCTTGAACCGGCTCGGCCGGTCCTGCGATCCGGTACCGGACGGATAGCCGTAGGAGCAGATCAGCTGCAGCTCGGTGCCCTCGGGGGCGTCCTCGGCGAGGTAGAACGCGCCGTACTGCGCGGCGACGAGCGGCGTCAGCTCGTCCATGATCAGTTCGGCGACGATGCCGAGGTCCCGGCGGCCCTGCATGAGGCCGGAGATCCGGGCGAGGTTCGACTTGAGCCAGTCCTGCTCCTGGTTGGCCCGGGTCGTCTCGCGCAGCGACTCCACCATGGAGTTGATGTTGTCCTTGAGGTCGGCGACCTCGCCGGAGGCGTCCACCGAGATCGACCGGGTCAGGTCGCCCTCGGCGACGGCGCCGGTGACCTCCGCGATGGCGCGGACCTGCCGCGTGAGGTTCCCGGCCAGCTCGTTGACGTTCTCCGTGAGCCGCTTCCAGGTGCCCGAGACGCCCTCGACCTCGGCCTGACCGCCGAGCCGTCCTTCGCTGCCCACCTCGCGGGCGACGCGGGTGACCTCGGCCGCGAACGACGACAGCTGGTCGACCATCGTGTTGATGGTGGTCTTGAGCTCGAGGATCTCACCGCGCGCGTCCACGTCGATCTTGCGGGTCAGGTCGCCCCGGGCGACGGCCGTGGTCACCTGCGCGATGTTGCGGACCTGGCTGGTGAGGTTGTTCGCCATGGAGTTGACGTTGTCGGTCAGGTCCTTCCAGGTGCCGGCCACGTTCGGCACCCTGGCCTGGCCGCCGAGCATGCCCTCGGTGCCGACCTCACGGGCCACCCGGGTCACCTCGTCGGCGAAGGCGGACAGGGTGCCGACCATGGTGTTGATCGCTTCGGCGAGCGCGGCGACCTCGCCCTTGGCCTCGACACTGATCTTCTGCGAGAGGTCGCCCTTGGCGACGGCCGTCGAGACCTGGGCGATCGAGCGGACCTGGGTGGTGAGATTGCCCGCCATGACGTTGACGGAGTCGGTGAGGTCCTTCCAGGTGCCGGACACGCCCGGTACGACCGCCTGGCCGCCGAGCCGGCCGTCGCTGCCGACCTCGCGGGCCACCCGGGTCACTTCGGAGGTGAACAGCGACAGCTGGTCGACCATCCCGTTGAACACGGTGGCGATCTCGCCGAGCAGCGCAGTGTCACCGGGCAGCCGGGTGCCGAAGTCGCCGTCACGGACGGCGGTGAGGCCGGCGAGCAGCCGCCGGAGCTCCGCTTCGCCGACCGGTCCGCCGCGGTCGGCGGAGTCCGCCGCGTGGTCCGGCGCCCGGTCGTCCGCACGGTTCCGCGCACCGCCTGCCCGGCCGCGCGGTGGTTTCACCCGCGCGTCCGCATCCACCATGTCGCCCATGTCAGTCCCCATCCCGCCATCACGTCGTCACCGCATGCCGAGCGGGTGCCCGAGGCACTTCCACCTTCATTGCCACATGACAAATGTTGCCCTGCACTTCGCAGGCTAGCCCAGCATCCCGCCTTCCCGCGCCACGCGCCAGAACTTCTTCCACGGCCGCCTCGCGGGGCAGGGGTCACCGGGGTGCCATCCTTTGGTCCGGGGCGGGCAGACTCCCCATCGAGCACAATGCATCCTTGAGGGCGGAAGCCGCGGTGTGGTCGCGGACGGGGCCGCTGTCGATGGAGGGGTAGTGGAGATGAGCGCGATACCGCAGGACACGACTCGCCGCGGCGGGTTCGCGCATCCGGCGCTCCTCTACCGCGGCAGCGACGCCTATCTCGCCGGAACCGTGCCCTTCATCACCGAGGGACTCGACCGGGGCGAGCCGGTCGCCGTAGCCGTTCCCGGCCCGAACCTCGCCCTGCTGGAGAAGGCGCTCGCCGACCGCGCCGCCGAGGTGAGCCTGCTCGACATGACACGGGCCGGCCGCAATCCGGGCCGGATCATCCCCGGTGTGCTGCGGGCCTTCGCCGACGCCCACCCCGGCCGCCGGGTGCGGATCATCGGCGAGCCGATCTGGCGGGGCCGCTCGGCCACCGAGTACCCGGCCTGCGTCCAGCACGAGGCACTGATCAACCTCGCCTTCGCCGACCGCGACGTCACGATCCTGTGCCCCTACGACGTCGACCGGCTCAGCCCGGACGTCCTGGCCGACGCCGCGGCCACCCACCCCGTCCTCATCGACGGCGCGGGCAGCGTCCGCAGCCCGGACTACGCCCCCACCTACGTCGTCGCGAAGTGGAACCTGCCGCTGCCCGAGGCCCCGGACGGCGCGCTGACCCTCGCCTTCGACAACGTGACCCTGACCGAGCCCCGGCTCGCCGCGTCCCGGTACGCCGTCGGCGCCGGCCTGGACCCGGGCCGGATCCCGGACGTGGAGCTGGCCGTCAACGAACTGGCCACCAACACCGTCCTGCACGGCGGCGGCTCCGGCACTCTGCGGCTGTGGACCGAGGACGGCCACCTCGTCTGCGAGCTGCGCGACCGCGGACACCTCACCGATCCGCTCGTCGGCCGTATCCCCGTCGTGCGCGCCACTCCCGGCGGCCGCGGGATGCTGCTCGTCAACCACCTCGCCGACCTGGTGCGGATGCACACGACGGCGGCCGGCACGACGCTGCGCGTGTACTTCGCCCTCACCGCGTAGGGCCGCCGGTCCGCCGGCCGGACCACCGCGGCCGGTTCACCACGCCGGTGGGGCCGCTCGCGCACGGTCCACGAGCGGCCCCACCGGCGGTCTTCTGCCGGCGGATCACTCCTGGATCAGCAGCTGCCCGCGCAGCCGCGTCAGGGTCCGGGTGAGCAGCCGCGACACGTGCATCTGCGAGATCCCCAGTTCCGCGCCGATCTCCGCCTGGGTCATCTCGGCGCCGAACCGCATGTTCAGGATGCGGCGGTCGCGGGGGGCGAGCTCGGCCAGCAGTGGCTTGAGGGACTGGAGGTTCTCCACGAACTCCAGCGCGGGGTCGAGGTCACCGAGCCGGTCGGCCAGCACGCCTTCGCCGCTGCCCTCCTCCTCGCCCGCGGGGATGTCGATGGACCCGGCGACGTAGCCGTTGCTGGCCAGCTGGCCCTCGGTGACCTCCGCCGGAGTGAGGTCGAGCAGCGCCGCCAGCTCATCGGTGGTGGGCGCGCGGTCCAGCCGGCCGGCCAGCTCCTCGGTGGCCTTGGCCAGCTCCAGGCGCAGCTCCTGCAGCCGCCGCGGTACGTGCACGGCCCAGCTGGTGTCCCGGAAGAAGCGCTTGATCTCGCCGGTGATGTACGGAATGGCGAACGTGGTGAACTCCACCTCGCGCGACAGGTCGAACCGGTCGATCGCCTTGATCAGGCCGATCGTCCCGACCTGCACGATGTCCTCGCGCGGCTCGGACCGGTTGCGGAACCGCCCGGCGGCGAAGTTCACCAGCGAGATGTTCAGCTCGATGAGGGTGTTGCGGGCGTACTGGTATTCGTGGGTGCCCTCGTCGAGCTCTCGCAGCCGGTCGAAGAACAGCTTCGACAGCTGCCGCGCGTCCTTGGGGGCGAGCTTTCCCGGGCACTCCACCCGCGGCAGTTCCGCCCGGTCCACGTCCGCCTCCGGCAACCGCACAGCGGTCGGGGAGGTCCTCGTCACTACCGAGCCCGCCATGTCGTCCTCCTCCGGAAGTCCACACCGTCGAGGCGTCGTATACCCCGGCGCTCCGGGCACACACCTGACGGTTCCGGCGGGTCCTCAGGCGCTCAGGACACCGGTGCCGAGCAGGGAGAACAGCAGGATCCCGATGATGATGCGGTAGACGACGAAGATGTTGAACGAGTGCTTGGCGACGTACTTCAGCAGCCAGGCGATCGAGGCGTAGGCGACCACGAACGACACCACCGTGCCCACGACGAGGGGGAGCAGGTCGACGCCGCCGCCGGTGGCGTCCTTGAGCTCGTAGAGCCCCGCGCCGGTCAGCGCCGGGATGGACAGGAAGAACGAGAGGCGGGTCGCGGCCAGCCGGTCCAGGTCGAGGATCAGCCCGGTGGAGATCGTGGCGCCGGAACGGGAGAAGCCGGGGAAGAGCAGCGCGAGGATCTGGGAGGAGCCCACGATCATGGCGTCCTTGAGGGTGATCTCGTCCTCACCGCGCTTGAACCTGGCCAGCTGTTCGGCCACCCACATCACGATGCTGCCGCCGATCAGCGAGCCGGCCACCACCCACAGCGAGGCGAGCGGGCCGTCGATGAGCGGCTTGGCGAGGAGGCCGACGATGACGATCGGGATGGTGGCGTAGATGACCCACCAGGCGAACTTGTAGTCGTGGCTGTCGCGTTCGCTCTTGTTCGCGATGCCATGTCCCCAGGCGCTCGCGAACCGCACGATGTCGCGGAAGAAGTAGACCAGGACGGCGGCGATGGCCCCGACCTGGATGACGGCCGTGAAGCCGACCACCGCCTTGTCGTCCACCGGGATGTTCATCAGCCCCTCGGTGATCTTGAGGTGGCCGGTGGAGGACACCGGGAGGAATTCGGTGAGCCCTTCCACCACTCCGAGAATGGCGGCTTGGCCGACGCCGATCGCGCTCATTGGTCCCGTCCCTGGAAATTGCGAATGACCGGCTTGGCGGCGCCGTTGTCAACGAGGGCCCTCATGGGCACACCCAACGTCTACAGAATTGTAGACGTTGGGTGCGACTGTAGAGGACGGCCCGCCGACCGGGCAGGCCGGGACCAGGGTAACGAGGGTGCTACGTGATCGAGAAGTCGTCCCCGTAGACGTTGCCCTGGGCGTACCAGCCGTGCAGGTACACGGTGACCGTTCCGGAGGCGCCGGTGGTGAAGGGGACGGTGAGCTTGGTCCAGCCGCCGGACGACGTCCAGGTGCTCGCCGAAGCGCCGCCGCTCACCCCGAGGTAGGCGTAACTGCCCTGCACCCAACCGGACAGCGTGTAGCTGTGGTTCGGCGACAGGGCGACGCTCTGCCCGCACTGGCCGGTCTGGCCCGAGGTGGGCGCCACCAGCAGCGCGTGGGTGCCGGTGTGCACCGGACTGGCGACCACCGCTCCCCCGGGCTGGCAGGTCCACGGGGTCGGGCTCCCGCTCTCCAGGCCGCCGTTGACCAGCACGCCCGACCCGCCGGGGCCGGTGACGGTGAGGGTGTACGTCGTCGGGTGGCTGCCGGACGCCGCCGAGCCGGTGACCGTCACCGCGTACGTTCCGGCCGCCGCCGTGGCGGAGGCGGTGGCCGTCAGCGTCGCGGACCCGCCTGCGGTGACCGAGGCGGGACTGACGCCGACCGTCACACCCGCGGGGGCGCCGGACGCGGTCAGGTTGACGGTCTGCGCCGAGCCGGCCGTGACGGCGGTCTTCACCGTCGCGGTCACCGAGGCGCCGGGGTTCACCGACCCGGAGGCGGGTGTGGTGCTGACCGAGAAGTCGTTGGTGACCGGACCTCCGCCGCCGGTGAACGGCTCGAAGGCGTGGCTGAAGAACCAGGTGCTCTGCGCGATGCCCGAGCAGGAGTCCGATCCCCCGGTGCCGGGGCAGCCGCCGTTGTCGCGCTGGAGTGCCCAGAAGGACAGCGAGGCGATGCCCTTGGAGACGGCCCAGTTGTAGACCGTGGCCGCGTCGGCGGTCTGGAACGTCTCGGCGGCGCCGAAGTCGTCGATGCCGGGCATCTCCGTGATGCCGACCATCCCCCACAGCTGCGCGTCGCTCTTCGCGGGGTAGAGCGTGCCCAGTTGGCCGCGCAGGCCGGTGGTGGCGGTCTGGGTGTCGGTCGCCATTTGGTGGGAGGCGCCGTCGTAGTAGTCGAACGTCATCAGGTTCACGACGTCGATGCGGGCGTTGTTCGTCACGGCGTTGCGCAGGACGGCCAGTCCGCTGGAGGCCAGGCCGCTGGTGGTGGTCGGCAGGGTGTAGGAGAACTGGACGGTGCGCCCGTTGGCCGCCGCCCAGTCCTCGACCAGCTTGATCGCCTTGTTCCGGCGGTCGATACCGGCGGTGTTGGTGAGCGAGTTGTCCTCGATGTCGAGGTCGATGCGCGTCACGTCGTAGGTGGTGATGACGTTCTCGAAGGCGGCGGCGATGGAGTTGACGTTCGTGCAGCTGTCCGCCAGCTCGGTGCCGGTGTTGTCCGCGGTGTAGCCGCCGAAGGACGGGATGACGTCGCCGCCGGCCGCCCGCATGGCCGCGATGTCGGCACCGAAGCTGGACTGGGCGATCGGCATGCCCGTGTCGCCGTTCCAGTACGGCGTGCAGGAACCCTTCGACGGCGTCTGGATGAACGCCATCGTCAGGTACTTCGCACCGGACTGCGCGGACAGTGCCGACATGCTGTCGCCGTTGTACGCCTCGAAGTACGGCGCGAAGACATGGGCGGGGATGGGCGTCGCGGCATGCGCGGCGGTGCCGCCGGCGACCACCAGGCCGAGGGACGCGGCGGCCGTGGCCAGTGCGGTCAGCAGTACTCGGACGGATCTTGGTCGTCTCATGAACGCTCCCACAGAATGAGCCGGTGAATGGGGGGATACGCGGTGCGGTGTCACGAGGAGAGCCGAGCAGTGCCCATGATTGGACTAGACCAACGGACTGTCAAGGCTCTTTACCATTCGCCCGCGACCGTCTCCCCCAACGGGCCGCCGGTTGTCAACCGCCGTGCCCCACAGGCACGTTGGACGATCTTCCGGCGTTCCGGTGGGCGAATGGGCGGCGCACCCTTTCCACCGGGCCCGCGCCCATGAGACCGGGATGCCCCCTACCCCGCGGCCCGATCCGGGAGCAGCATCGACAGCATGGCGGGATCAGCGGATCTGGCGGCCTGTGACGAGTGCGGCCGTACCGATCGGACGGTCCGCGACCTCGGCCTGCGCGCGCCGCTGGCTCTGTGCGACACCTGCTTCCGCGCCCTGCTGGAGGTACGGGTACGCCGTCAGCCGCTGCCGCTGTCCCGGATTCTGGACGATGTGCGGCATCGCTCCCCGGGACACGGGTAGGCGCCGTAGGGCCGGGAACCCTCGGCGCACCACGGGTCGTCCAGTCGTCGGATCGTCCGGTCGTCGAGGCGATCTCGTGGGAATCGAGAACCAGGACGAGAACACTCCCGACAGGCACCGAACGCCGTCCCGTCGGGCACCTCGTGCCACTCACCCAAGGAGTACGACCATGCTGATGGCCCATCCCGCCGTCCTGCGCGACTTACTGGAGCGCTACGAGTCGCTCGCCGCGCAGGCCCGGGGCGACTCGGCCGGGTCGCTGGAGCACCGCCGGCTCGAGGACACCGCCTACACCCTGTGCGTGATCACCGGTTTCCGCACGGTCGGCCGGGCGGTCGAGGCCGCCAGGCAGCGGCTCGCCGCGGAGTCCGGGCCGTCCTCCGCACCGCAGGCCGTGGCCTCGTAGTTCCGGGTGCCCGGGGGCCGTCACAATGAGGGTGTGACACGGAACAGCACACGCCCATCGGTGACGGCCCGGCCCGCCTCTCCCTGCCCCTGCGGACTGGAAGCGTCCTACCGCGACTGCTGCGGCAGGCTCCACAGCGGCCAGGCCGCGGCTCCCACCGCGGAGCGGCTGATGCGCTCGCGCTTCAGCGCGTTCGCCGTCCGCGATGCCGCGTACCTGCTCAGGACGTGGCACTCCACCACCCGGCCGTCCGGCATCGAGTTCGAGCCGGATCAGCAGTGGACCCGGCTGGAGATCGTCGGGACGACGGACGGCAGCGCCTTCCACACCGAGGGCACGGTGGAGTTCCGCGCCCACTACCGCCTGCACGGCGACACGGACTCGCAGCACGAGGTGAGCCGCTTCGTCCGCGAGGACGCGCTCTGGGTCTACCTGGGCGAGGCCACCGCGTAGCGCTCCGCAGTGCGGCCCCGCCGCACGCCACTCACGGTATGAGGTCGCCGAGCAGCTCGGCGAACTCCTCCGGGGCGATCACCCGGATCCCGAGCTCCTCCGCCTTGGCCCTCTTGGAACCCGCCTTCTCCCCCGCGACCAGCAGGCTGGTCTTCTTCGACACGCTCGACGACGCCCTGCCGCCCGCACTCTCGATCAGCTCGTTCATCGCCGTACGGGACAGCTCCGCCAGCGCACCGGTCATGCTGCCGGTGACCACGACCGTCAGGTCCGCCAGCGGGCCGGCCGGAACGGCCCCCTGCGGCTCCGCCGTGCCGTCGGCGTCGGCGTCGCCCTCGCCGGGCATCCGCGCCGGCACTCCGGGCTCGGTCATGTTCACCCCGGCGGCCGTCAGCTTGTCGATGAGCGGGGCCAGTTCGGCGATCTGGGCGACCACGACCCTGGCCTTCTCCGCGCCGATGCCGGCGACTGCCTCCAGCGCTGCGGCGTCCGCCGCGCGGATGGCCTCCATGGTGCCGAAGTGCCGGGCGATCCGCCGGGACATGCTCCGGCCGGTGCCGAGGACGCCGAGCGCGCAGAACACCCGGTTCAGCGGCCGGTCCTTGGCGGCCGCGATCGTCGCCAGCAGCTTGTCCGCGCTCACCTCGCCCATCCGGTCCAGCCCCAGCACCTGCTCGCGATCGAGGGTGAACACGTCGGCGAAGTCGGTGACCTGACCGGACTCCACCAGCTGTGTGACCAGCTTGTGCCCCATCCCGTCGATGTCGAGGCAGTCCCGCGCAACCGCGTAGCGGATCGAGGCGAGCTGCCCGCACTCCCGGCCGCGCACACAGCGCCAGCGCTCCTGAGTGGTGTCGATGTCGGAGGCGCAGCGGGGGCATTCGGCGGGGAAGTCGATCAGCGTCTCCGCCCCGGTGCGGAGCTGGACCACCGGGGCCTCGATGCGCGGGATGATGTCACCGGCCTTGTAGACGGTGACCTGGTCGCCGATCCGCAGGTCCCGGCGGGTGATGTCGGCCGGGTTGTGCAGCGTCGCGTAGGTGACGGTGCTGCCGTCGATCTCGACGGGTTCGAGCACGGCGCGCGGCGCTATGACGCCGGTCCTGCCGACGTTCCACTCCACGGCGAGCAGCCGGGTGACGCGCTCCACGGCGGGCAGCTTGTAGGCGATCGCCCATCGCGGGGCGCGGGAGCTGAAGCCGGCCTTCTCCTGGTCGGCCGGGTCGTCCGCCTTGATCACCACTCCGTCGATGCCGAACGGCAGCGCGGCCCGCAGCGCGGCGATCTCCTCGACGCGCTTCTGGACCTCGTCGATCGAGGCGCAGGTGCGCAGCCCCACGGGAGTGGCCGCGGTGGTCTGCACTCCCGCCTCCGCGACGATCTCCATGACGCGACTATGGGCCAGCGACGCGAGCTCCGCCGAACCGTCCTCCAGCGGCAGTCCCGAGTAGGCCCAGAACGTCATCTCGATGACGTACGGCCGCTCCTTCGCCCGCAGGGTGCCGGCCGCCCCGTTGCGGGGGTTGGCGAACGGTGTGGCGCCGAACTCGGCGCGTATGACGTTGGCCTGCTCGAACTGCTCCGTGGTCAGCAGCACTTCACCGCGGACCTCGAACGTCACCGGGGTGTCGAGCCGGTCCGGCAGTCCGGCGATGGTCCCGATGGCGTGGGAGACGTCCTCGCCATGGCTGCCGTCGCCACGGGTGACCAGCTGGACCAGGCGGCCCTCCCGGTAGCGCGCGGCGACGGCGACCCCGTCCAGCTTCGGCTCGACCGCGTAGCCGCCCGTCACCGGTCCGCCGAGCCGCTTGGCCAGGGAGTCCGCCCAGGCCGAGAGTTCGGCACCGTCGAAGACGTTGTCCAGTGACATCATCCGCGCCGAATGTTCCACCTCGCCGGCCGGCACCGCGCCGCCCGCGACCTTTCCGGTCGGCGACGCCGGCACGATCTCGGCGGGGTGCTCGGCCTCGTAGGCCGCGATCGCCCGCGCCAACCGGTCGTACGTGGCGTCGTCGAGGCGGGAGTCCCCGCCGCTGTAGTAGGCGGCGGACGCTTCGGTGGCCTCGGAGACGGCCCGCGCGTACGACTCGGCGTCGGCCAACTGGGCCGTGGTGATCTCGGTCATGAGGACATCGTGCCGCCCACCACTGACAATGCGCCGTGGCGTCGTGGAAGAGTGGTCGCCATGAGCCCCACGAACCCCGTCGAACCCGCGGAACCGGCGGGACCGGCCGACCGGGACGGCTCCGCGGGTCCGCCCGACACCGTCGCGGATCCGGAGGGCGGCGAGTCCGCCTGCTGGCTCGACCGCGTCTGCCCGCAGTGCGACGCGGTGTCCGACGGCCCGCCACCCGCCCGCTGTCCGCGGTGCGGCGCCGAGCTGTCCGGCTAGGGCCTAGAACGCGCCTGCGGGCCCGAGGATGATGACGGCCGCGCTGCCCTCGGACCGCAGGGCCGCGATTTCGGTACCCGTCCCCGACACGAGCACCGCGTCGAAGCGGGCGAGGCGGGTGTCCTCAGGAGCGACGGCTGGAACGGAACCGGGGTCGATGAGGAAGCCGACGTCGTCGGTCAGGGCGACGAGGAGCACGGAGCCGTTCACGGGGACCTCAGCCGTTTGCGCGCCGTCCACGATCCCGACCGTCGCCGCCGCCCGTCCGCGCCGGGTCATCACGTTGAGATTGACGATGGGCCCGCCCGTCAGCCGGCAGTCGGTGGCGGCGTCGCCGGGGAACGCGAACGGGCGCAGCGGACGAATCGGTGGGTGGGCGGCACCGTCGATCGTCAGCACCATCCCCGGCCCGTCGACCACGGTGATGATCCTGTCGACGTCCGCAAGGGCCGAGTAGGGCCCGTCCTCCACGACATCGGCGAGGCTCACCCGCCAGCCGAAGTCGGCCAGGCCCGCGTGCACCGGGTCCACCGTGATCTCACGCGTCACGCCGCCGCCGTTGCTCCAGGGCATCGGCACACGGTCACCGGCCCGCATTACCCGCGCTTCCATGCCGTTGATCGTCGCGGCGTGGCACCTCTCGCGTCAAATGGTCCCCGCCGCGTAACCGGCCCAACCCGTGCATCCCACACATCTGCGGATAACCACCCCCACCTGCGATTTCCTTGAATGCAAACGGTGTTGCCGGGTAGGGGCGGCCCTCATGTGGCGTCACGCACCAGGTGGCGCACGTGACCGAAGGGACCATCCATGTCGCAGCGCAGCTCCTTCTCCCGCAGAGGATTCCTGCTCGGGACCACCACCTTGACGGGTATGGCGGTGGTACCGGGGCTGCTCACGGCGTGCAGCCGCACCGAGACGGGAACGGGAGCGCCGAAGGGCGAGGGCGACCTGTTGGCGAAGCTCAGGAAACAGGGGTACGTGCGGGTCGGGTTCGCCGGCGAGGCGCCGTACGGGTTCAAGGACGGCACGGCGCTGGCCGGTGAGGCCCCGACCCTGCACAAGGAGATCTTCGCCGGGCTCGGGGTGGCCGACCTGCGCCCCACCCTCACGGACTTCGGCGCCCTCATCCCCGGACTGGCGGCGGACCGTTTCGACGTGGTGAGCGCCGGCATGGCGATCACCCCGGAGCGGTGCGACAAGGTCATCTTCTCGGAACCGGAGTTCATCTCCCCCACCGCGCTGATGGTGCGCAAGGGCAATCCCAAGGGTCTGAGCGACCTCGCCTCGTGCGCCGCGAAGGGCGCCGGCGTCGGAGTGCTGACGGCCGCGGTCGAGGCCGGGTACGCCGCCGGTGCCGGTGTCGGGGACTCCAAGGTCAAGTCGCTGGCCAAGCAGCAGGACGGGCTCGACGCGCTGGTCGCGGGACGGATCGACGCGTTCGCCCTGACCGGGATATCCCTGCGCTGGCTGGCGAAGACCAACAAGGGCGCGGACGTCGAGGTGCTCGAACCGTTCCTGCCGGAGCTGAAGGGCAAGAAGCAGTACAGCCCCGGCGGCGCCGTCTTCCGGCAGAACGCCACCTCGCTGCGGGACGCGTTCAACGGCCAGTTGAAGAAGATCACCGGCGACCCCGAGCACTATGTCGCGCTGATCGGGAAGTACGGCTTCACCAAGCAGGAGGTACCGCCGGCCACCCTGCGGACAGCCGACCTGTGCAAGGCGTGATGGGCGTACCTGATGAGCGAATTCCTCACACAGTTCTCCCGGTCCCTGCCGAGTGTGTGGCAGGGCGTCTCCGTCACCCTCCAGGCCACCGTGCTCAGCGCGCTGCTGGCCCTCGTCCTCGCCTTCGTCCTCGGCTTCATGTCCCGCTCGGAACACCTTCTCGTCCGCGGCCTGTCGCGGGTGGTCGTCGAGTTCCTCCGCGGTACCTCCCTGTACGTCCAGCTGTTCTGGCTGTTCTTCGCGCTGCCGATCCTCGGGTTCAAGCTTGAGCCGATGGCGTGCGCGGTCGTGGCCTTCGGCCTCAACTACGGCGCCTACGGCTCCGAAGTGGTGCGCGGCGCGCTGAACGCCGTACCCCGGGCGCAGTGGGAGGCGGCCGTCGCGCTCAACCTGAGCCCCTGGCAGCGGATGCGCCGGGTGATCCTGCCCCAGGCCTGGGTCCAGATGATCCCGCCGTTCAACAATCTGCTCATCCAGCTGCTCAAGTCCACACCGCTGTTGTCGTTGATCACCATCTCCGATCTGACGTTCCAGATGGACCAGTTGCGCTCGACGACGGGCAACACCGCGGCCGCGTACGTGACGCTCCTGGTCATCTACTTCGTGCTCGCCTACGCGCTGACGCTGCTGATGAACGCCCTGGAGGCGGTGGCCAAGGCCCGGCTGGGCCAGGGCAGCGGACTGCGCCACGTCCTCAAGCCGCCGTCCGCCGGCATCACTGATCCCGACGGCCGTGCCGCACGGGCGGGTGGTGTGTGATGTGGGACTGGAACACCGCCCGTGAGGGACTGCCCGTGGTCCTGCACGGCTTCGGGATCACTCTGCTCGCCACGGTGCTCGGATCCGTCGTCGCCATGGTGCTCGGACTGCTGATCGCCGTGCTCCGCCGCGCCCCGACCCGCTGGGTCACCGTGCCCGTCCGCATCGTCGTGGAGTTCGTACGCTCCACCCCGGTGATGATCCAGCTGTTCGCCGTCTGGGTGCTGGTGCCCAGCCTGGATCCGCTGACCATCGGCATCGCCGTCCTCGGCATCCACTACGCGATGTACACCTCCGAGGTGTACCGCGCCGGGATCGACGCCGTACCCCAGGGACAGTGGGAGGCGGCCGTCGCGCTCTCGCTGCCGCGCGGCCGGGTGTGGCGCGCGGTGATCCTGCCGCAGGCCGTCCGCAAGGTCGTGCCGGCACTGGGCAACTACGTGATCTCCATGTTCAAGGAGACGCCGTTCCTCTCGGTGATCACCGTGCAGGAGATGGTCCACGAGGCGAACGAGTACGGCAGCGTCCACTTCGCCTATCTGGAGGCCTTCACCCTCGCCGCCGCGATCTTCCTCGTCGCGAGCTACCCGACCTCGATGCTGATGAGAAGACTGGAGAAGCGCCTTGCTCAGTGACACCGACCCCAAGGAAGAGACCGGCCCCGGCAGCCACGCCGAGTCCGGGACCGACGCGCTCACCGAGAAGGGCGACGCTCTCCGCAACGATTCCCCGGTCGCGGACATGGTCCGCTTCGACCAGGTGGTGAAGCGGTTCGGCGACCACACGGTCCTGGACCAGCTCGACTTCGGGCTGCGACGAGGTGAGCGGGTGACCCTGATCGGGCCGAGCGGCTCCGGCAAGACCACCATCCTGCGGCTGCTCATGACCCTCGAACGCGTCACCGAGGGCACCATTCATGTCGACGGGGAGCTCTTCTCCCACATGCCGGGAGGCCGGGACAGACTGGTGCCGGCGAACGAGAAGTACCTCCGAGAACGGCGACGCCGGATCGGCATGGTCTTCCAGCAGTTCAACCTGTTCCCCAACATGAAGGTGCTGGAGAACGTGACCGAGGCGCCCGTTCACGTCCTCGGCCTCAGCCGCGACGAGGCCGCGGAACGCGGCCGCGAGCTGCTGGACCTGGTGGGCCTGGCCGACAAGTGCGACGCCCATCCGACGCAGCTCTCCGGCGGCCAGCAGCAACGTGTCGCCATCGCCCGCGCGCTCGCCATGCGGCCCGACATCCTCCTCCTCGACGAGGTGACGTCCGCGCTCGACCCGGAGCTCGTGGCAGGTGTGCTCGACGTCCTGCGGGACATCGCCCTGAGCACCGACATCACCATGCTCTGCGTGACGCACGAGATGGGCTTCGCCCGCGATGTCTCCGACCGGGTGATGATGTTCGACCACGGCCACGTCCTCGAAGCCGGGCCTCCGGACCAGCTGTTCGAGGCCCCGGAGCACACCCGCACCCGCGAATTCCTCAGCGCGGTCCTCTGAAGGACCCGCCGAGGAGGTGCACCGTGCCGTGGCCGGACACGCCACCCCGCCCCGCCTCGGTTTCGGGGCGGGGTGGGACGTCGTGACGGCATCACGGCGTCTGACGGCGTCTGGGAGGCGGATGGCGCGAACGCCCGCTGGAACGCCGCTTCTCGGATCCGCTCACACCGGGCCGGGCGTGCACGGACGGTGCCTCTGCTGCACCCCTTTCGCCTGTCGTACGGGAGGATCGGGACTGTCTCCGAGCTTCCCCCTTCCCGGCCCGCGCGTCACCGTGCGAACAGCGTGCGCCGGCGCGCGCCGTTCGCACGGGGCGTGAAAGCGGGCGCCGTCCCGGATCCGCACGGGCGGCGTGGGGGTGAACCGGCTTGGGCCGCCGGTCGGGGCCTGCAGCACAATGGGCCGATGACTGAGGGAATCGACGTGGCGACCGCTCACGCCTGGGCCGCACTCGGCGGTCGGGCGGAGCTGGTCGAAGGGGTGTCGTACATCGCGTCGAGCGGTGTGCCGCCGTCCCGGCTTCCGGTGCGGGAGCTGGCGCGCGCGACGGTGGGGGTGTGCTCGCTGGCGGCCGCGGAGCTGTTCGCGCGCCGCGCCGGCGGATCCGTACCGGAGGTGCGGGTGGACGAGGGAGCGGTGGCCACCGCCTTCGTCAGTGAACGGCATCTGCGGATCGACGGCCGGAAACCGACGTCGTTCGCCCCGCTCTCCGGCTTCTGGCGGGCGGCCGACGGCTGGGTCAGGACCCACGCCAACTACCCGCACCACCGCGCCCGGCTGCTGACCGCCCTGGAGATCCCGGACGAGGGCGACGAGGGCGCACTGGCCCAGCAGCTCGCGGAGCGGCTGCTGACCCGTCCCGCCCTGGAGATCCAGGAGACGGTTCACGCGGCGGGCGGGCTCGCCGTGGCCGTCGCCACGGCGGCGGGCCACCGGGCGGAACTCCCCCTCGTCGAGTCCCGTCGGACCAGGGACGGCGCGGCCGGGACCCTGAGCGCGGCGGCGCTGCCGGCCGCCGGTGTCAGGGTGCTCGATCTGACCAGGGTCATCGCAGGACCGGTGGCCACCCGCACGCTGGCGCTGCTCGGCGCCGATGTGCTGCGCGTCGATTCCCCCCGGCTCCCGGAGCATCCCGACGCCCATGCCGATACGGGGTTCGGCAAGCGCTCGACGCTGCTGGACCTCGATGTGCCCAAGGACCGGCTGCTGTTCGAGGAACTGCTCTCCTCGGCCGACGTCGTGATCACCGGCTACCGACCGGGCGCCCTGGACCGGCACGGTCTCGCTCCGCGGGAACTGCTGGAGCGGCGGCCCGGGCTGATCGTCGCCCAGCTGTGCGCGTGGGGCTGGGAGGGGCCATGGGCGGGCCGCCGCGGCTTCGACAGCCTCGTGCAGGCCGCCTGCGGCATCGCCGGGATCGAGGCCGCATCCGACGGACACCCCGGAGTGCTCCCCGCCCAGGCCCTGGACCACGGCACCGGATATCTGCTCGCCGCCGCGGTGCTGCGTGCGCTCACCGACCGCCAGGACACCGGTGGAGGCCGGCATCTGCGGTTCTCCCTGGCGGGAACCGCCTCCTGGCTGACGCACGGCATCCGCCCCGCCGCAACCGACGGTGCGGCGGCCTACGACCCCGGCTCCTGGCTGGCCGAAACGCCCTCCCCGTACGGCCGCCTCCAGTACGCCCGCCCGCCGGTCGGCTACGCCGGTGGCCCCGGCGACTGGACCCGTCCGCCCACCCTGTGGGGCACGGACAGCCCCGGCTGGATCTGATCCCGCCCGACCCGTGCGTCCGCTCCCGCCACCGACGAAAGGATTCCCATGGCCCTTCCTCCGGCCGCCGACAGGTCCGGCGCGCTCGCGCCCGCGCTGGACTCGATGACCCTGCTCGCCGCGGCAGTGATCGTCCACGATGCCGGGAAGCGGCGGGTCGTGCTGCTGCAACGCGGTCCTGGGGCGAAGTACTGCCAGGGCAAATGGGATCTCCCCATCGGCAAGAGCGATCCGGGTGAACCCGTCACGGACACGGCCGCCCGTGAACTGCGGGAGGAGACGGGCCTCATGGTGGACCCGGCGGCGCTCCGTGTCGCCCACGTCATCCACGGTGCCTGGGGCGTCGAATCCCCCAACGGTTTTCTCACCGTCGTCTTCACCACGCACGACTGGTCGGGAGAGCCCGTCAACAGCGAGCCGGAGAAACACTCCGCGGTCCGCTGGTTCGACATCGACGCCCTCCCCGGGGAGATGGTGCCCAGCACGGGTCACGCACTGCGCTGCGTCCTCGACGACGGCCCGCGAATCTCGCTGCACGGCTGGCAGGACCGTACTCCCGGCTAGGTCGTGTCTTCCAGCGGCTGTCGCGATCCCGCGCGCACCCTCCCACCTGGCCCGTCGCGAACGGCCGCGCGAATGGGGGGCATACGGACGGCGATTCGCCGGTGGCCGGTTCGGGATCCGCGGGGGTGGATACGTTGCACCACGCGCAACACGCGTTGCGGCGGTCGGCGGACTCTGCTCCCCTGGAGCACCGCACAGCAGCGGACCGGCAACGCAGTATCGGGAGGTGTGTCGCGTGGAGGCCAACGCAGGCATGGGCAGGCGAGGTCTGCTCGCCGCCGCGGCGGCGGCAGCCGCCACAGCGGGACTGGGGTGCGCCCCCGGGGCCACCGCGCGGACGGAGCTGCCGGCGGCCACGGCGCGGAAACCTTCCGCCATCGAGACCAGGCCGCTCTGTCTCGGCGTCTACACCTCCGTGAGCGGGGGCGGCAAGGGCGTCGCACTGACGGCCTACGAGCCCTCGACGGGTGCGATCACGTCCACCGGGGTGGTGTCCGGAGTCGCGGATCCGTCCTTCCTGGCCTTCGGCCCGTCCACCGGCACGCTGTACACCGTCAACGAGCGCTCACCGGGCGCCGTGACCGCGATAGCGCTGCACGGCGGCAGCAACGGCGCACCGAAGGTGCTCGGGTCGCGGCCCACCGGCGGCGACGGACCGTGCCATCTGTCCGTTCACCCGGGCGGCCGATACCTGCTCAGCGCGAACTACGACTCGGGCAGCGTCGCCGTGCACCCGATAGGCCAGGACGGGAAACTGGGCGCGCGGACCGCCCTCGTCCGGCACAGCAGCCCGCCGCCGGGACCCGGGCAGGACGGGCCGCACGCCCACCAGATCATCACGGCCCCCGACGGCCGATTCGTCCTCGCCGTCGACCTCGGCAACGACACCGTGTACACGTACCAGCTCGACGAGACGGCCGGCACGCTGCACCAGGTCTCCTTCGCCGCACTGCGGCCCGGCGCCGGGCCGCGGTCGCTGACGTTCCACCCCGGCGGCAAGTTCGCCTACCTGGCCAACGAGCTGGACAACACCGTCGTGGTCTGCGCGTACAACGCCACGACCGGGAAACTGACCCCCGGCGCACCCCAGTCCACCGGGACCGGGAGCGTCAAGAGCTATCCGGCGCAGTTGCTGGTCACCGCCGACGGGGCGTTCGCGTACCTCGCCAACCGCGGTCACAACAGCATCACCCGCTATGCCGTCGAGTCCGCCGGCGCGACCCTGCGCCTGCTGGACACCGTCCCGGTGGGTGGCGACTTCCCCCGGCACATCGCCTTCGACCCGACGGGCCGGCTGCTCTTCGCCGCCAACCAGAAGTCCAACACGGTCACCGTCCTGAATGTCGACACCAGGACCGGGAAACTGACCCTGACCGGGCGGCCGTTCGCCGCTCCCGGGGTGGTGTGCGTACTGCCGTCGCCTTAGTCGCCCAGCTACCGCGGGGAGGTGCCGCCAGGCGCCTCGGCGGCGCTCCAACTCCCCGGCGAACGGGGGCCCTCGACCCGGAAGCGCATCGCGCTTCCGGGTCGAACTTCTTGACATGTCCTGTCAGTACCGCTGTGATGTGGTTGCTTTCGTTCGACCCCGTTGAATTGTGCGCCATTTACCCTCGCATGGAGCCGCACATGCAGCCCGAACGCCACACCATCAGACAGCGTTTGGCGGCCCTGGCCGCCTCCCTGGCACTCATCACGGGAGGTGGAGCGCTTGCCGCCACCGCCGCCGTGACCGTGCAACTGGCCACGGCGGCACCCGCCGCGGCCGTCGACAACGGCCTCGCACTGACCCCGCAGATGGGGTTCAACAACTGGAACTCCACCCACTGCCGGGCGGAGTTCAACGAGACGATGGTCAAGGGCATCGCCGACATCTTCGTCTCGCAGGGCCTGAAGAGCGCCGGTTACAGCTATGTCAACATCGACGACTGCTGGGCGCTGCCCAACCGTGACGCCGCCGGAAACCTAGTTCCCGATCCGGCGCGCTTCCCCAACGGCATCAAGGCCGTCGCGGACTACGTGCACTCCAAGGGCCTCAAGTTCGGCCTCTACTCGAGTGCCGGCACCAAGACCTGCGACACCCTCGGCTTCCCCGGCGGGCTCGGCCACGAGCAGCAGGACGCCAACCTGTGGGCGTCCTGGGGTGTCGACTACCTCAAGTACGACAACTGCAACAACACCGGTGCGGACGCCCAGACCCGGTACAAGGCCATGGGCGACGCCCTCAAGGCCACCGGCCGCCCGATCCTCTACAGCATCTGTGAGTGGGGCTCCAACCAGCCCTGGAACTGGGCCGCGAACGTCGGCAACTCCTGGCGCACCACCGGCGACATCAGCGACTCCTGGTCCAGCATGATCGGCATCGCCCACCAGAACCAGTCGCTCGCCCCGTACGCCAAGCCGGGCGCCTGGAACGACCCGGACATGCTCGAGGTCGGCAACGGCGGGATGACGGACACCGAGTACCGCACCCACTTCAGCCTCTGGTCGCAGATGGCCGCGCCCCTGCTGATCGGCAGCGATCTGCGCACCGCGAGCGCCGCGACGCTCGCCGTCCTCAAGAACACCGACGTCATCGCCGTCGACCAGGACAGCCTCGGCAAGCAGGGCACCGTGGTGTCCAGCTCCGGCGGCAAGGTCGTGATGACCAAGGCGCTGGCCGGTGGCGACCGGTCGGTGACCCTGACCAACGAGAACGGGTCAGCGCAGACGATCTCGACGACCGCCGAGGCGGCCGGTATCGGCGGCGCGTCCTCGTACGCGCTGAAGGACCTGTGGTCAAAGCAGACCAGCTCCACCACCGGCACCATCAGCGCCACGGTGCCCGCGCACGGCACGGTGATGTTCCGGGTGACACCCGGCAGCCCCGTCCCGCCGCCGACCGGGATCAACCAGCTCAGCGATCTGCCCTGGACGTCGGCCACCAACGGCTGGGGCCCGGTCGAACGCGACCACAGCAACGGCGAACAGGCCGCCGGTGACGGACACGCCCTCACCATCAACGGCACCGCCTACGCCAAGGGCCTGGGCACCCACGCCCCAGCGAGATCAGCTACTACCTGGGCGGCAGCTGCCGTTCGGTCAACGTCGACGTGGGCGTGGACGACGAGGTGTCCAGTCCTGGCACGGTGATCTTCCAGCTCTACCGGGACGGCACCAAGGTCGCCGACAGCGGCGTGCGGTCGGCCAGTGACGGCCCCAAGCACCTGACCGCGGACCTGACCGGCGGAAGCCAGCTGAAGCTGGTCGTCACCGACGGCGGCGACGGCATCAACTACGACCACGCCGACTGGGCCGACGCCAAACTGGCCTGCGGCAACGGCCCGGCGGCCGGTACCAGCGCCCTCAGTGACCTCAACTGGACGTCGTCGGCGAACGGCTGGGGCCCGGTCGAACGCGACCACAGCAACGGCGAGCAGCCCGCGGGAGACGGACGCACCCTCACGATCAACGGAGCCACCTACGCCAAGGGCCTGGGCACCCACGCCGCCAGCGCCGTCACCTACTACCTCGGCGGCACCTGCACGTCCCTGGCCACGGATGTGGGCGTGGACGACGAGTCGGCGACCAACGGATCGGTGGTCTTCCAGATCTTCCGGGACGGCACCAAGGTCGCCGACAGCGGTCTGGTCACCGTCAGCGACGCGGCGAAGCATCTGACGGCCGATCTCACCGGCGGTCTGGAACTGAAGCTCGTCGTCACCGACGGCGGCAACGGCAACACCTCCGATCACGCCGACTGGGCCCTTCCCCGCCTCACCTGCGGCTGATCCCGGCACCCGGCACGACCGGCCGGACGGACGAACATGATCCGTTCGACCGCGGTGACCTGAACGACCAGGGCCTGCCCGGCCTCCGGAGTGCGACCGGGCAGGCTCTACCATCTGCGCAACACGGTGATCGCGTTCCGCCGCCGGGCGGCGCCGACGCCGAGGCCAAGGGAGCGCACATGTCCAAGCAGCCCGCAGTGGGTACGCCGGCCCCCGACTTCACCCTGCCCGGGCTCGTCCTCGGCCAGGGCGACGCCGACGCGGAACGGGCCGACTACGCGCTCGCCGGACAGCGCGGCAACCCGCTGCTCCTGGTCTTCTACCCCGGCGACGACACGGCCGTGTGCACCAAGCAGCTCTGCTCCTACACCTCCGACCTGGACCGTTTCACCGGCCTGGGCGCCACGGTGTGGGGCATCAGCCCGCAGGACCTGGACAGCCACGAGTCCTTCGCCCGCAAGCACCGGCTCGGCTTCCCGCTGCTGGCCGACACCGACCGCACCGTGGCCAAGGCCTACGGCATCGCCGTCCCCGGACTCGGTCTGCGCCGCTCGGTCTTCCTGCTCGACGGCGAGGGCAACGTGCGCTGGAAGCACGTCGCGCTGGCCGGCCTGACCTTCGTGACCACCGATGTGCTGGCGGAGCAGCTCGCCGCGGTGCAGGCCGGCTGAGCGCCGACGGGCACCTCCGAGCACCTCCGCCGAATGCCGGACACGGCGCTGGACCGTCGTCCATAATCGAACACGCTCCCGTGCAACCACCGGCTGCGTACAGGCGTCCACCCATCAACCGGTAGCTCCGCGGAAATCCCGCGCCGGAGCCCGTCCGATTCGACGAGGTGCGCACGACGATGTCCGACCCACGAGAGCCCAGACGGTCAGAACCCGAGTGGTCCCTTCCCGGCTACCGCGCACTGCGTGTCCTGGGAGAGGGCGGCAGCGGCAAAGTGGTGCACGCGGTCGACGAGCGCAGTGGCGCCGAGGTCGCGGTCAAGTACCTGAACGAGGAGAGCCGGGCGCGGCCCGGCCTCCTCGGCAGCTTCCGCGACGAGGCCCAGCTCCTGCGGCAGCTGGACTCCCCGCACGTGGTGCGCGTCTACGACTACGTGGAGACCGCCGAAGGCGCGGCGATCGTCATGGAGCTCATCGAGGGCGTATCGCTGGGGGCGATGCTGCGGACGAACGGCGCGGCCGTTCCCGAGGCGGCGCTGTCGGTGCTGAAGGGGTCGCTGCTCGGTCTGGCCGCGGCCCATGCCGCCGGGGTCGTGCACCGCGACTACAAGCCCGGCAACGTGATGGTCTCGAACAACGGCGTCTCCACGCTGGTGGACTTCGGCATCGCCGTCCGGCAGGGCGCCGACGCCCCGAGCGCCGGTACGCCGCCCTACATGGCACCCGAGCAGTGGCGCGGCGAGCCGGCGTCACCCGCTACCGACGTCTACGCGGCGACGGCGACGTTCTTCGAATGCCTCACCGGTGAGCGCCCGTACACCGGGGCGACCATGGCCGAGCTGGCGGTCCAGCACATCACCGCGCCGATTCCGGAGCACCGCGCGCCCGAGGAACTGCGGGCACTGATCGGGCACGGGCTCGCCAAGAGCGCCGACGAACGTCCGGTGAGCGCCGCCGCCTTCCTCACCGAACTCGAAGCGGCCGCCGCCACCGCGTACGGCCCGGACTGGGAGCGCCGCGGACGCCGGGCGCTCGTCGCGATCGTCGCGCTGCTCGCCGCCCTGCTGCCGAGCGCCCTCGGCGACGCCACCGCACCCCCACCGCCGACCCCGCCCGCTCCGGGCGCCGGCGCGGGCCTGCCGTTCGGCGGCGGCAAGCCACGGCGGCTGCCGCGCGGGCGCGCCGCCGCGTTGGTGGGCGGCAGCGTCGCCCTGCTGGCCCTCGCCACCGCCGGCACGGTCGTCGCCCTCGCCGGCACCGGCAAGGCCCCGCACCACACCGACGGCCTCTCGGCCCCGCCCTCCGTCACCACACAGCTCACCGGAACCGGCGAGCCGCCCGCCACCACGCCCCCGGGCGGCGCGACCGTCGGCCCGAGCCTCACACCGACGACATCAGCGTCAACGTCCACGACGCCGACACCGACGGACAGCACGACCACCACTCTGACGACCCCGCCCACGACACCGGCAACTACCGCACCGACGGACCCACCGACGACGGTTCCGACGACGTCGTCGACGACTACGTCGAAGCCGCCGCCAGCAGTGGTCACATCCGTCTCGGTCGACACGTTCGCGGTAATCCGTGGGTCGAACGCGACGGCCTCGTTCTCCATCGGCAAGGGCAGCACCGGATCCTTCACCATCACGTTGACGTGGTACGACGCTGACGCCAAGGGCAACCCCACCGTGACGGACGGGCCCTCGGAGACATTCACTTTCAGCGGGGAGTTCACCTTCAGCAGGCCCCACACCTTCGACGGCCTCAACTGCAACCGCATGTGGGGTGTGCGGATCTCGACGAAGCCGGCCGCCGCTAACCAGAGCAACGCCTACCGGTCCATCACGCGGGGTACCTGCACTCCCCCGCCCGTGGGCTGACCGCCGAGCGCGAGCGTTACGGAACCGGGTTGCGTGAGTCGTAGCGCGCGAACCTCGGCTGTAGTGCCGCCAGCGTGATGACGACCGCGATGCACGCCAGGCCTCCGCCCACGATGGCGGTGGCCGGTGAGAAGAGGTCGGCGGCCGAGCCGGCGAGGAAGTCGCCCAGGCGGGGGCCGCCCGCGACGACGACGATGAAGACGCCCTGGAGGCGGCCGCGCATGTCGTCGGGGGCGGCGGCCTGGAGCATGGTGTTGCGGAAGACCATGGAGATGGTGTCGGCGCAGCCGGCCAGTGCGAGGAAGAGGAGTCCGAGCCACAGGTTGCGGGTGAGGCCGAAGACGGCGACGGCCGCGCCCCAGCAGGCGACCGAGACCAGGACCGCGAGTCCCTGGCGGTGGATGCGGCCGAGCCAGCCGGAGAAGAGGCCGCCGAGCAGCGCTCCGACGGCCGGGGCGGCGATGAGCAGGCCTACGGTCTTTGCGTCGCCCGCGAACCAGATGACGGCGATGGCCGGGAAGAGTACGCGCGGCTGGGCGAGCACCATCGCGGCCATGTCGGTGAAGAACGTCATCCGCAGGTTGGGCCGGCCGGCCAGGAAGCGCAGTCCGTCCAGCACCGAGGCCCATCCGCGACGGGTGCCGGCGGCCGTCGACGCGTCGCGTTCCGGGGTCATGGCGGGCAGTCGCCACATGGCGTAGAGGGAGGCGGCGAAGGTGACCACGTCGATCAGGTAAGCGGCCTGGTAGCCCCACAGGCCGACGATGACGCCGCCGAGCATGGGCCCCGCCATCGTGCCGAGGCCGCCGGCGAGCGAGGCGAGGGCGTTGGCGGCGGGCAGCTGGTCCGGCGGGAGCAGGCGCGGGATCATCGAGGAGCGGGCCGGCGAGTTCAGGGCGAAGCAGACGGACTGCAGGGCGACGATCGCGTACAGCAGCCAGACCTGTCGCAGGTCGAGCAGGGCCGCGCCCGCCAGGACCCCGGACAGGACGGTCGCGCCGAGGGCGCTGGCCAGGCCGAGTTTGCGGCGGTCCACGGCGTCGGCGATGGCGCCGCCGTAGAGCCCGAATATGACCAGCGGGACCAGGGAGCAGAGGCCCACCAGTCCGACCGAGAAGCTGGAGCCGGTGATCGCGTAGACCTGCAGGGAGACCGCCATCGCGGTCATCTGCTGGCCGATCCAGGAGACCATGTTGCCGAACCACAGCCGGCGGAAGTGCGGGGACTCGCGCAGCGGGGTCAGGTCCGCGAACACACGACCGGCGGTACGGCGGGGTATCAGGGCAGGTGGCGGGGTGGCGGCCGTGCCTGGTGCGGTCTCCTGGGGTTCCCCGGGTTCCGCCGAATCGTCGGATCGCTTGCTTCGGAGCACCCGGCACGGTAACAACCGCTCTCCCGGCCCCCGCGCGGCGGGGTCGGAAACCTCACCGGTGCCCAGGGCCCGCAACCCTTGAGGAGCCCTTGAGTGGCGCGCATGTGTACTGGGGTTCTCTTAGGGGTGACCCAGGGAGGAAATCGGCTGGTCGGAACCGTTCGGCGGGCTTACTCTGAGCGGAACGAACAGGCTCATGGGGCAGCAACCAGCGCCCAGAGCCTGTCCCGGGAAGCGTCCACCCACCATGGCCGCCCTTCCGGCTCCGCACCAGGCGCCACCGCGTCCGCACCCGCTCGATACATATGCCCCACCGGGTGTCCGACGCCCGGTCGTAGGCCGCGTCGGCGCATCCGGTTCACTCGAAATGAATGGAGTGCGCGGTGACACCCGAGAAGACCAAGCAGCGCAACCAGGCCACGCCCGGACTAGGTGAATGGCCTCCGCCGCTGAAGGAAGTGCGCAACCTCGACGTCTGGGCCCGGTCCGCGCCGATCAAGCTGGCGGGCTACGAGGACGACATGGCCGAGTCGCACATCCTGCGGAGCATCGACTAGCTCGACCAGCTCGACCCCGGATCGACGAGTTCGACCTGGCAGACGGACAGCCGCGGTCACAGGTGGCGTGGGAGCGCATCCCACGCCACCACTGCGTTGTCGGGCGCGCTGGGCCCCCGGGACGCAGCTGGGCCCCTTGGACCGGGACACAGTTGGGGCCCCTTGGACGCAAAGGAGCCCCGGCCAGGACGGGGGGACCGGGCCGGGGCAACTTGGGGAAAGGAGCGGTTTCCCGCCACCTTTCCTACTTAGTTTAACACTCAATGAGTGATGTTCGACTCCACTGGTTTCCTGCAATTCCGCCGCCCGCAGTCCCCCCGCTTCCCCTCCGGGGGACCTACGCTCCGACGCCGGGCTGGAACACCCGGGCGGCCGGGGCGTAGTCGAACGGCGGCTCGGGGGTCGGCACCGCCGGCTCGGCCGTGCGTACGGCCTCCAGCGCGCGGGGCGCGGCGTGCAGACCGCCGAGCGCCTCGCAGAGCTTGCGGGCGTCGACCGGCAGGTCCCGCCGCCAGGCCATCGCCACGACCGGCGAGAACAGCGCCATCCCGGCTCCCAGCGAACTGTGCACCGAGAGCCGCACCAGCGTGCCGCCGCCGTGCGGCAGCAGGTCGAAGCCGTACTCGGGGACCTGGGTGCCCAGCGGGCTCCACATGCGCTGGCCCCGGAACACGATGTGCCGGCAGGGCTCGTAGCCCGCGCACACCAGCCGGTGCGCCCGGTGCCGTCCGGGATAGCGGTAGCCGTACTCGGCGTTCGCGCCCGGCGGCACGGCATCCCCGTCGACCCCGGCGACACCCGAACTCCACAGCGAAAGATTCCGGGCGTCGGCAAGGAAGTCGAAGACCTCGGCGGCCGGCCTCGACACGATCACGCTGGTGGTCACCCTCGGCATCGCAAACCTCCCCGTTGCCGGCACTGCCGGCTTTGGCTGTTGGCTCAGAGATGCGGGCGGCACGTCGGCGGCCCGGGAGCCACAGGACTGCAGGTTCTCTCTGGGGCTCCTCACCGAAATCCTGCATCCCAAAAGCCCGCGTGTCGTGGCAATACGGCCATTCGGGTGATCAAGAAAGCGGAGGCGCCCAACGGTGCCGGAGGGCGGGGGCTAGCCTCGATACGTGGTGGACAAGGAGCCCGCGCCGTTCGAGCGCGGAACGGACGGACCCAAGGTCATCGTCGCCGGAGCGGACGGCTCCGATTCCTCGTGGCGGGCGGTGTCCTACGCCGCCGGCCTGGCGCGGCGGCAGAACGCCCTGCTCGCCGTCGTCTATGTACAGCCGGTCATCGTCACCGGCGCACTCCTCGGCGCCCCGGTGGCCGAGGTCACCACCGAGGTCGCCGACGAGCTGATGGCCGAGATCCGCCGGTCGGCGGAGCGGCTCCAGGGGATGTTCGCCGTCCGCTGGGAGTTCCACACCCTCCGCGGCGACCCCTACAACGGGCTGGTCACCGCGGCGGACTCACTCAAGGCCGACGCGGTGGTGGTCGGCGCCTCCGAGCACGCCGGCCACCGCATCGTCGGTTCGGTCGCCATCCGGCTGGTCAAGGCCGGACGCTGGCCGGTCACCGTAGTGCCGTAGCCGCCACCGGTGCGTACTTGTATCCCACCCGGCGGACGGTCACGATGCTGCCGCGGTGCTCGGCGCCGAGCTTGCGGCGCAGCCGCGCCACATGCACGTCGACGGTACGGCCGTCGCCCACGTGACCGTAGCCCCAGACCGTGGTGACGAGCTGGTCGCGGGAGTGCACCCGGTGCGGGTTGGCGACGAGGTGGGCGAGGAGCTCGAACTCCAGGTAGGTCAGGTCGAGCGGACGGCCGTCCACCGCCGCCGTACGGCGCTCGGCGTCGATCCGTACCCGGGCGCCGGGATCGTGCGCCGGTTCGGGCACCGCCTCCACCGCGACCGGTCCCACTTCCGCGGGAACGAGAACCAGGTAGCCGACCATCCGCTGCTGACCGGGAACGGTCGGCAGCACATGGCCGGGCGCCGGCATCCACGTGGCACCGGGCGGCAGGAAGTCGGGGGCGGGCGGGACCTCGTCGGGGCGTACGGCACGCAGCCGCGAGCGGAGCGGGGTGGTGGTCCCGCCGGCGGACTGCTGGGAGAGGCTGACGGCAGGGAGGTTCAGGGACTGGGTGTTCGACATGGGTTCGGCTCTTTCGCGCGAAGGGTCGTTGGCTGGACGACGTATTGCGCGGTACCGGATTCCGTACTGCTGACGGCGACGGCCGGAGGCCATTGTCCGCAGGTCAGCGGGGAGGGCGGGTCCGCGCGGTGATCGCGCGGCAACACTCTCGGTCGAAGTGGTGTCCCTGCCGGGACGGCCAGAAGGGCTCGAGGTCGGTGCGACCTGTCGCGATGTCAGTGAGGCTGGCCATGGGCCCTATTGAACCAGAAGCCACGCCCCGCGCGGCAGGGGGATGCCGGCGGAACGTGGATTCCGGTCACTACGGGATCACTGCGGAGTCGCCACAGGGTCGCTACGGGCGCGTCACACGGCGGCCACACACGGCCTCACACGGCCTCGCCGGGCCTCACATGGGCAGCGGAGCCGGGTCGGGCACCGGGTCGGGACGCGGTGTCGGCTCCGGCCGCGGCAGGGGTTCGGGCGACGGCAGCGGCGGGCCGGGCGGCATCGGACCCGGGCCGGGCTGCGGCACCGGGCGCGGGACCGGGTCCGGCTGAGCGGGGTCCGGGGGCTGCGGCGTCGGTTGCGGATCGGGCACCGGGGGAACGCTCGCCCGGATGACGGTCGGGTCGGGATAGGCCATGGACTTCTCCTTCACGTCGTGTCGCTGTGTTGCTGTGTTGCTCTGTCGGTTTGTCGTCGTTACCGACGCAGCCGCTGCCCGCGCCTACCCAACGGCCGGGACGCTACGCACGCGTACGCCCGCCCCGTCGACAGGGAAAGCCGGTTCTCCGGCGTTTCCACCTATCCTCTGGATCATGACCTGGTTGCGCGCGCTGAAGGAGACCGGCCGCTCCGGGTTGCGCGTCGAGCGGACCAGGCTCGAACCCCTGGTGGCCGTCCGTGGTGCGGCCGGGGTCGCGATCGTGATCGGCCTGGCCCTGTGGCTGTCCTCCCCCGCCGTGGCCGCGTCGTCCGCCTTCGGTGCCTTCGCCGCGGGCACCGCCACCTTCCAGCGGAGCTGGCGCTCCCGCCCGGTGCTCGCCCTCGCCGCCGGCGCCGCCCTCGCCGTCAGCACCTTCCTGGGGTACCTGGCCGCTTCGCACCTCCTCGCCTTCGTCGTGCTGCTGGCCGTCTGGTCCTTCCTGGCCGGCATGGCGTGGTCGCTCGGCCCGACGTCCGGCATCGTCGCGGCCCTCACCATCGCCGTCATGCTGGTCGTCGTCACGCTGCCCACGTCCGTCATGGACGCCCTGGGACATGCCGCGGTGATCGCCTTCGGCGGGCTGGTGCAGGCCACGCTCATCGTGCTCTTCCCCATCCGCCGCTGGGGAGCGCAACGGGACGCCCTCTCGGACGCGTTCGCCGCCGAGGCGGACTACGCCCGGCGGCTGCGCCAGGATCCGCACGCCCCGTTCGATCCCGAACCGCTGATGACGGCGCGCAGCGCGGCCGCGGTGACCCCGTGGGAGGCCCGGCGCCGTCCGGAGGAACTGCACGGCAAGCGGGCGCTGGCGGAGCGGATCCGGCCGGTGCTGGCGTCGCTCGCCGATCCCTCGGTCGGTGCCGCGGCCGAGGGACCGGAACGGGACCGGGCCCGCGAACTGCTGGCGGCGGCCGCGACGGTGCTGGACTCGGTGGCCCGCGCGATCCGGCACGCGAGGCCGGTGAAACTGCCGAAGGCGGTCAACGCCTTCCTGGAGGTGCCGGAGCCGGAGGCGGAGCTGACCGGTTCGGCCCGCCGGGCCGCCGCCCGGCTGATCAGCCTGCTCGGCGCCGCCGTGGAGAGCGCCAACGGCTCGGGCCCCTCGGACGCCACCGAGTCCGCCCATCTGCTGCGCCCCACCCTGCCGCGGCTCGTACCGCTGGCCGCGCGGGCCATGCGCCGGCAGATGCGCTGGCAGTCACCGGTGTTCCGGCACGCGGTGCGGATGTCCACGGTCGCCACCACGGGCTATCTGATCGGAACGGCGCTGCCGCTGGGCCACGGGTACTGGGCGCCGATGGCCTCGGTCATGGTGATGCGCCCGGACTTCTCCCAGACCTACGCGCGCGGTGTGGCCCGGTTCGTCGGGACGCTGCTGGGAGTGACCGTCGCCACCGGCGTGATGCAGGCGGCGTCACCGGGCGTCTACCTGTGCGCGGGCCTCGCCGTTCTGTCCATCGCCCTGATGTATCTGCTGATGCGCACCGGCTACATGGTCTCGCAGGCCTGCGTCTCGGCGTACGCGGTGCTGCTGCTGGGCATGGGCGGCAGCGAGTGGACCCAGACCGTTCCCGAACGCGTCCTGCTGACGCTGCTCGGCGGGGTGCTGGCGATGGCGGCCTACGCCGTGTTCCCCGCCTGGGAGACCCCGCGGCTGCGGGACCGGCTCGCGGAGCGGCTGGAGGCCACCGCCGGGTACACAGCCGCTGTCCTGGAGGGTTTCGCGGATCCGGCCAAACGGCGCTCCTCGACGGTCCGGGAGGCGCTGCTCGACGCCCGTGCGGCCAGCGCCACCTGGGACCAGGCCGTCGCACGCGCCGACGCCGAACCCGTCCGGCACCGCGGGCTGTCCCGCCGGGCCGCGCAGGACGCCGACACGGTCCTCTCCGCGATGGGCCGCGTGGGCATGCTGATGGAGGCCCATCTGCCCGGACGGGACGCCGACCCCGTACCGTCCGCGGCGGAGTTCGCCCGCGTACTCCGCGAGGCCGTCGCCGAATCGGCGCAGGCGGTCCGCGACGGTGCGCCGCCGCGCTGGGACGCGGTCCGGACCGTCCTCGACGGCTGGCAGGGCGACACCACCCGGGAACGCATGGTCCGCCGCGGCGCGGAACTGCAGATGGAGACCCTCGACGAGTTCGAGGAAGCCCTGCGCTCCCGGTCCGGCACCCAACCCCCGCCCCCGTGAAGCGGATCCGGCTCCCCCGCGGTGGGTTCGTCCGTAAGGTGGGCGGATGGCCGTCCAGAACTGGAAGCTCGTCCTCGCGGCGGTGTCCGCGCTGCTCTCCCTCAGCGCGGTCGTACTCGTCCTCCCGGCGCTGACGGGCACCGTCGGCTCGACCTCCGTCATCGCCGCGGGCGCCCTGGCCGCGGTGACGGGGACGGTGGCCCTGCTGTCCGACGGCGGCGAACGCCACAGCTGAGGCCGGTCCGGGGCTGGTTGCGCATGATCGTCCGGCCAGGATGTGATGGGGCCATGGACTCTCGCACCCTGTACCTGTTCGGCTCGGCCGCCCCGCCCGTCTTCGACATAGCCCGGGTGATCGACGACGCGCAGGCCGCCGGCTGGGACGTGTGTCTGGGTCTCACCCCCACCGCGGCCCACTGGCTCGGCGACCACCTCGACGGCCTCGCCGCCCTGACCGGCCACCCGGTGCGCTCCCAGTACAAACTCCCCGGCGAACCGGACGTCTGGCCCCCGCCCGACGTGATCCTCTTCGCACCGGCCACGTTCAACACCATCAACCAGTGGGCACTCGGGATCACCAACCACTTCGTGGTGGGCGTCGTGGCCGAAGCCCTCGGCAAGGGCATCCCCACGGTGGCCATGCCCTGCCTGAACTCCGCCTTCGTCCAGCACCCCCAATTCGAGCGCTCCCTGGGCGAGTTGCGACTGGCCGGCGTGACGGTCCTGTACGGCGAAGGCGGCTTCGTCCCCAACCTCCCGGACGAGGACCAGCCCACCGAATACCCCTGGCACCTGGCCCTGGCAGCCGCAAGAACCCTCGCCCCGGCCCCCAGATGACCCACCGGGCGCGCCGGCACGACAGCCGCGTCCCCTTCGTGGAGCGAAGGGGACGCGGCTGTCGGAACGGGATCAGCGTCAGCGGATCGGCAGGCCGGACAGGGTGCGGGCGATGACCAGGCGCTGGATCTCGCTCGTGCCCTCGAAGATCGTGTAGATCGCGGCATCGCGGTGCATGCGCTCGACCGGGTATTCGCGGGTGTAGCCGTTGCCGCCGAGGATCTGCATGGCCTGGGCGGTGACGGTCTTGGCGGTCTCGCCGGCGTAGAGCTTGGACATGGAGCCCTCGGCCGAGGTGAAGGGCCGGCCGGCCGCGGCCATCCAGGAGGCGCGCCAGACCAGGAGGCGGGCGGCGTCGATCTGGGTGCGCATGTCGGCGAGCTGGAAGGCGATGCCCTGGTTGTCGATGATCGGGCGGCCGAACTGGACGCGGGTCTTCGCGTAGTCGAGGGCGACCTCGTAGGCGGCGCGGGCGATGCCGACCGCCTGGGCGCCGACGGCCGGGCGGGAGGCCTCGAAGGTGGCCATCGCGGCGTTCTTGACCCGCTCGCCGCCGGTCTTGGCGCGCTCGTGGGCGCGGGCGAGGCGCTCGTCGAGCTTCTCCTTGCCGCCCAGGAGGCATTCGCCGGGGATGCGGCAGTCCTCGAGGACGACCTCGGCGGTGTGGGACGCGCGGATGCCGTGCTTCTTGAACTTCTGGCCCTGGGACAGGCCGGGGGTGTTCGGCGGGACGATGAACGAGGCGTGGCCCTTGGAGCCGAGCTCGGGGTCGACGACCGCGACGACGACGTGGACGGCCGCGATGCCGCCGTTGGTCGCCCAGGTCTTGGTGCCGTTGAGCACCCATTCGTCCTTGGCCTCGTCGTAGACCGCGCGGGTGCGCATCGCGGAGACGTCGGATCCCGCGTCCGGCTCGGAGGAGCAGAAGGCGGCGACCTTGACGTCGTTGACGTCGCCGTACATCTGCGGGACCCAGGTGCCGATCTGCTCCTCGGTGCCGTTGGCGAGGACGCCGACGGCCGCCAGTCCGGTGCCGACGATGGACAGGCCGATGCCCGCGTCGCCCCAGAACAGCTCCTCCATGGCCATGGGGATGCCGAGGCCGGTGGGGTCGAAGAACTGCTGGGCGTAGAAGTCGAGGGAGTAGAGACCGATCTTGGCGGCCTCCTGGATGACCGGCCAGGGCGTCTCTTCGCGCTCGTCCCACTCCGCGGCCGCCGGGCGCATCACGTCGGCCGCGAAGCCGTGGATCCAGTCGCGCACGGACTTCTGGTCGTCGTTGAGCTCGAGCGTGAAGTCGCCCATGTCCCCTCCACCTGGTTGTTACTTGCGGTAACATCAGTCTGTTACCCGCGAGTAGGGGCTGTCAACTCCCCGCCGTGAACCCGGCCGCCCCGACCGGGGTGTTACGTTGCGCAGAGTGCACGAAATCGAACAGACAGGGAGTACCTGGTGGACACCGGCCAGCGGCAGGACCAGCGGACGGCGACGGAGCGACGGCGTAAAGAGCTGCTCGAGGCCGCCGACCGCGTCGTACTGCGGGACGGACCCGAAGCTTCCATGAACGCCATCGCCGCCGAAGCCGGAATCACCAAGCCGATTCTCTATCGTCACTTCGGCGACAAGAGCGGCCTGTACCGGGCGCTCGCTCAGCGGCACACCGACGCGCTGCTCGCCTCGCTGCGCGCCGCCCTCGACTCCGGCAACGACCGCCGCGACCGGGTGGAGGCCACGCTGCACGCCTATCTCGCCGCGATCGAGACCCGCCCCCAGGTGTACCGCTTCCTGATGCACCCGGCCGAGGCGCCGGGTGACGGGGAGAAGGGCTTCGACGGCGGCCGGCACTCCTCCTCGCTGCTGCGGCGGATGGGTGAGGACCTGGCCGAGGTGATCGCCGAGCGGCTCGACCTGGGCCCGCAGAGCCAGGAGCTGGCACGGGTCTGGGGTCACGGCATCGTCGGCATGATGCACGCGGCGGGCGACTGGTGGCTCAGCGAACGCCCCGTCTCACGCGACCAGTTGGTCAGCCACCTCGCCGACCTGCTGTGGGGGCGGCTGGCCGCGGCCGGCGACCGGGCGGGCAGCCCCGGCCTGTAGAACCCGGAACCGACCCGGAATCCAGAACCCGGAATCCGGCGAACCCCGCCAGAACCCAGAAACCAGAACCTGAAAGCCGCAACCCCGCCGGGCAGCCCTAGTTCTGCCGCGCCCAGGGCGCCCGGCGCGCGGCCCGCAGCGCACGGCGGCGGCGCAGCCCGCCGAGGCGGTCGGTGAACAGGCCGCCGTCGAGGTGGTCGCACTCGTGCTGCAGACAGCGGGCGAAGAAGCCGGTGCCGGCGATCCGCACCGGCTCACCGCGGACGTCGAAGCCCTCCACCACCGCGTGGTCGTGGCGGGTGGTGCCCGCGTTGATGCCCGGCAGCGACAGACACCCCTCGGAACCGGTGACGGTGACGCCGTCCACCTCCGCCAACCGCGGGTTGACGACGTGTCCCAGGTGCCGTACGTCCTCGTCGTCGGGGCAGTCGTAGACGAACACCCGCAGGGCTGTACCGATCTGGTTGGCGGCCAGCCCGACGCCGTCGGCCGAGTACATGGTGGCGAACATGTCCTCGACGAGCCGGGCCAGTTCGGCGTCGAACGCGGTGACCTCGGCGCACGGCGCATGGAGCACCGGGTCGCCGATCAGACGCATCGGACGGATGGTGCCGGTACTGCCGGGGATGGTGCCGCGTCGCATGCCGGCAAGCGTAGAGCCTGTACGTGACGGGGCGGACGGTGCGGGGGCCGCGCGCGAATGTAGATAGGCTGCTCCGAGACCGAGGCCTCCCGGGTGTTGGATCGGCGTGGAGGGGCGGACACTCGGCCACCGCGAGGCTTGTGCAGGTGTGGGGGCCGGACGCGAGGAGGATGTTAGACGATGGCAGGCAACTCGGAGCCACTGACTCCGCGGGCCAAGCTGGCCGTGACGGCGGGCAAGGCGGCTGCGGCGGTGTCCCGTGCGGCGGGTCGCGGCAGCGGATCGGTGATCGGCGGACGGGTGGCCCTGAGGGTCGACCCCGATCTGCTGGCCCGGCTGGCCGGGCACCTCGATGTCGTGCTGGTGTCCGCCACCAACGGCAAGACGACGACGACCCGGCTGCTCGCGGAGGCGCTGCGGGCCAACGGCACGGTGGTCTCCAACGCTCTGGGCGCGAACATGCCGGCCGGTATCACCTCGGCGCTCGCCGGCGGCGCGGACGCCCGCTACGGCGTGATCGAGGTCGACGAGAAGTACCTGGCCGGTGTCGCCCGCGACGTCGCCCCCAAGGCCATCGCCCTGCTCAACCTCTCCCGCGACCAGCTCGACCGCGCGGCCGAGACCCGCATGCTCGCCGAGCACTGGCGCGAGGGCCTGTCCGGCACGGACGCCATCGTCATCGCCAACGCCGACGACCCGCTGATCACCTGGGCCGCCTCCTCCTGCCCCACCGTGGTGTGGGTCGCCGCCGGCCAGGAGTGGAAGGACGACGCCTGGTCGTGCCCGTCGTGCGGCGGCGTCCTGCAGCGCCCCTCCGACGACTGGTTCTGCGGTGACTGCGGCTTCCGCCGTCCCACACCGACCTGGGCGCTCTCCGGCGACCACGTCATCGACCCGTACGGCGCAGCCTGGCCGATCCGCCTGCAACTGCCGGGCCGGGCCAACAAGTCCAACGCGGCCGTGTCCGCCGCGGCCGCGGCCGCCTTCGGGGTGGAGCCGAAGGTCGCGCTGGAGCGGATGTACGCGGTGCAGGCGGTGGCCGGACGCTACGACGTCGTCACCTACCTGGAGCGCGAGCTGCGGCTGCTGCTGGCGAAGAACCCGGCCGGCTGGCTGGAGACGTTCTCCCTCATCGACGGCCCGCCCACCCCGGTGATCCTGTCCGTCAACGCCCGCGGCGCGGACGGCACCGACACCTCCTGGCTGTGGGACGTGGACTACACCCGGCTCGCCGGGCACCCGATCTACGTCATCGGCGACCGCAAGCTGGACCTCGCGGTCCGCCTGGAGGTCGCGGGACTGGACTTCCGCGTCTGCGCGGACGTCGACGAGGCGGTGCGCTCGGCGCCCCCCGGACGGATCGAGACCATCGCCAACTACACGGCCTTCCAGGACCTGCGCCGCCGCGTCGGCAACTGACCCGGACAAGGAGAAGCAAGCATGAGCGATTCCAGCCTTCGCCTGGTGTGGGTCTACCCGGACCTGCTGAGCACCTACGGCGACCAGGGCAACGCCCTCGTCGTGGAGCGGCGTGCCCGCCAGCGCCGCCTCAATGTCAGCCGGATCGACGTCCGGTCCGACCAGCCGATCCCCACCTCCGGGGACATCTACCTGATCGGCGGCGGTGAGGACCGCCCGCAGCGCCTCGCCGCGGAGCGGCTGCGCCGCGACGGCGGACTGAACCGCGCGGTCGCCAACGGCGCGATCGTCTTCTCGGTGTGCGCCGGCTACCAGATCCTCGGCCATGAGTTCGTGAACGACCTGGGCCGCCCCGAGGCCGGCCTGGGCCTGCTCGACGTCGTCAGCGTGCGCGGCGACGGCGAGCGCTGCGTCGGCGACGTCCTGGCCGACATCGACCCGCGGCTCGGCCTGCCGCCGCTGACGGGTTTCGAGAACCACCAGGGCATCACCCACGTCGGCCCGAGCGCGCGCCCGCTGGCGACCGTCCGGTACGGCAAGGGCAACGGGACCGGTGACGGCACCGAGGGCGCGTACAACGACACGGTCTTCGGCACATACATGCACGGCCCGGTCATGGCCCGCAATCCGCAGATCGCCGACCTGCTGCTGAAGCTGGCGCTGGACGTGAACGCCCTGCCGCCGGTCGACGACCAGTGGTTCGAGGCGCTGCGCACGGAGCGGATCGCGGCGGCGGGTCAGCCCGCCTGAGGCGGTGAGCGGTGTCCGCAGTGCGGGCGGCTGTGCGCCGTCCGCCTGCGGCTGGCTAAGGTAACGGGGGTTCCATCCGGACGACGGGGTCCGGCCGTCCGTTTGGAAATCGCGGGAGTGCGAGAGCAATGCGTATTGGTGTGCTGACGAGCGGCGGAGACTGCCCCGGACTCAATGCCGTCATCCGGTCGGTGGTGCACCGCGCCGTGGTCGACCACGGCGATGAGGTCATCGGGTTCCACGACGGCTGGAAGGGCCTGCTGGAGTGCGACTACCGCAAGCTGGACCTGGACGCCGTCAGCGGCATCCTGGCCCGCGGCGGAACGATTCTGGGCTCGTCCCGGGTGCAGCCCGCGCATTTGCGCGGTGGCGTGGAGCAGGCCAGGGGCCATGTACGGGACCTGGGTCTGGACGCGATCATCCCGATCGGCGGTGAGGGCACCCTGAAGGCGGCCAAGCTGCTGTCGGACGCCGGTCTGCCGATCGTGGGCGTGCCCAAGACGATCGACAACGACATCGCGTCGACGGACGTCACCTTCGGGTTCGACACGGCCGTCATGGTCGCCACCGAGGCCCTCGACCGTCTCAAGACCACCGCCGAATCGCACCAGCGGGTGCTGATCGTCGAGGTCATGGGCCGGCACACCGGCTGGATCGCCCTGCACTCCGGCATGGCGGCCGGCGCGCACGCCATCGTGGTGCCGGAGCGGCCCTTCGACATCGGCGAGCTCGCCGATCTGGTCGGCAAGCGCTTCGCGGCCGGCAAGAAGTTCGCGATCGTCGTGGTGTCCGAGGGCGCCAAGCCGCGGGAGGGCTCGATGGAGTTCTCGTCCGGCGCCAAGGACATCTACGGCCACGAGCGGTTCACCGGAGTCGCCACCCAGCTGTCGGTGGAGCTGGAGCAGCGCCTCGGCAAGGAGGCGCGGCCGGTGATCCTGGGCCATGTGCAGCGTGGTGGCACGCCCACCGCCTACGACCGGGTGCTCGCCACCCGGTTCGGCTGGCACGCGGTGGAGGCCGTCCACAACGGTGACTTCGGCATGATGACGGCGCTGCGCGGCACCGACATCAAGCTGGTGCCGCTGGCCGAGGCCGTCGAGCACCTCAAGACCGTGCCGGCCGAGCGCTACATCGAGGCCGAGTGCGTCCTGTAGCCGGTCCCGTCCGCCGTGCGGCGGACGCTGTGCCGGGCTGACGCCCGCTTCCGACGTACGGGGCCGCCCCCGGCCGCATCACCGGCCGGGGGCGGCTCTAGTCTGGTGCGGGCGCACGGGTCGAATCGGCACAATGCCGGACGGCGCGGGCGGGCAGTCGGCACGAACAGGAGAGAGTGACCCATGGACCACGGCGGGCACGGCATGCCCATGGACTTGCCGCCGTTCACCCTCGGTCGGGCGCTGGAGTTCAGCGGCGACCCGGTCTTCCTGGCGGGCTGTCTGCTGGCTCTCGGGCTGTACGGCTGGGGCGTGGTGCGGCTGTGGCGGCGCGGCGATCGCTGGCCGGCCGGCCGGATCGTCGCCTTCGTGCTGGGTGTGCTGACCGTGGCCTCGGTGATGTGCACCGCGATGAACGACTACGGCATGGTCATGTTCAGCGTGCACATGGTGCAGCACATGGTCGTCAGCATGCTCTCCCCCATCCTGCTGCTGCTGGGCGCTCCGGTGACGCTGGCCCTGCGGGCGCTGCCCGCGACGGCGCACGGCCGCGGCCGCAAGGGGCCGCGTGAGCTGCTGGTGGTCTTCCTGCACAGCCGCTACATGCGGGTCGTCACCCATCCCGCGTTCACGATCCCGCTGTTCATCGCGAGCCTGTACGCGGTGTACTTCTCGCCGATCTTCGACTTCCTGATGGGCAGCCGGCTGGGACACATCGCGATGATGACCCACTTCCTCGCCGTCGGCCTGGTCTTCTTCTGGCCGATCATGGGCGTGGATCCGGGGCCGCACCGCCCCAGCCACATCATGCGGATGCTGGAGCTGTTCGCGGGGATGCCGTTCCACGCGTTCTTCGGTATCGCCCTGATGATGGGCACCGAGCCGATGGTGACCACGTTCCTGCATCCCCCGGCGTCCCTCGGGGTAGATCCATTGCAGGACCAGAGCGCGGCGGGCGGCATCGCCTGGGCGTTCAGCGAGATCCCGTCGGTCCTCGTGCTGGTGGCCCTGCTGTTCCAGTGGTACACCTCCGATCAGCGGCAGGCGCGGCGGTCGGATCGCGCGGCCGACCGTGACGGGGACGCGGAGCTGGTGGCGTACAACGCCTATTTGGCATCATTGGATGCTCGCGGTCGCGGCTGACACAGCTGACTAAGGGGAGGCGCGAGATGGGGGACCAGGTGCGGATATCGGGCGGAGCGCTGGAGCTGCCGGGCGGAGTGACGGTGCGCTTCATGCGCACGTTGCGGCTGCCCGAGACGGGGACACATCCGCTGCCGCCGGGGATCGGCAGTTTCCCGCTGCGCAGAGTGGCGGACTATCCGGACCGGGCGCCCGCCGAGTGGCTGACCCGCGGCGGTGTGGTGCTGCCGGTGTACCAGCGCGAGGCGATGTGGCTGAGCTTCTCCTCGCCGGTGCCGGCCGCGCTCCAGGTGGGCGTGGGCAAGGTGTGCGCGGTCTCGGGGCAGCCGTGGAGCGACCGGCTGTCACAGGATCCGCAGAACTACGTGGTGCTGCCCCGGCAGCCCTGGCTGGACGGCATCAACTCCGGATCCGGCACGATCCGGCAGTTCGTGGCGGTGCCGCTGGGCCTGGGGGCGACCGTGGAGGGCCAGGTCTCCGGCGAGGAGGTCTGGGGCGGGGTGCAGCTGCAGGTCTTCGAGCTGCGGGACGAGCCGCTCGCGGTCTGGCGCGCCGAGCAGGAGCGGCGCGCGGTGGCCACCCGCGGCCCCTGGGGCGTCGCGGCCGAGGAGGACGAGGGGATGCCGCCCATGGCGGGCTACGGCGCGGCGATGCCGAGGGCGGCCATGGCCGCCCCGGCCGCACCGTCGATGGGCCTGGGCGCGGGCGGCCGGATGCGCCAGGAGGTGTACCGCGACGAGCGGCTGCCGGGCGACTGGCGGCCGGCCCCGTCGGGCCGGGTCTTCGTCCATCTGGCGACCGCCCCGCAGTGGCGGCAGATCACCGGCGAGGCGCCGCCGCCGTCCCCGGTGGACCGGGCGGCCTACAACGCGGCGGGCCTGCCCTGGTTCGACTACTACGACGCGGACGCCGCCGATCTGGCGGCCGCGGCCCCGCTGGCGGACGTGAAACCGGTGGGCGACTGGCTGGGCGACGACCAGCAGCCGTGGGCGCCGGTCCAGCCCGGCCAGGTGAAGAAACTCAAGGACGACGGCCAGGTCACCGACGGCGACTGGTAGCGCCGGAGGCGGCGGCCGGTCACCATGGAGAGCGGGCCGCCACCGGGCGGGTCGTCCTGGGATGCTCGGGGAGGAGGGCCTCATGCCGACACCCGCGAAGACGATGGCGGTGTGCACCGTGGCGTCCCTGGTGGCCGTGTCCGCCTACACGGTCGTGCTGGGCGCGAACGCCTGGCTGTGGTTCGCCTGGGTGCTGCTGGGGCTGTGCACCGCTGGTGTGCTCGCCATCCGGGCGCCCCGCTGACCACGGGCCCACCCCGCGACCGCACCTCCCGGCCACCCGGTTCACCCGAAGGGCCCCGTGCTCCGGCACCGCGCTTACCGGTACTCTCGCGCGCCGCCCGTATCGGCACTACTGTGCCTGGTCACCGGGGTGCGGGCGTTCCCCGGCGTGGAGGGGGGAAACGGGCCGCGTGTTCTACCACGTGCTCAAATACGTGATCCTTGGGCCGTTGCTGCGGCTGCTGTTCCGGCCGCGGATCGAGGGGCTGGAGCACATTCCGGACGACGGGGCCGCGATCGTCGCGGGCAACCACCTGTCGTTCTCCGACCACTTCCTGATGCCGGCGATCCTGCCGCGCCGGATCACCTTCCTGGCCAAGGCCGAGTACTTCACCGGCGCCGGGCTCAAGGGCCGGCTGACCGCCGCGTTCTTCCGCGGGGTGGGCCAGATCCCGGTGGACCGGGCGGGCGGCAAGGCCTCCGAGGCGGCGCTGAAGTCCGGTCTCGCGGTGCTGCGGCGGGGCCATCTGCTGGGCATCTATCCGGAGGGCACCCGGTCGCACGACGGCCGGCTGTACAAGGGGCGCACCGGGGTCGCGGCGATGGCGATCACGGCTCAGGTGCCGGTGATCCCGTGCGCGATGGTGGGCACCTTCGAACTGCAGCCGCCCGGCCGCAAGCTCCCCCGGCTGGGCCGGGTCACGATCCGGTTCGGCACGCCGCTGGAGTTCAGCCGGTTCGAGGGCATGGAGGGGGAGCGGTACGTGGTGCGGTCGGCGACCGACGAGATCATGTACGCGATCCTGGCGATGTCCGGCCAGGAGTACGTCGACCGCTACGCGAACGAGGTCAAGGCCGAGCAGGCGCGCGGCGTCACGGCACGGCTGCGCCGGCCGTCGGGAAAGAGTGAACCGCAGGACGACCAGCCGTCCCGGCCGCCGCTCTAAAGCGTGTTGCAGATCTCCGCGTATGGGCAGGTCAGGGCCTTGTTTGCGGAGGCTTTGGTCATGCGGCGAGGGCCAGGTTGTGCATGTGGGCTACGGCTTGGACAGCGTGGTGGAGGCCGTCGCCGTGCTGTCGGCAGTCGCGGAGGATCTTGTAGTTCTTCATACGGGCGAAGGTGTGCTCGACGCGGGCGCGGACTTTGCGGTGCTCGGCATTGTCCGTTTCCTCGCCCGGCAGTAGCGCCCGGCCCGGGCGTTTGCGGTGCGGGACGACGAGTCCGGTGTTGATGTACGCGCCGTCGCCGAGCACCGTCACACCCGTGCAGTGGGCGGACAGACCTGACTCCCGCCAGACCCGGGCATCGGCCCGGTTGCCGGGAACCGGACGGGCCGCGGCCACCACCAGCCTCGTGTCCGCATCGATGATGACCTGCACGTTCGCCGAGAACCGATAGTTTCGCGATGAGGCGGCCACTGTTCGGTCGCGGACCGGGATCAGGGTGCCGTCCACGATCCACAACCGGTCCACGGCCTCGTCCCGGCGGGCTATCGGCTCCAGCGCGAGCTGCGGGCCCAGCCGCTGGATGACTCGGCACACGGTGGCCGGCGAGACCCCGAACAGCGGCGCCAACTGCCGCATCGTGAGGTTCGTCCGGTAGTACACCGCGACCAGCAGCACCCGCTCGCCCAGGGGCAGACACCACGGCCGACCGATCCGCGGCCCATCGCCGCCCCGCTCCCGCACCACCCGCAACAGACCATCAAACTGCCGCATCCGCAGCCCCGTGAACGTCTCCACCCACACCCGCTCGACCCTCAACACCCCAGCCATACACCGGATATTCCCAGATCACAGCCTTCTGCAACACGCTTTAGGCCCTGTCTTCAAACTGGCGCCTGCCCGGCGGCGCCTGGCACGCACGCTCTCCCCCAGCTACCGCTGGGAGGTGCCCCCAGTTGTCGGGCCCGCCCCAGTACGTCCAGTACAGGGGCGACCCTCCGCCTTGCGATCGCACGCACCAGACGCCGCCGGGCCCGCCCTGCGGGCGGACGCCGCCAGTTTGAAGACAGGGCCTAGCGGCCGTCGCGCCAGGGGTACTTGTAGCTGCGCATGACCCGGACGTGGCCGAACACGGACCGGCCGGTGATGTGCACCACGGGGCCGTCCTCGTCCCAGTCCTCCTTGGTCTTGTCGTGTCCGCCGAGCTGGGAGCGCTTGCCGAACAGGGCGGTCCCGGTGTCGTAGACCCGCGCGCTGTCGGGGACGAGGATCTCGACCTTGCCGCAGAACGAACCGGCCTCGATGACGACCTCGCGGCGGGTGAACACCGCCTGCCGCAGGTCGATCACGACGGCGCCGAACCGGGCGCGCGCGACGGTGTGCGGCGGGACGGGCCACTGGCCGCCGCGCCGGATCTTGCTGAAGAGGGCGTCGACGGGGTCCGCGTCGGTGGGGGCGACCAGGTTCGCGCCCGCCGCCGGCTCCGGCAGATCGCCGGTGATCGGGGCGAGTTCACCGCGGGTGCGCGCGGAGTACGTGGCTTCGAGCCGCTCGGCGTGCTCGTCCGTGGTGAGCCGGCCGGTCGCGAGCGCGTCGGCGAGAATCGCGGCGGTCTGGTCGCGTTCCTGGTCCGACGCGCGCAGGTCGATGTCGGCGGAACGGGACTCCGCTGGGGTGTCGGACACCGGGCAACCTCCTGATCGGACGCGGACCAGACTTACGCTATATCGCGACTGTCGCGTTCGCAAGGTCCGCGTCCGCCGACGGGCCGCACCCGGCTGGGAGGCGGCTGGAACCCGGCCGGATGGCTGCCGGAACCCGGTCGGCGGCCGGGCCGGCGGTACGTAAACCGCTGGTTCCAGCGCAGGTGAGGGCCATAGGGTCAGGACCCGTGAACACGAACAGAACACGGTGCGGAGCATGAGCGCCCGGCTGCGCGGCATCGCCCGGCACACCCAGGAGATCGTCGCGGCGGGTTGGTACCCGGCGCCCAGCGGACGGGACGTCCCGATCGCCGCCGGCGTCGCACGCGCGGTCGCCGGGACCCGGCTGTTCGGGCCGGAGCCGGTGGACGTGCCTCCGCCGTCCGGTCCGCCCGCGGCCACCGCCTTCGGCGTGACCGGCGAGAGCAGCCTCCAGGCCGCGCGCCGGCTGACGGACTCCTCGGACGGGCCCGTCGCCGTCCTCAACTTCTCCTCGGCCCGCAACCCGGGCGGTGGTTACCTCAACGGCGCCCAGGCGCAGGAGGAGTCGCTGTGCCGCGCCTCGGCCCTGTACACGTGTGTGGTGAGCACACCGGACTTCTACGCCGTCCACCGTGCCGACCGCGACCCCTTCTACACCGACCGGGTCGTGCACTCCCCCGCCGTACCGGTCTTCCGCGACGACCGCGGCGCGCTGCTGGAGGAGCCCTACGAGGCGGGCTTCCTGACCTCTCCCGCGCCGAACGCCGGTGTGATCACCCGTAATCACCCCGACCGGGTGGACCGGATCCCGCGGGCGCTGCTGACGCGTGCGGAGCGTGTGCTGGAGGTCGCCGCCGCCCAGGGCTACCGGCGGCTGGTGCTGGGCGCCTGGGGCTGTGGGGTCTTCCAGTGCGATCCCGCGCAGGTCGCGGACGCCTTCCACCGCCATCTGACCGGCGGCGGGCGCTTCGCCGGCCGGTTCGACGAGGTCGTCTTCCCGGTGCTGGACCGGCGCGAGGACTCCCCCACCCGCGCCGCTTTCGCCGCGAGGTTTAATGAGTCATGACCGACACCGAGGACACGGCGGAAACGAACGAGCACGCGACGTACAACGGGCTGATCGCAGTGCTCGACGAGCACGGTGCGGTCTACCGGACCATCGACCACGCGCCGCAGGGCGCCACCGAGCTGGTCAGCGAGCTGCGGGGCAACGCGCTGGCGCAGGCGGCGAAATGCATCATCGTCATGGTCAAGCTCGGCAAGAAGACCACCAAGTACGTCCTCGCCGTCGTGCCCGGTGACCGGCGGCTTGACCTCGGCGCGGTGAAGGCGCTGTTCGGCGGGACGTACATCTCGTTCGCGCCGAAGGAGACCGCCGAGCGCCTGGCCGGCAGTGTCAGCGGCACCGTGCTGCCGTTCTCGTTCGACGAGAAGCTGGAACTCATCGTGGACCCGGCGCTGCTGGACCACGATGAGATCTTCTTCAACGCGGCCCGGCTGGACCGTTCCCTGGCGCTCTCGGCCAAGGACTACGCGGAGATCGCCGCGCCGCGCATCGAATCCATCACGGAGGCACCGGCCCTCCCGGGCGGGAAGCGCAACATCGACACCGTCATGGACGCCGTCCCCGAGAAGTGGCTGCCGCACGTCCTGGCCCAGGTGAACGACTACGACGTCAAGGTCGCCAACGTCGAGGGCGAGTTCTCCGAGCACCGGCACGCGGACACCGACGAGTTCTTCCTCGTCCTCGCCGGCCGGCTGCGGCTGGAACTCCCGGACGGCACCGTCGAGCTGGGCCCGCACGAGGTGTTCACCGTGCCGCGGGGCACCCTGCACAAGCCGGTGGCTGAGCCCGGGACCCGGATCCTGATGTTCGAACCGCGCGGCACGGTCAACTCCGGTGACGGCAACGAGGGAACGACCGGCGTCGTCCTGCCCTGACCATCCGTCCCCCCGCGCCGCGCGCCGTCCCCGCCCGGTCCCCGTGCCTCGTGCAGCAGACGGTCCCGCACCCGCTTCTCGCGGTGCGGGACCGGCCCGTCGGGGCGCTCAACGGCTGCCCGCCCCGGCGTCGCCCCGGCCGTGCAGGAACAGTGCCCGGCTCAGGCAGCCGACGGCCACCGTGCACGCCGCCGTCCGCACCATGTTCAACGCGATCCAGGTGTTCTCGAACTTGTCGCGCACCGCAGCCGGATCACGGATGTGCGCGGGGTCGCCGGCCTTCGCGAGCTCGTCGTTGAGCGGGATGTTCGCGCCCATCGTGACGAGGAGCGCCACGACGTAGAGCGCCACCGACGCCAGTACCCAGCCGAACACGGCGCGCCGCCCCAGCCGCCGCTGCTGGAAGGCCGCGACGCCCGTCAGCACCAGGGCGCCGAAGAACGCGAGGAAGAACACCGGGTTCTCGATGGCCACGTTGATGTTCTGCATCGCGCCGATGAACGTCCGGTCGTCACCGCGGCCCAGGCCCGGCATGACCGCGACGTCGAAGCTGAAGAAGAGACCCGCCATGAGTGCCGTGGCGACGGTGGCGGCGCCCAGCACGGGGCCGGCGGCGCTCTTGCGGGCGGGGACCGGCGGCGCCGGGTGGTGGAGGGGAGCCTGGGGCGTCGGGTGGATGTTCGGGGCGCCGTTGGTGGGGTGGGCGGCACTCATCGTTTCGCTTCTCCCTGCGGGGTGACGGACGGTCGTGTTCGGCTGGTTGCTCATGGCTCCAGTCAAGTCGCCGGCGCGACCACGGACCATCGCTCAGACGCGCACCCGCATAAGCAACCGTCCACGCGCGGGCGCGTGGACGGTTGCCGTCACTCCCTGATCCGCTACGAGGCGGTCGTTCCGTACACCTGCATCTCGTAGAGGGAGTAGCCGTAAGCGGTGCCCCGGGCGGTGCCGTTGACCCGGACGTAGCGGCCGGTTCCGGTGAGGCCGGTCAGGTCGTCGGTGGCACCGTTGCCGGTGGTGGTGGAGTAGATCGTCGTCCAGGTCGTGCCGTCCGGGGAGGTCTGGATCGTGTACGCCTTGCCGTACGCGGCCTCCCAGAGGAGCTTGACGTGGCTGACGTTCGCGGTGGCGCCCAGATCGACGCGCAGCCACTGCGGGTCGGTGCCCTCCTTGCTGGCCCACCGGGTGGTGGTGAGGTTGCCGTCGAAGGCGGCCGCCGCCGCGAAGGAGGTCGATTCGACCGAGGAGGCCGTCGCCGTCCTGCCCTGGGAGAGCAGCACCGGGCCGCCGCCGGGAGCGTTGACGGTCAGTGCGTACCCCGTCGAGTGCGCGGCCGATGCCGAGGTCCCGGTGACCGTGAGAGCCGCGGAGCCGGCGGTGGCGGCGGCGGTGGCCGACACCGTCATCACCGAGGTGCCGCCCGCGGTCACCGTCGAGGGCGCGAAGCTCACGCTGACACCCGACGGGGCGCCGGTGGCGGTGAGCGTCACCGGCTCCGCCGTACCGGAGGCCACCGGCACGGACACCGTCGAGGTCGTCGACGCTCCCGCGTTGACCGAACCCGCGGTCGGGTTCAGCGACAGCGAGAAGTCGTTGGTGGCGGAGGCGGGCGTGAAGGCCCACTGGCTCGCGGTGCCGGAGCAGCTGCCGGCGACCGTATTGCCGCCCGAAGCCCGGAAGCACTTCTGGCCGGTCTGCATGTCGGAGATCGTGCCGTTCGGGTTGACCGACCACTGCTGGGTCGGGCCGCCCGTGCAGGCGTTGAGGACGATGCTGCTGCCGGAGGTCGCCGCGCAGAGGTTGTTGATCACCATGAACGCGCCGTGGAAGGTGAAGCGCTGGCTCGCCGCACCGTTGCAGGCGGCGGTCTTGAGGGCGGTGCCGGAGGTGGAGCTGTTGCCGGGATCATCCATGCACTGCGCCGTCGAGACGTTCTTGTACTGGCCGACCGTGGTGTTGGGCTGAGCGCCGCCGTAGCACTTGCCGGTGCCGGTGTTGAAGATCGGCGTGGCGTCGTAGGGCTCGTTCGAGGCGGGGTTGACGACGACCGGTTCCATCGTCGGCGTGTTGTCGGCGTTGTAGTGCGTCAGCGCGTCCTCGCAGTCGATCGCGTTCATCGCGTTGCCGCCCTTGCCGCCCAGCCACAGGTCGATGTGGTGCAGGCCGGGGCCGCCGTTGGGCCCCTCCTCGCTCCAGTCCGCCTCGCACTCCTGGCAGCTGTCCTCCATGATGAAGTACTTCCTGACCCGCTCGACCCACACCTTCGTGCCGGCCGGGAGCTCCGCCTTGGAGGTCGCGAAGGTGATCGGATCCGCGAACGTGCCGGTACCGCCGGCCGTGTTGTGGATCTGCGGGTAGGAGATGTCGCCGCCGGGCGGTGTGTTGTCGTACCAGCCGTAGAACGTCAGGAACGTCTGTTGCGTCGTGGCCGCGGGGGCCGCGGAACTCGGCGCCGCGTTCACCAGTCCCGCGAACGCCGAGATGAGGACGAGACAGGCGGTCGCGAGGAACGCGACAAGAGCGCGCCGGCTCATGGTGCGGCTCATGGTGCCTCCGTTGCCAGGGGGATCCAGCAGGGTCACCGCAGAGTCGGTCCGCGAACCGGCGCAAGTCAATAGTCTGTTAGGAAAGTTATCTAACAATCATCGGGTGCCCGCTGGGGACACCCGGCGGAATCAACTGGCCCGGCGCCGCCCCGTGATGACATCCTGACCGCGTGAACGGACCGGAGATCGACCTCACTTTCGCCCCTGAGCTGCACCTCTTCGTCCCCGCTGAGCGGCGGCAGGGCCCGAGCACGGTCGTCACCGACGGCACCTCGACGCTCGGCCATGTCGTCGAATCGCTGGGCGTCCCGCTCACCGAGGCCGGCCAGCTGCTCGTCGACGGCGGCGCCGTGCCCGTCTCGCACATCCCCGCCGCTGGCGAAACCGTTCATGTCGAGGCCGTCGAGCGGCCCCAGCACGTGCCGGGAGCGCCCCTGCGGTTCCTGCTCGACGTCCACCTCGGCACCCTCGCGCGGCGACTGCGCCTGCTGGGCGTCGACGCCGCCTACGAGAACGAGGACATCGGCGATCCCGCGCTGGCCGCACTCTCCGCGAAGGAGCGGCGCGTCATGCTCTCCCGCGACCGCGGGCTGCTCCGGCGGCGGGAGATCTGGGCCGGGGCGTACATCTACAGCGACCGCCCCGAGGATCAACTCCGCGACGTGCTGCAGCGCTTCGCGCCCGTGCTCACCCCGTGGTCCCGGTGCGTGGCCTGCAACGGTCCGCTCGCCGACGCCGACAAGGAGTCGGTCCAGGACCAGCTGCGGCACGGCACACAGCGCTCGTACGACGTGTTCGCGCAGTGCGCGGCCTGCGAGCGCGTGTACTGGCGCGGCGCGCACCACGCCCGCCTGGAGGCGATCGTGGAGGAGGCCCTGCGCGAGTTCGGCGGCGCGGCCGCCTGACACCGGCACGTCTCCCAGGGGGCCTGTCCGGCCGATCGCGAACGGCCGGACCTGCGCTAGTCGGCGACGCCCCTGACCGTGATGACCTTGTCGATGTGCACGCGGACGAGGAGTTCGCCCGGGACGCCGTTGCGGGCGCCGTACGCCTCGGCCCGGTCGGGGCCCATGTAGCGGTGGGCGATACGGGTCGCCCAGTCGCGGACCTCCGGCAGGTCCTCGCTGATCCGGGCCTTGCCCTCGATGACCACGAACGAGAACGGCGGACGGTCGTCGTCGACGCAGATGCTCACCCGGCCGTCGCGGGCGAGGTTGCGGCCCTTGACGGTCTCCTTGCCGGTGTTGAGGACCAGGTCGTCCCCGTCGAGGAGGAACCAGACGGGGGCGAGGTGCGGCCGCCCGTCGGCGCGGACGGTGGCGAGCTTGCCGGTACGGGTTCCCTCGCTGATGAATGCACGCCATTCGGCGTCGATCATGGTGGTCATGCCACCCATGGTGCCCGATGGGGGCCGGTCCACGGCACGGGACGCCCCGGCGGCGGGGCTCATGTCAGGCGTCCCCGCCCAAGGACTGGAGAGCGCTCTCCAATCCACCGAGCCGGGATGTCGGAGCTGAGCCGGAATGCCGGAGCCGAGGCGTCAGGCGGACTGCCGGATGACGAGGGTCGGTTCGAAGATGACGGAGGTGATGCGCTGCTGGGGTGTGCTGATGCGGTCGAGGAGGAGACGGGCCATTTCGCCCGCCATGTCCTCGACGGGCTGCCGGACGGTGGTCAGTGCGGGGCGTGACGCGGTGGCGGCGCTGCTGTCGTCGAAGCCGATGACCTTCACGTCGTCGGGGACATGGCGGCCGTGGTCGCGCAGGACGAGCAGGGCCCCCTGGGCCATCAGGTCGTTGGCGGCGAAGACCCCGTCGAGTCGGGGGTGTTCGGCCAGCAGGCGTTCCATCGCGGCCTCACCGCTGTCCTGGGTGAAGTTGCCCTCCGCGCACGGCACATAGGGGATGCCGTGGCGGGCCATCGCCTCGCGGAAGCCGGTCAGCCGGTCCTGGCTGGCCGGGACGTCCAGCGGACCGGAGATCGTCACCACCTCCCGGCAGCCGCGCTCCACCAGCCGGTCGGCCGCCAGCCTGGCCCCGTCCTGATGCGCGACATCGACATAACTGATCGGGATCGGCCGGGCCGGCCGGGCGAACAACACCGCGGGCACCCCCGCCTCGGTGATCTGCTCCGGCAGCGGATCACCCGCGTGCGTGGACACCACCATCGCCCCGTCGGCATTGCCCTGCCGCAGATACGCCACCACCTGGTCGCGCGCCGGGCCGGTCTCGGCCAGCATCAGCACCGGATGCATCCCCAACGGCCGCAGGAACCCCACCACACCACTGACGACCCGGCCGAAGAACGGGTCCACGAACACCTCGCTGCGGACCGCGTCGTCCGGCCCGGGGCCGCCCGCACCGGACACCACCAGCGCGATGGCCCCGGTACGCCGGGTCACCAGTGACCGGGCCGCGGTGTTGGGCACGTAGCCGGTCGCGGCGATGGCCTGGCGGACCGTCTCCTGGATGGCCGGGTCGACATTGCGGGTCCCGTTGATGACCCGGGAGACCGTCGCACGCGAGACACCCGCCACGCGGGCCACATCCTCCAGCGTGGGAGGTCCCGAAAGTGCCGGTCGGAGGACTTCGCTCATGCCGGTCTTTATAGCACGTCCTGGAGAGCGCTCTCCAGGAGTCCCTTCCCGGGGTCGTCAGCGTATCGAAGACCGCACCCCACCGCCCCCGCCTCGGCATAACGAGACCTCCTCCCTCCTCCCGGCACATGTCGCGTCGATCTGCACCCCACCCCCGCGCAAGTGGTCACACACAGTGAACGGCCATTGCTGTGAGCGAGTTCCCGGATCGGGAATGTGCGGGCGGTGGGTCGCGTTGAGACGAGCAGATACCGAATGACAATGACAATCATTCTGTTCGGTGTCCTGGACCACCGCATCGGAAGGGAATCCCATGGCACGCAGTGACGCCCGTCCCGTCATCACCCTGCGTTCGACGGCCGGCACCGGCCAGAGTTACGTCACGCGCAAGAGCCGTCGCAACAACCCCGACCGTCTCGTGCTGCGCAAGTACGACCCGGCCGCCGGACAGCACGTCCTCTTCCGCGAGGAGCGCTGACCCCACACGGTTCAGCCGCATCACACGGACCCAACGGATCACACCCGCCGCGCGCATCCCGCCGGCAACGAGGACCGGCAGCCCCACCCGTTCCGCACAACGGAAGGTAACCCCATGAAGTTCGGCATCCACCCCGTCTCCCGCCCGGTCGTCTTCCGCGACCGTTCAGCGGACTTCGCATTCCTGACGCGTTCGACCGCGGACAGTGACAAGACCGTGGAGTGGGAGGACGGCAGCGTCTACCCCGTCGTCGACGTGGAGACGTCCTCGGCGAGCCACCCGTTCTACACGGGTACGTCCCGCGTGCTGGACACCGCGGGCCGCGTCGAGCGCTTCGAGCGCCGGTACGGTTCGCCCGCGTCCGGCGCGGGCCCCGCGAACTGAGCTCCACGCACCCCGAGGGGGCGGTACGGCCGGCATTCCCGGCGGCACCGCCCCCTCCCCCGTTCGCGGTTCCCTACTTCCGCGGCGCACCGCGGTACGTGCCGAAGAACCACCGGTTCCCCTCGGGGTCACGGGCGGCGAAGTCACGCGAGCCGTAGTCGGTGTCGGTCAGCTCCATGATGATCTCGGCTCCCGCCGCCCGGGCACGGGCGTACAGCGCGTCGGGCTCGTCGGTGACGACGTAGCCGCCGAAGGTGCCCGGTACCAGGGCGACATGGTCCGCCGCGCCCTCCTCGGGGACGCTGCCGAGCATGATGCCGCCGCCCGGCGGCCAGTCGAGCTGGGCGTGGTCCACACGGTCGCCCTCGCCGTAGACGACGGTCTCCTCGAAGCCGAACGCCTCGACCAGGAACCGGATCAGCGCGCGAGCGTCACGGGCCCGCAGACTGGGCCACACCTGGGGCGGGGGCGCCTTATCGTCCGTGGCGGCGGTGGTCTCGTTGGTCGTGTCGGTGGCACTGGTGCTGTCGGTGGCGTCCATGCGGGCCGGACCTCCTCGGGTCGGTGCTGCGGCGGAGCTGTTTCAGTGGTGGACGGCCCCGCTGTCCTCGTCCGCTGTCCACTCTGCCGCCGAGGGGGCGGCGAAGGCTTGGACGTTTCGGAACTCCTCGGCCAGCCAGCGGCTCGGCGCGCAGCCGGCCAGGGAGCGGAACTCGCGCGCGAGGTGTGCCTAGTCGAAGTAGCCGCAGTCGGCCGCGAGATCCGCCAGACCGTTCGGGCTGCTGGGACGGTACGCACCCGCCGGCCCGTCCGCGCCGTCCCGGCCGGCCAGGACGTCACCTCCCCTGCCGCAGGCCCGGACGACCAGCAGCCGCCGCGCCCGGTCGAAGCGGATGACCCGGGCCGCCGCCTTGGGGCTCAGTCCGATCTCGGTGTGGAACCGGCCGGCCAGATGCCTGCCGCTCCAGCCCACGTCCTTGGCGAGCGCCGACGCGGACATTGCGCCGCCGGAATGCACCAACAGGTCCCAGGCGCGGACCACTTGTGGCGGGACGGCGGATTCCGGGCGCGCGTAGCGCCACAGGACGCGGTCGAGGACGGCGAACCGCTGCCGCCAGCCGGGCGCGTCGCGCAGCCGGGCCCGTACCTCATCGGCGAGTCGTCCCAGGACGGCGTCGGCCGGGAGGTCGGCGTTGGCGAGTTCACCCGCGGGCAGGTGCAGCAGGGCCCGCGCGCCAAGCGGGCTGAGCGCCACCTGGATCCCGGACTGGCGTCCCCCATGGGTGATCAGCGCCGATGTGGTGTGCAGACCGCCGAGCAGCGCGTCGTAGCGGGCCGGCGCCTGCCGTGGGTCGGGGTGCAGCTCCACGGTCAGCGGGTCGTCGAGGGTGAAGATCAGCGTCAGGAAGGGCGAGGGCATGCCCCGGTGCCGGGTGGGCGGGACGCCGTCCTGCCGGTAACCGCAGTACCCCGCGATGTAGGGCCGCAGCGCGGGCGCGGGCAGGCACTGGACCGCCTCGTCGATCACGCCGGAGGGCGCGGTTGCCGTACGACCACTGTCCACCTGACCAGTATCGGCCGGACGGGACACGGATGCGCGACGGACGGCGGTTCAGGCGCTGCGGCTCTTGCCGGCCGCGGTCTTCGCGGCGGTCTTCTTCGCCGGCTTCGCCGCGGCCTTCTTGGCCGTTGTTTTCGTGGCCGTCGTCTTCGTGGCCGTCCCGCCTGCTGATCTCGTCGCCGTGGTCTTCTTCGCCGTGGTCTTCTTCGCGGTGGACTTCTTGGTGTCGTTGCTCTTGGGTGTCGATTTCTGCGCCGGAGCCGCGCGCTTGGCGGCGGTCTTCTTCGCCGGCTTCTTGATGGGCGTGACGGTCGCGTCGGCGGCGTTGTCGGAGCGGGCGCTCCTGGCCTGGGCGACGCTGGCCTCCAGGGCCGCCATCAGGTCGACGACCTTGCCGCCGCCTCCGGATCCATCGGCCGCGGCGGGTGCTTCGCCGCCCTCGACCTTCGCGCTGACGAGGGCCTGTACGGCTTCGGCGTAGTTGTCCGTGTACTCCTCCAGGTCGGCCTCGCCGAGGGCGTTGATGAGGGTGTCGGCGAGGTCGAGTTCGGCGTCGGTGATGTTCACCTTGCCGGTCGGGGCGGCCTCGGACGTCGACTTGACCTCGTCGGGCCAGCGCAGGGTCTGCAGGATCAGCACGTCGTCATGGGCGCGCACCAGCGCGAGGTGCTCGCTGTTGTGCATCGCGAGCTTGCCGACGGCCGCCTTGCCCGACCGCTGGAGCGCTTCGCGCATCAGGACGTAGGCCTTGTTGGCGGCGGCATCGGCCGGGGCGAGGAAGTAGGGCGTGTCGAGCTTCAGGAAGTCGACGCTGTCGGCGTCGAGGAACCCGCTGACCTCGATGGTCTTGGCCGTGGGGAGCGGCAGGGCCTTCAACTCGTCGTCGGAGATCTCGATCAGCTGATCGTCGGCCGTTTCGTACGCCCTGCCGATCTCGGCCTGGGTGAGGACCTGCTCGTCGAGTGCACAGACCTTTTGGAGACGCACCCGCCCGTGGTCGGCTGTGTGGATCTGCCGGAAGCCGAGCTTGTGGCTGCTGACGGCCGAACCGAGCTTGACGGGTACGGCGACCAGGCCGAAGGACAGCGTGCCGCTCCAGAGCGATCTCATCGTTTTGTCCCTAAATGTGAGAGATTTCATACTATGCCGATCACGGAGATCGAGGGCCGCAAACTGACCCTCACCCACTTGGAGCGGATCCTGTATCCGCGGACCGGCACGACCAAGGGCGAGCTGGTGCACTACTACGCCACCATCGCCCCCGTCCTGCTGCCACACCTGCGCGGCCGGCCCCTGTCGTTCCTGCGCGCCCCCAGCGGGGTGGACGCCACGTCCTTCTTCGCCAAGAGACCGCCGTCCGGTACCCCCAGCTGGGTGACGACGTCGGTCACCGAGCGCAGCAGCGGCGAGGAGATGGAGCAGGTGCAGATCAACGACCTCGCCACCCTCGTGTGGGCGGCGAACCTGGCGTGCATCGAGCTGCACGTACCGCAGTGGAAGGCCGCCGCGCCCGGAACGGCGGACCGGCTCGTGTTCGACCTGGACCCCGGCGAGGACCGCACCGTGGTCGACTGCTGCGCCGTCGCCCTGCTGCTGCGTGAGCGCCTCCGCGCCGACGGCATCGAGTCCTGGGCGAAGACGTCGGGCTCCAAGGGCCTGCATCTGTACGCGCCGCTGACCGGCGCCTCGCCCGAGCAGGCCGCGGCCTACGCCAAGGCGCTCGCGAAGGAGCTGGAGGCGGACCATCCCGATCAGGTGGTGTCGAGGATGACCAAGAACCTGCGCACCGAGAAGATCTTCATCGACTGGTCGCAGAACTCGGCGAAGAAGACCACCGCCGCCCCGTACACCGTCCGCGCCCGCGCCACGCCCACCGTGTCCACGCCCGTGTCGTGGGACGAGATCGAGGAGTGCGACGACCCCGGGCGGCTCTCCTTCACCATCGCCGACGTCCCCGACCGCGTGGCCGACCACGGAGACCTGCTCGCTCCGCTCCTGGAACGGAAGCGGGCCGGGAAGCTGCCGTCATGACGCGGCCCTCATGACGCGGCCCCTGGTGAGGCGGCCCCTGGTTTGGCGGCCCCTGGTTTGGCGGCCCTCGTGAACCGTCCGGACCCGGTCGTCCTGCGGCCGCGGGTCGACGTGATGCGCCCCCGCACGGAAGCCGACATCCCGGCCGAGGACGCGCTGCCCGGCGGAGTGCAGTACAGCGTCAAGCTGGACGGCTTCCGCGCCGTCGCGTTCGCCCTCGGTGACCGCACGGTCCTGCAGACCCGCTCCGGGCGCGACATCGCCGCCGAGTTCCCCGGCATCGCCGCCGCCCTCACCCGGGCGCTGCCCGCCGGGCTCGTCCTCGACGGTGAGATCTGCGCCTGGGCCGACGGGAAGTTCGCCTTCACCGAGCTGCTGCGCCCCGACGCGCAGCGCCGTGCGGCGGGCATCGCCGTGGCGTACGTCGCCTTCGACTGCCTCGCCGTTCCGGGCAGCGACATCCGGGACCTGCCGCTCGCCGACCGCTGGAAGCTGCTGCGCACGGCGCTGCGCGACCTGGGGCCGCAGGTGCAGACCGTGCTGGCGACCACGGATCGCGCGGTGGCGCTGGACTGGTACGAGACCCTGGTGCCGCACGGCGTGGAGGGCCTGGTCTGCAAGGGGCTCGGCTCCGCGTACCGGCCCGGCGCCCGGCCGGGGTGGATCAAGGTGCGGCACGCCGAGACCGTCGACGCCCGGCTGGTCGGCGTCATCGGCTCCGGGCGGCGCCCCGACTCGGTGCTGGTCGAGTTCGACGACGCGACCCGCGCTCAGACCTCACCCCGTCTCGACCCGGTCGCCGCCGGGCGGATCGCGGCGGCGGTCGCCGGGCTGCTCGGTCCTGAGGTCAGGGACGAGGACGGATCGCCCCTGCGACCGGTGCGCGACGGCCCGTTGGTCGAGGTCCGGGTCCGGACGGGACGGCAGGCGACCGTACGGTTCATCCGGATCCGGGACGACGACGCGGTCTGACGGGGCGCCGTGCTCGGTGACGCCCGCAGAGCTAGGGCTGGTGCTCGTGGAGCTGGTCCTTCTCGTCGCGGAGCTGTTCCTTGTCCTCGCGGAGCTGTTCCTTGTGGTCGCGCCAGCGGTCCATCATCGAGTGGAGTTCCTTCTGCAGGAACGCGAAGAACTCCGCGGTCTCCTCGATGCGGGAGCCGGCCTGGGTGCCGGGGCCGAGCGCCTCGACGCCGGCGCGCAGGGTGTGCTCCCACCGGCCGATGATCGCGTCCCGGCGGGTGAACGTCTCGTACCACTGGTCGTTGTGCAGCCGGTAGCGCTCGCGGCGCGAACCGGGGTCGCGCTCGCGGCCGATCATGCCGACCTGGGCGAGGTAGCGGACCGCGCCGGAGACCGCCGCAGGGCTGACCTGGAGGCGTTCGCTCAGTTCCGCGGAGGTCAGAGCGCCCTGCTCCGACGCGATCAGGGCGGCGAAGACCCGGCCGGGCATGCGCGGCATGCCGGCCTCGACCAGCTCGGCGGCGAACCGCTCGACGAACGTCAGCACCCCCGCGCCTTCGCTGTGGCTCTGCTCCTGTGCCATGTCCGCCTCCCGATCGCCCGCCGGACGGCTACCGCCTGGCCCGTTGCCGCCCGGCCGGTTGTCGCCCGCCTGCCCGGTCCGGAGTTTATACAATTCTCTATCTTCACAACTTTGTGAATCTACTGTACGTTCAGAATCATGACGACGGCAATCAGCGTGGCCGCACTCCACAAGTCGTTCGGCCGCACCCATGCTCTGGACGGGCTCGACCTCAGTGTCCGAACGGGGGAAGTGCACGGTTTCCTCGGACCGAACGGCGCGGGGAAGTCGACCGCGATCCGTGTCCTGCTCGGCCTGTTGCGCCCGGACGGCGGCACCGCCCGGCTGCTCGGCGGAGATCCCTGGCGGGACGCGGTCGCCCTGCACCGCCGGATCGCCTACGTGCCCGGCGATGTCACCCTGTGGCGCAATCTCAGCGGTGGTGAGGCCATCGATCTGCTGGGCCGGCTCCGCGGCGGTCTGAACACCGACCGCAGAGCCCGGTTGCTGGACCGCTTCCAGCTCGACCCCACCACCAAGGGGCGGGCCTACTCCAAGGGCAACCGGCAGAAGGTCGCGCTGGTCGCGGCGTTCGCGGCGGAGGCGGAGCTGCTCATCCTGGACGAGCCGACGTCGGGTCTGGACCCCCTGATGGAGGAGGTGTTCCAGGAGTGCGTGACCGACGCCCGCGAGCGCGGCGTCACCGTGCTGCTGTCGAGCCACATCCTCAGCGAGGTCGAGGCGCTGTGCGACCGGGTCAGCATCATCCGCCAGGGGCGCACCGTCGAAACCGGCACCCTCGACGAACTGCGCCATCTCACCCGTACCGCGATCACCGCCGAACTCGGCGGCTCCCCGCACGGGTTGGCGGACCTGCCCGGAGTGCACGGCCTGGACGTCCGGGGGCACCGGGTCAGTCTGCAGGTCGACACCGATCAACTCGACGCCGTCCTGCGGCAGCTCGGCGAGTCCGGGGTCCGCAGCCTGACGAGCCGGCCGCCGACCCTGGAAGAGCTCTTCCTGCGCCACTACCAGGCCGTGCCGGAAGCGGTGGCCCGATGAGTGCCACCGACGTGGGCGTCCCGGTGCACGGCACGGGCACCGCCACCGGCACCGGGGTGCTGACCCGGCTGGCGCTGCGCCGGGACCGGATCATGATCCCGGCCTGGGTCTACGCCCTGACCGCCGCGGTGCTCAGCAGCTGCCTGTCCCTGGAGAAGTTGTACGGCACGCTCAAGGAGCGGACGGATTTCGCCCGCAGCATGAACGTCAACAGTTCCCTGCGGGCGCTGTACGGGCCGGCGTTCAGCGGGGAGAGCACCGGTGCGCTCACCGCGTGGCGGATGGGATGTATCGGCGCCGCGCTGACCGGTCTGATGAGCATCCTCATCGTGATCCGGCACACCCGCGAGGAGGAGGAGAGCGGCCGCCAGGAACTGCTCAGTTCCGGTGTGGTGGGACGGCGGGCGCCGCTCACCGCGGGACTGCTGACCGCCCTGACGGCCAATGCGGCCCTCGCGCTGATCGTCGCCGCCGCGCTGACGGTGCTCGGCCAGTCGGTCGCCGGATCGGCCGCCCTGGGGCTCGCTCTCGCCGCCAGCGGGCTGATGTTCGCGGGTGTCGCGGCGGTCACCGCCCAGCTCACCGCGAGCGCTCGGGTCGCCAAGGGGCTTGCCGGGGCCGTGCTGGGGCTCGCGTTCCTGCTCCGCGCCAGCGGCGATGCGGCGTCGGCGGACGCCGCATCGCCCCTCGTGTGGGCCTCGCCGCTCGGTTGGACCGAGAACCTCCGGCCGTTCGCCGGGGACCGGTGGTGGGTGCTCGGGCTCGTGGCCGCCTTCACCGCGGTCACGACCGGGGCCGGCTACGTCCTGGTGGCGAGACGTGACCTGGGTGCCGGGCTGCTCCCCGCCCGCCCCGGACCGGCCGAGGGCGCGGCGTCGCTGAACGGCCCGTTCGCCCTCGCCTGGCGGCTGCAGCGCGGCGCCCTGTACAGCTGGGCCGCCGGCTTCGCCGTCGCGGGAGCGCTCTACGGCTCGGTGGGCAACTCGATCTCCGGCATCGTCGAGGACAACGCGCAACTGGGGGACATGGTCCGCCGCATGGGGGGACCGGGCGCCCTGACCGACTCCTTCTTCGCCACCGCCATGGGACTGCTCGGCATGCTCGCCGCGGCCTACGCCGTACAGAGCACGTTGCGGCTGCGCTCGGAAGAGACCGGCCGGCTGGCGGAACCCCTGCTGGCCAACGCCGTCGGCCGGGTGCGCTGGGCCTGCAGCCACCTGGTCTTCCCCGCCTTCGGCACGTTCGTGCTGCTCACGGTCGGCGGAGTGTCCGCGGGGCTGGCCTACGGCGCCACCATCGGCGACATCAGCGGGCGACTGCCCGCGCTGACCGGAGCGGCACTGGCCCAGGCTCCGGCGGTGTGGGTCACCGCGGCGCTGTCCCTGGTTCTCTTCGGCTGGATACCGAAGGCCTCAGCGGCGGCCTGGGGGGTCCTCGCCGCCTTCCTGCTGTGCGGACAGCTCGGACCCGTCCTCCACCTCCCCCAGCTGATGCTCGATCTCTCACCCTTCACCCATCTGCCCAAGGCGCCGGGCGGGCATCAGGAGGCGGCGCCGTACCTCTGGCTCGTCGTGGTCGCTGCCATGGTGGCGGCCGTGGGACTGACCGGTTTCCGCCGCCGTGACCTGGCCGGCGATTGAAAGGAGTGAAGGGAGTGAACCCAATACGCCACAAGAGATGCGCCGGGCCGCTCGAACACGCAGCCTAGGGATATGGATCCAGAAGCACAGCAGGTCGTCGTCTACCCGCTGGAGAACGGCACACGGCGGGTGACGATCGGCGGCACGCCGGTCGGCCGCGCGTACTCGCTCCCGGACATCGTGGAGTTCCTGCGCCGGGCCGGTCTGGACGATGTGGAGCTCGAGGACCATCCGCTCATCGACTGGCGTGGTGGCGGGCCCGAGGTACAGGCCCGCCCCGAGTGACCGCTGGAGCGCTCCGCGACACCGGTCGCCCCGCGCGTCCCGGCCACGGGGGGATGGCTCTACCCTGACCCGGTGCGCCACTTGATCAAATCCCCCGCCGCCGAATGCGAAGCCGCCGAAAACCCGGCCGCCGAAACCTCCGCGACGACCCCACAGCAGCCCGTCACAGCAGTCCGTCGTGCCCGTGGAGCGGCCCGTACGAGGCTGGAGGCCACGGCGCGCATCGTCACCGATGTCCTGCAGCCCCGCAACGCCCTGCTCGCCGGCCTGGTCGGTCTCGGGACCGCCGCGGGGGGCAACCTGAGCGGTGCGGCGTGGGGGCTGTTCGCGGCGCTGTGCGCCGGGGTCGTCCCGGCCGCCTACATCGAGTGGGAGCGCAAGCGCGGCACCTGGGGCGACCGGCATGTGGTGGACCGTACGCAGCGGGCACCGATCTTCGCCGTCATCCTCGGCTCCATCGGGATCGGTGCAGCGGTGATGCTCCTGGCCCACGCGCCGGCCGACATCCTCATCGCGATGGTCTCGCTGTGGGCGGTGACCGTCGTCCTGCTGGTCGTGAACACGGTCTGGAAGATCAGCGTGGACTCGGCGGTGGCCTCCGGCGTCGTCGCGCTGCTCGCCGTCGTCGCCTCGCCCTGGTGGCTGCTCGGCTATGTGCTGGTCGCCGCCGTGTGCTGGTCGCGCGTCGCGCTGACCTACCATTCCGTCGCGCAGACCGTGGCCGGCGCCTCGGTCGGCGCGGCGAGCGCCGCGATGTTCGTACTGCTGTAGGAGCAGCCGATCCGCCGGGCGCACCGACCGCAGCGGCCGCTAGACGACCTTCACGTTCAGCGCGTGCGGGCCCTTGGGGCCGTCGCCGAGCTCGTACTCCACCGCTTTGTCGTCGGCGACGTTGCCCTCGATGTTCTTGCCGTGGACGAAGACGTCAGCGCCGCCGTCGGCCGGGGTGATGAAACCGAAGCCCTTCCCCGGGTTGAACCACTTGATCTTGCCGTTGAGCTTCGCCATCGCTGTGCCTTCGCCTCGCCTGGATGATCCAGCCAAGTTACCCGCTCCGCCGGGGTCCCCCGCGACACGCGGGCGGCGGTCCGCCCGCCGGGCCCGTCCGATTCGTCGTATCGCCCCACGCGGACCTGCGCCGTGGAAGGATGCCGGTCCATCGGCGCTCAGGGGGCGACATGGATGCCAGCAGCAGGAATGTGCACGTCGATTTCGACGGTGAGCAGGTGACGATCCGGCGGCCCGGCCTGCTGGGCAAGCGGGTGGAGCGGCTGCCGGTCGCCGGGATCGGCGCCGTCCGCTGGAAGGCCCCCGGCTGGACCGGCTACGGGAGCATCCGCTTCATCCTGCTGGGCGGGAACACGGGAGGCACCGGCAGCGGCGCTGCCCCCAGGACCGATTCCTCGGTGACCTTCGGCAAGGAGCAGCAGGCGGACTTCGAGGTCCTGTGCCGGGCCGTCGAAGCCGCGATCGGCAAGCAGTCCCGGGCTCCCAGAACGCCCGCCACGCCGCCGCCCGTCTCACTGGCGGACGAGCTGGAGCGGCTCGCGGGGCTGATGAAGCGCGGCCTGCTGACCCGGCCGGAGTTCGAGCGGGCGAAACGCAAACTGCTCCGCTGACCCGGCCCGTCGCGACATCCGGGAACGACCTCGCCCCGGTCCATGACGGACCGGGGCGAGGTGTTTCCGATCGAGCCGGGAGACCTAGGAAGCGGCGGGGACCGGTACGGCGTGCGGAGTGCACACGACGTCGTGGCCGTCGAGCTTGCCCTTGATCAGGTAGTCGTCCACCCGGCTGTTGATGCACGGGTTGACCAGGCCGGTGACGCCGTGCGAGCCGGCGCCGTTCTCCGTGATGAGCTGCGAGCCCTGCAGACGCCGGTGCATCTCGAGCGCCCCGGTGTACGGCGTGGCCGCGTCACGGGTGCTCTGCACGATGAGGACACCGGGCAGCCCGCGGTGCGACCGTACGTCGACCGGGGTCTGCTGCTTGACGCCCCAGGTGGCGCACGGCAGGTTCATCCAGGCGTTGGACCAGGTCAGGAAGGGGTACTTCTGGTGGAGCTCCGTGTTGTCACGGTCCCACTTCTTCCAACTGGTCGGCCACTTGGTGTCGGTGCACTCCACCGCGGTGTACACCGCGGTGCCGTTCTCCGACGAGATGTTGCCGGCGGTGTCGGACATGTCCGGTCCTGCGGCACCGACGAGCGCCTGGGTGTCACCCGCGCGGTACTTGCTCCACACGCCCGCGACGGTCGCCCACGACGAGTCGTAGTACGCCGCGCCCTGGAAGAAGCCGAGCAGCTCGGCCGGGCCGACGACCCCGCCGATCGGGTTCGCCTTGGCGGCGGCGCGCAGGGCTTCCCACTGCGTCTGCACCTTCGCCGGGGTGTCACCGATGTGGTAGACGGAGTCGTACTTGGCGACCCACGCCTTCCAGTCGTCCCAGCGGCCCTGGAAGGCCACGTCCTGGTCCAGGTTGTTCTGGTACCAGACCTGGTCGTCGTCCGGGTTGACCACACTGTCGATGATCATGCGGCGCACATGGGTCGGGAAGAGCGTCGCGTACACGCCACCGAGGTAGGTGCCGTAGGAGACGCCGATGTAGTTCAGCTTCTTCTCGTGCAGGGCGGCCCGCACCACGTCGATGTCGCGGGCCGTGTTGGCCGTCGTCATCTGCGAGAGCATCTGCGCGCCGGTGCGCTCCAGGCAGCCCTTGGCGTACGCGGCGGCGAGCTTGCGCTGCGCGGCCTTGTCCGCCTCATTGCTCGGCACCGGGTCGGCCTTCGGGGCCTTCACGTACTCCTGCGGGTCCTGGCAGGAGATCGGCGCCGAGTGGCCGACGCCGCGCGGGTCGAAGCCCACGAAGTCGTACGCCTTGGCGGTGTTCACCCACAGCGCCGACTTGTTGGTGATCCGGAGCGGGAACCGCAGGCCCGAACCGCCGGGGCCGCCGGGGTTGTAGAGCAGTGCGCCCTGGCGCTCGGCCGGGGTGCCGGTGCTGCCGGCCCGGTCGACCGCGATCTTGATGGTCTTGCCGAACGGCCTGGCGTAGTCCACCGGAACGGTGACGTAGCCGCATTGGACAGGGGCCGGGATGCCCCAGTCGGCCGGACACGTGGCCCAGTCGATGCCCTTCTGGGCCGCACGGGCGGCCGCGATCTCCACGCCGATGGACTCGGCGAGTCCGCTCGGCTGGTGCTGGCCGGTGGGCCGCTTGTCTCCGGCGGTGGCCGCCGGAGCGGCGGCTATGGCGCCCGCTATGAGAGCGCCGGTGGAGACGAGCACAACAGTGCGTCTCAAGGAGTTCCTCCCCCTACTGACCCGCGACTTGTGGTCACGGTGATCACAGAGATTCGAAAGGATCCTTTCGGCTGTGAGGTGCCTGTGAACAGGTCACACCGGCGATTCTTTACCAATACGTGACATGGTGTGCGATCTGACGGCCCCGGCGGGCCCGCGAGTGCGGGGGCTGCGGCGCGGGCGCGGTCAGCTCCAGCCGTAGCGTTCCGTCAGCCGTCCCACCACGCGGTCGAAGCGCGGACGGTCCAGCGCGCAGGCCTCCCGGCGCATCCCGTCGGGGTGCACGCGCAGCACACGGTCGAGGTCGACCCAGGACTCGCGGCCGGCCGCGTCCCAGGATCCGGTACCGATCGGCACCCATTCGCGGTCCTCGTCATGGCGCTTGCTGGACAGCTGGACGGCCAGCAGCGTGCCGGCCGACTCGCGGGCCACGACCAGCACCGGGCGGTCCTTGCCGCGGCCGTCGTTCTCCTCGAACGGCACCCACGTCCAGACGATTTCGCCGGGGTCCGGGTCGCCGTCGCGGTCGGGCGCGTACGTCGTGCGTACCGGTCCGACCTCGTGGGGCTGTGCCTCGCGCGTCGCGGTGGGGCCTTCGCGGCCGGGGGACGGGGCCGGTACCGCTGCGTCGTTGATCGAAGTGCTCATCGGGCCACGCTAACGCGTTCGGCCGCGGCGGTCTGCGGGTGGTGGGCACCGGAACCGTCACCGTTCGGCAGCACCGTTCGCATCGCCTTGTCGAGCAACCGGCGCAGGCACAACGCGTCGGGCGCCACGGCCGTGACCAGGACGGCGGGACCGGCGAGCGGGGTGCTGACGGCCTGGCCGGCGCCGGGGTCCGCCGCGAGGAGTGCGGCCGTCGGCGGTTCATGGGCGAAGTCGGGCGACACGACGAGGAGTTGGCCGACGGAACGGTACCGGTGCAGGACCGCGGGACCGTCCCAGCCCGGGACGCCGGGACCGAACGACAGCTCCTGGTCCAGCAGGAGCTCCCCTGCGCGGTGCACGGTCAGGCGGGTGGTGAGCCGCCCCGGCCGCTCCCCCGCGCGGCCGAGCACCTGCTCGTCGCGGTAGACGAGCCGGGCGCCCGCCGCGAGTTCGACACGGGTGGTCATCCGCAGGTCGCTGCCCGCGGCCGCGATGACCTGCTCGGGCAGCCAGCGCAGGACCGCGTCCTGGCCGACGACCAACCGCACGTCGTACGTGGCGGGTTCACCCGACGTGCCCGGCAGCGAGATGGTCGCGGCCGCGCTGGTCACCGTCAGCTCGGCGGCCGCGCCCACCTCGGCGGACAGCTCCAGCCGGTCGCCGCCCAGCGGGGCGCTCATCGCGCCGATGACCGTGACCTGGGCGCCGCTGCCGGTGGCCCGCGTACGGCGCAGCGCGAACGGACCGTCGCCGGCGAGCACCGGCAGCACGGTCCCGCCGCGCCCGTCGGCCACGGCGGTGATGCGGGCGGCGGCGCCCACCCCAGCGGCGCGCGACCCGCCCGTGACAGCGGCGGTCATGTCCGGTCCGCGGTCCAGGCGGCGAGCCGCTCGCGGATCCAGTCGGCGACCGGGGCGATGCCGTCCTCGGCGGTCAGCGCGGTGAAGACGACCGGGAGGTCGCCGCGCTGGGCCTTGGCGTCGCGGGCCATGACGCCGAGGTCGGCGCCCACCAGCGGGGCGAGGTCGGTCTTGTTGACGACCAGCAGGTCCGAGGTGGTCACGCCGGGCCCGCCCTTGCGGGGGATCTTGTCGCCGCCCGCGACGTCGATGACGAAGATCTGTGCGTCCACCAGGCCCTTGGAGAACGTGGCGGTGAGGTTGTCGCCGCCCGACTCGACCAGGACGAGGTCCAGCGGCCCGACCGCGTCCTCCAGGTCCTCGACGGCTTCGAGGTTGGCGGAGATGTCGTCGCGGATCGCGGTGTGCGGGCAGGCGCCGGTCTCCACCGCGCTGATGCGCTCGGGGGGCAGGACCGCGTTGCGCAGCAGGAACTCGGCGTCCTCGCGGGTGTAGATGTCGTTGGTGACCACCGCGATGGACAGCTCGTCGCGCAACCGGCGGCAGAGCGCGGCGACGGTGGCGGTCTTGCCGGAGCCGACGGGTCCGCCGAGGCCCACCCGCAGGGCCCGGCGGGTGCCGTCGGGACGGCGGGCGGGGGTGCCGTAGGTGTAGCGCTCGGGGTAGGTGTCCGGGTGGTCGAGGTGCATGGTCGGCTCCAGGGTCGGTCGGATGGCGGCGGACGGCCGGGAGGTTCGCGGTCGTCCCGGGGTCAGGAGGCGAAGAGCCGGACGGGCCAGGCCGCGTGCTGCTCGGCGTGGAGGTCGAGCAGCGGCGCGGACGCGGCGGGCAGGGCTTCGAGCCCTTCCGTCGCGGCGCGGGCGGCGGCCAGGGCGGCGCGTTCGGCCACGGCGTCGAGTTCGGGGGCGAGGCGGGCCAGGACGGCACCGACGGAAAAGGGGTCGAGGCCGAGCAGCCGGACGGCGGCGGTGGTCGGTCCGGTGACGGCTTCGTAGGCCGCCACGTGCGCCGCGTCCAGTGGGGTCAGGCCCGCGGCACGGGCGGTGACACCGAGCACGATCGGCTGATGGGCGCCGCGCGGGCGGGCGGCGGCGAGCCGGTCGAGTTCCGCTGCGGGCCAGGCGGCCCGCGCGGCGCGCATCAGTTGCCGGCCCAGCTTGCGGGCGGTGGCGCGCAGTGCGGGTGACGGGGTGCGGGCGTCGGCGGCGGCGTCGAGCAGCAGTGGGTCGAGACCCGCGCAGGCCGCCGCGGCGAGCGCGGCGGCCACCAGCCCCGAGGTGTGCAGTCGGCCCCGGCAGAAGGCGGCGAGACTCGCCGGGTCATGGATGAGGCCGGCGGTGACGGCCGCCTCGCCACCGCCGGAGTGGGCGTGGCCGCCGGCCGGGAACCGTCCGTCGGCCAGCATCAGCAGCGCGGCCCTGGCGGCGGGGGCCGGTGCCGTCGTGGGCACCGTGGCACTCGACGTCATCAGAAGAGGAAGTAGCGCTGGGCCATGGGCAGTTCGGCGGCGGGTGCCGGTTCGACGACCTCGCCGTCGATGCGCACGGTGAAGGTGTCGGGGTCGACCTCGACGCGTGGCAGGGCGTCGTTCTCCCGCATGTCGGCCTTGGTCAGTGCCCGGGTGCTGCGGATCGGCAGGAACCGCTTGCCGAGGCCGAGCCGGTCCGGGAGTCCGTCGTCGAGCGCGGTGTGGGTGGTGAAGTTGAAGGAGTTGGCGGCCGGGGCACGTCCGACGGCGCCGAACATGGGCCGGGGCAACACCGGCTGGGGGGTCGGGATGGAGGCGTTGGCGTCGCCCATCTGCGCGTAGGCGATCTGGCCGCCCTTGATGACGAGCAGCGGCTTGACGCCGAAGAACGCCGGTTCCCACAGGACGAGGTCGGCGAGCTTTCCGGTCTCGACCGAGCCGATCTCCTGGTCCAGGCCCTGCGCGACTGCCGGGTTGATGGTGTATTTGGCGACATAGCGACGAGCCCGGTGGTTGTCCGCGCGCCCGTCCCCGGGCAGGGATCCACGGCGCTTCTTCATCACGTGCGCGGTCTGCCAGGTCCGCAGCACGACCTCGCCGACCCGCCCCATGGCCTGGGAGTCGGAGCTGATGATGCTGATCGCGCCGAGGTCGTGCAGGAAGTCCTCGGCGGCGATCGTCGAGGGCCTGATGCGCGATTCCGCGAAGGCGAGGTCCTCGGGGACGGCCGGGTTGAGGTGATGGCAGACCATCAGCATGTCGAGGTGCTCCTCGACGGTGTTGACGGTGTGCGGCCGGGTGGGATTGGTCGAGGACGGCAGCACGTTGGGCCGGGAGACGACGGTGATGATGTCGGGTGCGTGCCCGCCGCCCGCACCTTCGGTGTGGTAGGCGTGGATGCCGCGCCCGGCGATGGCGGCGAGGGTGTCCTCGACGAAGCCGGCCTCGTTCAGGGTGTCGGTGTGGATGGCGAGCTGCGCTCCGGTGGCGTCGCACACCGTCAGACAGGCGTCGATGGCGGCCGGGGTCGCCCCCCAGTCCTCATGGATCTTGAATCCCACGGCGCCGCCGCGCAGCTGGCTGTACATCGCCTCGGACGACACGGTGTTGCCCTTGCCGAGCAGTCCGATGTTGACCGGATACGCCTCCAGCGCCGCGAACATCCGGGCCAGGTGCCAGGGTCCCGGGGTGACAGTGGTGGCCTTGCTGCCCTCGGCGGGGCCCGTGCCGCCGCCGACGATGGTCGTCACCCCGGCGGACAGGGCCTGGTCGACGACGGTCGGCGAGATGAAGTGGACGTGCGCGTCGACCGCTCCGGCGGTGAGGATCCTGCCGTTGCCCGCGATGATCTCGGTCTCGGGTCCGATCACCAGGTCCGGATGCACGCCGTCCATCGTCTCGGGGTTCCCGGCCTTGCCGATCGCGGCGATACGGCCGTCCCGGATGCCGATGTCCGCCTTGACGACGCCCCAGTGGTCCAGGACGACCGCGCCGGTGATGACGGTGTCGGGGGTGCCTTCCGCGCGGGTCGCCCGGGACTGCCCCATGGACTCGCGGATCACCTTCCCGCCGCCGAAGACCGCCTCGTCGCCGGAGCCGGCCGGGCCGCCGGACAGATCGCGCTCGACCTCGATCAGCAGGTCGGTGTCGGCGAGCCGGATCCGGTCGCCCGCCGTAGGGCCGAACAGGTCGGCGTATACGGCGCGGGTGAGTTCAGCCATCGAGGGCTCCCGCGGTCTCGCCGCGCAGCCCGGCGACGATGCGCGCACCGCCGATGGGGACCAGCTCCACCGCGACCGGGATGCCCGGCTCGAAGCGCACGGCGGTGCCGGCGGCGACGGACAGCCGCAGGCCGTGGGCGGCCGCGCGGTCGAAGTCCAGACCGGGGTTGGCCTCGGCGAAGTGGTAGTGGGAGCCGACCTGGACCGGACGGTCGGCGGTGTTGAGCACCGTCAGCCGGGTGACGGGCTTTCCGGCGTTGAGCGGCACGGGCTCGTCCGCGTGGAGGATCTCTCCGGGAATCATCGGTGGGCCTCCTCGTCAGACGATCGGGTCGTGCACGGTGACCAGCTTGGTCCCGTCGGGAAAGGTGGCCTCGACCTGCACGTCCGGGATCATCTCGGGGATGCCGTCCATGACGTCGGCCCGGCTCAGCACCGTGCGGCCCGAGGCCATCAGCTCGGCGACGGTGCGGCCGTCGCGGGCGCCTTCGAGGATGTGCGCGGTGATCAGCGCGATGGACTCGGGGTGGTTGAGCCGCAGCCCGCGCGCGCGGCGCCGGTCCGCCACGTCGGCGGCGACGTGTACGAGCAGGCGCTCCTGCTCATGGGGGGTCAGTTGCACGGCCACACCTCACAGTCGATCGGGTGCGGAACGTTAGTTCGGCGGCGTTTCACCGGCGTTAACTCACGTTACGCGCAGTGCCCTGGTCGGAGTCGCCAGTGTGTACCGGTCGGCGTGCGGTGGCGTGAGCCCCAGGGCCCCACTTTGCGGGTCTTTTGCAACGCCTTTGCCTGGCTTCGTCCGTTCACCGGAACTTCCTGTCCGGTTATCGCCCTTGACGCCTCCTTCGGGACCGCCGGATCATCATGTCCGCATCAAAGAGACTTCTGGCCAGAAGACGCTCCTGCGCGCCGCGGTCGACGCCGCGGCGTGCCTCGTTCGTTCCGCGCCCCCACCACGGAAAACGGAGCACCACGTGTCCACAAGACTGACGCTGCGCCATGCCCTGACCGCCATCGGCGCGGTCACCGCGCTCTCGGCGGCCCTCATCAGCGCATCGCCCGCGGCCACTGCCGCGGCCACCGCCCCGGCCGCGCCCGCGCCGACCGTCGCCGCACCGGACATCCCGGTCGCCAACGTCAAGGCGCACCTGACCCAACTGCAGTCCATCGCGACCGCCAACAGCGGAAACCGCGCCCACGGGCGGCCCGGCTACAAGGCCTCCCTCGACTACGTCAAGGGCAAGCTGGACGCGGCCGGCTACACCACCACCATCCAGCAGTTCACTTCCAGTGGTTCCACCGGCTACAACCTGATAGCCGACTGGCCGGGCGGCGACGCCAACCACGTGGTGATGAACGGCGCGCATCTGGACTCCGTCACCGCCGGCCCCGGCATCAACGACAACGGCTCCGGAACCGCCGGCACGCTGGAGGTCGCCCTCGCCGTCTCGCGCGCCGGGCTGCAGCCCACCAAGCACCTGCGCTTCGGCTGGTTCGGCGCGGAGGAGCTGGGGATGGTCGGCTCCACCTACTACGTCAACAACCTGCCGGCCGCCGAGCGGTCGAAGATCGACGCCTATCTCAACTTCGACATGATCGGCTCGCCCAACCCCGGGTACTTCGTCTACGACGACAACGCGGCGCTCGAGACCGTCTTCAAGAACTTCTTCGCCTCCAAGGGCATCCCGACCGAGATCGAGACCGAGGGCGACGGCCGGTCGGACCACGCCCCCTTCAAGGACGCGGGCGTGCCGGTCGGCGGGCTCTTCAGCGGCGCGGACTACACCAAGACCGCCGCACAGGCGCAGAAGTGGGGCGGCACCTCGGGCCAGGCGTTCGACGCCTGCTACCACCGCTCGTGCGACACCTCCGCCAACCTCAACGACAGCGCGCTGGACAACAACAGCGACGCCATCGCGTACGCGGTCTGGAACCTGAGCACCGGGACCACGACACCGCCGACCGGCACGGTCTTCGAGAACACCACGGACGTCGCCATCCCGGACGCGGGCGCCGCGGTCACCTCGTCGGTCACCGTCAGCGGCATCACGGGCAACGCGCCCAGCGCCCTGCAGGTGGGCGTCAACATCGTCCACACCTACCGCGGTGACCTGGTCATCGACCTGGTCGCCCCCGACGGCACCGCCTACCGGCTGAAGAACTCCAGCGGGTCGGACTCCGCGGACAACGTGGTCGCCACCTACACCGTCAACGCCTCCAGCGAGGTCGCCAACGGCGTCTGGAAGCTCAAGGTCCAGGACGTCGCCCGCGCCGACACCGGCTACATCAACAGCTGGAAGCTCACCTTCTGACGGGCTGAGCGCGCACCGCACGGGCGCGCGCCCGGCGGTGCGCACCGCACCTCATGCACGACGACCGCTCCGACCGTCTCATTCGCGGCCCGGACGCCGATCCCCGGCGTCCGGGCCGCGGTGTTCGGCGGCGATGCCGAAGCGGCGGCGTTCGCCCGTGGCGGACGCCCGGGAGCCGTACGAGGAGACCGTGCTGATCACCGGCTCCTCGGCCGCCGCATCAAGATCGCGCAGTCGCTGCAGGTCAGCGGCGGAGACCAGGGCGACGAGCGGCTTGCCGTGGCGCGTCAGCACCACCTGCTCACCGCCGTAGACAACGCGGTTGATCAGTTCCGCGAGCTCCGCACGCGCTTGTGTCACCGGGACTTCATGGGCCATGCTCCCCATCATATCGAGATGTACGTCCTGTACATTTTTTACATGGAGGTGCCGCCATGATCCGACCCACCGCCCGCTACGTCCTGCCCGAGTTCACCGAACGCACCAGCTCCGGGACCCGCACCATGGACCCGTACTCCAAGCTGCTGCAGGAACGCGTCGTCATCCTCGGGACGCAGATCGACGACACCTCCGCCAACGACGTCATGGCGCAGTTCATCCATCTGGAGAGCTCGGCACCCGGGCAGGACATCTCGCTGTACATCAACTCCCCCGGCGGCTCGTTCACCGCCATGACCGCGATCTACGACACGATGCAGTTCGTCACCTGCGACGTGTCCACGGTCTGCATCGGCCAGGCGGCCTCGGCCGCCGCCGTGCTGCTCGCCGCCGGGGCGCCCGGCAAGCGCATGATCACGCCGGGCGCGCGGGTCCTCATCCACCAGCCGTCCTTCGGCCAGGCCGTACAGGGCACCATCGCGGACCTGGAGATCCAGGCCCGCGAACTGCTGCGCACCCGGGAGCAGTTGGAGGCGCTGCTGGTGCGCCACACCGGCCAGGAGCCCGAGCGGGTCAGCGCCGACATCGAGCGCGACATGATCCTCGACGCCACGCAGGCGCTGGCCTACGGAATCGTCGACCGGGTCACCCTCAGCCGGAAGACCAGCGGCACCGCGCACGGCATCCGGTGACACCGGTGGTGCCGGAACCGCCGCCGCTGCCGGCCCTGACGCGCTCCGAGGGCGAACTCGTCGACCGCTATCTGGAGATCGTGGACCTGCTGGGACGGATCAACCCGTCCCGTTCCCGCGACACCTACGGCGCGCTGCGCGCCGCCCAGGCCCTGGTCGGCAGGGCGACGGCGCTGCGCGAGGCGCTGGCGGTGATGCACGACCGCGGCGAGACCGAGGTGCACACGGGCACGCTGGGCAGGGCGCTGCGCGTCCTGGACGGCGAGCGGCGGGCGTCCCTGGTGACCGTCCCGCCGCAGCCGGACCACTGACGGCCCATCGGGGCGACATCCGCCCGCACGTTCGGAGTAGTCACCCTTGCGCGTGACGGGTGGATGTTGCAGCACCGACTTGCGACGTCCGCCCGTCACGGTCATTGCCTCCGCCCCAGGTCAACCGGCGTGCGCCCGGGCGGAAACGGCAGCGGTCGGCGTTCCGTCCACCCGAATAGGTGATGGGTGATGAGAATCACATAAAGCCGTTTGTGTACCGATCCGAGCGCATTCGTGAGTCATGCTCCCTTCGACGACAAGACCCCGCCGCCGTGGTGGGGCGGTCCGAGCGGACGCCCAATCCTGCCGCCGCCCGGATGCCCGGTCGACACTGCAACGGCAGGAACGGAGGACCCAGGCACGACGGGGCCGGCCCAGCGGTATCCAGGCCGTCCCCTTGGGGTGAAGCCGCGTCAGCGGCCGGGATTCTTCGCCTGCCCGAACCCGACAGGTCATCCTTCGCAAGCGGACGACGAAGGGTTTCGCATGGCCAGGTCCGGCATGTCCACACGTCTGTCCCGTCTGGGGGCCGCCTCGGTCCTCACCGCCGCCGCTGTCGCGGTCCCCGCCCTGCTGCCGGCCACCGCCACCCACGCCGACGCGGCCACCGTCTCCGCCAAGGCCTTGAGCGTCGCGGCGTCGAAGAAGGGCTCGCCGTACCAGTACGGTGCCGCGGGGCCGAACCGCTTCGACTGTTCAGGACTCACCCTGTACTCGTTCAACAAGGCCGGCAAGAAGCTGCCCCGCACCACCGGCGCCCAGTACAACAGCACCAAGCACATCACGGCGTCGAGCCGCCAGGTCGGCGACCTGGTGTTCTTCCACACCGGCAGCAGCGTCTACCACGTCGGCATCTACGCCGGCAGCGGCAAGATCTGGCACGCCCCCAAGACCGGCACCCGGGTCCGGCTGGAGAAGATCTGGACCGGCAGTGTCTGGTACGGCCGGGTCCGCTGACGGCGCGCGGGGCCCGGACGCCTCGGTCCCGCGCGGCCGTTGCGCGGGGCGGGCCGATATTCCCGGCAAGGACGCCCGCCTGACGGCTATGTTGACCCCGTTCGGGACCAACCCACCGGCCGGGAGCCGCATATGACCTATCTCAACCCCGTCCGCCACATCACCTTCGACGCCGCCGATCCGTACCGCCTCGCCGTGTTCTGGGCCGAACTGACCGGCTACGTACTGGAGGACTCCGACCCGGGCGACGCCGAGGTGCTCATAGATCCGGGCCAACCGGGCGTCCCCAGACTGCTGTTCATCCGGGTGCCCGAGGGCAAGTCCGCCAAGAACCGGGTGCACCTGGACATCCAGCCGCCCACCGGTACCCGCGACGAGACGGTCGAGCGGCTGGCGGGGCTGGGCGCAACCGTGGTCAGTGACCAGCGGAGGCCGGACGGAACGGGATGGGTGTACATGGCCGACCCGGAGGGCAACGAGTTCTGCGTCGAGCGCAGCGCCCCCGAACGCGCCCGGGCGGCGGCCGCGGCGACGCAGGCGGCTGAGGCCGCGCAGGCATGAGCCTGCCGCGGATCCTGGCCGACGTGGAGCAGGGCGTCCTGCCCGCCCCGGACGGCGGAGTGACCATGGTGCCGCAGCCTTCGGAGCGCGACGCCGGGGTCTTCTCCTTCGCCGCGCACGCCGTCGTGTTCACCGATACCGACCACGGCTGGATGCTCGGCCTGCTGGCCCCTGGCGATCTCGCCGCGCCGCTCAGCCCCGCGTTCCTGGACGCCCTGGGCCGGCGCGTCGGCCGGCGGGTGGAGAACATCGACATGATGCTGCTCGCCCGGCCGCTGCCGGGGCCGCCGGATCTGCGACTGGAGCCGGCCACCGACCGCGCCCATCCGCGGATCGCCCGCGCGCTGCGGCGCCGTGACGACGTACGGGCCTGGACGACACCTGGCGGCACCGTACTGATCGGCCGGGGCGTCGGCGGCCGCTGGGAAGCGGCCCTGGAGGTCGACCCCGGCGCGCGCGGAACGGGTCTGGGCCGCCGCCTCGCCCGCGCCGCCCGCCACCTGGTGCCCGACGGCCGTCCGCTGTGGGCTCAGATCGCCCCGGGCAACGCCGCCAGCGTGCGCGCCTTCCTGGCCGCCGGATACGTCCCGGTGGGTGCGGAGGCGCTCCTGGTCGCGGCCCAGGCCTGACATCCCGGTCCGGTCTCCCGGGCCCCGATCACGGCGCACCGGTCACGGCGCACCGGCCGCGTCGCACCGCTCACTGCACCGGAACCGCCCAGGGGAGCATGATCCAGACGGTCTTGCCGCCGTCCGGCGTGGGGGTGACCGAGAGCCGGCCGCCGGATTCCGCGGTGAGGTGGCGGATGATGACCATGCCGCGCCCGTTGTCCTGCTGGACGGCGGCCGGCAGCCGCTGCGGCCAGCGCGGATGGCTGTCGGTGACCCCGATCCGCAGCTGCTCGGACCGCTCCAGCTGGACGTCGACGGTGAAGGTGGGTGACTGGCCGAGCGTGTGCAGCACGGCGTTGGTGGCGAGTTCGGAGACGATCAGCCGCACCGCGTCGACGGCGGGCGCGTTCTCCGGCATCCCCCAGTCCGCCAGCAGCCCGCACACGTACCGGCGAGCCGTGGTGACCGAGGCGGGGTCGCTCGGCAGGGTGACGGATGCTTCCTGGAGGTCTGCCATGGCGACGCTGTCCCTTTCCCGCCGTGCCCCGAGACTCCGTCGTGCGGTCTGCCCGCAGGGAGCCGCGGACGGCTACTTCGCGCCAGAGTGCCACCTATGGTGCCGCTATTGCGGCCGATCCACAGCGATATGCATATATCTGTCGCTCAAAGCGGTGAACCCTGCTACGCGAGAACGTATTCAGGCGCAGACTGTCGCACTGGTGACGGTCTGAAAAGTCCCTTCAGGAGGAGCGGCGCGCGATGCAACAGATCCCCGCGGTACGACGCCGAAAGCTCGGAGCGGAACTCCGGCGGCAACGCGATCTGGCCGGGATGACGAGCGGCGAGGCCGCCCGCAGGGCCGGCTGGCACCAGTCGAAGGTGAGCCGTGTCGAGACCGGCCGCAGCAGCGCGCGGCCGGAGGACGTGGCCTGCCTGCTGGACATCTACGGGGTCCGCGACCGTGAACTGCGCGACCTGCTGGCGACCTTGGCCGGGAAGGGTACCCAGCGCGGCTGGTGGCACGACTTCCGCGACGTACTGCCCCCGGAGTACCGCGACTTCATCAGTCTGGAAACCGGCGCCTGCCGGGCGCGCACCATGGAGAACAGCGTGGTGCCCGGCCTGTTGCAGACCCCGGCGTACGCCCGCGCGCTCACCCGGTCGGTCCTCCCGCGGCTCGGGGCACGGGAGGTCGACGCCCTGGTCGAGGTGCGGACGGCCCGGCAGGCCGTGCTGGAGCAGGACTCCCCACTGGAGCTGCACGCTCTGCTCGACGAGGCGGTGCTGCGGCGCAAGGTCGGTGGAGAACAGGTCATGGGGGCGCAGTTGCGACACCTCGCGGAAGCCGCCAGGATGCCGCGGATACGGCTGCAGGTTCTGCCCTTCACCGCGGGCGGCCACATAGGTGTTACGGGATCTTTCGTAATCTTCTCATTCCCGCTCATCGCCGATCTGGACGTTGTTGTTATCGACCATTTGACGAGTAGTCTCTATGTGGATCGACAAGAGGATCTCAGGGCGTACAGCGCCGCGTTCGACCGATTGCGCTCCCACGCCCTGTCGTACGACGACTCATTGGCGTTCATTTCCGGGATCGGCTCCGGGAGCGACTCCTGGATCGGCTCCGGGAACAGCAAAGGCGCGTAAGGAGGCACCATATGCCGGTACTGCCTCGGTACGTTTCCTCCAGCACAACGCTTTGTGCGGCACGGTGGCAGCGCAGCAGCTACAGCACCGCGGCCAACAATTGCGTCGAAACGGCCCGGTTGTCCGCAGGACCGCTGGCCGTACGCGACTCCAAGAACCCTCAGGGACCGGCGCTGCTGTTCGCGCCGGCCGCCTGGGACAGCTTCGTACGGGCGCTACGCGCCGGTGAGTTCGCCGGACCGGGCTGAGTCCCGCGGCGCGGTGCGCACGATCACCTCGACCGCCTCGGCGATCTGCTGATCCGTCAGGTCGCCGCGGGCGGTCAGCCGCAGCCGCGAGATGCCGTCGGGCACCGACGGCGGGCGGAAGCATCCCACCGCCAGGCCGGCGGTCCTGCAGTCCGCCGCCCACTGCAGCGCCTCCCCGGCCGACGGAGCACGCACCGCGACGACGCAGGCGTCCGGCCGCGCCGACCGCAGCCCCGCCGCGGTCAGCCGGTCGTACAGCTGCAGGGCCACCACGCGGGCCCGCTCCGCGCGCTCCGGCTCGTCACGCAGCAGGCGCAGCGCGCCGAGGGCGGCGCCCGCCGCGGCGGGCGCGAGCCCGGTGTCGAAGATGAAGGTGCGGGCGGCGTTCACCAGGTGCTCGATCACCCGGGCCGGGCCGAGCACCACGCCGCCCTGGCTGCCCAGCGATTTCGAGAGCGTGGCGGTGACGACCACATCGGGCGCGCCGGCCAGCCCCGCGGCCCAGGCCGCGCCCCGCCCGCCCTCGCCCAGGACGCCCAGTCCGTGGGCGTCGTCGACGAGCAGCGCGGCGCCGTGCTCGCGGCAGGCGGCGGCCAGTCCGGCGAGCGGGGCCGCGTCTCCGTCGACGGAGAAGACCGAGTCGGAGACGACGACGGCGGGCCCGTCGTGCGCGTCCAGCGACTTGCGCACCGCTTCCGTGTCGCGGTGCGCGACGACCTCGGTGTCGGCGCGCGACAGCCGGCAGCCGTCGATGAGCGAGGCGTGGTTGGAGGTGTCGGAGACGATGAGGGTGCCGGGCCCGGTCAGCGCGGTGACGGCGGCCAGGTTCGCGGCGTAGCCCGAGGCGAAGACCAGGGCGGCCTCGAACCCGCAGAAGGCGGCGAGCTCCGCCTCCAGTTCGGTGTGCAGCTCGGTGGTGCCGGTGACCAGCCGGGAGCCGGTGGAGCCCGCGCCCCAGAGCAGACAGGCGTCGGCCCCGGCCCGGGTGACCCGGGGGTGCCGGGCCAGCCCGAGGTAGTCGTTGCCCGCCAGGTCCAGCAGAGCCGACTCCGCCTGCCGCGGTCGCAGGGTGCGGACGAGACCGGCCTCGCGGCGCCGCTCGGCGTGGGCGTCGATCCAGTCGAACGGGTCGCGGCTCATCGGGGTCCCTGGGGTCGGCGGGGCGGGCTCGGGCGGGTCCGCCAGGGGGGTCCGGCGGGGCGGTGCGGAGGTGCGGGTGGGCCTGGCAGCAACGTACTGGTCGGGCCGCCCGGACAGGGTGTGGCGATACACACACCTGTAGCCACCCCTGTTGTGCGGTCCATCATTGGCTCTCGGCCCCTCGGTGGGCCAGGATCGCCCCTATGGATCTGCTGAACACGCTGGTGGACAAGGGGCTGCGCCGAGAGCTGCCCACCCGGGATGAGGCGCTTGCCGTACTGGCGACCTCCGACGATGACCTGCTCGATGTGGTGACCGCGGCCGGCAAGGTGCGGCGCCAGTGGTTCGGGCGCCGTGTGAAGCTCAACTACCTGGTCAACCTCAAGTCCGGGCTGTGCCCGGAGGACTGCTCGTACTGCTCGCAGCGGCTCGGCTCCACGGCCGGGATCCTGAAGTACACCTGGCTCAAACCGGACGAGGCGGCGGCCGCCGCGACGGCCGGTGTCGCGGGCGGGGCCAAGCGGGTGTGCCTGGTCGCCAGCGGGCGTGGTCCCACGGACCGCGATGTGGACCGGGTCTCCCGGACCATCGAGGCGATCAAGGAGCAGAACGAGGGCATCGAGGTCTGTGCGTGCCTGGGCCTGCTCTCCGCCGGGCAGGCGGACCGGCTGCGCGATGCCGGCGCGGACGCGTACAACCACAACCTGAACACCTCCGAGGCGACGTACGGGGGCATCACCACCACGCACACGTACGCCGACCGGGTGGACACCGTGCAGCAGGCGCAGGCCGCCGGGCTGTCCGCGTGCTCCGGTCTGATCGCGGGCATGGGCGAGACCGACGCCGACCTCGTGGACGTGGTCTTCGCGCTGCGCGAGCTGGACCCGGACTCGGTGCCGGTCAACTTCCTCATCCCGTTCGAGGGCACCCCGCTGGCCGAGGAGTGGAACCTCACCCCGCAGCGCGCCCTGCGGATCCTGGCGATGGTGCGGTTCGTCTGCCCCGACGTCGAGGTCCGGCTCGCCGGCGGCCGCGAGGTGCACCTGCGCACCCTGCAGCCGCTCGCGCTGCACCTGGTGAACTCGATCTTCCTGGGCGACTATCTGACCAGCGAGGGCCAGGCCGGCCAGGCCGACCTCGACATGATCGCCGACGCCGGCTTCGAGGTGGAAGGCGCGGGTACGGTCACCCTCCCGCAGCACCGCGCGGACGTGGCGCACGCCGGTGGCGGCTGCGGCTCGCACGAAGCGGGTGGCGGCTGCGGCTCGCAGAGCGAGGACGCGGGCTGCGGTTCGCACGCCGACGGCGGGGGCTGCGGTCCCTGTGGCGGCGCTGCGCAGAGCGCGCCCGAGCCGGTGGCGGAGCCCGCCGGCGCACCGGCCCAAAAGCCCGTCCCGGCGGGTGCCACCCGTACCGGACTGGTCGCCGTCCGCCGGCGCGGCGCGGGAACGGACCTGCCGCCCAATGCCTGAGCCCCTCACCGCGCCGCCGGCTCCGGAGGCGCTGACCCCCGACGCGCTGCTGGCGCTGGACCGGGAGCACGTCTGGCATCCGTACGGGCCGATGCCCGGCCGTCAGGAGCCGCTGATCGTCGCATCGGCGTCCGGGGTCCGGCTGCGGCTGGCCGCCCCGGCGGAGGGCAGGACCGAGCTGATCGACGGCATGGCGTCCTGGTGGTCGGCGATCCACGGCTACAACCACCCGGTCCTCAACGAGGCGGCGCGCGGCCAGCTCGACCGGGTCAGCCATGTGATGTTCGGCGGGCTCACCCATGAGCCCGCCGTCCGGCTCGCGGCGCGTTTGGTGGAGATCACCCCGGAGCCGCTGCGCCATGTCTTCCTCGCCGACTCCGGCTCGGTGTCGGTCGAGGTCGCGATCAAGATGTGCCTGCAGTACTGGCGTTCGCTGGGCCGGCCGGCCAAGCAGCGGCTGCTGACCTGGCGCGGCGGCTACCACGGGGACACCTGGCAGCCGATGTCGGTGTGCGACCCCGAAGGCGGGATGCACGAACTGTGGTCGGGGGCGCTCCCCCGGCAGGTCTTCGCCGACGCACCGCCGTCCGGTTTCGACGCCGGGCCCGACCCGCGCTACGTGGCCCATCTGCGGGAGCTGATCGGCCGTCACGCCGACGAGCTGGCGGCGGTCATCGTCGAGCCGGTGGTGCAGGGCGCCGGCGGGATGCGGTTCCACTCGCCCGCCTATCTGCGGGTGCTGCGCGAGGCGTGCGACGAGCACGACGTGCTGCTGGTGTTCGACGAGATCGCCACCGGCTTCGGCCGCACCGGCGCCCTCTTCGCGGCGGAGCACGCCGGTGTCTCCCCCGACGTGATGTGTCTGGGCAAGGCGCTGACCGGCGGTTATCTGACGATGGCGGCGACGTTGTGCACCACCCGGGTCGCCGACGGCATCTCGCGCGGCGAGGTCCCGGTGCTCGCGCACGGCCCGACGTTCATGGGCAACCCGCTGGCGGCGGCCGTCGCCTGTGCCTCGATCGACCTGCTGCTGTCGCAGGACTGGGCGGGCGAGGTCAAACGCATCGAGGCCGGACTGCTCGACGGACTGGCGCCCGCCGCCGCACTGCCGGGCGTACGGGACGTGCGTGTGCTCGGCGCGATCGGTGTCGTCCAGCTCGACCACCAGGTCGACATGGCCGCGGCCACCCGGGCCGCGGTGGGGGCGGGTGTGTGGCTGCGCCCGTTCCGTGATCTGGTGTACATCATGCCGCCCTACGTCACCGGGGACGAGGACGTGGCGCGGATCTGTGCGGCGGTCCTGGCAGCCGCGCGCGCGGGCTGACGACCGGGGCTGACAACCTCGGGCTGACAACCGGGGGCGGACGGCGCGGGAGGGTCGGCGCGCCGTCCGCATCGACACGAGGAGGAAGCGGTCACATGGCGGTACTGGCGGTCACGGGGACGGGCACGGAGATCGGGAAGACCGTGGTGACCGCGGCGGTCGCCGCGGCGGCACTGGCGCAGGGGCTGAGCGTCGCCGTTCTCAAACCCGCCCAGACGGGCCTCGCGGAGGGTGAGCCGGGTGACGCGGCCGAGGTCGCGCGGCTGGCCGGCGGGGTCACCGCGGTCGAACTCGCCCGCTACCCCGAGCCGTTGGCGCCCGCGACCGCGGCCCGGCGGGCGGGACTGCACCCGGTGCGTCCGACCGAGATCGCCGAGGCGGCCGCGAAGCTGTCGGCCGTGCACGACGTGGTGCTGATCGAGGGCGCGGGCGGACTGCTGGTGCGCTTCGACGACGGCGGCTCGACGCTGGCCGATGTGGCGAAGCTGCTCGGCGCCGCCGTACTCGTGGTGGTGCCCGCCGGTCTCGGCACGCTCAACACGGCCGCGCTGACGACGGAGGCGCTGGCCGCGCGGGACCTGCGGTGCGCCGGACTCATCGTCGGCAGCTGGCCGGCAGAACCGGACCTGGCGGCCCGCTGCAACCTGGTCGACCTCCCGGAGTCGGCGGGTGTACCGCTGCTCGGTGTGCTCCCGGCCGGTGCGAGCACTCTCACGCCCGAGGAGTTCCGCGCCGCCGCGCCGGGCTGGCTGGCTCCGCAGCTCGGTGGTGTGTGGGACGCGGAGGAGTTCACCCGGACCGAGGGACTCGGCTAGCGACGGTGCTCCGGCCGGACGGGTGCTGGACCCCGTCCGGCTATCCGCCCCAGCCGCGCAGCTCGTCCGCGATCCGGCCGACGCCGGCGGAGCCGTCCTTGACCAGCCGGGCCAGATCACGGACCTGTTCCGGCGAGGTGGTGACCTTGAGTCCGCTGGCGACGAGGTAGGCGTACGCGACCGCCGAGGCGAACATCGCGTTGGACCGCTCCAGGGCGGGAACGTGCACGAGTATCTGCAGCAGTGCGGCGGCGCGGTCGTGCGGGTCGGGGTAGACGGGGGTGCCGAAGATCTCCGCCTGGTGCCGGCTCACCGCCGCGAGCAGCGCGCCCCAGTCGGTGACCTGTGGGTCGCCAGGGGTGTTGTGCTCGGCGACCATGAGCAGCCAGGCCAGGTCGATACGCAGGCTCAACGGCTGCCTTCGTGCTCCGTGCCGAACTCCTCCGCGAACACCGACTCATAGCTCTTCATGAAGTCGGCCGCGGCCTCGACGAAGGTGCGTCCGCGTTCACCCGCGTCCTGCTGGACGAGCTCTTCGATGTACCGGTTCACGCTGATGCCCCGGCGCGAAGCCCGGTCCCGGGCCGTTTCGGCGGTGGACTCTTCCACCCGCACGTTCAACTGGGTCTTGGCCATACCTACAAGCTAGCGCCGATCCGCTAGTGGCGGCAAGTGGGCCGCGGGCGGATCCCGCCGGCCGGCGGGATGCTCAGCGGCTAGCGCAGCGGCTTGGTCCAGCGCCGCCACGGCTCCTCCGGGCCGTAGCCGGCCGCCTTCCAGGCGTGGTGCGCCAGCTCGTTGCGCTCCAGGACCATCGCGTCCGCCCGCCGCCCGCCGAGCGCGACGAACCGTTCCTCCGTCGCCGCCAGCAGCGCCGCGGCGATCCCCTGGCGCCGGGCGGCGGGGTGCACGGCCAGCCGGTAGATGTGGCACCGCCAGCCGTCGAAGCCGGAGATCACCGATCCCAGGAGCACACCGTCGCGTTCGGCCAGGAGCAGCGCCTCCGGGTCCCGGGCGATCAGCCGGGCCACGCCCTGCTCGTCGTCACTGATGCTGGCGCCCTCGGCCGCCACCTGCCAGAGGCCGAGTACGGCCGCGATGTCCGAGGGGTCCGCCGCGCGGAGGTGAAGGTCGTTCATGCGGCGCAGTCAAACAGCCGGCCCGCCCCGCGGCCAGTGGTCTCCGTCCCGTCAGCCCGGAAACGGGCGGGACGGAGACCACTGGCCGGTCATGCCACGCCCAGCCAGCTCTCGGCGCCGAAGGAGCCCTTGATGTCGGAGGCGATGGTCTCGTGGTTCACCAGGAACCCCAGCTCGAAGACCGTGGTCTTCTCCGGCCCGCGGACCCGCATGCGCACCGGGCTGTCGCCCGGGTGGGCGCGCAGGATCCGCTTGAGCTCGTTGATCGTCGGCTGGTTGAGCTTGTGGGCCCGCATGAACAGCTGGACGGGCGGCTTGCCGCCGTACTCCGCGGACGAGATGTCCAGCTCCATCAGTTCCTGACCGGCGATGTTGATCGTTCCGTCGCGGTCGTTGATCCGTCCGGTCACCGCGACCACGGTGTCCGGGATCAGCGCGTGCTGCACCAGCTGGTAGGAGGCGGGGAAGAAGCAGATCTCCATGTTCGCGTCACGGTCGGCGAGGTGCACGATCGCCCACGCGTTGCCCTGCTTCGTCATCCGCCGCTCGACGGTGGTGATCAGCCCCGCGAGCTTCACCACGCCCTGGGTCTGCCCGGAGGCGACCAGATCGGCGATGGAGGTGTCACGGTTGCGGGCGAGGATGTGCTCGGCCCCGTCCAGCGGGTGCGCCGAGACGTACAGGCCCAGCATCTCGCGCTCGGTCGACAGCAGCTGCTTGCGCGGCCACTCGTCCTCACCGATCTTGAAGTCCAGACCGAAGCCGCCGCCACCGCCGCCGTCACCGCTGTCGAGCGCGCCGAACAGGTCGTCCTGCCCGTACGCCTCGGCCTTCTTGACCGGGATGATCGCGTCGATGGCGTCCTCGTGGACCGCGGACAGCCCCTTGCGGGTGTGTCCGAGCGAGTCGAAGGCGCCGGCCTTGATCAGGGATTCCACGGCACGCTTGTTGAGCGTGGTGATCTCGGCCTTGTCGAGGAAGTCGCTGAACGCCGTGTACTTGCCCTTGGACTTGCGGGAGGCGACCAGCGACTCGATGACGTTGGTGCCCACGTTGCGCACCGACTTCAGACCGAACCGGACGTCGTCGCCGACGGCGGTGAAGTCCGCGGTGGACTCGTTCACGTCCGGCGGCAGCACGTTGACGCCCATCTTGCGGGCGTCGGCCAGGTAGATGGCGGCCTTGTCCTTGTCGTCGTCCACCGAGGTGAGCAGCGCCGCCATGTACTCGGCGGGGTAGTTCGCCTTGAGGTAGGCGGTCCAGTACGAGACGAGTCCGTAGCCGGCGGTGTGCGACTTGTTGAACGCGTAGCCGGAGAACGGGAGCATGACGTCCCACAGCGCCTTGATGGACTCCTCGCTGTAACCGTTGGTCTGCATGCCGCCGTGGAACTTCTCCCACTCGGCCGCCAGTACCTCGGGCTTCTTCTTGCCCATCGCGCGGCGCAGCAGGTCGGCGCCGCCGAGGCTGTAGCCGGCCAGTTCCCGGGCGATGGCCATGATCTGCTCCTGGTACACGAGCAGGTGGAACGTGGTGCCCAGGATCGGGTCGAGCGCTTCGCGCAGCTCGGGGTGGATCGGCTCGATCTCCTGGCGGGCGTTCTTGCGGTGCGCGTAGTTGGTGTGCGCGTTGGCGGCCATCGGGCCCGGCCGGTACAGGGCGAGGACGGCCGCGATGTCCTCGAACCGGGTGGGCTCCATCAGCTTCAGCAGGGCGCGCATGGCGCCGCCGTCGAGCTGGAAGACGCCCAGGGTGTCGCCGCGGGCCATCAGTTCGTAGGTGGTGGCGTCGTCCAGCGGGATGGTCTCGGTCTTGAGGTCGACCCCCCGGTTCTCCTTCACGATCTTCAGGGCGTGATGGATGATGCCCAGGTTCCGGAGACCCAGGAAGTCCATCTTGACCAGCCCCATGTTTTCGCAACTGGGGTAGTCGAAGCCGGTGATGATCACGCCGTCCTTGTCCCGGCGGTGCATCGGGATCAGGTCCAGCAGAGGTGTCTTCGAGAGGATCACCGCGGCCGCGTGCACACCGGTGCCGCGGACCAGGCCCTCGATGCCCTTCGCGGTGTCGATGACGCGCTTGACGTCCGGCTCGTTGTCGTACATCTGCCGGATCTCGCCGGCCTCGCCGTAGCGGGGGTGCGAGGGGTCGAACATGCCGGTGAGCGGGACGCCCTTGCCCATCACGTCGGCGGGCATCGCCTTGGTGATGCGGTCGCCCATCGCGAAGGGGTAGCCAAGGACCCGGGAGGAGTCCTTGACCGCGGCCTTGGCCTTGATGGTGCCGAACGTGTTGACCTGGGCGGTGTACTCCTCCCCGTACTTCTCGGTGACGTAGCGCACCATCCGGTCGCGCTGGCGGTCGTCGAAGTCGAGGTCGACGTCGGGCGGGTTGATGCGCTCGGGGTTCAGGAACCGCTCGAACAGCAGCCCGTGCTCCAGGGGGCACAGCTCGGTGATGCGGGTGGCGTACGCGACGATGGAACCGGTCGCGGAACCACGGCCGGGGCCGACGGGCACGTCGTTGTCACGGGCGTACTTGCAGATGTCGGCGACGACGAGGAAGTAGCTGGAGAACCCCATCGGACCGATGATCTTCATCTCGGTCTCGAAGCGCTCCATGACGGCGTCCGGGATGGGGTCGCCGTACCGCATCGCCAGGCCGCGCATGCACTCCTTGCGCAGCCAGGACTCCTGGTCCTCGCCCTCGGGCACCACGAACTGCGGCATCTGGTTGACCTCGGCGAAGACCTCGTCGTAGTCCTGGATGCGCTCGGCGATCAGCAGCGTGTTGTCGCACGCCTCGGGCAGCTCGGAGAACAGCTCCCGCATCTCGGCCGCGGTCTTGATGTAGTAGCCGGTCCCGTTGAACCGGAAGCGGCCCGGGTCGTCCTTGTTCTTGCCGACGCCGACGCACAGCAGCGTGTCGTGCGAGTCGGCCTCGCTCTCGTGCACGTAGTGCGAGTCGTTGGTCGCCAGGAGCGGGATCTTCAGCTCCCTGGCGATCCTGAGCAGGTCCTCGCGGACGTTGCGCTCGAGGTCCAGGCCGTGGTCCATCAGCTCCAGGAAGTAGTTCTCCCGCCCGAACATGTCCTGGAAGTCGGAGGCCGCCTGGAGGGCCGCGTCGAACTGGCCGAGCCGGATCCGGGTCTGGATCTCGCCCGAGGGGCAGCCCGTGGTCGCGATGATCCCCGAGGCGTGCTGGGAGATCAGTTCGCGGTCCATACGGGGCTTGCCGTAGAAGCCCTCGAAGCTCGCGAGCGAGGAGAGCCGGAAGAGGTTCCGCAGCCCCTGCGCGTGCTCGGCCCACATCGTCATATGGGTGAAGCGGCCGCCGCCGCTGACGTCCTTGCTGCCCTCGCCGTCGTCCGAGACGGCCCGCTGCCCGCCGGGGCCCCAGAACTCCGGCTTCCGGTTGCGCCGCGAGGACGGCGCCACATAGGCCTCGATGCCGATGATCGGCTTGACCGGGCCCCTCTTCGCCACCTGGAAGAACTCGTACGCGCCGAACATGTTGCCGTGGTCCGACATGGCCACGGCCGGCATCCCCTCCTCCTCGATCTTCTTGAAGAGGATGGGCAGCTTCTGCGCGCCGTCGAGAAGCGAGAACTGGGTGTGATTGTGCAGGTGGACAAAGCTGTCGGACACCGGGCAGGCACCTCCGGGGCGGGTCGCGGGAAGCCTCCACCCTATCCCTCGGCACCCTCACCGGAAGCCTCCTGGAGACCCTTCCCACTCGATCGAAAACGGCGTGAAACAGTGACCTGGGGCGATCACGGAACGAGTTCGCGCAACACCGTGGGGTAGCCCGCGCGTGGCGCCGTGAGCGACCCGCCGAACTCTCGGGAGGCCCCGCGCCACGCCGCGCCTTTGCCTTTCCTTTACTATGAGCGTGCTCGAGTCCTCCGACGGAACGACCCCAGGAAGGTGTGAGCGTCCCTCCATGGACGAACCTCCCAGTAGCCGGTGCCGTGCGGACCGACCACCTCTGCCCGATCATGGGACGGAGGTGACCCGATGACCGAAGTGCTCCTCCTGGTGGTCGCTCTGCTGCTCACCCTCGCCTGCGGTGTCTTCGTCGCGGCCGAGTTCTCGCTGACGACGATCGAACGCGGCGAGCTGGAACGCGCCGAGCAGGCCGGTGAGCGCGGTGCGTCCGCCGCACTGCAGGCCGTCCGCACCCTGACGCTCCAGCTGTCCGGCGCGCAGTTGGGGATCACGGTCACCGGCCTGGTGATCGGCATGCTCTCCAAGGGCTCCGTCACCAAGCTGCTCACCGGTCCGATGCGGGCCGCCGGGCTGCCGGACTCCGCGGCCTCCTCGGCCGCGCTGGTGCTGGGCACCGCGCTGTCGACCGTGCTGCTGATGGTCGTCGGCGAACTGGTCCCGAAGAACTGGGCGATCTCCCGGCCGCTGCCGGTGGCCAAGGCCGTCGCCGCCCCGCAGCGCGCCTTCACCGCCGCGTTCGGCCCGCTGATCCGACATCTGAACGACACCGCCAACCGGATGCTGCGCCGGATGGGCCTGGAGCCCGCGGAGGAGCTGGCCTCCGCGCGCGGCCCGCAGGAGCTGGTGGCGCTGGCCCGGCACTCCGCCAAGGCCGGCACGCTGGAGGCCGACACGGCCGAGCTGTTCGTCCGCACCCTGAACCTGTCGGAACTCACCGCGGAGAACGTGATGACACCGCGCGTCCAGGTCACCGCGCTCGACTCGCGCGCCACCGCCGAGGACGTCGCCGACGCGACCCGCGCCACCGGCCTGTCCCGCTTCCCCGTCTACCGCGGCACCCTCGACTCCGTCATCGGCACCGCCCACATCAAGGACGTGCTGGCCGTCCCCGCCGGGCGCCGCCCGCGCTTCCCGGTCACCTCGCTGCTGCGCGAACCGCTGCTGGTGCCCGAATCGCTGACCGTCGACCGGTTGCTGGACCGGCTCGGCGGCAAGCAGTCGATGGCCGTCGTCATCGACGAGTACGGCGGCACGGCCGGTGTGGTCACCCTGGAGGACATCGTCGAGGAGGTCGTCGGCGAGGTGCGCGACGAGCACGACCCGCACGAGCTGTCCGACCTGACGTTCACCGGCGAGGACGCCGACGGCCGGCGGAGCTACGACGCGGACGGCGCGACCCGCACCGACGACCAGCTGGAGGAGATCGGCCTGCACGCCCCCGAAGGCCCTTACGAGACCCTCGCCGGACTCGTCGCCCAGCGCCTCGGCCGGATCCCGGCCACCGGGGACACCGTCGAGCTCGACGGCTGGCGGCTGGAGGTCACCGAGGCGGCCGGCCGGCGCGCCTCGCGCGTCCGGATCGTCGCACCGCCCGCCGCCGACACCCGGTCGGCACCGAACGGGGAGAGCGCCCGATGACCGCCCTGCAACTCCTCATCGGCGCCCTGACCCTCGTCGTCAACGCCTTCTTCGTCGGCGCCGAGTTCGCGATGATCTCGGTACGCCGCAGCCAGATCGAGTCGCGCGCCGACGAAGGGGACCGGCGCGCCCGCAGCGTCATCTGGGGCCTGGAGCACCTGTCACCGCTGCTCGCCGCCGCCCAGCTCGGCATCACGGTCTGCACCCTGGTGCTCGGCATCGTCGCGGAACCGGCCATCGCGCATCTGCTCGAACCGGTCTTCCACGCCGCCAACGTGCCCGACGCGCTTATCCACCCGATCGCCTTCGTGATCGCCCTGTCCGTCGCCACCTATCTCCACATGCTCATCGGCGAGATGGTCCCCAAGAACATCGCGCTCGCCGCTCCCGCGCGCAGCGCGCTCGCGCTCGGCCCGCCGCTGGTCACCTTCACCCGGGCGCTGCGGCCGGTGATCTTCACGATCAACGCCTTCGCGAACACCCTGCTGAGGCTGCTCCGGGTGGAGACCAAGGACGAGGTCGCGGCGGTCTTCTCCGACGCCCAGCTGTCCCGCATGGTGACCGACGCCGGTCTGGCGGGACTGCTGGACTCGCGGGCCACCGAACGTCTGCAGGACGCCCTGGAGCTGGGCCGCCGGCCCGTGGGCGAGGTGGCGCTGCCGACCGACCGCGTCGTCCGCGCCCCGCTCGGCATCACCCCGGAGGACCTGGAGCAGCTGTCCGCCCGGTCCGGCTTCTCGCGCTTCCCGGTAGCGGAGGGCGACGGCCGGGTGCTGGGCTATCTGCACGTCAAGGACGCCCTGTTCACCGAGCCGCGGGACCGGCCGTTCCCCCGTACGGCGCTGCGCCCGATCACCACGGTCAGTGCCGCCAGCCCCCTCGACGACGTCCTCACCGCCCTGCGCGCGGGCCGGGCCCACCTCGCCTCGGTCGTCGACGAGCAGGGCCGCAGCATCGGCTTCGTCACCATGGCCGACGTCCTCAAGGAACTGGTCGGCCCGGCCGCGACCGGCCGGGACGCGGACCAGCCCGGTGCACCGGGCCCGGCCGGGGCCGCCCCCGCCTCCCGCTGACGGACGCCGCGCCGCGCCGCCCGAAATCATTCCGGGCAGAAAATACCCCGGACGTATTGACGTCCGGGGTATTTCCTTGCGTATATTAGGTGTTTCATGTCTTCGCGCGTCAAAACAGCGCGGAGAATTCTTATGTGGACACTGTACCGCGTCAGGAGCTGAATTGTCAACCGAGGAATTGCAGAATGAACAGCAATTCGTCTCACGGCTCTACGAGCGCCTCGACACGCTCCGGGAGCAGGCCGAGACCGCAGTCCAGGCGTCCTTTGCCCAGGTGGGCAAGGGTCTCCAGGCCCGCCTCGAGCGCGATGTGCTCGCCACCGAGCGGACCGACCGGCTCTCCGCGCTGAATTCCGTGGAGTCCGGGCTCTGCTTCGGGCGAATCGACTTCGCCGATGGCATACGCCATCACATCGGCCGTATCGGAATCCGGCAGGACGACGCGGACCGTACCCCGCTCGTCGTGGACTGGCGGGCCCCCGTCGCACGTCCTTTCTATCTCGCCACCGGGCATTCCCCGATGGGCCTGCGCCGTCGCCGGCACCTCACCACCGTCGGCCGCACCGTCACCGCGCTGCACGACGAGGTCCTGGACCTCACCGACCAGGTCCGCACCGGGTACGAGGACCCGCGCGGGGACGCCGTGCTCCTCGCCGCGCTCGGTGCCGCCCGCACCGGCCGGATGGCCGACATCGTGCAGACCATCCAGGCCGAACAGGACGAGATCATCCGCGCCCCGCACCGGGGCGTGCTCGTCGTCGAGGGCGGGCCCGGGACCGGCAAGACCGCCGTCGCACTGCACCGCGCGGCGTATCTGCTCTACGCGTACCGGGAGCAGCTGGCCCGCCGCGCGGTGCTGATCGTCGGGCCCAACCCGGCCTTCCTCGGCTACATCGGCGAGGTGCTGCCGTCGCTCGGCGAGACCGGCGTGCTGCTGTCGACCGTGGGAGAGCTCTTCCCCGGCGTCTCCGCCACCGGGACGGACAGCCCCGGGGCCGCCGCCGTCAAGGGGCGGGCCGGCATGGCCGATGTCCTCGCGCGGGTGCTGCGCGACCGGCAGACCGTCCCCGATCCTGCCCTGCCCATCCAGCACGAGCGCGAGACGCTGCTGCTGGAGCGGGCCGTCGCCGAGGACGCCCGGCACTGCGCGCGCCAGACCCGCCTGCCGCACAACCTCGCCCGCGCCCACTTCGGCCGCTTCGTCCTCGACGCGCTCACCGCACAGCTCGCCGACCGGCTGGGCGCGGACCCGTACGACGGGGAGAACTTCCTCGGCCCGGAGGAGGTCGAGCAGCTGGGCCGCGAGCTGAACGACAACCCCGCGGTGCACGCCGCCATCGACGCGTACTGGCCCTACCTCACCCCGCAGCAGCTGGTCGGCGACTTCCTCGCCGATCCCGTCCAGCTGCCGGACGCGGACGCCGAGCTGGTCCGCCGCACCGGTGGCGACTGGACCGTCGGCGACATCCCGCTGCTGGACGAGGCCGCCGAACTGCTCGGCGAGGACGACCGGGCGGCGCGGGCCGCGGCGGCGCGGGAGCGCGGCGAGCAGGTGGCCTACGCCCAGGGAGTTCTGGAACTGTCCTACGGCTCGCGCTCCTTCGAGTTCGAGGACGGGGAGTCCGAGGTGCTGACCGCCCACGACCTCATCGACGCCGAGCGCTTCGCCGACCGGCACGAGGAGACCGACCGCCGCAGCGCCGCGGAACGCGCCGCCGCCGACCGCACCTGGGCCTTCGGCCACATCATCGTGGACGAGGCGCAGGAGCTGTCCGCGATGGCGTGGCGGCTGCTGATGCGCCGCTGCCCGACCCGTTCGCTGACCCTGGTCGGCGACCCCGCCCAGACCGGCGATCCGGCGGGCTGCGACTCCTGGCGGCAGATCCTGAACCCGTACGTCGGCGACCGCTGGAGCCATGTGCGGCTGGGCGTCAACTACCGCACACCGGCCGAGATCATGGAGCTGGCGGCCGGTGTGGCGCGGGCCGCCGACCCGTCGTACGAGCCGCCGCGCTCGGTGCGCTCGACGGGAGTACGGCCCCGGGTGTGCGTCACGGACGACCTCGTCCGTACGGTCGCGGAGGCCGCGTCCCTGGAGACCCCGGACGACGGCCGGCTCGCGGTGATCGCGCCGCGGGCGCTGCACGAGGCACTGGCCGGGAAACTCCCCGGGGTGCTGGCGGGCGAGGAGCCCGATCTGACGCAGCCGCTGGTGCTGCTCGAACCCCGGCAGGCCAAGGGGCTGGAGTTCGACTCGGTGATCGTCGTCGAGCCGGCGCTCATCGTCTCCGGTTCCGCGCGCGGGGCCAGTGATCTCTATGTCGCCCTGACCCGTGCCACCCGGTCGCTGGCCGTGGTGCACACCGGCGGTCTTCCGGAGGGCCTGGCGGAGTGACCCGTCCGGAAGCGGGGCCGGGAGCCGGCCAGGGCGTCAGGGCGGCAGTCCGGCCAGCAGGGCGTCGGTGGCCGGGCGGAGCAGCCGCGCACCGTCTTCGGTGGCTTCGAGTCCCCTGACCAGGGCGAGACAGATGTCGGCGGCGTCGGCCGCGTCGGACGGACCCGTGCCGGCTTCGGCGAACACCCCGATCAGCAGGGCGCGCAGGTCGGTCGTGAAGTCATGGCAGATGTCGCCGAACAACCGGGCTTTCCCGTCCAGCAGTTCGGCGGTGTGCGGGGATTCCCCGGTGAGTTCCCGCACCAGGTCGATCCTGGCCGCCAGGATGCCCCGGATCCGTTCCGGGGCCGGGACGTCGGCGGCCGCCGCCCGCCGGGCCCGCTCGAGCGCCCGGATGTGCAGGCGCTCGGCGAGCCGGCGGAAGGCGTCGTCCTTGCCTCGGACGTACTGGTAGACCGCCGACCGGGACACCTCCATCGTGGAGGCGATGTCGTCCATGGTGGTGCGCCGTACGCCGTACCTGGTCAGGCAGGTGTAGGTGGCGTCGAGTACCTCGGTCAGCCGGTCGGTGGGCATCGGACGGTCAGCCCAGCGCCTTGAGGAGCTCGGCGGCGAGCGGCACGGACGAGGCCGGGTTCTGGCCGGTGATCAGGTTGCGGTCGACGACCACGTACGGCGCCCACGCGTCGCTCTCCTGGAAGTCCGCGCCGATCTCGACGAGCCGGTCCTGGAGCAGCCACTTCGCCTTGTCGGCGAAGCCCGCCTGGGTCTCCTCGACGTTGGTGAAGCCGGTCAGCCGGTAGCCGGCGAAGGGCGAGGTGCCGTCGGGACGGGTGGCGGCGAGCAGCGCGGCGGGGGCGTGGCAGACCACTCCGAGCGGCTTGCCGGAGTCCAGCGCGGCGGTCAGCAGCCGGCCGGAGTCGGCGTTGACGGCCAGATCCTCCATCGGACCGTGGCCACCCGGGTAGAACACCGCGTCGTAGTCGGCCAGTTCGATCTCTTCGAGCTTGGCGGGCTTCTTCAGGGCGGTCATCGCGGCGAGCTCGGCGACGATCGCGTCGGCGGCCTCCTGGCCGCCGTTCACCTCCGGCGCGAGGCTTCCCCGGTCGACCGTGGGGACGACTCCGCCGGGGGTGGCGATCACGATCTCGTGGCCGGCACCGGTGAAGGCACGGTAGGGGGCCACGGCCTCCTCGGCCCAGAATCCGGTGGGGTGCTTGGTGCCGTCGGCCAGCGTCCAGTGGTCGGCACCGGTCATCACGAACAGGATCTTTGCCATGTCACATCTCTCGGTGGGGGCGACGGTCCGACATTCCGTACGCGGAGTGTCAGATCGCTGTCGATCTCGAACGTAGGCCGCCGATCCATCGAAATCCAATAGAATCACCACCATGACCCATAGGAATCCCGATGGATCGGAGCTGCCGGGACCGGGATCCGTACCCGCCCCCGTGGACCTCACCTTGCTGCGGACCTTCCTGGCCGTGCACCGGGCCGGCTCCTTCACCGCGGGCGCGAGGCTGCTCGGCCTGTCACAGCCGACGGTGACGACCCAGGTGCGGGCCCTGGAGGAGCGGCTGGGGCGGCAGCTCTTCGACCGGCTGCCGCGCGGTGTCGCGTCCACAGCGGTCGCCGACCAGCTGGCGGCCGATGTCTCGGCACCGCTGGACGCCCTCGCGGCGGTCACCGGACGGGACCACTCCGACCGGCGGACCCCCGCGGAGCCGGTGCATCTGGCCGGGCCCGCCGAGCTGCTCTGCCTCCGGGCGCTCCCGGCGCTGGCTCCGCTGACCGGGGAGGGCGTGCGGCTGCGGATCACCACCGGCCTCACCGACGACCTGCTGGAAGGACTCCGCGCCGGCCGCTACGACCTCGTGATCTCGACGGTCCGGCCGCGCGGCCGCAGCGTCACCGCCGTCCCGCTCATGGACGAGGAGTTCGTCCTCGTCGCGGCACCCTCCTGGGCCGGGCGGATCGGCTCCGGCACCGTCGCGGCCGAGGGTCCGGCCGCGCTGCGCGCCGCCCCGCTGATCACCTACGCGGAGGACCTGCCGATCGCCCGCCGCTACTGGCGCCATGTGTTCGGCACCCGGCTGTCCACCCAGGCCGCCATCACCGTCCCGGATCTTCGCGGTGTACTCGCCGCGGTCGTCGCCGGAGCCGGGGTCACCGTCCTGCCGCGCTACCTCTGCGCCGCCGAACTCGCCTCCGGGGCCCTCGTCGCGCTCCTCGAACCCGAGGACCCGCCCATCAACACCGCCTACCTCGCCCAGCGCCCCGGCGCCGGTGAAATCCCGCATGTCGCCCTGGTCCGCGACCAGCTGCTGCGGGCGGGCCGTACCTGGTAGTCACGCGTCAAAGATTGGATGACTTCCCCCTTCAAGTGCGAGCGCGGGATGGGAAATTGCCGTGGAGCGGCGTGTATCCGGCAACTTCCCTTGACGGTTGTCGCCGACCAGCACTAGACATCGGATGAAAGCTTCTCGTTCTGTCATAGCCCTGCCATAGCCCTGCCTTCGTTCTGTCCTGCGAATGAGCCCTGTCCCCGCATCAACGGAGATGCCCATGAGCCGCTCAGCACGCACCCTCCACCTGGCACTCGCCTTCGTGGTCGCCCTGGTCACGGCCATCGGCCTGACCGGCGGCCCGGCCACCGCCGCCGCGCCCCCCACCGCCGCACCGGCCGCCGCCGGCCCCGGCACCAACTACGCCTACGACGACCCCTTCACCAGCGCCCGCACCCAGTGGTGGCGCGACGACCACTTCGGCATGTTCATCCACTACGGCGCCTACTCCCAGCTGCAGGGGACGTACACCCGCCCGGACGGCTCGGTCTGCCGGAACGCCGAGTGGATCGAGCGCGACTGCGCCATACCCAAGGCGCAGTACGAGGACATCGCCGCCCAGTTCAACCCGGCCTCCTTCGACGCGAACGCGATCGTGAAACTGGCCAAGGACGCGGGCCAGCGCTACATCGTGCAGACCGCCAAGCACCACGAGGGCTACGCGATGTGGCCGACGAAGGTCAACACCTGGAATCTGCGCGACCATTCGTCGTTCAGCAAGAGCCGCGACATCCTGGCCGAGATGAAGGCCGCAGCCGACTCCCAGGGCATCAAGTTCGGTCTGTACTACTCGATCTGGGACTGGCACAACCCGAACTTCACGGCCGACTTCCCGCAGTACAAGAAGGACATGTACGCCCAGCTCAAGGAGCTCGTCGACAACTACCACCCGGCGGTGCTGTGGTTCGACGGCGAGTGGGCGACCGACAACCCGGTGAACCCGTGGTCGACCGCCGACGGCGAGGCGCTGCAGACCTATCTGCACGGCCTGGACCCCAACCTGGTGATCAACAACCGGGTCGACAAGCGACGGGTCGTGGACGGCGACTACGGCACCCCCGAGCAGGAGATCCCCTCGGCCCCGGTCGGCGGGCAGCTCTGGGAGTCCTGCATGACCCTCAACGACCACTGGGGGTACGCCAGTTACGACACCAACTGGAAGTCCGCGACCACCCTGACCCGCAACGTAGTCGACATCGCCTCGCGCGGCGGCAACTACCTCCTCAACATCGGCCCGGACAAGACCGGCGCGGTGCCCCCGGGAGCGGTCGACCGGCTGCGCTCGATGGGCTCCTGGCTCTCCGCCAACGGACAGGGCGCCGCGGTGTACGGCGCGGGCGCGGCCAGGAACGTGGCCACTCCCGCCTGGGGAGCCGTGGCCTCGGCACCGGGCAACAAGCTGGAAGCGTCGGTCTACACCTGGCCGGGCGCCGGCAAGCCGCTGCACCTGAAGGCCACCGCGCCGCTGACCATCACCGGGGCGCGGGTGCTGGGCAGCAGCCAGCAGGTCACGGTGAAGGCCGCGGGTGACGGCTACGACATCACACCGTCGGGAGCGGCGGTCAACGCGACCGCCACCGTCATCGAGCTGACCTACGCCCCGCCGCAGCCGGCGAACGGTACCGGCACCGGGCTGACCGCGCAGTACTGGGACAACACCTCGTTCAGCGGGGCGCCGAAGGTGACGCGGACCGACCCGACGGTCAACTTCGCCTGGCGCTACCTCGGTTCACCGGCCCCGGCCGTCCCGGCCGACAACTTCTCGGCACGGTGGACCGGTTCCGTCCAGCCCCGCTACAGCCGGACGTACACCTTCCTGACCGTCTCCGACGACACGGTGCAGGTCTGGGTCGACGGCCAGCAGATCATCAGCAACACCACTCCGCACGATGCCGCCGTCAACACCGGCACCGTGACCCTGCAGGCCGGAAAGAAGTACTCGATCCGCATCGACTTCACCGAGCGCACCGGTGAGGCGGCCATGAAGCTGCTCTGGTACGCGCCCGACGAGGCACAGCGCATCGTGCCGGCGAGTCAGCTCTACCCGTCCTGACCGCACGACACGAACCGCGTGACGGGCACGGCGGTCGGCTCGATGGCGGCCGCCGTGCTCAGTTCTTCTTCGGGATGAACGGAGTGCCCGATCGGGAGGAGACGGCGAGGGTGTGGACCAGGCCGTCGGGGCCGATCTCGATGACGGGTACGGCCTTCTCCTGGGGAGAACCGTCGTTGGCGAACGAGATGTACCCGCTCGCCCCCTCCACCGCTTTGACCCCGTGCAGCGACTGCCAGATCTGGATCATCTGGGATCCGGTCACCCGGCCGTGCGACTCCGGGGAGCCGCCCACCTCACGGGCTCCCTTGACCGCCGCGGTGACCGCGTCGTACCCCATGATCGCCTGGCCGTCGTCCAGCGCCTCCAGCGGGAACGTCGTCCGGTAGTAGCCCTGCGCACCGAGAGTGCCGGCGTTGTCCGTCGGCCCGGCCGGGTACGACTCCGGGCGCTTGGCCCACGCCTCGGGGTGGGCGAGACCGGTGTACAGCAGCCGGACGGTGCCGCTGCGCAGGGTCTCCTTGATCTCGCCGAAACCGGCGGCCTGGGCGGTCTGCGAGGCATCGTCGCCGGACAGCACGATGAGCTTGCGGGCGGAGCAAGGCCGGTTCTTGAGCGGCGCGAGGAAGCTGGGCAGATTCACACCGCGCCCCGCGAAGTAGATGACATCGGGCTTGACCGCGCACAGGTTGGCCATCCGGGTCGTGAACGCGGTGGCGACGCCTTCCTGCGAGGAGTCGTACTGCTCGACCTGGCCGACCAGCCGCTCCTTCGGGAAGGCCGCCAGGAACGCCTTGCCGAGGGTGCGGCTGTACTGGTCGTCGGGCCGGGCGTCCTGTATCACCAGCACCTTCAGCGCGGCGTAGGGCGGCTGCTTCAGGAACGAGGCCGCGGCCGCCGCCTCGTCGGTGTTGGTCGGGGCGGTCCGCACGAGTCCCGGAATGCTGGCGAGCGTGTCGGCGGTGAGGACGGAACCGACCGCTGCGAGCTGCAGCCCGCCGGACTCCGTGCTGCCCGTCACCTTCCCTATCATCCGCGCGGTCGCGTCCGTACTGGTGCCGAGCCCCGCGACGGCCACGATGTGCTGCGGGCCCACCCGGCTGCGGATCTCCTCCAGCGTGGCGTCCCGCTGTTCGTCGGTACTGCCGCAGTTGGCCAGCAGCAGCCGGATACGGGGGACGTCGCCTCCGCCGAGCGTGTTGTTCTTCTCGTACAGCGCCGCGTACGCGCCCTGGATCTCGTGCCGTACGGAGTCCGGGGTGTTGGTGTCGTCGGGGCCGGGGACCAGGTTCATGAGGTACACGATGCTCACGAAGGAACGGTTGTCCTCGTCGACCGCGACGTTCTGCGTGTGGACCAGGTCGGAGACCGCCGCCAGGTTGTCGGAGAAGTGGAACGAGCCGTCCGTCACCCCGACGCAGCTGCGGTCGGCCCCGACGTGCCTGACCCCGTCCGCGCACGAGGTGTCCTCCGGCCACAGCACCCAGGTGAGCGTGCCGCCGACGAGTGCGAGCACCAGCACGCCCAGCACCACGTTCCACGGCCACCGCATCCACAGATGACGGCCGGTCACCCAATGGCCCCGGGTCGACATCACGCGCTCCTCCTCAGCAGGGATCGATCGGACGGACCGGCTTCGGCCCTCAGTCGGTGAACCGGGCGGCCTCGTCCAGCAGCGTGTCGGTGTCGGCGTCCGCCGCCAGCGCCAGCTGCCGGAACATGGCGCTGATCTTGTAGTTGAGTTCCGGGCGGCCCGGTGGGAGCCGGTTGCGGGGATCGCCCGCGAGCCACAGCGCGGCCGCCAGCTCGGCGAGCGGACGGCCGGTGACCGGATCGGCGTACGCGGCCGGCGCGTGCTCGCGGGCCAGCTGGCCCGCGTTGTGCGACGGCTGCGCGTCCGTGAGCTGCGCGCGGTGCATCGGGGCGGCGGTGACGTGGTAGAGCTCGCGCAGCCACGGCACCGCGTCGGCGGCGCCGAAGCCGCGCGCGAAATGCCTGACCACCGTGTCGAGTTCGTTGAGTGCGAGCCGGTGGTAGAGGGCGTCCAGCGGGCGGCTGAGCCGCTCGTGCCAGGCACACAGCGCTTGGTGCGCCTGCTGCCAGGCGGCCGGTCCGCCGGCCGGAGCAGCCGGCCGTCCGGCGAGTTCCTCCAGCAGCAGCAGTCGCAGCCACGGGTGCAGGACCGGCCGCTCCTCGGGGGCTCCGGGTGCCAGCAGATAGCCGGACGGGCCTCGTCCGCCACGGGTGTTGGCGTCCTCGGGGATGGCGGTGAACAGCCACAGCTGGTTGCGCAGTTCCAGCATCACGGTGTCCCGGGCGTGCTCGGACAGCTCGTTGAGCAGCCCCGAGTTGACGGCCGCCGCCGGGGTCCTGGCCGCGGCGACCGGTACGGCCGCGGCCCGCTGGTCGGTGGTCAGCCCGTCGAGCAGATAGTCGCGGACCACGGTGCCGAGCGGCGGCCTGCGCACCGGGTCGCCGCCGTCCCCCGGCACCGGGGTGTCCAGCAGGCCGTACAGATCACGGTCGGAGACACCCGCCGCGAGCAGTCCGCCGATGGCGGTGTGCACCTGCTGGACGCTCCAGGGGTGGCCGTAGGTGAGCCGGTGCACCAGCGGGGTGGCGCGGGCCAGCCGCGTGGCGTGCACGGGATGGCGTCCCGCCTCGAGCGACACCTCGACCTCGTACAGGTCCCGCAGCCGCACCGGGTACCACCAGTCGGCGGGCGGGGCGTCGGTGCGGGGCCGCCAGTCGGCGTACGAAGCACGGTCGGCCACCTGGATGTAGGGGTCGCCGGGCCGGCCGTCGGCGGGGCCGGGCACCGCGCGGGTGGTGGCACTGGTCGCCACGATCAGCAGCGGGTCGTACCTGCCCGGTTGCGACACCGCGTGCTCGGCGCGCAGCCGTACCAGCAGGTCCAGGAAGCGGGTGCCGTGGCTGTGGTCGATGTTGTCGAGCAGCACCAGGCAGTTGTGGTCCCGGCGCGCGTGCCCGTACGCGGCGCGCAGATCGGCGAGGAACGCCTCGCACAGCCGCCGGTCCACCGCCTCCCGGTGTTCCTCCGCCGCGCTGCGGCTGCGCAGGTTCAGCTCGACCAGCTCGTCCATCGCGGTGGGCGGCCCGAGCGAGCCGTACCAGTGGTACGTCTGGTTGAGGAAGGTGCGGGTCGGCATGTACTCGAACCCCCGCAGCAGCACGCCGATGATCAGGTCGGTGCCGGGGATCGGCGACAGGCCGAGCGAGTCGACGATCGAGCTGATCCCCTCGCCCGCGTCGACCGCGGCGCCGCGGCTGCGGGCCTGGCGTAACGCCTTGCGCAGTTCGCGGGTGGCCTGCTCCCGGTCGGTCAGCGACAGTTCGGGCTGCACGGCGAGCAGTCCGAGCAGCAGCCGCGGAAAGCGCAGCGGCTTGATCCCGGTGTGCTTGCGCGCCAGCAGGAAGGCCAGATGCACGGCGACCTCGTACGGTCGCTGTTCGTCCGCCGCCGCGAAGTCGACCCGGGCCGCGGGGGCCCCGCGGGTCACCGCCTCGAAGTGGTCGAGGGCGAACGTCTTGCCACTGCCCGGCCGTCCCAGCAGTGCGATCAGCGGCAGTGCGCGGTCCGGTGCCCGGGGCGGCCGTGACCAGCATTCATGCACCAGTGCGTCGATCTCGCCCAGCCCAGGGGGCGGCGCCTGCACCATGCCCGTCCCCCTCGCGGTGCGCGTGATCGCGGAGACAGCATCGTGCCATGAAGAGCCGTGCGGGGCAGGGCCTTTGACCGTTCCCGGGCACACCGAGTGGCGGTCCGGGCACGGCGAGTACGTCAGGTGGGGCCCGGCAGTCGGAACTGCCGGGCCCCACCTGTCATACGTCTACCTGTGCGTGTTCCCGTACCTGTGCGTGTTCCCGTTGGTCACCTCGTGTGTCACGGCTACCAGCGGTACCAGCGGCCACGGCTGCCGGATGCCCCAGTACCGCGCATCACGAAGCCGAGCAGCCAGACCACCAGGACGATCACCGCGACCCACCAAAGGATCTTCAGGGCGAATCCGGCGCCGAAGAGAATCAGCGCGAGCAGTAGGACCAGAAGCAGTGGACCCATGGTTATCAACCTCCTGACCAGCGCATGCCCCCAGGTGAACCGCTCATGCTTCCGGGTTTCCGGCCCCTCCCGGAGAACTGGTGGGCCCCGGCAGGCATGGGGTGCGGGATCGCGGGCAGACGGAGTGTCGTCGGGACCGGCGAACGCCAATCACAGGGAGATGCGACCTCATGGGCGCAGTAGCCAAGGCACAGGGCCTATCGCGCACCGCCGTCGCGCCGGGGACGGCGCCGGAAACGGTGCCGGTGCCGGAACTGCCCTGGGTGGAGGACGCCGGCAAGGTCGCCCCGACCGACGCACGGGCGCTGTCGAAGATCTTCTTCGATCAGCTGCAGGTGCTCGAAGAGGGAACGCACGAGTACCAGTACGCGCGGAACACCCTGATCGAGCTGAACATGGCCCTGGTGAAGTTCGCCGCCCGGCGTTTCCGCAACCGGTCGGAGCCCTTCGAGGACATCGTCCAGGTCGGGACCATCGGGCTGATCAAGGCCATCGACCGCTTCGACCTGTCGCGTGAGGTGGAGTTCCCCACCTTCGCGGTGCCGTACATCATCGGTGAGATCAAGCGGTTCTTCCGCGACACGAGCTGGGCCGTCCACGTTCCGCGCCGCCTGCAGGAACTGCGGTTGTCGCTGGCGAAGGCCGTCGACGACCTGTCCGCCCGGCTGGACCGCTCCCCCACCACCGCCGAGCTGGCCGCCCATCTGGACCTGACGACCGAAGAGGTCGTCGACGGCCTGATGGCCAGTAACGGCTACACCGCCGGATCGCTGGACATGCCCGCCTCCGAGGACGACGAGCGGGGCGGCGGCCTCGCCGACCGGATCGGTGATCTCGACCCCGCCATGGCGGGCGTCGAGAACCTGCAGACGCTCAAGCCGCTGGTGGCGCAGCTCAACGAGCGCGACCGCCGCATCCTGCAGATGCGCTTCGGTGACGAGCTGACGCAGGCCCAGATCGGCGCCGAGCTCGGCGTCTCGCAGATGCACGTCTCCCGGCTGCTCAGCTCCGTGCTGGCCCGGCTGCGCGCGGGCATGCTCGCCGACTCCTGCTGAACGAGCCGGGTGCCATCCGACGCCTGCCGAACCGGGTGCCATCCGACGCCCGCTGAACCGGGTATCTGCCGGAACGTTTCCTTCCGGGCCGCGTCCGTCAACTCGTCTCCGACACGGCCGGCCGAACTCCTGGCGCCGGCGGCCGGATGCCGCTCTAGAGTGTGCCGATGGGACTCACACACCTCGGCGGGACCGCTGTCGGACGACGCGTCATGTCACTCAGGCCCCGCTCGCGGCGGGCCGCCGCGGTGGCCGCGATCACCGTCTGGGCCGTCACCGGCACCCTGCTCGGGTCGGTACCGGCTCACGGTGCCGCCGCTCCCCCGCCCCGCTTCCCGGTGCCGGTGACGGTCGGGTCCGCCCATCAGGTGATCAGTGTGCAGGCCCACGGTACGTACGCGACCGTCATCGCCTGGCAGCAGACCGGCGCCATCTGGATCAAGCGGTACGAGACCTCAGCGGCGCGGGTGGGCTCGCACGGCATCACCAACGGCGCCACCCGCAAGCAGGGGACGTACACGACACCCACCGGCACCTACACCCTCACCCAGGGCTTCGGCGTCGCCGCCGATCCCGGCACCCGGATGCCGTACCACCGGGTCACCGCGGCGGACTGGTGGGTGGAGGACCCGGACTCGCGTTACTACAACCGCATGCGCCAGGCCGCGCAGGGTGGCTTCCCGCTGACGGAGGCCGGCGACCACGGCAGTGAGCACCTCATCAACTACCCCGTGCAGTACCGCAATGCGCTGGTGATCAACTTCAACACCGGTCCCGCGGTCAAGGGCCGCGGCGCCGGGATCTTCCTGCACGCGCTCGCCCCCAAGGCGGGCCCCACCGCGGGCTGCGTCGCGATTCCGCAGAGCGTCCTCACCAACGTGCTGCGCTGGGCCGACCCGGCGCAGCACCCGGTGATCGCGATCGGCTGACCGACGACCCGGCCCGCCGACCGATCGTGCGAGCGGCCGACCGACGGTTTGCTACTGACAGGTATAGGTCGCTGTCCCCGGGGTAGGAGAGGCGTCAGTGTTCGGGCCCGCGGGCCATCACGGGGGCAGGAGCGACATGATCGGGATCAAACGGCGTACGCCGGCCATGCCGCCGCCGGTGCAGGCCGCCACGCACCACCGGGCCGCGCACTACGACGGCGCGGTCGGCAGTATCGGCGCCGCCCGCCGGCTGACGGCCGACTTCCTGCACCAGCTCGCCGCCGAGTGGTACGCCCCGGTCGGCGCGGAACAGATGCAGGACATCCTGCTGGTGGTCAGTGAGCTGGCCACCAACGCGGAGCGCCACTCCGGCGGCCCCTATCTGGTGGAGCTGGCCGGCGACGCCGAGTCCGTCCACGTCACCGTGTGGGACAGCGGCAGCACCCTGCCGCGGGTCTTCGCCCCCGATCCGCTGCGGATCGGCGGGCACGGCATGGAGATCGTGCTCCGGCTCTGCGACGGCCTGACGATGGAACTCGTACCGGTGGGCAAGCGCGTCAGCGCCCGGTTCGACCTCACGTAGGCCGGCATCCCCTCACCCTGGCGGCGTCACGGCTTCCGGTCGGCACGGACGGGCGATGAGATGTTGCCGCCCCGATCACCCGAGGCGAGGCTGAGCTCGACGTCACCAGGTCTCCGTGAGCGCGGGCGTGACCGCGCCGGGCGTGGTGGGCGGAAGGAGCGAGTCCCATGCGGGTCATGCTGAGGGCGCATCTGGACACCCAGGCCGGGAACGCGGCGTTCAAGAGCGGCAGGCTGGGGCAGGTCATGCAGCAGCTGTCGGAACTCCTCAAGCCCGAGGCGGCCTATTTCGGCCCCAGCGAGGGCGACCGGTCGTGCACCTTCGTCTTCAACATGACGGACAGTTCGCTGCTGCCCTCCATCGCGGAACCGCTCTTCGCCGAACTCGGCGCGAGGATCGAGATCCAGCCGGTGATGAACGGCGAGGACCTGCAGAAGGGCCTTGCCGCGGTACAGCAGGGCTGAACACCGGCACCAGCAGGGCAGAACACCCGGGCGGCCGCCCGGCTCCGGTCCGCCCGGTGCTCGGAGGAGCGGGTGGCCGGAGCGGAGAGTGTTCGCGCCGCCGCGCCTACTGCCCGCGGCGGCGCCGGTAGTAGGAGATCGTGACCACGCCGAGCAGCGGACCCCACAGCAGCAGGGGCGCGTAACAGGCGTCCATCACCACGAGTGCGGGTCCTGTCGGCGCGCCTTCCGCGCCGCCGAAGCCCTTCGCGTTGGGGATCGACAGCAGCATCAGGGTGATCGCGCCGAGCGCGGCCGGGATCACCGCCGCGAGCGGCGGGACCCGCCGGCCTCCGACGACCGGGATCCAGCGCGGGACCGTCTCGCCCCAGGGCCTGACCAGTCCCAGGGTGAGCAGCGTCAGTCCCTCGATGCCCAGGCCCATCGCGACGCACACGACGCTGAACCAGCCGGGGGCTCCCAGGCCGGTGGTGTCGAAGCCCACCGGGACGCCGAGCCCCATCGTGATCCGCCATGTCCCGGACGGGACGGCGGTGAGCGCGGCGGTATGCGCGGCGCCGACCGCCCATCGGGCGGGAAGCGGGCTGCGGCGGACGACTGCGGGAATCTCGTGAGCGACCATGTGACCAGGCTGTCCCGGCGAGCGCCGCACCGGATCATGCCCGGGGACGGGCCCCGTCCCCCGCGCGGGGGACGGGCGCCTCGTACCCGGAGTCAGGCGGAGGGGCTGGCGGTTCCGGTGGGAGCACCGGAGGGGCGCTGCGGGAGGAGGACCCGGCAGGTCCGGTAGGCCTGGGCCGTCTTGGGGTCCGAGGTGTTGAAGCCGCGCGCGCCGCCGCTGCCGGGGGACGCGGAGGGCAGCACGACGCCGTGGTCCTTCAGACAGCTGGTGAAGGCCTTCATCGCGGTGCTGTCGCCGCCGAAACCGCCCCGGTTCCCGCCCTGGCCGCCGGTCTTCGGTCGCAGCGACGCGCAGGCCTGCATCGCCTGCTGGCGGGCCGGATCCGCGGAGGCGCCGCCACCGCCGAAACCACCGAAACCGCCACCGGGCCGGCGGCTGCCCCCGCCGGCTCCCGGCGTGCCGTCGCCGCCACCCGGCCGCGCGCTGCCGCTCGGCCGCGTCGGCAGGGTGACACCGTGCTGCGCGAGGCACTGGCGGTAGGCGTCCATCTGGGCCGCCCCGGACGCCGACCCGGAGGCGGACGGCTTGGCCGCGGCGCCCGGAGCGGCCGTCGAGGAGGAACACGCGGCGAGCAGCAGGACGCCGGAGGCGAGAACGGCGGCCGCCGCGGCGGCCCGGAGAGCAGGTCGCGTAGTGGACGGCCGGGCGGTGGACGGCCCGTCGGTGGTCCAGGTCATGGCCGTTGTCTCCTCGGAGCGTTGGACGGGTCAGCGGTCTGCGACGTCAGGTGGGGCGCGGGTCGGGGACCCGCGCTGCCGGCGGCCCATGACTGAACCGCACGCAGGTGGGGGCTGCCAGGGGACTGGCTGTGAGTTCCCTGGCAGTCGGCGTCGTGGCGGGGCCCGGGGAGCGCGGATCGGGGTCCGTTCGGTGGGCTGTCGTCCCAATAGCGCGGTATACGGCCGTTCGGGCTCCCAGGGAACTCCCAGACTTCTCCCAGGAATTCAAAGGTGCGGACGGCCAGGATGTGCCGCCATGAAGGTGCTCCCACGACGGCGCAGGGCCGTCCTGATCAACTCGGCGCTCGGCGTTGTGGTCCTCGCGGGTGCCGGTGGCGCCTATGCGACGGTGAACAGCGGCAGCGACACCCCCGCACGGGCCGGTACGCGGGCGGTGACGGTCGCCAAGGGCACGGTGCTGGCGACGGTCTCCGGTTCCGGGTCGCTCACCTCGCCCAGTGACGCCGGGGTGAACTTCACCACCGGCGGCCAGCTCACCGAGGTCGACGTCAAACCCGGCGACAAGATAGCCAAGGGCAAGGTGCTCGCCAAGGTGGACTCGACAGCGGCCAAGGAGGCGCTCGCCCAGGACCAGGCGTCGCTGACCGCGGCGCAGGCCAACCTCACCAAGGTGGAGGAGGGCCAGCCGAGTTCCACGACGACGGGTTCCGGCGGCGGGTCGTCCAACAGCTCGTCCGGCGGCTCGGGCCGTTCCCAGGGCAACGCGACGCCGACGCCGACCCCCACCCCGACGCCCACCGTCGATCCGGCCCAGCTCGCACAGGCCCAGGCCCAGCTCACCCAGGCGCAGAACACCGTGGACGCGGCGCAGCGCGCGGTCGACGGAACGGTGCTGAGGTCTCCGGTCGACGGCACCGTGGCCTCGGTGTCCGGCAAGACCGGGCAGTCGGTGTCCGGCACGGGCAGCTCCACGGCGGGCGGCTCGTCCGGCGGCTCCGGTTCCGGGTCGGGATCCGGCTCGGCGAGCAGTGGCTCCACCGGCTCCTCGACCACGCCCACCGGCTTCGTCGTGCTCACCAATCCGACCGGTATGCAGGTGACGGCCAACTTCTCGGAGTCCGACACCCTCAAGCTGAAGCCCGGCCAGACGGCCACGGTCACCCTGAACGCCGAGTCCGGAACCGTGCTCAACGCCAAGGTGCTCTCGGTCAGTTCGCTGCCCGTGAGCAGCGGATCGGGCTCGAGCGGCGGCAGCGGTTCGGGAAGCGCCGTGCAGTACGCGGCGACCCTCGCCATCACCAGCCCGACCGAGGGCCTGCGCACCGGACTCAGCGCCACCATCCAGGTCGTGACGAGCGAGGCCTCCGGGGCGCTGTACGTGCCGACCGCGGCGGTGTCCGGCACCGGCGCGAACCGCACGGTGACGGTGGTCAGGCCCGACGGCAGCACCCAGCAGACGAGCGTGACGGTCGGCGTGGAGGGCGACACCGAGGACCAGATCGCCTCCGGCCTCACCGAGGGCCAGCAGGTCCAGATCACCACCGTGTCCTCGTCCGGGACGAGCGGTTTTCCGAGCGGCGCCTTCCCCGGCGGTCTCGGCGGTGCCGGGCGGACCCGCACCGGCGGCGCCGGCGGTGGCGGTACCGGTGGCGGCGGGACCCGCACCGGCGGCGGAGGTGGCCGCGGATGACCCCGGCCCTGGGGCTGCGGCTGCGCCGCCGCGAGGCGGCGGCGAGCGGGCCCGACCCACGTGCGGACGGCCCCTGGGGGCCCGCGCCGGTGATCGAGGTGCGGTCGCTGCTCAAGACGTACGGGCACGGCGACGCGGTCGTGCGCGCGCTCGGCGGCCCGCCGGACCCGGACAGCGGCAGGGCGCCCGGCGTCGACCTGGTGGTGCGACAGGGCGACATGGTGGCCGTGATGGGCAGTTCGGGGTCGGGCAAGTCGACGCTGATGAACATCCTCGGCTGTCTGGACGTGCCCACCTCCGGCCGGTACCTGCTGGACGGGATCGATGTGGGCGGACTGGACGAGCACCAGCTCTCACTGGTCCGCAACCGCAAGATCGGATTCGTCTTCCAGTCCTTCAACCTGGTGCCGCGCACGTCCGCGCTCGCGCAGGTGGAACTGCCGTTGGCCTACGCCGGGGTGAAGACGGCCGAGCGGCGCCGCCGCGCGGTGGCGGCCCTGGAGCTGGTGGGACTCGCCGACCGGATGGACCACCGTCCCAATGAGCTGTCCGGCGGGCAGCAGCAGCGGGTGGCCGTGGCGCGAGCGCTGGTCACGGCGCCGGCGATGCTGCTGGCGGACGAGCCCACCGGAAACCTGGACAGCCACAGCACCGAGGAGGTGCTCGCCATCGTCGACCGGCTCAACGCCTCGGGGCGCACCGTCGTGCTGATCACTCACGAGGACGAGGTCGCCCGGCACGCCAAGCGCGTGCTGCGGCTGGTCGACGGCCAGGTCGTGGAGGACGTACGGCAGGCGCCGGCGGACGGTCCGCCGCCCGCGCTGCGGGATCCCGCCGCCTTCGCGGCCGCCTCCCCGCACGCACCGCACCCCTCGCCTTCCTCGCAGGCGCTGACCGGTGGAGGCAGCCGGTGAACCCGTTCGAGACGCTGCGCTTCGCCTTCGGCGGACTCGCGGCGAACAAGGTGCGGTCCGCGCTGACCATGCTCGGGGTGCTGATCGGGGTGGCCGCGGTCATCCTGCTGCTCGCGGTGGGCAACGGATCTTCCCAGGCGGTGAAGGACTCCATCGAGAAGCTGGGCACCAACTCCCTGACCATCTCCTCGGGCGCCGGCTTCGGCGGCGGGCGCTCCTCGTCGACCGTGAAACCGCTGACGGTCGCCGACGCCAAGGCACTCGCCGACCCCGCCCAGGCACCCAGCATCCAGGCCGTCGCGCCGGAGGTCACCACCTCCCAGACGGCGCTGTACCAGGGCACCTCGCACACGGTCGGCCAGGTCGTGGGCACCTATCCGGCGTACTTCGAAGCCTCGAACAGCAAGGTCGTCAAGGGCGACTACTTCAGTGCCGACGACGTGCTCAACTCCCGCAAGGTGGCGGTGATCGGTGCCACCACGGCGACCGACCTGTTCGGGACCGCCAGCCCGATCGGCCGGTCGGTGGTGCTCGGCGGCACCCCGTTCACCGTGGTCGGTGAGCTGGCGGCCAAGGGCGGCACCGGTTTCCAGGACCCGGACGACGTCGTGGTCGCCCCGCTGACGACCGTGCAGAACGCGTTCACCGGCTTCGGCTCGCTGAACCAGATCCTGGTCGAGGCGAAGTCGGCCGACGCCACGACCCCGGCACAGAACGAGATCACCGCCGTACTGATGGGGCAGCACGGCCTCAAGGACCCGTCGGCGCTCGACTTCCGGGTGAGCAGCCAGGAGTCGCTGCTGACCACCCAGGCGTCGACCAACAAGACCTTCACGGTGCTGCTGGGTGCGGTGGCCGCGATCTCGCTGCTGGTCGGCGGGATCGGCATCACCAACATCATGCTGGTGACGGTGACCGAGCGGACCCGGGAGATCGGGATCCGCAAGGCGATCGGCGCCCCGCGGGGCGTCATCCTGGGGCAGTTCCTGGCCGAGTCGACACTGCTGTCGCTCGTCGGCGGCGGGCTCGGGGTGGCGGTGGGGCTCATCGGCTCCCACTTCACGATCGTCGGCATCAAACCGGTGGTCATCCCGGAGTCGGTCGTCGGCGCGTTCGCCATCGCCGTGGCGATCGGACTGTTCTTCGGCAGCTACCCGGCCAACCGCGCCGCGAGCCTGCGGCCCATCGAGGCCCTGCGGCACGAGTGAGACGGCGGGGGACGACGCCCCGGCGTCGCACTCCCCCGCTCGCTCGCCCCACCTCGATCATTCCCCCTCGACAGCACGGACAGGAGAAGCGGACATGGCCCGACGCCGCACCGATCTCGTGAAGGCCGACGCCCAGGATCCGGCGCCGTCCGACACCTACACCGGGTACGACCCCGGCTTCAGCGACCCGGACGGCACCACCCGTCTGCCGGTGGTCCCCGGCACCTCGGCAGCGGAGCCCCACGTCTTCGGGGAGCCCGGCCGGGCGGAGCTCCTGGAGAGCCCCGGCGGCCGGCCGGCGGCCCGGCCCGAGGACATCCTCGCCGAGCCGCCGGACGCCCGGGACATCTCGGCGGAGCTCAACGCCCCGCCCCGGCGGAGCCTGCCCTGGCTGACGCTGCTGCTCTCCGGCGGCGTGGTGGCCGCGGCGGCCTTCACCGGCGGCGCGCTGGTCGAGAAGAACCACGTCCAGAACAACCCTGCCGCGGCGGGACGCAGCGGCTTCAACGCCGGGGCGGGCGCCGCCACCGGCCGTACCGGGACCGGCGGCGGCCGTACCTTCGGCGGCGGCCAGGCAGGCGGCCAGACCGGAGGTCAGGGCGGAGCCGGTGGTACCGGCGGCCCGGCGGCGGGCGGCGGTCTGACGATCGGCACGGTGAAGCTCGTCGACGGCAGCACGATCTACGTCACCGACGCCCAGGGCAACATCGTCAAGGTCACCACCGCGGGCTCCACCAAGGTCACCGAGGCCAAGAGCGGCAAGGTGTCCGACCTGCAGCCCGGCCAGACCGTGACGGTACGCGGCAGCCAGAACGCCACCGGCGACATCGCCGCGACCACCGTCACCGAGGGCGGCGCGAGCGGCGGCGGCTTCGGGGCGGGCCGGGGCTGATTCCGTCCTTACGCCCGGAAGGCGTACGGTGCATCGGCCCACCCCGCACGACCGGAACCGCAGAACCGTACGCATCGCACGAGGGGCCGAGAGTCCATGGACACACCTGAAGCCAGCCTGCTGGTCGTCGACGACGAGCCCAACATCCGGGAGCTGCTCTCGGCTTCGCTGCGCTTCGTCGGGTTCAAGGTGGTCTCCGCAGCCTCCGGTGCGGACGCCCTGGCGGCCGTCGCCCGCGAGCGGCCGGACCTGGTGGTGCTCGATGTGATGCTGCCCGACATGACCGGATTCGCCGTCGTGCGCCGGCTGCGCGAGGAGTCGGGCCCGTACGCCAGGACCGCGTCGGGACCCGACCGTCTCCCGGTGCTCTTCCTCACCGCCAAGGACGGGGTGGAGGACAAGATCAGCGGGCTGACGGCGGGCGGCGACGACTACGTCACCAAGCCGTTCAGCCTGGAGGAGCTGATCGCGCGGATCCGCGCGATCCTGCGCCGCACCGGCGGCCCCACCGACGACGGGCGCCTGGTGGCGGGCGATCTGGAACTCGACCCGGTGGGCCACCAGGTGCTGCGAGCGGGCCGGCCGGTCTCGCTCTCCCCCACCGAGTTCAAGCTGCTCGCCTATCTCATGACGAACGCCGACCGCGTGGTGTCGAAGATCCAGATTCTCGACCACGTCTGGGCCTACGACTTCGGCGGCGACCTGAGCATCGTCGAGTCGTACATCTCGTACGTGCGCCGCAAGGTGGACTCCGGGGCGGACGGCGCACCCAAGCTCATCCACACCGTGCGCGGCATCGGTTACGTGCTGCGCCGCCCGCAGGGCTGAGCCGGAATGCGTGCGCGCGCCCGCTTCACGAAGGCGGTCCGGCGGCTGGCCGTGCTGCGGCCGTCCGCGCTGTCCCTGCGCTCCCGGCTGGTGCTGCTCTCCGTGGCGCTGGTCGCGCTCGGGCTGACGGTCAGCGACACGGTCGTGCTCGGCTCGGTCCGGGGGCGGCTGGTGCAGCGGGTCGACCAGCAGCTCGGGCGCTACGGCGAGACCGTGGCCCGCCGGCTGGGCGCCGAGGGCACTCCCCAGCCGCGTTATGGGCACGCCGGAAACACCCGCTCCTGGCTGCCCAGCCAGTACGTCGTCGCCTTCGCGGCGGCCGACGGCAAGGTCTCCGAGCAGTTCCGGCTGCCGGTGGCCGCCGGCGACCCGCGCCCGCTGTGGCCGGTGATGGACGCCGCCGCGCTCCGGGCGCACCTGGGCAAACCCTTCGACATCCCCAGCGACCACGGCGGCGGCAACTGGCGGGTGCTCATCGTGCCGGTGACCGGCGCCGCGCAGAACGGTGCCGCGACCTCCGCCTCCGGCGCGCTGCCGTCCGGCGTGGTCGTGGCGGCCTCGCTGGACGAGGTCTCCTCGACCGTCGACCATCTGAGCGACGCCTTCCTGCTGATCGGCGGGGTCGTGGTGGCGCTGCTCGGACTGGCGGGCTGGTTCGCGGTGCGCGCGGGGCTGCGTCCGCTGCGCCGTATCGAGGCGACCGCCGCCGAGATCGCCGCGGGGCGGCCGCTCTCGCACCGGATGCCCGCGGCCTCCCCGCGCACCGAGGCGGGGCGGCTGTCGAGTGCCCTCAACGGCATGCTGGCCCAGATCGAGTCGGCCTTCGCGGTCCGCGCCCGGTCCGAGGAGCAGATGCGGCGCTTCGTCGCCGACGCCAGCCATGAACTGCGCACACCACTGGCCGGTATCCGCGGTTTCGCGGAGCTCTACCGGATGGGCGCGCTGCCGGACGAGGCGGACGTCAAGCGCACCATGGCGCGCATCGAGAGCGAGGCGGTGCGGCTCGGGGGCCTGGTCGAGGACCTGCTGACGCTCGTCCGGATGAACGAACAGCGTCCCGTCCAGCTCGCCCCGATGGACCTGCGCACCCTGGCGGTCGACGCGCTGCACGACACCACGGCGCTCGACCCGACCCGCTCCGTCTCCCTGACCGGGCCCGGCGGCGCGGGGACGCCCCCCGGCGCCGCGCTGGTGCTGGGCGACGAGGCGCGGCTGCGCCAGGTCGTCGCCAACCTCGTCGGGAACGCCGTCGCCCACACCCCGCCGGGCACCGCGGTCCGGATCGGAGTGGGCACCGTCGGCACCGACGGCGTCATCGAAGTCGCCGACTCGGGACCCGGGCTGACGCCCGAGCAGGCGGCTCGGGTCTTCGAGCGCTTCTACCGCGTGGACGCCTCCCGCAGCCGCCAGGACGGCGGCGGCGCCGGGCTGGGCCTCGCGATCGCCTCGGCGCTGGTGTCGGCCCATCACGGTGAGGTGGAACTGGTGACCTCCCCCGGCGGGGGCGCCGTCTTCCGGGTGCTGCTGCCCTCTGCCGCGGAGCTGTGAGGGCAGCAGCACCCGGAAGACGACCGGCCTGCGGCAGCCGGTCTCCCGCTCCTGCTCCTGCTCCTGCTCCTGCTGGCTATTGGACGTCGAACTCGTTGCCCTCCGGGTCGGCCATGGTGACGTGGCTTCCCCCCGGCTCGGACACGACGTTCAGGACGGTGGCGCCGAGCCCTTCCAGCCGCTTGACCTCCGCCTCGCGGGCCTCCGCACCGACGTGCAGGTCGATGTGCAGCCGGTTCTTGCCCTGCTTGGGCTCCGGGACGCCCTGGAAGAGCACCCGCCGGTTCAGGCCCATGCCGGTGGCGGCATCGAACGGGTCGTCCGGGTGGCGCACGGCTGCCAGCGTCGACCAGCCCCGGCGCCCTTCGGTCTCGCTCAGATCGGCCTCGCCGATCGCGCCGACGCCCAGCAGCCGCTCGATGAGCGCGGTGTGGTCCTCGACCTCGTAGCCCAGCGCCTGTGCCCAGAAACCGGCGAGCCGGTGCGGGTCGGCGCAGTCGATGACGAGTTTCCAGTGCAAGGCCATACGTTCCTCCTTGAATGGGCGGACCGGCACCTGTCCGGTCCTGCTTCGATGTAACCAGTTATGGGATGCAGTGACCGGGCGACGGGCTCACCCTGACCCGGCTGCGGCATCGGGAGACTGCCAGGCGGCGGCGCAGAGCGAGTTCTCCGCCGCCTCGGCGTACAGGGCGGCGCCCAGCCACGCGCGGGCGAAGTGGGTCGTGTCGGCGGGGAGCAGCCGGCCGAAGGGGTCGCGGGCGCGTTCGGTGGCGGCCTGTTGCAGTGCGGCCAGGAGGTCGGCGGCGGTGGGGAGCGCGGAACGGCGCAGGCGGTGGGCGTCGGACGACAGCGATCCGGGCACGGCGAGAAAGCGGCGCCCTGCCGCGACGGCCTGTTCGAGCCGCCGGTGCAGGAGATGGAGCGGGGCCTGGTCCAGCGGTTCGCCTGCCGGGCCGGGCCCGGCCGGTGGTGGCAGGGCGGGGAGATCGGCGCGCTGGAGGCGGTCCAGGCCCATGTCGACGCGGCGTTCGGGGTCGGCGGGGTGCGCGATCGCCAGCAGGTGCAACCGGGGCTGCGGCGCCGGAACGAGACGGCCGACGATCCGCAGCCGGGCGCCGGGGAGCGCCGCCAGCATCCGGAGGTTGTCCCGGTGGGCCAGTGCGGGGTGGTCATGGGCCGCGGTGAGCCGGAGCGTCAGCTCGTCGCACGCGGCGAGGAGGCAGTCCCCGCCGGTCTCGCGGGCGGCGCACAGGATCGTGACGTCGAGGAAGAGCAGGTCGGCGCCCGCGTGTGTGGTCTCCGCACCGGGGGCGCGGGCGCGGAGGGCACGGGCGACCTGTTCGGCGGCCGGTACCGCCCACAGGGCCTCGAGGGGTTCCGCCGTCCAGGCGGCTCCCGCCGCCCGCACCGCCTTGACCGCCGCACCCGCACCGAGCCGGCCGGTCGGCGAGACCGTGGCCCCCGACAGGGCGAGCCCGGCACGGGACAGCTCCCGGTGGGTGAGGGCGGTGTCGCCGAGCCGCACGGTGCGGTCGGCCGCCGCGGCGGCCCGGCCGGGGCCGCCGGGTGCGATGTCCGAGACGGTGTAGAGCCGGCCGTCGGCGGCCGCGGCCCAGGTGGTGGCTCCGGCGTAACCGCCCGCGGTGATCAGCGGTTCGGTGAACAGCCCGTACAGCCGCAGGGATCCGTCGGGCACATAGGCCTGTCGGGCGGTGCCGCGAAGGGCTGCCAGTTCGGAGTCTCCTGCGTCGGGCAACCGGTGGGCGGTGGCGAGCAGTTCACGGACGGCCGCGGTCAGGTCCCCCAGTCGGTGTGCCGGGTCGGCGGAGCGCGCGGCGCGCAGTCCGTTGACGACCGAGACGGCCGCCGCGGCCGGTCGGGGCAGCCCACCGAGCCGGGCCGCGTGGGCCGCCCGCAGCAACTCGGCCTGCAGGACGGCCCCGGCACCTTCGATACCCGCGTCGAGAACGGCGGCCCCGGCGGCCCACAGAGCGCCGGCGGCCGCCCGCTGGTCGGGCGTCGGAACGTCCTCGGAAACGCCTTCTGGGGCCGGAGCGGCCTCGCTGTCCGCGTTCGCGGCCGTGTTCGCGTCCGCGTCCGCGTCGTTGGGTGAAGGCGCTGGTTCGTCGTCGGCCACGGGCGCCGCGGACGCGACGGCCGCGCGGTGCAGGCAGTCCGGCGCGAGCAGACAGCCACAGCGGATCGCGTCCGAGGTGGTCACCACTCCGGCGGGGGCGTGGAGTTCCAGACTGATCTCGTCGTCGACCGCGATCCGTACAGTGTCGCCGTCACGGACGGCGGGCCTGGCGGCGATCTTGACCGCGGCGGCGTCGAGGCGTTTGCGCAGCCGGGGCGAGAGGGCGCCGACGATCTCGGCGGTCACGGCGGGTGCGACGGCGGGGAGGTCCTGGCTCATGCGATCTTCTCCCCTACCCAGCGGGCGAGTTCGAGCGGGCTGAGGGCGGCGACCGGCATGCCGGCGGCGACGAGCTGGCCGGCGACACCGGTCGAGTACCGGGGACGTCCGGCGTCGTCCAGACTCGCGCAGCCCAGCACATGACAGCCGGCCCCGACGAGGGAACGGACCTCGGAGAGCAGCCCACCGAGGGGATAGCCCTCCTCGAAGTCGCTGATCACGACGACGAGGGTGCGGGACGGCACGGTCACCAGCGTGCGCGCGTGCCGCAGTCCCGCGGCGATGTGGGTGCCGCCGCCGACGCGGACCTCGAGGAGCAGCGAGAGGGGGTCGTGCACCTGGTCGGTGAGGTCGATGACCTCGGTGGAGAAGGCCAGGAAGTGGGTGGACAGGGTGGGTACCCCGGCGAGCACCGCGGCCGTGAGGGCCGACCAGATGGTGGAGGACTCCATCGAGCCCGACACGTCGGTGACCAGGACCAGCCGCCAGTCGGCGGCGCGCCGCGCGCGGGAGCGGAAGACCGGCCGTTCGGGGATGACCTGGACGCTGCCGTCAGGTGCCCGGCGCGCGGTCGCGAGGTTGGCGCGCAGGGTGCGCGCCAGATCGAGCCGTCCGCCGGGGCGCCGGCTGGGGCGGGGCAGCGTCATGCCGGTCATGGCGGGCCGCAGTCGGGTGGCGAGCTGCCGGGTGAGTTCCTCGACGAGCCGGCGCACCAGCGGACGGAGTGCGCCGAGCCGGGCCTCGGGCAGTCCGCCGGCGTGCTGGAGAACCGTCTTCAGCAGGTCCACGGAGGGCCGGACGCTGCCGGGGTCGAGTTCGGTCAGTACATCGCGGCGCCCGGACGCGGCGGCCGCCGCGAGCACTTCCTCGCGGATGCCGGGACCGAACAGCGCGGCCAGTTCCTCGGACCACTCCCGGACACCCGGGTACGGGGCCTGGCGGCCACCGCGGTTGCCCCCGCCGCCGGTGAGATCACCGCGCGAGCCCTCGCCACGGCCGCTGCCGTACAGCTCGTCCAGGGCGGTGGCCAACGGCAGCGCGGACGGCGGCAGTTGGTCGGTCCGGCGGCCGAGCACCAGCCGCCATCGGTCGGCCGGTGCCAGGATCCGCTCCTCCGCGGCCGGCAGCGGCGGTGACTCGGCGGCCGGTGCCGTCAGGTCCGCCGCCCCGGCCGGATCACCGGCCGCAGCCGGTTCGGTGGCGGGCAGCAGACCCAACGGGCCCAGCGTCTCCCGGGCGGTGAGATCGGCCCGGGTCCACCGCGCCAGCGCGGCCGGGTCGATGCCGTCCATGTCGGTGATGTGGCCGACGTCGTCCCCGAGTCGTGCCTCCACGGTCGTCAGCAACCGGTCGCGGGCGGCCGGGCTGAGGGTGTCGAAGCCGCCGCGCAGCGCGGGCAAACGGTCCAGGAAAGAGCTGTCGCCGAGGTCCGTGATCCGGCCCAGCAGCGGGTCGAGGACGGGTGCCATGGTCTCCAGGAGCGGGCCGGCGGCGGTGAGCAGGCCGGTGAGGCGGGCGGTCAGGGCGGCCCGGGAGCCGGCGTCCGCGGCGGCGTCGACCCAGGACGCGGCGCGGGTGCCGAAGGCGTCCGCGTCCTCGTGTCCGAGCAGGACGCGTACGGCTCCGGCCGCGGCGGACATGAGCGGTGAGCCGTCGGCGGCCAGCCGGGTGAGGGAGTCGGTGAGACGGATGCCACCGAGGGCGTCCGCGCGGTGGGCGAGTTCGAGCAGCGCACGGGCGTCCGCCGGATCGTCGGAACCGGTGAGGCCGTCGACCTGTCGGACCGCGGCGGCGGTCAGCAGTTCGTTGACCGCCGTGGCCCGCTCACCGCGGTCCGCGTCCACGCTGAGTCCGGCGACATGGCCGGCTCTGATGCGGTCCAGCAGCGCGAGGGCGGTGAGCAGTTGGGGCAGTGTGCCGGTGGCGGGCACACCCTGGCCCAGCTCCTCGAGCCGTTCGTCCGCCAGCCCGGGCAGGCCGCACGAGGCCGCCTCCGCCAGACCGTCGATGGTCTGCTCTGCGGTGGGGCCGCCCGCGTCGTGTTCTGCGCGGCGGCGTTCGCGCAGCAGGCCTTCGGCGGCCTGGCCCGGGGTGACGCCGCGGACCCCGGCGGCGGCCAGCATGGCGGCGGTGGCCGGCGTCCAGCGCACCTCCCACCGGGTGGTGACGGCGTCGCTGCCGCCCGCACCCGTCACTGCCGTGGCCGAGGCGTACGGGATGCCGCACACCGTGAGGCGGCGCAGCAGCAGTTCGCGGCGGCGGTCGAGGTCCGAACGCAGCGGGTCCAGCCGCAGATCGCGGGCGGCGGCCGTCCCCGGGTCGCCGGGGCCCGGCAGGCCCAGGCGGGCGACCTCCTCCTCGACGGCCGGTGCCAGACCGCTGCGCGGCGCGTCCGGGGCGGGCCGGCCGGAGCGGGTGCCGACCAGCACTCGCTCCAGCGCTCGGGCGACAGCACGCCCCCGCCCGAGGGGCTCGCCCTGGGTGAGCACCGTCTGCACGGCCTCGATGAGCTCCCCTCGGCCGGGCGCGGGCAGACCGCGCAGCCGGGCGAGGTCGCCCGCCAGCCGCACGATCTCGCGGGCGTCCGCCGGACCCGACGGGTGGTCCTGCGCGCGCAGTTCGGCGCAGATCCGCACCGCGGTCCCGAGGAGTGCCTCGTCGATCGCCGCCGGGCTGCCCGCCGCCCGCAGGACGAGGTGCTGCCATTCGGGATCGCGGATGCCGGCCGGATAGCCCGACCGCTCGTCCAGCAGCGGGTAGGTGTACGGAATGAGCGACACCGTCCACGGCGGGCTGTCGGAGGACGTGTCGGCCGGCGGGACCGGGTCGGTGTCCGGGCTCAGCAGCGCCGGGGTGTGGAAGGCACCGACGATGACCGCGGCCCGGCGGCCGGCGGCCCGGACCTCGTCGATCCTGGCTCGCATCCACCGCTCCCGGGCCAGGTCCGACACCTCGACTCCCCCGCCCCGTTCGGCGTCGTGCCGCAGCGCCCAGCCGGTGAGCAGGGCGGCGCGGCGCAGCGCCTCGGGTGTGGAGCCGGGTGCGGCGGTCTCGACGAGGCGGTCCCAGAGATCCTCTCCGGGACGCCCGGTGAGCCGGGCGTTCAGCGCGTCACGCAGCCCCGGTCCCTCGCCGCCGGAGCTGCCCCGGGCGGCGGGCGGGCGGCGCTCGTGCCAGGCCGGGTCGGACAGCGGCAGGTCGCAGGCGATGACCGGGACGCCGTGGGCGGCGGCCCAGCGCAGGGCGGCGAGTTCGGGAGAGAAGTCGGCGAACGGGTAGAAGGCGGGGCCGCGCCCGTCTCCGCCCGCGGGGACGGCGGCCAGCGCGACCGGGGCCAGGGTGTCGGCATGAGCGAGCCAGGGCAGCCAGTCCTGCAGGTCGGCGGGCAGCTCGACGAGCAGCACCTCCGGCCTGGCGGCGTCCAGCAGTTCCGGCATGACGGCGGCGAGCGACGGCGCGTGATGGCGGACGCCGATGAGGTACGGGGCGGTGGGACCGGTCAGGGCCGCCACCGCCTCATCCGGCGTCATGGACGGCGTCATGGACTGCTTCATGGACCGTGTGATGGGCGGAACGGTCATGGCGTCAGCTCTCCAGGACCGAGCGCAGGTCCCACAGCGTGCGCCAGGTCGCGGAGCCCTGCTCGGCCCGGCGGCGCACCGCGCCGTCCCAGTACCCCAGCAACCGGGCGGCGTCCGCCGGATCGTCCTTGCGGACGACGCCGAGCAGATGGCCCGGGAGCAGGGACAGCACGTCACGGTCGCCGGGGAAGTACGCGGCGGCCAGGGCGAGGGAACCGGCCACCGACACGGCTTCCGCGGTACTCATCACCGTGGAGGGGCGTTCGACCTCCCAGCCCTCGGCCGACCGCCCGTCCCGCAGATCGCGGAAGGCCGTCACGAGGGCTTCGAGGATCGCGTCGTCCACCTGGAAGGGGGCGCCCGCCCGCGTGACGGCCGCGTGGGCCTGGCGGCGCACGAGGGCGGTCTCGGCGTCGAGGTCGCCGATGGGTCCGACGGTCTCGAAGTTGAAGCGCCGCTTGAGGGCGGCGGACATCTCGGAGACGCCCTTGTCACGGAGGTTGGCGGTCGCGATGAGCGTGAAGCCGGGGGCGGCGTGCGCGAGGGCGTCCTCCCCGCCGGCCAGTTCCGGGACGGCGATGCGGCGTTCGGACAGCAGCGAGACCAGTGCGTCCTGGACCTCCGGCAGGCAGCGGGTGATCTCCTCGACCCGGGCGACGGCGCCGCGGGTCATGGCGGTGAGCACCGGGGACGGCACCAAGGCCTGCCGGGTGGGGCCCTGGGCCAGCAGCAGCGCGTAGTTCCAGCCGTACTTGAGCTGGTCCTCGGTGGTGCCCGCGGTGCCCTGCACCACCAGGCCGCTGGTGCCGCACACGGCGGCCGAGAGCAGCTCGGAGAGCATGGACTTGGCGGTGCCGGGCTCGCCGACGAGCAGCAGCCCGCGCTCTCCGGCGAGGGTGACGACGCAGCGTTCCACCAGGGCGCGGTCGCCGACGAACTTCTGCTCGACGACCAGCCGGCGCGGCACCCCTTCAGGCGCCGCGGCGGCCTCCGGCAGCTGCAGGGCCTCGCCGTTGCTGCCCATCACGAAGGTGACGACGGTGCGCGGGGTCAGCCGCCAGGAGGGCGGGCGGGGGCCGCTGTCGTAGGCGGCGAGGAAGGCCAGTTCGGTGGCGTGGCGGTCCTCGGGCGGGCTGACCTGGCGGTCCGGCGCTGCGGAGGATGCGGTCTCGGTGCGGATGTCGGTGGTCATCGACGGCGGCCCTTCCGGGTGGCACGGGTGGTGAGTTCTTCGAAGGCGGGGGCGTCGCCGTCCTGCACGCGCCCCCAGGCGCGGGCGAACAGCGCGGGCACCGGCAGCAGCGGTACGGCCCGTACGTGGTCGCGCAGCGGGTAGAGCCCTTCCTTCCAGATCTCCACCGGCAGAGCGGACGACTTGAAGTCGTGCCAGCCGCAGGGCAGGAACAGGGTCCGGCCCGCGCGGGACCGCTTGGCCTCCAGGACCAGGTCGGTGGCGGCGAGTTCGGCCCGCGCCTTCTTCAGCCGGGCGGGCTTCCAGCCGGTCCAGCGGGCGCAGTCGCGGTCCGTCGGGTCGGGCAGGGCCAGCAACTGCAGGTAGATCGCGGCCGCGTCCTCGCTCAGCGCGTGGGCGGCGGCCACCTCAGTGACCAGTTCCGGCACCGATCGGGTGGGGTCCTGCGCGTGTCCGGTGAAGTCGTCGGGCCCGGTTCCGGCGTTGACGGCCTGCTCCAGGTCGCTGCCGAACAGCGCCCGTACCGAGGCGAGGGTACTGATCCGCCCGGAGCCGAGAAGTCCTTCGAGCAGTCCGAAGACGGGATCGTCGGCGCCGGTGATGCCTGCCGTGCGCACCAGGGTCATCTCGTTGTCGCCGTACCAGGGGCGCAGCACGAGGCTGTCCCCGACGCGGGTGAGACCGTCGGGTCCCGCTCCGCCGGTGGCGGGCAGGCCGTAGGCCGTGCGCAGTGCCGCGGCGGTCGGGGTGCCCTTCTCGGTCCACTCCACGTCCAGGTCGAGAACGAGTCCGGGGTCGGTCAGACGGCGGCGAACAGCGGCGAGTCCGGCGGGCAGATGGGCGCGCAGCGGATGTCCGTACGGCAGTCCGTAGGCGAGCCCGCTGAGCGCGGCGACGGCGCCGGTGAGGTCTCCCCGGCCGGGCAGGGCCGACGGGTCGTCGGGGACGAGGTTGCCGTCCTTGTCGCGCCGCATGGTGGTGGTGCGGCTCAGCCACGCGGTCCGCGCGGGGTTGAGGACCGCCTCCGCAGCTTCCGTGCCGACGCCGTGCAGCACGTCCGCCAGATCCTCCGGCAGCCGGATCAGCGATCCCAGGCGCTCGGCCCAGACCCGGGCCGCCGCCTCGATGTCCGGTCCCGTCGCCCACAGTTCGGCCGGGTCGGCCGGCAGCAGTGCGTCCAGCAGCGCCAGCCGGTCGGCGCGGCCGAGCGAGTTCAGCCGGTGGTCGGCCCGTTCCGCCTGACGGGTCTTGAGGCCGAGCAGGGAGAGCCCGGCCGTCTCCGTCCCGCCGGTGCCCGCCGCGACCAGCAGGGCCGCCTGGGCGGGCCCGATGCCGGTGGCGGCGTCGAGCGCGACGGCCGTTTCGGGCCGCCACGGGACGGCGCCCCGCTCCCGGACGAGGCGGATCAGCGGCAGCAGACGCTCGTGCGGGAACGCCGGGTCGTGACGCTGCTCCTCGTGGAGGGTGAAGTCGGCGATCCGGCCGAACGTCCCCTCCGGGTCGTGGTCGAGGGCGAGCCAGTGCACACGGCCGTTGCCCCGGTTGACGTTCTGCCGGCCGAGGATCACCACGGTGCGGCCACCTCGGCGCAGCACCTGGCCGACCCGTTCCCGCTCGGTGCCCTCCTCGCACAGGACGACCTCGCGCAGGGCACCCGAGGGGTCCGCGAGGGGGCCGGTGGCGACCGCTTCGAGAAGGGTCAGCAGTGCCTCCCGGTGCTCGGCGGAGGTGCTCGGGGAAGCCGCGCGGTAGGCGAGATGCCGCAGTCTGTTCAGGAAGGGCAGCCAGACCAGCCCGACGGCGGGGACCGTGTGGGCCTCGCCGGTCCAGCCGTCGCCGAGGGCCGGCAGCGGGGTGGGTTCGGTCAGCGGCTTGCCGTCGGCGGGCTTCCCCGACAGGACGTGATTGACCGACAGGATCTGCTGGAGGGCGGTCCACTCCTCGCCCTGTCCCCAGCGCATGTAGCCGCCGGGTGTGGCGATACCGGCGGTGGCGGCCCGCAGGGTCGTGTCGTCGCCGTGTGCGGGGCGGTGCTGGGCGTACATGCCCTCGGTCCGCGGTGTCTTCGGCTGCTCGGGCTGCACGGGTGCGACGAACGAGGCGGTGGCGACCACATGGTTGACGGCCGCCCGCACGATCGCAGTCACTCCCGTGAGCAGCCGCGGGTCGGACAGCGCGGGAAGTGCCGCGGCGACAGCCGTCCGAGCCACCTCGTCCGCGGACGGGCCGGTGTACTTCTCCTGTCCCGCGGCCGCGGCGCGGCGCTCCGCCAGGGCGGTGATCGCCGCGCTGAGCAGGGACGCGATGTCCGCGTCGGTGACCGCGCGCAGGGCGGCCGAGCCCTGCTCGTCGCGCGGGCGCAGGGCGTGCCAGAACGCCGGCGGCGGAACGTATCCGGTGCCTGCCGCGTACTCGCCGCCCTGTTCGGAGACGGAGACGGAGCCCAGCACACCGGCCTCGACGGATGTGGCGTCCGCCGGGTGGAGCTGGATCGTGGTGCCGACCAGGGCGGCGACGGGGCCTGCTCCGCCCGGCAGCCGCAGGACGCCCAGCGGTACGGGGTGGCGGTTCCGGCCCGGGGCCACCGGGAGGGTGACGGTGCGCCCGTCGGGTGTGCCGGCGGTGACCCGCCGCTCGTGGTCGCGGCCCTCGGTACGTACCCAGCGGCCCAGGACGGTGCCGTCGGTGCCGAACGGGGTGCTCTCCAGGCCGGGGAGCAACGGCAGGACCTCGCAGTCCTCGGGCGAGAGCCGGGCGTCCTCCCGGATCCCGGACTGCAGGAAGGCGGGCAGCGAGGCGCGTCCGTGCGTGCCGCCGGCCGGGTCGTACTCGACCCAGATGTGCTCGCGGCCCTGCTTGCCCTGGCGCCAGTGTCCGGTCCCGTCGCCCAGCACGGGCCGGGAGGACGGCAGGGTCGTGTCACCGGCGTGCAGGGTCCGGCCGCCGGTGGCGCGGCCGCCTCCGGGCAACGGCAGCGACGGGGAGCCGGCCAGCTGGGCGTTCCACCAGTACGGCAGCTGTTCGCCGCCGAGCGTGAACACCTCGGTGGGGCGGGCCGACCAGTAGGCGCGCTGCTTGCCGTCCTCCTGCCAGATGACGAGCAGTTCGCCGTCCGTGTAGCGGAAGTGCGGGCGCCGCCACTGGTCGAGGTCGGCCGGGAGGCGCAGTTCGTGTTCCAGCACCACCCCTTCGGGTCCGACGACGACGGCCCGGTGCCGGTTCGCGACGATGAGCGCGGGCCACGCCTCGGCGACGACGATCCAGTGGTTCTGGTCGGCCTGACCGGTGTTGAGCTGTTGGTAGGCCTCCTCCAGGGCCGGCCAGCCCAGTTCGTCCACGATGCCCGCGCGCAGGGTGGCGGCGAGGATCGGGGCCAGGTCGTGTCCGGCGACCCGGGCGACGGCCGCGGCGTTGACCTGGGCGGCCACCGGGCGGAACGGTGCGATCCGGCTGAGCGCCGCGCGCGAGCCGGGCAGTCCGGTCGCTCCGGTGAACTCCGCGGCGCGGTCGCGAAGCCAGTCGTGGAGCACCGAGCTCAGGACCGGGTGGCCGGCGATCGCCTCGAGCACGGAGGTCCCCGCCCGGTGACCGTTGAGGCCGCTCAGGGCGTCGTACAGCAGCTCGCGGAACCGGGGGCGGTCCGCGACGGCGGTCAGATCACGGCGGCCGGGCACCTGGTCGCTGAGCCAGCCCTCCAGCGGGAGATGGACCGGGGCGCCGGGGGCCGGTTCGGTGAGCGGAATGCCCCAGGTCAGGCAGCCGTCGAGCAGGTCGAGGTCGGCGCCCGCGTGCCAGCGCCCCTGGAAGAGGTCGACCGGACGTCCGTCGAGGCGCAGCCGGTCGGCCATCCGCTCCACGAGCGCGAGCGTGGCCGGGCACCGCTGGGAGCTGGACGAACCGTGCTTGCGGTGCAGGGCCCAGCGGCTGAGCCAGTCCGCCGGATCGGCGCCCGCGGTGCCGGTCTCCTCGGTGAGCAGGGTGTCGGCGCCCGTCTCGGCGAGCAGCGCGAGCCAGGACTCGTCGGCGGACCGGCCGCTCCCGAGGCCGGTCGGCATGATCTCCAGCAGCCGGGCGCGGACGGCGGGTTCAGCACCGGCGAGCACCACGAGGGTGGCGCGGTAGGCGGTCCAGAACGAGGCGGGCGCGCGGACGATGCTGGGTGAGGCGAGCAGATCGGCGACGAACGCCGACTCCGAGGTCACCCGGTCGAGACCCGCGGCCTTGATGAGCCCGCGGGCGTCCTGCGGCAGGGCGGCGTACGGCGGCATTCCGGCGGCGCACCGTTCGACGGCGAGCTGGCGGAACTGCGCCCAGGCCTCCGCCGGGTCGAGCCGCCGGGAGAGGTCCTGCACATGGTCCTTGAGTGCCTTGACGGTCAGCGCGCCGGCGAAGGCGAACTCCAGGAAGACCGCCCGCTGCCGGTCCTCGTCGACCGCGAGGCCGTGGACGCGCTCGGCGGCACGTGCCTTGCCGAAGAGCGTCGCGGCGTAGGTGCTGTTGTCGTGCTGGAGGAAGACCCGGGCGGCCTGCTCGTAGAAGGTCGGCAGGAAGTGCGGCACGGCCCGGCCGAGCCGGGTGGCGAGCGCTTCGAAGCCGTCCTTCGCCGCGCCGGCACGCGACTTGGCCTGGCGGGCGAGCCGCTCCATGTCCTTGACGAGGGCGAGGGCGTGGTGGCCGTTGGCCGGGTCGTTGACCAGCGCCCAGGCGGGGAAGCCCAGCGTCTCCCGGCGGACCTGTCCCACCTCGGGGGCGTCGGGTTCGCGGACGAGCCCGAGGAAGTCCAGTGCCAGGTCCTCGGCCTCGCCGAGAGTGCCCGCCACCAGGCGCACCACGCGCCGGTCGTCGAGCGCCGGGTGCGTGTAGGTGCGGGCGGTGAGCGCGTCGGCGTCGTCACGGGTGACGGTGCCGGGGCGCAGGATCGCGCCGGCGTCGAGCAGCGCCGCGGCCCGGGTGATGTCGTCGGTCTTCATGCCGCCTGCTCCTCGTCCTCGATGTCGCGTCCCGCGTACAGGGCGGCCGCCATGCGCATGCCTTCCGACCAGGCGACCGGGCCGATCTGGCCGGCCGTCAACGCCCGTCCCGCGCCGTCGGTCCAGGTCAGCGAGCCGGTCTCGGTCTGCTCGTAGCTCTCGTAGTCGCCGATCCAGATCCGCGCCTCCACGGTTCTGCCGTCCTCGACCACCGGGCAGACCGCCTGGCCGCCGCGCGCCCGGTAGCCGAGCTGGGTGGCGCGGCCGTGCAGGAACCGCAGTTCCTTGAAGGTGCCGCCCGCGTAGTCGTCGACCGAAGCGGTCTCCGCGTCCAGACCGGCCGGGCGGCGCCACACCTCGCGGAAGAGCTGCTGCACCCGCTGGTTCACGGTGAGTTCGACCGCGAACTCGCGGAGTTCTTCGAGGTCCTCCAGCAGCACGGGGTGCGGTATGCGGACCAGCTCGGGGCTGATGCGCACGGTGTCACCGTCCAGGTCCACCAGGCCGAGGCCGCGGACGGGGTCGGCGTCCCGCAGGAACCCGGCGACGTCGCCGTTCTCCCCCATGACGACGAGGTCGCGCAGGGCCGACTGCCAGGCGGTGTCCTGCCAGACCTGGGCGACGGCGGCGACCGGGACGGGCAGCGAGCGCACCATCCACCGCTCCACGTCGGCGACGCACTGCCGTTCGTGCCGGTCCAGCCACTCCACCAGCTGGCGCAGCCCGACCACGGCCGGATCGTCGGCCAGCTTCGGCGGTACCGTCTTCAGCCGGCGCCCCGCCGCGTTGCGGCAGACCACTTTCCCATCGTCGAGGGCGACTTCGTAGTCGCCGGCCGGAACCCACCCCATGTGCTGTCTCCTTGGTCAGACGGCCTGTTCCGGGGCATGGCACACCTAGGGCACACCGCATGCCACACCCCCGGTCGCAGCGCCGCCGCGATCACGTTGCTGCGACTCTAGGGGGAGCCTCGGACAATGCCTCCGGCAGCACCGGCGGGCCTGTGGACAACCTGACCGCGAGGGGTTCAGACGGTGCGTCCGCCGCCCTCAGGGGCGGTGAAGTCCCAGCTGAGCAACAGGATGGCGAGGTCGTCCAGATGACGTCCGGCGTCCAGTTTCCGGGTGACGGTGGTCAGATGGTCCACCAGCCCCTGCCCGCTCGTCCGCGGTGCGCCGTCGATGATGGACAGCAGGCCGGTGGTCCCCAGGCGTTCGTGCCCGGGCCCGCTGTGCCCCTCCACCAGTCCGTCGGTGTGCAGCAGCAGCGAGGCGGCGGGCGGGAGTTCGGCCCGGGTGGTGTGCCGGCCACCGCCGCCAGGACCGATGCCCAGGGCGAGACCCGGCCGGGACGGCAGCGGACGGGCCGTGCCGTGCTGGACGAGGAGGGGTTCGTCGTGGCCGGCCAGCGTGATGTCGATCCGGCAGGTGTCCGGGTGGAGCGAGATGGTCGCGACGGTGGCGAACATGGCGGAGTAGGGGCGTTCCGCGACGAGGACCTGTTCCATCAGGGCCAGCAGGCCGGACTCGCGGTGGCCGCCCAGGACGAGCGAGCGCCAGGCGATGCGCAGGCACACCCCGATGGCGGCCTCGTCGGGTCCATGGCCGCTGACGTCGCCGATGACGGCGTGGACGACGCCGTCCGCGGTCTCCACGACGTCGAGGAAGTCACCGGCGAGCAGCGCGCCTTCGCGGCCGGGCAGATAGCAGGAGGTGGGGACCACGGCCCGCGTGCTGAGCATGGGGGTGGGCAGCAGACCCCGTTCCAGCCGGGTGTTCTCCTGAGCCCGCAGATGGTTCTCGCGCAGCTCGGTCGCGGTGCGCTCGGCGTGCTTGCGGTGCACCGCGTAGCGCAGTGCGCGGTCGAGGAGTTCGCTGGTGACGGCGCCCTTGACGAGGTAGTCCTGGGCTCCCGCGGCGACGGCCTCGGCGCCCGCGCTGCTCTCGGCCATGCCGGTGAGGACGATGACGGCCGCGGCCGGGCAGGCGGTCTGCAGCTGCTGGACGGCACCGGTTCCCGAGGCGTCGGGAAGGTGGAGATCGAGCAGGATGCAGTCGGGTGTCCGCCCCTTCAGCCGGGCCAGCCCGTCGGCGAGCGTCTGGGCCCACTCCAGGTCGACGCTCAGACCGGTGTCGGCCAGATACTCCTCGACCAGCACCGCGTCACCGGCGTCGTCCTCGATGAGCAGGACGGCGTAGCGCCCCGGCGCCCGCTGGACGGGCAGGGCGGGCGGCATCGTCGGCGCGGTGCGGCGCCCGCCGGCGTTCCCGTGAGCGTCCTGCACGTTCATGGCGAGACTCTCTCGGTGTCCGCGGCCGACTCGGCCTGGGGAAGGGGCAGTCCGGGGAGGGTGAAGGTGATGCGGGCGCCGGGGGTGTGGCCGGGGTCGATCGCGATGGTACCGCCGTGGAACTCCACGATCTTCTTGCACAGGGCCAGCCCGATGCCGTTGCCCGGATAGGCCTCCCGGGTGTGCAGCCGCTGGAAGATCACGAAGACCCGCTCGGCGTACTCGGCTCCGATGCCTATGCCGTTGTCGGTGACCGCGAAGTGCCACAGCCCGTCCTCGCAGCGGGCGCTCAGCTGCACCGCCGGTGTCCGCTCGGCGGAGCGGAACTTCAGTGCGTTGGAGACGAGGTTCTGCAGCAGCATGCCCAGTTGGGTGGCGTCGCCGGACACCGCGGGCAGCGGGTCGTGGGTGATCCGCGCGCCGGACTCCTCGACGGCGATGCTCAGCGCGTCGGTGGTGCGCGAGAACAGCTCCTCCAGGTCGACCGTTTCGTTGTCGGTGTGCAGCCGCCCCACCCGGGAGAAGGCCAGCAGGTCGTGGATGAGGGTCTGCATGCGGTTGGCGCCGTCGACGGCGAAGTCGATGTACTGCACGGCCCGGTCGTCGAGCTGGTCGGCGTAGCGGCGCTGCAGCAGCTGGCAGAAGCTGGCGACCTTGCGCAGCGGCTCCTGCAGGTCGTGGGAGGCCACGTAGGCGAACTGCTCCAGCTCGGCGTTGGAGCGGCGCAGCTCGGCGGCCTGCAGGTCCAGCTGCTCGCGGGCCGAGTCCGAGAAGGCCAGTTCGGCCGCGAGCCGGCCGCGCATCCCTTCGACGTCCACCGCGAGCCGGCGCAGATCAGCCGGGCCGCTGGCCGTGATCGGGTGGCCGAAGTTCCCCCCGGCGACGCGCCGGACGTCGTCGGACAGCCGCCCCAGGGGCAGCGTCACTCCGCGGCGCAGCCCCGCGAACACCAGCACCGTCAGGGCGAGGATCACCGCGGCGATGAGGGAGAAGATCCAGTTGCGCTGGGACCGTACGTGGTGCAGTTCGGCGTGCGCCCGGTCCCTGGCGGCCTCCAGGTCCTTCTCCAGGTGCGCGGCGCTGACGCGGATGGCGTTGAAGTCCTGCCGGCCCTCGTCCGCCCGCTCGGTGGCCAGGGCCACCGGGGCGCCGGCCGGCGCGGTGGCCACCGGCCGGCCGAACCGGGACTGCCAGGTCTCGGCCCGCGCGAGCACCTCGTCCAGGTCGGCGCCCCCGGCCGGGTCGTCGGCCAGCAGGGTCCGCAACTGCGCGGTGGCGTCCTTCTGTTGTTGCAGGCCCGAGCGGTAGGGCTCCAGGAAGCCCGGCTCCCCGGTCAGCCCGTACCCCCGCGCCCCCGTCTCCTGGTTGATCAACGCGCCTTCCAGCCGCACCGAGGCCACCAGTGCCGGGGTACTGCCGTCCACCAGCCGGTCCGAGATCGCCGTGGAGCGGGCGAAGACCCACACCCCGGTCGCCGCGAGGACGGCGAGGACCGCGAGCGCGGCGCAGGCACCCGCCGTCAGCCAGCGCCGCGTCGTCCAGCCCGCCGTGGGACCGTCGCCCCGGCGGGCCCCACCCGCTCCGGGGCGCCGGTGCTCGGCCGGATCCTCGTGGCTGCGCGCCCCTGCAAGCCCTGTCACTGCGACTCCTCGATCACCCCGCCCCGCCGCGGCAGCGGCAGGGCCAACCACTCCGCCCCCGGGTACAGCCGCGCCATCGTACCCAGCGCGGGCAACCATGATTGTCGCCTCATCGACACGACCGTAGGGTGGGCACATGCGCCGCGAGGAGTCCACCGCCCGACTCGACCCTGCCCAGTTGACGGCAGCGGCCGAACAGGTCGGGACGGCGCCCTCACACCGGCCGGTCACGGAGACCTTCCGCCGCGGGCACCCCCTCAGTTCCGTCCCGCCGACCTTCACAGGAGCGAACCCGTGAACGCCCTCGCCTCTCCCCGCTCCTACAGCATCCTGCTCGTCGAGGACGACGCCGCCGATGCGATGCTCATCGAAGAAGCCCTCGCGGAAAAGGGGATGACCCGCGCCATCGCCCGCGCCAACGACGGCGTCGCCGCCCTGGAGCACCTGCGGGACCCGGCCAACGATCGCCCCGATCTCATCGTGCTGGATCTGAACATGCCCCGGATGAACGGCCGCGAACTGCTGGCCGTCCTCAAGGACGACCCGTCGCTGGCCGGCATCCCGGTGGTCGTCCTGACGACCTCGTCCACGCCGGACGACATTTCGGACGCGTACCAGCACCACGCGAACGCCTACGTCACCAAGCCGGTCAACCTCGACGACTTCCTGCACTCCGTGCGGGGCATCGACGCCTTCTTCCTCGAGATCGCCACCCACCTGCCCCGCGACTGAGCGGCCGGCGGTACTAGCGGGCCTCTCGCACCGGGAACACCGCGTCTGCCGGTCCAGACACCATTCCCACCTCATATACACGAGGAACTGGAGCACTTTTAGGTTGCATCTACGATTCTCCGGACGGACGATTGGGCATGAGGTTGTGAGCAGCCGCCGCGTGCACCGCCCGGAGGGGGAATCGGATGAGCCGACCCAGTACGCCGCAGCGCGCCGCGCCGCCGCGCACCCGGTCCTTCCTCCTGCGCGGCGAGGTGCACCGGCCGGTCACCCTGACCGTCGCCGATCTGCGGAACGGCTGGGAGCAGCACCGGGCGGACGTGGTCTTCGACTGCGCGACCAACGGGCCGCAGCACCACCGCTTCGAGGGGCCGCTGCTGCGGGAGGTCGTCTCCGCCGCGGAGCCCGCCTTCGACGCCCGGCGGCGTAAGGACCGCTCGCGTTTCCTGCTGACGGTCACCGGCGGGGACGGGCACCATACGGTGCTGTCCTGGGCGGAGATCGACGCCGACTTCGGGGACACCCCCATCCTGCTGGCCACGCTCCTGGACGGCGGGGCGCTGGACGAGTCCGGCAGCCAGCTGGTGGTGCCCTCCGACCGCTGCGGGGCCCGCTACATCAGCGCCATCAGCAGCGTATGGGTCGGGGCCTGCCCCTCGCCCGACGCATCCGCGGCCAGGGGATAGGGCGGGTGTCGCCGGACAACGGTGCCGGACCCCGGGACGGGGCCGCCGCACAGAGCGCCGAGGCCACCCATGCGTGGGACGACTTCCTGCGGGCCGACATCATCGAGGAGCCGGGCGTGGCCTACGCCGCCGCGCTCCTGGGGCCGGACGGACGGTATCTGCACACCGCGGCGGCGTCGGCAGGGGACGACGGGTCGGGGTACTTCCGCCAGGAGGACGCGGTGGCCGCCCTGTCCGTGCGGGCCGCCGCCCGCGGCGGACCCCCGGTCACCGAGCCCTTCTCCCTGAGCGGGCGCCGGGTGACGATCGGCCCGATCGCCGGTGACGCCGACCTGTGGGCGACGCCGCTGATCTGTGAGCGCACCGGTCTCAATGTCGGGGTCATGGGCGGCACCCCCAGGGGATATATGGTCGTCGCCCTCTGCCATCCCATGAGTGACGACATTCCCGTGCCGGGCGTCTACGGCGCGGAGATCTCCACCTGGAGTGTTTTCCAGAGCCGGATCGGACTGGCGCTTCTCACCGCCTGACCACCGCCATTGGACCTTTCACTAAAGGGTGGGGCAGTTGCCATGGAGATTCGCATCATGAATTGCAAATGCCATGGAATTGCCCCTACCGTGTCGCACATGCAGTCCTACACGATTGGTCAGGCGGCGCGCCTGCTGGGTGTGAGTCCGGATACCGCGCGCCGCTGGGCGGACGCCGGCCGGGTGACGACCCACCGCGACGACGGCGGCCGCCGGCTGATCGACGGCCGGGACCTGGCCGCGTTCTCCATCGAGATCGCCCAGACAGGCACCGGTGAGGAGGACACCTCCTACACCTCCGCCCGCAACGCGTTCCCCGGCATCGTCACCGCGGTCAAGCTCGGCGACGTCGCCGCCCAGGTGGAGATCCAGGCCGGTCCGCACCGGCTGGTGTCCCTGCTGACCCGTGAAGCCGTCGAGGAACTCGGTCTGGAGGTCGGCATGCGGGCCACCGCCCGCGTGAAGTCCACCAGCGTGCACATCGACCGCACCTGACCCACCGCTCCAGCCAGCGGCGTCGTCCGTCCCCGACGCGGCCTCCACCACCCGCTCGGGCGACACCGGTCGGCCCGAACAGCCACGTCACCAGGGAGTCCAACCCTCATGTCCTTTGCCTTCAACAGACGCCGCGCCGCTGCCGCGATCGTGACCGCCGCCCTGTTCGTTCCGCTCGTGGCGGCCTGCGGCAGTGACGACAAGAAGGACGCCGGTTCCACCGCGACCCCGTCCGCCAGCACCTCCGGTGCGCCCAAGGCCGCGCTGACGGTGCTGGCCGCCTCCTCGCTGACCGATGTGTTCAAGACCGCAGGCGCCGCGTACGAGAAGAGCCACCCGGGCACGACGGTGAAGTTCTCCTTCGCCGGCTCCCAGGAACTCGCCGCGCAGGTCAAGCAGGGCGCGCCGGCCGACGCCCTGGTGACCGCCGACACCAAGACCATGGACGGCCTGAAGTCCGACACCGGCACCCCGGCCATCATCGCCAAGAACCGCCTGGTGATCGCCACCGGTGAGGGCAACCCGCTGAAGATCACGGCCCTCAAGGACCTGGCCGACACCAAGTTCAAGGTCGTCCTCGCCGCACCCACCGTCCCCGTCGGCCGGTACAGCAAGCAGGTCCTCGACGCGCAGAAGCTCGTGGTCAAGCCGGTCTCGCAGGAGCCGAACGTCCGCGCCGTACTGAGCAAGGTCGAGCTCGGCGAGGCCGACGCCGGCATCGTCTACGCGACCGACGCCGCGACCGCCACGAACAAGGTCGACGCCATCGAGATCCCCGACGCGCAGAACGCCGTCGCCTCGTACCCGGCCGCTACCTTGAAGACCACCAAGAACAGCGAGGCCGCCGCCGCGTTCGTGGCCTGGCTGAGCACCCCCGAAGCGCAGAAGATCCTGCAGGCGGCGGGCTTCCAGCAGCCGTAGTCCTGTGCGGGAAGCGGCAGCTCCCCCTGCCGTGAGGGCTGTCCGGGTCGGGGGACCGGACAGCCCTGTCACTGCCTTCGCCTGCCCCGATCCCAGGAACCGCCGATGACACGCATCCGCAGCCGAGCACGCGGCGCGCGCACCCCGGTCGCGCTGGCGCTGCCCGCACTGCTCGCGATCGCGTTCCTGCTGATGCCGCTGATCGGCATCCTCTACCGCACCGACTGGGGTGACATCGGCACCCATCTGACCAGCCCCGACGTCACCACGGCGCTGAGGCTGTCGCTGCTGGTGTCGTTCTGGGCCCTGGGCCTGTCGCTCCTGCTCGGGGTGCCGCTGGCATGGCTGCTGGCCCGGGTCGACTTCCCCGGCAAATCGCTGGTGCGCTCCCTCGTGCTGCTGCCGATGGTGCTGCCGCCCACCGTGGGCGGTGTCGCGCTGCTGCTCGGCTTCGGGCGACGGGGGCTGCTCGGGCCGTGGCTGGAGAACACGTTCGGGATCGTGCTGCCGTTCCACACCTCCGGGGCGGTGGTCGCGGCGACCTTCGTGGCGATGCCGTTCCTGGTCATCAGCCTGGAGGGGACCCTCGCGGGGCTGCGCCCGAGCTACGAGGAGACCGCCGCCTCACTGGGCGCCGCGCCGGTGCGGGTGTTCTTCACCGTCACGCTGCCCATGGTCGCCCCCGGCCTGGTGGCGGGCGCGGCGCTGACCTGGGCGCGCGCCCTGGGCGAGTTCGGCGCGACCATCACCTTCGCGGGCAACCTCCCCGGCACCACCCAGACGCTGCCCCTCGAGGTCTATCTGCTCCTGCAGGACTCACCCGAAGCCGCCACGTCCGTCTCCCTGCTGCTGCTCGTCATCGCGATGGCCGTACTGATCGCGCTGCGCGGCCGCTGGGCCGGCGGGGCGGTGGCCCGGGAGAGCAGCTCGAAGCGACCCGTGGACGACGGCCCGCCGCCGGCGGATCCGCTGACGAGCACCCCCTCGGACGGTCTTCCCGGCCCGAAGTCCTCGGCCGCACCGGACCGTTGGTCGCTGCACACCGACGTCACCGGGTTCAACCAGCTGACCCTGGACGCGGAGCCCGGCACCACCATCGCCATCGTCGGACCCAACGGCGCCGGAAAGACCACGCTGCTGCGCGCCCTCCTCGGCCTCACCCCCCGCGCGCACGCCGAACTGCGCCTCGGCGGCACCGATGTCACGAACCTGCCGCCGCACAAGCGCGGTGTCGCGTGGGTCCCGCAGGACGGCGCGCTGTTCCCGCATCTGACCGCGCTGTCCAACACCGCCTACGGTCTGCGCACCCATCACGTCCCGCGCTCCGAGGCACGCCGCACCGCCCAGCAGTGGCTCGACCGGCTCGGCGTCGGCCATCTCGCCCACCGCAGACCCGCGCAGCTCTCCGGCGGCCAGGCCCAACGCGTCGCCCTCGCCCGCGCACTCGCCGCCCGCCCCCGGCTGCTGCTGCTCGACGAACCGCTGGCCGCCCTCGACCAGACCACGCGGGCCCATGTCCGGCACACGCTGCGCACCCACCTCGACGGGTTCGGCGGCGTCTGTCTGATCGTCACTCACGACCCCGTCGAAGCGGTCGCCCTCGCCGACCGGGTGCTCGTCCTCGAGGACGGCCGCGCCCTCCAGGACGCGTCGCCCGCCGACGTGACCCGCCATCCCCGCTCCCCGTGGGTGGCCCGGATGCTCGGCCGCAACGCGTGGCCCGGTACGGCGACCACCAGCGGCCTCGCGCTGGCCGGCGGCGGACAGCTCGTCGTCGCCGACACCCTCACCGAGGGGGCGCGGGCGCTGGCGATCATCGCGCCGGAGGCGGTCTCCGTGCACCGCGACAAACCCGCCGGCAGCCCCCGCAACGTCTGGCCCGGCACGATCCGCGAGATCACCTCCGCCGGCAGCCGGTTGCGCCTTCTCGTCACCTCCGACCAGGCACCCGACCTCGTCGCCGAGATCACCCACCAGGCGGCCGCAGAACTCGGCCTCACCGACGGCACCTCGGTCTGGACCAGCGTCAAGGCCACCGAGGTCACCCTCGTCACGCTCTGAGCCGACCGCGCTGCCCGGCAGTGCCCGGCCCTGGCGGATAGGCTGCGACGCCGTCCCCCGCCTGCGCCCCACCGCGGCGGATCCACCGGCCGCTGCGAGGGAAGTGAACGGCGAACGTGACACGACATGTGCTCATCCTGGGCGGCACCGCTGAAGCGCGCCGGCTCGCGGCGGCGCTGGCCGCCGATCCCGCGCTGCGGGTGACCAGCTCGCTGGCGGGGCGGGTGGCCGAACCGCGGCTGCCCGCCGGCGAGGTGCGGATCGGCGGGTTCGGGGGCACGGACGCGCTGGGCCACTGGCTGGCCGAGCACGCGGTGGACGCGCTGATCGACGCCACCCACCCCTTCGCCGGCACCATCAGCTTCCACGCCGCGGAGGCGGCGGCGTCCGCCGGGATCCCGCTGCTCGCGTTGCGGCGGCCCGGCTGGGTGGCGGGCCCGGACGACCGCTGGCACCCCGCGGATTCCCTGGCCGGGGCCGCCGCGCTGCTCCCGGGGCTGGGCCGGCGGATCTTCCTGACCACGGGCCGGACGGGGCTGGCCGCGTTCGCCGGAACGACCGGTCTGTGGTTCCTGATCCGCTCGGTCGACGCCCCGGAGCCACCACTGCCGGAGCCCTCGGAAGTACTGCTCGACCGGGGGCCCTTCACCCTCGAAGGGGAGACGGAACTGCTGCGCCGCCACCGCATCGACGTCCTCGTCACCAAGGACAGCGGCGGACCGGCCACCGCGGCGAAGCTCACCGCCGCCCGCGAGGCCGGTGTTCCCGTCGTCGTCGTCCGCCGCCCGCCGGTGCCCGACGGGGTGCCCGTGGCCGCGACCCCTGAGGAAGCGGCCGCGTGGCTGCACGAGGTGCCGGCGTAGCCCGCAGCCGGGTCAGCCGTCGTCGCGGTCGCCTGCGGGGGTCCTGCGCAGCAGATAGGTGTCCATGATCCAGCCCTTGCGGGCGCGGGCCTCGGCGCGCAGCGTCTGGATGCGGTCCGAGACGTCGGGCAGCGGTCCCGCGACGAGGATCTCGTCCGGTGTGCCCAGGTACGCGCCCCAGTAGATCGTGACGTCGTCCCCGCCGTCCGGAAGGTGCGCGAAGGCCTGGTGCGCGTCGAGCATGACGACGACGTCGTCGGCCCCTTCGGGGAAGCCCGCGGCCAGCTGCCTGCCGGTGGTGATCTGCACGGGCCGCGCGGGCCGGTTCAGCCCGGTCCGGTGCTTGGCGGCCAGCGCCGCGACGCTGCTGATGCCGGGGATCACCTCGTAGTCGAACGCGACCGTCCCGCGGCCGAGAACGTCCTCCAGGATGCCCAGGGTGCTGTCGTACAGGGCGGGATCGCCCCACACCAGGAAGGCGCCGCACTCGTCGTCCGCCAGCTCCGAGGTGATGAAGTGCTCGTAGATGTCGGCCCGGCGATGGCGCCAGTCACCGACGGCCGACGCGTAGACCGGTGACGGCGCCGTACGGTCCCGGTCCGGGTCCTGGGCCGACACCAGCCGGTGCGGACGCGTCACATGCTGTTCGATGATGTCGTGGCGCAGCTGGACCAGGTCCGACTTCTCCTCGCCCTTGTCGAGCACGAAGAACACGTCGGCCTGATTGAGCGCCTCGACCGCCTGCAGCGTCAGATGGTCCGGGTCGCCCGCGCCGATACCGATGACAAAGATCTTTCTCACGGCATCGAGTCTGCACCATGCGGTCGGGGCGTGACGCCGCCGGGGGCGGCCTTTGCGCTGCCGCCCCCGGCGGGCCGGGGGTCAGAACGCGGTCAGGGTGAAGACGACCTTGTCACCGGTCCTGATACGGAACTGGCAGCCGCCCACGGGGGTCGGCGTGCCGTTGACGGAGATGTTCCAGTACTCGCTCGCGCCCGCCGTGTCGGCGGCTATGCGGCTGACCGCGTAGTCGTCGAACGAGGGGTACCAGGTGCCGTCCCAGGAGAAGTGCGCCCGTCTCGCCGCGTCGTCGAGCGCCGCGGTCGGGGTGGCCACCCGGCCCGGATTGGCGCCGCCGTTGGTCCCGTCGCACCGGTGCGTGCCACCGGTGGCGGTCGTGACGTCATGGCCGTTGGTCAGGACGATGCCGTTGAAGACCGTGTGGGTGGTGTCGACGACCGTGACCCGGACGAGCACGGGAAGCGAGGCGGCGGTGGCCGGAGTGGCGGACGCGGCGGACGCCGAGGGAGCGATCGCGGTGAAGGCGAGAGCGGCGGCGGCCAGCGCGATGCGCCGGGATGCGGTACGCAGCACGATATGGAGAGCCTTTCGTACGGGGCCGGCGCCGGGACCCCGCACGTGTCCCCCACGGCACGTCGAACCCCTGGCGCGTTCCGTGAAGGAAGCGGCAGGGGCCGGAGAACCAGGAGGGGTTCGGGCTCCACGCTGCAGACCATGACAGTGAGAAGCAGTGCACGTCGTACGGCGGGCTCTCCGGCTCGCAGCGCGGAACGCTGCTCACGGTTGCAGGTCAGCGCCGGATTCCCACCGGCTTTCCCCACTCGCGGACGCATGAAATTGTCGGCCCCGCCGCCCGTCGGACGGCTGGAACCGGTCGCATCGTACGGCCCGCCGCGCCTCGCGCACCACCCCTGTTTCCGGGTGCTCGAGCGGGCCGCGGGGCGGGACGAGCCGGTGTCCCATCTCACCGTCCGGTAGCTGAACAATGCTGACCCGGCGGCCCCTTTGGCCATAGGCTGGACGGTGCAGCTGGTTCGCCCTGTCCGCCAGACAGGCGCGTCGTAAGAGGGAACCCGGTGGAATTCCGGGACTGCCCCGCAGCGGTGAGTGGGAACGACCGCCGTCATACGCACTGGGACCCGAGCCGGGATCTGGGAAGCGACGGCCAGTAGGTGTCTCGTGTCCGTACGAGACGCGCCCGCGAGTCCGAAGACCTGCCACTGCCCGCGCGCCCCCAACGGCGCACGGTGATTCCGGAGACCTCGAGGGCGGGTCGGAGTACACATCAGGCGGGCACGTGCGGCGTTTCGGCGCTTCAGCGACGTGATCCCGTCCGGTCTGTGGTCCCTTCGCGCCGTCGATTCTCCCGGGGTCCTATGGGAGACACTCGCGAAGGAGAGTTCCATGACCAGCACGTCCGCCACCGCACGCTCGACCGTGCACGGCTACCCCCGGCAGGGCCGGAACCGGGAGCTGAAGAAGGCGATCGAGGGCTACTGGAAGGGCGACGTCGGTGCTGACGCCCTGCGGGACGCCGCCGCCGAGCTGCGCCGCACCAACTGGCGGCAGCTCGCCGACGCCGGCATCCAGGAGGTCCCGACCGGCGACTTCTCGTACTACGACCACGTCCTGGACACCAGCGTCATGGTCGGCGCGATTCCGGCCCGGCACCGCGCCGCGGTCGCCGCCGACGCCCTGGACGGCTATTTCGCGATGGCCCGCGGCACGCAGGACGTCGCGCCGCTCGAGATGACCAAGTGGTTCGACACCAACTACCACTACCTGGTGCCCGAGCTGGGCCCGGACACCGTCTTCAGCGCCGACTCGACCCAGCAGGTCGCCGAGCTGAAGGAAGCGCTCGCCCTCGGCCTCACCGCGCGCCCGGTCCTCGTCGGTCCGGTCACCTACCTCCTGCTCGCCAAGCCCGCCCCCGGCGTCGCGGCGGACTTCGAACCGCTGACGCTCCTCGACCGGCTGCTGCCCGTGTACGCCGAGGTGCTCGCGGATCTGCTCGCCGCAGGGGCCGAGTGGGTGCAGCTCGACGAGCCGGCCCTGGTCCAGGACCGCACCCCGGGCGAACTCAACGCCGCCGCGCGCACCTACCGGGTGCTGGGCGGTCTCACCGACCGGCCGAAACTGCTGGTCGCGTCCTACTTCGACCGGCTGGGCGAGGCCCTGCCGATCCTCGCCAAGGCGCCCATCGACGGGCTGGCGCTGGACTTCACCGGTCCGGCCGCGGCCAACCTCGACGACCTCGCGGCCGTCGGCGGGCTGCCCGGCAAGCGCCTGCTGGCGGGGGTCGTCAACGGCCGCAACGTCTGGATCAACGACTACGAGAAGTCGCTGTCCGTCCTCGGCACGCTCCTCGGGCTGGCCGAACGGGTCGACGTCGCCTCCTCCTGCTCCCTGCTGCACGTCCCGCTGGACGCCACGGCCGAGCGCGACATCGACCCGCAGATCGCCCGCTGGCTGGCCTTCGCCCGGCAGAAGACCGCCGAGATCGTCACCCTGGCGCGCGGACTGTCCCAGGGCACCGACACGATCGCGGCCGAACTCGCCGCCAACCGGGCCGACCTGGCCTCCCGGGCCGGTTCCGCCCTCACCAACGACCCGGCCGTCAGGACCCGCGCCGCGGCCGTCACCGACAGCGACGCCCGCCGCTCCCAGCCCTACGAGGAGCGGGCCGCCGCCCAGCGCGCCCACCTCGGGCTGCCGCTGCTGCCGACGACCACGATCGGCTCTTTCCCGCAGACCACCGAACTGCGCACCGCACGGGCCGATCTGCGGGCCGGGCGCATCGACACCGCCGCGTACGACGCCCGTATCGAGGCCGAGATCCGCGAGGTCCTCTCCTTCCAGGAGAAGGCCGGCATCGACGTCCTGGTGCACGGCGAGCCCGAACGCAACGACATGGTGCAGTACTTCGCCGAGCAGCTGACCGGCTACCTCGCCACCCAGCACGGCTGGGTCCAGTCCTACGGGACCCGCTACGTCCGGCCGCCGATCCTCGCCGGGGACATCTCCCGCCCCGAGCCGATGACGGTCCGCTGGACACGGTTCGCCCAGTCCCTCACCACCCGCCCGGTCAAGGGCATGCTGACCGGGCCCGTCACCATGCTGGCCTGGTCCTTCGTCCGTGACGACCAGCCGCTCGGCGACACCGCCCGCCAGGTCGCGCTCGCCCTGCGCGACGAGGTCGACGATCTGGAGGCGGCGGGCAGTTCGGTGATCCAGGTGGACGAGCCCGCGCTGCGCGAGACGCTGCCGCTGCGCGCCGACGGCCATGCCGAGTACCTCGGCTGGGCGACCGAGGCCTTCCGTCTCACCGCCGGCGGGGTCCGTCCCGACACCCAGATCCACACCCACATGTGCTACGCGGAGTTCGGTGACATCTTCCAGGCCATCGACGATCTCGACGCCGACGTCATCAGCCTGGAGGCCGCCCGTTCCCACATGCAGGTCGCGGGCGAGCTGGCCACCGCCGGCTATCCGCGCGAGGTCGGTCCTGGCGTCTACGACATCCACTCCCCCAGGATCCCCAGCGCGGCGGAGGCGGCGGCCCTGCTCCGCAAGGGCCTTGAGGCGATTCCCGCCGAACGGCTCTGGGTCAACCCGGACTGCGGTCTGAAGACCCGCGGCTGGCCGGAGGTCAGGACCTCCCTGGAGAACCTCGTCACCGCCGCCCGCGAGGTGCGGAGCACGCTGCCCAGCGCGACCTCCTGACGCGGCCGTGGCCGGGGCGGACACCCCAGGGTGCCCGCCCCGGCCGCGCGCTAGCGCAGTGCCGCCCGCCGTTCCGTACGGGACCGTCCCGGTTCATCCTTTCGGGTTAAGCAAGGAATGTTTGTCCCGGACCGCATCCGGAGGGGCGCTCTGATGGGGGCGCCGCGCCGACCGTCGTGGACGCGGCCCGGACAGCGATCGAACGAGGTGCGGGGGAATGGGCTCTGTTGCTCTGGGCGTCTGGCTGCTCACCGCCTCCCTGGGGGCATATCTGTTCACGATCTGGCTGCGCCACGGGGGCCTGCGGCAACGCGAGGCCGGCATCACCCGGTTACCGGTCTCGCTGATCCTGGGGCACATCCTGCTGGCCGTGGTCGGCCTGGCCGCGTGGACGGTCTTCCTCTTCGGCGATCTGATGGCCTCCGCGTGGGCGGCCTGCGGCGTCGTGCTCGTCGTGGCGTCCCTGGGCCTGATGATGCTGTTCCGCTGGCTGCCCAGCCCCGGCCGCCATGCGCACGGCGAGCGGACCGCCGAGCGGCACTTTCCCGTCACGGCGGTCGTCGCTCACGGCATCTGCGCGGTCGTCACCGTCCTCCTGGTGCTGGCGGTGGCGGTCCACTCGGCCTGAGCGCCCGGCCCGGGCCGGTCCGAAGCGTTACGCCCGTAATGCGAACCCTGTCCTCTGCGTAGATCCTGAAGATGTTGTCCATCACGCGAGGAGGTCCGACATGTCCATGCTCGACAAAATCAAAGGCATGCTCAAGGGTCACGAGGATCAGGCGAAGCAGGGCGTCGAGAAGGCCGGTGACCTCGTCGACAAGAAGACACAGAACAAGTACAGCGGCCAGGTCGACACGGCTCAGGAGAAACTGAACGAGCAGATCGGCGGCACCCGTCCGCCCACCGACGAGGCGGGTCGGTAGCCGGCCGGCGCACCTGTCAGCGACTGGCGACAACGCTCCAGGTCACCCGGGGCGGGTGAACGGAGGCGCACAGGGGCAGGCCGAAGCCGTCGGTCAGTCCCAGGTCTGCCCGCAGGCAGCCGCCGCCGTCGCGGGCGGCCGCCAGGTTCCCGGCGGGAATGTCGCCCAGGTGGAGCTTGGCCCGGCGGAACATCGCGAACGCTCCGCCGGGCGGCTGTTCGCCCCACGTCAGATAGAGGAACCGGCCGCCGCGGCGGCCCTGGACATGGGGCCCGCGGAAGTCGGCCGTTCCGTCCGGCGCGGTGACCAGGGTGACGGCGGTCTCGAAGACCACCTCAGCGGCGTCCGCCGACACCACGGCGTCCGCTACCGCCCCCCGCTGGATCCCGACATGGACGTCCCTGTGGTCGCCACAGGCGGCCCCGGGCAGCTCCCGGCCCACGATCCGCACCAGTACCTCTGCCATCGCCTCAGCCCTCAGTCCTCAGTCCTCAGTCCTCACCCGGATCCTCGTCCGCGCGTCCCGGACACGGCGTGTCCACCGTACGGCGAGCCACTGACAGACCCGGAAGGTACGCCCCGTGAACCCCGACTCCGGGTCCCCGCCGCCGTCTCCCGTCGAACCGCCCCGGCGGCGCCGGTCGCGCACCACGGCATGGTTGGTGGCCGCGGGCCTCATCGCCGCCACCGCAGGGAGCTACAGCGCTGCGGCGGCCCCGCACCCGGCCGTCGCGGGTACCGCCCTGGCCGGCATGGACTGGCGGGCCCGGCAGATCGTGGGCATCGTCAACGTGGAACGCCGGAAACACGGCTGCCGGCGCGTCACAGCGAACGGGAAACTCACGGCGGCCGCCCGGGCGCACTCCGACGACATGGCGGCCCGCGGCTACTACGAGCACGCGACGCCCGACGGTCAGGACCCAGGCAACCGGCTGACCTCCGCCGGGTATCCGTGGACGCGGTGGGGCGAGAACATCGGCAAGGGCGCCAAGGACCCGCGAGCGGCCATGACCGCGTGGATGAAGAGCGCCGCCCACCGTTCCAACATCCTGAACTGCGCGTTCAAGGAGATCGGCGTCGGCGTGAGCATGCGCCCGAACGGCCCATGGTGGACCCAGGACTTCGCCGCCCGCTGACCCCGTCCGGCACCCCCGGAGCGCCGCGCTCCGACCGCCCCCGAGCGCTCTCCGCGCGCGGTGGCGGCGACCCGTGCTTAGCGTGGGACGTAGAGCAGCCCAACGAAGGGACGACTCACCATGAGCGACAGCACACCGCGGACCAAGCCCGAGCCGGACCGCCCCAACCCCGGGAGCAAGCCACCGCGCGGCGATGCGGGAGGGCGCGGCCGGACCACCATCGCCGACGGCGTGGTGGAGAAGATCGCCGGTCTGGCCGCCCGCGATGTCGTGGGTGTGCACGCCCTGGGCACCGGCTTCGCCCGCACCTTCGGCGCCGTGCGCGACCGGGTGCCGGGCAGCGCGAAATCCGTCACCCGTGGGGTGAAGGCGGAGGTCGGCGAGACGCAGACCGCCCTCGACCTCGACCTCGTCGTGGACTACGGCGTGTCCATCGTCGATGTCGCCAACGCGGTGCGGGAGAACGTGATCGCCGCGGTCGAGCGGATGACGGGGCTCGAGGTCGTCGAGGTCAACATCGCGATCGGCGACGTCAAGCTGCCGGACGAAGAGGACGACGACGAGGACGAGCGGGAGCAGCGGGTCCAGTGAGCGGCGGACCGGCGCGGGAGACGGCGGGCGGACGATGAACACGCCGCTGGTCGGCCTGGGCGTGGGAATGGCCCTGGCGTTCGCCGGGTACTTCGGCGGGTTCGGTGCGTTCCTGCTCGTGGCGGCGCTCGGCGCCATCGGCTTCGTGGCAGGGAAGTTCCTGGACGGAGACCTCGATCCCGACGAGTTCTTCCGCAGCCGGAGCCGTGACCGCGACGGCGACCGCAGCGGCACCAGCACCGGCGACCGCACCCGCGAGCGGGGCCGTGACCGGGGCGGCGACCGCCTGCGCTGAGCGGTTCGGCACGGGCCGGCGCCGAGGGGTTCCCCGGCGCCGGCCCGGCCGGCAAGCGCTCTCAACCGCAGCCGCGAACCTCACGGAACGTGCGCACGGCCGGGCCTCCGGTCGGGCGCGCACCGACCCTTACGCCCTCGGCAATGTGCTGGTCACCTTGCGGGGGTCCGGCTTCGCCATGCTCAATCAGCGACAAACCGCGGGGCGCAGCGGATCGGGTCCGGTGACTGCGAGTTCGCGCCAATACCTGGCGTACCGACGAGTAATGCTCGCCACAGGTATAGACCAATGATAAATATGGGGAACGAATCTCACATGTGCGATCACCATGCGTCACTCCCGATGGGAAGGGATCACCCGCTGTGCCCCGTTCCTCCCGCTCCGCCCCGCCCGCCCGTCCGCTCTACCAGCGGATCGCCGACCAACTCCAGGCCGAGCTCGACAAGGGCCGCATAGCCCCGGGAGACCGACTGCCCGCAGAGCGGCTGCTGGCCGACCGCTTCGGCGTCAACCGGCAGACCGTACGCCAGGCCCTGCAGCTCCTGCGCGACCGCGGCATGGTGACCACCGGACGCAGAGGCACCCGCGCCGCGGTCGTCCCGGTGGCGCTGCCGGGTCAGTTGATCGACACGGCGCCCGTCATGCCCGAGGGGATCGACGACGACCTCGGCGTGCTGCGCACCGCGCCCGCCCCCGTCGACATCTCCTGCCTGCTCGGCCTCACCCCCGGCACGCCCACCCTCGTCCACCAGCGGGTCGAGCAGGCGCCCGGGGCCCAGTTGGCGAACGCGACGTCGTACTTCTCGCCGGTCGCGCTCGCCGAGATTCCGCGGCTGGCCGAGCACCGCCGCGCCTCGTCCGAGCCCCACCGCGGCAACCTGCGCGGCCTGTACCAGTGGATGATCGACGCCGATCTGCGCCCCCACCGGCGCGACACCATCGATCTCACCCCGGTCCACAACCCCCGGCCGGCCGCCCCGGACCACGCGAAGCTGACCATCCGCCGGACCATCGCCGATCAGCACGGCCGCGTCCTGGAGGTCACCGACCTCCAGCTGCCACCCGGCCCGGCCCAACTCGTCTACGACTTCGCCCTCCCCGTCACCTGACCGGCGGGCGCCACGAGCTCCGTCCCGGACGCCCTACGCAGGGCCGCCGACCCGCTCGGACCTCCCCCTATACGACCCACCGGGTCCCCGAGGATAGGCCGCCGGTGGCATGAGGACTATGGTCGATATCCCAGGACCACTACGACGAAGGGGCAGTCGGCAATGGCGCAGGACGAGGCCGTTATCGGCTGCACGGGGGAACTTCTGATCGCCACGCGTGGATCCGCCGGACCCGGCGAGATCCTGGTGCGCGTCAGAGGGGGAACCGAGACCTTCCTCGCCTGGTCCGAGGAGCCCCTGCCGCGCGGGACGACCGTGCTCGTCATCGAGTCCCGCGGGACCCGGCAGGTCGGCGTCATCGAGTGGGCAGATCCCCTGGATGCGTTGGGCGGCGTCACCGACGCCCCTTAAAGGAGACGAAATGTTCGGTTATCGCGTTCCCGCCCCCGACGAGGCGATGCTGATTTCAGGCGGCAGGCGGGGACTGGAAGGTGCGCCGTTCCGCGTGGTGACCGGCCACGGAAAGTTCGTGCTCCCCGTCTTCCGCAAGACCCGCTTCCTCACCCTGGCGATGTGCGAGGCCGAGGTCGCCGAGACCTGTGTGACCAAGCAGGGCATCGCGCTGACGGTCCGGGCCGTGATCGCCTTCAAGGTGGGCAACGACCGGGAGAGCATTGTCAACGCCGGTCAGCGGTTCCTTTCCGACCAGGACCAGATGTCGGTGCTGACCGGCCGGATCTTCGCCGGTCATCTGCGCTCCATCATCGGCTCGATGACGGTCGAGGAGATCGTCACCGAACGGCAGAAGCTCGCCACCGAGGTCCTGGAGACCTCCAAGACGGAGATGGCGAAGATCGGTCTGACCGTCGACTCGCTGCAGATCCAGTCGATCGACGACGGCAACACCGGATACATCGCCGCGATGGCGGCACCGCACAAGGCCGCCATCCAGCGGCAGGCCCAGATCGCCCAGGCGCAGGCCACCCAGGCCTCGGTGGAGGCCGAGCAGGTGGCCGCGCGGAACCAGGCCGAGTACGCCCGGCAGACCGCCGTGGTGAAGGCCGAGTACTCGGCCCAGGTGGACCGCGCGCAGGCGGAGTCCGCGCAGGCCGGCCCGCTGGCGATGGCCCACGCGCAGCAGGAAGTGCTCATCGCCCAGACCGAACTGGCCCAGCGCCAGGCCGAGCTCCGGCAGCAGCAGCTGCGGGCCGAGATCGTGAAGCCCGCCGAGGCCGAGGCCGAGCGGATCAAGGTGCTGGCGATCGCCGAGGCCGAGCGGATGAAGATCCAGGCCGAGGCCGCGGCCTCGTACGACCGGGTGGCACTGGACCGGATGCTGATCGACCAGCTGCCGCTGATCGTCAAGGAGGCCGCCGGCGGCCTCGCCGGGGCCAACGTCAACGTCCTCAACGGCGCCGACGGCCTCAGTGAGATCGCGGCGGGACTGGTCGGCCAGGGGCTGACCATCCTGGACTCCGTCCGGAAGAACCTGAGCGGCTCCACCGAGTACCCCCGTCCGGGCAAGGACAACGGCCTGCTCGAACTGCAGGGTTACCTGAAGCCGGCCGCCGGCCCCGCGGAGCCGGTGAAGCCGAAGCCCACCGAGAAGGACACCGACAAGGACACCGGCCGGGACAAGCCGACCGACGGCCCGATCACGATCGACTAGTGCCTTAGGGACAGCGCGCCACCGGGCGCGGCCGGACTCCAGGAAGGGACCGGCGGACAGGAGTTGATGCTCCGTCCGCCGGTCCCTTCGGCATGTCGCGGCAGGCCGCTCACTACGCCAACAGCAGGAACGGGACGGCGGACGCGCCGGAGGGCGGACGCGATCGGGAAGAGTGACCGAGCGGTCCACCGCACACGTGCCACCGCACACGTGTCACCCCACACCTCGACGCACAGGCAAGAAAGGTCCGGTCCATGCCCCGCGCCACCTCGTGCCTGCCCGCCCGTCCGTCCTCCGGCTCCCGCCGGCACTCCCGGCCCGGGAGCCGCTTACGTACGGCGGTCGTCGTGACCGCCGCCTGGAGCGCCCTGTTCGTCATGGCGGCGCCCGGGAGCGCCGACGCCGTTCCGGGTCCGCTGTTCGCGGACGCGACGCATCCGGCGCCCGGCGTGCGGTACGAGACGTTCTCGGTGGCCGCGTCCCACGGCACGGCGCACGGCCACCTCCTGACGGTCGAGCTGGACGACGCCCGTGTGAAGGTCGAGCTGCTGCGGCCCGGCACGAGCGGCGCGGTGACCGGCATCCGGGCGCCGGTGTCCCGGCTGGCCGACGCGCGCGGCGCGGTCGCCGCCGTGAACGGCGATTTCTTCGACATCACCGAGGACGAGCACCCGGGCGTGCGGCCGACCGGTTCCCCCGTGGGCCCGGCCGTCGCGGACGGGCGGCCGCTCAAGGCCGCTGTTCCGGACGGCCAGCGCTACGGCATCGCGCTGGTGCCGGGAGCGACCGACGAGGACGTGCTGGGCATCGGCGCCGACGGCACGGCCCGGCTGGACCGGCTGCGGCTGCGCGGCACCGTCGTCACCCCGTCCGGGACATGGAAGCTCGCCGGCTTCAACCAGTACGCGCTGCCCGTGAACGGCATCGGCGCGTACACCTCGGCCTGGGGACCCGCCTCCCGTGAACGCGCCGCATGCGGAACCGACGACGTTCGCGCTGCCCCCTGCGGCACCGACCCCTACGAGGTGACGGTGCACAACGGCCGCGTCACCTCGGTCTCGACCACCCTGGGCGAAGGCCTCGTCCCGCGCGGGACGGTCGTCCTGGTGGGGCGCGAGGCCGGCGCCCGCGTACTGCGCAAGCTGCGGCCCGGTGACCCCGTACCCGTCCGGCACCGCCTCCGGGCCACCGGAAGCATCCCGCTGACCTTCGCGATCGGCGGGTATCCGGTCCTGCGCGACGGCGCCCCCCTGGACGGCCTCAACGAGACCGTCGCCGCCACCCGGACCGCCGCCGGATTCAGCCGCCACGGCCACCGGTTGTATCTGCTGGCCCTGGACGGCGGCGCCGAACACGACGACGGACTGACCCTCGGCGAACTGGCCCGACTGCTGCGCTCCCTCGGGGCCGACGGCGCCGTCGACCTCGACGGAGGAGGCTCGTCCACCCTCGTCACCCGGCTCCCGGGCGCCGCGCACAGCACGGTGCGGAACCATCCGTCCGGCGTGCCCGAACGCCCGGTGCCGAACGGGATCGGCGTGATCTCCTCCGCGTGACGCCGACGCAGCCCGCCCGCACATTCACGCCCCGTGGTGCTCCGGACCGTGGTGCTCCGGACCGTGGTGCGGCGGACCGTGGTGCGGCGGCGGGGGGCCGGTCGGTGGGGGCGGGATCGAGCCGAGACCGGGGGCGGGTTCGGGCCACACCAGCAGGACGGGACAGGGCGCGTGGTCGACGACGAACCGGCCGTCGCGCCCCAGACTGCGGGGCCCCAGCCGCTGGAGGTCGCCGTCCCGCGCGCAGATCAGCAGTTCGGCGCCCTCCGCCGCCCGGACCACCTCGCGCGCGGTGCGCCCGTGGACCTGCAGCCGGGCCGCGGGCCGGCCGAGCCGGTCTGCCGCCGCTTCCAGGAGTTCGGCACCGGCCGTCGCCGACAGCGCCTCCAGATAGTCGCCCGGATCGCGCTCACGATGACCGCGGCCGAGCAGACCCGCGAACGCGCCGTGCGCGGCGGCCTCGACGTCGTCACCGGTGACATGGAGCAGGGTGAGTTCGGCCGAGTCGGGGACGTGCGAGCGGGCGGCGTCCACGGTCGCCTGCCAAGCGCCCTCGGTGATCCAGATGATCGTGGTCACGGGTCGTCGGGCCTCCGGTCGTCGAACTTCCGGTCGTCTGCGGCGCCACCCACACTGCCACAGCGACGGCCGGCTCAGCGGGAGCGGCGTCCCTTAGCCTGTAAGGGCTATGGCGCACGCCGGGCGGTGAGCGGAGTGTCGGAGAATGCAGATGAAGCAGATGACGAGGAATCCGTGGCTCCTGCTCGCCCTGCCGCTCATTCCCCTGGTGGCCCTGCTGCGGCGGTTCCGGCGCCGGGTGCGGCCGGGCGGTGGCGGTCCCGGCGGTCCGCCGCCCGCCGGCGTCCGCGAACCGCGCCGGCCGAAGCCGTCCCTCCCCGCGGCGGCGCTGTCCCGGTCGGAGCCGGGTGCGTGACGCCCCCGACCGGTGACGACGCGCCCGCGGGCCACGTCGACGTGCTGATCGTCGGTGCCGGCCTGTCCGGCATCGGCGCCGCCTGCCACCTCCGCCGGGAGACCCCGGACAGGACGTTCGCAATCCTGGAGGCCAGGGACGCGATCGGCGGCACCTGGGACCTGTTCCGCTACCCCGGCATCCGCTCCGACTCCGACATGCAGACGCTGGGCTACACGTTCCGGCCCTGGACCGGTGCCAAGGCGATCGCCGACGGGGACGCGATCCGCGAGTACGTCCGCGACACCGCCCGCGAGCACGGCGTGGACGGCGATCGCGCCCTGGGGGCTGTACCAGAAATACCCGCGCGACATCCTGATGCTGCGGCGCGGCCGACTGGAGGACGCCGGTATCCGCTTCAGCCGCCGGCCGGCCCCGAGCCACGGCCCCCGGCTCAGAAACTCCCGTAGTTCACCTGCCAGGTGGGCAGTCCGATGTTCCTCCAAAGTTTAATGCACCTGTCCCTGTCATCCAGGCAAACGCGCACGTTGTAGCGGTGCCGGACGTGCGCGTCGAACAGCTCGGCCTTGACGACGTCGTCACGGCGCGAATCGCCGGCGTGCCGCATCCACAGCTCGTCGCAGGGCACGCCGTGTGCCGCGATCCAGGCCTCGGTCTGGGCGCGGAACTCCTCGCCGCGGCCGGACAGCAGCACGATCCGGTCGCCGTTCGCCTTCTGGAAGGCGGCGAGGGCGTCGCGCACCGAGGTGTTCAGGCCGTCCTGCTCGCAGCGGGCGAAGTCGTACGGGTTGCGGTTCTGGTTGATGGCGAGGGTGCCGTCGATGTCGCACATCACCGCGTCGGGCAGGGTCGCGTCCGCGGTGTAGGGCAGGACGGCGGGTGTGTCGTTCATCCAGGCGTCGGTGAGCCGCCAGCCGCCGCGGGTGGCCTTGGTGTGCTTGTCGGCCAGGATGCGGATGATCTCCTCGCCCACGGGGTTGTCGCGGGCCGCGTCGCGGCGCAGGCATTCCTCGATCGGCACATCGGTGAAGTCATGGACGGCGAAGACCGCCAGCCCGCCGACGGCGGCCTTGAGCCGCTTGGGGATGTGCGGGGTCAGATGGGTGTTGTCGACGACGACGTCGAAACCGGCGGCGACCGTCTCCCGCACGGCGGCGTCCTGGATGGCGAGGACGGTCTGCTCGTGCTCGTGCGACCACTGCCGGCCGCCGCCGCTCCCGCCGTCGCCGAGCATCACCCGCAGGTCGTCGAGGTTGACGCGCCGGACGCGGCCTTCGGAGTCGGCGCACAGCTTGCGGGCGGCGGTGGTCTTCCCGGAGGCGGGCAGACCGGTCATGACGTGCACGGTGGGCATCGGGTTCAGCCTTCTTCGTCGTTCGCGAAAGGGTCGGAGGGGCCGGGCTTGATCGCCCGCCAGAACTGTAGATCGACGTTCTGTCCGTCGAGCAGCTGGAACATGGTGCCGCGCACCGTCCGGTCGCTGATCCGCTGGGTGGCGCGGGCGAACGCGGCCCGGTCGTGCCCGAGCGGCGCGAGGGCCGCGAACTCCTCCCGGGCGCTCGCGGCCAGCGCTTCGGCCTGCGCCACCAGACCTTCCACGATGCCGCGCACCCAGGCGTCGAACTCGTCCGGAACCTGTTCCAGCAGCGCGTCGAGCGGACCGGTACCGCTCGCCGCGTAGGCAGCCAGTTCCTGCGGCTGGCAGCCGAGGATCTGGGTCAGCCGCTTGGGATCGCGGTCGGCGAACCGCTGGATGCCGAGGCTGCGCCAGATGTCCCGTTCGGTGACACCGGTGATGACCTTGTGCAGCCGCACGTAGTCCGCGGTCTTGGCCTTCGTCCGCACCCCGGAGGCGAACCGCAGGACGTACCCCTCGGCGTCCGTACCGGTGACGGCCCGGCCGTCCACGCGGATGTTCTCGGCCGTCATCGCGAGCAGCCGGGCCAGATCGGGCGCGGGCCAGCTGCGGACGACGGAGCCGATCGGCTGCCACTCCACCGCGGCCTCGGCGAGGGCGCGTTCGGTGCCGTCGTGCGCGTACGCCGCGAGCAGCACGAGGTCGCGCCGCTCGCCGTAGTTCACGACGATGCGGTTCTCCGGGTACAGGATCTCGACGAGGTACGTGCTCCGCGGGTCGAGCGCACCGGTGTCGGCGGCACGCAGCCGGCGCGTCGCCCAGGTGGCCTGCTCCGAGGTGAACGAGCCCTTGGAGGCGACGTGCCAGCGGGCGTCGTAGTGGAAGACGATGCCGAGGCTGTTGTGGACCAAAACCCCGCGCGCCAGGTAGTTGGACGTGCTCGTGGTGATGTCGTATCCGATGCGGCCGTGCGGGAAGTTCGCCTTCGTCGCGGGGACCGCCTCCACCTTGAGCACACGTGCCGCCGTCGGCACGACCACCTCCTTGCCAGTGGCCATCTGCGTGTACGGCACGTCGCGCCACTGCTCGGGAAGCTTGTAGCGCATGGACGGGTGGACATGTGGCGCCACAGCAGCCCACAGCCGATCGATGGATCGATCGCGTCCGGCGTTGACTCGTAGGCACCAACCCCTGTCCGGGTAGACTTTGCAGTGCACCCCGTACATCTCCGAAAGGTGGCCGGCGAGGCGCTGGACGTCCTCCTGAGTGAAGGAGTTGGTGGCCAGGTTCAGTCGGGGTTGCTGATCATTGGAGCCGGTGCTGAGGGATCCGTCATCCATGATCCACTTGGCGACGGCAAAGTCATCCAGCCAGCTCAGGTCGGCAGGAACACGCTTGATCCCGTCCGGGTACCACTCGCGCCGTAGATCTCCAAGGGCGGCATACTCCCGGCTTCCCGCCCAGACCAGCGTGCTGCCGTAGCCGGAGGTCGAATCCGCGCGGTTGGCCGCGCAGTCGCCCAGGGCCTTCTGGATCGCCTCAACGTATGCGGAGTGCTTGGCGGCGTGCGGCTCCTGGTACTTCGCGACGCCCGCCTTGGTCGACGACGCAACCACGCAGCCGTCTCCCAGCATGGACGCCCGAATCAGGCGGAGCACGTCCGTGCTGGGCTGCCAAGTCTGAGTCGTCACTTCGTCTCCGGGCCGGACTTCGCAGGCCAGTCGGTAGCCCCCGTTGACGTGGATCTCGTGGTTCACGGTGACACGCAGCCGATTGGGACGGCCGCCCGCCCCCGAAAGACGGGAGACCGGTGCGTCGATCGTCATGTCGAGCCAGTGGTCTTTGCGGCCGTTCCGGTGCCAGTCGGTCACGACAGCGGGGACAAGGCTGCCCTGCTCGTCCATCCCGACGAGAGTGACGGACAGCCGCCGGCGAACGACTTCGCCAATGGTGATCGTGCCGCCTCCCCATAGGTTGAGCGCCGTGTTCGTCGGGAAGCAGCCGTCGACCTTGTCGTAGACCTCGAACGGCTCGACGGGCAGTGCCGGCGCGTACGGCAGCCCGAGGCCGTGCTCCCCGACGTTGAAGAACTTCTCGAACGGCCACGCCACGATCGCACCGGTCGCGTCGTCGGCCACCAGACCGCGGCAGCGGATGGTGACGTCGGTCCAGGCGCGCTCGTACTGGCAGGTGCGCGTGTAGGTGTAGATCGAGAGGGGCAGTTCGGGGTGCTGCTTGCGCGAGACGTGTCCCGACTCGATGGCCGCGACGAGGTCTGCGGGCTTGACGAGGGTTTCGAGGTCGGTCACGGCTGCTCCTGATCGGGTCATGGGTGTCCGGTGCAGCGTGACCGGTATCGCTGGTTCGTGCGATCGAATTATTGATCATCATCGATCGCCGAGCGGACCCGGCCCGGTGGCGGGTAGGATCGCCCGCGCCATGCAGATGAATGCCACGTACACCAGTTTTGTCGCGGTCGGCGACTCCTTCACCGAGGGAATGTCGGACGCCCTCCCGGACGGTTCGTACCGGGGGTGGGCCGACCTGGTCGCCGGGCGCCTCGCCGCCCGCGTCCCTGATTTCCGGTACGCCAACCTCGCGGTGCGGGGCAAGCTCATCCGGCAGATCGCGGACGAGCAGGTGGACACCGCCGCGTCGATGCGCGCCGACCTCGTCACGCTGGTCGGCGGGCTCAACGACACCCTGCGGCCCAAGTGCGATGTCGACGCCGTCTGCGCGCTGCTGGAGCAGTCCGTGGAGAAGCTGGCGCCCAGCTGCGGGCAGCTCGTCCTCATGCGCAGTCCGATCCGCCGGGGACCTGTCGCGGCCCGCTTCCTGCCGCGTATGGAGCAGCTCTTCGCGTTCCTCGACACCCTCGCGGAACGGCACGGCGCGGTCGTGGTCGACCTCTACGGGTCGGGGGTGCTCGGTGATGCGCAGATGTGGGCCGACGACCGGCTGCATCTGAACGCCGAGGGCCACCGCCGGGTGGCCGAGGCCGTCTGGCAGGCGCTCGGCCACGATCCGGAGTCGGACTGGACGGAGCTGCTGCCGCCCGCCGTGCCGCCGGGCTGGGTGACGCGGCGCGGCGCCGACCTGAGGTTCACGCGCGAGCACCTGGTGCCGTGGATCGGCCGGCGGCTGACCGGCCGCTCCTCGGGGGACGGTATGCCGCCCAAGCGCGGCGAGCTGCTCCCGTACCGGACCGACCAGAGCTGACCAGGGCTGACCAGCGCCGACGCGCTCTGCCGACGGCCGATCCGGCCGGGGCGCTGGCCTGCGCCGACGCGCAGTAGACTCTCTGCACGTGACTGCTAAGCCTCGTATCCCGAACGTCCTGGCCGGCCGCTACGCCTCGGCGGAGCTCGCCACCTTGTGGTCCCCCGAGCAGAAGGTGGTGCTGGAGCGCCGTCTGTGGCTCGCCGTCCTGCGGGCGCAGAAGGACCTCGGCATCGAGGTGCCGGAGCAGGCGCTCGCCGATTACGAGCGGGTGCTGGAGCAGGTCGACCTCGCCTCCATCGCCGAGCGCGAGAAGATCACCCGGCACGATGTGAAGGCCCGCATCGAGGAGTTCAACGCCCTCGCCGGGCATGAGCAGGTCCACAAGGGCATGACGTCGCGTGACCTCACCGAGAACGTCGAGCAGCTGCAGATCCGGCTGTCGCTGGAGCACGTCCGCGACCGTACGGTGGCGGTGCTGACCCGGCTGGGGAAGCTCGCGGCCGAGTACGCCGAGCTGGTCATGGCCGGGCGTTCGCACAACGTCGCCGCGCAGACCACCACACTGGGCAAGCGCTTCGCGACGACGGCGGACGAGCTGCTGGTGGCCTTCGAGCGGGTCGAGGACCTGCTGGGCCGCTACCCGCTGCGCGGTATCAAGGGCCCGGTCGGCACCTCGCAGGACATGCTGGACCTGCTGGGCGGCGACACCGCGAAGCTCGCCGAGCTGGAGGACCGGATCGCCGGTCACCTGGGCTTCTCGCGGGCCTTCACCTCCGTCGGCCAGGTCTACCCGCGCTCGCTGGACTACGACGCGGTGACCGCGCTGGTGCAGCTGGCCGCGGCCCCCTCCTCGCTGGCCAAGACGATCCGGCTGATGGCCGGGCACGAGCTGGTCACCGAGGGCTTCAAGCCGGGCCAGGTCGGCTCGTCCGCGATGCCGCACAAGATGAACACCCGCTCCTGCGAGCGCGTCAACGGTCTCGCGGTGATCCTGCGCGGCTACGCCTCGATGGTCGGCGAGCTGGCGGGCGACCAGTGGAACGAGGGCGACGTGTCCTGCTCGGTGGTGCGCCGGGTCGCGCTGCCGGACGCGTTCTTCGCCTTCGACGGCCTGCTGGAGACGTTCCTGACGGTGCTGGACGAGTTCGGTGCCTTCCCGGCCGTCATCGCCCGTGAGCTGGACCGCTACCTGCCGTTCCTGGCCACCACGAAGGTGCTGATGGGCGCGGTGCGCGCCGGTGTGGGCCGGGAGATCGCGCACGAAGTCATCAAGGAGCACGCGGTGGCCTCCGCGCTGGCGATGCGCGAGAAGGGCGCCGAGCGCAACGAGCTGCTGGACCGGCTGGCCGAGGACGAGCGGATGCCGCTGGACCGGGCGCAGCTGGACGCGCTGATGGCCGACCGGCTGTCGTTCACCGGTGCCGCCGCCGGACAGGTCGCGGCCGTCGTGCAGCGGATCGCCGAGGTCGCCGAGCGGCACCCGAAGGCGGCCGCGTACGCGCCCGGAGCGATCCTCTGACGCCGGAGGAACTCGAAGCCGCCCGCGACCGCACCATCGAGGATGTGGCCGCGGGCGGTCTGCGTGTGCTGTTCTGCGGGATCAATCCGGGGCTGCTGTCCGCGGCGACCGGCCACCACTTCGCCCGGCCGGGCAACCGGTTCTGGCCGGTGCTGCACGCCTCGGGCTTCACTCCCCGGCGGCTGCTCCCCGCCGAGCAGCGCGAGCTGCTCTCGTACGGGCTCGGCATCACCAATGTCGCGGCGCGGGCCACGGCGCGGGCGGACGAGCTGAGCGCCGCGGAGATGGTGGAGGGCGGCCGGATCCTGGACGCCAAGGTGCGGCAGCTGGAGCCGGCGTGGCTGGCCGTGGCCGGCATCACCGCCTACCGGGTCGCCTTCGGTGAGAAGGACGCCCGGATCGGCCCGCAGGAGCGGACCATCGGCCGGACCCGCATCTGGGCGCTGCCGAACCCCAGCGGCCTCAACGCCCACTGGACGGCCGCGGCCATGGCGGAGGAGTTCGGACGGCTGCGCGCGGCCGCCGACGACCCGGATCCGGCCGCCCGCTAGGCACTTGAGGGTGCTCCGGTGAGGCTCCGGCGGCGACCGGCGCCGCGCGGGCTGCAACGGCACTCGCCGCGCGGCCGCTGGCCAGGTACGATCCGCCCACATACACGCGCCGGCTGGGAGGACATACGTTGGGGCGGCTCACCGGCGGGGACCCGTCCCTACTGCGACGGATCAATTCCGCGGTGGTCCTCCATGCGCTGCGCGGGTCCCAGACCCCCACTCTGACCGAGCTGGTGCACAGCACCGGGCTCTCCCGGCCGACCGTCGAGGGCGTCATCGAGGGGCTGACGGAGTCCCGTCTGGTGGTGGAGGCCCCGGCCGAGCCCGGTGACGCCCGCAAGCAGGGCCGGCCGGCCCGCCGCTTCCGGTTCCACGCCGAGGCCGGCCATCTGCTGGGCATCGAGATCGGCGCGCACCAGGTGCGTGCGGTGCTGTCCGACCTCAGCGGCCAGCTGCTGGGCTCGCTGGGCCATGACGTGGCGGAGGCGGCGTCCGCGGACGACCGGCTGGACCGGGTCCGCGGCACCGTCGCCGAGCTGCTCCGCAAGTGCGGGGTGGCGCGCAGCACGCTGTGGGCGGTCGGTGTCGGCAGCCCCGGCATCGTCGAGGCCGACGGCGCGGTGCGGTTGAGTACGGCGCTGCCGGGCTGGACGGGTCTGCCGCTCGGCGAGCGGCTGCAGCGGTCGTTCCGCTGTCCGGTGCTGGTGGAGAACGACGCGAACGTCGCGGCCGTCGCCGAGCACTGGAAGGGCGTCGGCATGGGGACCGACGACATGGTCTTCGTGCTGGCCGGGCTGAGCCCGGGTGCCGGTTCGCTGATCGGCGGCCGGCTGCACCGCGGCTTCGGCGGCGCGGCGGGCGAGATCGGGGCGCTGCACCTGCTGGGGCAGGAGGTGACACCGGAGCATCTGCTGTCGACCACCGGGACGCCGCTGCACCCGCTGGACGAGTCGGCCGTCGCCCGGGTCTTCGCGCTCGCCAAGGGTGGCGATGTGCAGGCCAAGGAGGCCGTGGACCGGTATCTGCGGCGGCTGGTGCACGATGTGGCGGCCCTGGTGCTCGCCCTCGACCCCGAGCTGGTGGTGATCGGCGGCTGGGCGGCGGGTCTGGACGGCGTTCTGGAGCCGCTGCGCGACCAGCTGGCGCGCTACTGCCTGCGGCCGCCGGAGGTGACGCTGTCGGCGCTGGGCCAGGAGGCCATCGCCACCGGGGCGCTGCGGCTGGCGCTGGACCACGTCGAGGAGCAGTTGTTCGCCGTCGAGCAGACCTCGCTCCCCCGGCGCTGAGCCGACGGCGCCCTCCCGACAGCACTGAGCACCGGAACCCCCAGGGTCCCGGTGCTCAGGTGGGTACGACGCTGTGTGCTCAGGACGCCTGGCGGCGCTCCTGCTCCTCGTGCGGGGTGACCTCCACGGCGCCGGAGTCGCCGAAGGTGAGCCGGCAGGTGTCCGCGCGGTAGGTGGAGATCGCGACGGCGGCGACCTGGCCGGCCGCGAAGTAACGCGTGGTGACGACGAGGACCGGGGCACCGGGCAGCCGGTCGAGCTGCTTGGCGTCCTCGGCGCGGGCCGAGCCCAGCTCCACGGCGCGGTCCTCACCCTCCAGGTCCAGCCGCTGCAGCTCCCGCAGCACGGCGGGCGCGTGGGTCGCCGGGGACAGCAGACCGGGCAGTCCGGGGACCGACTCGGCGGGAACGTAGAGCAGTTCGGTGGCGACCGGCTGGCCGTTCATGACGCGCTCGCGCCGGATGGTGTGCACCGGGACCCCGGCACCGCTGTCGAAGAGCCGGGCGACGGCGGCCGGGGCGACGGCCTCGGCGCAGCCGACCGTGCGCCAGGTGTCGTTGCCGATACCGGGCCAGGCGTTGTCCGTCGGGCCGACGGCCACACCCATGCGGGGCGGGGCGACGGTGGTGCCGACACCACGGCGGCGCTGCAGCCGTCCTTCGAGCTCGAGCTGCTCCAGGGCCTGGCGGAGCGTGGCCCGCGCGACACCGAAGCGGGCGGCGAGGTCACGCTCGTTGGGCAGGATCTCGCCCACCGAGAACTCGGAGTCGAGCGCGTCATTGAGCACGGTCTTCAGGTGCCAGTACTTCGGCTCCTGAACGTCCTGCGTCGCGTCGAGCTGCGTGGTCCCCACCCTGTCCTCGCAATCGCTGGGGCCCTGAGCGGGCCTTGTTCAGCCTTGTTTCGGAACCCCTGTTTATTAAAGGTTCTTGCACTACTAAGGCGACGATAGGGCGGGCCTCCCCCTTGGTCAAGACCAATCATCGATCCGGTCCCTGACCAGGGACGCCTCGTACGCATGGCGTTCACGCGATGTTGATGCCGCGCCACAGGGGCGCGGGCCGGTCACGGAGCGTCGCCGCCGGCCGGGGTGACCGGGGCGGCACTCCGGTGGGACCGGCCGTGCCGATGTCCGGGCGGGGCGGCGGGCACGGAGCCACAATGAGGCCGGGCCGCCGCAGCGGCGGCCGCTGCGGGAACGAAGGGGAACCGGATGCGTTACGCGGTACTGGGTACGGGCGAGGTCGGCCGGACGCTCGCGGGCAAGCTCGTCGCGCTGGGCCACGAGGTGACGCTCGGGTCGCGTACGAAGGACAACCCGGCGGCGCTGGCGTGGGCGCAGGAGGCCGGGCCCGGTGGGCACCACGGGACGTTCGCGGATGCGGCGGCCTTCGGCGAGGTCGTCGTCAACGCCACCGGGGGCATGGTGTCGCTGCAGGCGCTGGAGGCGGCGGGTGCGGCGAACCTCGCGGGGAAGCTGCTGGTCGACGTCGCCAATCCGCTGGCGTTCGCGGCCGGGGAGATGGTGCTGGACCCGGTGGGCTCCGACAGTCTCGGCGAGCGGATCCAGCGGGCGTTTCCGCAGGCCCGCGTGGTGAAGACGCTCAACACGGTCAACTCGGCGGTGATGGTGGATCCTTCACGGGTGCCGGGTGAGCATGTGCTGTTCCTGAGCGGGGAGGACACGGCGGCGAAGGAGCAGACGGCCGCGCTGCTGGCGGAGTTCGGCTGGCCGCGCGAGCGGGTCGTGGACCTCGGCGGGATCACGTCGGCCCGCGGTACCGAGGCCTATCTGCTGCTGTGGGTGAAGGCCATGGGCGCCCTCGGGCACGCCGACTTCAACGTCACACTGCAGCGGGCCGGTTGACCGCTGCCCTGCCCGCCACGGAGGAGGGAAGGAGCCCCGACCGAGACGGGGGCGCCCGGTCGGGGCTGCTGGCCGGGCCGGCAGCGAACACCGGCCCGTATCCAGTGAACTCACGGTGCCCCATAGGAGTTCCCGGGCTTCCCCGATACCCTTCCTGACGTCATGTCTATCAACGGTCAGGAGCGCTCCATGCCCCGAACCGCCTCCCTCGTCGAGGTCTCCCCCGCCGGTCTCCCGCCCGTTCTCGTCGCCTACGAGCGCCGCGGCAAGGGAGAGCCGCTGGTGCTGCTGCACGGCATCGGGCACCACCTCCAGGCATGGGACCCGGTGGCCGGTCTGCTCGCGGCCGAGCGGGACGTCATCGCCGTGGACCTGCCCGGCTTCGGGCAGTCCCCCGCTCAGCACGAGTCCGTCCCCAGTGACCTGCCGACCGCCGTCGCCGCGCTCGACGCCTTCTTCACCGCGCTCGGGCTCGACCGCCCGCATGTGGCCGGCAACTCCCTCGGCGGCCTCGTCGCACTGCACCTGGGCCGCGAACGGCTCGTGCGCAGTGTGACGGCGCTGTCCCCCGCCGGGTTCTGGACCGAGTCGGAACGGCGCTATGCCTTCACCGTGCTGGGGGCGATGCGGCGCGGCGCCCTGCTGCTGCCGCCGACCACCGTGCAGCGGATGGCCCGCAGTACGGCCGGCCGCGCCGCGCTCACCAGCGCGATCTACTCCCGCCCCGGACAGCGCTCGCCGGAGGCGGTGGTGGCCGAGACGCGTGCCATGCGGGAGGCCGCCGGATTCGAGGCCACGCTGGCGGCGGGCCGGGCCGGCGTCGTCTTCAGCGACGACGTCCCCGATGTCCCGGTGACCATCGCCTGGGGCTCCCAGGACCGCGTCCTGCTGCGCCGCCAGGGGATCCGCGCCAAGCGCACCATCCCCGGCGCCCGGCTGATCCGGCTGCCCGGCTGCGGCCATGTGCCGATGAACGACGACCCGGAGCTGGTGGCCCGAGTCATCCTCGACGGCTCGCGCTGACCGCCGGCCGGGCCTGCGCCGCCCGGCCCGTCAGGGCTCCGGTCCGTTCGCCCGGCGCGCGCCGGGCGAGCATTCCGGAGCCCACCGCGACTCCCGCCGCGACCAGCAGGCTGCCCGCCAGCCGTCCGGGCCCGAACGTGCCCACGCCGACCAGCGGCGCTGTCAGCGCCGCGGAGACCGGGATCAGCCCGGAGAAGAGCGTGGCGCGCTCGGCGCCGATGCGCTGCATTCCGGCGTACCAGCAGACGAAGCCGATGACGGTCGCCACGACGGCCTGCCAGCCCAGCGCCACCGCCTCGCCCGTGTCCGGCAGCCGCAGCGCGGCCCGCCCGTCGAGCAGCAGTCCGAGCAGCCCGGCCTCGACGGCGGCGAAGCCGCAGACGCAGGTCGACAGCAGTCGCGGACCCAGCGGGCCGACCAGCGGTGCCGCGACCACCGCGAAGGCGACCTCCCCGGCGAGCGCCGCCACCGACCACACCAGCCCGGCGGTGTCCGAGCCGCCCCACCCCTGCACCGCGAACGCCCCGCCCGCGACGAGCAGCGCCCCGGCCAGTACCGCGCGGGAGGGACACCGGCCGGCCAGCAGCGGCACGAGCACCGCCACGACGATCGGCGCGCAGCCCACCAGGACGCCGGGCACCGCGGGTTCCGCGCTGCCCTCGGCGGCGAGCACCGCGAGGTTGAAGCCGACCATGCCGGTCGCGGCGAGCACCGCGAGCCGCAGCCACTGCCGCCCGGTGAGCGCGCGCAGCCGGACGGCGGTGTCGCCGGCGCTTCTGAGGGTGAGCAGGGCCAGCAGCACGAAGGCGATGCCGTACCGCAGCCCCTGGCCTCCGGCGTGCGGGTAGTCGACGAGCGCGCCGTTGGCGGTGAAGGAGCCGCCGACCAGGACACAGGCGAGGGCGGCCAGGAGCGCTCCACGGCGCTGGAATGAGTTCATGCGATGACGCTATGAAGAGAACCGGTCCGGATTAAGGTCCAATCCCATGGCTGCTTCGAGGACCACTTCCGACGACGGCGACGGCAACGGCAACGGTGACGGCGCGGGCGGGACCGCCGCCTGGGAGCTGCTGCTCCCCTCGTTCGCCGCCCCGGCGCGCAGCCGTGGCCGCGCGCTGCAGGGGGCGCTGCGCGACGCGGTGCGGTCGGGCCGGCTGGCGCCCGGCACCCAACTGCCGTCGAGCCGGGAGCTGGCCGCCGACCTGCGGGTGTCGCGCGGTCTGGTGACGGACGCGTACGCGCAGCTGACCGCAGAGGGATACCTGAGCGGCCGGCAGGGCTCAGGGACGTGGGTGACCAGCGCGTGCGCGGGTCCTGCGGCACCTGCCCCGGGACCGTTCGCGGCGGACGACCGGGGCGGCCCCGCGGACTTCCGGCCGGGGCTGCCGGATCTGTCGCTCTTCCCGCGCGCCGCCTGGTCGGCCGCCCATCGCAGGGTGCTGACGCGGCTGCCGCACCGGGCGTTCGGCTATCCCGATCCCCGCGGGCTGCCCGAACTGCGGGCCGCGCTCACCGATCTGCTGGCCCGCCGCCGCGGGGTCGCGGTGGAGCCGGACCGGGTCGTGGTGTGCTCCGGGGTGGCGCAGGCGCACACCCTGATCGGCCTGGTCCTGCGGGACCGCGGGGAGCGCCGGGTGGCGGTGGAGGATCCGGGCAGCCCAGAACACACGGCGCTGTTCGCGGCCGCCGGGCTGGAGGCCGTGCCCGTTCCGGTGGACTGCGACGGCCTGGACCCGGCGGCGCTGGCCGCCAGCGGGGTACGGGCGGCCGTGGTCACCCCGGCCCACCAGTTCCCATCGGGGGTGGCGTACACCGCCCGGCGGCGCGGTGAACTCGCCGACTGGGCCCGGGAGAGCGGCGGGCTGCTGATCGAGGACGACTACGACGGGGACTTCCGCTACGACCGGGCCCCCGTCGGCGCCCTCCAGGGCCTGGCCCCCGGCCGGGTCGCCTACACCGGATCCGTCAGCAAGTCGCTGGCTCCCGGACTGCGACTGGGCTGACTGGTCGCGCCGGCGGAGCTCGCGGCCGAGGTCGCGGCACGCAAGCGGACGATGGACCTCGGCAATCCGGTGACCGAGCAGGCCGTCCTGGCGGAGTTCATCTCCGGCGGCCACTACGACCGGCAGTTGCGGCGCTGCCAGCGCCTCTACCGCATCCGCCGCAACACCCTGGCCGAGGCGCTGGAACGGCACTTCCCCGGTTCACAGATCAGCGGGATCGCGGCCGGACTGCATGTGATCGCGGCCCTGCCCGCACGGTACGGACCCGAGCCGCGCTTCCTCGCGGCGGCCGCGGCGGCGGGTGTCGCGGTACGGCCGCTGTCCGACTACACCGTGCGCGGCGGCGGTGCGGAGGACGGCCGGGTGCACCTCGTCATGGGGTACGCGCACCTGTCGCCCGCGGACATCGAACGGTCCGTCGCCCTGCTGGCCGAGGGCTTTTGATCTCGAATCGGCAACGAGAGGTTTAACTTCTCGATACCCCCTTCTGTCGCAGTCGTCCCCCTTGATAGATATGACGCAGCGCGTTCCTGTCGGTCGATAGGCGCTCCACCCCCTTTTGGCCTTCGTCCTGTTGAGAGGTACGCCCATGCCTCCGCGCCCCCGCGCGGCGGTCCTGCCCCTGGTCGCGGTCTTCGCCGCCGGGTATCTCGCCGCCTATCTGCTGCCCACCATCGTCGGGCACCTCGGTTCCTCCCCCGGTGGCCTCGGCCTGAGCAGCGCCCACGCCGGCGCTGTCGGCAGCGCCCTGCTGCTCTCGTCGGCCGGTGCCGGACTGACCCTCGCCTCCCGTGTGGACCGCCTGGGGCCCGTCCGCCTCGCCCGCGCCGGACTGCTGCTCATGGTGGCGGGCTTCGCCCTCGCCGCCGGCACGTCCCACGTCCCGCTGGTGGTCGCCGGCTGTGTCATCGGCGGCTTCGGCTCCGGGACGGCGACGGCGGTGGCCGCCGTCGGCATCGCCGCCCGCCCGGATCCGCACCGCGCCTCGGTACTGGGTCTGTTGACCACCTCGGCGACGGCCGGCGCGCTGTACCTGGTGCTGCCGCGACTCGGTGGCGGCCACGCACTGCCGTTCGCCGCCATCGCCTGCGCCGCCGCGCTGGCGCTGCCCGCGGCCGGGCGGCTGCCCGCCGCACCGGACCGGGCGGCGTCACCGCGCCCCGACGCCGGCGTCCCGGCCCGGCTGCCGCACCGCCGTGCCGGCGCCGTACTGGCCGTCGCCATGCTGTGCTGGTCGATGGCGCAGAACGCCCTGTGGGGCGTGAGCGGACGCATCGGCCTCGACCGGGCCGGACTCTCCGAGGCCGCGCTCGGCCTGGTCTTCGCCGTCGCCCTCGGCGGCGGTCTGGCCGGGGTCGGCGCGGCGGGCGCGCTCGGCTCCCGGCTCGGCCGCGCCGTCCCGATCGGCGTGGGCACCGCGGTCATCGCCACCTGTGTCGCGGTGAGCGCCTCGGCCGGCGGAGCCGTGCCGTTCGCGACCGGCGAGGTGCTCTGGAACACCGTCTACCCGGTGGTGCTCTCCTACCTGATCGGCCTGGCCGCCTCACTCGACGGCCAGGGCCGCTGGGCCGTGCTGGCCGGCTCCGCCTCCAACCTCGGCGTCGCCTGCGGACCGATGGCCGGGACGCTGCTCGCCGGTCATGCCGGCTATCCGGTCATGGGCGCCGTACTGGCCTGCGTGCTGTTCGCCACCGCCGTGCCGCTCACCGCGGTCGCGCTGCACAGCGGCGGCCGCGTCCTGCTGCCGGGCACCGTACGGCGGCGCGGTGGCGCGGCCGCGGCGGCTGTCGCGGGCGCGGCCGGCGCCCCGGCGGGGGCCGTACCCGAACTGGGCGGCACCGAACTGGTGGTGACCGACATCGAGGTCGCCCCGATGCCCGTACTGGAAGCGGTGCTCGCCCCGCCGGCGGCCGCGCTGCCGGCCCCCGCGAGGAGTCGGCGGCGCAGCTCACGTCGGTCTAGCGCACGGCTCTACATCTAGGAGTTGGACCACTGGCGGGTCGAGAGGACCAGCCGGTAGCCGTCCGCGTCCTCGATCGTGACACCCCACTGGTCCCAGTACGGGTTGTGCGCGGGCACGCGGGTGCCGCCGTGCTCGAGCAGGCGGGCGAGGAGGTCGGCCGGGACCTCGCCGTCGACGTAGACGACGAGCAGGTCCTCAGCCGTGGGCCGGGGCTCGACCGGCTGTCCGGGGTCGTGCACCAGCTCCAGGTGCCAGGCCGCGTCCGGCCAGCCGGCCATCAGCAGGGCGTGGTCCCCGGGGGTGCCGTCCCCTTCGTGGCGGTAGAGCACATCGAGACCGAGACCGCCGATCCAGAAGCGTTCGGCCGCCGCCAGATCCTTCGACGGCCGCGCGATGCGGACGTGTGCCGTGCCGTTGACCGCCATGAAAACCCCCTGCCCAGGGGCCGCCACCTGCGGTGACCCGATACGGAGGAACCTACCGGGCCGTTGATCATCCGTACGGTCGGCCACGGACCCCAGGGATCAGGGAGCGGGATCCGCGTCCGGTGGCTGCTTGGTGTGGTCGAGGACGGATCCGGCTTCGGCCCGCCTCCGTTCGGCCATCTCGCCCTCCTCGTCGCCGTAGTCGGCGAGCACCGCCCGCGCCCGGTCGGCGGCGGCGTCGCGCCGGCCGAGGTCGGCCTCGATCCAGGCGGCGACCAGCTGTGCGGCGGAGCGGCCGTCGCGGGACCCGTAGGTCGCGGCGGCCCGCCCGGTGTGTTCAAGTGCCTCCTCGTAGGCGGCGCGGGCCGAGCCGTCGGTGTCCGTGTCCCCGGGTTCGCCGGGGCAGCCGCGGACCAGGAGTTGGCCGGTCTGGAGGTGGGTGTCGGCGAGGTCGGCGCGCAGCATGTCCCGCTCGTCCTCGTCGGTGGCCGCGGCGAGCGCGGCGGCGGCGGTCTGAGCGGCGGACTCCATCGCCCGGCGGGCGGCGGGCAGTCCCGGCCGGCCCTCGCGCAGCTCGATCCATGCGCGGGCGCGCAGTGCGCGCACCACCGCCGGGGTCCGCCCGAGGGCGCGCCACAGCTGTTCCGCGCGCTCGTAGGCCTGGACGGCCTGGTCGTCGAGCCCGGCGCGGTTGAGGGCGTCGGCGGCGAGGTGGGCGAGATTCGCGTGGTCCTGCTGTTCCTCCCACTCCTTGGCGATCTCCGCGGCGAGCAGGAACTGCTCGGCGGCCTCGCGGGGTTCGGCCAGCTGCAGCAGACACTCGCCCAGCCACCACCGGGCCTGTACGACCCGGCCCTCGTGGTGCGCCGCGCGCAGGTCGGGCAGCGCGGTCTCCAGGACGGCGGCCGCTTCGGCGGCGCGGCCGAGGCGGTTCAGCGCCCCGCCGAGCACGAGCCGGGCCCAGCCGCCGGTGTCCTCGCCGTCGCCCGCCTCGTCGGCCCGGTGCGCGCCTTCCAGCGCGTGGTCGGCGGCCTCGTCGTCCTGGCCGCTGTCGGCGAGCGCCTGGGCGAGGACGGTGAGCAGATGGGCGTGGTGCGCGGGGGTGAGGATCCCGGCGCCGAGGTCGAGCGCGGACCGGGCCGCGCGGGCGGCGGTGTGCGGATCGCCGTGGTTCAGGGCGAGCTCGGCGAGCATCGCCTCGCCCTCGACGGCGAGCCAGGGGCGTCCGGCCTCCTGGTGCAGTGCGGAGGCCCGGGTGAACGCCTCGGCCGCGCCCCGGACATCGCCGCGGCCGGCGACGAGCCGGCCGAGCAGGCAGGTCGCGTCGGCGATCCGGCCGAGGACGCGGTCCTCGTCGCGGCGGGCCTCGGCGAGAACCAGGATGTCGGAGACCTCGGCCTCCACCGCGGCCGCGGCCGCCTGGGGGTCGGCGGCCTGCCCGATCGTTCCCAGCCGGATCCTGGCGCGCATCAGCAGTGCGCCGGTGAACTGGCGGGTGGTGGCCCGCTCCTTGGCGTGCAGTTCCCTGAGCTGTTCGCAGGCGGCGTCGGCCGCGGCGAGGGCGGGTTGCGCGGGTCCGGCGAGGGCCATGGCGTAGGCGGCGCGGCCGCGGCACGCGGCGGCCTCCCCGTACTCCCCCGCCGCCTCGAAGTCCGCCACGGCCGCGGTCAGCAGCGCGAGCGCCGCCGGCGGGTCGTCGAGGCTGTCCATGCCGGCGTGGTCGGCGACTTCGGCGCGGACCATCGGGTCCAGCGGGGTCCCGGTGCGGTCGGCGGCGCGGCCGACCGCGGCCCAGGCCCGGTAGGCCGCGTCGCGTTGCGCCCTGCTGAGCTCACGGGCCCGGGCGATCAGCTCCGTGAGGTCGTCACTCCGTTCCGCGGCAGAGTCCGCGGCGGCGTCCGCGGCACCGTCCGCGGACGGCACGTCGGCCGCCGCGGCCGGTGCTGTCTCCGGAAGGCGCGCGGCGCGCACCCCGAGCGGCAGCCGGTCGAGGAGCGGGGTGCTGCCGAGGCGTTCCGTCACCCACGTGCTGACGGTGTCCGTGCCGTTGCGCTCGTCGAATCCGCGGGCGAGGCGCGTGATGGTGGCTTCGGTGCGGATGAGGAGCTCGGCCGCGGTGCGCGTCGTCGCCCCGGGCGCGGGGACGGGACGGTCGCCGTGCCCGAGGGCGGTGAGCCGGCGCAGCAGGACGGCGGCGGCGCCCAGGAAGTGCAGCCGGGACAGGGGCGTTCCGTCGCCCTCCAGGTGCGCGGTGTGTTCGGCGAGGATCTCCAGGCCGCGCGCCTCGTTGCCGGTCAGCGCGCAGAACTCGATGTGCCGGCCGATCGAGGGCAGCAGGCTCTCGTTGCCGCGGGCCAGCCGGTAGCCGCGCAGATGGTTCCCGCGGGCCTCGTCGGTCCGCCCGAGCCGGACCAGGGGCAGCAGTGACAGGGCCAGGACGCGGTGCGGTTCCTCCTGGCAGCTGTGCTCGCCCGCCAGCACCGGCGCCCAGGCGTCGACGGCGCGTTCGTCCTCGCCCAGGTCGGCGTGCCACTCGCCCTCGTCGTTGAGTTCGCAGGCCCGGCAGTCGCTCATGATGTCGCGGTCGGCGGCGGTCCAGGCCGCCAGCGATTCGGCGGCCGCGGCCATGTCGCCGGTGTGCCGGGCCAGGCTGTACTCGGCGGCGCGTACGGGCCGCTGCGAGTAGCCGCCGAGGGCGTAGCGGCGGCCCATCTCCACCAGCCACCGGCGGATGGACTCCAGCGGGATGTCGGAGTAGCCGATCATGCCGGTGCTCACCCATTTGAAGCGCCAGTGCAGCTGGTAGACGGCGCGCTCGCCGAAGTCCTCCGGGTGCTCGTCCCACATCCGCAGCAGACGGGAGAACGGCACGAACATCTTGGCGCGCTCGCTGCTGTACTCGTAGGCGCTGACGAGGTCGAAGAGCGCGTCCAGCAGCAGCGGCCGGTCGCCCGTCGTCTCGGCGAGGCCCACCAGTTCCTCGGCGCGGGCGTTGCGCACCGTGCCGTTGCGCGCGGAGCGGTTCTCCTCCAGCGCCTGGTGGATCTCGTGCGCGGCCGCCGTCATCGGGTCTCCTCCTGGCCTTCGGGGTGCGTGGCCCACTGCAGCAGGTCCAGGAACGCACGGTTGATCAGTGCCGAGTCGGCCGGGCGCAGCGGGCGCTGGGCCAGCATCAGGGCCTGGCCGTAGAGCGCCTCGGTGGCGGTGCCGGCGAGTTCGGGGTCGTCGAGGGCGCTGATCCGGCGGACCAGCGGGTTGTGGTGGTTGAGGACGAGCCGCGCGCGGGGCGCGGAGCCGCGCAGCGAGCCGAGGATGCCGGCCCACAGCCCGTCCGCCTGGGTCTCCTCCTCGGCGCGGGCGCGTTCGAACCGGGCGGCACGGTCGTCGAGGTGCAGGGCGGGGACGGTCAGCGGGTGGAAGGTGCGCAGCACGACGTCGCAGCCCAGGGCGTCGAGCCGGGTGCGCGCCGCGGTGAGGAAGCCGGCCAGCGCGAGCTCCTCCGCGGGGTCGACGGCGTCCAGGTGCGCGGTGACGGTGTCGGCGTCGAGTTCCGCGACGGCGGTGCCGGGCCGGACCCGCGGCAGCAGTTCGACGAGGTCGGCGTCGTACGTGTAGCCGCCGTTGACGACCCCGATGCCCTGGGCGGACGCGATCGGCGCGACCTGCCGGTACTCCTCGACGGTGCGGGTGAAGTGCACGACCGGGTGGCGGCGGGCGAACTCCTCCAGCGACAGCCGTCCGTCGGTGGTCTCGAACGGCAGCCACGGCAGCATCACGCGGAGCATCTCCGGGTCGTGCCGGGCCAGCGACTTCACCCCGAGGTGGTGCACGGACAGGAACTGCCCGAGCCGTTCGGGGTCTCCCGCGGCGAGCGCGGTCAGCCACTCGCGGATACGGCCGCCGAGCGCGTCGCGGACGGCGGCCAGTGTCTCGTCGGCGTACAGGCTCTCGCGGGACGCGGTGGGGCGCAGGCTGTCGGTGTCGATGACGCAGCGGACGAAGAACGCCCAGTCCGGCAGCAGGTCGTCGGCCCGTTCGGTGAGCAGCATGCCCTTGAGGTGGACGCGGTGGCCCGCGCGCCGGGCGGGGCTGACGGCCTCCGGCAGCACGTAGGCGACGCCGCGCACGCCTGCGAGCGGCACGTCCAGGCCGATGGCGTCCAGCGGGGTGAAGCCGAACTGCTCGTGGCAGTGCCGGGCGAGGGCGATCCGCCGGGCGGCGGGGCTGGAGTGCTGGCGTTCCCACACCGCGGGCAGATCGGTGACCGGCTCGTCACCGACGCGGACGTCGTAGGGCAGCAGCGAGCCGAAGTCCCGGGCGAGGGCGGTGACCCGGGCGGGTTCCAGCCACTCGGCGGCCCCGGGCCGGGCGCTGAGGTACACCGTGGTGCCGGGTTCGGTGCGCGCGTCCGGCGGCAGGGTGCGGACGGTGTACGAGCCGTCGTCGCGGGCCGTCCACTCCACCGGCGGGGCGTCGGGGGTGCGGGCGGAGCGGCTGACGACGCGGATCTCCTCGGCGACGACGAAACACGCGAGCAGGCCGATGCCGAACTGGCCGAGGAACTCGGCGCGCGCCGACTCCAGACCGTCGCGCTTGGAGCTGCGGCCGATGGTGGCCAGCAGGGTGTGCACGTCGTTCTCGGTCAGACCGATGCCGCTGTCCTCGACCCGCAGCCGGCCCTCGCCGGCGTACAGCCGCACCCGCGCGGGCGCGTCCGGCTGCTCCGCGCGACGCGCCGTGATCGCGTCAACGGCGTTCTGCAGCAGTTCCCGCAGGTAGACCTTGGGGCTGGAGTAGAGGTGGTGGGAGAGCAGGTCCACCAGGCCGCGGAGATCGACCTGGAAGGTGTGCGGTATGTGATCAGCAGTCATCGTCTCAGCCGTGCAGGGGATGAATTCCGGCCATCGTAGGCCGCTGCCCCGGTGTTGACCATGGGTTTCGGCGTGCGGGCCGTCCAGCCCCGGGCGCCGTGTTCACCGGCCGTTCGGCCGGACGGCATCCGGGACCAGTAGGAACGGGGACGACGCAGGGGCAGCCGAGCAGCGGGAGTCGCACATGTCGCAGATGCCGAACACAGCACACCAGGAGCAGGGTTCGCCGCGGTCGCGGCCTTCGGTCACGGGGGTGGACCGCCGGACGGTCCTCGGCGGCGGCCTCGCCGCGGCCGGAGCGCTGCTCGTTCCCGCCGTGACGGCGGCGCCCGCGCTGGCGCTTTCGGGGCGGCCGGCCGCCCCGTGGGGTGTGCAGAGCGGTGATGTCACGGCCACGTCCGGCCTGGTGTGGGTGCGGGCGGACCGGCCGGCCCGGATGGTGGTGGAGACATCGGTCAGCGGCTCCTTCCGCGACGCGCGCCGCTGGCAGGGCCCGCTGCTGGGTCCCGACACCGACTTCACCGGCACGACCTCGCTGCGCAGGCTGCCGTCCGGTGAACAGATCCACTACCGGGTGCTGCTGGCCGATCCTGACGACCACCGGCGTACCGGCGCACCCGTGGACGGCACCTTCCGCACCCCGTCGGCACGGCGCCGCGACGATGTGCGCTTCCTGTGGTCGGGGGACCTCGCAGGACAGGGCTGGGGCATCAACCCGGACATCGGCGGCTACCGCATCTACGAGGCGATGGGCCGGCTCGACCCGGACTTCTTCCTCTGCAGCGGTGACAACATCTACGCCGACGGTCCCATCGCGCCGACCGCGGCACTCCCCGACGGCAGCATCTACCGCAACCTCACCACCCCGGAGAAGTCCAAGGTCGCCGAGACGCTCGCGGAGTTCCGCGGCGCCTTCCGCTACAACCTGCTCGACGACAAGCTGCGCGCCTTCAACGCGCGGGTGCCCTCGGTCATCCAGTGGGACGACCACGAGGTGCGCAACAACTGGTACCCGGGCGAGATCATGGACGACGCGCGGTACGCCCAGAAGAGCGTGGACGTCCTGGCGGCCCGCTCCCGGCGGGCGTTCTCCGAGTACTTCCCGATCTCGACGCTGCGGCCGAACGCCGACGGCCGGGTCCAGCGGGTGCAGCACCACGGTCCGCTGCTGGACGTCTTCGTGCTGGACATGCGCACCTACCGCAACGCCAACTCCCCCGACACGCAGACGCAGGACGCGCAGGGCATCCTCGGCCGGGCGCAGCTGGAGTGGCTCAAGCGGGAGCTGTCCCGGTCCCGCGCGGTGTGGAAGGTGATCGCCGCCGACATGCCGCTGGGCCTGGTGGTGCCGGACACCACGGAGGGCAGGCCGAACATCGAGGCGGTCGCGCAGGGCGACCCGGGCGCCCCGCTCGGACGTGAGCTGCAGATCGCCGAGCTGCTGCGGTTCGTCAAGCACCGGCGGATCACCGGGACGGTGTGGCTGACGGCCGATGTGCACCACACCTCCGCGCAGCACTACCAGCCGTCCCGCGCGGCGTTCACGGACTTCGCGCCGTTCTGGGAGTTCGTCTCCGGTCCGCTGAACGCCGGCGCGTTCCCGGCCAGCGCGCTGGACGGCACCTTCGGTCCCGAGCGGGTGTTCGTCAAGGCGCCCGAGCGCGCCAACGTCTCGCCCGCCGAGGGGTACCAGTTCTTCGGCCAGGTCGACATCGACGGGCAGTCGGGCGAGCTGACGGTGCGGCTGCGCGAGCAGGACGGCACGGTGCTGTTCACCAAGGTGCTGCAGCCCGGCCGCGTCGGGCAGTAGGGCACCCGGCCCGCTTCGTCCGCGGTTCTGCCGTCCGCCGGTCGCGGGACACCGCCCGGCGGACGGCAAAACCGTTGAAAGCGCAAATTAACCACCAGGAATCACCCTTAACCCACCGGTCATAGAACGTTCGTGATCACGCAACACATGTTCGACATGGTGTTCTCATGCCTCAGCTGACTCCGTCGAACCCACGCCCCTCCCGCTCCCACCGCCACCACTGGCGGCGCGACCTGGTGGAACTCGCCGCTCTCTTCACCGCGGTGGCCGCCGCCGACCTGGTGGCCGATGTGGTGGTGCACGGTCCGGAGGGGCCCGTCCTGCTGGCCGCCTCGGCCGTCGCACTGCTGGCGACGGCCGGTTTCCACACATGGTGGGCACGCCGCCACAGTCATGCGCCCCCTGGACCTGCTCCGGCGGACGGGGCCGAGGAACCGGGCCCGGCGACGCTGTGGCGGCTGCGCACCACGGTGCGGGACACGCCCGGCAGCCTGGGCGCGGTGTGCATGGCACTGGCCGACGCCGGTGTCGACATCCTGACGCTGCAGACCCATCCCTTGGCTGACGGCACGGTCGACGAGTTCCTGCTCCGGGCGCCCGGGTCGGTACCGGCCCTCGCGCTGTCCCAGGTCGTCGGGGCGGCCGGCGGACGCGACACCTGGACGGAGCGGGCCGACGCCCACGACCTGGTGGACACCCCCACCAGGATGCTGACGCTCGCCACCCGCACCGCCCTGGACGCCGCGGAGCTGCCGCTCGCCCTGCGCCAGCTCTTCGGCCGGTGCACGATCCGCTCGGTCCCGGCCGCGAAGGACGGCGCACCGGCGCCGGAGGAGTCCCTGACCGAGACCGTGATGACGCTGCGCGACCCGTCCGGCGGCACGATCACCGTCGAGCGGGCCTATCTGCCGTTCACCCCGACCGAGTTCGCCAGGGCGCGGGCCCTGGTGGAGCTCGACTCGCGGCTGGGCGCGCGGATGCCGGAGAGCAAGGACGTGCTGACGCTGCCGGAGGGCAACGAGATCACGATCCGCCGGGCCGGGCCCGAGGACCTGCCCGCGGCCCGCGCCATGCACGACCGCTGCTCCCCGGCGACGCTCGCGCAGCGCTATCACGGCCCGGTCCCCGACGCGGACCGCTATCTGAAGCATCTGCTCAGCCCGCGCTTCGGCCGGACGCTGGCCGTCGAGACGGCATCGGGCCGGCTGGTCGCGCTCGCGCACCTGCTGTGGGACGGCGACGAGAACGAGGTCGCCCTGCTGGTCGAGGACGACTGGCAGCGCCGAGGCATCGGCGCGGAACTGCTGCGCAAGCTCGTCGGGCACGCCGTCGAGGCGGGCCGGGGCAGCGTCTACGCCGTGACCCAGGCGAACAACACCGGCATGGTGGCGACCATGCGCGATCTGGGACTCCCGCTGGACTACCAGGTCGAGGACGGCACGCTGGTGATCACCGCGACGCTGACGCCGGCGGGCGTGCCGTCCTCGCCGAAGGTCACGAGCCGGAACTGACCGACCCGGCGAGGGCCGCGGCCCGCAGCGCGCCGTCGAGGTCGCGCCACAGGTCCTCGACGTCCTCCAGGCCGACCGACATCCGCAGCAGCCGGTCGCTGACGCCCGCCGCCCGGCGGTCCCGCTCGTCAACGACGCGGTGGCTGATCGAGGCCGGGTGCTGGATGAGGGTGTCGACACTGCCGAGGCTGACCGCCGGGGTGATCAGCCGGACCGCGGCGATCACCTCGTGCGGGTCGCCGTGCACCTCGAACGCGACCATGGCGCCGCCGATCCGCGGGTAGTGCACCGCCGCCACCCGCGGATCGGCGGCCAGCCGCCCGGCGAGGACTTCGGCGCTCTGCGAGGCGGCGCGCATCCGCACCGGCAGCGTCGACAGACCGCGCAGCAGCAGATAGCCGGCCAGCGGGTGCAGGACGCCGCCGGTGGCGAACCGGACCTTGCGCAGCAGCCGGGCGAAGTCCTCGTCGCACGCCACCACCCCGCCGAGCACGTCGCCGTGACCGCCGAGGTACTTGGTGGCGCTGTGCAGCACGATGCTCGCGCCCAGCTCGGCGGGGCGCTGCAGTACCGGCGTCGCGAAGGTGTTGTCCGCGAGCAGCGGCACCGTTCCGCAGGCGTGCGCTATCGCCCGCAGATCCAGTTCGGCGAGGGTGGGGTTGGCGGGGGTCTCGACCAGGACCAGCCCGGTGTCGGGCCGGATCGCGTCGGCGATGCCCGCCGGGTCCACCCAGGTCACCTCGGTGCCCAGCAGCCCGCCGGTCAGCAGATGGTCGCTGCACCCGTACAGCGGGCGGACCGCGACCACGTGCCGCAGGCCCAGCGAGCCGCGCGCCAGCAGGCAGGCGGTCAGGGCCGCCATGCCGCTGGCGAAGGCGACCGCGTCGTCGGTGCCCTCGAGCCGGGCCAGGGCGGTCTCGAAACGGCTGACAGTCGGATTGTCCAGCCGGCCGTAGACCGGCGGGCCCTCCAGCCGGGCGCCGGTGGCGGCGAACACATCGAGCCGGGCGGCCTCGCCCCGGCTGTCGTACGACGGGTACGTGGTCGACAGATCCAGGGGTACGGCGTGCACGCCGAGCCCGGCGAGGTCCTCGCGGCCGGCGTGCACCGCTTCGGTGGCCAGGGAACGCGGCGGTGTCACAGTGTGTTGTTCCATGCCCAGAGCCTGAACAATCGGCGCCCATCGGTGACCGGATCCCGTGCTACGTTCGGCCGATGACCGATTCCGTCACTTTGGATCCGATCGATCTCGAGATTCTCCGGGTCCTGCAGAACGATTCCCGGACCACCAACCGCGATCTTGCGACGGCGGTCGGCGTCGCCCCGTCCACCTGTCTGGACCGCGTGGCGCGGCTGCGCCGCACCGGAGTGATCCTCGGCCATGAGCTGCGGCTGGATCCCGCGAAGCTCGGACGCGGTCTGGAGGCGCTGCTGTCGGTGCAGGTGCGGCCGCACCGCAGGGAACTGATCAGCCCGTTCGTGACCCGGATCCGCGCCCTCCCCGAGACGCGGGCGCTGTTCCACCTCACCGGCCCCGACGACTACCTCGTCCATGTCGCGGTGACCGGCACCGCCGACCTCCAGCGGCTGGTGATCGACGAGTTCACCTCACGCCGCGAGGTCGCCCGGGTGGAGACCCGGCTGATCTTCCAGCAGTGGGACTGCGGCCCTCTGCTGCCGCCCGTGCCGGGCGCCTGAAAGCCCGACCGCCGGCCCCGGACGGCCCCGCCGGCCTCGCGGGGCCCGCGGCGACAGGTACGTAGCCAAGAAGAATGATGACGCGGCGGCCCCGTTCATACGAGGATGGCCGTATGTCCACGAATACCAGCAGCCCGCTGCCCCGCCAGGTGGCCGACGCGTACGTCGACCACCTCATCGAACTCGACCCGATCATGGGTACCTACCTCGGCATCGCGCAGAGCAACTCCTTTCTGCCCGACTACTCCCCCGCCGGGACGAGCGCCGTCGCCGACCTCGCCCGCACCACGCTGGACCTGCTGACCCAGGCCGAGGCGCAGCCGGGCGCGGACACCGACGCGGAGCGGCGCTGCGCCCGGCTGCTGCGCGAGCGGCTCAACGCCGAACTCGCCGTGCACGAGGCCGCGGAAGGGCTGCGCGCGGTCAGCAACATCCACTCGCCGCTGCACTCGCTGCGCGAGGTCTTCAGCGTCACCCCGTCCGAGACCACGGAGGACTGGACCGCGATCGCCGCCCGGCTGCGCGCCGTCCCGGCCGCGCTGGAGGGCTACCGCGCCTCGCTCGCCGAAGGCCTCGACCGCAAGCTGCCGGCCGGTCCCCTCCAGGTGACGACCGTCATCGGCCAGCTGACCGGCTGGATCGGCACCGACAGCAGCTACTTCGGGACCATCGCCGCGCCCGGCCCCGAGGAGCTGCGCGGTGAGCTCGACGACGCCGCCGCCGGAGCCACCGAAGCCCTCGTGGCCCTGCGCGACTGGCTCCGCGACACCTACGCCCCGAGCGTCGAGGGCGCGCCGGAGACCGTCGGCCGCGAGCGCTACGCCCGCTGGTCCCGGTACTGGAACGGCACCGACCTCGATCTCGACGAGGCCTACGCGTACGGCTGGTCCGAGTACCACCGCATCCACGAGGAGATGAAGACCGAGGCCGCAAAGATCCTGCCCGGCGCGGCGACCCCCTGGGAGGCCCTGGCCCACCTGGAGGAGCACGGCACCCGCGTCGAGGGCGTCGAGGAGGTCAGGACCTGGCTCCAGTCGCTGATGGACGAGGCCATCGAGGCGCTGGACGGCACCCACTTCGAGCTGGCCGACCGCGTCAAGCGCGTCGAGTCGCGGATCGCGCCGCCCGGCGGCGCCGCGGCTCCTTACTACCTGCAGCCGTCGGAGGACTTCTCCCGCCCGGGCACGACCTGGCTGCCGACGATGGGCAAGACCAGTTTCCCCGTCTACGACCTGGTCTCCACCTGGTACCACGAGGGCGTACCCGGCCATCACCTGCAGCTCGCCCAGTGGACGCACGTCGCGGAGTCCCTCTCCCGCTACCAGGCGACCGTCGGTCTGGTCAGCGCGAACTGCGAGGGCTGGGCGCTGTACGCCGAGCGCCTCATGGACGAGCTGGGCTTCCTCACCGACCCCGAGCGCCGGCTCGGCTACCTCGACGCACAGATGATGCGCTCGACCCGCATCATCGTCGACATCGGCATGCACCTGGAGCTGGAGATCCCCGCCCACTCCCCGTTCCACCCCGGCGAGCGCTGGACGCCGGAGCTGGGCCGGGAGTTCTTCGGTCTGCACAGCGGCCGCCCCGCCGACTTCGTCGACAGCGAGCTGATCCGCTACCTCGGCATGCCCGGTCAGGCCATCGGCTACAAGCTCGGCGAACGCGCCTGGCTGACCGGCCGCGAGGCCGCCCGCAAGGCCCACGGCGACGCCTTCGACGCCAAGGCCTGGCACATGGCCGCCCTCTCCCAGGGCTCCCTCGGCCTCGACGACCTGGTCACCGAGCTCTCCGCCCTGTAGAAACCCGGCGGGGCCCCGGCCTCGCAAACGTTTCCGTGCGACGGCGGCGGATCTCTTCCGCCGCCGTCCGCGCGGAGCCGCCCCGGGCGCCGCCGGATGGTGCCGTCCGCGGCCGGTCTAGGCCGGGTCTGACAAATAGCGGCGTCCGCCCGGAGGGCGGGGCCCGGGGCGTCTGGTGCGTGCGATCGCAAGGCGGAGGGTCGTCCTCGTACCGGGGTACGTGGATGAGCCCGACAACTGGGGGCACCTCCCAGCGGTAGCTGGGGGAGAGCGTGCGTGCCAGGCGCCCCGGGCCAGGCGAAATTTGTCAGACACGGCCTAGGCTGCCCGCATGGGGGCCACCATCATCTTCTGCGCGGATCCGCTGAATCCGCGGCGACCGGACGTCCACTTCGCACCCGAGGCGCGGGCCGCCCGGGAACTGGGCCTGACGGTCGCGCTGCTCGACCACGACGCCCTGCTCGCCGGAGATCCGGCGACCGCCGTCGCCCGCGTCCCGCGCGGCACCGGGCCCGCCTGGTACCGCGGCTGGATGATCCCCGGTGACCACTACGGCACCCTGGCCCAGGCGCTCGACGCGCGCGGCTGCACGCTGCTGACGGATCCGGACCGCTATCGCGCGGCCCATGAACTGCCCGGCTGGTACGGCACGTTCGAGGAGCTGACGCCGCGCACCGTCTGGCTGCCCGTCGACACCGGCCGACCGCCGGACGCGGCGACGCTGGCCGCACTCACCGCACCGCTGGGCGGCGGCCCCGGCATCGTCAAGGACTTCGTCAAGTCCCGCAAACACGAGTGGGACGAGGCCTGCTACGTCCCCGACCTCGCGGACACCGCACGGCTCGCGGCCGTCACCGCCTGCTTCGTCGAGCGACAGGGCGACTTCCTCGCGGGCGGCGTCGTCATCCGGGCCTTCGAGCAGTTCACGGACACCGGCGAGGCACGGGTGTGGTGGCTGGACGCGGAACCCGTCCTCGTCACCGCGCACCCCGACACCCCGCAACTCCGCCCAAGGCCGGCGCTGGACCGGGTACAGCCGCTGGTGGCCGCCCTCGGCTGCCGCTTCGTCAGCACCGACCTCGCACTGCGGGCCGATGGACAGTGGCGGGTGATCGAGGTCGGGGACGGCCAGGTCAGCGATCTGCCGCGGGACGCGGACCCCGGGGCTCTGACCGGAAAACTCGCCTCCGTCCGATGACCCCGAGGGATACTCTGCAGATCCTTTGCCTTCTCCGACAGGACGGTTCCGATCCATGACCCTGCGCACCTCCCACCACGACGGCCGACACCTACTCGTATCCGGCCGGGTGACGCTGCGCGAGCAGCTGCCCGCCGACTGCGCGCAGCTGGCCGAGGGCAAGCCCGCCGAGCTCGTCTGGATCGACGGGATACCCGGCGAGGGCACGATGAGCGCCGCCGGGATGACGGTCCAGGCCGACGCGGCCGGAGTGTTCCAGCCCGGCTGGGGAGTGTTCGCGATCCAGCGGTCCGAGGACGGCATGGCGATCGGCGGCATCGGCTTCCACGGTCCCCCCACCGACGGCGTCGCCGAGATCGGCTACGACCTCTCGGTCTCCGCCCGCGGCGCCGGCTGGGCCACCGACGCCCTGCTGGCCCTGACCGAATGGGCCCTCGCCCGCCCCGGCGTCCGCGTCCTCCTCGCGACCACCGAACCGGACAACATCCCGTCCCAACGCGTCCTGGAACGAGCGGGTTTCACTCGCGTGGCGGACCACGGGGCGCTGCGCGCGTTCGAACTGGCCGACCCAGCGGCGTGAGCCGTCGCATCCTGCGTGTCAGCGCGCGAGGAGCAGCTGTCCGGCGCCCCAACACCCTCCATTGCGTGGTCGGTTGATCACCTAGCGTACTTGACGCCCGCTGCCCGAATAGGCGATGGTCGTGCAACCTGACGCAATCGACTAGGCATAGGAGCCTGGCATGGCGCTGCGGTTCATTGGGATCGATCCCGATACCGGACAGGGCAACTGCCCGACGGTGTGGGTCGATGAGGAGAAACTCGAAGTCGTGGTTCAGGGATGGAAGGTAGTCGATCCGTTGACACACGCGCGGTGTCTGGAGACCGGAGACATCCCGGACCATGAGACGGTCGTTCGTATCCCGGCGCGAATGGCGTCACAACTGACGGAGGCTGCGCGTGTTGTCGAAGAGTGTTCCCGACTTCGGGCCGCTTCTCAGGTCGGCTGAACGGTCCGCCGTTCACCTGGAGATGCACGACTCCTATGCCGTTGAAAGCGAAGCCGAGGAGTTCGCTCTCTGGCAGAGCGCGGGGCGACGCTGGGAGGGCGGACGGGCCGAGGCGTACTGGCGACCGTGGACGGATCTCGTAGCGGAGACCGTGGCCCGTGGCGTGGAGGTGCGCCGAGCACGCGTCGTGTCCGAGCCGGTCTCGGAATACATCCGGTTCGAGCACGCGGCAACGGACTGGAACGTCGGCGCCGGAGAGCGGGTGGCCTGGCTGCCGCGCCGCCTCGCGTCCGATCTCGCGCTGCCGGGCAACGACTTCTGGCTGATCGACGATCGCGCCGTCCGCTTCAACTTGTTCGCGGGTGACGGATCGCTCGTGGATCCCGATTACACGGAGGACCCACGCACGGTGGCGATGTGCGCCGATGCCTTTGCCGCCGTGTGGGAACGGGCCATCCCCCACGCCGAGTTCGTCCTCCAGTCCCCATAGTCAACGTACAGTCGGATCATGCCCGCGTCCCCTTCGTCCAGCGCTCAGGAGGCGCGTAGATCGTTGGCCGCGCGTCTCGGGGAGATCCGACGCGACGGGGGGCTCTCCGGCAAGGCTCTGGCCGCCCGCTGCGGCTGGAGCCCTGCCAAGGTGTCGCGTATCGAGAACGCCAAGACGCCTCCGTCGGACGCGGATATCCACGCTTGGTGCACGGCGTGCGGTGCGAAGGAGCGGGCCCCGGACCTCGTCGCGGCCAACCGGTCCGTGGATTCGCTGTATGTCGAGTGGCGTCGGATCCATCGCGATGGTCTTCGGCACAGCCAGAACGCCATGGTCCCGCTCTACGAGAGAACGCGCACGTTCCGCGTCTACTGCTCCAACGTCGTACCGGGACTTTTGCAGACCCCCGGATATGCGTCGGCGCTCCTCAGCACCATCACCGCGTTTCAGGGGACGCCCGACGACGTCTCGTCGGCTGTCGCGGCACGCATGGCGCGATCGAGGGTGATCCATGCGCCGCGACACACCTTCGCATTTCTCGTGGAGGAATCGGTACTGCGCAACAGGATCGCCGACCCATCGGTCATGGCCGGCCAACTGGGCTACCTGCTGGCCATCATGTCGCTTCCGTCGGTAGCGCTGGGCATCGTCCCGTTCACGGCGCAGCGCGGGATGTGGCCACTCGAGACGTTCATGATCTTCGATGACGACTCGGTGCAGGTGGAGTTGCTCACCGCCTTCGTGAACGTGGTGGCCCCCGGCGATATCGCGACGTACGGGCATGCGTTCACCAGCATGCAGGAATTGGCCGTCTATGGGTCGGCCGCTCGGATTCTGATCACATCCGCGATTGATGCCTTGGGATGAAGTGATGCAATCCCGTGCAACAACGTTGAGGTGCTCCAACTGACTTCCTTACGGTCGATGTATGACGGCCGTTCAGGCGCCGCACACGGCAGCGCCAGCGTCCCGTCGGGGGTCACCATGGATGAAGAGAACGCGCCGGAGATCGGCGCGCTCGTGATGGACAAGGCCGCAGACCGGCTCGGCTACGTCATGGATCGCCTGAACTCACTCGTGCAGCTGCGGCCGCCCAACGGCGGCACAGAGTGGGAGGCGGATCCCCGGGACATCGTTCCCGCGACGACCGGCGATCGACTTCAAGCGCGGGTGGTCGAGGACCGCGCGCGGAAGCGGGGTGGCTGACCTTGCGGGCCACGCGCGGATTGACGCTTCAGCGGCACCGGACGAAGGACACGCCCGCCGTGTTCGAGCTGCAGTGTGTCCGGTGTCTGGAGACATTGTCGTTGCAGGAGAGTCTTTCGACGGCTCAGGACTGGGCGCTGCGGCACGCCGGCCGGCAGCCGGCGCACACGCAGTTCTCCGAGCTGGCGCGTCGTTCCTGGATCGTCACGGGCGGCGGGGACTCCTGAAACCGCGGCCGCACGGCCGGTCAGCAGCCACAGGCTGCGTCGATCGGGGCGGTGAGGGGGTCCGCGGCGCGGTGGGCTTCGCCCTCGGAGGTCTCGAAGGGGTAGCCCTCGCGGATCCAGTACTCCATGCCGCCGAGCATCTCCTTGACCTGGTAGCCGAGGCTCGCCAGGGCGTGGGCGGCGCGGGTCGCGCCGTTGCAGCCGGGGCCCCAGCAGTACACGACGACCGGGACCGAGCGGTCCAGGAACTCCACGGCGAGCTGCGGGATCCCGGCGGTCGGGAGGTGGACGGCGCCCGGTACGTGGCCCTGGTCCCAGGACGCGGTGCTGCGGGAGTCGACGACGACGAAGCCGGGGTGCTCGGCCTGCAGACCGGCCGCGACGTCGGAGACGTCGGCGTGGAAGGCCAAGCTGGCGGCGAAGTAGGCGGCTGCGTCGGCGGGCGCGGCCGGGGGGACGCGGAGGACGGGGTTCTCGGAAACGATCAGCTGTGTCATGGCGGAAAATCTACGGAACCCGGACAGGACCGTGAAGTGAGATTCCCCGGCGGTTTTCTTGCTCGGCCGGGGTTTCCCCTGCTATTCATCGGTCATGACCAGTGAATCCCTCGACGCCACCGACTGGCGCATCCTGGAAGCCCTGCAGCGTGACGGCCGGGCCAGTTACGCCGAGCTGGCGCGGGCCGTCGCGATGTCGCCCAGTGCGGTGACCGAGCGGGTCCGCCGGCTGGAGGAGTCCGGGGTGATCACCGGCTATTCGGCGGTCATCGACCACGACCGGGTCGGTCTGCCGATCCTGGCCCTGGTGCGGCTGCGGTATCCGACCGGCAACTACAAGCCGTTCCACGACCTGCTGGCGTCGACGCCGGAGATCCTGGAGGCGCACCACGTCACGGGCGACGACTGCTTCGTCATGAAGGTGGCGGCCCGCTCGATGCGGCATCTGGAGGAGACCGCCGGCCGGATCTCGGGCCTCGGATCGGTCACCACCAGCATCGTCTACTCCTCGCCGCTGTCCCGCCGCCCGCTCACGTTGTGACGGGGGCGGTGGCACGGGCAGCGGCGCGCCCGGACGGGCCCTGCGCGACAGTGGAGCCCGACTGGCCCTTTATGACGCGCAGTTGGGCGGGAATCCGCTGCCGCAGGTCGGCGACGTGGCTGACGATGCCGACGGCACGGTCCCGTTCGCGCAGCGCGTCCAGGACGTCGAGCACCTCGTCCAGGGTCTGCTCGTCGAGGCTGCCGAAGCCCTCGTCGATGAAGAGGGTGTCCAGCCGGGTGCCGCCCGCCTCGTCGGTGACGACGTCCGCGAGGCCGAGCGCCAGCGCCAGGGAGGCGGAGAACGTCTCGCCTCCCGACAGCGTCGAGGTGTCGCGCTCGGTGCCCGTCCAGGCGTCGACGGCCCTCAGGCCCAGCCCGGACCGGGAGCGGCCCGCGCTCCTGGCGTCGCTGTGGACGAGGGTGTAGCGGCCCGACGACATGCGCTGCAGCCGGACGCTGGCCGCCGCGGCGACCTGTTCCAGCCGGGCGGCCAGGACGTAGGTCTCCAGTTCCATCTTCAGCTGGTTCTCGGTGGAGGTGCCGGCCGACAGGTCCGCCAGCCGCCGGATGCGGGCGTACTCGGCGCGGGCCGGGGCGAGTTCCGCGGCCTTCGCGGCGGCCTGCGCCCCGAGCCGGTCGAGGTCGGCGCCACGGGTCTGCGCGGCGGCGTGCGCGGCGGCCGCCTCGCGCAGCCGGGCGGTCGTGGTGTCGACGGCCGCCCGCGCCCGCGCCGGATCGGCGGCCGGCAGGGCGGCGGCGGCCGCGAGTCCCGGCGCGGCCAGATCGGCGGTGACGGCGGCCTCCTCGTCACGCCACTGCGCCACGAGGTGCTCCAGCCGCAGCCGCCGGTCGGGCGCGTACAGCGCGCGGGCCGCGTCGGCGGGGGTGTCGAAACCCGCGCGGAACGCCGCGTCGGACAGTGCCGCGTCGGCCTCCTTCAGCCGCTGGGCCCCGTCGTGCTCCCGGTCGACGGCCTGCGCGGCCGTCGCCAGCACCTCGACGTGCCGGGCCAGTTGCGATCGGCGGGCGGCCACGGTGGCGAAGCCGCCGCGCGCCCGCGACAGTTGCTCGGCGATGCGCTCGTACTGCTCGTCGAGCTCCTCGCGCCGCGAGGTCCGCGCCGCCGCATGGCTCAGTGCCTCGTGCCGCTCCGCGGTCCTGCGGTCGTGTTCCCGATCGGCCTCGCCGAGCGCCTCACGGGCGGCGTGGGTGTCGGCGGCGGCGCGCACCGTGAGCACGTACTCGCCGTCCAACGCGGTGTACGCGGCGGCCAGTTCGTCGACCGGGGTGTCGCCGGCCGCCGCCAGGGCCGCGTCCCGCCCGGCCCGCGCGCGGCTCAGCTCGTCCTGGACAGCGCTCTGCGCGGCGGACGCGCTCTGATAGGCGGCGTAGGCGGCGTCCTCGTCCTCGCGGGTGACCTGCCGGTCGGAGGGACGAGCCGGCTCGGGGTGTTCCGCGGAGCCGCACACCCGGCAGTTCTCGCCGGGCACCAGGGCGGCGGCCAGTTCCGCGGCGATACCGGAGATCCGCGCTTCGCGGGCGTCCTGCCAGGCCTCACGGGTGTCGGCGGCCCGGTCCCGGGCGGCGCGGTGCCGGTCCTCGGCCACGGTCAGGGCATGGGCGTAACGGTCACGCTCCCGGGCCGCGTCGAGGCGGCGGCGGGCCTGGTCGCGTTCGGCGTCCAGCGTTCCGGCGCGGGCCGCGGCGGTCTGCGCGTCGTCGACACGGCGCTGCAGCCGCAGCCGTTCCGGCTCCCAACCCGCCAGCCAGCCGTCGGCCTCCTGTACGGCCTCGTCGTCACCGCGCGCCTCGGCCTCCAACCGGTCGCGCCGGACCACCAGTTCTGCGGCGCGCTGCTCCAGCTCACCGGCCTCGGTGAGCGATCCGAGCTCCTCGCGCAACTGGTTGGCGGTCGTGGTGAGCTGCTCCGCGGCCGCCTCGGCGAGGTCGGCGGGGAGCTGCGCCCGCGCGGTGCGCCGGGCGGCGAGCGCCTGCTGGTGCTGTGTCGCGGCCTTCTCACGCAGTTCCAGGGCCGATTCGACACCGGAGGCGCGGTGCGCCCGCTCCAGCCGGGCACGCTGCTCGTCGCGTTCCGACCGCGCCCCGGCGATGCCGTCGGCCCGGCGGCGGGCGGCGGCGTACCGCTGCTGCAGGCCGTACAGCTCCTGGACGGCGCCGGCCTCGTCGCGGGCCCGGAGGTGCGCCTGTTCGGCCAGTTCCAGCGCGCTCACCGCGATGTCGTGGCGCTCGCGCGCGGTGGAGCGCAGCACCGCCGCCCACTGCAGGATCGGCGCGGCCAGGTCGGAGTGGACCGCCGGTGCGCGCGCCGGTACGTCCTCGGGCAGCCAGCCGTCCAGCGGCTCGGCCCCCGGGCCCGCCGCCTGGGCGAGGCGTCCGGCCAGGTTGTCCAGCTCCTGGTCACCGGTCTGGATCCGCTGTTCCGCGGCGCGGCGGCGCTCCTTGAGCCACTCCTCGACGGCCTTGAAGCGACGGGTGTCGAAGAGCCGGCCCAGCAGGGCGCCGCGTTCGGCGGCGGTGGCCCGCAGGAAGTTGGCGAACTCGCCCTGCGGCAGCAGCACGACCTGGCAGAACTGCTCCCGGCTCATCCCGATCAGCTGCTTGAGTTCCTCACCGATCTCCTGGTGGGACTTGGACAGCGCGCGCCACTCCCCGTCGCTGCGCTCCCGCAGCAGCGTGACGGCCTTCTCCTGCGTCGTCCCGGAGCCGCGCTTCTTCGGGCGCTGCTGCTCGGGCCGCCGGGTGATCTCCAGGTGCCGTCCGCCGACGTGCAGTTCGAGGACCACCTCGGTACTGAGGGCGGCGTCGGCGTGGTCGCTGCGCAGCCGGCTGGCCGGCCGGCTGCCGGGCACATCGCCGTACAGGGCGAAGCAGACGCCGTCGAGGATGGAGGTCTTCCCCGCACCGGTCGCGCCGTGCAGGAGGAACAGTCCGGCCGAGGACAGTTCGTCGAAGTCGACGCTCTCGGTGCCCGCGAAGGGGCCGAAGGCGGTGAGGTCGAGCCGGTGCAGCCGCATTGCTTACGTTTCCGTCCTTGCGTGGTGCGCGCGTACCGCGTCCAGGGCCTCGCGCAGCACCGTCCGTTCCCGCCCGTCGGGGCCCGAGCCCCGGACGTGGGCCACGAAGTCCTCGGCGATCTGCTGGTCGGTGCGGCCGCGCAGCCGCTGGGCGTAGGAGACCGCCGGGTCGGTGCCGGAGTTCTCGGGGTCGAAGGCGAGGCTGAGCACGTGCGGGAAGCGCTTGGCCAGGGCCGCCATCGGTTCCGGCGGGCGCAGCGCGTCGGTGAGGGTGGCCTCGACCCAGGCGGCCTCGTGACGCTCCAGCGCCGGATCGGCGAGCAGGTCGTCCAGGTGGCCGCGGATCCGGGCGATCGGGCGCGGTACCGGGCAGTCGACGCGCCCGGCGGTCACGGAGCCGTCCGGGTCGAGGTCGACCAGCCACATGCTCTTGCGGTGCCGCTCCTCGGAGAAGGAGTACGCCAGCGGCGAGCCGGAGTACCGGACCCGTTCGGTGATCGTCTGGCAGCCGTGCAGATGGCCGAGCGCCACATAGTCCACGCCCGCGAAGATCTCGGCGGGCACGGCCTCCACCCCGCCCGCGGTGATGTCGCGCTCGCTGTCGCTCGGCGCGCCCCCGGTGACGAAGGCGTGCGCCAGCACCACCGAGCGGGTGCCGGCCGGGCGGGTGGCGAGATCGGCGCGCACCCGGTCCATGGCCGCGCCCAGGACGGCGGTGTGGTCGGCCCGCTCGGCGTCGAACTCGGCTCGGACCAGCGCCGGTTCGAGGTAGGGCAGCCCGTACAGCACGGTGTCGCCGGTGGCGCCCGGCAGGACGACGGGGACCGCGCAGCCGGCCGGGTCGGTGCGCAGGTGGATGCCGGCGCGGCCCATGAGTCCTGCGCCGACGCCCAGCCGCCGGGCCGAATCGTGGTTCCCGGAGATCATCACCGTCGGGACGCCGAGGTCGGCGAGCCGGTGCAGGGCGTCGTCGAAGAGCTCGACGGCGGACAGCGGCGGCACCGCCCGGTCGTAGATGTCGCCCGCGACGAGCACCACGTCGACGGCCTCGTCGCGGACCGTACGGACGAGGTGGTCGAGGAAGGCCGCCTGGGCGGCGAGCAGGCTCTCCCGGTGGAACGAGCGTCCCAGATGCCAGTCGGAAGTGTGCAGAAGTCTCACTGGGGTGCTCCGACCTGCACGTTTATCTCTCCTCCACCCCAGAACCCGCACCGGACCAGCCTGGGGTCCAGCTGTCGGCACCGACCACGCTAGCGCCCGGACGCCCCTCATCCACCACGGACCTCGGTTTGTCATCGGTGCCGGGGCCGGACGGCGGGCGGTATTGCCGTGATCCGGTCCGTTACGAAACGATCACGCCAGGGGTGAACCAGTACCGAACACGCCCCGCCACCGACGCCCTTGGAGTGAGAAGTGCCGACATTCGAGATCACGGCCGCGAGCGCCGCCGACATCGGGCTGATGGCGGACTGGGCCGCCGCGGAGGGCTGGAACCCGGGCCGCACCGACGGCTCCGCCTTCTTCGCGGCCGATCCGCACGGTTTCCTGATCGGCCGCCTCGACGGTGATCCGGTCGCCTGCGTCTCGGTCGTCCGGTACGGCACCGATTTCGGCTTCCTCGGTTTCTACATCACCCAGCCGTCGCTGCGCGGCCAGGGCTACGGCATCCAGCTCTGGCGCGCCGGCATGGCGCGGCTCGCCGGGCGCAACGTCGGGCTCGACGGGGTGGTGGCCCAGCAGGAGAACTACCGCAAGTCCGGATTCCGCTCCGCCTGGAACAACATCCGCTACGAAGGCACTCCGGCCGCGGACGCGCCGGCGCCGGCCGGCGTCACCCTGGTGGACGCCCGCACCCTGCCCTTCGACCAACTCGCCGCCTACGACCGCCGCTTCTTCCCGGCGCCCCGCGACAGCTTCCTGGCCACCTGGATCGCGGCACCCCAGCGCACCGCGCTGGCCGCGGTGCGCGACGGGGAGCTGCAGGGTCTCGCCGTGCTGCGCGCGTGCCGCGAGGCCTCGCGCATCGGGCCGGTCCACGCGGACGCGCCGGAGGTGGCGGGCGCCCTGGTCGGCGCGCTGGCGGCGACCGTGCCGGGCGAGCCGGTGTCGATCGACGTGCCCGACATCAACAAGCCGGCGGTGCACCTCATGGAACAGCTCGGCCTGGCGCCGTCCTTCGAGACCGCCCGGATGTACACCGGCCCGGTGCCGGAGACCGATCAGGCCGGGATGTACGGCGTCACCAGCCTCGAACTGGGCTGAGCGTTCCCGGACCGGATCTACCGGACGGGACCGGACGGGGCTCAGGCGGGGTTCAGACGTCGACGAATTCGGTGCCGCCGGCCTCCACCGTGGCGGCACCGGAGGTGCTGTCGGCGACCCAGGAGCGGAACGCCGCCACCTCGGACTCGGGCAGCGCGATGTCGATCCGTACATCGGCGCCGTACCGCACACCGCGCACCGTCCGCCCGGCCGACCGCAGGTCGTTCTCCAGCTTGCCCGCCCGCTGGTGGTCGGCCGCGACCGTCAGCAGTGCGAGGCGCTGCCGCTCAACGGTGCCCAGTTCGTCGAGCGCGGCGGACACGGCGCCGCCGTAGGCGCGCACCAGCCCGCCGGCGCCGAGCTGGACCCCTCCGTAGTAGCGGGTGACGACGGCGACGACATCGCGCACCTCGCGGCGCAGCAGTACCTGCAGCATGGGGGTGCCCGCGGTGCCGCCGGGTTCGCCGTCGTCGCTGGCCTTGTGGATGCGGCCCTCGGCGCCGATGACATAGGCGAAGCAGTGGTGGGTCGCGCTCGGGTGCTCCTTGCGGATCTTCTGGATGAACGCCTGCGCGGCCTGCTCGCTGCCCGCGGGCGCCAGCGCGCACAGGAAGCGCGAGCGCTTGATCTCGCTCTCGTGCACGCCCTCGCGCCGCACCGTCAGATACCGGTCCACCATCCGGCCACCCTATGCCGCCCGCCGGGAATGGGCCGGGCCGGTCGCTCGTTGACCAGGCACGACGAGCGGGACACCCTCTGGAGGACGACGTGTACGGCGATGCTGCGACGGTACGGAAGATCCTGACGGAGACGGGTGACACCTGGGCGGTGGTCGGTCTGTCGAACAACGAGGCACGGGCCGCCTACGGGGTCGCGCGGGTGCTGCAGCGCTTCGGCAAGCGGATCGTTCCCGTCCACCCCAAGGCCGAGACCGTGCACGGCGAGCAGGGGTACGCCTCGCTCGCCGACATTCCGTTCCCGGTCGACGTGGTCGACGTCTTCGTCAATTCCGAGCTGGCGGGCGCGGTCGCCGACGAGGCGGTGGCGGCCGGGGCGAAGGCCGTGTGGTTCCAGCTCGGGGTGATCGACGAGGCCGCGTTCGAGCGGACGCGGGCGGCCGGTGCGGAGATGGTCATGGACCGCTGCCCGGCGATCGAGATTCCGCGCCTCGGCTGACGCGCGATACCGGGCCAGGAAGCCTACGGTGGCGGGGTGAGCAAGGACCGAAAGCCTCCGCCGCCGCCCTTCGGGCTCGATGAGAAGACCTACGCCGATCTGTGGTTCTACGCCCTGCCGGTGCTCGGCTTCGTGCTGGCCTTCGGGGTCTTCGCGGTGCTGCTCGGGGTGCTGCCCGACCAGTGGTGGGGTGAGGTACTGGCGGCCGTGGTCGCGGTGGGCGTCGGTGTGATCGTGGTGCGGGCGGGACGGCGGCTGCACCGGTCCCTGCACGCGGCGGACGAGGACCGGTCCGGCGGACCGCCGGACCGGCGCTGACCGCAGTCGCTCAGATACCGAGGCCTTCGAGGACGACCGCGCCCGGCAGCGCGGCGAGCACCTTGCCCGGCACGATCAGCTTGCCGCGCCGGGCGCCGCTGCCGATCACCAGGTACGGGGCGTCGACGACGGCCGCGTCGATGAGCAGCGGCCAGTCGCCGGGCAGGCCGACGGGGGTGATGCCGCCGTACTCCATGCCGGTGGCACCGGTCGCGGCGTCCATCGCGGCGAACGAGGCCTTGCGGGCGCCGAGATGGCGCCGGACCACGCCGTTGACGTCGACGCGGGTGGTGGAGAGCACCAGGCACGCGGCGAGCGTGACGTCCTGGCCGCGCTTGCCCGCGACGACCACGCAGTTCGCCGAGGCGTCCAGGAGGTCGGCGCCGTAGGTCTCGACGAAGACGGCGGTGTCGGCCTTCTCGGGGTCGGTGTCGACGTGGAGCATCTCGGCGGTCACCGCGGCGGCCACCGGAGCCGGGAGCAGGTCGAGCCGTTCGGTGGCGGGGTGGGCTTCGTCGAAATTGCCGATCGGTGCGCGCATACCTGGAAACGTAACAGGCGTCACCTGGGCGGCGGGACGGCGATCGCGAGCGTCATCTCGGCCGGGACCTGACCCGCGTTGTGATAGCCGTGCGGCACATGGGCGTCGAAGCTCGCGGTGGTCCCGGAGGGGACGCGGTACTCCTGGCCTTCGACGACGAGCGTCAGCTCGCCCGCGTCCACCCGGATCAGTTCGGCGCTGCCGGGCGGGTGGGCGTCGGAGTCGTGGCCCTCGCCGGGCATGAGCCGCCAGGACCACAGTTCCAGCGGGCCGGGTGCCTCGGTGCCGGCCTGGAGCGTGCCGTAGCTGCCGGCCGGGGTGCTCCACAGCGGTACGGCGCGGTCGGCGGGGACCAGCCGGACCTGGGGGCTGTCGGCGTAGTCCAGGAGGTTGGCGATGCTGATGCCGACGGCGTCGGCGATGCGCACCACCGTGCCGATGCTGGGGTTGGTCCTGGCCTGCTCGATCTGGATGATCATGCCCCGGCTGACGCCCGCGCGGGCGGCGAGCGCGTCGAGGCTGTATCCGCGCTCCAGCCGCAGCCGCTTGACGTTGCGGGCGAGCGACTGGGCGACGATTTCGAGGTCCGGCACGCTTCCGTCCAATATTATGAATGACAGAGTTCATTTGAGTGCACTACGGTGTGGTGTACCAACACGTTCATCACACTGTACTGCGGGGGAAGTCCCATGACAGCGGTTCTCGCGCTCGCCACCAGCCTGCTCTGGGGGCTCGCCGACTTCGGCGGCGGGCTGCTCACCCGCCGGCTGCCGGCGCTCGTCGTGGTCGTCGCCTCGCAGATCGCCGCCGCCCTCGTCCTCGGTGTCATCGTCGTGGCGACCGGGGCGTGGAGCGAGATCGGCCCGCAGCTCTGGTACGCCGTCGCGGCCGGTGTCGTCGGACCCGTCGCGATGATCTGCTTCTACAAGGCCCTCGCCCAGGGCCCGATGGGTGTGGTCTCACCGCTGGCCACCGTCGGCGTCGTGATACCGCTCGGCGTCGGACTGACGCTCGGCGAACGCCCCGGGCTGCTGCAGTACGGCGGGATCGCGGTGGCCGTCGTCGGCGTCGTCCTGGCCGGCGGCCCGCAGCTGCGCGGCGCGCCCGTGCAGCGGCAGACGGTGCTGCTCACCCTCGTCGCCGCCTTCGGTTTCGGCTCGGTGTTCGCGCTCATCGCCGAGGCGTCCTCGACGCTCACCGGACTGTTCCTCGCGCTCTTCGTCCAGCGGGTGTGCAACTCGCTGGTCGGCGGAGCGGCGCTGGCCGTGGCCGTACGGCGTGACCCGGCCGCCGCCCCCGAGGGCGGCATGGCCGTGGTGTGGGCCGCCATGCCGGCGCTCACCCTGGTCGGCCTCGCGGACGTCGCGGCGAACGGCACGTACTCGCTGGCCGCCCAGCACGGCCCGGTCACCGTCGCCGCGGTGCTCGCCTCGCTCTACCCGGTGGTGACGGCGCTCGCCGCCCGGGGCTTCCTCAAGGAACGGCTGCTCGCGATCCAGGCGGCGGGCGCGGGACTCGCGATGGCCGGCACGATCCTGCTCGCGGCGGGATAGCCGGGCCGCGAGCAGGCCCTCAAACCGCCGGATCCGGCGCGCGGTCCGCGCGGTCCGCCCGGTCATCGAGCGTCCCCGGCCCGTCCTCGATCCCGGCGAGCGCCATCAGCTGCTCGGGGGTGATCCCCTCGGGTATCGGCACCGGCGGCGGCGTCCGCAGCGGGGGCTGCCAGCCGGCCTCGGGGTCCCAGCGGCGGACGATCCTGGCGGGAGCGCCCGCGACCACCGCGTGATCGGGCACGTCCCCCCGCACCACCGCGCCGGCCGCGACCACCACATTGCGGCCCAGCCGGGCGCCGGGCAGGATCACCGCTCCCGTGCCCAGCCAGCTGCCGGACCCGATCTCGACGGGCGCCGAGCGCGGCCACTGCTTGCCGACCGGCTCGTGGGGGTCGTCGTAGGAGTGGTTGTCGCTGGTGACGTACACATAGGGGCCGGCGAAGATGTTGTCGCCGAAGACCACCGGCGCCGAGGCCACCACGTGGCTGCCGCGGCCGAGCACCACGCCGTTGCCGAGCCGCAGGACCGGGTCGGGGCCGAGGTCCAGGTCCGGCATCATGCCCGCGGTGAGGGTCACCTGCTCGCCCACCACGCAGTGCTCCCCGATCTCGATCCACTGCTCGCCGAAGACCGTGCCGAGCGGGAACGCCAGCCGCGAGCCCGTGCCGAAACTGCGGAAGTGGTAGGGGCCGGGGCGCTGCGCGGTCACCGCGCCCGCGTTCTGCACCCACCGCCATCCACGGTGGACCAGACGCGAGGCGGTGCGGCGGCGCCAGGCCGCCCAGGAGGAGAACACGTTCTCGTTCTTCGGCACGGGATCACCGTATACGGTGCCGCCCGCCGGTGAAGTCCCGGCTGTGAGGCCGCGTGTGAAGAGGGGATCCGGCCGTACGGAGGAGCCGCGCGGACCGCCGCGGCTCCTCCGGGTGTCAACGCCCGGCGGAGCCGGTCATGGCGGCGAGTACGGAGTGCCGGTCCTCGCCGGGCCGCTCGTCCAGCGCGGTGGCCAGCCGGCCGGAACCGTAGTGCCAGCGGTGGTCGAGGTCCGGGTGCACCCGGTCGACGAGCCGGATCTCGCTGTCGCTGCCGAGGAGCCCCTTCAGCTCGGCGGCCAGCTCGGGCCAGCCGACATGTCCGCTCACCGCGTTGGCCACCCCGTGCACCGGGGTGCCCAGGCAGTCAGTGACCGCGCGCGCCAGGGCGGCGGCGTGCACCCATGGGGCGCCGTACCAGTCGTGGCCGGCGGTGCCAGGCCGCGGCAGGTCGATCGGCTCCCCGGCGAGGGCCGCCTGGTAGAGCAGCCCGGTCGCGCCCCAGCGCAGCTGGTCGCGCAACCGGTCGTGCGGGCCCCAGACGATGGGCGAGCGCACGACGCTCGCCCCGCCCCGGCCGCCGGTGCCCGCCGCCCGCATCAGCAGCTGCTCGCAGTCGAGCTTCGCCTGCCCGTACGCGCTCAGCGGCCGCTCGGGCGCGGATTCCTCGGCCACCCGCGAGCCGGTGGGCCGGCCGTAGGCGTCCACGCTGCTGACGAAGACGAACGGGCCGCGGTTCCAGGCCTCCACCATCGCGGCCATCGCCGCCACGTCCACCTCTGGACGGGTGAAGGTGCAGGCGGCGTGGATCACCGCGTCCGCCCTCCCGACGGCGGCGCGCAGCCCGTCCAGGTCGGTCAGATCGCCCTCGACGACCTCCACGCCCTCCCCCGCGACCAGGTGCGCCGACTCGGGCCGGGACAGCGCCAGCACCGGCCGTCCCCTGGCGGCCAGTTCGCGCAGGACGAAGGCGCCGACACCGCCGGTGCCGCCGGTCACCAGGACCGTGCCCTCACGGGTCCGCCGGGTGCGGGTCGCCGGTGTGCCGGTCGCGGCCGCCAGCCGTTCCCGTTCCGTCTCCCGCGCGTCCAGCAGCGCCGCGATCGCTCGCGGAGTGCGGTGCTCCATGACGTCCAGGCCGGTCAGCGGCAGCTTGAGTCCGGTGCGCAGCCGCTCGGCGAGCTGTACGGCGATCAGCGAGTGGCCGCCGAGTACGAAGAAGTCGTCGTCAGCGCCGGGGACGCGGCCCAGCAGTGCCGCGAACGCCGCCGTCACCGCGTCGGCACGGACACCGCTCGGTGCGGGCGCGGCCGGGGCGCCGGGCAGCCGGGCCGTGTCCAGGGTGCCGTCGGCGGTACGGGGCATCGCGTCCAGCAACGTCACCGCCGCCGGGACGAGTTCACGGCTCAGGCCGGCCCGCAGGTGCGAGCGGAGTTCCACGGGCGAGGGCCCGCCCGTCCCGCGCAGGACGGCGTAGGCCAGCAGCGGTCCGCCGGCCGGGACCGGCACGGCGGCGTCGGCCACCAACGGGTGTGCGCGCAGCAGCACTTCCGCCGGATGACCGTCGGTGGCCGGGGTGCCGGCGGCCGGGAGAACCGGCGGACTGCCGGGCAGCCGGGACAGCCGGAGCTCCGGGTCTGCGGCGACCGCGGCCAGCAGTCCGGCGAAGCCGTCCGCCAGCCGCTCCCCCGCCGCGTCGTCGAGGGCGGCCCTGCCGTACTGGACCAGACCGGTGGGACGGCCGGTGTCGGACAGGCCGAACGACAGGTCGAACTTGGCCTCGCCGAGCGCCACGTCGACCGGTTCCGCGGCCAGACCGGGCAGCCGGAGCGCGGTGGGCTCGCCCAGCACATCGGCGGTGACCCGGACCAGCGGTGTTCCGCCGGCGTCCCGGGCGGCGGCGCCGAGCCGCTCCAGGACCAGGTCGAACGGCACGTCACGGTACTGCTGTGCCTCCAGCAGGGCGTCCCGCACCCGGTCCACCAGCGTCCCGAACTCCGGGTCGCCGGACAGCTCCACCCGGATGGGCAGGGTGTTGACGCACAGACCGACCAGGCCGCGCATGGCGGCGCCCTCGCGGTGGGTGCCGGCGCAGCCGATCACCAGGTCGTCCTCGCCGGTGAAGCGGTGCAGTGCGGCGAAGGCGGCGGCGAGAGCCACGGTGAACAGGGTGGCCCGGTGCCGCAGGCCCAGCTCGCGCAGAGCGGGCAGCACCTGCTCGTCCAGCGGCGTGCTGTGCACGGCGGCGGGCCGCGCGGTCAGGTCGGCGGCGGGCAGCGCGGGGCGGGGCAGGCGCAGCGGGACGGCGCCCGCCAGCCGGTGCGTCCAGTGCGCGAGCCCTTCGTCGAGCCGGCCGGCCGCTGCGTGCTCGCGGACCGCGAAGTCCGCGTACTGCGGCGGCCGGGTCAGCTCGCACGGGGTCCCGCCGACGGCCGCCGCGTACAGCTCGGCCAGTTCGGCGGCAACGGTCTCCAACGACCCGCCGTCGATGCTGATGTGATGGAACGTCACCAGCACGGTGTGGTCCTGCGGACCGTGCCGCAGCGCCAGGGCGCGCGGCAGGGGGCCGGCGGCGAGGTCGAACGGGCGGCGTGCCTCCTCGGCGAGGGCGGCCAGGCCGTCACCGACGGCGTCGAGCACCGGCACGGCGATCGCGTCCGGTGCGGGAAGCGTCTCCTGGTACGGCTCGTCGCCGTGCTGCCCGTAGCGCGTGCGCAGGATCTCGTGGCGCTGGACGAGCGTGGTCAGCGCGGTGCCCAGGGCGTCCAGGTCGAGCGGCCCGCGCAGCCGGGTGGCGAACGGCACGCTGTACAGCGAGCCGCCCTGGCCGAGCCGGTCCATCAGCCACATGCGGCGCTGGGCGTGGGACAGCGGTGTGGGCCCCTGGCCACGGGCGGCGGCCGCCGGTTCGGCCGGGCGGGCGTCCTTACGGGCGCGGGCCCGGCGCAGCAGCTCTTCCTGCAGGGCGGCGGAGCTGGGGTGGGTGTCAGTGGCCATCGGTGTCCTCCGGCGCGTCGGGGTGGAGATCGCTGTGGTTGGCCAGCAGGGCGCGTTCGACGAGCGCGGCGTGGCCGGCGACGGTGGGAGCGGCGAAGAAGTCGGGCAGCGACAGCGTCACTCCCAGCTCCTCGCGCAGGTCGTCCGTGACGATCAGCGCGAGGAGGGAGTGGCCGCCGTAGGCGATGAAGTCGGCGTCCGCCCGGGCCACTTCGCAGCCGAGGGCGTGGCTCCACACCTCGGCGACGGCCTGCTGGAGCGGGGTCAGCGGCTCCGCACGGTCCTCGGTGACGGTGACACCGCGCAGGTCGGCGAGCGCGCGGCGGTCGACCTTCCCGGACACGGTCAGCGGGAGCCGCTCCACGAAGGTCAGCTCGTCCGGGACGAGGTGCGCGGGCAGCTGTTCGGCGAGCCGGGTCCGCAGGGTCTCGGCGCGGGGCACGGGTCCGGGCGCCGCCACCACGAAGGCGGCCAGCCGGGCGTCGTCCGCCGCGGGCCGCCGTACGGTGACGGCGGCGTCGTCCACCTCGGGCTGCTCGCGCAGCAGGTGCTCGATCTCGCCCGGTTCGATCCGGAAGCCACGCACCTTGACCTGGTCGTCGGCGCGGCCGTGGAACTCCAGCACGCCGTCCTGACGGCACGAGACCAGATCGCCGGTGCGGTAGAGCCGGCCCAGCGAGGCGTGCTCCACGAACCGCTCGGCGGTCAGCTCCGGTCGTCCCGCGTAGCCGTTCGCGAGCCGGCTGCCGCCGATCCACAGCTCACCGCGTGCACCGTCCGCGACCGGCCGGCCCGCCTCGTCCAGCACATGGGCCGTGGCTCCCGCGCACGGGCGGCCGATCGGCACCGGTCCTTCGCAGTCCGCGTCCGTGACGCGGTGGGTGGTGGCGAAGGTCGTCGTCTCGGTCGGGCCGTAGCCGTTGACCAGTTCCAGCCAGGGGAACGCACGCAGTACCGCGCGGGCCTGCTGGGCGGCCATCGCCTCACCGCCCACGACGACGGTGCGCAGCACCGAGAAGAGCCGGGAGCGGCGGGCGGCGAGCTGGTGGAAGAGTGCGGTGGTGAAGAAGGCGACGGTCACGCCGTACCGCTCGACGTGCTGCGCGAGGTCCTCGAACGACGGCCGCTCGGTGGTGCACACCACGACGGAGGCGCCGTTGGCGAGGGCCGCCCACACCTCGAAGGTCGAGGCGTCGAACGTCGTCGGCGAGTGGAACAGCACCCGGTCCCGGGCGGTGACGGTGACGTAACTCGGGTCGGTGACGAGTTCGGCGATGCCGCCGTGCGTGACGGTCACGCCCTTGGGCAGGCCGGTGGAGCCCGAGGTGAACAGGACGAGCGCCGTCGCGTCCGGGCCGGTGTCGGCGGCGGGTATCTCCTCGCCGGACAGCAGCGGGTCCTCGGGCAGCGCCAGCGTCACTCCGGTACCGGCAGCGGACGCGAGCAGCTTGCTGTCGCCGACGGTCAGCGTCGTCCCGGAATCGGCGAGCATCGCCTCGGTACGGGGGCGCGGGTGCGCCGGGTCGAGCGGTACGCAGGCCGCGCCCACCCACCACAGGGCGAGCTGGGTGACCAGGGTGCGGGCCGAGCGCGGCATCAGCAGCGCCACCCGGTCGCCGGGGCGTACCCCGTAGGTGTGCAGGTGCGCGGCCAGACAGCGGGCGGAGGTCACGAGCTGCCGGTACGTCAGGGTGGTGTCGCCGTCGACCACGGCCAGCGCGTGCGGGGTCCGTTCGGCGTGCCGGGCCACCAGGGCGGGCAGGGCGGTCACGGGATTGTCCTTCCGGTCGTCGGGGATCTTCCGGGCGTCGGAGATCCGCGGGGAGGCGGCCGTCATCTCAGACCACCGCCGGTGACGCGGCCGCGCGGCGCTTGTCGAGCACAGCGGCCACCGCGCGCAGGTCCGGCTGCCGCAGCACCTCGGGTGCGCGCAGCCTGGTGCCCGTCTCGCGCTCGATGGCGGCCAGCAGCCGGGCCGCGATGATCGAGGTGCCGCCCACCGAAGTGAAGGCGTCCTCCAGCGCGGCGTCCGGGCGGTCGAGCAGGTCGCGGACCACCCGCAGGACGAGCCGTTCGCTGTCCGTCGCGGTGTCGTCCGGAGCGACGGAGCCGGCGGTCGGGCCGGACGCGGCCGCCTCACCGGCGAGCAGCGCGGCGCGGTCCACCTTGCCGTTGGCGTCCAGCGGGAAGGCCTCGACGATCCGTACGGTCGAGGGGACCGCCTGCTCGGGCAGCCAGACCCGGACCGCCGACAGCAGGGCGTCCGCGGTCGGGGCGGCGCCGGCCGACGGCAGCACGAACGCCACCAGCCGGGTGCGGCCGTCGGCGGAGCGGGGCGCGGTCACGACCGCGCTGCGTACGTCCGGGTTCTGCTCGAACGCGGCCTCCACCTCGGCCGGTTCGATCCGCACACCGCTGATCTTCACCTGGTCGTCGAGCCGGCCGAGGAATTCCAACCGCCCGTCGTCCAGCATCCGCACCCGGTCCCCGGTGCGGTAGAAACGGTCAACGCCCGGTGCGTCCAGCCCCTCGGGCGGTGCGGTGAAGCGCCGGGCCGTGAGCTCCGGGTCCAGATAGCCGATCGCCAGACAGGCGCCGCCGATGAGCAGTTCCCCCGTCTCGCCGCGGGCGGCGATGCGACCGTCCTGACCCGCGACGACCACCGTGGTGCCGGGGAGCGGGGAGCCGATCGGCGGCGCGGTCGCGTCGTCCGGCTCGTTGTCGGTGGGCCGCATGGCGTGCGTGGTGGTGATGACGGTGGCCTCGGCCGGCCCGTAGGCGTTGTGGACGGTGGCGGTCACGTCCTGGCCGGGCCGGCGGCGCATCCGGTCGCCGCCGACGACGAGATGACGCAGTGGCAGATCCTGCGGCCAGGGCCGGTCCAGCACCGGCTCCGCCATGGGGGTGGCCGCGACGCAGACGGTCACCGCGGCGTCCCGCCACCAGTCCGTGAGCTCGGCGGGGTCCCAGCGGACCGCGTCGGGAGCGGGCACCAGCGCGGCACCCGAGGTCAGTCCGGCCCACAGCTCCAGTACGTGCGGGTCGAACGCGACGCCGATCAGCAGGGACTGCCGGTCGCCGGGGGCCAGGCCGGTCTCGGCGCGGTACCAGTCGAGCAGCGTGGCCAGGGCGGGCTCCGCCACGGCGAGCGCCTTGGGGCGGCCGGTGGATCCGGAGGTCAGTACGGCGTAGAACGCCTCCGGCGGTGCCGGGCGGGCGCCGGCCGCGGGCGGGGCGAAGGCGGCGACGACCGTGGCCGCGGCGTTCGTTCCCTCGGCGGGCAGCGGCAGTTCGATCCGCTCGGCGGCCTGGTGGTGCGCGGGCAGTACGGCGGGGTCGCCGATCAGGCAGACCACCGCGACGTCCTCGGTGACCGCCCCGATGCGGCGCTCGCCGGGGCGGGGGCCGAGCGGCAGATAGACCGCGCCGAGCCGGGCCAGCGCGATCGCGGTGACGGCGAGCGCGGCCGAACGGTCCAGGCAGACACCGACGATGTCGCCGGGACGTACCCGGCCGTCGAGTGCGCGGACGAGTTCATCGGCCGCCTCGTCCAGCTGCCGGTAGCTCCAGGTGTGGCCGCCGTCCACCACGGCGGGGGCCTGCGGGGAGCTGCGGACCCAGTCCTCGTAGCGGGAGAGCACGCCGGAGGCGGCGGTCGCGGGGAGCACCGCGCCGTGTGCGACGCCCGGCAGGACGGTCGGCGTGCCGGTGATCGTGGCGGTGGTCGTGGCGTCGGTGTTCATGTCCGTGATCAGGGTGTTCGTCATCACGACTCCTTCGGCGTGGATGCGGCGGCGTACGCGGCGACGGGCGAGGGGGCGAGCGAGTCCAGGGCGCGGGCCTGGTCGGCCAGCACCGGGTTGCGGAACAGCAGCCGCAGCGGCGGCCGTTCGCCGAGCCGCGGCTCCAGCCAGGCCGCCAGATGCGCGGCGAGCACGGAGTGCCCGCCGATCTGGAAGAAGTGCGAGGACGCGGTGAACCGGCGGTGGCCCAGCACCTCGCTCCAGCCCTCGGCGAGCAGCGCCAGCACCGGGTCGGCGGCGAACGCGGCCGGGTCCAGGTCCGGGGCGGCCTCGTCCGCGGGGGTCGCGGGCTCCAGCGCGGCGGCCAGCCGGGCCAGCGCGACCCGGTCGGGCTTGCCGCCGGCCAGCGTGGGCATGGCGTCCAGCCGCGCCCAGCGGCCGGGGACGAGCGCGCCCGGCAGCCGGTGGCTCAGCTCGAGGTGCATCGTCTGCTCGTCCCACGGCTCCCGGTCGTCGGCGCTCTCCAGGAAGCCGACCAGCCGGGGTCCGCCGGCCGCCTCGCGGTCCAGGACGACCGCGCAGGACCGGCCGCCGAGCACGGCGGAGGCGGCGGCCTCCACCTCCTCCAACTCGATGCGGTAGCCGCGCAGTTTGATCTGGTTGTCCCGCCGTCCGAGGAAGTGCAGGAGCCCGTCGCGGCCCCGGTGGCCGAGGTCGCCGGTGAGGTAGACCCGCTCGCCGCCCAGCGCCGGGATCGTCACGAACCGTGCCGCGGTCGCTTCCGGGTTGCCGACGTAGCCCTCGGCCAGACCGGCTCCGGCGATGGCCAGTTCACCGACCGCGCCGGCCGGCAGCGGACGGAGTGCCGTGTCCAGGACGTGGATCCGCTCGCCGGGCAGTTCGGTGCCGAGGGGGATCTCGGCGCCGTCCGCCAGGTTCTCGCGGGTGATCTCGTGCACGGTGGAGCTGATCGCCGCCTCGGTCACGCCGTAGACGTTGAGCACGGCGGCGTCGGTGTCGGCCAGGAACGAGCGCATCGCGTCGGCCGGGATGCGCTCACCGCCGAGCACCAGCAGTCGCGGTGCCCAGCGGCGGTCGCGCAGCGCGGGCCGCAGGTCCTCGCGGGTGGCGAGGAAGTAGCTGGTGGGCAGGTTCGCGACGGTGACCCGGGCGGCGGCCAGCAGCTCGGCCAACTCCGCCCCGGTGGGCACTTCCCGCTCCGGTACGACCAGGCAGGCACCGGCGTACAGCGACGGAAGGACCTCTTCGAGTGCCACGTCGAACGACGGCTGGGCGAAGAGCAGCACCCGGTCGCCGGCCGCCAGCGCGAACCGGTCGGCGGCACCGGTCAGATGGTTCTCCAGCGCGGCCCTGCCCACGGCCACGGGCTTGGGGATGCCGGTCGATCCGGAGGTGTGGATGATGTACGCCGCACCGGGCACCACCGCGGCCGGGCGCGCGGCCGGGTAGGAGCCGGCGTCGAGCGCGGTCACCTGGAGGCCGGCGGGCAGCGTCACCCCGGCGGCGGCGGAGGTGAGCACGAGCGCCGGACCCAGCCGGTTCAGCAGCAGTTCCAGCCGGGACTCCGGGTCGGACGGGGAGAGCGGGCAGTACACCGCGCCGGTCCGCAGACAGGCCAGCAGCGCCACCACCGAGTCGGCGCCGCGCGGCAGCACGACGGCGACCGGCTGACCGGCCGTCACGCCCGCCGCCAGCATCCGCCGCGCGACCGCGGCGACCTGCTCGTCGAGGTCCCCGTAGGTCAGCCGGCGGGCGCCGATCAACAGCGCGGGCAGCGAGGGGTCGTGGGCGGCGGCCGGGTCGAGCGGATCCCGGCCGGGGGACGCGGCGGGCTCGGCCGGCACCGGTACGGCGGCGGGTGCCGGGAGCGCGAGGTCGGCGAGCAGGGTGCCGGGAGCGTCCAGATAGGCGCGCAGCAGGTCCAGGAAGCGCTCGGTGAGCAGCTTCGCGGTGTCCTCGCCGAAGAGGTCGGCGTCGTAGTCCCAGACCAGGGTCATGCCGCGTGCGCCGTGCCGGGGGCTCACGCCGCGCCGGTCGTCCGGGAGCAGCACGACGTCGAGGTCGAAGCGGGTGGTGCCGGTGTTGAACCCCTCGAAGAGCGTGACGTCCAGACCGGGCACGTCGATCTCCGGCAGGGCGGCGTCGTGCGCGCTGAACATGACGCTGAACAGCGGGTTGTCCGCACCCGAGGTGTGCAGGCCCAGTGCGCGCGTCAGCTCCTGGACCGGCACCTCCTGGTGCGGCAGGGCACGGAAGAGGGTGTCGGTCACCTCGTCCATGGTGTCCTCGGCCGGGGCCGCCGGGTCCAGCCGCAGCCGCAGCGGGATCGTGTTGACGAACATGCCCACGGCGCCCTCGAAGCCGCGCGGGCGGTTGCCGACGGCGGTGCCGACGACCATCTGTTCACGGCCGCTGTGCCGGCGCAGCAGTTCGGCGAAGAGCCCGAGCAGCGTGGAGAACGGGGTCAGTCCGCGGTCCAGGGTGTGGGCGCGCAGCCGCTCCGTCAGGTCCGCGCCGATCGACTGGCGCAGCTGCCCGCCGTGGTGCCGGCGCCGCGCGCCGGGCCGTGCCAGACCGGGCAGCGGCATGTCGAAGGAGGCGTCGCGCAGTTCGGCCGCCCAGTACTCCAGGCTCGACCGCCGCTCCGCGGTCGCCCGGTCGTCGTCCGCGTCGAGGGAGCGTACGTGGTCGACGTAGGAGATGGCGGGCGGCAGCGCGGTCGGCTCACCGAGGACGTGGGCGCGGTAGACGGTGAAGACGTCGCCCAGCAGGATCGCGAAGGAGTGCCCGTCGTGGATCAGGTGGTGCTCGACGTGGATGAGCCGGTGCTGGTCGTCGGCGAGCCGGGCCAGCGTCCAGCGCAGCAGCGGCGCCTGGTACGTGTCGAGCGGGGTCTCCGCCTCGGTGCGGAGCAGCCGCGCGAACGCGGCCTCGGGGTCCGCCTCCCCGGTCAGGTCCACGGTGCGCAGCCGCGGCTCGCAGAGGTCCACGGCGCGCTGCATGGGCATCGAGCCGGGGACCGCCACGAGTTCCAGCCGCAGTCCGGGGTGGCGGTCGAGGGCCGCGGCCAGTCCGCGGCGCAGCGCCTCGGTGTCCAGCGTGCCCCACAGGTCGAGGGAGGCGGTGAAGTTGTAGGCGCGGCTGCCGGGCTGCACTTGTTCGTGCAGCCAGACGATCTCCTGCGACGGAGAGAGGGGGAGCATCGGCGATCCCTGGGGTTGTCGGGTCGGTGTCTTCGGGTGCGGGCGGAGGCACGGTCGTGCTTCCGCCCGCGGTTCACCGGCCGGTCCGCGGATCACGCGGTCCGGGCCGGCGGTACTGGATCAGGGCGTCACAGCCCTACGCCGTGACGGGCGGGACTGCGGGACGTGGCGCGCCGCTTCGGCTGCGGCTGCTGTGGCTGTGAGTCCTGCTGTGGCTGTGGCTGTGGCTGTGGGTCAGCCGACGGGGACGTCGGCCCGGACGGGGGCGCGTACCGCGTCGCGGAAGGCGGCGAACCCGTCCTGGGCCGCGGCGTCGTCGAGCACCGTGCGGTCCCACACCATCCGGATGTGGAGTTCGGATCCGTGGGTGACGGAGACCGCGAACGGGGCGCGCACCTGCCGGCCGTCGATGTGCACCTCACGGCCCTCCACCCCGCCGAGCCGCAGCGCGGGACGGCGCCGGGCGTCGTCCACCGTCAGCAGCCCGTCCAGCCGGCCGGACCACTGGGAACCGGCCGAGCGGGCGGCGTGCACCACTTCGTCGAAGGGGGTGTCGGCCCGGTCCAGGTCGTCCCACCACTGGGTGGCCGTCTCGTCCGGGGCGTGCGGGACGTCGACCGTCGCGGCCGGGAAGACCACGGTGTTGAGGAAGCAGCCCAGGACCGGCGGTGCGCCGGCCGGGCGGCCGCCCCACGGGTAGCCGATCGGCAGCACGTGGCCGGGCCCGTACAGCACCCGGGCCGCGGCCCGGCAGGCGTCGAGCAGGGCGGGGAACGGTACGCCGGACGCGGGTGCGGGCAGCCGCAGTTCGGCGGCGCCGGTGGGCCGGGAGCCGGTGACGGGGGTCCGCGGCGGGAGCTGCGGGGCCCGTTCGTGCACCACGCGCAGCCGGTCGCCCCAGTACTCCAGCGCGCCGGCGGATCCCGCGCGCTGTTCGGCGTCGAGCTGCAGCTGGACCGCCTCGCGGTAGGCGGCGAGTTCCGCGGCCGCCTCGGCGGGCTCCGGGCCCGCGGATCCCGGCTCGTCACGGTAGGCGGCGGTGAGTTCCTCGACGATCCGGGCGAGGGACTGGCCGTCGCACGCGGTGTGGTCCAGGACGACGGCGAGCACCTCGTCCCCGGCGGCCGGCCCGTCCTGGACCAGGTACAGCCGCAGCGGCGAGCCCTGCGCGGTCCAGCCGGCCAGGACCCGGCGCAGCGCGGTGGCCGCGTCCTCGCCGGGGGCGCGGACGACGTGTTCCACCGGTACGTCGGGCTCCGTCAGACGGAGCACGGGGGTGCCGCGCAGCACCTCCGGGCGGGCGCGCAGCACGGGGTGCAGGGCGGCCAGCCGGTTCGCGGCCGCGCGCAGCCGTACCGGATCCACGGTGCCGCCCGGGAAGGCGAAGAACATCGGGACGATGTCGGGCCGGCCCGAGGGGTCCATGGCGCGCACGAGCACGAAGCGCCGCTGGGCTCCGGTGACGGGCAGGAGGGAGGTACCGCCGTCGTCGGCGGCAATGCGCTGGTAGCGGGCCAGGTACTGGCCCGTGATGGTTCGGGGCATGTGATCCTCTCTGACGTGGCAGGGCGGTTCGGGACGGAGCGGTTCGGGACGGAGCGTTCCGTGACGTGCCGGTTCCGGGCGTGGCGGTTCCGGGCGTGGTCGGGCCGGGCGATGGGTCCCGGGTCCGGCCGGATGCCCGACCGGGTCAGCTGACGGAAGCGGACTCGCTACGGCCGGCGGAGGCGTCGGAGCCGCCCGCGACGGCGTCCTCGAGGTCGTCCGGGGCGGCCGGCAGATCGCGCATCCGGCGCAGCGGGGACAGCAGCAGCCGCAGCGGTACGACGAGGAACCCGATCGCGCAGACCCACAGGGCGGCGCGCGCCCCGAAGCCGTCGGCCACGGCGCCGCCCACCAGGGCCCCGAGCGGCAGCGTGCCCCACACCAGGAACCGCAGGGTGGCGTTCATCCGGCCCAGGAGCCGGGGCGGGCAGAGCGTCTGACGGAAGCTCACCTGGGCGACGTTGTAGACGACCGCGCCGAAGGAGACCACTCCGGAACCGACGGCGAACAGCACGGCGGCGGCTCCCCGGCCGGACAGCGGCCACAGCAGCGCGAACGGGCCGGTCACCAGGGCGGACAGCCAGATGATGCGGGCCTGGCCGAGCCGGGCGGCGAGCCTGCCGGCGCAGAGCGCACCGGCGAGTCCGCCGGCGGCGGACGCGGAGAGCATCAGACCGATGGCGGCCGGCTGCAGCCCGATCACCCGTACCAGGAAGATGGTCTGAGTGGCCATCAGCATCGCGGTGAAGAAGTTGCTCAGGCCGGTGCTGGTCGCGATGACGCGCAGCAGCCGGTGGCCGAGCACGAAGCGCAGCCCCTCACCGATCTCCTTGCGCAGCGAAGCGCCCGGCACCGGTTCCGGCTTGCTCTCCGGCTTGTCGATGCGCGACAGGAACAGTGCCGAGACGACGTAGCCGATCGCGTCGGCCCCGATCGCCAGATGCGCCCCGACCAGCTGTACCAGCCCGCCGCCGAGGCCGGGACCGGTGACCTGGGCGGAGGAGCGGACCGTCTCCAGCGCTCCGTTGGCCGCCATCAGCTGTTCCCTGGGCAGGAGTTCGGGGAGATAGCTCTGGTCGGCCACATCGAAGAAGACGGTCGCGGCGCCGGTGACCAGGGCGACGATGTACAGCTGCACCATCGTCAGGACGTCGGCGACCGCGGCCAGCGGGACACTCGCCATGGCGAGCGCCCGCACCATGTCGGCGCGGATCATCAGCGAGCGCTTGCGCATCCGGTCGACCAGCGCCCCTGCGGGCAGGCCGATCAGCAGGAACGCGGCGGTCTCCGCGGCGGTGAGCAGCCCCACCTGGAACGCGGGCGCCTTGAGTTCGAGGACCGCCACCAGGGGCAGCGCGACCAGGGTGACCTGGGCACCGACCTGGCCGGCCGCGGCGCCGGCGAGCAGCAGACGGAAGTCGCGCATGCGCAGCGGGCCGCTCGACGCGGTTCGGGGTAAAGGGGACATGTGCCAGACCTTCACCGCAAACGCCGTTAACAGTCAAAGCGCAAAGAACACTTTCGGTCGAATCTTTTGCACTACCTCCACTAAATCAGCAAATCTTCCGTCGGATCCGGGCAACCTCGGGATGAACTATGCACGTTGGGGCCCCGCGACAAGAGGATCGGACAGCCCCCGCACGGCCGTGGCCGGACGATCACCGGCAACGCGCCAGGAATCGCACCTCTGACCGAAAACAGTCCCTGCCCCGCTTCGATGCCGTATGCACCTACCGACCCGTCGCCGGGACCGGCCCGTCATATACCGTGCTGCTCGACAGCGAAGGCGCGGATGCGAGGGTGGATTCCATGGCGGAGCGGGCACTGGTTGCCGATGTGGCGGGGCGCAAGCCCCAGGTGGATCCGGCGGCGTTCACCGCGCCCACCTCGGTCGTCGTCGGCGACGTCACGATGGCGGCCGGCTCCAGCGCCTGGTACCACGCGGTCCTGCGCGGCGACTGCGAGTCGATCAGCATCGGCGCCGACAGCAACATCCAGGACAACTGCTCGGTGCACGCGGACCCCGGGTTCCCCGTCGTGGTCGGCGAGCGGGTCTCGGTGGGTCACAACGCGGTGCTGCACGGCTGCACCGTCGAGGACGACGTACTGATCGGCATGGGCGCCACGGTCCTGAACGGCGCGCACATCGGGACCGGTTCGCTGGTCGCCGCGGCCGCGCTCGTACCGCAGGGGATGCGCGTACCGCCGGGGTCACTGGTGGCCGGGGTGCCGGCCAAGGTGCGGCGTGAGCTGACCGCGGAGGAGCGGGAGTCGGTGCTGCTCAACGCCGCGGGTTATGTCGAGCTCTCCCGCGCCCACCGGGCCGCCTTCGAACCGGCCGCTGAAGAGCCGGTCGGAGAAGAGCCGGCCGGGGAACCGGCCGACGGGGCCTGAGCGGCCCGGTGCCCGGTCCGCCGGGCCCTTCGCGAGGTCACTCGCCGGTGGGGGCCACCACGGCTTCGGCGGTGCCTTCCACCGGCGTTCCCGGCGTCGCCGATGCGTCCGCCTCCGGCGTCTCATCCGGTGTGTGGGCCTTGGCACGCCGCTGGACGAAGAGGAACGAGGCGATCCCGAACAGCACGGCCGCCGCCAGACCGAAGTAGCCGAACCGCTTGATCCACGGTTCCGCCACCACACCGACGTTGTAGATGACGGCGGTGGTGCCGCCCGCCCAGACGATGCCGCCGAGGGCGTTCGCGATGAGGAACTTCCAGTACGGCATCTTCAGGACGCCCGCCAGCGGGCCGGCGAAGATCCGCAGCAGCGCGACGAAGCGGCCGACGAAGACCGCCCACATGCCCCAGCGCTCGAACGACCGCTCGGCGGTGGCGACATGGCCGGGCGAGAAGTGCTTGGGGAACTTCCGGCCGAGCTTGTCCAGCAGCGGTTTGCCGCCCTTGCGGCCGATCGAATAGCCGATGGAGTCACCGATCACCGCGCCCGCGATGGCGCAGGCACCGACGATCCACGGGTTGATCGTGCCCTGCGAGGCCATCAGTGACGCGGTGACGAGGACGATCTCGCCGGGCAGCGGGATGCCCAGGCTCTCGATCCCGATGACCAGCCCCACCACCAGGTAGACGGCGAGCGGCGGAATCGTCTCGATCCATTCCTGCACGTGCACTGCCGAGTCCTCCCCTGGACACCATCCGGACCGTGCGCCGCGGCCCACGTCAGTGAAGCCTAACCGAACCGCTCCGCACGGCAGTGCGGCCGGCGGACCGCTCCCCCGGCCTCTCTCACCACAGGTCGGGGTCGGCCAGGAGCCGCTCCTGCGCGCGGGCCGCCAGCGCGGGATCCGGCTCCGGGGCCAGGTCGGAGTGCTTGACGGACCAGGCCGCCACGTACGGGCACAGCGGTACGACGGCCCGGCCCTCCGCGGCGGCCAGCTCGTACAGCGCCCCGGCGAGCGCGCCCGCGATGCCCTCCCCCTGGTGTCCCGGCTCGACCACCGTGTGCACGGCGACCAGCGCGCTCCCGCCACCGGTCCCGTCGTCCTCCAGCACGAAATAGTTGATCCGGCCGATCAGTTCGTCCCCGGCCCATGCCCCCAGGCGGCCCACCGCCCGCTCGTCACGAATGTCCATGCCCTCCATCATGCGCGACGGGGCGCCCGGTGCGCGGTACCGGCGGGGCGGACGGCGGCGGGGCCGAAGCGGGCGCGGGCGCGGTCGGCGGCGGCCTCGATCAGCCGGGACTTGTCGTCGCCCGGTTCCAGGCTCAGCTGCCGGGCGGTCAGCTCCTCCGCCAGCAGGCCGTCGGCGCGCAGCGAAAGGGTGCGGACCCGGGCCCGCTGCAGGCCGAGCGCGTCGTAGAGCTGGTAGGCGGTGGTCCGCAGCACCGCGCTGTGCCCCGACGACTCGTGCAGGGTCCGGGTGCGGGTCGTCGTCGAACGGTCGGCGTAGCGGACGGTGAGGGTCAGGGAGCGGGCCGCCTGGCGCTCGGTGCGCAGCCGGGCGCCGAGTTCCTCGGTGAGCGACAGCAGCGCCCGGCGGTGCCGCTCCGGATCCAGCTCGTCCTGTCCGAAGCGCCGTTCACCGCCGATGGAGCGGGCGGGGGCGCCCCGGACGACCGGCGTCGGGTCGATACCGCGGGCCCTGTCGTACAGCCGCCGGCCGGCGGTCGCGCCCAGTGCGCGCTGCAGGGTGCCCAGCGGGGTGGCGGCGATGCGTCCGACGGTGTCCAGCCCGTAGCCGGCCAGGGTTTTCGCGGAGGCGGGTCCGATGCCGTCCAGCGCGGCGGCCGGCTTGTTCCGCAGGAAGTCCTCGACGGCCGGCCCGTCACCGCTCAGCACCCGGACCGCGCAGGCGGGGCCGTCCGCGGCGGCCATCCGGGCCAGCAGCGGGTTGGGTCCGACGCCGATCGTGGAGTCGACGCCGTGCAGGGCCAGGGCCCGCACCCGGATGAGCTGGGCGAGGCCGGCGGCGTCCCGGTCGAAGTACCGCAGCGCGCTGCGGACGTCGGCGAGGGCCGCGTCGGGTGGCAGCGCCTGGACGACCGGGGTGATGCCGCGGAGCAGGTCGAGGAGCATCTCGTAGACGTCCTCGTGCGGCACGGAGCCGGCGGGCGCGTGGAGGTGGACATAGAGGATGTGCGGCACCGGACCGGCTCCCCCATCGACCGGGTGAGCGGCCCGACCGGCTGGGTGGCGGCTCATCCTGCGCTCCCCTGGCTGGAGTGCCACAGCTTTCTGCTGGGGGCGGTGCGGTCGCCGGGCGGCTGGAGGTCGGCCCAGGGGTGCAGCTCGGCGCCGGTCTCGTGCCGGATGCGCCGGCCGCCGACCGGATCGGCCGCGTCCGCGCCGGGGCGTGCGTCCGGGTCCGCGGTCGACCCGGCGGCCGCATCAGCCGTCGAATCGGCCGCTGGTCCGGCCGTCGGCTCCGCGAGACGGGCGGCGACCGCCGCGAGGCCGCCGTCCTGGTGCAGGTCGGCGAGTTCCGCGAGGTCCCAGGCGGCGGAGCCGACGACGCTGAAGGCGCGTTTCCCCCGCCGCTGGAGGGTGCCGCGGACCAGCAGCAGGCCGGAGTGGAACACCGTGTGCGCGGCCTGCTGGTGGCTGTCCTCGAAGAACGCCAGGTCCACGAGGCCCGACCCGTCGTCGAGCGTCACGAAGATGATCCGTTTCCCGGACGCGATCGGCGGCGTCTGGGTGGAGGCCCTGATGCCCGCGACGAGCACGGTCTCGCCGTGCCGCACCTCGTGCAGCCGCCGGGCCGGCGTCGTGTCCAGTTCCTCCAGCAGCGCGTGGTGATGCTCCATCAGATGCTGGGTGGTGTCCATGCCCAGCACCTCCAGTTCGGCGCCGGTCCGCTCACCGGCGTTCATGTCGGGCAGCCCGGCCGGGACCGCGGACTCCTGTGCGGCGAGCGCGAGCTGTCCGCCGGGTACGGCGGCGCGTCCCTGCCGGTGCAGTTCGGAGACCTGGAGCAGCAGGTCGCGGCGGGTGAGCCCGGCGGCCAGCGGGTCGAGCGCTCCGACCTGGACGAGGCGTTCCAGCACCGGACGGGACGGCCTGGCCCGCTCCCACAGGTCCGCCGGTGAGGAGTAGGGCTGCCCGGCCTCGATCCGCCCGGCCTCGGCCTCCGACATGCCGCGTACTTCGGAGAGGGCGAGCCGCAACCCCCACTTATCAGACTCCAGTTCGATTACATAGGCGGAGCGCGACGCGTTCACGTCCAGCGGCAGGATCGGCACACCGTGCCGGCGCGCGTCCGCCAGGATCACCCGCTTCGGCCACATCCCCGGATCGTGTTCCAGCAGCCCGGCGTAGAGCGCCGCCGCGAAGTGCGCCTTCAGCCACGCCGACTGCAGCGCAGGAACGGCGAACGCGGCGGCGTGGGCGCGCGCGAAACCGTAGGCGCCGAACGCCTCCAGGATCCCCCAGACCTCGGCCAGCACCGCCGGCGCGTAGCCGTGCGCCGCCGCTTCGCGGTGGAACCACTTCCGCACCTTCGGCCGCCGGACGGGGTCGGCCAGACAGCGCCGCGCCTCCTCCGCCAGATCAGGCTCACAGCGGGTCAGCGCGGCGATGATGCCGATGATCTGCTCGTGCCAGATCGTCACCCCGAAGGTGTCCCGGAGCACCGGCTCCAGGTCCCGGTGCGGATACCGCGGCGGCCGGGTGCTGTGCCGCGCGGCGATGTACTGCTCCGGCATGCCCCCGGCGACCGGTCCGGGACGGAACAGGCTGATGTCGGCGACGATGTCGTCGACGGTGGTCGGCTGCAGCCTGGCCAGCAGGTCGCGCTGGCCGGGCGATTCCAGCTGGAACATGCCGAGCGTGTCCGAGGCGCGGATCAGCTCGAACGCCGCCGGGTCGTCCGGCGGCACCTGGGCGCGGTCCTCCAGATCGATGTCCCGGCCGGTGGCCCGCCGGATCTCGGCGGTGGCGTGCGCCATCGCCGACCACATGCGCACGCCGAGGATGTCGAGCTTCAGCAGGCCCATCGCCTCGACGTCCTCCTTGTCGAACTGACTCATCGGGAACGCCTCACCGCTGGTCGGCACCACCGGGGTGCGGTCCAGCAGGGACGCGTTCGACAGCAGGACGCCGCACGGGTGCATCGCCACCCCGCGCGGCAGCCCGTCCAGCGCCTCGACCAGCTCCCACAGCGGGCCGTACCGGTCCGCGTGGGCGGCGACCTCCCGCAGTTCCGGCAGTTCGGCCAGCGCCCCCCGCACATCGCGGGCCCGGATGTGCGGGAACGACTTCGCCAGCCGGTCGATCTCCCAGGGCGGCAGGGACAGCGCGGCCCCGGTGTCCCGGATCGCGTGCCGGGCGCGGTACGTCTCCGGCATCGCGACGGTCGCGATCCGCGCGGGGCCGAAGCGGCCGATCACCGCGCGGTAGACGTCGAGCCGGCGGGCCGACTCGGTGTCGAGGTCGATGTCCGGCAGGGAGTGGCGGCGCAGCGACATGAACCGTTCGAAGACCAGATGGTGTTCGAGCGGGTCGACGTTGGAGATGCCCAGCGCGTAGTTGACCATCGACCCGGCGCCGCTGCCGCGGGCCGCGACCCGGATCCCCAGGTCCCGGGCGTCGGAGACCACGGAGGCGACGGTGAGGAAGTACGTCTCGAAACCGAGCTTGCCGATGATCGTCAGTTCCGCGTCCAGCCGGCGCCGGGCGTCCGGCGCGTGCTCCAGGCCGCGCCGGGCCAGACCGGCTTCGGCGCGCTCGCGCAGCACCCGGCCGGCGGTGGCCGCGGTCGCCCCGGCCAGTTCGGGTTCCGGGAAGTGCGGCCTGCCCATGCCCAGATCGGCCTTCGGGTCGATCCGGCACGCGTCCGCCGTCTCCCGCGTCGCCGCCAGGAGCCGGGCGGCGCCACCGCGCCCGCGCCCGGCGGCCCCGGCGATCCGTTCCGCGGCCCGCGCCATGTCCTGCGGGCTCTTCAGCCAGCGCTGTCCGGAGTCCAGCCGGCGGCGGTCGATCGGCCGCAGCAGCCGGGCCGCGTCCAGCACGTCGGCCACCCGGTGCTGCGCGGGATCCGCGTAGCGGACCGCGTTGGTGACGACGGCGGGGATGCCCAGCCGGTCGGCCAGCCCCACCGTGTGCGCGGCGAGCCGCAGGGAGCCCGGTCCCGCACCGGGGATCCCGTGGTCCACCGCTTCCAGCCGCAGGTCCTCGCCGAACCGCTCGCGCCACGGTGCGAGCAGTCGCTCCGCGATGTCCGGACGGCCCGCGGACAGCGCCCGCACCGGCTCGGAGGCCGGTCCCAGCAGCACCGTCAGACCGTCGGCCGACTGCCGTTCCAGGTCCGCCCAGCGCAGCAGCGGGCGGTCGCCGCCCGCATGGGCGGCGCTGACCAGCCGGCACAGCGCGGCCCAGCCGGCCGCGTCCCGCGCCAGCAGGACGATCCGGGGCGCCGACTCGTCGATGTACGCGCCACCGCGCACCGGGGTGCGCCGCCGGGCGGGGGCGGTCCCGGGAGCCGGGCCGGGGACGGAGACGGGAGGGACGGGTTCGACGGCGAGGTCCACGCCGAAGACCGGGCGCACACCGCCCGCGGTGCATGCCGCCGCGAACCGTACGAGGCCCGAGACCGTGTCCCGGTCGGTCAGTGCGAGGGCGTCCATGGCGTGCCACGCGGCCCGCTCGGCGAGAGCCCCGGGGTGGCTGGCCCCGTAGCGGAGGGAGAAACCGCTCGCGGTGTGGAGGTGCGTAAACGACATACACGCCTCCTGCCGCTCATGTGCCCCCTGCCCCCGGTCCGACCCTCGGACCTGCCTCTTCACCATAAACCACAGATCGAATCTTTGTTCGATCAGCAGCGGTCGGCGAGGGTGACAAGACCCACCCGGAGTCCGTCGGCGGCCCGGATGACGCACAAAGGGCGCGGCCGGATGAACCGGCCGCGCCCTGAGGAGACGTGCGGCGGACCTGGCCGCCCGGAGTGGATCAGCGGTTGAGGCGCAGCGTCCAGATGATGCTCATCTCGCCGGTGACCGCGCCGTCCTCGCGGCGGATCGTGACGCGGACGGGGAACTCCGGGCGCTCGCCCGCGTCGAGTTCGGCGACGACGTCCGCGACGGGGCGGCCGAGCTCGGCGGTGGCCGTGACCGGGCCCATCGCGAGCTTCGCGTACGCGATCTCCGCGCGGACCGCGAGCGGCACGGCGCGGGAGAGCTGGTCGCCGAAGGCGCTCAGGACGATCGCACCGCTGGCGGACTCGGCCAGGGTGAACATGGCGCCGGCGTGCGGGCCGCCGACGTGGTTGTGGAAGTCGGGCTGGTCGGGCAGCGTGACGACGGCACGCTCCGCGCTGGTCTCCCCGAACTGCAGGTTCAGGGTGCGGACCATGGGCACAGTGGCCGCAAGCAGTTCGCCGGTCGAAGGCAGGGTCTCGGACATGCCTGGATGTTACCAGCGAGTAGTAACCCTGCCCAGGGCATCCGTGGGACCGTCAGCATAAATTACTGACCAGTAATGAGGGGCGGCGTGGAACCGGAAGCCCTCACCCCCTAGTGTTTCTGGCCATGTGGCCAGGAGAGCAGCAGCCCGGGGGACAGCAGTACCCACAGCAGAACCCACAGGGGCAGTACCCGCAGGACCCGAACCAGCAACCGCCGTACCAGGCGCCGTCGCCCTACCAGACGCCGTCCCCGTACCAGACACCCGGCTACGGCTACCCGCAGCAACAGCCGCAGCAGGGGCAGTACCAGCAGCCCGGACAGCCGCCCGGCCCGCCGCCGCAGTGGGGACCGCCCACCATGCCCGGCGGCCCCGGCCCCGGCGGCCCGCAGCCCGGCAACCGCAAGAACATGACGATCGCCGTGTCGATCGTGGCCGCCGTGGCGGTGATAGCGGCCGTGGTCATCGGCGGCGTCTACCTGTCGGGGGACGACAAGAAGGCCGACGTCGCCGACCCGAGCGCCGGCCCGAGCGTTTCGCAGAGCGCCAAGCCGACCCCCACCCCCTCCGCCTCGAACACCACGGCGGCGGGTACCGGCGGGACCGGCGACGACTCGCGCGGCGATCCGAACGCCGTCGAGATCAAGCCCGTGGTCCCGGGCTGGCAGGTCGTCCGGCGCACCGAGCGCAACGTCGCCTTCGACGTGCCGGCCAACTGGACGCTGGCCAGCGAGGGCACCCTCATCGGCTTCGAGGACAAGGGCAAGCCCGCCGTCACCATGGGCGCGCCCGCCTTCTACAAAGAGAACTGGTGCGACAAGGACGAGCGCGCCGCGGTCGGGACCAAGGGCGCCAACGGCGCGAAAAGCGTCCGGGAGGCCGCCGAGGTCCAGGCCGAGTCGTGGGCGTACTGGGGATACCAGGAGGACGGCAAGGTCACCGTCGCCAAGACGGCCGCCAAGCCGTTCACCAACTCGCACGGCATCACGGGCTTCTCCTCCTCCGCCACCGCGAAGAACGTGCCCAAGAAGAACAAGTGCACGTCCGACGGTGTCGTCTACACGGTCGCCTGGGTGGACTCCACCAAGGCCCTGACCGTGTGGGTGCTGTACGCCGACCGCGGCGCGGGCGTCACCGACGGGCTGCCGGACGCGACCATCACCACCATCATGGGCAGCATCCGCGAGCTGAAGAAGAAGTGACCGCCGACGGCGGTGGGCCGGACGGGTGCCCACCGCCGAAATCCGGTGGCACCGCGGCGGACGGGCCGCGATAGTCGCCGGGTGACTCCCGACGCCGCACTCCGGTCCCCCGGCCGCCCGCCCCGACTGCCCGCCTGGGCCGGGCGGGACTTCCGGCTGCTGACCGCGGCGTCCATCATCACCAGCCTCGGCAACTCCGGGGCCCTGATAGCGGCCGCCTTCGCGGTCATCGAGTCCGGCGGGAGCGCCACCGACGTCGGCCTGGTGGCCGCGGCCCGCACCCTCCCGCTGGTGGTCTTCCTGCTCATCGGCGGAGCGCTGGCCGACCGGCTGCCCCGCAACCAGGTGATGGTCGCGGCCAACGTGCTCAACTCCGCCTCCCAGGCGGTCTTCGCCACCCTGATCATCTCGGGGCACGCGCAGCTGTGGCAGATGGCCGCGCTCACCGCGGTCGGCGGTACCGCGCACGCGTTCTTCGCCCCCGCCTCCGAGGGCATGCTGCTGGCGACCGTCGACCCGGCCCACGCCAACAAGGCGTTCTCGCTCTTCCGGGTGGGCATGAACGGCGCGAACATCGGCGGCGCGGCGCTCGGCGGCGCCCTGGTCGCCGCCATCGGCCCCGGCTGGGTCCTCGCCGTCGACGCGGCGGCCTTCGCGGTCGCGGCGGCGCTGCGCTCGTTCCTCACCGGTACCGCGAACCTGCGCACCGAGGCCGGCGGGGGCATGCTGCGCGATCTGCGCGACGGCTGGCGGGAGTTCGCCTCACGGCGCTGGCTGTGGGGCATCGTCCTGCAGTTCTCCGTCGTCAACGCCGTCTTCACCGCCTCCGAGGCGGTCTACGGACCGCTCGTCTCCGATGAACGGCTGGGTGGCGCCGGCCCCTGGGGCCTGGCGCTGGCGGCGTTCGGCGCGGGCACGGTGAGCGGCGGTGTGCTGATGATGCGCTGGAAGCCGCGCCGCATGCTGCTGGCCGGCACGCTCAGCATCTTCCCGATGGCGTTGCCGCCCGCCGCCCTGGCCCTGGTGATGCCCGCCGCCGGGCTGGCGGCGCTGATGTTCGTCACCGGCGTGGCGGTCGAGGTCTTCGCGGTCGGCTGGATGCTCGCCCTGCACCAGGAGATCCCCGGCGACAAACTGTCGCGGGTCTCCTCGTACGACTGGTTCGGCTCGGTCGCGATGATCCCGGTCGCCACCGCACTGGCAGGACCGGTCATGAACGCGGTCGGCCGGTCCACCGCCCTGTGGGGCTGTTCCGGGCTCGTCGTCCTGCTCACCGCCGCGGTGCTCCTGCTGCCCGAGGTCCGCCGGCTGACCCGCCGCGAGCCCGCTGCGGTCCACGGGACGGCGGCGGAAGAGGGCGCCGGGCCGGCTCAGCCGACGGTGAAGGCGCCGTCCGGCGGCTCGGGCGACGGCACCGCCGTGGCGTCGTAGACCGGGGACGCCCCGGCCGCGAGCCGGGCGAGGGCCTTCCCGTCGACCACCCGGGCCGGAAACGCGTCGGCCGCCGCCAGCCGGGCGAGCCGGTCCAGCGGGAGCGGGCCGTGCGAGCCGAGCAGCACCGCGTTGCCGAAGCGCCGGCCGCGCAGCATCCCCGGCTCCGCGATGACACAGAAGTGCTCGAAGACCTCGCGCACGGTGGCGATCTGCGAGCCGAGGAACGCGAACGGCGCGGCATCGGCGAGGTTGGCCAGATACAGGCCGCCCTCCGCACGCACCACGGACGCGGCCGACCGCAGGAACTCCACCGACGTCAGATGCGCCGGCACCCGCGAGCCGCCGAACACGTCCGCCACCAGGACGTCCGCACTGTCCGGCAGCGCCCGCTCCAGCCAGCCGCGCGCGTCGTCGGTGTGCACGACGACCGCCGGATCGTCCATCGGCAGGTGTTCCGACACCAGCGCCACGAGCCCCCGGTCGGCCTCCACCACGTCCTGCCGCGATCCGGGACGGGTCACGGACAGCCGGCGCGGCAGGGTCAGCGCACCCCCGCCGAGGTGCACCACGTCGAGCGGCCGGCCCTCGTCGAAGACCGCGTCCACGGCGTGGGCGAGCCGCCGCACGTACTCGAACTCCAGGTACACCGGGTCGTCGAGGTCCACGTACGACTGGGGCGCACCGTCCACGGTGAGCAGCCAGGCCCGCGCCCGGTCCACATCGGGCAGCAGCTTGGCGGTGCCGAAGTCCACGGCACGGGTCACCGGTATCGGTTCTGGATCCACCGCGTCATTGTCCCAAGCCGGACGGGTCAGCCGCACCACACGGCGCGGACCTGCTCGGCGTGCGCGGCGCTCTGGGCGCGGCCGGCCCGCGCGGCGCCGGCCCGCCGCGCCGGATCGAGCACGTTGCGTCCGAACGCGGTCCGTGCCGCCTGGTCAGGAGTGATCAGCACCACCTGGGCGCCGGCGGCCGTCAGCTCGGCGGTCTGCGTCCGGGGCGCCGGGACCGGGCCGCCGCCACGGGCCACCGGCGCGAGGACGACGACCCGTTCGTAGCCCGCCGCGAGGTCGGCGTTGGCGCTGGACCGCACGCCGCCGTCGATCCAGCGCCGCCCTCCCGCGGTGATCGGCGGCCAGACGCCGGGTACGGCGCAGCTCGCGCTCACCGCGTCGACGACCCCGATGCCCGCGGCGCTGTCGAAGACGGTGAACTCGCCGTTCTCCGCGTCGACCGCGGTGACCAGCAGCCGCCGTTCCGGCCAGTCGTGCGACACCAGCCGCCCGGCGATGGCGGCCCGCCGCTCCGCCTCGGGGGCGGTGCGCGCGGTACGCGCGATGTGGCCCATGCGCAGGAGATAGCCCTGCACGTCGTGCGAGCGCGCCGCGGCCCAGACGTAACGGGAGATGAGCCGGCGGCTTATCCGGGCGACGGCCTCCCCGCGCGGGTCGACGAGTTGGCGCTCGTAGAGCTCCTCGACGCCGAGCCGGCCGGAGGTGAGCTGCGCCCCGACGATGGATCCGGCGGAGGTGCCGACCACCAGGTCGGCCGTGCCGAGGTCCACCCCGGCCTCCGCGAGGCCGGCGATCATGCCGATCTCCCACCCGACGCCGGTCAGTCCGCCGCTGCCCAGTACCAGCGCTGTGCCCTTCATGCCCAGGTTCCTCTCGCCACGGGCCGCGGCCGATGCGCTCCCGGGAACAGGTGTGATGAGCAGTGTGCCGTGTGCGCCGCGCGACGAACAGACGACGGGCCGTGTCCCCCGCACCGGATGGTGCGGGGGACACGGATCGGGACGACCCCGGGCGACCGTTACCGGTCAGCCGTCAATGGCGGTAACGGTCCCCGCGCCGACCGTCCGGCCGCCCTCGCGGATCGCGAAGCCGAGCCCGACCTCGAGCGGTACGGGCCTGCCCAGCTCCACCGCCATCTCGGCGGTGTCACCCGGCAGCGCGATCCCGGCGACGCCGAGGTCCACGTCCCCGACCACGTCCGCGGTGCGGATGTAGAACTGCGGCCGGTAGCCGGTGGAGACCGGGGTACGGCGCCCGCCCTCGGCGGCCGGCACCACGTACACCCGCGCGGTGAAGCGCGTGCTCTGCGTCACGCTGCCCGGCGCCGCCACGATGTGGCCGCGCCGCACGACGTCCCGCTGCACCCCGCGCAGCAGCAGCGCCACGTTGTCGCCCGCCTGCGCGGACTCCATCGGCTTGCCGAAGGTCTCCAGACCGGTCACGACCGAGGCCGTGTCCGCACCGAGCACCTCGACGCGGTCGCCGACCCGCACGGTCCCCCGCTCGACGGCGCCCGTGACGACCGTGCCCCGGCCGGTGATGGTCAGCACGTTCTCCACCGAGAGCAGGAACGGCGCGTCGGTGTAGCGCACCGGCATCGGCACCTGGGTGTCGACGGCGTCCAGCAACTCACCGACCGCCGCCGTCCACCGCGGGTCGCCCTCCAGCGCCCGCAGCCCCGACACCCGCACCACCGCGGCCGACTCCCCCGGGTATCCGTGCGCGCTGAGCAGGTCGCGCACCTCCAGCTCGACCAGGTCGGTCAGCTCGGGGTCACCGGCGTCGGCCTTGTTGAGGGCCACGACGATGTGCTCGACCCCCACCTGCCGGGCGAGCAGCACGTGCTCGGCGGTCTGCGGCATCACGCCGTCGAGCGCCGAGACGACCAGGATCGCCCCGTCGAGCTGGGCCGCACCGGTGATCATGTTCTTCACGTAGTCGGCGTGGCCGGGCATGTCCACGTGCGCGTAGTGCCGGGTGGCGGTCTCGTACTCGACGTGCGAGATGGTGATCGTGATCCCGCGGGCGGCCTCCTCCGGCGCCCGGTCGATCCGGTCGAACGGCACGAAGGTGCCGGTCCCCCGGTCGGCGAGCACCTTGGTGATCGCGGCGGTCAGCGTCGTCTTGCCGTGGTCGACGTGGCCCATCGTGCCGATGTTGAGGTGCGGCTTGGTGCGCACGTATGCCGTCTTGGACATGGTTGTTCGCTTCTTCCTCGGAATTCTGCGCGCGGCGGCACGACGGCATGACCGGGTGGCGTTGCCTGGTGGCATGGCCGGATGGCCTGGCCTGGTGACCGGATGACGTGGTGATCGCGCACGGGAACGCGGGGACCCCCTGGGCCGGACCGACCCTCCCCCTGCGGGGTCCGCCGGAATGTCCGGGGAGGGTCAGCTTCGGGCGCCGTCGGGGAATGAAGCGAGGGCAGCCTCCAGCGCGTCCGCGACTGCGGACGTATCTGCGAAGGCATACCGGTTCATGGCGTTGATGATCCGTCACCCGGCGGCCCGGCGTCGAACGGTTTTCCGCCCGCGGGGACGGTGCGGGAACCCTGCGGGGACCCCCGCTCACTCCGCACGTTCACCGCTCTCGGTTAGGCTCCCTGGATGCTCGACCGCCTCCCGACGTCCGACGGCCCCGCCGTACGGTGCACCCGTGCGCTGCTCTCGCCGTGGGCGCGGCTGGCCCTGCTGGTAGCGCTGCTGACGGGCGCGGCCACGTCCGTCCTGGTCTGGCAGCCGCAGCACCTGGTCATGGACGGCTGGCCGCAGCTGTCGGGCGGCGCCGCGGTGGTGCTCTTCGCGGCCGCGTACGGGGTGTGCGCGTTCGCCTTCGTGCCCCGCCCGCTGCTCAACGTGGCGGCCGGCGCGCTCTTCGGGACGCAGGCCGGGCTGCTCTCCTCGCTGGCCGGCACCGTACTGGGTGCCGGGCTGTCCTTCTGTCTGGGCCGGGTGCTCGGCCGCGACGCGCTCCGACCCCTGCTGCGCGGTCGCCTGATCACCTCGGTGGACCGGCAGTTGAGCAAGCACGGCTTCCGCAGCATGCTCGCGATCCGGCTCTTCCCCGGTGTGCCCTTCGCCGCCGCCAACTACTCGGCGGCCGTCTCGCACATGCGCCTGGGCCCGTTCCTGCTCGCCACCGCGATCGGCAGCATCCCCAACACGGCCGCGTACGTCATAGCGGGCAGCCGCGCGTCGTCACCGACCTCACCGGCCTTCCTGCTGGCCATGGGGTTCATCGCGGTGACCGGCCTGGGGGCCGTCCTGGTCGCGGTCCGGGCCCGCCGTACCCAGAGCTCCAGGTCGTCCGCCTGACCTTTCAGCCGTTCAGCCCCGGCTGACGTTCCGGCACCGCTTTCCACCGCCCGACGACCGCAAGGACCTGTGCCACCGCCCATGAGTTGGTTCGAATCCATCATTCTCGGCCTCGTCCAGGGACTGACCGAGTTCCTTCCCATTTCCTCCAGTGCGCATCTGCGTCTCACCGCGGCCTTCGCGGGCTGGCACGACCCCGGTGCGGCCTTCACCGCGATCACCCAGATCGGCACCGAGACCGCGGTCATCATCTACTTCCGGAAGGACATCGGCCGGATCGTCTCCACCTGGGCCCGCTCGCTGTTCGACCGGCGGCTGCGCTCGGAGCTCGACGCCCGGATGGGCTGGCTGGTGATCGTCGGCAGCATCCCGATCGGTGTGCTCGGACTGCTCTTCCAGGACGCCATCAACGGACCTTTCCGCGACCTGCGGCTGATCGCCACCACCCTGATCGTCATGGGCCTGGTCCTCGGCGTCGCCGACCGCCTCGCCGCGCGCGGCGGCCCCGACGACCAGGGCGGCCGGCACCGCGCCGCACCGCCCCGCAAGACGCTCCGCGACCTCACCACCCGCGACGGGCTGGTCTACGGCCTCTGCCAGGCGATGGCCCTGATCCCCGGCGTCTCCCGCTCCGGCGCCACCATCAGCGGCGGCCTCTTCCTCGGCTACACCCGCGAGGCCGCGGCCCGGTACTCCTTCCTGCTCGCCATCCCCGCGGTCCTGGCGTCCGGGGTCTTCGAGCTCAAGGACGTCGGGGGTGACTCACATCTCTCCTGGGGACCCACGATCCTCGCCACGGTCATCGCGTTCGGCGTCGGATACGCCGTCATCGCCTGGTTCATGCGCTACATCTCCACCAAGAGCTTCATGCCCTTCGTGATCTACCGCGTCGTGCTCGGCATCGTGCTCTTCGCGCTGGTGGCGGCCGGTGTGCTGGACGCGAAAGCCGCCGCGTTCGAGTAACCGGAGCCGACCGGTCCGCACGGCACGGGTCACCGGCCCGCTCACCGGCCGCGGGGCGCCGCTCCGACCGGGCGACGTTTCACAGCGTGACCATTCGCACACGCGATTCCGCCCGGATTGGTCGGAGCGGCCACCGGCGCACCGTAACCTGATCGGTATGCATGCAACACCCGTGGCCGAGGCGAACGACGCCCTCCGCGCCTACCTTCACGCGCACGGTTCCCGTGCCTGGACCCCGGCCGAGCTCGCCGAGCTCGAACGCCTGAGGTCCGCGTTCCTGGCAGCGCAGCGCGCCCATTACCGGAAAGCCGCGTAGCGACTGACCTTCCCGCGGGCCGCCGTTCACCGGCCGCCCCGCACCCGACGACCGTCCCGCCGCCCACACCGCCAGCCGGTGTGGGCGGCTTCTGTCTGCGGGGCTCCGGGGGCGGGGGCTCCGTCCACGAGGCCTGTGCGTTGGTGCCGGCGGCGGCGTCGCTGAAGGCGCGGATGCGGGCGGTGGGTCCTACCAGCGTTCGGGGTGGCTGAGCGCGGGCGGTGGGTCCTACCAGCGTTCCGGGTGGCTGAGCGCGGGCGGCAGCTTCGTTCCGGCATCCCCGCGCGCCGCGTCCAGTTGGGACTGGATGAGGAAGATGGCCCCGGTGAGGTCGGCGCCGCGCAGGTCGGCGTCCCTGAAGTCGGCGCCGATCACGTCGGCCGTCCGCAGATCGGCGCCCGAGAGGTCGGCCCCGATGAGATACGCCCCGCGCAGGTTGGCGCCCCGCAGGTCGGCCCCCTTGAGCCGGGCGCCGATGAGGTCGGCTCCTCTGCGGTCCTTCTTCTTGCCTTTGACCTCGGCCCGCACGAGTTCGCTGGCCCGCAGCAGCAGGGCGTTGACGTCGCCGCGGTGGGCCGGCACGTCCAGCTCCACGAGGAGCTCGGGGTTGTACCGGGTGAGGCGCTCGGTCTCCTCCAGCGCGGCCCCGAGCTCGGCGTGCAGCGAGCGGGCCGGCCGCAGCGTCAGCGCCTCGGTCAGGTACCAGAGCAGCTCATGCAGGTCCCGCATGACGGGGAAGACCTGGAACATCTGCCGCGCCGTGCGGGGTGCCTGCCGCCAGTCCTGGCCGCCGAAGGTGAGCTGTGAGACCTTCTGCCCGGCGCCGAAGCAGTCGTAGACGGTGCAGCCCCGGAAGCCCTTGTCCCGGAGGCGGGTGTGAATGCCGCAGCGGAAGTCCTGCCCCAGATTGGGGCAGGCCCGACCGGCGTTCTTGTCGATCGCGAAGTCGACGGAGGCGGAGAACGCCGGTACGACGCAGCACAGTGCGAAGCAGTTCCCGCAGTCGGCCCGCAGGGCGGCCGGCCCCGAACCGGGTTCCGGTTCGGCCTGTGTACGTTCGCGTTCGCGGTTCTCGGACAACGTGCTCGGTCTCCCGTTACGAAGCAGCGGTGCCGTCCGCGGCCGCCGGCACGGTTGCTGCGTCTCCGCATCGCTGAACAGCTGGGCCCGGCACTCTCACCTCGCACATTATCCGACCTCGTCCCGCACGGTGGCCTCCGGGGAGACCGCCCGGATCACTTCGCCCGGAGGCCGTAGGCGACCTCGTACGCGTACTGCCACGTCCTGGGACCGGTGAGCCCGTCGGCCGGGCCGAGGACGGAGAGGTAGTGCTGCTGGAGTGCCTTGACCTTGATCAGGTCCAGCTGGGACATGGTGCGGCTCGGTCCGACCTTGTACGGCGGCCCCCAGTCGCCGCGCTGCAGCCACGTCTGCAGCTGCAGCGCGTAGTCGCTGCTCGCCCCCAGTACGAAGTACTGCCGCCCGGGGAACGCGGGCGCTCCCGGTGTCGACTGCGGTGCCCAGTGGTACGAGGCGACGGCCTTGCCGCCGCGGTGATCGCCGGGGTCCGCGGTGGGCGGGCACACGCCGTCCGGGAAGCGCGGGGCGAAGTACCCGACGACGCGGGACGACCGGCGGGCGGTGGTGTGCGACCAGACGCCGTTGCCCTGCCCGTTGTCGGCGGCGCCCTCCTTGATCGAATTACCGCCCTTGGTGCGGATGTTGACGGCGTCGAAGCCGGTCACGATCTCGGTGTGGGCGCCGTTGCCGAGGTTCACCCAGGCACCGATGCTCGGATACTCGCTCCACTGGCCGCGCTGCTGCGCCCAGGCGGTGAAGGCCGAGACGTTGTCGACCTTGGGCACGATCGCGTCGAGCCCCACGTCGTGGTACATGTCCCATTCCCACATGACGCACCAGGAGTACCCGTCCTCGCCGAACTCCTCTCCGAATTTGGTGTGGTTGTCCCAGCCGTCGTGGCTGTTCCATCCTTCGTAGGTCCGCTCCGGGACCGCCATGACGTGGTCCATCAGCCGATTCCACTGCGCTGCTGCCATCTCGCTCCTACGAACTACGAGCCGAACACCTGTACTTGTGCGCGACGGGAATTCGAACTGTTTGCCAGATCAGGCAATCACCGCTCCACGAATTCACGCGCCCTCATCAGATCCTGCCCAGCCGACCCCGCTGCACAATCCCAGAACGACGGCGTCGATTTCCCACCCTCCGGCGAATACGGGTCCTTCGCGGCCACCGTGGTGTTTACTGGAATGTTGGGCCGTCAGGTCGGCTGTGTGGGGCCGGCGGTTCGGTCACACCGTCTGGTTCGAGACGATCGAGGTCAGATCGGTCAGGGAACCGATGCGCCAGTCAGCTGCCCGGACCGTCTCCGGATCGTCCGCCCACAGATGGCCCCACGGCCCGCGCCGGAGATGCGCGACCAGTAGTCCGGCATCCTTCGCCGGGAAGACGTCGTTGGCCGGATGGTCCCCGACGTAGACGATCTCGTGCGGCTCGGCCTGCGCCAACTCGACGATCCGGGCGAAGAATTCCGGGCTGGGCTTGGCGACACCCCACTCCTCGGACGTCGCGATCCCGTCCGCAGGCAGGTCCAGACCGCGCAACAGCTCACCGGCACGCGCCGATTGGTTGCCCGCGACCAGCACCCGGATTCCAAGCTTCCGCAACCCGCCCAGCGCCGGACGCACATCCGGGTAGAGGTCGGATTCGTCGAGGAACTCACCGCGGCCGGCGGTCCGGCGGGCCGCGTGGGCGGCCGGGAGATCGAGCCCGGGACGAATGAGCCGCAACGCGTCGGCGTTGTCACGGCCTTGGGACACAACGGCGCCGACCAGGGCGGACATCGTATGTCGGGGAATTCCGAGCCAGTCGGCCCATGACTCCCAGTACCGGGTATCGCTGATGAGAGTCTCGCCGATATCGAACACCATTGCCTCGATCACCCCGTCAGCGTACGAGGGTTCCGGCCGGGCCCGGAATGCCGCGCCGTCCTGAGGTCGCATATGCCGTTCCTGGCAGCTGGATTCCGATCGCCGCAAAGGACCCATAGTCTTATCGCATGCGCGGCACACTCTCGACCCATGCGAATGATCGACTGCGCGCCTATGTCCAGGCGCACGGCGACCGATCCTGGACACCCGCCGAACTCACGGAACTCGCCCGCCTCCGGGACGCCTATCTGACGGCGCGCCGCGCCGAACGCGCGAGCGCCGCGTAACCAGCGCTTCCCGCCTTCCCTTTCCCCCGCCCGCTCACCGGACCGTCGGACCGTCGGACCCAGGACGAGGCCTTGGTCCGCCCGACGGCCTTGTCCGCCCGGCGGCCCTGGTCCGCTCCCCCTACTCCCCCGGGCGTAGAGCGGGTGCCTTCGGCCGGACGACGACACCCGGACGGCCGCTCGGGATTCTTGGGGTATGGAAACCTACCGAGGACCCGTCAAGATCACCCTCGCCATGCTGGCCCTGATGGCGCTGTCGATTCTCGTGCAGATGGCAGCGGGCGCGGACTACCCGGTCGTGCCGCCCGGCGCCGTCATTCCGGTGGTCGCGGCCGGGCTGCTGGCCTGGCGTCCGCGCGTCTGGACCGCCGCGATCGCGACGGCCGTCGGCCTCTTCATCGGCATCGGATCGATCACGACGCCGAACACGGGCGATCACCTCGGGTCGGGCAACGGCCTACTCATCGCCTCGACCGTGGTGCAGCTCGCCGCCCTCCTGGGCATCGTCATGGCCGGCGCCGTCTCCGTACTGCGGATGAGCCGCCGCAAGGAGTCCGCGGTCCGCGCCTGACCTCGAGCCCTGCCTCCCAACTCACCCAGCCCCCTCCCACGTTCCGCCAGGAGATGTCCCATGCACGCGCGAGCGGCAGTGCCCCAGCCCGACCCTGCGACGCGCACGAACCCGCCGGGAGCCACGGGGGCGCCGCCCGCGATGTTGCGGGGAGACGTGTGGCGGGCGGCGAGGAGGAGCGAGCGGCTCTGTTACGCGACCGGCGCCGTCCTCGTCGTCTCCGGGCTGGTGCACCTGGGGGTGTTCGCCGTCGACGGAGGGCCGTGGGAGGGGCCGGTCTCCTGGCGGAAGCCCTTCACCTTCGGGCTCTCCTTCGGACTGACGCTGATCGCGATCACCTGGGTGACGTCGTATCTGCGGATGGGCGCACGCACCCGCGCCGTGCTGCTCACCCTGTTCGCGGCCGACTGCGTACTGGAGGTGGGCGGCATCACGCTTCAGGCGTGGCGCCGCGTGCCGTCGCACTTCAACATGGAGTCGCCTTTCAACACCTCGGTGTCCATGTCCCTCGCCTTCGGCGGCGCGCTGCTCGTCGTCATCCTCTCCACGTTCGCGGTCATCTCGTTCACCCCGCGGCCCGAGGGGCCGACCGGTATGCCGCTCGCGCTGCGGACCGGTTTCGCCATCCTGCTCATCGGACTCCTGTCCGGTGCGGCGATGATCGCGCGCGGCGTCATCCTGACCCGCACCGGCCACCAGGCCGCCGGCTACCGCAGCACCGCCTCCGTCAAGCCCCTGCACGGCGTCAGCCTGCACGCCATCCTGGTTCTCCCTGTGCTGGCCTGGCTGTTGTCGTTCACTCCCTGGAGTCCGCGAGCCCGGTACCGCGCGGTGGTCGCGGCCGCGGGCTGCTACGCGGCGGCCGTCGCCGGCGCGCTGGTGTGGGCGGTCCTGAAGTACTGACGGGTGGGCGGAGAGGTGGAGGACGGAGGAGCGGAGGGGCAGGGGTGCGGAGGGCAGGGGGCGGAGGGCGGACTGCGCCCCGCGCGTTACGGCACCAGCACCCACCGGCCTCGTACTCCGCCCTCCGACATCCGCGCGTGCGCCTCGGCCGCGCGCTCCAGCGGCAGCACCCCCGCGACGCGCGGGGTGAGCGCACCCGTCTCCGCGAGCCGGGCCAGTTCGGCGAGCCGCGCGCCGTCCGCCCGCACCCAGACGTCGCGGACGTGGATTCCGCGCAGCGGCACCGGCGCGGCGCCCGCGTTGACGGAGGCGAACGCGCCGCCGCCGCGAACCGCGTCCAGCGCGTCGGCCCGCAGCATCGCCGCGTCGAGCGCGGCATCGACCCCGCCCGGCACCAACGCCCTGACCCGGTCGGCCAGTTCCGCTCCCCGTTCGACGAAGTGAGCGGCCCCCAGCGCCCGGACCGAGGATTCGTCCGCCGCACCCGCGACCGCGACGACCCGCAGCCCCCGGAGTGCGGCCAACTCGACGGCGTACCCGCCCAGGGCCCCGGCCGCCCCCGTGACCAGCAGTGTTCCGCCGGGCTCCAGACCGAGCGCGCCGAGTACGTCGAGCGCCAGATCGGCGGTCAGTGCGTTGAGCGGCAGGGTCGCCGCGGCCTCGGGCGGGATCCCGGCGGGAGCGGAGGCGACGGCGTCCGCGTCGAGGACGACGTACTCCGCCTGGGCGCCGGTGCGGACGTCCAGCCGGTCCTGGAGTCCGATGACCCGGTCGCCGGGCGTGAACGCCGTCACGCCGGGGCCGATGGCGTCGACCGTCCCGGCGACGTCCCAGCCGAGGCCGAAGGTCGGCCGGGCACCGACCAGCCCGGCGGCGACGGGTGCCCCCGCCGACACGAGCAGATCGACGGGATGGACGGCGGCGGCCCCGACCGAGATCCGCAGTTGCCCGGCGCCGACCCCGAGCACCGGCACGTCGACGACCTCCAGCGTCCCGGCGGAGCCGTCGGCACCGGCAGAACCGGCGGAACCCTCAAAACTCTCGGAACTCTCGGTGAATCGGGCGATCAGTGCGCGCATTGCGTACCTCCGTGGATCGATGACGCTGAAGACGATGAAGCAGCCCGCACCGGGCCTCGATCACCAACCTAGAGAGAGCTACTCTCCAACAGGAAGTACGCACTTGAGAGTGCCCGACGCACCCCGGGGGACCCACCATGCCGACACGAACCGCCGCCGAGATCCGGGCCGAGGCCCGGCAGGAGTACGACGCCTACCTCGCCGCCTGCCCGGCGCGCCGGCTGCTCGACCGCATCAGCGACAAGTGGGTCAGCCTGCTGCTCAGTGCACTCGCCGACGGCCCGATGCGATACGGCGATCTCGCGCGCCGTGTCGCGGGCGTCAGCCAGAAGATGCTCACCCAGACGCTGCGCGCCCTCGAACGCGACGGTCTCGTCACCCGGACCGTCACGCCGACCGTGCCGATCCGTGTCGACTACGAACTGACACCGCTCGGCGAGAGCCTGCTGCCTGTGATGCGCGCGGTGAAGGACTGGGCCGAGCAGCACATCGAGGCGGTCGACGCGGCGCGCGAGTCCTACGACAGCCGGGCCGGGGCCTGACGACTGCCGAATCGCAGGGCGGATCAGTGCGGGAGCGCGGCGGACCGGGTGCCGGGCAGTGGTGACGTCGGCAGGTCGCGGGCACTGCGCACCGGCGAGAAGACCAGGATCAGACCCGCGAGCGGAACACCTGCCGTCGTGATCCACATGGCGGCGCGGAGGCCGAGTACGGTACCCAGCGTGCCGCCGAGCAGCGCGCCCAGCGGGATCGTGCCGAAGTTGATGAACGACGTGCTCGCGGTGAGCCGGCCGAGCAGTTCCGGCGGGCAATAGCTCTGCTGGAAGCCCGCCTTGATGACATTGCCCGCCACCACCCCGGCGGAGACGCAGAAGCCGCCCGCCACGTAGAGCAGCATCCCGGCACCGCCGACGGTGAGCGGGATGAGCAGCGCGAACACCGCGAACCCCAGCTCGAACAGGAGCGTGGCGCGCGCCGTACCGACGCGGGCGGCGACCCGGCGGGCGGCGAACGCACCGGCGACCCCGCCGCTGCCGGCGGCCGCGATCAGCGCGCCGACCGTACCGGAGCCCACGCCGACCTCCCGCACCAGGAAGACCACCAGGATCGACTGGAATCCCATCAGCGCGAGGTTGGAGGTGGCGCCGAAGAGCGTCAGGCTGCGGATCCAGGGGTCGCGGGTGGCCAGCCGAAGCCCCTCCCCGACCTCCTTGACCAGCGCCCTGGGCGGACGTTCGGTCCTGACGGCGCGCGGTTCGCGGTGCCGGATGCCCGACAGACAGAGCAGCGAGACGAGAAACGTCGCGGCATTGGCGAACATCCCGTTGACCGCACCCGCCAACTGGGCGATCAGACCGCCGGATCCGAGGCCCGCGATCTGCGCGGCCGATGCGCTCCCGTGCAGCTTGGCGTTGCCCTCGGGCTGATCGGCCGGCGCCAGGATGCTGGGGAGATAGGCGGTGTAGGCGGTCTGGAAGAAGACCACGGCCGTACCCGTCAGCAGGGCGATGGCGAGCAACAGGCCGATGCTCAGGTCGCCGGACCAGGCGGCGACCGGGATGCTGACGTAGAGGACGAGGGAGACCGCCGCTGCTATGAGCATGATCGGTCGGCGGCGCAACCGGTCCACCCAGACGCCGACGGGAAGGCCGATGATCAGCCAGGGAAGCCAGGTGGCGGCGGTCAGCAAGCCGACCTGGAAGGTGGTGGCGTGCAGCGTGGTGACGGCGATGAGGGGCATCGTCACGCCGGTGACGGACGCGCCGAACTTACCGGCCGTCTCACCGCACCACAGCAGCCGGAAGTCGCGGTGCCGGCGCAGCAGGCCGCCGCGTATGCCGTTGTCGGGGCGAAGGCCGTCGTCAGAGCGAAGGCCCTCGTCGGGGCGAAGGTCGCCGTCGGAGCGCGTGCCGGCGTCGAGGCGGTTGTCGTCGTCCGGGCGTGCGTCTTCGCGCAGACCGTTGTCCGTGTCCTGGTTCATGCGCCGCCACGCTCCTTGCGGGGGAACGACTGGAACTGAACGATGACGGGCAGCGCGTCCTCGCCGGGCTCAGCGTCGGGAGCCGGGGTGTGCCGCTCGATGACGGCCGCCAACTCCGCGTTGAGCGCCGCGAGCTGAGCGGGCGTCATCCGCAGGTCGGACCGGTCGACGAGCGTGCCGATGCCCTGCCATGGGCCCTCCCAGTCGTCGGCGAGGTAGTCGGCGACCCGGGAGAAGGTCTGCTGGATCAGTTCGTGCATGTAGACGGAGAGCGCGCCCCGGGTGTCGGGGTCGTAGCGGAACTCCGTGGTGTCGAGCGTGCGCCGCTCCTTGACCGCCTGCCACCAGCGCTCGCGCTTGGTGCCCCGACCGACGACCTCCTCGATGAAACCGTGCTCGCCGAGCTGGCGCAGATGCCAGCTGACGGTGCCGGTGTTCTCACCCAGCCGCTCGGCGAGCCCGGTCGAGGTGGCGGGTCCGTCAAGGTTCAGCAATTCGAGCATCCGCATGCGCAGCGGATGCGCGAGCCCGCGAAGACTGCGGGCGTCGATGTGCCGGACGGTCCTCTCCGGATCGGAGGCGGACCCGGACTCGGGCAGGGACTCGGGCTCGGACGGGTGCGATGGACGTGCTGATTCATCGGCCATGGCCGCCATCATAGATTGCAGAGACTTCTCTGCAAAGGGATATCTGCAGAGAAGTCTCTGCCTATTTCCTCGGCGAGTGTTCCCCGCGGCACCGGCCACCCGCAAGGCCGGCTACCGAGCCGCGCCCCCAGGCGTCATCAGCGCCATGGGGTCCCCGGTCACCGCGTCGAGCACGGTCCGGGTTCCCAGTGGGCGCGACAACCGGAACCGCACGGGCGTCACCCGCAGATCCGCGTCGCAGATCGTGCCCTTGGGCAACTGCTCGACGCGGCCGATGAGGACGACGGCGTCCTTCGTCTCGTACACCTGGCCGGGCAGGGTGTTCACGCACGACCCGTGCGACACCCCGGCGTTGAGGACGAGGCCGTCCGAGGACAGTCCGTTCCAGTCCCCCGCCGAGCTCACACCGTCGATGTCAGGTGCTGGACGGTCCGACTGCGGCCCCCGCGGCGGCTGGTCGGGGGCCACGGCCGGATAGGCGAACGGCTGGGCGTAGCCCTCGATCGTGAACTCCCATACGGGGATGGAGGCCGGGCCGCGGCTCGTCGCCAGCGTTCGGGTGGCCGCCTTGACTCCTGTGACCCGCAGCCGCCGGTTGCAATCCGTCCCATCACAGCCGGACTTGTTCCGCGCCAGACCGTCGAAGATGTGACGTGACGTCAGCAGCGGTCGCCGCACCGTCGATCCGTCCTGCCACGTCACCGTTGCCTCCGGACCCCCGGATCCGGACGCCGGGAGCTGCGTGACGAGGTCGAGGTGCCCGCTGATGAACGCGACCTTGTCCCCCTCGCTGCGGAACGCGTCCGGTGGAAGCCACTCCGCCTGGTCGAGCGGCCGGTATCCCTTGCGCCACGCGCGTTCCGCCGCCGATCCCGTCCAGGCTTTGACCACTTCGGCCGCCCGCCGGGCGCCCGCCCCGTTGTCCGGACGCCCGGTGTCCTCCGTCACCAGCACGTCCTTGCCGGCGGGCGCGTCCGACGCCGTCCGCACCCCATCGGCGCCACACCCCACGACGGTGAGCGACACACCTAACAGCAGAGCTGAACTGACAAGAGCGGCACGGCTGCGCATGACGGTTCCTCCATGACCACGCCCCGGCGGCGTGCCCCTTCGACGTGAGTCGGGTAACGGCGGTTCCGGGTACCGTGGGCCGGCAGGAACGGATCATGGGGCGGGGCAGCCCCGGACGTCGTTCTTTACGTTCCGTGGTATTTCGTAGGGTTGTGACGATCCGGGGGTGGCGCCGTGACGGCGGATGTTGATGTGGTGACCGAGGTCGCCTACGGGACCAGTGGCCGGCACATGGATGTCCATCGGCCCGCGCCCTCATCGTCATCGGCGTCGGCGTCGGCGTCGGCGTCGGCGGCACCCGTGGTGCTGCTCTGGCACGGCCGTGGCCCCGATGAACGGGACGTGCTCGCGCCGCTCGCCCGGAGCGCCGCCCGGCTCGGAGTCGTCGCCTTCGTACCGGACTGGCGTCCCGACGCTCCTGACGGCGGCCGGACGCAGCTGGCCGAGTCGGTGGCGTTCGTGCGCGCGAACGCGGCCCGCTTCGGCGGGGATGCCGAGCGGCTGGTCCTGGCGGGCTGGTCGCTGGGCGCCAACGCCGTGCTGGGCGTGGCCCTCAACCCCGCCGCGCTCGACGGCTGGCGGCCGCGCGCCGTCATGGGCATCGCCGGCGGCTACCGCTCCGCGGCGCCGACCACGGGCACCATTCCGATCGACGACGCGTCCCGGGCCGGTGACCCGGTGCCGCCGATTCCGGTCCACCTGGTGCACGGCACCGCCGATCCGATGGTGGACATCGAGCAGTCGCGTGAGCTGCGCGACGCACTGGAGGAACGCGGCTGGCCGGCGCCGCTCGAAGAGCTCGTGACCGACCACGCCGGCATCGTCATGACCGAGTACAGCGTGGAACACCAGCGCTGCCTGCCCAGTACGGCGGCCCACGCCGTCGACGCCGGGACGCGGACCGCCCACCTGCTGGCCCGCGCCGCCGGGATCGCCGGGATCGCCGTCGCCTGATCCCCTAACTCCCGGCCCTCGACTCCGGAGAGATGGTCAGGGGACCATCGTGAGCCCGGCGGCAGCACCGCCACGGCTCAGGACCATGGTGCGGATGTGATCGCGAGCCCTGAGGTAGTCGGCGCGGCGCGGGTTCTGGCGGAGCGCGTCGTTGAGGGTCACGACGCGGTACGGCGCGCCGAGGTCCATCAACTGCGGAATGAACTCGGCCTTGCGCACGGTCCACCGCTGTCCGGCCGTCGCGGGCGGAGCGAAGGTGAACCGGGCGATGGACCCCATGTTGCCGCGCGCGTCCTGCTTGTCGTCGTAGTTGAACATCTCCCCGGCGACCTGGTCGCCCATCCCGTAGACGACCCAGGTGCCGTTGACCTTCTCGTACGCCTGGGGAATGTGGGCATGGGTACCCAGGATCAGATCGATGTCCGGACGCCCGCCGGTCCGCGCCGCGGTGAGCTGCTTGGCAACGGTCAGCTGCATCTCGTCCGGCTCGTCCTGCCACTCGGTTCCCCAGTGCAGACTCACCAGCACCACGTCCGCCCCGGCCTTCCGGGCGGCCCGCGCGTCGGCGATGATCCGGTCGGGATCGATGAGGTTGACCGCCCACGGGTGCCCCTCGGGCTGCGGGAACCCGTTGGTGTCGTAGGTGTAGGCGAGCTGCGCGACGGTGGCGCTCCCCGCCTTGAGCAGCGCCGGCTTTCCGGCCTCGGCGGCGGTACGGGCCGAACCGGCGTGCCGGACACCGACCGCGTCCATGGCGTCGAGCGTGTGCTGCACCCCGTCCGCACCGTCGTCCAGCGTGTGGTTGGAGGCCGTGGAGCAGGAGTCGTAACCGGTGTCCTTGAGCGCCTGGGCGACCTGCGGCGGCGACTTGAACGTCGGATAGCCGGTGAAGGGACCGTCCTTCGCGCCGTACACCGTCTCCATATGACAGATCGCCAGATCCGCCTTGCTGACCACCGGCTTCACGCCCGCCAGCATCTTGTGGAAGTCGTAGCCGTGTCCTCCGGCGTCCGCCTGGGCCTGACGAATGATCACCGCATGGGGCAGCACGTCTCCGGAGGCGACGAGCGTGAACCCCTTCAGCTGCGAAGCAGCGCCGGACGAGCCCGCCTGCCCGACATCCCCCTTCGATACGGGCCCGGCCTGTGGCCCGGCGGCACCGCCACAGGCACTGACAGCAACGGTTCCGAGCAGAGCGGCGGCCACGGCCAGCGCCCCGTGTCGTGTGCGGATCGTCATCGACGCGACTCCATGATCAGGAAATCTGACTGTCGTTCGATCCCACCACGCAACCATGAGACCTGCGACAGCAGTCACCCCTGGGAGGCAACGACGTCAGCCCAACCGGGCTACCGGCGTTCCATGTGACGCCGCCTCAGCCGCCGGCGCCCGGCCAGTCCTCGAACCGGATCCGGGAGATCTCCAGGATCTCCCCGAGCGCACCCCACTCGTCCTTCCCCAACCGCGCGAGCGGCTGCAGCTTCCGCACCTCAGGATGCCCGTCGACCAGCACCGCCTCGGACACCGCCGCATGCACGACCCGCCCGAACACCACCGTCGAGTCCCCCATCCGCACCATGCTGTGCATCTCGCACTCCAACGCCACCGGCGACGCCGCCACCCGCGGCGGCTTCACCCGCAGACTCGGCTCCCGGGCGATCCCCACCGCATCGAACTCACTCACCCCGGCCGGAAAGTCCGTCGCCGTCGCATTGATCTGCTCGAAGAGGTGCTCCGGCGCGAAGTTCACGACGAACTCCCCCGTCCCCTCGATATTGCGCAACGAGTCCTTCCGCCCGACCGAGGTGAACTGCACGATCGGCGGACTGACACAGAACACGGTGAAAAAGCTGTGCGGGGCGAGGTTCGCAATAAAGCCGTCTGGGCTGATCGTCGACACCCAAGCGATGGGCCGAGGTACAACCACCGAGGTCAGGAGCTTGTAGAAGGCGGTCCGGTCCACGACTGCAGGATCAAAGTCGATGCGCATGCCAGCCAGTATCCACACAAGTCGGCCGTGAACCTTAACCCTGGATCACGGCGCGGCCAAGCCCCTGTGTTCGACGAAAAGTGCCCGGTGTCGGAACGACACGAGCACCCGGAGCCGAAGCGCTATGTCCACCTTGTCCCTATGGGACGACTTCGAGATCCCCCCGCAGGCCCGCAAGGGCGGCGTCACCCTCAACCTCTACGACCAGCTCTCCGCATACGTCCCCAAGCGCCCCGGGGCCTACCTCCGCATCTCCTCGGACCGCTTCGGCCTGGAGGCCGGCGTCGACCGCCAGAGCGAGGACGCCGCCGACACGCGCAAGCATCTGCGGTGGGGACCGTTCGCGAAGGTCTACAAGGAGAACGACACCTCGGGGTTCAAGAAGCGCAAGGTCGTGCGGGACGACGGAACGATCGACTGGATCGTCATCCGTCCCCAGTTCCGGCAGCTCCTGGCCGACCTCGCCAGCGGCCTCATCGACGGCGTGATCTTCTACGACCTGGACCGCCTAGTGCGCCAGCCCCGGGACCTGGAAGACCTCATCGACATCGTCGAATACGTCCACCGCCCCGTCATCGGCGCGACCGGCGGCCGGATGAACCTCATCAACGACTGGGACGGCTGGTCCCGGGTCCTGTTCGACGACGAGGGCCGCCCGCTGCTCGGAACGTGGGAGCCGATCGTCACACCCAAGGCCTGGTCCCAGGTCCAGTTCTAGCTACAGCTGCGTCGCCAGCGCCGCGGCATCCCCGCCGGCAAGAGCCGAAGCCCCTTCATCAGCACGTACCTACTTCCAGATGCTCGCCGGCACCAACCGCAAGATCTCCCTCCTGCACGAGGCCCTCGCCTCCGCAGAGAGGAAACCTGCCCCCCGAATCTCCCAGCAGGACCTCATCGAAGCCTGGCACAACGGCACGCTGCACCAACGTCGCGCGATACTCCGCCGGTACCTCCACGGCGTGGAAGTACGGCCACCCATCAAGGCGAACGTGTTCAACACCAGCCCCCTCGTGCCGCTGCGACCAGACCCCCGGGCCGTGGCCGACAGGCTCTGAACGCTGTTCGCCTGAGGGGCGGTTCCTCCTGACGGCTCCGCCCGCTGTCCGGTAGGCCGTGGGCATCCCGGCCGGTTCGACCGGCCACCACGGGCTTGGGCCGGTCGGCCTCCGGCAGGGACCTGCGGCCCCTCGCTCAGCCGTTGCACGGCCAGCACGCTGGAAGTACCGGCCTGCTGGGTCACGGCGATCTCGGTGAAGTGAATTCGCGGAACCGCCGTGCCGACTCCCGCAGACGCCAAGGAGGAGACAGCGTGATGAAACACAACCGGGTGACCGACGTGATGACGAGCGAAGTCGTCAGGGCGGTCTACAGCACACCGTTCAAGGTGGTCGCCGAGCGCCTTGTCCGGCACGGGGTCAGCGGGCTTCCCGTGGTCGATGACGATGAGAAGGTCATCGGCGTCATTTCCGAGACCGACCTGTTGGCGCGCCAGGCCGCCTCCCTGGACGACAGGGGACGCCGGCCGTTCGTGTGGTCCCTTTCCGCCCGCAGGGAGCAGGCCAAGGCCCGCGCCCGTACCGCGGGGGAGCTGATGTCCCAGCCGCCGGTCCTGGTGCACGCCGAGGAGTCGATCGCGGACGCCGCGCGCGTCATGGCGAAACACCGCGTCGAACGGCTGCCGGTGGTCGACGAGCAGGACCGGCTGGTCGGGATCGTCACCCGGCGCGATCTGCTGCAGATCTTCCTGCGACCGGACGACGAGATCCGCCAGGAAGTGATCGACGAGGTGGTGGTCAAGACCTTGTGGCTGGCTCCGCTGAGCATCGGCGTCGGCGTGCGCGACGGCGTCGTCACGCTGGAGGGCCGGCTGGAGCGGCGCAGCGAATGTGGGATCGCGATCCACCTGGCACGCCAGATCGACGGGGTGGTCGGGGTACTCGACAAGCTCAGTTTCGCACTGGACGACTCCCACCTGCGGCCTACCGAACAGTCGCTGCAGGGCGTTGCGGACGACTGGCTGAGGAAGCTGTGAGCCGACCCGTCATGACCGCGGAGACTGTGCGGAAGCCTTCATGACCGGCGAACGTGTGCTCGTCGCGTACGCGTCGAAGAACGGTTCGACTTCCGCCATCGCCGGGATGGTCGCCGAGGCCCTGCGGGAGCAGGGCCTCGCGGTGGAGGTACTGGCCGTATCCGAGGTGGACGGTGTCGGCTCCTACCACGCCGTGATCCTCGGCAGCGCCCTCTACGCCGGGAGATGGCGCCCGGAAGCGGTCCGCTTCGCCCGGCACCACCGGGCGGATCTGGCCGAGCGGCCCGTCTGGCTGTTCAGCAGCGGCCCGCTGGACGCCACGGCGGGCGAGCTCGTCCTGCCACCGGTGGCAGGTGTCCAGCGCATCGCCGACCGCCTCAAGGTCCGCGGGCACGTCACCTTCGGCGGCTGTCTGCAGGACGGTGCCAGGGGCTGGATCGCCCGCATGATCGTCAAGTCCGGCCGGGGCGGGGACTTCCGGGACCCCGAACGGATCCGGCTCTGGGCGCACGGGGTCGCGCGCGAACTGACCAGGGAACCCGCGACACCATGAACGGGCTGAGGGCCGCAGGGCCGGCGCCCGGAGTGAGATACGCGCGCTCACCCGGAGCGCGGCCCCGCCGCCGCGTGCCGAAGGACGCCGGGCCCGGAACCGAACCCGGTTCTGTCCCCGGTCGGCCGAACGGGTCCTCGGAGTAGGGACGTTCGGCCCGTTCGCCGGGACTGCGAGCCCCTGGGGTCCCGGCACCTGGGACGGCACATTGAGACCGGACGCGGTTGCCGCGTCACTCCTCCAAGTCCCGGAAGGGATGGCCATCATGGCAGTCCACGAGCACCCGCAGCAGCACACCGGGTTCCACCTGCCGTCACGCCACAGGGCCGGTGCGGCAGCGGTGTCCGGTACGTCGCCCGCACTGGCGGTCACGTCGACCGGCGCCCGCGTCCTCGCCGGGATCCGGGTCCTGACCGGGTTCATCTTCCTGTGGGCCTTCCTCGACAAGGCGTTCGGCTGGGGTTACGCGACCTCGTCGGGCAAGGGCTGGGTCGACGGCGGCTCACCGACGAAGGGCTTCCTAAGCGGGGTCTCCGCCGGCCCCATGGAGTCCACGTTCCATTCCTGGGCGGGCGCCGGCTGGGCGAACTGGCTGTTCATGCTCGGTCTGCTGAGCATCGGAGTGGCCCTGACGGCCGGGGTCGCACTGCGGTTCGCCGCCGTGGCGGGCACGGCCATGATGGGGCTGATGTGGATGGCGGAGTGGCCGCCGGCCCGGCATGCCTCCGACGGCTCGCTGAGCATGTCCAGCAACCCGCTCGTCGACTACCACCTGCTGTACGCGGCCGTCATGATCGCACTCGCCGTCGCCTCCGCCGGCACTGTCTGGGGCCTCGGCCGGATCTGGGCCCGCCTGCCGGTCGTCCGCGACCACCGCTGGCTGCTCTGACACCCGCCCGAGCCGGCCAGCCCGCCCCGGCCGGCCCGCCCCGGCCGCCCCACCCCGTCCGGCCCGCCGCGTCGCATGACGTGCCGGGCCGGACGGGCGTTGTCCCGACCGAACCAGGAGGCACCACCATGGCCGTACCTGAGACCGCCGGCCGCAGCGCCGGGCAGACACCTGTCCGTCCGGGACGGAACACCGCCACGGCCCCGGCCGCCATACTCGGACCGGCCCTGCGGTCGGTGCGGGCCGTGGTGTTCGACACCGACGGGGTGATCACCGATTCGGCCCGGGTGCACGCCGCCGCATGGCGGACCGCCTTCGACGCCTGCCTGCGGGCAGCGGGACACGACCGCCCGTTCGACCCGGTGGAGGACTATCGCCGCTATGTCGACGGCAGGAACCGGCTCGACGGCGCGGCCGCCTTCCTCGCCTCGCGCGACCTGCGGCTTCCCCTGGGCGACCCCGACGACCCGCCCGGAACGGGCACCGTGCAGGCGGTCGCCGCCCGCAAGGAGCAGCTGTTCACGCGGCAGTTGCGTGCGGGGGGCATCGCCGCCTGGCCGGGCACCGTACGGGTGCTGCACGCGCTGCACGCCGCCGGCGTCCCGTGCGCCGCGGTCTCCGCCTCCCGCCACGCGCCCGAACTCCTCGCGGGCGCGGGCGTACGGGAGTTGTTCCGGACCGTGGTGGACGGCAAGGAGGCGGCCCGGTTGAAGCTGGCGGGAAAACCCGACCCTGCACTGTTCCTGGAAGCCGCCCGGCGGCTGGGCGTACCCGCGGCGCAGGCGGCCGTGATCGAGGACGCTCTGGCCGGTGTGGAAGCGGGCCGCCGGGGCGGCTTCGGCCTGGTGGTCGGCGTGGACCGCACCGCAGGACCGACCAGCGCCACCGACCTGCGCGAGCACGGCGCGGGCATCGTCGTCCGCGACCTGGCCGAACTGCTGACCGGCGGGGAGAACTGACGATGTCCGACTGGACTTGGAGTTACGAGGGATACGACCCGGCACAGGAGCGGCTGCGCGAATCGCTGTGCACCCTCGGCAACGGCTACTTCGCCACCCGTGGCGCCGCGCCCGAGGCGACAGCGGGCACCGCGCACTATCCGGGTACCTACGCGGCCGGCTGCTACAACCGGCTGACGTCGACCGTAGCGGGACGGACGGTCGAGAACGAGGACATCGTCAACCTGCCGAACTGGTTGCCGCTGCGCTTCCGCGCCCGTGACACGACCTCCGACACGGATTCCGACAGCGATACCGCGCCCGGCCCCTGGCTCTCCCCGGACGACGGTTCAGTTCTGGAATACGGGCAGGTCCTGGATCTGCGTCGCGGCACCTTGACGCGACGGATGCGGCTGTCTGACGCGCAGGGTCGCCGGATCACCGTGGTGCAGTCCCGACTCGTGCACATGGGCGATCCGCATCTGGCCGCCCTGCGAACCGAGTTCACCGCCGAAGGCTGGGCGGGCGAGCTGGAGGTGGAATCCGCCCTCGACGGAGACATCACCAACTCGGGCGTCGAGCGCTACCACGATCTGAACGGCCGGCACCTCGACCGCTGGCATACCGGCACCACCGGGCCGAACACGGTGTGGCTGGAATGCCGCACCACCGCCTCCGACATCCTCATCGCGATGGCCGCCCGTACCCAGGTGACCGGGAGCATCCCCACCTCGGCACGGCTCGTCACCGGAGACCGCACCGCCACCCATGCGCTGACGCTGCCGATCGAGCCCGACAGCGCTGTCATCGTCGAGAAGACCGTCGCGCTGCACACCTCGCGCGACCCGGCGATCAGCGATCCGCTGCACGCGGCCATCGGCCGGGTACAGCAGGCCGGTGACTTCACCGCGTTGCTCGCGTCCCACGAAGCCGCGTGGGAGCGCCTGTGGCAGCGGGCGGAGCTGGAGGTGCCGGGCGAGGCCGGACGGGTACTGCGGCTGCATCTGTTCCATGTGCTGCAGACCCTCTCCCCGCACACGGCCGACCTCGATGTGGGCGTGCCGGCCCGCGGGTTGCACGGCGAGGCCTACCGCGGCCACGTGTTCTGGGACGAGTTGTTCGTCCTGCCCTTCCTGAACCTGCACCTTCCGGAGGTCTCCCGGGCTCTGCTCTCCTACCGCTACCGGCGCCTGGGGCAGGCGTGCCGGACGGCGTCCGCAGCCGGCCGGACCGGTGCCATGTATCCGTGGCAGAGCGGCAGCGACGGCCGCGAGGAGACCCAGACACTGCATCTGAACCCCCGCTCGGGGCGGTGGCTGCCCGACCACTCACGGCTCCAGCACCATGTCGGCTCGGCGATCGCCTACAACATCGTGCAGTACTGCGAGGCCAGCGGGGACACGGAGTTCCTGCACACGGCGGGCGCCGAGATGCTGCTGCAGATCGCCCGCTTCTGGGCGAACAGCGCGGTCTGGGACAAGGACTACGGCCGCTACCGGATCCGTGGTGTGGTCGGCCCGGACGAATACCACGACGCGTACCCCGGTGCCGCAGAGCCGGGTCTTGACGACAACGCCTACACCAATGTGACGGCCGCCTGGGTGCTGACCCGCGCTCTGGAACTCGCCGAGGGCCTGCCCGCCCCACGCCGGCAGGCGCTGTTCGAGCGCATCGGGCTGGACGCGGGAGAACTCAAACTCTGGGAGGACGTCTCGCACCGGCTGCGGGTGCCTTTCCACCGCGGGGTCATCAGCCAGTTCGAGGGCTACGGCGACCTCGCCGAACTGGACTGGGACGCCTACCGGGCCCGGCACGGCGACATCCGGCGCCTCGACCGGATCCTGGAGGCCGAGGGCGACACCGTCAACGCGTACCAGGCGTCGAAGCAGGCCGATGTGCTGATGCTCGGCTACCTCTTCTCCCCGGCCGAACTCACCACACTCTTCCGACGGCTCGGCTACGGCCTCGACGACGAGATGTGGCGCACGACCGTCGACCACTACCTGCGCAGAACGAGCCACGGTTCGACACTCAGCGGGCTGGTCCACGGATGGGTACTGGCCCGCGCCCGCCGCGCCGGAGCCTGGAAGTACTGCCAGGAAGCGCTCACCGGAGACGTGGCCGACCTTCAGGGCGGCACCACCGCCGAGGGCATCCACCTGGGCGCCATGGCCGGCACGCTCGACCTCGTCCAGCGCGGCCTGACCGGTCTGGAGGTCCGCGGGGACGAGCTGTCGCTCGACCCGGCGCCGCTTCCCGAGCTGTCGGAATACGGCCTCTCCATCCGCTACCGCGGTCACCGGGGTATCGGACTGACCCTGCACGCCGGGAACCTGAGCATCAGCGTTCCGCCCTCCGACGAGCCGCCCGTCCGGATCCGGCTCGCGGGCCGCTCCCTCACCCTCGCCCCGGGCACCTCCCGCATTCTCCCCCTCTCCGACTGACCGTTTTCGGGACCCCGGACCTCGCCGTGAACCAGGACGTCGGCGGGGAACCGGCGGAGCGGAAGAAGACCGCGCCGGCCGACGCGCTGCATCCGTGGCGGGAGAAGTTCCCCGGCGTGGAGGTCTCTGCACAGGCGGTGACCCCACGCCGCCGTTCCGGTCGCCGTCGTCCCGCACGACTGAGCACGACTGAGCACGACTGAGCACGTCCGCCCGGTGGTGCCCAGGGCCATGTGGCCCTGGTGCGGGACGTGCGGCCCTATCGTGTGAGGGCGTCATGAGGAAGCATGGGCAGTGGGCGACTGTGCACAACGCTTCTGGCCCGACCGGGAGACCGTTCCCGGTCCCTGGCCCGACTCGCACTCGTGGTTGCACAGCGCCCATATCACCGCACGGGGGCCGATCGGCCCGCCATGATCACATGGGCGGTATTGAGGACGGAACGATGCACCGGCACAACGGATTTCGGGAGCTGGATCGCGGGGAGAGCCTGCGTTTGCTGTCTCTGGTGACGATCGGCCGGGTCATCTACACCGAGGATGCCCTGCCCACCGTTCTGCCGGTGCACTTCCTCCTGGACCCGGACGGTGCCGTGCTGTTCCAGGCGTCCGCCGCATCGCACATGGCCCGCGCGGTGCGGGGTGCGGTGGTCGCGTTCGAGGCGGACCACTTCGACGAGGCGGGCCACACCGGATGGAGTGTGGTGGTCACCGGCCGGGCTTCCGTGGTCACCAACCCGGTGAAGGAAGCGCGGTTGAGGTCGAGCGGTCCGCGGCCATGGCTGGAGACGGATGACGGAGTCTTCATCCATGTCGAAGCCGAACTCGTCGCAGGGCGCGTCGTGGACGGAAATGGCTACGTTCCGGCAGAGCGGGTCCAGTTGTCTCCCGCCGATATGCCCTGACGGAGGCGAGCGCCGACAGGAAGCCGGTCGAGATCGGCTATTCCGCCTTCACCGGCACCTGCCAGACGAGGGTCGTCCCGCCGTCCGGCGGGCAGACCAACTCCATGTCCCCGCCCAGCTGCAGCGCGCGCTCCCGCATGTTCCGCAGGCCGTTGCCGATCCGTTCCGCCGGGAGCCCGACGCCGTTGTCGGTCGTCGTGAGGACGACCTGCCGGCCGTCGGTCTCCAGGGCCACCTGCACGCGGGTGGCGTGGGCGTGCTTCGCGACGTTGCTGAGCGACTCGGCCAGCACCGCCATCACATGGTCGGCGACCTCCCGCGGCACCTGGGTGTCCAGCAGCCCCTCCATCCGCACGCTCGGCGTGAAGCCGAGTGTCGCGAAGGCGTCGGATGCGGCACGCACCGTACGGGCCCGGAGGGTGTGTTCGGCGCCGGTCTCACGGGACCGCAGACCGAAGATGGTCGATCGGATGATCTTGATGGTCTCGTCCAGATCGTCGACAGCGCGCCGGACCCGCTCCGAGGCCTCGGGGTGCTCGATGAAGCGGCCCGCGCTCTGCAGCGTCATCCCGGTGGCGAAGAGGCGCTGGATCGCGAGGTCGTGCAGATCGCGGGCGATCCGGTCCCGGTCCTCCAGCAGCGCGATCTGCTCGGCGCCGGCACGCCGTTCGGCCAGCTCCATCGCCACCGCCGCCTGCCCGGCGAACCCTTGCAGCGGCTCGATCTCCTCATCGGTGAAGGCCGTCCCGCCGGCCGCGCGGACCAACAGCAGTACGCCACGCGGGCCGTCACCCGTACCGATGGGGACCGCGACCGCGGCCTCCAGCCGGTCATTGCGCGGCCCGTCCGCGCGGACCGACTCGTCCAGGTTGATGTTTTCGCTGGTCACGGGCTTCCCGGAGGAGAAGGCGGAACCCACGAGGCTGCCCTCGACCGGCACGACCAGACCGCGCAGCGCGGGCGCGTCCCGCCCGATGACGAGTTCGACGGAGAGCGCCGCCGCGTCGTCGACGGGCAGCGCGACGAGGGCCAGCTCCGCACCGGTGATCTCGCGGGCGCGATCGGCGATGAGGCTGATGACCGCGCTGCGCGGACTGCCGGCCATGAGCGTGTGGGTGATCTCCGCGTTGGCCTGGAGCCACCGCTCGCGCCGCCTGGACTCCTCGTACAGCCGCGCGTTGTCGATCGCCACCCCGGCGGCCACAGCCAGCGTGGCCAGGACGGACTCGTCCTCGGCGTCGAACTGCCCACCGCCGCGCTTCTCCGTCAGATACAGGTTGCCGAAGACGTGGTCGCGCACCCGGATCGGTACCCCCAGGAAGGAGTCCATCGGCGGGTGGTTCGGCGGAAAACCGTACGAGGAGGGGTGATCGGAGATCCGCGGCAGCCGCAACGGGTGCGGATCACGGATCAGGACACCCAGGATTCCGTGCCCCGACGGGTAGGCGCCGATCGCCGTGATCTGCTCGGGCGTGAAACCGACCGTCAGGAACTCGCCCAGCCGCTCGCCGTCCGGCCCGATCACGCCCAGCGCCGCGTACTCGGCCTTCACCAGCACGGCCGCCGCCTCGACGATATTGCGCAGCACCTGCTCCAGATCCAGCTCACGCCCGACGGAGAGCACCGCCTCCAGCAGGCCGCGGACCTGGTCCCGGGTGCCGCGCGCCGCGTCCAGCCGGGTCTGCAGTTCCCCCAGAAGCTCATCGAGCCGCACCTGCGGAGACTGCCCGAGGCCCTCGTCGACGTTACCCACCGATATGCCTCCAGGTGCATGGCGAGAGGACGGAGGCCTACCTTCCCAGCCCCTTCCACCGTACTCGCCCCCGTGCGCCGCAAGGCCGCCCGCGGGCGCCAGCTTCTGTGCCAGGGCTCCGAAGGGCGGAGAATGGGAGGTGTGCGGTGGCGGTGATGCCAGGGGATCAGGGCCACCTGGCCCTGGTACCGCCGTGTGGGGAGCCGCAGACTGATCGGTGAGCGCGGTTCGGGACCTGTCCGCTGGACGGAGCATCCCGGCGCAGGATTCAGGAGTTCTTGATGTCCGACAGCGACCCTCCCACTCCCGCGGCCGGGATCACGGTCTTCCTCCTCGACGACCACGAAGTGGTGCGGCGGGGGGTGCGTGACCTGCTGGACGACGAACCGGACATCACAGTGATCGGCGAGGCCGGCACCGTGGAGCAAGCCCTCATCCGTATTCCCGCGCTGCGCCCGCGGGTCGCTGTGCTGGATGTGCGGCTGCCGGACGGTGACGGAGTGACGGTCTGCCGGGAACTGCGCTCCCGGATGCCCGATCTTGCCTGCCTGATGCTCACGTCCTTCGACGACGAGGAGGCGCTCCTCGACGCGATCATGGCCGGCGCCTCGGGGTTCGTGCTGAAACAGATCCGCGGCTCCGACCTGGTCTCGGCCGTCCGCACCGTCGCCTCCGGACAGTCGACGCTCGACCCCAGCGCGGCGGCCAGGCTGATGGCCAAGCTGCGCGGCGCGGAGGAACCGGCACCGGAAGCGGTCGCACTGCCCAGCCTGACGGAACGGGAGCGGGAGATCCTGGCGCTGGTCGGCGAGGGACTGACCAACCGGCAGATCGGACAGCGGCTCTACCTCGCGGAGAAGACCGTCAAGAACCACATCTCCCGGCTGCTCGCCAAGCTGGGGGTGGAACGGCGCGTCCAGGCCGCAGTGATCGCGACCCAGGCCCAGGACCGCCTGAACCAGGAAGGCCAACACGGCGCCGGACACCGGCGGTGACCCCCGCGAAGCGGAGGAGATCATGACTATTGCGTGTGTAGTGGCCGCGGTCGACGGTTCGCCGGAGAGTCTGCGAGCCGTTGACTGGGCGGCCGACGACGCCTTCCGCCGCGGGCTGGGGCTGCGCTTGGTCCACGCCTGTCTGTGGGAGCGCTACGAACAGGAAACCCTGGACGACAGCGAACTCGCTCCGGAGCGCAAAGCGGTGCAGGAGATCCTGGACTCCGCGGGTGAGCGGGCGGTGAAGCGCCGGCCCGGGGTGCCGGTGGAAACCGAGCTGCTCGCCGAGGACGTCCTGTCCGCGCTGCTGGGCCTGCAGCGCCATTCACCGCTGCTGGTGCTGGGGACCCGTGGCCACGGCGGGTTCCCGGGACTGCTCCTCGGCTCGGTGGCCCTGCGGGTCACCGCCCGGGCCGCGTACCCCGTGGTGGTGGTACGCGGTGAAGGAGCACCTGCGGAGCCAGGGCACCGTCGGGTCGTGCTGGGTGTGGGGCCGCACGATGTTTCGGCGGCGGTGGATCTGGCGGTCGAGGAGGCGGTGGCGGGCCACGCCGACCTGGAGCTCGTCCACGCCTGGCATCCGGACGTCGACCTGTCGGGGATGTCCGTCCTCATGGACGTCGGCGCGGCGTCCGACCGGGCCCGGTCCCTGCTGAACGCGGTGCGACTTCCGGACCTGGGGGACACCGAGGTCGAGGTGCGGCGCAAGGCCGAGCAGGCCAGGCCGGCGCCCGCTCTGCTGCGGGCAGCTGCCGGGGCGGACCTCCTCGTGGTCGGCGCACACCGCCGGCGCGGCCACCCGGGCCTGCAACTGGGTTCGGTGAACCACGCCATGCTGCACCACGCCCCATGCCCGGTGGCCGTGGTGCCCACCCTTTGAGCCCGCCGGATCGCCAAGAGGCGGTGCGCGCCCGGATGAGCAGCGGACCGTCACCCTCCGTGGTCGGCCGGCAGCGTACCCGGGCCACCCTGCCGGCAGCTGAGGACGTTCGGCCCCTGCCCGCGTCCGCCCGCCCGGGGTGAGGATGAGAGGGCAGGCAGGCCTGATGGACAACCACAGCGGCGAAGCGACCACCGCCTGCACCACGTCGGATCCCGCGTAGCCGCGGAAACGGACAGTGCGATGTCCACGACCCACTACCTTCTCGACACCCTCACCACCGCACACCGTGACCGACTGCTGGCGCTGTCCGCACCGGTCTCCTTTCCCACCGGCGCACGCATCTTCGAAGCGGACCGAGCCGCCGAACGCTTCTGGGTCCTGGACCGCGGCGAGGTGGCCCTGGACCTGCACGTTCCCGGGCGCCGGGCCGTCGTGGTGCAAACCCTCTCCGCAGGCGAACTCCTCGGCTGGTCCTGGCTGTTCCCGCCGTTCCGGTGGCAGCTCGGAGCCCAGGCCCGCACCGCCGTGCAGGCCACGGAGTTCCCGGCGGCGGCGGTTCGTGACCTGTGTTCGGCCGATCCCGGACTGGGACAGGAATTCGTGCTGCTCTGCGCGGCGGTCATCGGGAGCCGGCTGCACAACACGCGCACCCGGCTGCTCGATCTGTACGGCCCCTTCGGCGTGAACCGCGGCGCCTCCGTATCAGTGGGCGGCCCGGAGGACGACGGCTGACGCCGCCGCCCGGAGCACCGACCGACATCAAAAGGGAAGCGATTGGCCATGAACCAGCAGACGAGAACAGACGCCGCTTCCGTCCGGCCACGGCCTGTCGGAGACATGGGACGGCGGCTGGCATCGCGCCGCGAGCAACTGGGCCTCACCCGCGAACAGGTGGCCGACCAGGCGGGTATGGCCACGCCCTACTTGGAGTATCTGGAACAGCAGCCGACCGCCGTCCCCAGCGCGGTCCTCCTGCTGAGCCTCGCCGACGCGCTGCAGACCACGGTCTCCGAGCTGCGCGGAGGCGGCACGGATCTGCCGCCCGGCCTCGGAAAGGCGGCCCGCCATCCGGAACTGGTGGAGATGACGCCGGAAGAATGCCGGGCCCGGCTGTCCACGCACGGGGTGGGACGTGTTGCCGTGACCGGCGACGGCGGTCCCGCCATCGTCCCCGTCAACTACCAGATGACGGACGGGTCGCCGGCCTTCAGAACGTCGCCGGGATCCGCTCCCGCCCTGTCGATCGGGACCCGGGTCGCCTTCGAGGTGGATCACATCGACGAGGCGCTGAGCCAGGGATGGAGCGTGCTCGTGGTCGGCAGCGCCGAACACGTCACGGATCCCGACACCGTCCGGCAGCTCATCGAACGGACCCACAGCGGCCCATGGGCAGGCGGGGACCGCGCATGGTGGGTGCGGATCGACCCGGACCGGATCACCGGACGCCGGATTCACGTCCGCTGACCCGTCGGTCACCCGACGCATCGTCACGCACGACGAGGGCCGTTCGGCCCCCCGGATGTCCCTCATCGGCCCAAGAGGCGGGGCCGCACCGCATCGCAGAGTAGGAGCAACACCGGTTCGGCGCTTGCGGAGGAGAGGGATATGCCTGGCACCAGCTCACCGACCCACCAGGACGGCTGCCTTGACGATGCCGAAGATCCACGAGGGCGGGGAGCTGGGCTACTCGCTCGCGCACGCCTACGGCGCCGCGCCTGCATCTGAACAGCCGCACCGAACGCTGAGCCGAGGGAGACCCCACGATGCTGATGGCCCACCCCGCCGTACTGCGGAACCTGCTGGAACGCTACGACGCCCTGCAGTTACAGGCCCGAACCGACGCCGTCGACCCGTATGTCCACCGACAGCTCCAGGACGTCGCCTACACGTTGTGCGTCTCCACCGGCACCCGGGACATCGGGGCGGCGCTCATCGCCGCCCGCGAGCAGACCCGGCCGATCCCCACCGATCCCCGCACGCCCACCGTGGTCGGTTAGGGCCTGTCCGGCCGAGCCGCACCCCGCACTCCCCCGCACGCAGACCGCGGCCGGCCCACGTGGGCCGGCCGCCTCGATCCCAGGAGCTCGACAATGCCGCAGCAGACCCCGGAACCCGCACGACGTGTGGTCGTCGGAATCGATGGATCGGAGTGCTCCAAGTCGGCGCTGAAATGGGCGATGACCTACGCACGGCTGACCGGCTCCAGCGTTGAGGCGATCACCACCTGGCAGAACCCCGACACCTACGTCTACAGCTACGGCTGGTCGCCCGGTGCGATCGATACCAGTGAGATCGCAGCGGGTATCCGCAAGAACCTCGACGCAGCCATCGCCGACGTCTCCGGGCACCTCGACCACCCCGTCGAGGTACTCGCGCGAGTGGTGCAGGGGCATCCGGCAGAGGTGCTCCTGGAGGCCGCGGCCGGGGCACAGCTGCTGACCGTGGGCAGCCGGGGACACGGCACCTTCGCCGGAATCCTCCTCGGCTCGGTCAGCCAGCACTGCGTCCAGCACGCACCGTGCCCGGTCGTCGTTATTCCTGAGTGACGTGCCGCCGGCCACCCGCTCCGGACAGCCACTGAGTTGAGGGAGCTGTTCGGTGGGACCCTCGGCCAGTTCCACTGGGAGAGCGCCCGGCGGGGATCCCGCCGGGCGCTCTCCTACCCTCCGCCGGTCCGGCAACCGGACCGGCGAAGGGCCTCAGCGCTGGATCGCCGCAGTCGTCCCGGCCGTGATCCGGCCGCTCGCGTCCGGTGCATCGCTGGGGACGATGACAGTTCCGGCGCCGCCGGCGAGGACCGCGGCAGCGTCGTCGAGCGATCCGATGGCGGCCGGTCGGCCGGTGGTTCCGACGAAGTGGGCGCAAGCCGCGATCTTGGGTCCCATGGAGCCTGCGGGGAAGTGCAGTGCTTCCCAACCGTCCAGGGCCAGCCGGCGCAGCGGGGTGGCCTCAGGGGTGCCGAAGCCTTCCATCACCGCGGGCACGTCCGTCAGGATCAGCAGCCGGTCGGCCTTGACGGCCACCGCGAGTAGAGCGGCCGTAGCGTCCTTGTCGACGACCGCCTCGGCGCCCTGCAGCTGACCGGCACCGTCCTCGGTGACCGGGATTCCGCCGCCTCCCCCGCAGATGACGAGTGCTTCGTGGTCGAGCAGCCGGTCGATCGACTCCTGCTCGACGATCCGCAGAGGTTCGGGTGAGGCGACGACCCGGCGCCATCGGTCGCCGTCGACAGCGATCGTCCAGCCGTGCCGGTCGGCGAGCCGTTGGGCCTGCCCGTGTGGGTATCCCGGGCCGACGAACTTCGTCGGGGCCGCGAAGGCGGGATCCGACGCGTCGACGAGCGTCTGGGTGACCAGGCTCATGACGGGCTTGGTCACTCCCGCGTTGCGCAGCGACTGGGCCAGCCAGTAGCCGATCATGCCCTGGGTCTGCGCGACCAGCGCGTCGAACGGGTACGGGTGGGTCAGTTCGCGGTCGTTCTCGCTCTCCAGGGAGAGCATCCCGACCTGGGGACCGTTGCCGTGGCAGATGATCAGCTGGTGGTGCAGTGCCAGTGGTGCGAGGGCCTGGGCGGCGGCACGGATGTGGTCGACCTGCACGGTGGCGTCGGGCCTCTCACCGCGCCGCAGCAGTGCGTTGCCGCCGATCGCGACCACGATGCGCATCTCAGGCGCCCAAGGCGGCGACGAGGACGGCCTTGATGGTGTGCAGGCGGTTCTCGGCCTGGTCGAAGACCACTGAGTGCGGCGACTCGAAGACCTCGTCGGTGACTTCCGCCCCGTCGAGGCCGAAGCGGTCGAACAGCCGCCGGCCGAGCTGCGTGCTGCGGTCGTGGACGGACGGCAGGCAGTGGAGGAACTTCGTGTCGGTCTTGCCGGAGGCGAGCAGCACTTTCTCGGTGACGCGGTAGGGCAGCAGCTGCGGTATGCGGGTACTCCACTGCTCGTCCGACTCCCCCATGCTGACCCAGACATCGGTGTAGACGAAGTCGGCGCCCGCCACCCCCTGCTCGACGTCCTCGGTCACCAGCACGCGGGCCCCGCTGGTCACGGCGAGCCGGTCAGCTTCGGCGATCACCTCGTCCGGGGCCACAGGTCGCGCGGTGCGGCGATGCGGACGTCCATGCCGAGCAGCGCCCCGGTGATCAGCAGCGAGCGGGCCACGTTGTTGCGGCCGTCGCCCAGGAAGCAGTAGGCGATCTCCTCGACGGGCCCGGGGTGGTGCTCGGTCATGGTGAGGACGTCGGCGAGCATCTGGGTCGGGTGCCATGCGTCGGTGAGTCCGTTCCACACCGGGACGCCGGCGTGGTCGGCCAGTTCCTCCACGGTGTCCTGGGCGAATCCGCGGAACTCGATGCCGTCGAACATCCGGCCCAGCACCCTGGCGGTGTCACGGATCGACTCCTCACGTCCGATGTGGGAGCCCTCCGGGCCGAGGTAGGTGACCTGTGCGCCCTGGTCGTGGGCGGCGACCTCGAAGGCGCAGCGGGTGCGGGTGGAGCTCTTCTCGAAGACCAGGGCGATGTTCCTGCCCTCCAGTTGGGGGCGCTCGGAGCCGTTCGCCTTGGCTGCCTTGAGCTGCCCGGCCGCGGTGATCAGCGCCAGGAATCCCGCCTTGTCGAGGTCGAGCTCCTTGAGGAGGGAGCCGGGCCGGTGGTGGGTGACGGTCGTGGGCGTCTGAGCGGGCATGGGGAAGTCCTCACAGTGGGCTGATCGAGGATGGTGACGGGTTCGCCGGGGCTCGGGTCGCGGGCGGGGTCAGATCCCGTCGCGCCGGGTCGGGCAGGTCATGCACCGTGCCCCGCCCCGGCCGCGGCCCAGTTCGCTGCCGGGGATGCTGATGACCTCGATGCCGTTGTCCCGCAGCATCGCGTTGGTCACGGTGTTGCGTTCGTAGCCGACCACGACCCCGGGTGCGACGGTGAGGAAGTTGTTGGCGTCGTCCCACTGCTCGCGTTCGGCCGCCCGCGCGTCCTCGTCGGCGGACAGCACCCTGATCTTGTCGAGGCCCAAGGCGTCGGCGATGGTGGCGAACAGGTCGTCCCGCTGCTCGACGTGCAGGCCGCCGGTGTCGTGCTCGACGGTCTCCCGCGGGTCGGCGGGGACGATCACCCAGGTGCGCAGGGACTTCGGGTCGAGGTAGGGATAGCGGACGAAGGTGTCGACGTCGATCATCGTCAGCACGGTGTCCAGGTGCATGAAGGCGTGTGACTTGGGGAGCTGGACGGCGATCACGGTGGTGGCCTGTCCGCTGCGGAAGAGCTCGCGGGCGAGGATCTCCACGCCCGTCGGGGTGCTCCGCTCCCCCATCCCGATCAGGACGACACCTCGGCCCAGGACGTGGATGTCGCCGCCTTCGAGGGTGGCCGGCTGGTGGTTGGTGTCGTCGTTGCCGTAGTACACCGGGAAGGTCGCGTCCGCGAACAGCGGGTGGAACGTGTACACGGCGCGGCTGTGCAGGGACTCGCGCTGCCGGGCGGCCTTGGCCATCGGGTTGATGGTGACGCCGCCGTAGATCCAGGCCGAGTTGTCCCGCTGGAACAGCGTGTTGGGCAGCGGCGCGAGGACGAAGTCGTCCAGTTCCAGGCTCTGCCAGCGCAGGCTGCGCACTCGCAGGGGCGACAGGTCAGCGCGGGTCACTCCACCGATGAGCAGTTCGGCCAGCGTCGCGGGGTCCGCCTCGTCGGCGAGCCGTCGCAGAGGTGCCGCCAGGGTCGGGCCCACCAGTTCCGGAGTGCAGATGCGGTCCAGAACGAAGGCCCGTGCCTCCGGGCGCTCCAGTGTCTGCGCGAGGAGGTGGTCGAAGTGGTGGACCGTCGTGCCGCGGTCGCGGAGTACTTGGACGAAGGTGTCGTGCTCCTCGCGGGCCTTGTCGGCCCACAGCACGTCGTCGAAGAGCAGTTCGTCACAGTTGCCGGGCGTCAGGCGGTTCAGCTCCAGCCCGGGGCGGTGAACGATGGCCTCGCGCAGCGGGCCGACTTCGGAATGCACGCCGAGGGTGCGGGTCATGGTGGTCTCCTTGACGTGCGGGGAAGGTCGGGGGCCGGTGCCGGAGGGTGTCGGGGGCCGGGTCACGTCGTGTGCCCCACGAGCGGGTCCACCGGAGCCACGGGCTGCGGCGGGACGTCTGCGGCGAGGGTCCAGGAGGGCTCACCGGCCGGGATCACCGGTGTCTCGCCGTACTCGTTGCGTGCGGCCTTGAGCCAGATGTAGACCGGCAGACCGAGGAGCAGGCAGAACAGCCCGTAGTAGACGGCCTGGTAGCCGCTGCCGGCGAGGGACCAGAACGAGAAGGCCAGGGCGACGGCGGAGACGCCGCAGTCGCGGAGCAGGTGCGGCCACCGGGTCTGGCGCCCGCGGGTGAGCAGCCAGTACAGCTGGGCACCGGCACTGAAGATGTAGGGGATCACGGCGGTGACCACGGACAGCAGGACGAGGGTGGTGAAGACCTTCTCGAACTGGCTGTAACTGACAGCCGTCAGGACGGAGGCGAGCAGCGTCGAGCTGACGATCCCGAACGCCGGGACGCCCTTGCGGGTGCGACCGAACGCGGCCGGGAACAGGCGGTCCTTCGCCGCGGCCATCGGCATCTCGGCGACGATGAGGGTCCAGCCGATCAGGGCGCCCAGTCCGGAGACGATCGCCGCGACCGCAACGGCCTGGCCGGCCCATCGGCCGCCGAAGATGGCATCCGCCGAGTCCGTGAACGGCGCGGCCGACTTCTGCAGAGCCGCGTTGGAGACGGTGCCGAACACCGTCACCGTGCCCAGGATGTAGACGACCGCGCAGCCGACGGTGCCGAGGATCGTCGCCCGGCCCACGTTGCGCTGCGGGTCACGTACCCGGCCTGCGGCAACCGACGCGGTCTCGATGCCGAGATAGCTGAACAGGGCGATGGCCGCGGCGGCGGAGATCGCCGAACCGGCGGAGGTGCCGCCGGCGTTGAAGGCGCCGAAGTTGTGCGCCTTGATGAACAGCAGCCCGACGGTGGCCATGAACAGCAGCGGCACGAACTTCAGGACGGTGGTGACGATCTGGGTGACCGCCATGTTGCGGACGCCGGAGAGGTTGATGACCGCCGGTATCCACAGTCCGACCATGGCGATGACGATCGACCAGGCCTTGGCGTGGCCGGTGTTCCAGAACACCTCCACGTACCCGACCCAGGCCACGACGATGGCCGCGTTGCCCGCCCACGCCGTGATCCAGTAGGACCACGCGTTGAGGAAGCCGGCGAAGTCACCGAAGGCGTCCCGGGCGTAGACGTAGGGGCCGCCGGATCCCCGTACCCGCTTGGACAGTGCGCCGAAGGTGAAGGCCAGCGCCAGCGCGCCGACGGTGACCAGCACGAACGCGACCAGGCTGATCGGGCCGTACGGTGCCAGTGCGGTCGGCAGGGCGAACACCCCGGTACCGATCACGGAACCGATGACGAGCGCGGTCGCGGTCGGCAGCCCGAACATCCCTTTCCCGGGTGTCCGGCCAGGGGAGCCGGACGTCGTATCGTCCTCGGTCGGCGCGTTGTTGACCTTCTCGGTCACGGGATCGTCCTCACTTCTGATCACTGTCAAGGCGACGGACCCGCCGTCGATCGGTACGGCTGCAGCGCCGGTGTCACCCGACGGGAACGGCGTCCTGCGGGCCGGAGTGGGTCCGGTTCGTCACATCGGTCCCGGCTCCGGCTCGACCACCGCTACTTGCCGATCGCGCGAGGACTGCCGTTGGAGGAACCGGCCAGTGCGTCGGTCGTCGTGATGTCGACGAACGCGGGCTCGGTGACGGGCGACCTTTCCGCGTCCTTGGCCGCCGGCGGGGCGACCGGGATCGCCGCCGCGGTTTCGCGGGCGAGGAAGGAGCCGAGTTCGCCGATGGTGCTCATCAGCGGGGCCGGGAAGACGACGGTGGTGTTCTTGTCCACGCCGATCTCCACCAGGCTCTGCAGGTTGCGCAGTTGCAGGGCCAGCGGGTGGGCCATCATCACGTCGGAGGCGTCACCGAGGGCCGCGGCGGCCAGCGACTCGCCCTCGGCGTTGATGATCTTCGCGCGCTTCTCCCGCTCGGCCTCGGCCTGCCGGGCCATCGCCCGCTTCATGCTGTCGGGCAGCTGAATGTCCTTCAGCTCCACCAGCGTCACCTGGACGCCCCACTCGACCGTCGTGACGTCGAGGATCTCGCGGATGTCGAGGTTGATCGTGTCCGTCTCGGACAGCGTCTCGTCCAGGGTGTGCTGGCCCACGACCTTGCGCAGCGTGGTCTGCGCGATCTGGTCGATCGCCGCGTACACGTTCTCGATGGCGACGACGGATTTCACCGGGTCGACCACCCGGAAGTAGGCGACCGCGGACACATCGACGCTGACGTTGTCGCGGGTGATGATGCCCTGCGACTGGATCGGCATGGTGACGATCCGCAGCGACACCCGGTGCAGGACGTCGACGAACGGGATGATCAGCCGCAGACCGGGCTTGCGCTCGCCCAGCACCCGGCCGAGCCGGAACAGCACCCCCTGCTCGTACTGCTTGACGATCTTCACGGCCATCGCGCCGATCAGCAGGAGGAGCAGGACCACGACAGCAATGATCAGGACGGGCATGGCGTGCCTCGGTTCGATTGGCGGGCGAGGGCGTTGCCGGCGGCCGTGGTCGTCAGGCCCAGCGGTGCGTCTCGCCACTTCAGAGCACGGCCGGATCGCCGTCTGCCCTCATCCTGGTTCGGGTCCGAGTCCCCATGGAGGGCCTGCCAGGGCCACAAGGAGGGCCATTGGTCCCGCAGATGGGAGGGCTGAACGGCTACCGGTCCTGCACGCCTTGACGTTTCCGGACCGTGCCGCCGGCAGCTCCCTGGACGGCGGCGGTGGCCCGGAAACGGGTCATGTGACACGTGGCGGGGCGGACGGCTACGGCGCCGAGGCCCGTATCCGGACGGCCACCGGCGCCAGGGCCCGGACATCGGCGGCGCCGGCTCAGTCGGAGGCCCCGCCGCCACGCGCCAGGGCGGCCGCGTGGTCGGGTACGTAGGTCTGCAGATCGCGCGGCGGCCGCTCGTAGCCGGTGGAGGGAGGGCGTGGGGGCAGTTCCAGTGTCGGCCGCGTCACCTCGCGGTACGGGATCGCCGACAGCAGATCGTTGATCATGTTGATCCGGGCGCTGCGCTTGTCGTCACTGGCGACGACGTTCCAGGGCGCTTCAGGGATGTCGGTGTGTACGAACATCTCGTCCTTGGCGCGTGAGTACGCCTCCCACCGGGTGACGGACTCCAGGTCCATCGGTGACAACTTCCAGCGCCGGGTGGGATCTTCGAGCCGCGCACGGAAGCGCTCCTCCTGCACGGCGTCGCTCACCGAGAACCAGTACTTGCGCAGCAGGATGCCGTCCTCGACCAGCATCCGCTCGAAGATCGGGCACTGGTGCAGGAAGCGTCCGTACTCCTCCTTGGTGCAGAACCCCATGACGTGCTCGACACCGGCCCGGTTGTACCAGCTGCGGTCGAACAGCACGATCTCGCCTGCGGCGGGGAGCTGCTCGACATAGCGCTGGAAGTACCACTGCGTGCGCTCGCGCTCGGTCGGCGCGGGCAGCGCGGCGATCCGGGCGACCCGCGGGTTGAGGCGCTCGGTGACGCGCTTGATGGTGCTGCCCTTGCCGGCCGCGTCACGTCCCTCGAAGACCACGACCAGCCGGACGCCCTCGGCACGCACCCACTCCTGCAGCTTGACCAGTTCCGTCTGCAGTCGGAGCAGCTCGCTCTCGTACAGCCGCCGCGGCAGCCGTTCCTGACGCGGGGCGCTCGATCGGGACTTCTTGCCGGCTGCCACGGCGGCCTCCATCAGGGAGCGAGTGCTGAAGGTACTGAGGGTCCACGCTATGGCCTTTCGGCGATGCGGGCCGGTTGGACCCCCGTACCGGGTCCGAGTGGCCCAAGCGGCCGGCACCGGTGCCGGGTCAGGCTGTACCTGAGGGACTGCGGAGCGGGCACCGGCCCCGCCGGGCCGTTCCCGCGGCCGGGATTTCCCGGGCGGAAGCCGTAGTGGGCCGCCGGACGCATTCGACGAAGGGAACGGCCATGAAGGCATTCGTTTTCCACGGCCCGGGACAGTCGGCATGGGAGGACGTTCCCGACCCGGGGATCCAGGACCCCGATGACGTGATCGTCCGCGTCGATGCCGTCACCATCTGCGGAACGGATCTGCACATCCTCAAGGGCGACGTACCGGAGGTCCCGCCGGGCACGGTCCTCGGCCACGAGGCCGTCGGGGAGGTCGTCGAGGTCGGCAGCGGGGTACGTACGGTGCGGCCCGGCGATCGGGTCCTGGTCTCCTGCATCTCCGCCTGCGGGCGCTGCCGGTTCTGCCGGGAGGGCGCGTACGGGCAGTGCCTCGGCGGCGGTGGCTGGATCCTCGGCCACACGATCGACGGCACGCAGGCCGAGTACGTCCGGGTACCGTTCGCCGACCTGTCGGTGCACCTGCTGCCCGCCGCTGTGGACAGCCAGGACGCCGTTCTGCTGGCCGACATCTATCCCACGGCGTACGAGGTCGGCGTGCTGAACGGGCGGGTGGGTCCCGGCGACACCGTCGTCGTGGTCGGCGCCGGCCCCATCGGACTTGCCGCCATCACCACGGCTCAGCTGTTCTCGCCGGGCCGGATCATCGCCGTCGACCTGGCGCCGGCCCGCTTGGAAGCGGCGAAGCGCATGGGCGCCGACACGGTGGTCAACGCCGCGGAGGACCCCGAGCAGCTGGTCTCGGAGCTGACCGACGGCCTGGGGGCCGATGTGGTCATCGAAGCCGTGGGCGTGCCCGCGAGTTTCGAGATGTGCACCCGCATGGTGCGCCCCGGAGGGCGGATGGCCAACGTCGGGGTCCATGGCAAACCCGCGACACTCCATCTGGAAACCCTGTGGAGCAAGAACCTGACGATCCGCACCGGACTCGTCGACACGTACTCCACCCCCGCCCTGCTGCGGATGATGGCCGCCGGAAGACTCCCCACATCGTCCCTGGTGACGCACGACTTCCCGCTCCACCGCATGGCGGAGGCGTACGACGTCTTCTCCCGGGCCGCCGACACCGGTGCACTGAAGGTCGTCCTGAGCAGCGGACCCGCGAAGGACCGGACATGACCGCTGGACACGTCGTCGTCGGCGTCGACGGCTCGATCGTATCGATGCGAGCGCTCGACGAGGCCGCCGTCGAGGCGGGCCGGCGCGCCACCGGTCTGGAGATCGTCTATGCCGTGCCCGGCTTCGACGAGGCCGGACCGGTTCTCGCATCGGCTGTGGCCCGCGCACGCCACCGCTACCCGGCGCTCGCGGTGAGCACCGCGGCGGTGGTGGGCGACGCGGCCGAGGCCATCGTGTGCCGTGGCCGGGACGCCGCACTCACCGTCGTCGGCACCCGTGATCTGCCCGGGTTCGCCGGGAGGCTGTTCGGGTCGGTCAGTCTGCGGGTGGCGGCCCGCACCCGGAGCCCGCTCCTGGTCGTCCGCGGCGACCACGCCGCGTGGCACGAGAGCTCAGGGCCCGGTGGTGAGGTGCTGCTCGGTCTGGAGGACGACACCGACACCGACACCGCCGGGTCCGCCTTCGCCGAGGCGGCACGGCGCGGAGCGCCGCTGCGGGTCCTGCATGCCTGGACCTACCGGCATCTGCCACCCGTCGGATACGCCCCGGTGCCCACCAGCCGCCTTCAGGAGGACATCACACGGCGGGCGCGAACGGAGGAGGCGGTACCCGGCCAGGTCGTGGCACCGCTACGGGAGACGTATCCGCAGGTTCCCGTGCAGACGCGCACCGTACGGTCCGGTGCTACGCACGCCCTGTTGGAGGCCACCTGCGGAGCGGCTGTCATCGTGGTCACCGCGCACCGGCGGCCGGGCCTGCTGGGACCTCAACTCGGGCCCGTCGCCACCGCGTTGCTGCATCACTCCCACTGCCCGGTCCTGCTCGTCCCCCAGACACCGCAGAGCTCGTTGCCCGTTCCCCCGCGCGATTGAGCCGGACCCGCTGAACGGCGCATCGACGGAAAGGGCCGGCCCTCAGGCCGGCCCTTTCCGTCGTCGTACGAGTCTCCCTCAGATGACATCCCACGGGGCAGCGTGCGCGGCGGTGTGGCGGGCAGGACCGGCGTCGGTCATCAGCTCACGGGCGCTCTGCCTGGTGAGCACATCGGCCGCGGCGGACATCAGCCGGGCTGCCCGATCCGGGTCGCACTCCGGCGGCACGACCAGCAGGTCCCAGCGCCCGACCGTGTAGGAGAGCAGCAGCAGATCGTCCGGGTCCTGCTCGGCGTCGAACCATCCGACGCTCACGGTGTGGATCCCTGCGGGCACCTTCTCCGGGATCTCCGGCCACCTGCGCACGTTCACCGCGACCCGGGTGATCCGGCCCCAGCACTCGTCCAGGACCGCGACCAGGGAGGGCAGTTCACGGGCCAGGTCACGCGAGCGCGGCCACCAGGCCCCGTCCACCATCCCCCGGTCAGCGCACTTCGGTTTCAGCAGCATCCGGACCGCGGGGAGGGCGGTCAGGTCCGGGTGCGGATCTTGCAACAGAGCGTTGGTGGTCATGATCCGAACCTGTCCCCGGGTCAGCGACCCGGCGTCGTGGTGAACGGATTTATGCGGCGTCGGGCACGTCGCCCGGGACGACCAGTACCGGAAGGTGGGCGTGGTGCACGACCTCGGTGCTGGTCGAACCGAGCCTGAGACGTCCCCAGGAGCTGGCACCCCGGGAGCCGACCACCAGCAGGCAGGCGTCCGCGCTGGCCTCCAGCAGCACCTGCGACGGGCGACCCGGTTCGACCACGACCTCCACCTCCACCGGTGTGCCGCCGAGCTCCTTCTGGAGTTCGGCGACCGTGTCGGTCACGGCCTGCTCAGCGATGTCGCGCAGTTGTACGTGCAGGCCGGCGTCGTCCGACGCGGTCAGCCATGCGTAGCCGGCGTAACGGTCGGGCCCGTAGTCGTAGGCGCAGACGGCCCGCAGCCCGGTACCGCGCAGCTGTGCCTCGCGCAGTGCGAGAAGCACGGCGTGGCGGGCGGTCGGTGAGCCGTCCGTGCCCACCACGATGGGGCGGTCAGAAGTGTTCGCGCTCGTGTCGGACATGGGGCCCTCCGGAGATTGGTGGGACCGCGGTCGATGGTGTACCGCGCGAAGTCGTGGAGTGGTGTGCGGTATCCCGCTCGCTTCCAGCCTCACAGGCGGAGGAACGGAAGCGGAGGGGCCTTGCGGGTCCCTCCGGGGGCCGAACGGCCCTGCCTGCGGCCTACACGGCCGGCGAGGGCTCGCCGCATGGGTCCGGCCGTCCCCGTTCAGTCGGCTCGTACAGGGTTGTGGTGGCCCAACCGGCCGGGGACGCTGAAGCCGGCTCCACGACGCCGCAGATGCCGCCAGGGGTCCCGCCTGCGGATCGGATCGGCCGGAGCGGTCGGAGCGGCGGACTGTTGCCGGTAGAAGAGCCGTTTCCCGATCTCGATGAGACCCAGATAGCAGACCACCATGGCTACCAGCGCGGCGAAGAAGCCCAGCGGGAGCGGCGCGAAGCCGAGTGTGTGGGCCAGGGGTGTCGCCGGCAGTACCGCTCCCACCGCGACCACCCCGAAGGCGGCCAGTGTCAGCGGCAGGCTGGGTCGGCTGCGCCAGAACGGGCTGCGGCGGGTGCGGATCGCGAAGATCACCAACGCCTGGGTGGCCAGGGACTCCACGAACCAGCCGGTGCGGAACTGGACCGGTCCTGAGTGGAAGACCCACAGCATGACGCCGAACGTGGCGAAGTCGAACACCGAGCTGATCGGACCGAAGCAGACCATGAAGCGGCGGATGAACCCGATGTCCCAGTGCGAGGGCCTGCGCAGCTGCTCCTCGTCGACATGGTCGGTGGGGATCGCCAGCTGGCTGGTGTCGTAGAGCAGGTTGTTGAGCAGGATCTGGGACGGCAGCATCGGCAGGAAGCCCAGGAACAACGACGCACCGGCCGCGCTGAACATGTTGCCGAAGTTGCTGGACGTGCCCATGAGGACGTACTTGATGGTGTTGGCGAAGATCCGCCGCCCCTCCACCACGCCGTCCGCGAGCACGTCCAGATCTTTCTCCAGCAGGATCACGTCCGCGGCGTCCTTCGCCACGTCGGTGCCGGACTCGACGGAGATGCCCACGTCGGCGGCGTGCAGAGCCAGCGCGTCGTTGACGCCGTCGCCCAGGAACGCGACATCGCCGCCGGTCGTCCGCTGGATCCGGACGATACGTGCCTTGTGCTCGGGGCTGACCCGGGCGAAGACGGTGGTGCGTACGATCGCCGCGGCGAGTTCGGCGTCGTCCAGCGCGTCGAGATCCACCCCGGTCAGTGCCCGTCCGGCAGGCAGTCCGAGGTCGTCACAGACCTTGACCGCGACCGCGGGGTTGTCCCCTGTGACGACTTTGACCGTGATCCCGAGACCGGCCAGCCTCAGCAGCGCCGCGGCCGCGTCGGGTTTGGGCGGGTCGAGGAAGACCAACAGGCCGGCGAGACGCAGGCCTCGTTCATCCGCGGCGGTGGGCCGTTCCCCGCCCACCGGGGTACGGGTGGCCACGGCGACCACGCGGTTCCCTGCGGCGAACTCGGCGGCCAGCGCTTCGCGGGCCGCGTCGGGTACCTCGACGCAGCGCTCCAGCACGCTCTCCGGAGCGCCCTTGGTGACCAGCGTCGTCACACCCGCGCTGTCACGCACCACGGCGGAGACCATGCGCCGGTCATGGTCGAACGGCAGCAACCCGAGCCGAGTACTGCCCGCCAGGGTCCCGCGCAGGCGCTGCGACGCGGCAGACTCCCACAGGGCCGCGTCCAGCGCATTGCCTCCCACCGCCGGACCGTCCGCGCCGCCGCTCTCCGTGCACAGCAGACCCCAGCGCAGCAGCTCGTCCGCGGTGGAGCCGTCGGCGGGCAGCGCCCGCATGAAGTCGATACGGCCGGCGGTCAGCGTGCCCGTCTTGTCGGTGAACAGCACATCGACGTCCCCGAGGTCCTCGATGCACACCAGCCGCTTGACCAGCACCTTCCGCCGGCTCATCCGCCGGGACCCGGCGGCCAGACTCGTCGACACCACGGCCGGCAACAGCTGCGGCGTGATCCCGACGGCGATCGCCAGCGAGAACAGCAGCGCTTCCAACAGAGGTTTGTGCAGCAGGACGTTGACGGCGAAGATCGACGTGGTCAGCGCACCCGCGACGTAGACCAGCAGCATCGAGAACCGGCGCAGTCCGACTTGGAACTCGGTCTCCAACTGGTGCGTGCCCAGGCCCGCCGCGATCTTCCCGAACTCCGTCGCGGCGCCGGTGGTCACCACCACTCCCCGGCCGCTGCCGGCATGCACGACGGTGCCCATCAGGGCGCAGCCCGACAACTCGGCCAGCGGGGTACCGGACGGCACCGCGGACGTGCCCTTGGGCAGCGGCAGCGACTCCCCCGTCAGGACCGACTCGTCACACTCCAGACCCACAACGTCGAGAAGCCGGATGTCAGCCGGAACGATCTCCCCGAGTTTCAGCTCGACGACATCGCCCGGAACCAACTCGGTGACGTCGACCTTGCAGAGCCCGCCGTCCCGAACAGCCACCGCTTCGTGGTGGATCTGGCCGTGGAGCGCCTCGGCGGCCTTCTCCGCGCGGTACTCGTTCACGAACCCGAGCCCCACCGACAGGGCGACGATGGCGCCGATGATCACGGCGTCACCGCGTTGCCCGACGAAGTACGAGGCCGTCGCCGCCGCGAGCAGCAACCCCAGCAAGGGAGAGCGCAGTTGACGCCACAGCACCGCCGGCAGCCTGGCCCGGTGGGAGGTGACCGCGTTCGGCCCCCAGGTGCGCAGCCGCTCGGCGGCCTCGCGCGCTGACAGACCGTCCCGTGTCGTACCCGCCGCCCGGAGGGCGTCGTCGACGGGCCGGCCGGCCGCCGTGGTGATTCCGGAACCGGTGGCCTGCGCTGCGGGTGCGAGAACGGTCACGGGGTCGCCGGCAGCGCGGCCGACGGTTCCGGGAGGGCCGGGGCGTCGTCGACGTCGAAGACCATCAGATCGTGGACGTTCACCACCCCGTCGACGCCCTGCGACAGCCGGACCACGAGCAGACCCAGGCTGCGCAGGCCGAGCGTTCCGCGGAGGGTGACGACGCCCTCCCGCACCTGGACGTGGACCGCGCCCTCGGCGATCCGCAGTGTCCGGCCGAGGACGTCGTTGACGATCTCTTCCCGGATGAAGCGGTCGGTGCGCAGGAAGACACGCAGCAGGTCGCTCCGGCTCACGATGCCCGCCAGCCGCCCGATCTCGTCGACGACCACGAGGCGCTTCACTGCGTCACGCTCCATCGCGCGGGCGGCCTCGACGACCGACCATTCCGGCCGGGCGGTGAGCGCAGGGCCGGTCATCAGGCCGACGGCGGTCTCGGGCTGGACACCTGTCGGGTCCGAGGGGTCGGCGAGCTGCCCGTGCCCCAACGGGTCCGGCCGGGAGGCCTGATTCCGCAGCAGATCCCCCTCGGAGACGACACCGACCGGCCTGCCCTGGCCATCGACCACCGGCACGGCGCTGATGTCGTTCCGAGCCAGCAGGACAACAAGCTCCTTGAAGGAGCAGTCTGCGTCGGCGCTCACAACCTGGTGGGTCATGACATCTCGTACGGTGCGGTGCTGCACGGTCTCACGTCTTCTCGGCAGATGGATCAGGGGGCGACACGACCCGGCGGGAACCGGTCCCTGCTTCCACATTGAGGCAGCCGGAGTGGGCACAGCAGGGCCTACCAGGACCCTCCGGAGGTCCGACCGACCCCATCGACGGACGGCAGGATGTTCACCCCCACTCCACAAGCCGCCGCGCCGTCCGCCACGCACTGGCGGGACCGGCAGCACCGGCAGCACCGGCAAGGGAACAGAAGGACGGTCGGCTCCTTCAACCGACTTCGGGTGTTTGCGGGTCCTGCTCGTACAGTCGCCTGTCGCGGTGTCTCTTCCAGGCCAGGGCCCGCTGGATTTCCAGGTGGCTGAGGCCCGTTGCCGCCGACAGCGCATCCCTGCTGAGCGCCTTGGGTTGAAGCGCCTGCGCGCGGTCGATCTGCCCGGCCCACAGTTCCTCGGGCACGTACGGGCGCGTCCGGTACTCCTGCTGCAGGACGGCCAAGTGCTCGAGGGAGCAGGCGACGACCAGCCGCCGGCCGTCGCGCGCCGGGCTGCGGGCGTGGATCGCGGAGGAGTCCGGGACGACGCCCAGTTGGCACCCCTGGGTGAGCCGTCGGGCGCACAGGTCGCAGATGTCGGTCTCCGGGACCGGGGAGCGTTCGCTTCGCATGCCGTTCTCCTGCCCCTTCCGGGCTCGGGCGCACTCTCTGGTCGTGCTGGACGGGAGCAGTATGCCTGTCCCCCACTGGCACGGAAATCTATCCTGAGGGCAGTAGACATTCGCCTGCGGGTGTGGGTAGTGTTCCTGTCGTAGCCAAGAGGGAAGCAGGGCGCGGCAGACACGAACTGCCGCGCAGAGTGTGCGGCACGGTGATGGAATCCGACGGCCGGTTGGTGAGTGGGCCGTGGGGTTGGTTGCCGGGCCGGGCGGCCCGCACAGGGGCTGCCGCGCAGGAGAGCAAGTGCAGTTCTGACAGCGGTACCAGCAGTACAGCAGCGGATGAGTGGTCTCTTGGTGAAGGCGCCGGCTGCGGGCGCGCGTGCCAGGAGGTTCGGCAGTGGGGTTCTGAGCCAGAGCAGTTGCGGAACAGGCGACGGGGCTGGCTGCCGGACGGTGGTGCGGTGAAGGCCACCGGCAGTTGTGATCGCAGGACCGCAGTATCTGAAGTACCAGCAGGTCAGTAGCTTTCATCGTTCAGGTACGAGCAGGAAAGGTTCGGAGCGACACCATCAGGATCGCCCGCACGGCAGGTGTGTGCGGGCACTCGCAAGGCCCCGGATTGGAAGGCGGTCCCCGGTCAAGCATTCAAGATCCCCGCATTCCGTGTTCCCCCGACGCGGCGCTGCGGTTACGGCAGGACCGGCACGCACAAGCCGGTAGTAGAAGTAGATGGTGTTTGATCCGCCCCATGGGGCCCCGGAAGCCAGGTACGGCTGCCGGGGCCCCTCCACGCGATCGGCGAAGCCCGCCTGATCACCCCCCTGCGGTCAGAGGGCGGCCACCGCCGCTACTCCCGCTACCAACTGCGCATCGCCGCCCGCGCCCGCGAACTCGTCGACCAGGGCACCGCCATCGAAACCGCCTGCCGCATCGTCGCCCTCGAAGACCAACTCGAAGTAGCCCTCCAACTCAACAAGAAACTCCGCAACAACGCACCCAACTGACCAGGGTGCCGGCCGAGCCCGCCCCGATCGCCCCCGCATCGGAACAGCTGCACAACGAACAACCGCATCGGGCAGCCGGCACGGCCATGACCGTCGGCAACCCGGTCCCGGCAGGGTCGCGGCGCCGTTGACTCACCTGAGCGGTCACCCCGAGGCGAACCTGCTCCGCAGGCTCCCCGTGGCCGTGGCCGAGTCCGACGTCATCGGCGCGGGGGTTCTCGTCCTGCTCAGATCATGGAGCGGACCGGGCCGAGCGATGACGGACGCGAGTTCGTGCCGCTGAAGATCAAGACCGTTTCGTATGCGGCGAGGCGGAGGGGTCGTTGGTAGCGGCAGAGGTCTGCCGCAAGCCCGCAGAGAGCCGCAGAAATCCGCGGAAGGCCAGGTCAGTGCGGAACGGAAACAGAGCTCCGCAATCTCCCTCAGCCCGCGGGGGAAATCCAACACCCCACATATGACACGGCGTTAGAGATCCGTTGCTTAACGGACACGTCCGCCGAACAAGTTCGTATGGTTATCGCAGCACGGTCGCAAATGGGTGACGTTCCCCGATCACCCGAATGCGCCGCATTCCGGATTACGTGACTCCGTAATATGCCGGTGACAGAAGTCGGCGCCTCTGTTCGGCAAAGAAGCACCGATTGCGCCACTGCCCCCACACAGGAGTTGGCCCCTCGATGACCCTGAATGCCCCTGTAGTCCCCCATGCACGCACCCTTTCGGCCTGGATCGCGGCACTGGTCGCGGCGGTCATGGCCGCTCTGATGGTCGCCATGACGTCGAGCCCGGCCCAGGCCATCGCCACCCCCGTACCGCTGGCGACGGCGGCCAGTTTCGCGGTGTTGTCCGGTGAGTCGGTCACCAACACCGGTCCTTCAGTGATCACCGGAGACCTCGGAGTGGATCCGGGTACGTCGATCACCGGTTTCCCGCCCGGCCTGGTGAACGGAGTTCAGCACTCCCATGACGCGGTGGCGCTGCAAGCCAAGAGCGACCTGGTCGCGGCCTACAACAACGCTGCCGGCCAGGCCACGAACGGCGCCCTTCCCCCGGACGCGGGCGGCCTGACGCTGGTTCCGGGCGTCTACACCGCCTCCTCCACGCTCGGTCTCACCGGCACTCTGACCCTGGACGCCCAGGGCGACCCGAACGCCGTCTGGGTCTTCCAGGTCGGCTCCGGTCTGACGACGGCGTCCGCCAGCCGCGTGCTCCTCGTCAACGGTGCCGCACCGTGCAATGTGTTCTGGCAGGTCGGAAGTACTGCCATTCTCGGCACCAACTCCACCTTCGTGGGCACCATCATGGCGCTGACCTCGATCAATGCCACCACGGGTGCGAGCATCGACGGCCGGGCGCTGGCGCGCAACGGCTCGGTGACCCTGGACACCAACAAGATCACCCGGGCCACGTGTGCGGCCGGCACCGCGGGTGGCGTGATCACCGGTGGTACCGGCCTGATCGCCGGCACGAGTACCGGTGGCACCGCAACCGGCGGAACCACCTCGGGCGGCCTGATCGCCGGGGTGACAACGGGTGGCACCAACGGCGGTCTGCTCGGCGGCGTCCTGACCGGTGGAGTCATCGGCGGCACCCCTGGCGGTCTCATCGCCGGAACCACGGGCAGTGCCTCGGCAGGCACCACCGGCAGCCCCACCGCGGGTACCACTGGTGGCTACCCGGGCGGCGACAACGGCGGAGAAACCGGTGGCTATCCCGGCGGTGACAACGGCGGAGAAACCGGTGGTTACCCCGGCGGTGAGAACGGCGGAGAAACCGGCAACCACGGCTACGGTGACCAGCCTCAGGGCCACGATGACCAGGGCCAGCCGCACGACATCCACGGTGCCTACGGCGCCGATCACTGAGATCACGACAGCGACTGCGCGTAGCACCAACGCCGGGACAGGGCATGTGATGCCCACTCACCGTGCGGATGGGCGAGGCCGCAGCTGAACCTGCACCTGGCAGCGCGTTGAGCGCTCGTAGCCGTCGCCCGCACAGGCGACGGCTACGAGCGGCGCGCGGCGGATCGTCATCGACTCCGCCGCGCGCCGCCGGCGCGAGCAGGTGCCTTCGTCCGCCGTGGCGGCGGCACCCTACCCATCAGCTTCTTCGCCGGTCAGCCTCCGGGCGATGGCGACGCATCGGGCCGTGTGGAGTCTTGGAACTCCGCCCCGATATACGACTTGATGACATCAGTGACGAGCTGCCCGGAAGCGACCGGGTCCAGCGCCCTGGCCTGCAAACTCTCGTAGATGACGCCGTAGCGCTGCACGTCGGGGGGTTTCTCCAGATAGAGATCGCTGGTCAACCCTTCCAGGTACACAACGTTCCGGTCCGAGACGTCGGCGAACTCGACGATCGAGAACCGTCCGGCCATGCCAGGATGCGCTCCCGCGTGGTGCGGGATGACCTGCACGGTGACGTGCGGTCGGCCGCCGAGGTCCAGCAGCCGCTCCAGCTGCTCCCGCATGACCTCGCCACCACCTACGACGCGACGCAAGGCCGACTCGTCCAGCACGATCCACAAGTGCAGTGCGTGGTCCAGGTCGTCGACCCGCCATTGACGGCGCAACCGTACGTGAACCCACGTGCCGATCTGCTCTGCCGTAGCGTGCGGGATCGTTCCTGCAATAACTGCTCGGGCGTAGGCCGGAGTTTGCAGCAGTTCGGGGATCACCATGGATTCGTAGCAGCGGATGGCCGCAGCATCGGTTTCGAGGTCGATGTAGACGCTGTGCGGGATATCGCCGTACTCCTTCCACCACCCGGATTGACCCGATTCCTCGGCCATTCGCATCAGGGCATCGACAACCTGTGGATCCTGAACTTCGTACACCTCGCAGAGATCGCGGACATCGCGTGAGTTGACCTTGCGGCGACCGTTCTCCAGAAGGCTGATCTTTGCCTGCGAGACCAGCAACTGCTTTGCCACTTGCTGGGCTGTCAAACCCCTGCTCTGTCGAAGCGCGCGAAACTCCGATCCCAGTCGGCGTCTTCCGACAGTGGGATTGACGTGGGGCGACACAGGACAACTACCTCCGCTACAGAAAACTGGGAACAGCCGCTGGGCGGCCGTACCGACGACCGCTCAGCGATCCGCCTGCAGATTAGGTGGTCAGGGCTGCAGGAACGATCATCTTCCGGCGTGTCTCCTTCTAATGGGTGGTTGACAGTGCGCCCGTGCCCCCGAGCCAGGCGGTACGGGTTCTCGTCCCCAGCGCTGCAGGAGCGCATGCCGGTATCCACGGAGGTGTCGAGGTCGCCGACGATCCTTCACCGCAAAGGGCACACCCAACGGGCACGACGACTCACCCACTGGCCGAACAGCGGGCGGGCGACGTCGACTGAAGGCCGTCCCGTAGTTGATCTCCGCGCTGTCTCGGGCGTCGTGAAGCGTGGGCGGGGCGGGGGCTCGACTATGCAGCGAGGTGAGGTTGTGCACCAGGGCGATGCCGAGCATGGCGTCGGAAATGGAGTGACCCACACCCATCAGTGAAGACCACGGTCCACCGGGTGCTCGGCATCGCCCCAGCGAGACTCGGACACCTCAATATCTAAATTCGAACGCCCGAATTCAATAAGTTACATAGACATCGACTCCTTGGGCTATTACACAACCGGGAGGCATTTCCGAAATGGAGTATTCGGTGCCGTCCGGTTTGATTGCACGTAGTTTTCCGTTGCAATCCGGAGAAGCGAGAACAAGTGTGAGCGTGTACTTGACTCGATCATCGCCCTTATTCCCGATCGGGCTATTGGTAAAGGTCCACTTTCCATTTCTGGATACAATGGGCCCTGGGCTGTCTCCGTAGTCCTCGTAGTACGACTTGCTTCCGTAGTCGTAATCAAAGAGCCATGCCGACTCATTGCTCAGGCCGCAGGCGTCGCCCTCGATTCGTACGCCGCTCGCACCATCGACCAAGCTCCCGCTGACTGGCGAGACGATTCTCACCTTTGCCGAGCAAGGGGCCCCAGTTGGCGGGGCGGAACCTCCCTGCGGCCCATCGAGGGAGGACGCGCCGGTCGCTGGGACCAGGCTGCCCGGCGGGGGCTTCACGGAAGGCGCACTGGTCGAATTGACCCCCGATGGCGCACCACTATTTTGGCTCTCCGACCCATCGGAGAGCAGCAGTACCAGCAACGGAGCAATGGAAAGGAAGAGCAATCCAGATGTTAACATCCATAGTTTTTGAGGACTCGAATCCTATCTCGACGGGTCCCCGCTGGAGCCCGGTCTCACAGCAGAGCCGATGGGAGTATTTGTGCCCGTCACACTGTTTCGTCTCGCTTGATAGATCGCCGCACTCGCCGAAACGACCGCTGCCAGCACAAAGCCGGAGCCCGTAATATACGCAGCCTGAACAGCAACCTCCATGATCCCCCCAATAGTTCACTCATACAAAGAGTGAAGCAGCAGCCTATCTCGGTGATCATGGTTACGTCCTACCCTGTACCGAAGTAAATATCTTCTTTCCGGCGCGTCATCGATTCGACACGAACGCCAGTGCGGGAATTTGCTCTTTTCTTCTTGGCGTCATGCCGGTTGCGCGGCACTACCTCCGTTGGCGAAGCCAGACTGACACCGAGCGCGAATCAGCTGGTGCGGGTGCCATTCAGGACGTGCGGAGACTCTGCACTCAGGGGCATCCGCCTCGGGCTGCAGACAGGGCTGCGCAGTCGTACCACATCGATCCACGACAGACCGGCGAACCACAACCGGACGGACCCAGGGGAGCCGCGGGCCAACATGCGTATTCCCTGCGGGGCGGCCGTGCGGCATGCAAGGGTTGGGTTCCGCTGCAGCTGACATACCGTCGGCCGGAACTTCGGGGGATGCACTGCCATGGCCGAACCACCCTTACCAGGCGATGATCCGGACGACGGGGCAACGCCCCCGGACCCCGCCGATCCCGACCCGGCCCCACCTCCTCCCGTACCGGCACCTCCTGGTTGGTTCCTACCAGCCTGCGTGGTAGCTGCGATCTGGACAGTGGCTCTGCTGGTCACCCTGGCGATCACTACCGACGGACTGTCGCGCGTCGTCGCCGGCTTCGGCGGCCTGGTGGCGGTCGTCGTCGCGGTCCTCGGCCTGTTCGCACCGCTGCGAATGCCGTCAGTTCCGCAGCAGGCGGTCACCTGGTCGGTCGTCGCGATCCTGTGCCTGGACCTGCTGACCTCCGCGATGTGGCCACTGTGGGCGTATCACCAGGCGAACACGGACAAGAACGTGACGGCCGAGGCAAGCCTCACGGGCAACAGAGGAGTGCTGCCCGGCGGCTCCGCCACGTTCCACAGTCCCGTCACGGTGTCCCGGCAGACCATCGCCGTCACCATCGAGGCCGTCGATACCGACGGCGCGCAGGGCAACTGCAGTCCAGAGACCGGACTGTCCTTGCTCAATGCCTCGGCGGCCGGCCCCGCCACTCCCATCACCACGGTCCCGGGCGAACCGGCCAGGATTCGGCTGCTCCCCAACCAGCGGCAGATCACTCTCACCGTGCGCGTGGAAAACCCCCGGGATCCCAACTGCGCGGTCGACCTGAGCCTGTCCAAGGTCACGCTCTCCAACTAGCACTCCCCCATCACCCCTCCGTACAACCACCAATGGCGGGAGAACCATCGTGCGCCAGGCGCGCCACACCGCGATCACACTTGCCGGCCTGCTCACTCTCGCGTTGGTGGTCAACTGTTCCGGGCCGGGCTCTTCAGGCGGCGATTCCGTACTCACCAGCCCTATCGTCGTCGGCACCGTGAACGACGCACCCGGCTTCGATACCGGCACCATCAACCAGTCCGGCTTCGACATCGACGTCATGAAGAACATCGGCGCCGCGCAGAATGCCAAGACGGTATCGACGATCATCGACTACGCGAGCCGCGAGAGCGGACTGCTGGACGGCAGCCTCAAACTCGTCATCGCCACGTACTCGATCACCCCGGAGCGGAATCAGAAGGGCATCGACTTCGCCGGCCCCTATATGGTCTCCCCGCAAGCACTCCTGGTTCGTGCGGACGACAAGCGGTTCACGCACAAGGCCGCCCTGAAGGACAAGAGTGTCTGCACCGTCGAGGGATCGACCGGCTCCAGAACGAAGATCCCCGGCGCGAACATGGCCACCCAGGTGCAGACCACACAGGACTGCCTCAACCTCCTGGACCGCTCCGACACCGACGCCGTCTTCAGCGACGCGCTCATCCTCTACGGCTACGTGAACTCCAACCCCACGAAGTACCAGGTGGTACTCCCCGGCGTCTTCGGCGAACTCCAGTACACGGGCATCGGCATCCTTGGGGGCCACCACGCCGACTGCGCCAAGCTCGATGAATTAGTGAGCGCCTTCCTCGACAACCAGTGGGCCCAAGACTTCAAGAACAACTTCCCCGTAGCCGCACAGAAGTACTCCGGAGCCGACACCTCCACCGGGGACTACCAATCCATCTTCAAACCCACCGCACAGGACATGCAGCGGCTCTCCTGCAAGCTCTGACCGGTCGGCGTCCACAGAGCCTCATCAGCGGTTTCCGTCACGCACGGGAACAACGGGACGCACCGGCTGAGGCCCTATCCGAACCCGCCACGCTCAAGAATGACGGAAGTTGTCGGCCCATCCGTGCGTCCGGTGCATAGCAGCTCTTCTCTTACTCCCGTGGTGAAGGGGTGCTTTGTCACGCCCTCCTCGAACGGATGGTTCACACGCCAGGTTGCCAGGAGCCGCGGAGCACGAGCCCGTGCGGTCCCCGCCTCGGAACTGTCGGTCACCCTCGACATGCCGGTCAAGGTCGCCGCCCCCGTCCGCTCAGCCGATCTGGAACCCGCCGAGCGGACTGCGCTCGACCAGGGGGCAACGGTTCGGCGCGGCCAGGGCTACACCCTGCGCGTGACCGCAGTCCCCGCCGTGCACCGTCAGTTCCTCGGCCGCTGCCAGCCGCTCGACGGCGGCCAGGATGTCCCGGCTGTTCCGGCCCGGCGCAAGGCCCGTCGCGAGTACAAGAACCGCGTCAGCACGCTCGCGCCGATCGGACCATGTTCTCAACGCCCCGTTCGGGTGAATGTTCTGACCCGATGGGATCACGCACGCTCGGGGCTGGGCACCTCTTCGAGTAATGCTGCGCATGCGTCCTGATCGACGGGATGGCTGTCCTTCCCGCCGAGTAGGAAGTCGTACATTCGGGCGACGCTGGGCACGTTCACGTCGACCGTCACAGGCAGAGGTGTGTCGCTGTAGCTCATCAGGCCCCCATCGTGGCGAACACGACATCGCCGAATCTGCTCCGACGTAGCGGTGGTCGAGGGAACACGCGTGCAATCAGGCGCTTGCTGGGCTCCTGTCAGGCACGGTCTCAGGTCAGGTTGACAGGTCCGCCGAGCGCGGAAAAGGCGGCTGGGGACCGCGAACTCTTCGACACCCATCAAGCGAGGCAGTTTCCCCGGAGGTCAAAACCAACCGGTTGCAGCACGGCCGCCTACGGACGGCTGTCGGGGTTGCCGGCCGCGCCGATCACCGCCGCCACCGCGCTCACCGTTCGCCGGAGCCTCGCCGGCCGGACCGCTCGGCGGCCACCATCCGGTGTTTCTCGTGCTGGCGGGACTGTCCGCGGCGGGCGCGTCGCCCGTTTGCGGGTGTCTACCGCAGCGCGGACCGCACGATAGTGACTGCTTCATCGGGGGTTGCATGCGTGTCGATGCCGAGCACGTGGATGGTGCCGAGCGTCCGCGCCGGGCCGACAACGCGCAGAGTGCGATGGGTATATCCGCCCTGCTGAGGATGGATGATCACGGCGGTCGGGGTGTCATCGGGGGCGTAGCCGGCGATGTAGGTGAGGAGTTGGTGGACGTCGCCGGCGCCGACGCTCTGGCGGTCGTAGCGCTTGTACTTGGCGTCCACCGGCAGCAGCCGCGGCTGTGCCGTGGCACGGGCGGGGAGACTCACCAGAACGTCGGGGCGGAATGTCGAGCTGTTCCCCAGGTCGCCGCGGACGGTGATCCCGGTCGCGCCGCCGGCGGGGACAGTTCGCCCGCCGTTGGCTGCCGCAGCCTGGGAGACGAGGCGTCGGACGACTGATTCCCAGAGGGCGGGCATTGCCAACAGCAGACTCTCCGCCGTGGCCCCGTGGTCGGCAAGGATGTCGGTGACACCGCCGCCGCGCAGGAGCAGACAGGCCCAGCTGTGGGCAGCGTGGTAGCGGACGTTCAGGCGGGTGTACTGGACTCGGTCCAAGGCGCGCAGGGCCGCGCCAGGAGTAGGGGCGTGCGAGAACGCTGCGGCGGTCTGGTGCAGGGCGCGGGCAAGGTCGGGATTGCGCGCCAGTGGCAGCGCGGCTTTCAGCGCCGTGCCCAGCACGCGGTTGTCCCAGATGTCGGGTTCACGGTCGAAGGTGCGCACATGCAGCTGGTCGAGTTGGCCGTATCGGCGCGTGGCCTGAGCGGCGACATCCAACCGTCCGCGCACCAGGGGTTCCAGTCGTTCTTGGCGCACGTAGTCGCGTCGCAGGCCATCTCGCAGCAGTGCCTGGCATTCCGCCAGAAGTGCGGCGGCGATGAGGTCCGCATAGCCGTCGTGGTCGGTGGCCCAAGGCCGCGCGGTGGCTTGGTGTGGCACCGGCGCGGCGAGGGCGTAGGCGAGCCAGCGCATGAGTTGTGCACCGGGGATGGCGAACTTGGGCTCGAGGACGAGTCGGATCCGGTCCAGTATGAGGACGCCGACGGTGGCATCCGCCTTCAGCCGCCACCCTGTGCGATCCGGTGTCAGAGTGAGGCCGCCGCGGTCCTGGAGTGCGTGCAGCCGGTCGACATCGCGCGAAGTGAGCTGCTCGATTCCGAGTCGGGCGGACTCGTACTCGCCGAGGCGGATCTCAGTGCGTTCAGGCATCGGGGCCCGGCTCGCCGCTGGTGAATTCGGTGGCCAGGGCAGCGACAAGGTCCTGGGGGGTCATCAGCGACGGGCGTCCGGTGTCCGCGTCGACCAGACGGCCGAGGATCTGGTGCAGCAGGTCGGCCCGACCCAGGCAGTAGTCCTCCAGAAGCGGGATCACCTCGTGGTGGAAGGCGGCGGCGAGTTCGCCTTCGGTGGCGATCGGCCCACTCGCGCACAGCAGGTAGGCGTGCCCGATCTGGTGGTCGGCGTCGAGGTGTCGAGTGATGCGGGTGTTGAGGGACTCGAAGAACGCGGCCAGGTCCAGTGGGCCGACCGTGCCCGAGACGGCGTCCGGGTCCGGGGCGACGGGCAGGAAGGCGAAGCGGCGGCGGATGGCGGCGTCCAGGTGGCTGGTGCTGCGGTCTGCGGTGTTCATCGTCCCGATGATGCGAAGGTTCGGTGGCACCGAGAAGCTGCGTTTGCTGATCGGGAGGGTAACCGGCAGGCCGCGCTTGTCCATCTCCAGCAGGGTGATCAGCTCGCCGAAGATTCGCGGCAGGTCGCCGCGGTTGATCTCGTCGATGACCAGCAGGAAGGTGCGCTCGGGCTGCGCGGCGGCCGCCTGGCACAGGGTGTGGAACAGCCCGTCGGACAGTGCGAGGGTCAGCCCGGGACCGACGGCGGCGAGGTCGGGCTTGAATCCTTCGACGAAGTCCTCGTAGCCGTAGGAGGGATGAAAGGTCACCAAGCGCACCCGTTCACCGGTCAGCACGTCTGCCAGCGCCTCGGCACGTGGGGCGGAGTCGGCGGTGATCGCGTCGGCCCGGCCGCCGAGGGCGAGGGCGACGTTGAGCGCGAGCCGGGTCTTGCCGGTGCCGGGCGGTCCGTGCAGGATTACCTGCCCCTTGCGCTGCAGCGCGTCCAGCACGCCTTGGACCTCCTCGGGGAGTTCCAGCGGCTGAGCTCCGTTCGGTGAGCTCCCGGTTGCGGCGGAACCGGCGCGGCGCGCGGTGAACTTGGCGAAGCGTTCGGGGTCCACCTTGGCAAAGGTGGAGCGCCAGCCGTGCTGCGGCTTCGCCAGAACCTGCGCGTGGGAAGTGTCCCAATGCACCGGGACCAGGTGTTGGAACTGCGAGCGGTCCGGATCGAAGCGGTAGCCCCCGGTGACGGTACCGGTGGCCAGGATCTCGGAGACGCCGCGATTGGCCACCACCCGGTCACCGGCTTCCAGGTCTCGGAAGGCCAGCAGCCTCCGCGCAGTGCTCAGGCTGCCGCCGGTGTTGTCGGGCCCGGCCACGTCCAGAGCCTGCTTCAGCTCGCTGTCGCTCTGGTACTGGCCCAGGTCGCCCACCTCGTCCCAGGCGACGCAGATGAACGCGCCCTCCAGGCAGTCCTGCCACAGGCGGCCGCGCTCACCGGGGGCGATCTTCCAGATCGTGCGCTGCCGCGGACGCGGATCGAAGTCCTGGTAGAGGAAGTGCATCACCTGGTGCCCGGTCCAGGCCTCGAACTCGGGCCGCGACCGGACAAGTTCCCGCAGCTTGCGGTTGAGGCGCCACGTCGGTGCATCACGCTCGGGCGCCGCGCCGAGCAGGGTCAGGAATCGGCGTAGATGGTCCGACGAATAGACGGGCAGGAAATGCTCGGGGAAGTAGGTGGCCAGCGACTTGGTCACCAGCGCCGCCCCGAACCGCAGGACATCGAGGTCGTCCAGGGCTTCGAAGTCTCCTGCGGCCGCCGCCTCGAAGGCCTGCACGTACTGGCCCCGTAGCTGCGCCCAGGCATCCTGCTGCTGCAGATTGCGCAGCGGCGCCGCCAGGCGCCACTCGCCGGAGTTGTGGCGGTACATGATGTGCTTCGCTGCGCTGCCGCCCTTGATGCTGCCCAGCCGCGGGACGCCGAACTCCATCAGCCGGCAGTACGTCATGAGCGACCCCGACAGGTCCAGGCCCAGCGCGTAGCGCTCCAGTGGCAGCGTCGGCCATTCCTGCAGCGGGAACTCAGTGAGTACCCGCTTGCGCTCGTCCTCGGCCAGGGCTTCGTCCTCAGCCGCACCGCTCCGGTCGAACCTGGCCGCCGCCACCCGCACATCCACCGTGTCGTTCATGAGGGTCAGCATGGCGGAGCACGGGCACCTGCGGTTCCCGCATCCGAACAATGGAACCGACGTGCGGTCCCTTCCCTCCGCACGCTCGCCCTGGGCGGCGACCGGCCAACCCGCCGCCGCACAACCCGCCGCCGCACAACCAAACCGATCGGCTACCGGACCCCTGAGGGCTACATCGCCTCCGCGGCCTGAACTGGGCCGTGAGCTGCTGTCCCAAGGGCGCCGACCGGGTCATCTGCTGGGGCTGTGGCCTCAACGCGCCCGGGCCCGCAAGCACCGCCTGATCGGGTCGCAGCAACCTGATCCACTCGGGCGGCGCATTGCGGTTGGCCTTAGGGGCCGGCGCTGCCCGGGCCGGGTCTTCGGCCGGGCCCGGGCAGACGGAGAGGTCAGTAGCTGTTGATGAGGTCGAGGGTGGATTCGACGGCACGCGCCGCGGGCCGAGCGAGCGCGGCCAGGCACAGCGCGGGGCGCCGGCCGAGGCGCGGCCGGTCCGCGGGGAGGGGTGCCGGGGCCAGCGGCACCCGTCCGCAGCCTTACACCAGCCGCTTGATCTCGCCCCGCACCCGGTAGAAGCCGCCGGATGAGGTGTGCAGCGCGTCCACCACATAGCGGGCGCCGATCTGCCGCATGGAGCGCGGGAACTGGACGCGCCACGTCGGCTCAAAACCGTCCGAGACGACGTGGACCCGCAGCCGCCCGCCAACCTGCACGCACTCCACGACGATCCCGGCCCCCGGCGCGGGCACCGCGCTCACCGTCGCCACGGTCGCCGCCGGGGTGTAAGTCGGCAGCGCCGCAGCTTCCTTGACATCCCTCGCCACCGGCACCGTGCCGGTCTGCGCCGCCGCGATCGCCGCCGTGCTCGCGTCGATGCAGGCCAGCGAGCCGTCCGTCGTCACGATATAGAGCTTCTCGTCCCGGTACTGCATCGACAGCGCCGAGCCGCCGCCCGTGCCCAACTTCCACAGCCGGGTGCCATCCGCGTCGAAACAGTAGACCGAGGAGGCGGAATCGCCCGCGAAGACGTACTGGCCGCCCTGGGACGTGGCGCAGGAGTACACCGCGGTGTCACAGGCGTACGTCGCCTCGATCCGGCCCGTTGCTTTCGACAGGCGCTCCACCACACGCCGCCCCGTGCCCGCGTACACCGCGGTGTCCTCCTGCCACCCGAACAGCACGTTCCCCGTGGTGCGGGTGTGCCACAACTCCCCGCTGCCGTCGGCCGCGTAGGCCGTCACCCCCTGGCTGTGCCCGTGGAAGACCGCACGGTCGTCCGCCCGCACCATCCACGCACTCGAGCCCGCCGACCTGCGCGACCACTGGAACTCGTCCTCGTGGTCGATGACGGTCAGACCGCCGTTGCGGTCGGCGACGTTCAGCACGCCCTCGTGGATGTCCAGCCAGAAGATGTCCACGTCGTCGGCGATCTCATAGGCGGCGAAGGGCACCTTCGACGACAGGTCGTACACCTTGCCGTCGTCACACCCCGCATAGATCCAGAAGTCGTCCGCCACCAGGCACTTGACCCCGTCCGGCAGCGAGAACCGGGCCAGCACCTCGCCGTCGTGGCCCAAGGTGTAGACATCGCCGCGCTGGTTCCCCACCCAGCAGCGGTCCTCGTCGATATGGATCCCGAAGGCCGAAGCGCCCGTACGGAACCGCCACAACACCGGCGCCGTCGCCCGCGCCGTGGAGGGCGCCGAGGTCACCTGGCGTCGCGTCACCGCACGCGCTGCGCGCTGCCCCGCCACCGCCGGCGCGTATCCCTTCCGGACCTTCTCACCAACCTTCTTCGCCGCCGCGGCCTTCGCCTTCTCCCCCGTGGGAAACGTCGAGATCTGCAGCTGCCCGGCCGCGCCGATCCGCCCGTATCGCACGGAAACCGTCGTGCCGTCGACGGTCACCTCGTAGAACTTGTGCGCCCCGCCGTCGTCCTGCGACAGCTCCAAATACGTCGTCTCTTCCGCCCGCGCAGCCGCCATGACACACCCCTCCCCACGGACCGGCCAGCGCGGCCGATCTTCCATGATCTCAACGTAGCCGCCACCACTGACAAACGGTCACCCAGAGTCGTGACGGCAGGTCACGCTCAGGAGAGGCGCTCGGGCGTGCTGTTGCTCTCCGGCGAAGCACACCCTGCGACACCGTCAACCACACCGCCGACGTGCGCCGAACGGTGAGCCGACCCCCGCGAACGGATCCCCCGCAATCCGCGACCCCGATATCGGGATCGTGTGGGCCAGCACTGCGAGGATGCCGCAAAAGAGGGCGTGGCCGTCTCTCGGCTCAGGCGGTTCCAGGCCGTCGGAACGCGTCGGCGTTGCGCGCGCACCAGTCCGCGAAAGTCCGCGGCTTGCGTCCGAGCAGTCGCTCGACCGTGTCCGTCCGGAACCCGATGGTGTCGGCGCGCATGAGGTTGAAGCCCTCGGTGACGGCTTCGGCGAGTGCCTGGGGTGCCCCGTTGGGGAAGCGGAACCGTACGGCCTCGTCCGGTGTGGTCACTTCTCGGACCTCGATGTCGCGGCCGATCGTCTGGGAGATGACCCGAACCTGCTCGGCGACGGTGAACGTCTCGTCGCCGGTGAGGACGTACTCCTTGCCCTGGTGGCCGGCCTCGGTGAGGACGAGGGCTGCGACTGCGGCGATGTCCGCGGGGTCGATCGGCGCGTAGCGGCCCGGGCCGACCGGGTCGAGGACCTTTCCCTCGCGGATGGTGGGTAGCCAGTCGAAGGCGTTGGTCATGAAACCGCCGGGCCGAAGGAATGTGGCGGGTATTGCGGAGGCGCGGATGATCTCCTCGCGTTCGTGATGCCAGCGGGCCATCGCGGGCAGCGGGTCAAGGGCGACGTGAAGGGAAGACAGGTGCACGATGTGGCTCACCCCGGCGGCCTCGGCCGCGGTGATGGCGGCGGCGGTGTGGTCAGTGCCGATGCCTTGGGTGAGCAGGAAGAGTTTGTCGACGCCGGCGAAGGCCGGCGTCAGTGTAGAGGGGTCCCCCAGGTCGCCGACGGCGCGCTCGGCGCGGTCGGACAGTCCGGCAGCGCGGGCGGGGTCGCGGACGAGGAGACGAAACTTCGCGCCCTTCGCGTCGAGTTCGCGGGTGAGTTCACGGCCGATGTTCCCGGTGGCTCCGGTGACCAGTATCATCGTGGCTCCCCAAAGTCGTTTGCCGTCTAACGAATCGCAAGGAACGTTAGCCGGTGAATGATTAGCCGTCAATCGACTTGCTTGCGGCTCGGACATCCGCTTCCGCACATCACCGAAAGGCCCCGATGGCAGAGTTCCTGGACCTGCACGGCAGAACGTCGAAGGTCCTCCGAGCCCTGGCCGACGCGGCCATGCGACGCCATGGGCTGCACGTCGGACAGAACTACCTGCTCGCGGCGTTGTGGGAGCGTGACGGCAGCACGCCAGGCGAGGTCGCCGCCGCGCTGAACGTCACGACGCCCACCGTCGTCAAGATGGCTGACCGGATGACCGCCTCCGGGCTGCTCACCCGTCGCCGTGATGACCGGGACAACCGCCTCGTCCGGCTCTGGCTCACCGACGCGGGGCGTGCGCTGCAGAAACCGGTCGAAGCGGAACGGCGGTTGATCGAGGAGAAGGTCACGGCGGATCTCACCGAGACCGAACGTGAATCCCTCTTGACCGCCCTGGCGAAGGTCCATCGGGCGGCGAGCGAGCTACTGCGCGAGCCCATCGATTACGGCGACTCCGCCATCACCTGACACTCCCGCGCCCCCTGTCTGAACAGATCCGACAAGCACGAAGACGGCTTCCTGCCCACCGACGACTTCCTCGATCCCATGAGCATGCCTTGGGCTGCGCGACCGGCCACCACCCCTCCAGCCCGAGAAGCCACACACAACAATGAAGCCGTATCCGCCCTGGTAGCGGGCCTGGCTGCGGTCCTACGGAAAACCGCACCCCGGCCGGGTTGCGGCGTAAATTGTGCCGATGACCGAATCCCTGCCGCCTGGCGGCGCTGTGCTCGATGCGGACGAACTGGAAGCCCGCTGGGCGGATGCCTGGCGTCCGGAACAAGTCGCGGAGCGGTTGAGTGGGATCGATGCACCCTGGTGCGTCGCGGCGGGGTGGGCGCTGGATCTGTTCCGCGGGAGACAGTCGCGGCCACACGGCGATCTGGAGATTGCGGTGCCTGCGGCGGTGTTCCCGGAGATCCGGGACCGCTTCCCCGAGTGCGTGTTTGACGCGGTGGGTTCGGGGCGGGTCTGGGCGGGGGCGAGAGCTGAAGCGCTGGCGGCCACGTACCAGACCTGGCTGCGGGATCCGGCGAGCGGTCAGTTCCTGTTTGACGTCTTCCGCGAGCCGCACGAGGGCGGGACGTGGATCTGCCGGCGGGACGAGCGGCTGCGGCTGCCGTACGACGCGATCATTGAGCGCACGGTGGACGGGGTCCCGTACTTGGTACCGGAGTTGGTGCTGCTCTTCAAGGCCAAGGCGGTGCGGCCCAAGGACCAGGTGGACTTCGACGAGGTGCTGCCGCTGCTGAGCCGAGCCCGGCGGGATGTCCTCAACGGGTGGCTGGAGCGCGTGCACCCCGGGCATCCGTGGCTGGCGGAGCTGGCGGGGTGAGTGGGGCGGGCCGCACCAGTAGAGGGCCAAGGGCGATCCACTGCTCTGACCGCATAGGTTCGCCGGGTTGGCCGGTCTAACCTGGCTCCATGACGGGGCAAGTGAGCACGGTGGTGCTGATGTGCGGTCTTCCGGGAGCGGGCAAGACCACCTACGCGATGGATCTGGTGCGACGCGGTTTCGCCCGGCTGTCGATCGACGAAGTGGTCTGGCAACGGCTCGGGCAGCGCGACGCCGGCCTGGTGCTGGGAGCTGAAGCGTTCGACCGGCTCAAGGAAGAGGTCCGCCGCGAGCAGCGGCAGGAGCTGATCGAGCTGATGCTGGCCGGGCGCGACGTGGTGGTGGACTACAGCTTCTGGAGTCGGGCCGCCCGCGACGACTACAAGGCGCTGATTGAAAGCCATGGTTGCCGCTGGGAACTGGTCCACCTCAAGGCTGACCGGACGACGCTGGAGCGCCGCCTCGAAGTACGGAGCGGTGTAGAGGGTGCCAACGCCGTCACCGTGGATGAGACGCTGTTCAACCGCTACCTGGCCAACTTCGAGGAACCGAACGGAGAGGGTGAGCGGGTCGTCATGCAGTCCTCGACGTGAGGATCTGCAGCCGTTCGGCGGGGGTGGGACGCCCGCCCCAGCGGATGCCTCACCCCTGGAAACCGGACGAGATCCGCAGCGGAAACCTCAGCTGCTCGATCACCTGGCGGGTGCGCTCAGCCGCTCCTGGGTGGATCGGTGATCGGTGGTACGGGCGGCCAGGGGGTTGGGGCGGCTGAGGGTGGTGGCCAGGAGTAGTCGTACTGTGGCGGGCTCCAGGGGGCGGGGGCGGGCGGGGGTTTGAATGGGCCTGCCCGGTTGGCCATGAGGATCAGCATCGTCGCCGCGACGAGCAGGGTGATGACGATGAAGGCAAGGCCAAGTGGGTTGCGAGGGTTGTAGTAGTAGCGGCTGGTTCCCCAGTTGCTTCGTTTGAAGGCCGGCTCGTCGTCGTCATGCACAGGCTGTGTCCCAGGTCGAGGGTTGGCCGGGGCCCGCTCCTCCGGCGGGCCTCCGCTCGCCCCCGCCGGGAGCTGATGGCACTTTAGTCAGGCGGCACGGCCGACCGCCTTCCGGGCTGCCGGGAAGTACGCCCCGCCGGGGTCGGTCGGGGCGGTGACGCCTGAATGACGCCCCTCGTCCTAACCGACTGACCAGCAGACATGACAGAGCGTCAAATTCTGGCCGTAGCAAGCAGATTGCCGGTGAATTGCCGTCCGGGAAGGCGAGTTGGCGACCGGAAAGGGTTGACGTCGAAAGCTGGTCTAGTCCAATGTTGAGGCCAGGGTCCGTGCGCGCGTCCAGCCTCTCGAGGGGTGCGTCCGCCGCCCGCCGACCGTCATGGGCTCCACAAAAGTGGTGCCCAACGCGACGGGAGTCGACCCTGGATTCGCCGTGCTCTCGATCCACCCCGCCCCGCCACCGAAGACCCGAGCCTGGAAGGACCGCATGACCGAGTCCGACCGACACCTGCACCACCTTCACCACCGCTATCCGTCCCGCAGAGTGTCGTCCGCAATCGCCCCGAGAATGCCGTCAGGGCGGTCCAGGTCCAGGACCTTGCGAGAGTGTCCGCCTTCGCAAGGAACGTGAACATGACCCGAGCGCGGAGATAGACATGGCACGCCAACAGCAAGCAGGGTCGGCCGTAGGCCCTCACCGACGCGGCCCGGACGGCCGAAGCCACGGGCATCGACCAGGTACCGCGATGAGGAGACCGGGACCGGCCCCGATCAGTGCGGCTCTGCACGCCGCCCTCGCGACCGAGTCCGAGGACCGGATCATCTACGACCTCGCCGGGATCGGCGAGCGGTACAGGTCACTGACCGAGGAACTGCCAGGCGTCGACGTCCGGTTCGCGATGAAGGCGTGCCCGGTCGACGAGGTGTTGACCCACCTGGTGGCGCAGGGCGCGGGCTTCGACGCGGCGAGCCCCAACGAGATCGCCCAGGCGGTCAGGACCGGCGTGTCACCGGGTCGGATCCACTACGGCAACACCGTCAAGTCCGACCGGAACATCGCCGAGGCGTACCGCCTGGGTGTCAGGGACTTCGCGACCGACAGCCTGGAGGACGTCGCCGCGATCGCGACCCACGCTCCCGGCGCCCGGGTGTTCTGCCGGCTGGCCACCAGCGGGGAGGGCGCGCTCTGGGGGCTCAGCCGGAAGTTCGGTTGCTCGGCTGCCGACGCGGTGCTCGTCCTGGAGGCCGCGCGGGCGGCGGGCCTGTCACCGGCCGGGGTGTCGGTGCACGTCGGCTCGCAGCAGATGACGTGCGACGCCTGGCGGGAGGCCTTCGATCGCATCGGCGACCTGCTGGTGAGCCTGCGGCGGAGCGGGATCCTGCTGGACCACGTCAACCTCGGCGGCGGCCTGCCCGCACTCGGCTATCTGGACCGGCGGGGCAACCCGCTCGACCCGCCGCTGGACAAGATGTTCGTGGTGATCCGGGAGGGCATGCAGCGGCTGCGGGAGGTCTCCGGCTCCGAGCTGGACTTCGTCATGGAGCCGGGCCGCCACCTGGTCGCCGACCAGGGCGCGATCAAGGCGCACGTCCTCCGTCTGTCGTCGCGCCGGCAGCTCGACGGCGAGCGCGAGTACTGGCTCTACCTGAGCTGCGGGAAGTTCAACGGCCTCTACGAGATGGACGAGCTGCAGTACCGGCTGGTCTTTCCGTCCCACCGGGACGGGGAGTACGTTCCGGCCGTCGTCGCGGGCCCCAGTTGCGACAGCGACGACGCCTACGCCCAGGAGCACAGTCGGGTCCAGGTGCCCAGGGCGGTCGCCTCCGGAGATCCGGTGTGGATCCTCTCCAGCGGCGCCTACGCGACGAGTTACATGACCCAGGGGTTCAACGGCTTCGATCCGCTTCCGTGCGGTTGGACCGCCGGTGAGCCCGAAAGATCCGCGGTGACGGACGACGAGGCGAGTCCGCCGGCCTGATTCCCCGCTGGCACGCTCCGGCCGTTCGCCGCCGCCGGCGCGAAACGCGCGTGCCATACGCCCACCTGACCCACTTGGCCCACCTGACCCACCCGTTTTCTGGAGTTCCTACATGCCCGCCCCCGATCAGTATCTTCACCGAGCCGCCTCCCGCCGCCCGTACTTCAGTGCGGACGGCGAGACGTACCTCGCGCCGACCCCGCTCAGGGATCTCCGCAAGGAGCAGCCCCTGCGCGTGCTCTCCGAGGCGGACCTCGCCTTCTGGCAGACCTACGGCTACGTCGTGGTCAAGGAGGCGGTTCCCGCCGAGTCCGCCAGGAGCCTGCTGGACTTCGCCTGGGACTTCCAGGGCCTCGACCCGAACCGTCCGGACACCTGGTACGAGCAGCGGCCCTACCGTGACGAGCTGGACCGCCATCTGCACGTCTACGGCTTCGTCGAGGCGTACCACCACCAGCTGGTCTGGGACAGCCGGCAGACGCAGCGCGTCTACGACGCCTTCGCCGACGTCTGGGACGTCGAGGAGCTCTGGGTCACCCTCGACCGTCTCAACCTCAACCCGCCCAACATCAAGAACCGTGACCGCGCCCTCATCGAACCCACCGACAAGGGCTTCGACATCGAACTCCACTGGGACATCGACAGCACGCTCGGCGTCATACCGCAGCGGGTGCAGGGCATCATCGCGCTCACCGACACCCGGCCCGACCACGGCGGCTTCCAGTGCAACCCCGAGCTGTTCCGCCGGTTCGACGAGTGGAAGCTCGGCCAGCCGGCCGACCGCGATCCGATCCGGCCCGCCGTCGACCGGGACGCATACCCGGTGGTCCGACCGGAGCTGTCCGCCGGCGACCTGCTGATCTGGAACGGCGCCCTGGCCCACGGCGTCGCCCGCAACACCTCCGAGAACGGCGTCCGGGCGGTCCAGTACGTCTCGATGATGCCCGCTCTGGAGGAGAGCGAGCAGCTACGCCGCTCCCGGATCAGCTCCTGGGAGACCCTCAGCACTCCGGACTGGAACGGAACCCTGGTCGGCGACGCCGTCACGCACGAGTCGCTCCGGTACAAGGCCGCCGAACTCAACGAGCTCGGAGAGAAGTTGCTGGGCCTCACCTCCTGGCACGGAACCTCCCGGCACGGAGCGGAGTCCGCACAGTGAGTCTCCGCACAGTGGGTCGTGGTACCGACCTGCGCAGGATCTGCCTGACCCTTCCCACCAACCGGGCCTGCACCGCGACCATCGCCGACATCGGCGAGGAGGCCGCCTACGCCGCCGGGCGGTTCGACGTCGAGGTCCACCTGCTGATCCTCGACTCCTCCGACGCCTCGACGTTCGCCGATCACGCCAAGGCCGTCGACGCACTCCCGGCTGTGCCGAACGTGATCGTGCACCACCTCGACGAGGCGCGGCAGCGCGACTTCCTGCGGGAGGTGATCAAGCGCTCCGGTCAGGCCGAACCCGAGCTGCTGCTCGACCTGATGCTGCCGGCCGCCGTCTCCTACGGAGCCTGCACCAACCGGGCCTTCCTGCTCGCCGCCGCACTCGGCTGCGAGTCGATCCACCGCCGGGACTCGGACAGCGGCTACCAGACCCTGGACGGCAATCCGGTCTTCCCGATCCACCACGAGCTGCTGTCCCTCGGGAAGCCGGGGGCCGACGCCGCCGACGGCGTCACCGAGAACGAACTCGACCCGGTGCACGGCCGGAAGCCGGTGTCGATGGTGGGCGGATCGTTCGTGGGTGAACTGTCGGTCGACGTCAGCGAGATCAAGGAGACCGACCCCGGGATCTACCACGACGTGGTCAGCCTGTGGGCCCCGCCCGAGTGGCCGGCGGAGGAGGTTCAGGGCCTGGTCCAGGAGTCGTTCATCGGCGCCGGCACCGAGCCGTTCAGCGTCGACCGGTCGGTGCTGGACGTCCCGGACATCTGGCGGCTGGACATGTGCAACATCGGCTTCGACCGCGAGCTGTACGAGCGCGTCCCGCTGCCGCCCGCGACCGACACCATCGGCAGCGACTACTTCCTGCTGCACGTCGTCCGCCATGCTCCGCTGCCCGCGGTCGTGCACAACCGCCACATCGTCAACTTCTACACCGCGGAGCGGCGGACCGGCAGCGGATTCACCGACTACCAGGTGCGGTTCGTGAAGTTCCTGCTGTCGATGCTCTACCTCCATCCCGTCTACTTCGACCTGGAGGAAGCCGGTCCGGCACTGCTCGACCCGCAGCACCATGTGCGCGCCGCCTCGATATCCGGCTTCGTCCGGCGGTCCACCGGTGCGGACCGCACGGAGAACATCCGGCGGCTGGACGTCATCGACCGCTGCTACCGGCAACTCGGCGGCAAGTACGCCGAGTTCGCCGACCATCTGGTGCCGCTGCGGCAGGGCCTGCTCGACCGGGCCCAGGTCGACACCGAGCACTTCGCGCTGTTGATCGACGCGTGGCGTCCACTGGTGGCGGCGAGCAGAGCCGTCGGTCGGCCCACCGGTCAGTCCACCAGCCGATCCACCGGTCAGCCCAGCGGGCAATCCACCGGTCGATCCACCGGAAGGGCTTGAAGAGTGGCCGACGACACCATCCGCCTCCGCCGGCTGGCCGACACCGACTGGGACGAGGTCGTGGCGCTGGAAGCGCGCGCCTACGCCGCGAGCGGCCTGTCCGAAGGACCGGAGGTGCTGCGGTCCAGGGGCCGCGTATCACCGGCCACCTGCTTCGTCCTGGAGCACGAAGGGCAGTTCGGGGGCTATCTGCTCGCCCTCCCCTATCCGCCGGGCCAGTGCCCGGACCTCACGCTGACCGAGGCGTCCGACCACAGGTCGGCGAATCTGCACGCGCACGATTTCGTGATCACCGAGGCACTCCGCGCCAGGGGGCTGTCGCCCCACTTCGTGCGGCAGATCGAGCAGGAGGCGCGGTCGCAGGGCTTCGACCGGATCTCCATGGTGGCCGTCCAGCGCAGCCATGTCCTCTGGCGTCGCCTCGGTTACGCCGCCCATGCGGAGGTCGGCCTCCCCGAGAGCTACGGCACGGAGGCCGTCTACATGTCCAAGGCGCTGTAGAGCGCGCCCCGGACCGGGACAGCAGTACCCAGCGGATCCGCCGCGCGGATCACCATCGTCGGACGAAGTAGGCTGATTCACACATGTTTCGCATGCACGACCCCTTCCGCAGAGCGCAGTTGGCCATCGCGGCGCTGTTCCTCTTCCTCGGGTTCCAGTACGCCACCTGGGTCTCGCGGCTGCCCACGCTGAAGACGCACCTCGACCTGAGCGCGGCGCAGGTCGGCCTGCTGCTGATGGCAGGCGGTGCGGGGGCGGTGATCTCGTTCCCGCTGGTTCCGCCGGCGATGAAGCGGCTGGGCTCCCGGCTGTTGTCGCTGCTGTCCGCCCTGGTCCTGGGCCTGATCCTGCTGGTCCTGGCGGTGCTGCCGAACTACCCGGTCACCCTGCTGGTCATCTGCCTCGACGGCGTGGCGGTGGGCTTCCTCAACGTCGCGATGAACGCGCAGGGAGCCGCGCTCGAAGTCGAGTACGGACGGACCGTGATGGCCAGGTTCCATGCCACGTTCAGCGCGGGTTCGCTCTCCGCCGCGCTGCTCGCCGTCGGCGTGAACCTGTTCACCTCGTCCCTGGCGGTGCATTTCACGGCGGCCGCCCTGCTGTTGCTGCTCGCGGTGGGCCTGACGCAGTCCGGGCTGCTGCCGCAGGACCAGCAGGTGGAGTCCGCGCCCGACGCCACGCTGAACTCCACTCCGGAGCAGGAGGCGGACTCCGCGTCCGAGCAGGCGGAGCAGACGGAGCCGGCAGAGCGGCCGAAGCGCCGGCTGGTCCTGCCGACGCGGGTGACCATCTGGATGGGCCTCGCCATGGTGTTCGGCACCGTGACCGAGGGTGCGATGAACGACTGGTCCTCCCTCTACCTGAAGGACATCGCCGAAGCGGGGCCGCGGGTGACACCGCTGGGGATCGCCGTGGTCTCCGGAATGATGGTGCTCGCCCGGATCTTCGCCGACGGCTGGCGCGCCCGCTGGGGCGACGGACGGATCGTCGTGGCCGGGAGCGCGCTCGCGGGGGCCGGCCTGGCGGTCGCCCTGGTGGCCGGCGGTGTGTTCCCCGCGCTGCTGGGGTTCGCCTGCGTGGGCCTGGGCGTCGCGGCCGTCACGCCCTGCGTCTACGTTGCCGCGGCCCGGCAGGGGCCGGACGCCCTGGCCCTGGTCGCCGCGATGGGGACGATCGGCCTGCTGGCCGGACCGCCCGTGATCGGCTTCATCGCGAGCGGCAGCAGTCTGACGTGGGGCATGGGCGCCATCGCCGTCTCGGCGGTCCTGGTCTCCCTGTGCGCCACCCGGATCCGCTGGCCCGCCCTGGTCCCCGCCCAACCGACTCCCGCCGCGCAACCACCCGGCACCCTGACCGCTGACCGCTGACCGGCCACCACTGACGGCTGACGGCTGACGGTCCACGCGGCCGACGGCTGACGGCTGACGGCTGACGGCTGACGGCTGACGGCTGACGGCTGACCGGAGAAGTCAGGAACCTGGCGCCGTCTCGCGGTGGTCCTCCAGCACGGTTCCGCTTCCGCTTCCACCCGGTCGGCGCGCTCCGCGCAGTGCGTGGAGTCCGGCGGCGGCTGTGCCGACGCACAGCGCGGTCGCGCTGTACGCGAGCGACGTTCGGACGCCGATGACGGCGCCCAGGAGGCCGACGGTGAAGCCGCTGCCGGCGCGCAAGCCGTTCGCGGACATCCCGTAGACGCCGAGGACCCGGCCGCGGTCGGCGGCCGGTGCGAGCAGTTGAACGACGGTCTGGCCGATCGACATCGAGGCCAGGTTGGCGACGCCGCCGACCAACAGGAGCGCCAGTGCGAGTGGGTAGCTGGTGGTGAGCGCGAAGAAGATGCTGGTCACGCCGTAGAGGGCGGTACTGAGGACGGCGGCGGCCACATGCGGCCTGACCCAGCCGGTGGCCTCCAGCACGATGCCGCCGATGACCCCGCCGGCGCCGTTGGCGAAGAGCAGGACACCGTAGGCGGTGCCCACGGCGCCGGCGCCCAGGTCGTGGGCGAAGATCGGCATCGAGGACTGCATGGACGAACCGACGAAGAAGGAGCCCAGGCCGGCCAGGACGATCATGCTGACCAGGGTGGGGTTGGATCCGACCTCCCGCAGCACCCGCAGTGATTCCAGGGCTCCGACCCGGGGACGGCTGTGCCGGTCCCGGGTGTGGCCGGTGAACTTGGTGCGGAAGAGGAAGAGCGTGAGCGGCAGGTAGAAGGCGATGTTGGCGAAGATGCCGGCGGTCGGGCCGAGCCCCAGCAGCAACGCCGACCCGATCACCGGCCCGAACAGCACACCCAGGCTGCGGAACGTCGCGTTCAGGCGTACCGCACTGGGCAGTTCCGACGGGCCCACGAAGTCGTGGAGCATCAACTGCTCACCCGGCCCCCACAGTGATCCGGCCAGGCCGTGCAGGACGAGCAGCACGCAGGCCTCCCACATGTGCAGCGAGCCGGTGAGGAACAGGATCCCCCAGGCTGCGGAGACGCCCATGAACACCACCTGGGCCACCTGGATGACGCGGCGGCAGTCGTAGCGGTCGGCCAGCGCGCCGAACCACATCGAGAGCAGCAGGAAGGGCACCCAGTGGCTGATCACCTGAAAGCCGGTCAGCACCGGTGAGTGGAACGTCTGCCAGAGCACCCAGTACGTGATGACGTGTTCGATGTTGTCGGCCATCATCGCCAGCATCGAGCCGAGGAGATAGGGCCGGCAGTCACGGTTGCGCAGTGCGGCGAACCGGCGGGACGTGTTCGCCGGTGGTGGTGCGACACCCGAGGGTGCGGCGAGTTCCGCGTCGGGCGCGGTCACTTCAGGCTCGGATATGTGGGTGGGGATTCCGCAGGCGGCACACAACCTCGGTCTCCTCCTCTCGGGGTTTTCGGCGATTCCGCCGGCCGGGAACATGATCCGGCTCGTGGGACGGGATGATGACAGCGGGGTGCCACCGGCGGCTATCGCCCCGGTGGTCGTCCGCTCAACCGCCGTTCAGAGGCGGCAGCTGATCTCCATGCCGTCCTCGACGGGGAAGGTCACGCTCTGGTAGCCGTTCGCCGGGGTGCGCACGTACTCCAGGTACGGGCCCAGGGCGGGCAGGTCGACGTCGTCGGCCACGACGAGGGTGCCGGGCTTCAAGTGCGGTTCCAGGACCCGCAGTACGGGCAGGCAGAGGTCCTTCCAGCCGTCGAGCAGGACGAAGTCGGCGGGGACGCCGAGCCCGCCGAGGGTGTCGCGGGCGTCTCCCGCCAGCACCGTCACCACGTCCTCCAGGCCGGTCCCGGAGAAGGTGCGGCGCGCTGCGGCGATCTTGGCCTCGCTCAGTTCCGTGGTGACGACGCGCCCGGTGCCGTTGTCCCGCACGGCGGCCGCCAGGTACAGCGTGGAGATCCCGAAGGACATGCCGAATTCGACGACGGTGGCCGGCCGGATCGCCCTGACCAGGTTGTAGAGCAGTTGGCCACCCGCTGCGGAGATCGGCATGTAGACCTCGGCCACGGCGTCGGCGTGCTCCTGCGGTGTCTGCCATCCGCGGTCGGCGGGCCGCCCGGCCATGATGCGGGCCACGGTCGCGTCGTCCCGCGCGGCGTCCGCGAACATGCGGCGGAGGGCGGTTTCGACACGGGGGTCGGTAAGGGTGTTGGTGGAAGTCATTGCTCTAGACTAGACGCACCGTTGCGTTGCGTCTAGGGGGTAGGTCTATGCTGGGGCGAAGCACAGGCGGCACAGCAGGTTCGGCGGGGACCGCCGAGGAGAGCACCGCCGAGGAGGGCACCGTCGTGACGAGCAATGACGTGGCGGGCACTGACGTGGCGGGCAGTGATCCGGCGGGCGGTGTCGCGAAGGGCGCCGCAGCGGACACCGCCCCCCGCGGCGCGGGCCGGGACCACCACGGGAACCGTCACGGACGGAGCGCGAAGGCCCGGGAGTCGGTACTGGAGGCCGTCGACGGCCTGCTCGCCGAGAAGGGGTTCGCGGGCGTCACGGTGGAAGGCATCGCGGCGCGCGCCGGCGTGGCCAAACAGACGATCTACCGCTGGTGGAACACCAAGACCGACATCCTCATGGAGGCCTTCCTCCAGGACGTGGCCGAGGAACCCGCCCCGCCCGACCACGGCGACGTCGCCCGCGATCTACGCGACCACCTGGGCTGGCTGGCCGCGTTCCTCGGCCGGTCCGATTCCGGAGCCGTCCTCAAGGCCCTGATGGCCCAGGCGCACCTCGACCCGGTCTTCGCCGCCGACCTCCAGGCCCGGTATCTGGACGAGCAGCGCCGCCGTGACCGCCTCCCGCTGGACCGCGCCGTGGACCGCGGCGACCTGCCCGCCGGCCTGGACGTCGCGGCCGAGACGGACCAACTCGTGGGCCCCGTCTACTACCGCTTCCTGGTCACTGGCGAACCGATCGGCCGCGACTTCACCGACCGGCTCGTGGACGCGTTCCTGCACCGCGCGGGGCGCGCGGACAGCACGGGCTGAGGCCGCAGAACACGGCCTCCGCTAGGGCCTGTCCGGCCGATCACGAACGGCCCCTTCGCCGCCTGGCACGGCCCCTCGCGGCGTTGCCGAAGCGCCCGAATACAACCGGTATGCGGGCGCTCCGGCGCCTTGCGAGGCACCGCACCAGACGACGCCTGGGCCGCCCATGATCGACCGGACAGGCCCTAGACGGTTCCCGGCCCCCGCCCCCTTGCGGGCAGGGGTCACGGGGCGGCCAGTTGGCTTCCCTCAGCGCCGCGATCGCCTGCAGGGTCTCATCGGTGCGGGCGGCCAGCCGGCCTCGGGGAGTATGGACGCTCCACAGGCTTCCCGAGCGGGGTTCGGCCCTGCCCATCGGGAGCGGATGCGTGATGTCGGTGACGTCCTGGATGACCACCGCACCGCCGGACCGTGCGGCACTGTAGCTGCGGCCCATGCACTTGAGAACCGTGGGCCGCGAGGTGATCTCGTCGAGCCCCAGGGTGCGCACCCCCGACCCGGTCTTCGCTCCGGGAACCAGACCCAGCATCACGCCTCCGTTACCTCATGTGACCGACTCGTCTCTCATGGTAGTCGCCACAAATCGGCCGGGCACTGCCCTCGTGTGCGCGCCGGTCCGCGGCACTTGCGCATGAATCCACGACCGGGCCCCTGGTGACCGACCCTCAGGTGGGGAGCTCCGACGCGCTGCCCCTGGCGAGTGCTTCGTGCGCCGCGCCCATCGCCGCCTCCCGGTCGGAGGGAACGAGGCCGGTGCGAGTACGACGGTCCAGGAGGTCGGACGTGTCCAGTGCTCCTTCGTGGAGCACCGCCCAGAGCAACTCGGCCGCTGTGACGGTGTGGCCGGGGGCGACGGGGGTGCGGAGCGCGGGGTCCGCGGCGCCCAGGGCGTGCACGGCCGGTGCCTCGACTCCGTAGCGCCCGATCAGGCGGGCGGGTGCGTCGAGCGTGGTCAGGGTTCGCGGCGGCGCGGCTCCGACCAGCGGAATGGAGGTGGTGCGACACGGTCCGGCGGCGAGGCGGCGTGTGGTGACGGCGGCGTCCACCGCGTCCTGGGCCATCCGCCGGTAGGTCGTGAGCTTGCCGCCGACGATCGTCGTGACGCCCTGAGGCGAGGTCAGAACCGCGTGCCTACGGGAGATGTCGGCGGTGCGATCCGGTCCGTGGGAGCCCGTCTCCGGAGTGACGATGTCGAGCAGCGGACGCAGGCCGGCGAACGCGCCCACCACGTGCGTACGGTCGAGGGACACCTCGAGAGCTGATCCCAGGACATCGAGCAGGAAGCCGATGTCCGTCTCGGGGACTTCCGGGACATCCGGGACCGGTCCCTCGATGGGCTCGTCGGTCAGTCCGACGTAGACCCGTCCGTCGCCCTGCGGCAGCACGAGGGCGAAGCGGTTGCTCTCACCGGGGATCGGGATGTGCATCCCGGCCGCCATCAGGCCGAGATCCTGGGGCCGCAGCACGAGATGGGTGCCGCGGGACGGGCGCAGCCGTACTTCCTCGACGAGACCGCCGGCCCACACTCCGGTCGCGTTGATCACGGCGCGGGCCCGTATCTGCGTTTCCTCACCGGTCAGTTCGTCACGCACCCTGGCTCCGGCGCCGGTGAGCTCCAGCGCACGGACCCGGGTCAGGATCCTGGCGCCACGGGTCGCGGCGGTGCGGGCGAGAGCGGTCACCAACCGGGCGTCGTCGCTGAGTTGGCCGTCCCAGGACAGGAGCCCGCCCCGCAGCCCGGACTGGCGCAGACCGGGGGCGAGATGCCGGGTCTCCACCGCGGACAGCCTGCGGGGGCCGGGCAGGGTGCGGCGGGAGGTGCCGGCCGATACGCGGAGCAGGTCGCCCGCCGTGAATCCGGCCCAGGTCAGTGCGGCCTGCCGCCGCGTGACCAACGGGGTCAGCGGCAGCACGAAGGGCTGGGCGTGGACCAGGTGCGGGGCGGTGCGCTCCATCAGCACCCCCCGCTCGACCGCGCTCTCGTAGGCCACGTCCAGTTGGCCGGAGGCGAGGTAGCGCAAGCCGCCGTGGATCAGCTTCGAGCTCCATCGGGAGGTTCCGAAAGCGAGATCGTGGGCGTCGATCGCGGCCACCGACAGACCGCGGGACGCCGCGTCGAGGGCGACGCCGGCGCCGGTCGCGCCGAGCCCGACGACCAGGACGTCGACCTTCAGGCCGGCGGCGACCTCGGCCAGTTCCCGGGACCGGCGCCCGGCGTTCAGAGAGGAAGAGGCTCGGGCCGGACGGGGCAGCGGGTGGGGGCTCATGGCGTGAGGGTCCTCTCCAGGATCATCCGCAGTTCATCGTCGAAAGCTGCCGCGGTCAGGTCGGGGTCGGTCTCGTCGGACATCGTGCGCAGCGAAAGCGTGAAGGCCTGGGCGATGAGCAGCAGGGAACGGGCCTGCCGGACGGGGTGGTCCGCACGGACGGATCCGTCGGCGTGCCCTTCCCGCAGGGCCGCGACGAGGAGCTCCAGCAGTGCGTCCTGACTGGCCCCCCGGCGGTCGAGCACATAGGGGAGCAGCAGTTCGGGATCGACATCGATGATCTTGTGGAAGAGCGGATGGGCGCGGAACGCCCGCACGCCGGCCGTCAGACCTTCGACCAGCCGCACGAGGGCGGGAGCCGTGGGGTCGTGCCCGGGCAGGGCGTCCCGTGCGACGGCGACCCACTCGCGGGTCATCAGGTCTCCCACGAGAGTCCGTACGTCCGGCCACTTGCGGTACAGCGTCATGCGCGAGACCCCGGCACGCCGGGCCACGTCGGTCAGGGTGGTCCGGCGGACGCCGACGGCGAGAACGCAGTCGCGTGCGGCGTCGAGTACGGCGTTGCCGTCCGAGTGCTTGTGACGAATGGGCGTCATCTGTCACAGTGTAATACCAGCGGGGGCCGCAGAACACAGCGCCCGCGGATCCGATCGGTAAGGAAGCCCTGATGGTGGACATGTTGTGGAGCGGCTGGGGCGACCCGGCCAAGGCGGCGCCGCTGCCCGATTCAGTGCTCGGCCTGCTGCGAGACCTGCTCGGCGTCAAGCCCCGGAGCGCCGGGGCGGCCGAGCTCGGCGACATCGTCGTGCCCGAAACCGGCCTCGGCGCCGAGACCCGCCGAGCCCTCGCCGAATGCCTCGGCGACCCGGCCCGTCTGCGGACCGACGCGGAGGCCCGGATCCGGCACACGCGCGGCAAGTCCACCCCCGACCTCCTGCGGATCCGCGCCGGCGAGGTCGACGACATACCGGACGCCGTGCTGCTGCCGGGATCCCACCAGGACGTCCTCGACGTCTTGCGGATCTGCGCCGAGCACGGCGTGGCGGTGGTTCCCTTCGGCGGCGGCACATCGGTGGTCGGCGGACTCGCTCCTACCGGGCCGGGCCCCTTCGTCGCGCTGGACCTGCGCCGTCTCGACAGCCTGGTCTCCGTCGACGAGGTCTCCCGCACCGCGACCCTGCAGTCCGGGCTCCGCGCACCTCAGGCGGAGGCCCTGCTCGCCGCACACGGTTTCACCCTGGGGCATTTCCCGCAGTCGTACGAGTGGGCGACCATCGGTGGATTCGCGGCGGCCCGCTCCAGCGGGCAGGCTTCGGCCGGCTACGGCCGTTTCGACGAGATGGTGCTCGGGCTGACGGTGGCCACTCCGGAAGGCACCCTGGAGGTGGGCCGTGCGCCCCGGTCCGCCGCCGGTCCGGACCTCCGCCAGCTGATCCTGGGTTCCGAGGGCGCGTTCGGCGTCATCACCGCGGTGACCGTACGCATCCGGCCGCTGCCCACGACCAAGGTCTACGAGGGCTGGCGATTCCCCACCTTCGAGGCCGGGGCGACCGCACTGCGCCGACTCGCCCAGGACGGCCCGCTCCCCACCGTGCTGCGCCTCTCGGACGAGACGGAGACCTTCGTCGGGCTGGCTCAGCCGGACAGCATCGGCGGAGAGTCGGCAGCCCCCCAGCCGGCCGGCGTCATGGCCATCGCCGGGTACGAGGGCACCGCCGAGGACACGGAGAACAGGCGGGCCCGGGCAACCGCCGTCCTGCGCGCCTGCGGAGGTGAACTCGTGGACGCGGCCGGTGAGAAGTGGGCCCACGGCCGATACAACGCGCCCTATCTCCGCGACTCGCTGCTCGACGCGGGCGCGTTCGCCGAGACCCTGGAGACCGCCGCCTTCTGGTCCCGCATCCCGGCGCTCTACGAAGCCGTACGCCAGGCGCTCACCGTCACCCTGACCGAGGCCGGAACCCCGCCCCTGGTCATGTGCCACATCTCCCACGTCTACGAGACCGGCGCATCCCTCTACTTCACCGTCGTCTCGGCCCAGGGGGAGGATCCGGTCGCCCACTGGGCGCCCGCCAAGCGCGCCGCCAACGACGCCATCCTCGCCGCCGGCGGCACCATCACTCATCACCACGGCGTGGGGACCGATCATCGCAACTGGTACGCCCAGGAGATCGGCCCGCTCGGGGTGGGCGTCCTGCAAGCCGTCAAGGCGGCCCTCGACCCCGCGGGAATCCTCAACCCCGGCATCCTGCTCCCCATCCGCTGACTGGTCACTCATGCCTTTCGGAGGCACCTTCATGCGACAGTTCACAGCGGTCGTCAACCCCTCGGCCGGGGGAGCCACCGGAACAGCGGCCCTGCTCCCGCTGGCCCGTCTGCTCCGGCAAGCGGGAGCGCAGCTCGACACGCAGTACAGCAACAGCTTGGAACACGCCCGGGAGATCGCGCTGAAGGCGGCCGAGCAGGGGCACATCGTCCTCGCCGTCGGCGGCGACGGCATAGTGGGCTGTGTCGGCGGCGCCCTCAGCGGCACCGAAGCCGTCCTCGGAATCGTCCCCGCCGGCCGCGGCAACGACTTCGCCCGCGCCCTCGGCCTTCCCAACGAGCCGCCCGCTCTGGCCAAACTGCTCCTGAAGGGCACACCGCGACGGATCGACACCATCGCGGTCGACTCGGCGGCCCACACCCGAACCGTCGTCCTGGGCAGCGTCTACGCGGGCGTCGACGCGTTGGCCAACCGTCACGCCAACACCTCACGCCTCCTGCGAGGTTCCGCTTCCTACTACGCGGGCGGGCTGCGCGCGGTGGCCACCTGGTGGGCCGCCGACTTCAGGATCACCATGGACGGCGTCTCGCGGGAGCGGCGCGGCTACACGGTCGTGGCGGCCAACTCCGCCTACTACGGCTTCGGTCGCCTCATCGCCCCGGACGCCCGCCTCGACAACGGACTGCTGGACGTCGTCATCATCCGTGAAGCACCCAAGCGCCTCTTCTTCACCATCATGAACGAACTGAAGACCGGCGCACACATCAACCGCCCGGAGATAGAGGTCCTCCGTGGCAAGGAAGTCCGCATCGAGGCGGACCGCGAGATCCCCTACGGGGCGGACGGCGAGGTCGACAACGTCCTCCCCATGACGGCAAGGGTGCAACCCGGAGCGCTTCGCGTCCTGTGCTGACGGGTCCCGTCCCGGAACTGTCGTTCAGGACCGGGCGGGGGTCAGACCGAGGGCACGGAAGCACGTCCGCTGGTCGAACCACAGCAGGCCGACGGTGGTCGTGGTCATCAGTGCCGCCATGGCCCAGTGCCCGGCGACGGTGGTGATCGGGGCGCCGACAAGGTTCAAGGCCACGTGCAGTCCCAGGCGCAGGGCGACCAGGCCGATGAAGATGGCGCGGGTGTGGTTGTTCTTCAGCATGGCCTTGAGGAGCTTGCGGCGTTTGGCGAAGACCGTGACGCCGATGACGATGTTGATCGCGGCCAGCACGGCGAGAATCATCCATGAGTCGGAGTCGGCCTTGAGGAAGTCCCAGGCTCCGGCCGCGATGCCCTCGGAAGCGAAGAACCAGACCGGCAGCGGCCTGATCCCGGCGAGCCCGGCCGCGTCCGCCGCGGTCCCCGCCTCCGAGGGCGTGGCCTCGGAAGGCGTGGCCGCGTCGTGTGGGTCGGTGATGCTGCTCATGACGACTGTCCCCCGAACGTTGGAATCCGTGTGCCTTACGAGGCACGATTCTGGTTCAGGGCGTGATGTGCACACCAGAGATGTTCGTCGTGGTCAGGCTATGACATCTGTCATGTCGATCGGCACTCGGCCCATCGTCGGACGGAAGGTCCACGGTGCGACGACTCATGAAGTGCGAGCGGGACGGCCTGCGGGCCGGGGCCGGAGCCCCGGCCCCGGCCGTCAGCGGGTGTCGGAGGCGCAGTCGTCCACGATCAGGTCGGTGGGCACTGCTGTCAGGGCGTGCTGGAGGTGGTCCGCTGAGCCCTGCCAGAGGGTCCGGGCGGGGTCCAGCGGATGGAAACCGAGCGGTTCCAGCAGTTGTTCGCCGGTCCCCGGATCGGTTCCGACCAGGACGGTGTCGACGTTGCCGGTGCGCGCGATCCGTGCGACGTCCTGGAGCAGGGCCCGTACGGCCGCTGCCGACCGGTCGCCGTCGCCGTCCCACACCATGCCGGTCACCGACATGACCTCCGGCGGCCTGCCCGCGCCACCCGCCGACGGATCGAGCAGGGTCCGGACGGGATGGTCCCCGGTCAGCCCGCCGGCGTCGAGGGTGCCCCGTCCGTAGCGCAACTGCCCCCGGCCGGAGCCTCGGTGGCCCCGCCCGGTGAGTGGATCGTCGGTGATCCAGTCGAGTACCTGCAGACGCCCCCGCAGCAGCGCGCGGTTCTGGATCAGGGGCACTGATACGAGGTCGGGTGCGGGTTCGCGTTCGGGTTGGGGTTCTTCGGGGACGGGTTCGGGGACGAGTGCGGGAGCGGGCGCCCGCGGAGGTGCCTGTGAAGGCGTGCCCACCGGTGCGGCGGCAACCCGAGGGGGCTTCGAGGGGCGCGAGGGAGTGGGCTCCGCAGGGCGCGTGAGCTCATCGATGATCCTGGTCAGATCCGTGGGCGCGAAGCCGCGCAGCGTCCGGTCGTTGAGCTGGACCGTCTCCAGCTCGACCCACTTCAGCTGCTTCCAGCCGGGTGTCTTCCACTGCTGACCGACCGCCTGCGGACCGGTCACGCGCCAGGGAAGCTTCGTCTCCGCGCCCCTGCCGTTCTTCTCCCGCTCCTTCATCACGATGAACTGACCGGTGAGGCTCGGGGGCTTCGACACCTCAAGGCGCTTGTAACCGATGCTCTCCAGGCGCGTCATCCGCGTGGCCTGGCCGTTGCCCTCCTCCTCCAGGTAACGGACGTGGTGTCCGAGCAGGGCGTAGATCTCCAGGTTTCCGCTCCGGAAGCCCAGGTGCCGCACCCCTTGCGGGTTCATGCGGTGCAGATAGTCGAAGAGCTGGAACTGATGGGTTCGACCACCATCAGGGAATCCGGCGAGCCACTCATCGCTGCTCCAGAACTCGGTCAGGTCGTGGACGCGCGTGGCATTGGTCGCCATCTGCTGGAATTTGACCGCGTTCCGATCCTTGTCACCGACCAGCACCACCTGCACATGGGAGGGCAGCTCGGTGATCAGCTGCCGAATCCCCGTGATGCTGGTGTCATGTTGGGGGTGGGGGCCGCCCTTCTTGCCGCTGAACCGGGTCCACAGCATGACGAACGTGCCACGCGTGGGTACCCCGGCCGTCTGAAGAAATCCCTCGACAGCGGTGTCCTGCGCGGTGGAGCTCATCCCCCAGGCGCGGCGGACCGCCTCCCTGCTCGTCTGCGCCCAGCTGTCCGCCAGTTGCCCGGTCGCCCTGGACACCGGGTCCTGGAACCTGGGATTTCGCAGACCGTGGGGAATCGCCGGCACGGCATCTCCGTACGGCAACTCCTCGGGCACCGGCCTGTCACCTCGGTTGTCGGTGGCTCGCCGGTAGAGGTCGTGCGGTTGGGCGTCCGTGATGACGTGTACCCGGCTCGCGCCGCCGCCGAGCGAATCCCGCAGGAATCCGCTCACCTGATCGGTGACGGTGCCCCCGGACACCACGGCCACATGCAGATGGGGGTTGACCAGGAGCGCCGCGGACACCCCGAACATGTCCCCGGTGAAGTTGCCGGCCATCACGATCAGACGGTGTTTGCTGGGGTCCGGGGTCTCGGGGACCTTCAGCGCTTTCAGCAGCACCTTCAACGTCGTGATCAGTTCCTTCAGTTCAACCTCCGAACCGAACGTGCTCCAATGATTCTTCAGGAAGCCGATCTTGGTACCGCTGGTGAGGGTCTGCAGCTTCCACTTGAAGGCGTTGAGGAGCTGTACCCGGCCGGCAGCGCCCACGGCGATGCCTTGCCGACCGGCGTGCGCGTCGCCGCGTCGATCGCCGAGCTCACTGAGCAACACGGCACCGCCCTGCGGAAGGCCCTTGACCGACCACAGCAGATCAAACAGATCCTTGTACACCTTTTCGCCCTGGCGGTCGGCCAGCGCGTGTGCCTTGTCGGAGACCATGTCCGCGATGCTCGGGACGGGTATGCCCTCCATCACCGTGCCCGGCTCGTACACCACGGTCCTGTTCGGTCCGACCGTGATCTCCACACCGTTGATGACCCCGGTGATGGCCTGCTTGTCCTTGGCATCCACGGCGAACGTTCCGGTGAAGCGGACATCCTCCACGAGCCGGGCGTTGATGTCCTCCAGCAGATTCCTCGGTGACAGGTCCCGGTCGTTGAGACGGAAGTCGAGATCCGCGATCGGCCGGGGGCTGCCGAACATGACCTTCACTGCGGCACCGCCGGAGAGGAAGAAGCTCGGTGTCACCTGCTGCATGACCTCGCTGAACTCCCGTCCCACCACCAGCTTCTGCTCGTCGCTGGGTTCGGGCGGCACGACGGTGGTCGTCGCCGTGTCCGGGGAGGCGGTGCTCGCGGATCCCTCCGCGACCGGCAGCTCGATCGTCACGTGGAAAGTGACCAACACGTTCGCCTGGCCTGTAAGCGGGGTCGGTACCTCCTCCGGCACGTCCCTCGCCGGTACGAAGAGCTGCACCTCATGGAGTCCGGCCTTCCACACTGTCGGGACCTTGTCCCCCGTCAGCGTGAAGCTCGGCGGGGTGACCGGGCCGCCCTCCGGTGCCAGTTGCTCACCGATCCGCCGCTTCAGGTGACCGAGCACGGTGTCGCCGGACACCCGCGGGTCGCCGATGGACAGGGTCAAGGGGATCGGACTCTTGTTCACCGTGCCGGGACCGGCGCCCGCCGTGGCCGTGCTCGACTCCGCGGGGAGCGGGGGCCGCAGGAGGTCCACGATCCCCTGCCAGTCCGCCTGGTCCTTCCGTCGCATCACGGCTTTCCATTTGCCGACGGGCTTCGCCTTCGACGGCGCCGAGGTCGGGATGTGGACCGGTCCGTCGTCGGTGGGGCTGCCTGCGGCGGCGGAGTGGTCCGGAGTCCGATCCGGGGCTGTGTGGTCGCCCGCCAGCAGTTCCAGATAGCGGGTGTGGGACAGATCCCGCACCACGGGACCGGACTGCGACACCGCCTCGATCCTCTGGAGATGCCGGTCCAGTACCGCGAAGGCCGCCGCGTTGGCGGACTCTCCCATGACCCCCTGGTCATCCGCGAACCGGCTCGTCCGCGACTCCTGGCGCAGCGCCATCAACGCGTCGGCGTACTCGTCCGGAAGCCCCAGGAAGTGCAGCAACTCGTGCAGCAGCACCCCCGCCGAGCTCTGCGCGAACCAGACCAGCTGGTTGCTCGTGCCGTCGCCGGGGCGCACCTGGATCGTCCGGTGCGCACCTTCGGCCGTGCCGGACAGTTCCAGGTTCAGATGCACCTGCGCCCCGCCCGGCAGCCGGAACCTGCCGTTGAAGTACCGGTCGACCGCGGCCGTCGCCGCGTTCCACAGCTCCGTGCGCCCGGTGTCGGTCAGCGTCGTGCCCTGGTACGGCTCGAGGTGCAGCCGCAAGGTGAACTCGCGTACCCACTGCCCCGGCCGCACCTCGAAGTGCCGCAGGTCGTACGTGATCGTGGTCTCCTGGCCCTGGAGCCAGCGCAGCTCGCGCTGCCGGGACGCATAGCGGCCGGGCAGCGTGGGGCCACCGATCGGCCCCGTCCCCGCCTGGCCTGCCAGCTCCGGATCGAACCGCTCGGTGACCATCAGCGCGGGTTCCGCGAAGCGCCGGACGTCGGCCCATTCCCCGGGCGCCAGCAGCGGCGGCACGGGGACGCCGAGGGTACTCCGCGCGCCCGACGGTACGGGTCCGAAGGCGGCCGGGGGGAGGGTCGAACGGGCCGGGCGGGCGGGGCGGACAGGGGCCGACGTACTGCCCCTGGGCGCCAGGTCCTGGAGGGGAATGTCCGAGCTGTCGTCCGTGGCGGTGACGGGGCCGTGGAAGTTCCGGGCGTCCTCCGGCCGCACGCCCTGCTGCCTGGCGGCCGGTACGTTGACGGCGGGCTCGTTGACGGTCGGCACGTTGACGGTCGGCGCTACGTGCACGACCGGCGGGACGACCACCGGTTCTGCAACCGGCGGTGTGATGACCGGCTCCGGGGCGCGCTCCTCCGGCACGGGAACAACCGGTTCGACCACCACTACCGGCTCGACAACCACAGGCACAGGGACGACCGGCTCGGGAACGACCGGCTCAGCGACCACTGGTTCGGGAACCACCGGTGGCAGCAGCCCCAGTTCGCGGGCGCCCTCCTCATCGGTGCGGAAGAAGACTCCGCCGGGGACGACGGCGTTCCTTTCGCCGCCGCGGCCCCACCAGTTGCCCAGGCCGGTGAGGGAGATCGAGGCGTCCGCCTGGATCAGGTAGGTACGGCCTTCGCCGCTGCTGCTCCCCTTCTTCTTCGCCGATGCCTCGGAGGTGGCCTCCCTCGTGAAGTCGGTCTTGTACGGCGGGAGCGCCACCGACGGCGTCCAGGTGTCCGCGCCGCCGGGGCCGTTGCCCACCTCGGTGACGGTGGCGACCTGGAAGGTGGCGGTGCCCTGCAACCCGGCGTTGACGCCCTGGGATCCGGTCACCTTGACCTTGTCCCCGCCGGCGGTCTCGGTCTTGCCGGCCAGGGTCAGCGTCTCGCTGGAGGACACCACGCGGGGGTTCCGCAGCTGGGTCCGCACCTGGATCTCCCGCAGCAGGCTGACCACGCCGGGCTCGCCGGCCAGGCCGCCGATCCGGTACACGGCCTGCGGATCACGCTGCAACTGTGCTGCCAACGCCGTGGAGTTCAGCTGGCTGCGCAGCACATGGTCGGTCCACGGCGCGGTGAGTGTGGCCGGCAGCAGGCCTTCCACCGCCACCCACACGGCGGGCGGCAAGTGGTACGTGAGGACCCGGCTGTTAGCAGGCAGGACGAAGTCCTCCGGCGGCGGCACCGTGACCGTGACCGTCGCCGGGACGGTACCGAGATGCGCGACGGAGTCGTCCGCGGGCGTCGTGGAACGCACTCCGTCCGCGACGGGGAAACGTGGCGCATGGCGCCACACTCCCCCGCGGCCCGCCAGTTGTGAGACCCCCAGGGTGGCGAGCTGGGGAAGCCTGCCCCAGCCCTGGACCCGGCGCACGCTGACGCTCCAGGTGACATCGTGCACCCACGACGCCGTTCCGGCGGCTCCGTGCTTGCTGGTCGAACCGGTCTTGCCGGTCTTGCTCCCGGTCGCCGTCAGCCCCCGCTCGCGGACGTACTTCGCGTCGGCTCCACTGCCGCCGGCGCGGGCGAAGTCCTTGGTCTGGAGGCTGTTGGAGAAGGTGAGGCCGACCGAGGCCTCCGCGCCCCGGGAGCTCTCCGCGATGTCCTCCTGACCGGTGGTGGCGTTCGAGGTGATCTCGGCCGAGCTGGTGCCTTCCGTCACCTGGGGAGCTACGTGGCGGGGGTTGGACAGTTCCGCCTTCACCAGCACCTGGAGCTGGTAGCGGCCGAAGGGGCCGTCGTCGTACTCGTGCACCGAGAGTCCGCCACCGGTCAGCACGTCGAACAGGCCGCCCAGCCCCTCGGGAGAGGCGAGCAGCATCATCTGCTGTTCCAGCCGGGCACGGGTGCGGGCGGCGGCCGAACCCGTCAGCCAGGTGTTCGGGAGCCTGCCGAGGGCCTCCCGCAACTGCCTTACCACCGGGCGGGGATCGACGGGACCGAGGTCCGAGTCACCCAAGGAGTACCCGCTCGACACGGCCGGGGAGGTGGTGGTGGCAGGCGTCGGGGCCGCCGTCCGGAGAGACCGGTAGTAAGGGGGCGGATCCAGCGTCTCCTGGGTCGGCGGCGAGACCGCCCCGGTGGACGACCCGCCGGTACCCGCCGCCGTCAACGGCACCGTCACCGGCGAGGTCGCGGTCAGTGGAGTGCCGTCCGGATTCAGGTGGAAGCACTGAGCCGCGTCCTGCTCGCGAATCCACACCTGCACCCCGCCCGGCACATGGAGCTGCTTGCGGACGACCGGTCCCACGAACCCGCCGAGTACGTCCGTGACGACGTTCCGCGACCCGCTGTTCCCACTGATCAGGTAGGTCACATCGAGGCTCACCAACAACCCGGGGCCGGTGTAGGTCACCGCACTCTCCTGACCGGTGCCGGAATCCAGCGCGCTGGTGCGGAAGGACTTCGCCGTGTACGGCTTGGCGCCCACACCCGGAGTGACCGTCCACCGCTGCACCGCCACCGAGAAGCCGAAGGCGAGCCCGACTTCACGCGAAGAGCCGGACTTCGCAGCGGTCTTGACCGCGTTCCCGCCGGTGGTGGTGTTCTTCAGCTCGACCTGTCCACGGCCCACGATGCGCGGGTTGCTCAGCGCCCCGCCGAGCCGTGCCTGGTCCATCCCGTCGGTCATCCGCCCGTAACGGAAGACCGGCCCGGTCCCGTAGCCGTCGTGCAGGATCCGCTGGAAGTTGGCTCGTACCGTGTCCTCGTTGAACGCCGACTCCACCTGCTGCGAGGCGATCGTGGCGTATCCGCCGGCCACCGGGGGGCCGAGCGGCAGCGCCGCCGACACCTGGGCGAGGTAGGCCATCGCCCGTTCGTACGGCCGGGCGGACCGGGTCGGCCGGGGTGCGGGGGCCGGCTCCTCGTGAGTGGCGCTGGCCAGCAGGACCTGTCGGACGCCCTCCGGCAGCGGGTCCACCCCGTTCACCCGCAGTACGGCGTGGAAGCCGGGCAGTTCCACCGTCCGCGCCCCGTTGGGCACCGTCGGCTGCTCGTGCGCCACGGTGGTCAGCGATCCGGCGTTCCTCCTGACATCCGTCCCGGCGACCGGACGGGTGCTCTCACCCTCCGGGGCCAGATCGATCGGGACCAGCACCTGTACCTGTGCGGGCACCGATGGCACCGGCTCCAGCGCGCCGGACTGGTGGCGGATCGTGATCTCGTACTCGACCGGGACCAGGAACACGGCGGCTTCCTTGGGGCCCACCGTCTGCTGGGTACGCCCGACGCTCGTCGTGGCGGTGGTCGCCTTCTCCCACTCGTAGGTGCCCTTGCCCGCCACCTTGGGGACCAGTGCGCGCAGCGGTGTGGCGGTCCCCAGGCCGAAGGTGACGGACAGATCCGCCCCAACCTCCAGCGACCGGGTCTGCGCCTGCTTCCCCTCCAGCTTTCCGCTGCTCTTCGCGCTGCTGGTCACCTCGAGGCTGTTGCTCGTTCCGCGGAAGAGCGCGGGACCGGTGGCGCGCGGCCGGATCATGACCTGCACGTATTCCGGATGCGGGTACGGGGTCCGCCGGGTGTGGACCTTCAGCAGCAGGGAATCGCCGCCCCAGAACACGCCCTGCATGCCCGACTGCGACAACGCCGTCGTCAGGTTCCGGAGTGCGTTGGCGGTCTCCTTGAACTGCTGCCCTTCACTCTCCAACCTGAGCCTGAGCCGCTGGGCGATGGAGTCCATGACGTCCTGCGACCCACCCGCCCACAGCACGGTTCCGGCCCGGAGGCCGTCGGCGGCCAGGTGCCGTGCCGGCCCCTGCCGCTCGTACGCGTCAGCGGGGTGAACGCCCAGCGGGGAGCCCGGGTCGGGAACCCGCACCCGGACGCCCCGGTCGACGGGTACCACGGTGGTGCGTTCGCCCCCGCCCTCGACCGCCACGGTGACGTCGTAGGTGATCCGGCCGCTGTACAGGTGGGTGGTGCCCGAGTAGCCGAGCGTCTGCTCCGCGTTCACGCCGGTGGTGATGGTCGACGTGTGCGTGTCCTTCGCGCCCGCCGCCAGGTTCACGCTGGCGCCCACGCCGTCGTAACTGCCGCTCCCCTTCTTCCCTTCGAACTGCTTGACCAGCCACCCGAACGTGGCTCCGACAGAGACGGCAACGGAGTGTGTGGCGCCGGTGGCGGTCTTGTTCTCGGTGCCGAGATTGGTCCCGTTGTCCAGCGACACGTCATCGGTGGGACCGAGCAGCTGAGGAGCGTCCAGCCTGGCCCGCACGCGCACCACGGCCCGGCTGGCCCCCAGGAGGGTCGCGGCCTCCAGGGTCGGCGACATCAGCCGCTCGTTGACGAGCTGCTCGAAGGAGGCCTCCATGTTCGGCCTGCTGAGGAAGTCCCGCAGCGTCTCGTAGGCGCCGCTGCCGACCACCCTGAACTCCGGTGGCAGCAAGGCGAGTACGTCCCGCAGCAGGCGTCCGTCGCCGGTGCTGACGTACTCGGGCACATGGAGCGGCGGCAGCCGCATCGGCTGGGGTGCTCCTGCCACGGCCGTGGTTCCGGCTCCGGTTCCGGCTCCCGCGCCGGAGCCTGCCGTCTCCGCAGCCCGGATCAGTTCCTCCGCCCGGGCCGCGGCCGTGACCACGTGGGCGGGGACCTTGAGGACGAGGCCGCCCGGGGTACCGCTCAACGTCGCGGAGGTCCCGGTGCCGGCGGCCGGGCGCACGGTGACCTGCCAGGCAGAGTCGAAGGCGACCGGGTGCCAGTATCCGGTGCTGTTGCTGGCGCGCGACTGCTGGACCGCACGGTTCGCCGTGGACTCGCGGGCGACCGTACTGATCAGCCCCTTGACGTTGACGGTGGGACTGATGGTCCGCAGCGCCGCGTCGGTGCCCTGGCCGAAGGTGAGCGGAACCTGAACGATCGTCAGTTCGGGGCGTTCATTGGCCTTGTCGCTCTGGTCGACGGCGCCGGTCTTGCTGTCCCCCTGGCTCCGTGCGACCTTGCTCGCCTCGGCACCGTCCTGACCCGTCCCGTTGGTCAGCTCGACCTTGACCACGGCCTCGTGGGCGTCCGGCCCGGCACCGACGGTGACGGCCCAGCCGTCCCCGCGCGCAGCCTCGAAGATCTCCTTGAACCCCTTCTCGGAGAGGGCGATGTGGAAGAGGCCGTCCACGTCGGCGTGATGGGAGAGCGACGCGGGCAGAGCTCTCCTGATCGACGCCAGAACCGCGTCCAGGTCCGCCTGGGCGACGTCCTTCACCTCGGTCAGCCCGAACCGGGCCAGCCCGGCCGGCAGCGGACCGGCCGGCAGGGACGGAGCGGGCGGGGCCGGAGCCGCGAGGGAAGCGGCCGGCGGCTGCTCGACGGTCTGCGTGGGCTCGACGGACTCGACGGACTTAGCGGGTTCTGCGGGTTCTGCGGGTTCTGCGGGTTTCGCTTGCTCGGCCGACGGGCTGACTCCGCTGGTCCCGCTGGGGCCGCCGAGGTCGGCGTCGCCGGCCGGTTCGTAATCGGCACGGTTGTAGCGGGGAAACGGCTGCTCAGGCTGCTCAACGACGGCGTCGCCCTGGTCGGTCGCCCTTCCCTTCCCCTTGTCCTGCGCGGGGATCCGGGGCGCCTCGTCGGGCTCGGCGGGCTCGTCCGTCCCTTCGGATGCAGCTTCGGACGCGGCTACTGATGCGGCTTCGGATGCGGATACTGACGGGCCGGTGTCACCCGCTTCGCCGACAGCTGCCTCCTGGGTCGTCTCCCACGGGGTGTGGCCCGGGAACGGGATGCGATTCCGGGGAGACTTCGGGTCGAGGTCGAAGCGGTGGTCGCTCGCGAACTCCTGCGGCACGCCCTGGGGTTCGTACAGCCCGGCGGGATCGGCCGCGGCCAGTGCGGCCTGCTCCTGTTCCCGCCGGGCGTTCTCCTCGGCGGCCCGCCGCTCCGCCTGCTGGGCGACCTCCAGCCGGGCGACGAGCCGCGCCTTGTCCATGGCGTCGGCCCAGGCCCGCCGCTTCGTCTCCCTTTCCGCCGCCTGCCGCTGTTCATCAACCCGGACCTGTGCACGGGCTCGAGCAGCCGGATCGTTCAGCTCAGCGGCGATCCGCGCCTCGGCAGCGGCAGCCGCCTTCTCCCGCTGGGAAGCGGCGGGGTCGGCGGGTGCCCCCTCCTCCGAGTGCGAGCCCTCCGCGGTCGAGGCCGCACTGCTGGAGGTTTTGAACGGAGCGGACGACGGGGTCCGGGCGGGTATCTCGAAGGCTTCCTGTTCCGTCTCCAACCCTGTCTCCACCGACGTCTCCACCGACGTCGACGTCTCGCCGGCCCTCGATTTGCGGGGTTTGACCTCCTTCTTCTTCTGGCCCTTCGTCTTCGGTTCGGGCGCGACGACGGCTGGAGGCTGCACCTTCACCGGCGGGTAGGAGCCCTGCTCCGTCTCCGGAGTTCCCCCCGGGACGAACTTGACCCAGCGGCCCCGTGTGCCGTCTTCGTTGCGGAGAATGCTCAAGGGCACGTCGGGCCGGTTGTGGAAGATGTAGATCGACGTCGTGGAGGCCCACACCACGTGGTTGGTCCGATCGGCCACCTGCTGGGCGACCACGCTGCCGTCGGCCCCTCTGGCACCGGCCTGGCAGGCGCACAGCAGGATCTGGCCCTCCGGCGGCAAGCGCCGCAGGCTCGGCCGGCGGCTCAGCAACGTTCCGAGGGACGTACCCGGCAGGTGTTTGTGCACCAGCGGCTCGTCCCCCTCCACCGCATCGCGTGTCGGCATCCAAGCGGCCAGATGCGTGGCATGGGTGAAGACCGTGTAGATGGGCTTCGTCACGTCCCAGGGAACCAGCGCGATGGAATCGATGTCGGGCGTCATGTCGCTCGAGTAGTCGGAGTCCTCGACCTTCTCGTAGTCGAGGGGAAGGTACTGGAAATGCGGACTGGTGGCGTCGAACCCGCTGCGCGTGCGCTCGAAGCTCCGGGTGCGGGAGTCCGAGTAGAAGACCCGCCCGCCCGACTGCTGGTTCCACGGGAACACCAGGGCCTGACTGTCGAGGTCCTCGTCGTCGACGGAGCCCTTGACCCCGAGTCGACCCGCCGGCCGTCCTTCTTCTCGACAACCATGGTGGCGACGCTCGGCAGGCTGAAGCCCTCGGTCTCCGGCTCGTCGCCGGACTCCTGCGGAACCTCACGGATCCAGTAGCCGTGCTCCCCGTCCGCCTTCTCTTCCGCTTCGACTCGAATGCGACCCTTCACCACGCCGGACGTCACCGTGCTGGTCCACACGGTCCGCCCCGTGGCCCTGGCGATGGCGCGCGGAAGCTCCAGGGTCTCGGCCATGCGGCTGGGACCGAGGAGGAGGAGCTGGTGATCGGCGGTCAGTCCCCCCACCGTCGGATCGGCCCGCACCGCCTCGGCCAGTTCCTCCGCGATGAAGTCCTCGTGGGCGTTCTTGGGAAGGACCACAAGGAACAGCGGCGCCTTCGAGATCTCGCTCAGGTCGCGGGTGTGCCTGGTGAGCTTCACCGGTGCAGGCTTGGCGGCGGCCTTCCCGCCCTTCTCCGGTTCCGTCTCCTTCTGGCGCGGCCAGTGCCACTCGTACGTCGTCAGGTCGCCGACGACCGCGGCTACCGGAGGCTTGCCCTTGTTCTTACCGAAGGCGATTCCGACCACGGTCGTGCCGTCGGCACCTGTCAACGGGCCGGAAAGATGCGGCTTCCTGGGTTCCACCTTCGGCGCGGAGGCGGGCGCAGGGATGGGCGCGGGCGTGAGGCCGCCCGACTCCGAGGCGTCGGACTCCGTGACGGTGGCAGGGCCGTCCGGGACGGCGGCAAGACCGTCCGGCACGGTGGCAGAGTCCGGCGTGGCGACAGGGCGCCGTTGCGAGACCAGCTTCTCCGACAGCTCGTCCCAGACGACGGGTCCGTCGACGGCCGCCACTGCGTCGACGACCGCACGGATCTCCGCTGGTGTGGCGTGCTGGTGAGCCTGCAGGACGAGCAGTTCGTGCGTCAGAGCCGACAGCCAGCCGCCGGTCAGGCGGGCCTTCATCACGGGATATCTGGTGTGTGCGAGGGTTTCCAGTTTCTGGAGCGCCGGCACCTTGAGAGCGAGGTCGCCCTCTTCCGGGTAGAGGTCGTCGTGCAGCTTCAGGAGCGCTCCGGCATCGAGCAGCTCCTTCCGCGACGGAGCGGATTCCGTCGACGACGACTTCTCCTCGGTCGACGTCGTGTCCTTCGTCAGTGTCTCGGCGATCGCGCGCAGCTTCAGCTCGGTGACCCTGCCGCCCACGCCGCCGGCGGCCACCTTGCCGGGGTCGGCTGTCGCGGACGTTGCGATCGCTTCGGCGGGCGCGGTCGGTTCGGCAGGCGCGGTCGGTTCGGCAGGCGCGGTCGGTTCGGCAGGCGCGGTCGGTTCGGCGGGCGCGGTCGGTTCGGCAGGCGCGGTCGGTTCGGCAGGCGCGGTCGGTTCGGCAGGCGCGGTCGGTTCTGCGGGTGCGACAGGTGCCGTCGGCTCCGTCATCGTGGAGACCGGTTCCGCGGCGAACCTCCGCACACCCGGTACGTCCTCGACCTTCGCCTTGTTCTTGACCTTTTTCGCCTTGGCCTTGGCCGATTCCACGGGCTTCACCTTCGGCGGAGCGTGCGATCCCAGCTCCGTTTCGGACGTACCTCCTGGAACGAACTTCACCCAGCGGCCCGTTGTCCCGTGCTCATTGCGGATGATGCCGATGGAAATGTCCTGACGGCCGTTGAAAAGGCAGATCGTCGTCGTGGACGCCCACACCACGTGCTGGGTCTCATCGGCCACCTGCTGGGCGACCACCTGGCCGTGAACACCTCTGGCCCCGGCCTGGCACGCCATCAGAAGAATCTGCGCCCGCGGAGGCATCCGCTGCAAGCTCGGCCTGCGGCGCAGCGCCGCACCGAGCGACGTGCCCGGCACGTTGACGTGCTTCTGCTGGTACTTCCCCTCCTCCGCCTCCTCCGTGGTCGGCATCCACGCGGCCAGGTGCGTGGCATGGGTGAAGACCGTGTAGATCGGCTGCGTCACATCCCACGGAACCAGCGCGATCGAATCGAGGTCGGGGGCCAGTTCGACCGAGGTCTCCACCCCGGGTTCCGGCAGTGTGTAGTTGGTGGGCAGATACTGGAAATGCGGCTTGGTGGCGTCGAAGCCACGGCGAGTGACCTCGAAACCCCGCTCGCGGGACTCCTCGTAGTAGAACCGGCCGCCCGACTGCCTGTTCCACGGGAAGACGGCCGTCTGCGTGAAGAGGTCTTCATCGTCCACCGATCCCGGAACGTTGGTATCGGCCCACCGGCCGTCGTCCCCCTTCTTGACCGTCATGGTCGCGATACGCGGCAACGCCATCGTCTGGGGAGCCGTCTCGGCCGCCGGCACCGACTGGCCCGGAAGCGGGGGAACCTCTCGGATCCAGAAGCCGTGTTCCGCCCCCGCCTTCTTCTTCGCCTCTACTCGAATGCGCTGATCCGTCACCGTGGACGACGCGGTGTTGATCCACACGGTCCGCCCGGTGGCCTTGGCCATCGCCCGCGGAAACTCCAGGCTGTCGGCCAGTTCGCGCGAACCGAGAAGAAGGAGTTGGTGATCGGCCGGCAATGCGGCCACCGCGGGAGAGACCCGCACCGCCTCGGCCACGTCCTCCGCGATGAACTCCTCGTGGGCACTCTTGGGAAGAACGACCAGGAACAGCGGCGCCTTCGAGATCTCGCTCAGGTCGCGGGTGTGCTTGGTGAGCTTCACCGGTGCGGGCTTGGCGGGGGCCATCCCGCCCTTCTCCGGCTCCGTCTCCTTCTGGCGCGGCCAGTACCAGTCGTACGTCGTCAAGTCATCGACGATCGCGTCCGCCGGCGGCTTGCTCCTGGATCTGCCGAAGGCGATTCCGACCTGGGACTTCTCGTCCTGGCCCAGCAGCTTGCCCGGGAGATGCGACTTCCCGGTCGTCACCGGCGGTACGGGCGTGGCAGCGACATCGGGTTGGGGTTGGGCGGTGGGAGCGGGATCGGCGATGGGCTCGACCGGGAGGATGGCCTCGGGCCGTCGTGGCGCCAACGCGGCGACCAGCCGATCCCATTCGACGGGTCCCGGTTCCTCGACGCCCGCCACCGCCTCGACAACTGCCCGGAGGTCCTGAGGCGTGGCGTGCTCAAGCGGGTGCAGGCCGAGCAGCTCGTGGGTCAGAGCGGAGAGCCAGCCCCCGGTGAGGAACCCGTCCATCGCGGGGTACCTGGCGCGCATGAAGGTCTCCAGTTCCCGCAGCGCCCGCACGGTGGAGTCGTTGCGAGGGCCCGCCTCAGGGAAGAGGTCGTCGTGCACCTTCAGAAGCGCCCCGGCACCAAGCCGCTGCTCCCTGGTCAGGGTGCTGCTGGTGCTGGTCGCGGGTGCCAGCACCTCGGAGGTGCGGATCAGGTCCTGCTCGGTGACCCTGCCGCCCGCGCCACCGGCGTCGACCCGATGGGGGTCGGGCGTCACGGCGGAGGCCGACGGGCCGGATGCCACCGGCGGTCGTGAGGCGGATTCTTCGTCACCGGCCAGGAACCGCGAAACGCTGGTGGGGGTCTGGGTGGTGGGTGTGGTGCCGCCTTCCGGGTGGGTCTCCGGGCGCGTCTCCGGGCGGGCGGGCGGCGCCGGCGCCTCGACAGGCTCAACGGTGACCGGGGCAGTCCGGTGCGGAGGGTCGAGCGTGAGGCGGCCCGACGTGCTGGGTACGTCGGACGCGGCCGGGCGTACCGGTACGGCCGGCTCGTGCCCGGGAAACGTCGACAGGAGTCCCCGGCGCTCCAACGACTCGACATTGATGCCGAGGTCGCCGGCGAGCTCGCGCCATGCCGTCCGCTCTGCCTCGCGCTGAACAGAGGCGAAGTGCCGGTCGATGGCGTCGAAGTCCGAAGAGCCCCGGTAGTCGCGGGCAGCCACATCCAGCCGAGCGTTCACCCGCTCCTGGATGCGCGCCCGGGCATCGGAGAGCGAGATGTCGCCGAGGTTCCCGGAGTCACCACCCGACTTGTCGCGCTGATCGGCCACCAGCTTCTGCCACGCGGATTCGTCTCCGTCCAGCCTGTCCTGATGCTGCTGATCCGCACGGACATTCTCCTCGGCGACCCGCTGCCGTCGGTCCTCCGACATCTGCCATCTGGCGTCGGCGTCCGCCTTGGCCTGGGCCGCCGCATTGAGTCTCTTCTGCAGCCGGGCCTTGGCCTCCGGGCTCTCCGCGTACGTCTTGGCCCGCGCCTCGGCGGCGGCGCCCGCCGTGCCGGATTCTCCCGCGCCGGGCTTCCCGCCGACGGCTGCGTCGCCGTGCTCTCCCGAGCCGAGCGCCTCCCCCTCGCCGGGGAAGTGGCCATCGGCGGAGTTCTCGTTCGCGGTCCCCGAAGGTGCGTGCTCCGTCGTACGCGACGACGACCCGCTCGACTCCGCCGGCCGGCCGGCCGGCGCCGTCTCGGTGCTGCTCCCCGAGGACTTCCCTCGGGTCGCGGTACCACCCCCGCCGTCCCCGCCTTCACCGCGACCGATCGGTCCCCCCGTCGGCGGCTCGTCGGGTTTGAGGTCGGCAACCGTCATCATTTCGCCGGCCCTCGGCGACTTGGCCGCCTCCAGCACCGGCCTGGCCTCAGGTTCACGCGCTGGTTCCAGGGTGAAGCGGCGATCGTCGGCCGCATTGGCCCGCGACTGCGCATCACGGTCCCGCACCGCCGCCACCTCAGCTGCGGCCTTGCCCTTGACAGTGCCCTCCGTCGGCGGCCCGGACACCTCCGCCGGCTTACCCGCCGCCGAACCCTCGCCCCTTCCGAGGGCGTTGCCTTCGCCCGAGAACGGCTCAGGCTTGGGTGCCGGGGCCTTGCCCAGATCGGCGAACGTCCCCACCTCGCCGGCACGCGGTGATACGTGTGCCGTCGAACCCGGCCCGACCTCAGGTTCACGCGCTGGTTCCAGCGTGAAACGGCGATCATCGGCCGCATTGGCCCGCGACTGCGCATCACGATCCCGCACCGCCGCCACCTCAGCCGCGGCCTTGCCCTTGACAGTGCCTTCAGTGGGCGGTCCGGACACCTCCGCCGGCTTGCCCGCCGCCGAACCCTTCCCGGTACCCGGCTTGTTGCCTTCTCCCGTGAAGGACTCAGGCTTGGGTGTCGGGGCCTTGCCCAGGTCAGCGATCGTTCCTACTTCGCCGGCACGCGGTGATGTGCGTGCCGTCGATCCCGGCCCGACCTCAGGTTCACGCGCTGGTTCCAGCGTGAAACGGCGATCGTCAGCCGCATTGGCCCGCGACTGCGCATCACGATCCCGCACCGCCGCCACCTCAGCTGCGGCCTTGCCCTTGACAGTGCCCTCCGTCGGCGGCCCGGACACCTCCGCCGGCTTACCCGCCGCCGAACCCTCGCCCCTTCCGAGGGCGTTGCCTTCGCCCGAGAACGGCTCAGGCTTGGGTGCCGGGGCCTTGCCCAGATCGGCGAACGTCCCCACCTCGCCGGCACGCGGTGATACGTGTGCCGTCGAACCCGGCCCGACCTCAGGTTCACGCGCTGGTTCCAGCGTGAAACGGCGATCGTCAGCCGCATTGGCCCGCGACTGCGCATCACGATCCCGCACCGCCGCCACCTCGGCCGCGGCCTTGCCCTTGACAGTGCCCTCCGTCGGCGGCCCGGACACCTCGACCGGCCGGCCCGCAGCCGAACCCTTCCCGGTACCCGGCTTGTTGCCTTCTCCCGTGAAGGACTCAGGCTTGGGTGCCGGGGCCTTGCCCAGATCAGCGAACGTCCCCACCTCGCCGGCACGCGGTGATACGCGTGCCAGCGAACCCGGCCGGTCAGCCGCAGCGCCCTCGGCGCCCGGTTCACGCGCCGGCTCTACGGTGAACCGGCGATCATCGGCCGCGTTGGCACGCAACTGCGCGTCCCGGCTCCGCACCGCCGCCACCTCGGCCGCAGCCTTGCCCTTGACGGTGCCCTCCGTCGGCGGCCCGGACACCTCCGCCGGCCTGCCCGCCGCCGAACCCTCGCCCCTTCCGAGGGCGTTGCCTTCGCCCGAGAACGACTTGGTCGACACCGCCTTCAGAGCCTTGTCATTCTCGTGAACCGTCCACTTCCGGCCTTCCCCCGGCGACACCTCGGACTCCCCCGGCTTCCCGCCCGGCGCACCCTGGCCGGCCTTGCCGTCGCCGCCCTTCGACGGAGCGCTGCTGCCGTCCCTGGATCCCTTGGCGGACACCGAGGTGTTCGCGGAATTCTCCAGGGTCGTGGTCTCTGATCCGGAGACCGTCTTCTGTGAAGTGTTCACGGAATTCGAGCCGGACCCGGCCTCGTTCACCGGCCGTGCGGTACCGCGCGCTGTCTGCGGGACCTCGGTGAACTTCTTGATGATGCCGTGCTTGCCGGCGCCGGAGCCGGTGCCGGACGCCTCCTTGACTCCGTCCACCGGGGCAGCGGACTTCGTGGAGGTGGGGTTGGTCTGGTTGAGCGACGCGGGGTCCTGCCCGCTCCGGACGTTCGGGGACGTTCCGTCACCTGTCGTGCCCTTCCCCATCTCCTTGGGCTGCTGCTCGAAGGAGGACTTGTAGTTCTGGGAGTTGGGGCTCTCGGACGTTCGGCTGCCACCGCCCGGTGATGCGCTCGGCTCGCCCGGTGCCCTGGTGCCGTGCCCGGGAGTGGACGTGGACGGGTCCGGCACTGCGCGGGAGGCGGGATCCGGAGTCGCGGTCCGCTGTGCTGCGGGGGAATGGGTGTCGGCGTTCTCGCCGATGCCCCGTCCTGGGGACGGATTCCCCGAGTGGCCGGAGCCGGGCGCCGTACCGGGGCCGCCCAGCCCCGGAGTGCCCGGCTGGTCCGTCCCGGCGCCGGGAGTGTGCGCGTTCTTCCCGTCCGGGATCCCCGGACCCGGCTCGTGGCCGGTTCCCTGGCCGCCGGCCCGCTCGCTACCGACTCTCGGCGCGTCCGCGCCCGGCGCGCCCGGTGTCCCCGACCTGCCCGGCGTGATGGGCGGAGCACTGTTGCCGGAGTTGAGCACCGGGGTTTCCCTGCCGCCGCCCGGGCCGGGCCTGGGCGGTGTCGTTTCGGGCGGGTGCCCGCCGGGGGCGAGAATGGGCTCCACCGGCCGGGGCCCGTTCGGGCCCAGGCCGCCGACCGGGGTGGGGCCTCCCGTTCCCGGCCCGCGGAGGGCCGGCGGCGGCATCTCCCCCGGAACCGGGACCTGGTGAACGCCCCCCTCGCCGACCCCCGCTGTCCCGGGCGTCTTGGGGACGGTCGGTTTGGGCACTGGGACCTCTGGGGCAATAGTGCCTCCCTTAGGGCCCTTGCCCCCGCCGGGGTACAGGTGGGGCAGGACGGTGAGGCCACCGAAGAGGCCCCCGACCCCCATGCTGATGCCCTCGCTCTTCCAGTCGATCTCGAAGGGCACGTCGTAGGCCTTGTCGCCGATCCACTGGGAGAGCAGGTCGACACCCAGCTGCGTCGCGGCCCCGCCGACGACCCCGGCGATGAATCCGGCCAGCTTGACCACTGTTTGCATGGCGGCGCCGAGCGCCTTGATGATCGAGGTGATGCCCGCTATGAGGCCCTCGAGCAGCGGCGCGATCAGCTTGGCCAGCAGACCGAGGCCGAGCGGAAGAACGAATCCGAGAATAGTGCCGATGATTTCGGCCAGACCCGCCGCATTGGCCGCCGCCTGTTGTTTGGCCAGGATGGTCTCGATGGCCCGGCCGTAGTCGTTGATGGAATCGCCGATGGCCCAGCACGTTGTCCGGGCCGGAAAGAGGACGTTGTTGTAGACGGCGACAATGCCTTCACGGGCGGCGAATCGGGCGTCCCCGGTCCACGCGATTCCTTCGACCGCCGTATACAGGACGGTGGCCTCGTCCTGAATCGTTTGGCCCATGTCGATCCAGGCATTGCCCAGGGCGAAGATGTTGCCGGGACCGAAATCCGAGGAATTGGGAGCGTCCATCTTTTACCACCCTCTGGCTGAGCGCCGCTGAGCACTGCTGCTGGATACGCGTTCCGGACAGGCACCGCCTGCTGACGCAATGAGCCGGCGTTACGAACCGCGTTACGACCCGGCGTTACACGTCCTCATCGGACAGGGCGACCTGGAGCAGCGACACGGGGCTGCTCCGCCGGACCAGGACGCCGCGGCCCGGTGGCCGCTGGGCGGCCCGCTGGTCGCCGAGGAGCAGTCCCTCGCGGGAGTCGCCGGACAGGATGAGCCCCCCGGAGCCCAGTTCCTTGATCCGCGACAGCAGGGGGTCGGCCATCAGCGGTCGGCCGACGCCGGCGACCCGGCGCGCCAGGATCACGTGCAGGCCGATCTCCCGGGCCTGGGTGACGTAGTCGGCGAGTCCGGCCACCGGGGACTGACGGCCTGAGGCGACCAGGTCGTAGTCGTCCACCACCACGTACAGTTCGGGCCCCTCCCACCAGTCGCGGGCCCGCAGTTGTGCGGCGGAGATCCCTTGCGGCGGCATCCGCTCGTCCAGCTTGGCCATGAGCTGCTGCGTGTAGGCCTCGGCGGCATGGGCGTCGCCCGCGTAGGCGCCGACATGGTCCTCCGGGACTGCGTCCTGGAGGCTGCGCCGGTAGTCGATGACCATGAACCGGGCTTCCCAGGCGGTGCGGCGGGCGGCGGTGCCGCGCATCCAGGTGCGCAGGAAGGAGGACTTTCCGCTGGCGGCGTCGCCGAGCACCAGGAAGTGCGGATCGGTGGCGCCCATCGCGATGCCGACCGGTTCCAGGTCGAGTTCGCCGAGACCGACGGCCACCTCGTCGTCCGCCAGAGCCTGCCGGTCGATGGTCGAGAGCAGGACGCGTTCCGGCAGGATCCGCACGGGTGGGGCGACCGGGCCGGACCAGGACGCGGTGATCTTGGCGACCGCCTCCTCCTGGGCCTCGGCCAGGCCTTCGGTGCTCTCCTGGCCGTCGAGCCGGGGCAGCACCGCCTGGTAGAGCACTCCTGGCGGTACGGTTCCCCGGCCGGGGACGCCGTGCGGGATCTGCCGGCTCACCGGCCGGCTGACCTCGGACTCGGTCGGGTCGTTCAGCCGCAGTTCCAGCCGCCCGCCGATGCTGTCCCGCAGGTTCATCCGGACATCGGCCCAGCGGTTGGCGGTCAGGATCACATGGACCCCGACGCCCAGCCCCCGCGAGGCGATCTCCACCACGGACGCCTCGGCGTCCTCCAACTCGGCCTTGATCGCACCCCAGTTGTCGAGCAGCAGGAACACGTCGGCGGCCCTGGTACCCGCCGGCAGCTTCCCGGCCTTCCGCATCGCGCGGAACCCGGCCACCGAATCGACACCCAGCTCACCGAAGAGCTGCTCGCGGGCCGCCATGAGGCGCCCGGTCTCGGCCAGCACCCGGCGGGCCCGCTGTACGTCCCGGCGCCCGGCGACCGCGCCCACGTGCGGGGCGCTCTCCAGCGGGTGGAGACTGCCGCCGCCGAAGTCCAGGCAGTAGAACTGCGCCTCCTCGGGGGTGTGGGTGAGCATCGCGGAGATCAGCATCGTGCGCAGCATCGTGCTCTTGCCGGTCTGCGGCGCGCCCACCAGCGCGAGGTTGCCGTGGGTGCGGTCGAAGTCGAACTGGAGGGGCAACTGCTGCTGCTGGAGCGGCAGGTCGATGACACCCACCGGGAAGGCGAGCCGGCCGCTTCCCGACCACAGTCCGGCCTGGCGCCCCCGTCCCGGCACGTCGGAGAGGGGGCCGAGCAGGCTGTCGAGCGGGATGGCCGGCGGCAGCGGGGGCAGCCAGACCTGGTGCACCGACTGCCCGAACCGGCAGACGTGCTCGACCGCCACCTGCATCTCGGTCGGTCCTGCCAGCAGGACCGGCCGCTGTGGAACCACCGGTTCCGCCGGCTCCTCCTGTGGGGGAGTACGCAGTTCGAACGGGACGATGGGGGGCGCCTTCCCCGGCCCCTGTCCCTCGCCCGGCGCCACGTAGGGGCCGGAGATGTGGGCGACACGGAACCGCTGGTAGATCGACTCGTCCACCTTGAGGTAGGCGGACCCGGGGATCGAGGGCAGCGAGTACGCGTCCGGGGTGCCGATGACGGCGCGGCTCTCGGCGGCGCTGAAGGTCCGCAGGCAGATCCGGTACGACAGGTGCGACTCCAGACCGCGCAGCCGGCCCTCCTCCAGCCGCTGGGTGGCCAGCAGCAGGTGCATGCCGAGGCTGCGGCCCACCCGGCCGATCTGGACGAACAGGTCGATGAAGTCGGCCCGCTGGGAGAGCAGTTCACCGAACTCGTCGACCATGATCAGCAGATACGGCAGCGGTTCGAGCGGCTTTCCGTGGACGTCGCTCTCCCCCGCCGCCTGGCGCAGCTGGTACTCGCGCAGCGAGTCGACGTTCCCGGCGTCGCGCAGCAGCCGCTGGCGGCGCTGCTGCTCGCCCTGCAGGGCGGCTCGCACCCGGTCGACCAGCGACAGGTCGTTCGCCAGGTTGGTGATGAGGCCGGATACGTGCGGCAGCCCGGTGACACCGGCGAAAGTGGCGCCGCCCTTGAAGTCGATCAGTACCAGGCTGAGCAGTTCGGGAGAGTGCGTCATGGCGAGGCCGGTGACCATGGTGCGCAGCAGCTCGCTCTTGCCGGAGCCGGTGGCTCCGACGACCAGGCCGTGCGGGCCCATACCGCCCTGCCCGGACTCCTTGAGGTCGAGGACGATCGGGTCGCCGTCACCCGACACACCGATCGGCAGCCGCAGCAGCCGCTCGTCCCCGGCCGGTATCCAGCCCGCGGACGGGTCGAAGGACGCCACGTCGGGGGTGCCGAGCATCTCGGGCAGGGTGATGGTCCTCGCCAGGAGCTGTTCGGCCTCTTCCGACAGGCTCAGCGGGGCGAGGGCCCGCGCGGTGAGTTCGCACAGGATTGGGTCAGGGGCGTCCGCGACGCCGTTCTGGACCGCGCTGTACAACTCGCCGCGACGGCCCTCCAGGACCAGCGAGCCGTCCTCGCCCACCCGGGCGCGCACCTCGGTGCGGGTCGGTTCGTCGCGCTCGGCGGCGACCAGGCAGATCACGGTGATGCCCAGGTCGGGCCCGGCAGCTTCGAGCAGCGCGGTCGCCACCGTGCCGCGCGCCCAGTCGGCGGCCGGGTCGTAGGAGTCGAGCAGGACGACGAGCCGGTGCACGGGCGCCGACGCCTGGCCGCCGACCCTCATCGGCCCCCGGCGCGCCGCCCGGTCGGTCTGGGCGCGCAACAGTGCGGTCTCCAGGGCGTCGGAGAGCGAACCGAAGTCCTCCGCGACCAGCGGGACCGCTCCGGCGGGACCCGCCGCGCCCGCCTCGTGCACATGCGGGAGCCACTTCGCCCACTCCCAGTCGGGGCTGCCGCCGGTGCACACCGAGACGGTGACGTCGTCGGGGGCGTGCAGGACGGCGAGCTGGCAGAGCAGGGACCGGGCCAGCGCCCTGGTCCGGTCCACGGGCCCGAGCAGGCTGACCACACCGGCCTTGGACAGGTCCACCACGGCGGGCTGGCGGCCGACCATGGCGGCCAGCTCGATGACCCGCTGCGCCGCGGCGTGGGTCTTCTCGTCGTAGTCCGCCATCGGGTCCTCGCGGGAACCGAGCTGGATCGGGGTGGACAGGGCGGCCCGCCCCTGGCCCAGCCGTATCCGCAGGAAGTCCTCGTCGGTGGCACGCCGTTCCCAGACCCGGCGCCGGCGGTCGGCCAGCGCCCACAGCCGCTCGGGTGAGGGGTGCAGCCAGCCGGCGGCGAGCCGCTGCCCGTCGGCCACCTGGCGGGCCGTCTGCCTGACGCCGGTCAGGTAGCGCAGATAGCGCTCCCGCTGCCGCGTCTTGTTCTGCCGGGTCACGTTGTTCATCTGATAGCGGACCGCGATGGTGGCACCCACCGAGACCAGCACGAACACCACACCCAACGCGATCAGCAGCGGCTTGCGGTACATCACCATGAACGCGGCCATGCTGATGCTGCTCATCAGCGGCAGCAGCAGGGTCAGCCAGGTGGTCGCCGACGCACCGGAGTTCTGCGGGGACTCCGGTGGTGCGGGCAGCACCACCCGCTGATCGGGCAGGGCGGGCGGCAGCGCGCGGGTCGGCCGGTGGAAGGGGATCCTGCTCATGAGAGGACTCCCCCCATGGCGGCCGGCGCCGCACACAGGGCCTGATGGGTGCTCACCTGGAGTGCCTCTCGGTGTTCGGGCTGGGCTCGGTCGTACCGTCGGTCAGGCGGACGGGGCGGGGTTTTCGAACACCTCTTTGACGGGGTTCATGGGTGCGGGGTCCGGCGCGTTCCCCGGCCCGGGGTCCGTGGGGGGAGCGCCTGCCGGCGGTGGGGGCGGCGGAGCCGCGGTGAGCAGGGTGGTGAACGGATTGAAGAGGACGTTGATGATGTAGTCCTCAGCCCCGTCGTAGTTGCTGCGGGCTCCGCTCAGCGCATCCACCAGCCGGTTGAGTACACCGTCCGCCGTGTGGCCCTTGCTGCCGAACATCTCGGTCATGCAGGCGTTCCACTGGTCGCTGAACTCCTTGGCCTTGGACGCGGTGTCCCCTGCCCAGCCGAGCTGGAGTTCGGCCAGGCCGGTGTTGATGGCGGTCAGGCTGTCCACGATCCCGTGCACGGCTGTGGTGACCTCGGTCGCGGCGGTCATCAGGAGCTCGGGCGCCACGGCGATGGTGTCGAGGCTGTAGTCGCGCTGGGGAGGGAGCGTCAGTGGCGGGAGGTCCACCGAGACGACGGCGAGGTTCTGGTCGGGGTGGGGCGTCGGCGTGGCCATGACTGCTCCGCTCAGGAGTTGACGTTGTTGAAGTTGGCCAGCTCCATGTCGTGATACGTCCGGTAGGAGTGCCGCATCCGCCTGACCATCTCGTCGAGCAGCGAGGTGAGTTCGGCCATGTTGCCGGTGTAGACCCGGTGTACTTCGACGAAGGAGGTGCCGGCCGGCCCGGTCCAGTCCACTTTCGCCAGGCTCGTATTGATCTGGGTGATGTCGTCCCTGATGTCCTCGCCCTTGCGCCGCACCAGTTCGGTCACGTCCTGGAGGTTCTGCAGGGCGACCTTGAAATCCTGCAGGGTGAGGCTCACGGCAGGCACCTCCCAGGGGCTCGTTCGTCGGGTTTCGTCGGGTTCCGTACCGCTCGCTCCAACGGAGTCTAGGCAGCGGTCCCGGGAGCACGACATCCCCGCTTTCTGCCGCCCCGGCGTCCCCGAACGGGGACCTCCCATGGGGACGGGCCGTACGGAACGATGGAAGACGGCATGCTGCCCGTGCCCCACCGCTCCGGGCTCTCCGGGCGCGTGGAGCGGTGTCCCACTCCCGGAACTGGAGTCATCGTGGCCGAGCCGAAGAGTTCCCCGTTGTACAAGCCGCCGGTCGAAGGCGCTGATTCGGGGGGCCCTGAGGCCACTCCCCCGAATCCGGCGGCCGACCCGGTCCTGTCCATGCAGTGGGACGCACCGCCGCCCTTCATCGGGACGGCCGGAACGAAGCCGGCCCCCGGCGCGGCGCCGGCCGCCGCCCCGAACCCCCACTCGGCACTCATGGTGAACCTGGGGACGATCCGGTCCGCGGAAGAGACCATGCTGACCGCCAACCGCACCATGGTGGACGCCTACAACGCCCTGCACGAGCAGGTCAAGGTCGTCGTCGCCAGCCCCATGTTCTGGGGCCAGGAGGCCACCACCACCACGACGGGGCGCAGCGCCGCGACAATCGTCAGCCAGGGCGACCACATCGACACGTGGGTGGCGGAGAACAAGCCCATCCGGGAAGCGGCGGCGAAGTTCGCCCCGATCATCAATCCTGAGCTGACCCACGCGCTGCGTCAGGTCGCCGACGCCATCGAGATCTCCGGCGCCTACATGGGCCGTCTGAACACGGCGGGCCAGGCCTACGCCATCGCCGACTTCAGCTCCATCATGCCGGCGATCACCCCCACCCCCAAGGCCTGATCCGGCGGGATCTGCCGTCCAGGGTCCAGGACGTCCAGGACGACGACTTGCACCCGACCGGCGACAGATCTGCTCCTCAGGCCGCTAGATCGCCGCGCCCAGCTCCGGCAGGTCCTCCGGCAGCACGAGGGACAGGTCCTCGGCGGTGAGGTCGGCGACGCCGGAGACCCGCTGGGCGTGGCGTTCCGTCATCCGCTGGAAGACCTGCCGCGCGGTACGGCCGTTGCCGAAGCCCTCGTCCCTCGGCAGGGCGGTGAAGTAGCCGGCCAGGGCGGCGACGGTCTCCTCCGGCAGGTCGTAGCGGTGCTGCTCCGCCTGGTGGCGGACGATGTCGACGAGTTCGGTGCCGAGGTAGTCGTCGAAGGTCAGGGTGCGGGTGAACCGGGAGGCGAGGCCGGGGTTGCCGTCCACGAACCGCTGCATGTCCCCGGGGTAGCCGGCGGCGATGACCACGATCTCGTCGCGGTTGTCCTCCATCAGCTTGACCAGGGTGGAGATGGCCTCCTGGCCGAAGTCGCCGCCCTGGCCGCGCGGCACCAGCGCGTACGCCTCGTCGATGAACAGCACCCCGCCGAGCGCCCGCCGGAACACCGCCTGTGTCTTGGGCGCGGTGTGTCCGACGTACTCGCCCACCAGGTCCCCGCGGTCCGCCTCGACGAGGTGGCCGCTGGAGAGCATGCCCAGGGCGTGCAGGATCCGCCCGTACAGCCGGGCCACGGTGGTCTTGCCGGTGCCGGGGTTCCCGGCGAACACCAGGTGCCTGCTGGTGGGTGGCGGCGGAAGCCCCAACTCCTGTCGGCGGCGCACCAGTTGCATCAGGTTCACCATGGTGCCGACATCGCGCTTGACCCGTTCGAGGCCGACCAGCCGGTGCAGTTCCGCGAGCAGCGTCTCCAGCGACTCCTCGGCGGCCTCACCGGTGCCGGTGCCGCTCTCCTTGCCGTCGCCGTCCGCGCTTCCGGGCAGGGCACGGGCGATGCCGGCCGGGCCGGCCGGCAGCACCCGGCGCTCGGAGACCGGCAGGGTGGAGACCTTCACCCGGTCCGCCCGGCACTCCTCGATCACCGCCGCCGCCCCGTCGGCCGAGGTGACGTCCTCGGCGGTGTCGTGGAACAGGCAACGGCGTACGGCCGGGTCGGCGGCCTTGCCGACGTACAGGGCGGGGAAGCCGGTTGCGGAGAGCGCGCAGTCCTCCAGGACGCCGTGCGAACCGTCGTCCTGGTAGACGCCGTTCTTGGCGGTGCGGGCGATCGAGGTGCCACGCACCACGGGACGGGCACCGGCGCGCACCACGATGCCGCTGCCCTGGGTGTCGGCGATCTCGCAGCCGTCCAGGGCGGGGGTGCTGTCCTCCCCGGCGAGCAGCCCCGACCCGCCGGTGTGGTGGATCCGGGTCCGGTGCAGCAGTGCTCCGGTGCCCGGGCCGATCTCCACCCCGGTGCCTTCGGTGGCGGTGATCTCGCAGTCGTCGAGCAGCGGGCGGTGCGGGGTGTGCAGGCGTACGCCGGTGCCGGTGCCCTTCACCGTGCAGCCGCGCAGTGCGGCGTCGGCGCGTTCCTCCACCGACACCCCGGCCATCCTGGCCCGCTCGATGCCGGTGTCCTCGGCGCACAGCAGGGAGTTGCCGGTGGCGCGGATCCCGTGTTCCGGGGTGTCGTGCAGCCGGCAGCCGGTCAGCACCGCCCCGGCACCCTCGCCGAGGTGGATGCCGCTGTATCCGGCGCCGGCCACCTCGCAGCCGGTCAGGGTCAGTTCGCAGTCCCCTGCGGCGTACACCCCGTTGCCCGTGGCGCGGAGGAATCCGCCGCCGTCGGCGCGTACCGCCGCCCGGCCGCCCAGTGCGAGGCCGGTGTCGCCGGTGTCGGCCGTGGTGGTGCCGTGCAGCCGCAGGCGGCTGCGGTCGACGGCGATGATGCCGGCGCCGCCGGTGCGGGAGATCCGGCAGTCGCGCAGCAGGACCCTGGCGTCCTCGTCGGCGAGCAGGCCGGCCGTTCCGGTGCCGGAGATCTCGCAGTCCTCCAGTACCGTCCCGCTCGCGTCGGCCACGCCGTCGGCCGCGTCCCGGTCCGCCGAGGCGCTTCCCGACGCGCCTTCCGCGACGGGTGCCGGGGACACGGCGGGCACGGGGGTGTCCGCCGAGACGTGGACGCCCGCCGCCCGGTTGCCGTGCAGGCGGCAGGAGCGCAGCCGCGGGGCCGCCGCGCCGACGACGCGGACGGCCGCGCCGCCGCTGCCCGTCACCTCGCAGCGTTCGAACGTGCCGCCCTTCGTTCCGCCGAGGTGCAGGCCCTCCGCGGTGGCCGGGCCGACCGTGGTCCCGCGGACTTCGGGAGCGGCGCCTTCGGTGACCTGGATGCCGATGCCGTCGATGTCCGCCACCGCGCAGTCCTCGACGACGGCCCGGCTGTCCCCGGCCAGCCGCAGGCCGGCGCCGGCCGCCCGGTGGACGCGGCAGTCGCGCAGCGTCGGGGCGGCCTGTCCGGTGACTTCCACCCGGCCGCCGACGACCTCACAACCGTCGAGCACGGGTGCGCCGCCGCTGAGCACGACGGCCGGCTCCGCGGGGTCCGCGCCTTCCAGGACCAGCCCCCGCACCGAGGGGCTACCCGCGGACACGGTGAGCGCGGGCCCCCGGGCGGGCGTGATCCGTACCGTGCCCGGTCCCTTCTCGGCCACCAGCGACACGTCGCGCTCCAGCAGGACGCTCTCCTGGTACTCCCCGGGCATGACGGAGACGGTCGCGCCGTCGGCCGCGCCCCGCACCGCGGCGCCGATGGTGTGCTGCACACCCCAGCCGCGCTGGGCGACCCGGACCCACTTCTGGCTCACTCGGCTCCGTCCGATCGGTCGCGGTAGGCAGGCAGTCGCGGTAGGCAGGCGGTCGCGGGTCAGTTGCAGGTCGCGCGCATCTGGGTCACGGCGAGGTGCGCGTAGGTCACCGTGCTGCCGTGCCAGTCCTGCCCCCGGCTGTCCAGCTTGATCATCAGCAGTCCCTTGGTGATGGGGAAGGAGCCCACCTGCACCCAGGTCCCCAGGCGTCCGGACTGCGACATGTCGAAGGCGTGGATCGGCTTGTCGGACAGGCTGAAGGAGTTGAACACCTCGAAGTGGGCGGGGTTTCCGCCGACATGGGTGATGTCCTTGTCGTTGGGGACGTAGATCTGGACCTGGCAGGCCCCCTTGGTGACCGCCGCCACCGGCCTGAAGTACCACGTGGCGTAGTTGTCCGGGTCGTCCTTGCCGGCGTTGCCCGACATCGGCATCGCGTCGAACTGCCCGTTGCAGCCGTCGGCCTTCCATCCGCCGCTCTTCACCGCGAGCCATCCCTTGACCCCGTTGCTGTTGCGGCCGTGCTCGGCGAAGCCGTACGTCTCGGTCTTCGCGCAGCCGTAGCCGGCCACCGCGGTGTAGGCGGCCTTCTTCGCCAGCAGGCTGTTGCGGTTGACCGGCGGAGCGCCCGCGGTGGTGCCCGCGACGGGGCCCTTCGTCGAGGACGGGGCGCCGGGGATGACGGCGTCGGCGCCGCCCGCCGGGACCGGGCCGCCGGGGCCGTCGACCGTGCCGGGGATGCCGGGGCCGCCCGGCCCGTTGCCGCCGGTACCGCCCGGGCCGCCCGAGCCGCCGTTCGACGGCTGCGTCGGGTACTTCTGGACCGCAGAAGGGCTGCCGGGCCCGGTCGCGGGCCGCTTCGCCGCGGCGTTGACGGAATCCTTGGCGTCGGAGTGACCGCCGCTCGCGGCCATCATGCCGACCCCCACCGCCCCCGCGCCGACCACGGCCACGACGATGCCGACCGCCCAGGCCCGCGGCAGCATCCGCGGCCGGGTCCCCGGCTGCCTGACCTCGTTGACGAAAGCAGCGGCGAGACCTCGCCGGTCCATGCCTTCATGCTGCTCGGACTGCTGCTCGGATTCAGCCATTGCCCAACTCCGGGGTGTGGGCGGGCGCGCGGCACCCGCGTGTTTCGGACGAAATTCGAGACGTTCTGAGGACGGTCTCGGGAGGTGTTCCACGTCGGATTCCGGGCTGCGCCGCAGCGGCCGGCATGGCACGCGCGGGGGCGTGCGGGCGGTGACTACCGCAAGTGGAAGAAAATGATAGAACTTGGCATGAACACCCATTAGAAGGGTCGCAGGAGACGGCTGTACGGGGATGGGTAGATCGAAGGGCCGAGTCATGCCTACCGTTGGCATCGTCGAAGACCACCGCATGACCCGAATGGGGATCGAACAAGTTCTTGCCCGCAGTTCCTGGCTCGACGTCATCGCATCGGTGGGAACACTGGAGGAATTCGCGGAGACCGGGCTCGCCCCCGACGTGATCGTCCTCGACCCCGCTCCCTATCTCGCCGAGGCGTCCCTGCAGGCGATCGGTGATCTGAGCGTCGACAGCGCGGTACTGATCATGTCGCCGTCGGACGAGCGGGACCATCTGCTGGCCGCGGTGAAGGCCGGGGCGTACGGCTTCGTCACCAAGCACACCGACGAAACCGAGTTCCTGTCCGCGGTCGAGGCGGTGGCCCGGGGCGGCTTCTACCTCGCGTCCGGGCTCGCCACTCATCTGCACGCCGAACTCGGCCGCATGTCGCCCGGCGAGGGCCAGTGCCTGGCCCGCCGCGAGGTGGAGACGCTGCGCCTGATCGCCAAGGGGTACACGCACGGCCAGATAGCCCGCCGCATGGGGCTCACCGAGTCGACCGTCAACACGTATGTGAAGCGCATCCGGGCGAAGCTCAACGCCGGCAACAAGGCGGAACTGACCCGTAAGGCGATCGCGTTGGGCTACGTCGACGAGTCGGGTCCTGCACGCTGGCTGCCGGGCCACATCCGGCCCGCGTCCGAAGTACTCGTGTGAGAGCGCGTGTCCGAAGTACCCGTGTGAGAGCGCGTGTCCGCGGGCGGGTGACCGTCCAGGTGACGGCGCGCGTCCGGGCGAAGGCATGCGTCCGGGTGGGAGCGCGCGCATCGGAGCCGTCCCGCTCACCCGACTCACAGGTGGTGTCCGTACGTGGCCAGGTGCTGGAAGACGCCGAACACACCGATCGCCAGCGGGATCGCGGCCACCGAGCAGAGTCCGGCCACCGCCCGCAGCGCCTTCGGCTGTTCGGTCCGGCCGGCCGGGCGCCGGAAGGCGAGCGCGGCACCGGTACCCAGCAGCACCGCCCCGGCCGCGGCGACCGCCACCGGTCCGGTCCAGTCGGGGGCCGACGTCGTCGCGGGGACGGCCAGCAGCGCGCTGAACAGGCCTGCCGCGCCGCACACCACGACCGGGACCGCCTCGCCCAGCAGCCGGAACGTACCGGCGCGCAGCAGGAGCGCGACCGCCAGGCAGCCGGCCAGGGCCGGCGCGTACCCGCCGTGCGAGGCACCCAGCACGGCGAGGGCGACAGCGAGCGTGAGGGAGACCGCGCAGGTCCAGCCGAGCAGGACGTTACGGGCGCGGAGCACCACCGTCCTGACCAGGCTGTCGTCGGAGCCCGCGGGGCCGCCCTCCTCCGCCACGACCGGCCAGGCCGCGGCGAGCCGGCCGGCCAGCGACGGGGCGGCCAGCAGCATGCCGTAACCGGCGACCGCGACGGCCGCCGCGCCTTCGGCCAGGTCCGTCCGCAGGCCGGTCAGCAGACCGACGACGGCCGCGCCCGCCACACCGAACACCAGCACCGCCGCGCCCGCCACCGACGGCACCGCGCCGAGCGCGGCGGCCGCGCCGACCATCGCGCCGAGCGCCGCCCCGAGCGGGCTGCCGGCGGACGGATCGGGCAGGAACCACCCGGCGACCGCCAGGCAGGGCACCGTACTCAGCGCGAGCGGCAGCGCCAGCCGGTTCTGCGGGGTCGGCCGTCCGCCTGGGGCCGTACCGCTGCGCCGCAGGCCCCAGGCAGTGAAGAGCAGGACGAAGCCGGTGGCCAGCGCCAGCGGACCGGCCGCCGTACCCGGCCATGCACCGGACACCGCCGGTACCAGACAGGCGGCCACCAGCCAGGCCGCCCCGAGGACCGCGACGGTGGCGGCCCGGGTACGGGAGGTCCAGCGCAGATCACCGAACGAGTCGGCGACCTCGGCGATCATCTCGTCGAGGTCTCTGACCAGGGGCTCCTCGAACTCCCCCTCGGCGGCGTCCCGTAGATACAGGAGTTGGCCGTCCACGACTCCGGCGTCGCTCAGCGAGGAGACCGGGTGCAGCGTGCGGCCGTTCACCAGCGCCAGCGACCACGCGGCCGGCAGCGCCTCCAGCTCCTCCTCGCCGCACAGATGGGCCAGCGTCGTGACGTACTCCGCGATCGGGGCGGCGGCGGGGACCGCGAGGTCGACCCGCTTGCGCGCGCCGATCACCGTCACGCGGCAGTGCTTGTCAGCCATGCGGAACTCTCTCGGGATCGTTCAGTGAGGTGCGGGGTCGTCGTCGAGGCCTGTCGAACCAACCCCTGCGGTCGGTCAGTGGTGGTTCCACGTCTGTGAGTTGGCCCACTCGGCGTCGCTGTAGTTGGCCCAGTTGACGTTCATCGCGCGGGCGATCTGGCCGAGCACCCCTTCGGGCCCGAACAGCCCTTCGGCGGCCACGTTCCACTCGGCCTGCAACCCCTGGTAGTACCCGGAGGCCGCGCCCTGCCAGATCTCCGGCAGCTGGTCCAGGTACTGGGCGAGCCGGTGCAGTTCCCCGGAGATCTCGGCCGCCTGCCCGTTCAGATAAGGACCCGCGGTCTCCAGCTCCTGCTGGACGTTGATCGGGACGGCGTCGGAGAAGCTCATGCCGGTGCTCCTGTCGTGAAGGGGGCGGGCGCGGGACGGACCGCCGGAGGACGGATCGTCAGAACCGGGCCGCGGGCAGCTGCACCTGGCGGAGGTTGGCCAGGTTCGCCTGCTCCGACTCGGTGTAGCTGACGTAGTTGCCGCGCAGCCCGGACGCGATGTCGGAGAGCGCGTCGTGCATCATCCGCGCGTAGATGTCGTAATCCATCATCAGCGTCTCGAACGCGGCGTGCGCGGAGCCCTGCCAGATGTTGCCCAGGCCGGCGACGTAGCTGCGCAGCGCGGCGATCTTGGCATCGACATCGGTGGCCTGGGTGGTCACGTAGGAGGCCGCCGCGGCGACACCCTCGGGAGTGACCGAGTAACCGGCCATCGTGCCGCCGCTGCCCGCGTTGTTGGGGGTCGTCATCCCTGGCCCTTTCGGCGGTCTGCTGATGAGGAGCGAACAGCACACCGCCACCGCCCCACCCGCGACCGCACCCGGAGTACTGCGGTCAGCCTCCCGGACCGCCGCGGGACGGCTCCAGTCACCGTTTCGGATGTCCCCCGCGCCCGAAGGCGCCCACTCGGCCCCCCGGGCGCTCGTTCCGCCTGCCCGCTGCTAGCGTCCTGCCTGTCTCTCACATGGCACACCGGGGGCGCGCGATGCGCCGGAAGATCGAGGCAGGTCGTTGACCCGTACACACCGCCGCTCGGGAAAGTTCCTGCCGATCGGCATCGCGGCGACACTCATCGCGGGATCCGTGGCCGCCATAGGGACGTTCGCGCTGGCGAACCCGTCCGGCAGCGCCGCTCCCCCGCTGGATCCGGCCGCCGGACTGCAGCGGGAGTTCGCGGACGCCGCGCAGGAGTTCCACGTACCGCAGAGCGTGCTGATGGCGGTCTCGTACCACCTGACCCGGTGGGAGACGCACCAGGGCCGGCCGAGTACGGCCGGGAACTACAACGTCATGGGCCTGACCCAGGTGACGGCCGAGGACGTCGAGGAGCCCACCCGGGCGGAGCGGTTGTCGCATCTCAACATGAGCGGCGATCCGGCCCGGATGAAGAAGTTCAACGCGACCCGTGCGCTGCGGGGCGTCGACGACCAGACCGACACCTCCGATCCCCGCCTGCACACGCTGGACGCGGCCGCCGAGCTGACCGGTGAGTCGGCCGGCTCGCTGCGCACCGATCGCGAGGAGAGCGTGCGGGGTGGGGCGGCGCTGCTGGCGAAGTACGAGAAGGAGGCCGCCGGTTCGCTGCCCGACGACGCGGGCCGGTGGTACGCGGCCGTCGCGCGCTACAGCCAGGCGCCGGACGCCAAGGGCGCCCAGCTGTTCACACAGCGGGTCTTCCAGACCATCAACCGCGGCGGGAGCCGGGTCACGTCGGACGGGCAGCGGGTCACCCTGCCCGCCGACCCGTCGGTCACCCCCGTGAAGCCGGCGAAGCTGACCCTGGCCGCGACGTTCGCCAGTACCGCGGTCGCCCCGGTCCCCGAATGCCCCTCGGGCCTGAACTGCGACTTCCGGGCCGCGGCATTTCAGAAGAACGGGACGGATCCGGCCGATTACGGCAACTACGACGTAACGAACCGGCCGGCCGACGGTGTCGACATCCGCTACATCGTCATCCACGACACCGAGGGCAGCTACGACAGTTCGCTGAGCGTCTTCCAGGACCCGGCGAAGTCCGCCAGCGCGCACTACCTCATCCGCGCCTCCGACGGTCTGGTCACCCAGACGGTGCCCACCAAGGACACCGCCTGGCACGCCGGCAACAAGACCCTCAACATGCACTCGATCGGCATCGAGCACGAGGGCTTCGCCATCAAGACCGGGAGCTGGTACAGCGAGCCCCAGTACGAGTCGTCGGCGGCGCTGGTCAAGTACCTCGCCACCCGCTTCGGCATTCCGCTGGACCGCGAGCACATCATCGGCCACGACGAGGTCCCCGGCCCGATCGACGCCTACGTGGCCGGCATGCACTGGGACCCGGGGCCCTACTGGGACTGGAACCACTACTTCGCCCTCATGGGCGCTCCGACCGGCGACGGCGGTGCGGGCAGTCCCGTCCTGGTCGGCCAGGAGATCACCGTCGCGCCGCCGTTCACCACGGCCAACCAGCCGGCCGTCGTGTACTGCTCCCCCACCTGCGCGACGCAGACCCCGCGCCCGGCGAACTTCCTCTATCTGTACACCGCTGCCTCCACCGGCTCGCCGCTGATCGCGGACCCGTATCTGCGCGCGGGCGCCGCGGGCAGCACCCAGGGCCCGGACTGGGCGGCCAAAGCCGTCGCCGGCAGCCACTACGTGGTGGCCGCGGTGAAGGGCGACTGGACGGCGATCTGGTACGGCGGGCGGCAGGGCTGGTTCTACAACCCCGGCGGCCGGCTGACCGCCCCCGTGGGCACGACCGCACAGCCGGTCGTCACCCCGAAGGCGGGGCTCGCCTCCATTCCCGTGTACGGCCGCGCGTATCCGCAGACGGCCGACTACACCGGCACCGACGTCCCGGTCCAGGCGGACACCGACAAGGCGCTGACGAAGTACAGCCTCCCGGCGGGACAGGCCTACGTGCCCGGCGGCCCGGCCGTGGCCGGGGACTACTTCTACGCCATGAACTACGACAACAGCGCCCCCGGTGACCACAAGCTCGTCACCGGAACCACCACGTTCATCCCGATCCGGTTCAACCACCGCCTCGCCTGGGTCCGGGCCGACGACGTACGGCAGATCAGCAGTACGCGCCCCGCGAGCGGCGCCAACCGCTCCGACGTCGTCGCTCGGGACAGCGCCGGTGTGCTGTGGCAGTACCAGGGCAGCGGCAGCGGCGCCGTTCCGTTCCTGTACCGCTACCGTGTCGGTGCCGGCTGGCAGGGCTACAACGCCCTGATCGACCTCTCCGGATTCCGTGCCGACGGGACCGGCGACCTGATCGCGCGGGAGCCTTCCGGCGTCCTCTGGTACTACAAGGGCACCGGAAACACCGCGGCTCCCTTCGCCACGCGCGTCAAGGCCGGATCCGGCTGGCAGATCTACAACGCCCTGGTCGGCGTGGGCGATGTGTCCGGGGACGGGAAGCCGGACCTGATCGCACGGGACACCACCGGCGTCCTGTGGCTCTACCGCGGCACCGGCAACCCGGCCGCGCCCTTCGCCACCCGGCTCAAGGTGGGCACCGGCTGGCAGATGCACAACATGCTGGTCGGAGGGGGCGATATGACGGGCGACGGGAAACCGGACCTGATCGCGCGGGACACCACCGGCGTCCTGTGGCTCTACCGCGGCACCGGGAACGCGGCGGCGCCCTTCGCCGCCCGGCTCAAGGTCGGTACCGGCTGGCAGATGTACAACCTCCTGGTCGGCACGTCCGACCTGACCGGCGACGGCAAGCCGGATCTGCTCGCACGGGACACCACCGGCCGGCTCTGGACCTACCCCGGAACCGGCAACCCCTCCACACCGTTCGCAGCCCGCCTGATCGTCACCGCCGGCTGGCAGATGTACAACGCCCTCGTGGGCTGAACACCTGCCGGCGACGCCGGCTGGCTGTACGCGATCGAAGACGTCACGTCGGCGTTCGGCGCGGTGAAGAAGCGCCTCTCCCGCCGGCGCTCCGGCTGACCGGGCTCTGCTCGCCGGTCGGCCACCGCGGAGGCACTCAGCGGCGCTGGGCCAGGCCCGGGTACGTGACGACGAGGCCGTCGGCGTCGAGGGTGAGGTCCGCCCGGTAGGTGCCCGAGGCGTAGCGCACGCGGTTCGTGCCGAGGTGGGTGTAGGTCTGCCGGTTGGGCTGGACCGCGAGATCGGGGACGTGGATCCAGGCCATCAGGAAGTCCTGCTCGCCCGGCAGACGGTGCAGGGCGTGGCGCAGCACCGGCATCGTGTTGGTGAGCGGGGACAGGCCGAGGTCGCAGTCGAGCGCGCCGTCCAGGCCGGGCGCCGGTCGGCCGTTCACCGTCCATCGTCCGTCCTGGGCGCGACGCAGGTCCAACTCGGTGGTCCCGCCCGCCGTTTCGGAGGTGGCCCGCAGTCGGCGGGTCACGAAGTCCTCCGTGGTGTCGAGTTCGTAGGTGATCCAGTAGGGCTCGGGCACCGTGCCGACCACGCGCCCGTGGGCCCGCAGCGTGCTGCCGTCGAGCTCGATCCACGCCGTCTCGTACCCGTCGCTCTCGCTGATCGTCCAGGTCAGCACATGAGATGTGGTCATCGATCCATGCTAGCGAGCGGCGGCGACGGCCGGCCGGCCGTCAGCGCGTCGAGGCGGGCCGCTGCCGCGTCCAGGAAGAGGTCCAGGGTCTTGGCGTAGGCGCTGCGCCCCATTTCGGCCTGCAGCAGTCGCGAGGTGGCGGCGATGTGCGGGTGGGTGGTGGCCGGCAGTGAGGCGTAGGTCCGCTCCCAGACCTGCCGCTCGGCCTCCCGCGCCTGCGGTGGAAGGGCGGCGCTGGCGGCGTCCAGGGCCGCGTAGGCCAGGCCGGTGTCGACGAAGGTGTGGTACATCCGGACCGCCTCCGGATCCGGGAAACCGCCGCGGCGCAGGACGCCCAGGATCGACTCGATGGCGAAGGCCTCGTGCGGCCGCCCGGTGACCCGGTAGGCCGCCAGCATCGCCGCCTGCGGGTGCTCGAGATAGGCGGAGTGGATCCGCAGTCCCAGTTCGCGCAGGTCGGCGCGCCAGTCGCCGACCGGGGACCAGCCGGCGAAGGCCTGTCCGATCAGCTCGTCGGCGACGGCGAGCAGCAGGTCGTCGGTGTTGCGGAAGTACCGGTAGAGCGCGCTGGGGTCCGCGCCCAGCGCCGCGCCCAGCCGCCGTACGGTCAGCGCGGCCGATCCGTGCTGGCGGATCAGCCGCAGCGCGGTCTCGACGATCAGCGCCTCGGACAGCACCGTGCCCTGCTTCGTGGGGCGGCGGCGCGGCCGCGCGGTCCCGGGGATCTGCCGGTCGGTCATGGCGCGAGCTTATGTCAACAGCATTGACGTGTTAAGAGCCCGCAGGATTGCATGTCGCTCCAACCCAGTCCTGAGCGAAGCGGTGGCCCGATGGCAACAGACATGAGAAGGTCGCTCGGCGTGCTGGACGGCGTGGTCATCGCAGCGTCCACCACCGCCGCGACCACCAGCATCGGCCTCGGGATGGGGCTGCTCACCGGGATCGTCGGGCTGCATCTGCCGATCATCATGCTGCTCGCCTTCCTGCCGATCCTGGGCATCGCCGCGGCCTACTCCCGGCTCAACCGGGTCGAGCCCAACTGCGGCAACAGCTACGTCTGGGTCGGCCGCTCGGTCAGCCCCTGGCTGGGGTTCCTCTCCGGCTGGGTGAACGTCGTCGGAACCGTCGTCTTCCTCGCCTACACGACGACCGTGACCGGGTCGGCCCTGATACAGCTCGCCGGCCAGGCGGGGCTGCACCACCTGGCCGGACTGACCCTGAATCCCGACAGCACGCTGCAGTCGACGCTGCTGGGAATGACGGTGCTGGTGGCCGCCACGCTCGCCGCCGTCACCGGGGCCGATGTCGCCGCACGGCTGCAGCGCTATCTCCTGGCCTTCGAGTACCTGGTGCTGCTGGGCTTCTGCGGCTACGGCCTGTTCGCCGGCACCCAGCCGTTCAGCCTGGACTGGTTCAACCCCTTCACGATCCCCTCGCTCGCCGCCCTGGCCCAGGGCATGGTGGTGGCGGTGTTCTGCTACTGGGGCTTCGACGCCGCCTTCAGCGTCAGCGAGGAGGTGCGCAACCCGCGGGACGCCTCGCGCAGCGGCCTGATCACGGTGTTCACCATGCTCGGCCTGTTCCTGCTCGGCGCGGTGGCCTTCCAGCGGGTCCTCTCGCACGGTCAGCTCGTCGACAACGGCGCACAGGGGCTGACCTACTTCGGCAACCAGCTGGCCCACCAGCCGCTCGCGGCACTGCCGCTGGTCGCGCTGACCTTCTCAGCCGTGGCCTCGCTGCAGGCCGGAGTGATCCCCACAGTGCGCGGGCTGTTCGCCATGGGCCGCGACCGCACCGTCGGCCCGGTCTGGACCCGCATCCACCCGAAGTACGGGACGCCCGCGGCGGGAACGCTGCTCCTCGGTGCGATCGCCGCTGTGGTCGCGGCGCTCTCCCTCGTCATCCCGAAGGTCAGCGAGCTGATCAGCGCCTCCGTCAGCGCCATCGGCATCGTCGTCGCGCTCTCCTACGGTCTGACCGCGGTCGCCGCCGCCGTGCGCTTCCGCGGGCTGCTGCGCGGCACCCTCCGGGAGGGCGTCCGGGCGGTCGTGCTGCCGGTGCTCAGCGCGCTGGTCCTGTTCGCTCTCGCCGGGTACATGTGCTGGGGGTACGCCACCTCCGCCGACCACTTCGCGCTGCGGGCGGACAACGGCTGGTTCCTGCTGCTGATGCCGGTGCTGATGATCCTCTCCGGTCTGCTGGTCGCCGGCTGGGCCAAGTGGGGCCGCAAGTCCCCCTACTTCACCACCGGCCAGGCCACCGACGCCGACGCGGCGGATCTGCTCTCCGTCGAGCCCACCACCGCCCGGACATCCGCGACCATCTGAACCACCCACCCAACGACCTGAGATCCACCGAAACGACATACGGAGCAGCTCATGACCCACGCCGCAGACCTCGTCTTCACCGGCGGCCCCGCCCTCACCACGGATCCGGCCCGCAGCCGCGCCACGAGCGTGGCCGTGCGCGGCGAGCGCATCGTCGCCGTCGGGCACGACGAAGTGCGCGAACTGGTCGGTCCGAAGACCGAGGTGGTGGACCTCGCCGGGCGGCTGCTGATCCCCGGCTTCCAGGACGCCCACGTCCACGCGGTCTACGCGGGCGTCGAGCTGGGCGAGTGCGATCTGACCGGCACCACCAGCCTTGCCGAGTACCAGCGCCGGATCGCCGCTTACGCCGAGGCGTACCCGGGGCGGGAATGGATCACCGGCAGCGGCTGGTCCCTGGAGAGTTTCGAGGGCGGGGTGCCGACCCGCCACCTCATCGACGCCGTCGTCGCCGACCGGCCGGTGTTCCTCTTCAACCGCGACCATCACGGAGCGTGGGCCAACACCCGTGCCCTGGAACTCGCCGGGCTCACCGCCGGCACCCCGGACCCCTCCGACGGCCGGATCGAGCGGGAGGCCGACGGCGCCCCCGGCGGCATGCTGCAGGAGGGGGCGACCGGGCTCGTCGCGCGGCTGGTCCCGAAGACCACCCCGGCCGAGCGGCTCGCCGGGCTGCTCCGCGCCCAGCAGGTGCTGCACGGCCTCGGCATCACCAGCTGGCAGGACGCCATCCTCGGCGTCTTCAACGGCCAGCCCGACCCTTCCGACGCCTACGCGGCCGCCGCCCGCGACGGCAGTCTCACCGCCCGCGTCAACGGCGCCCTGTGGTGGGACCGCTCACGCGGCGCTGAGCAGATCGCCGAGCTGGTCGAACGCCGCGAGCGGCTGCGCGCCGGGCGCTTCAGGGCCGATTCGGTGAAGATCATGCTGGACGGCATCACCGAGAACTTCACCGCCGCGATGACCGCGCCCTACCTGGACTCCTGCGGCTGCGCCACCGCCAACAGCGGTCTCAGCTTCGTCGACCCGGCCGCGCTGCGCGACCACGTCGTGGAGCTGGACGCCCTGGGCTTCCAGGTCCACTTCCACGCGCTGGGCGACCGCGCCGTACGGGAGGCGCTGGACGCCGTCGAAGCGGCCCTCGCCGCCAACGGCCGCCGCGACAACCGGCACCACCTCGCCCATCTGCAGGTGGTCCACCCCGACGACGTCCCGCGCTTCGCCCGCCTCGGCGCGGTCGCCAACCTGCAGCCGCTCTGGGCCGCCCACGAACCGCAGATGGACGAGCTGACCATCCCGTTCCTGGGCGGCGAACTGGCCTCCTGGCAGTACCCGTTCGGTGATCTGCTGCGGTCCGGAGCCACGCTGGCGGCCGGCAGCGACTGGCCGGTGAGCAGCCCCGACCCGCTGCAGGGCATCCATGTCGCGGTCAACCGCGTCGGCCACGGCGAGGACCGCCCGGCCTTCCTGCCCGAGCAGCGTCTCGACCTGGGCACCGCACTGACGGCGTACACGGCTGGCTCGGCCTATGTGAACCACCTGGACGACACGGGCACGATCCGCGTCGGCGCGCTGGCCGACCTGGTGGTCCTGGACCGGGATCCCTTCGACGGCCCGCCGGAGGCCATCGGTGACACCGCCGTTGCACTGACCTATGTCGGCGGCGAGCGCGTCCACGCGGCGGCGGACGCACACTGACGGCCGGCGGGACCGGTCACTCGGCGAGGACGAAGACCGGCCGCCCCGCGGTGGGCCGCTCGCGGTGCTGCGCTCAGCCCTTGCTCGACCCCAGGGACAGGCCCGCGATGAACTGCTTCTGCAGCAGGATGTAGACCACCAGGGTGGGCACGGCCGCGATGAGGGCCGCGGCCGCGATCAGGTTCTGGTCGCTGACGAACTGCCCCTGCAGGTTGGCCAGCGCGGAGGTGACCGGCCGTTTGTCACCCGACGACATCAGGGTGATCGCCCAGAAGAAGTCGTTGTAGATCCAGGTGGTCAGCAAGGTGGCGAGGGCCGCCAGCGCGGGGCGGCACAGCGGCACGGTCAGCTTCCAGAACCGGGTCCACAGGCCGGCGCCGTCGACCAGCGCCGCCTCGTACATCTCTTCCGGGATCGACTTCATGTAGTTGCTCAGCACGAAGACGCAGAAGCCCTGCTGGAACGCCACGTTGATGAGGATCAGCCCGAAGGCCGAGTTGTAGAGCAGACCGCTCTCGCTGAGGAACTCCGGCAGCGGGACCTTCAGGAAGAGCCGGTACAGGGGGTGATGATGACCTGCTGCGGCAGCAGGTTCCCCGCGGTGAACAGGATGAGCAGGGCGACGTTCAGCTTCACGTTGACCCGGGTCAGTATGAACGCCACGCCGGTGGACAGCGCGAGGGCGATCACCACCGCCGGAACCGTGATCAGTACCGAGTTCAGGAAGTAGTGCAGCATGTCCGACTGCGTCCACGCCTGCGAGAAGTTCTTCAGCGTGAGGGTGTGCGGCAGTGAGACATAGCCGTACTTCTGTGTCTCGGCGTACGGCCGCAGCGCGATGTACAGGGCGAACAGTATCGGGAGCAGCCACAGCACCGAGGCGCTGACGAGGAAGAGCTGAGCGCTGACCTGCCCCCAGGGGCGGGACTTCGGCCGTTCGCCGGAGCTCTGCTGCGCTGTGACGCGGGGCAGGGTGTCGGTGGTCATGGGGTGTCCTCACGGCGGAACGTCTGGAACAGGAAGATGCTGATCGGGACCAGTGAGATCACCAGGAGCACCACGCCCAGCGCGGATCCGAAGCCCACTCGCTGGGTCTCTCCGACGATGTTGGAGGTGACCAGCACCGAGAGCAGTTCCAGGCCGTTGATTCCCTTGTTGGTGATGTAGACGAGGTCGAACGCGCGCAGCGACTCGATGACGGTGACGACCATGATGACGATGTTGATCGGTTTCATCACCGGGAAGACCACGCGCCAGAACGTCTGCCAGGCGTTGGCGCCGTCGACCTTGGCGGCCTCCCGCAGTGTCGGGTCCACCGCCTTGAGTCCGGCGAGGTACAGGACCATCACATAGCCGGCCTGCCGCCACGTCGCCTCGACCAGGACGGCCCAGAGGTTGAGGTGCGGATCGCCGAGCCAGTCGATGGCGTTGCTGTCGCCGTTGCGTCCGATGACCGTGTTGATCAGCCCGAAGTTCTGGGAGTACATGAACTCCCAGATGATGCCGATCAGGGCGAGGGAGAGCATCACGGGGAGGAAGAGGATGCTCTGGTACATCCGGCTGCCCTTGATGCCGTAGTCGATGACGACGGCGAACAGCATGCCCAACGGGGTGGCGAAGAGGATGAAGACGGCCAGCCAGATGAGGTTGTGCTGGACGGCGGGCCAGAACTCGGGGTAGATCGTGGCGGCCTGGTGGTAGTTCTGCACCCCGTACAGGCAGCCGTTGTTCATGATCGAGGGCACGTTGGGCAGGCATGACTTGGTGCCGAGGCTGCCGACGCCGTTCCACTTGGTGAACGACAGCAGGACGGTGCCCAGTGCCGGGAACCAGATGAAGACCAGTTCTATCAGCAGGGGGATGCCGAGGAGCAGTGCGACGACGAGCTTGTCGCGTCCGGAGAGTTTGCGCACGCCGCCCCGGCGGCGCTGCTTCGCCGCCGGGGGTCGCGCATGAGTGGTCGTCATGAGGTGTAGATGGCCTTCGCCTGGCTCTCCGCGCTCTTCAGCAACGAGGCGATGTTGCCGGAACTCGGGTCCGCGATGAACTTCTGGATGATCGAGATCATGGCGTTGGCCATGGCCGGGTCCGCGTCGCGGTCCATGAACTGGGCGACGGCCTTGCACTTGGCGATCTCGGCGACCGACTTCGTCTGGATCGCGTTGTAGGACGGCACCTTCAGTCCGGTGGCCAGGCCGACGTCCCACTGGTCGGTCTTGAGGAACTCGGCTTCGGCCGCGCCGCTGCCGATGTACTCCAGGACCTTCTTGGCGGCGACGCTGTTCTTGGCCTTCTTGCTGAGCATGAAGCCGTCGGTGGGCGCGTCCATGTAGTCCGTGCCGAACGCCGGGTTGATCTCGGGGAAGACGAAGAAGTCCAGGTCGTCGAGGTTCGCCTTGTCGGTGACGTACTGCGCGGCGACCTGGTTGGTGCCCTGGAACATCATGCCGGCCTGCTTGGTCTCCAGGGCCTTGGCGGCGTCCTGCCAGATCCGGCCGTTGGCGCCGCTCTGCACGTACGGCATCAGCTGGGCCCAGTGGTCGAACACCTGGGTCACCCCCGGGTCGGTCCAGGGGATCTCGTGCTTCATGAGCTTCATGTGGTAGTCGTAGCCGTTGATCCTCATGTTGAGGATGTCGAACGTGCCCAGCGCGGGCCAGCCGTCCTTGTCGGCGAAGGCGATCGGGATCATGCCGTCGGCCTTCATCTTCTTGGCCAGGGCGAGGTACTGGTCCCAGTTGGTGGGGACGGTGTAGCCCTTGGCCCGGAACACGCTCTTGTTGTAGAAGACCACCCACGGGTAGTTGTACATCGGCACCAGGTACTGGTGGCCGTCCAGACCGGTCGACAGCTTCTTGGCGGCGGGGCCGAAGTTGCCGCCGATCTTCTCCCAGACGTCGTCGAGCGGCAGCGCGAGGCCCTGGGCCGCGAAGTACTGCATGCGGTAGCCGGCGAACCAGGTGAACAGGTCGTCCGGCGTGCCCTGCAGATAGCTGGTGATGTTGGTCTGGAAGGTGTTGTGGTCGACCGTGTTGATCTTGATCGCCGACCCGGACGCCTTGGTGGCCGCGGCCGCCAGTGCCGCGAACGCGGTCTTCGCGGCGGGGTCCGAGTAGTTGGAACCGAAGGTCACCTGACCTCCGGCGGAGCCGCTGTCGCTCGGCGTGGACGAGGAGCTGTCGCAGGCCGAGAGCAGTCCGCCCGCGACGGAGAGACCTGCGATGCCGGCCATGCCCCTGAGCAGGGTGCGGCGACTCGGCGATGACCCCGGATTGTTGCTGCCCGGCGAGCCGACATCCGACATGGTGCCTCCATGGGTGGTCTGTTGTCTGCGGTCTGCGGTGGTCTGCGGTCACGATGCGGTGCACTGGATGCGGTGCGGCGAAGAGACGGAAGGGGAGGCCCCGCTGGGGGACCTCCTAGCACCTGATGGTTTCGAACAAAATTCAACAGGATTAACCGGGACCTCGCTCGCAGGGGTAGTTCTACGCCCCCTTACCCAGGGGCGTCAACGCTCCACCCCGTTGGTGTTGTGGGACCGTGATGTAGCAGTACGAGCCGCTCCGGACTGCGGAAATCGACATCGGGTGCTCCCCGGAGCGGTCACGGGGGACGGGAACGGGGGTCAGGACACGCCCTGACCAGTCAAACAAGTTCACATACGTTGCTTCAAGATGCACCATAGATCGCGCTTGCCATCCCCGGGCATCCGGGCCGGCCGGGGCGCACGGCCGACGAGCCCAGGCCGGGCCTGCCCTCCGCCGACGTTTCGGGAGGGCGGTCCGGTCTTCTGCCGGGCGGGCCACCGTTGCGTTCGCACATGACTCAAGGGCGTCACGCCGAGGAGGACCGTCGACAGGAGCCGGCCGCCGGGGCTCGGCGCCCCGGCGGGCACGCCGACCGCACGACGGCCCCGCTCCGCTCCGCGACCTCCCCTGGAGGGCCGCACCGGGTCGGGGCCACCGGCCTGAGCCCTCGGTACCATCCCGTTGAGTTCCGCCGTATTTTGTTGAAACATGCGAGAAGCGCACCCGGTCGGTGATACCGATCGGGTGCGCTTCCCTGACTCAGTGCGATGTCGGCCGATGCCTGACCCGGCGCGGTCTCAGGCGATGGTCCAGTGCTGCCGCGGCAGATCGGTGTCCGTCTGCTGGGTGACCGTGCCACCGTCGGAGGCCGACGAGGTCGTCAGCAGGAGTCCGCTGTGGACGTTGGTGATCGTGTAGGCGCCGGAGGCCAGCTTCGTCACCCGCCATTTCTGGTTGGCTCCCCCGGTGCAGGTCCACTGGACCACTGCCGTGCCCGGGGCGGTGGCGCCTCCGGCATCGTCGGCGCACAGGCTGGAGTGGGCGTTGACGAGGGTGTAGGAGCCGTCGGACTGCTGGGTGAAGACCCAGTTCTGGTTCTTTCCACCGTTGAGCGACCAGGTGTCGAGCTGGACGCCCGGCTCCGTGTGCCAGTCGGGATCATCGAGACCCTTGCCGGAGAGGGAGACCGTGTGCGTGCCGTTGAGGTTGCTCGCGGCCGTGGTGGCGGTCAGGGTCAGGGCCTGCTCGGCGGCGGTGCGGGAGCCGCCGACGGAGTTGCCCGTGCCGTTGGTCCAGGTGCGGGCCGGGGCCGTCTCGGCGGGCCGGCCGGCGTCGGACGACATGCCGAGAACCAGCCCGCTGTAGCGGTTGACGAGGCGGTATGTGCCGGTCTGCGCGCCCGCGGAGTCCACGTTCCTGATGAGGAACCACTGCTGGCCGACGGTGGGACCGCCGGACCCCACCGTGGTGGCGGTCGGCTTGGTGGCCCAGGCGCGGTCGGCCGTCGAAGCGGAGTCCACCCCGAGCAGCTGACCGGTGGCGGCGTTGGTGATGCGGAACGAGCCGTCGCCGTTGGCGGTGAAGCTCCAGGACTCCCGGCTCGACCCGGTGGCGGCCGTGACGGAGGTGGTGGCCGAGCTGCCGGGGGCCTGGGCGAGGACCCGGCCGGACCCGCTGCCGATCGTGTACGTCTTCGCCGGGTCGACCGGCGAGGGTGCCGGGGCGGACGAGTCGATCGTGAGGTTGACGTACTCGCCGGAAGCGCCGCCGGAGCATCCGAAGGAGCAGTACGAACGGAAGTTCTTGCCGACGACGGTGGAGCTCGTCTTGTTCGCGCTGTCCAGGAACCACCGGTACCAGGAGGCGGTGTGGTGGCTGCCGGTGTCGCCGATCAGCGTCCACTTCTGCGTGGCGAGGTTGTCGGTGGCGTAGATCTGCTGCGGGGCGTTGCCGCTCTGGTCGACCGCCTGCGGTTCACCGATGTACAGACCCAGATAGGCGTTGTAGGTGATGTCCATGACGAACAGCGGTGAGGTCGGCGGCATCGTGCCGGCCGCGACCTGCTGGTCCACGCTGCCGGTGTTCGCCGGGTTGTACTCGGCCGACGCGGGGGTGTATCCGGTGCCGCCCGAGGAGGTCACCGGCACCTCGTTGCTCTCCAGGCCGCCCTGGCCGGGCTGCGACCAGGAGCCGTTGTACCACTTCTGCCAGGAGCCGGGCGCCATCTTGGACGAGATCGGAGCGCGGGCCGCATGGGCGTAGAACGCCTTCCAGCCGCCGTTCTTGTCCACGATGCGCGAGCCGTAGGTGACGTAGAAGTAGCCGGACGCGGTGTCGACGAAGAGCCGCTGGTCGCCGTCACCGTAGTCGTACGTCTGCTTCGGGAACGCCGTGGTGTCGCCCCGTGCGGTGCTGTAAGGGGAGGTGATGGCGTGGCCCAGGATGTTCCAGACCTTGCCCTGGTTCGTTGAGCGCGCGTAGTCGATCGCGTCGTAGTGCAGGCCGTCCCCGAACGGCTGCGGGGTGAACTCGTTGTGCACCAGGCCGTACCAGTCACCGGTGTCCGGGTCGACCCACACCCCGGTCAGATCGCAGTAGTTCTTGTGCGCGTAGCCAGAGCCCGCGGGCGCGGCGGTCGCCGTCACGCCGGTCGGGCTGTTGTTGCAGCGCCAGGTCGTGTCGTTGTTCCGGTCGCTGGAGTTCGCCGGGTTCACCGCGTCGCTGATCGCACTCGACCGCGCGGCGTCATCGAAGTCCGTACCGGTGAAGAAGTCCCAGTAGCGGGGGTCACCGGCACCGTACAGGGCGGCGGACTGCTGGAAGTAGAACGCGCCGTCCTTGTCGATGTAGGGGACCGCGGAGGTGTCGGTCGGATGGGCGTAGGAGGCCTTCGAGCCGACGGAGACCGTGTACGTGGCGCCGGGCGGGACCGCCGACGCCGTTCCCGGTGCGAGCAGGCCGGCTGTCAGCAGCGGGAGGGTCACGGCGAGCGCCGCGAGGACTCTTCGGGGACGGGACACAGGCAGTCCTTTCCGTCCGGGTGTGCTGTTCCGGCGGTGGGGGCCGGATCAGGGCAAGCGGGGGGTCGCCCTGATCCCACCGCCTGCGCGAGCCGGAGTACATGTGTTTTCGTTCGCCTCCACTTGGGTTTTCCTCACCAGGCATGCCCTGTTCAGCAGGGAATGCCCCGTCCCGGGACCCGGTCAGGCGACCGGGACGGGCGGGGCCGGCTCCGCCCGGAGGTGCGCCGTCCCGGAGCGCACGGCCCAGCCGAACACCGCGAGCGAGACGACGCCGACCACGATCGTGTCGTACGGCGCGGGCAGCCGGCCCGAGCCTCCGAAGGTGCCCAGCCAGGACAGCAGGGTCAGCGCGGCCAGCTGGCAGACCAGCCAGGCGCCGTCCCGCAGCTCCTCGCGCACCGGCCGCCCGCCGGCGTCGCGGCGCAGCAGCAGGAACAGCGGCACACCGGCGAGCACCAGCGGCAGCGCGAGGCGCAGATCGTGCCAGCCCGACCAGTAGACGAATTCGGAGGACACCACGAAGCTGATCGGCGCGATCCAGCGCACCCCGGGCACCTGGCCGTCCTTGCGGACCATTCCCTGTTCCCGGTCCCGCGCCCGGAACACGGCGACGGCGACCGCGGACGCCGCGTAGATGAGCAGATACATGTCGCCCATCACGCTGACGATGTCCTGCCAGCCGCCGAACGGCAGCATGAACAGGACGATGACGACGAGGTTGAGCAGCAGCGCCCGGTGGGCCGTGCCGGAGCGGGCGTCGATCCGCATGAAGAAGCGCGGCAGCAGGCCGTTCTTGGCCAGGGCGTAAGTGTGCCGGGCGTCGATCGCGACCCCGACGTAGGCCGAGCCGCCCGGCGAGACGACCGCGTCGGCGTAGAGCAGGGTGGCCAGCCAGTGCAGGTTGAGCACCAGGGCGAGCTGCCCGAACGGTGACTCGAAGTTCACGCCCTGCCATCCGTGGCCGAGCAGCGAGTCCGGCACCGTGTAGAGGAAGGCGAGCTGCAGTCCCAGGTAGACCAGCACGGCCAGCCCGATGCCGGTGAGTACCGCGCCCGGCACGTTGCGCCGGGGGTTGCGGGCCTCTCCGGAGAAGTCGAGGGGCGCCTGGAAGCCGTTGACGGAGTACACGATGCCGCCGCTGGCGAGCGCGGTCAGGCAGGCCGCGTAGCCGTACGGCGCGAAGCCGCCGTGGTCGGTGAGCCGCCCGGAGTGCGTGCCGGAGAGGAAGAGCGCCACCACGGTGAGGACGGGCACGACGACCTTGAACAGCGACACCAGGTTGTTCAGCCGGGCGAAGGTGCGGACCGCGAACCAGTTGAGCGCGGTCAGCAGGATGCTCAGCCCCGAGGCCACGGCCAGGCCGGACGCGGTCAGCCGGCCGTTGTCGTAGAGACCCGGGAGGTAGTGCGCGGCGTACTGCATGATCGCGCTGATCTCCGCCGCCGTGCCGCCGACCGACAGCAGCACCGACCAGCCGATCACGGTGCCGACCAGCCGGCCGCTCGCGTAGAGCGGCCAGCGCACGGTTCCGCCGCCCTCGGGGCGGGTGGCTCCGAGCTCCACCATCACCAGCGCCACCAGGCCGCACAGCACGCCCGCCGCGACCCAGGACAGCAACGAGGCGGGCCCCGCGGTCTGCGCGGCGAACATGGCCGCGAACAGCCAGCCGGAGCCGAGGATGTTGGAGAACCCGATCGCCGCCAGGCTCCAGAACCCGAGCTCCTTGCGGAGCCGGCGTTCCTCGCTCAGTACCGTGGGGGCCTCCGGAGCCTGCCGTGGCTCGCTCTGCGGCACGTGCACGCACCTCCTCGTGGGACGCGGAACGCTGGGTTCCCCAGCGTGTCACGCCGGTCGCCGCGGATCGCAGAGGATCGCTCCCCAGCAGCCGTGTGGCTCGTTCACCGCATCTGACGGCGCACCAGCTCATGGAACATGCCGCCGGTGTCGGCGAGGAGCTCCGCGGGCGGGCCCTGCTGGAGGACCCGGCCGTCCGACATCACGATCACGCGGTCGGCGTCCATGACGGTGGACAGCCGGTGCGCGATGACGATGCGTGTCGAGCGCAGCTTGCGGGTGCTCTCGGTCACGACGCGCTGGGTCTCGTTGTCGAGGGCGCTGGTGGCCTCGTCGAAGAACAGGATGCGCGGGTGGCGGATCAGGGCCTGGGCGATCATCAGACGCTGCCGCTGGCCGCCGGAGACGGTGCCGCCGCCGTCGGAGAGGACGGTGTGCATGCCCATCGGCATGCCCTTGATGTCCTCGGTCAGCCCCGCCATCGCGGCGGCCTCCCAGGCCTCTTCCAGGGAGAACGTCTCGGAACCGCAGATGCAGTCCAGGATCGACCCGGTGAACGGCTGCGCGTTCTGCAGGACGACCCCGCACTGGCGTCGCACGGCCGCCGGGTCGAGGGCCGTCAGGTCCTGACCGTCGTAGAGCACGCTGCCGGAGACCGGCCGGTCGAAGCCGATGAGCAGCCGGAGCAGGGTCGACTTGCCGCAGCCGCTGGCTCCGACGACCGCGACGAACTCGCCCGGCAGGATCCGGAACGACACGTTGTCGAGCACCAGCGGCGCGTCGTCGGCGTACCGGAACGACAGCTGCTTGACCTCGATCTCGCCGGACAGCACGCCCGGCTGTGTGGTGCCGCCGCCGACCTCGGGCACCTCGTCGAGCAGCGGTTTGATCTGCTCGAACAGCGGCAGGACGGAGACCGCGGAGATGAGCGCGCCGGTCAGCTGGGTCACCGACGTCAGCAGCATCGTCACAGCGGTGTTGAAGGTGAGGAAGCTGCCGGCCGACAGGGTCCCGCGGGCCGGTCCTGCGAGCAGCATGAACATGATGAGGGTGCAGAGCGGCAGATAGACCGCGTTGACGACCGTGATCAGGTTCTTGATCCGGCCCACCCGCTGCTGCAGTTCGCGGCTGCGGGCGAACTCGCGGGCCCAGGAGGCGTAGGCGAAGCTCTCCGCCGCGGCGACGCGCAGTTTGGGCAGTCCGCGCAGCGTCTGGAACGCCTGGTTGTTGAGCTTGTTGCCGAGCACGATCAGGCGGCGCTGCCAGCGCAGTTGCCACAGCCCCAGGGTGAGGAACACCGCACCGATCACGGTGAGCATCGCCAGCGCCAGCAGGGCCAGCGTGGGGCTGTACCAGAGCAGCAGGGCGAGGTTCACCGCACCGACGGTGCCCGCCTGCACGGCCACCGAGCTGATGCCGGACAGGACGCGGCGGATGGCGCTGATGCCCATGGCCGCGCTGGCCAGCTCTCCGGTGGAGCGCCCGGCGAAGAACTTCGTCGGCAGGCGCAGCAGCCGGTCCCAGACGGCCGGTTGGAGCGTGGACTCGATGCGCCCTTCCATGCGCAGGATGGAGATGTTCTCCAGCAGCATGAAGGCGGCCGAGACGATGGTGGTGGCCACGATCGCCAGCGAGGTCTGGACGATGAGGCTGTTCTCGGCGTTCGGTACGTAGACCCCGAGAACCTGACCCGTCGCGATGGGCACCAGCGCGCCGAGTCCGACCGCGACGAGGCCGCCCAGGATCAGGTTGCGCAGGTCCGCCCGGGTACCGCGCAGACTGAAGCGGAGCAACCGCCAGGCGGCTATGGGCTGGTCGGGCAGCGGCCGGTAGAACATGACGGCGCGGGGCTGGAACGCGTCCGCGGCCGCGCCCGCGCCCCCGCCCCTGCTCCCGATGCGCGTCCGCTCGCCGGTGACCGGATCCACCGCCTCGTATCCGCCGCGGCGCCACAGCAGCGCTACCGGCGCGCCCGTTCCGGCCCGGTGGCCCAGCAGGGGGCCGGAGTCCTCCCGCCACCAGCGGCCGTCGAGTCTGACCGTGCGGGTGCGGAAGCCCGAGCTCACCGCGATGCGCTCGACCGGGCTCGACCGGCCGTTCGACGAGCCGCCGTCCACGGGTGCCGACACGGTGATTCCGGCCGCGTCGGCGACTCTGCGGCAGGCCGCGAGTGTGGCGTCGTCGGTGCCGTCGGCCGGGTGGGACGGGGTCCTCCCTCCCGGCCTGTCGATGGAGGCCAGCAGCGCCTGGTCCGCCTGCGCGCGCACCGTCCGGCCGGCCTTGATGCCGGCCGCCGTCCGGTCCTCATGGGCGCGCTCGATGCGTTCGATCCAGCGGTCCAGCGCGAACAGCAGCCGGGACTGCTGATTGACCACCCGCTGCCACATCGCCCCGTCGATGAGCAGATCGGCGGCCGCCTCGCTGCTGAACGCGGCGCCGTACCGCACACTTCCGGGGGCCACCGGCATCCACAGGATGTTGTCGTCGGCCGCTTCGTACTCCGCGGCCGGCTGCGCTGTTCCCGGTCCATGGCCCGGCTGACCGTCGTGGGGGGCCTCGAACAGGACGCGCAGACTGCGCCCGACCCCGCGGGCGAACGCGTCCTCCAGCGGGCTCAGGGGCGCTTCGTAGCCGCCGTACGACTGCTGGTCCCCGTAGCCGTCGTACCCACCGGGCTCGCCGTACCCGCCGTACCCGGGCCCGAACAGTTCCCGCAGCTGGATCCGGCGCAGTTCGCACCCCTGCAGGGGCCGTCCGACGAGGGTGTGGCGCGGGCCTTCCGCCGGTCCGAGCACCAGGGTTCCCGTTTCGAGCCGGCCGAGGAAGTGCCAGTGCCCCTGGTTTCCGGAGTCGACCGCGAACAGGTCCAGCGCCCCGCCCACGACCAGCCACAGCACATGGGGCCCCTCCAGGCTCATGCTGCGGGTCCCGGCGCAGTCGACGGGCCGTCCCAGGCCGCCGAGGGCTCCCACGACCACATCGCCGGGCACGGCGCCCGGCACGGCGTCGGTGACCACGGGGTGCTGGACGGATGTCATCTCAGTGCTCCCTGACGAGCTCGGCGTACGGCCCGCCGGCCGCCACCAGGTCCTCGTGCCGCCCGCGTTCCACGACCGTGCCGTGGTCGAGCACGACGATCTCGTCGCTGTCGCGCACCGTGCTGAGCCGGTGCGCGATCACGACGCAGGCACAGCCCCGCCGCCGCAGATTGTCGATGATCACCTGCTCGGTCTCGGCGTCCAGGGCGCTGGTCACCTCGTCGAGGACCAGGACGCTGGGCCGGCGGACCAGCGCTCTGGCGATCTCCAGTCGCTGCCGCTGGCCGCCGGAGAAGTTGCGGCCGTCCTTCTCGACCCGGCTGTGGATGCCGCCGGGACGCCGGGCGACCGTGTCATGGATGGCGGCGTCCTTGAGCGCGGCGATGACGTCGTCGTCGGGTATCGACGGATCCCACAGCGCGACGTTGTCCCGGACGGTGCCCTCGAAGAGGAAGACGTCCTGATCGACGAAGGAGACCGAGGCGGACAGCGCGCTGCGGGAGATCTCGTCGAGCCGCTGCCCGTCGATGCGGATCGAGCCCTCCCACGGGTTGTACAGACCCGAGATCAGCCGGGACACCGTGGACTTGCCGCTGCCCGAGCCGCCGACCAGCGCCACCTGCCGACCGGGGCCGACCGACAGGGAGAAGTCGGTGAGCAGCGGTTTGTCGAGCGGGCTGTAGCCGAAGGTGACGTTCTCCAGCGTCACGTGGCCCTTGAGCCTGCGGGTGCTCGCGGCCGGCTCGCTGCGGGAGTACAGCCCGTCCACCGGGAAGCTCTCGACGTCCTTGAGCCGGGCCACGTCGGCCGCGAAGTCCTGGATCCGGCCGGCCACCCCGTTGAGCCGGGTGACCGGTGCGGTGAAGCTGGTCACCAGCGCCTGGAAGGCGACGAGCAGGCCGATGGAGATATGGCCCTCCACGGCCCGCAGCCCGCCGATCCACAGGATCAGCGCGCTGTTGAGCGCCGCGAGGGTGGGGGCGACGACGGCCAGTACCGCGCTGGGCACGCCGAGCCGCTGCTGCCCGTCCAGGGTCGTGGCGTGCTGGCCGGCCCAGCGGCGGAAGTAGCCGTTCTCGGCGCCGGTCGCCTTCATCGTCTCGATGAGCTGGAGTCCGCCGTACGAGGTGTTGGTCAGCCGGGCGCTGTCGGCCCGCAGCTTCTGCGTACCGGTGGCGCGGATCCGTACCACCACGCGCATCGCCGCGACGTTGAGCAGCGCGATCAGCACGCCGACGACCGTCAGTTGCGGATCGTAGGTCCACAGCAGGACCGCGTAGAGCACCACGACCACGGCATCCACCCCGGCGGCGGCGAGGTCCCTGGCCAGGGTCTCGGCCACCGTGTCGTTGGACTGCAGGCGCTGGACGAGGTCGGCCGGGTTGCGCTGGGCGAAGAACGTGACGGGCAGCCGGAGCAGATGCCGCATGAACCGGGCGCTGCCGAAGGTGGACGAGATGATGCGGCCGCGCAGCAGATTCGCCTGCTGCACAGCGGTCAGCACGGCGGTCAGCACGACCATCGCGGCCATCGACCCGAAGAGCACCGGCAGCAGCGACGTCTGGTTGCCGAACAGGAACAGGTCGATGTACGTCCGGCTGAGAGCCGGCGCCGAAGCGCCGACGACGACGAGCAGGAAGCTGGCGATCAGTACTGCCGCCATCGTGCCCGTGGTGCCGCGCAGCCGGGCCGGCAGGGCGCTCATCACCCCGGGCTTGCGGCCGCCGCGGCGGAACCTGCCGCCGGGCTCGAAGGTCAGCACGACGCCGGTGAAGCTCGAGTCGAACTCCTCCCACGACACGAAACGCCGGCCCCGGGCCGGATCGTTGAGGTGGATCCCCTTGCGGCCGAAGCGCCGTCCCATCCCGTCGAGGACGACGAAGTGGTTGAACTCCCAGAACAGGACGGCCGGCGCCCGGACCTCCGCGAGGGCGGCGGGCTCCATCTGCATGCCCTTGGCGTCCAGACCGTATCTGCGGGCCGCCTTCAGCACGTTGCTGGCCCGGGAGCCGTCGCGGGACACACCGCAGGCGATGCGGAGTTCTTCGAGGGGGACGTGCCGGCCGTGGTGGCCGAGCACCATCGCGAGCGAGGCGGCACCGCACTCCACGGCTTCCATCTGCAGAACGGTGGGGCTGCGGACGGTCTTCTGCTTCTTCGCCTTCCCCGGCTTCTTCCGCTTCCGCGGATTCGGATTCGGCGTCGGCGTCTGCGTCTGCGTTGGCGTCGGCGCGTGCCGCCCGCGGCCTGCCGGGGTCGGGCGGTGCTGCGCGCTCACGGAAGGACCCAATCGATCGGATGCTGTGCGGTCAGATGGACGGCGCCGCTGACCAGCGTCGTGGAATCGATCGGGTACGGCGGTCCGTGCGCCGACGACCAGCTGAAGCCGGACGTGGTGCCGGCCGACCGTTCCAGGGAGACCATGACCGCCACCGGCTGGCCCTGCGCCGAGAACTGCTCGCCCAGCTGACGGTTCCCGAGGAAATCGCTGATCTGCTGCCGGGTCTCGGGATTCCGGCCGATCGCCATGACGCGGCCCCGCAGCACACCGAACCGCTGCGCCGGCACCGACTGGACGGTCAGCTCCACCGAGGCGCCCACCGGGATCGTCGACGCGCTGCCGCCGGGCGCGTACAACACCGCCACCAGTGGGTCGTTGGGCTGGTCCATGCGCTCCACCGTCGCCAGGTCCGCGCCGGTGGCGACGACTGCGCCGATCTTGGCCGTGATCGCGGTCACCCGGCCCGCGGCCACCGTGCGAACGGTTTCGGCCCTCCGGTCCGTGCGTACGGTCAGCAGCGGGGCGCCCGCGGGCAGCGTGTCGCCCTCTTTGGCGAGGGTCGCGGTGATCTGGCCGGCGACCGGACTCTGCAGAAGGTAACTGCCTTCCGCATGCGTCAGGATTCCGGGTGCGTTCAGCTTGGACGACACCGTGCCCGTCACCGCCCAGAAGCATCCGACGGCCATGACGACCGCTGTGACGGTCAGCACGAGCCAGCCCTGCGGCCGGGCGAGAAGCACCGGTACGTCGAGGTCTTCGGGCGATTGCAGCTTGGACAGCGCCTTTTGGCGGAACTGCACGGAAGTATTCCTTCAACTGCATTCGGGTGCGGCATTCATAGGCCCCGGAACGAGGGGTTCCGGGGCCTATGGCCGACCTTACGATGCGTCAGAAGCACCGCTGGGCCGGGTCATGCCGACGCTATGGCGTCTCATGCAGAACCTGACGGTCAGAGACCGGCGGCCAGACCGTTGACCTGCGCCGGGAGGAGACCGGTGACCGTCGAGAGCGGCAGCGAGACCGGCAGGGCCGACTCGACGGTGCCCACGATGTCGCCGACCGACAGACCGTCGACGCCGACACCGACGCCGACACCGCCGGAGACGTTGTCCAGGTCGCTGTCGGAAATTTCGCGGGTCTCGACCTGGGGGGTGAAGTCGTTGCGCATGACTTGCGGTTCCCTTCATAGCTGTGGGGGGTTCATGAATAGCGTCGGCCGGTTCGGCGGAAAGCCGGTCCGGCCGGTTCAACGGTCGTCCGATGCCCGAATGATTCGGAAACCCGTTTCGCAACTCCCGTATGTCGCAAGACACAACCACGTCAACGCGCTGCCGGGCCACCCTGCCCTTCACAGTGTTTCGGTCGGCGTTTCGGTACCGCGAGACGCTCACCGGCGGCATTGCCCACCGAATGCCGACGAATTCTTCACATGCTGGAAACGGGCCATTCTCACGGGCCGGTCCCCTCGTCGATCCTGATCGGACATATCCGCGTTTAGGGTTCGGCGCACGTCCGGCCCGGCGGGATCCCGCCGGGCCGCTGTGCGTTTTCCGCGTGCGCGATGTGCAGATCACCGGGGGCGGCCGGGTGTCATGGATGGTCGCCGCCGGTTCACCGGGAGTCGGCGAGTGCCGTGGGCATGCCCTGCAGGACCGCGGGAAGCCGGTCGCGTCCGCCGATGCCGAGTTTCCGGTAGGCGTTGGTGAGATGGATCTCGACGGTGCGCTGCCCCACCGACAGGACTTCGGCGAGTTCCCGGTTGGACTTGCCTTCGGCAGCGAGCATGGCGGTGCGCAGTTCGGCGGCCGTCAGCGCGGCGACTCCGTCCGTGTGCGAGGACTTCGGCGGGCGGCCGCCCGATGCGGACAGCTCGATACGGGAGCGGGTCGCCAGATCCGCGCAGCCGCACTCCTCCGCCAGGTCGAGCGCGGCGCGCAGTGCCCGCCTGGCCGGCACCGGACGCTTGTCGCGGCTGAGGGCCGTGCCGTGCTCGGCCAGGGACCGTGCCAGCTCGAACCGGTCGGCGGAGCGCCGCAGAACGGAGACGGACTCCTCCAGCGCGGCCAGCCCCTGGGATCCGCCGGCAGCGGCCCCCAGCGTCCGGAGCGCGACACCCAGCGGGCCCGGCGCACCCCATCGGCGGGCCAGTTCGACCGCTTCCGCGGCCTTGCGGCGCGCCCCGGCGGTCTCGCCGAGCGCCAGCAGGGCCGCCGAGCTCTCGGCCTGCCAGGGTGCGACGGCGGGATTCGCCACGTTCCAGGACGGCAGCCGGCGGCCGGCGGCCAGCAGGTCCCGGAGCCCCTCGGCCGGGTGTCCCGCGGCGGCGCGCAGCCGGCCCCGGGCGAGCAACAGGGCGGTGCCGCCCCAGGTCTTCGGCAGGTCGCCGCACAGGTCCGACCGTTCGACCAGGCTCTCCGCCTCGTCGTACTCGCCCAGGTCGACCAGGATCTCCACCCGCCGGGCCAGGAGTTCCACCGCCGCACCCGTTCGCCGTGGTGCCCCGCAGCCGATGAGCATCCCGAAGGCGATCCGGGCGTCCTCGGCCGCGGCGGGCATCCGGCCGAGCCGGTGGGCGACGACACCGCGCAGCGACCGGGCCGCGGCGATGGCCGGCCGGTGCTGCCAGCGTTCGGCATGACCGACCATCGCGTCGCAGAACTCGTGGGCCTCCTCGGCGCGGCCGGCCTGGGCCAGCACCAGGACGCTGCGCAGGATGGGCCGCATCGCGTCGGGGGTGAGGGGCAGGACCATCAACGCCTGCTGGGCGAGGGCCACGGCGCGGGATCTGGACCTGCCCGCCCACCCGGTCCGCAGGGCGAGCAGGCTCAGATAGCGCCCGTCGGCCGCCCCGCCCTGGGGTGCCGGCCTGGGTAGCCGGTGCAGCTGCTTGGCCGCCGCCTCCGCGGTCGCCTCGCAGTCGAACTGCAACTCCGCCGAGCAGAGCGCCTGGTCGGTGGAGACGGGTCCCGTCCGGGTGCGGACGAGTTCGACGGCGGTCTCGTGGCGTCCTGTCATGGCGAGCAGCTCCGCCAGCTCCCGCACCACACCCGGCCGCCCCTCCGGCTCCGCCGGATGGGAGGAGACCGTGGTCAGATGGCGGATCGCCGCGCCGAAGTCCAGATACCCCTCGGCCCGGCCCAGCGCCCGCAGCAGCGGTATGCGCTCGTCGTCCGGAACCGGCTCGCCCAGCGCCCTGGTCAGGTAGGCGACGGCCATGTCGGGTTCGCCCCGGCCGAGCGCGGATTCGGCGGCGTCGCGCAGCACCGCGACCACCCATGGTTCGGCCGGCGCTGGGGTGGCCATGAGCTGTTCGACCACCCGGTCCTGCGGAGCGCCGGTGTCCCGCAGGATCCGGGCCGCCGCGCCGCGCAGGGTCCGCAGTTCCGCGAACGGCAGGTGCTGGATCATCGTGCCGCGCAGCAGCGGTTGCGCGAAGGTCAGGAACCGGTCCGCCACGCGCAGCAGTCCCGCCCGCCCGAGCGCCGCCGTCACCTCCATGACCACCGGCGGCTCGACACCGCAGACGGCGGCGACGCGGCCGGGGTCCGCATCGTCGCCGAGGACGGCGACGGCTCGGGCGACGTCGAGCGCGTACGGCGATATTCGGCGCAGCCGGGCGTGCAGCCGGGAGGCGAGCCGGGGTACGGCGATATCGCCGAGCACGGCGGCCGGGCCGGCGGTGGGCGTGACCGCCCGGTCCCTCAGCACGGCGGTCAGCTCGGTCACGCACAGCGGGTTGCCGCCTGTTTCCCGCAGGAACGAGGCGACGAACGACGCGTCCGGCGGGGCGGCCAGGGCGCGTTCGATGAGCGTTGCCACTGCCGGGGCGGCGAGAGCCGCCGGGTGCAGCTCCACCGTGCTGACGGCCAGCAGCTCGTCGAGGGCGGCGGCATCCGTGCAGGGCTCACCTGGGCACACCGTCAGCAGCACCGCGATCCGGGCATGTTCGACACGTTGCGGCAGGGTGCTCAGCCAGCGCAGCGACTGCGGGTCCAGCCACTGCAGGTCGTCCACCGCCACGAGCACCGGAGCCTGGGACGCCAGATGCGCGAGTCCGCGGTGCAGGGCGTAGAGCTCGGTCAGCGACGCCTCGCCCGCGGGCCTGGTGACCGGCAGCTCACGGGCCCGGGACAGGGAGTCGGCGCAGGTGACCAGGCCGGCTTCCACGAGGTCCGGCAGAACGGGCTCGAACAGCCTGCTCACCAGTCCGAAGGGCAGCTCGCGTTCGGCCGAGCTGCCGCGGGCGGTCAGCACGGTGAAGCCGCTTCGCCGGGCGCGGCGGACCGCGTCGTCGAGCAGCGCCGTCTTCCCCGTCCCGGCACCGGCGCTGACCACCACTACGCGGCCGGCCTCCGCGGCCGCTCCGGTCAGCATCGCCTCGACCTCGGCGATCTCCGTGTCGCGGCCGACCAGACCTGACGTGGCCGTGTTCATGGACTACCCATTTCCTGCGGCCGGGCGTCATGACGCGGACGTGCTGACGAGCGGGCTCAGCAGGGACGGCGTGCCGCGTCGGCGCCTACGCCGTGCGGCTCCCGCCCCGCCGGGGGGCGACTGCCTGCTGCCGTGCCCGGTCGACCACGCCGTCACCCCGGCCCTGCTCGATTGAGGGACACACCTGATGCGGACGTTCCTCGTCGGGTCTTCGGCAGTCGAGAGCGAGCACCCCGACCGCGGCCGGCCATCCATGGGAGCACCACGGACGATCGCCGGGTCGCGCCATGTTCACACACCGCACATCAGAGGGGACGGATCAGTTCGGGCGGGGCCCGGCGGGCCACTGTAGTGGTCCCGGGAGCCGGGGCCGGAATCGGGCCGTCCGGTTCGGTCGGGCCCCCAGACCGTATCGGCCATCGTTCGGGTTCGCCATGCCTCAAGTGTTCGATCGGGACGCCGCGAGCGGGCTCCGGCTCCCCCGCACCCGGCCCACCGCCCCCATCAGGCCGCCGGGCGGACCGACTTCGTGGCCGCACTCATGTCGCCGCCCGTTCCGGCCGCCGGAGCAGATAGACGGCCGCGGTCGAGACCAGGACGGCCATGCAGGCGATGAACACCAGCCCCGCACCCTCCAGGCCGATCGGACCGGTCAGCAATCCCACCCCGATCACCGGCACCGAGATCCCCGCGTACGCCACCACGAACAGCGTCGAGATCACCGAAGCGCGCCGGTCGGCGGGAGACGCCGCGGCCACCGCGGACAGCGCCCCGCGGAACGCCATCCCCTGCCCGGCACCACCCACGATCGCGCTCAGCACGACGAGCGCGAGCAGGTCCCAGCGCAACGCGCCGGCGAGCAGCGCCAGCCCGGCGAAGAGCCCGGCGCAGCCCAGCGGCAGTGACCGCTCCACCCCGACCCGGCCGACCGCGAGCTGCCCGGCGGTCGACGCGAAGAAGGCCAGCGCGACGACCAGCCCGCTGACCGCGCGGTTGTCCACGCCCAGGGACTGCGAGAGGAACGCGGGGCTGACCGAGGTGAACACCCCGAACAGGGCGAACCCGACGAACGAGGCGATCGCCGCCGGCCCGAACACCGCCCGCACCTGTCTGGGCAGTCCCGGCCGCTGCGGCCGTACCGCGGCCAGTGGTCGCCGCTCCCGTACGGTCTCGGGAAGGCGCACCAGCGCGACGGCCGAGACCGCCACCAGTGCCATGTGCACGATGAACGGCAGGTACAGCGGCCAGACGGCGTACTGCGCGAGCACTCCGGCGAGCAGCGGGCCACAGCCGAGTCCACCCATGTTGGCGGCCGTCGCCACGAACGTGGCCCGGGAGGTGCCACCGTCCGGTGCCAGCTCCATCACGTAGGCCGTGGCGGCTCCGGTGAACAGACCGGCGGAGAGTCCCGAGAACAGCCGGCCCGCGTACAGCCAGCCCAGCCCCACGGCGCACAGGAAGCAGACGGCGCTCGCCAGCGCGAATCCCAGGCCCGCCAGCAGCACCGGCCGCCGGCCCACGACGTCCGAGGCATTGCCCGCGAGCAGCAGCACACCGATGACACCGAGGGCGTAGACGGCGTAGACGACCGTCACCGTCAGCTCGGAGAACCCGAACTTCTCCTGGTAGAGGCCGTAGAGCGGGGTCGGCAGCGTGGTGCCGGCCATGCACACGGCGAACACCGCCCCGCCGACCAAACACTGGCGCCACCCTTGGCGATCACCGGTCATGCCCCCGACGGTAACCGCGCGCCCCGTCCCGGGCCCGCGCGGCAAGCCCGACACGCCGCGCCGCCGTACCGCTCGGCGGTTGTCAAAGAGTGAGTGGTCGTGAGTCCGGTGCGGACCGGCCGCGTAGGACCAGGTAGCAGGCGTCGGCGGGGTCGCGGGAGAACGCGGGACCGGACACCCGTGGGCGCTCTTCGTGATCCAGCTGGAGGTCAGCGAGTTGAGCCACCGACAGGCGAACAAGCGGTCAGAAATCATCGCCGGCACCGCGGCGGCCGTTCTCGCGGCGACCGTGATCCTGCTCCCCGACGCCGACGCGAGCACCGCCCGGCAGCACTCCCCCGTGCCCGCTTCCTCCTCGGCCACTCGCCCGGGAGGCCTAGTCCCAGGTGCGGGGGCGGTGGCCCGCCCTGCCAATGGAAGGTAGCGGCAGGCTGGCCGCCCCTGCCTTTGGAGCGCTATGAGCACCCCGCCCGCGAAGCCCGCGTCCGAGCCACCCGCCGTGGACCGCACGGGGGGCTCGCACGCCGGGCGGATCGTGAAGAGCACCCTGTCGATCGTGCTGATCACGCTCACCTGCATTCTCGTGCCGGTCTCCCTGATCGCCGTCTGGGTCCACGACATCGCTCTGGACACCGACCGCTATGTCTCCACCATCGGCCCGCTCGCCAGGAACGCCGCGGTCCAGGACGCCGCTGTGAACCGGATCGGCGAGGCCGCGGGCGTCCGCGTCGACGGCGACCAGGTCGCCTCCGACCTGGCGGCCTGGCTGGAATCCCAGGGCCTGCCACCCCGCGTCGGCACCGCCTTCAAGGCCCTGGGACCCAAAATCGACGACGCCGCCCAACAGGTCGTCGAGAAGGTGGCGGGCAAGTTCGTACGGAGCGACCGGTTCGCCACCATCTGGGACGACACCAACCGGCGCGCCCACTCCTCGATCGTGCACGCCCTCACCGGCGAGGGGCGCGGCGCGGTGGGCGTCGACGACGGCACCGTCACCCTCGATGTCGGCGCCGCCGTGGAATCCGTCAAGCAGGAACTCGTCGACGCCGGCCTCGCCCCGGCGGCGCATATCCCTGATGTCGACAAGAAGATGGTGCTCCTGCAGTCCGACAAGCTCTCCAAGATCCGCGGCGCGGCCCATCTGCTCGACGTCGTCGGCAACTGGCTGCCCGTGCTCACCGTGCTGCTCGGCACCGCCGGAGTGCTGCTCGCCCGCCGGCGCCGCCGCGCGCTGGTGACCGTCATGCTCGGCGCCGCCGGGGTCTGCCTGATCTTCGCCATCGGCCTCGCCGTCGCCCGGCACTACTACCTCGACCACCTGCCGGCGCAGGTGCAGTCCCCCGGGGCCGCCGCAGCGATCTTCGACACCCTCCTGCACTTCCTGAAGGTCAGCATCCGCACCGCGCTGGTCCTCGGCGTGGTCGTGGCGCTCGGCGCCTACCTGTCGGGCATGGGACGGCTGCCACGCGCCGTACGGGGCACCGCCGAGCGCACGGCGGACTCCGCCGCGCGCTGGGGCGCGGCCCACGGGGTGCACACCGGCCAGGTCGGCACCTGGACGGTGCGCTACCGGAAGTGGCTCACCACCGGCGTGCTGCTGCTCCTCGCGCTGATCTTCGCGCTCTGGAACCACCCCACGGTGCTCACCGTCCTGCTGCTGGTGCTCATCCTCCTCGCCGTGCTCGCCCTGCTCGCCCTGCTGGCCGCGACCGGCCGCACCACCGACGCCCGTGCGGACGGCGCCGGGCACGAGGCGGGCTGAGTCCGTCCCACGCCCGGCGGGCCGTCCGGAGGAACGGACAGATCACTCGACTCGCATCTGGGGCATTTTTGGTCGATTGGCCAAGCATTTGCCAGCTGGTTTACGAATCTGGCCTCGCGGATGCAGGATGTCGGGTACAGGGATGTGCGAGAACCGCGGAGGATCACTCCCCCTGTTCCTGCTCACGAGGCCAGGGAAGGACCCATGACCACGGAACCCCTCAACGCCCGCACCCGGGACGGCAGCGCCGGAGACGTCGACCACGCCGCCATCGGCTCCGGACACTCCTCCTACCGGAGGCCCGACACCCGCATCGCGCAGTCCATCGCCGAGGCCCTGGACGGCGCCCGGACCGTGCTCAACGTCGGTGCCGGCGCCGGGTCCTACGAGAGCGCCGCCCCCGCCGTGACCGCCGTCGAGCCCTCCGAGTCGATGCGCGCCCGGCGCCCGGCCCGCTTCGCCCGCGCGGTCGACGCCGTCGCCGAGCACCTCCCGTTCGCCGACGGGGAGTTCGACGGCGCCATGACCCTCTTCAGCGTCCAACAGTGGAGCGATGTCACGGCCGGCCTGAGCGAGATGCGGCGCGTCACCCGCGGCCCGGTCGTCGTCCTGACCTGCGACCCGGAACGCGTCCGCGACTTCTGGCTCCACGAGTACGCCCCGGAGGTCCTCGACACCGAGGCCCGCCGCTACCCGCCGATCGACGAGATGGCCGCCGCCCTGGGCGGCCGCGCCACGATCGGCACCGTCCCGATCCCCCTCGACTGCACGGACGGCTTCAACGAGGCCTACTACGGCCGCCCCGAGCTGCTTCTCGACCCGGCAGCCCGCCAGGCCTGCTCGGCGTGGAGTTTCGTCGACGACGGAGTCCGCGAACGCTTCGACACGACGCTCCGCCGTGATCTGGAGTCCGGGGCCTGGGACGAACGCTTCGGCCACCTGCGGGGCCGGCCGACGTACGAAGGGTCGCTCGTCATCGTGCGCGCGACTCCGTGACAAGAAAGAGGAACGGCATCATGGGAGTACCCGACCGCATGGACGAGCAGCTGCGCGCCCTGGGGCTCGTCGAGGCGCAGCGCAAGGCCGTGCGCCTCTTCGCCGAGGTCGAGGCGCGCGGCCTGGTCGCGCCCGGGGCGGGCGAGCGCGAGGTCAGCGACCGGATCCGGGACCTCGCGAACGAGCTGTTCGGCACGACGAAGCACTGGCACAAGCGGATCGTCCGCTCCGGCCCGCACACGCTGTTCCCGTACCAGGAGAACCCGCCGGACCGGATCATCGGCGAGGACGACATCGCCTTCGCCGACTTCGGACCGATCTTCGAGGAGTACGAGGCGGACTTCGGCCGCACCTTCGTCTTCGGCGGCGACCCGGCCAAGCACCGGCTGCGCGAGGACCTGGCGACCGTCTTCGCCGGCGGCCGGAGCGCCTTCCGGGCGGATCCACGGATCACCGGCCGGCAGCTGTACGCGGAGGTGGCGCGGCTCGCCGGCGCGGCGGGCTGGACGCTCGGCGGCTGGCACGCGGGCCATCTGGTCGGCGAGTTCCCGCACGAGAGCATCGACGGCGCCAGGGCCGAGTCGTACATCACCCCGGACAACGACACCCCGATCCGCCGCACCGACCGCGCGGGCTGGCGCTGTCACTGGATCCTGGAGATCCACCTCATCGACGAGGAGCACGGCTTCGGCGGCTTCTACGAGCAGCTGCTCGATCTGGCGTGACGCCGCCGGTCGTCCCTCATGTGCCCGCCGGGCCGTCGGCGTCGGTCGATGAGTCGCGGCTCGTGCGGTGCAGGCGCAGCGGAATGGGGGTGGGGCGCAGGGCCAGGCCGGGGACCGGGCGGACGGGGGAGCCGGGCAGGGGGTGCAGGTGCCAGCGGTCGATGACGGTTGCCAGGGTGAGGGTGGCTTCGGTGAGTCCGAAGTCGTTGCCGATGCACTGCCGGGCACCGGCGGAGAACGGGATGTACGCCCCGCGCGGCAACCGGCCCGCGGGGGTGGTGAGCCAGCGGTCGGGGTCGAACCGCTCGGGGTCGGGGAACAGGCCGCCCTGACGGTGCATCTGATACGGGCTGAAGATCACCGTGGTGCCCCGGGGAAGGACGGTGTCGCCGAGCCGGCTGTCCTGCGTCACATTGCGGGTGAAGAGCCAGCCGGGCGGATACAGGCGCAGCGCCTCGGAGATGACGCGGCCGGTGAGTTCCAGCCGGGGCAGGTCGTGCCACTCGGCCGCTCTGCCGCCCAGCACGGTGTGGACCTCGGCGCGTACCCGCTGCTGGATCCCGGGGTTACCGGCCAGGAGGTGGCAGGCCCAGGCCATGGTCGATCCGGTGGTGTCGATTCCCGCCATGAGGAAGGACATGACCTGGTCGTGGATCTCGGCCGGGGCCAGGCCGTCCGTACCGTCCTCGTCCGAGCCGTCCCCGTCCTCGTCCCTGGCCTCCAGCAGGAGAGTCAGCATGTCCTCGTGGCGCCGGCCGCGGCGGCGGTAGTCGCCGATGATCCCGTCGATCGTCGCGTTCAGTGTGGCCTGGGCACGCGCGCAGCGCCGGTTCCACGGGGCCCGCTGCCTGCTCAGCGGTGCGAACATGTTCCAGAACCCGGCTTTGACGATGATGTCGATGCACCGCACCATCTCCGCGATCGCCGCCTCGTCCGGCCCGGCGGCGAACAGTGTCGCGGTGGCCACCCGCGCCGAGTTCGCGTGCATGCACGAGAAGGCGTCGATGGTCTGCCCGTCCGTCCATGCGCGGGTCATGGTGTCGATGTGCCCGGTCATCGTCGCGGCGTAGGCGGGCAGGCGGTCGCGGCGGAAGGCGGGCTGCAGCAGCCGTCGCTGGCGCCGGTGGGCCTGGTGGGGGCAGGTCACCAGGCCCTCTCCCAGGGTGCGCTTGCTCTGCTCGTAGACCGGGCCGTCCTTGTCGAAGGTCCGGTCGTCCATCAGCACCCGGTGCACCAGGTCCGGATGGCACACGACCAGCCCGTGCCACGGGCCGATGCTGATGCGGACCAGGTCCGCGTGGGCGGACAGCGAGGTCAGGAACGCCAGCGGATCCTTCATGATGCGCGGCGCGTGGCCCAGGAGCCACCATCTGCCGGGCGCGGTGCCCGTCGTGTAGGGGGCGATGCGGTGGTGCTGGGACATACGGTTCCTCGCGGCGGGAGCCTTCGGACCGACGGCGGGTCGGTCGGACGAGGTGAGAACTCCCCGAGGAAACCGAAGTTACGTCGCCTGGCCGCAGAGCACTCGAAGGAGGAGGAACCCCTGACGGTTCACGTCACGAGGGGCAGCAACGGACCGTCGACCCCGGTGAGTTCACGCAGCCGGAGGATGTCCCGCCAGGAGAGGCCGAGAGCGCGCGCCGCGTACCGGAAGGTGACACAGCCCGCTCCCGGCGCGAACTGCCGCAGCGCGTACAGGACTTGGTCCCTGCTGGTGGGTACCGGGACCGGTGGCCGCGGCGGCGCGGTGGTCCGGAGCCGCTCGGCGGCGTCGCGTTCACGGGCCAGTTCCGAGAAGCCGCAGATCCGCAGGGCGAGGCTCCCCGCGTCATCGCCGGAGCCAGGCGCGGATACCACAACGCCCCTTTGCTGGCGGCCGGGTTGAGCGGCCCCCAGCGAGCCGGCTGCCTGACGCTGCTGCGCGACGCGGCCCGTGAGCACGCCGCCCGGCACGGTACCCGGCACTGGTGGCCCTACCTCACCGACCGGGCCGCCACGGAACTGGGCGACGCCTACGGCACCGCGCCGCGCCGGATCGAGGACGACGCCACCATCACCCTGCCCGGCACGGGCTTCGACGACTACCTCGCCGCTCTCCCGGCCAAGCGGCGCAGCGGCATCCGCGGCGAACGCCGCGCGTTCGACGCCCGGGGCCTGACCGTGCGCACCGGGCCGCTCGCGAACTGTGTGGCGGACGCCGGGCGGCTGCTGGCGATCCTGCAGCGCCACCACGGCCACACCACCGACACCGCGGCCATGACCGGCGTCATGCGCCGCCAGGCCCGGGCCATGGGCGAGGACGCCCGGGTCACCGCAGCCTACGACGGCCCCGCCATGGTCGCCTTCTCCCTCGTCTACCACTTCGGGAACACCGCGTGGCTGCGGGCCGTCGGCCATGATCCCGAGCGCACCGGCGACGCGTTCGAGTACTTCAACCTCGCCTACTACCTGCCGATCGAGGACGCGTACCGGCACGGGTGCACCCACCTCCACGCCGGGATGAAGTCCCTCGCCGCCAAGCGCGGCCGCGGAGCGCACACCTCACCGCTGTGGGCCCTGGCCGACCCGCCACGCTGACCGGGGTACCACGGACGCACCCGCCGGCGTGGAAGGACCTCTGCCGGACCGCCGCGCGACGGTCCGGCAGAGGGGTAGCGGGGCCCGAGTGATCAGACCCGGTCGGCGGCGATGAGAAGGTACTGGAAACTGCCGTCCTTGTAGGCGGTGAGGAACGGGTCCTCGATGCCGGTGACCAGCGACGACTTGGCGCGCAGCTCCCAGTACGGGATGGTCGCGGCGGTGAGGTCCACGACGCTGATCGGGACGAGCCGGTTGGCCGCCATCTCCTTGAAGTAGGTGCTGCGGGGGTGGATGTCGCAGATGTAGTGCGCGTTGATCTGACTCACCGCCCTGGAGGGCAGTCCATAGGTGTCGTTGTAGCAGCCGGTGATGGTGACGTACCGCCCACCGCGCGCCAGCAGCCGGGAGTGCTCGGCGAACAGCTGGGCCAGGTCGACGTACATGGTGCTCTCGTTGTTCCAGATCCCGCGGAAGGAACCCGTGTCGAAGCCGGTGCTCAGCATGTTCTTGAGGTGGAACCGCACCTTGTCGTCCACACCCCGCTTGACGGCCTGGTCGTTGGCGAAGTCGACCTGGGACTGGGAGATGGACACCCCGTCGACCGAGCACCCGAACCGCTGGTTGGCCACGATGCTGCCCCCGCCGCGGCCCGATCCGGCGTCCAGCAGCCGGTCCTCGGGGGCGATGGAGCCGAACTGGTCGAGGAGGAACTCGGTCTGGTTGCATTCCAGCCGGTGGAGCTCCTTGGTGACCAGGTTCTCCCGCAGGTCCTCCGACGCGTCGAGGACCGACCAGTCGACGTCACCGATCCCGTAGTGGTGGTGGTAGATGCCGTCCACGTCGCCCAGGCGGAGGTTGACCGGGTTCTTCTCAGCGTTCCAGTAGGCGGCCACGGACCGCTGGTAGGGGCTGGTGTTGAGGAGAGGGGCGGGGGCGGTGATGTGGTCGATGGTCATGTGCGGGCTTACTCCTTTGATCGTCAGGTCACTTCAGGGTTGGAGCTCAGGGTGATGTGGCATACCGGCCGCCGACGTGGCCGGCGTGCCATTCGTGGTTGCCGCCCATCCAGTTCGCGAGCCCGGTCACGTACCGGGCGGCGACCGGATGGGCGGTGAGCGCGGCGGCCTCGGTCTCGAACGCGCGCACAAGCTCGTTGTGCACCTCGATGGCCTTCGTGAAGGCGTCGTCGATCGTGCAGTCCTCCTCCTCCGCGATGACGGTCGGCAGGCTGTAGTGGAAGCGGCCCGACGCCTGTTCCTTGCGCAGGGAGTACAGGTCGTTGAGGACCGTGGAGGCGGTGGAGGCGAGCGCGGTCGCGCGCTGCACGGCCGGCAGGGCGAACAGTTCGGCGGGGAGTTCATAGCCGCCGATCGCGTCCGTGATCGCCAGGCACGGGCGGAAGGAGTTGAGCTGACGCTGGACCAGGTACTCCCATACCCGGGGAGTGCGTTCCTCCTGGACGCACGCGGCTTCGGCCTCGTAGCCGAGGTACAGGCTGGCGACCTCATGGCGGTACCGGTGGGACTGGGCGGGGGTGGCGAGCTGGGTGAAGGACTCCATGGCCGAGTGCATGGCGCGCAGCGCCGGATGCGAGGCCAGGGCCGCCCGCCAGTCGGCGTCGTAGGGGGCGGGCATGTGGGTGGGGTCGATCGCGGACTGGGCGACGGCGAGGCGGGCGCCGAGGCCCTCGGGTGTGCCGCCCAGCTCGGGTTCGCAGAAGTAGTCGTCCACCGCGTTCTCGCCGGCCAGGAGTTTGGCGGCGGTCAGGAGATGGCCGGTGGTGGGGGCGTCGGGGTGGCAGAGCACGACGGAACGGCCCGGGTCGAACTTCAGCAGACCGGCGCGCAGGTCCGGCGAACGGAACAGGTCGACGTCATCGGCCCATTGGAGGAGTTGCTCGTTGATCAGGTCGGCGAGCGTTCGGTCGTCGCGTACCGCGGGCGGGCAGTGCAGCCCCTCGATCCTCGCGGACGCCGCGGCCGGCGCCGGGGCCGGGGCCGGCGACTGGGCCGACGCCGGTGGCCGTGGCGGCGACGGTGGCTGTGCGGGCGCTGATGGCTGTGCGGGCGCCGACGGCTGTGCGGGCGTCGTTGCCGTTGCCGGTGCCGGGCGGGCCGGGAGGTGGGGCGGACGTGCGAAGCGGCTGGCGGCGCTTCCCAGACCGGTCGGCCCGGCGAGGATTCGTTCCAGCGCTTCGGCCGGGGGCTGGCCTCGGCCGGTGGTGGTCATGACGTGTGCTCTCCCTGACTGACGTTGGCCATGTGTTGCGACGCCGTTCACGCGCCACGCCGGAATCCTTCGCGGCAACCCAATGAATATGGTGATTCTGAGCAATGTGGGCGCAGCGCCTGGGCTGAATCATTACCGTCATGGCCACACCTCACACTCACTCGATCGAGTGATGGCGCGGGGGAGGAAGATCAGCAATACTTCAACCGGCGAGTTCCCCTGCAATCAAGGGAGTTGGACCGAGGGCGGCGCCAGGTCGGCCACCGGCCCGGCGATACCGATTCCTCCGGGTGGAAGCGGCATATCACGCCGGATATCGCTCCTGTTTCAGGATTTCGCAACCCCGTCGTACCACTTCACTCGTTTCGGGAACTGACGCCGCATTTCGCGTGGGAACAAGTAATCCACGGACATTGAAGAACGCCACGGCAAAGGACTCCACCCATGTCGATCGAAGCCCGTCCGGAATCCGCGCCCGCTCAGGGAATCAGCCCGTCCCATACGAGCCTTGATACGGCTGCTGCCCGGAATCTGGCGACCACCACCAAGTCCGCACCTCAGATGGCGGGAATCTCCTCCCGCTGGCTGCTGCGCATGCTGCCCTGGGTAGAAGTCTCGGCCGGCACCTACCGGGTCAACCGCCGGCTGACCTACTCCGTGGGCGACGGCAAGGTGACCTTCGTCAAAACCGGGTCACAAGTGCGGGTCGTCCCCGCCGAACTCGGCGAACTCGCCCTGCTGCGCTCCTTCGAGGACACCGCGGTCCTCACCGCGCTCGCCGACCGCTTCACCCAGCGCGAGTTCGCCCCCGGCGAGCTCCTGGCCGAAGCCGGCCAGCCCGTCGACACCCTCTACCTCCTCGCCCACGGCAAGGTCGAAAAGCTCAGCGAGGGCGAATTCGGCGAGCAGAATCGTCTCGGCGTCCTCGCCGACGGCGCCCACTTCGGCGAACAGGGCCTGCTCGACCCGGAAACACCCTGGGACTTCACCGCCAAAGCCGCCACCACCACCACCGTGCTGGCCCTGTCCCGGCAGGACTTCCAGACCCTCGCCGACCAGTCCCCCGCCCTGCGCGCCCACATCGAGGCCTACCGCGCCATCCCCCGCCAACGGGTCAACAAGCGCGGCGAAGCCGCCATCGAACTGGCCTCCGGCCACAAGGGCGAAGCAGACCTGCCGTCCACGTTCGTCGACTACGAAGTCGCCCCCCGCGAATACGAACTGAGCGTCGCCCAGACCGTCCTGCGCGTCCACAGCCGCGTCGCGGACCTCTACAACGAACCGATGAACCAGATCGAGCAACAGCTCAAACTCACCATCGAAGCCCTGCGCGAACGCCAGGAACACGAACTCATCAACAACCGCGAGTTCGGGCTGCTGCACGCCGCCGACTACGACCAGCGCATCCAGCCGCACGCCGGCCCCCCGCTCCCCGACGACCTCGACGAACTCATCAGCCGCCGCCGCGGCACCCGCTTCCTGCTCGCCCACCCCCGCACCATCGCCGCCATCGGCCGCGAATGGACCCGCAAAGGCCTCTATCCGGGCAACGTCGAAGTCGACGGCAGCAGCGTTCTCGCCTGGCGCGGCGTGCCCATCCTCAGTTGCGGAAAGATCCCGATCAGTGAGGCCCGCACCAGCTCGATCATCGCGGTGCGTACCGGCGAGGACAACCAGGGCGTCATCGGCCTGCGCCAGACCGGCATCCCCGACGAGTACGAGCCCGGACTGAACGTGCGGTTCATGGGGCTGAGCGACAAGGCCATCATCAGCTACCTCGTCAGCGCCTACTACTCCGCCGCCGTACTCGTCCCCGACGCCCTCGGCATCCTGGAGAACGTCAACATCGCCAACTGGCGCGACTGAGGACGGTCAACGGCGGTCGCCGGGCCCGTCCGTCCCACGGGCCCGGTCACGCCTCGGTACCGAGACCGTTGAACGGCAGGGGCGTCAGGGGGTCGGGGCGCCGCCCCCGAGGGCCAGGCCGTCGGCGACCAGGCCGGCGAGCACCGCCTGGCCCAGGGCCTGTACGGCGGACTGCGGACGGACCATCACCGTGAACTCCTTGACCCGGCCCGCCTCGTCGAACTGGAGCATGTCGATGCCGTGGATCTCCTTGCCGTCCACGGTGGCCCGGAAGAGCAGGATCTCCGACGGGGCCTCCGCGCCGTCGGTGCTGGTCTCGGCCGTGCCGTCGAACCGTCCGACGTAGCGGAAGTCCTCGAAGGTGCGCAGCAGCACGCCGAAGAGCCCCAGCACCATGGCCTTGCCCTCGAAGGGCGTGAACTTCACCGGGCTGTAGAAGCGGATGTCGTCGGTGAACAGGTCGTCCAGTGCGGCGAGATCGCGCTTCTCCACGGCGGTGCGGAAGCGTTCAGCGGTCTCCATGACCCCTCCTGATACTCAAGGATATGACTAATCATGTTCTTGGGTAGGATGCGCTGCAGGACGGGGAAAGGGAAGGGGGCGCTTCGATGGCTTTGCGACATGCCGTGCTGGCGGCGCTGCTGGACGGCGAGTACAGCGGGTACCAGCTGGCGAAGGCGTTCGACATCGGCGTCGGGAACTTCTGGCACGCCCTGCCCCAGCAGCTGTACGCCGAGCTGGCGAAGCTGGAGAAGGAAGGGCTGGTCGCGGGCCGGCAGGTGGTCCAGGAGTCCCGGCCCAACAAGCGCATGTTCCACGTCACCGACGACGGACTCGCCGAACTGGAGGCCTTCGCCGCGGCCTCGTCCAAGCCTTCTGTCATCCGCGACGACCTCCTCGTCAAGGTCCAGGCCGTCGACCGCGTCGGCACCGCGCCCGTACTCGAACAGCTCCAGGAGCGCGCTGCCGCGGCCGAGGCCAAGATCGAGCTGCTCGGCAAACTGCTGCGCCAGCTGCGCGGCGACGCCGACGAGGAGGAGTTCCTGCGCCACGGCGAGCGGATCGGGCCCTATCTGACCTGCCTGCGCGGCCTGGCCTTCGAGCAGGACCACCGGGACTGGTGCCTTCGCATCGCCGCCGTGCTGCGGGAAAGGCGGTCGACCCATGCCGAACGGTGACCACCTGCGCTGCGTCGCCCTGGGCGACAGCCAGACCGAAGGGCTCGGCGACACCGGCCGGCGCGAAGCGCCCTCGGACCCGGCCTGGTCCTCTGGGTTGCGGACCTGCGGGGAAGCGGTCCATTGTGGAAATGCGTGGGGTGTGCTTCTTTGACCTGAGGCGGCCGTTATGGGTGTGCCTGTTGTCCCTCCCCCTCCCGCGGCCCGGCCTCCGTCGGGACCTGGATCGACGGAGAAGGGGCTCAAGGACGGCGCGCTGGGGTTGTTCTCCAGCATGGTGATCGGCCTGGCCTCGACCGCGCCCGCGTACAGTCTCGCGGCGACCCTCGGAGTCATCGTCGCGGTCGTCGGGTTCCAGTCACCGATCGTGATCATCCTGTCCTTCATCCCGATGTTCCTGATCGCCTACGCGTACAAGCAGCTCAACGAGGCGGACCCGGACTGCGGCACCACCTTCACCTGGGCTTCGAGGGCGTTCGGCCCGCGGACCGGGTGGATGGGCGGCTGGGGCATCATCGCCGCCGACATCATCGTCATGGCGAACCTTGCCCAGATCGCCGGGGCGTACGGCTTCCAGCTCATCGGCGCTGACGGGCTGGCCGAGAACACCACGTGGGTCACCGTGGTCGGCGTGGTGTGGATCGCCGTGATGACGCTCATCTGCTACATCGGCATCGAGCTCTCGGCCAACCTGCAGAAGGTGCTGCTCACCATCGAGATCGTGGTGCTCTTCCTGCTGGCCGTCACCGCGCTGGTCAAGGTGTACGCGGGAACGGCACCGAGCGTGTCGACGGAGGTCTCCTGGTCGTGGTTCAACCCCGCCAAGATCGACTCGCTGGACGCCCTCACCAAGGGCATCCTCGCCGGCATCTTCATCTACTGGGGCTGGGACACAGCCGTGTCGGTCAACGAGGAGACCAAGGACCGCGGCCGCACACCGGGCCGGGCCGCGGTCATGTCCACCGTCATCCTGCTGCTCGTCTACGTGGTGGTCACCGTGTCCGCGCAGGCCTTCGCCGGGGTCGGGGACAAGGGCATCGGGCTCGCCAACCCGGACAACTCCGGGGACGTGCTGTCCAGCCTCGGCAGCGAGGTCTTCGGTTCCGGGGGCTGGGGCGGGTTCGCCACCAAACTCCTGATCTTCATGGTGCTCACCTCGGCCGCGGCCTCCACCCAGACCACCATCCTGCCGACGGCGCGCACCACGCTCTCGATGGCCGCGTTCAAGGCGATCCCGGACCGGTTCGCCCGGATGCACCCCCGGTTCCTCACCCCGACCTGGTCGACCGTCGGCATGGGACTGGCCTCCATCGCCTTCTACGTCATGCTGACCCGCGTCAGTGAGAACGTGCTGGCCGACTCCATCGGTTCGGTGGGTCTGATGATCGCCTTCTACTACGGGCTCACCGGGTTCGCCTGTGTCTGGTACTACCGCAAGGTGCTCACCCGGAGCCCCCGCGATCTGTGGGGCAAGGGGATCATGCCGGGGGTCGGCGGCGCCCTGCTGCTGTACTTCTTCATCAACGCCTGCGTGGTGTACTCCGCCTCGGACTACGGCAGCACCTCGTGGACCCTGCCGTTCCCGCCGCACTGGCAGTTCGGCGGAGTCTTCGTCACCGGTATCGGCGCGCTGGTGCTCGGCGGCATCCTGATGCTCGTCTACCGGGTGATCCGCCCCGCGTTCTTCCGCCAGGAGACCATCGCCGTCTCCGCCCATCAACCCGGCGACGGTCCGCTCCCGGAGCGGGAACCGCGGTAGGGATTCCGCCGGTCGGCCGCGGCCCGGCCGGTCCCCGGTCCGGCCGTCCAGGAGCCGTGGCCGGGCCTTGTGTGGCACGGTTCATCCCGTGGTCCACCTGCCGCCACACACCGTACGAACGGAATTGGCGGGAACTCGCCCAACCGTTCGCGGGGCCTTCGCGCGGCTTTCCGGCACTTTACCTGCGTAAAATTGGCCGCCCTTGAACCGGTCACGGGCGCAGGCTAGTGTTGCCCTCAAGTACCACTTGAACAGAGCTCGCCTCACGACATGACTCGCGCGAAGTACCTGAGCAGTAGGCGTAAGGAAAACGTTAATTCGTTCTCCCGTCCGCCCCACCGCCAACCCGCCGAAGCTGTTCACGGGAGGAGCAAGCCTGAGAGATGAGCGGAATTCAATAGTCCGCATAAAGTCCTCCAGCGCCGCCGGCCACTCCTCCCGACCTTCACAGACCCCGCACAGGCCCTGCACGGCCCCTCGGGCGCGGGCGGCCCGGCCGGAGAGGGACTCCCCCGGGGACGCGGCGCTCACATGCGGCCGCCCGGCGATGACAGAAGTGCCGGTCCGCCGTCCTTTCCCCAGTGCCTTCATCAGTTGTATCCGCACGTATTGACACGTATTGACACGCCATCCCATACCGGCCTACCTGCCGGTTTATCGACCGGTTTACACGAGGTGCCAGCTCCGAATGAAGAAGCACTTGACCAGCCTTCGGGCATATCTTGAGGAACTGCGGGAAATAGGCGATTTACGCGAGATCGACGACGAGGTGAGTACCGAACTCGAGGCCGGCGCGGTGATCCGCTACGCCGTGGAGAACCAACTGCCCGCGCCCCTGTTCAACCGGCTCGCCGGGCACCGGCCCGGCTATCGGATCCTCGGAGCACCCGGGGCCCTGAGCTCACTGCCCGAGGCGCGCTGGGCCCGGGTCGCGCTGTCCCTGGGGCTGGAGCCCGGGACCCATCCGCTGGCCATCGTGGACGAGCTCGCGGCCGCGCTCGACGCGGAACCCATCCCGCCGGTGGAGATCACCGACGCGCCCTGCCAGCAGAACGTGCTGCTCGGCGACGAGGCCACGCTGGACGCGTTCCCGGTGCCGCTGGTGCACGTGGGCGACGCCGGGCGCTACCTCAACACCTGGGGCGTCATCATCGTGCGCAGCCCGGACGGCTCGTGGACCAACTGGGCCATCACGCGGGTGATGGCGGCCGACAGCCGGACGCTGGTCGTCATGATCAACCCTCCGCAGGACATCGGGAAGATCTACGCGATGTGGAAGGAGCGGGGCGAACCCATGCCCGCCGCGCTGGTCCAGGGCAGCGAGCCGGCGATCCCGTTCGCCGGTGGGATGGCGCTGCCATCCGGCCGTGACGAGTCCGGTTACCTGGGCGGCTACTTCGGCGAACCGCTGGAGGTGACGCGCTGCCGCACCGTCGATCTGCAGGTGCCGGCCTCCGCGGAGATCGTCGTCGAGGGCCATGTCTCGCTCGACGAGACCCTGCCGGAGGGGCCGATGGGCGAGTTCTTCGGCTACATCTCCGGGCAGCCCCGGCAGCGGCCGGTCTTCCGGATCTCCGCGATCACCCACCGGGACGACCCGATCCTGCCGGTGGTCTCGGCGGGCAAGCCGGTCGAGGAGGTCCACACCGTGGTGGGCCCCACGCACGCCGCCGAGGTGCTGCGCAATCTGCGCGGTGCCGGGCTGCCGGTGACCGCCGCGTGGCTGATCCCGGAAGGCTCCTGCACGCTGGCCGCGATCACCGTGCCGCGCGAGTGGCGGCAGTGGGGCGGCGGCATCCACACCACGACCCGCATGCTGACCCGGGCCATCGCGAATGTGGTGCTGCGGCCCAAGGTGGGATTCTGGATCACCCGGATCCTGGTGCTCGACGACGACCTCGACCCCACCGATCTGCGTGATCTGGCCTGGGGGTTCGCCACCCGCTGCCATCCGGTGCAGGGGCAGGTCCTCATCGAGGACCAGCTGTTCACACCGCTGCACATCATCTACTCCGCTGCCGAGATGCAGACCCTGAGCGGCCCGAAGATGGCGTACGACTGCCTGCTGTCCCCGGACGCCGACAAGCGGCCCGTGAGCACCGCCTTCGAGCAGAACTTCCCCGAGCACATCAAGCGGCGGGCGCGCGCGCTGTGGGACCGGCCGGGCAGCTGACCCGCCCCGCACCGGCCGGCCGCCGCACGGGAAGCCAGTCGCCCGCTCCCCCGCACCGCCCCTCGCCGTATCGATCCGATCTGGAGACCGGGACACCATGAACCTTTCCGACCAGCTCACCGCCACCGTGGCCGACGAACTGGCGCAGTGCGGGGTCACGGAGGCGGTGATCTCCCCCGGACTGCACTCGGGGCTGCTCGCCTCCGCCCTGTACCGGCACCCAGGGCTCCGGCTGCACGTACGGATCGACGAACGCTCCGCCGGATTCCTCGCGCTCGGGCTCGCCCGGGCCAGTGGTCGTCCGGTCGCGGTCGCCTGCACCTCCGGCACCGCGGCCGCCAACCTGCACCCCGCGGTCCTCGAGGCGCGGCACGCCCGGGTGCCGCTCATCGTGATCACCACCGACCGCAAGCCGGTCTGGCGCGGCACGGGCGCCAACCAGACGACCGACCAGGTGCGGATGTTCGGCACCTCGACCGGGTTCTTCGCCGAGCTGGAGTCCGTCCCCGGTGACGAGGCGACCGCCGGGTACTGGCGCTCGGTGCTGTCCCGTACCGTCGCGGCCGCGGCCGGAGGGCCCGTCCAGCTCAATCTGATGCTGCCCGATCCGCTGGAGAACACCGCCGATGCCGGGGCCGGTCAGGCAGGCGTCGCGAACCGGGAACCGCGCCCGAGGATACGGGTGGTGCGCAGCCTGCCCGAGCCGCAGGCGCTGGAGGTTCCGGCGCGCGGGGTGGTCGTGGTCGGGGACGCCGCCGCGGACCCGGCCGGCGCCGTGGCCTTCGCCGAGCAGGCCGGCTGGCCGCTGCTGGCCGAACCGCAGAGCGGTGCCCGCCAGGGCGGCAACGCGATCACGACGTACGGCTATCTGCTGTCGCACCCCGGGTTCCGCGCGGTGGCGCACCCCGAGGCGGTGGTCGCCGTCGGCCGGGCCGGGGTGAACCTGGCACTGCTCAACTACCTCGGCTCCGTCAAGGAGTTGATCGTCGTGGATCCGGCGGAGGACTGGGCCGATCCGGCGCGCACCGCGACCAAGGTGATCTCCCGGCTCGGGAAGCCCGTGCAGGAGCGGACGGATCCTGACTGGCTGCGTCTGTGGCTGGACGCGGACAAGGCGGCCCTGGAGGCGCTGGACAGCACGCTCGACGCGGGCGGGGTCACCGAGCCCCGGATCGCCCGTGACCTGGCGGCCGCGCTGCCACCCGGATCGCTGCTCTTCGCCGCGTCGAGCATGCCGGTGCGCGATGTGGAGCGGACCCTGCGGCCGCGCGGCGACCTGCGCATCCTGGCCAACCGGGGGCTGAGCGGGATCGACGGGGCGGTGTCCAGCGCGATCGGCGCCGCACTGGCCCACGAGGCGGAGACGTCGGGGCGCGCGTACGCCCTGCTGGGCGACCTGTCCCTGCTGCACGATCAGAACGGGCTGATCACCGGGGCGGCTCCGGCCCGGCCGGACCTGGTGATCGTCGTGGTCAACAACAACGGCGGCGGGATCTTCTCGATGACCCCGCAGAGCGAACCCATCGACGGCTTCGAGACGTTCTTCGGCACGCCGCACAACGTGCGGCTCGACGCCGTCGCCCGCGCCGCCGACTGGCCCTACACCAGAGCCGGTTCGATGACGGAGCTGCTGGACGCGGTGCGCGCGCCGGGCCCCCGGCTCGTCGAGGTCGTCACCGACCGGCGCGGCAACGCCGAGTTCCACCGCTTCCTGGCGGGCGCCGTCGGCCAGGCGATCAGCGAGTCGCTGACCGGTCCCGCACCCGAGGCGGAGTGAAGGCGGGGCTGCCATGAGGAACCTGCGCGGCAACCCGTGGGCCACGCTGATCGTCATCTCGCTCGGCTACTTCATGACGCTGCTCGACCTGACGATCGTCAACATCGCCATCCCGGACGTGGTCGACGACCTGGGTGCCTCGCTCGATCAGATCCTGTGGGTCATCAACGGCTACACCCTGGTGCTCGCGGCACTGCTGATCACCGCGGGGCGCATCGGCGACCTGTGGGGCCCGCGCAGCACCTTCGCGGCCGGCGTCGCCCTGTTCACGCTCGCCTCGATGGCCTGCGGGTTCGCCACCGATCCGGGTCAGCTGATCGCGTTCCGTGCGGTTCAGGGGCTGGGGGCGGCGATCCTGATGCCGCAGACCCTGACCATCCTCACCCACAGCTTCCCGCCCGAGCGGCGCGGTACGGCCTTCGGGATCTGGGGCGCGGTGGCGGGCATCGCCGCGATCGCCGGGCCGACCGTGGGCGGTCTGCTCGTCACCGCGTTCGGCTGGCGGTGGATCTTCTTCATCAATCTGCCGATCGCGATCGTCGTCCTGGCCGGAACGTTCGCCGTCGTCACCGAGGTCCGCGGGAGCGGCTCCCGCCGGCTCGATCCGCTCGGCGTGCTGCTGATCACGCTGGCGCTGCTGGCGCTCTGCTACGGGCTGGTCGAGGGCCAGCGCTACGACTGGGGAACGGTGGTCCCGTTCATCGGCATCCCGCTGGTGCTCGGCATCGGGGTGGTACTCCTCGCCGTCTTCCTCGGGTTGCAGGCCCGCTCGCAGAAACGGGATCCGCTGATCCCGTTCGCCCTGTTCCGGGACCGCGACTACGCGCTGATGAACGTCGTCGGCGGTGCGGTCAACATCGGGATGCTCGGCTTCCTGCTGCTGTTCAACCTCTATCTGCAGTCGGTGGCCGGGATGAGCGCGCTGCGGGCGGGGCTCACCCTGGCGCCCGCCGCGATGGTGTCGATGGTCCTGGCGCCGCTGGCGGGACGGCTCACCGACCGGATCGACGGCCGCTACATCCTGGTCTCCGGGCTGCTGCTGTTCGCGGCCGGGATGGGATGGATGGCCGCGATCGCCCAACCCGACTCCCGCTGGTACCACTTCCTGCCCCCGCTGCTCGTCGCCGGAGCGGGCATGGGCGGGACGTTCGCGCCGATGCCGACCATCGCGATGCGCGAGGTGCGGCCCGAGCTCAGCGGGGCGGCCTCCGGGGTCTTCAACTCCAACCGGCAGTTCGGCGCGGTCATCGGCACCGCGGCGGTCGGTGCGCTGCTGCAGAACCGGCTCGTCGCGTCGATCGGCGACCAGGCGGACAGCCGCTCCCTGGCGCTGCCGGAGCAGTACCGCGCCTCCTTCGTGTCGGGGCTGCGCTCCACCGCCGAACGCGGTCTCGAAGTCGGTGCGGGCAGCGCGTCCGGGCCGCCGGCCGGGGTGCCCGCCGAGGTGGCCGGTCAACTGAGGGAGGCCGGGCGACAGGCCCTGGCCCACGGCTTCATCGACGCGATGCACGCGACGATCGCACTGCCCGTGGCCGCGACCGCGCTCGCCGCCCTCACCTGTCTGGCCGTCAAGCGGCCGGCCGCCAGGCCCGCCGTCGAAAAGGAAGACCGGAAGAAAGCGATGACGCAATGAGTGGAAATGGCCGGAAGAACGGCCCGGTCGACGAGGAATCGACGCCGGATCAGGAAAGGGCGGCCGCGAGCCGCACACTGCTCGGTGCGCTCACCGGATCCTGGGTGGCACAGGCCTGTTATGCCGCCGCGGTGCTCGGGATCGCCGACATCCTGGCCGAAGGCCCCAAAGCGGCGGCGGAGATAGCCGGGGAATGCGATGCGCAACCGGACGGGGTGCACAGAATTCTGCGGGCACTCGCCTCGGTCGGAATCTTCGCGCAGGACGAGCAGGACAGGTTCTCGCTCACTCCGGTCTCCGACCTGCTCCGTTCGGACACACCCCACTCCCTGCGGAACAGCGCGATCATGCTCGGCGAGGAGGTGTTCCGCTCGTTCGGTGCGCTCGTGCACGCCGTCCGCACCGGAACGCCCGCCTTCGACGAGGTGCACGGCATGCCGATGTACACCTATCTGCAGGAGCACCAGGAGGTCGCCCGCACCTTCAACGCGGCGCTGGGCAGCCGCGGGGCGGTGCCCGCCGCGTTCGCGCACTGCTCACTCGACGGCGTCCGCACCGTCGTGGACATCGGCGGCGGCAACGGGAACCTGCTCGCCGAGGTGCTCACGGACCGACCGGAGCTGCACGGAGTGCTTCTCGAACTGCCCGAGGCGGTGAGCCAGGCCCGGCAGCGGCTGGAAGCCGCCGGCCTCACCGACCGGACGACGCTGGTGGAGGGCAGCTTCTTCGAGGAGGTCCCCACCGGCGGCGACCTCTATCTGCTCTCCCGCTGTCTGCACAACTGGACCGACGACAAGGCCCTGGCCATCCTGCGCACCACCCGCGCCGCCCTGCCACCGGGCGGCCGCCTGGTGATCCTGGAGAAGGTCATCCCCTCGGGACCCGGCCCCAGCCAGGCCAAGGTGTACGACCTGCTGATGCTGGCGATGGTCGAGGGCCGCAACAGGACGGCACCGGAGTACCGCGCGCTCGCCGAGAAGGCGGGCTTCGAGGTCACGGCCGTCCATCCGGCACCGGCCACCGACCCCAACGGGGAAGGTGCCATCGAGGTCATCGCCGTCTAGCGCGTCAGGAGTACTGCCCGTGGTGTCCTGAGAAACCCACCGGAACTCACCGGAATTCATCGCTCGCCGAACCGCCGCCCGCACCGCGGCGGCTTCCGCGTTTTCCTCCCGTCGAATGGAAGCCAGGACTTCCGGACGGTGACACCGTGAGTTGGAAAAGATATTACCCGCATCCGAACCAAGTACTGAGAGACTGCAACTCGTGACCCAAGAGCGCGCGTTATTGCACGTCAGGGATTTCGAAGAAGAGGCTCACCGGCGCCTTTCCCCGCCGGTATGGGACTATCTGGCCGGGGGCAGCGGCGATGAATCCGCCGTCCATGCCAATCAGGCCGTGCTGGACCGGCTGGGACTGCATCCACGGGTCCTCACCGGTACCGCCGGGCCCGACCTCGGCACCACCCTGCTGGGCCGCCCGCTGCGGGTGCCGCTCGGAGTGGCGCCGATGGCGCACCACCGGCTGTTCCACCCGGAGGGTGAGGTGGCCACCGCCCAGGGGGCGGGTTCCGCCGGCGCCCTGTTCATCGCCAGCATCTTCGCCAACCGGACACTGCAGGAGATGGCCGGCGCGGCGTCCGGACCGCTGTGGCTGCAGCTGTACTGGCTGCGCCGCCGCGACCAGTTGGAGAAGCTGGTCGCCGGCGCCGAGGAGGCCGGATTCGGCGCGCTGGTGCTCACGGTGGACGCCCCGGTGGTCGCCCGCAGACCGCGGGACCTGCGCAACGGCTTCTCCGTCCCCGCGGACGTGCGCGCGGTCAATCTGGACTCCGCGGTCATGGCCACCACCCATCGCGCCGTCGCCGGCACCTCGGCGCTCGCGGCCCACTCCGCCGAGCAGTTCGACACCACGGTGGGCTGGGCCGATCTGGCCTGGCTGCGCGGGCGCACCAAGCTGCCGCTGCTCCTCAAGGGCGTACTCACCGCCCAGGACGCCCGGCTCGCGGTCGAGCACGGCATGGACGGCGTCGTCGTCTCCAACCACGGCGGGCGCCAACTGCCCGGCGCGGTCACAGCGGTGGCGGCGCTGCCCGAGATCGCCGCCGAAGTGCGCGGACGGTGCGCGGTGCTCGTGGACGGCGCGTTCCGCCACGGCTCCGACGTCCTCAAGGCGCTGGCGCTGGGCGCCGACACCGTCCTGATCGGACGGCCCGCGCTGTGGGGGCTCACCTGCGGCGGGTCCACCGGGGTGGCGGCGGTACTCGGCCTGCTGCGCGACGAACTGGCCGAGGCGATGCTGCTCTGCGGCCTGCCGGGACTCGGCCCGGTCGACGGGACCTTGCTCCATCCGCACCGGCCGCCCGGCAGACGTCCCCTCTAGGAACAGCGCCATCCGCCGGCGGACCAGCACTTTCACAACGGGGGATCCATCATGCACATCAGCAGTGACTCGACCGAACTTCTCGTCCAGCGCCGGGAGGCCATGGGCCTCACGCAGGAGGACCTGGCCCGGCGCACCGGGCTGAGCGTCCGCATGATCAGTGACCTGGAACGCGGAAGGACCCGCAAACCTCATCCCCGCTCCCTGCAACTCCTCACCACCGCACTGGAGTTAGATCCGAGCGACATGGCGCGGCTCGCCTCCGGCCGGGCCCCCGACGCCGACCCCGCGGCGGTGCCAGGACCGCCCGGCAAGCCCGTCGCCCAAGTGGTGGTCCCGCAGCAGATACCCATGGCGGCCCGGCACTTCGCCGGCCGGGACCGGGAGCTGCGCTCGCTCACCGCGCTGCTCGAACACCAGGGGCGGCACGCCGGACTGGCCGTGATCGACGGCCCGCTGGGGGTGGGCAAGACCGCCCTCGCGGTGCGCTGGGCCCATCAGCACGCCGGCCGCTTCCCGGACGGCCAGCTCTATGTGAACCTACGCGGCAGCACGCCCGCCGGGCCGGGGCCCGACGAGGCGATCGCGGACTTCCTCGACTCGCTCGGAGTGCAGCAGGACCAGATGCCCGCCGGGCTGCCCGCGCGGTCGGCGCTGCTGCGGAGCCTGCTCGCCGGCAAGCGGATGCTGCTGGTGCTGGACGACGCCCGGTCCGCGGAACAGGTGTCGCCGCTGCTGCCGGGCGCCGCGGGGTGTCTGACGCTGGTGACCAGCCGCCGCAAGCTCGTCAGCCTGGTGGCCCATCACGGGGCGCACCCGGTCAGTGTGGACGTGCTCTCCTTCCAGGACGCCCGTGCCTCGCTGGAGGTGCTGCTCGGCCACAGCAGGGTGGTGGCCGAGGAGGAGGCGACGGCCGAGTTGATCAACATCTGCCGCCGCTCCCCCCTCGCGCTGAGTACGGCCGGCGCGCACGCCGCCCTGCACCCCTCCCTGCGGATCACCACCCTGGTCGCGCAACTGCCCGTCCAGCCAGGCCCGCACCTTCCCGGCGTGGAGCTCTTCTGAACCCGCCCCTCCGACCCCACGCCACCGATCCCGGGCGGCGCCCGGCCGTACGGTCAGACGGGGGTGAGCAGCGACCCGAACGCCGAGGCGAGCCAGGGCTTCCGTCCGCCGGCGACGATCCGGCCGCGCAGCACCTGGCCCCACTGGCCGACCCTGCCGTAGCCCATCAGCACGAAGGCCGCCGGGTCCGCGGTGATCCGGCAGTCGGCGCGGGCGCCCGTCGGGGTCACCACGGCCGTCCCGTCGTCCACCGCGAACCGGTATCCCGGGCCGCCGCGGAAGCGCAGCTCGTACGCGATGTGCATCCCGGCCGCCCGCTTCCGGTCGACGTACTCCGGGGCCATCGCGAGCACGCCCTCGACGATCAGCAGCGCGTCCCGGCGGGCCACCGGCCAGGGCGTCCGGCGGGCGCGGGCGATGTCCAGGCCGTGGACGACCTGTTCGCCGAGCAGCGTCGCCGCCATCACCGGCACGGTCATGTGCAGACCGTTGGTGGTGAGGACGGGTTCGTCCGGCCGGCGGCTTCCGGCCGCCGCACCGAAGTCGGCGGCCGCCGACTCCAGCAGGTCGGCGAGGACTTTCGGGTCCCGCTCGGGGAACCCCGCGAGCAGCTGGGCATTCGCGGCGGCGTTCAGTTCGCCCGGGGTCACCCCCGGCCCGGTGGGCAGGACGTCCAGCACGGTGCGGGCGTCCAGCTCGCCGCCGGCGAAGCCCGCGTAGTGCTGGAGTTCCACGACGAGATGGGCGGCGGTCTCGCCGATGGTCCACGCCAGGCCCGGCACGGGCGCGCCGGGATCGGGCACGGTCCGCAGCAGTGCGGCCGTGCGGGCCGCGGCCCGCCGCAGGTCTTCCGGGGTCGTGGTGAAGTCGGGGAACATCCGCGTCACCACACCCGCAGCCGGCGCAGCAGCGCCGCCTGATCCGGATCGCCGTACGCGGTGACGTCGAGTTCCTCCCAGCTGCCGCGCTGGGTGATCCAGCGGACGAACGACGTGGTGTCGCCGGCGACCCGCACGGTCCGGCCGCCGGCCCCCAGCTTGACGGTGCGGCCGCCGGGCCCGTCGAGCACCAGGTCGGCCGAGCCCGAGAGCCCCGCGAGCAGCTCCCGGTTCTGCTGCGGCAGGGCCGCCTCGATCCAGTCGATCGCGGCCGTGAGCCGCAGCTCGTCGGAGGGCGGCGGAGTCCCGGTCAGCGGGCCGCGCGGAGCGAACAGGTCGGCGCGGATGTGGGTGTAGTGGTCGAAGGCGAAGGCGTTGGGCAGCAGGGACGCCGGATGCGTCCCGAGGTCACCGAGGTCCAGCTGCCGGTCGGCGGCCGCGAGGCGCTCCAGCGCCCCGATGGCCTCGGTGCTGACCGACGCGTAGTCCCGGACGACCTGGGCGGCCGACCAGGAGCGCCGGAACTCCACATGGACGTCCTGCGCCCGCTCGGTGGCGAGGCCCGCGGTGTCGGGCAGCGTCCCCGGAGCGACCACCGAGGTGAACAGTGCGCCCATGTGCGCCACGACATCCTGTACGGACCAGCCGGGGCAGCCGCTCTCCGTCTTCCAGTCCGCCTCGCACAGCCCCGCGCACAGATCGAGAAGTGCGCTGCGGTCCGCCCGTAATGCCTCTGTCGCTTGCGTCGGCACGTCGTCCTCCTGGTGGGATTCAGCGGGAGTCAGGTGAAGTTCCGTCGCTGCTGGCTGAAGTGACGTGACCTCAATGATGGCTGTCAGGCACGGACTTCCGCGAGGATGCCGTCCCACAGCCGGACCCGGGCGTCGAGTGCCCCGTTGATGGCCTCCTCGCACTCGGCCCACTTGTCCTGGTCGTCGCCGCACAGGTCGGCGAGCATCTGCATGGCCATCGGGGTGTGCTCCTCGCCGTCCACCTCGATGTGCCGCTCCAGATAGTCGACAAAGGAACCGAGCCGGTTGCCCTGGTCGCGGTTGACGGCGACCACCTTGTCGAACATGTCCGGAATCAGGTCCTCGCGGCCGAAGGCGAAGGCCGCCGCCTGGCAGTGCACCGGGGAGTTCTCGATGAACTCCCAGGTCTTCGTGGCGAATTCGATGGACGCCGCGGGCGCGCCCGCCTCCTTCAGGGACGGCAGCACCGGCTTGCCCTCGCGCAGCAGTGCCACCAGGGAGTCGATCGGCCCGGTGTCGGCGCCCGCCTCGGCCATGCCCTGCAGATAGAGCTCGAAGTGGCTGATGAACCCCTCGCCGATCTCGTCGCTCTCCTCGACCAGCACGATGTCGTTGATGAGCCGCCGGCTCGCGGCCGGGCCGCTCGGGATCCACGGCACGGAGACGCAGGTCAGGGTCCGCTGCAGCGACTTCAGCAGGGACATGAAGTCCCAGACGGCGAAGACGTGGTGCTCCATGAACGTGACCACCGCGCCCAGGCTGTCCAGGCTGTGGTAGACGGGGTGGCCGACGACCCGGCTGCGGGCGCCTTCCACGGCCTGCTCGAGGCGGGCGATACCGGGGTTGTCGATTTCCCAGTCGTAGCGTGACATCTGTTCCTCCAGAGTGGGACAACGCGTGAGATCGCCGGGACTCTTGGGTTCCCGGGGCATGTGGGCGCCGGGATCCGGGCTCTTCCGGATCCCGGATTCAGCTGAACAGCGCGCCGGGCCAGGTGACGTCCGCACCGTGCGTGTACGCCTCGGCCGCCGAGCGCAGGAACCGGTCGGGTCCGCCCTCACCGCGCCGCACCGACTCGATCACCCGGCCGTCCGGCACCTCGCGCAGCGTGCGCTGCAGTCCCCGCACCAGCACCGGATGCGGGCTGCTCTCCACGAACCGCAGATGGCCGTCGTCCGCCGCGGCGCGCACCGCGGACTCGAAGCGCACCGTGCGCCGCAGGTTCCGGAACCAGTAGCCGGCGTCCAGTTCGGTGCCGTCGATACGGCCTGCGGCCACCGACGAGTAGTAGGGGATCCGGCCGGGTCGGGGGGCCACGCCGGCGATGCCGGCGAGCAGTTCGTCGCGGATCTCGTCGATCTGCGGCGAGTGGGAGGGGTAGTCGACCTTCACCATCCGGGCCCGGACGCCTTCCTCCGCGCACCGCTGGACCAGTTCCTCCAGGGCGGGCACATCGCCGGAGACGACCAGGTTGCCGGGGCCGTTCTCGGCGGCGAGCGCCAGCCGTGCCGAGTGCTCCGCGACGTACCGCTCGACCCACTCGTACGGCATCGGCACCGAGAGCATCCCGCCGCGCCCGGTCAGCTTGCGCAGGACGCGGCCGCGCATCACCACGATGCGTACGGCGTCCTGGAGACTGAGGATCCCGGCGACGTGCGCGGCGGCGATCTCGCCCTGCGAGTGGCCGATCACGGCCGTCGGGGCGACACCGTACGACTCCCACTGCGCGGCCAGCGACACCATCATCGCGAACAGCGCGGGCTGCACCACGTCGACCCGTTCGAATCCCGGCGCGCCCTCCGCGCCCGCCATGGCGTCGAGGAGGTTCCAGTCGGTCCACCGGCCCAGTTCGCCGGCCACGGCGTCGATCCGCTCGCGGAAGACCTCCGACCGCGCGTACAGCTCCGTCGCCATGCCCGGCCACTGGGAGCCCTGGCCGGGAAAGACGAAGGCCGTTCCGGCGCCGGTGACGGCCTGTCCGGTGACGAGCTGGTCGGCGGGCAGGCCGGCGGCCAGCGCGGCCAGGCCGTCGAGCAGCCCGGCCCGGTCGTCCGCGAGCACCACGGCGCGGTGCGGCCCGGCGGGGCTGCCGGCCAGGCCGCGCGCCGCCTGGGCCGGGGACACCCCCGGGTCGGCGGTGAGTTTCGCGACGAGCTCGCGGGCCAGTGCGCCGAGCGCGTCGGGCGACTGGGCGCCGAGCGGACAGGGAACGGTGCGGGTGGCGTGCAAGGGGTCCTCCCCCGGTCGTCTGCGGTTTCCATGAGCTGCCGTGCCGTGATCCGGCCTGAGGTGATCCGGCCTGACGTGAACTGCGGTGTCAGTGGCCCATGCCGAGGCCGCCGTCCACCGGCAGCAGGACCCCCGTGATGTAGCCGGCGGCGTCCGACGCGAGGAACGTGACGGCCGCCGCGACCTCCTCCGGCCGGCCGTAGCGGCCCGCCGGGATCTGGGCGAGGGCCTCCCGGCGGACCTTCTCCGGCAGGTCGGCGTTGATGTCGGTGGGGATGAAACCGGGCAGCACCACGTTGGCGGTGATCGCCCGGGAGCCCAGCTCGCGGGCGACCGCACGGGCCAGCCCGCCCAGACCGGCCTTGCTCGCCGCGTAGTTGGCCTGCCCGGGAGCCCCGCGCACGGCGGCCACCGAGGAGATGAGGACGATCCGCCCCCAGCCGCCGCGCACCATGCCGCGCGCGGCCCGCCGGGCGACCCGGTAAGCGCCGGTGAGGTTGGTGTCCACGACCCGGGTGAACTGCTCCTCGCGCATCCGCAGCAGCAGGACGTCGTCGATGATCCCGGCGTTGGAGACCAGCACCTCCACCGGTCCGTGGGCGCGCTCGGCCTCCTCGAACGCCGCGTCGATCTGCCCGGAGTCGGTCACGTCGCAGCGGACGGCCAGCAGCTTTCCGTCCGGTGGCGGGGATTCCCGGCAGGTCACCGCGACCCGGTCGCCCTGCGCCAGGAAGGCGTTGGCGACCGCCAGGCCGATACCGCGATTGCCCCCGGTGACCAGGACCGACCGGCTCATCTGCGGGCTCCTCTCCGCTCGTCGTTCAGGGCTGGGTGCAGGACGGGACCGGGCGTGGGACGGACCGGGCGCAGTACTGACCGGGCGCAGCACGGGGCTAGGCGTAGGACGGGACCGTGACCGGTGGCGGCGCGGGGGCCGCGGCCGGCTGGGCCGTCATGATGCGGGCACGGCCTTCCCCGCCGCGGTCCAGCAGCCCGGCCAGCACCCGCGGCGGGGATCCGGGCGGAGCGCCCGCGACCGCCCTCAACTGGACGAGCGCATCGGTGAGTTCGGTGATCAGCGGCTCCAGTGCCGCCGCCACCGCACTCGCGTTGCTGCCGAGGATGTCGCTCCACAGTCCGGTCTCTCCCGCGGCGATCCTGGTCGCGTCCCGGATCCCCGCCCCGCACAGTTCGACCACTTCCTGTGGGGCCGCGCCCACCGCCGAGGCCAGGGCGCTCGCCACCACATGCGGCGCGTGCGAGGTCGTCGCGACCGCCCGGTCGTGCTCGGCGCGGCCCATCACCACCAGCCGAGCCCCGCACGCCTCGACCAGCGCGAGGGCCGCGGACAGTGCGGCCGTCCCGGTGTGCCGGTCCGGGGTGAGCACCCAGGGCCGGCCCGTGAAGAGGCCGGCGCGCGCCGCGTACGGCCCGGGTCGCTCGCCCCCGCCATGGGGTGGCCGCCGACGAAGGCGTCCAGCGCGCAGCCCGCCGCCGTGGCGGCCCGGTGCACGGACTCCTTGGCGCTGGCCACATCCGTGTAGCAGCGGGCCAGGCCGCGCGACTGCCACTCGCGCAGCACCGGAGCGACCGCGCCCGGCGGCACCGCGATCACCGCCAGGTCGGCGGGTTCCGGTGGTGCGCCCTCGTACCCCCGGCAGCGTTCGGCCGCCACCGCCTGGGTCACCGGGTCGCGGTCGATGATGTGCACCCGCACCCCGCATCCGTGCAGGTCCATGCCGATCGAGGTGCCGATCAGCCCGCCGCCCACCACCGCCACCGTTCGCATCGGCGGCTCAGCGTCCCGTGCCGGTACGCCAGACGACCGGGCAGAACGCGGGGTCGGAGTAGTCGGGTTCGCCCGCGGGCGTACGGCGGACGAGGACGTCGTGGTTGTACTCGACCGGTGTTCCGTCGGACAGCTGGAACGGCCGGTGGCGGTTGGCGCCGTCCTGCAGATGCAGCGAGATCGCCCGGCGCGGCCGGTCACTGAGGTTGGGTCCGCTGCCGTGGTACGTCCGGCAGTGGTGGAAGCTGACATGGCCCTTGGGGATGTCCATCGGGACCTTCGTGACCTGGGTGCTGTTGTGCGTGGCGTTCTGGGCCAGCATCCGGTCCAGCTCCGAGCGGTCCCGTTCGGCGAAGTGCCGGGTGGCGCTGTCGACGACGCCGGCCTCGCGCCAGCGGTGGCTGCCGTCGATCATCGTGATGGTGCCCATCCCGGTTCCGCAGTCGTGGAAGGGGATGAAGGCGGTGAGCATGCGCTCCGAGGTGCAGGTGGCCCAGTAGTGCTTGTCGAAGTGCCAGGGCACCAGGTTGGTGCGCTCGTCGGGCCGCGGCGGCTTGTAGATCATCGTGGCCTGGAAGACCCGGATCTCGTCGGCCTCGGCCAGCCGGGCCGCGACCGCACCGAGCAGCGGCTTGCGCAGGATCGCGGCGATCCGGTCGTCCTCGTAGTGGATGTAGTCGTTGTGCCGCTGGACCGGCCCGTCCTCAGGAGTCCAGTACGCCAGCCTGGCCGGCCGGACCGGCAGGGTGCGGTCCCGGTGGCCCGCGTAGTACCGGTCGCTCGCCGAGGTCAGTACGTCGATCTCGTCGTCGGTGAACAGCTTGCGCGACAGGTACCAGCCGCGCTCGGCGTACTGCCGCACTTCGTCGTCCGTCGGCAGCAGTGCCGCTTCCTCGTCGGTGAGCTTGAATTCCGTCTGTCCCGCGTCCATGAACTGCCTTCCCCGCTGTCCTGTTCCCCGCTCGGACCGCCGCGGCGCTCAGACCGCCGCGGCGCTCGAACCGTCGCGTTCCACGGCCTCGTAGAGCGCCCTGATGTTTCCGCTGCCGAAGCTGCGCGCCCCGCGCCGCTCGATGACCTCCATGAAGTAGGTGCGCCGCACGTGCATGGACTGGGTGAAGATCTGCAGGATCTCGCCCCAGTGGTCCCGGTCGATCAGGACGTTGGTGCGGCGCAGTTCCGCCGCGTCGACGGTGGTGGCCCCGATCCGTCCCGCGACGCCGTCGTAGTAGCCGTCGGGGGTGGCCAGGAAGCGGGCTCCGCGCTGCTGCAGCCGGTCCACGGCGGTGAAGATGTCGGGCGCCAGGAAGGCCAGGTGCTGCACTCCGGCGCCGCCGTGCCGGCCGATGAAGTCGTCGATCTGGCCGGGCCTGCGGGTGGTGTCGGGCTCCAGGATCGTGAAGGTGACACCGCCAGAAGGGGACTGCACCACCTTGGAGTTCATCGCCTGCTCGCCCACCTCGATGTACTCCTCGAAGACCTGGGCGAAGCCGAACGCCTTCTCGTAGTGGGCGACCGTGCGGTCCAGTTCGCCGGCCGCCACGCACACCGCGACGTGGTCGATCAGCTCGAAGAGCGACTCCCCGTCCTCCGGGTCCGGGGCGAGGGTCTGCATCCGGCCCGGCAGGAATGCGTCCGGGTCGCCGTGCCGCTCCACGAAGCGGTGCACGACATCACCGAACCCGGCGACCTCGGCGATCACCACCCGGGCACCGGCGTCCGCGTACTCGGCCGGCTCCCGCACGGGGGCCGCGCCCTGTTCGACGGCGGCGTGGAACTCGGCCCTGGCGTCATCGGTGCCGAAGGCGATCACCGCCGCACCGTCGCCGTGCCGGCTGACGTATCCGGCCGCCTCGGCGGTCGCGGTGAGCGCCGAGGTGAGCACGAGGCGGACCCCGCCCTGGCGCAGCAGCAGCGAGCGGTGTCCAATGAGGCCGGTCTCCGGGCCGCCCTCGGCGCACAGCCGGAAGCCGAAGGCACCGCAGAGGTAGAAGGACGACTGCTGGGCGTCGCCCACGAAGAACTCGACGTGGTCAATACCTGCGATCATGAGTGTGGTTCTCCCTTGGACGGGATGTTCCGGCGGGGCGCGTTCGCGCGCCCCTTCAGGCCGGATCCAGGTCGGTGCGACGCACGGTCGCGCGGAAGCGGCAGACCTCCGAGCCGCTGGTCATGCACTCGCTGCGGCTGTCCTCGACGGTGAGTCCCATGCCCTCGAACCAGCCGGCCCGCATCTCCAGGCAGGGGCACCGGTAACTGTCGAAGGACCGGGCGGCCTTGAGCATCTTCAGCGCGAAGTGCTCGGTGACCACGGTCTCGAAGGTGTCGGGGCCGACCGCGTGGTGCTGGTAGTTGGTCATGTCCTCGGGCCACATGACCCGGGGGATCTCCTTGAACCGGTCGACGAACTCGTCCATCGGCAGCTTCTCGAAGTCGACGTCGTGCCGGGCGGTGTACCAGCGGGCGACGCGGCGGGCAACGAAGAGCATCGCCTCCGCGTTGATCTCGTTGGCCGCCTCCTGCCCGTACCGCTTCAGCACGCCCTGGTACCAGCGGGCGTCGTGCAGCCACCAGAACTTGTGCAGCGGCAGGTCGACTGCCCGCTCAGCCATCGCTGCGCGTTCCGTCGGCGAGGCGCCGGCCCCGGGTGGTGGGGGTGCCGATGGCCAGCGAGATGTTGTGCCCGCCGAATCCGAAGGAGTTGGAGAGCGCCGCCCGCACCTCGGTCCGGTACGCCTTTCCACGGACGTGGTTGAGCTCGCAGCCCCGGCCGACCTGGTCCAGGTTGAACGTCGGCGGCAGCGTGCCGTGGGCGACGGCCAGCACGGTGGCGGCGGCCTCGAACGCCCCGGAGGCGCCCATCAGATGGCCGGTGACGGACTTGGTGGAGCTGACCGGCGGGGTCTCGTCGCCGAACACCGCCCGGATCGCCCGCGCCTCGGCGATGTCGCCGAGCCCGGTGCTGGTGGCGTGCGCGTTGACGTATCCGATGTCCTCGGGCCGCAGCCCGGCCCGCGCGACGGCCTTGCGCATGCAGGCCGCGGCGCCCGAGCCGTCCGGGCGGGGCTTGGTCACGTGGTACCCGTCGGTGGTCGCGCCCCAGCCGATGACATCGGCGTATCCGGCGGCGCCACGGGCGTCCGCGTGCTCGGCCCGCTCCAGGATGAACATCGCGGCGCCCTCGCCCAGCACATAGCCGTTGCGGTCCTGGTCGAACGGCCGGCTCGCCTTGGTCGGGTCGTCGTAACCGTTCGCCAGCGAACGGGCGTTGACGAACGCGGCCGCGACCGTCGGGTGCAGCGGCGCGTCGGAGCCGCCGCAGACCACCACGTCCGCCTCGCCCTCGCGGATCAGCCGGAACGCCTCGGCGACGGCCTGGCCGCCCCCGGCGCAGGCGGTGGACAGCAGCAGGCTGTAGCCGCGGATGCCGTACTTGATGGCGATCCGGGCGGCCGACATGTTGGGGATCATCCCCGGGCACAGATACGGGCTGACCGCGCTGCGGCCGCGCTCGCGGCGCGCCGCGGCCTGCTCCTCGTACGTCCGCAGCGGTCCGCCGGCGGTGGAGGTGATCACCGCGACCCGCTCCGGGTCCGCGTTCTCGCCGACCCGCAGCCCGGAGTCGGTCATCGCCTGCTCCGCCGCGGCGAGCGCGAGGATCAGGAAGCGGTCGACGCCCGGGTCGATCGGCGGCTTCAGCACCTCGGCCGGGTCGATGTCGGGTGCCTGGGAGACCACCTCGACCAGGGACTGCTCACCCAGTTCCGGGGTGGGCCGGGAGAGCTGCGAGCGCCCCTCGCACAGGGCGTCGAAGGTGTCCACGAGGTCCCGCCCCAGCGAACTGACCACACCGATACCGGTGACGACCACACCCGTTTCCGATCGTACGCTCATACCGTCTCAACTCCCTGCTCGATCACGGGCATTGCCTTCGCCTGGCTGTAGCGCTCGCGCAGAATGACCTTGCGGACCTTGCCGGTCGGCCCGTGCGGGATGTCCTCGTCGTCGACCACCACGACGCTCCGTACGGTGGCCGCGACATGCTCGTCGAGGGCGCCGCGCACCCGCTCGTCGAGGTCCGCCGGCGCCTTCGCGCCGGGGAGGATGCTCACCAGCACCTCGGTGGTCACCGCACCGTCCGGGCCCGGCACCGCGATGACGGTGCAGTCGGACACCTCCGGGCAGCGGGCCAGGATCTGTTCCTCCGACTGCGCGGTGTGCAGATAGCGCCCGCCGGACAGCGCGACCGTGTCCACGACCCGGTCGACGTGGTAGTAGTAGCCGGCCTCGTCCCGGTAGACGAGGTCCCCGGTGAGGAAGTAGCCGGCCCTGCGGGTGCGGTAGGTGGTGGCCGAGTCGTTCCAGTACCCGGGGGACACGGTGGGCGCGTTCACGCCCAGTTCACCGATCCGGCCGGGCGGCAGCGGCTCGCCCAGCTCGTCGAGGACGGCCACCTCGGCGAACGCGTGCGGCTTGCCGATGCACCGGTTGTAGCGGTCGGTCTCGGCGGTGTGCGTGATGAAGAACATCGAGTGGCCCATCTCGCTGGAGCCCAGGCCGTCCATGAAGGTGGCGCCCTCCTTGCGGGCGATCCCGCCGCCGCGCTGGGCGACCAGCCGGTGGCCGACCGCGACCAGCTTCCTGATGTGCGCCTCGTGCGCGGCGTCCCCGGTGTTCCACCACATCTGCACGCTGCCCAGGTCGTACGCGCTCAGGTCCCGGTTGACCAGCTGCGGCCAGGTGGCCGCGAAACCGAAGACGCACGACGGCTTCCACCGGTCCACCGCCTCCAGGACCTTCAGGCCGTCCTGCCCCGACACGAGCATCAGCTCGGTGCCGCTGCACAGCGCCAGCGTCACCGCGATCACCATCGCCGCGTGGTTGGCCGGCAGGGCGCTGAGCATCCGGTCGATGGTGCGCGGTTTGGGCAGCGAGAGCCGGTGCCGGGAGGCGGCGAACAGACTGGCGTGGGTGGCGATCACGGGCTTGGGCAGCCCGGTGGTCCCGGAGGAGTGGGTGACGACGGCGGCGTCGGTGGGGTGGAAGCGGTACTGGCCGGGTGCCAGGGCCGGGTCGCCGGTGCCGGTCTCGGCGATGTCACCGAGCAGCAGGCCGGGGAACTCCCCGTCGCCGAGCCGTGCGCGGTGCGCGGCGTCGGTGAGCAGCGCGCGGGGCGCCACCTTCCCGATGTAGGCGCGGGCCGTGGTCCCGTCCATGTTCGCGTTGAGCAGCGCCGGGATGGCCCCGATCCGGGTCAGCGCGAGATAGGCGAGCACATGGTCGGCCGCGGTGGAGACGAACACCGCGACCGCGTCGCGTGGCTGCACCCCCCACGTGTGCAGCCACGCCGCGCGGGCGGTGACGGCACGCTCCAGGTCGGGCAGCGTCAGCCGCTGCCAGGCCGGGTGCCCGTCGACCTCGGAGTCGAACGTCAGCGCCGACTCGGCGGACTCCCCGGCGCGGGCGACCAGGGTGCTGAGCACGTTGCCGACGCCCAGCTCCTGGTCGGCCGCGAGTTGGGCTCGCAATTGTCGGACGGTCATGTGGCTTTCTCCCTGTGAGGGTCGAACAGGAGGGGCTGGACAGGGTGACGGGGGCTCTCCGGGGAGCGCCGGCGGGCCGTTCGTGATCGGCCGGACAGGCGTCAGGCGGCCTGGAGGCGGCTCGCCGACTCCGCCGCGATCTGATCGATCGTCATCATCGCGAAGCGCTCGGACTCGTCCTCGTCGATCTGCACCCCGAAGCGGTCCTCCAGCTGCATCACGAGGTCGGCCACGCCCAGGGAGTCGAGGTCGATGCCGGCGGGTCCCAGCGAGCTCGACCCGCTGACCGTCTCCGGGTCGTACTTCATCTTGATCAGGGCCGAGATGAGGAACTGGCTAATGTCGTCCTTCACTGGTGTACTGCCTCTCATGTCTGCGCGCCCGGCGATGGATCCGAACGCGGTCACTGTGGTGCTGGCCCCGGCCTGCGGGGACCGGCGGAACGCCGCCCGGCGACTGCTGTCGCGGGTCGCGGACGAGCTGCTCGGGGCGCCGGCTGCGGCGCGCATCGAGCGCGACGGACTGGGCCGCCCGTATCTCACCCGGGCGGACGGGGCGGAACTTCAGGTGAGCATCAGCCACTGCGACGACGTGGTCGCCGTGGCCCTCACCCGGTCCGGACGAGTGGGTGTGGATGTGGAGTTGCTGCGCACGCTGCCCGCCCTGCGGCTGGCCGGGCGCTACTTCGACCGTGCCGAGGCACAGTGGCTGGCGGACCGCCCCGCGGCCGGCCGCACCCCGGACTTCCTTCGTCTGTGGACGGCGAAGGAGGCGCTGGGCAAGGCACTCGGCGTGGGACTGCGGGGCGGCGGACTGCGGCGCCGGGTGCCGCCGGAGCTACTGGTCGACGCGGACGAGCTGTCGCCGCTGCCGGACGGTCCTGACCTCTCACTGGCGCTGCCGCCGGCGCCGTACGGCCTGGTCGTGGCGGTGGCGGCGCAGGGGTCCCCCGCCGGACTGCCGCTGCGGCTCTACGGATCGGGCCACGCGGGATGCCGGCCTTGGCCCCTTGCGGGCGGCTCATGACGGGGCCGCCGCGCCGGGCCGGGAGGCGTTGAGCGTCTCGGCGTTGCGGATCGGCTTGCCACTGCTGGTCCGCGGGAGCGCCGGCAGGACGTAGACGGCGCGGGGCCGTTTGTAGCCCGCGAGCCGCTGTCTCAGATAGGCCTCGATCTCGGGCGCACCGGTGCCTCCGCCGTCCAGTGCCACGAACGCCTGGATCGCACCGTCGTGGACGACCACCGCCTCGGTCACGCCCGGCGCACCGGCCAGTGTCTGTTCGACCTCGTTCAGATCGACCTTGAGCCCGCCGACCGACACCTGGGAGTCGAGTCTGCCGAGGACGGTCACCCGTCCCGTGGAGGCGTCGACCGTCCCGGCGTCCCGGGTGTGCAGCCAGCCGTCCGACCACCGGCTCGGGTCGGGGTCGCCGAGATAGGGCGACGCCGGCTGCCGCAGCATCAGTTCGCCGTTCTCCACCCGGAGTTCATGGCCGGGTGCGGGCAGCAGGGCCGGCCGGTGCTCACCGAGTACGTCGACGGCCATCACTCCGGCCTCGGTCATCCCGTACATCGTGCCGATGCGTACCCCGTACCGCTGCGCGAAGGAGTTCCACAGCGCGTCGCGGACCAGCTCACCGCCGGTGATGACCCGTCGGAACAGCGGCAGCGCGGGCGGGTCGGCCACCCGGGCCAGCAGGTCGACCTGGGAGGGCACCCCGATGAGCACGGTGGGTGCGGTCGCCTCGACGAGGGTGCGCAGGATGCCGTCCTTGCCGGTGTGCCGGGGTATGACCATCTCGGCACCGGTGTGCAGGCTGTTGAGGAGGCCACCGACCAGGCCGAGCACGTTGGTCATCGACGCGAGCATCACCACCTGGTGGCCGGCGCCCGGGAAGCCGTCGATCCGGGTGTAGCGCTCGACCTCGGCCACCAGGTCCGCGGCCGTGCGGCCGATGACCTTGGAGGGGCCGGTGGAGCCCGAGCTGAACTGGATGAGGGCGTGCCCGGTCCCGGGCGCCCGGCCGCCGGCCAGCGGCCTGATCACGCTTCCGGTGTCCCGGAAGCCGCGCATCATGCCGGTGGCCGGTTCGGCCGGCTCCACGATGAACTGCGGAGCCAGCCGCTCGACACAGGAATTCACTTCGAATGCGGTGAAGCGGTGGTCCACCAGAATGGCCTGCGCACCGGATTTCCAGACCGCCAGCACATGGGCGATGAATTCGAGCGAAGGAGGCAGATGAACGGCGACGGAACCCCCGGTGTGCAGCCCGGCGTCCCGCAATTGCTGCTGCCGTTCCGACACCAGCTTCCGCAGCCGGCCACGTTCGATGGATTCTCCGAGCCGGAGTACCGGCTCATCGGCCGGACCGGCGAGAAACAGCTCGTCAACGTCCACGCGGACTTCCCATTCACCTGACTGGACAGCCACCTGATGCGGTCGCCTCAGGACGCTTCAAGCTTCGCTCAAGCGGTTCCGGCAGTCCATGCGTTACAGCTGCGGTTGCCGGCGCAGTACCGGCAGAATTTCCGTCAGCCGACGGCGGAAATGCTGGTCGCCACCGCGTGGTGAACAGCCGGGGATTCCGACTCCGCGACGAATTCAGCGAATCGCCGGACGCCCTCGTCCACGAGTTCGGGCGGCACCGCGCTGCACGACAGCCGCAGCCTGCGCACGCCGCCACCGCCGATGTAGAACGGGCTCATGGGCGTCCACAGGACCTGGTGCCGCCCGGCGGACCGCTCAAGGGCCCGCTCGTCCGCGTCGAAGGGCACGGACAGCACCACGAAGAAGCCACCCTCGGGCCGGTTCCAGTCGATGCCCCGTGCGGTGCGCTCCGGTTCGGGGAAGTACCGGTCGAGCGCGTCGAGCAGCCGGGCCATGTTCTCCCGGTAGAAGGCGGCCGCGGCCAGCGACGCGGTCCGCATCCGGAACCCGTGCCGCACCAGGAGCCCGCCGATCACGGCCTGGCTGAGCGCCGGGGTGTTGACGGTCGTCATGCTCTTGACCTTCGCGAGCTGGTCGGCGAGCAGTGTGCTCCCGCCGGGCCCCTCGACGCGCTGGTCGGCGACGACATAGCCGATCCTGGCCCCCGGGAACCCGGTCTTGGCCAGCGAACCGAGGTAGATCACCCGGCGGTCGGTGTCCAGCGCCTTGAGGGTGGGCCGGGTGCTCTCCGCGTCGGCCCGGAACATCCCGTACGGGTTGTCCTCCAGGATCAGCAGCCCCTCCTCCCCCGCCGCCGCCAGGAGTTCCCGGCGGGCCGGCACGGTCATGCAGACGCCGGACGGGTTGGCGAAGTCCGGCACGAGATACAGGGCGCGCGGCCGCAGCCCCTGCGCGCGGGCCCGGCGGGCGGCGGCCGCGACGTCGGCGGCGTCGATCCCGTGCTCGCCCTCCGGGACCGGGAAGAGCGGGATGTCGAGCAGCCGGGCCGCGCCGCTGATGCCGACGTAGCAGGGCGAGGGCGCGAGGAGGACGTCGTCGGGCCCGGCACACAGGGCCCGCAGCACCAGCAGCATGCCTTCCTGGGCGCCGACGGTCACCACGATCGCCTCGGGCGGGACGTCGATGCCCTCGTCCTCGGCGAGCGAGCGCGCGATCGGCTCGCGGATGATGCCGGCGGTGGGGCCGTACTGCATGAGCAGGGTGCTGATCTGCGGCTCGCCGAGTCCCCGGTCCCGTCGCAGATGGTCGGTCCAAGCGGTGAGGCAGTCGGTGATGACGGCGGGGTCGAGCAGCGGGTCGTAGGGGCGGCCCGGCGCGAACGAGATGGCTTCGGGGTAGCGGGAGACCACCTCGTTGAGGAAGTTCATGGCGTCGAGCACCGGGTCGCGGAGCGAACCGTGCAGGTCCTCGATCCGCAGCACGGCGTCTCCTGCGGGGGTCGGCGAGGTCATACGCGCACCTCACCGAGCCGCTCGGCCAGGAACGCGGCCGCCTCGTCCTGGGCGGTGGCGGCGGCGTCCAACTCCCCCGGCATCGCGAAGAATCCGTGGATCATGCCGTCGTACCGGCTCAGCGTCACCGGCACCCCGGCGGCGGCGAGGCACTCGGCGTACTGCTCGCCCTCGTCCCGCAGCGGGTCGTACTCCGCAGTGATCACCAGCGCTGGCGGCAGCCCGCCGAGGTCCCCGGCACGCAGCGGTGACGCGTACGGGTCGGCGCCGTGCGCCGGGTCGGCCAGGTAGTGCCGCCAGTACCAGTCCACCGAACGGTGGTTGAAGAACACCGGGTCCTGGTTCTCGCGCCGCGACGCGGTGTCGGCGCGATGGTCGGTGTTGGGGTACACCAGCAACTGGGCGGCGATCTGCGGGCCTCCGTGGTCGCGCAGGTGCAGTGTCAGGGCGGCGGCGAGGTTGGCGCCCGCGCTGTCACCGCCCAGTGCGAGCCGCGAGCCGTCGCCGCCGTGCACGTCGGCGTGCCCGGCGATCCATTCGACGGCGGCCCGGCAGTCGTACAGCGCGGCGGGGAACCTGTGCTCCGGGGCGAGCCGGTAGCCCACCGACACCACGACGCAGCCCGCCGCGTTGGCGAGCCTGCGGCAGATCGCGTCGCAGGTGTCGAGCGTGCCGAGGGTCCAGCCGCCGCCGAAGAAGTAGCAGAGCACGGGGAGCGGGCGGCCGTCGGACTCCGGCCGGTACACCCGGACGGGCAACAGCCCGCCGGGCCCCGGGATCTCGGCGTCGAGGACGCTCCCGACGGGCTCCGGAACCCCGCCGGCGGACCGGGCGGCGGCCAGGTCCGCCGCACGCGCCTCGGCGAGATCCAGTGTGTACAGGGGCCGGGTCCCGGCGGCGGCGAGACGCGCGCGCAGGGTCTCCACTTGGGGATGGAGCGACACATGCCCTCCAGAAGGAGCGGACGAACGGGCGGGCGGCTGGGAGACCCGCGGGAAGCCGCTCTCCAGCACACCCGCTCACCACGGGTGGTGTCCATGTGTCCGGTCGGCGCTTTGGCAGCAGTTTCGGCCGCGGCCAGCAGCGCTGGGACAGGAAGCGCTGAGCTCAGCCGCCGTGGCCCGTGTGCCCCGATGCCGCCTGGATCGTTCCGCCGAGTGTCGCGCGCAGGCCCTTCAGGGCCTCCTGGGACTGGGCCGTGACGACCCAGCGGGTCCCGACGAGGTAGATGCCGCCGTACGCCTGAGCCTCGGTCAGCCAGTCGCGCTGGCCGGTTTCCGCGGCGAAGGTGAGCATGCGGAACTCACCCTGGTCGGTACGGCACGAACCCTGTCGCAGTTCCGTCGCGACCACACTGATGTCGGCCTTGCAGCCGAGAACAGCGGCGATCTGCTGTATCGAGGCGGGGCCGGCGACCACCGGTGCGGTGGTGGGAACTGCTGCCGCCGTGCTTTTCGTGTGCGCATTTCCGGCGCAGCCGCTCAGCAGGACCACACACAGCGCCGCGACAACACGTCCCCGTCGCATATTCGGCACATCAACCCCATTGATTCGGTCGGAATTCCGGAATTCCGTCGTTCCGGGACTCTGCTTCTTCTCCCCGCGCGGGGCGGGTGCCCGCACGGGGAGGCCGGGGCCCGGTGACCGGGCCCGGTCCTCCCCGTGCGGATGGGCGCCGGGGGGCGGGTGTCAGGAACCCGCGCCGGCCTTCTTGCCACCCTGGGTGACCGCGAACCACAGACCCATCTTGCCCTGGCCGTTGATGTCACCGGGCTTCTCGTCCCCGGTGAACCAGTAGACGGGCCAGCAGTCGATGGCGAGCTGCTTCGTTCCGTCCGGCCGGGTGACGGTGCCGACCAGCTTGGTCGCCACTCCGCGCACCTTGGTCTTGTCGACGGGCTTGGCGGGCTTCCAGGTGTTCAGGCAGGCGTCGAGGCAGGCGAACTTCATCGGCCAGGCGCTGTCCTTGTTGAAGCGGTAGAGCGTCCGCATCTTCCCGTCCACGATGATCTTGCCCAGCTCGTCGTTGTCGGTGACCGACAGCGGGACGTCACTGACCTGGCTCTGCGTCTGGCTGGGGCTGGGGGCGGGAGCTGCGGCGGCCTGCTGTCCGGCCTTCTTGCCGTCGGGCGCCAGTGCGTTCCACGTTCCGCCGACCCCGTGGCCCTTGGTGTCACCGGCCTGGGTGTCCATGGCGTAGCGGTACACCGGCCAGCCCGCGAGGGTCAGCTGGCGGCTGCCGTCGGTCCTGATGACCTCGCCCAGCAGCTCGGGCTTGATGCCCGCGGAGGCGGTGGCGTCGTCGGCCGGTACGGCGGGCCAGGTGATGGCGCAGGCGCCGTCACAGTTGGACTTGGGCGGCTGGGCGGTGTCCTTGTCGAACCGGTAGAGGGTGAACCCCTTGCTGTCGGTGACGATCGGACCCAGCTTCCCGTCGCTGCGCACCGCCAGTTCCTTGGCCGGCTCGCCCTTCTTCGCGCCCGCCTGGGCGTCCGTGCCGTATCCGCCCGTACTGGTCGCACCGTAGTCCGAGCCGTATCCGGTCCCTATGTCCTTGCTGTCTCCAGCGGGCTGGACATTGGCTCCCTGGGCGTTGTTGCCGGTCTTTTCACTACTGCCGCATCCTGCCGTCAGCAGAAAGACCACGGTGGCCGCTCCAGCGAATGCCGCTCGACGCCTGTTTACCATGACTGCTCCTTCGCATTCGGTCCGGCGGCTTCGCTCGCCGTTGCTCATGGATACGGGGGGAACCCCGGTGGGCGTTCAGCCGATTCAAAACTTGTCACATCAGGGCAAGAACCGAGCGATTGAACGTTGCGTGGGAGCACGGCATTTGCACACGTGAGGACGGTGATTGCCGTCGCGGCACGGGCGGTCGAGCCGCCCCGCGCGCTCAGTCCTGGATGCGCAGCGCGAGGGCGGGGCAGCGGCGTATCGCACGCAGGGCCTTCGGGCGCAGCCGTCCGGGCAGGTCCATGGACGCCTTCTCCGGATAGCCGTCGGCGCCGAGCTGGATGATCTCGGGGAGGACGTCCATGCAGAGGCCGTGCCCCTGGCACCGCGTCCAGTCCACGAGCAGCCGCTCCGTGGTCTGTTCGGCGGCCGGCGCCACGGCGGTCTCATCGGCGGGCAGCGGGAGGGTGCCGAGCACCGGCCGGCCGCAGCCGCTGCCGAGCGCGTGGTCGTCGAAGTCGTCCGGGAACATCGTGAGCGCAGACTCCACGAAACGTGAGGTCCCGTCGGGGTGGCTGCAGGCGCCGCGGCCCAGGACCGAGCGCAGCCGGGTCCGCACGGCGTCGAGCGCCGCCATGCCGCCGCCGTGGGCGGCCTGTTCGAGGGCGTCGGCGAGCGCCGGCAACCCCAGTACGCAGGGCCCGCACTGGCCCGCGGACTCGCCGGCCATCCAGCGAGCCACCCGTACGACCTCGCCCACGGGGCAGGTGTCCTCGGGCAGCGGCAGCACCGCTCCCGCTCCGAGCACCGCGCCGTACGAGACCAGCGACTCCCGGGAGATCTCCGCCGCCTTCGCGGAGTACGGGTCAAGCCATTTGCCGTGATAGCCGCCGATCAGCACACCCTGGCCGGGGCCGAGCCCGCACAGTTCCAGGATGTACGACAGCGGGACACCGGTCGGTGTCTCCATCACCGTGGCCCCGGCGACGGTCAGCAGCAGCGTGCCCGGCTCCGTCGGCAGGCCCACGGAGCGGTAGCCCAGTGCGCCGACCCGTGCCGCGAGGGCGAGCTGGGCGTAGGTCTCGGTGTTGGACAGCAGGGTGGGCAGACCGCCCAGGCCCCGGTCGCTCGTCCGGATGGAACGCCCGGAGGGCAGCGCGGGACCGTTGCTCAGCCCGCTGACGTGAGCGGAACTCTCCCCCGTGACGAAACGCTCGGGCAGCAGGGTCACCCGGAGCTTGAGGCCGACCGGGCCGCGTTCGTAGATGGCGTCCTGAACGGACTGCTCGACGTCGGTCCTGGTCACCCCGACGACGACCTCCTCGGCGTTCAGTGCCGCGGCGGCCAGCAGCGCTCCGTCGAGCACCAGGTGCGGGGAGTGCAGCAGCAGCGCCGTGTCCTTGAGACAGCTGGGCTCGCCCTCGCTGCCGTTGACGACGACGGCCGTGCGGCCGTCCCGGCTCTCGGCCGCCCGGGTCACCGACTTCAGTTTCCGGGCGAACGGGAAGCCCGCTCCCCCGCGGCCGCGCAGGTCGATGTCCTCGGCGAGCGCCAGCAGTTCCTCCGGCCGCAGCCGCGGCAGCGAGCCGTGCACGGCCAGATGCGTGACACGGTCCAGCCGCGGCACCTCGTCCAGTCCGGCGAGCACCCGCGGCGGTCCGACACAACCGATCGCCGGACGGGGGCCGTTCACGGCCGCCATCCAGCGGTGCTGTCGACCCGCCCGCCGGAGCGGTCCATGGTGCCCGTGTCCTGGCGCGGCACGTAGAGAGCGGCCCGCGGCGGGCGGTCCGGCTCACGCGGTGGGACGACCCGGTAGCCGGCGGTCGGTGCGGCCTGCGGTCCGACGGCGGTGCGATTCTGCCGGGTTCTGAGTCGCACGGTGAGGACCAGGACGATGCCGAGCAGGCACAGGACGTAGGACACCGTCACCCAGGTGTTGGCGGGCCGGCCGGCCTTCAGGCCGTGCAGCAGCGACGCGCCCCAGGCCGGATAGGCGCCCATGTGCAGGGCCCGCCACCAGCGCGAGCGGGTGCCGGAGGCGAACGCGCTGCGTACCGCGCCGGTCACCGCCACGGTCAGGAACAGATACCCGGCGAGGGTGCCGAGCCCGATCAGCAGCGGTTGGCGGCCGTCCGTGAAGGGCACGGCCGCGGCACCCGCGCTGGTCTCCTGCCGCTGCACCTTCACCCAGATGTGCAGGGCGAGGAAGCCGAGACCGCTGCTCGCCAGACCCCGGTGCACCCCCTGGGCGAGCAGCCGGTGACTGGAGTGCAGCAGCAGCCGGTCGGTGGCGGCCAGGCCCCACAGCACGGTGGCGGTGAGCGACACCAGCGAGAGGACTCCCGCTCCGAAGTCCAGGAAGTCCAGCGGCCTGCTGAACGCGCCCACGTTGCCCGCGACGGCCAACGCGATGAGGATCACCAGAGCGAGCGTGACGACGGTGACCGGACGCCGGCTGCCGGCGCCGGACAGCAAAGGAGGCCGGCGGACGGCTCGCCGTCCGCCGGCGGCCGCTCCGGCGCTCATTCTCCTTCGGTGTGACCGCCCCGACTGGCGCGAGCCGTTCGGGCGGGGGAACTGCGTGGGGGACAAGGGCATAGGGAAAGCCTCCCGAGCGGGGGTACCGAGCACTGCAAGTCGCACCCGGAGCCCAGGGGGTTGATATCGGCGCTGCCTGGCGGCAGCTGGTGGGACCCGGGGCAGCACAGGCCCGCACGGGGGACAGGAGGAGCCGGAACTCGCCGCTACACGACGGCGGTCGGACCGGCTCCGGTGCGGATTCTCGGAGGGATCGCCTCCACAGCCGACGAGCAGTGACCGGGGTGCAGCAGCATCGCTCAACTTCCCAGCATCTCCACAAGATTTATCGCATCGTGACAAGTTCCTGCTTCCCCGTCGTCGTCACGGTGTGCAACTGCGGAAGATGCTCAACCAAGTGCTTCCGGTTCCGGCCGGGCCGGGTCTAAACCGGCCCGGCCGCACCCTGGTGGTAAAGACCCGGTAAAACTCCGGGACCATCGGCGGGAAGCAACCTCTAGGAGGGCGCAGGAGGACCCTCAACTCCTCCGCCGGACAAGGACGACGGCGATGGAGGCAACCTCCGCAAGACCTGTCCTCCCCCAGGCAGGTCTTACCCCGGCATGAACGAGGTAGAGATGTGCGAACTTCTTAACCGCATCTGGTCCCTCCCCCGTGGCGAATGGACTCGCGTTCTGCGCAAGGAACTCCCGTCACTGGCAGATGAGATGGTCGAGGCGCTTCGGCATGAAATTCCCGGCTTCGCCGACCTTCTCCAGGACATGGGCCGCGAATCGGTCAGGCAGGGGCTCGAAGAAGCCCTGCTGACGGCTCTCGGCTACCGGAAGCCACCGAAGGACGAAGACATCCCCCAGGAGCTGCCCACCACCGCGGCACCCCTCGACCGGTCACGCCAGGAGCTGTTCAACGCACTGACCGGTGCCACCGAGGTACCGGACGCAGTCCTCCCGGAACTGGCCCGCAGAGCCGGCTGGCCACTGCCCGACACCGTCCGGGCCGTCGCCGTCAGCTCCCCCGGCGAGGCCCACCAACTGGCGGCGACCCTGGACGACTGCCTGGTCGGCATGGGCGGCGACGGACCGTGCCTGCTGATACCCAGCCCCGACCCGGACACCCGCGGCGCACTGGAGGCCGCCCTGCGCGGCCGCTCCACCGCCGTCGGACACTCCGTCCCGGTACGTGACGCCGCATCGTCACTGCGCTGGGCACGACGCCTGCTGACCCTGACCCCCACCCCCGGAGGACCCGACGCCCGGCCCGTCTTCGTCGACGACCACCTCTCCACCCTGCTGCTCCTCCAGGACGAACCCCTGGCCAAGGCCTTGGCGGCCCGCTGGCTGCGGCCGCTCGCAGGACTGACACCACGCCAGAGCGAACGGCTGGAAGTGACCCTGCTGGCCTGGCTCGAAGGCGGCGGCGCACCGGAGGCGGCGAAAGCCCTGAGTGTGCACCCCCAAACGGTGCGCTACCGCATGCGCCAGCTGGAGAAGCTGTTCGGACAGGGACTGCGTGACCCCCGCACCCGCTTCGAACTCGAGATGGCCCTGCGCAGCCGCCGGCTGATGGCGGAGATAGGACGGCGCAGCTCCCGGGTCACCCGAAGGGCGCGAACCGTCGCGGTGGGCTTCCGTCCGCTGGTCGTCGCACGGGAAGCACGCGTCAACGGCCTCTGACCCACCCGGGCCGGCCGGCCCGCCCCGGCGGATCACGGAGCCATCCGTGATCCGCCGGAGGCGCGTCACAACCCGGCGGGGACCGCCGTGCGCATCGTCGCGTTGAGGTCGAGCAGCTCGGTGTAGGCCCGCGAACAGGAATCGCAGTCCGCCAGATGCCGCGCCAGGTCACGGCTGCGGACAGCGCCGCTGCGCCGTATCGCCGCACCGATCATGGCACTGAAGTGACGGCACCGTTCGTCGCCCACACTGTCGACATGCGCGTGCAGATAGGCCTCGCGCAGCCCCTCACGGGCCCGGAACGCCAACGACGTGACACCACTCGGAGTGATGCCCAGCAGCGCGGCGACCTCCGGCAGGGAATCGTTCTCCACGAGCGTGTGCCACAGAACGGCCTGCCAGCGCTCGGGCAGCGTGTTGAAACTGCGCACGAGCAACTGGCGGTCCTCGCTGGCCAGCAGATGCTGCTGCGGATCGGTACCGGCCGCCGACTGCTGCCACCACGACTCGAAGTCCGCCGTCAGCAGCGCCTTGCGGTCACCCGCACCCCACTCGATGGCCGTATGACGCACGACCGTCAGCAGATACGGCCGCCAGGCCCCCTGCGGACCGGCCCCGGAACGCACCGCCTGGAACGTGCGGATGAACGCCTCCGACACCAGGTCCTCGGCGTCGTGCGAGTCACGGCAGCACCGGTGCGCGTACGCGAGCGCGGCCTCACGGTGCCTGCGGTAGAGGATGTCACCCGCGGCCGGGTTGGCGGTGCCTGAGCCGTAGCCGTCCTTGAGCTGCCGGGTGAGCTCCTCGTCGGAGGGCACGGTGTCCTGCGCCACCGTGCGTTCCCGGTCGTTCGCGGCTTCGCGAGAGCCCAGCACTGCCACCTCGCACAATCGAGCGACTACGGAGTTCTTTCCGGATGCGGCCCCGGCTCCGTAGTCGTGTTCCGTGGGACGTGCGCCGAACCGTAGTCGTTCCACAGCCGTCGCACAGGTCGGTCGGCAGGATTGTGGCACGACATGGCGGTGGCCCCGGAGTCGGCTCCGGGGCCATCGCCCGTCTCGGGGCCGGGCGGGGGCATGGGGAGCGCCCTGCCCCGAGGGTTCTAGCGGAGGAAACCGCTCCGGGCCGGCCCGGACACGGTCCCTCCCCACACCATCAGCACCTGCGGCCGCTGTTCACGCAGTTCACCGCCTGCCGCATCAGCCGGTCCGACATCGCGTCGACGAAGTCACCGTGGTCCGTCACCGGCTTGTGCAGCTGCTCGGGGAAACTGTCCACGGCGATCCGGGCGCCCTGCGGGACGCTGTAGGTGATCCGCTCCACCAGCTGCGGAATCGCTTTGAACCCCTTGCCGCACGCACCGTTACGGTCCGCGAAGGCGACATGGGTCCGGTGGTTGGCACTGTCGATGTTCTTGCCGTCCCAGCAGCTCTGGAAGGTGAACGTACGCACCACGTCACTGCCCTGCGGGCAGATCGGGTACTTGTCCTTCAGCTGGCGGTTCTCGAACCCGGTGCAGCTCCACGAAGCGTTCGCGTTGGCCGTGCCGTTCGTGAAGGCCTTGGCATCGCCCGTGATGATCCGCAGGAAACGCGGCATCGCGGTCACCCGGCTGACGGCGCTGCCGTCGAAGCGGATCGTGGCGGTCTTCGGCTGCAGGATCGTGCCGACGTTGGCGTCCTGGCCGCCGCCCGGGGCGTTGACGTCCGGGCCCTGCCCGGCGTTCTGCACCCGCAGCACGGGCCAGTAGTAGGCCGACTGGTCCCCGTTGCTGCAGGTCGTGCCCGCCGCCGCGAGGGAGTTGTTGGTGGAGAACGCGTCCGTGGTCTTGTTGCCCACGTAGTCGTGCATGTGGTGGGCGCCGTTGCTCACACCCGGAGCGACGATGACATTGTCCGGGTTGAGGTGCTTGTCCGCGTTGACCCCGCACTTCGAGGTGAAGGAACCGGTCGACCCGCCGGCACGGGCACGGGGCTTCCACACGTTCGGCCGGACCTTGGTGATGTCGACGAAGTCGGCCTTCGACGGGCCCTTGCCCTGCTTCTTGCTCTGGTCCTGCACCGCCTGGTTCTGAACGGCCTGATTCTGCCCGTCCTGCTGGCCCTCGACGGCGACGGCGTCATCCTGACCGCCGCCCCCGGTGTCACCGGGCTTCACATCGGTGGCCTTCATCTCACACGCACTCAACTCGTCCAGACCCGAAGGCGGCTGGGCCACCTGGGAGATCGCGTCGTCGATCTTCGCGATCGTGCCGCTGCGCTTCTGCTGCAGCTCACTGAGCGACGTGTCCTTGTTCCACTGCCCGGCGGAGAGCTGCTTGTACGAGTCCGCGACCTGAGCGTCGAGCTGCGCCAGATTCTTGTCGACCTCCGGCTTGGCCTCGTCGGGAACGTCACGCAGCTTGTCCCCCACATCGGGACAGGCGATCGTGGCCGCCCCCGCCTGCTCGGTCTTCGCCGAATCCTGCCGCGAGTTGCCGGCGGACGCGTTGGCGGCGACGAACGCGACCCCGCCCGCGCCCAACACCAGCGCGGTCATCACCGCGACGGTCTTGTTCGGCAGGCGGGAGCGTTTATGGTCCTTTTTGCTCATGAGATCACTTCACTTCACTTCGTTGTAGCGGAGTCGAAGCGGAAGCCGTGACGGTGACCGCTGGCTTCCCGGAGGGCGAGGAGGCCCCGTCGGCGAGCGCGCCGAAATCGACGAGCCCGGTTTCCTCGAGAACCGAGATGTGGTCGAGGACCACGGTGTTGGCCCTGCTGGCCAGGGAGCGGACCATGGAGTTACGGGTCTGCCCCCGAACCTGCGCCACGAGCGCGAACACCTTCCCGTGCGCGCGGCGCAGAAGATTGACCCAGATCCGGTCGTACTGGGCCCCGGTGGCGGCATCCATCTGGGCGAGCCAGCCCTGCTGGTCCGAGTTCGGCTGGTTGGGCAGATCGATGTGGAGCGCCTGGCCCACCTGGAGCACGCGCGCATCCAACTCGGCGTGCCCGTCGATGAGATGCAGCCCCGCGGTCCTGACCGATTCCTGCGTACCGCGCTGCTGCGCCTGATGGCCCGCGGGCCCCTCCCACAGCCCGGCGAGCCGGACCCTACGGACGAAATCCCGGTCCAGCGGGGTCAGCGGCCCGTACTGCGTGTTCACGATCCCGAGGCCGTCGTCCGTGAACGGAGGAGCGGCCGCCGCGGAATTCTGACCGCCGAACTTCTGCATGGGGATCAGCAGCGCCACGAGCGTCACCGCGAGGGCACCGATGACGAGGACGGTTCCCGTGGTGTACCGGAAACCGACGGACGCGCCGAGGGCGGGTCGCCGGACGAATGTCCGCACAATGCCTCCTTGCGCTCTGCCGGGAGGAGGGTGCCGACGCGGAGGATCCGCACCGACATGCGGTGGGCACCGCCTTCCCGGGGTGCCACCGGACGCTAGTGCCGGATGTGGCACTCCTGTTGAGGGATCATCACCATTGGATAAACATCGGAGCCGTACCCGGAATCACTGGTACCGTTCCGTACCCGCATGTGACCGGCCCGCGGCCTCGGCGCAACCATGCCCGGAACGCAGCGGACCGGCGGGAACGGCGATCGCGAGAATCGCCCTTCCCACCGGCCGGCGGCCGTGCTCGGCTGCAGTACTCGGCTCCTCAGCTCCTCAGCTCTGTGTGTAGCTGAAGTGCGGAGTGTCGTACTGCGGACCGTTCTTCTCGTAGGTGAACCAGTAGCTGATGACCGCGCCCGCGGAAAGCTGACTGACGGTCTGCGTCCAGGTACCCGCGTTGTTGGCCATCCGGAAGTTCTGCTGACCCGCCCCGTTGACCAGATAGTGCACGTCCACGTACTGCGCGGCCGTGGTCGGCGTGAAGGAGATCCGCGCCTGAGTGGCATTGATCCGGGTCGCACTCGCCGAGTAGTCGGGTGACGAGGTGCCGCCGCCCGTGGTCCCACCGGTGGTGGTGCCGCCGGTCGTCGTCCCGCCGGTGGTGGTTCCCCCGGTGGTCGTCCCGCCGGTCGTCGTCCCACCGTTGGTGGTGCCCCCGGTCGTGGTGCCCCCGCCGTTGGTCTGGTAGACACCGAACCAGTCGATACTCATACCGGCGCCCGACGTGATGTCCGCCGAGGGCGAGGTACAGCCACAGACCTTGTTCGGGTACGAACCGCCGATCGCCACATCGAAGATGGCGAAGAACCCGTGGTCGACGGCCGCCTGCCACGTACCGGTCGACACCTGGTTCTGATTGACCTGATACGTCAGATTGCCGTCGAGGTAGAACCGCAGCTGCTCGGCGGCGGCGTTGGTACGGTCCACGATCACCGAGTACGTGTGGAACCCGGTCTGGCAGCCGCCGCACGCCTGCAGACCGCTGCTGATGCCGTCCGGGTCATGGCACTCACCGGCCCAGACACCGCAGTGGAAGGTGGTCGAGTGCTGACTCAGCGCGTTGACGTCCTCCATGATGTCCAGCTCGCCGATGTTCGGCCAGTTGGTCGCACCCACCGGGCGGGCCGCGGCGCCCATCGCCCAGAACGCCGGCCAGTAACCCAGTCCGTGCGCCGGGTTGGGCTGCTGGATGGAAGCGCTGATCTGCAGCTGACCGCCGGCCGGGGCGGCGAAGTCGGTGCGCTGGGTCTCGATCCGGCCGGAGGTCCAGTGCCCGCCGGCGTCCTTGATCGGCTTGATCACCAGGTGTCCCGCACCGTCCTGGTAGACGTTGGCCGTCGAATCGGTCGCCGTCTCCAGTTCACCGGTCCCCCAGTTCGCCGCCGCACCCGGATAGTTGTAGTTGGTACCGATGTCGTAGAGCCAGTTGGCCCTGTTGAGACCGCTGCCCGACGCGCCGCTGAAGTCGTCACTGAAGACCGTGGTCCAGCCGGCCGGAGGAGCAGGCGCCGCGGCGGCCGACCCGCCCGACACGGACAGGCCCAGCGCGTCGGCGACCAGCAGGAGCAGAGCACTGAAGACAGTGAGCGGAACACGCCGCATACGGCGCGCGGCACTCGACGCGGATTCGGGCGGGACGTTTCTTCTCATGGGCGGTCATGGCCTTTCTGCAGAGCTGCGAGACGTACGCGGGGTACGAGAGGTGCGGATGGATTCCGGGGCGGCGAGGTCAGCTGAAGGGATCGAGAAGGAGTGCTGCGACGTACAGGGCGGGCGTCGTGGGGGTGAAGGTGATCCGCGCCTGACCGGAACCGGTGGCGGTGACGCTCTGGGTGTAGTCGGACGGGCCGGCCGCCGCGCTCCCCGCGACGGCGGTGAGACCGAACAGTCCCGCGAGTACCAGGACGACGGCGGAGACGAGTGCGGTGGCGCCGCTGCTCCAGCGCCGTCGGGGCCGATCACGGCGCGGAAGTGGGGTTCTGCGCATCGGAAACTGGTATCCCTTCTTCTGTTCACGAAGCGAAAGGGAAGTACTGGTCCGGGCAGGTCGCGCTTACACCTCACAGCCGAAGGCAAGCGATCATCCCCGGGGATGCCTTCGAACCAACGATGTGAGAGCGCTCTCAACCAACAGGATCGTGTTGGATTCTTAGCGCACGACGTGTCCGCGTCAAGAAGTTGAACAAGATCCACTTAACGACCAGGACATATACCGGTGACGAAGGGAGCTTCCCCCCTCCCCTGCCGGAGGTTTGGGGTTTTCCTCGGGGCGGCAAAACAAGCCACAGGGCTTGTTATTACTCGACCACCCGCCCTACTGCCTGTGCTTCCGTCGACCGCTTCAGCGCCCGTGCTCCCGCCGGCCGAGCAGTGCGAGGGCCGCCTGGACGGTGCCGAGCAGCGTCTCCGCGTCGGCTCCGCCGCGCGACCGCAGGTTCACGCCGTAGGCGAGCAGCGCCAGCGTCTCGGCGGCGGCGTCCGGGGAAACCCCCGGGGCGAGCTGCCCCTGACGGCCGGCGATCTCAACTTCCGTGCGCAGCGCGTCCCGCAGCAGCCGGTGGTGTTCGTCCAGCAGGGCGCGGACCGCGGGATCGCCGCCCTCGGGGCCGATGTGGGCGTTGACGACCATGCAGCCCCAGCCCGCGTACTCGCCGGAGCAGCGCGCCTCGATCAGGCCGGCGAAGAAGTCCCGCACGGCGGGCAGGCCCCGCCCGTCCTCCCCCAGTTCCCGGAACGCCGGCTGCGCGCGATGGAGCAGATAGCGGCGCAGGGCGGCGAGATAGAGCTCCCGCTTGTCGCCGAAGGTGGTGTACAGACTGGACCGGCTGAGGCCCGTCGCGGTGGCGACGGCCTGGATCGACGCCTTGTCCGAGCCGTGCTGCCAGAACAGCCGCTCGACGCGCTCCAGTGCCGCGTCCGGATCGAAGTGCTTGATGTCGGGCATCGCTCGCCGCTCCCGAGTACTTGGAATGGTGATTCCAAGATAGCTCTTGACGCGCGAACCGACCCGCCATCATCCTGGAACGGTTGTTCCAAGATATGTTCCGACTCCCCCGCACAGAGAGAGGACGGCGATCGTGAGCCTTCAGGACGAGCTGCGCGACCTGCGTGACCTGTACGAGAACGGACCCCGGAAACTTCACCCCGAGCTGCTCGAGATCATGGACCGGGGCGGATCCGAGCTCGCCGCGTCCGGCCTGGCCGAGCGCGCCCTGGGCCCGGGTGCGCGGGCTCCGCGGTTCACCCTTCCGGCAGCCGACGGCGAGCAGATCGCGCTGGACGCCCTGCTCGCCGAAGGACCCGTGGTCCTCACCTTCTACCGCGGCGCGTGGTGCCCGTACTGCAACCTCGCCCTGCGCTCCCTGCAACTGCACCAGGACGCCATCACCGCCCGCGGCGCCCGCCTGGTGGCCGTCTCGCCGCAGATCCCGGACGAGACCCTTTCCCTCACCGGGAAGGAGCAACTCACCTTCACCGTTCTCAGCGACCTCGGCTCCGACGTCGCCCAGCGGTTCGGCATCGCGTTCGACCTCTCCGACGAACTGGGCGAGGTGTACGACCGGTTCGGTTTCGAGCTCCAGCGGGTCAACGGCGGCCATGCCCGCACCCTGCCGCTGCCCGCCACCTACGTCATCGACCGCTCCGGCGTCATCCGCTGGGCCTTCGTCAGGTCCGACTACACCGTGCGCGCCGAACCCGCCGACATCCTGGCCGCACTCGACGCCCTGGACCCGCTCGGCTGAGGGCGCCCGTCCCGGGCGGTCGACTATGAGTGGCGGGGCCCGATGATCACCCATAGCTTCGAACCGGCGGGCGCACGCTCTTCACGGGCGAGGACTGCGGCCCGCCGTCGAACGTCCCTCGGATCCGTCGCCGAGCCCGGCGCTGTTACGGGAGGACCATCCTGGAGAGCGGGTTCCGGTCATGGCTGCGCGACGGTTTCATCAACTGGTGGGCACTGCTGTCGGCGTCGCCGCCGTAGGGCTGGCGGCGGCGCCGCCCGTTCAGGCGGAGAGCGTACTTCTCGTCAGCAAGGGTCAGTCGATCCAAGAAGCGGTGGACCGGGCGAAACCCGGGGACACGGTCCTGGTGCTGCCGGGCACCTACCAGCAGAGCGTTCGGGTCACGGTCCCGCATCTCACGATCCGCGGGTCCGGCGACCGGACGGTGATCACTCCTCCGGCCGTACCGGGTGGCAACGCCTGCGCCGCGGGGGGTTACGGGATCTGCGTCACCGGAACGGCGGACCAGCCGGTCGCGGGTGTGAGCATCGAGTCGCTGGCGGTCTCCGGGTTCACGAAGCACGCGATCAACGCGTCCGACACCGACCGGCTGAGCGTGCGTTTCGTGCTCGCCCAGGACAACGGCCAGTACGGCATCAGCGTGGAGAAGTCGACCCGCGCCCGGCTGTCCATGAACCGGGCACGGAACAACGGGCAGGCCGGCATCTTCATGGCGAACCTGACCAGCGGAGAAGGCGGCGCCCTGGACACCGAGAGCGCGATGATCAGCGGCAACGACGTCTCCGGGAACCGGATCGGCGTCGTCGCACGGCGGGTCCGCAATCTGACGGTCGAGAACAACACGATGACCGGGAACTGCGGCGGTGTGTTCGTCGTGGGGGACGAGGGGACGCCGAGGGCCGGAGCCCTCAGCGTCCGTCTCAACAAGGTGGTGGCGAACAACAAGTTCTGCCCGGCGAACAGCCGGCTGCCGGTCATCCAGGGCTCCGGAATCGTCCTGACCGGCGTGGAGAACACGACCGTGGAGCTGAACAGGATCACCGACAACGTCGGGACCTCGCCGCTGTCCGGCGGCGTCGTGCTGTTCCCGAGCTTCACGGGCGGTCCCAACTCCGGGAACACCGTCAAGGACAACACGGCGCTCCGCAACGGTCCGGCCGATCTGTCCGACCGGGACACCGGCCTCGGCAACACCTTCAACGGAAACCACTGTCTGGTCTCAGCACCGGCGGGCCGCTGCTGACCGAGTGGTCCGCCGCGCCGCGTCCGACACCCTTCCGATCCCCAGGAGAGGCAGCCCCATGACGACCACACCTTCCACCGCACCCGCCCCGACGGCACCCGCGTCCGCCATCACCCCGCACGCCGGCATGCGCCTGCGGGAACTCGTGTTCGGCGCCGCCTGCGCCGCGGCCGTCCGCGCCGCGGCCCGGCTGAGGGTCGCGGACGCCCTGGGCGACACCCCCACGACCGTCGAGGAACTGGCCCAGGAGGTCAACGCGGAGCCCAAGCCGCTGCGCCGGCTGCTCCGCGCGCTGTCGTGCTACGGGCTGTTCGCGGAGACGGAGGACGGCCGCTTCACGCACACCGAGATGTCGCGGCTGCTGCGCGAGGACTCCCCCGACAGCCTCCGGTACATCTCGCTGTGGTGCACGGAGCCGTGGACCTGGGACGCATGGCCGCTGCTCGACGACGCGGTCCGGTCCGGCAAGGACGTCTTCCCCGAGCTGTACGGCAAGAACTTCTTCGACTACCTGCACACCGACGCGAGCGAGTCGGCCGTGGTGTTCGACCGGGCGATGTCGTCGTCCAGCCGGCAGTCCGCCGAGGACCTCGCCGAGTTCGTCGACCTCACCGGGGTGTCGAGCGTCGCGGACATCGGCGGCGGCCAGGGGCTGGCGCTCGCCTGTCTGCTGGAGAAGAACCCGGAGCTGAGCGGGACCCTGCTCGACCTCCCCAAGGTGATCGCGAACGCGGACCCGCGACTGCGGGACGGCGGGCCGCTGGCCGGGCGGGTCCGGCTCGTCCCGGGCGACTGCCGCAACGAGATCCCCGTCCAGGCGGACCTGTACATCATCAAGAACATCCTGGAGTGGGACGACGCCAGCACCCGCGCCACCCTGGCCAACATCGTCAGGGCCGCGCGCCCCGGCGCCCGGGTGCTGGTCGTCGAGAACCTGGTCGACGACAGCCCGTCGATGCGGTTCACCACCGCCATGGACCTGCTGCTGCTCCTCAACGTCGGGGGCGCGAAGCACTCCAAGGTCAGCATGGCCGCCCTGATGGAGGAGGCCGGGCTTTCGGTCGGCGAGATCCGCCCGGTCAACCCCTACCTGCACGCGTTCGAGGCCGTCGTCCCCGTCTAAGGGGTCGTCACCGTCACGACGCACTGTGCGCCACGCTCCTCAGGGAACGTGGCGCACAGTGCGTCGTGCGGTGCGGTCCGGTCAGCCGACCGGGGCGGACTCCTTGCTCGCGTCGCCGTCCCGGTCGGCCGCCTCGGCGGTCATCGCGCCGACCAGCCCGGTGGTGTGCAGCGCCGCCTGGAACAGCGGGTGGGCCAGCGTCCTGCGCAGGAAGCCGAGCGTGGTGTGCACACCGGGTCCACTCACCCGGAACTCGCTGAGCGCGCGGTCCATTCTGGCCAGGGCCTGCTCGCGGTCCGGCGCCCACACGGCCGCCTTCGCCAGCAGCGAGTCGTAGTCGGGCCCGACCAGCCAGCCCGGGTAGGCGTGCGTGTCGACCCGTACGAACGGGCCGCCGGGCGGCACGAACTCGGAGAGCAGCCCGGGGGTGGGCGAGAACGCGTTGTCGGGGTTCTCGGCGTTGACGCGGCACTCGACGGCCACGCCGCGCAGGGTGATGTCGCTCTGCCGGAACGACAGCGGCAGTCCTGCGGCCACCGATATCTGTTCGCGGACGATGTCGATCCCGGTGACCAGTTCGGTGACCGGGTGCTCCACCTGGAGACGGCAGTTGATCTCCATCAGATAGAACCGGTCGTCCGGCGTCACGACGAACTCGAACGTGCCGGCCCCGACGAAACCCACCGCCGTGGCCCCGTGGACGGCGGCCGCCAGCATCGCCTCGCGCAGCTCCCGCGGCAGCCCGGTGGCCGGCGCCTCCTCGATGAGCTTCTGGTGCCGGCGCTGCACCGAGCAGTCGCGCTCGCCCAGGTGGACGGCGTTGCCGTGCCGGTCGCACAGCACCTGGACCTCGATGTGTCGGGCGTCGTCGACGAACCGTTCGAGATAGATCCGGTCGTCGCCGAAGACCGCCCGGGCGTGGGCGCGGGTCTCGTTGTAGGCGAGGCGGAGGTCGTCGGCGGAGCGCACCACGGCCATCCCGCGGCCGCCACCGCCCGCGACGGCCTTGAGGATCACCGGGTAACCGACCTGCCGGGCGAGCTCCTTGGCCTCGGCAGGCGAGGTCAGCGCGTCCATGCTGCCGGGCAGCACCGGCAGTCCGGCCTGCGCCATCAGGGAGCGGGCCGCCGCCTTGTCGCCGAGCTGCTGCATGACCTGCGGGGGCGGCCCGATGAAGACGATGTCGTGCGCTTCGCAGATCTCGGCGAAGTCGGGGTCCTCGGAGAGGAAGCCGTACCCGGGGTGGATGGCCTGCGCACCGGTCTGCAGCGCCGCCTCGATGACGGCGGGAACGCTGAGGTAGCTGCCCTTGGCGGGCGGCGCGCCGATGTGCACGGCCTCGTCCGCGAACCGCACGACCGCGGAGTCGCGGTCCGCGGTGGAGTACACCGCGACCGTACGGATGCCCATTTCGCGGCAGGTGCGGGCCACCCGCAGGGCGATCTCCCCGCGGTTGGCGATCAGGACGGTGGAGAACACGGGCTTCACCTCGACGGCCCGGCGACGGCCGCCGGCGCACGGCCCGCGCCCATGTCCGCACCCGCTTCGGCTTCCGCACCTACCGGTTCCAGGGCGATGAGTTGCTGATCGAACTCCACCGGCTGCCCGTTCGGCGCGAGCACCTCGGTCACCCGGCCGCCGACCTCCGCCGTGATGGTGCTCATCAGCTTCATCGCCTCCAGGACGCCGACCGGCTGACCCGGTGTGACCACATCGCCGACGCCCACGTACGGCGGCGCGTCCGGAGAGCTCGCGTGGTAGAACGTGCCGACCATGGGCGCCCGGACGTAGTCCAGCGCCTCGCCGTCCCCGGCGGGCGCGGCGCCGGATTCCGGGGCGGCGACCTGAGCGCCGGCGGCCGGCGCCGGACGGCTCAGGGCCGCCGGGTCCGGCCACTCGACCTCGACGGTGATCTGGCCGTCCTGCATCCGGATGCGGGACGGCGGATGGGCGGTGGTCGCGCTCAGCCGCACGACACTGCGGCACACCGCGTCGAGCACCGCTCCGGCCGGCAGGGCGGAGTCCGGTGCGGGCGGTACAGGCGGTGCGCCCGGTACGTGGTCGTCGGCCGGGGGGTTCGATTCGCTGCTGTTCCGCTGCTCGTGGTCCGGCTTCACAGCGCACCTCTTTCCACGCTCAGGTTGTGTGCGGTGCCGAAGCGGTGGAATCGGCTGCTGCGGTCGCGCAGCAGGCGCTCCGGCTCCCAGGGGTCCAGTTCGTTCAGCGCCGCGGTCAGCGCCGCGCCCAGCAGGGTGGCGGACCGCGGGTGGTCGGTGTGCGCGCCGCCGGGCGGTTCCGGCACGACGCCGTCGACGATGCCGAGTTCGAGCAGCTGCCGAGCGTCGACGCGCAGGGCCTCGGCGGCGGTCGGCGCCGCCGCGGCGTCCTTCCAGAGGATGGCGGAGCAGCCCTCCGGGCTGATCACCGAGTAGATGCCGTTGGCGCTGATGAGCACCCGGTCCGCGACGGCCAGCGCCAGCGCGCCGCCGCTGCCGCCCTCGCCGGTGACGACGGCCACGATCGGCACCGGCAGCCGGGCCATCAGCCGCAGGTTCGCCGCGATGGCACCGGCCTGGCCGGTGCGTTCCGCGTCGGGGCCCGGGTTGGCGCCGGGGGTGTCGATCAGCGTGATGACGGGCAGTCCGAGCTTCGCGGCCATCCGCATCAGCCGGGCCGCCTTGCGGTACCCGCCCGGGTTCGGCATCCCGAACTTGCGGCGCTTGCGCTCCACGAGTCCGGTGCCGCCTTTCTGATGGCCGATCAGCATGACGGGCCGGCCGTTCAGCAGCCCCGGGCCGCCGACCACCGCCGCGCAGTCCTCCGCGATGCGGTCGCCGTGCAGCTCGTGGAAGCCGTCCAGCAGATGGGCGGCGTAGTCCAGCGTCGTGGGGCGGTCCGGGTGACGGGCGAGTTGCACCGTCGCCCATGAGTCGCCGCCGGTCAGTTCCTCCGGCCGGCGCAGGATGGCTCCGCTGCCGGTGGCTGTGGCGGCGGGAGCGGCGCTCACCGGCGCGTCCGGTTCCGGGTCCGCGGCAGGTTCCGGGTCCGCTGCCGGTTGCAGCGCGAGGAGCTGGCCGAGCGTCGCCCGCAGTGCGGCCCGCGGCACGACGTCGTCGACCAGCCCGTGGCTCAGCAGGAACTCCGCAGTCTGGAAGCCCTCCGGGAGCGTCTCGCCGGTGGTGTGTTCGATCACCCGCGGCCCGGCGAAGCCCAGCCGCGCCCCGGGCTCGGCGATGATCACGTCGGCGAGGGTCGCGAACGAGGCGGCAACGCCGCCGTAGGTCGGGTCGGTGATGAGCGAGACGACCAGGATCCCGGCCTCGTCCAGCTCGGCCAGGGCATTGGTGGTCTTCGCCATCTGCATCAACGACAGCACGCCCTCCTGCATCCGCGCGCCGCCGGAGGCGGTGACGAGCAGCAGGGGGACGCGCATCCGCAGACTGGTGTGCGCCGCGGCCGTGATCAGCGCGCCCTCGCCGCAGCCGAGGCTGCCGCCGAGAAAGCCGAAGTCCATGGCGGCGACCACCACCGGCCGGCCCTCGATGGTGCCGCGTGCGCAGAGCACCGCCGTCCGCTGTCCGGTCGCCGCCCGCGCGTCCACCAGCCGGTCGACGTACGGGCGGGTGTCGGAGAAGCCCAGCGGGTCCGGTACGCACTCGACCGGGTCCAGCGGTACCGCGGTACCGGCGTCGAGCAGGTGCTCCAGCCGTTGCCGTGCGGTGAGCCGGGTGTGGGAACCGCAGTCGGGGCACACCTTGAGTGCCCGGGTGAAGCGTTTGGCGTAGATCAGCGTGACGCAGCTGTCGCACCGCACCCACGCCGGGGGCTCGGCGTTGTGGGGAATCTCGACCTCGACCATGGAGGTGGTGTCCTTCCGGCCTGCCGTGCAGGGCTCGAACGTCCGGGCGACGCAACGGGCCCGGGGCCGGAATCCGGCCCCAGGCCACTCCGCCCTAATCGGCGTCGCTGCGCTCCCAGCGGTAGAACTCGCGGGCCATCGCGTCCTTCGGCTCGCGCCAGGTGGCCGGGTCGTACGCCTGGACGTGCGCGGCGAGGCGGTCGCTGACGTCCCGGAACTCCGGATGGCCCTTGAACCGGGCCACTTCGGGGCCGGGCGGCCGGTCCGCCTCGATCAGGTGCAGGTACAGGTCGCCGAACTGGAACAGGCTGCGCCCGGTCACACCGATGAGGCGCGGCAGCTCCCCGCGGTCGGAGGAGGCGAAGGCCTCGGCGATGTCGGGGGCGGCGTCGGTCCTCATACGGGCGACGATGAGCGAACGGTGCATCGGGGTGGTCCCTTCGGGTCGGAGCGGGGTCGGTCAGACGACCCGGGCGTGCTGCTCGACCTGCTCGCGGATGCGTTCCATCTGGATCAGCGAGTTGCGGTTGATGTGGTCGGTCATGCCCGCGTCGTCGACCGGCGCGGTGGGCTTCATCGCGAAGTCCTGCAGCCAGCGCATGGACGTGCCGTCCGGCACCTCCCGGTACTCCCAGCGGATGTTCATGTGCTCGAAGGGACCGGTCTCCACCCGGCGGGCCCGCACGGTGAACGTCTTCGGGTCGGCTTCCCGCTCCGAGACCCAGCTCCAGACCGTGCCGTTCTCGTCGGGGTGCATCGTCAGCCGGAAGGTGACGGTGTCGCCCTGGCGCTCGAGCACGTCGACGGACGCGTACTCGCTGAACAGCTGCGGCCAGCGTTCGAGGTCGTTGGTGAGTTCCCAGGTGAGGTCCAGGGGCGCGTTGATGACGATCTCGTTGTCGGTGTGTCCGGTCATGTCAGGCTCCGAGGGTGAGTTGGGCGTTGACGCTCTGCAGGAAGGAGTGCGGGGTCTTGCACGAGTCGGCTTCGTCGCCGATCTGCCGGCCGTAGCGGTTCTCCAGCTCGGAGACGATGCCGAGCAAACCGAGGGAGTCGAGGTTGAACTCCTCGAAGGTCGCCTCGGGCCGGTTCTCCATCTCGCCCGGGTCGACGGACAGGCCGGCGCGGCCCCTCATCAGGGACGCGAGCTCATCGAACGTGACAGGTCCGTTCATCACTGGTTTCTCCTTGGCTCGGGGGAAAAGCTCCGGGGAACAGCGGTCGGGGACACGGGAACGGCGGCCGGTACGCGCCGTTCCCGTCAGCGCCGGTCGTCGGGAACGCGGCGCAGCACCAGGGCCGAGTTGCAGCCCATCAGGCCCCGGCTCAGGACGAGGGCCGTGCGCAGGTCGGCGGCGCGGGCCTCGCCGGTGACGAGGTCGAGGTCGTGGCGGACCTCGGTGATGTTGGGGGTGGGGGGCACCACGCCGTGCTCCAGGGCGAGTACCGCGGTGGCGACGTCCAGTGCCGAGGCCGCCGAGTAGGCCCGGCCGAAGCCGGTCTTCGGGGCGGTGACGGGGACGTTCGCGGCGTGCGGGCCGAGGGCGTCGGCGATGGCCAGCGCCTCGGCCTGGTCGGCCGCGGTCACCCCGAGGGCATCGGCGAAGACCACGTCGATGTCCTCGGCGGAGCAGCCCGCCTCGTCCAGTGCGCCCTGGATCGCCCGCGCCAGCCCCGGCCGGGAGTGCTCCCAGCCCGCGGTGCCGGTGAACGTGGCGGCGTGTCCCGCGACCACGGCCCGGACCGGGGCGCCGCGGCGGCGCGCCGCGGCCTCCTCCTCGACCACGAACATCGCGCCGCCTTCCGCGGGCGAGAATCCGCAGGCGTCGTCGGTGAACGGCAGATAGGCCCGGTGCGGGTCCCCGGCGAGACTGAGCTCGGGGTAGCCGAGCTGGCAGACGACCGAGTAGGGGGCCAGCGGCGCCTCGGTGGCGCCGACGACGACGGCGTCGGTACCCCGCCGGATCGTGCGGCAGGCGTGCCCGAACGCGTCGAGGCCGCCGGCCTCGTCGTTGGCGAGCACTCCGCAGGGTCCCTGGAAGCCGCCCCGGATGGAGATCTGGCCGGTGCTCGCGGCGTAGAACCAGGCGATGGACTGGTACGGCCCGACGAAGTTCGGGCCCTGGCCCCACAGCTGCTGCAGTTCGCCCTGGCCGAACTCACCGCCGCCGGAGCCGGCCGCGGTCACCACGCCGATGGCGAACGGCGACCGCGGGTCGTGCTCCAGCTGGGCGTCGCTGAGGGCGAGATCGGCCGCTGCCATCGCGAAGTGCGTGAAGCGGTCGGTCTGGACCAGATAGCGGCCTTCGACCAGGAGGGCCGGGTCGAACCCGGCGACCTCTCCGGCGACCCGCAGCGGCAGCTCGGTGCAGCCCTCGCGGGTGACCGGGCCGAGCACGGACACGCCCTGCTGGACGGCCTTCCAGAAGGCGTCGGTCCCGACGCCGTTCGGCGCGATGACGCCGAGGCCGGTCACCACGGTCTGCCGGCCGGCGGTGCTCCGATCCGGTGACGTTCTTTTCATGACGGGCTCCTCTCCGCGTGCCCGAGCACCACGGCGGACTGGAAGCCGCCGAAGCCGCTGCCGACCGACAGCACGGACCGCAGCGGTGCGGTGCGCGCGGTCCGCGGCACGTAGTCGAGATCGCAGTCGGGGTCGGGGGTGTCGTAGTTCGCGGTCGGCGGCACCACCCCGTGGGTCAGCGCCAGGGCGCAGGCGGCGAGTTCGATCGCCCCGATCGCGCCGAGCGAGTGCCCGACCATCGACTTGATCGAGCTCATCGGTACGGTGTGCGCGTGCGCGCCCAGGGAGCGCTTCACGGCCGCCGTCTCGTGCCGGTCGTTCTGCACGGTGCCCGAGCCGTGCGCGTTGACGTAGTCGATCTCGGTCCGGTCGATACGGGCCTGGTCCAGCGCCTGGTCGATGGCGTGGGACATCTCCAGGCCCTCGGTGGTGAGACCGGTCATGTGGTAGGCGTTGCCGAACGTGGCGAAGCCCCGCAGCTCGCAGTAGATCCGGGCGCCGCGCTTCCGCGCGTGCTCCCATTCCTCCAGGAGCAGTACGGCCGCGCCCTCGCCCAGCACGAATCCGTCGCGTTCCGCGTCGAAGGGACGGGAGGCGTGGGCGGGGTCGTCGTTGCGGGTGGAGGTCGCCTTGATCGCGTCGAAGCAGGCCACCGTGATCGGGGAGATCGGTGAGTCCGCGGCCCCGGCGACGATCACGTCGGCCTTGCCGTCCTGGATGGCGTGGAAGGCATGGCCCACCGCGTCCAGCCCTGACGTGCAGCCCGTCGAGACCGTCTGGACCGGGCCCTTCGCGCCGAGGTCCTCGGCCACTTCCGAGGCGAGCGCGCTCGGCGAGAAGGCCCGGTGCAGATGCGGTCCCGCACCGTCGGGCCGTACGTCCCAGCGACCGCCCGAGTCGCTGACCTTCACGTAGTCGTGTTCGAGGCGGGTGGTACCGCCGACGGCCGATCCGAGGGAGGCCCCGACCCGCCAGGGGTCCTGGGCCTCCATGTCGAGCCCCGAGTCCCGGACCGCTTCGCGGGCGGCGACCAGCGCGAACTGGACGTACCGGTCGGCGCGCTTCTCGAGGTCCGGGCCGAGACCGCAGGCGGCGGCATCGAAGTCGACCTCCGCGGCGATCCTGGAGCGGAAGCCCTCGGGGTCGAACAGCGTGATGCCCCGGGTCGCGGTGCGCCCGGCGGTGAGCAGGTCCCAGAAGGCAGGCACCCCCACACCGCCGGGGGCGACCACGCCCAGTCCGGTGACCGCCACCCGCCGGGTCACGTCCTCGCCCCCGCGGGGTCGGGGGAGCCATCGTTCCGGCCTGGACGTGCTCGGTCTCCTCGGTGTCCACATGGCCCATTTCCGGCCGGGGCGCGAGCGGCCCCAGGTGGAAGACCATCCGCGCCTCTTCGGTGCCCACGTTGCGGAACCGGTGCCGGACGTCGAGCGGAACCAGCAGCCCCTGGTCGGGGCGCAGCGAGTGGCTGACGCCGTCCAGGTCCACTTCGAGCGAGCCCGAGACGACGTAGACGAACTCCTCGGAGTACGGGTGGTAGTGCTCCGCGATCTGCTCACCGGGCTGGATGATCGCCAGCCCCATGAAGCCGCTCGTGGCGCCCACGGACGTCGGGGTGAGGACGGCGCGGATGTCGCCGCCACGCCGGGTGTTGGGGCTGGTGTCGTCGAGGTGGACGATACGTGCCTGCTGAGGTGTCATGGCCGCTCCTTGGTCGGTGCCGTCCGGTTGCGGAGCCGGACGTGCTGGGGGTTTCAGGCGGCCTGCGCCCGGCGGTCGGTGATGAGGTCCATCGCCGGGACTCCGTACGAGAGTTCACCGGCGGCGGACGGGTCGTGGTGCTTGCCGAGGTCGAGCAGCCGGTTCAGCTCCTCGGGCACGACGTCCGCGAGCTCGCCGGCCGGCGAGCGCCGCTGCTGCTCCGCCAGGTCGACGACGCGGACGAGGACGTCGTCGCGGTGGAAGACCGTGCTGCCCACGAGCCGCTGCCCGGGGTCCGCGGCAGCGGCCGCGTCCAGCTCGGCGAGCAGGCGGGCCGCCTCCTCGCCACGGCCGGGCTTGACCGGGTAGAAGTACGCCCGGCGGGTGACACCGTCGTCCGGAGCGGCTTCCGCGCCGGTGACGTGCTCGACGGCGGGGAGCGCCGCGCGGGCGAAGAAGGCACGGGCGGACGACCCGTCGGTGAGGTCCCGGGCCTCCTCCAGATACGGGTTGATCGCTTCCTCGACGGCCCTGACCTCGGGCTGGGCGGCGACGTGCCGCAGCGCGTTGCCCAGGTCGCCCGTCACCTCGACGGCCCGCACGACGCGGTTGCCGTGCATGAAGAGCGAGGTGCGGCGCAGCTGCGTGGTGTCGTCGACGCGTGCCTGCGGCGAGCGGTAGCCGGCCAGGATCTTGGCCACGGCCGGCTCGCTGCCGGGCTTCACGGTGAAGGTGATCGCGTGGCGGACGACGCCGCCCGAGCACAACGGCGGTGCCGGCAGCGGGTCGGTGCCGGCGGCGCGCGAGGCGGCGGTCTTCCCCTTGGCGGGGCCGGGCCGGGCCGCACGCCGCTCCGGGCGGGCGGGGGCGTCCAGCGGGTCGGGGGTCTCCCGGGCGATCACGAAGCGCAGGGACGTGGTGTCCCGGACGCAGCCGTGCAGCGGTTCGACCATCTTGCGGTGGGCCGCGCTCTCCACCCAGGCCAGGAAGGGCTCGCTGCCCTCCCATTCGCTGGTGATGAGCCATTGGGACGAATTTCCGAGCGACTGGCAGAGCTGGTCGCTGACGTGGCCCGGTACTCCGGCCACCTGGTGCCTGATCTCCTCGTACGCCTCCAGGAAGCGTTCCTGTCGGCCGTCGAGGACATCCAGCAGGAGTACGACGCGCAGTCGCGTGGTCTCCAGGGTGGGATCCGCTATGCGCCGGTCGTCCAGAGTCGTCACCGTGATCGTTCCTCTCTGTCGGGGGACGGGCGTACCGCCCGCCACGGAATGCGGCTTCGATGACGGGTCGGGAAAACTCCGACACCCCTGCCGACTGCCGCAGGCCTTGCCCTCTGCATATGCACCAGGCGTGCTCGGCTACGGCCGATGCTCACATAACGGCATGAATCGCGCACGGTACGTGAGGCGGGCGAGTGACTTCCCGGTCAACAGGCTCCCGACAGGGAAAGGAGGAACGCAGCCGAACGGCCGTCACCAACCCGTGGCGGACCGGCTCCGCACAACCTCTCTGGAGACCTCATGACGTCGAAGATCGACGATCGCGTGCCCGTCCTGATCGTTGGTGGCTCCCTGGTGGGGCTGTCCGCCTCGCTGTTCCTGGGCCGGCTCGGCATCGAGCACGTCCTCGTGGAACGGCACGCGCAGACCTCCCACCATCCCCGCGGCCGGGGCAACAACGTCCGCACGATGGAACTGTTCCGGGCGGCGGGGGTGGAACCGCTGATCCGCGAGGCCGCCTCCGTGCTGGCGGAGAACCACGGCATCCTGCAGGCCGACACACTGACCGGCTCGGAGCAGGAGTGGCTGTTCAAGCAGATCGACCCCGGCGGGGCGCTGGCCAAGTTCAGCCCGTCGGGCTGGTGCCTGTGCAGCCAGAACGACCTGGAGCCGGTGCTGCTGCGCAGCGCCCGCGACCTGGGCGGCGACATCCGCTTCGGCACCGAGCTGATCTCGGCCGAGCAGGACGCCGAAGGAGTGACGGCGGTGGTCCGATCCCGTGAGACGGGTGAGGACCGGACGATCCGGGCGGACTACCTCGTCGCCGCGGACGGGCCGCGCAGCCCGGTGCGCGAGCGGCTCGGCATCGGGATGACCGGGGCCGGCGACCTGTTCCACAACGTGAGCATCACGTTCAAGGCCAAGCGGCTGGCCGACGCGGTCGGCGACCGGCGCTTCATCGTCTGCTACCTGACGAACCCCGAGAGCCCCGGTGCGCTGCTGCCCGTCGACAACGACGAGAACTGGGTGTTCCACGCCCCCTGGCGCCCGGACGACGGCGAGACGCTGGAGGACTTCACCGACCAGCGGTGCGAGGCGCTGATCCGCACCGCGGTCGGCGTGCCCGACCTCGAGGTGGAGGTCACCGGAAAGGCGCCGTGGCATGCCGCCGAGCGGGTGGCCGAGCGCTACGGCACCGGCCGGATCTTCCTGGCCGGCGACTCGGCGCACGAGATGTCCCCGACCGGGGCGTTCGGCTCCAACACCGGCATCCAGGACGCGCACAACCTCGCCTGGAAGCTCGCCGCGGTGCTGCGCGGCTGGGCGGGCCCCGGGCTGCTGGAGACGTACGACGCCGAGCGGCGGCCGGTGGCGCTGGCCACCGGCGCGCGGGCCTCGACCCGTTCCGCCGAACACCGCCACCCGGGTTACGACGTCAGCCCCGGCGCCGGCCGGAAGCCCGGGATGCTCGCGGTGGTGCTGGGCTACCGCTACCTCGACGGCGCGGTGGTGGGCGCCCCGCAGGACCAGCCGGCCGTCCCTGAGGAGTTCCGTCCGCTGGCCCAGCCGGGCGGCCGGGCCCCGCACATGTGGCTGAGCCAGGAGGGCCGCCGGCTCTCCACCCTCGACCTGTACGAGCGGACCCCGGTACTGCTCAGCGGTCCCGGCGGCGGCGCCTGGCACCAGGCCGGCCTGAGCATCGCCGGGCGCACCGGCATCCCGCTGGCCTGCTACCAGGTGGGTCCGGACGAGAACCACGACCTCGTTCCCGAAGAGGGCGCCGACTGGGCGCAGTTGCACGGGGCGGAGAACGACGGAGCGGTCCTGGTCCGCCCCGACGGGTTCATCGCGTGGCGGTCGCGGACCGCGGACGCGAACGCGGAGCGGACGCTGCAGGACGTGCTGGAGAAGGTACTGGGCGGCGTTCCCGGCAACGGATGACGGCTGCCACCGGAGCGGGCCGCGCGGACGCCGCGCGGCCCGCTCCGCCGTGTCACGCCCTGTGGCGCCGCACTTCCGCGCGTTCCGGCCCGCGTTCCGGGGTGCGGTCCGGGGTGCTGATGCCCCGTCGGGGTGAGACACCGTCAGCCCGGTCGGGCACCGCTCCCCCACGGCCGGCACCACCCGAAGAGAGCACTCCGTCACCCGTTGTGCTCTCTCCGGTGGCACAACCTCGGCATATGACTGACGGTGATGACGTCGCTACTGCGCTTCCTATGGCTGATGCCCTGTCAGCCAGCGCACGTCGCGGCGGAAGGAACCTTCCCATGCGCACTGCTCGCACCCTGCTGGCCGGAGCAACCCTCTCCGCTGTCCTCGCCATCGCCGCTCCCTCCGCCCACGCCGCCACGGGTGCCCACAACGCATACGACCCGAGCGGCTCCTCCAGCTCCAGCGACAGCTGGTCCCCCTCCGAGGAGGGCACCAAGTCCGAGCAGGGCACCAAGTCCGAGGACGGCTGGAAGGGCCAGGAGGCCAAGAAGGGCGCCAAGTCCGAGGAAGGGTGGAAGGGCGAGGAGGCCAAGAAGCCGCACGGTGGCATGCACACCGGCGGTGGCGGCATGGCCCTGTCGGGCGGTGGCCTGGCCGCCGGTTCCGTTCTGCTGCTCGGTGGCCTCGGCGCCGGCGCCTTCGTCCTGCGCCGCCGCAACGCCTCCGCCGGCGCCGGCCTCGCGGCCTGATCCGACGCACGTTCCGCACCACGCTGTTCCGTCGTTGCCACCGTCGTCCCACGATGACGGTGGCAGCGCCGGTTCCGGGCCCGGCCCGGTGCCCCGCACGCGGGCAGCAGAACCACGAACCGCAGAACAGAGCTGACGAAAGGCATCACCGAATGGCCCAGCAGCCCACACAGCACAGCGCCCGCGCGGCGGAGAACGCACCGGGCGGCGACGTCTCGTCGCGAGTCCTGGGCTGGGCCACCGGCGCGGCCCTGCTCGGCGCGTTCCTCATCTACAACTCCGTCGACGCCTCCGAGGCCGCGCCGCCCCCGGCCGCCGCCGTGGCGCAGGCCACGGCGCACGCGGCGGCCCCGCCGCCCGTCAGCGCCGCCCCCGGACTGCCCGCCTCGCGCCCCACCCTGCTGACGATTCCCGCCATCGGCGTGAGCGCCCCCTTCACCCCGCTGCACATCGGCACGTCGGGCAAGCTGGATCCCCCGCCGTCGGACAACAACAACCTCGCGGGCTGGTACGCGGAAGGCCCCACACCCGGCGAACGCGGCAACTCCATCGTCGCCGGCCATGTCGACACCAAGACCGGCCCCGCGGTGTTCTTCCTGCTCAGCATGGTCAAGCCGGGCAGCACCGCCGAGATCACCCGCGCCGACGGCGTCATCGCGACGTTCAAGGTCGACTCCGTCGAGACCTTCTCCAAGAACAACTTCCCCGACCAGCGCGTCTACGCCGACACCCCCAACGCCCAGCTGCGGATCATCACCTGCGGCGGCGCGTACGACCACTCGAAGAAGGACTACAAGGACAACGTCGTCGTCTTCGCCCACCTGGAATCCTCCCGCCGGGGCTGACCGCCCTCGCGGCACACACCCGGGGCAGGGCCGGGGGCGGTCACGGTATCGTCCCCCTGCGGGTCCATGAACCGGACACCGGCCCCGCGGTGTTGCCGCTGGTCCTTCACACCCGGTGGTTCCGTCGTGTCGAAACCACCGGAAGAGGGACGAGGTTCCAGAGATGACCGTCTACGAATCGGTCACGGACGCGATCGGCGGGACGCCGCTGTTCCGGCTGGCGCGGCTGGGCGAGGGCATCGTGACTCCGGTCTACGCGAAGGCGGAGTTCCTCAGCATCGGCGGCAGCGTCAAGGACCGCGCCGCGCTGTCGATGGTGCGGGAGGCCGAGCGTACGGGTGAGCTCCGGCCGGGCGGCACGATCGTCGAGGCGACGTCGGGCAACACCGGCATCGGGCTGGCCATCGTCGGACGGCAGCGCGGCTACCGGGTCGTGATCGGGGTGTCCGAGCGGGCCGCCCAGGAGAAGAGCGACATCCTGCGCGCTTACGGCGCCGAGGTCGTGCTCGCCCCGACCGCGCTCTCCAAGGACCACCCGGACCACCTCTTCCATGTGGTGCGCCGGCTCGCGGAGGAGATCCCCGGCGCCTGGCTGGCGAACCAGTACGACAACCCGGCCAACCCGGACGCCCATGTGGTGACCACCGGGCCGGAGATCTGGGAGCAGACCGGCGGGCGGGTCACGCACTTCGTGGCGGGCGTCGGCACCGGCGGCACCATCAGCGGCACCGGCGCCTTCCTGAAGAAGGCCTCCGGCGGAGGGGTCACCGTCGTTGGCGCGGATCCGGAGGCGTCGGTGTACGGCGGCGGCGACGGCAGCGCCTACTTCGTGGAGAGCATCGGCCACTTCGTCCATCCGGAGACCTCGGAGGACGTGTGGCCCGAGTCGTACCACCGGAGCGTGGTCGACACGTTCGAACGGGTGCCGGACCGTGAGTCGTTGCTGACGGCGCGGCGGATGGCCCGCGAGGAAGGGCTGCTGGTGGGACCGTCCTCGGGGACGGCGGTGGCCGCGGCGCTGCGGGTGGCACGGCGGCTGGGCCCCGACGACCTGGTCGTCGTCCTGCTGCCCGACTCGGGCCGCTCCTATCTGTCCTCGGCGCTCAGCGACGACTGGCTGCGGCAGCGCGGCTTCCTGGAGGAGCCGCGGCACGGCGACGACACCGAACCGACGGTGCGCACGGTCCTGGGCGACCCCCCGGGCCGCGGCGGGAGCCCGGTCACCGTTGCCTCCACCGACTCGCTGGGCGAGGCGCTGGCCGTGCTGCGCGCCGCGCGGGCCGACGTCGCACCCATCGTGCTCGCCCGTGCCGACCGGCCGTTCGGCATCAGCGCCGGCGAGATCATCGGCTCCGCGGAAGCGGCCGGGCTGCAGGCCGTACTCGACTCGGGGGCGGGTCCGGAGGAGCCGCTGCGCGACCACCTCGCCCCGGCGCTGCCCCTCGTCGGTCTCGGCCAGCCGCTCTCCACTGCGCTCGCCTGCCTCGACACTCCCGCCCGCCGCCACGACGCCGCCGTCGTCCTGCTCGACGGGCGGGCGGTCGGCCTGGTCGGCCGGAAGGCGCTGGAAGGCTGAACAGTCGCCGGGCCGCGGCGTGGCGGACCGGCGGAATCGGGCCGTCGCGGCGGATGTGCCAGGCCGTTACCACCACTGGCATGGCGTTTGCGATGCGTGCCGGAACGGGTGCGCGGAGTGTGGCTACAGTGAAGGGACACGACGGGCCAAGCCCGGCATTCCACTCACTTTGCGAGGCGCACCTTCATGAGTCTGAGCATCCGCAACCAGATTCCCGGCACCGTCACCGACGTCACCGCCGGTGAGGTCATGGCGACCGTCAAGGTCCGTCTGGACGGCGGCCAGAACATCACCGCGGCCATCACGCTGGAAGCCGTCAAGGAGCTGGGGATCGCCGAGGGCACGGCCGTCCGCACCCTGGTGAAGTCGACGGAGGTCTCGCTGGCCACCGGCCCGGTCGAAGGCCTGAGCATCCGCAACCAGCTCGCCGGCACCGTCTCCGAGGTCGCCACCGGCGGCGCCATGGCCAGCGTCAAGGTCACCGTCCCGGGCGGCGAACTGACCGCGGCCATCACCAAGGACGCCGTCACCGACCTCGGTCTGACCACCGGCACCTCCGTGGTCGCGCTCATCAAGTCGACCGAGATCTCCCTCGCCACCGTCTGATCCGGGCGACAGCCCGCCGCGCGGATTCCGCGCCGGCGGGCTTTTCGCCGTTCTGCTCGGCAAGGGTGCGGGTCCGACGACTCACTCCGGCCGCATTGTCTCCGCGGTCTCCGCCGACCAGGTCACCAGGGGTGGCCGCACCCGTCCGCACAGCGGCCGGCCCCCGGCGGTTGTCAGCCGCAGCCGGGCGGTCAGCCGGCCGCCGCGCACCGCCTCGTCGAACGTCTCCCGCGGGATGTCGGCGAACATCAGCTTCGCCCGGCGCAGCATGTCGGTCACACCCGCCGCGTCCACCGTGACCCAGGACAGGAAGACGAACTGCCCGCCCAGCCGGTTCTGGAGGTAAGGGCCTTCGAGTTCCGTACCGGTGGCGGCCGGAACGGCGACGGCCTCCAGGGTCCAGCTCGCCGACGCGGCGTCACCCGGGTGGAGGCCCGTCCACTCGCCCGGCCGGTCCCTGCGCTGCACGCCGATGTGCACGTTGTCGGCGGCGGGAAAGTCCGGACCGAGGGCGAAAGCACGGCCGGGCAGGTCTGAGGCCTCGATACGGATCTCCACCCGGTCATCATCCCCCGCCGGCCCGGCCATGGGCGTATTCCGCGTGTCCCGCCGCCGTGACGCTCCGTCAGGTGTCTCATGAACTCGTGACGGTCGGAGGAGATCCGCATTCCCGCGGCGGCCGGCCGTGCCGTGGCCCGGTGCTCGCTGCTCGTTGGTCACGTGTTCACCGATTGCCCCCTTCGCCTCCGTCCCGCTCCCCGCAAGGGTGTTGATGGGTCCACGACCAGGGCTCGCACCGACAGGTCGGGAAGGGATGTTCATGGCCGAGTTGACGCGACGCAGACTCCTCGGATCGGCGGCGGGGGCGATGGGAGGCGCAGCGGCGCTCTCCCTGCTGCCGCCCAGCGTGCAGAAGGCCGTCGCGGCGGGACCGCCGCGGCACGGTTCGCTGAACGACATCGAGCATGTCGTCATGCTGATGCAGGAGACCGCTCCTTCGATCACTACTTCGGCACCCTCTCCGGCGTCCGCGGCTTCAACGATCCGCACGCGCTGAAGCTGGACAACGGGCGTTCGGTCTTCTATCAGCCCGACACGGTCAATCCGGACGGCTATCTGCTGCCGTTCCATCTGGACACCCACAAGTCCAGCGCCCAGGCCATCCCGTCCACCAGCCACGCCTGGGCCGTGCAGCACGCGGCCTGGAACGGCGGCAGGATGGACCAGTGGCTGCCCGCGCACCGCAAGGCCGACGGTGTGAACGGCCCGTACGTGATGGGCTACTACACGCGGAAGGACATCCCCTTCCAGTTCGCCCTCGCGGAGACCTTCACCATCTGCGACAACTACTTCTGCTCCGTCTTCGGCCCGACCTGGCCGAACCGCCTGTACTGGATGACCGGCACCATCGACCCCGGCGGCACGCAGGGCGGCCCGGTGCTCACCAACAAGGCGCCCACGCCGTACCGGTGGCCGACCTACGCGGAGCGCCTGCAGGCCGCCGGCATCAGCTGGAAGGTGTACCAGCAGGACGACGACTACGGCTGCAACATGCTGGAGCAGTTCCAGACGTTCCGGGACTCCAAGCCGGGCGAGGACCTCTACGAGCGCGGCATGCGCCCGCAGCCCGAGGGCACCTTCGAGGACGACGCGCGCAACGACCGGCTGCCGACGGTCTCCTGGATCATGCCGACGAGCTTCCAGTCCGAGCACCCGGACTACCTGCCGGCGGCCGGCGCCGACTTCGTGGCGCAGAAGATCGAGGCCATCGCGTCCAACCCGAAGGTCTGGGCGAAGACCGCGTTCATCCTCAACTACGACGAGAACGACGGCCTGTTCGACCATGTGCCCCCGCCCACCCCGAAGGCGGGCACGGTCGACGAGTTCGTCCAGGGGCTGCCGATCGGCGGTGGCTTCCGGGTCCCGGCGATCATCGTGTCGCCCTGGACCGTGGGCGGCTGGGTGGCGAGCGAGGCCTTCGACCACACCTCGGCGCTGCAGTTCCTGGAGCGCTTCACCGGCGTCGAGGCACCGAACGTCACGCAGTGGCGGCGGCGCACCTTCGGCGACCTGACCTCGGCGTTCCGTTTCTCCCACGCGACCCCGCGGCCACCGCGGCTGCCGCACGACACGGCGAAGCAGCTGGAGGAGGCCAAGAAGGAAGTGGCCACCCTCCCCAAGCCGGTTCTCCCCGGCGCGGACCAGACGTTCCCGAAGCAGGAGAAGGGCCGGCGGCCGCACACCTAGGCCGGCCCGATGTGCAGAAGAACCGCCGAGCGCGGGGATCCGACAGGACGGGTCCCCGCGCTCGGCGCGTGTTCAACCCTCGTTGTCAGCAGGTGGGTTGGGGCGATTATGGGGCTACTTCTTGACGCCGAGGAAACGCGGTTGTAAACATCACCTCACCGGGAGAGCGCTCTCTCGGCGTTTCCGGCTCCATCACGGACCCCCACCCGTTCAGGAGATGCCATGTCAGGCGATCGTTCCTTGCTGGTGCGCCATCGGTTGAGCCGCGACAAGCGCCGACCGTTTCTGCTCATCGCCCTGCTGACCGCGTTACTGGCGGGCCTGCTCTTCGTCGTGACGCAGCCGCCGGCCCACGCGGCGGGCGCGCTGCTCTCGCAGGGGAAGCCGGCGACGGCGTCCTCCGCCGAGAACGCCGCAACCCCCGCCGGCGCGGCCGTCGACGGCAACACCGGCACCCGCTGGTCCAGCGCGTTCGGCGACCCGCAGTGGATCCAGGTCGACCTCGGGGCCACCGCCTCGGTCAGCCGGATCGGGCTGACCTGGGAGGCGGCGTACGCCAGCGGCTTCCAGATCCAGGTCTCCGACACCGGAACCGGCAACTGGACCACCGTCTACTCCACCACCACCGGAACCGGCGGCACCCAGACCCTCGACGTCAACGGCACCGGCCGCTACGTCCGGATGAACGGCACCGCCCGGGCCACCGCCTACGGCTACTCCCTGTGGGAGTTCCAGGTCTACGGCGTCCTCACCCCCGGCGGCTGCGGCTCCGCCAACGCCGCGCTGAACCGTCCGGCGACCGCGTCGTCCACGGAGAACGCCGCGAGTGCGGCGAGCGCCGCGTTCGACGGCAACACCGGCACCCGCTGGTCCAGCGCGTTCAGCGACCCGCAGTGGGTCCAGGTCGACCTCGGCGCGTCGCAGCAGATCTGCCAGGTCGTCCTGCAGTGGGAGGCGGCGTACGCCAGCGGCTTCCAGATCCAGGTCTCCGACACCGGAACCGGCAACTGGACCACCGTCTACTCCACCACCACCGGAACCGGCGGCACCCAGACCCTCGACGTCAACGGCACCGGCCGCTACGTCCGGATGAACGGCACCGCCCGGGCCACCGCCTACGGCTACTCGCTGTGGGAGTTCCAGGTGCACTCCGGCTCCCCGGGCACCCCGCCCACCACTCCCCCGACGGACCCCGGTTCGTTCTGGGGCGACACCAGCACCATTCCGCCCGCGCAGAACGTCGTCATGCTGAAGATCCTCAACCGGACGAACGGCAAGTACCCGGACAGCCAGGTCTACTGGAGCTACAACGGGCAGGTCCACTCGATCGCCGACCAGCCGTACCTCGACATGCCCGTCAACTCCGCCGGGCGGATGTACTTCTACGTCGGCACGCCGAACGGCCAGTACTTCGACTTCATCGAGTTCACCGTCGGCGCGAACGTCTTCAACGGCAACACCACACGGGTCGACGCGTTCGGTCTGAAGCTCGCGATGCGGCTGCACACCCGCGACGGGTACGACGTGTCCGTCGGTGAGGACCAGGCCACCTTCGCCGAGGACCGGTCGGCCACCTTCCAGAAGTTCATCAACGAGGTGCCGGCGCAGTTCAAGGTGCTGGCGCAGTCCCAGGCCCCGTACCGGATCATCGCGCCGGGCAGCGACCCGACGTTCCGGGCCGGCGGGGTGAACGCGAACTACTACACCGCCTACGCGAACTCGGTCGGTGTCAACGCTCCCACGTCCGACGTCTTCGGCTGCGCGGGGACCCTGTCCGAGAGCCCGGGGATGTGCTCGGCGCTCAACCGGCATGTCGCCACGCTGCCGCAGTCGCAGTGGTCGGATCCCAGCCTGTACTACCAGGCGGGCCCGGCGAACTACTACGCGAAGTTCTGGCACGACCACGGCATCAGCAAGCTGGCGTACGGCTTCCCGTACGACGACTACGCCGGCCAGTCCTCGTTCGTCTCCCACGCGAACCCGCAGTACCTGCTGGTCGCGGTGGGCTGGTAGGCGTGTCTCGTCCGGGTGCGGTGGTCACCGCACCCGGACGAGGCGGGACGGCTCACCGCACGTGACGGCTCACAGTCCTTCCTCGGCGGCCAGCGCCCGCACGGTGGACACCGTGTCCGCCTCTGCCGCGGTCTTGTCGTCGCGGTAGCGCAGCACGCGCGCGAAGCGCAGGGCGAGGCCCGCCGGGTAGCGGGGGCTGCGCTGCAGGCCGTCGAAGGCGACCTCGACGACCAGTTCCGGCCGGACGTGCACGACGTACCGGTCGCGGGTCTCCTCCCGCTCCAGCAGTTCGGTGGTCTGCCAGGTCAGCAGTTCGTCGGTGAGCCCCTTGAAGGTCTTGCCGAGCATCACCCAGGGGGCGGGATCGGATTCCTCGCCGCGTGCCGCGAGATGCAGGTTGCTCAGCCATCCCTGGCGTCTGCCGTGACCCCATTCGGCGGCCGTCACCACGAGGTCCAGGGTGTGCCGCGGCTTGACCTTGATCCAGCCGGCGCCGCGGCGGCCCGCCGCGTACGGTGCGGCCGGGTCCTTGGCCACCACGCCTTCGTGGCCGCGGTCCAGCGCCTCGCGGAAGAAGCGCGCGGCGGCGTCGGCGTCCGCGGTGACGGTGCGCGGCACGCGCAGTTCCGCCGGCACCACGTCGTCGAGCTCCGCCCAGCGGCGTTCCGCGGGCAGATCGAGCAGGTCGGCGCCGTCGCGGTGCAGCAGGTCGAAGAAGAAGACGCTCAGCGGCACCTCCGCCCGCAGCTGTTCCGGGTCCTGCCGGGAGGCGGTGCGGGCGGCGGTCACCTGGAACGGGCGGGGCCGGCCGTCCGGGCCGAGGGTGATGGCCTCGCCGTCGAGCACGGCCGTCCGTAGGGGCAGTGAGCGTGCGGCTTCCACCACTTCCGGTACGCGGGAGGTGATGTCGTCCAGGCTCCGGGTGAACACGGAGACGTCGTCCCCGTTCCGGTGCACCTGGACCCGGATCCCGTCGAGTTTCCACTCCAGCGCGGCGGGGCTCACCCGCTCCAGGGCGGCGGCGACGTCCGGAGCCGCGGCGGCGAGCATCGGCCGTACCGGGCGCCCGACCTCCAGCCCGAAGGCGCGCAGCGCCTCCTTCCCGCCCGACATCGCGGCCGCCGCGACGGCGCGGGCGGAGCCGCGGAACATCAGCGCCCGGCGGACGTCCGCCGCCGGCACACCGGCCGCCTTGGCGACGGCGTCCGCCACCACCGCGTCCAGTGCGCCCTGCCGCAGCTCGCCCACCAGCACCGCGCTCAGGAACGTCTGCTCCTGCGCGGTGGCCCTGGCGAACAGTTCCTCGAGCAGCCGGCGCCGTTCACCCTGGGAGCCGGATCCGTGCACGGCGGCGAGCGCGGCCAGTACGTCCTGGGTCTCCCGCACGCCGAGCTCCGGTTCGCCGGCGGGCGGCGGCAGATCGCGCAGGCCGGCGGGGCCGACCCCGATCCGCATCCGCCGGGACTCACCGGACAGCAGGGCCACGGCGGCGGGCAGCTCGTCGGGCCCCAGGCTCCTGAGGTATCCGGCCAGCAGGGCGATCTTCGCGTTGCGGGCCGGCTCGGCGCCGACGGCCTGGGAGGTGACGGCCAGTTCGTGAAGCAGCATGGGCGGGGAACTCCAGGGCTGGGGCGGTGAAGGCTGCGCGTGGCCCATGCGTACCCGCTTTCCCGTTCCGTCTCCCGGGGCGAAGCGGTCCGGCGCCGGACCGGCCCCGCCCAGACCTCACTTCGATCCCGCCCGCTACCGGTTCAGCGCACCCCGCGCGGCCGGAACTGCACACTGATCCGTGGTCCGACCGGCCGTGCCGTCTTGGGGATCGCGTGTTCCCAGGAGCGCTGGCAGCTGCCGCCCATGACGATGAGGTCGCCGTGTCCGAGCGGCATGCGCACGGCGGCCGGGCCGCCGGAGCGCGGCCGCAGCACCAGGTTCCGCGGCGCCCCCAGGGAGACGATCGCGACCATGGTGTCCTCGGTGCCGCCGCGGCCGATGGTGTCGCCGTGCCAGGCGACACCATCGCGTCCGTCGCGGTAGAAGCAGAGCCCGGCCGTGGTGAACGGCTCGCCGAGCTCGGTGGCGTAGTGCCGGCTCAGCGCCGAGCGGGCCGCGTCGAGCGCCGGGTGCGGCAGGGCGTCGCGGTCGCCGAAGAACGACAGCAGCCGCGGCACCTCCACCGTCCGCTCGTACATGACCCGCTGCTCGGCGCGCCACTCGACGTCCCGCGCCAGCGCCTCGAAGAGCGCGTCCGCCCCGACGAGCCACTGCGGCAGCACGTCGATCCAGGCGCCGAGCCCGATGTCGGTACGGCGCAGCCCGTCGAGCGGGCGCGGTGCGATCGCGTCCTCCTGGTCGAAGAGCGAGTTCTGCAGATGTACGGCCATGGGACCAGCCTATACGCATTCGTACATCTGTGCGATTAGCGCGAGGACCTCGCCTCCCACCCACCCCCCGTTGGGCACCGCCCAGTGGGAGACCGGTCAGACGACGCCCTGGGAGAGCATCGCGGAGGCCACGCGCTCGAAACCGGCGATGTTGGCGCCGGTGACGTAGTCGCCCGGGGCACCGAAGCGCTCGGCGGTGTCGTAGCAGGTGTCGTGGATGCCGCGCATGATGGTCGCGAGCTCCTCCGCCGTGCGCTCGAAGGACCATGACTCACGGCTGGAGTTCTGCCGCATCTCCAGCGCGCTGGTGGCGACGCCGCCCGCGTTGGCCGCCTTGCCGGGCCCGAAGGCGACTCCGGCGGCCTGCAGCAGCTTGACCGCGTCCGGGGTGGTGGGCATGTTGGCGCCCTCCGAGACGGCCTTCACACCGTTGCGGACGAGAACGGCGGCGGCGTCCGCGTCGAGCTCGTTCTGGGTCGCCGACGGCAGGGCGACGTCGGCGGGCACGTCCCACACCCGGCCGCCGGCCACATACCGGGCCGAGGCGCCGCGCCGCTCCGCGTAGTCGCTGACCCGGCCGCGCTCGACCTCCTTGATCCGCTGCAGCAGTTCGAGGTCGATGCCCTTCTCGTCGACGACATAGCCGCCGGAGTCGGAGCAGGTCAGGACGTTGGCGCCGAGGGACTGGGCCTTCTCGATGGTGTAGATCGCGACATTGCCCGATCCGGAGACCGTGACCTGCTGGCCGTCGAAGTCCTCGCCGCGCTTCTTCAGCATCTCGGCGGTGAACAGGACGTTGCCGTAGCCGGTGGCCTGTGTACGCGCCTGGGAGCCGCCCCACTCCAGGCCCTTGCCGGTCAGGACGCCCGCCTCCCAGCGGTTGGTGATGCGCTTGTACTGGCCGAAGAGATAGCCGATCTCCCGGCCGCCGACGCCGATGTCGCCCGCCGGGACGTCCGTGTGCTCGCCCAGGTGGCGGTGGAGTTCGGTCATGAACGACTGACAGAAGCGCATCACTTCGGAGTCCGACCGGCCGTGCGGGTCGAAGTCGCTGCCGCCCTTTCCGCCACCGATGTTCAGCCCGGTGAGGGCGTTCTTGAAGATCTGCTCGAAGCCGAGGAACTTCACGATGCCCAGGTTCACCGAGGGATGGAACCGCAGACCGCCCTTGAAAGGACCCAGCGCGCTGTTGAACTCCACCCGGAAACCCCGGTTGACGTGGATCTCGCCCGAGTCGTCCTGCCACGGGACCCGGAACATCAGCTGGCGCTCCGGTTCACAGATCCGCTCGACCAGTTTCGCCTCGGCGAACTCGGGACGCGCCGCGAGCAGCGGCGCGAGGGTCTCCAGCACCTCCTGTGTCGCCTGGTGGAACTCGGGCTCGCCCGGGTTCCGCTCTATCAGCTGGGCACGGAAGGAAGGCTTCATGTCGAGTCCATTCAGGAGCGGCTGCCGGACGGAAACACTGTGCGCTGTTCTACGGGCGCGGCGGGCCCGGCGTTCACGGCGGCCCCGCCGGATCCGTAGCGGTCGATGTTCACACCGGGCCCTTGACGTCCACAAGTACCGCAGAACAAATCAGGGGTTACCTCCTGGTAAGTGTGGAGGGGGCATCGACGACGCCCGCTCGAGAGCGCGTCGAGCGGCCCGGAACCCGCCTCGACGACGCCGCCCGCCGCCGCCCCCTACCGCCGGGTAGCACCGCGGCGAATACTGGCTGCCATGACGACGGTGGCCCACTGGGGCGGAACCAGCCGCTTCGCGGACCTCGGCGGGCGCGTCCACTGGGTCGACTTCGGGGGGCCGCCGGAGGCGCCGCGGGTCGTCCTGGTGCACGGGCTCGGCGGGTCGCACCTCAACTGGTGCCTGCTCGCGCCGCTGCTGACGCCCCGGCTGCGGGTGACGGCCGTGGATCTGGCCGGATTCGGGCTGACGGAGCCGGCGGGCCGGGGCACGGCGGTGCGCGACAACGTCGCGCTGCTCGACCGCTTCCTGCGGGAGGTCATCGGGGAGCCGGCGCTGCTGGTGGGCAACTCGATGGGCGGGATGATCTCGATCCTGCAGGCGGCGGCCCGTCCGGGGACGGCCACCGGACTCGTCCTGGTGGACCCCGCCCTGCCGCTGCCGTTCGGGGCCCGGCCCGATCCGCTGATCCTGTCGGCGTTCCTGCTCTACGCCGTGCCGGGCGTGGGCGAACGGCTGCTCGCGCGGTCGCGGACCGGGAGCACGGCCCGGCAGCAGGTACGGCGGCTGCTCGCGCTCGTGTGCGCCGACCCGTCGGCGGTTCCCGAGGAGCTGGTCAGCGCCTCGGTCGAGCTGGCGGAGCGGCGTGCGGCGGTGCCGGGGCTCGACGCGGCCTTCCTGGCCGCCGCGCGCTCACTGGTGCTGGTGAACGCGCGGCGGAACGCGTACTGGTCCGCGATGCGGTCGCTGCGGATGCCGGTCCTCCTCATGAGCGGGGAGCGGGACCGGCTGGTGCCGGTGCGGTCGGCCCGCGCGGCGGCCGCGCGCAATCCCGGCTGGCGCTTCGAGACGTTCCCCGGTGTCGGCCATGTGCCGCAGCTGGAGATACCGGACGTCGTCGCCGCGCGGATGCTGGACTGGCTGGACGACATAGGGCTCACCACGGGCTAGGCCTGGAGCGGCTGTTCGCTCCAGATGACCTTGCCCTCGGCGGTGTAGCGGGTGCCCCAGCGCTCGGCGAACTGGGCGACGAGGAAGAGTCCCCGGCCGCCTTCGTCCATCGTGGCGGCGTAGCGCAGGTGCGGTGAGGTGTCGCTGGTGTCGGACACCTCGCAGATCAGCGTGCGGTCGAGCAGCAGCCGGACCTTGATCGGCTCCGCGCCGTAGCGGATGGCGTTGGTGACGAGCTCGCTGAGGATCAGCTCGGTCACGAAGGCCGTCTCGTCCAGTCCCCAGCTCGCCAGCTTCCGGCTGACCTCGGCACGGACCTCGGACACGGCCGCGGGGTCGGAGGGTACGTCCCACTCCGCCATCCGGTCGGCCGGCAGGACGTTGGTGCGGGCGACGAGCAGGGCGATGTCATCCGTCGGGTGGGCGGGGAGCAGGGCCTCGAGAACCGCCTCGCAGGTCTCCTCCGGGGTCCGGTCGGCGTTCTTGAGAGCACTGCGCAGCCGTTCGAGGCCGTCGTCGATGTCCCGCTCACGGTCCTCGACGAGCCCGTCGGTGTAGAGCACCAGTCGGCTGCCCTCGGGCAGCCGCAGCTCCACCGTCGCGAACGGCAGACCGCCGACGCCGAGGGGCGGGCCGGCGGGCAGCTCGGGGAATTCCACCGTCCCGTCCGGGTGGACCAGCGCGGGCGGCGGATGGCCCGCCCTGGCCATGGTGCACAGCCGTGTGACCGGGTCGTAGATCGCGTACAGGCAGGTCGCTCCCGTGACGTCGTCGCCGGAGCCCGCGGCCGTCTGGTCCTGGTCGATCCGGCCGACCAGCTCGTCGAGGTGCCCCAGCACTTCGTCCGGCGGCAGATCCAGCGTGGAGAAGTTGTGGACCGCGGTACGCAGCCGCCCCATGGTGGCCGCGGCGTGCAGGCCGTGGCCGACGACATCGCCCACCACCAGCGCGACCCGGGCTCCCGGCAGGGGAATGACGTCGAACCAGTCCCCGCCGACGCCGGCCTGCGCGGGCAGATAGCGGTAGGCGGCCTCGACGGCGTTCTGCTCGGGCAGGCCGTGCGGCAGCAGGCTGTGCTGCAGGGTGACGGCCATGGCGTGCTCGCGCGTGTAGCGCCGGGCGTTGTCGATGCACACCGCCGCACGGGTGACCAGTTCCTCGGCGAAGGAGAGGTCGTCCTCGTCGAAGCGCTCCGGCCGCTCGGAGCGCCAGAACTTGGCGATGCCCAGCAGCACGCCCCGGGCCAGCAGCGGGACCCTGACGACCGAGTGGACGCCGTACTCGAGCATCGCGTCGGCGCGCTCGGGATCCTGCACCTTCCAGTCGGTGGACGACGCGAGGTCGGGGTCGAAGACGCCCTGGCCGGTGTCGAGGCTCCAGGCCTGCGGAGTGGAGGGGATGATGGTGATCGGCTCGCCCACCGGATAGAGCGGGGCATCGTCCCTGATGGCGCTGACGGCCACCCGCTGCATCTGGGTGCCGGAGGTCCCCGAGGGCTCCTCACCGCGCAGCACGGGCACCGCGAGGTCGACGGAGACGAAGTCGGCGAACCGCGGGACGGCCACCCGGGCGAGTTCCTGCGCGGTCTGCACGACGTCCAGGGTGGTGCCGATGGCCACACTGGCCTCGTAGAGCAGTCTCAGGCGTCTGCGGCCCGCCTCGGCCTTGTCCGACAGCGCCTGCAGCTCCGTGGAGTCACGCAGGGTCGCGACCCTGCCGGGGGGCCCGCCGTTACGGTCCGTGGGCCGGACGTTCACCACGAGCAACCGGTCGCCGGCCGGCAGGACCTCGTCGCTCACCGCCTGTTCCGAGGCCAGCAGCTGCACCGCCCGGCTGCTGAGCCCGAGGCCCGCCACGGACCGCCCCTCGGCGTCCGGCGGCAGTCCGAGGAGCCGGCGCGCCTCGTCGTTGGCGAGCAGCAGTCTGCCGTCCCCGCCGACGATGACCACGCCCTCCCGGACCGCGTGCAGCACCGCGTCGTGGTGCTCGTACATCCGGGTCATCTCGCTCGGCCCCAGACCGTGGGTCTGCCGCAGCAGCCGTTTGCTGGTGAGTGCCGCCCCGACCGTGGCCAGGGCGAGCGCGACGGCCGCGGCGCCGAGGATGAGCGGCAGCTGGCCGTTGACGACCCCGCTGACCTTGGTGATCGTGATCCCGGCGGAGACCAGGCCGACCACCGTGCCGTCGGTGTCCCGGACGGGGACCACGGCCTGGACGAGTGGCCCGATGGTGCCGATGATCCGCTCGGTGATCACCTGGCCCTGCAGGGCCGGCTCGAAGTTGCCGACGAACTTCTTGCCGATGCGGTCCGGCTTGGGGTGCGTGTAGCGGATGCCGTCGGTGTTCAGCACGACGATGAAGTCCACCCCGGAGCTGATCCGGGCGGCCTCGGCCCTCGGCTGGAGGATCGCGGTCGGGTTCGGGGACCGCAGTGCCGCCACGATTCCCGGGGAGTTCGCGAAGGTCTGGGCGACCGCGACCGAACGGTTGCGGGCCTCCTGCGTACTGTCGTGCTCCGACTCCAGGACGAGCGCCAGCACCGCCGCGAGCACCAACAGGAGCACCACGACCACCTGCAGCGCGAAGACCTGGCCGGCGACGCTGCGTATCCCCCTGATCCACCTGCGTCGGCCGGCCGGCTGGGCGCCCGAGGATCGGACCGTCAACCGGGCCATGGCCTATGTGTACCCCGGTTGACCCCGGTAAGCGAGTGGTCGGAGTGCACGGGCCCGGCGCTCAGCCGGGCGGAGGGGGAACATCGCGCGTGTCCGACGCTCGCGGCGACGCCTCGGAAGCCGTCTCGCCCGCCTCTGCGGGCACGAGCGGGACAGCGCCGCCACCCTGGAGACGCTCCAGGTCGGAGGGGCGTACCTGAATGACCAGCAGGGCGATCAGCGCACCGACGACGGCGAAGACCGCCGCGGCGACGAATGCCGTGGAGATGCCCGAGGTCAGCACCTGGTCGCCCCAGGGCGACGGGAGCTGCCCGGTCCTGCGGAACTCCAGCTGCTGGGCCGGGGTCGCCTGCGCCAGGAACCGGGGGACCTGGTCGGTGGCCTCGTTGCGACTGGCCGTGCCGAAGACGGTGACCAGGACGGACAGCCCGAGCGACCCGCCCACCTGCTGGGTGGCGTTGAGGATCCCGGAGGCCGCGCCCGTCTCTCTCGCCTCGACGCCCGATACCGCCATCAGCGTCAGTGACACGAACTGCAGTCCCATGCCGGTGCCGAAGACCAGAATGGGGCCGAGGATGCTGCCCAGATATGTGCTGTCGACATCGGTCATCGTCAGCCAGCCGAGTCCCACCGCGGCCAGCACCGCCCCCACCACCATGAAGGGCTTGGGTCCCCACTTGGGCAGCAGTTGCGAGGTGAACCCCGCAGCCACCGCGATGATCGCGCTCACCGGCAGGAAGGCGAGGCCGGCCCGCAGCGGACTGAATCCCAGGATGTTCTGCACGAAGAGGGTCAGGAAGAAGAACATCCCGAAAATCGCGGCGGACAGACTCAGCATCATTCCGTAGACACCGGCGCGATTGCGGTCGCGGAACATCCACAGTGGGGTGATGGGCTGCCTCGACCGGCGCTCGATGCTGATGAACAGGTACAGGAACACCACGGCCGCCGCGAAGGCCGCGATGGTGACGCTGTCGCTCCAGCCGTCCTTGGAGGCCCGGATGAATCCGTAGACGAGCAGCACCATGCCCAGCGTGGACGTGAGCGCGCCGACGATGTCGAAGTGGCCGGCGTGGCGCTCGGACTCCCGGATGAAGCGGGGGGTGGCGAGCACGATCAGCAGCCCGATGGGCACGTTCACGAAGAAGACCCAGCGCCAGTCGAGCCATTCCACGAGCAGTCCGCCCGCGAGCAGCCCGATCGCGCTGCCGCCCGCCGAGACGGCGGCGAACACACCGAACGCCCTGTTCCGCTCGGGCCCTTCGCGGAAGGTCGTGGTGATGAGCGCGAGGGCGGTGGGAGAGGCGATGGCGCCGCCGACGCCCTGCAGCGAGCGGGCCGCGAGCAACTGCCAGGATTCCTGGGAGAGTCCGCCGAGCAGCGAGGCGAGCACGAAGAGCAGCACACCGAAGATGAAGACCCGGCGACGGCCGAGGATGTCGCCCAGCCGCCCGCCGAGCAGCAGCAGTCCGCCGAAGGTCAGCGTGTAGGCGTTGATGACCCAGGACAGGTTCTCGGTCGAGAAACCGAGCGAGGTCTGGATGTGCGGCAGGGCGATGTTCACGATGGTGATGTCGAGGACCACCATCAGCTGGCACGAACAGATGACGAGGAGTGCGATACCGCTGCCGCGGCCCCGCTCCGGGGATGCGGCAGACTCCGGGGATGCTGTCTGAGAGTCCGTCATGAGAGTGCCTGCGGGAATGCGTGCGCCTCAGGTCAGAAGTGAACGAATTCGGTCACTCCTTCGAGGCTAAGCCTGCCCGCACGGCCCCGCCAATCGATCACCGGGGCCGCGACGGAGCGCGTGTCAGGTCAGCGCGAGCAGTTCGTCGAAGCCCGCGCGGACCCCGTCCGCGAGCACCTGGATGTCGGGTACGCCGTCGAAGTCGGCGTTGATGCCGAAGGTGATCTGGCCGAGGTAGGAGAAGATCCCGACGCTGATCCGCATGGTGCTGGCGATCGGCACGTACGGGTAGATCTCGGCCAGCCGCCGGCCCAGCATGTACAGCGGCACCCGCGGGCCCGGCACGTTGGTGGTGACGGTCTGCAGGAACTGCTGCGGGAACCGCATGGCGGTGCGCGAGCCCAGTGCGAGCAGGGTGGGCGCCGCGAAGTTCGCCATACCGGTGATCGCGTCGGCGCCCGCCGCCTGGCGGCTGCCCTTGAGGTCGTCCATCTGCTCGCGCACCGCGGCGAGCCGCGCCTGCGGATCCGGCTCGCTCACCGGCAGGTTCAGCAGGACGGCGCTCACCCGGTTGTCCAGCTTGTTGCGCTGGTCCCGCGAGCGTACGGAGACCGGCACCATCGTGCGGACCACCATGCCCTCGGACAGCTCACCGCGGCTCTCCAGCAGATCACGGAAGCCGCGGGTGATCGCGGCGAGGATGACGTCGTTGACCGTTCCGCCGGTGACCTTGCGGATCTCCTTGGTCTCCGTCAGGTCCGCCTTCGCCCACACCCAGCGGCGGTGCGGGCCGAGGGAGCCGTTGAGGGAGCCGGCCGCGCGGGTGGTGAGCCGGCGGGCGGTGTCCGGCAGACTGCCGGCCAGGGCGCGGCCGATGCCGAGCAGTTCGGAGCCGCTGCGCAGCCGCCGGGCGAGGGCGGGCACGGCGGCCAGATGTCCCAGCGGGGTCAGCACCGCGTCGCGCACGCCGTCGGCGACGAGGTCGAACGTGGACGGGTTCGGCTCCGGTGTCCAGGGCCGGGGTTCGGACAGTTCGCTGTCCTTACGCCAGTCCAGCACCAGCTGCATCATGTCGGTACCGGCTATGCCGTCGATCATGCAGTGGTGCACCTTGGAGATGAGCGCCCAGCGGCCGCCCTCCAGCCCTTCCACGAGCCACATCTCCCACAGCGGCTTCGTGAGGTCCAGGCGCTGGGCGAAGAGCCGTCCGGCGAGGTTGCGCAGCTGGTCGTCGCCGCCCGGTGCGGGCACCGCGGTGTGGCGTACGTGGTAGAGGATCTGGAAGTGCTCGTCGTCGACCCAGACGGGACGGCCCAGATGCAGCGGCAGGCTCTTGACCCGCTGCCGGTACCGGGGCACGTCGGGGAGCTTGGACACCAGAAGTCTGATGACATCGCCGTACGACGGCACCGGCCCCTCGAACACCAGGACCGATCCCACGTGCATCGGCACGTTCTCGTCCTCGATGAAGTAGAAGCCCGCATCCAAGGCGCTCATCCGGTCCACGGACGCAACCGTAGAGGGGAGCACCGGCCGCGTCCAGGGCGCCTGGGGTCGGATACCGGCCGCCGGCCGAACGTATCCGGCCTCCTGACCGGCGAAGGCGCGCCAATTCTTGACGGGCCCCTGCCAAGGATCGTGTCCGTACCGTCATGCTTCGTCCCGGCGCCCACCCGGCGCCCCAAGAGCGAGGCGCCACCGCGCCCGCGCCGGCGACAGGAAGGCAGTCAGATGCGACGGAGACTCACCGCCGGGGCCGCTCTCGCGGCCGCGGCGCTGCTGGCGTCGGTCATGGGCGCGGGCACCGGAACGGCCGCCGCCGACTCCCCCGCCCTCGGTACGGGCTACGGGGTGCACGACGGCCAGGTCCCGCTGACCACCACGAAGACGACCTCGGCCTATCTGCTCCAGGACCCGACACGTGGCAACACCGTCACCGTCGACGGCCGTACCAACACCATCCTCACCGACGCGGACAACATCTGGGGCAACGGCCTGCCGACCAATCTCCAGTCCGCGGGCGTCGACGCCCAGTTCGCCGCCGTCTCCGTGTGGGACTACTTCAAGTACTCGTTCAACCGGCTCGGGGTCAGGAACGACGGCAAGGGTGTCCGCAGCGTCGTCCACTACGGCAACCACTACGCCAACGTCTTCTGGAGCGATGCCTGCGGCTGCATCAACTACGGCGACGGCTCGGACAACGCCCATCCGCTGACCACCATCGACATCGGCGCGCACGAGATCACCCACGGCATCACCTCCGCCACCGCCGGGCTCACCTACAGCGGCGAGGCGGGCGCGCTCAACGAGAGCACCTCCGACATCTTCGCCACCATGGTGGAGTTCTCCGCGAACATCCCCGCCGACGTGCCGGACTACCTCATCGGCGAGAAGGCCGACCTCAACGGGAACGGCACCCCGCTGCGCTACATGGACCGGCCGTCCCGGGACGGGGTCTCACCCGACTACTGGTCGACGTCGGTCCCGAACCTCGACCCGCACGTGGCGTCGGGGATCGGCAACCACTTCTTCTTCCTGCTCGCCGAGGGCAGCGGCCCCCGGGTCATCAACGGGATCTCCTACAACAGCCCGACCGTCAACGGCTCGGTGCTGACCGGGATCGGGCAGAACACCGCGGCGGCGATCTGGTACCGGGCGCTGACCGTGTACATGACGTCCACCACCAACTACCACGCGGCGCGGACCGCGACCCTCGCCGCGGCGCGCGACCTGTACGGGGCGGCCAGCAGCCAGTACGCGGCGGTCGGCGCCGCGTGGACCGCCGTCAACGTGGTCGGCCGCGCCGTGCCGTCGCCCGCTCACGACGGCACGGCGCGGACCGGCCACGCCGGCGAGGTCAGGGCCGGCTGACGGTCCACACGAAGCCGGCCGTGTCGGTCGCCCCGGTGGCGCCGGTCGCGGTGACGGCGACGGTGCTGGTGCCCGGGGCCGTCGCGGTACCGGAGATCACCCCGGCCGGGCTGATCGACAGGCCCTCGGGCAGCCCGGTCGCGGTGAACACCGGGCCGGATCCGGCGGATCCGGTGCCGCGGGCCGCGATGGCCAGCCGCACCGGGGTCCCGGCCCGGCTGCTCATACCGTGCGGGTTGGTCACCGTGACGCTGCCCGTGCCGGTGACGGTGCTGGTCACCGTCCTGGCCGAGAGCGGTGTGCCGACCGTCAGGGTCCCGGTCAGCGGCAGGTTGCGGGACGAGTCGCCGACCAGGATCCGGTAGTCGCCCGGGGTGGTCGTCCAGCCGGCCGTGGTGTCCGACCAGTGCGCCAGGTCGTGCGCGGTGACGGTGAACTGCACCCGCCGGCTCGCCCCCGGCTGCAGCTCGACCCGCTGGAACCCCTTGAGCTGCCGGACCGGTTCACCCGTCGCGGCGGGAGCACCGACGTAGAGCTGGGCGATCTCCGCGCCGGCGCGGCCGCCGGTGTTGGTGACGGTCGCGGAGACCGTGGCGTTGCCGCTCGCGTCCGGTGTGCCGACCTGGAGTCCGGAGAAGGCGAACGTCGTGTACGACAGCCCGAACCCGAACGGGAAGAGCGGGGTGACGTCGCCGGCGTCGTACCACCGGTAGCCGACCTTCAGCCCCTCCGAGTACTGCACCTTGCCGTCGGTGCCCGGCCACTGGGCCGCGGTGTGCGCGGGCACGTCGGCCAGGCTCGCCGGGAAGGTGACGGGCAGCTTCCCCGACGGGTTGGTGTCGCCGAACAGCAGCCGGGCGACGGAGTTCCCGACCTCCTGCCCGGCGTACCACTCCTCCAGCACGCCCTGCACCCGGCCCAGCCACGGCATGGTGACCGCGGAGCCGGTGTTGAGGACCACCACGGTCCTCGGGTTGGCGGCCGCGACCTGCGCCACCAGCTCGTTCTGCTCCGCGGGCAGATCGATGCCCGTCAGGTCGGCGCCCTCCTTCTCCCCGTACCCGACGCAGACGACCGCCACATCGGAGGCACGGGCCAGGGCGACCGCGGCCGCGATGTCCGTACCGTCGTTGTACTGGACGGTGGTGCCGGTGCCCGCGACCCGGTTCTGGAGCCCGGCCAGCGGCGAGACGGTGCCGGAACTGGCGACGAAGGCACTGCTGACGGCGGCACTGCCGCCGCCCACGCTGCGCACCCCCGCGCCGGCGTCGGGGCCGAGCAGCGCGATCGAGTGCGTGGACGCCGTCGACAGCGGCAGCACGCCGGTGTTCTTCAGCAGGACGCTGCCCTGTTCCGCGACCTGACGGGCGGTCGCCTGGTGGGCGGGGGTGGTGACCAGAGCCGTGGTCGACCCGGTGTGCTTCCGGTCGAAGAGGCCGAAGGCGAACATCTGGGTGAGCACCCGGCTCACCATGGTGTCCAGCGTGGCCTGGCTCACCTGGCCGTCGGCGACCGCCTGGGCGAGGTAGTTGGAGTAGTAGTACCCGCCGGGCATCTCCATCGTCATCCCGCTGTTCGCGGACTCCACGGTGGAGTGCGTCGCGCGCCAGTCGCTGGTGACGAATCCGCCGAAGTCCGCCTGCTGGTAGAGGGCGGTGTTCAGCAGATACGGGTGCTGGCAGTCGTAGGCGCCGTTGACGGTGCCGTAGCCGCACATCACCGACGCCGCCGCGCCCTTGCTGACGGCGGTCTGGAACCCGGGCAGATAGATCTCCTGCAAGGTGCGGGTGTCGATGACCGCGTTGTCCTTCGGCCCGTTGCGGTTGGTCTCCTGGTTGTAGACCGCCACATGCTTGGCCTGCGCCATGACGCCCTGGCTCTGGATGCCCTGGATGTTGGCGACGGCCATCTCGCCGGACAGGTAGGGGTCCTCGCTGTAGCTCTCGAAGGCCCGGCCCCAGCGCGGGTCACGCACGATGTTGAGGGTCGGGCCGAGCGCCACATCGGCGCCCTTGCCCGCGAACTCGTTCCCGGCGACGGCGCCGTACTGGTGCTGCAGCGCGGTGTCCCAGCCGGCCGCGGCCGACACGGGCGCGGGCAGCTGGGTCACCCCGGAGAAAGCGTCGCCCACCCCGCCGGGGCCGTCGTGGAAGCCCATCGAGGGGATGCACAGGGACGGGATCGCGGCGAGGTTCCCGACGTACGGCGTGGTGTTGCCGGTGCCGTGCACCATCTGGATCTTCTGGGCCTGTGTCATCTGCGCCATGAGCCGCGTGACGCGCTCGGCCACGGGTGCGCTGGACCCCGACCAGGGGCAGCTGCCGTCGCCGCCGGTCGCCGGGCTGCTGGTGCCGCCGGGGGTGAGGACGCTGAACTCCCAGAGCGAATAGCCCCAGGAGGTGGCGCGCTGGATGCCGGTCAGCCGTACGTAGCGGCCGGTGCCGTTCAGCGCCACCGTCTCGATGCCGCCCTGGCCCGCGGTGGTGGAGTAGACGGTGGTCCAGTCGGTGCCGTCGTCGGAGACCTGGATCCGGTACGCCCTCGCGTACGCGTTCTCCCAGGCCAGCTGGACTCCGCAGACCGGTCGGCTGGAGCCGAGGTCGACCTGCAGCCACTGCGGATCGGCGGCGGCGCTGGACCAGCGGGTGCCCGCGTTGCCGTCGAACGCCGCCGCTGCCGGGGTGTCGGACCGCTCGGTCGACGAGGCGGTGGCGGGCCGGTTCAGCGCCGCTGTCGTGATGCCGCAGGGGACGGGGTCGGAGCCCGGCGCGGCCTGCGCCGCCGATCCCGCCACCGCGGGCGTCAGGCTGGCCGACAGGGCCGCCACGAGCAGGACGGCGAGGTGCCGCGGACGTCCGCGACGGGTCCGGGGACGGGTTCCGCGGCGGGTGGCGCCGCGCCGTAGGGAGAAGTGGGGAGTGCCTGGCACGGGCGTCTCCTAGTCGCTGATCACCGCAGCTGTGAGAGGGCGAACCGGTGACGGACCTTCACTTCTCGGCCTGCAAAGCCCAGATGATGATAGGAATTGACCGATTTAGCCCATATTGCGACGCCGAGCCTATACAGCTTGTATGACATATCCCGGCATCCAGGGCTGTTCCGGGTGTGTCGGCAGGCCGGCACACCGTCGTGGAGCGGGGTGCCGGGTGTCGTGGTGCCGAGTGCGCTCAGTCGCCGGCCCGCGGCAGTGCCGGGAGCCGGGGCTCGCGCAGCCACGCGGTGAACAGGGCGTCCAGCGGGCGCGGGGTGTACTCCTGCGCGAGCGCGGTGAACTGCTCGGTGGTGACGGTGCGGTGGCGGTGCTGCGACGTCCAGGTGCGCAGCAGCGCGAAGAACGCGGTGTCGCCCATGGTCGTCCGCAGTGCGTGCAGCGTGAGCGCACCGCGCTTGTAGAGCCGGTCGTCGAACATCCGCCGTACGCCCGGGTCGGCGAGCCGCAGATCCTGCGGCAGTCCGGCGAGCCGGGTGTGCGCGCGGGTGGCCAGCACGGTGGCGGGGGCGCCGCCCGCGGCCTCCGACCACAGCCATTCGGCGTAGCAGGCGAAGCCCTCGTTCAGCCAGATGTGACGCCAGTCGGCGAGGGTGAGGCTGTTGCCGAACCACTGGTGGGCCAGCTCATGGGCCACCAGGCGCTCGAAGCCGCGCCGGCCGTCGACGTGGTTGGCGCCGAAGACCGACAGGGCCTGCGCCTCGACCGGCACCTCCAGCTCCTCGTCGACCACGACCACCGCGTAGTCGTCGAAGGGGTACGGCCCGAAGAGGTCCTGGAACAGCTCCATCATCTCCGGCTGGCGGCCGAAGTCGTGGGCGAACGGGGCGAGCAGGGCGACCGGGACGGCCGCGGGCTGCGCGATCGGGCCGCCGAGGTGCTCCACCAGCTCGTAGGGGCCGATCTGGACGCTGGCGAGATAGCTGGCCATCGGCGCCCGCTGCTCGTAGACCCAGGTCGTGGTGGAACCGCCGATGGTGCACGACTCCAGGGTGCCGTTGGCGAGCACCGTGCACACCGTCGGCGCCGTCACCGTGATGCGGTAGACGGCCTTGTCCGACGGGTGGTCGTTGCAGGGGAACCAGGAGGGCGCGCCGATCGGCTGGGCGGCCACCAGCGCGCCGTACTCCAGCGGCTCCCAGCCCAGGTCGCCCCAGTAGCGGCTGCGGATCGGCCGCGGGGTGCCGACGTAACGCACCTCGACGGTGAAGGGCGTGCCCGCGGGCAGTTCACGGGCGGGGCGCACCCGCAGCTTCCCGGCGCGGTGGGTGTAGCGGGCGGGCCGCTTGCCGTCCACCAGGACCCGGTCGATCCGGAACGCTCCGAGGTCGAGGCTGAACTCGGAGAGCGCGTGCTCGGTGACCGCGGAGATCCGGGCCCGGCCGGACAACCGGTCGGCGCTCGGCCGGAAGTCCAGCTCCAGGTCGTAGCGCACCGTGCGGTAGCCGCCGTTGCCGTGCTCGGGCAGGTACGAATCGGTGGAGACGGCCGCCCCGGGCCTGGCCGGGGCGGCCGCACGGCCGCCCCCCGGTGCCTTGTTCACTAACTGCGGGTCCCCTCTGCGTGCCGGTCGGTGTGCCAGGCGGCGATCGGGTTGCCGAGCCAGCGGGTGCCCTCGGGCACCGATTCGCCGCGCATGACGAGCGACGCGGGACCGATGGTGGTGCGCGGCCCGACGGTCGCGCCGGGGAGCACGATGCCATGCGGACCCAGGGTTGAACCATCCCCCAGCGTGACCGTGTCCATGCGCATGATCCGGTCGTGGAACAGATGGGTCTGCACCACGCAGCCCCGGTTGACGGTGGCCCCGGCGCCGACCCGCACGAGGTCGGCCTCCGGCAGCCAGTACGTCTCGCACCAGGCGCCGCGTCCGATCCGCGCGCCGAGCGTGCGCAGCCACAGGTTCATCAGCGGGGTGCCGGGGACCGATCCCACCAGCCACGGCACGGCGAGCACCTCGACGAAGGTGTCCGCGAGCTCGTTGCGCCACACGAACGAGCTCCACAGCGGATGCTCGACCGTCCGGAACCTGCCGACCAGCAGCCACTTGGCCGCGGCGGCGACCACGCACGCCAGCAGACCCGCGGCCGCCATCAGCAGACCGCCGCACAGGGCGGCGACGACGAGTCCCGCCGTGCTCACCAGGGCCTCGAACGCGCCCACGAACAGGACCGCGAGGGCGACGGTGCACATGACCGGGACGACCCGGCACACCTCGACGGCGGCGCGCGCCACCATCAGGGCGCGTGGCGGGTCGTAGGTACGGCTCTGGTCGCCGGCCTCGGCGGCCCGGGGCAGCTTCATCGGCGGCATGCCCAGCCAGGAGCTGCCCGCCTTGGCGCCCTTCGGCGTCGAGGACAGGACACCGACCAGGCCGTTCTTCGGTACCGAGCGGCCGGGCGCGGTCATCCCGGAGTTGCCCAGGAACGCCCGCTTGCCGACCCGGGCGGCGGCGATGCGCATCCACCCGCCGCCCAGCTCGTAGGTGGCGACCATCGTGTCGTCGGCGAGGAACGCGCCGTCGCCGACCGTGGTCATCGCGGGCAGCGCCAGGACGGTCGACGCCTCGACGCGCCGCCCGACCTTCATGCCCAGGGCGCGCAGCCACACCGGCGTGAAGAGGCTCGCGTACAGCGGGAAGAGCACGACGCGGGCGGTGTTCATCAGCCGCTCGGTGGCCCAGGCCCGCCAGGCGACGGCGCTGTGCACGGCGTGATATCCCTCGCGCAGTCCGGTGCCCAGCGCCCTGACCAGGACCAGGACGAGCAGCGCGTAGGTGGCCAGCGAGACGACCGTGGCGAGCGGTACGGCGATCAGCGCGGCGGCGAGCACGTCGCCGGGCGCGGACTCGCCGCGGACGAAGAGCAGCAGCGTCAGCAGTCCTGGCAGCGCCGCGAGCGCGGGCAGCAGGCCCAGCGCGGTGGAGGTGAGGCCGTAGACCAGGGACCACCCACGGGTGCGCGGCGGGCGGCTGCCGGGCCAGCGGTGGGCGGCCTTGCCGGAGCGGGCCGCGGGAACGCCCGACCAGCGCTGGCCGGCCGGTACCGCCCCGGTCACTCCGGAGCCCGGCGCGATCTCGGCGCGCTTGCCGACGCGGGCGCCGGGGAACAGGGTGCTGCGCGCGCCGACCGTGGCCGCCGCGCCGATCCGGATCTTGCCGATGTGCAGCAGGTCGCCGTCGAGCCAGTGGCCGGACAGGTCCACCTCGGGTTCGACGGCGCAGCCCTTGCCGAGCCGCAGCATCCCGGTGACGGGCGGCAGCGAGTGCAGATCGGCGTCCGCACCGATCCGCGCGCCGAGCGCCCGGGCGTAGTGGGTGATCCAGGTGCCGGTCAGCCGGTTGGCGCCGACGCGCTCGGCGAGGCGTTCCGCGGTCCACAGCCGCAGGTGGACGCTGCCGCCGCGCGGATAGGTGCCGGGCCGGACCCCGCGCAGCAGCAGCCGCGCGCCGCCGGCCGCGACGGCGACCCGGCCGGCCGAGCTGACGCACAGCAGCCAGCCCAGCGCCACCCACCACCAGGACACGGCGGGCGCCCACGGGAAGTCCCCGTACCGGGCGAGCACGTTGTTCAGGGCGGCGACGCCCACGGCCCAGCGCAGCCCCGAGATCGTCAGCAGGGGGAGCATCAGCGCCAGTTGTACGGCGCCGGCGCGCCGCGGGGTGGGCCGTACGGTCCGCACGGCGCTCTCGCGGGCGTCCGACGCCTCCAGGACGCGGGCCAGCGCGCCCAGCGACGGGTTCTGGTAGATGTCGCTGACGGAGACGTTGGGGAAGCGCGCACGGATGAGGGCGACCAGGCGGGCGGCGCCGAGGCTGCTGCCGCCGATCGCGAAGAACTCGGCGTCGGCGGTGCCGACGGAGGTGCCGAGGATCTCGGCCCACTGTTCCGCGAGCCACCCCTCGGTGCCTTCCAGCGGGCTCTCCTGCCCGGAGGTGTCCACGGAGGGCAGCGGCCAGGGCAGCGCGGCCCGGTCGACCTTGCCGGAGGTCCGGGTGGGCAGCGTGTCGACCACCGCGATGAGCGGCACGAGCGAGGCGGGCAGCGCCTCGCGCAGCCGGCGCAGCGCGTCGACGGGGTCGAACACACTGCTGACGACGCCCACTTCGGCCTCGTCGGTCCGGGCTTCGTCGGTCCGGGCTTCGTCGGTCTGGGCTTCAGCCGCTTGGGCTTCAGCCGCCTGGGCCTGGTCGGCCCGCGCTTCGCCGTCGGGGGGCTCGTCGCCGGCCGGGGTGTCGGCGGCCGTGTCCTGCGCCGCGCTCACCACATAGCCGACGAGGATCTGGTTGCCGCCCCGGGTGGTGCGGACGGCGGCCGCGGCACCCGCGACGTTCGGCAGCGCCTGCAGCGCCGCGTCGACCTCGCCGAGTTCGATCCGGCGGCCGCCCAGTTTGATCTGCTCGTCCGCCCTGCCGACGAACAACAGCCCTTCGGCGTCCGCACGGACCAGGTCACCGCTGCGGTAGGCGCGCTCCCAGCCCAGTGAGGGCAGCGGCGCGTACTTCTCGGCGTCCTTGTCCGCGTCGAGGTAACGGGCCAGCCCGACCCCGCCGATGACGAGTTCGCCGACCTCGCCCATGGGCACGAGCTCGCCCCGCGCGTCCACGACCGCCAGGTCCCAGCCGTCGAGCGGCAGCCCGATCCTGACCGGGCCCTCGCCGGTGAGCTGAGCGGCGCAGGCGACGACGGTGGCCTCGGTGGGACCGTAGGTGTTCCACACCTCGCGGCCCTCGACGGCCATCCGCTCGGCGAGTTCGGGCGGGCACGCCTCGCCGCCGAAGATCAGCAGCCGGACGTCGTCGAGTGCTTCCGACGGCCACAGCGCCGCCAGGGTGGGCACCGTCGACACGACGGTGATGCGCTGTTCGACCAGCCATGGGCCCAGGTCGAGCCCGGTGCGGACCAGTGACCGGGGGGCGGCGACGAGGCAGGCGCCGTACCGCCAGGCCAGCCACATCTCCTCGCAGGAGGCGTCGAAGGCGACCGACAGCCCGGCCAGCACCCGGTCCCCGGGGCCGATGGGCTCCTCGGTGAGGAAGAGCCCGGCCTCGGCGTCCACGAACGCCGCGGCGCTGCGGTGGGAGACGGCAACGCCCTTGGGCTTGCCGGTCGATCCCGAGGTGAAGATGATCCAGGCGTCGTCGTCGGGTCCGGGCCGCCGGCCCACGGCGCCGTGCGGGGTACCGCAGGGCCGGATCTCGCGGTGCGCGCCGATGACGGCGCTCACTCCCGCTTCGGAGAAGACCAACTCGGCGCGTTCTTCGGGGTCTTCGGCGTCCACCGGCACATAGGCGGCGCCTGCCGCCAGCACCGCGAGGATCGAGATGTACAGGTCGTTGGTGCCGGACGGCACCCGGATGCCGACCCGGTCGCCGGCGCCGATGCCCGCCGCCGCGAGCCGCAGCCGCAGCGCCTCGGTCTCGGCCGCCAGGGCGCGGTAGCTCAGCGCCGTGGAACCGTCGTCGACGGCTGCGCCGTTCGGGTGTCTTCGGGTGGTCTCGGCGAGGATGTCGAGCAGGGTCCGCTCGGGCGCGGGACCGTTCCCGGAGAAGACCGCGCGGGGCGGTGCCAGGAGCTCCGCGGGGTCGATCAGTGTGTCGAGCGTCAGCTCGGGTGCCTCTGCCAGCGTCATACAGCGCTCCCGTTCCCGGCCGGGGTGAAGGACGGCGGCGCACAGCGCGCGTCGATCCGATCAGTGCCGGCCAGGAACGGACGCATGTCTTACCCTCCGAGGTACGTGGACTGCTTGCCGGGTGCCGCGGGCGCGCTCCGGGGACGGACCGTCCCGGCCCGCCGGGTGAGCGCCGTATCCGGGTCTTCCGCCGGGGCCGCGCTGCGCTCGGGCTCCGCGGCATCCGCGCCGCGGCAAGGGGGCCGAAGGGCACGTTACCGGTGCAAGGTGAACACGGCCTGCCGGGTTTGACCCGAGTGGCCGGTATCACAACAGCCCCGACCCGCCTCGGTGCAGTCGTTCACCTCCGGCTTCAGAAGCCGAAAACCGCCCCGGTACCCCCTGCCTTGATGCAGGTGTTCGCGTACGTGTGGGAGTACGAGACGCGTTGCCCCTGCCACACTCCGTCCGCGGTGACCACCACCGGATCCCAGATCTTGGGGCAGATCCGGTTGGGGTCGGAGGCTAACAGCGCCTCGAAGTTCCCGCCCGCCAGGGTCAGTTCGGTGCAGGCGGCCTGTGCGTCCGGGTGGTCGCCTCCGGCGGTGGGGCGACAGCGCAGCAGCACGGCCCGCTGGACAGCGGCGGTCGCGGCGTCCTCGCCCTTGCCGATGGTCAGCACCATCGACGAGGGCGCGTACAGACTGTGCGGCTGGGCGGATTCGGCTCGGGCGGTCCCACTGGTGCCCGCCACGCAGCTGAGAGCCAGGGCGGCCCCCACTCCGATCGCACCTAGGGTGTATCGCATTCCGAACACTCCTTCTCCGTTGGTTGCGGATAACGGACAGGAGTATTACGGAGGTGTTTCGTGGCTGCACTTCGAACGATCACTTCCGGTCGCGGTGTGTGATCGGACGATGGCTCATTGTTCGATACGGGCAGCTCAGTGGCCGCCCAGGGCACCCCCGCCGAACCGTCCAGCATGCGGACACCCGCGCGTGGCGCGGACAGGGGCACGTCCGTGAACTGGGAGAACGTCGGACCCCGAGGGTTCCCGGCCCACCGCTGTCGACCTGAAACCACCGCTTTTCGCGGTCGAAAGGGGGGTCGGCGGTACGCCAGGAGTCGCAGAGCGGGACGGGTCAGGTGGCCGAGCCGGCGGCGGCACCGGTCTTCAGGTCCGGACCCCAGCGGTCGAGCGACTCCTGGAGGTCCAGCGCCCGCAGCTTCGGCTCGTCCCCGGCCGGCCAGTCCTCGCGCGGCACCCGCCACATGATCTCGAACTCGTTGCCGTCGGGGTCCTTGGCGTACAGGGACTTCGACACTCCGTGGTTGGTCGCGCCGACCAGCGAATCGCGCTCCGTCAGCTTGGCGGCGGTGTCGGCGAGTTCGCCGAGCGTGCCGACCTCCCAGGCCAGGTGGTAGAGGCCGACCCGGCCCTGCTCGGGGCCGGGGGCGTCCGCACCGATCGCGAAGAGGCCGAGGTCGTGGTCGTTGAGAGTGTCCTGGGCGCTGAGGAAGGCGGCCCGCCCGGGGATCTCCACATCGACCTTGAAGCCGAAGACATCGGTGTAGAACTCGACGGCGCGCGCGACATCGCGGATGTAGAGCACTGCGTGGTTGAGGCGGCGTACAGGCATGGTGGCGCTCCTGGTCGGACATCGGTCGGCCCCGTGGTCGGCGGGCCTGGTTCGACGGTACGCCGACTCAGTTGAAACTTCAAGCAATCTGCCTTGAAAGTTCAAGTACTCAGGGACGGAGCTTACCGGGTGGCGCCGCCCGCGACGCTCAGTGCACGGCGTCGGAGAGCCGGACGAACCGGTGGCCGGCCGCGAGCAGCCCGGGCAGGGCCCGGGCCATGCCCTCGGCCGTACCGCCGGCGGGGTGGTTCATATGGCCGATGACGATCGATCCGGCGGTCGCCGTGAGCGCGGCGCTACGCACCTGGGAGGGGGTGAACGTGGCCCCCGCGTCGGCGTTGACGCTGAATCCGGCGAACCGCTCCCCCAGTTCGGCGACGATGCGCGCCGCGATGTCGTCGCAGTACGCGGTGCCGGAGCGGAAGAACCGCGGCGGATGTCCGAGCAGCGCGGTGAGCTTGTCCTGGTTCCCCGCGACCTCGTCGAAGACCTCCCCCGCGTCGCGCGTCCCGGCGATGCCGTACGCGGAGCGGCCCGATACCGACAGCGGCCGGTGGCGCGTCCCGTGGTTGGCGATCTCGAACAGCGGATCGCTCGCGAGCTGCTCGAAGTGCGCGCGGTTGGCGTCGATCCAGCGCGCGTTGAGGAAGAGCGTCGCGGGCACCTTGCGGGTCCGCAGCAGGTCGATCAGCTCCCGGTCGTAGCCGCCACCGCCCGGCCCGCCGCACGCGTCGAAGGTCAGCGCTATCGCCCGTCCCGCGGCGGACGGCAGCTCGGTGACCACCCCGGGAGCGGTGAAGCCCCAGCCGGTGGGGGTCATCCGGCCGTAGCGGGCGACGGTCGCGGCCCGGGTGACCCGGGGAGCCGGCTTGGGCGACGGCGGTGCGGGGGACGGTCGCAGAGCGGACGGTGCGGGGACGATGCCGGGCCCGGGCGGGGACGACGGTTCCGGCGACCGTTCGGCCGGGTCGGGCGCCGAGGTGCACCCCGCCAGAAATCCGCCCGCCACGGCCGTGAGCATCAACCGGCGACCCAGCGACATCCGTTCCCCCGTACATGATCCATGACGCACGTGCCCGGCCGCTGCCAGCCAATTCCGATGACCATACGATGTGACCGGTCCAGTGGCCGAAGAAGATCGCGGAGCCGGAGTGTCGGCGCGGCATCCGGACACCCGGCGCCCGGTTTACGGAACTTTCGTCCCCGGCAGCGCGTCCAGTAGACCGGAGGAGACGATCTCCGCGGCAGGACACAGTGGTACGGGAACGGAGCTCTTGGTGTACATCGGCCTTCTGACAGCCGTCGCGGCATCGGCCTGCTACGGCACGGGGTCGGTCCTACAGGCCGTGGGATCACGCAGGTCGGCCCGCCTCGAGGCGGCCGCCGCCTCGACCACCGGCACCACCGAGCACGGCGGCCCGAGCCTGTCCTCCACCGCCAAGGCCGCCGTGACCTGGGAGTTCATGCTCGGCACGGTGCTGGACTTCATCGGCTTCGGGCTCGGGGCACTGGCCGCCCGGCTGCTGCCGCTGTTCCTCTCCCAGACGGTGATCAGCGCCAACCTGGTGATCACCGCGGTGCTGAGCATCAGGATGCTCGGCATCCGGCTGAGCCGGCCCGAGTGGATCTCCATCGGTGTCGTCTGCTCCGCCCTGGTGCTGCTGGCCACGGCGGCGGGTCCCGAGGGCAGCGGTCACACCGCACGCGCCACCCACTGGTGGCTGCTCGCCACCGCCGTGACGATCATCGGGGCCGGCAGCCTGCTGGTACGCCGGCTCGGCGCCCGCGGCGCGATCCTGGCCGGTCTGCTGTCCGGGCTGGGCTTCGGCGCCCTGGGCGTCGGCGTGCGGGTGCTGGACGGCGTGGACCCGTTCGACCTCCCGACGCTGCTGGCGGACCCCGCCCTGTACGCGATCCTGGTCGCCGGCATCGGCGGCATGTACCTGCACACGGTGGCCCTGCAGATCGGTTCGATCAACGGCGCCACGGCCGCGCTGGTGGTCGGCGAGACCGTGGTCCCGGGCATCCTCGGGGTGCTCTGGCTCGGCGACACCTCCCGCGACGGCTTCGGCTGGGTGGCGATCGCCGGCTTCGTCCTGGCCGTGACGGGCGCGGTGGCCGTCGCCTGGTACGGGCAGCCGGCGGGCGCCGACGCCGCGGAACCGGCGGTCGAGCTCGCCCCCGCCGGAAGCTGACACGGCGGCGGAGGGGGGTGCGCGATCTTGCGCGGCCGCTGGGCGTAGCGTCGCGGGGGTTGAGCACGAAAGAGAAGAGGGACCCGCCATGGGTGAACTGATCCTGGTCCGGCACGGCGAGACCGAGTGGAGCGCGTCGGGGCAGCACACCAGCTACACCGACCTGCCGCTCACCGCCCGGGGCGAGGAGCAGGCGCGCGGTCTGGCACCCCTGCTGGCGGAGTTCCGCATCGCGCTCGTCCTGACCAGCCCGTTCGGACGCGCGGTGCACACCGCCGAGCTCGCGGGCCTCGCCAGCACCACCGTCGATCCCGATATGCACGAGTGGGACTACGGCAGCTACGAGGGCATCACCACGAACGAGATCCACCGGACGCGGCCGGACTGGGACCTGTGGACCGACGGCGTGCCCCCCGGTGTCCCCGGGCACCCCGGCGAGCTGCCGGCGGAGGTCGGCGCGCGCGCCGACCGGGTGCTCGCCCGGGTGGACGCCGCGTTCCGCGATCTCGGGGACGCCGGGGACATCGTCCTGGTGGCCCACGCCCACTTCCTGCGGGTGCTGACCGCCCGCCGGCTGGGACTCCCGGCGGCGGACGGCGCCCTGTTCCAGCTGGCCACCGGGACCGTCAGCCGGATCGGCACCGAGCACGGCCGTCCGGTCCTCGTGTCCTGGAACCGCATGCCCTGAGCCGCACCGGGCAGCCGCACCCTGCGGGCCGGAGTGCTCCGGGACACGCCGGGTCACCTCGATGTCGTCCTCTGTGCACGAGGCGTCCGCACCCCCGACACTGAGGCGAAGCACTCACTAGGGAGCGGGTATGACGGTGACAGCCGACCGGCAGGTATCCCGCCTCACCTCGCCCTGGACGCGCGGCCTCGCCGCGGCCGCGGCGGGCGCGTTGCCGGCGCTCGCCTTCCCCGCGCTGTCGCTCTGGTGGCTGGCCTACGTGGCGCTGGTGCCGTGGATCCTGCTCACGCGCTCCGCGCCGACGGGCCGCCGCGCCGCACTCGACGGCTGGCTGGGCGGGGCCGGCTTCATGCTGGCCGTGCACCACTGGCTGTTCCCGAGCCTCAACGTCTTCATCGTCGTGCTGGCCCTGCTGCTGGGGACCCTGTGGGCGCCGTGGGGGTGGCTGCTGCGGCGGACGCTGGGCGGGCGGCCCGGCCCGCGGCGGGTGGCCGCCGCCATGGTGCTTGCGCCGTGCGGATGGCTGATGGTCGAGCTGGCGCGCTCCTGGCAGTACCTGGGCGGTCCGTGGGGGCTGTTGGGGGCCAGTCAGTGGCAGGTCGCCCCCGCGCTGCGGCTGGCGTCGGTCGGCGGGGTCTGGCTGATCAGCGCGCTGGTCGTGACGGTGAACACGGCGGTGGCGGCGCTGATCGCGGCGCCCTCCGTCCGCGCCCCGGCCGGCGCCGCGCTGGCCGCGGTGGCGGTCGGCACGACCGCCGTGTGGCTGGGCGCGCCGGTGCCCGACCGGACCGGGACGGTACGGATCGCGGTGGTGCAGCCGGGTGTGATCGAGGGGGCTGAGGCCCGGTTCGACCGCGAGGAACAGCTGACCCGCACGCTCGCCGGGCAGCGGGTGGACCTGGTGGTGTGGGGCGAGAGCAGCGTCGGCTTCGACCTGTCGTCCCGGCCGGACCTCGCCGACCGGCTCGCCGCGCTCGCCCGGGAGGTCGACGCGGACGTCCTGGTGAACGTGGACGCCCAGCGGGCCGACGGGCGCGGTATCTCGAAGACGTCGGTGCTGGTGGGGGCGGACGGCATCACCGGCCCGAGCTACGACAAGATGCGTCTGGTGCCGTTCGGCGAGTACATCCCGTTCCGCTCGGTACTGGGCTGGGCCACATCGGTCGGTAAGGCGGCCGGCGAGGACCGCAGGCGCGGCGACCGCCAGGTGGTCATGACCGCCGGGAACCTGCGCTTCGGGCCGCTGGTGTGCTTCGAGTCGGCCTTTCCCGACATGAGCCGGAAGCTGGTCGACGACGGGGCGCAGCTGCTGGTGGCGCAGTCGTCCACCTCGTCGTTCCAGGGCAGTTGGGCACCGCCCCAGCACGCCTCGCTCGCCGCGCTGCGGGCCGCGGAGACCTGGCGTCCGATGGTGCACGCCACCCTGACCGGGGTGAGCGCGGTCTACGACGGCCAGGGGCGGCAGGTGGGCTCATGGCTGGGCACCAGCGCCAGCACGGCGGCGGTGTACCAGGTGCCGCTGTCGGAGGGCCGCAGCCCGTACGTCCGGTTCGGCGACTGGGTGCCGCACCTCGCGCTGCTGATCGTCGTGCTGGCCGCGGGGTACGAGGTCTCGCTGCGGGTCAGGCGGACTGCTCGCGAATCGCGGTGACGATCCGCTCGCACAGTTCATGGGTGCGCAGCGCGTCCTGGGCGTCGAGCAGCTTGCCGCTGCGCACCGCGTCCAGGAAGACCAGGATGATCTGCTCGATGCCGCGCTGGCGGGCGACCGGAACCCAGTCGCCGCGGCGGCGCAGGGTGGGCTGGCCCTTGTGGTCGATGACGTCGGCGAGATTGACGACCTGGCGCTTGGTGTCGTCGCCGCTCACCTCGAGGATCTCCTCGGTGGAGCCGCTCATCCGGTTCATCGTGCCGATGGCGGTGAACCCGTCGCCGGACAGCTGCAGGACGACGTGGTGCAGCAGGCCGTCGCGGATCTTGGCGCGGACGTCGGTGTGCTCGATGGGCCCGGGCGCGAGATAGCGCAGGGTGTCGACGACATGGATGAAGTCGTCGAACACCACGGAGCGGGGCTCCTCGGCGAGCCCGACCCGGTTCTTCTGCATCAGGATCAGATCGCGCGGGTGGTCCGCGCACTGGGTGTAGCCCGGCGCGTAGCGGCGGTTGAAGCCGGCCATCAGGCTGACCCGGCGCTGCTCGGCGAGGTTCACCAGGTGCCGCGCCCCGTCGAGGTCGGGCGCGAACGGCTTGTCGACATAGGCCGGGACACCGGCTTCGATCAGCGCCTCGGTGATCTCGACGTGCCGGTCGGTGGGCGCGTGCACGAAGGCGGCGTCGAGCCCCTGCCCGATCAGCGCGTCCAGGCTGGTGTGCCGGTGCGGCAGCCGGAGGGCGTCACCGACCCGGTCCAGGGTGGCGGGGGTACGGGTGTGCAGGTGCACTTCGATCCCCGGCTGGGCGGCGAGCACCGGCAGATACGCCTTCTGGGCGATGTCACCGAGGCCGATCACCCCGATTTTCAGGGGGGCGTTGCCGGATCCCATGTGCCTCTCCCGTTCTGCCGCTACCGCTCGACCGCGCCCGCCGCCGCTGCCGCGCGCGTCGCCGCCCGCGTCGCCGTGGCGACAGGTCCGATGTGTTCTGGCAGCATACGGGGCCTGCCGGAGCCGTCCTCCGGCGGTGTCACTCCGCGTCACTCCTGCGGGGAATACCCAACGGTGCCGCCGACCGGCAGAGTTGTCCGAATGCGTCATTTAGCAGCAGTAGTGCTCATTGCGGCGGCCTCGGCCGTCACCGGGTGTACGACGGTGCCCTCGCAGCCCGCCCCCGGCCCCTCGTCGGCGCCGGTGTTGCCCGTCCTCCCGCTCCCCCAGGACCGGACGGTCGTCCGGCAGCCGGACCAGCAGTCGCTCGCGACCGTACCGGTGCAAGAACCGGACCCCGGTCCCCCGGCCTCCGCCGCGGCTCCCGCGCCCCCGCAGCCCGTGCGGCGCCATCACCGGGCACGGACTCCGGTGGCGCCCGCGGAACGTGATCCGGTGCCCGCCGCCAAGGCGGCTCCGCACCCCCGCCCGGCGGCGTCACTGCCCGGCGGGGCGGGGGTCTGCGCGCTGGGCGAGACGTACGGCGGCTGGGCCGAGGACAGCGCCGCGGCGCGGATCTGCCACGAGTCCTACGGCCGGTGACCGGAGCCGTCCAGCCTCAGCTCCATCCGTCCGATCGCGGCCCGCAGGCCGTCGCCGTAGTCGTCGTCACCGAGCGCCCCCGAGGCGCTCCTCGCCCGGACGAGGTGGTTGCGCGCCAGCTCCCGCTCGCCGACCTTCAGGTAGTCGGCGGCGAGGTTCAGGTGCAGTGACGGATAGAAGCCCCGCACGGCGAGCGACTCGTGGTGCCGGCCGGTGCGTTCGTCGGAGAGACCGTCGGCCGCCCGCAGGGCTCTGAGGTCCCACTCCAGTTCGTCCTCGGGATCGTCCTGGGTGTCGGCCATGAAGTGCGCGAGCGTGCAGCGGTGGAGGGGATCGCCGTCCTCGCCGATCTCCTCCCACAGTCGACCGAACCGGGTCCTGGCCTCTTCACGGTCGCCGCCGTGCAGCAGCATCATGACCTGGCCGATCCGCGTCATGACCGCGTCCTGGCCGACACCCCAACCCTGTTCCTGATCCGTCACTGCCGCCTCCTGCGCCCCGCGGGCGTCCCGTTCCCGCTGATCCTGCTGACGCTAGCCGCAGGGTCCGGAAAACCCGGTCAGGCGCGGACACCGAGGTCGGGCACCCGCCAGTCGATCGGGTCGTGGCCCTGGGCCTTGACCGCGTCGTCGATCTGCGTGAAGGGGCGGCTGCCGAAGAAGAGCTTCGCGGACAGCGGTGAGGGGTGCGCGCCCTGGATCACCGTGTGCCGCTCCGTGTCGATCAGCGGGAGCTTCTTCTTGGCGTAGTTCCCCCACAGCACGAACACCGCCGGGTCCGACCGGTCGGAGACGGCCTTGATCACCGCGTCGGTGACCTTCTCCCAGCCCTTGCTCTTGTGCGAGTTCGCCTCGCCCTCCCGCACCGTCAGCACCGCGTTGAGCAGCAGGACGCCCTGCTCGGCCCACGGCATCAAGTAGCCGTTGTCCGGCACCGGGTGGCCGAGCTCCTCCTTCATCTCCTTGAAGATGTTGCGCAGCGACGGCGGGGTCTTCACGCCCGGCCGCACCGAGAAGCACAGCCCGTGCCCCTGTCCCTCGCCGTGGTACGGGTCCTGGCCGAGGATCAGCACCTTCACCCGGTCGAAAGGAGTGGCCTCCAGGGCCGCGAAGACCTCGTCCCGGGGCGGGAAGATCTTGTGCGTGGCCCGCTCGGTCTCCACGAACTCGGTGAGCTGCTGGAAGTACGGCTTCTCCAACTCCTCGCCGAGGACGTCCTGCCAGGATTCGGGCAGCATGCTGGGCACGTCAGGAACCTCCGGTACACGATCCGTTGCTGGAACTCAGAACGTACCGGGAGCCACTGACAACGCGCTCCGCGGGTGCGTACGCGACGCCCGGCGGCACGCGCGGAAACAGCTGAGCCGGGCCCGGACCGAAGCCCGGACCCGGCTCGCCGGACCCACTCAGGCGACGCCCGCGTGCAGGAACAACCCGCCGTCGACGACGAGGGTCTGGCCGGTGATCCACCCGGCCTGGTCGGAGAGCAGGAAGGCGGCTGCGCCGCCGATGTCCTCCGGGACGCCCAGCCGCTTGAGCGGATAACCCGCGGCGGCCTCCTCCTCGCGGCCCTCGTACAGCGCCGCGGCGAACTTCGTCTTGACCACCGCCGGGGCGATGGCGTTCACCCGCACGCCCGGCGCCATCTCGGCGGCGAGCTGGATCGTCAGGTTGACCATGGCGGCCTTGCTGATGCCGTAGGCGCCGATGAAGGGCGACGGGGCGAGACCGGCGACCGAGGCGATGTTGACGATCGCCCCGCCGTTCTCCTTCTGCCAGGCCTTCCAGGTCTGCTGCGCGAAGCCGAGCGCCGAGATCACATTGGTCTCGAAGACCTTGCGCGCGACGTTCAGGTCGAGTTCGGCGATCGGGCCGAAGACCGGGTTGGTGCCGGCGTTGTTCGCCAGGAAGTCGACGCGCCCGAACGCCTCCATGGTGCGTTCGACGGCGACGGCCTGGTGGGCCTCGTCGTGCGCCTTGCCGGCCACCCCGATCACCCGGTCGGCGCCGAGCTTCTCGACGGCCTCCTTGAGCGCGTCCTCGTTCCGGCCGGTGATGCAGACGCGGTCGCCACGGGCCACCAGGGCCTCGGCGATGCCGTAGCCGATACCGCGGCTGGCGCCGGTGACGAGGGCGACCTTGCCGCTGTCGGTGGGAATCTCACGTGTCATGGTGCTCAGATCTCCGATGCGCGTCAGTTGAGCGGGCCGCCGGCCACGTACAGGACCTGGCCGGAGACGAAGCCGGCCTGCTCACCGGTGAAGAAGGCGATCGCGTTGGCGATGTCGTCCGGGTTGCCGACCCGCTGGACGGGGATCTGGGTCGCGGCGGCGGCCTGGAACTCCTCGAAGCCCATGCCGATCCGGGCGGCCGTGGCGGCGGTCATGTCGGTGACGATGAAGCCGGGCGCCACGGCGTTGGCGGTGACGCCGAACTTGCCGAGCTCGAAGGCCAGCGTCTTGGTGAAGCCCTGCAGACCCGCCTTCGCGGCCGAGTAGTTGACCTGGCCGCGGTTGCCGAGCGCGGAGCTCGACGACAGGTTGACGATCCGGCCGAACTTCGCCGCCACCATGTGCTTCTGCACCGCGCGGGACATCAGGAAGGCACCCCGGAGGTGCACGTTCATGACGGTGTCCCAGTCGGTCGCGCTCATCTTGAACAGCAGGTTGTCGCGGAGCACACCCGCGTTGTTCACGAGGATGGTCGGCGCGCCCAGCTCCTCCGCGACCCGGGCCACCGCCGCCTCGACCTGCGCCTCGTCCGATACGTCGCAGCCGACCGCGAGCGCCCTGCCGCCGTCCGCCGTGATCTGCTCGACGGTCTCCTTGCAGGCACCCTCGTCGAGGTCGAGTACGGCGACGGCGCGGCCCTCGGCCGCCAGCCGCTTGGCGGTGGCGGCGCCGATGCCGCGCGCGGCCCCGGTCACGATCGCGACGCGCTGCTCGGTCGTGGACATGCAGTCTCCTTGCCCTCAGATACGGCGCCGGGCGGAATCCCGCACGGACTCCGCACATGAGCAACCGCTTAGTAGGTTAGTTGTCGAAACCGTAGGAGCCCTGTGACCCGCTGTCAACGGAACCCCTCGCGAGTGTGTTTCAGCGCACCAGGAGACCGAGCAGCCGGTCCACCTCGGCCTCCGGGTCCGCGGTCAGCCCGGTGTGGATCGGACCGGGCTGCACCACCGTGCTGCGCGGCGCCGTGAGCCAGCGGAAACGCCGTCCCGGGTCGTCGCCGGCCGCCTGTCCGGCCCGTTCCCCGCCCTCGCACACACCCTCGTACCCGCGCAGCGCGGCGCGCACCCCCTCGACGTCCACCTTCTCGTCGAGACAGCGCAGCCGCGCCTCGTCCAGGTGGATCCGCGCGCCGACGAACGACTGCGCGCGGCAGTAGACCAGCACCCCCGCGTTGATCATCTCGCCGCGCTCGATCCGCGGTACGACGCGCACCAGCGCGTACTCGAACACATCCCGGCCACTGCCCCGGTACCCGGTCACTTCGCGGCCTTCCCGTCCACCCAGGTGCGCAGCCAGTCCGGCGCGTCCTGCTTCGGCTTCTGTCCCGCCACGAGGACGATCCGCTCGTGCACGGAGCCCGCGCGGGCGAGCAGCACCCGCTCGTACGCCCTGCGCACCTCGTCGGGACCGTCGAAACCGGGCTCCCCGTCCAGCCACTCGTCGGGCACCAGAGCGGTGACCTCGCGCAGCAGCTCCTCGGTGACCTTGGGCGCCAGCTCGGCCGCGGCGGCGGCCGGGTCGGGCGAGAACCGGGACAGCGCGTGGTCGGCAGCGTCGAAGGGCTTCGCCGACGCCTGTTCGGCCGTCTTCCAGTTGTGGTGCCAGATCAGTGAGGCGCCGTGGTCGATGAGCCAGAGGTCCTTGTGCCAGATCAGCAGATTGGGGTTGCGCCAGGACCGGTCCACATTGCCGATCAGGGCGTCGAACCAGACGATGCGGCCGGCCTCGGCCGGCTCGATCTCGAAGACCAGCGGGTCGAACCCGAGCGAGCCCGGCAGGAAGTCCATCCCCAGGTTGAGGCCGCCGCTGGACTTGAGCAGATCCTGGATCTCCGCGTCGGGCTCGCCGAGCCCGATCACCGGGTCGAACTGGAACCGGACGAGCTCGGGGACGCGCAGTCCCAGCCGGCGGGCCAGCTCGCCCGCCACGATCTCGGCGACCAGCGCCTTGCGGCCCTGCGCGGCGCCGGTGAACTTCACGACGTACGTACCGAGGTCGTCGGCCTCGACCACCCCCGGCACCGAGCCGCCCTCGCGCAAGGGCGTCACGTAACGGATCCCTGTTACCTCTGTGAGCATCGCCCCAGGCTACTTGCGCGGCGCCGGACCACGGCGACCGTGGGGGACGGTGGCGACGTCCGGTGATCACGAATGCGCTGGGCCATCAGCCGGAATTCTTCGGGAAGCTTTGAACGCGCCGGAGGATCTCTGCGTATGACCGGGCGGGCACGGCATCACGCCCACCGGGCGACCGCTCCCGCGCCACCCGGCTCCTCTACCGACAGGACGTGCCACATGACCGACACCTCCGGTATTCCCGCGGCTCCGACCCGCCGCACGATGGTCGCCGCGGCGGGCGGCGTGGGTCTCATCGCCGCTCTGACCGCGTGCGGCGGATCGGATACGAAGGCCAGTGACACCCCGGCCACCACCCCGGCCCAGCCTTCGGCCCCGGCGGACTCCTCGGCACCGGCCGCCACCGCTCCGGGCGGGGGCGGCGCCGACGCACTGGCCAAGACCACGGACATCCCGGTCGGCGGCGGAAAGATCTTCGCGGACCAGAAGGTCGTCGTCACCCAGCCGACCGCCGGTGACTTCAAGGCGTTCTCCGCGGTCTGCACGCACCAGGGCTGTGCGGTCAGCGACGTGGCGGACGGCACCATCAACTGCCCCTGCCACGGAAGCAAGTTCAAGATCGCGGACGGCAGTGTCGCCGCCGGTCCGGCGACCAAGCCGCTGGCCGCCGCCAAGGTCACCGTCGCGGGCGGCTCGTTGCAGCTGGGCTGACGGGCGCGAGCGGGCTGTGGCAGCGCCGCCGGGGCGTTGGCGGCTACGGCTTTCCGGCGTGCTGCCCCTGCCGCTTCCAGCAGGCCAGGATGTCGTCGGTCGTACTGACCGTGGAGACGAGCGCGAGGGTGTGCCGGACGACGGCCTCGGTGTACTCGCGGGGCACCCCCGCGATGGCGTCGGCGGGAACCACCACCTGGTACCCCAGGTTGACGGCGTCGAAGACGGCATTGGGGATCGCGATGTTCGCGGAGACCCCGGTGACGATCAGGGTGCGGCAGCCCAGGTTGCGCAGCAGCGCGTCCACATCGGTCCCGGCGATCGGTGACAGCCCGTGCAGCCGGCGTACGACCAGGTCGCCGTCGGCGAGCGGTATCCCCTCGGCGAGCCGCACGGCCGGCGTGCCGGTCAGCTGCTGCACGGGCAGCCGCCCGGCGGCACGGAAGAGCCGCGCGTTGTGGTTGGCGCCGAGCCCGTCCGGGCGGCGTTCGGCGATGGCGTGCAGGACGGCGGCGCCCACCTCGTGGGCGCCGCCGACCAGCCGTGCCACATTGCCCAGTGCCCCGGAGTCCCGCGCCTCGGCGGCGAGTTCCGGCAGCGCGCTGTCCGGCCCGACGACGCCGCGCTGGCACTCCACGGTCAGTACGGCGGTGACCGCCGGGTCCAGCAGTTCCGCCAGCCGGTCGCTCGGCGCCATGACTGCCCCCTCGTACGACGGACCTCAACGGCCGCAACGGACCGCGACGGACCGCAAGGGGCCCGCAACGGATGACGACGGAGCGACCGTAGCTGACGAACCGTCAGCCAGGAAGGGCCGCGGCGCGCGAGAGCGGACCCGCCGGCCATCACCACTGGACGGCCGCGCCGCCGTCCTCCATTATTTCTGACACACAGTCAGATAAATGGAGGTGCTCGACTCATGGCCGTCATTCAGCGGCGGGGCCGCAGAATCATGATGACCCCGCACGAGGTCGACGCCTTCCTCGCGGAGCAGCGCACCTGCCGCGTGGCGACCGTCTCCAAGGACGGCCGTCCGCACGTCGGCGCCCTGTGGTTCACCTGGGACGGCGCATCGCTGTGGCTCTACTCCATCGTCCGCAGCCAGCGCTGGACCGACCTGCTGCGCGATCCCCGCGTCTCGGTCGTGATCGACGACGGAGTGGAGTACGGGGAGCTGCGCGGCATTGAGCTCTCCGGGACCGTCGAATTCATCGGTGAGGCGCCCCGAACCGGCGAGCCCGTCCCCGAGCTGGACGCCCCCGAGCGGCTGTTCTCGGCCAAGAACTTCGGGCTCGACACCATGCCGCACGACGGCCGCCACGCCTGGCTCCGGCTCACCCCGGAACGGATGGCCTCCTGGGACTTCAGCAAGATTCCGCAGTAGAGCCGCGGGGCGGGGCGGGCGTCACTTGCTCCCCCGCGCCGCCGCCTCGGAGATGTTGCGGGCCATGCCGCCGAAGACCACGGCGTGGAACGGCGCCACGCTCCACCAGTAGAGCTGGCCGGCCAGACCGTGCGGATGGAACAGCGCACGCTGGCGGAGGAGGGTGGCGCCCGCGTCGTCGCGGTCCACCGACAGTTCCAGCCAGGCCAGGCCGGGCAGCCGCATCTCGGCGCGCAGCCGCAGCAGACGGCCCGGTTCGATCGCCTCGACCCGCCAGAAGTCCAGTGAGTCCCCGACCCGCAGCCGCGCGGTGTCGCGGCGGCCCCGGCGCAGCCCGACGCCGCCGGCCAGCCGGTCCAGCCACCCCCGTACGGCCCAGGCGAGCGGGAACGAGTACCAGCCGTTCTCACCACCGATGCCCTCGATCACCCGCCACAGCGCGTCCGGCGGGGCGTCCACCGTGCGTTCGCGCCGGTCGGTGTACAGACTGCCGCCGGCCCAGTCGGGATCCGTGGGCAGTGGGTCGCTGGGGGCCCCGGGCACCGCGGCGGACGACCAGCGGGTCGGGACGTCGGCGTCCCGCAGCCGTTTGAGCGCCAGCCGCACCGAGTCGTCGAACCCGATCCGCCCGGTGGGTGGGTCGGGTACGTACCGCGCCAGGTCGTTCTCCGAACAGATCACTTCGTGCCGCAGTGACTCGGTGAGCGGGCGGGCGATGGAGCGCGGCACCGGGGTGACGATGCCGATCCAGTGACTGGACAGGCCCGGCGTCAGGACCGGTACGGGCAGGATCAACCGCCGCGGCAGGCCGGCGACGGCCGCGTACCGCTGCATCATGCCGCGATAGGTGAGGACGTCCGGGCCGCCGATGTCGAAGGACCGGCTGACGTCGGGCGGCAGGGTGGCGGCGCCGACGAGGCAGTGCAGTACGTCGCGGACGGCGATCGGCTGGATGCGGGTCCTGACCCAGCTCGGGGTGACCATCAGCGGCAGCCGTTCGGTGAGATAGCGCAGCATCTCGAAGGAGGCCGAGCCGGAGCCGATGATCACCGCGGCCCGCAGGACGGCGGTGGGCACTCCCGAGCTGAGCAGAATGTGCCCGACCTCGGCGCGGGACCGCAGATGCGCGGAGAGCTCCGGCTCCGGGACCCCGGTCGGCGTCAGCCCGCCCAGATAGACGATGCGCCGCACTCCGGCGGCGCGGGCCTGCTCGGCGAAGAGCCGGGCGGCACGGCGGTCGGTCTCCTCGAAGCCACGGCCGGTGCCCAGCGCGTGCACCAGGTAGTACGCGGTGTGCACGCCCTCGAACGCGGAGCGCAGCGAGTCCGCGTCGGTCACATCGCCCCGCACCGTCTCGACCCGATCGGCCCAGGGGTGGTCACGGAGCTTCTCCGGCGTGCGGGCGAGGCAGCGGACGGCGTATCCGGCATCGAGCAGCTCGGGCACGAGCCGGCCGCCGATGTATCCGGTGGCTCCGGTGACCAGACAGCGGCGGGTGCTTTCGTCTTCGGGCATACGGGGATGCCTACCCGGCCGCCGTCGGCAATCACAGCAGGTGGGCGGTGGATCGCTGTTCCGACGGCTGCCGGGGACCGGATCCGGAGGCCGGGTCCGCGGGACAGGTCCACAGGCCGGGTCCGGAAGCCGGGTCCACAGGCCGGGTCCGGAGCCGGGTCCGCGGGACAGGTCCGCAGGCCGGGTCCGCGGTCCGGGTCCGCGGGACAGGTCCGCGGTCCGGGTCCGCGGGACAGGTCCGCGAGCCAGGTCCGCGGGACACGGCGTATCAGCGCTACATCTGGGGGTAGCGTCGATACGCCCATGGTGTTAGCGTTGCTGTTGTCGGGTTGCGAAGGACGCCACCCCAGCCGGACCAGGGAGCACCGTCATGAGCGCGCAGACCACCACCTCCAAGTCCTCGAGCCGGGTCGCGATCGTCACCGGCGGCTCCCGCGGCATCGGCCGGGAGAGCGCCGAGCGACTGGCCGCCGACGGATTCGCCGTCGTCGTCAACTACGCCGGCAACCAGACCGAGGCCGACGCGACGGTGTCGGCCATCACCGCCGCCGGCGGGCGGGCGGTCGCCTTCCGTGCCGACGTCGCCGACGAGGTCTCGGTCTCGGCCCTCTTCGACATCGCCGAGAGGACGTTCGGCGGAATCGACGTCGTCGTGCACGCGGCGGGCGTCATGACGCTGGCACCGCTGGTCGACACGGATCTGGACGCCATGGACCGTATGCACCGCACGAACATCCGCGGCACCTTCGTCGTCGATCAGCAGGCCGCCCGACGGCTGCGCGGCGGCGGGGCGATCATCAACTTCTCCAGCTCCGTGGTGGGACTGGCCATCCCCGGCTACACCGCATACGCCGCCACCAAGGGCGCCGTCGAGGCGATGACGCTGATCCTGGCCCGGGAGCTGCGCGGCCGGGACATCACCGTCAACGCCGTGGCCCCGGGACCGACCGCCACCGCCCTGTTCCTGGACGGCAAGGACGAGGAGACCGTCGCGAAGATGGCCGCCCAGGCACCGCTGGGGCGCCTCGGCACCCCGCAGGACATCGCCGAGGTCGTCTCCTTCCTCGCCGGCCCGGCCCGCTGGGTGAACGGCCAGGTCGTCCGGGCCAACGGCGGCATCGTCTGACCGGCGCCCCGGCCGTCCCTTCCGCCTTTCCCTTCCTTCCCTCGCGTTCTTTCCCTCGCGCTTTCGCGCTCGACCCACCGACCGACGACCGACCGACCGACCGACCGACCGAGGAGTTTCCGCCATGGGCAGCACCATCGTCATCACAGGAGCCGGTTCCGGTTTCGGAGCCCTGGCCGCACGGGCGCTGGCCCGCTCGGGCCACACCGTCTACGCCGCCATGCGCAACACCACCGGCCGCAACGCCGACCGGGTCGCCGAGGCCCGGCAGTACGCCGCCGAGCACCAGGTGGACCTGCGCACCGTCGAACTCGACGTCCTCTCCCAGGAGTCCGCCGACGCCGCCGTCGCCACCATCCTGGCCGAGGCGGGCACCCTGGACGTCGTCATCCACAACGCCGGCCACATGGTCACCGGCCCCACCGAGGCGTTCACTCCCGAAGAGCTCACCGCCGTCTACGACACCAACGTGCTCGGCACCCAGCGGGTCAACCGCGCCGCCCTCCCCCATCTGCGGGCGCGGCGGCACGGCCTCGTCGTGTGGATCGGCTCCACCAGCACCCGCGGCGGTACCCCGCCGTACCTCGCCCCGTACTTCGCCGCCAAGGCCGCCATGGACTCGCTCGCCGTCAGCTACGCCGCCGAACTGGCCCGCTTCGACATCGAGACCTCCATCGTCGTCCCCGGCTCCTTCACCTCGGGCACCAACCACTTCGCCACGGGCGGGCACCCGGCCCAGCAGGACATCGTCGACACCTACGAGGAGCACTACGCCGGCCTCATGGACCAGGTCTCCCGGCGCCTCGCCGACCTGGCCCCGGCCGGTGCCGACGTCTCCCAGGTCGCGGACGCCATCGTCGACGTCGTCAACGCGCCGCACGGCACGCGGCCGTTCCGTGTCCACATAGATCCCGCGGGCGACGGCGCCGAGGAGGTCAGCGAGGTCGCCGACCGCATCCGCGCCGAATTCCTCGCCCGGATCGGCCTCGGGGACCTCCTTCACCCGCACACCCACCCGCACGCCGCCGAGTAGCACCCCGGCGCGAGCGCGGAGACCATGAGACCGTCCCCGCCCCACCCCGACCGGCCCGTACCGGACAGGAGAACACGATGGCCACGACCGAACTTCACCCCGCCGTCCAGCGCGCGGTGGACGCCGCCAACTCCGGCGTCACCGACGACTTCCTCGACAGCTTCACCGCGGACGGCGCCGTCGACGACTGGGGCCGTGTCTTCGCCGGACGTGAGGCCATCCGGGGGTGGAGCGACAAGGAGTTCACCGGGGTGGACGTCAGCCTGGACGTCACAGCGGTGCGCCGGTCGGGCGACACCGTGACCGTCAGCGCCACGGTGGGCGGGAACGGCTTCAACGGCCCCTCCGACTTCGCGTTCACGGTGGCGGGCGACCGGATCTCCCTGATGCGGATCACCGGATGACGACCGGCCGGCCGCGGCGTGGAAAGCCCGCCACCGTACGTAGCACCGCTACGCCGTGCTTGATAGCGTTCCCCGTGTGAGTACCCGAGCGCGCATCCTGGAAGTGGCGGCCGACCTGGTCGCGGAGTCTCCGGACGGGGACGTGTCCACACGGGCGGTGTGCGAGGCCGCGCAGGTGGGCGCCCCGGCGCTCTACCGGTACTTCGGGGACAAGGAAGGCCTGCTGTCGGCCGTCGTCGACCACGGCTTCGACAAGTACCTGGCGACGAAGCGGCAGCACCGCGCCGGTGCCGACCCCATCGAGGATCTGCGCAACGGCTGGGACAGCCACGTGGAGTTCGCCCTGCAGAACCCGAACCTGTACCGGTTGATGAACTCCCCCGCGATGCGCACCACCCCGGCCGCGGCGCTGGAGTCCCATCAGATCCTCACCCGGGACCTGGAGCGGGCGGCGGCACTGGGCAAACTGCGGCTCGCCCCCGAGCTGGCCGCCCAGATGGTGATGTCGGCCAACGTCGGTGTGGCCCTGATGCTCGTCGCCCGGCCCTCGACCTTCACCGACCCGAGCACATCGCATCGCGTCCGTGACGCCGTGCACGCCTCCGTCTTCACCCCGGACGTGTTCGGCACCCGAGCCGCGCAGGACGGCTCCGCCGGCGACCGGGACGACGCGCGGCTGCAGTCGACCGCGAGCCGGTTGAACGCGCTGCTGCGCCGGTCGCCCGACCAGACGCTCAGCGTCGCCGAGACGGTCCTGCTGACCGAATGGCTGGACCGGCTGTCGAACATCCCCCAGCACCAGTAGGCACAGAAATCCGCGGATGTTTCCCGCCGCGGTGTCGATCCGGGCCCGGGCCGTTCGTATAGGGAGTGAGAAGCCGGCACGAGGCCGGCGGAACGACCTAGGAGGACACCATGCCGCAGTACCTGCTCAGCGTGATGCAGCCCGAAGGGGAGCCGCCCGCCCCCGAGGTCCTGCAGGAGATCATGCGCAACGTGGAGGCTCTGCACGAGGAGCTCAAGGCCGCCGGAGCGTGGGTCTTCGCCGGCGGTCTGCACGCCCCGAGCACCGCGACCGTGGTCCGTCTCCAGGACGGCGACGTGCTCACCACCGACGGCCCGTACCTCGAGGGCAAGGAGTATCTCGGCGGCCTGTCCATCATCGAGGCGCCCGATCTGGACGCCGCGCTGGAATGGGGCCGTAAGAGCGCCCGGGCGACCACCCTCCCGATCGAGGTGCGCCCCTTCTACTGGGAGGCCACCGGCTGATGGCTGATCTGCCGGCCGTCCCCGCCGCGGAGATCGAACAGGTCTTCCGTGCGGAGTACGGCCGCTCGGTGGCCGTCCTGGTCCGTGTCTTCGGCGACATCGACATCGCCGAAGAGGCGGTCCAGGACGCGTTCACCACAGCGCTGGAACGGTGGCCGTCCGCCGGGCTGCCGCCGAGCCCGGCCGGCTGGATCATCACCACCGCACGCAACCGGGCGATCGACCGGCTCCGCCGGGAGGCGTCCCGCCAGGACCGGCATGCCCAGGCCGCTCTGATGCACGCCCGCGACGAACCGCCCGAGGAGGGCCCCGTGCGCGACGACCGGCTCCGCCTGATCTTCACGTGCTGCCACCCCTCGCTCGCCACCGCAGCGCAGGTCGCGCTGACGCTCCGGCTCCTGGGAGGCCTCAGCACCACCGAGATCGCCCACGCGTTCCTGGTTCCTGAACCGACGATGGCCCAGCGGCTGGTGCGGGCCAAGGGCAAGATCCGGGACGCCCGGATCCCCTACCGGGTCCCGTACGAGGCGGACCTCCCGGGCCGGCTCCGGGCCGTACTGGCCGTCGTCTACCTCATCTTCAACGAGGGCTACACGGCGAGTTCGGGCGACCGGCTGGTCCGTGAGGACCTCTGCGCGGAGGCCCTGCGCCTCGGACGGCTGCTGGCCGAACTCATGCCGGACGAACCCGAGGTCATGGGGCTGCTCGCGCTCATGCTGCTCACCGAGTCCCGTCGCCGGGCCCGCTCCGCCCCGGACGGCGGGCTGGTCCCGCTGGCCGAGCAGGACCGGGACCGGTGGGACGGCGCCCTCGTCGCCGAGGGACAGACCATCGTCCGGCAGTGCCTGCGGCGCGGCCGGCCCGGCCCCTACCAGGTCCAGGCGGCCATCAACGCCGTCCACAGCGACGCCCCGAGCACGGCCGCCACGGACTGGCGGCAGATCCTGCAGCTCTACGACCAGTTGCTGACGCTCACCCCGACCCCCGTCGTGGCCCTCAACCGCGCGGTCGCGGTGGCCGAGGTCGACGGGCCGGAGGCCGCGCTCGCCCTCGTCGACGAGCTCGGCCTCGACGGTTACCACGTGCTCCACGCCATCCGGGCCGACCTGCTCCGGCGGCTGGGCCGCACCGCCGAGGCGCGGTCGGCGTACGGGACGGCGATCGCGCTCGCCGGGAACCAACCGGAGCACGACTTCCTCACGCGCCGGCAGCGGGAACTCGGCCCGGACCTCTGATCGGCGGTCGGCGGTCCGGGGTCCGCGACGTTCAGTCGAGCGCCGTCGGAGCGGGCGGGGCGATCGCGAAGTCCGCCGGGTCCACGCCACCCTGCTTCGTGTCGTCGTTCGCGAAGACGAACGACTCGATGGAGATGTTCCGTTCATCGCTGAGCGCCGCCACCAGCTCCTGCATGACGACGGTCTCCAGCACCACACGGACACTCGGCGGCACGCCGGGCAGCCGCACCACGCCGAGGTCGGCGCCGCCGCCGACCGGCCGGGTGGTGACGAGCAGCGTGAGGTGCCCGGCGTCCGAGAGGGAGCGGGCCAGGGCGACCTCGCGGCCGTCGCCGAAGACGATGTGCAGGGTCCGGCCCGCGGACTCCATCTCGCCGTGCAGATAGTTCCTGGTGACGGAGGCGGTGGCCGGCATCCGGACGACCTCACGCAGCAGCAGCGCCCCCTCCTCCGCGGCGGCCCGTGAAGCACCCGACGCGACGACGTCGGCGGCCACCCGGCGCGCGGCGCGGGCCCGCAGCGGGTCGATCACCTCCGCCGCGTCATGACGGACGGCCGCCGCCAGCGCCGCGATGCCCTGCCAGGGATCGTCCGCGCCGATCCGGCCCGTCATCGCCCCGGCGATCAGGTCCAGGGCGACGACCGCTCCGGTGAATCCGATCGTCGAGGCGTACGAGTCGGGCTCGTTGCCGAGGTCGACCGTCATCTCCGCGAGCTCGCCCAGCGGGGACGGCGTGACGTTCAGCAGGGCGACGCGCGGTACCTCGTTGGCCTCCTTGAAGGCCGCGAGGGTCTCCGAACTGCGGCCGCCCTGCGACACCCCGATCAGTACATCGACGTCGAACCCGGCGGTGCCCCGCTCGATCTCGCTGGAGAGCACCCGCTGGGTGACCACTCCCCGGGCACGCAGCAGGTCGACCGCCACACCCAGCGCCGCGTACGAGGCGCCGATCCCCGCGAAGAGCGGGCGCTCGGCAGCGCGCAGCCGCTCGAGGCCCGCCCCCTCGAACTGCCCGCGCACATGCGCGACCACCCGCTCCAACGCGTTCGGCTGGTCGGCCTGCCCCTGGAGGAAGGTAATTCGCGATCCGGACATCCTCGCGGTTCCTTTCGTACGTTCCCACGCCGTAGGAGGAAGGTACGGGAGCCGTCGCACGCGAGCGGCCGAGTCGGGTGCGGAAGTTGACTACGCCCCGCCCGGGTTCTGGTTTTCCCCGCGCAATGCCTTCGCCTCCTTCTCCGGATCCAGTCCGAGCGTGGGGCGGTCCGGCCGCTGCGGTGCGGTGCCACCCAGCGTCTGGAGCCACGTCCAGGTGTCGGCCACCGTCTCCGCGACGGGGCGGCAGCGCAGTCCCGCGGCGAGCGCCTTCGAGACGTCCGCGCCGTGCATCGCGTCGTGTACCTCGCCCGGTGGCAGCCAGACCGGGAGCTCCGTCCACGGCTCGATGCCGGCCGCGAGGATCGTCTCCGGGTCGGTCCAGCGCAGTTCGGCGTCCGAGCCGGTGACCCGGACGCAGGTCTCCAGGAGCTCGCCCATCGTGGTGTGCCCCGGCGGGCTCACCAGGTTGTACGGGCCGCCGAGCTCCTTCACGGCGGCATCCAGCGTCCAGGCCGCGAGGTCCCGCGCGTCGATGTACTGCAGCCCCAGGTCCCGCGGGCCGGGCGCCAGCACGCCGCCTCCGCGGGCGATCCGTCCCAGCCACCACGGCAGCCGTCCGATGTTCTCCCCCGGCCCGAGGATCAGCCCGGCCCTGAGCAGCAGCGCCCGCTCCCCGAAGGCCGCCACCGCCGCCAGTTCCCCGCCCCGCTTGGCCTGGGCGTACTCCACTTCACCGTCGTCGTCGGGGGACGCGTCGACGAGCGGGCCGTCCTCGGTGAGGCCGGCGGGCGGCGGGAACCCGTACACCGACCGGCTGGACACATACGCGTAGGTCGTGGCCCGGCCGGCGAGCAGCCGGCCCGCGTCGCGCACCGCCGACGGCGCACCGGACCAGGTGTCGACGACGATGTCCCACTCGCCCCGCTCCAGCGCCGCCAGCCCGCCCGCCGCGGTCCGGTCGCCCAGCAGCGTGGCGACCCCCGGCGGCGCCGCATGGCGACCGCGGTGGAACGCCGTCACCTCCCAGCCCCGTTCCAGCGCCTCGTCGGCGACCGCGCGCCCGACGAACTCCGTCCCACCCAGCAGCAGAATCCTCATGCCGGTCACCCTGCCCCCGGACCGCCCCGGCGGTAACCGTTCCATGCTCACAGCGGAATCGCCCACGGCGGAATGCGGCTGTGCGGCCCCGGCCTGCGGCGTCGTAAGGTCGGGGTATGCGACTGAGCACTGTGATCCTTCCCGTGTACCGCTGGACCGAGGGCCGGGAGGTGTGGCGGCGGGCCGAGGATCTCGGCTTCGACACCGCCTACACCTACGACCACCTGTCCTGGCGGACCTTCCGGGACGGCCCGTGGTTCGGCGCGGTGCCCACCCTCACCGCGGCCGCGACGGCCACCGAGCGACTGCGGCTCGGCACGCTCGTCACGTCGCCCAACTTCCGGCACCCCGTGACGCTGGCGAAGGACCTGATCACGCTCGACGACGTCAGCGGAGGGCGGATCACGCTGGGCATCGGCGCGGGCGGCTCCGGGTTCGACGCGACCGCGCTGGGCCAGGAGGCGTGGACGCCGCGCGAGCGGGCGGACCGCTTCGGGGAGTTCGTCCCGCTGCTCGACCGGCTGCTCACCGACGACGTGGTGTCGTACGAGGGCGAGTTCTACTCCGCGCACGAGGTCCGCAACATCCCCGGTTGTGTGCAGCGGCCCCGGATCCCCTTCGCGGTGGCCGCCACCGGGCCGCGCGGGCTGAAGCTCGCCGCGCGCCATGGGCAGGCCTGGGTCACCACCGGCGACCCGAAGCTCTTCGAGACGGGCACACCCGAGCAGTCGCTGGAGGCCGTCCGCGGCCAGATCGCCAAGCTCGGCGCGGCCTGCGACGAGATCGGCCGGGACCCCGCCGAACTGCACAAGACCATGCTCACCGGCTTCACCCCGGACCGCCCGCTGGACTCCTTCGACGCCTTCACCGACTTCGCGGGCCGCCACGCGGAGCTGGGCATCGACGAGATCGTCATCCACTGGCCGATCCCGGACTCCGACTTCGCCGCCGACCCCAAGCTCTTCGAACGCATCGCCACCGAGGGGCTCGTCCAGCTCGCCACACCGTAGCAACGCGGGGCAATCCGGACGGCGAGGCCGGCGCGGTCGTGTCCGGCACGGCCCAGTACGGCGATTCACGTGCGCACCTGACGTCTCAGTGCGCACACTTGGTTGTGCGCTCAACGATTGACCCCGGTGCTTCCCCGCACGGTTCCGGCCGTCCGGCAGACGTGCACCCGCACACCGGCCTGGCCGGGGTCATCCATGCCGCGCCCCACCGGCGCGCACAGCCGGCCGAGCACGCCGGGCACGGCTAAGCCCCTGGCGAACGAGCGGTACCCGTGGGTCCTCCGGGGAAGGTGCGGGCCCAACAGCGGCCGGAGCACCGGCCGATGTCCCGGAGGTACGTGACACGCGGAGGTTCCCCATGGCCCCGGCTGCGGCATACGACGAGATAGCCGACTGGTACGAGGAGGAGTTCCTCGGCGGGCGCCAGGCGGGGACCGGAACCGGCGAACCGGTCGCGGACGGCGATCCGCTGGGCATCCACCGCGCCACCCGCGAACTGCTGGGCGGGGGAAGCGGCACCTGTCTGGAGATCGGCTGCGGCACCGGGACCCACGCCGAACGGGTGCGCGGGCTCGGCTGGACCCCTGTCGGCGTGGACCTCTCCGCCGGCATGTTGCGGCACGCGCGCGGCCGGCTCCCCATCGCACGGGCCGACGCCGAGCGGCTGCCGATAGCGGCCGGTTCGGTGCCGGCCGTCATCTCGATGATGGTCCACACCGACATGCCCCGATACCCGGCCGTGCTGCGCGAGGCGGCCCGGGTGCTGCGTCCCGGCGGGGTGCTGGTGCACGTCGGCGTCCACCCCTGCTTCTGCGGCGGATTCGCCGACCGCGCGGACCCCGACGCGGTGGTGATCCGTCCCGGCTACCGCGACGGCCACTGGACCAAGGCGTCCTGGACGAGTGCCGGGGTGCGCGACAAGGTCGGCGCCACGCACTACCCGCTGCCCGACCTGATGCACGCCTTCCTCGCGGCGGGCCTGGTGCCCGAACGGTTCACGGAGGGCGGCACACCGACCCCGACCGTCCTGGCCGTCCGGGCCCGCAAGCCCGGGTCACCGCCGGTGGTGTGAACGTCGCGCGTCAGACCGCGGACGCGGCGAGCGCGGCGCCCGCTGATGACTGCAGGGCCTCGACCGCGGCACGGATCGCCGGTCTGCGGTCGGCGTCCTCGCGCCAGACGGCGTAGACGTGGCGGTGCATGGTGTGGCGGACGGGGACGACGCTCACGCCGTCGGGGACCGGGCCGCGGCCGAGCCGGGGGGCGACCGCGACGCCGAGTCCGGCCGCGACCAGGGCGAGCTGGGTGTGGTGTTCCTCGGCGGAGTGCGACAGGCGCGGCTCGATCCCCTTGCCGCGCAGGGTGAACATGAGCCAGTCGTGGCAGAACTCGCCGTCCGGCCAGGAGACCCAGTCGTCGTCCGCGAAGTCCTCCAGCTCGATCTGCGCCCGGCCGGCGAGCGGGTGGTCGGACGGCATCGCGACATCGGCGATGTCGTCCAGCAGCGGCGCCTTGGCGAGGCCGGGCGGCAGGGACAGCGGTCTGTTGTACCAGTCCAGGACGACGGCGAGGTCCATGTCGCCGCGCACCACCCGGGCCACCGAACCGGCCGGCTCCATCTCCTGCATCCGGGGCCGCAGTTGGGGGTGGTCCCGGCGCAGGGCCGCCAGGGCCGTCGGCAGCAGCCCGCGGGCGGCGGTCGGGAACGCCCCCAGGACGACCTCGCCGACGGCCGCTCCCCGGTGCGCCTCCAGATCGGAGTGCGCCAGCTCGACCAGCGAGAGGATGCGTTCCGCATGGCCGGAGAGCAGCCGGCCGGCGTCGGTGAGGCGGACCCCGCGGCCGTTCTTGGCCAGCATCTGCTGACCGGTCTCGCGCTCCAGCTTGCCCATCTGCTGGGAGACGGCCGAGGTCGTCACATGCAGGACGTCGGCGGCGGCGCTGACCGAGCCGTAGGTGGCGATCGCATGCAGGATCCGGAGGCGCTCCAGGTTCAACATGTAAGTGATTCTACGCGTTCCATCGTACGTAAACTCGCTTGTTCTACGGAGTCGAATCCGTCATCTTAGGAGCATGAGCGTCCCCGCCGGCCTTCGGCCCGCCTCCGCCACCGCCGCGCCCGCTCCGATACCGGAGGCGGCCCCGGGCGTCCGCCGCGCGGTGGACTGGCGGATCCGGTTCGCCGTTCTGGGCCTCATCTGGGGCTTCAGCTTTCTGTTCATCAAGGTCGGCACGGAGGCGTTCGCACCCCTGCAGGTGACGCTGGGCCGGATGGTCTTCGGCACGGTCGTGCTGGTCGCCGCCCTGCTCGTCAAGCGCGACCGGCTGCCGCGCGGGAAGCGGACCTGGCTGCATCTGACGGTCGCCGCACTGCTGCTCAACGCGCTGCCGTTCTCGCTGTTCGCCTACTCCGAGCTGACCATCCCCTCCACGCTCGCGGGGATCTGCAACGCCACCACCCCGCTGTGGAGCATGGTGGTCTCGGTCGTCGCACTCTCCGAGGACAAGCCGACGCGGCAGCGGTTCGCGGGGGTCGGCCTCGGCTTCGTCGGTGTGCTGACCGTGCTCGGCGCCTGGCAGGGCTTCTCCGGCCAGGACCCGGCGGGCACCGCCATGGCCCTGATCGCCGCGGCCAGTTACGCGGTCGGCTGGGCGTACGTGCGCCGCACCCTGGCGGGGTCCGGCCACTCCAACCTGGCGCTCTCCAGCAGTCAGCTGCTGCTCGGCACCGTCCAGCTCGCCCTGGTCACACCGTTCTTCACCTCCGTGCCGACCTCGTTCCCGATCCTTTCGGTGCTCTCGGTCGTGGCACTCGGCGCCCTCGGCACCGGGATCGCGTTCCTGCTCCAGTACGGGCTGGTCGCCGAGAAGGGTCCGACGATCGGCGCGATGGTCACCTATCTCATCCCGGTCGTCGCGACCGCCGCGGGCGTACTGCTGCTCCACGAGCGGCTGGGCTGGAACGAGCCGGTCGGCGCGGCCGTCGTCCTGGCCGGCGCCGCCCTCACCCAGCTGCGCCCCCGCCGTTCCCGACCGGCCGCCGCTACGACTCAGCCGTAGCGGCCCGCGCCCGACGCCCGGACCACCCGGGCGACCGCGTCCGCGAGCGGCACGATGTCGGCGTCGCCGAGGGCGGAGACCGTGAGCCGCACGCCGGGCGCGGACGCGAGGCGGAAGCGGGCGCCGGGGGCGGTGGCCCAGCCGGCCTGCAGCAGGCCGGCCACCGCGCCGGTCTCGTCGGAGACCGGCACCCAGACGTTCATGCCGCTGCGTCCGTGGGCCGCGATGCCGCGTTCGGCGAGGGCGAGGACCAGGGCGTCGCGCCGCCGGCCGTACGACCGCGCCACCACCGGCGGGTCGACCGCGCCTGACTCCCACAGGTGCACCACGGCGCACTGCAGCAGATGGCTGACCCAGCCGGCGCCCAGCCGGTAGCGCCCCTGGACGCGGTCGACGGTGACCGGGTCGCCGGTGAAGACGGCCAGGCGCAGATCCGGGCCGTACGCCTTGGCCGTGGAGCGCACCAGCACCCAGTGCGTGGTGACGCCGGACAGACAGTGCAGCGGCAGGTCGACCAGTCCGTGCACATGGTCGTCGTCGACCACCAGCACCTCCGGATGGCGCGCGAGCACCTCGCGCAGCTCCCGGGCGCGGTCCGCCGAGATCGCCGCGCCGGTCGGGTTCTGGCCGCGGTCGGTGACGACGAGAGCGCGCACGCCGGCCTGCAGCGCCCGTGCCACGTCCGCGACGACCGGCCCGTCGTCGTCGACCCCGACCGGCACCGCGCGCAGCCCGAGGGCGGGCGCCAGGTCCAGCACGCTCCCCCAGCCCGGGTCCTCGACCGCCACGGCGTCACCCGGGCGCAGATGGGCCGCCAGCACGCGTTCGATGGCGTCGAGCGAGCCCGAGGTGAGTCCGATGGGGCCGTCGGGCACACCGTCCCGGTCGAAGGCCGCGCGGGCGAGAGCGCTCAGCCCGGCGTCGACGGCCGGTCCGCCGTAGAGCGCCGGGTTCTCGGCGTTACGGGCCACCGCCGCCGCGAACGCCGCGCCGAGCGGCGGCAGCAGCGAGACGTCCGGATTGCCGTTGGAGATGTCCCGCGTCCCCGGCGGCACCTCGATCCGGATCTGGTCGCGTGAGGTGGTGGCGGGCCGGGAGCGCACCCGGCTGCCGCGCCGGCCGGCCGTCTCGATCACCCCGCGGTCGCGCAGCAGCCGGTAGGCGGCGGCCACCGTGTTCGGGTTCACGTCCAGTTCCTGGGCCAGTTCACGCAGCGGCGGCAGCGCCGCGCCGGGCTTGAGCGCGCCCTCGCCCACCGCGCGCTCGATGTCGGCGGCGATACCCGATGCGCCCCGGCCGGTGATTCGATACTCTCCTAGCACAAAGTTCATTATGCACTAGTTCAAAGGATAGCGCCATGGCCGACACTGCCGCCGCCCCCACCATGTCCGGCCCCACCGTCACCGCCCCTTCCTACGAGGCGACGGAACGCACCGTCCCCACCCGGATACGGGAGCGCGCCGCCTACGACCGTGACACCGTCCACGCGATCCTCGACGAGGGCTACCTCTGCCACCTCGGGTTCATCCGCGACGGCGCGCCCGTCGTGCTGCCCACCCTCTACGGCCGGATCGGCGAGCGGCTCTACGTCCACGGCTCGACCGGGTCGCGGCCGCTGCGCGGCGCGAAGGACCCGGGGCTGGCCGTCTGCCTGACCGTCACCCACCTCGACGCCCTCGTGCTGGCCCGCTCCGCGTTCCACCACTCGATGAACTACCGCTCGGTGGTGGTGCACGGGACCGCCCACCAGGTCACCGACCCGGAGGAGCGCGCCGAAGCGCTGGACGCCCTCGTCGACCAGGTGGTGGCCGGCCGCGCGGACGACTCGCGCCGGGCCAACGCCAAGGAGCTGGCCGCGACCACGGTCATCCGGCTCGACCTCCTGGAGGTGTCGGCGAAGGTCCGCACCGGCGGCCCGAACGACGAGCCGGAGGACACCGGACTGCCGTACTGGACCGGGATCGTGCCCGTCACCAAGACCTACGGTGCCCCGTTCCGGCCGACGACCTCGACCCGGCCATCGCCCTGCCCGCCTACCTCGCCTGAATCCGAGCCCGATCCCGATCCCGAGCCTGAGCCTGAGCCTTAGCCCGAGCCCGAGCCCGACTCTGAAGGACCCGACATGCTCATCCACCCCTGGGACGCACCACAGGACGACACCGAGTGGCAGACCTGGCTCGCCGCCCACGACTTCGGGCAGCTGGCCGTCAACGGCCTGCCCGGCGAACCCCCGTTCGTCCAGCCGCTGCACTTCGCCTACGACCCGGACAGCAATGAGGCGTTCACCCACCTCGCCCGCCCCAACCCGCTGTGGCACGCCCTCGAGGCGAACCCACGGGTGACGCTCAGCGTCGTGGACGACTACACGTTCATCCCCGGCCCCTGGCACGCCCCCGAGGGCGTGCCCGCCGAGCACGGCACCCCGACCAGCTTCTACGCCGCCGTCCAGTTGCTCTGCACGGCGCATGTCATCGACGACGAGGCGCAGAAGGCCGCCGTGCTGCACCGTCAGCTCGCGCACTTCCAGCCGGCCGGCGACTACGCGCCCGTCGCCCCCGGGCAGGACCCGTTCGGCCGGCTGCTGCCCGGGATCCGCGGCATCCGGCTGGAGGTGACCGAGGTCCGCGCGAAGTTCAAGTACGGCGGCAACAAGCCCCGGCGGATGCAGCAGCGGGACGCGGAGCGCCTCGCGGCGCGGGCCGCCCCGCACGACGAGGCGGCCCGCGCCCACCAACTGCGCCGGCTGGCGGCCTCCGACCCGGACCGGGCCTAGGACCGCCTTCGGCGGTTCAGCTCGCCCCGGCCGCCGCGCGGCGGCCGGCCGAGGCCAGCCGGGCCTCCTCCAGGCCCAGCGCCGTCACGGCGCCGAGCAGGACGACGGTGCCCAGTACGGTCGCGCCGGTCAGCCGTTCGCCGAGGACGACGACGGCGATGACGGCCGCGGAGACCGGTTCGATCAGTGCGATGACGGAGACCGTCGCCGCCCGGACCACCGCGGCGCCCGCGAAGTACAGCCCGTAGGCGAGTGCGGTCGGCACGGAGGCCAGATAGACCAGCAGCCACAGGGTGTGGCCCAGGTCCGCGCCGCGCGGCGACAGCCCTTCCATCAGGGCGAGCGGGAGCAGGGTCACGGCGCACACCGCGAACGCCCACAGCGAGGTCATGAACGGTCGCCGCCGTCGCCGCCGCGGCCCATCCAGCGGGTCAGCAGGGTGATGCAGGCGTAGCCGGACGCGGACAGCAGCGCGAGCCCGACCCCGGCCGGGGCCACGGACCCGCCGCCGTTGCCCAGGACGAGCACCGCGAGCCCCGCCAGAGCGCCGGAGACCGCCACGGCGCCGCCGCGGCCGAGCCGTTCGCCCATGGTGAGACGGGCGACGACCGCGATGATGACCGGGCCCGCGCCCAGGGTGACGACGGTCGCGACGGCCAGTCCCGTCGACTGGACGGCGCCGAAATAGGCGGTCTGGAAGACCGTCAGGCCGAGACCGGTGGCCAGGATGCGCAGCACCGCGCGCCGCCGGGGTTCCTTCCTGGCCGGCGTCCGGACGGTGCCGCGACGGCGGCGGACCAGCCGGACGAGCAGCAGCAGCGCGAAGCCGCCGGCGGTGCGCCAGAAGGTCAGGGCGATGGGGCCGAGGCCGCTGCTCCCCATGAGCAGCGCGGCGGCGGCGCCCGCGGTGCCCCAGGCGGTGGCGGCGAAGGTGATGTAGAGCAGGCCGCGTCCGACGGACGGGGCAAGGGTGTGGCCATGGATCGACGGCACGAGTGTTCTCCCGCGGAGGACTTGAGATGGTCGCGTGGTCCCGTGTGCGGGCAGCCGCGACCTGCTCGGGTACGTGCCCGAGCCGGGTCGTCCGTGGGGTGGCGGCCCGCCTAGGAGGCGGGCGGCGGCAGAACGGTGAGGTGCATGATCGTCACCTTACGAGGCGGGGACGCACCCCTACAAGACGGTTCCAAGGCGCGAGATCGGGGGCGCGAGGTCCGAAACACGAGATCCGGGGGCGCGGGATCCGAGAAACGTGATCCGGGGCGCATGATCAGGGGCGCGAGATCCGGGGCCCGCCGGGCGGCGCCGTCCTCAGACCAGATCGGGCTGCGGCAGCGGTTCGACCACCGGCTTGTTACCCCCACTGCGGGTGGTGGTCTGGGCCACGAAGGCGCCCGCCAGCACCAGCGTTCCGCCGATGATCTGCGGTACGCCCAGGTGTTCGCCGAGCAGGATCCAGGCGAACACGGTCCCCACCACCGCCTCCAGGCAGGCGACCACTCCGGCCACCTGCGGGGTCAGCTTGCGCACGGCCAGCACCCCGGTCAGATACGCGACGACCGTCGCCACCAGGACGATCCACCCGACGAGCAGCACCGCGGGCACCTGCTTGTCGCCGAGCGCGGCCTGATGGCCCAGCACTTCCCAGTTCATCCCCCACGGCCGCGCCACGACGGTCATCACCGCGGCGCCGATCAGCAGCCCGAAGGCGATGACGGCGATCGGGTCGGGGGCGTCCTCGCCCTCCGTGCCGTGGTCGGCCAGGACGAAGTAGCTGACCTGGCAGCAGGCCGCGCCGAAGGCGAGCAGCAGACCGAAGGCGTCGAAGGCCAGCCCCGACCACACCTCGACCACCGAGGCCATGCCGCCGACCGCCAGCACCACCCCGATCGCCGCCGCCCGGCTCACCGGCCGGCGCTGCACGAAGCGCACCCAGCCCAGCAGCAGGGCCGGGCCGAGGAACTCGACGAGGATGGCGACGCCCACCGGGATCCGGGATATCGCCGCGAAGTAGAACGTCTGCACACCCGCGATGGCGAGCAGGCCGAAGCCCACCAGCAGTCCGGGGCGCTGCCGCAGCAGGGCGCGGTGGCGCAGCGCGACCGGCAGCATGATGAGCGCCGCTCCCGCCACGCGGAGCCACACCACATCCAGCGGGTCGAGTCCCGCCTCGATGAGCGGTTTCGCCGCTACTCCTGAACCACCGAACGCGAACGCCGACGCCAAGGCGAGCCCCAGCCCCGCGTTCCTCCCCTGAGACGCATGCATCGGGCCATGATGTCAGCTCGCGACAGGTCCTTCGTCCAGGTAGCGGCTGACGTCCAGACCGGCGGTCCGCAGCACCTCGACGGCGCGGCTGTGCGGGTCGGCGGCCAGCGCGTTGAGCAGATCGATCCCGTCGGCCTGGCCGCGGCCTCCGTGCTGGGCCGAGCGCACGGCGGTGCGCATCGCGGCGGCGGCCGCCGGGCTCCAGCCCGGGGTGCTCTGCGCGGTGACCACCGGCAGCGCACCGGAGTCCTCGACCGAGCCCTGCCACTCCAGGCCATAGCCGATGCTGCGCTGAGCCAGGTACCCGAGCACGCGCACCACCTGCCCGCCGCCCGCGTCGCAGGCGTCACGGGCCCGGGGGTCGGTCTCCAGCAGGGAGTGCAGCAGATGGGCGGTGTCGATCTGCCGGTCCCCATCCCGCCCGGCCCGCCGCCGGGCACTGGCCGCCACCGTGCGCAGCTCCACGCTCAACCGCGTGTCCTCGTCGGGGTGGGTCAGGTCCAGGGGCCGGGCTTCGCTGTGCACATACCCCACCCCATCAGGGCGGGCTGGCCGGAACATCCCCGTCAGGGGCCATGTCCGCATCCCCCCGAAGGCGGGGTCGTCCGGCCGGCCTCATCCCCGAGGATGACTCACGACCGGACCACTCATGACCGACCACTTACGACCGGACGCTCACGACCGAACGCTCACGGCCGGACCGCTCACCACCTGATGCTCACCACCTGACGCTCACGGCCACAGCAGTCCCCGCTTCCAGTCGTCGCCCTGCCGGGCGTAGTGCAGCCGCACATGGAAGCCGTCCGGGTCCCCCTGGAAGAACTCCATCTCGTCGGCCCGCAGCCGGTAGACGGTGTGGCCCGCCGGAACGGCCCGCGGGTCGGCCGCGACCAGGTCCGCGGCCCGCCGCCGCTCCTCGTCGTAGGCATCGGGCCCGGCCAGCGGGGCGCTCATCCGTCCGGTGAACCCGGCGATCCGGGAGGCCTCGCGACGGCCCAGGAAGTCGCCGCGCGCGATCCCGGCGTCCAGCGCCTCGACGGGGCCGGCCGCCCGGATCTGGCGCCCCTGGGGCGGCCAGTACCAGCTCAGCGCCGCGTGCGGGTTCGCCGACAGGTCGTGGCCCTTGTGGCTGCTCGCGTCGGACGCGAACACGAACGTGCACGCGTCGGCGCCGAGGCCGCGCAGCATGAGGACCCGCGCCGAGGGCCGCCCGTCGCGGTCCGCGGTGCTGAGCGTCATGACATGGGGCTCCGGCACACCCTCGTCCAGCGCGTCGTCCAGCCAGCGGGCGAACTGGCGCCCGGGAGAGGGGTCAGCGCCGTCCGGATCGAACCGCGGCAGGGGTCCGGCCAGCACCGGAACGGCGCGCAGCCGGGCCGGCAGTTCCTCGTCCATATGTCCTCCTGTTGAGCGCGCAACCGCCATGGCCCCGATCTTCGTCCCTCACAGGCACGAATAACCGCCTGCCCCGCCCTGGGGAAGGAGAGCGATGGCCAAACCGCTGCTTTTCCTCGACATCGACGGCGTCCTCAATCCGGTACTGCCCTCGGCGGAATTCACCGCGTACGACATCCTGGACCACACCGTGCTGCTCTCCGCCGCACACGGCGCGTGGCTGCGCGAGTTGTCCGCGGTCTACGAGCTCACCTGGGCCAGCACCTGGGAGCACGAGGCCAACCGGCAGATAGCCCCGCGGCTGGGCCTGCCGGTGCTGCCGGTGGTGGAGTTCGGCCGCTACCGCCCGCGTCCCGGCGATCCGCGGCTGCCGCGCGCGGACCTGTTCACCGGCCGGAAGTGGGCGCCGATCCTGCGCCACGCCGGCGGCCGTCCGTTCGCCTGGATCGACGACGTCATCCCGCGCCGGCTCGCCCGGCAGGCGCGTTTCCGCCCCGACCGGGTGCTGCTGCGCATCAATCCAGGGCACGGCCTGAACCGGGGTCATGTGGACCGGTTACTGAGCCGTGGGCCGCTGCCGACCCGCAGCGTACGGCTGGCCCGCCGAGAATCTCTGACGGCTCATCAGTTCTGACGCTTCATCAGTATTGAATGTTCGGGCAGCTGCGACTACGTTCCGCGACACCGTCGCTGCGCGCGAGCCGCAGCGCCTTCGCACAAGGAGTGATCGCATGGCCGAAGTCTCCGCACAGGCGCGCATCGCGGCCCCGGCCGAGAAGGTCTGGAGGCAGCTGACCGACTTCGCGTCGTACGGCCAGTGGAGCGCCACCCACACCAGTTTCCCGAAGGGGGGTCCGGCGCCGCTGGCGGCCGGTGCCACCTATCAGGAGAACATGAAGATGATGGGCTTCCCGGCCGAGGTCACCTGGACCGTGGAGGCCCTCGAGGCCGAGCGGGTGCTGGGCATCGCGGGCAAGGGCCCGATGGGCGTCAACCTCAGCATGCGCTACACCCTGACCCCCGACGGCGACGCCACCGAGCTGCGGATCGACAGCAGCTTCGCCGGCGCCGCGGTCGCCATGATGGCGGGCAAGCTCAAGGACTCGGCGACCGCCGCCCTCAACGAATCGCTGCGCAAGCTGGCCGGCCTCGTCGAGTAGCGACGAAGACGAAAGGGCCGGGCGCACGGACGGGTGCGGTGCGGACGGTTCCGGTGCGGACGGACGGTTCCAGTGCGGACGGTTCCGGTGCGCACGGACTCCGGTGCGGACGGACGGGTGCGGGGCGGCGGCAGGGACCGACCGCCGCCCCGCACCCGCCGGCTCAGCGCACCGTCACCGCCGCGCTCTTGTCGCCCGCCGAGAAGGTGTACGCGCCGCGCTCGACCTTCTGCGCGCCCGCGCCGTCCAGGTCGCCCGGCGTCACCGCGAGGGTCCCCGCCGACACCTGCAGCCGCACCGTACGGGTCTCCCCCGCGGCCAGGTGCACCTTGGTGAAGGCGACCAGCCGGGTCGCCGGCGTCAGGACGTCACTGGTCGGCCGTGACACGTACACCGGCACCACCAGATCGCCCGCCTTGGCACCGGTGTTGGAGACGGTCACCTTGACCCCGACCGGGTCGCCGGCCCGTACCACCGCCTTGTCGGCCGTGATCGCACCGAAGGCGTAGGTGGTGTAGGAGAGACCGGCGCCGAACGGGTAGGCCGCGTCGTACGAGGACTCCGGCCCGCCGTTGGTGCCCGGCAGCTGCTGGTAGTACAGCGGCTCGTTGCCGATGTGCTTCGGCCAGGAGACCGGCAGTCGGCCGCTGGGGTTGACCGCGCCGAACAGCACGTCGGCGATCCCGTGGCCGCCCTCACTGCCCGGCAGCCAGGACATCAGCAGTCCCTGGGTGCCGTCCGCGTCGCCGAGCGCGAGCGGCCGGCCCGCGATGACGACGGTGACGACCGGCTTGCCCGCCGCCTTCAGCGCCTTGACCAACGCCTGCTGGTCCGCCGACAGTTCGGGCCGCGGGCTGTCCGCGGCGCCTTCCGCCGCGGCCTTCTCGCCGACGACCACGACGGTCAGATCGGCGTCCGCCGCCTGCGCCACCGCGTCGGCGGCGGTCGTGGCCCGCACCACCTCGGTGCCCGCGGGCGCCGCCTCCTTGATCCCCGCCAGCACGGTCGTGCCCGGCAGCGTCACCCCTTCGGGGACACCCTGCCAGCCGATGGTCCAGCCGCCCGCCTGGTCGTTGATGTCATCGGCGTAGGAACCCGCGACGACGATCTTCTTGGCCGCCGGGGAGATCGGCAGCACCCCGCCGTCGTTGCGCAGCAGCACCTGCGACTCGGCGGCCGCCTTGCGCGCCAGGTCCTTGTCCGCCCCCAGCACCGCGGCGTCGGCCTTGGCCGCGTCCACGTAGGGGTGCTCGAACAGGCCGAGTTCGAACTTCATCCGCAGGATCCGGCCGGCCGACTCGTCGATGCGCTTGACCGACACCAGACCGCGGTCCACCGCGGTCTTCAGGCCGGTGCTCCACTCCTTGGCGAAGTACGGCTCCATGGCCATGTCCAGGCCCGCGTTGACCGCGAGGGCGATCGCCTCGGGGTAGTCGGCGGCGAGCTTGTACTTCGTCTGCAGCGCCCGGACGTCCTCCCAGTCGCTGACCGTGACGCCCTTGAAGCCCCACTGGTCGCGCAGCACCTTGGTGAGCAGGTACTTCGAGGAGGTCGCGGGGACGCCGTTGATGGCACCGGAGTTGACCATCACGGTCTTCGCACCGGCCTGCACGGCCTGCTTGTACGAGGGCAGCAGGGTGTCCTGCAGATAGCGCATGGAGACGTCGGCGGGCACCCGGTCGTGACCGTTGGCCGGCTCGGAATAGCCGCCGAAGTGCTTCACGGTGGCGACGACGTGCTTGGCGCCGTTCGCCGTGTCGATGCCGGTGACGCTCGCGGCGGCCAGCGTCCCGGCCAGCAGCGGGTCCTCGCCGAACGTCTCGTAGTAGCGGCCCCAGCGCTGGTCGCGGGCGAGGTCCGCGACGGGCGCGAAGTTCCAGTCGATGCCGGTCGCCGCGACCGAGCGCGCCGTGGAGGCCCCCGCCGCCTGGACGGTGGCCGGGTCCCAGGTGGCGCCCAGGCCGATCTGGTGCGGGAAGACGGTGGCGCCGAGCACGTTGTTGTGGCCGTGCACCGCGTCCACCCCGTAGAGCACCGGGATGTGCAGCCGCGAGTTGTCGACGGCGTACTTCTGTACGGTGTTGACCATCTTCGCCCACTCGGCGGGCGTGTTCACGGCGGGCCCCATGCCGCCGCCGGAGAGTATCGAGCCGGCCGCGTAGTCGCCCAGCACCGACTTCATGCAGGTCTCGTTGAGGGCGCCGCCGCTCCACTCGCAGTCGCCCTGGACCCGGGCGACCGCGATCTGGTCCATCTGCCCGATCTTCTCCTCCAGCGTCATCCGCTTCAGGAGGTCCTTGACGCGCAGATCGATCGGCGCCCTGGCGTCGGTGTACCGGGCCGAACTCCCGGCGGTGGCCGGTACCGCGCCGACCGCGGCGACACAGGCCGCGGCGGTGGCCAGGGTGACAAGTGCTCTGAAGCGGGTCCTGGGGGACTTCATTGGCATCGCGCGTGGCATCGCAGCATCCCGTTTCTGTCGGGCCCCAGTGGCGGAGCCGCGTTACGTAAACGTTTCCGGTGCGCCGGAAGTCTGTCTTCGCCATGACACATCGTCAAGACTGTGTGCAGCACACACCCTCGCCACTCCAGGAACAGGTGCAATCGCCGTGAACATCCGCGAACTGGCTCTCCGCAGCGGTGTTTCGACCGCTACGGTCTCCCGCGCGCTCAACGACCGGGCCGAGGTGAGCGAGGCGACCCGCGACCGTATCCGGCGACTGGCCAGCGAACTCGGGTACGCCCCGAACGAACCCGCCCGCACGCTGGTGCGGCGCCGGTCCGACACCATCGGCCTGGTCTGGGACACCGGCTACGAGACCCTCGGTTTTCAGCATCCGTTCCTGCAGGGCCTGTTGAGCGCGGTGCGCAACGCGCTCTCCGAGGCCGACTACCACCTGATGCTGCTCACCACGTCGGGTCCCGACGACGCCGACACCACCTATCTGCAGGCGGTGCGGCGGCACAACCTCGAAGGCGTCGTCGTGCTGGGCACCCCCGCCGACAACCGCGCCCTGCGGGCCCTCGCCGCCTCCGACGTCCCGTGTTCCGGGATCGACGTCGCGCTCAGCGGCCCCCGCACCGTCCGGGTCACCTCCGACAACGCGGCCGGCGCGGCGGCCGCCGTGGAGCACCTGTACGCCCAGGGGCACCGCCGGATAGCCACCGTCACCGGCCCGCTGTACCTGCCGCCGGCCGCCGAACGGCTGGCCGGATTCCGCCGGGCGTGCGCCCGGCTCGGGCTGGACGTGCCCCCGGAGTACGTGGTCACGGGGGACTTCTTCCTCAACAGCGGCCAGGACGCGGTGCGCACCCTGCTCGCCACGGAGCAGCCGCCCACCGCGGTCTTCGCGGCCGGCGACCAGATGGCGATCGGCGCGCTGCACGCGGCCGCGGACGCGGGGCTCTCGGTACCCGGCGATCTCGCGATCGTCGGCTTCGACGACATCGACGCGGCGTCGCTGGTCCGCCCGGCCCTGACGACCGTCGCCCAGGACCAGCGCGCGCTGGGCTCGGCGGCCGTCAAGGCGCTGCGTGGACTGCTGGACGCCGATCCGGCAGAGCCGGCCGAACCCTGGATCGTCCCGACCCGGCTCGTCATACGCGCGTCGAGCCGACCCGGGACATAGTGCCCCGGGCCGGCTCGTAGGTCGGACTCCGGCCTCAGTCCTCTTCCGCGAGGATGAGGTAGAGCTTCTTACGGGCTTCGTTGACCACGACCAGCGCCTTCTCGCGCTGGGCGGGTGTACCGGTCGACCAGACCTGCTTGAAGGCCTCGACGAGTCCGCCGCCGGCCTTCCGGATCTCGTTCATGGCATCCCAGTCGACGCCCCGGCCGGCCTCTTCCCACGGGGCCTCGGCCCCCGCTTCGGATTCGGTCCGGCCGGCGTCGGTGAGCGTGAACAGCTTCTTGCCGCCCTCGCTCGCGCTGGTGATCAGGCCCTCGTCCTCCAGCAGCTGCAGCGTCGGGTACACCGAGCCGGGGCTCGGCTTCCACGCGCCGCCACTGCGTTCGGCGATCTCCTGAATCATTTCGTAGCCGTGCATCGGCCGGTCCTTGAGCAGCGCCAGGATCGACGCGCGTACATCGCCGCGCCTCGCCCGGCCCCGGGGCCCGCCCCGACCGCGCCCGCCGGGGCCGCCGAAGGGGCCACCCCCGAAGGGCGGTCCGAACGGTCCGAAGGCCGCACGGCGCTGCTCTCCTCGTTCTCCCCGGCCATGGTGGCCGGGTCCGCGGTGTTCGTGTTCATGTCCTTGGGAACGCATGGTTACGCTCCTTCCATCGTTGATCGGTCGCGATGCTTCAACGATATATCGGAAGCGTTCGTTCGGCAACCCTCTTCCGGGCCACCTCCCCTCGATTGGCTCTGGCCTGCGGTTTCACCGCTGTCTACGGTCGTCCCATGCGGATTCGAATCGTCGACGCCTTCACCGACCGGCCCTTCGCCGGCAATCCGGCCGGGGTCCTGCTGCTGGACGCCACCGCGTTCCCCGACGACGGCTGGATGCAGCGGGTCGCCTCCGAGGTCAACCTCTCCGAGACGGCCTTCGCACACCGCCTCGAAGGCACCGCGGACGCCCCGGAAGCCGACTGGGCGCTGCGCTGGTTCACCCCCGCGGCCGAGGTCGCCATGTGCGGGCACGCCACGCTCGCCACCGCTCATGTGCTGTTCTCCACGGGCGCCGCCACCTCACTGGTGCGCTTCGCCACCCGCAGCGGAGTCCTGAGCGTCCGGCCCGCCGACGGCGGTGCGCTCACCATGGACTTCCCCACCGCACCGCTCACCGCGGTCACACCGCCGCCCGCCGTGGCGCTCGCGCTCGGCGCGGAGCCGCTGGCCGGGTACGACACCGGCCCGGACGTCGGCGACCTGCTGGTCGAGCTGGCGGACGAGGCGGCCGTGCGCGCCCTCACCCCGGACTTCGCCGCGCTGGCGGCGCTCGGCCCGCGCGGAGTCATCGCCACCGCCGCGGCGGAAGACCCCTCCCGCGGCTACGACTTCGTCTCGCGCGGATTCTTCCCCGCCGTCGGCATCGACGAGGACCCGGTCACCGGCAGCGCCCACACCGCCCTGGCGCCGTTCTGGTCCGCCCGGCTCGGCCGTACCGAACTGACCGGCCTGCAGGTCTCCGCCCGCACCGGTTTCGTCCGCACCGAACTGCGCGGCGACCGGGTACTGCTCACCGGCTCGGCCGTGACCGTCATCGACGGCGAACTGCACGCGGCGCCGTAGCCGTCCGGGCCGCGCCGGGGACGGCTGTGCCACGGCGGGTGCCCGCTCAACCCGTCGGCAGCCAGCCGACCTTGCCCGCCAGCAGCGCGTAGCCGACGAAGGCCACCGTGTCGATCAGGGCGTGCGCGGCGACGAGCGGGCCGACCCGTCCCCACCTGCGGTAGAGCAGCACGAACACCACTCCCATGACCATGTTCCCGATCATGCCGCCGACGCCCTGGTACAGGTGGTAGGAGCCGCGCAGCACCGCGCTCGCCGCCAGGGCGGCGGCCGGCGTCCAGCCCAACTGCCCGAGCCTGCGCAGCAGATAACCGACGACGATGACTTCCTCCAGCACCGCGTTCTGCACGGCGGAGGCGATCAGGACCGGGATCTTCCACCACACGTCCGGCAGCGACTCCGGCACCACCGTGAGGTTGAACCCGGCCGCGCGGACGCCGAGGTAGAACAGCAGCCCGGTGCCGCCGATCGCGGCCGCGACCAGCGTGCCGCGCCCCAGGTCGCGGCGGGGTTCCTTCAGGTCGAAGCCGATCGAACCTATCCCGACCCGTTCACGGGCCAGCAGGTGCGCGACCAGGGCGACCGGGACCAGGGCGGTGGCGATCCCGAACAGCTGCCAGGCGAGGTCGAGCCAGGGCCGGCCCGGCGCCTGGGAGCCCACCAGGGTGGCCGCCTGGTCCTTGAGCGAACCGGGCTTGGTCAGCGACCCGACGAAACTGATGAGCGCGCCGACACCGCTGGCGCCGAGCGACAGGGCCAGTACGAGCAGGGTCTCGCTCCGCAGGGTCCGCCGCGCGAGCCCGGCCTCCGCCCCGTATGACTCTGTGTGCACCCGAGCCTCCATTTACGTCATCCCGCCTCGGTACCGTTCCCGCTTGGCTAGGGTCTCGAAAAAAGATACGAAGATCGCGCGCGACAGGCCGGAGCACCCCTCAGGAGAGACGCAACAGCCATGGGACGTCACCGCATTCCAGTTGAGCCCCGGGAGGCCGGCGGAGCGCCGCGCCCACGGGTACGCCGCCGCACCATAGCGGTCACCACCAGCTTCGTCCTGGCGCTGGGGGCCGGTACCTTCGTCGTGCTGCGCGGCGGCCTGCTGCCGCTGAGCGGGCACTGCGCGGAGGGCGTGGTCAAGATCGCCGTCGCCGCATCGCCCGACATCGCGCCCGCCCTCACCACCATCGCCCAACAGGCCAGGGCCACCGGTGTGAAGACCGACGGGCGCTGCCTCGACGTCACCGTGACATCGCGTGCCTCGGCCGAGGTGGCGGACGCCCTCGGCAAGGCCCCGACGCACCCCGGCTTCCAGGTCTGGATCCCGGACTCCAGCGTCTGGCTCGACCAGGTGACCATCGGCGGCCGCGGCACCCCGTTGTCCTCGATGACCAGCATCGCCCGCTCCCCCGTCGTCGTCGGTACGCTGCAGGCGCAGGCCAAGGGCCTGGGCTGGCCCGCCAAGGCGTACACCTGGGCCGATTTGACCACGGCCGCCGGGGAGAAGAGCAACTTCCGCCTCGGCACCGCGGATCCCGCGCGCAGCGCGACCGGTCTGCTGGGGTTCACGATGATCACGTCGTCGATCGGCCGCAGGGGCGGTGACGTGGACACCGAGTCGGCCGCCGCGGCGAAGATGCTGGCGCAGTACACCGCCCCGGGCGACGCGCAGATCGTGGCCACCCTGCCCAACGACGGCAGCACGGCCGAACTGCAGAACCCGCAGCGCAACCAGGCGCTGGTGATCTCGGAACAGGCGGCGTTCGTCCGCAACACCGCGGGCGACGGCCGGCCCGGCCTGAAGCTGTTCTATCCCAAGGACGGCACCGTCGATCTGGACTACCCGTACGCGGCGCTGGACGACGACACGCTCTCCACCGACCAGTCCCGGGCCGTGTCGCGCTTCATGTCACTGCTCGGCAGCGACGAGAGCGTGCGGCTGCTGTCCGCCCGTGGTTTCCGGCCGGCGACCGGTGCCCCCGAACCGGCGCTGGTGGTCGCCGCCGGCGGCCAGGAGCCGCAGCCGGTCGGCGCCGAGCCGGTACCCGCACCGACGGGACAGGCGCTGCAGCAGCTGCGCGTCATGTGGCAGATCACCGTGCAGAGCGCCCGGATCACCACGGTCGTCGACGTCTCCGGGTCGATGGCCGCACCGGTGCCCGGCACCGAGGGCAAGACCCGGCTGGACGTCACCAAGGCGTCGCTGCTGCAGGCGCTGACGCAGTTCACGCCCGAGGACGAGGTGGGCCTGTGGCGGTTCTCCACCCGGCTCGACGGCTCCCGCGACTACCAGAAGATCGTCGAGACGGCCCGGCTGGGCGTACGCACCGCCCAGGGCACCACCCAGCGGGACCGGCTGACCGGCGCGTTCGGCGCCCTGCAGCCCGTCGAAGGCGGCGCGACCGGCCTCTACGACACGACACTGGCGGTGTACCAGGACGCCAGGAAGTCGTTCGCCGCGGGCAAGTTCAACACGGTCGTCGTCCTCACCGACGGCGCGAACGAGGACCCGGGGAGCATCTCCCTCGACGCCCTCACCGCCAAACTGAAGGCGCTGGGCGACCCCGCCCACCCCGTTCCGCTCATCGTCATCGCGGTCGGCCCCGACGCCGACAAGGCCGCGTGCGACCGGATGGCCAGGGCCACCGGCGGTGGGGCGTACCGGGTGACGGATCCCGCGCAGATCCAGGCGGTCCTGTTCAAGGCCGTCGTGGCGGCCGCGGCCAGCGCGGCGGCCGCCACCGGCTGACGCCCCCCCGGAGGACACCGCCGGCTGTCGACGCCCGCCGGGGGCCGCCGCAGGGAGCCGGCGACATCCTCCGGGGCCGGTGGGCCGGCCGGGAGCCCGGTCAGCTCACCGGCCAGGTGTGCACCGGCTCGCCGGAGTGCATCAGCTCGCAGTAGCGCAGCGTCATCGACACCAGCGCGGCCCGCCGGTCGAGGCCGCGCTCCAGCGCCCGGTGGAACACCGCCGACTGCCATTCGGCGCCGTTGGTGCGCAGCCGGCAGCGGGCCTCGATGATGCCCAGGTAGTGGTCGCGGTCGGCGGGCTCGATGCCCCAGGCGTCGAGCCCGGCCGACGCCAGCGGCAGCAGCTCCTCCAGCACCAGCTCCGTGGCGGGCAGCTCCACGAGCCCGCCGCCGCGCCCCGGCCGCGGCCAGTGCATGACGGCGCCGATGCCGTGCCGGCAGGCGGCGTCGAAGTTCGCCGCCGCGGCGCCGAACGGCAGCCGGTGCCAGACCTGGCGGGGCGCCTCGGCCAGCGCCCGCACCAGCCCGTAGTAGAAGGCCGTGTTGGCGATGACATCGGCGACGGTGGGTCCCGCGGGCAGCACCCGGTTCTCCACCCGCAGATGCGGGACGCCGTCCACCACGGCGTACACCGGGCGGTTCCAGCGGTAGACGGTGCCGTTCTGCAGGGTGAGTTCCTTGAGCCGCGGCACGGTCCCCGCGTCGAGGGTCGCCAGCGGGTCCTCGTCATCGCAGATCGGCAGCAGCGGCGGGAAGTAGCGCAGGTTCTCCTCGAACAGGTCGTACGCCGAGTCGATCCAGCGCTCCCCGAACCAGGTGAGCGGGCGTACGCCCTGCGCCCGCAGTTCCTGCGGGCGGGTGTCGGTGGCCTGCTGGAACAGCGGCGGCCTGGTCTCCCGCCACAGCTCCCTGCCGAACAGGAACGGCGAGTTGGCGCCCACCGCGACCTGCGGTCCGCTCAGCACCTGCGCCGCGTTCCAGACCGCGGCGAATCGGGCGGGCGTCACCTGCAGATGCATCTGCATGGAGGTGCAGGCCGCTTCCGGCGCGATGGATCCCGAGGTGTAGAGCAGATGCTCCACCCCCGCGATGTCCAGGGTGATGTCCTCGCCGCGGGCGGCCAGTATCCGGTCGTTGAGCAGCGTGTACCGGTCCGCCCTGGACAGGTTCGCACCCACCAGATCCTGTGCGCTCAAGGTCGGCAGAATACCCACCATGACGATGTGCGCGCCGACTTCGCGGGCCTTGCGGTCCGCGTATCCCAGCCCGATGCGCAGCTCTTCCGCGAGCCGGTCGAGCACTCGCCCGGAAAGATGATGAGGGGCGATGTTCACTTCAATATTGAACTGCGCCAGTTCCGTCTGGAAATCAGTGCTGGCGATCCGCTCCAGCACCTCTTCATTCATCATCAGCGGCAGACCCGCCGAATCAGCGAGATTCAACTCCAGCTCAAGTCCCATGAGATTCCTGGGCCGGTCGAACCTCTTCTCGTCCAGCAGTCGCTCCAGTCCCATGAGACACTGGCGAAGCTTCATCCGGTACCGCTGCCGGTCGGACAGGTCGAACCCGGCGGCTACGACCTTCTCCCCCATCGGAGCGTCCCTCCTCGAGTGGGCCGTGTGACGATGATGCCCAGCCCATAAGATCGATAACGGTCCGGCGGCGCCGAGCAGAAGCTAAGCTGCCGGAATGTCACTCCGGCACATTCCCCCGGCATGGTCGCGCTAACCTTGTCATGAGGGGTACCCCTCATGACAATCACCGACGAGATCCGGCCGTCCGCAGCGGCAGGGAATGTGCAGTTCGCGGGAGCGTACTCCGGCGCAAATGCGGAGGAAATATCTGGCGAGGTAGGCCTATTACCTTCTTGCCTGCAATGCCCGCGACAGCTAGCCGAAACACTGCGTGAACACAGGTCGTATAAACTTCGCGCACAAGGCAGAGACTCCGCGATCCGTCGGACGTAGCCTGCGCAGGAACCCCCTCATCTCGTCGCACCGCTGACAGTGCCGTCCGCACCCGCCCAGCACCACCGTGTCTCCGACTGAGAGGCAACCCACCATGCCGCTGCATGTCCCCGCTGTACCCGCACCCGCCCTTCGGAGTGTCCTCGCCGCCCTGAGTTCGCCCACCGCCGTTCTGGAGGCGCGTACGCCGGCGCTGCGCTCGGCCGAGGGCCCGCTCATCCCCGAGCACCCGCTGCCGGTGCATGTCTTCGAGCCGGCCGCCTCGGGCCACGGACTGCCGCACGCCCGGCTCACCGGATGGCGCTTCCACATCCGCGCGGGCGACCGTGTCGCGGCGGCGGGCGAGACCGTCCGCACCCCGGACGGATGGGCGTTCTCGCACTTCTCGGAGGGCCCGTACCTGGCCTCCACCGAACGCGCCCTGCGGCAGGCGGAAGCCCTCTCGACCGCCTACCAGCCGCATCTGCTGTCCGTGCCCGGGCTGTACATGCTGGCGCTCTGGCTGCACAGCGACATCTCGGCCGAAGCCGGCTCCGCCCAGCCCGCGCCGGCCGATCTGCTGGTGCCGCTCGCACCGGCGCCGCCGGGGATCGCCGCCCACCGGCTGCACCGGCTGTCCGATCTGGTGCCGGTCCTCACACTGCGACTGGCACCCGCACCTCTTCTGGGGTCTGCTGTCTGACGCGCTGCCGGACGGCGGGCGGACGCCCCCGTGACCCTTGGGTCACGGGGGCGTTGTCATGTGCGTACCGTGACGGCGTAGCCCGGATCGGTCATCTGCACCACCCGGAAAGGCACGCGCTGTGAGGGCAACCGCCCGGTCGGGTGACGCGTCCTCACCTAGCAGGAACAGCTCGCGCGAAATCCCTGCGGATTCCGCTCCGTGGGGCAACACTGGGACCGACCGAACGAACGGGGGCGGTTATGAACCAGGTATCAGGCCAATCCGACCGCACGACTCCTCTACAGCAGCGAAAGACACCTTCCATGTGCCAGCACCAGCCGCAGTGCCCCACCGCCGAGTGCTCCGACCGGGAGGCCGCCCTCATCGTGGCCCACCACCCGGAGCAGGGCTGGAGTCTGCTGTGCAACGGCGTCCTGCTCTTCGAGGACACCGGCGAGCTGCTGCCCGACGGGCAGATCATCGCCCCGCACCGGCCGCTGGGTACCGAACAGATCGCCACGGCCGCCTGAACCGCCGGACCCCGCGGACAGCAGCGGGGGCCGGACAGTATCGGCGGACGTTGGGAGCACCCCCGACCGGCGGTTGGGGGAGACGACCCCGACGCGGGTACTACGCGTCGTACTCGTCGAGCGGCGGGCACGAGCACACCAGGTTCCGGTCACCGAAGGCGCCGTCGATGCGCCGGACCGGCGGCCAGTACTTGTCCGCGGCCGACACGTCGGCCGGGAACACCGCCTCGTCGCGGGAGTACGGCCGGTTCCACTCCCCGCCCAGCGACGCCGCGGTGTGCGGGGCGTTGCGCAGCGGGTTGTCCTCCACCGGCCACTCACCGGAGCCGACCTTGTCGACCTCCCGGCGAATGGCGATCATCGCCTCGCAGAACCGGTCCAGCTCCGCCAGGTCCTCGCTCTCCGTCGGCTCGATCATCAGCGTGCCGGCCACCGGGAACGACATCGTCGGCGCGTGGAAGCCGTAGTCGATCAGGCGCTTGGCGATGTCGTCCACCGAGACGCCCGTCTCCTTGGTCAGCGGCCGCAGATCGATGATGCACTCGTGCGCGACCAGACCGTTCGGGCCCGTGTAGAGCACCGGGTAGTGCGGCTCCAGCCGCTTGGCCACGTAGTTCGCACCGAGCACCGCGACCTGGGTGGCGCGCCGCAGCCCCTCGCCGCCCATCAGGCGTACGTACGCCCAGGAGATCGGCAGGATGCCGGCCGAGCCCCACGGCGCCGCCGAGACCGGGCCGATGCCCGTGGCGGGTCCGGCGGTCGGCTGCAGCGGGTGGTTGGGCAGGTACGGGGCCAGGTGCGCGCGGACCGCGACCGGCCCGACGCCGGGACCGCCGCCGCCGTGCGGGATGCAGAAGGTCTTGTGCAGGTTCAGGTGCGAGACGTCCGCGCCGAACTTGCCGGGCTTGGCGAGACCGACCAGCGCGTTGAGGTTGGCACCGTCCACGTACACCTGACCGCCGGCCTCGTGCACCGTCGCGCAGATGTCGGTGATGTTCTCCTCGAACACGCCGTGTGTGGACGGGTAGGTGACCATCAGGACGGCCAGCTCGGCGCGGTGCAGCTCGATCTTGGCGTGCAGGTCGTCGATGTCCACGTCGCCGTCGTCGAGGGTCTTGACCACGACGACCTTCATGCCGGCCATCACGGCGCTCGCCGCGTTGGTGCCGTGCGCGGAGGACGGGATCAGACACACCGTGCGCTGCGTGTCGCCGTTGGCGCGGTGGTAGGCGCGCACCGCGAGCAGCCCGGCCAGCTCACCCTGCGATCCGGCGTTGGGCTGGATGCTGACCTTGTCGTAGCCGGTGACCTCGGCGAGCTGGTCCTCCAGCTGGTGGATCAGCGTGAGGTAGCCCTCGGCCTGCTCCGCCGGCGCGAAGGGGTGCAGCCCGGCGAACTCGGGCCAGGTGACCGGTTCCATCTCGGTGGTGGCGTTGAGCTTCATCGTGCACGAGCCCAGCGGGATCATGCCACGGTCGAGCGCGTAGTCACGGTCCGAGAGCCGGCGCAGGTAGCGCAGCATCGCGGTCTCGGAACGGTGCTGGTGGAAGACCGGGTGCGCCAGGTACGTGTCGTCGCGCAGCAGGCCTGCGGGCAGCGCGTCCGGGACGGCGGCGTCGAGCGCCTCGATGTCACCGGTCACCCCGAAGGCACCCCACACCGCGGCCAGCTGCTCACGGCCGGTGGTCTCGTCGCAGGAGACGCCGAGCAGGTCCGCGTCCCGCTCCCACAGGTTGACGCCCGCGGCGCGGGCCGCGGCGGCGACCTCGGCGGCGCGGCCGGGCACCCGGACGGTCACGGTGTCGAAGTACCCGCCGTGCACGACCTCGACGCCGCCGGCCCGCAGGCCCTCGGCCAGGATGGCGGCGTAGCGGTGGGTGCGCCGGGCGATCTGGGCCAGCCCGTCCGGGCCGTGGTAGACCGCGTACATGCCCGCCATGACGGCGAGCAGCACCTGGGCGGTGCAGATGTTGCTGGTGGCCTTCTCGCGGCGGATGTGCTGCTCACGGGTCTGCAGGGCCAGCCGGTACGCCTTGTTGCCGTCCGCATCGACGGAGACGCCGACGAGGCGGCCGGGCAGGCTGCGGGCGAACTTCTCGCGCACGGCCATGTAGCCGGCGTGCGGGCCGCCGAAGGCCATCGGGACGCCGAAGCGCTGGGTGGTGCCCACCGCGATGTCCGCGCCGAGCTCACCGGGCGAGGTGAGCAGCGTCAGGGCGAGCAGGTCGGCGGAGACCGTGACGATCGCGCCCAGCTCGTGCGCCCGCTCGATGACCGGCTTGAGGTCGCGTACCGCGCCGGAGGCGCCGGGGTACTGCAGGAGCACACCGAAGACGCCGCGCTCGGCGACCTCGTCCGGAATGCCGTCGGTCAGGTCGGCGACCACGACCTCGACGCCGGTCGGCTCGGCGCGGGTCTCGATCACCGCGATGGTCTGCGGGAAGCAGTCCGCGTCGACCAGGAACACGCCCTGCTTCACCTTGCCGACCCGGCGGGCCAGCGACATGGCCTCGGCGGCGGCGGTGCCCTCGTCCAGGAGCGAGGCCCCGGAGGTCGGCAGCCCGGTGAGATCGGCGACGACCGTCTGGAAGTTCAGCAGCGCCTCGAGCCGGCCCTGCGAGATCTCCGGCTGGTACGGCGTGTACGCCGTGTACCAGGCGGGGTTCTCCATCACATTGCGCAGGATGACGGGCGGGGTGAACGTCCCGTAGTAGCCCAGGCCGATCATCGGCGCCAGCACCTGGTTGCGGTCCGCGAGGTCACGCAGCTCGGCCAGTACCGCGGCCTCGGTGCGTCCCGCGGGCAGCCGCAGCGCCTCGACGCTCTTGATGGTGTCGGGCACGGCGGCGGCCGTGAGCTCGTCCAAGGAGCCGTAACCGACGTGAGCCAGCATCTTGGCCTGGGCACCGCCGTCGGGGCCGATGTGGCGCTGTTCGAACGGGATGCCGCTCTCGAGCTCGGAGAGTGGGATGCGGTGGGCAGTCATCTACGGAGGCCTCCTGGTCTGACACGACCTGCGAGGGGTGCCGCGGCGCGGGCACCCGAACGGCCTCCCCCTCTGTCATCACAACCTGAGAGCTTCACCGTGCTGCCTAAAGCACGACTTTCACCGTCGGTGAGGCCGGGTCCCGCGCATGACTCATGCCCGGTGCCCGCCCTGCTTTCCAGAGTGACCTCATCCATGCGGTACCGGTTGCCTGAGAGATTCCGGGGAGGATTTGCTCCTTCGGCGCCCCCGACACGATCTCGGAGGACTCTCCCGCATGGGGTCTGCAGCCGCCATTCAGCCTACCAGCGGGGATGGGGGCGGTTTCCTCGTGGATCCCTCGAGTCGACACCGTCCCCAATGTGGCCTTTGGTTGGTCTAGCAGAGCAGCACCGATCTGTTGGAGGGACCGTGCAGACCGATATCGACCCCCGCAGCCTGATCGGCCGCCGGGCCCTGGACAGCGACGGGGCGAAGATCGGCACGGTCGACGAGGTGTATCTCGATGACGCGACCGGTCAGCCGGAGTGGGCCGCGGTCCGCACCGGGCTGTTCAGCCGTGACGCGTTCGTACCGCTGGAGCCGAGCGAGGTGGTGGACGGGCAGCTGCGCGTCCCCTTCCCCAAGGCCCTCATCAAGGACGCCCCCGACTTCGGCGTCGGCCGCCATCTCTCCCCCGAGCAGGAGATCCAGCTCTACCACCACTACGGCATGGATGTCCCGTCCACGGGGACGGAGGCCCCCGGCGCCGGCGATCACGACTTCGGCCGGCTGGCCGGCGAGGACTGATCGACCGGATGTGATCGGGTGCCCAAGGTGCCCAGGTCAGGGCACCAGCGGCAGCGGTTCGGCCGCTTCCAGTTCCGGATCTTCCACCGCGAACGTCCGCACCCGGCCCGGTACGCAGTCCGTCGGCTCCTCGAAGCGCACGGTCACCCGTCCCACGCCGCTGCCCTGCACCCATCCGGCGCCGAATTCCGTGTGCCGCACGTCCTGCCCCGGCATCCACCGCACGGCCCGCGCGGGCCCCGCCGCCGGCGCCGGCCGGCCCTCCGGGTCCGCCGCCTCCCGCTCCGCCAGCTCCGCCGCCCGCACCGCGGCGGCCTCCGCGGCGAGCTCGGCCTCCAGCTCGGCCGCCTGGGCGAACAGGTCCTCCTGCGTGAAGTCGGCGAGCCCGGTGACACCCACGCCCAGCAGCCGGACGCCGTTGGCCGTGTCGACGGCCTCCAGCAGCCGCCGCGCGGTCTCCCGCACCACTCCGGGGTCGTCCGTCGGCGCCCGCAGGGTCTCGGAGCGGGTCAGGGTGCTGAAGTCATAGCTCCGCACCTTGATCACCACCGTCCGGCCCGACCGCCCGGCCTCCCGCAGCCGCCGCACACAGCGGTCCGCAAGCCGGTCGAGCTCCGAGCGCACCCGGACCCGGTCGGTGAGGTCCACGTCGAAGGTGTCCTCCACCGAGACGGACTTCGCGTCGCGGTCCGCGACCACGGGCCGGCTGTCCAGGCCCAGGGCCATGGCGTAGAGCGAGGCGCCGTGCGCCTTGCCCAGCAGCTGCACCAGCTCGGACTCCCCGGCCAGCGCCACCTCGCCGACCGTGCCGATCCCGGCGCGGCGCAGATGCTCCCCGGTGGCGGGCCCGACGCCCGGCAGGACCCGGACCGGCATCGGGTCCAGCAGCGCCCGCTCGGTGCCGGGCTCGACCACCACCAGGCCGTTCGGCTTGCCCTGCTCGGAGGCGATCTTGGCGAGCAGCTTGGAGCCCGCGAGCCCCACCGAGGCCGTCAGCCCCGTGGCGGCCCTGATCCGCGCCCGCACCCGTTCCGCCACCTGCCGGGGGGCCTCGGTCGTCCCGCCCGCCTCCAGGTCCACGAAGGCCTCGTCCAGGCTGAGCGGCTCCACCAGGGGTGACAGCTCTCCGAGGATCCCCATCACGGTCTCGCTGACCCGCCGGTACAGGTCGAAGCGGGGAATGAGGTAGGCGGCGTTGGGGGCCAGCCGCCGTGCGTGCGCCATGGCCATCGCCGAATGGACGCCGTGGACACGTGCCTCGTAGGACGCGGTCGCGACGACGCCGCGCGGTCCGAGACCGCCGACCACGACCGGCTTGCCCCGCAGGCTCGGCTTGGAGGCCTGTTCCACCGCGGCGTAGAACGCGTCCATGTCCAGGTGCAGGATCGTCGGAGCGGTTCTCACATCACCGATGCTCCCGCACGGCACTGACATTCACCGTACGGACGTACGGCGAACGGTTCACCCCACGCGGTTGCGGCGTCGTGCCAGCTCGTCGGAGGGGTTGTGGCCGGCCAGCGTCTCGCCGGTGTCCACCCGCTCGCCGTGCAGCTGCGCCAGGGAGCTCTCGACGTCGCGCCACACCACTCCCACGGCGATCCCGAAGACGCCCTGGCCGCCCTGGAGCAGGTCGACGACCTCATCGGGCGAGGTGCACTCGTAGACGGTGGCGCCGTCGCTCATCAGGGTCATCCGGGTGAGCTCGGCGGGTGCGGTGGTGCGCAGGTGGCGTACGGCGGTGCGGATGTTCTGGAGGGAGACCCCGGTGTCCAGCAGTCGCTTGACGATCTTGAGGACGACCACGTCCCGGAAGCCGTAGAGGCGCTGTGCGCCTGTTCCGTAGGCTGCCCGGACGCTCGGCTCGACCAGGCCGGTACGCGCCCAGTAGTCCAGCTGGCGGTAGGTGATGCCGGTCGCCGCGCACGCCGTCGGCCCCCGGTACCCCACCGTCTCGGTCTCGGGCTCCGCCGCGCCGGCCACCGCACCGCCGGCCGGTGCGGGCTGCCGGGCCAAGGCCCCGCGGGTGGGATACGGGCCGCCCGTGGCCATACCGTCGCCGGTGCTTCTCACGCCGCCCTCCGTCCCTTCGCGTCCCGGCCGGCACGTGCACGTGCCAACGGGACTTTCCATCTCGACGGTAGGCAGTCACTCGGGGTGCGTCAACGATCGCCACACTCGGCACGCCGAGTGATATCAACCCCAAGAGTGGTTTCGCGTGCCCCCGAACGGGGAACGGCTAGCCGGATGGGCCAAAAAGCCCCGCTACTGGTTGCTCGTGCCGAAGTCCTCCGGCGAGATCTGGTCCAGGAATTCGCGGAACTTCTCGACCTCGTCCTCCTGCTCGTCCGGGATGGCGATCCCCGCGTCGTCCAGCACTCCGTCGCTGCCGTAGATCGGTGTTCCGGTGCGCAGGGCCAGCGCTATGGCGTCGGACGGGCGGGCACTGACCTCGACGCCGCTGGCGAAGACCAGCTCGGCGTAGAAGACACCTTCGCGCAGATCGGTGATCCGCACTTCGGTGAGCGTCTGTCCGACCGCTTCGAGCACATCCTTGAACAAATCATGGGTCAGCGGGCGAGCAGGCGTCATGCCCTGCTGCGCGAAAGCGATGGCCGTGGCTTCCCCAGGCCCGATCCAGATGGGTAGATACCGGTCGCCTCCCACTTCGCGCAGGAGCACGATCGGTTGATTGGAGGGCATTTCGACCCGGACACCCACGACGTCGAGCTCGTTCACACAGTAACCCTAGGACGTGCCCGGCCGGTTTGGGTAGTCGAGCATCCCGCACGGCGGACTTGACAGGTATCGCACAGCTTCTCAGAAGAGCCGCAGGCGAAGGGCGGACTGGACCATGGCGGCGTGCAGCCGGACCGACAGTGCGGCCAGTTCCCGGGCGGTGGTCTCGGCGTGCGTCCGGGTCTGCGGGTTGCGGTGCCGCCGCAGCGGGGCGACCACCTGCTCCACCAGGCCGACCTCCCGGTCGGCCGCGGCCTTCACCGCGCGCAGATGGCGCGGTTCGAGCCCGAAGCGGCCCATGTCGACGATCAGCTTCCCGATGTTCACCGCTTCGGCGTCGTAACCGCCGTCACGACCGGCTTCCACCAGGCCGTAGGACTCCCACTGGTCCAGGTCGGCCTGCTCCGCGCCGGTGGCGGCCAGCAGGGCCTCCCGCCCGATCCGCAGCTCGCCGGACCCTTCGGCGCCGGACGTGCCGTCCGGGAGCTCCCGTGCCTCGCCCGGCCCCGGCAGCGGAATCTGCTCGCCCCGGTCGAGCGCGTCCAGATGCTCCCGGATCACGCGCAGCGGCAGATAGTGGTCCCGCTGCATCCGCAGCACATGGCCCAGCCGCTCCACATCGCGCATCGCGAACTTCCGATAGCCCGAAGGAGTGCGCTGGGGCTCCACCAGGCCCTCCGCCTCCAGGAAACGGATCTTGGAGATGGTGACCTCGGGGAACTCGTCCTGCAGGTGGGTCAGCACGGCCCCGATGCTGAGCAGCCGGCCGTCCGCGGTGGCGGTGCCGTTTCCGGCACCGCCTGACGGTGTTCTTAGCATGGACCTTCCCTGAAGAGGTCCCCCGGACGAAGTCTGCGGGGGTCCCCCCGGACGGAGTCCGGGGGATTCAGATGCCGCGCTGGCTGGCGTAGAAGACCAGTCGGTACTTGCCGATCTGGACCTCGTCGCCATTGGCCAGGGACACGGAGTCGATCCGCTCCCGGTTGACATACGTGCCGTTGAGGCTGCCCACGTCCGAGACCGTGAAGCCGCCGTCGGCCGCCCGGCGGAACTCCACGTGGCGGCGCGAGACGGTGACGTCGTCCAGGAAGATGTCGCTCTGCGGGTGACGGCCGGCCGTGGTCAGTTCGCCGTCCAGGAGGAAGCGGCTGCCCGAGTTCGGGCCGCGGCGCACCACCAGCAGGGCGGAACCGATCGGCAGCGCGTCCACGGCGGCCTGGGCCTCCGGGGACAGCGACGGCGTCACGGTCTGACCGGTCGCCTCGGCCTCGTAGGCCTCCAGCCCCGAGATCGAGATCGTGGACGTGGTCTCCGACGGCCGTTCGGACGGAACCCCGGCACGCAGCGGCGCACCACAGTTGGAGCAGAAGCGGCTCGCCTCCGCGTTGGTGTGCCCACACCTGGTGCATACCGGCAAGGCCGTCATGGACTGAGCCTCCTGCCGCGGATCGCCCGCGGGGACGTTCGAAGCGTACGGACCGGAGGGAAACCCTCCACCCGTACTTGAGGTTGATGGTTCCCCGAAACCTATGCGGCCGGAGGTGGCAGGGTCAACAGACGCCACACCTTGTCCGCCCGAAATGTCGCCGTACGCCCCGGCGGGCTCGTTGCGGAACAGCGGCCGCTCCTCGCCCGGGCCGTCCTCCTGCCCGTGGCGCGGGGCACGATGACGCGCGGTAGCGGGATCACCGGCCTGCTTGGCCTGCCGCGCGCTCTTGCCGAACAACTTCCCAAACAACTTCACGGGCGATTCCCCTTGACCGAAACAGACCCGCCCGTGGGGCAGGACGAACCCTCGCTACACACAGTTTCCAACACGGACCACCCCGACGAAGTTCCGACCCCCCGCGTCACTGTGATGACGACCGAGCGTAGTCAGGCTGCTTCGATGGCCGCAAGGCATCCACGACGATCTTCTCAGAACGGACGACATCCGCCGTGGCCTGCTCCTTCTTCAAAGTCTGCACCACTCCGCCGGGAATATTGAGCGCCGGCTCCAGGTCCTGCGGATTTCCGATGACCTTGAACCGGTAGGGCTGGACGACCTTGTGCCCGTCGATCTCGATCCCGTCGGCACCCTGAGTGAAGTATGTGTCGGCCACGACCCGCACGTCGTTGATCTGGATCGCCTCGGCACCCGCCGCCCGCAGCTCCTGGAGGGTGTCCAGCAGCTTGTCGGCCTCCAGGCCGCCCTTGGGGTCCGCGATCGTCAGATTGATGCCCGGGCCCTGCGCGGCGACCGTACCGGCGAGCACACCGAGCTGCTGCGCCTTCTGCTCGGTCTGCTTACGGGCCTCCTCGGCCTGGTTGGAGCTGGTCTCCAGCTCGGAGCGTTGGGTCTCCAGCCGGCGCTTCTCGTCCTGGAGCCGCTGCGTCCGGTTGTCGAGCTCGGTCAGGATGCGCACCAGGTCCTCCTGACGGGCGCCCCGCAGGGCCCCGCTGTCACTGGTGGAGCGCACCTGGATGGCCAGTCCGAGACCCAGCACGAACAGCAGCAGCGCGACGATGAGCTGCGCCCGGGACAGCCGCGGCGGCCACAGCCCCGCCAGCAGCCGCTGCCGCCCGGTCTCACCCGAGGCCGGCTGCTTCGCGGGCCCGGGGCCCGGCGCCGGGGCGGCGGGCACCTCGGGCGGCAGGCTCTTGCCGGGCCGCGCGGGCGCGTCGTCCGGCTCGGGGGCACCGGAGTGCCCCGGGGTATCGGCGCGCTCCGGCGCCCCGGCACTCTCGGGAACGCCGCCGCTCTCGGGCGTCACGGGGCGCTCGGGGAGTTCTTCGTCGCTCATACGGCGGTCACGCCCGGAAGACGTGGCGGCGGATGGCGGCCGCGTTGGAGAAGATCCGGATACCCAGGACCACGACCACACCCGTGGACAGCTGCGCGCCGACACCGAGCTTGTCCCCGAGGAACACGATCAGCGCGGCCACCACCACGTTGGAGAGGAAGGAGACGACGAACACCTTGTCGTCGAAGATCCCGTCGAGCATCGCCCGCAGACCGCCGAAGACGGCGTCGAGCGCGGCGACCACGGCGATCGGGAGATAGGGCTCGACCACTGTCGGCACGACGGGGCGGACCACGAGTCCGACCACGACTCCCACGACGAGGCCCAGTACGGCGATCACTTCGTACCCTTCCCTGTTCTGGCGGCGTCCGCCTTGGTGTTGCCGGGCACCGGCTTGGCGTAGCGCACGATCAGACTGGGGGCGGCCGGCAACCGCACCTCGTCCTCCGCGGAGATGCTCGCGCGAATCCCGTAGCTCTGCTGCAGTACGTGCAGATACTGCCCGTCCGCGCTCTCCTGGAAGGCCGTGCTGAGCCGCTGACCGTCCCCGATCGCCAGCACCGTGTACGGAGGCGCCAGCGGCTTGTTGTCGACCAGTATGGCGTCACCGGCGGCGCGAATCGCCGACAGCGCCGTCAGACGCTGGCCGTTGACGGAGATCGCCTCGGCCCCCGACGCCCACAGCCCGTTGACGATCCGCTGCATGTCGCGGTCGCGCACCCGCCCGGTGTCGGAGAATCCGTTGCTCTCCCGCGGCCCGCCGCCGTTCCCCGTCGACGCCTCCTTGGCGTCGTCGACGACGAGCTTCACCCCGGGACCCTTGACGGGCGTGGCGCCCGCCTCCAGCGCCACCAGGGCGGTGCTGCCGCCGCCCTGGTCGCCCAGGGCGGCGCGCTGCTTCGCGTCGACCTCGTCACGCAGCTGGTCCACGTTCTTCTGCAGACCGTCCGCGGAGCTCGTGCCGGACTGGATGCGCTCGATGAGCTTCTGGCGCTCCAGCGCCACCGTGGGCGCCGCGACGTTCGCCTGCGCGGCCCCGAGGGTGACGACGAGGGCGGCCAGCACCAGCCCCACGGCGAGCCCCAGCTTGGCCCGCAGCGTGGTGGGCAGCCGTGAGCTGCCCACCACGCCACGACGCTCCGCCGCCTCCGCGTAGCCGTCGTCGAGGCTGTGATCCATCACGTTGGTCAGCAGCGACATCGAGGCGTCGGGGCGCCGTGGCGGGGCCTTCGGGCTGGGGCTGCTCCCATCCTGGTGCTGCTGCGGCATGCCGCACATCGTTGCACGTCGGGGCCGCTCCACTCGAACGGCCCCCTTACGGCGCGCCGTTCGGGCCCGGAATCAGTGACCCGCGCCCTCCACGATCGCCGACCACTCGTCGAGCAGCTCCTGGGCGGACGCGTCGTCCGGACCTTCCGCCCACAGATGCGTGACCGCTTCCGCGGGGTCGGGCAGGACCATCACCCAGCGGCCGTCGGACTCCACGACCCGGACACCGTCGGTGGTGTCCACCGACCGGTCGCCCGCGGCCTCGACCACGCTCCGCATCACGAGCCCCTTGACCGCCCACGGAGTCGCCACATCGCGCCGCAGCACATGGGCGCGCGGGATCCGGGCGTCGATCTGGCTGAGCGTGAGCTGGGTACGGGCCACCAGGCCGATCAGCCGCACGAACGCCGCCGACCCGTCGAAGACGCTGCTGAACTCGGGGATGATGAAGCCGCCCCGGCCGTCGCCGCCGAAGATGGTGCTCTCCGCCCGGCCGACCCGCGTGAGGTCGTCGGGCGAGGTCGTCGTCCACGCCACCTGTGTGCCGTGGTACGCCGCCACCTGCTCGGCGATACGGGTCGTGGTGACCGGCAGTCCCACCCGTCCGCTGCGCCGCTCGGCCGCGACCAGGTCCAGCATCACCAGCAGCGCCCGGTCGTCCTCGACGATCCTGCCGCGCTCGTCCACCAGCGACAGCCGCTCACCGACCGGGTCGAACCGGACGCCGAAGGCCGCGCGGGCCGAGGCGACGATCTCGCCCAGCCGCACCAGCCCGGACCGGCGCTCGTCCGCGGTCTCCGTCGGCCGGGCCTCGTTCAGCCCGGGGTTGATGGTGAACGCGTCGACGCCCAGCCGTCCGAGCAGGCTCGGCAGCACCAGTCCCGCGCTGCCGTTCGCCGCGTCCACGACGACCTTCATCCCCGACTCCGCGACACCCGAGGTGTCGACGGCCCGCAGCAGCGAACCGGTGTAGGAGTCGAAGACGCTCGACGGGAAGCGCAGGTCACCGATCTCACCGGGGAAGGCACGGCGGTACTCCTGGCGGGCGAAGACCCGGTCCAGCTTGCGCTGGCCGCCCGCCGACAGGTCCGCGCCGCGCTCGTCGAAGAACATGATGTCGACGGAGTCCGGGGTGCCGGGGGTCGTGCGGATCATGATGCCGCCGGCGCTGCCGCGCGCCGTCTGCTGCCTGGCCACCGGCAGCGGGACGTTCTCCAGGTCCCGGACGTCGATGGCGCTGGTCTGCAGGGCCGAGATCACCGCGCGCTTCAGCGCTCGCGCACCACGGGAGTGGTCGCGGGCCGTGGTGACCGTGGACCCCTTCTTGAGCGTAGTGGCGTAGGCACCGGCCAGCCGTACGACCAGTTCCGGGGTGATCTCCACGTTCAGGATTCCCGAGACACCGCGCGCACCGAACAGATGCGCCTGGCCCCGCGATTCCCAGATGACCGAGGTGTTGACGAACGCGCCGGCCTCGATGGTCTTGAACGGATAGACGCGGACGTTGCCCGCGATGATCGACTCCTCGCCGATGAGGCATTCATCGCCGATCACCGCACCGTCGTCGATCCGCGCCGCCCGCATGATGTCGGTGTTCTTACCGACCACACAGCCGCGCAGGTTCGTTCCCTGACCGACGTAGACGTTGTCGTGAATCACGGCCTTGTGCAGGAACGCACCGGACTTGACGACGACATTCGAGCCGATGACCGTGTGCTCGCGGATCTCCGCGCCGGCCTCGACCTTCGCGTAGTCCCCGATGTACAGGGGTCCGCGCAGTACCGCGTCGGGGCTGACCTCGGCACCCTCGGCCACCCAGACGCCCGGCGAGATCTCGAATCCGTCGAGATCGACATCGACCTTGCCCTCGAGGACGTCCGCCTGCGCCTTGATGTAGCTCTCGTGCGTGCCGACGTCTTCCCAGTAGCCCTCGGCGATGAAGCCGTAGACCGGCTTGCCTTCCTTCATCAGCTGCGGGAAGACATCGCTCGACCAGTCGACGGACGTGTCGGCTGCCACGTAGTCGAAGACTTCGGGCTCCATGACGTAGATGCCCGTATTGACGGTGTCGGAGAAGACCTGGCCCCAGGTCGGCTTCTCCAGGAAGCGCTCGACCTTGCCCTCTTCGTCCACGATCGTGATGCCGAACTCCAGCGGGTTCGGCACCCGCGTCAGGCATACGGTGACAAGTGCGCCCTTTTCCTTGTGGAATTCGATGAGCTCGGTGAGGTCGAAGTCCGTGAGCGCATCGCCAGAAATCACAAGGAAGGAGTCGTCCTTGAGCGCCTCTTCGGCGTTCTTCACACTCCCGGCTGTCCCGAGTGGCTTTTCCTCATTCGCGTACGTGAGCTCCATGCCAAGTTCTTCGCCGTCCCCGAAGTAATTCTTGACGAGGGATGCGAGGAACTGCACGGTCACCACGGTCTCGGTGAGACCGTGCCGCTTGAGCAGCGTCAGCACGTGCTGCATGATCGGCCGGTTCGCAACCGGCAGCAGGGGCTTGGGCATACTCGAGGTCATTGGGCGAAGGCGCGTGCCTTCACCGCCGGCCATCACGACGGCCTTCATGTCGGAAAAGTCCTCCTTGCGGCTCAATCAGCCGTGGCGTCCATCCGCACAAGTCTGCGGACCTGCACTACATAGAGGATCCCTGCCCACCAGTACAGAGTTGTACCCCATCCGGCGAACGCCCATCCGCACGTTGCGGCCAGCGTGGCGAGCCATCCGCTGCCATCACTCAGCAACAACAGCGGGAAGGCGTACATCAGGTTGAAGGTGGCTGCCTTGCCCACGAAGTTCACCTGCGGCGGTCCGTATCCGTGCCGCCGGAGGATCAGGAGCATTACCCCCATCATCACCTCCCTGGCCAGCAGGAGCAACGGCAGCCACAAGGGGAGGATGTCTCTCCAGGTGAGCCCGATCAGGGTGGACAGTACGAACAGCCGGTCCGCGGCCGGGTCGAGGAGCCGGCCGAGATTGCTGACCTGGTTCCACCGCCGCGCGAGCTTGCCGTCCAGATAGTCACTGATACCGCTGAGCGCGAGTACCAGCAGCGCCCAGCCGTCGGCCTTCGGCCCACCGAACTCGGGCCACAGGATCAGCCACAGGAACACCGGAACGCCCACCAGGCGAGCCATACTCAGGATGTTGGGGATCGTGAAGATCCGATCCGTTTGCACCCGTGTCTCCTGGACCTCCACCGGGGGCCCCTCCTGTATGTACGTGCCGATGATTCCACCCGACCCTACCCCAGACGACAAAAAGGCCTGGCCTCGGATCGAAGATCCGAGGCCAGGCCTCGTAATAGTTGTTCGGCGGCGTCCTACTCTCCCACAGGGTCCCCCCTGCAGTACCATCGGCGCTGAAAGGCTTAGCTTCCGGGTTCGGAATGTAACCGGGCGTTTCCCTAACGCTATGACCACCGAAACACTATGAAGTTAACCAACCGGATACTGGCACGGTTCGTTACTTCAGAACTACACAGTGGACGCGAAGCAAAAATAGTTAGACAAGCCCTCGGCCTATTAGTACCAGTCAGCTACACCCGTTACCGGGCTTCCACATCTGGCCTATCAACCCAGTCGTCTACTGGGAGCCTTAACCCCTCAAAGGGGGTGGGAATACTCATCTCGAAGCAGGCTTCCCGCTTAGATGCTTTCAGCGGTTATCCTTTCCGAACGTAGCCAACCAGCCGTGCCCTTGGCAGGACAACTGGCACACCAGAGGTTCGTCCGTCCCGGTCCTCTCGTACTAGGGACAGCCCTTCTCAATATTCCTGCGCGCGCAGCGGATAGGGACCGAACTGTCTCACGACGTTCTAAACCCAGCTCGCGTACCGCTTTAATGGGCGAACAGCCCAACCCTTGGGACCGACTCCAGCCCCAGGATGCGACGAGCCGACATCGAGGTGCCAAACCATCCCGTCGATATGGACTCTTGGGGAAGATCAGCCTGTTATCCCCGGGGTACCTTTTATCCGTTGAGCGACGGCGCTTCCACAAGCCACCGCCGGATCACTAGTCCCGACTTTCGTCCCTGCTCGACCCGTCAGTCTCACAGTCAAGCTCCCTTGTGCACTTACACTCAACACCTGATTGCCAACCAGGCTGAGGGAACCTTTGGGCGCCTCCGTTACTCTTTAGGAGGCAACCGCCCCAGTTAAACTACCCACCAGACACTGTCCCTGATCCGGATCACGGACCGAGGTTAGACATCCAGCACGACCAGAGTGGTATTTCAACGACGACTCCACCATGGCTGGCGCCATGACTTCACAGTCTCCCACCTATCCTACACAAGCCGAACCGAACACCAATATCAAGCTATAGTAAAGGTCCCGGGGTCTTTCCGTCCTGCTGCGCGAAACGAGCATCTTTACTCGTAGTGCAATTTCACCGGGCCTATGGTTGAGACAGTCGAGAAGTCGTTACGCCATTCGTGCAGGTCGGAACTTACCCGACAAGGAATTTCGCTACCTTAGGATGGTTATAGTTACCACCGCCGTTTACTGGCGCTTAAGTTCTCAGCTTCGCCACACCGAAATGTGACTAACCGGTCCCCTTAACGTTCCAGCACCGGGCAGGCGTCAGTCCGTATACATCGCCTTACGGCTTCGCACGGACCTGTGTTTTTAGTAAACAGTCGCTTCTCGCTGGTCTCTGCGGCCACCCCCAGCTCAGGAAGCAAGTTCCCTCACCAGTTGTGGCCCCCCTTCTCCCGAAGTTACGGGGGCATTTTGCCGAGTTCCTTAACCATAGTTCACCCGAACGCCTCGGTATTCTCTACCTGACCACCTGAGTCGGTTTAGGGTACGGGCCGCCATGAAACTCGCTAGAGGCTTTTCTCGACAGCATAGGATCATCCACTTCACCACAATCGGCTCGGCATCAGGTCTCAGACTTAATGTGTGACGGATTTGCCTATCACACGTCCTACACCCTTACCCCGGGACTACCACCGCCCGGGCTGGACTACCTTCCTGCGTCACCCCATCGCTTACCTACTACCACCTTGGACCGGCGGCTCCACCACTCCCCTTTGCCCGAAGGCTCCAGGACGGCTTCACGGCCTTAGCATCAGAGGGTTCGATACTGGGCGTTTCAAAGCGGGTACCGGAATATCAACCGGTTGTCCATCGACTACGCCTGTCGGCCTCGCCTTAGGTCCCGACTTACCCTGGGCAGATCAGCTTGACCCAGGAACCCTTAGTCAATCGGCGCACACGTTTCCCACGTGTGTATCGCTACTCATGCCTGCATTCTCACTCGTGTACCGTCCACGACTGGCTTCCGCCGCCGCTTCACCCGGCACACGACGCTCCCCTACCCATCCCCGCACCCGTTAGGGCTTCACACGGGAATGACACGACTTCGGCGGTACGCTTGAGCCCCGCTACATTGTCGGCGCGGAATCACTTGACCAGTGAGCTATTACGCACTCTTTCAAGGATGGCTGCTTCTAAGCCAACCTCCTGGTTGTCTCTGCGACTCCACATCCTTTCCCACTTAGCGTACGCTTAGGGGCCTTAGTCGATGCTCTGGGCTGTTTCCCTCTCGACCATGGAGCTTATCCCCCACAGTCTCACTGCCGCGCTCTCACTTACCGGCATTCGGAGTTTGGCTAAGGTCAGTAACCCGGTAGGGCCCATCGCCTATCCAGTGCTCTACCTCCGGCAAGAAACACGCGACGCTGCACCTAAATGCATTTCGGGGAGAACCAGCTATCACGGAGTTTGATTGGCCTTTCACCCCTAACCACAGGTCATCCCCCAGGTTTTCAACCCTGGTGGGTTCGGTCCTCCACGAAGTCTTACCTCCGCTTCAACCTGCCCATGGCTAGATCACTCCGCTTCGGGTCTTGGGCGCGCGACTCATTCGCCCTATTCGGACTCGCTTTCGCTACGGCTACCCCACACGGGTTAACCTCGCCACACACCGCAAACTCGCAGGCTCATTCTTCAAAAGGCACGCAGTCACGAGATACCAGCAAGCTGGTATCCGACGCTCCCACGGCTTGTAGGCACACGGTTTCAGGTACTATTTCACTCCGCTCCCGCGGTACTTTTCACCATTCCCTCACGGTACTATCCGCTATCGGTCACCAGGGAATATTTAGGCTTAGCGGGTGGTCCCGCCAGATTCACACGGGATTTCTCGGGCCCCGTGCTACTTGGGTGTCGTACAAGCAAGCCGTACAGATTTCAGCTACGGGGGTCTTACCCTCTACGCCGGACCTTTCGCATGTCCTTCGCCTATCCATACGGTTTCTGACTCGCCCAACAGTCGGCAGACTGCTGAAGTACGATCCCACAACCCCGCATACGCAACCCCTGCCGGGTATCACACGCATACGGTTTGGCCTCATCCGGTTTCGCTCGCCACTACTCCCGGAATCACGGTTGTTTTCTCTTCCTGCGGGTACTGAGATGTTTCACTTCCCCGCGTTCCCTCCACATACCCTATGTGTTCAGGTATGGGTGACAGCCCATGACGACTGCCGGGTTTCCCCATTCGGACACCCCCGGATCACAGCTCAGTTGACAGCTCCCCGGGGCCTATCGCGGCCTCTCGCGTCCTTCATCGGTTCCTGGTGCCAAGGCATCCACCGTGCGCCCTTAAAAACTTGCCTTACAGATGCTCGCGTCCACTATGTAGTTCTCAAGCAACGAACCCTCCCCCACGCAGCTCCACCCAAAGGCGAAGTGTTGTGAGGCCGGCGTCGAGAAGGAACTTTCGTTCCCTCAGGACCCAACAGCGTGCCCGGTACAGTCCCATCACTCATGTTTTCCACGCCGAAGCAGTACTTACCTGAGCAACCAGACCGTGCCGAATAGTCAACGTTCCACCCATGAGCAACCACCGCCGAACAGATGCCGGCGTAATGGCCCTGGACTACTTTCGCAGCCAGAATGCTCCTTAGAAAGGAGGTGATCCAGCCGCACCTTCCGGTACGGCTACCTTGTTACGACTTCGTCCCAATCGCCAGTCCCACCTTCGACGACTCCCTCCCTTGCGGGTTGGGCCATCGGCTTCGGGTGTTACCGACTTTCGTGACGTGACGGGCGGTGTGTACAAGGCCCGGGAACGTATTCACCGCAGCAATGCTGATCTGCGATTACTAGCAACTCCGACTTCATGGGGTCGAGTTGCAGACCCCAATCCGAACTGAGGCCGGCTTTTTGAGATTCGCTCCACCTTGCGGTATCGCAGCTCATTGTACCGACCATTGTAGCACGTGTGCAGCCCAAGACATAAGGGGCATGATGACTTGACGTCGTCCCCACCTTCCTCCGAGTTGACCCCGGCGGTCTCCTGTGAGTCCCCATCACCCCGAAGGGCATGCTGGCAACACAGAACAGGGGTTGCGCTCGTTGCGGGACTTAACCCAACATCTCACGACACGAGCTGACGACAGCCATGCACCACCTGTACACCGACCACAAGGGGGGCCGTATCTCTACGGCTTTCCGGTGTATGTCAAGCCTTGGTAAGGTTCTTCGCGTTGCGTCGAATTAAGCCACATGCTCCGCTGCTTGTGCGGGCCCCCGTCAATTCCTTTGAGTTTTAGCCTTGCGGCCGTACTCCCCAGGCGGGGAACTTAATGCGTTAGCTGCGGCACCGACGACGTGGAATGTCGCCAACACCTAGTTCCCAACGTTTACGGCGTGGACTACCAGGGTATCTAATCCTGTTCGCTCCCCACGCTTTCGCTCCTCAGCGTCAGTAATGGCCCAGAGATCCGCCTTCGCCACCGGTGTTCCTCCTGATATCTGCGCATTTCACCGCTACACCAGGAATTCCGATCTCCCCTACCACACTCTAGTCTGCCCGTATCGAATGCAGACCCGGGGTTAAGCCCCGGGCTTTCACATCCGACGTGACAGACCGCCTACGAGCTCTTTACGCCCAATAATTCCGGACAACGCTCGCACCCTACGTATTACCGCGGCTGCTGGCACGTAGTTAGCCGGTGCTTCTTCTGCAGGTACCGTCACTTGCGCTTCTTCCCTGCTGAAAGAGGTTTACAACCCGAAGGCCGTCATCCCTCACGCGGCGTCGCTGCATCAGGCTTTCGCCCATTGTGCAATATTCCCCACTGCTGCCTCCCGTAGGAGTCTGGGCCGTGTCTCAGTCCCAGTGTGGCCGGTCGCCCTCTCAGGCCGGCTACCCGTCGTCGCCTTGGTAGGCCATTACCCCACCAACAAGCTGATAGGCCGCGGGCTCATCCTTCACCGCCGGAGCTTTTAACCCACCCCCAGGAGGAGGAGAGTGTTATCCGGTATTAGACCCCGTTTCCAGGGCTTGTCCCAGAGTGAAGGGCAGATTGCCCACGTGTTACTCACCCGTTCGCCACTAATCCACCCCGAAGGGCTTCATCGTTCGACTTGCATGTGTTAAGCACGCCGCCAGCGTTCGTCCTGAGCCAGGATCAAACTCTCCGTGAATGTCTCCACGCAAGAGCGGCACCACCGGCCGGAATAAGGCCCGTGGTGCACAGCGTCCTCGCTGTGTAATTGCCTCCCACCAGTTCCCGTCCCGAAGGACCGGAGGGTAGAAGGACTTTTTCAAAGGAACCACCAAACGAAACCCGAATGGGTTCCGCCCGGGGTGTTTTAAGTCTGGCGTTGACTTTTGGCACGCTGTTGAGTTCTCAAGGAACGGTCGCTTCCTTTGGTGCCGTTTCACCGGCGCCCTCCGGGCTTCCCTTCGTGTTTCCGACTCTATCAGACGCTTTCGCGTCCGATTCCCAGTCAGTGGGGGTACTGCAGATCCTGCATTGTATTGCCGTGTTGCTGTCTTGCTTTAGCGTTTCTGCCTTTCGGCTTTCCCGCTGCACCCGACTTTACCAGAAGGTTTCTGTCGGATTTCCCAGCCAATTCGAGTCTGCCCTGGAAACACACGTTTCCTCGGCACTCGTCGAGGCGGTTGTGCCAAGGTACTGGACGCCCTCGCCCCGTGCAAATCGGCTACGCGGGTCCTTCGGCCCTCGGATCGGGTCCGGTGAAGATGCCACACTGAGTGGTCGGGATCGATCACCCGATGGTCGGATCCGCTCGGGCGGAATCCTTACTTCACATGACTTAGGCTGCTCAAGCGGCATCGCCGTCCGGTGACAGGTAGTGACGGCGTCTTTGAGCTCCGCATCTAGGAGGCTTCCCCATGACGATCGTTTCGTCCCCCCTGGCCGGACGTGCCATCGGGCTCGCGGCTGTGCCCGACCCGGTGTTCTCCGGTGCGATGGTGGGCCCCGGCACCGCCATTGACCCCGTGCGCGAGCCTTCGGCCGCGGTCTCCCCCGTCGACGGCATCATCGTCTCCCTGCACCCGCACGCGTTCGTCGTCGTGGACGACGAGGGTCACGGCGTACTGACGCACCTGGGCATCGACACCGTTCAGCTCAATGGGGACGGATTCGAGCTGCTCGTCGCGAAGGGCGACACCGTACAGCGGGGACAAGAGGTCATCCGCTGGAACCCGGCCGCGGTCGAGGCCGCGGGCAAGTCGCCGGTGTGCCCCGTCGTGGCCCTTGAGGCGACCGCCGAAGCGCTCAGCGATGTGGCCGCCGAGGGCGACGTCAAGGCCGGCGCCCCGCTCTTCGTCTGGCAGTAGTTCCCCCGCATTACCGCTGTATCCCCAGGGGGCGTCAACGAGGACGTCGGAAGAATCTGAGCGACGGCATCGATCGTCGCAGTGACCGGAGACAGGTGAGATGGAGACAACGCTGCGAGGCGTCGGTGTCAGCCACGGTGTGGCGATCGGCGAGGTACGGCACATGGGTACCGCTGTTCTGGAGCCCCCGGCCAAGCAGATCCCGGCGGAGGAGGCTCCGCGTGAGCAGGGCCGTGCCCGGCAGGCCGTCGAGGCCGTGGCAGCCGACCTGATCGCGCGTGGGAACCTGGCCGGCGGTGAGGCCCAGCACGTGCTGGAGGCCCAGGCCATGATGGCCCAGGACCCCGAGCTGATGGCCGACGTGGAGCGCCGGATCGCGGTGGGCAGTTCCGCCGAGCGCGCCGTCTACGACGCTTTCGCCTCCTACCGTGCGCTGCTGGCCAACGCGGGCGAGTACCTGGCCGGCCGGGTGGCCGACCTGGACGATGTCCGCAACCGCATCGTGGCCCGGCTGCTCGGTGTTCCGATGCCGGGTGTGCCGGACAGCGACGAGCCGTATGTACTGATCGCCCGGGACCTGGCACCCGCGGACACCGCGCTGCTCGACCCGACCCTGGTCCTCGGCTTCGTCACTGAGGAGGGTGGCCCGACCAGTCACAGCGCGATCCTGGCGCGTGCCCTGGGTGTGCCGGCCGTGGTGGCGATGCCCGGCGCGGGTGAGATCGCCGAAGGCACCGTCATCGCGGTGGACGGCAGCACCGGCGAGCTCTTCGTCAACCCGAGCGCCGAGAAGCGCGCGGAGCTGGAAGAGGCCGCCGCCGCTCGCAAGGCCTCGCTGTCGGCGACCTCCGGTCCCGGCGCCACCTCCGACGGTCACAAGGTGCCGCTGCTCGCCAACGTGGGCGGTCCCGGCGATGTCCCCGCGGCGCTGGAGGCGGGCGCCGAGGGTGTGGGCCTGTTCCGCACCGAGTTCCTCTTCCTCGACGACTCCGCGAAGGCGCCGTCGGAGGAGAAGCAGATCGAGGCGTACCGCAAGGTCCTCGAAGCCTTCCCCGAGGGCCGGGTGGTCGTGCGCGTGCTCGACGCGGGCGCCGACAAGCCGCTGGACTTCCTCACCCCCGCCGACGAGCCGAACCCGGCGCTGGGTGTGCGGGGTCTGCGGTCGCTGCTGGAGCACCCCGACGTGCTGCAGACGCAGCTGCGGGCGCTGGCCAAGGCCGTTGAGGGCCTGCCGGTGTATCTCGAGGTCATGGCGCCGATGGTGGCCGACCGTATCGACGCCAAGGCGTTCGCCGATGCGTGCCGCGAGGCCGGTCTGCGGGCGAAGTTCGGTGCGATGGTCGAGATTCCCTCGGCGGCGCTGCGGGCGCGGTCCATCCTCCAGGAGGTCGAGTTCCTGTCGCTGGGCACCAACGACCTGGCGCAGTACACCTTCGCGGCCGACCGGCAGGTCGGCGCGGTCTCCCGGCTGCAGGACCCCTGGCAGCCCGCGCTGCTCGACCTGGTGGCGGCGTCGGCCGACGCGGCCAAGGCCGAGGGCAAGAGCTGTGGTGTCTGTGGCGAGGCGGCGGCCGACCCGCTGCTGGCCTGTGTGCTCACGGGTCTGGGTGTGACGAGCCTGTCCATGGGTGCGGCGTCCATTCCTTATGTGCGCGCCACGCTCGCGAAGTACACGCTGGCGCAGTGCGAGCGGGCGGCGGCCGCCGCCCGGGCGACCGACACCGCTGACGAGGCGCGCCGCGCGGCGCAGGCGGTGCTGTCCGGCGAGTGATCGCCGGCGTGTGTGGCCGATGCAGGTCCGAGGGGCGTTCCGCCGGTTTCCGGCGGAGCGCCCCTCGCTCGTCGGGGCACGCGTCAGTCGCGTGGCGCCTGTCGCAGCGGCAGGCCGGGCCGGTACGTGACGCCGGGTTCCGGGGGTACCGGTTCGCCGGTTTCGGCGTCGGTGCAGTAGGCGTTGAAGACTTCCGCCTCGGTGAGCGGTTGCGGCCAGCCGTCGCGCAGGGACCAGCCGCGTACCTCGTCCCGTCCGTCGGCGCCGGTGGACCGGACGACGATGCCGCCGGGGGTGTCGCTGACGGCGGCCGCGGCGAGGACCGTGCAGAACACCAGGGCGTCGGCCTCCGCGAAGTGGATCCGGCCGGACTCGGCGCGCTCCGTGGTGAGGACGGCGAGCAGCGGGGTGCCGTCGAGCGGCACGCTGCAGACCACGTAATGGATGCCGGTGCCGGCGGTTTCGATGAGTCCTGTCAGTGCCCGGGAGGCTCGTTCGAAGGCGGTGCTCGCGCGTTCACGGCCCCCGTCGGTGCGGCCTTCCGCGGCGGTGAGGACCTCGGTGGCGCGGTCCCAGGCCACCTGCCGGTCGGCCTCGTGGCCCAGCTGGGCGAGGAGTTGAGGCACCGGCTGCCCGCGGTACGGGACGCCGGGGCCGCCAGCGGTGATGTCGGCGGTGTAGCGGGCGCGGGTGGCGGGGGTGTCCGGGTCCTGGCCGGTGTCGGCGCAGTACTCCGCGTACTCCCCGGGATCGAAGAGGGTGACGGTGACGAACAGCCCCTGGGAGAGCAGCGCGCGCAGCAGGCCGTCCATCTGCCGCAGGTACTGGGGATGGTCCTCGCAGGGGAAGCCGCGGTAGCGGCGCATCGCGGCGAAGTCCCGTTCGCCGGCGAGCAGCGCGACGATGACGGGTGCTTCACGGCGCAGGGCGCGCCGCTGGCTCACCCGACGCGGAACGACACCTCGTGAGCGGTCCTGTGCACGGTCCCTTGAGCGCTCCGGCGGGCGGCCGCCCGAGCGGTCCCGTGAACGGCCGCTCGTCCGGCCGGTGTTCCTGTTCTTCTTCCCGTTCCCGGTGTGTGCCATGGTTCCCCCTCGGCGCGACGATCAGTTGTCACTCAACGTAATCGAAGACACTGACAATCCGGACGGGTTGGTCACCGGCCGTGTGGAGTCGAGGCGCCGCAGCACCATGCGCTTCTGCAGGAAGGCGGTTCCGGCGAGGGCCGTGCCGAGGCCGAGCCAGCCGAGCGGCCCCGCCGCGATGACCGCGGTCGTCATGATCAGCGGTCCCGCGGCGCGTTCGGCGGACTGGGCCAGTCCGTGCACCCCGACGTACGCGCCCTGCGCGTCGTCCGGGGCGAGGGCCACGGACAGTTCCCACGAGACGGTGGCCTGGTACATCTCCACGAAGGTGAAGGCGACCGCGGCGACGAGCATCGCGGTGGTGGCCGCCCAGCGGTCGTCGACGACGGAGGCGGCCACGGCGGCTCCGCCGAGGAAGTAGCAGGCGGCGACATGGCGCAGGGTCCTGGCGGCGAGGCGCGGGGTACGGCCGTGGCGGGAGAGCCGGACCTGGAAGAGCACCACGACGACGGTGTTGATGACGAAGAGCAGGGCGGCGAGCCCGTGCGGGGCGGTGGTGGCGCTGATGATCCACAGCGGCATGCCGACGCGCAGTACCGAGCCGTCGAGGAAGAGCAGGGCGTCGGTGGCGGCGTAGCCGAGGTAACCGCGGTCGCGCCACGGGCCGGTGGGCGATCCCGGGGGGACGGCGGCCGCGGGCGGGCGCTTCGTGGCGGACGAGGCCACCGTCCGGGTGGCGGACGGGGGTTCGGCGCAGCGGGCGACGAGTACGGCGACGACGCAGAAGGACAGTCCGTCGGCGAGCAGGAGGCCGCGGTAGACGGTGGCGCTGCCGAAGGCGAGGCCGACCGAGGCGCCGAGGCCGCCGAGGGTGTAGCCGACGTTGACGACGGTGCGCTGGACCGCCTGGTAGCGGGACCGGTCGGGGCCGGCGACGCGGGCGGCGTAGAGCTTGGTGAGTACGGAGGCGGAGCGTTCGCCGAAGCTGCCGAGCGCCACCAGGGGCAGCAGTTGCCAGAAGCCGTGGGCGGCGAGCATCAGCAGGCCGGAGGCGGCGCGCAGGAGTTGGACGGCGAGCAGCAGCCGGGTGAGGGGGAAGCGGTCGGCGAGCCGGCCGGCGACGGGTGACCCGGCGATGCCGACGGCGCCGGCGAGTCCCAGCAGCAGACCGATCCGGCTCGCGCTGAGGTCCGCGACGACCAGGAAGTACAGCGCCGTGACGCTCAGCCAGAGACCGGACCCGGTCTTGTCCACGAAGTTGATCCAGAGCATCCGGCGGCCGTCGGGCCCTCCCGGAATCCGCGCCGCCATCCCTGTCCCCGTCCCCGGTCGCTTCCGCACCCGTTCCCCCTTGACGCCGTCTTTGTATCAATACATACTTGCGAATGTGGCAACACAATATGCGATCAGTGGTACGACCGCCAAGGGCATTGCCGCGTCCGTCGAGCGGGCGGTGGCGGACGGTTCGCTGCCGCCCGGCAGCGCCATGCCGCCGGTGCGCAGGCTCGCCGAGGATCTCGGGGTCAGTCCTGGCACCGTGGCCACGGCCTACAAGGAGTTGCGGCAGCGCGGCATCGTGCTGACCCGGGGGCGCGGCGGGACGGTGGTCGCCGAGGCCCCCGCCGTCGGGACCAGTGGCTCGCGCCGCCCGCCGAAGACCCCGGAAGGCGTACGGAGCCTGGCCGGCGGCCACCCCGATCCGGCGTTCCTGCCCGATCTGGTGCCGCCGTCGCGGGTGACGCCGGGGCCCGGGTCGCACCGGACCTCGCCCCGGATGCCGGAACTGGAGGCGGTGGCCCGCCGCTGGTTCGAGCGCGACGGCGTACCGGCCGGACACGTGACGTTCGCCCATGGCGCGCTGGACTGCGTCGGCCGGCTGCTCTCGGCCGAACTGCGGCCGGGCGACGCCGTGGCGATGGAGGACCCGGGCTTCCACCGGCTGCTGGACCTCGCCCCGGCGCTGGGGCTGCGCATCGTTCCGGTGGCGGTGGACGAGGAGGGGATGCGGCCGGAGGCGCTGCGGGCCGCGCTGCGCGCGGGGGCCAGGGCGGTGGTGTGCATGCCGCGCTCGCAGAGCCCACTGGGCGCGTGCTTCTCCGAGCGGCGCCGGGCGGAGCTGCTGGCGGTGCTGACCGCCGCCCCCGAGGTCCTGGTCATCGAGGACGACTACACGGCGGACACCTCCGGGGTTCCACTGCACTCCCTCACCACCGGCGGTCTCCCCCGCTGGGCGCAGGTCCGCACCGTGTCCAAGCATCTCGGCAGCGACCTGCGGTGGGCCGCGCTCGCCTGCGACGAGACGTCGCTGGCCCGGCACGACGGGCTGCTGCTGCTCACCTCGGGCTGGGTGAGCCATGTGCTGCAGGAGACGGTGCTGCGGCTGCTGACGGATCCGGCGACGGCGGCGCTGGTGGCGCGGGCCGAGGCCGCGTACACCGCCCGCCGGGAGGCGCTGATCGGCGAACTGGGGCGGCGCGGGATCATCGCGCACGGGCGCAGCGGGCTGAACGTCTGGGTGCCGGTCAGGGACGAGTCGGCGGTGGTCAACGGGCTGCGGTCGCACGGGTGGTGGGTCGCGGGCGGCGCCCGGTTCCGTACCGCGTCGGCGCCCGGGGTGCGGATCACCACGGCGGCCCTGCCGGTGGCGGACGCGGCCCGGCTGGCGGGTGACTTCGCGGCGGTGCTGGGTGAGTCGGAAAGCACCTACGGAGGTTGACGGGTCATCAGTGACTCCGGTCGTGAACCTTGACGCGCACCTGGTGGTCAAGTATTCACGTACTGGGCGGCATTGGTACAGACCTATGGGAGTCCAGTATGCGAAGATCCCTCACGCTCGTCCTGGCACTGTTCGGGACACTCGTCCTCTTCCTCACGCCGCCCGCCGCCGCGGCGGGCGGTGCCTCGGCGGTGTTCGGCAAGACCTCCGACTGGGGCTCGGGCTACCAGGCCCAGTACCGGATCACCAACGGCGGCACCTCCACCCTGACCGGCTGGAAGGTCGAGTTCGACCTGCCGTCGGGCAGCAGTGTCGGCAGCTACTGGGACGCGCTGCTCACCAAGAACGCCTCGCACTACACGTTCACCAACCGGGACTACAACGGCACCCTGGCCCCCGGCGCGTCGGCGGTCTTCGGCTGGGTCGCCGCCGGACCGGGCACCCCGGCCGGCTGCCTGCTGAACGGCGGCTCCTGCGAGGCGGGTCCGCCCGACACCACCGCCCCCTCGGTGCCCGGCGGCGTCACCGTCGGCTCGGCCACCGGCTCCTCGCTCACCGTGCGGTGGACGGCCTCCACCGACAACTCCGGTTCGGTCGCCGGCTACGAGGTCTCCCGGGACGGCGCCGCACCCGTGGCCGTGACCGGTACCTCGTACACCGCCACCGGACTGCAGCCCACCACCGGCTACAGCTTCCGGGTCCGGGCCAAGGACGCCGCGGGCAACACCTCCGCCTACAGCGCGGCCGTCAGCGGCACCACGACCACCGGCGGCGGCCCCGGCCCGGGCCCCGGCACCGTGCACACCGCCCCGTATGTCGACATGGGCGCCTGGCCGACGCCCAGCATGCCCGCCATGGCCACGGCGAGCGGGCTGAAGAGCTTCACCATGGCCTTCATCACCGCCTCCAGCTGCAAGGCCATGTGGTTCAACGCCTATGACCCGCGCGCCGGCTGGGCCAAGGACCAGGTCGACGCCATCCGGGCGGGCGGCGGCGATGTGAAGATCTCCTTCGGCGGCGCCTCCGGATCGGAACTCGCCCAGGCCTGCTCCACCGTCGACTCGCTGTACGCCGAGTACGACGCCGTCGTCAACGCGTACGGCCTGACCTACGCCGACTTCGACATCGAAGGGGCGGCGACCGCCGACCCCGCCTCCATCAACCGCCGCTCGCAGGCGCTGGCCCGGCTCCAGCAGGCGCACCCCGGGCTGCGGATCTCGCTCACCCTGCCGGTGCTGCCCGAGGGTCTGACCGCGGACGGGATCACCATCGTGAAGTCGGCGCGGGACGCGGGCGTCACCCTCGACGCCGTCAACGTCATGGCCATGGACTACTACCGCGCCACGGACTACGGTGATGCGGCCGTCCAGGCGGCGCAGAGCACCCAGGCGCAGCTCAAGACCCTGTACCCCGACAGGACCGACGCCCAGCTGTGGGCGATGACCGGCGTCACCCCGATGCTCGGCCAGAACGACGACGGGCACCTCTTCGACCAGGCCGACTCCCGGCAGCTCGTGTCGTTCGCCCAGGGCAAGCACCTGGGGATGCTCGGCTTCTGGGAGGAGACCCGCGACCGCAACGCCTGCAACGGGGCGTTGTACCTGTGCACCAACGTCCCGCAGTCGCCCTACGAGTTCTCGAAGATCTTCGCCCAGTACACCGGGTGAGGGCGGCGCCGTGCTGACGCGGTCGGCCGCGTCAGCACGGCACTCGCCGTCAGGCCTTAGGCCCGGCGGTCCTGTGCCAGCCGCTCGTAGAAGCGCAGCACCTCGATGTCGTCGACGGAGCCGGGGTTGACCGTCCTGTCCAGCGCCGCGCCCTGCATCAGGCGCTTGACGGGGACCTCCAGGCGCTTGCCGGTGAGGGTGTGGGGCACCGCGGGGACGGCGATGACCTCGTCCGGGACATGGCGCGGGGAGAGCTCGGCGCGGATCACGTCCTTGATGCGGCCGCGCAGCGCGTCGTCGAGCGCGGCGCCCTGCGTGAGGTGGACGAAGAGCGGCATCCAGTAGCCGCCGTCCGGCAGCTCGACGCCGATGACGAGCGACTCGCGGATCTCCGGGAGGCGTTCGACCGCCTCGTAGATGTCGGCGGAGCCCATCCGGACGCCCTGCCGGTTGAGGGTGGAGTCGGAACGGCCGTGGATGATCACGGTGCCGCGCGAGGTGATGGTGATCCAGTCGCCGTGCCGCCACACGCCGGGGAACATCTCGAAGTAGCTCTCGCGGTAGCGGGCGTCCCCGGGGTCGTTCCAGAACCGCACCGGCATCGACGGCATGGGGTTGGTGACGACCAGCTCGCCGACCTCGTCGATGACCGGCCGGCCGGACACGTCCCACGCCTGCAGATCGGTGCCGAGACCCGCGGCCTGCAGTTCCCCGATGTGGACGGGGAGGGTGGGAACGCCGCCCGCGAAGCAGCTGCACACATCGGTGCCGCCGCTGACGGACGCGATCCAGACGTCCTCCTTGACCTCCTCGTGGATCCAGCGGAATCCGTCGGGCGGCAGCGGTGAGCCGGTCGAGGCGACGCACTTGACCGCCGAGAGGTCGAAGTCGTGTCCCGGCCGGACCCCGGCCTTGCGGCAGGCCATGACGTAGGCGGCGGAGGTGCCGAAGACGGTGGCACCGGTCCGCTCGGCGATCCGCCACTGCGCGCCGGTGTCGGGGTAGCCGGGGCTGCCGTCGTAGAGCACGACGGTGGCGCCGGCCAGCAGGCCCGACACCAGGAAGTTCCACATCATCCAGCCGGTGGAGGTGTACCAGAAGAAGCGGTCGCCGGGACCGAGGTCCATGTGCAGGCCGGTCTGCTTGAGGTGCTCCAGCAGGATGCCGCCCTGGGACTGGACGATGGCCTTGGGCAGGCCGGTGGTGCCCGAGGAGTACAGCACCCACAGCGGATGGTCGAAGGGCACCTGCTCGTACGTGGGAGCGGTGTCGTCCGAGACGACGGTGTCCCACTCCAGTGCGCCGTCCGGCGCCGGGGTGCCGAGCAGCGGCATGTGGATGACGGCGCGCAGCGAGGGCAGTTCGGCCCGCAGTTCGGCGACGCTGTCCGTCCGGTCGTGCTCCTTGCCGCCGTAGCGGTAGCCGTCGACGGCGAACAGAACGACTGGTTCGACCTGCTGGAAGCGGTCCAGGACGCTGCGGGCGCCGAAGTCCGGGGCGCAGGAGGTCCACACGCCGCCCACGGCGGCGGTGGCGAGCAGGGCGACGACGGCCTGCGGGATGTTGGGCAGATAGCCGCTGACGCGGTCGCCGGGGGCGACGCCGAGGGCGCGCAGCCGGCCCGCGACGGAGGCGACCTGCCGGCTCAGCTCGGCCCAGCTGGTCTCGGCGATTTCCGGCCGTTCGTCCAGATGGACCAGCGCGGGCGTGCCGGCGCGCTCCGGGTCGAGGGCCGGACGCAGCGCGTGCTCGGCGTAGTTGAGGGTGGAGCCGGTGAACCACTGGGCGCCCGGCATGGACGCGTCGGCGAGCACGGCCTCGTAGGGGGTGGAGAACCGCACCTGGAACCACTCCGCGACGGCCCCCCAGAAGACCGCCGGCTCCCGTACCGACCAGGCGTGCAGCGCCCGGTAGCTCGCGAGCGGGTCCGCGGGATCGCCGGCCGGGGCGCCGTGGTGCTCGGCGGCCCAGACCTGGAAGTGGGTGATCCGCGCGCCGGCGACCCGCTCGGGGCCGGGGGTCCACAAGGGCTCCGGGGCGTGGGCGGGCTCGGTCGTGGTGCTCATGGGGCGGCTCCCGGACGGTACGACGAGACGGGTACGGCGACACGTCGCTCTGTGTGCGGCTGGACCCTGCGCGGGCGGAATGTCCTACGGCAGGGCTGGGCAGGACGATGCCATGTGATCGTCTGCGGCGCCAGGGCGGGACCCCCACAACGGGGAATGCCGCGATGTGGTTCACCTACAGGTGAACGCTGGCTGAACGCGCGGTACGGCGGCCGGGAGCAGTGGAAGGGTGGGCGCCATGGATTCTCGGGACCTGGTGCGGTCGGTACGGATGGTCGGGTCCGCGAACGGCCTGCGGACCCTGCGGTCCGCGTGGCGCAGGCAGCGCACCGACGGGCGGGACCTGCCGCGGCGGGGAACGGAACGGGCCCGGGTGCCGGGTCCCGCGCAGGGGGTGGAGCCGCTGCCGGGCGGCGGGGTGGTGCGGTTCACCCGTTCGTCGCTGCGGGTGCGGGTCGCGGTGGGCGGCGCGGTGTTCTGCGGCTGGGACGGGGCGGAGCCGGAGCCGTCGTACGCACTGGCCGGGGAGTGCCCCGCGGTGGACACCCGGGTGGAGCTGGAGAGCGACCGCAACGGGGACGGCTGGCGGGTCGTGTCGGAGCGGGTGACGGTGCTGGTCTCGCGCCACGGTGCGGTGGAGTTCCGTACCCCGGGCGGCGTCCTGCTGCGCCGCGATCTGCCGCCCCGCTGGTGGGATCCGGCGGGCCGGGAGCCGGGTGACCGCACCCGCTGGGTGCAGCGTTCCGAGACCGCCGCGGACGCGTGCGTGTTCGGCCTGGGCGGCCGGTCGTCGGGACCGCGGTTGCGGGAGGGCTCGTACCGGCTGTGGAACACCGACCCGGGCGGTTCCTTCGGCCCCGGCGACGACCCGCTGTACATCACCATGCCGGTGCAGATGGTGGTCGCGGACGCCAGCTGTCATCTGGTCTTCCACGACAACACGTGGGACGGCCACGTGACGCTGCGCGACGGGGAGGAGGGCGCCGGCTCCGGGCACGACCGGCCGGGCGGCCGCGAGCTGCGGGTCGACGGCGGGCCGCTGCGCTACTGGGTGCTGACCGGCTCGCCGGCCCGGATCCTGGCGGGCTGGACGGCGCTGACCGGCCGGCCCGCGCTGCCGCCGCGCTGGGCGCTGGGCTACCAGCACTCGCGCTGGGGCTTCGGCGACGAGCAGGAGGTCCGCAGGGTCGCGGCGGGCTTCCGCGAGCGCGGGCTGCCGCTGTCGGCGCTGCACCTGGACATCGACCACTACGACGGGCACCGGGTCTTCACCGTGGACCGGGAGCGGTTCCCCGATCTCCCCGGGCTCGCCGCGGAGCTGCGGCGCGACGGGGTGCGGACGGTGTCGATCGTCGACCCGGCGGTGAAGGCGGAGCCGGGCAACCCGGTGTACGACAGCGGAACGGCCGCCGGGGCGTTCGTACGGGACGCCCGGGGCCAGGAGGTGCGCGGCGTGGTGTGGCCGGGCGAAGCGGTCTTCCCCGACTTCACCGACGCGCGGGCCCGCAAGTGGTGGGGAACGCTGTACGCGGAGCGGCTGGCGCAGGGCTTCGCCGGGGTGTGGCACGACATGAACGAGCCGGTGTCGTTCGCCGCGTTCGGCGAGCCGACCCTGCCGCGGTCCGCCCGGCACGCCCTGGAGGGGCGCGGCGGCGACCACCGCGAGGCCCACAACGTCTACGCGCTGACGATGGCCCGGGCCGGCTACGAGGCGCTGCGGGAACTGGAGCCCGACACCCGGCCGTTCCTGCTCTCGCGCTCCGGCTGGGCGGGCATGCAGCGGTACGGAGGGACGTGGTCGGGCGATGTGACCACCGGCTGGTCCGGGCTGCGGGCCTCGCTCTCGCTGGTGATCGGGCTGGGGCTGTGCGGGGTGCCGTACTCCGGGCCCGACGTGGGCGGGTTCACCGGATCACCGTCCCCCGAGCTGTATCTGCGCTGGTTCCAGCTCGGTGCCTACCTGCCGTTCTTCCGCACCCATTCGGCGATCACGGCGGGGCGGCGGGAACCGTGGGAGTTCGGGCCGCGGGTCGAGGAGCACGCGGCGGCCGCGCTGCGGGAACGGCGGCGGCTGCTGCCGTACTTCGACACGCTCGCCCACGTGGCGCGGCGTACCGGCGCACCGTATGTCCGTCCGCTGTGGTGGAACGATCCGGAGGACCGCAAGCTGCGTGGCTGCGGGGACGCCTTCCTGCTGGGCGACGCCCTGTTGGTGGCCCCGGTCCTGGAGCGCGGCTCGGTCACCCGCGCGATCCGGCTGCCGCGGGGCCGCTGGTACGACACCGCGACCGGCACCGCGTACGAGGGGCCGGGCCAGATCCTGCTGGACGCGCCGCTCGGCCGGATCCCGGTGCTGGCGCGGGCCGGCGCGGTCCTGCCGGTGACGGGCGACGACGGCGCCGTGGAGCTGGAGGTGTGGGCCCCGGTGGCGGGGCGCACCGGCGGCGGGATCGTCTTCACCGACGAGGGCGACGGCTGGGCCGCACCGCTGGTGGAGCGCTTCACGACCCGGCTGGCCGACGGTCAGGTGGTGGTGGAGCGCGACGGGGAGGACGAGGTGGGCCACCGGGTGCGGGTGCGCGGACTGCCGGAGTGACCGGTTGACCGGTTGACGGGGCGACGGGGCGACGGGGCGACGGGGCGACGGGGCGACGGTCTCAGCGGGCTCCGCGCCGGGCTGTTCTGTCGCCGTCGCCACCGTGTCCGCCGTGTTCGCCGTACCCGCCGTCGAACCAGCGGCGGACCGTCAGGGTGTGCAGCGGGAACGCCAACTCGGCCGGCTCGTACAGCACTTCCCAGCCCTCGGTCTCGTCGGTGGCAACCGAGGCCGGCAGGTCGGCCGCGTCCCGGAGCGGCAACAGCCCGAAGACGAGCAGGAACCCGCCCTCCGCGTCGGTGAGGGTGTCGGCGAGAACGGGGTCGGCCGCGGCCACGATGCCGGTCTCCTCGACGAGCTCCCGCACCACGGCCTGCTCCCAGGTCTCACCGTGGTCGATGAAGCCGCCGGGGAGGGCGAGCAGGCCGCGGCCGGGCTCGATGGTGCGGCGGATGACGGCGAGTCCGGTGCCCGTGTCGTCGCGGACCGGGAGCAGCGCGATCGCGACCGGCAGCGGGTTGCGGTAGGCGGTGGCGCCGCAGGCGGCGCAGGTCCGCGGCCATCCGGCGGCGGGGCCGAACGCCGTTCCGCAGGAGGAGCAGTGGGAGTCCTTCTCACGATCGGGCACGCCGGGACTGTATCCGATCACCCGTCCCAGGAGCATCAACTCCGGTGACACCCGCCCGCGTCACCGATCCGCGACACTGTTCCGCGTCATCGACCACGCCTGACATCCGTCCCACACATCCGTCCGACCGCTGGAGGACCCATGCCACGACTCACCACCGTGCTCCGCACCCTCGCCGTGTCCGTCGCCACGCTGATCGCCGTCACCGCGGGCACCGCCGCCGCTCCGGCGCAGGCGCGTTCAGGTGACGGGACCGGGGGCGGCGGGCCGAAGGCCCCCAAGGCGTTCGTGGCGCTGCGGGACGTCGACCCGACGATCCTCCAGGAGATGCGCTACGCCACCCCGCACAACTTCGTCGGGGTGCCCATCGACGGCTACCGGCAGCCGATCTGCCTGCTGACCCGGCCGGCCGCCGAGGCGCTGCACGCGGCTCAGTCGAAGCTCTTGCGCCGCGGGTACTCGCTCAAGGTGTACGACTGCTACCGGCCGCAGCGCGCCGTCGACCACTTCGTGGCGTGGGCCAAGGACCTCGACGACCAGCGGATGAAGAGCGAGTTCTATCCGCATGTCGACAAGTCGCGGCTGTTCGAGGACGGTTACATCGCGGCCAAGTCCGGGCACAGCCGGGGCAGCACCATGGATGTGACCATCGTGCGGCTCTCCGGCGGGAGCGTCGACATGGGGACCCCGTTCGACTACTTCGACACGCTCTCGCACACCCTCGACCCGCGGATCCAGGGTGTGCAGCGGGAGAACCGCCTGCTGCTCAAGGGCACCCTCGAAGGACTGGGGTTCGTCAATCTCGCCGAGGAGTGGTGGCACTACACGTACACACCGGAGCGGTTCCCCGACACGTACTTCGACTTCCCGGTCTCCCGGCGGTCCCTGACGTCCGCGTACGTCGGCCCGTAGGACTCCAGCGCGACGGGTGCGGACAGCGCCCCGCCGACGGCGGCCGACCAGGCGTCCGGGTCGGCGCCGGGGGTGTCCCAGACGGCCGGCCGGGCCGTCTCCAGACGGGCCGTCAACGCGGCCTGCCTCCCGAGATCGCCGGGGGCGCCGGCCGGCAGGTGTTCGACGAGCCGGCCGTCCATGCCGTAGGCGCGGGCGATCCGCAGTCCGGGACAGCGGGCAGGGGCGTCGAGGTGGGTGACGGCCAGCGCGTCCACTCCCCCGCAGACCTCGACGGCGTAGGCGTGCGCCACCGCGTCGAAGTGCCCGGTGCGGAAAGCGCCCTGCCAGCGGCCGTGACCATTGTGCGGTTCCGGCAGTTCCCTGGCCAGTTCCGGGTCCTCGGTGACGAGCGGACCGGGACCGTGCCGGGTGGTGTAGGTGCGCACGACGCCGAGCCGCAGCGCGGTGCCCGCGCCGCCCGCCTCGGCCAGCAGCGTCTCGGCGTTGGCGAAGGTGGTGGTCGACCATGTCGTGTACGGGTGGAAGCCGTGCCACTCGTCGAGGAGGACGCCCTGCGCCCCCTCGAAGACGACCGGCCCGTCGGCCAGCAGCCGCGCGAGATGCCCGTCGCCGGCGAGGGTGACCGCACGGGCGAAGGCCGCGAAGGCGTCCGCGCAGTGCTCGACGGGCGGCGCCGGCAGCCGCCCCAGCTCGTCGGACAACCGGTCCCGCAGCAGGGCGAGTTTGCGCAGCAGGCGGGGACGGGAGACGCAGTCGCCCACCCGGGGCGCGTCCTCGGGGTGGGCGAGCGCGTAGGCCGCGGTCTCGCCGATGCCCATCCCGCACGAGCCGTGCCGCTCCCCGCCACGGGCCTGCTCGCGCAGCCGGTTGGCGGCCGCGTGGTACGGCGTGGTGAGCGCGGCGTCCCGGTCGACGGTGAGCAGCGCCAGCGGGTCCCGGACGCCGAGCGCGGTGAGGTGGTCCGCCTCGGCGGCCAGGGCGAGCGGGTCGACGAGCATGAAGCGGGACAGGTACGTGGGTGTCCCGTGCAGGGTGCCGGAGCCGAACTGGGCGAAGGTGTGGTGGCGTCCGTCCGGGGTGACGACGTTGTGCGCGGCCTGGGCGCCGCCGTTGAAGCGGACCACCGCCCGGACCGGCTCCGCCGAGCAGAGCCGGTCCACGACGGCGCCCTTGCCCGCGTCCCCGTAGCCGAGGTCGACGACGATGGTGTGCATTTTCCCTCCGGGGGTCGTTCGGTCAACGGCGCAGTGGTCGTCCGGCGCAGCCCGGGTGCGAAGGTCGGGGGCCCGCCGGGGTATCTCCTCGGGCGGCGAACGCGCGTGTCCGCTCGAAGGTGCGGGTCGCGTTCGTTCGCCGCCCTGCGGGGACACCCCGCCGTGCCCCCTCCGGCGCGTCCCTGTTCAGCTCACAGACGCGTTGTACCCGCGGCTCCGGTGGTGGTCACGCCGTCGATCAGGGGGGCGCCGGCGGCCGGGCCGGTGGCGCGGTCGCGGCCGATCGCGGCGAGGGCCTTGCCGACCGAGGCGCCCGCGTCCGAGCCGACGTCGTCGAGGTCGGCGAGCCCCTCCGCGAGGTCGATGGCCTCCTCGCCGAGGCCGATGGTGAGCGCGATCGTCTCGCAGACCGCGTCCAGGTCGTCGAGTTCGATGACGTTCTGGCCCAGCAGCTTGCGCCACAGACCGAGGACTTCGGTGTTGCCGACGTACGAGGACCCGGCCGGGAGGATGTAGTACACGTCGAACTTCCGGCGCAGCTCGGCGATGATCGCGGTGATCGGGATGTCCTCCCGCAGGTCGTCGCCGATGACGTCGCGGACCTCGCGGGCCTTGACCTTGCCGTACGGCATCTCGTCGCCGATGAGGAACAGGTAGCCGCGCCGGCCGCGCTTCTCGTGGCAGTCGATGGAGGTGTGCCGGGCCATCGCGTACATGGCGAGCTCGTACGATTCGGTCATCTGCCCGCCACCGCCGCCCTCCAGCAGGATGTTGCCGAGGTCGTCGTCCATCCGGTTGTCGGACTCGAACTGGCCGAGCTGCAGCGGCACCCGGTCGCAGGTGGCGTCGCCGACCGCGCCGAAGAGGATCTGCGGGTGCTCGACGTAGCCCTTGCGGAGCAGCAGCCCGAACAGCTCGGGCAGTTTGGTCTGCAGCGTCTGCGGGACGGACCGCATCGAGCCGGTCACGTCGAAGAGCACCGAGATGGCGACCGAGGCGGGGTGCTCCGCCGAGTCGCGGCTCTCGCGGACGGTGAGGTCCTTCGGGTCGAGGGACGGGTGCGCCGTCCAGGAGCCGCGCGGGGCGGACGAGGTGACGTGGTCGCTGTACGCGAAGGCACCGGCGCCGGATGCGGCGCGGTAGCGTGCGGCGGCGTCGTAGACGTTGGTCGACCAGCTTCCGCTGCCCATGGTGTTCCCCCTTGTTGATGTGCGTTGATGTGTTCGGGTGTGCTGGCTCGGGTGTGGTTGTCGGTTTGTCGCTATGCGGCCGGCATCGTGAACGGGCGGAAGGTGCGCGGCCCGTAGAGCCGGTCCAGGAGCTCGTCCAGCTCGGCGAGCAGCCGCCACGCGTCGTGCGGCCGGCCCGCCTCCCCCGGGAGCGTGCAGCCGCGGATGAAGGCGGCGAGCGGCTTCGGGGTGCGCTCCCCCATCAGGTGTTCCATGCAGCGCGCCGCGAGGTGGAGGTCGGTGGCTTCGGTGACCGGCCTGCGGCCGGGGATCTCGGGCGGGTAGCGGTCGCGGTGCCGCTCGATGAGGACCGGCGCCGTGGTGCCGGTCGCGGTCGCGTAGCACCAGTCGACGAGCACCAGCCCGTGCAGCCCGGGGTGGATGAGGACGTGTTCGGGGAAGACCGCGCAGTGCACCAGCCGGGCCCGGTGCGCCCAGCCGAGGGCGACCAGCAGCCTGCGCCACATCCAGACGGCGTCCAGCGGGTCGAGGCCTCCGGGGTACGCGGCGGCGACCTCGGCGAGGCTGTGGAAGCCGTCCAGCGGTTCGAGCGCGTTGACCCGGCGCTCGGTGCCGCCGGTGTCGCGGTGCCGGAACGTCTCGATCAGCCGCGGGGCGTAGGCGCGGTGGCGCGGTTCCGCCTCGGTGTCGAGGCGGGTCAGCACGGCGGCCTCGTGCTCGATCAGATCGTTGTCGTACGGCTGCAGCGGGATCTTCAGCAGCGCGTCGTGCCGCGTCCCGTCGGCCCGCCGGTACGAGGCGCGGCGCAGTACGGCGAGGTCGCCGGTGGCCTGCGGGTCGCCGAGCAGGTACGTGTGCCGGCGGGTGGTGACGGTGAGGGGTGCGGGGTCCCCGGCGTCGAGGTACTCCCGCCACTGGCCGGTCAGGGCCAGGAAGGCGGCAGAGGCCTCCGGCCGGCGGCCGGGCGGCGCGGTGTCCGGGTGCAGCAGCCGGGCGAGCCGGCGGTGCAGCCGGGTGGCGGCCGCCCGGTCCTCGGGGAAGCCGTGGCGCAGGGCGTCCAGTGCCTGGTCGAAGCTGTGGACGGCGCCGCTGGTGACGGTCATCGCACGGTCTCCTCGCGGTCCGGGCGCAGCAGGGCGGGGTGCAGGAGGCGGGCGTCGCCCGCGCGGTAGAGCCGGGCGCGGGGGCCGCCGCGGACGCTGCCGTGGGTGGCGGTGCCTCCGGTGGACTCGACGAAGCCGGGGACCGAGAGCACCTTGCGGTGGAAGTTGCCCGCGTGCAGGGTCGCGCCCCAGACGGCTTCGTAGACGGCGCGCAGTTCGGAGATGGTGAATTCCTCGCCGAGGAAGGCGGTGGCCAGCGGCGTGTACTCGATCTTCGAGCGCGCGCGGTCGAGGCCGTCGGCGAGGATTCCGGCGTGGTCGAAGGCCAGCTCGGGGGCTACGGGCCGGCGGCCGGGACCACCCCCGTGGGCCCCGGACCACCGGCCCTGTTCGTTGGGACGCGGGTCCGCGGCGTCCGGTTGCCATCCGGGTTCAAGTTCCGCGACGGAGATCCACGCGGCCGCCGCGGCGTCGCTGCCGGCCTTCGCGTCCGGGAGATCGGGAGCGAAGGCGAGGTGCGCGACGGAGACCACGTGCATCCGCGGGTCGCGCTCGGGGCGGCCGTACGAACCGAGCTGTTCGAGGTGCACCCGGCCGAGTCCGTCGGCGGCGTCGAGGCCGGTCTCCTCGGCGAGTTCCCTGGCCGCGGCCTCGCCGAGCGATTCGCGTCCGGCCCGGACGAAGCCGCCGGGCAGCGCCCAGGCGCCCTCGAACGGCGGCCCGCCCCGCCGGACCAGCAGCACATGGAGGGCGCCTTCGCGCAGCGTCAGGGCGACCACGTCGACGGTGACGGCGATCGGGTCGAAGGCGCGCGGGTCGTAGGCGGCGAGGAAGCGGTCCTCCTCCTGCTGCGGTGCCATGGCTGCCCTTCGTCTAGTTCTTCTCACCTTGAGTAATTCTCTGTTCGAGAAGAACTTAGCACCGCCCTCTGACGACGTCCAGGGGATTCGGGGCCTGTCGGCCGGGCGGGGCGCGGGGTTAGCGTGCGGGCATGACACAGCGGACCTTCGCAACGTTCGAGGATTTCTGGCCCTACTACGTGGCGATGCACTCCCGGTCCGCCACTCGCTGGGTGCATCTGACCGGGACGCTGACCGGGCTGGCGATCAGCGCGTACGGACTGGCCCGGGGGCGCCGGCGGTATCTCGCGGCGCTGCCGCTGATCGGCTACGGGACGGCGTGGCCGGCGCACTTCCTGATCGAGAGGAACAACCCGGCCTCGTTCGGCCACCCCGCCTGGTCGCTGCGCGGCGACGCGAAGATGATCGCGACGATGCTGGCCGGCCGGGACGCGGAACTGGGCGACATCGCCGCGAAGTGGCTCGCGGAGCAGCCGCAGGACTGACCCGGCTGCCCACACCTTCCGGGACCGGGCCCAGCGCCCCGGCCCCGGTCCCGCCATTCCCTCTCCCGCCCTGCCATGGCAGACTTCTGACGAACCGTCAGATTCAAAGGGGAGGCGGCACGTGGCGCGAGCGCGCAAACCTGTGGTGGCCGGCTGGTTCACGGAGGCCGGACCGCACACGGACGACGGACCGGCCGCCGAGGACACCGGCGACGGCAACGGCTTCCGGCTGATCGGCACCCGCTGCCAGGACTGCGGCTCGGTGTTCTTCCCCCGGGAGGACACCTTCTGCCGCAACCCGGCCTGCTCCGGCACCACGCTGGAGGAGACCCCGCTGTCCAGACGCGGCCGCGTCTGGTCGTACACCGACGGGCGCTACCGGCCGCCCGCGCCCTACGTCTCCGACCCCGCCCGCGAGTGGGAGCCGTACGTCCTGGTCGCCGTCGAACTCGCCGCGGAGCGCATGGTGGTGCTCGGCCAGGCCGCCCCGGGCACCGCCCTGGCGGACCTCGCCGTCGGCATGGAGGTCGAACTCGTCCCCGGCGTGCTCAACGAGGACGCCGAGACGACCTGGACCACCTGGCACTGGCAGCCCCTGGGAGGCAACCGATGACGGACGACGTGGCAGTGCTCGGCGCGGGCATGCACCCGTGGGGCAAGTGGGGCCGGTCCTTCACCGAGTACGGCGTCGCCGCCGCCCGCGCGGCCCTCGCCGACGCCGGGCTGGCCTGGACCGACATCCAGCTCGTGGTCGGCGCGGACACCGTGCGCGGCGGCTACCCCGGCTATGTCGCCGGTGCCACCTTCGCCCAGGCGCTGGGCTGGCAGGGCGCCCGCGTCACCAGCGTGTACGCCGCCTGCGCGTCGGGCGCGCAGGCCGTCAACGCCGCGCGCGCCCAGATCCTGGCCGGGATGGCGGACGTCGCCCTGGTGATCGGCGCGGACGCCGCGCCCAAGGGCTTCTTCGCCCCCGCCGGCGGCAACCGCCCCGACGACCCGGACTGGCTGCGCTTCCGTGTGCTGGGGGCCACCAACCCCACGTACTTCGGCCTCTACGCGCGCCGCCGCATGGCCCTGCACGGCGACACCCTGGAGGACTTCGCGCAGGTCAAGGTGAAGAACTCGGCAGCGGGCGCCGCCAACCCCAACGCCCGCTACCGCAAGGCCGTCTCGGCCGGCGAGGTGGCCGCCTCCGCGGTCGTCGCGGATCCACTGCGGCTGCTCGACATCTGCGCGACCTCGGACGGGGCCGCCGCGGTCGTGCTCTCCAGCATGGAGTTCGCCCGGCGGCACACCACGGATCCGGTGCGGATCCGCGCGGTCTCCACCGTCACCCCGTCCTATCCCAAGACCGTGCTGGACCTGCCGGACTTCGCCACCGACTCGGCGGCCGCCGTGGAGCCGCCCGCCCTGGGGCTGCGGGCGTCCATCGCGGCGGCCGCGTACGAGGAGGCGGGGATCGGCCCGTCGGAACTGGACCTGGCCGAGGTCTACGACCTGTCCACCGCCCTGGAACTCCAGTGGTACGAGGACCTGGCGCTGTGCGCGCCCGGCGAGGGCGCCAAGCTGCTGCGGGACGGGGCGACCGCGCTCGGCGGCCGGATCCCGGTCAACACCAGTGGCGGACTGGCCTCGTTCGGCGAGGCGGTGCCGGCTCAGGCCATCGCCCAGGTCTGCGAGCTGACCTGGCAGTTGCGCGGCCTGGCCGGGGACCGGCAGGTGCCGGGCGCCCGGGTCGGGATCACCGCCAACCAGGGATTGTTCGGCCACGGCTCCTCGGTGGTGGCCGTGCGGTGAACCGCTCGCGGCCTTGACGCTCCATCACACCAGGTGAACACTTCCGGTGGTGCGCAGGCCCGCGGGAGGTCACTTTCCACCGCTGGTGATGTCGCGCGCGCTCTTCGGATGGCACAAGCCCGGTCAGTGCAGCCCGCACGAAGGAGCCCGCCATGCATTCCAGCGGAGACGTCTTCCTGGGCGAGATCATCGGTACCGCGATCCTCATCCTGTTCGGCGCCGGGGTCTGCGCGGCGGTCACCCTCAAGCACTCCAAGGCGAGAGCCTCCGGCTGGATCGTCATCGCCTTCGGCTGGGGCTTCGGGGTCCTCGCCGGGGCGTACACCGCCGGGCCGCTGTCCGGCGGCCATCTCAACCCGGCCGTCACCCTCGGCATCGCCATCGACACCGGCCAGTGGGACCAGACCCCGTACTACCTCGCCGGACAGCTGATCGGCGCGATGGCCGGCGCGGCCCTGGCCTGGCTGGCCTACTACGGCCAGTTCGCCGCCAACACCGGCCAGGACGAGGAACCGCTGGGCACCCTGGGGATCTTCTCGACCGTCCCCGAGATCCGCGTCCCCTGGCAGAACCTCGTCACCGAGGTGATCGCCACCATGGGACTCGTGCTGCCGGTGCTCGCCATCCCCGGCAACAAGGGCCTGGGCGAATCCGGCACCACCACGCTGATCGTCGCCCTGCTGGTCGTCGGGATCGGGCTGTCGCTCGGCGGACCCACCGGATACGCCATCAACCCGGCCCGCGACCTGGGCCCGCGCATCGTCCACGCACTGCTGCCCATCCCCAACAAGGGCACGTCCGACTGGGGTTACGCCTGGGTGCCGGTCGCCGGTCCGCTGATCGGCGGCGCGCTCTCGGGAGCCCTCTACAACGCCGCGTTCTAAGGGAAGCCGTCATGAGCGACGAGTCCGTCACGTACGTAGCCGCCATCGACCAGGGCACGACCTCCAGCCGCTGCATCGTCTTCGACACCGACGGCTCCATCGTCGCCGTCGACCAGCGCGAGCACCGTCAGATCTTTCCCCGGCCCGGCTGGGTGGAGCACGACGCCACCGAGATCTGGTCCAAGGTGCAGGCGGTGGTGGCGGGCGCGCTCGCCAAGGCCGGGCTGCGCGCGGACCAGCTCAGCGCGCTGGGCATCACCAACCAGCGGGAGACCACCGTGCTGTGGGACCGGGCCACCGGCCGGCCCGTGCACAACGCGATCGTCTGGCAGGACACCCGCACCGCCGCGCTCTGCGACGAACTCGGCGGCCAGCACGGCCAGGACCGCTTCCGCGAGCTGACCGGCCTGCCGCTGGCCAGCTACTTCTCCGGGCCGAAGGCGGCCTGGCTGCTGGACAGCGTGCCGGGCCTGCGGCGGCGCGCCGAGAACGGCGAGATCGCCTTCGGCACCATCGACTCCTGGCTGATCTGGAATCTGACCGGCGGTGTCAACGGCGGCGTCCACGTCACCGACGTCACCAACGCCTCGCGCACCCTGCTGATGAACCTGGAAACGCTGCAGTGGGAGCCGTCGATCCTCAGCGCGATGAACATCCCCGAGGCGATCCTGCCGGAGATACGGTCCTCCTCCGAGGTCTACGGGACCGCCGTCGGGCAGCTGGCCGGGGTGCCGGTGGCCGCCGCGCTCGGCGACCAGCAGTCGGCCGTGTTCGGGCAGACCTGCTACGAACCCGGCGAGGCCAAGAACACCTACGGCACCGGCAGTTTCCTGCTCCTCAACACCGGCACCCGGCCGGTGCCCTCCAAGAACGGCCTGATCACCACCGTGGGCTACCAGCTCGGCGGGGAGCCGCCGGTGTACTGCCTGGAGGGCTCGATCGCGATCACCGGCGCGCTGGTCCAGTGGTTCCGCGACCAGCTCGGCATCATCCGCTCCGCCGACGAGATCGAACCGCTGGCCGCGAGCGTCGCGGACAACGGCGGCGCGTACATCGTGCCCGCCTTCTCCGGCCTGTTCGCCCCGTACTGGCGCTCCGACGCGCGCGGGGTGATCACCGGTCTGACCCGTTACGTCACCAAGGCGCACCTGGCGCGGGCGGTGCTGGAGGCGACCAGCTGGCAGACCCGCGAGGTCGTCGACGCGATGTACCAGGACTCCGGGGTGCGGATCACCTCACTGCGGGTGGACGGCGGCATGACCGTCAACAACCTGCTGATGCAGCACCAGGCGGACGTCCTGGGGGTGCCGGTGATCCGGCCGGTGGTCGCCGAGACGACGTGTCTGGGCGCCGCCTACGCGGCCGGCCTCGCCACCGGGGTCTGGCCGGACCTGGACACGCTCAAGGCGCACTGGAAGCGCGACACGGAGTGGACCCCGGGCATGGACGAGCCGACCCGGGAGCGCGAGTACCGGCGGTGGAAGAAGGCCGTCGAGCGCAGCTTCGGCTGGCAGGACGAGGACGGCCAGGACGACCGGCCCTAGACCTCAGGCATCAGGTGGCGGCGGGCTCCCGGCGGTCCGCCGCCACCTTCGCGGCATGCTCGACCACGGTGATCAGCACCTCCTTGGCGGAGGCCCGGTCCCGCGCGTCGCACATCACGACCGGTACGTGCGGGTCGAGGTCCAGCGCGTCGCGGACCGTCTCCGTCGCGTGCTGGGTGGCGCCGTCGAAGACGTTCACGGCCACCGTGAAGGGGATGCCGCGCCGTTCGAAGTAGTCGACGGCGGCGAAGCAGTCCTCCAGGCGGCGGGTGTCGGCCAGCACGACCGCGCCCAGCGCGCCCTGCGCCAGCTCGTCCCACAGGAACCAGAAGCGGTCCTGTCCCGGCGTGCCGAACAGGTAGAGCACCAGGTCCTCGCGGAGCGTGATCCGCCCGAAGTCCATGGCGACGGTGGTCGTGCTCTTGGCCTCGACACCGTGGATGTCGTCGACCGGCCGGCCGGCCTCGCTGAGCGGTTCCTCGGTGCGCAGCGGCCTGATCTCGCTGACCGCACCCACCAACGTCGTTTTGCCGACCCCGAAACCGCCCGCGACCAGCAGCTTGAGCGCTACCGGATCGGGGGCGGACCTGCGGCGTCGGTCAGAGCGCCCGAAGCCCATTGATCACCTCTCGAAGAATGCTCTCGTCCACCAGTTCAGCCGGCGGAACAGGCATGCTGACGTGGACGAGTTCCGCGTCCAGCAGGTCGCCGACGAGCACGCGCACCACGCCCACCGGCAGATCGAGGTCGGCCGCCAGCTCGGCGACCGAGGTCGCCATCAGCTGACAGCGGTCGACGATGTCGAGGTGCTCGGGCGACAGGGTGTGGTCGCCCTCGGCCGCGCCGTCCTCGCCCTCCGGCTCGGTCATCACCAGGGCGATGAGGTCGAGCCGGCCTTCGGCGGCATGGCTGGTGCGGCCGCGTGTCATCGCGTACGGACGCACCACCGGGCCGGCGGCGTCGTCGTACCATCGGTCCTTTTCTGAAGTCATGTCACCCCGTACCCCGTCCTCAGGTCATGCCGTCAGCCGCTGAGGGCCGCGCCGCTGTCGGTGCGGGGCGCGGTGCCCAGGTGGGCGCCGACCCGCTTGACCAGCAGCGCCATCTCGTACGCCACCTGCCCGACGTCGGAGTCGGCGTCGGTCAGGACGGCGAGACAGCTGCCGTCGCCGGCCGCGGTCACGAACAGGAAGGCTTCGTCCAGTTCCACCATGGTCTGCCGGACCCCGCCCGCGTCGAAGTGCCGGCCGACGCCCTTGGCCAGGCTGTGGAAGCCGGAGGCGACGGCGGCGAGGTGTTCCGAGTCCTCGCGGGTCAGTCCGTCCGAAGCGCCGATCGCCAGGCCGTCGCCGGAGAGCACCAGGGCCTTGCGGATGCTGGCCACGCGGGTGACCAGGTCGTCAAGGAGCCAGCTCAGCTCGCGTGTCGGGCTCGATGGTGCGGTCATCGACCGTTCCCCTCAGGAGTCGTTCTCGGTGCTGTGTGTTCGTCGCCCGGGCCGTGCGGGCCGACGCTGTCTTCTGCGATGTCGTGTTCGCGCCCGCGCTGCCAGCCGCGCTGCAGCGCGGCCATCCGGTCCCGCACCTCGTCGGCGGTGCGTTCGCGCGGTGCCCCGGCGCCGGGCCGCGCCGCGGTCCCGGTGTCCTGCGACGCGGATTCGACGCGTAGCTGCGGGGCGAGGTTGGCCTGCCGGACGCGCTTCGGCAGCAGGGCCGCCGTCGGTCCCGACGGGCCGGACGGCTCCGCGGAGCGGGCCGCGGGGACGGTCGGCGGCGCGACCGGCCGGCCGCGGTCCGAGACCAGGACCGGGGCGGTACGGCGGCGGCGCGGCAACGGCAGCGGTTCGCCGTCGGCGCCGCCGGAACCGGGGCCGGCGGGGTCCGGGGCCGTGTCCGGCACCTGGGCGTGCTCCCTGCCGTTCTCGCTCCCGGCGGTCTCGAGTCCCCACTGCCGGAAGGAGAGTTCGGTTCCGGTCGAATCCATGTCGATCTCCTCCGCCCCGAGGATCCCGCCGAGGCGGGTCGCTCCGGTGTCCTCACCGGCATCGGTGAGCAGCGTGGCCGGGATGAGGACGACCGCTGTGGTGCCCCCGTACGGCGACAGGCGCAGGGAGACACGTACGCCGTGCCGCTGCGCGAGCCGGCTGACGACGAAGAGGCCGAGGCGGTCGGTGTCGGACAGTTCGAACTCGGGGGTCTCGGCGAGCCGCAGGTTCGCTTCCAGCAGCGCGTCCGGGGTGAGGCCGAGGCCGCGGTCGTCGATCTCCAGGACGAAGCCGTTGGCGACGTGCTCGCCGTGCACCCGGACCGCGGTGTGCGGCGGGGAGAACACGGCGGCGTTCTCGATGAGTTCGGCGACCAGGTGCGTCACGTCGGCGACGGCCGAGCCGGCCACCGCCAGCCTGGGCAGCCTGCGGACCTCGATGCGCTCGTAGTCCTCGACCTCGGCGACCGCCGCGCGCACCACGTCCATGAGCTGGATGGGCTTGCGCCACTGCCGGGAGGGCGCGGCGCCGGAGAGGATCACCAGGCCTTCGGCGTGCCGCCGCATACGGGTGGTCATGTGGTCGAGCCGGAAGAGGTCGGCGAGTTCCTCGGTGTCCTCGGTGCGCCGCTCCATGGCGTCCAGCAGGGTGAGCTGGCGGTGCAGCAGGACCTGGCTGCGGCGGGCGAGGTTGACGAAGACGTCGGAGACGCCGCGCCGCATGTCGGACTGGCGGACGGCCGCCTCGACGGCGGCGCGCTGCAGGGTGTTGAGGGCCTTGCCCACCTGCCCGACCTCGTCGTCGGTGTACTCCAGCCGCGGCACCTCGGTCTCGACGTCGACCTTCTCGCCGGCGGCGAGCCGCCGCATGACGCGCGGCAGCCGGGTGCCGGAGACCTCCTGGGCCTCCTTGCGCAGCCCGGACAGGTCGCGGATCAGGCTGCGGCCGATGCGTACCGAGACGAAGAGCGAGGCGAAGACGGCGATCAGGCCGAGGCCGCCCGCGACGGCCGCCATGATCAGCAGCTTGAGGGCGTAGGGCTCGGCGCGCTTCTTGTGCAGGTCGCCCGCCTGGACACCGATCCGGTCGAGGTCGCCCAGCGCGGTGGTCGCGGTGCCGAGCCAGGAGGCCCGGTCGGCGGCCCGCGGCGCGGCGGCGGCGCCCGCGGCGATCACGGAGTCCTCCGCGGTGCGCAGCGCCTTGCCGTTGGCGCCCCGCCAGTACTCGTCGTAGAGCGTCCGCTCGTCCTCGGGAAGGAGCTTGAGGTTGTCGTCGTAGTAGGCCCGCTGCTCGGCGACGGCGAAGGTGAAGGAGCGCAGCTCCTCCGGGCTCATCCGGCCGGCGCTGATGGTCGCGGCCAGCAGCGCGTCCTCGCGGCTGATCGCGTCGCGGGCCCGGGTGACCGCGATGAGGGCGCGGCCCTGCTTGTCGATCTCCACGTTGTTCAGCGGGTTGAGCGAGTCGAGGAAGTCGTAGCAGGGGTCGACCATCGTGTTGTAGGCGCCGAAGGCGTCGTTACGGGTGATGGTCTGGCCGTCGACCTTGGCGCGCAGCGCGGGCAGGTCCTCGAACCCCTGCGTCACGGCGTCCAGTCGGAGCTTGGCGTCGCCGCTGAGGTCATCCCTGACGCCCGAGTCGAACGCGTTGGAGCGCAACCGGGCGAGCATCTTGTCGGTGGCCTGTTCCTGCTTGGCCAGCCCGGCCTTGAAGTCCGACCGGCGGGGGTCGGCCAGATACAGGATGGCGGCGCGCCGCTCCTGCTGCAGGGCCTGGACCGCGTCCTCGGTCGGGTAGCCGACGTCGTTGACGATGTGCTCGATGTCCAGCAGACCCCAGACCTCGCGGCCGGTGAGCGTGGCGGCGAATGCCCAGATGGCTGTGAGCGACACCAGCGGAATCAGCAGCAGCGCCACGATCTTCCGGCGGATCGTCGTACCGCGAAAGCGCATGGCCTCCCCAACGTCAGCCCCGTTCGGGGGGTGTTCGATCGCATGGAATCTGCGCGAGCCTACTACTGCCTCACAGGTAACTCGAAAGCCAGTCCGGTGGCTGGAGTACGTCGGCCAGATTCGACGATGGCTCGTTTTCGGGTTTAATCCGGGCAACCCGGATGGCAAGGTGGTGCGGGACACCCCGGTTCGGGCGCGATGCACCGTTGCGGCGAGTGGCTGGAAAGGTACTGCGGAATGTCGAGGGCGATTTGCGGGCAGTCACCTTCCATGGACACAGAACCCCTCTCCCTGTGGGTCGAAGATCCCGTCGGTACCCCGCGGATGGCTGATCCTGTCCGGGCCGCTGCCGTCCGTGCCGTGATGATCGCGTCCGTGACCCTCATAGAAGCAGTGATCACCACACTGCTGACCTTCGGCGGGTCCTGGTTCTCCGCACCGGCCATGATCTTCACCGTGGTCAGCACGATCGTGGCCACCTGGGCGGTGCTGGACGTGTGGGTGACCCGGCAGGTGTGGAACCAGCGCAACGGCGTGGTCTCCAGCCCGAGCAGCGCCGCGCGGGCGCTGCGCCGGGAGCGCCGCAGGGCACGGCGCAGGGAACGGACCGCGGCGAAGCCGAAGCCGCGCGGGCACATACCCCGGTCGCTGTCGCGGGCCTGAACGGGCCGTGCGGCGGCCGCTGAACCGGCCGTGAAGGGCCCCGAGGCCGGATCCGGACCCTGGACCCGACCACCGGTCCCCCGCTCCCGTCCCGGCCCGGGTACGGCTACCGGGGCTGCGGCTGCGCCTCCTGCGACGAGGCCTCCCGCGACTGCGGTTGCGGTCGCGGCAGTTCCGGCGGGCGGCGGAACATCCGGGTGGCCGTGATCTCCCCGTGCACCGTCTCACTGCCGGTGTCCTGGACGGGCAGGCCCGGCCGCAGATGCTCCTCGACGGTGATGTACTTCAGCCCGGCGCGCAGGTCCGCGTCGTTGCGCAGCCGGACGACCAGCGGGAACTCGGCGAGCGCCGTGGTGTCGAACAGGCCGGTGGTGTAGATCAGCTGGACGCCCAGGGCGTCGGCGACCGCCCGCTGCAGCTCCAGCAGATACGTCGCGTTGGCCCGGCCGATGGGGTTGTCCAGGAAGAGCGTGCCGGCGTGCCGGTGCCGGTCGCGGCCCCGGTCGTTGCTGCGCAGCGCCGCCATCGTGCAGTACAGCGCGATGGCCGCGGTGAGCAGCTGGCCGCCGGAGAACACATCGCCCATCTGACCCACCGGGACGCGCTCCGCGCGCAGTACGGCGTCCGGCTTGAGGATCTCCACGGAGATCCCCTTCGGCTGGAGCGCCGCCGCGACCCCGCGCAGCAGCAGGGACATCCCGTCCCTGCGCAGGTCGGAGTTCTTGCGGACGGCGGAGCTCGTCGCCTCGTCGATGACCTCGCCGAGGCGCTCGGTGAGCGCCGCGTGGTCCGGGTCCTCGAAGCGGATCCGCAGGAACTCCTGCCCGGACCAGTCGCCCAGCCCCTCGGGGAGGCGGGAGAGCCGCTGGGCGGAGCGCAGGGTGGCGAGCGAGGACTCGACGAGGCCGCGCAGCCGGTCCACGATGCTGTCGCGGTTGCGCTCCAACTGCTCCATCTCGTCGGTCAGCACCCGCAGCCGCGGCGCGAACGCCACCGCCCAGGCCGCCGCGTGCTCGGGCAGCCCGGCCGCCGGAAGTTCGCGGATCTGCTGCCGGGCCGGGGTCCTGACCTGCTCGAACCGGGCGGCGTTGGCATGGCGGACGAGGATGTCGGACGCCTCGCGCAGCTGCGATTCGGCCGCCGAGAGGTCGGTGGCGCAGCCGCGCAGGCTCCGGCGGACCTCGGCGGAGACCGTACGGGCCTCCTCCAGGGTGCCCGCGTAGGGCTCCGGCTCCGGTTCGGCCTCCTCGTGGGTCGCCGGGCCGTCCCTGAGCAGATCGCGCAGCAGCGCGGCCAGTTCGTCGAAGCCGCCGGCCGCGTCCTCCGCGGCCCGGTGCGAGCGCACCAGGTCCGCGTGCGCGCCCCGGGCCTCGTCCAGCGCCTCGGTGCGCGCGGCGAGCTCGCCGTTGGCGCCGCGCAGCAGCTCCTGGGCGTGCCCGGCGTCGCGCGGCAGCAGTTCGGCGGGCAGCTCGGTGTGCGACTCCCCGGTGGCGGGGGCGAGCCGCTCGGATTCGCCGCGCAGCCGGCCCAGCTGCTCGCTGGCCGCCGAGGCACGGGCCTCGATGGTCTGGACGAGCTGCTCTGCGCGGGCCGCGGCGGCCTGCCGGGACGGGCCGTCGGCGCCGTCGGAACCTTCCAGGAGCTGGGCGGCGCGGCTGCGGACCTTGTTGGTCAGCCGGTCCAGTTCGGTGAGAGCCGAGCTCTCGGTGCTCTCCGCGCGGGCCTGTTCGGCGCGCAGGTCCGCGCCGACGCCGACCTGCTCGTACAGCTGCGAGGCCGCACGGTAGGCCTCGCGCAGCGCGGGGAGCGATTCGCCGGAGGGCGGCGCCGCGTCCCGCGCGGGCTCGTCGGGCGCGCCCGCGATCTCGGACCGCTCGGCGCGCAGCACCCGGGCGGTGCGGCGGGCGTCGTCCGCGCCGCGCTGGGCGGCCCTGCGGTCCTCGTCGGCCGCCTGGGCCAGCGCGAGACAGGTCTCGGCGCGGGCCTCGGCCTCGGACGCGTCCTCGGTCAGTTCCCGGGTACGGCGCTGCCAGTTGGCCCGTTCGCGCAGCCGGTGGGCCAGCCCGGCCAGCAGGTCCGCGCGGCGCCGGGCCTGCTGCGCCGCGTCCTGGCGCGCGTCGCGCTCCCTGGCCGCCTCGGCCGACACCTCGTCCGCCTCGGCGCGCCGGGCGCGCACCTCGGTCAGTTCCGCGCGGGCCGCCGCCACGGCCTCCACGGCCGCTTCCACGGCCGCCGCGAGTTGGCCGAGCCGACCCTGCGGGCAGCCGGACCGCCAGGACGCGAGCCGCGCGGCCAGCGTCCGGTCATGGCCGAGCCGGGCGGCCAGCGCGCGGATCTCGGCCTCCCGGGCGCTCGCCCGGGTCCGCAGCTCCTGGCGTTCGCCGTCGGCCGCCAGTTCGTCGTGCATCGCCGGGTTCGGCGGTACCAGGAACACATCGGACGCGGCGCCGCCCGAGGGAGTCGGTGCGAGCAGGGCGGCGGCGGTGCCCACCGCCACGGTCGAGCGCGGCAGCAGGGCCGCCTGCGCGAGGACCTCGCGGGCCCGGCGGTACGTCTCCGGGTCGGTGACGACGACCCCGTCCACCAGCTCCGGGCGCGCCGACAGCACGGCGGTGTGGTCCGCGGGGTCCACGGCCTGCGCGAGGTAGCGCCAGCCGGGCAGCGCGGGGATGCCGTGCTCGCCCAGGTACTCCACGGTGGCCAGCACGTCAGGGCCGGGCGGCAGCAGACCGCCGTCACCGAGCGCCGCCAGGATCCGCGCGTCGTCGGCGGCCGTCGTGCGCAGGTCGAACAGCTGCCGCTCGGCGGCCGCGACGGTGCCGTCCAGCAGCTCGCGCAGCGGTTCGGCGAACGCGTCCAGCTCCATGGCGCCCAGCGGGCCGGCGTCGGGCCGGTGCGGTGCGGCGGGCGCGGCGTCGGTGCGGTGCCGGTCGCCGGCGGGGGCCGCCGAGCCACGGGGGCCGGGGATGGCGTCCCGGGTGACGGACTCGGCCGCGGGCGGGCCCGGCAGGCTGAGGAGTTCGGACAGCCGCGGTTCCGCCGCGAGGGCCTCGGCGACACGGAAGTCGGCGGAGTGGGCGGCCTCGGCGGCCGCCAGGGCGTCCGCGGCGCGGGCGGCGGCCAGTTCCACCCTGGACTCGGCCGCGGCGGCCTCACGGGCGTGCTCCGCGGCCTGACGAGACGTCTCCCGGGCGGTCTCGGCGCCGGCGGCGGCGACGCGCTCGGCGTCGGAGGCCTCCAGGGCGGCGCGGGCCGGATCGGCGTCAGGGGCGGAGTCGTCGAGCCAGCCGGCGCTGACGGCCTCGACCGTCTCCTGCGCGACCTCGGCGAGCCGCTGCCCGAGGTGGCCGGCCTCGCTGCGGGACCGCTGGGCCTCGGTGGCCGCGGCGGTGGCGTCCCGGTGGGCGGCCATGGACTGCTCCTGGAGGGCGGCGGAGCGCTCCTCCTCCCGGTCCGCCTGCTGGTCGGCGCCGTCCGCCGCCGCGTGCAGCGCGCGCACCAGGTCGCCGGCGGCCAGCGTGCGGGCGGCCAGCGCGGGAGCCGCGTCGCGTTCGGCCTCCTGGATGGCCGCGCTGACCCGGGCCAGCCGGTCACCGGCGGCGCGGTGCCGCAGCACCGTCTCGGCCGCCTGCCAGGCGGAGTGCAGCGTGCGCGCCTCGTTGAGTTCGCGGCGCAGTCCCGCCGCTCCCTTGTCGGACGCGGCGAGGGCCAGCGAGGCGTGCCGGTAGGCGAGTTCGGCGGCCACCAGGGCGCCGCGGCCGCGGGCCCGGTCGGCGTCGGTGACGGCCTGGGCGGCCCGGTCGGTGTTCTGCGCGAGCTCCGCGCCGCGGCCGCGCTCCTCCCGGGCACGCGCGGACAGCCGGCGCGCCAGGGCGCGGGTGCGGCGCTCGGACTGGGTGTGGATGCCGCGCGCCAGTTCACGGGCGCTGGCGTGCTCGACGATCCGCTCCAGCAGCTCCAGCGAGCCGGCGGTGAAGTCGCGTTCCGCGGTGAGTTCGGCGCGGCGGCCGAGCTTGCCGGCGAAGCTGTGGACGAGGTCCGCGAGTCCGTCGGTGTCCCGGGTGTCGGTGACGGCGCGCAGCAGCAGGTCGGCGAAGTCGGAGTCGTGCCGGACGGCGAAGAGCCCGGCCGCCTCGCCCTCGTCGGCGTTCATCTCCCGCTGGTAGCGGAAGAGCTCCGGGTCCAGGCCGATCTCACCGAGGTGTTCGTTCCACCGGTCGTGGATCTCCTCCCACACCACGTCCAGGTGCGGGTAGAACTTGCCGGCCTCGGTGAGGGCGTCGCGGAAGCCCTTCATGGTGCGGCGGCGGCCCGTCGCGCCCGAGGCGCCCTCGGCGGGCGGCCGGACGGCGGTGGACTCGGCGACCGGGAGCGAGTCCAGGCTGAGCCCGGGGCCGGGGCGGAACGAGTACCAGGCCTCGGCGAACTTGCGCGGGTCGGAGGAGACCTGGCGGCCGCGCCACTCGCTGACCTTGCCCACGACCACCAGCTCGCCGGTGACGGTGTGCTGCCACTCCAGCGCCACGTGCCCGCAGTCGTCGGCCAGCAGGAACTTGCGGAGCACGCCCGAGCTGGCCCCGCCGAGGGTGTTGCGGTGGCCGGGCAGCATCACCGAGAAGATCAGCTTGAGCAGGACGGACTTGCCGCCGCCGTTCTCCAGGAACAGGACGCCCGCGGGGGCGGGGCGGCGCAGCGGGCCGGTCGGCTCGTCCTGGAAGAACTCGGCCTGGGCGGGCGCGGGCTGCGGTACGGGCGCGCCGACACCCCGCAGGTCCAGGACGGTGTCTGCGTACCGCGCACCGGCGGGGCCGATGGAGTACAGGCGGAGCCGGGACAGCTCGTACATGGCGGCGGACTCTCGTTATCTGCGCGGGTGGGCGCGCGGGTGGGTGCGGCTCAGGAGTGGCTGTGCTGGTCTTCTTGGCTGTGCCGGCTCTCGCGGCCGAGGCTCCGGTGACCGTCGTTCCGGTGGCTGTCGCTCTCGTGGAACGGCAGGCCGGCCTCGGCGACGAGGTCCAGCTCCCCGGTGTCGTCGGGCGGCAGCAGGGTCGCGGAACCGTCGCTCACCGGGACGACGCCCAGCTCCAGGAGTTCCGCCATGGCCGCGCTGCCCGCCATGTCCCGGACCTGCAGCTGGTACCGGGCCGTGGTGCGGAACGTGCCGCCCGCGTCGTCCCCGGTGCGCTGCAGGAAGCCGGAGTCGACGAGGAAGGCGACCGCCTTGCCGACGATGCCGGTGGTGGAACCGGCCAGCCGCCGGGCGTCCTTGGTCGCGCCGGTGGCGCTGCGGCGCGTCCAGACCCGCCAGGCCGCCTCCAGACCGGGCGCGTCGCTGGCCGGGTCGGTGTTCTCGCCCTGCTCCTCGGCACGCTCCTCCAGCCGGCGGCAGGCCTGGCGGACGAACCCGTCGATGCCGTTGACGGTGATCCGGCCGATGTAGCCGTCGTCCGCGAGGTCCTCGGGGCGGGGGAACGCCATGGTGGCGGTGGCCAGGTGCGCCAGGCCGTGCAGGAAGCGGTCGGCGGCGTCGGAGGCGGCCCGCCGCGAGTACTCGCCCATCCGGACCGCGAACACCGAGTCCTCGGCGGCGGCCACGGCCATCCCGGCGCGCGGCGACACCTCCAGGACGATCAGGCCGAGCCCGGCGGCGACGGCGTCCGCGAGGCGGGCGAAGGCCGGCTCCTCACGGTGTCTGCGGATCAGTTCCGCGTACTCCGCGTCACGGGCGGGCAGCAGCTTGGGCTGCAGCCCGTAGGAGACCAGCCGGGCGGCGTCCGCCGCGTCGGCCGCGGTGACGGGTGACGGGGCGCCGGATCGCGCGGCCGGCGCGGCATCGCCGTACGCGGCCGGCGGCGCGGTCTCGGCGTCGCGGTACTCGGTCACGGGTGGATCTCCTCGGGGCGGACGGCGGATGGCTGCTCGGGGGTGCTGGTGGGTGCGGTGGCTGTCATGCGATCTCCGAACGGGCCGCGGCCATGCCGGCCGTGTCGAGCCGGGCGGTGCCCACGATCAGGTCGGCGCCGCCGAACTCCGGATCCGTCAGCTCCTCGCCGTCGTCGACGGAGAACAGCAGCCGCGGCTCGCCCTGCCGGTAGGCGGTGCCGACCGGCGGGCTGGCGGCGTGCACGGCCAGCAGGGCGACGAGGTAGGGCAGTTCGGGGTCACGGCGGCGGGCGTCGGCGAGCAGCCCGGACAGCCGGCGCGGCGCGTCGTCCGGCAGGTCCAGCAGTTCCAGCGCGCTCTCCAGCTGCTCCTCGGTGAAGCGGCTGTCGGCGGGGGTGGCCACCAGGTCCGGTTCCGGCATCGCCGCGCCCAGGTGCTCGCGTTCGGTGGGCGGGGTGAGCAGCACGTCCACCAGGTCGCAGATCCGCACCGCGGGCGGGGTGCGCAGGCCCGCGCCCCGGGCGAAGAAGGCGTCGGTGACCCGGGACGCCTGCTCGACGGGGAGCGGCAGGACGGGCGCGACCAGCTGCCCGTACAGATCGAGCCCGGCCCGGGCGGGCGCCGAGGCGAACGCCTGCCGGTCCTGCTCCGCGCGGAACAGCGGCCCGGCCTCCAGCAGCCGGGACTGCAGCTGGGTGTGGCGGCGGATGCAGTCCTTGACGATGTCGACGAGCTCGGCGGCCCGCCGCTTGTGCTCCGGGTCCTCCGCCTCGTCCCGCGCCTTGCGGATGTTGGTGAGGATCGCGTTCTCGTGCCGGTACCGGTCGGCGACGTGGTCGAGCGCCTCGGCGATCATGTCCGGGACGGCACGCAGCCAGTCCACCGCCCGGACGTTGCGCCGGGTCGCCTCCAGGGCGCGGCGCAGCGTCTCCGCGTACTGCACGGTGCGGTAGCGGGCCTGCTCGGCGGCGAGCTGGGCGTCCGCCAGCCGTCCCCGGCTGATCAGCACCTCCAGCTTGACCTCGGCGGCGATCTGGGCGCTGGTGACGTCCGTGTCGAGCGCGCCGACCAGGACGTTGACCGCCTCGTCGGTGGTGCGCAGGTACACACCGCCGCCGGGGCCCGGCACCTCCTCGATCAGCTTGAAGTCGTAGTCGCGGCGGACGTACGCGCCGTCCGGGCCGAAGGTGCCGTAGACCGCGCGGAAGCCGCGGTCCACGCTGCCGACGTTGATCAGGTTCTCCAGGACCCAGCGGGCCACCCGCTCGTGCTCCTCGACGGGCCGGCGGGGTGACTGGGCGGCGACCCGGGGCAGCAGCCTGGTCACTATCTGCTCCGGGTCCGCGCCGGTGTCGAAGTCCATGTTGAGCGTGACCATGTCGATGGCGGACAGCGCCACCTCCGCCATCGCGTACACCGAGTACTCGCCGGCCAGGTTCGCCTTGCGCACGTCCAGGTCGTGCAGCGGCGCGGTGCACGCGAGCGCCTTGAGGCGGCGGGCCAGGCCCTCGTCGGCGGCCGGGCCCGGGGCGGGGCGGGGCGCGCCCGTCGTCGGGTACGGGGTGGTTACGGTCACGACGCACACATTAGGCGGTGCCACCGACATCGAACGAAACGGCACGGATCACCCGCCCGGCCACAAGTCACCCGTAGCAGAGCCGTTCCCGATGCAGCACCATGGCGGACATGGTCATCGATCTCAACGCGGATCTCGGCGAGGGCTTCGGCCGGTGGACCCTCACCGACGACGACGCGCTGCTCTCCGTCGTCACCAGCGCCAACGTCGCGTGCGGCTTCCACGCGGGCGATCCGGTCACGATGCGGCGGGTCTGCGCGCTCGCCGCCGAGCGCGGCGTACGGATCGGCGCGCAGGTCTCCTACCGGGACCTGGCCGGCTTCGGGCGGCGCGCCATGGACGTGCCGCCGGACGAGCTGGCCGCCGAAGTCGCCTACCAGATCGGCGCCCTGGACGTGTTCGCGCGGGCGGCGGGCTCACGGGTCTCGTACGTCAAGCCGCACGGCGCGCTCTACAACCGGACGGTCGGCGACGCGGCGCAGGCGGCGGCCGTGGTGGCGGGCGTCCTGCTGGCCGGCGGGCCGGACGGCGGGCTGCCGGTGCTGGGGCTGCCCGGCTCCGAGCTGCTGGCCGCGGCGGAGAAGGCCGGTCTGACGGCGGTGGCCGAGGCGTTCGCCGACCGGGCCTACACCGAGCGGGGCACCCTCGTGCCGCGCGGCGAGGCGGGCGCGGTGCTCCAGGACGCCGACGCCGTCGTCGGGCAGGCCCTGGCGGTCGCCCGCGACGGACAGGTCGTCGCGGCCGGCGGCCGGCGGATCGCCGCCGGCGCGCGGTCGCTGTGCCTGCACGGCGACACGCCCGGCGCGGCGGACCTCGCGCGGCGGGTGCGGCGCGAACTCCAGGACGCGGGCGTCTCGTTGCGGCCCTTCGCATGAGGACGCTCCCGGTGGGGGAACGGGCGCTGCTGGTGGAGCTGGACGCGGACGGCGAGGTCGGGGCGTTCCACGCCGAGCTGCTGCTGCGGCGGGCGGCCGGGACGCTGCCGAAGGTGCGCGAGATCGTGCCCGCGGCCCGCACGGTCCTGCTCGACGGCCTGGACGACCCGCGCGCGCTCGCCGTGGAACTGGCCAGGTGGACCGTCCCGCCGCTGACGGCGGAGGCGGGGCGGAGACGGAGATCCGGGTGCGGTACGACGGGCCCGATCTGGCGGAGGTCGCCGGGTTGTGGGGGGTGCGGCCCGAGGAGGTCCCGGAGATCATCGGCGGCCTCGTCTTCCGGGTGGCGTTCTGCGGCTTCGCTCCCGGTTTCGGGTACTTGACCGGGCTCCCCGAGCACCGGCACCTACCGCGCCGGGCCACCCCCGCACTTCGGTTCCCGCCGGTTCGCTGGCGCTGGCCGGGCCGTACGCGGGCGTCTACCCGCGCTCCTCCCCCGGCGGCTGGCAGCTGATCGGCACCACCGACGCCGTCCTGTGGGACCCGCGGCGCGAGCCGGCGGCACTGCTGGCCCCCGGCACTCAGGTGCATTTCACCCAGGACGCGTCATGACGGAGCACGAGGGGCGCGGCATGACGCGGGGGTCGGTGCTGGTGGTGCGGGCCGGTGCGCTGACGACGGTGCAGGACCTCGGGCGGCCGGGCCACGCCCACCTCGGTGTGCCGCGTTCCGGGGCGCTCGACCCGCCCGCGCACTGCCGGGCCAACCGGCTGGTCGGCAACCCGGACGGGGCCGCGACCCTGGAGACCACCGTCAACGGCTGCGCGGTGCGGACGGAGCGCCCCGTCGTCGCGGCCGTCACCGGCGCGCCCTGCGCGGTCCGGATCGACGGCCGCCCCGCCCCCTGGGGCGCCGCGGTCCTGGTGCCGGCCGGCGCCGTCCTGGAACTCGGCGCCGCCGAGGACGGGCTGCGCTGCTATCTGGCGCTCGCGGGCGGCGTCGACGTCGAGCCGGTGCTCGGCAGCCGCTCCGCCGACCTGCTCTCGGGGCTCGGCCCGCCGCCGCTGTCGCAGCACGACACGCTCCCGCTGGGCGCGCCCGGCGGCCGGTCCCGTGACGCCGACACGATCCCGTGGCCCGCCCCGCCGGCCGAACTCGTCCTGCCCCTCGTGCTCGGGCCGCGCGACGACTGGTTCGCCGAGGACGCGCCACGGCTGCTGGCGGCCGGCGCGTACACCGTCTCCGCCGCCTCCAACCGCATCGGGCTGCGCACCGAAGGCCCGGCGCTGCGGCGGGCGTTCGACGGCGAGCTGCCCAGCGAGGGGATGGTGCTCGGCGCCGTCCAGGTGCCGCCCGACGGCCGCCCCGTCGTCTTCCTGGCCGACCACCCCACCACCGGCGGCTATCCCGTCATCGGCGTCGTGCCGGAGCCGCGGCTCGCCGCGGCGGCGCAGGCCGTCCCCGGCACGCCCGTACGGTTCCTCCCGGTGCGCGGGCGCGGGTTCGGACGCGGCTAGGGCATGCCGGACCGGCCCTGGTCGAGCGGGGCGAGGGCCCGGGTGGTCAGGTCGTGGACCCGGGTGTCCAGGATGTGGGTGGTGCCGGCCGCCCGGTGGCGGCATTCCGCGGCGGCGAGCCGGAGGAGTCCGGGGAGCAGATCCGTACAGCGGTCCGCGATCCACTGGGTGCCGCGGGTCGCCATCCACCAGGCGCCCGCCGCCCGCGAGGGGCCGGGACCGGCGGGGTCGGGGTGCGGGGGCTCGCCGGCGGCGAGGCCGTGCACGGTGAGCAGGGCGTGGAACTCGCCGGCCAGCAGCCGGTGCCCGAGTTCGCTGGGGTGCAGGCGGTCCGCGCTCCACGCGGCACGGTCCGCCGTCCACGGCCGGTCCGCCGCGTGCAGATGGAGTGCGCCGTGCCGTTGCGACAGGACGTGCACCACGTGGTTGACCGCCCGCATCCGGCGGGCGAGCGGACGGGCCAGCGGCCAGGGCAGCCCGATGGCGCGGCCCGGGTCGGGGAGACAGGCCGTCAGAACGCCGGAGCCGTCGGCCCGCAGCGCGCCCATGACGACATCGAGGCGCCGGGCGACGACGGTGATGTCGAACGAGCCGCGCAGGGTGTCGTTGGCCCCGATCAGGACGGACGCCAGATGCGGCCGGAAACGCAGCGCGTCGTCGAGCTGCCGCCCCGCCACGTCGGAGGTGAGCGCGCCGCTGTGGGCGCAGTTGAGCAGTTCCACGTCGCGGGGCCCGGCCCCCAGCCCCGGCGCGAGCAGCGCCGCCCAGCCGCGCCACCGCCCGTCGGGGCCCGGGTCGCCGAGTCCCTCGGTCAGCGAGTCGCCCAGCGCGGCGAAGCGGATCTCCGGCGGGTGCCCGTCCGCCGGGCGTCCGGCCCGCGGGTGGTCGTGCCGGCCGCCCGGCCGGGGGTTGGGGGCCAGTACGGGGGCGCTCACGGGGTCTCCCCCGCGCCCCGGGTGAACAGCGGGCGGCGGCGGGTCATGGCGTGGCTCCCGGTGTGCGGGCGGGCAGAGCGCCGAAGGGAGAGGTCGTGATCAGGGGCGCGGCCTCGTGGGCGGCGAGGAACGCGGAGACGGCAGCGGGCCAGCCGTACCGCTCGGCCTGGTGGCGGGCGGCGGCGCGGCGGGCGGACTCGGGCCGGGCCAGCAGGCGTTGGACGACGTCGGCGAAGGCGCGGCCGTCGGTGGCGCCGGCGCCGGCCGGGCCGATGAGGGCGGGAAGTGCGGACAGGGCGCTGGCGACGACGGGGGTGCCGCAGGCGAGCGCCTCCAGGGCGGCCAGTCCGAAGGTCTCGGCGGGGCCGGGGGCGAGGACGATGTCGGCGCAGGCCTGGAGGGCGGCCAGCCGGTCGCGGTCGGCCACATGGCCGAGGAAGGTGACCGGGAGCCCCGTGGCGCGGGCCCGCGCCTCCAGGCGGCCGCGCAGCGGGCCCTCCCCGGCCACGACGAGCGCCGCGTCGACCCCGCGCCGCCGGAGTTCCGCGAGGGCCTCCAGGGCGCGGCCCGGCCGCTTCTCGGCCGACAGCCGCGAGCACATCACGAGCAGCACCGCGGCGCCGCCCGCGTACCGCGCCCGGAGCGCGCCGTCGCGGAGCGCCGGGCGGAAACGGTCGAGGTCCACGCCGAGCGGGGCCCGTACGACGTTGCGCGCCCCGAGGCGTTCGAACTCGGCGGCGGCCCACCCGGTCGTGCACACGACCCGTGAGTAGGCGTGTGCGGTACGGCGGTTGAGCCGGTCGGCCGCGACCCGGGCGGCGCCCGGCGGCATCCCCCAGGTACGGAGTACGGCGTCGGCGCTCTCGTGGGAGACCATGACGGACGGGACCCGGTTCCTGCGGGCCCACTCCCCCGTCCAGCGCAGCGTCGTACGGTCCGAGACCTCCAGCCGGTCCGGGGCGAGCGCGTCGAGCAGCGCCTCGACCGGTTGCCTGCGGGCGAGGACGTGGTAGCCGCCGGTGCCGGGTATCGGAGTGCCGGGAAGGGTGATGACCTTCCCCTGGGTGGTGGATTCCGCGCGGATCGCCGGGCGTTCCGGGGACGCGGCTCCCGGCATGATGAGGACCGGCTCGTGGCCGGCCGCGAGATAGCCCTCGCCCAGGTGCTGGAGAGCGGTGCGCAGCCCTCCGGAGACGGGGGTGATGAAGTTCGCGAGGCGGACGATCCGCAGCGGCCGGCTCATGCCGCGACCGCCGTACGGGCGCTGAGCACCTGCGCGTAGTGGTCCAGCAGCTGGTCGCCGACCGCCTCCCAGGTGCGCGTGGCGACATCGGCGCGGCCGGCCGCCCCGTACCGCGCGCGCAGCGCCGGTGCGCGCTGCAGGAGCTGCACCGCGTCGCAGAGCGCGTCGGCGTCTCCGGGCGGCACCAGCAGGCCGGTGCGTCCGTGCGCGACGAGGTCGAGCGGGCCGCCGGCGGCGGGGGCGATCACCGGCACCCCGCTGGCCATCGCCTCCTGGACGGTCTGGCAGAACGTCTCGAAGGGGCCGGTGTGCGCGAAGACGTCGAACGAGGCGAAGATCCTGGCCAGCTCGTCGCCGGTCCTGGAGCCGAGGAAGACCGCGCCCGGCAGCGCCGCGCGCAGCCCGGGGGCGCTGGGGCCGTCGCCGACGACCACCACCCGGACGCCGGGCAGCCCGCAGACCCCGGCGAGCAGGCCGACCTGCTTCTCCGGGGCGAGCCGGCCCACGTAGCCGACGATCAGCTCGCTGCGCGGCGCGAGGGTGCGGCGCAGCGCGGGATCGCGCAGTCCGGGCCGGAAGCGCACCGGGTCGACGCCGCGCGGCCACAGGTGCACCCGGGGGACGCCCTGCCGTTCCAGTTCCCGCACCGAGGCGGTGGACGGGGCGAGGGTGCGGGCGGCGGCCGCGTGCACGGCGCGGATGCGCCGCCAGGCGGCGGCCTCGCCGACGGGGAGGTAGGAGCGGGCGTAGCCGGCCAGGTCGGTCTGGTAGACGGCGACCGCCGGGACCCGCAGCCGCTCGGCGGCCGCCATGCCCCGTACTCCGAGGACGAAGGGGCTGGCGAGGTGGACGATGTCGGCGCGGTGCGCGGCGATGGCCGCGGCCGTCCGGCGGCCCGGAAGGGCCACCCGTACCTGGGGGTAGCGGGGCAGCGGCAGGGAGGGGACGCGGATGACGGGGCAGGGGTCGTCGCCGGGCGGTACGTCGTTCGGCCCGGCCGGTGCGATGACCAGCGGCTCGTGCCCGCGCCTGGCGAGGTGCTCTGCGGTACGGAGCGCGCAGTGCGCCACTCCGTTGAGGTCGGGTGGGAAGGACTCGGTGACGATCGCAACTCGCATACCCACGTTGTCGCCATGCCGAGCGTTGACAGGGCCACGTCGATCTATACCGCCGTGGAACGCGTGATGACCCTTCGGGCGGCCGAGCCGCCCGATCCGGTCCCGTGAACCGCCGACGGCCCCCCGCCGAGAGGCGGGGGGCCGTCGGAGAAGCGCTCTAGCGGGCCGGCTCGCCCGAGCTGAGGCGGCCCCGCACCGCGGTCTGCACCTCGGCCTCCTCGGCCGGATCTGCGGCCATCCGGCGCAGCTGGGCCAGTACCCGTACGTCTCCGGTGGCGGCCTGGTGGGCGGCGAGTTCGCGCGTCGTCTCCTCGCAGTCCCACAGGCACTCCACCGCGAAGCCGGCGGCGAAGCCGGGATCGGTGGCGGCCAGCGCCTGGGCGGCGCAGCCGCGCAGCTGGGACGAGGAGGTCTCGCGGTAGACGTGGCGCAGCACGGGTGCCGAGCGGCCGATGGCGAGCCGGCCGGCGCCTTCGATGAGGACGGCGAGGCCCTCGGCGTCGGCGCCGTCGCTCTGGACGAGTCTGCGCAGGCCGGCCAGCACCCGGCCGGTGTCCTCGTCGCCGCCGCGGCAGGCGAGGATGCGGGCGGCGGAGATGCCGAGCGCGTCCTCGCGCTCGGACCAGGAGCGGGCCCGGGCCATGGCGTCGTCGTTGCGCATCCGCTCGAACGATTCGAGGGCGGCTCTGACGACGAGGTCCACGGGACTGGCGGCGGCGGCCTCGATGAGGTCCAGGGCCTGCGGGTCCTGCCGGTCCGCGAGGTGGCGCAGCGCGGCGGCGCGGGCGGCGGCGGGGCCGTCCTGGGCGGCGGCGACGAGCTCGGGGCGGTCCTCGGGTCCGGCGACGGCGGCCAGGCAGCGGGCCGCGGGTTGATCGCGGTGGGCGGCCGGGTACTGGGTGAGGCCCTCGTCGGCCCATTCGAGTACGGCGCGCACGCTCCAGCCGGGGGTCGGTCCCGTCGGGCGCAGCTGGCGCTGCCAGCGGTCGAACGACACCTCTTCGAGTGCCTTGCGGACCCGGGCGGCGGTCGCGGGGTGCCGGGAGTCCTCGGCCCACAACTGCCACGGCCGGGGCTCGTACGCCTCGCGCACGGCCGCGGCCAGCTCGGTATCGCCCTCGGCGGTCTCCGGGAAACGGGCGAGCAGGGCGGGCCCGAGGCCGCGCAGTCCCTGTTCGTCGTCACGGACGGCCAGCTCGTCCAGGGCCCACTCCCAGGTGCCGCCGGTGGCCGCGTAGCGCCGCAGCAGGCGCAGGGCGTCACCGCGCCCGTAGCCGGCGAGGTGGCCGAGGACGGACAGCGCGAGACCGCAGCGGTGCTCGTCGGGGTCCAGGAGGTCGTCCGGATGGAAGAGGTGCTGTTCGATCCCGTCGAGCCCGGCTTCCAGTTCGGAGTACAGCCGCGCGTAATAGAGGGAGCGCGATTCCACCCGCCAGTCGAGGCGGGGGTCACGCAGGACGCACTGCTCCAGAGCGGCGAGGGCATCTGCCCGCTGCGCCGCCAGGGCATGCAGGGTCCCGTCTCCGCGTCCTCGCTGGAGGAGGCCGAGAAGGGTTCCACTGGGCGCTATGTCTGGGTCGAACATGAGGTCAGCATCCGGTGCGGGGAGTTCCAAGGCAACGGGATTTCCGCTGCGGGTGCCCGGCATCCTTACCGGCCACCGGGCGTTTCAAGCCTGGCGGAGGGGTGGGAATGTGTGGGGCCGGGGCGGGCCGCAGCCTACCGAGGTTTCCCCGCCCGTGTCGCTCCGGGCCGCCAGAGGCCCCGGAAGGCATATGGCATATGCCATAAGCACCACCGGATCGGGTATTGCCGAAACCCTTACGGGCCATCACGCCGTGTGCCACAGTCGTTACCGGCCCTTCCGTCCGCCTTGGCCGCTCAGCACCGGTATCCGGTATCGGAGTCACCTTCGGAGAGCGTCATGCCGTCCCATCTGCACGCGGATCACTCCGCCGCACCGTCGACCGACCCCGATGCGGTGGACGCGCTGATCTCCCAGGCCCGCCGGCTGCGCAGCGAGGTCGACGCGGTACGCCGCGACACCGCCGCCCCGGACGGTGCGGACCCCCAGGTCCGCTGGGAGCGCGCGCTGTGCGATCTCGCGGTGCACCAGCTCGACGACCTGGGCGAGCACCTGGGGCAGCTCCGCGAGGGTTTAGCGGACGACGGCGGTACCGCGACCCCCTTCGTCCCCAGCGACTTCGCCGCTGCCCACCTCCCGTCCCCGGCCCTCCCGGACCGTGTGCCGGATCACGCTCCCGGCCGGGCCGGCAGCGCCGAGTGGGACCTGCTGACGGACGAGGCCGAATGGTCCGACGAGCTGTACCGGATCTTCGGCCGCGACCCGGACGACGGTCCGCTGACGCTGGACGAGCTCCCCTCCTGGCTCTTCGAGGAGGACCAGCAGGCCCTCACCTCGATGGTGACCGGCTGTCTGGTCGACGGCAGGCCCATCGACGGTGAGTTCCGCATCGTCCGCTCCGACGGTTCCACCCGGACGCTGCACATGGTGGGCGAGCCGGTGCTCGACGCTGACGGCGGCACCGCTTCGATGTGGGCCGTACTGCGGGACGTCAGTGAGCTGCGCCGCAGCCAGCTGACGCTGAGAGAGACCCGTGACTCTCTCCAGCGCCAGCGGCAGCTCGCGCGGTCCGAGCACCGGCTGGCGGTTGAGCTGCAGGAAGCCGTGCTCCCGCCGTGGCGCGGCTCCCTGCGGTTCCCGCAGGGCGGCGGGCCCACCACCATGGACCTGGCCGCCCACTACCTCCCTTCCGGTACCAGCGCCCTGATCGGCGGTGACTGGTACGACGCACTGCAGCTTCCCGACGGTGCGACGCTGCTGACCGTCGGCGATCTCACCGGACACGGGGTGAGCGCCACCTCCGGCATGGCGATGATGCTCGGCGCGCTGCGCGGCATGGCGATGGCCGGGCTGGAGCCCGGACCGCTGCTGGGCAGGCTGAACCACCTGCTGGACACCTCGGCCCAGCCCACCCTCGGCAGCGCGCTGTGCTGCCGCTACGACCCCGCCGACCGCACCCTGTCCTGGGCCCAGGCCGGCCATCCCGCCCCGCTGCTCTTCCGGGACGGGACGGGACGCGCGCTGGATCCGCCCGAGGGCGTGCTCCTCGGAGCCACCTCCGACGCGCGGTACACCCAGGCCGCCGAGCCCCTCAACCCGGGCGACCTGCTGGTACTGCACACCGATGGACTCGTGCCCCGCCGGACCTCGTTCCCGGCCGCGACGGAGCCGACGGACGGCGCACGGCGGCTGCTCGCGATGGCGCCGCTGTTCACCCGGGCCCGCACCGCACAGGACTGCGTACGGCTGGTCGTCGAGGAGTTCGGTGCCCCCGAGCGCGAGGACGACGCCTGCGTGCTCGTCGCGAGAATCGGTTAGACCGGATCACCGTTGACCTGGTTGACTTCACCCGGTCACCGAACCCACCCGGTCAGACCTGCCGGGTGCTCCTGTTCTTCGGAAGCGGCGGCATCGCGGCCTCGATCTCCGACCGCAGATCCTGGATCGTCGTGTAGTCCGCGTACCGCCCGGTGAGCCGGTACATCTCCCGCAGCCGGTCCCATGTCCGGTGCGAGGACGTACTGCCGATCGTCAGCAGTGCCATCCTGGCGTAACGGTCGGCCTGCTCCGGGTCGTTGGCGATGAAGCACGCCGAGGCGAGCGAGATGTAGTCGAAGATCTTCGACCGGTCCCGGCCCTCCACCCGCAGTTCCAGTGCGTGCTTGGCGTGCATCTGCGCCTGGGCCGCGGCCGACGGGTCGTGCTCGGCCAGCGTGCGGTACGCCAGCGCCTGCATCCCGTGCAGATCCGCCTCGTCGAACATCTGCATCCAACTCGGCGGCGGCACATCGCCCTTGTCCGAGACGAACAGGTCCTCGGCCTCCCCCAGCGTCCGCCGCATCGCCTGGCCGCGCCCCATGGACGCCTGGGCCCATGCCTCGATGGTGTGCAGCATGGCGCGGGTGCGGGGCAGCGCCTGCTCGCCCGATCCCGACTTCGCCAGCTTCATCAGATCGAGCGCGTCGTCCGGCCGGCCGATGTGGACCATCTGCCGGGCCGCGCGGGACAGTGCCTCGCCGGCCCGCGGCCGGTCCCCTCCCTCCCGCGCCGCGTGCGCGGCGATCACGAAGTACTTCTGCGCCGTGGGCTCCAGGCCCACGTCATGGGACATCCACCCGGCGAGCACGGCCAGATTGGCGGCCACACCCCACAACCTGCGCTGCAGATGGTCCTGGTGGTGGTAGGCGAGCATGCCGCCCACCTCGTTGAGCTGGCCGACCACAGCCTTGCGTTGCAGCCCGCCGCCGCGGGCCGCGTCCCAGGCACGGAACACCTCGACCGAGCGCTCGAGAGCCTCGATCTCCTGGGAACCCACCGGAGCCGCCTCGTACCGGTCGTACGAAGCGGCTCCGGCGTGGAGTGGATTGTCGATGACCGGTGCATCGGCCACCAGGGCCGGGTCGGTGTGCAACCAGTCGTACATTGCGCTGCTCAGTGCTGAGCCAGCGGTGAGCGCGGCGCCCGCGCCCACCAGACCGCGTCGGTTGAGCATGAGGTCCATTCCCGTGAATTCGGTGAGGACCGCGGCTGTTCGTTCCGGTGGCCACGGCAGACCGTCTCCGGTCTGCTTCTTCCCCGCGTGCCGGTGCCGGTCGAACCCGAGATCCTCGATGGTCACGACACGGCCGAGCCGCTCGGTGAACAGAGCTGCCAGCACCTTCGGAACGGGTTCGCGCGGCGACTCACCGGTCTCGATCCAGCGGCGCACCCGCGAGGTGTCGGTCGCCAGCTGCGGGTGGCCCATGGCCGCCGCCTGCCGGTTGACCAACCGTGCGAGTTCGCCCTTGGACCAGCCGGTAAGGCCGAACAGGTCCGCAAGTCGGGTGTTGGCTTCTTTGCTCACGTCAAGCCCCCAGGTTCCTCGGCACGGTTGACACTAATCCGCTGACAAAGGCCCCGCGAGTATTCGCCACGCTTCGCCAGGGTGCGCCAGATGGTCTGCCACCCGCGCCAGGGTGTGATGTAGGAACGCGCCACCCCGGCCCGGCACTAGCCGGCTCCCGGAAGGTCGTTCGAGTCACCCGTGAGCCGCCTTGAGCTGCTCTCTTGTGCAGCGGACGACCGGCCCGGGAGGGGCGTGCGGCGCGTGGACGAACCGGGCCACCGGCCCGAACCCGCATTCCCCAGGGTGCGGGTCCGGACGCCGACACCGGTTCCGGACCGTCCACGCGCCGGCCGCGCCACCGACGCCACCGACCGGCCACCACGTCGCGGCACCGCGACGCGGACACCGCCGGAGGCAGCACCGCACCGACGCAGCACCGCAGCACCGTCAAACGCAGCACCGCATCACCGTCATGAGCTCGCAGGCACACGAAGGGATCTGTTTCCCCCTCATGTATTCAGCATCGTCCTCCGTGTCCGCTCCGCCCCGGTTGTCGCACCCCGCTGGTACGGACTCCTCCTTGCGCACCCGTCCGCCGCTCACCGCCGCTCGGCGGGGCCTCCCGACGGGCACCTCCCATCCGCTCAGCGGGAGACTCGACTTGACCGGCCCCCAGGGCGCTCAGCTGCGGACGGCCATCGCCGCGGTTCAGCGGATATGCCCCGAGTTCAACCCTGTTCAGATGCTGCGCCGCAGCGGGCGCACCGCACTGCTCGTCGGTACGTCGGGACGCAGTCCCGCGGTCGCCAAGTGTCTGCTGGACCAGTCCCCAGCGTGGGTCGAGCGGTTCCAGCACGAGATAGCGGCTTACCGGGCGTTCGTCCGCCACCGGCCGCCGGCCCGGGTCCCACGGCTGATCGCCGCGGATCCCGAGAGCTGTGTGCTGGTCCTGGAGCGCATGCCCGGACGGGTCGTGTCGGTACAGCGCCATCCGACCGAGACCCCGCCCCGGTCCGATGTCCGTGCGGCCATCGGCGCCTTCGGCCGGATCAACCTGTGGCGGCCGCCGGCCGGTGTGTTCGACGCGCCGATCGACTACCCAGCACGTATCTCGCGCTACCACGAGCTGGGGCTGCTCACCGACCGGGACATGGGTGACCTGCAGAAGCTGTTGCACGGACTGGCCCATGTGCAGGGGCAGTTCTGTCACGGCGACGCCCTGCTCTCCAACGTGCTGCTGTCCCCGGCCGGCCCGGTGCTGGTCGACTGGGAGCACGCCGGCTGGTACCTGCCGGGGTACGACCTCGCTGTGCTGTGGTCGGCGCTCGGCAACGACCCGGTGGCGCGCCGCCAGATCAGCCAGCTCGCCCAGAACCAGGGTCCCGCTTCCCGGGACGCCTTCCTGGTCAACCTGATGCTCGTCCTCACCCGCGAGATCCGTACCTACGAGACCGCCGTGCAGCGCACCATGCGCAGCGCCGCCCCGCCCGCGCAGAGTGTGCCCGGAGCGGGCGAGGAGCAGCGGCTGCTGCTGCGCCGGCTGCACGACGACTGTGGTCTGGCCCGACGGGCGGTGCGTGCCGCCGTCGGCACGCGCTGAGCTCCGCGCGGACCCGTCCCCGCCCCCGGATCACGGGGGTTTTCACCACCCGCCGACACCCGCGTCACCGGTTCAGACCACTGACGCGGGGCAGGCCAGCGCGCCCGTGCCGGGGAAACTCCCGGCACGGGCGTTTGACGTGCGCAAACAGTGCCCGTTTGGGGCCTGTTGACGGATCGTCCGGGAGCCGATACCTCTGTGGAGCTGTTCGCCCCAGTACCGCTTCAAGGAGGCCGCATTGCGAGAGTCCGCCGCCCGATCAGCGAGACACCGACGGAGCACACTGCGTACGGTGACCGCGGCGGCCGCTGCCGCGGCACTGCTGCCCGTGCTCTCCACGGCCACATCCGCGAACGCCGCCCAGCCCGCCACCTCGTCGCTGCAGCAGGCGTTCAGCGACGCGGCCCAGCGCTATCAGGTACCGGCGAGCGTCCTGCTCGGCGTGTCGTACATGGAATCGCGCTGGGACACCCATCAGGGGCTGCCCAGCGTGACCGCGGGCTACGGCCCGATGCACCTCACGGACGCCCGTACGGCGCTCACCGACTTCCCCCAGAAGGGCGACGGCGGTGACGACTCGCGCGGTGACGACTCCCGGCCGCTGACCGGCAGCGGGCAGGCCGTTCCCGACGCCGATCTGTCGAAGCTGCCCGCCACCCTCACCACGCTGGAGCGGGCCGCGGGGCTGACCGGGCTGCCGGCCCAGGACCTGCGCAAGGACCCGGCGGCCAATGTCGCGGGCGGCGCGGCCCTGATCGCCGCCGCCCAGAAGTCCCTGGGGCAGCCGCTGAGCTCCGACCCCGCGGACTGGTACGGCGCCGTCGCGCGCTTCTCGGGCGCCGACGACTCGGCGACCGCCGGTGCCTTCGCGGACGATGTCTACGACGTGCTGCGGCAGGGCGAGTCCCGTACGACCGACGCCGGGCAGAACGTCACCCTGGCCGCGGCTCCGGGGATCGCCCCGGCCACCGCGCAGGCGGCGGCGCTGGGCCTGAAGCACGCCAACGACAGCGGGACGGAGTGCCCGCGCGGGGTGGGCTGCGAATGGCTGCCCGCGCCCTACCAGGAGACGACTCCCGGCGACTACGGCAACCACGACCTCGCCGACCGGCCCGCCGGTCAGAAGATCGACACCATCGTCATCCATGACACCGAGGGCAGCTGGGACACCGCGCTGAAGCTGGTGCAGGACCCGACGTACCTGGCCTGGCACTACACGGTCCGCTCGGCGGACGGCCACATCGACCAGCATCTGAAGACCAAGGACGTCGGCTGGCACGCGGGCAACTGGTACACCAACGCCAAGTCGATCGGCATCGAGCACGAGGGCTTCCTCATCGACCCGGGCACCTGGTACACGGAGTCGATGTACCGGACGTCCGCGCGGCTGGTCGCGTACCTGGCGAAGAAGTACGGCATCCCGCTGAACCGCCAGCACATCCTCGGCCACGACAACGTGCCGGGACCGACCGGTGCGTACATCGGCGGGATGCACACCGACCCCGGGCCGTACTGGGACTGGGCGCACTACTTCCAGCTGATGGGCGCTCCGCTGCACGCCACGGCGGGCCCGGCCGGCGGCCTGGTCACCATCCGCCCGGACTACGACAAGAACCGGCCGCTGTACACCGGCTGTGTCACGGCGGGCGACACCTGCCCGGCCCGCGGCTCCGAGGCGGTGCGGCTGCACACGGCGCCGAGCGAGGACGCGCCGCTGGTGAAGGACATCGGCCTGCACCCGACGGGTGACTCCACGACGGGCGTCAACGACGTCGGGGCGCGTGCCTCCACCGGCCAGCAGTACGCGGTCGCCGAGCGCCAGGGCGACTGGACTGCGGTGTGGTACCTCGGCCAGAAGGCCTGGTTCCACAACCCCCGGTCGCAGCCGACCGCCGTCAACGCCTGGGGCTTCACCGCCACCCCGAAGGCGGGCCTGGCCGACATCCCGGTCTACGGGCGCGCCTATCCCGAGGCGGCGGCGTACCCGGCGGGTGTTCCCGTGCAGGCGATCGTGCCGATGCCCTACAAGCTCCTGGCGGGCCAGGAGTACGCGATCGGCAACCGGGTCCAGGGCGAGTACTACTACTCGACGACGTTCGACACCGCTTCGCACCAGGTCGTGCGCGGTAAGCAGGTCTACTACGAGATCCAGTTCGGCCACCGGGTGGAGTACGTCAGGGCCGAGGACGTCACCGTCCTGCCGTCCCAGGTGGGCGCCCCGCGCTGAGCCGTTCTCCCACGGTCGGCCGTTCGGCCGTGGGACGTGACAGGGGCGCCGCCGGATCCCGGCGGCGCCCCTTCGCGTGCGGTGTGCGTCCCGTCAGCCCTGCTGGAACATCTCCGCGGGCAGCGGCTTCAGCAGCTGGTACAGGTCGTCGGTGATGGGGCGGTCCCAGGTGGCGATGGTGACCTGGACGCCGTCGCTGCGGTCGAACTGGGCGCAGGCGATCCGTGCTTCCGAGACCTTTATCCGCCGGACGATGAGCAGACCGTCGCCGTGCATCGCGGGGGTGTCCTCGGTGCTGACCACTTCCACCGGCTCCTCGTTGCCGAGCGCCACCATCAGCTGGGCCACCTCGAAGGGCACCTGGCCGTCCTCCAGCTCACGCGCCGGGGAGCCCTCGGGGAGGTTGCCGATCAGCATGGCCGGACCGCGGCCGCCGAAGAGGTCGTAGCGCAGGAAGATGCCCTGGCAGCTGCCGTCGGGACCGGGCAGCAGCCCGGCGCCGAGAATGCCCGGCCAGTCCCCCGGGTCCATGGCCAGGACATCGAAGTCCGGCCCGGTGGGCGTGGCTGCGGTGCGGCGGCGGAGGAACGACATACGGCCATCGTACGTGGCCCGCGGCCCCTTGCGCGGCGCCGGGGGCCGTGGCCGCCGGACCTCTCCGCGGCCCGCCCTCATTCCTCCCCCGTGACTGCCCCGGACGGGCCGCCGGGCGGGTCCGCCCGGTACGTCCCCGGCAGCCCGCCGGGGTCGGTGCCGAGCTTGCGGTAGACGGCGGAGAGCAGCCGGCCGACGGTGACCTCGTCGGTGGACAGCTCCGCCGCGATCGCCGCCGGTGTGGCGCCGGTGGCCGCGCGGGCGGCCGCCGCATGTTCCTGCTCGGTGAGGGTGGCGGTCCCGGTGGCGGGCAGCCGCAGGGGCCGCAGGCCCGCCGACGTGAGTTCCCCGCGAGCCCGTGAGGCCAGTTCGTCGGCGCCGCACTGCAGGGCGCCCTCCAGGCCCCGGTAGAGCTGCTCGGCGGCCTCCGCCGGGCGGCCCGCCCGGCGCAGCGCCGTCCCGTGGGCGACCAGCGAGCAGGCCAGCTGGTGGCCGGCCGGGGAGCGTTCCAGCCAGTCGACGGACTCCTCCAGGAGCTTCATCCGCTCCGCTCCCCCGGACACCTCGGCGGCGATCCGCAAAGTGTGCCCGATCATCGAAGCGGCTCCGAACTGCCGGGCGCGGGCGACGGCCTCCATGGCGGTGGCGCGGGCCCGGTCCGGGGCGGCGGACGCCTCGGCGAGCGCCAGGTGCGGCTGCCAGGGGCACCAGGCGGGGTTGCGCATACCGCGCTGGTTCAGCCGGCGGCCCACGGCGGCCAGTTCCACGGCGGCCTCCTTCGCCATGCCGCGGGCGAGCAGCAGCTCGCCGTGGACGGCCTGGGCGTCGGGGAAGGTGACGGCGGCGGGGAACGGGGCGTGGAAGTCGTGGTCCGCCGCCAGTTCCGTCGCCTCGGCCACCCGGCCGCGGGCGAGCAGCACCTCGATGAGGACCGCGACGGAGTACCACTGGACGGGTGTGCCCCGGCCGACGCGCTCCGCGAGCCGCAGTCCGGCACGGGCGAAGTCCTCGGCCTCGGCGAGCCGGCCGCGCCGGAAGCGGATGTAGCCGAGCAGCAGATAGCCGAACGACAGATGGGCGCCGCGCCAGCCCTGGCGCTCGAACTCGGCGATCCCGTCGGCGAAGAGCTCCTCGGCCCGGCCGGGCCGGTCCGCGTACAGGTGCACCAGGGCGACCAGCACCGGGACCTCGAAGCCCCAGTCCGCCTCGGCCCAGTGCAGCCCGCCGTCCAGGGCCCGGCCGGCGTGGCGCAGGGCGGTGCCGGACGGCTCGCCGCGCAGGACGGCGTCCCAGGCGCGCAGCCCGATGATGTACCGCTCGGTGAGGTCGCGGCCGGTCAGCCGGTCGGCGAGCCGGGCCAGCCGGCGGGAGCGGGCGGGCGAGCCGGGCTCGTCCGCGCGGAACGCGTCCCACATGAACTGCTCGGCCTGCATCCGCAGCCGGACCCGGGGATCGGTGGCGGTCCGGGCCGCCTCACCGACGGTGTCGGCGGCTTCGTCGAGCCGGTCGCTGTGGGCGAGTGCCTGGGAGAGGTGGAAGAGGATCCCCTCGCGCAGGGCGGGGTCGCCCGCCGGCTCCTCCAGCGCGGCCCGCAGGTGGTTGACGGTCGTGGCGGGTTCGAGCAGCAGGGAGGCGCAGCCCAGTTCGTACAGGACGGCGGCCCGCTCACCGGGAGACGGGGGTTCGCGCAGGGCCCGGCCGAGGTAGCTGCGGGCAGCTTCCGGGGCGCCCGCGCGCAGTGTCTCGCGGGCGGCGTCCCGCAGTTGGCCGACGACCCAGGAGTCGCCCTCGGGGTGGGTCTCCAGCAGATGGCGGGCGGCGGCCGACGCTCCGAGGCCGGCGTCGACCACCGACCAGGCCGCCCGGCCGTGCAGCGCGACCCGCGCCGCGTCGGGGATCGCCCGGTAGACGGCGGTGGCGATCAGCGGGTGGACGAATTCGAGGGTCGTGCCGCCGGTCAGCACCCGGGCGTCGCGCAGCCCGTCCGCGGCCTCGGCCGCCTCCGCCGCGCCGAGGCCGGCGATGTCCGCGGCGAGCGCCGGGGAGATCTCGGTGCCCAGCACCGCGGCGGCCCAGGCCAGCCGGACGGCGGGCACGCCCAGCCGTTCCAGCCGGGTGGTCAGTCCGCTGCCCTTCACCAGGGCCGCCAGTTCGCGCAGCAGGTGCGCGCTGGTCCGGTCGGGGCGCAGGTCCCGGTCGCGGACCCTGGCGGTCAGCTCGACGGCCTCGAAGGGGTTGCCCGCGGTGACGGACCAGCACTCGCGGCAGAACGCGTCGTCCGCGTGCTCACCGACCGTCGCGCGCACCAGGTCGCCTATCGCGGCCGCGGTGAGCGGTTCCAGGTCCAGGGGCCGGTGGCCGCTGCTGCCGGGCAGCCCGCGGAACGACCCGGCGTGGTCCGGCAGTTCCTCGGGCCGGTAGGCGACGACGATCAGCATGGACAGTTCCGCGGCGCGCGGCGCGAACGCGGCGAGCCAGGTCAGGGATTCGGGATCGGCCCAGTGGGCGTCGTCCAGGACGAGGACCACCGGGGCACGCCGCTGGGCGAGATGGGTGACCACCCAGTCCAGGCCGTCGCGCAGGCCCTGCGGGTCGGGTGCCGCGCCGTCCCCCGCGGCGCACAGGCCCAGCGCCGGGCCGACGATCCCGTACCAGCTGCCGAGCGAGGAGCGCAGTTCGCTCTCGCCGGATCCGGCGAGCTGCGGCTGCAGGAGCTGCCGGACCACATGGAAGGCCACCCGCTGCTCCTGGTCGCCGCCGCGGGCGGACAGTACGGTGCAGCCCTGGTCGGCCGCGCGCCGGCGGGCCTCGGCCAGGAGCGTGGTCTTGCCGAGCCCGGCGGTGCCGGAGAAGGCCAGCAGGCCGCCGCGCGGCCGGTCGCGGCTCTCGGCGCCGTCCGCCCGCAAGCCGGTGAGCTGGCGCAACGCCTCGTCCACAGCGGCGAGTTCGGGCTCTCGTTCGAGCAACGGGCGCCCTGAACGGGCCCTGTGCTCCGGCATCGTGCACCCCCTGGTACCACCGCGTACGCCGGGCGCCCGATGCGCTCGGCGCACGCGCGTCCGATGCCACCTCAGCGTACGCCCGCGGCGCGGTCCGGGACCCTGTCCCGGACCTGCCGCGGCCCTACCTTCCGAGGCCCTGGTTCATCGCCCCAGCGCAGAGTGCTGGAACCCGTTGTCCGATGTCTGTTCGAGGGCCTTGGGCAGCCCGGCGTGATCGGTGCCGACCTTGCGGTAGACGGCGGACAGCATGCGCGTCACCTCGCGTTCCGCGGTGCCCAGTTCCTCCGCGACCTCACTGGGGGACCGGCCGCCCGCGATCTGTTCGGCCACGGTCCGCTCCGGCCCGGTGAGCGTGTCGGTCCCGGTACTGCGCAGCTGCAGCGGGCGCATGCCCGCCGCCGCGAGCTCGTCACGGGCCCGGCCGGCGAGCGCGTCCGAGTTGCAGTGCAGCGCGCCTTCCAGACCGGCGTGCAACCGGTCGGCGGCGTCCTGCGGCAGTCCGGCCCGGCGCAGCGCGGCCCCGTACGCGACCTGGGCGCGGGCCAGTTCGAACGCCGAGGGTGAGCATTCGAGATGGCTGACGGCCTCGGCGAGCAGCCGCAGTCCGTCGGAACCGCCGGTCACTTCGGCGGACGCGTGCAGCGCCATGCCGATCGCCGACGCGGTACCGAACTGGCGGGCCCGCTGCACGGCCTCCCGGATGGTGTCCGCGGCCCGTTCGGGCTCGACGAGGGCCACCGCCTGGGCGAGGTGCAGCTGCCACGGGCACCAGGCGGGATTGCGCATGCCGCGCGCCTCCAGCCGCTGGCCGACCGCCGTGAGGTGGCGTTCGGCGTCGCCCCGCATGCCCTGGGCCAGCAGCAGTTCGCTGAAGACCGTCTGGGAGTCGGGGTAGACCACCGCGTTCGGGATCACCTCGCCGTAGTTGTACGTGTCGGCGAGCTCCTGCGCCTCGTGGGTACGGCCGCGGGCGAGCAGGATCTCGATGAGGATGCCGATCGCGAACCACTGCGCGGGCACTCCCGGCCCGACCCGGTCGGCGATGCCCAGCCCGGCGTGCACCAGGTCCTCCGCCTCGGCGAGCCGCCCGCGACGGTAGCGGATGTACCCGAGGAGCGTGAACCCGAACGACAGGTGCGCGCCGCGCCAGCCCTTGCGTTCCAGCTCCGCGATGCCCTTGGTGAACAGGTCCTCCGCGCGGCCCGGCTGGTCGCAGTACATGAAGGTGAGGGCGACCAGGACCGGAACCTCGAAGCCCCAGTTCTCGTCGGTCCAGCTGAGGCCGTCGCCGAGGGCCTCCTCGGCGTAGCGGACCGCGACGGCGGCCGGTTCGCCGCGCACCATCGCGTCCCAGGCACGCAGCCCCAGGATGTAGCGCTCGGCCGGGCCGCGGCCGGTGAGATGGTCCGCCAGCCGGCTCAGCCGCCGGGAGCGGGCGGGCGAGTCCTGTTCGTCGGCCCGGAAGGCGTTCCACATGAACTGCTCGGCCTGCATGCGCAGCCGGGTGCGGGTGTTGTTGGCCCGGCTGGCCTCGGCCTCGACGGTTCTGGCGGCCTCGGCCATCCGGCCGGTGTGTCCCAGCGCCTGGGCGAGCCGGTAGGTGATGGCCTCGCGAAGCTCCGGTTCGAGTTCCGGCTCCTCCAGGGCGGCCCGCAGGTGGTTGACCGTGTTCGCGGGCTCGTTGAGGAGCGACGAGCAGCCGAGTTCGAAGAGCACGGCCGCGCGCTCGCCGTAGGGCGGTGGTTCGCGCAGGGCGCGGGCGAGGCAGCGCTGGGCCGCCTCGGGCGCTCCGGCCCGCAGGTACTCGCGGGCGGCGCCGCGCAGTTGCTGCACCACCCACTCGTCGCCCTCGGGGTGCAGTTCCAGCAGGTGCCGGGCGGCGGTGGCGGCGCCCAGTCCCGCTTCCGTCACGGCCGAGGCCGCCTCGCCGTGCATCCCGACGCGCAGCGCGCTGGGGATCGCCCGGTAGACGGCGGTGGCGATCAGCGGGTGGACGAACTCCAGGGTGGAGCTGTCGGTGCTGCCGACCGTCAGGATGCGCGCGGCCCGCAGCCGTTCGAAGGCGTCGGCCGCCTCCTCGCGGCCGAGCGCGGCGACACCCGCGGCCAGCGGCGGTGCGATCGACGTGCCGAGGACGGCCGCCGCCCAGGCGAAGCGGACCGCGGACGGGCCCAGCTTCTCGATCCGCTCGATGAGGCCGCTGCCCTTGACGGCGGACGCCAGTTCGCGCAGTTCCGGGATGTCCTCGCGCTGGCCCTTGAGTTCGCGGTCGCAGATCTTCGCGGTGAGCTCGGTGACCTCGAACGGGTTGCCGCCGGTGACCGCCCACGCCTCACGGCAGAACGCCTCTTCGGCGCTCTCCCCCACGGCGTCGCGCACTATGCGCCGGACGGCGCCCGGGGTGAGCGCCACCAGGTCGAAGGGGCGGGAGCCGTGCCGGCCGGCGAGTTTGCGGAACGCCATCGCGTCGGCGGGCAGTTCGTCCGGCCGGTACGCGACGATCACCAGCATCGGCAGTTCCTCGGCCCGCGGGGCGAAGGCGGTCAGCCACGCCAGCGACTCCGCGTCGGCCCAGTGCGCGTCGTCCAGGATCAGCACGACGGGCGCCTGCTGGACGGCGAAGCGCGTCACCACCCAGTCCAGGCCGTCACGCACACCGGTGGGATCGGGGGCGCCGTCGCCGACCGAGGCCACCAGCCCGACCGCCGGGGCGACGATGTCGTACCAGCTGCCCAATATCCGGCGGTGCTCCTCCTCGGAGGCCGCCGCGAGCACCGGCTGGACGAGCTGGCGGACGACATGGAAGGCCATGCCCTGCTCCTGCTCGCCACCGCGTGCGGACAGCACGGTGCAGCCACGCGCCGCCGCTCGCCTGCGGACCTCGGCGAGCAGCGCGGTCTTGCCGAGCCCGGCAGGACCCGCGAAAGCGAGCAGCCCGCCGTGCTTCGTGCCGGGCCGATTCCCGCAGAGATCGTTCAAAGCGCCGTCGAGCGCGACGAGTTCGGACTCACGTTCGAGAACCAAGCGATTCACTCGTCCCAATTGTTCCACCGCGTCTGGCATGTCCGTTCCCGTTCTCGTTGCCTGTTCGGCAGGTAGCGCCGAGCGTACGCCCGCCGGGACGCTCTGTAGTGCTCCCTGGTGATATCCAGGTCGGACGAACGGGTAGATGGCAAACGCCAGTTCACTTTCCCCATGGTCCGGGCGGCTCCGGACCACCGCGACGCAACCCGAGGTGGGCACCTTGTCGGACACCACAGCCCCCAGCGGCCCCATCCAGCGCGACATCCTCGCGGAACGCACCACCCTGCTGAGCATTCCCTTCCCCGGGCGGTCGAGCCCGCACACCGACCGAGCCCGCCGGCACACCCTTCAGTGGCTGCGCGACCTGGCGATACTCCGTTTCGACCGCGATGTCGAGGAATACGACGCGCTGCGGCTGGAGCGTCTGATGGCGTTCTTCTACCCCCGTGCGACCGGATCCGATCTCGACCTCGCCGCCGACTTCAACGCCTGGTTCTTCATCTTCGACGACCAGTTCGACGGCCCTTTGGGGCGCCGGCCGGACGACGTGGAGCGCGAGGTCGACACGTTGGTGTCGATCCTCTACGAACCACCTTCCCCCGTCCGTGGCACCGCCAACCCGCCGGGCAACCCGCTCGCGGACGGATTCCGCGACATCTGGCTCCGCTCGGCGGCCGGCACGCCGACCGTGTGGCAGCACCGCTTCCGCGACCACTGGCGGGACTATCTGCGGGCCTACCACTGGGAGGCCCTGAACCGGACGCGGCGGCCCCCCATGACCCTCGAGACGTTCCTGCGGGGCCGGCGGGACTCCATCGGCGTCCAGCCGTGCCTGGACTTCGCCGAGCGGTGCGGCGGCTACACCCTGCCGGACATGCTGCACTCGGGCCCGCTCGCCGAGATGCGGGAGATCACCGGTGATGTGGTGATCTTCGTGAACGACATCATGTCGGTGGACAAGGAGTTGGCCGCCGGGGACGTCAACAACAGCGTGATCCTGCTGCTCGACACCAGCGACCACACGCTGGACGGGGCCGTGGAACTCATCGCGCGGGCCGCCAACGCGCGTGTGCAGCGGTTCCAGATGCTCGCCGCGCGGCTTCCCGCGGTGCTCGACGAGTACGACGCCGCGCCCGCGCTGCGGGCGCAGGTGGAGGACTATGTGCGCGCCATGCGCCATGTGATGCGCGGCAATCTCGACTGGTCCCTGGAGACCGCCCGGTACCGCGCTTCGGGGGTCGCCGCGGTGAGCGGCGGCAGACAGCGGCCGTGGTCGGATCTCTTCGGCACTGACGGCACCCGCCCCGGCGGCCTCGGCTGAGCCGGGACCGTGAACGGCGCGGCGGAACGACCGGGGCCGCACGGGAGTGCGGCCCCGGTCCCGCCCTGATCCGGTCCCTCGCGGGGCCCGGATGCGGGCGGACGCCGACTTCCTAGGCGGGGTAGGTGCGGCCCGCGAAGCGGCGCTCGAAGCCGTCACCGGTGTTCGCGGTGACGGTGTAGTCGTAGCCGCCGTCGGCCGCCGACGTGAGCGCGACCTGCTGGGTGCCGCCCGCCGCGACGGTCACCGTGCTGCCGCCGGAACCGTCCCCCGCGGCGTTGCCGCCCACGGTGAAGACGACCGCCGCGCCACCGGCGTTGGTCAGCGTCAGCGCCAGGTTCCGCGGCGTCGCACGCGCGATGGCCACGGCCGCCTCGGGGTGGCCCTTGGCCGCGTTCGACCAGGTCCGCACATCGCCCTTGAAGCCGCGCAGATAGCCGTCGGGGCCGTGCGCGTCGATGTCGTACAGGCCGCCGCCGTACGTCTGGGCACTGAAGTAGTCCTGCACGCTGCCGCCGACGGGAACGGTGTAGCGCCAGTTGTCGTAGGTGCGGTAGTTGACGGTGTACATCGCGAAGCCGGCGCCCAGCGTCCCGGTGTTGACCACCTTGATCCAGATGCGGCCGGTGCTCGTCTCGGTCCACGACGTGGTGTCGAAGCCGTAGCCGATCCGCCGGGCCGGCCGGCTGCCCGACTCCTGGACCGGCGCCACCTGCGAGGACGGCGGGGCGGCGTCCGGCAGCGAGTTCTGGGCGTCGCAGGCGGCGACCAGCGCGGCGGTGTCGGGGAGCGAAGGGAACGTGGTGTTCTTCGTGGTGAAGTCGAAGGCGGTCATCAGGTCGCCACAGACGGTGCGGCGCCAGGCGGAGATGTTGGTCTCCTTCACCCCGGTCCAGTTCTCCAGGAACCGCAGCGGCGAGGTGTGGTCGGCGACCTCGGAGTTGACGTAGCCGCCGCGGCTCCAGGGCGAGATCACGATCATCGGCACGCGCGGGCCGAGCCCGATCGGCACCCCGCCGATGAACTCGTCCGCGGTTCCGGCGGGCGCGACGGGCGGCGCCACATGGTCGAAGAAGCCGTCGTTCTCGTCGAAGTTGAGGAAGACCACGGTCTTGGCCCAGACGGCCGGGTTCGCCGCGAGCGACTCCAGGACGTACTTGGAGGTGTAGTTCGCGCCGTACGCCGGCGGGTAGTCCGGGTGCTCGCTCTGGTTGGCGGGGGCCACGACCCAGCTGACGGCGGGCAGCGTGCCGTTCTTCACGTCCTGGTTGAACGCGTCGGCGGAACGCCGCTGCATCCCGTTGACGTAGAGCGGTGACGTGGTGGCGGCGCTCTTGAAGTTCTTGAACCAGGCGAGCGGGTTGTCGTCGTAGTTGTCCTGCTGCTGGTAGACCCGCCAGGAGATGCCCGCCGACTGCAGGCGCTCGGCGTAGGTGGTCCAGGAGTACCCCTTCTCGGAGTTGTCCGTGACCGGCCCGCCGTTCTTGCCCGCCGGGTCGACGGTGGCGGTCCACTGGTACAGCCGGTTGGGGTTGGTCGGCCCCTGCACGGAACAGAAGTACTGGTCGCAGAGGGTGAACGACTCGGCCAGCGCGAACTGGAACGGGATGTCGGCGCGTTGATAATACCCCATCGACCAGGCGCTCTTGGCCGGCACCCAGTTGTTGTACTTGCCGCTGTTCCAGGCGCCGTGGGTGCCCGACCAGCCGTGGTCGAGGTCCCGCACCCGCTGCGCGTCCGTCGTCGCGGTGTTCAGGTGCCAGGGCAGTACGAGGCTGCCGCCGGAGGGTCCGTTCGCGGTCTGGCGCAGCACGTCCTGGCCGTTGGGGAAGCGCAGCCGCGACCGGTCGCCGTAGCCGCGGACGCCCTTGAGGGTGCCGAAGTAGTGATCGAACGAACGGTTCTCCTGCATGAAGATCACCACATGCTCGACATCGTCGAGCGTGCCGGCCGCCGAGGTGGCGGCCATGGCCTGCTGGATGGAGGCGGGCAGCGTGCCGAACGCGGCGGCGGCGCCGGAGCCGGCGGCGGCTCCCAGGAATCCACGGCGGGACAAGGGCGTCAAAGCGACTCCTCGGTCAGGGGACACAGGTGGGGGGGTCGCGCCGAATTGAACGGGGAGAACGCGACGGGCGCGCCAATACGCGCGGAGACTCCCATGGCGAATTGCCGCACACAAGATGTCGGGCGCCCCAAGCACGGGCAAAGCCGCCGGACGTCCTGATACGCGCCACCGGGGCCGCCCGAACCGGCCACCCTGGAGCGGCGGCCTAATGTTATATTCACGGTGATGCATTAGCTGTTGCGCCCGGCAGGTGAAGTTCCGGGAAGTGGAGTTCCGGGAGTGGAGTTCCGGCAGGGCGACGGCAGGGCGACCAGAACCGCGATCACCCCCGGTTGAACCACCGCCGTTCCGACGGCGGCCGGCACAAGGAGCTGCTGTGGCCGTGAACCGTCCCGACCCCGTACCGGCGGTCCTGGAGAGTCAGTCGCGGCTGCGGGCGCTGCTCGCCGGGCTGACCGACGCCGAGGTCCGCGCCCCGAGCGCACTGCCCGGCTGGGCCCGCGGGCATCTGCTCAGCCATGTCGAGGGGGTCGGGTTCGCCCTGGCCCGGCAGGCGCGTTACGCCCTCAAGGACGAGCTGATCGATCCCTACGACGGTGGGCGGCCGGCCCGTGACGCCGCGATCGAGGCCGGACACGGCCGCTCGGCCGCCGAACTGCGGGCGGCCGTCACCGCGGCCCTCGACGAGGCGGAGCGGGCGTGGACGGCCGTCGGCCCGCGGGACCTGGAGCGGCCGGTGCGCTATCGCGACGCCACGCTGTCGGCCGCCGCGCTCGCCTGGTGGCGGGAGTTGGAGATCCACACGGCGGACGCCGCGATCGGGTACCGGCCCGCACAGTGGTCACGGCCGTTCTGCGCGCACGTCCTGGACTTCCTCGCGCCGCGCGTACCGGACGGTGTGCGGCTGACGCTCGCGGCGTCGGACGGCCCGGAGGCACCCGTCCTCGGGGACGGCGAACCGGTCACCGTGCGCGGCCGGCTCACCGACCTCACCGCCTGGCTGGCCGGCCGCGAACCGCAGGGCCCGCTGGACAGCGGATCGGCACCGCTGCCCGAACTCGGGCCGTGGCCGTAGCCGTAGCCGTAGCGGTGCCGGTGTCGGTGCCGAACGGGCGGCCGCCGGGCCTCGGTGACGAGGCCCGGCGGCCGGTGGCGGGCGTCGTCCGGGACGGACGCCTCAGGTGAGGTCGAACTCGCCGTCACGCGCGCCGAGTACGAAGGCGCGCCATTCGGCGGGTGTGAAGATCAGCGACGGCCCGTCCGGGCTCCGCCCGTCCCGCATCGCGATGTAGCCCTCGATAAAGGCGATCTGGACGTCGCCCGTGCCCTGACTGCTGGACTGCCAGTCCGCGCTCGCAAGATCCAGCTGCGGCTTCTTACCGTTGGTCAACGGCTGTCCGATGGTGCTCTCGGCCACGTCCGCTCTCCTCCCACGTCGTCATCCGCGACCCAGCCTAGCCACCGGGCCCATCGCCCGACAGGCAATGGGACAAGCTGCCCGGATACACCGCCCGATCAGGTGGTGGGCCGGTCGGCGCCGACGAGCCACATCGAGAAGAACTGCGCGCCGCCGCCGTACGCGTGGCCCAGCGCCCGGCGGGCCCCTTCCACCTGGTGCTCACCGGCCTGGCCGCGTACCTGCAGTGCCGCCTCGGCGAACCGGATCATGCCGGACGCGCCGATCGGGTTGGTGGACAGCACCCCGCCCGACGGGTTGACGGGCAGATCGCCGTCGAGTTCGGTGACGCCCGCCTCGGTGAGCTTCCAGCCCTCCCCCTCGGCGGCGAACCCGAGGTTCTCCAGCCACATCGGCTCGTACCAGGAGAACGGCACGTACATCTCGACCGCGTCGATCTCCCGGCGCGGATCGGTGATCCCGGCCTGCCGGTACACGTCGGCGGCGCAGTCCTTGCCGGCCTGCGGGCTGACGTAGTCCTTGCCCGCGAACATCGTCGGCTCGCTGCGCATGGCGCCGCCGTGCAGCCAGGCGGGCGGGCGCGGTGTACGGGCCGCGCCCTCGGTGTCGGTGAGCACCATCGCGACCGCGCCGTCGGAGGACGGGCAGGTCTCGGAGTAGCGGATCGGGTCCCACAGCATGGGGGCGGCCCGCACCTTCTCCAGCGTGATGTCCTTCTCGTGCAGGTGGGCGTAGGGGTTCTTCAGGGCGTTGCGGCGGTCCTTGAACGCGACGAGGGAGCCGATGTGGTCGGGCGCCCCGGTGCGGCGCATGTAGGCGCGTACGTGCGGGGCGAAGAAGCCGCCGGCGCCGGCGAGCAGCGGCTGCTGGAACGGGATCGGCAGCGAGAGCCCCCACATGGCGTTGGACTCGGACTGCTTCTCGAACGCGACGGTCAGTACGGTGCGGTGGACGCGGGCCGCGACCAGGTTCGAGGCGACCAGCGCGGTCGAGCCGCCGACCGAGCCCGCGGTGTGCACCCGCAGCATCGGTTTGCCGACCGCTCCGAGGGCGTCCGCCAGGTACAGCTCCGGCATCATCACGCCCTCGAAGAAGTCCGGGGCCTTGCCGATGACGACCGCGTCGATGTCCGCGAAGGTGAGTTCGGCGTCGGCGAGCGCCCGCAGGGCCGCCTCGCGCAGCAGCCCCGCGATCGACACGTCGTGCCGGGCCGCGACGTGCTTGGTCTGGCCGATGCCGACGACGGCCACGGGTGCCTTGCTCATTTCACATCCCCTTCCAGGACGGCGACCAGGTTCTGCTGCAGGCAGGGACCGGAGGTCGCGTGGGCCACGGCGCGGTCGGAGTCACCGCGGTGGATGCGGGCGGCCGCCTCGCCCAGCCGGATCAGGCCGGCGGCCATCATGGGGTTGGCGGCGAGCGGACCGCCGGACGGGTTGACGGCCACCTCGTCGCCCAGCCGCAGCGCCCTGCGCAGGACGACCTCCTGGGAGGTGAACGGCGCGTGCAGTTCCGCGGTGTCGACCGGCGCGTCGAAGAGCCCGGCCCGTTCGGCCGCGAGCCGGGTGGACGGCGAGTCGGTGAGGTCGCGGACCCCGAGGCTGTGCGCCTCGATCCGGTGGTCCAGGCCGCGGATCCACGCGGGCCTGGCACAGAGCCGGCGGGCGGTGTCCCCGGCGGCCAGCACGATCGCGGCGGCGCCGTCGCCGACCGGCGGGCAGTCCTGGCGGCGCAGCGGCTGGACGACGTACTCCCCGCCGTCGCGGACGGACGTGAGCTGCGCGTACGGGTTGTCCCGCGCGGCGGCGCGGCTGCGGGCGGCGACCCCGGCGAGTTCGGGTTCGCTGGTGTGCCCCGCGTCGATGAGGGCCCGCGCCTGGAGCGCGGCGAGCGCGACCGGGTCGGGCCACAGCGGCGCGACGTAGTACGGGTCGAGCTGGCGGGTCAGGACCTCGCGGACGTCGCCGGGCGAGGACTTGCCGTAGGAGTACACCAGCGCGGTGTCGGCCTCACCGGTGAGGATCTTCACCCAGGCCTCGTAGAGCGCCCAGGCGCCGTCCATCTCGACATGCGATTCGGAGATCGGCGGCCAGGCGCCGACCCCGTCCAGGGCCATCGTGAAGGAGAAGGCCCGGCCGGCGAGGTAGTCCGACGACCCGGAGCAGGTGAAGCCGATGTCGCTGGCCTTCAGCTCGACCTGGTCGAGCGCCTCGTGCAGCACGGGCATGAGCAGTTCGACCTCGGAGACCTCGGCCGTGCTGCGGGCGTGCTTGCTCTGGGCGAACGCCACGATCGCGACGTCCCGCATCTAGACCATCTCCTTGTACGTGTCGTAGTCGGCGTCGGGCTCACCGGTCGGCCGGTAGTGGTCGGGGAAGCCGCCGTCCTCGCTCCACACGGGTTCGACGCGCATCCCCATCCGCACCTGGTCGTAGGGGAGGCCGCCGATGCGCCCGTGCAGGGCGAGGTCCGCGCCGTCCAGGGCGATGTGCGCGTAGACGTACGGCACTTCGATGTCGAGGCCGCGGGCCTTGATGTTGACGATGCAGAAGGTGGTGATGGTGCCGCCGGGCCCCACCTCCACCTGTTCCTCGGTGGCGACGCCGCAGGTGGGGCAGGCGCCCCGGGGCGGGATGTAGACCTTGCGGCAGGACGGGCAGCGTTCGCCGATCATCTTGCGGTCGGCGAGCGCGGCGAGGTAGCGGGTCTGGGCCCGGCCGGGGCTGTAGACGTAGTCGAGGCGGGCGGGGGCGACGATGCCGGTCACCGGGTCGGCGAACTCGCCGGTGTGCGCGGTGGCCGTACGGTCCCGCTGCCCGGTCCCGTCGTCCGGTTCGAAGCAGGCGATGTCGGTGATCGCGCCGACCCGCTCGGCGGCCCAGCGGATCCGTACCCGCATTCCGGTGCTGACGGCGTCGGGGCCGGCCGCGTCCAGTGCGTGCAGCATCGCGGTGTCGGCGCCGTCGAGCCGGACCAGGACCCAGGCGAAGGGCGTGGAGAGCGGCTGGTTGCGCCCGGGGTCGGGGTTCCAGGCCCAGGTGGTGACGGTGCCGGTGGCGCCGACCTCCACGAGTTCCCGCAGCTCCGCCGAGGTGACGGGGTCGTATTCGACGGGCGGTACGAGCACCCGGTCGTCGCCGGTGCGCACACCCAGCACGGTGCGCTCGCGCAGGCCGGTGAGGAACGCGCTCTGGACGGGGCCGAGCGAGCGGGTGAACGGGAACTCGACGACCAGTGGTGCGCTGAGGACTTCGGTCATGGGGGCTTCTCTCCTTGGGTCCCTCGGGTCAGGCGCGCTTGAAGACCGCGGGGCGCTTCTCGGCGAAGGCCCGGGGACCTTCCTTCGCGTCGGCGGTGCCGAAGATCGGCCAGCCCCGCTCCAGTTCGTGCCGGAGTCCCTCCGTCTCGGTCATCTCCGCGGTGTCGTACACGGACGCCTTGACCGCCTCGACGGCCAGCGGCCCGTTGGCGTTGATCTGGTCCGCGATCTCCAGGGCCCGCTCCAGCGCCGTGCCGTCGGGCACGACATGGCCGATCAGGCCGATGTCCTTCGCCTCCGCCGCGGAGTAGGGGCGGCCGGTGAGCAGCATCTCCAGGGCGTGGGTGCGGGGGATCTGGCGGGGCAGCCGCACGGTGGATCCGCCGATCGGGAAGAGCGCGCGCCGGACCTCGAAGAGCCCGAGGGTGGCGCTCTCCCCGGCGACGCGGATGTCGGTGCCCTGCAGGATCTCGGTGCCGCCGGCCACGCAGTACCCCTCCACGGCGGCGATCACCGGTTTGCGCGGCCGGTGGTGCCGGAGCATCGCCTTCCAGTGCAGATCGGGGTCCTCCTTCATCCGGTCGCGGTACTCCTGTCCGGCCATCGCGCCGTCGTCGGAGGCCAGCGCCTTGAGGTCCATGCCGGCGCAGAAGGTGCCGCCGGCCCCGGTGAGGACGATGGAGCGGATCGAGTCGTCGGCGTCGGCCGCCAGCCAGCCGTCGTACAGACCGACGAGCATCGGCAGCGAGAGGGCGTTCTTCGCCTCGGGCCGGTTCAGGGTCAGTACGAGCGTCGCGCCGACGCGCTCCACCGTGAGATGTTCCGTGCCGCCCATGGCCGGCCTCCAAGGTCGCAATCTTCCGTCGCGGACCTAGAACAGGTTGCAGTAGGCGCAGGTCGAGTTCAATAGTTTTCTGACTACCAGTCAGATTTCCCGCCCGGGAACCCTTCCCACCTCGCTCCAGGAGGGTTCTAATGACCGCCGAGACCTTCGCAGCATCGAGGCTGGAGGAGCCGTGGAGTACAACCTTGCCGACCTCTTCGAGTCGGTCGTGGACGTGGTCCCGGACCGGGAGGCGCTCGTCTACATCGACCACCCCGGCACGGGCGCCGAGCGGCGGCTGACGTACGCCCAGCTCGACGCGGCCGCGAACCGGATCGCGCACCACCTGATCGGCAGCGGGATCCTTCCCGGCGACCACGTCGGACTGCATCTCTACAACGGCATCGAGTACCTGCAGACGGCGCTGGCCTGCGTCAAGGCCCGCGCCGTGCCGGTGAACGTCAACTACCGGTACGTGGAGGAGGAGCTGGTCTACCTCTACCGGGACGCGGATCTGACGGCGCTGGTCTTCGACGCCGAGTTCACCGGGCGGGTGGCCGCCGCGCTGCCGCACACCGAGAAACTGCGGCATCTGGTCAGGGTGGGCGTTCCGGCCGGGGACGAGCGGGAACCGGCCATCGTCCCGGTCGCCTTCGCCGACGCCGAGGCGGCCGGATCACCGGACCGCGGCTTCCCGCCGCGCTCGGCGGACGACCAGTTCATCATCTACACCGGCGGCACCACCGGTATGCCCAAGGGCGTGATGTGGCGCCAGGAGGACCTCTTCTTCTCCGGCATGGGAGGCGGCGCGCCCACCGGCGAGCCGGTCAAGCGCCCCGAGGAACTGGCGGAGCGGGTCGCCGCGGGCGGCGAGGGGCTGGTCTTCTTCCCGACCCCGCCGCTGATGCACGGCACCTCCACACTCACCGCGTTCATCGGCTTCAACTTCGGCCAGAAGGTCGTCATCCACCGCAAGTACGTGCCGGACGAGGTGCTGCGCACCATCGAGAAGGAGAAGGTCAGCAGCGTCTCGCTGGTCGGCGACGCCATGCTCCGGCCGCTGGCGGACGCGCTGGCCGGACCGCTGGCGGGCACCGACTGCTCCTCGCTGTTCACCATCTCCAGCTCGGGCGCGATCATGTCCGAGACGGTCCGCGCCCAGTTCCAGGCGCTGGTCCCGACCGTCATGATCCTGAACAACTTCGGCTCGTCGGAGTCCGGCTTCAACGGAACGGCCACCGACGACTCCGGGCCTGCCAACGGTTTCCGGCTGCGGGTCAACTCCCATATCGCGGTGGTCGACCTGGCCACGCTGGAGCCGGTCGCGGTCGGCGAACCGGGACGCATCGCCCTGCGCGGGCACGTTCCGCTCGGCTACTACAACGACCCGAAGAAGACGGCGGAGACGTTCTTCCAGCGGGACGGCGAGCGGTGGGTGCTGCTCGGGGACATGGCGACGGTCGACGACGACGGCGTCGTCACCGTTCTCGGGCGCGGTTCGCAGTGCATCAACACCGGCGGCGAGAAGGTCTATCCGGAGGAGGTCGAGGAGGCCCTCAAGGCGCACCCCGACGTCTACGACGCGCTGGTCGCCGGGGTGCCGGACGAGAAGTGGGGCAACCACGTCGCCGCCGTCGTCCAGCCGCGCGACGGCGCGGACCCGCTGACCCTCGACGACATCCAGGCGCACTGCCGCACCCGGCTGGCCGGCTACAAGATCCCGCGCAGCCTCGTCCTCATGGACCGCATCCAGCGCTCCCCGAGCGGCAAGGCCGACTACCGCTGGGCCCGTTCGGTGGCCACCGGCGCGGCGGAGGCCGGGCGGTAGTCCGGAGGCGGTAGTCCGGAGGAGGTTCCCACCCGTTGTCAGTGGCGGCACTTACGCTCGGCGGTCAGGATCCCCCGTCGATCACCGGAGTGCGCGCATGTCCACCGATTCCACCTCGTTCCAGCGTCCCGAGCCGCCCTACTACGCCGTCATCATCACGACGCTGCCGAGCGGCGAGGACCCGGAGGGGTACGCGGACGCGAACCGCCGCATGGGACCGCTCTCCGCGAAGTGGCCCGGATATCTGGGCCGCGAGTCGGAGAGCGGACCCGACGGGCGCGATCTGCTGGTCGTCTACTACTCGGACGCGGAGTCCATAGCCTCCTGGAAGGCCGATCCGGAGCACCTGGAGGTGCAACGGCTGGGCCGGGAGCGGTGGTACGCCTCGTACAGCGTCGAAGTGGCCCGCGTGGAGCGGGCCTACGGCTTCCGGCGCGACTAGGGCCCGCCCGGCCGGCGTCCGCCTCTGCCGGTGGCTTCTGTACCTACTAGTATGTACACTCGGATCATGGACACCGCGGAACGGCTGATCGAGAGCACCCAGGAACTCCTCTGGGAACGCGGCTACACCGGCACCAGCCCCAAAGCGATCCAGCAGCACGCGGGCGCCGGGCAGGGCAGCATGTACCACCACTTCTCCGGCAAGCCCGAGCTCGCGCTGACCGCGATGCGGCGCAGCGCGGAACAGCTCATGGCGCAGGCCGACGCCCAGCTGTCCAGCGGCACCGCTCTCGAGCGGGTCTCGGCCTATCTGCTGCGCGAGCGCGACGCGCTGCGCGGCTGCCGGGTCGGCCGGATGGCGATGGATCCGGACGTGATCGACAGCCCGGAGCTGCGCCGCCCGGTGCAGGAGACCTTCAGCTGGCTGCGCGGACGGCTCGCGGAGATCATCGCCGAGGGCCTGGCGGCGGGCGAGTTCGACGCCGCGCTCGATCCGCGGGACACCGCCGCCATGATCACCGCCGTCGTCCAGGGCGGCTATGTGCTCGCCCGAGCCGAGGGCTCGCAGGAGCCGTTCCACCAGGCGGTGCGCGGCGCGGTCGCACTGCTCGCCGCCCGTTCGACCACCGCCGAGCGATGACCGCCGCCGAGCCGTAGGGAGTTCAGCCCGATGCACGCCATGCAGTACCGGATCACGCTGCCCGCCGACTACGACATGAAGATCATCCGCCGTCGGGTCGAGTCCAGGGGCCATCTGCTCGACGACTTCCCCGGTCTCGGACTCAAGGCGTACCTCATCCGCGAGCGAGGTACGGGGGCACCTCCCAGCCGGAGGTCGAGGGCGGCTCACCCGTCAACCAGTACGCGCCGTTCTATCTGTGGAACACCCCGCGGGGAATGAACAGCTTCCTCTGGGGGCCGGGATTCCGGGGAATCATCGATGACTTCGGGCGCCCCGAGGTCGAGCACTGGACGGGGCTGGCCTTCGAGCACGGGCCCGCGGCGGGCCGGGGCCCCCGTACGGCCACCCGCCGCGCCGTGCCGATCCCGCCCGGCGAGGATCCGGCCACCGTCATCGACCGCGCCGCCGGCGCCGTCCGCGAGTACGCCGCCACGCCCGGCGTGCACTCGGCCGCGCTTGCCGTCGACCCCCGGCACTGGGAGCTGCTGCACTTCACCCTCTGGGAGCACACCGCTCCCGCCGCGGCCGGGGACCGCTACGAGGTGCTGCACGTGTCGGCGCCCGAACTGGACACCATCGAGACGGGACAACAGTGGTGAAGCAGGCGAACATCGACCGCGAGGCGGGGTACCGGCTGCTCGGCGAACTGGCGGGCCCGGAGACGATCGAGGCCACCCTCTCCCGGCTCGACGCGGTCGCCCCCGGCTTCCCGGACTGGATCGTGACGGCCCTGTTCGGCGGCACCTACCAGCGCGAGGGGCTGACGCTGCGCGACCGGCAGATCGCCAACCTCGCCGCACTGGCGGCGCTGGGCGGTGTGGAGCCGCAGCTGGACGACCATGTGCGCAACAGCCTGCGCATCGGGATCGAGCCGCGCGAGATCGTCGAGGTGATGGTCCATCTCGCCCCCTACATCGGCGTGCCGAAGGCGCTGGCGGGGCTGCGCGTCGTGACGGCCGCCCTCGGGAAGGACGCGCTCGCGACGGAGGAGAGCGCGAAGGACGAGAGCGGGAAGGACGCGGCCGCATGAGGACGGTCCGTACGGTCCTCGGCGACATCCCGCCCGGCCAGTTGGGCGTCACCGACGCGCACGACCATCTCTTCTTCCGCGTTCCGGCCCTCGCCGGACAGGAGCTGGACTCCCCCGGCGCCGCGGAGGCCGAGCTGCGGACGTTCCACGAACTGGGCGGCCGGAGCGTGGCGCAGTGGACGCCGTTCGGTCTGGGGCGGCGCGCCGCCGACCTCCCGGCGGTCTCCCGGGCCTCGTCGGTGCACGTGGTGGCCGCGACCGGGCTGCACCAGGCCGCGCACTACGCGCCGAAGGCGCTGGACCGGCTGCGGGGCCGGGCGGCCGAGTTCTTCGTGTCGGAGCTGACACGGGGGCTGCGGCCGGGCGACGACCCCGACGCCCCGCCCGGCACCGCCCGCGCGGGCATGATCAAGGTCGCGGGCGGCTTCCACGCCCTCGACGCACACGCCCGGTACGTCATGACGGCGGCGGCGCAGGCCCATCACGCGACCGGTGCCCCGATCGGTGTCCACCATGAGCTGGGCACGGCGGCGCCCGACGTCCTCGAACTGCTCTGCGGGAAGCTGGAGGTGCCGCCGTCGAGCGTGATCCTCGGCCACCTCAACCGCTCGCCCGACCTCCGCGCGCACCGCGAACTCGCCGCGTCCGGGGCCTTCCTCGCCTTCGACGGCCCCTCACGGGCCAACCACGCCACCGACTGGCGGCTGCTGGACTGTCTGCTCGCCCTCGCGGAGGCCGGCCACACCGGACAGCTGCTGCTCGGCGGTGACACCACGACGGCCGGGGCACGCGCCGCGACCGGCGGCGGGCCCGGTATGCCGTATCTGCTGCACACCCTGCGGCCGCGGATCGAGCGGGAACTGGGCGTGCGGGCGGCCGAGGCGCTCTTCGTGGCCAATCCGGCGCGGGCGCTGTCAGCCGAGTGGATCGACGGCTAGGACGGGCCCGGTCGCGAGCTCCGCGACGACGGCGGCGTGATCGGAGGGCCACACCCCGTCGACGGGCGCGTCGCCCGCGCGGCGGGCGCTGCGGATCCGGCCGCGGCCACCGGGGCCCGGGAGTCCGACGAGGAGGTAGTCGATACAGCTCGGGCGGTCACCGAAGTTGACCGAATCCCGGTGGGCGATGTCCCAGGTGCCGTGCGGCTGCGAGGGGTCGGCGAAGCGCCAGGCGTCCAGCAGCACCAGCCCGGGTACGGCGGGCGCCGTCCGGTAGCCGCCGATCAGCCGCATCTCGTCGAAGTCGGGCTCCGCGTTGAAGTCGCCGGACACGACGGGCGGGAAGCTCCCGCCCGCCCGCTCCGTCCCCCACCCCGTCCGCTCGTCCACGAACGCCGCCAGCTCCCGCACCTGCGCGCAGCGCACGGCGGACTCCGCCGGGCCGGAGTTGAGATGGGTGGTGAAGAACGGCAGCGGGCCCCCGGGGGCGTCGATCAGGGCGTGCAGGACGGTCTTGCCGTCGTCGGGGAAGCCGCCCGCCGGCAGCCGGCGCTCCGCCGTCTCCAGGATCGGGTACCGGCTGAGGACCGCGACTCCCACGTCGACCGAGGTGTCACCGCCGTTGCGCCGGTGCCAGCGGTCCTGGACCGGTGAGCGGGACCAGGCCCATTCCATGCCGAGTTCCTTGGCGAGCCACCCGGCGAAGTTCTCGCTCGTGCTCCCCCACACCTCCTGCAGCCCCAGGACATCGGGCCGTTCCTCCCGCAGCACGTGCGCGATCGCGTCCCTGCGCGCTTCCCAGGGCCCGAACCGCCACCACAGATTCCAGGTCATCAGGCGGATGGTCCCACCGTCCCGGGCGCTCGCAGTATCCACTGGCCGCTTCCTCTCCCGACGCCTACGGTGGCGGAATGCCCACCCAGGTGATCATTCTCAACGGCGGATCCAGCGCGGGGAAGAGCGGAATCGCCCGCTGTCTGCAAACCGTCCTTCCGGAACCATGGCTGAGCTTCGGCGTCGACACCCTCGTCGACGCGCTGCCCGCCGCGATGCGGGCCTCGGACTCCGGTATCTCCTTCGGCCCGGACGGCGACGTGACCACCGGGGCCGCGTTCCGGCTGCTCGACGTGGCCTGGGCCGAGGGCATCGCGGCCATGGCGCGCGCCGGCGCCCGGATCGTCGTCGACGAGGTGTTCCTCGGCGGCGCCGGTTCGCAGGCCAGATGGCGCACGGCACTGGCGGGTCTCGATGTGCTGTGGGTCGGGGTGCGGTGCGAGGCCGGGGTCGCCGCGGAGCGGGAGGCCGCCCGCGGTGACCGGGTCGCGGGCATGGCACGCTCCCAGGCCCTGCTCGTGCACGAAGGGGTGGAGTACGACCTCGAGGTGGACACCACCCGCACCGAGTCGCTGGTGTGCGCCCGCGCCATCGCCGCGCGGACCGGCTGATCCCGGGGCGCCCACCGGCCTGGGGCTCGCCTTTCCGGGCGTCTGAAAGGATATTCGGACCACCGTTGTCTCGGGAGAAGGCCACTTATGCAGCCGTCGCACGCGTCGTCGCCCCGGTCCGCCGGGCCGGTCACCGGGCCCGGGGCCGGCGCCGTCCTGGAGAGCAACCGGCTGCGGTCGGACCCGGCGCCCTGGTGGATGCCGCTGTCGACGGCCGTGCTCGCGGGCGTCATCGCCGGTGTACTGGCGGACGACCGGCTGCTGCGGCTGGTGGTGCCGTTCGCCGTGGCGGCGCTCGCCTGGGGTGCCGCCGCCGGATGGCGGCGGCTGCGGCCGCTGACGTTCTGGCGGCTGAGCGCGAGCGGGCTGCAGCAACTGCGGGGCGGCCGGGTGCGGGTGACCCATCCGTTCTCCCGCGAGCGGCCGCTGACGCTGCTGGTGCCGGACCTCGAGGTCCTGGCGCCGGCCGAGTACGGGGCGACGAAGGTCGGCAGGCTCTGCTCGATGGGCGTGGAGGACATGGCGCTGGCGATGTTCCCGTTCCATCTGACGGCCCGGCGGCTCGGTGCCCCGGTCCGGATCGTGGACCGGCAGGGCGCGGCCTCGGGCGCGGCGGTGCACTGGGAGACGGTCTTCGCCCGCCGCGAGGCGGCGCTGCTGTCCGCCGCGGCGGAGGGACCGCTGCCGGCGGCCCAGGAGGGCGCGGTCGAGCTGTCGAGGGCCGAACCGGGGCTGCGCGGCCGGCAGTACGGACGCCGGCTGGCGGCGCTGGCCTGCGGTGCGACCGCGCTGCTGGTCGCGGCGGTCGTCGACGGCCCGACGGCGGTCCCCGGACGCGTCGCGCTGATCAACGCCCTCGGTGTCGCGGTCGTGGTGCTGGCCGCGGGACACCTCGTCCGGCTGGCCGGGAACCGGCCCGCGCACTGGACCGTCACCCCGGAGCGGATCACCGCCTTCGACCCGGTCTTCGGCAGCACCGACCTGGCCGCCGAGCGCATCGCCGGGCTGGTCGCGCAGCCGCTGTCCGCCCCCGGCGCGGGAGGCGGCGGGGCCGAGCCTGCGGCGCTGCTGCAGATCTACGGCCATGACCTGGCGCTGCTGGGCACCGCGCACACCGGCCGGATCCCGGCGGAGGAACTGTTCGCGGTGCTGCGGTCGCGCGGCTACCGGGTGATCGAGGACGGGCCGCGCAGCCGCGCCTACGATCTGCGGCCGGGCTTCCTCCCCCATCAGCTCGCCCCGGACGCCGTGCTGGCCGTCAGCTCGGAGTATCTGCGCTGGGAGGGCGGCAGCACGGAGATCCGGGTCCAGCGCGCGGACATCGGCGCGATGGAGATCAACACCCGTCACGGTCACCCCTGGCTGCGGCTGCGCGGCAAGGACGGGACCGAGCAGCTGAACGCGCCGCTCAGCGCGCTCCGCATCTCCCGCACCGAACTGCGGGACCGGGCGCGGGCGTTCGGCTATCCGCTCACCGACCCGGAGCACGACGCCTATCAGACGGCGGCCTACGCGAGTCTGGCGGCGGGCGTCGTCCAGGACCGGCCGGCACTGCCCGCCGGGGCGTCCGCGGAGCCCGTCGTGCTGGACATGCCCTGGGCCACCCGCAAGTGGTACTACATCGCGGGCGCCGTGCTCATGGTCGTCGTGGTGGGCGTGGCCGGCTTCAAGACGCGCTATCTCAGCGGTGACATGAGCTGGCTCCTGTGGGGCCTGCCGGCGGCCGCGGCCGCCGGCGCGCTGGTCGGCGGACTCTACGACCTGCGCCGCCCGGGGCTGGCCCTCGGCCCGGACGGCATCCGCCTCGCCTCGCGCGGCGGTTCGGGCCGTACCCGGTGGGAGCACCCCCGGACCGCGATCGGCGGCATCGGCGTCGACACCCACGAGGAGGGCCAGGAGGCGCTCTTCGTCTGGTCGCCGACCGGCCAGGTCATCCGCAAGGAGAGCTTCGACCTGCCGGACACCGACCAGTTGCGCCGGGCCTGCGAGAGCGCCGGCCTGCCGTTCGGCCGCCCGGACCCGGGCCGCTGGGGCCCGCCGCCGGAGATCTGACGCGGCCCCGCCCGCCGGTCAGGGCGAGCGGGGCCTGCCGCCCGGCGGTCAGGACGAGCGGGTGCCTGCCGACCGGCGGTCGTGGTCACAGCGCGCGGTCGCGGCCCTCCCAGTACGGGTCGCGCAGCCGCCGCTTGTAGAGCTTGCCGTTGGGGTCGCGGGGCATCTCGGTGATGAAGTCGACGGTCCTGGGCCGCTTGTAGCCGGCGAGCCGCTTCTCGCAGTGGGCCAGGATGTGGTCGGCCAGTTCCGGCCCCGCCTTGTGGCCTGCGGCGGGTTCGATGACGGCCTTGACCTCCTCGCCCCAGCTCTCGTGCGGGATCCCGAAGGCCGCGGCGTCGGCGACGGCGGGGTGGGTGAGCAGCGCGGCCTCGATCTCGGCGGGGTAGATGTTGACGCCACCGGAGATGATCATGTCGATCTTGCGGTCGCGCAGATACAGATAGCCGTCCTCGTCGAGATAGCCGAGGTCGCCGACGGTGAAGAAGTCGCCGATGCGGTTCTTCCTCGTCTTGCCCTCGTCCTTGTGGTAACTGAAGCCGCCCGTCTTCATGTTGATGTAGACGGTGCCGACCTCGCCCGCCGGCAGCGGGTTGCCGTCGTCGTCGTAGATGGCGATCTCGCTGATCGGCCACGCCTTGCCGACGGTGCCGGGCCGCTTGAGCCAGTCGGCGGCGGGGGCGAAGGTGCCGCCGCCCTCGCTGGCGGCGTAATACTCCTCGACGCAGGGCCCCCACCAGTCGAGCATGGCGCGCTTGACGTGCTCGGGGCAGGGCGCGGCGCCGTGGATGGCGTGCCGCATGGAGGAGACGTCGTAGCGCTCCTTGACCGGCTCCGGGAGGGCCAGCAGGCGGTGGAACTGGGTGGGCACCATGTGCGTGTGGGTGCAGCGGTAGCGGTCGATGACGCGGAGCATCTCCTCGGGCGACCACTTGTCCATCAGGACGACGGGGTGCCCGATGTGCAGTGCCGCGCCCGCGAACTGGAGCACCGCGGTGTGGTAGAGCGGCGAGCAGACGAGATGGACGTTGTCGTCGAACGGCTTGATGCCGAAGATCCCGAGGAACCCGCCGAGGTAGGTCTCCTCGGGGAGCTTGCCGGACAGCGGGCGGCGGATGCCGCGGGGGCGTCCGGTGGTGCCCGAGGTGTAGTTCATGACCCAGCCGCTGGTGCGGTCCGCGGGCGCGCCGACCGGCTGTCCGCCGGTCAGTTCGGCGTACGGCCGGAAGCCCGGCACCTCGCCGACCGAGAACCGCCGGTCCACCGGGAACTCCGCCTCGTCGGCGGCGGCCAGCGCGTCGGCCGCGAACCGCTCGTGGGCGATGAGGACCTTGGCGCCGGAGTCGGACAGGATCCAGGCGATCTCGGGTGCCACGAAGTGGTGGTTGACCGGCACCACGTAGAAGCCGGCCTGGAACGCGGCCAGATAGGCGGTGAAGAACTCGACGCTGTTGGGCAGCACGACCGCGAAGGCGTCACCGGGTTCGAGCCCGGCCTCGCGCAGTCCGTGGACGAGCTGGTTGCAGGCGGCGCTGAGCCGGCCGGCGTTCCATTCGTCGCCGTCCGGGGCGACCAGCACCAGCCGGTCGGGGTCCTGGGCGGCCTGTGCCCAGAAGCCGTTGGGTGCGGTGGACGTCATGGTGCCTCCTCAGGCTCGGCCGGCGATGCGGTTGATGCGGTCGACGGCCCGTTCGAAACCGCGGGTGAGATCGTCGAAGACCGCCTGGACGCTGCGTTCGGAGTTCATCTGGCCGACGATCTGGCCCACCGGGGTCCCGAGCAGCGGTTCGGTCTCGTACTTCTGGATCCGGGAGACCGCGTCGGCGACCAGCAGGCCCTGCAGCGGCATCGGCAGGGTGCCGGGCCCGGCCGGGTCCTCCCAGGCGTCGGTCCATTCGGTGCGCAGCTGGCGGGCCGGCTTGCCGGTCAGGGCCCGGGACCGGACGGTGTCGCCGGAGCCCGCCGCGAGCAGTTTGTCGATGAGCACCTGCGAGGGGAGTTCCGCCTCGGTGGTGGTGAGCCACACCGAGCCGAGCCAGACGCCCTGGGCGCCCAGGGCCAGTCCGGCGGCGACCTGTTCACCGGTGCCGATGCCGCCCGCGGCCAGCACGGGGATGCCCTCGACGGCGCTGACGACCTCGGGGACCAGCACCATGCTGGCGATCTCGCCGGTGTGGCCGCCTGCCTCGTAGCCCTGGGCGACGACGATGTCGATGCCGGCGTCCTTGTGGTGCCCGGCGTGCCGGGCGCTGCCGGCTAGGGCGGCGACGAGGATGTCGTGCTCGTGGGCGCGGGCGATGACGTCGGCGGGTGGCGAGCCCAGCGCGTTGGCGAGGAGTTTGATCGGGTAGTCGAAGGCGACGTCGAGCTGGTTGCGGGCGACCTGTTCCATCCAGCCGGTGATCCGCCAGCCCGACACGTCGTCCGGTCCCAGCTCCGGCACCCCGTGCTTGGCGAGCACCTGGCGGACGTACTCGCGGTGCCCTTCGGGGATCATGGCCTCGATGTCGGCCTCGGTCAGTGATCGCCCTCCGGGAGCCTCGACCTTCTTGGCGGGCATCACGACGTCGAGGCCGTAGGGCCGCCCGCCGGTGTTCTCCTCCATCCAGTCCAGGCTGCGGGCGAGTTCGTCCGCGTCCGAATAGCGCACCGCACCGAGCACGCCCATTCCCCCGGCGCGGCTGATGGCCGCGGCCACCGCGGGGAACGGCGTGAAGCCGAAGATGGCGTGCTCGATACCCAGCCGTTTGCTCAGCTCCGTCTCCATGGTGGGCAGGATGCCGCAGCGGGCGTGGAGACGGAAGAGATTATCTGACGCAACGTCAGATATTTGGGAAAGTCAGCGCCGCTCCCGGTCGTTCACGGCCACGCCCGGGGCCGCTTCCGGGGCCGCTCCCGCCAACCCACGGCCGCTCCCGGGCACTCACAGCCGCTGCGGACCGCCCTGCTGCGCCGCGACCTTGCGGTAGAGCGCGAGCGCCTCCGCCGAGCGGCCGAGCTGCTCCAGGCAGTGCGCCTCGTCGTTGCGGCTGGTGAGGGTGTCGGGGTGGGCCGGGCCGAGCACCCGCGTCCGGGCGTCGGCGACCTCGCGGTACACGTCCAGCGCGGTCTCCCACCGGCCCAGCCAGCCGAGCCCCACCGCGACCTCGCGCTTGCTGACCAGGGTGTCGGGGTGGTCCGCGCCCAGTGCCTGTTCACGGATCTCCGCGACGGTCCCCGCCTCGGCCAGCGCCTGGTCCCAGCGGCCGAGCCGGCCGAGGTTGACCCCCAGGGCGTGCCGGGCGCGCAGCGTCTCGGCGTCGGACGGGCCCGCCGTGCGGGTGCGGGCCGCGACCAGGTCGCGGTAGAGCTCCAGCGCCTCGGCGCTGCGCCCCAGCCGGCCGAGGCATATCCCCATCTCGTAGCGGGCGGCCAGGGTGTCCTGGTGGCCGGCCCCCTGGGTGCGCTCATGGGCGGCGGCCACCTCCCCGTACACCTCCAGCGCCTCGGCCCAGTGGCCGAGCTGCCCCAGCACGTAGCCCACCTCGTAGCGGGTGACCAGCGTCTCGGGGTGGTCGGGGCCCAGCACCCCGGCCCGGACCGCGGCGAGTTCGACGGCCATCGCGTGCGCCTCGTCGAGCCGTCCCAGCCGGCCCAGGTTGAAGGCCAGGTTGTGCCGGCAGCGCAGGGTGTCGGGGTGCTCGGCGCCCAGGGTGCGCTCGCGGGCGGCGAGCACCGCGGAGTAGCCCTGGTGGGCCTCCAGGTGCAGGCCGAGCCGGCCGAGCGCGTACGCCGCCTCGTGCCGGGCGGCGAGAGTGTCGGGGTGGTCGGCGCCGAGGACCCGCTGCCGTACCCCGGCGACGTAGTCGTACAGCCGCATCGCGTCCTCGGTCCTGCCCAGCCGGGCCAGGCAGGACGCCGCCTCGTGGCGGCTGGTCAGGGTGTCCGGGTGCTCGGTGCCCAGCGCCCGGTCGCGTTCCGCGGCGACGGCCGTGTGCAGGTCGTACGCCTCCTGCCAGCGGCCCAGCCGCTCCAGGTCGATTCCCTCGGTGTGCCGGGCGGCCAGCGTCGCGAGCTGCTCGGGCGCGGGCGCGACGGCGCCCGAGGCGGTGCGGGTGGACCAGGCGCCGGTGAGTTCGTGGCGCGGCGGCGCGGCGGCGTGGAAGGCCCGGGTGGCACGGGCGCCGGAGTCGGAGGCCAGGTCGCGCGCCCAGGACGGCAGCGGGGCCGCCGGGACGACCGGGCGCTCCGCCGCCCCGCGCATCGCCTTCAGCCGGCCGCCGACGTCCGCCGCGTTCTGCGGCCGGTCGTCCGGGGCCTTGGCGAGCAGGTCCAGGATGAGCCGCTCCAGCTCCTGCGGCAGGTCGGGCCGGCCGGCGCACAGCGGCTCGGGCACGGTGTCGCGGTGCGCGACCAGCACGGCCCAGGCGTCGTCCATGTCGAACGGCGGCGCCCCGGTGGCGAGCTCGTACAGCACACAGCCGAACGAGTACAGGTCGCTGCGCTGGTCGACCTCGGACGCGCCGATCTGTTCCGGCGACATGTAATGCGGGGTCCCCATGGCGATGCCGGTGCCGGTGAGGCGGGAGGTGAAGCCGATGTCGTGGCCGAGCCGGGCGATGCCGAAGTCGCAGATCTTCACGGCGCCGTCGCTCAGCCGGATGATGTTGGCCGGTTTCAGATCCCGGTGCACGATGCCCTGCGCGTGGGTGTACGCCAGCGCCGACGCGACCTGTTCCGCGATGTCCATGAGGTCCGGGACCGGCAGCGGCTGGCGCCGGGCGTCGTCCAGCACCTGGAGCAGATTGCGTCCGTCGAGCAGCTCCATCACCAGGAACAGCACGCCTTCGTGCTCGCCGAAGTCGTGCACCACGGTCACCCCGCGGTGCTGCAGCGAGGCCGCCACCCGGGCCTCGCGCCGGAACCGCTCCTGCAGGATCCGGGTGAACCCGGCGTCCGCCGCCGGGCTCAGCGGCTTGAGGCACTTGACCGCGACCCGCCGCCCGAGCGACTCGTCCAGTGCCAGCCAGACCTCGCCCATCCCGCCCCGGCCGATCAGCTCGTTCAGCCGGTACCGGCTCTGAATGAGCGTGCCACTGCCATCGTGTACAGCCGCCATCATCCGCCGCCGCCCCCGTCGTTCCGCGTACGTCCCCCGGCGTCCAGTATGGCCGCAGGCACCGCCGGGCGGCACGCCGCATTACGGCAGGGAACGAGCCCCTTCGCGCAGCTTGTACACGGACGGATGGCTTCCGGGCCCCAGCCGCCCCACCGCCTTGAGGATATGTCCCGGCGGCAGCTGCCAACGCAACTGGGAGGGGATGGTGCGCAGCGCCCGGCCGGCCAGCCGCAACCGCAGCCCGGCGGCCGCCGCGGACGGTGCGGGCCGGCCGTACAGCTGCTGAGCGAAGGGCGGCAGCGCCGCGTAGGCCAGGTCCGCGACCCGGGCCCACAGCAGGGCCCTGGCCGGCACCAGGGGCCAGGGCACCGGCGGTGCGTGCAGGAACTCGTACACCGCGTCCGAGTCCGCGGTGGCGGCCAGCTCCGGCCGGACCCTCTCGAAGTAGTCGGCGAGCGCCAGGGTGCTGTCGGGGACCGTGCCGGGATCCAGGCCGACCAGCCGCGCGGCGGTGCGCTGCTCGTCGACGTAGGCGTCGGCCTGGCCGCCGGTGAGCGGCAGCCCGGACCGTCGGGCGGCCGCCAGATACGAGTCGATCTCGGCGCAGTGCACCCACAGCAGCAGGTCCGGGTCGTCCACGCCGTACCGCTCACCGGTGCGCGGATCGGTCGCGCCGAGCCGGCGGTGTATGCCGCGCACCCTGGCCCCGGCCCGCTCGGCCTGGAGGGAGGTGCCGTAGGTGATCGTGCCGACGAAGTCGGCGGTCCGCAGCAGCCGCCCCCAGGCGTCCTTCCGGAAGTCGGAGTTCTCCATGACGCCCCGCACGGCGCGGGGGTGCAGGGCCTGCAGATACAGGGCGCGCACCCCGGCGACCCACATGATCGGGTCGCCGTGCAGCTGCCAGGTGACCGACCCGGGCCCGAAGAGCCCGGGGTCCGCGTCGCGCATCGCCGCCTCCCTCACCGCCGGTGTACCCCCACCCCCACGCTAACGGCGGACGCGCGGCATACCCAGGCCGATCCACGAGATGATCTCCCGCTGGATCTCGTTGTTGCCGCCGCCGAAGGTGAAGATGACCGCGCTGCGGTAGCCGCGCTCCAGCTCACCGTGGAGGACGGCGCCCGCGGAGCCCTCCTTCATCGGGCCGGCCGCGGCGGCGATCTCCATCAGCCAGGCGTAGGCGTCACGGCGGGCCTCGGAACCGTAGACCTTGACCGCGGAGGCGTCCTGCGGAGTGAGCGTCCCCTGCTGGAGGGCGTCCACCATCTGCCAGTTCAGGAGCTTCATCGCGTCGAGCCGGGTGTGCGTCAGCGCGAGCCGGCGCCGCACCCAGCCCAGGTCGATGACCCGGCTGCCGTCGGCGAGCTTGGTGTCGGCGGCCCAGCGCTGCACGTCGTGCAGGGCGCGGATCGCCATGGTGCCGTGGGCGGCGAGGGTGACGCGTTCGTGGTTGAGCTGGTTGGTGATCAGCCGCCAGCCCTTGTTCTCGGCGCCGACCCGGCGGCTCGCCGGGACCCGGATGTTCTCGTAGTAGCTGGCGGTGGTGTCGTGCGAGGCGAGGGTGTTGATGATCGTGCAGGAGTAGCCGGGGTCGGAGGTGGGCACCAGCAGCATCGTGATGCCCTTGTGCGGCGGGGCGTCCGGGTCGGTGCGCACGGCGAGCCAGACCCAGTCGGCGGTGTCGCCGTTGGTGGTCCAGATCTTCTGGCCGTTGACGGTGTAGGTGCCGGTCTCCTCGTCGCCCTCGCGCACCGCGCGGGTCTTGAGCGCGGCGAGGTCGGTGCCCGCGTCGGGCTCGGAGTAGCCGATCGCGAAGTCCAGTTCACCGGAGAGGATCTTCGGCAGGAAGTACGCCTTCTGCTCCTCGGTGCCGAACTGCATGATCGTCGGGCCGACGGTGTTCAGCGCCATCAGCGGCAGCGGCACTCCCGCCTGTGCCGCCTCGTCGAAGAAGATGAACTGCTCCATCGGCGACAGCCCCCGGCCGCCGAACTCCGCGGGCCAGCCGATGCCCAGCCAGCCGTCGGCGCCGAGCCGGCGGACGGTGTCCCGGTAGAACTTCTTCTGCGCCGCGGGATCGGCGTAGCGGGCGTAAACGTTGTCCGGCACCAGTCCGGCGAAGTACGAACGCAGCTCCACGCGCAGTTGCTGCTGCTCGGGTGTGTAGTCCAGGTGCACGGCCCCTCCTAAGGTCTCCGGGTCCCCGGTCCCTGCGGCGACGGCGGACAGACTAGAACGCGTTCCAGTAATTCGGAAGGGTTAACGCCGCGCGGTGAACCACGCCGTCACTCGGTGACCGGCGCGGGGCAGGACGGGTCGAAGTCCTGGATCGCCAGCAGGGTGTCCCGCAGCATGCGCACCAGCAGCGACCGCACCACGTCCCGCTCCAGCCCCTGATGGCCGAGCCAGTCCAGGGTCACGCCCTCCACGCACGACAGCCATCCGACCAGCGCGGTGCGCGCGACCACCGGGAGCTCCCGGTGCCCGTACGCGCCTTCGGCGATCGCCGCGAGCAGTTCCTCGCGCACCGCGTCGCGGACCGCGTGCACCTCGGCGTCGAAGCCGACACCGCCGCTCACGATCGTGCGGTAGGCGGCCTGGTTGTGCTGGGCGTAGCGCAGATAGCCGTCGACGGTGCGGTGCACGCGTTCGGCGCGCGGCAGGTCGGCGGTGCTGGAGGCACGCACCACGAGCTCCTCGACCGACTCCCGCACGATGGCGAGGTAGTAGCCGCGCTTGTTCTTGAAGTAGTAGTAGATCAGCCCCTTGGCGACGCCCGCGTGCCGTGCGATGTCGTCCATGGAGAGGGCGTCGTACGAGGTGTTGGCGAACAACTTGCGGCCGGTGGCTATGAGTTCGGCTCGCCGCGCCAGGGACCGGTCGGTGCCGCGCGGTCCTCGTGGAACGTCCGTTCCACGCTGTTGACTATTATTCAAAATCGGGCCTACTCTCCAACTGCCACAGGATTTCCGCAGTATGCCAGAAGGCCGCCGGGTGTCACCGCCCTCCGCCGGGTCCTGTCGCGGCACTTCCCCGCACCTCCTGATCACCCGCACCGCCGCACCGGCCGGGCATCCGCCGCCGGTGGGATCCGCTGCACCCTGGGAGGAACCGTGAGCGCTGCCGGCCGTCGTGCTGGTGGTCCTCGGCGGCGGCGCCACCCCGGTACGTGCCGCCGACAGCGCGTCGGGCGCGCCGCGGGCCGGGTCCCGGCCGCCGACGGTGACGACGAGCCGCTTCACCCCGAACGGCTTCGCGCTCTCCTCGGTGACCACCGTGCCCACCGCCGGAGGCCCGCTGAAGGTCATGGTCGTCAGCATGGCGTCGGCGTCCCTCACCGACTACCGGCTGTCCACCCACGAGGGCCCCGGCCGGCTCGCCCTGAGCGCGGACCGGCTCGATCTCAGCGGCAACGTCCTGCTGTACCTCACCCGGCTCAGCGGCTGCGTCGAGGGCGTGTTCTGCGTGACCTTCACCCCCGACAGGCTGCCGATGCCGCCCGTCATCCCGCCCGGTGTCTTCCTCACGCACGTGGAGGCGGAGCAGGCCCTCGTGACGTCGGACAGCATCGTCGCGCGGTCGCTGCGGCTGCGGGCGGAGCCCTCGCCGTCCTAGATCATGTGGGGCGGGCGCCGCGCCGGGCCCGCTGCCGGGGTGCCTTCGCCAGGCCCGGTACGTAGGCTGCCAGCGTGCACAGTGGACGCAACGACAGCTGTTGAAGCGGAGGGCCGCACCTCATGAAAATGCTCATCAACGTGGCCGAAAGTGTGGTCGCCGACGCCCTGCGCGGCATGGCGGCCGCCCACCCGGAACTGATCGTCGACGTCGAGCACCGGCTGATCGTGCGCCGGAACGCGCCCGTCGCGGGCAAGGTCGGCCTGGTCTCGGGAGGCGGCTCCGGGCACGAACCGCTGCACGGCGGGTTCGTCGGACGGGGCATGCTCGACGCCGCCTGCCCCGGCGAGGTGTTCACCTCGCCCGTGCCGGACCAGATGGTCCGCGCGGCGGCCGCGGTGGACAGCGGCGCGGGCGTGCTGTTCATCGTCAAGAACTACACGGGCGACGTGCTGAACTTCGACATGGCGGCCGAGCTCGCCGAGGACGAGGGCGTACAGATCGCCAAGGTCCTGGTCAATGACGATGTCGCCGTCCTCGACAGCCTGTACACGGCCGGCCGGCGCGGTACCGGCGCGACGCTCTTCGTCGAGAAGCTCGCCGGCGCCGCGGCCGAGGAGGGCGCACCGCTGGAGCGGGTCGAGGCGCTCGCCCGGCGGGTCAACGAGTCCTCGCGCAGCTTCGGCGTGGCCCTCAGCGCCTGCACGACCCCCGCCAAGGGCAGCCCCACCTTCGACCTGCCCGCCGGCGAGCTGGAGCTGGGCGTCGGCATCCACGGCGAGCCCGGCCGCGAGCGGCGCGGGATGATGACGTCGGGCGAGATCGCCGATGTCGTCGTCGACGCGGTGGTCGAGGACCTGCGGCCCGACGCGCCGGTGATCGCCCTCGTCAACGGGATGGGCGGCACCCCGCTGCTGGAGCTGTACGGCTTCAACGCCGAGGTGCACCGCGCGCTGGCCGAACGCAAGGTACCGGTCGCCCGCACCCTGGTCGGCAACTATGTGACGTCCCTCGACATGGCCGGCTGCTCGGTGACCCTGTGCCAGGTGGACGAGGAGCTGCTGCGGCTGTGGGACGCCCCGGTCTCCACGCCGGGCCTGCGCTGGGGCTGCTAGGCCACGGCCGCGAACCAGCCCTTGCGCGGGTGCTGCTGATCGCGGCCGTGCCGCCGGCCCTGTCGCACCCGACTCCATGGACACGCCCCGTAGAGAGGACCGTATGAACGCATCCACGGCTCCCGGCCCGGTGGTCGACGCCGACTTCCTGCGCCGCTGGCTGGCGACGGCGGCCGCGGTCGTCGACCGCGAGGCGGACCGGCTGACCGAACTCGACTCCCCCATCGGCGACGCCGACCACGGCAGCAACATGCGGCGCGGTTTCACCGCGGCGCACGCGGCGGTGGAGCTGGAGCCGCCGCAGACCCCGGGCGGGGTGCTCACCCTCGTGGGCGCGCAGCTCATCAGCACCGTGGGCGGCGCGGCGGGCCCGCTGTACGGCACGCTGCTGCGCAGAGCGGGCAAGGCGCTGGGCGACGGCACCCCGGCCACCCCCGAGGAGTTCCGCGACGCCCTGCGGACCGGGGTCGAGGCGGTCGGGAAGCTCGGCGGGGCCGTACCGGGCGACAAGACGATGCTCGACGCGCTCGTCCCGGCGGTGGAGGCGCTGTCCTTCGCGCTCGACTCGGGCGCCGGGCTCGCGGACGGCCTCGCCGCCGCCCGGATCGCCGCGGACGAGGGCGCGGCGGCGACCGTGCCGCTGCAGGCCCGCAAGGGGCGCGCGAGCTATCTCGGCCCGCGCAGCATCGGGCACCAGGACCCCGGCGCGACCTCGGCGGCGCTGCTGGTCGCCGCGCTCGCGGACACCGCGGCGGAGGCGGTGGCATGAGCGACGGCCTGGTCGGCATCGTCCTGGTGTCGCACAGCGCGGCGGTCGCCGAAGCGGTCGGCCTGCTCGCGACGGGGCTGGCCGGCGGCGGCGCGGTCGCGCCCGTCGCCCCGGCGGGCGGCACTCCCGACGGTGAGCTGGGCACCAGCTCGGATCTGATCGCGGCGGCGGCGCACTCCGTGGACCAGGGCGCGGGGGTGGCCGTCCTGGTCGACCTGGGCAGCGCCGTGCTCACCGTCAAGGCGATGCTGGCCGAGGAGGACGAACTTCCCCCGGGCACCCGGCTCGTCGACGCGCCCTTCGTCGAGGGCGCGGTCGCCGCGGTGGTCACCGCGTCCGCCGGGGCGGACCTGGCGGCGGTCGTCGCCGCGGCCGAGGAGGCGTACACGTACCGCAAGGTGTGACCGGCCGCCGCCCGGCGGGTCCGTCGGGCGGCGGGCGCACCGGTTCCGGGGGGGGCGGAACCCGCGCGGGGACGCACCGGTTTAGGCCATCACGTCCCACCGGGCCCATGCGGCGCTTAGCCCCCACCAGATCGGGCAGGCATGGTGCGGCCGTGTCAGGTTCGATCCGGAGGGTCCTCGTATGAAGCGCAAGCAATGGGCTTTGCTCACCGCCGCCGCCGTTCTCCCGCTCAGCCTGACGACGGCCGCGGCCGCCGACGATCCGCCACCGGCGCCCGCCCCCTGCGCGTACACCGCGGCCGTCCCCGCCGACAACTTCAAGGGGATACCGGTCTTCGACGCGCGGAAGGCCGCGAGACCGTACAGCGCGACGCTGAAGACCGGTCAGGGCTCCATCACCGTCAAGATGCTGACGGACAAGGCGCCGTGCACCACGTACTCGTTCCGGTTCCTGGCCGAGCGCGACTACTTCAACCGCTCGCACTGTCACCGCCTCACCACCCAGCGGCTGTACGTGCTGCAGTGCGGTGACCCGACCGGCACCGGGAGCGGCGGCCCCGGGTACTCCTTCCCCGACGAGAACCTGACGGGCGCCACCTACCCGGCCGGGACGCTGGCGATGGCCAACGCCGGCCCGAACACCAACGGCAGCCAGTTCTTCTTCGTCTGGAAGGACACCAAGCTCTCCCCCGCCTACACCCCGTTCGGCAAGGTCACCGCGGGTCTCGACGTCCTGCAGAAGATCGCCGCGGCCGGCGAGGACGACCAGAACGGCCCCGGCGACGGCTACCCGACGCTTCCGGTGGACATCAGGAAGGTGCAGATCAGCACCAGGTGACGGCGGGACCGGCCCCGGCGCCCCCGGGGCCGGCACCACGCCCGAGCTGACCGCCACCGTTCCCCGCAGTCATGCCAATTGGTGACCAAGTATCACGATCCCACCTGTAGCGTGGTGATCTGGATCTCCGCGGGAGTACGCATGGGTGGACCGGACGACACGTCGGCGAGCGGGACGGAGGAGACCGGTCCGCCTTCAGCGGCCGCCGGGTTCGGGGCGGCCGGGTTCGGGGCGGAGCTGCGCCGGCTGCGGGGTGAGCGCGGGCTGTCGCTGACCGCGCTCGCGCAGCGGATCCACTACAGCAAGGGGTATCTCAGCAAGATCGAGAACGGTGGCAAGCCCCCCACCCCCGATCTGGCCCGCCGGTGCGACGAAGAGCTGCTGGCCGGGGGCGCGCTGGCGCGGCTGGTGCCCGAGGTGCCGCCGGCCAGGACCCCGGAGCCGGACGATCCGCGGAACGCGGTGTGCCCCTACCCGGGGCTCGCGGCCTTCCGCCCGCAGGACGCGCGGTGGTTCTTCGGCCGGGACCGGGCCACCGCCCAGCTGCTCGAACAGCTCGCCGGCCGGATCGGCGGCGGGCCGCTGGCGGTGATCGCCCCCTCCGGCGCGGGGAAGTCCTCGCTGCTGCGGGCCGGGCTGGTACCGGCGCTGGAGCGCGGGGCGTTGCCCGTCGCGGGCTCACGGGGCTGGCCGGTGGTGGTGTGCACCCCCACCCCGAACCCGCTGAAGGAGCTGCTGCGTTGTGTCACGGAGGCCCTGGGGAGCGGCCTCGACGTGACCCCGGAGGAGCTCTACGAGCAGCCCGGCCGGCTGACGGAGATCCTGCGTCCCGTCCTCGGCGCCGCGCGGCTGGTGCTGCTGGTCGACCAGTTCGAGGAGACGTTCACGCTCTGCGCGGACGAGGCGGAGCGGCACGCCTTCGTCGCCGTGCTCTGCTCCGTCTCCCGCGCCGCGACCGGCGGCGGGGAGCCGCCCGCCGTGGTGGTGCTGGGGATGCGGGCGGACTTCTGCGGGCGCTGCCTCGAACACGAGGAGCTGGCGGCGGTCTTCACCCACGGGCTGTTCGCGCTGGGCCCGATGACGGCGGCCGAGCTCCGGGAGGCCGTCGTCCGCCCCGCCGAACGGGCCGGTCTCGCGCTGGAGCCGGGCCTGGTCGAACTGCTGCTGCGCGATCTGGAGGTGCGCGGCGCCTCGCGCGGGACGGCGGCCGGCGCGCTCCCGCTGCTCTCCCACGCGCTGCTCGTCACCTGGCAGCAGCGCAGCGGCCGGACGCTGACCGTGACGGGGTACGAGACGACGGGCGGCATCCACGGGGCGATCGCCCGGTCGGCCGAAGAGGTCTTCGGCCGGTTGCGGCCGGCCGAACAGGACCTCGCCCGGCGCATCCTGGTCCGGCTGGTGCACGTCGGCGACGGCGACGTGGAGTCCCGGCGCAGGGCGGACCGCGATCCGCTGCTGGAGCAGTTGCCGGACCGGCGGGCCGCCGAGGCGACGCTCGACGCCTTCGTCCGGGCCCGGTTGCTGACCGTCGACCGGGACGCCGTGGAGATCACCCATGAGGCGCTGCTGCGCGCCTGGCCCCGGCTGCGCGGCTGGATCGACAACGACCGGGCGGGGTTGCTGATCCATCAGCAGCTCGCCCAGGCCGCGGGCGAGTGGGTGCGGGAGCTGCGCGACCCCGGGCTGCTGCACCGCGGCAACCGGCTGGCCGTCGCGCGGGACTGGGCGGAGCAGACCGACGGCCGCGCGGAACTCGGCCCGCACGAGGCGGAGTTCCTGGACGCGAGTCTGGCGGAGGAGCGGGGCCGCCGGACCGCCGCGCGGCGGCAGGCCACGATCCAGCGGCGGCTGCTGGTCACCCTCGCGGCGCTGCTGGTCGTCGCGGTCCTCGCCGGCAGCCTGGCGTTCCAGCAGCGGTCGCGCGCCTTCGACGAGCGCCGGGTCGCGCAGTCGCAGGAGATGGCGGTGCGGTCCGGCGCGCTGGCGACCGGGCAGCCGGAGGCGTCGATACTGCTGGCCGCCGCCGCGTACCGCACCGCGCCGACCACCGAGGCGCGTGGCGCCCTGCTCAGCACGCAGTCCCAGTACTTCGCCGGCCGGCTCCGGGGCCACACGGGACCGGTCAACGCGGTCGCGTTCAGCCCGGACGGCCGGCTCCTGGCCTCGGCGAGCTCGGACGGCACCGTACGGCTGTGGGGCGTCGCGGACCACCGGACGGTGGCGGCCCTCACCGGGCACGGCGCTCCGGTGCGCTCCGTCGCGTTCAGCCCGGACGGCCGGCTGCTGGCCTCGGCGAGCTCGGACGGCACCGTACGGCTGTGGGGCGTCGCGGACCACCGGGCGGCCGGGACGCTGACCGGTCACAGCGGCGGCGTCCGGGCGGTCGCCTTCGCGCCGGACGGCGCGACCCTCGCCTCCGGCGGGTCGGACGGCACCGTCCGGCTCTGGGACGTGGCGGACCGGCGCCTGCTGACGACGCTGACCGGCCACACCGACCAGGTGCTCTCCGTCGCCTTCGCGCCGGACGGCAGAACCCTCGCCTCCGGCAGCGCCGACCGCACCATCCGGCTCTGGGACGTCGCGGGCCGGCAACCGCTGACGACCCTCACCGGACACAGCGACGAAGTCCTCTCCGTCGCCTTCGCGCCGGACGGCAGAACCCTCGCCTCCGGCAGCGCCGACCGGACCGTCAGACTCTGGGACGTGGCCGGGCAGCGGCCGCTCGCCACCCTCACCGGCCACAACGACGACATCAACGCGGTGGCGTTCAGCCGGGACGGCAGCGCGGTCATCAGCACGAGCGGCGACGGCACCGCCAAGCTCTGGGACACGGCGACCCACCGGGTGACGGCCACCCTCGCCGGACACACCGACTACGTGCTGTCCATCGCCGTCGGGCCGGGAAACCTGCTGGCCACGGCGGGTTTCGACCAGTCCGTCGTGCTGTGGGACCTGGGCAGGTCCGCGCTCACCACGCGTCCGTTCGCCGAGCTCTGGCAGTCCGCGTTCTCCCCGGACGGCCGGCTGCTGGCCTCCGCCGGCGCGGACCGCACCGTCAAGCTCTGGGACGTCGCCCACCGCCGGCTGCTCGCCGGCCTCACCGGCCACGACGGATCCGTCTTCGCCGTCGCCTTCTCCCCCGACGGACGACTCCTCGCCTCCGCCGGCGCGGACCGCACGGTCAAACTGTGGGACGTCGCCCACCGCCGGCTCCTCGCCGACCTCACCGGCCACGACGGATCCGTCTTCGCCGTCGCCTTCTCCCCCGACGGACGACTCCTCGCCTCGGCCAGCGCGGACCGCACCGTCAAACTATGGGACGTGGCGCGGCGCCGGCTCATCACGGACCTCACCGGGCATCAGGACTTCGTGAACACCGTCGCGTTCAGCCCGGACGGGCGGACGCTGGCCAGTGGCAGCGACGATCTGACGGTGCGGCTGTGGGACGTGGCCGGCCGCCGGGCCGGCGCCGTGCTCCGAGGGCACAGCGGTTCGGTGCGGGGCGTGGCCTTCAGCCCGGACGGCCGGACCCTGGCCAGCGGAGGCAACGACGGGACCGTACGGCTCTGGGACCCCAGCGGGCACGGCGCCGCCGACCGCACCGCCGAACTGTCCGGCCACAGCGGCGCGGTGCGCGCGGTGGCCTTCAGCCCGGACGGCCGGACGCTGGCCGGCAGTGGCAGCGACGGCACCGTACGGCTGTGGGACACCGGCGCACGGCGGCTCACCGCCACCCTCACCGGACACAGCGGCGCCGTCTGGGGGGTCGCCTTCGACCCCCGGCAGCCGATGCTGGCGAGCAGCAGCAACGACGGCACCGTGCGGCTCTGGAACGTCGATGTGCGGCAGCGCGGCGCCGAGATCTGCCGGCTGGCAGGAGGGGCGGACCGGACGCGCTGGGCGCAGTTGCTCCCCGGCGTGCCGTACCGACCCGTCTGCCCGTCATGACAGCGCCGTCCGGAGCCGATCAGCGCTGATCAGGGCTGTTTCCCCAGGTGTTTCCCGTTTCCCGTCGGATCAGGAGACGGGCGGGTCCTCGACAGCGACCGGCCCGCCGCACAGGCTCGGAGGGCAGCAACCGAACCGCAGCGACCGGACTTTCGGCGGGACGAACGGGGACCAGGAATGCGACACACCCGACACAGGATCACCCGGCACAGGATCACCCGGCAGAGGATGCAGACGATCACCAGGGCGGCCACCGCCCTGTGCGTACTGGCGCTCAGCGGCTGGCCGGCCGTCTCGACCGCCCAAGCGGCCACCTCGGCCCCGGTGCGGGCCGCAGCGGCGGCCGGCACCTGCGACGTACTCGCGCCGGGCGCCTCGGCGGTGGCGGAGAAGGCGGTACGGGCGGCCTGCGGGCAGATCGGCGTCTGGTACTCGTGGGGCGGCGGCCACGGTGCGCAGCCCGGTGCCACCTACGGGCAGGTGGACCCCAGCGACCCCGCCAGCAACCACGACCCCGAGCGGCGTGGCTTCGACTGCTCGGGGCTGGTGCGGTTCGCCTACGCCCAGGCCACCGGGCAGGACATCCTCAACGGCACCTCCCGGAGCCAGTTCAACACCACGCACGCGTCGGCGCGTTTCAGTGCCGCCCAGGGCACCGCCCCGCTGCGCCCCGGGGACCTGCTGGCCTACGGCAACGGCGGCGCGATCCACCACATCGCCGTCTACCTCGGCGCGGGGAAGATGGTCGAGGCCCGGCAGTCGGGCACTCACGTCATGGTCAGCGACGCCCGGGTGGGCGGCGACTACGCCGGGGCGGTCCGGATCGACGGCGCCGCGGCGCCGGGCGGTGGCTTCAGCACCTGGGGCACCGACGTCTGGACGCACGCCGACGCGTCGACCACGAGCGCGCGGGTGTACAAGTTCGCCGACCCGACCTCGGTGAAGATCAGCTGCCAGAAGCACGCGCAGTCCGTCACCGCCGAGGGCTTCACCAACGACGCCTGGTCCTATCTGCCGGACTACCGCGCGTGGATCACCAACATCTACATCAAGGGTCCCGCCTGGCTCGACGGCGTACCCACCTGTCCGTGAGGGCGTAGCGCCCTGAGCGCGTAACGCCGCAAGGGCGTAACGAGGCCCCGGACCCAACACACGTCCCACCTCACCCCATGCACCACCACACCCATCATCTGGAGGAGTCATGTCCGCACGCAGCAGGTTCGTCCTCGCGCTGGCCGCCACCGCCCTCACCGCGGGGCTGACGGCCGCCGTCCCCGCCTCGGCCGCGCCCGCGGCACCCGCCCCGCACGCCCGGGCCGCCGCCGACTGCAGCATCTGGGCGGACGGCCGCCTGCACTGCGGGAACGCGGCCGGAGCGAAGGGGTACGCAGACCGTTCGTACAACTCCGCGGTCAGGGGACAGCTGAACTCGACGTTCAGCTGGTTCCAGTGCTGGGGCCACGGCGACCGGCACGCGGGCGGCAACGACATCTGGTACTGGACGCAGCTCGACAACGGCCAGTGGGGCAACGTGCCGGCCGTGAGCGTCAAGACGCCGGTGGACCCCGCTCCTGGCCTGCGCGAGTGCTGATCTGACGACCCGCCGGCCTCCGGTCGGCGGACAGCACGGTGGGCCGACCCGGATCCGGGTCGGCCCACCGTGCTGTCCGTCCGTAGACGTCAGGCCACGTCGCCGAGGGCGCGCAGCGCCGTGACGGCGATGCCGTGGTCCTGCTCGGGGGCGCCGCCGCCGAGGCCGATCGCACCGATCAGGCGCCCGCCGCGGTGGACGGGCACGCCGCCCGCGATGAACAGCAGCGGCCGGTCGAGGGCGGTCGGCAGGGTGTGGAACGGGGCGCCGGGCTGGACGGCCTCGACCAGGTCCGCGGTCGGGGCGTTCAGCTGCAGGGCGGTGAACGCCTTGCGGGTGCTGGTCTCGCCGGAGATCAGCACCGCGCGGTCGTCGCGCCGGAAGGCCAGCAGGTGCCCGCCGGCGTCGAGAACGCTGACGCTGACCGGTACTCCGGCGGTCTCCGCGGCAGCGCGGGCGGCTTCGACGAGGGCCTCGGCGTCCTGGACGGTCAGCGGGAAGACGGCGGTGGGGGTGACGGTGCTCATGGGGGTGTCTCTCCTCAGTGGGGTGGTGCGGTGGATTCCGGCCGTGGGAAACCGGACGGTTCAGAGGTGGGCCGGGACGGACACCGGCTCCTGCTCCACGGACGGGGTGGAAGCGGCGGGCTCGCCACCGGCGGCGAGCCGGCCGCGGGCGGTGGTCCGGCGCTCCAGGGAGCCCGACACGATCGCGAGCACCAGCGCCGCGGCGGCGAGCGCGCCGCCGACCCAGTTGGGCGCGGTGTAGCCGAGCCCCGAGGCGATGACGATGCCGCCGAGCCAGGCCGCGAGGGCGTTGCCGAGGTTGAAGGCGCCGATGTTCACGGCGGAGGCGAGGGTCGGGGCGCCGGCCGCCTGGTCCAGGACGCGCTTCTGCAGCGGTGGGACGGTCGCGAAGCCCAGGGCGCCGATCAGCAGGATGGTGACGGCGGCCGCGATCTTGTTGTGGGCGGTGAAGGTGAACAGCGTCAGGACGACGGCGAGGGAGCCCAGCGTCACGTACAGCATGGGCATCAGGCGGCGGTCGGCGTACCGGCCGCCGATCAGGTTGCCGCCGACCATGCCGAGGCCGAACAGGACCAGCAGCCAGGTGACGGAGGTGTCCGCGAAGCCGGCGACGTCGGTCATCATCGGCGTGATGTAGGTGATGGCGGCGAAGACCCCGCCGAAGCCGAGCACGGTCATCGCCATCGCGAGCAGCACCTGGACGTTGCGGAAGGCGGCAACCTCGTGGCGCAGCCGTACGCCTTCGGGCCGGGGCTGTTCGGGCAGCAGCTTGGCGATGCCGAGCAGGCCCAGGACGCCGAGGCCTGCGACGACGAAGAAGGTGGTGCGCCAGCCGAAGTGCTGGCCCACGAGGGTGCCGAGCGGCACGCCGACGACGTTGGCGACGGTCAAGCCAGTGAACATCATCGCGATGGCTCCGGCCTTCTTCGCCGGGGCGACCAGGCCGGCCGCGACCACCGCGCCGATGCCGAAGAACGCGCCGTGCGCGAGGGACGCGACGATCCGGCCGGCGAGCATCACACCGAAGACCGGGGCGACCGCGGAGATCACGTTGCCCGCGATGAACAGGCCCATCAGCAGCATCAGCATGCGCTTGCGGGAGATCCGGGTGCCGAGGACGGTCATCAGCGGGGCGCCGAGCACCACACCGAGCGCGTACCCGGTGACCAGGAATCCGGCGGTCGGGATCGAGACGCCGTAGTCGGCGGCGACCTCGGGCAGCAGCCCCATGATCACGAACTCGGTGGTGCCGATCCCGAAGGCTCCGATAGCGAGGGCCAGGAGTGCGAGAGGCATGGGGTTCACTTCCCAATAACGTTGCGGGTGCGCCTTACGAGACCTCACAATAATTGCAGACGCGTTTCATTGCAAACGCGGGCTATCGCGGAAGTGCTCTATCCTGTGCTGTATGCGCGCTCACGCCCGCACCTCGCCGCAGAAGGGACCCACCATGACCGCCACCGACCCCGCACTCACCGGTCTCGCCCAGGGCTGGTGGGCCCTGTCGCTGCTGCACGGCCGGATCGAGGCGCACATCGAGCGGGCGCTGCAGGCGGGGCACGACCTGAGCGTCCGCGAGTACTCCCTGCTCGACGTCCTCAGCCGCCAGCACGACGGCGAAGGCGGCCACCTGCGGATGCACCAGGTCGCCGACTCCGTCGTCCTCAGCCAGAGCGCGACCACCCGGCTGGTCTCCCGGCTGGAGGACCGCGGACTGCTCTCCCGCTATCTGTGCCCGACCGACCGCCGCGGCATCTACACCAACGTCAGCGAAGCCGGTCTGAAACTGCTCGCCGAGGCCCGCCCGACGAACGACGCCGCCCTGCGCGAGGCCCTCGACGAGGCCGCGAAGAACCCCGAGCTGACCCCCCTGGCCAACGCCGTCGAATCACTGGGCGCGCCCGCCTGAACCGCCCGGGAGCGCTCCGGGGCGGGCGGCCCGACCCGGAGCGCGCACCGCACCGCGGTCACTCCATCGTGAAGTCCGCGAAGTCGAACCCGGGGGCGACGACACACGTCACCAGGACCGGCTGGTCGCCCGCGGGCTCGGCGGACTGCCAGTACCCGCCGGGCACGAGGAACTGCGGCCGCTCCCCGTTCTCGACCCCGCTCCCGAGCACCGCCTCGACGGCCCCGGCCTCGTCCGGCCGCTCGCCGTCGCCGCCCAGCCGCATCCGCAGCGGGCCGCCGCGGTGCCACAGCCACAGCTCGTCGGAGCGCACCCGGTGCCACTTCGAGACCTCGCCCGGGTGCAGCAGGAAGTAGATGCCGGTCGCGAACGCCCGCGGTCCCGGATACCCGGCGGGCACCGCCTCACCAGGGGCCTTCCAGGTCTCCCGGTACCACCCGCCCTCGACATGGGGTTCCAGACCGAGCAGCGCGACCAGTTCAGAGATATCCGTCATGGACCCAGCCTCTCGCACTCGACGCGGCATGGGGCCGGCGCGCACAGGGGGCGGCGGGACTGTGGTGTCCCACCACATGGGTCAACGGACCAGCTGTTCCTACGGTGTGGCAGCACCCGGATAATCCGTCCCCGCCCGGAAGTGGAAACCATGACTGCCCAGGCCCCCGCGCCACCCACCCCCGGCTCGCTCCGGCGCATCGTCGCCGCGAGCCTGATCGGCACCACCATCGAGTGGTACGACTTCTTCCTCTACGGCTCCGCCGCCGCCCTGGTGTTCAACAAGCTGTTCTTCCCGGGCTCGGATCCGCTGGTCGGTACGTTGCTGTCGTTCCTGACGTACGCGATCGGGTTCGCCGCCCGGCCGGTCGGTGCGCTGGTGTTCGGGCACTTCGGTGACCGGCTCGGGCGTAAGAAGCTGCTGGTCATCAGCCTGTTGATGATGGGCGGCGCGACGTTCTGCATCGGGTTGCTGCCGACCCACGCCACGGTCGGCAGCGCCGCGCCGGTGCTGCTGACCGTGCTGCGGCTGGTGCAGGGTTTCGCGCTCGGGGGTGAGTGGGGCGGGGCCGTGCTGCTGGTGTCGGAGCACGGGGACGCGAAGCGCCGCGGGTTCTGGGCGTCGTGGCCGCAGACCGGGGCGCCCGCCGGGCAGTTGCTGGCGACGGGGGTGCTCTCCGCGCTGACCGCGCTGATGTCGGACTCGGCGTTCCTCGCCTGGGGCTGGCGGATACCGTTCCTGCTCTCCGGCCTGCTGGTGATGGTGGGTCTGTGGGTGCGGCTGTCGGTCGACGAGTCGCCGGTCTTCAAAGCGGCGCTGGCCAAGGCCGCGGCGCGGACGTCCGGGGATCCCGTCGAACGCATGCCGCTGGTGTCCGTGTTCCGGGACCACTGGCGCGATGTGCTGGTCGCGATGGGCGCCCGGATGGCGGAGAACATCAGCTACTACGTCATCACCGCGTTCGTCCTGGTCTACGCGACCACCCACGCGGGGCTCGGCAAACAGACCGCGCTCAACGCCGTACTCATCGGCTCCGCCGTGCACTTCGCGGTGATCCCGGCCTGGGGCGCGCTGTCGGACCGGATCGGCCGCAAGCCCGTGTACCTGCTGGGCGCGGCCGGGGTGGGGCTGTGGGCGTTCCCGTTCTTCCGGCTCATCGACCGCGAGAGCTTCGGTTCGCTGGTGCTCGCGATCACCGTCGGGCTGATCTTCCACGGCGCGATGTACGCGCCTCAGGCGGCCTTCTTCTCGGAGATGTTCTCGACCCGCATGCGGTACTCGGGAGCCTCGATCGGCGCCCAGTTCGCGTCGGTCGCGGCCGGCGCCCCTGCACCGCTCATCGCGACCGCGCTGCTGAAGGACTACGGGACGTCCACCCCGATCTCCCTGTACGTGGTCCTCGCCGCCGTCGTCACCCTGGTCGCCGTGGCGCTCGCCAAGGAGACCCGCGGCCGGGACCTCAGCGCGGTGGAACCGGAGCGGGAACGGGCCGCGGAGCCGGTGTCCGCGGCCACCGCCGCGACCGCGCCGCGCTGACCGCGGGAACGATGGACCGGCCGGTCCGCGACCAGGAGGGTGGTCGCGGACCGGCAGCGGTTCAGCCCGCGCCGCCCAGCCGGTGCAGGCGCAGGGCCAGTTGGAGTTCGAGGGCGCGTTCCGGGTGCTGCCAGTCGGGGCCGAGCAGCTGGGCGACGCGCTCCAGGCGCTGGGCGACGGTGTTGACGTGGACGTGCAGCGCGTCCTTGGTGCGGGCCGGGCTCATCCCGCTCGCGAAGTACGCATCGAGGGTACGGACGAGGTCGGTGCCGCGCCGGCTGTCGTAGTCGGTGACCGCGCCGATGGTCCGCCGGACGAAGCCCTCGACATCGCGGGAGTCGGCCAGCAGCAGGCCCAGGAAGCCGAAGTCATCGGCCGCGGCGCCCTCTCCGCCGCGGCCGAGCACCCGCAGCGCGTCGACGCAGCGCTGCGCCTCGGCGTACCCGGCGGCGACCGCCTCGGGGTCGGCGGCCGGGGCGGGGACGCGGGTGGACGCGCCGACGGTGACCTCGGCGTGGACGGCCGCGCCCAGTTGGGCCGCCAGCCGGCGGGCGGTCGTCGACGCGTCGACGCCGTCCTCCAGGGGCAGCAGCAGTACGGTGCCGCCGTCCCGGGCGGCGGCCAGGCCGTGCCGGGTGGCGGCGACGTGCGAGGCGGCGGACCACAGCCGCTGGCGGTCGGCGGTGGCTCCGTCGGCGGGCCGGGCGGCGAGCACGACATGCGGTACGTCGAGGTCGGCACGGAGCCGGCCGGCCCGTTCGCGCAGCAGCCGGGGATCGCGGTGCGGCGCGTCCAGCAGGTCGTCGAGCAGCTCGCCCCGGAAGCGCTGCTCGGCCTCACCCGCGGTGCGCCGGGCGAGCAGCAGCAGTGCGGTGACCATGGCGGCGCGTTCCAGGGTGCGCTGGTCGACGGGGTCGAGTCCGGGGTGGCCGCGCAGCACGAGGGCGCCGAGGAGTTCGCCGCCCGCGGTGACGGCGGCGGTCCAGGTGTCACCCTCGCGCACCGCGTGGCCGTCGGCCCGGGAGCGGGCGACGGCGGCCCCGAGCGCGGCGGGCACCGGCTCACCGCCGGTACCGGTGCCGGTGACCTGGACCGTTCCGGAGAGCACTTCGGCGACGGCGGCGGCCACGTCGTCGACCCCGCCGCCGCGCAGCACCAGCTCGGTGAGCCGGTCGTGGACCTCGGAGGCCCGTTCCAGGACGGCGCTGTGCGTGCGGATGGTGTCGTTGGCGGCGCCGAGGCCGTCGAGCGCGGAGCGGGTCTCCTCCAGCAGGTTGGCGGTGTCGATGGCGACGGCCGCGAGGGAGGCGAGCGACGCGAGCAGGGCGATCTGTTCGCGTTCGAAGACCCTGATCCGCCGGTCCGCGGCGAAGAGCACGCCGATGACCCCGCTGCCCAGGGCGAGCGGCACGCCGAGGATGGCGACCAGGCCCTCGTCACGGACCCCGGAGTCGATGGTGTGGGTGTGCCGGAACCGCTCGTCGTCGAAGTAGCTCTCGGTGACGTACGGCATGGCGGTCTGGGCGACGAGCCCGCCGAGCCCGGCGCCCATCGCGAGCCGCAGGCTCTGGAAGCGGGCGGACACCGACCCTTCGGTGACCCGCATGTAGGTGTCCCCGGCCCGGGGGTCGTTGAGGGTGAGGTAGGCGACGTCCGTGCCCAGCAGCGAGCGGGCCCGCTGCACGATGGCCTGCAGTACCGCGTCCAGATCGCGCAGCCCCGCCAGGTCGCCCGCGGTCGCGAAGAGCGCCGACAGCTCCGCCTCGCGGCGGCGCCGCCCCTCCAGCTCGTCCCGGACCCGCAGCGCCAGCCGCTTGGCGCGTTCGAGCTCCGCGAGCCGGGTGACGGGCGCGCCGTCGGCGCGGGCGCGCAGCACCGGGCGCTCGTACTCCTCGGCCGGCGCGCCCCGCGCGAGGAGCCGCAGGTAGGGGGCCTCGGACGGTTCGTCGACTGCCGGGTGATCGCCATTCATGGGCCCAGGCATACCGGCCCGCCCGGCTCCGGCGCCAGCGGTGTTCAGTGGGCGGTCCATCCGCCGTCCATCGTGAGGGAGGCGCCGGTGATGAAGGAGGCCTGTTCCGTGCAGAGGTAGGCGGCCAGTTCCGCGACCTCCGCCGGCTCCACCAGCCGTTTGACGGCCGAGTCCGCCAGCAGGATCTCGGTCACGACGCGCTCGGGCGCGATGCCGTGCGCGGCGGCCTGGTCGGCGATCTGCCGCTCCACCAGGGGGGTGCGGACATAGCCGGGGCACAGGCAGTTGGACGTGACTCCGTGCGGCGCGCCTTCCAGGGCGGCGGTCTTGGACAGCCCTTCGAGACCGTGCTTGGCGGAGACGTACGCGGACTTGTACGGGGAGGCCCGCAGCCCGTGCACGGAGGAGATGTTGACGATGCGGCCCCAGCCCTGCCCGTACATGTGCGGCAGCGCCCCGCGGATCAGCCGGAACGGCGCTTCCAGCATGACGCGCAGGACGGTGGAGAAGACGTCGGGCGGGAAGTCCTCGATGGGGCGGACGAGTTGCAGCCCGGCGTTGTTGACCAGGATGTCGGTGCCGGCGGCGGCCTGCTCGGCGGCGTCGAGGTCGGTCAGGTCCAGCAGCAGGGTCTCCACGGAGCCGGGCCGGCCCGCGGCCTCCTCGTGCAGCGCGGCGAGCCCTTCCGCGTCCCGGTCGACGGCCCGCACCTTGGCCCCGGCGGCGGCCAGCCGCAGGGCGCAGGCCCGGCCGATGCCCCCGGCGGCCCCGGTGACGAGTGCGGTGCGGCCGCCGAGGTCCGCGGCGGAAGGCGAGATCAGCGTCATGCTGGGCAGGCTAGGCAGCGATCGCCCGCTGACCGATGTCGGCCGCACCCACACTTCGGCGCCCCCGGGTGTGGCCCCGCGCCATGGGTGCTCAGCGGCCGGGGAGCCCGGGGTCCGGGGCCGGGACGAACCAGGCCGCCGGTTCGTCCTTGAGGGCGAGCGCGATGCGCTCCCGGTGCAGCGGCGCGAGTTCCGGCAGCGTGTCGGGGGCGAACCAGCCGACGTCGAGCGACTCGTCGTCGTTGACCTTCGCCGTGCCGCCGACGGCCCGGCACAGCAGCACCACGTCCATGTACTGCGCGAGGTGCCCGTTGGGGTACTCGATCACCTGGTTGGTGAAGACGCCGAGGATCCGCTCGACGACGGCGACCACCGCGGTCTCCTCCTGGATCTCCCGCACCGCGGCCGCGGCCGGCTGCTCCCCCGGCTCGGGGATGCCGGCGATCAGCGCCCAGTGCCCGGTGTCCGAGCGGCGGTTCAGCAGCACTCTGCCGTGGTCGTCGAAGACCACCATGACGACGCCGGGCATGAACAGCAGCGTGTTGCCCGCCTTGGCACGGATGGCGCGGATGAACTCGGGAATCGGCATCCTCCGAGCCTAACGAGAGCCCCTGATCGTCACACCAGCACCAGGGCCACCAAGTGGTGGATCGTTCCTGCACTACATATCCACAACTCACCACCTGAGCCGTTACGGTGACCGGGACAGCGCCTACGCGGGGACCGGACGGCGACGGCACCCCGTCGCGTCCAGGTGGCGTCAGGGGGTACCGGGGGATGAGAACGGCGACCGGCGGGGCGTCAGGAGCGATGCGTGCGGACGGCCGGGACAGCCCGGAGGAACGCGTTCAGGGCAGCAGGACCGACGCGCTCGGCGTCGCCGTGCTCGTCGGCTGCGCCACCTGGTCGCTGATCGCCGCGGCGGGCCGGCCGGCCCGCCCCGAAGGCCTGCTGCTGGCGCTGCTCGCGGTCACCGCCGGATACGCGACGGGCCGGATCGCGGGCGCCCTGCTGCCCGTCGCGGCCCCGGCCGGCATGGCGCTCGCGATCGTCGTCGCGACCCTGGTGATGCCCGGCCGGCTCTCCGGCGCCGCCGATACGCCGCCGCTGGGCTACCCGAACGCCGACGCCGCGCTGCTGGTCCTGGCCACCGGCGCCGCCTGCTGCGCCGCCTGGAGCGCGCCGTCCCCGCCACTGCGACTGGTGCTGCGCGCACTCGGAGCCGGCGCCGGGGCGCTGGCACTGGCCCTCGGCTCCACGGCCGGATTCGCCGCGTCCGTCGGCGTGCTGCTGTGCTCACTGGCCGCCTCGCACATGCGGCGGCGGCTGCTGGCCCTGGTGGGGTTCGCGCTGGCGACCGCGATCGCGGTCGGCGGCACGTACGCGGTGGCCACCGACACCCTGCCGTCCGGCCTGTCCGCCTCCCTCGCCGGACAGCTGACCGCGCCCCGGGTCGAGCTGTGGCGCGACGCGGTGGGAATGGCCGAGGACCATCCGGTGCGCGGCGTCGGCCCCGACCGCTTCCGGGTGGAGAGCGCCGGCGCCCTGACAGCCACCGAAGGACCGCCCACTCCCCAGTCCGCCGTCTTCCAGGTGGCCGCGGAGCAGGGCCTCCCCGGCCTCGCCCTTCTCGGAGCGGCGTTCGCCTGGGTCCTGTGCACGCTGTGGCGCTCCCCGCGCTCCACCCCGGTCGTCCTGACCGCCGGAGCGGCCCTGACGGGGCTCGCCATGCTCGCCACCGTCGACCACGTGCTCAGCTACGCCGTGGTGACCGCCGCGGCCGGCATCCTGGCGGGCCTGGCGGCGGCGCGTCCGCTGCCGGACTAGCCGGGGCCGGCCAGATCAGGGACGAACGTGAGGGGGACGGGGTCGGAGGGGGAGGGGTCCGAAATGCTGCCGTGTATTTGTGAGCCGCTGGGGGCACCCCCGGCCGAAGGTTGGGGGATCGTAAATATCCGATTTCGGACCCCTCCCCCGGAGGGCCCGGCCCCCGACCCGTGTCAGGAAGCCGGCGGCAGGCCGTTGCGCGGGCCCAGACCCACCCACTGCCGGATCGCTGCCACGGCACCCTCGGCGTCGTCCACCGTCACGGTGAAGACATGCCCGCTGCCCAGCACCAGCACCACCCCGGGCCCGCGGCGTACGACGACCGCGGTGCCCATTTCGGGCCGCCAGCGGTAGCCCCAGCCGCCCCAGGTGCGGGGGCTGACGAGGGGGCGAGGTCGGCGGAGCTGACCTGGTCCAGGGGGATGCGGCGGCGCGGTACGCCGATGTGGCCGCAGCGCACGTAGAGGCCTTCGCGGTCCACCGTCACCCGCACATGGGTGAACGCGACCGTGCCGAAGAGGACCAGCAGCCCGACGGCCACACAGCCCACCACCGACATGACCAGCGGCGCCAGACCGGAGGTGTACGGGCCCTCCACGGCCAGCTCGATCCCGAGCGCCATACAGGCGGCGCCGGCGGCCGCGGGCAGCCACTGCATACGGTTGTGGGCGCGTCCTGTCCAGACCTGGGGCCAGATCTGGGGCGCGGGCGCGTCTCCCTGAGGAGCTTCCGTCATGCTGCGCAGCCTACTCAGCTACCGGCGAGTCGGCAGCCTCATGACGCGGGCGGATGAACCCGGCCGGACGGACCCGGACGGGAGGGGTTCAGGCCGACGGGCTGAGCCGGATGCGGCCCGCGCCGAGCGCCGCGCCTTCCGGGTAGGCCAGCGCGGACGCGGGAAGCTCGGACCGGCGGCCGCTGAGGATCACCGTCAGACTGCCGGACGGCTCCGCCGCCGGGTCGGGAAGCGCGCCGAGCCTGCGCAGGGCCTGGGCGGCGACCGCCTCCGCCGACCCGAGCAGGGTGACGGCGGGACCGCCGGCCCGCTGGACCGCGGCGCGGATCCGCTCCGTCACCAGCTCGTAGTGCGTACAGCCCACGACCACGGCGCGCACATCGTGCGGCGTACGGGCCGCCGCGACGGCGATGGCCGCGTCGATCGCCGCGTCGTCGGCGTGCTGGACGGCGTCCGCCAGCCCGGGGCACGGCACTTCCGTCACCGCCGCCCCGTTGCCGAACTCCTCGATCAGCCGGCGCTGGTAGGCGCTGCCGGTCGTCGCGGGTGTGGCCCAGATGGCCACCGCCCCGCCACCCGCGGCGGCGGGCTTGATCGCGGGCACCGTCCCGATCACCGGCACGGCCGGCTCCAGCTCCGCCCGCAGCGCGGCCAGCGCGTGCACGGAGGCGGTGTTGCACGCGACGATCAGCGCGTCGGGGCGGGTTTCCGCGGCCGCCCGCGCGCAGGCCAGCGCGTGTTCCGTGACGTCCTCGGCGGTGCGCGGTCCCCACGGCATCCCGTCGGGATCCGAGGACAGTACGAGGTCGGCGTCCGGCCGCAGCCGGTGCAGCGCGGCGGCCGCCGCCAGGAGGCCGATTCCGGAGTCCAGCAGCGCGATCTTCACCCGGTCACCTTATGCGACGACCGCCCGCGGCCCTCAGGGAGTGGGGGGTCCGGGCGCGTCCGGACCCGCCGTGGCGCGGTTGCGGCAGACTGCGGCAGGTGACGGTGCTGACGTGGGTCGCTGGGGTGTCGCTGCTGGCGTGGGTGTGGCTGCTGCTGGCGCAGGGGTTCTTCTGGCGGACGGATGTCCGGCTGCCGGGGCCGGCGGCCGACCCCGGCGGCGGGGCCGGAGCGTGGCCGACGGTGGCCGTCGTCGTGCCCGCCCGTGACGAGGCGGCCGTGCTGCCGCTGAGCCTGCCCTCGCTGCTGGCGCAGGACTATCCGGGCCGGGCCGAGGTCTTCCTGATCGACGACGGAAGCACGGACGGGACCGGTGACACCGCCCGTTCGCTCGGCGCGCTGCACGGCGGGCTGCCGCTGACGGTGGCCTCGCCCGGTGAGCTCCCGGCGGGCTGGACCGGGAAGCTGTGGGGCGTACGGCACGGCATCGCGCTGGCCACCGAGCGCACCGGCGCGGAGTATCTGCTGCTCACGGACGCGGACATCGCGCACGAGCCGGATTCGCTGCGCGCGCTGGTGGCGGCGGCTCGGGCGGCGGACCTCGACATGGTGTCGCTGATGGCCCGGCTGCGCGTGGAGACGGTCTGGGAACGGCTGATCGTCCCGGCGTTCGTCTACTTCTTCGCCCAGCTGTACCCGTTCCGCTGGATCAACCGTCCCGGCGGCAGGACGGCCGCCGCGGCCGGCGGCTGTGTGCTGATCCGCCGCTCGGCCGTCGAGGCGGCCCGGGTGCCGGAGTCGATCCGGCACGCGGTGATCGACGACGTCGCGCTGGCCCGCGCGGTGAAGGGCGGCGGCGGCCGGATCTGGCTCGGGCTCGCGGACCGGGTGGACAGCGTGCGCCCGTACCCGGACCTGGGCGAGCTGTGGCGGATGGTCTCGCGCAGCGCCTACGCGCAGCTGCGGCACAATCCGGCGGTCCTGGCGGCGACCGTCGCCGGGCTCGTCCTCGTCTATCTGGTGCCGCCGCTGGCGGCGCTGGGCGGTGCGGCGGCGGGGGCCTGGCCGCTGTGCGCCCTGGGCGCGGCCGCGTGGGCGGTGATGGCGGCGACCTATCTGCCGATGCTGCGTTACTACCGGCAGCCGCTGTGGCTGGCGCCGCTGCTCCCCTTCACCGCGGCGCTGTATCTGCTGATGACCGTCGATTCCGCGGTGCAGCACTACCGCGGCCGGGGCGCGGCGTGGAAGGGCAGGACCTACGCGCGTCCCGACGCCTCGGTGTAGACGGCGGCCAGCCGCGCGCCGACGGCGTCCGGTCCGAAGTGCCGCCGGGTCCGGTCCGCGAGCGCCGCGGGCTGCCGCCGCGACAGTTCCGCGGCGGCCTCGACCAGTGCGAGGGCCAGGGCCCGAGGATCGGCGGCCGGTACGAGGATGCCGCCGTCGCCGCCGACGAGTTCGGGCAGCGCCCCGGTGCGGCCGCCGACGACCGGGGTGCCGCAGCACAGCGCGTCGAGTGCCGTCGTGCCGAAGCCGCTGACGTGCCGCGGGTCCACGAAGAGGTCGGCGTGCGCGAGGGCGTGCAGGGTCTCCTTCCGGCCGAGGTCACCGGTGAGGACGGCTGCGCCGTCGGTCCCGGCGCGCCGGAGGTGGTCCCGGACGGCGCCGAGCCCGGGTCCGTCACCGATGATCCGCAGCCGTAACCGCGCATCCTTGCCGAGCGCTTCGGCGAAGGCGTCGACCAGTACGTCCCAGCCCTCGTTCCCGACGAGCGGGCCGGCGGCCACGATGCGCACCGGGTCCTGGCGGATCCGCGCCCGGGCGGGAACGTCCGGCAGCGCCCCGGTGTCCACGGGGTGCGGCACCAGGAGATGGCGGCCGGGGAGCCCGAGTTCACCGAGCCGGGCGAGCAGTACGTCACTGACGGGCAGGACGGCGGCCGCCTCCCGGTACAGCCGGGCCGCGCGCCGCCGGTCGAGCAGTCCGGGGAGCGGCCGCGTCGGGTGGCCGAGCCAGCGGCGGTCGTGCTCGGACAGGACGTACGGGATGCCGGTGGTCCTGGACAGCCACGGCAGCTGACCGGCGGCGCCCGGGGCATGGCCGTGCAGGACGTCGATCGCGCCGCACTCCGCGGTCTCGATCCGGAGGACGGCCTCCATGCGGCCCGCGGTGGCCCGCTGCCCGGCGGCGCCGTCGGCCGGACGGCTCCGGCTCCCCTGCGCGGCCTCGATCTCGTACCGGTGCGGGCACCGCTCATCGCGCCCGGCGAACGGCAGTCCTGGCAGCGGCGGGGTGCTCAACGCGCCGACGGTGACCAGCTCGACGACATCGGCGACCGTGGCCGCGGCCCGGTGCCAGGCGGCCGGCCGCCGCGGCCCGTCCGGTCCTGACAGCATGGCGACCCGCACGGCCTCACCCCTTGTGACTGCTCACGGAGCGCGGCGGAAACCTCCCGGAATCCACCGCTCCGGGGCGCCACTGTGGCACAGCGGCGACCCCGTCAGGGCCGGTTCCGCGCGCTCCGGGTCACTTACGGCCGGGCGTCCAGTTCATGCCCCATCCGTAGGCGTAGTCGACCGTGCGCTGCGGGCTCACCCCGCGCTGCGGCACCAGGTAGCGCGCCTCGCGCTGCACCACCAGGTCACCGCCCTGGTTGGTGATGAGCGCGAGGGCGCAGACGTTCGACGGCACGGTGCACTCGTCGAGCGAGAAGTCGATCGGGGCGCCGTTCAGCGGCTGGAGGGTGACGGTCGCGTGCAGTCCGGCGAAGCTGCGCGCGCCTTCGTAGATCGTCACGAAGATGAGGATCCTGCGGAACGCCTGCTTGTGGTCCAGGTTGATGGTGAGGTTCTCACCGGACTCGGAGCCGCCGGTCCTGTCGTCACCGTCCAGGTGCAGGTACGGGGGCTGGTGCAGCGATCCGAACGCGTTGCCGAGCGCCTGGATCACGCCCTTGCTGCCGTCGGCGAGTTCGAACAGCGCGCACAGGTCGAGGTCGAGGTCCGAGTGGAAGGCCGACGGCTTTCCGCTCTTGCGCCCCCAGCCCTTGAACTGTTTGTGCATCTGCCAGCTCAGGTTCACCCGCATCGCGCCGGAGACGCCGCCCTGCTTGGTGAGGGAGACCGACGGCGCCTCCTTCGTCAGCGTCACCTTCGTGAGCCGCACGGGTTGCGGCGCGGCCGGCGGAGCGGGCGGCGGCTGCACCGGCGGGGGCGGTGCCTGGTACTGCTGCGGCGGGGGCGGCGGTGCCTGGTACTGCTGCTGCTGCGGCGGCGGCTGGTACGCGGGGTGCGGCTGCGGCGGGGCCTGGTAGGGCTGCGGCGCCGGCGCCACCGGAGCGGGAGCGGTCACCGGTGCGGGCTCGTCGACCGAGATCCCGAAGTCCGTGGCGAGCCCGCCGAGTCCGCTGTCGTAGCCCTGGCCCACCGCGCGGAACTTCCAGGCGCCCTGCCGGCGGTAGAGCTCGCCGAGCACGAACGCCGTCTCCACGGACGCGTCGGTGCTGTCGAAGCGGGCCAGTTCCGCGCCGTTCGACGGGTCGCTGAGGCGGATGTGCAGACCGGGGACCCGCCCGAAGGTCCCGCCGTCACTGGAGGCGACGAGCACGATGGTCTCGATGGCCGGTTCCACACCGCTGAGATCGACGGAAAGGGTGTCCGTCACCGCGTCACCCGCGGTGCGCTTGCCCTCGTGCCGTACGGCACCGGACGCGTGCGCGGGCTGGTTGTAGAAGACGAAGTCGGCGTCGGATCTGACCTTGCCGCCCACCAGCAGCAGGGCGGAGGCGTCCACGTCCGGGACACCGGGACCGGTACGCCATCCCAGCTCCACGCGGACCGTCGGCACGGACACCGGCACGTTCGTGCCCTTGCGCATCGTCATGCTCTCCCCTTTTGCACGGTGCCGTCCACCGTAGCCCGGACCCAAGGCCGTCGGACATACGCTGCCGCCGCGCGGTCGGGAGCGACCGCCGGTAACGCCCCGCGGGCACGGCTTTTACGCGATCTCAACGCTCAATGATGACCGATTTTCGTTGATTCGCTCGTATTGGGGATCGACCGTCACTCACAGCACACAAAACAACCTACTAATCGGTCTCCCCAACCGGCACATCGTGGGCTTAACTTAAGTGCCATGAGCTCCCCCCGCGGCACCTATGGTGGCGGCTACTACGCAGCGCCGTCCTTCCCGGACACGCCGATCTACGACAGCCTCGTCGCTGAGCGTGGCACCCCCCAGATCGCCCCGATCAGAGTTCCGTCGGAGTACTCGTACCCGTCGTACGAGACCGGCAGGAACCTCCCGGCACTGCCGGCCGCCCTCCCCGCGCTGCCGTCCGGTTCGTCGTCGCAGTACGCCCAGTACCCGGCCGCCCAGGGCGGGTACAACGGCTACCCGTCGAACGGCTACCATCCGCAGCCCGCGCCGGTGCAGCACACTCCCGCGCCGTACATCCCGCAGCAGGCCGGCGGGGGACGCGCGAGCGGCTCGTACAACGGCTTCAACGGTGCGAACGGCTTCACCGGGGCGAACGGCTACAACCCCGGCTCCACCGGCAGCTATCCGGTGCAGCAGCCGCAGCCGCAGGCCCCCGCGCAGGGTCTGGGCTACGACTCCGCGCGCCAGGCGCCGCAGCGCCCGGTGCAGCCCCGCCAGGTGCCGAACGGCTATGTCGAGGACCCGTATCAGCAGCGGCGTCCGCTCGGCCAGGGGAACCAGGGCTACTACCAGGGCTGAGCGGAGTGCGGGATTCGGCTGGGCGGCTCACGGCCGGTCCTGGCAGGATGCCGGTATGTCGACGCACGCCCTGCTCAGCGCCCTGTACATCTACCCGGTCAAATCGCTTCGCGGCCTGGCCCGCGAAGCGGCGGACGTGGAGCCGTGGGGGCTCGCCGGAGACCGCAGGTGGATGCTGGTGGATGCTGACGGGCGCGTCATCACGCAGCGGCAGCAGACGAGTACGGCACTGGTGACCGCGCAGCCGTCGGGGGGCGGCTCGCTGCGGTTCACCGCGCCCGGCCAGGAGGCCCTGCGGGTGGCCCGGCCGGAACAGGGCACGCCGGAACCGGTGCTGATCTTCCACGACAAGGTCGATGCCGTCGCGGCGGGTGACGAGGCCGCCACCTGGTTCAGCGACTATCTCGGCGTGCGGGCGCGCCTGGTGTACATGGCCGACCCGGCGGTCTGCCGCCCCGTCGACCCGGAGTACTCGCACCCCGGCGACACGGTGTCGTTCGCCGACGGCTTCCCGCTGCTCCTCACCACCACCGCCTCGCTCGACACCCTCAACACCCATATCGCGCAGGGCGCCAACGCGGCCGAGGGACCGCTGCCGATGAACCGGTTCCGGCCCAACGTGGTCGTGGACGGCACCGAGGGGTGGGCCGAGGACGGCTGGCGGCGGATCAGGATCGGCGAGGTCACCTTCCGGGTCGCCAAGCGCTGCGCGCGCTGCGTCGTACCGACCACGAACCAGGACACGGCGGAACGCGGTCGCGAACCGATGCGCAGTCTGGCGAAACACCACCGGATCGACGGCGCGACGATCTTCGGCCAGAATCTGATCCCCGAACACCCCGGAACCCTGCGGGTCGGCGACCCGTTGACCATCCTGGAGTGACGCGTCGAGGCATCGCTCCTGCGACCACCGCGCGGACGACTCCGCTCACCCCGCGCGGTCGCCGCGCCGTTTGAGGTATTCGAACGGTCGAAGGGGGTGCTGCTCCATGGGCTCCAAGGTGCGTTGGTGGCGGTGGCGGCGCAATCCGCTGCGCCGCGCGTCGGATCTCGCCGAGGCGTGGATCGGCCTGGTCACGGTGGTCCTCGTGCTCTGTGCCGTGCCCGCGGCCGGCTGGTTCACCGGGCAGGCCGCCAACCGCGCCCTGCAGCGCACCGTGCGCCACCAGCTGGCGGAGCGCGCGCTGGTGCCCGCCGCCCTGGTGACCGCCGCGCCCCGGTCGGCGGCGGGGACCGACACCGAGGCCGGCCAGGCGCGCCGGACCCGGCGGCCCGCCGTACTGACCTGGACGGCGCCGGACGGCTCGGCGCGCAGCGGCACCGTCCGCGTCGAGAACCAGGAGCAGGTGGACGGCCGGCTGCGCATCTGGACCGATCGCGGCGGGCGGCCGGTCGATCCGCCGCTGGACCGCGCCACCGCCAGGGCCCACGCGGCGCTGGCCGGGCTCGGCGGGGCGGCCCTGGCGGGTGCGTTGCTGCTGGGCATACGGCAGTTGCTGCTGTGGCGGCTCATGCGCCGCCGGCTGCTCGAATGGGAGCGCGAATGGACCCGCGCGGGCCAGGATTGGGGACGGGCGGGCGCCGGCGGCTGACCGCGACTCGTCATGGAGGGCGTCCCACTCACGCTACGGTGGATCCCCCGGTCGGCTATACGCAAGAGGTGGGGGCAGGGCAGCCCGATGGCACATGGCGTGGTGCAGGTGACCAGCACGAGCAGCTCGCGGTGGCGCCGCCGTTCGGGAGAGTACGAGACCCTGGCCGCCGCCCTGGAAGCGGCCGGTGACGGCGACGTGCTGTCGATCGCGCCGGGCACCTACCGGGAGAACCTCGTCGTCACCCGGGCCGTCACCCTGCGCGCCGCGGAGGGCCTGGGCTCGGTGCGGATCGCCCCCGCCGGCGGCGTGGCGCTGACGTTGCGCGCGGCGGCGCTCGTCCAGGACCTGACCGTCGAGGGGCAGGACACCTCGGCGGCCGCGCTGCTCATCGAGGGCTGCGCCCCGGAGCTGACCGGGCTGCGGGTCGCGACCAGGTCGGCGGTCGGGATAGAGGTGCGCGACAGCGCGCGTCCCACCGTCCGGCAGTGCACCGTGGACAATCCGGCGGGCCTGGGGATCAGCGTCCTGGAGTCGGCCGGCGGGCTGTTCGAGGACTGCGAGGTGGTCTGCGCGGGTCAGACCGGAGTCTCGGTGCGCGGCGGCGCCTCGCCCCGGCTGGAGCGCTGCCGCATCCACCACACCAACGGCGCGGGCCTGTCCGTCACCGGCGAGGGCACCTCCGCCGAGGCCGTCGGCTGCGAGATCTACGAGATCAAGGGCACCGGTGTGCAGGTCGCCTCGCGCGCCACCGGGCACTTCACGGACTGCCAGGTGCACCGCACCACGGGGGACGGGATCACCCTCGACACCGACGCGGTGCTCACCCTGTCCGACTGCGACATCCACGACATCCCCGAGAACGCGATCGACCTGCGGGCCCGTTCGGTCCTCACCCTCACCCGTTCCACCGTCCGCCGCTTCGGCCGCAACGGCCTCTCGGTGTGGGACCCGGGTACCCGGGTGGACGCCAACCGGTGCGAGATCCACGACAGTACGGGCGACTACCCGGCGGTCTGGGTGAGCGACGGGGCCGCGGCCGTGCTGGACTCCTGCCGGGTGCACGACGTGCCCGACGCCCTGTTCGTCCTCGACCGGGGCTCCCGGGCCGATGTCGTGGACAGCGACTTCTCCCAGGTGCGCAACACGGCGGTGTCGGTCAGCGACGGCGCGACCGTCCAGCTCGACGACTGCCGGATCCGCGAGGCCGCCACCGGCGCCTGGTTCCGCGACCACGGCAGCGGCGGCACGCTCGCGCAGGTCACCATCGACGACACGGCGACCGGTGTCATCGTCACCAAGGGCGCCGACCCGGTGCTGGACCGCTGCACCGTCACCAACCCCGCGGAGGCCGGGTTCTACGTGTCGGCCGAGGGCCGCGGCACCTTCACCGGCTGCCGGGTCACCGGCAGCCGCGGCTACGGCTTCCATGTCATCGACGGCTGCCGCAGCACCCTGACCCGCTGCCGCACCGAGCGCTGCGAGCGCGGCGGCTACGAGTTCGCCGAACCGGGCCCGGTCACCGAGGACTGCACCAGCGACCGGGCGGCCGAGCAGACCCCGGACGCCGGACAGCCGGTGACCGCGGTGGCCGCCGTCCAGTCGTTCGGGCTGCTGGGCGGGGTGCCCCAGCAGGGCTCCGCCGAGCCGGCGGCACCGGAGCCCGTGATCCGGGCCTCGGACGATGTGCTCGGCGAACTCGACGCGCTGGTCGGCCTGGACAGCGTCAAGCGCGAGGTGCGCACCCTCATCGATCTGATCGCCGTCGGCCGCCGCCGCCAGGAGGCCGGCCTCAAGGCGCCGTCGCTGCGCAGGCATCTGGTCTTCACCGGCTCCCCCGGTACCGGCAAGACCACGGTGGCGCGGCTGTACGGCGAGATCCTGGCCGCGCTGGGTGTGCTGCAGCGCGGGCATCTGGTCGAGGTGGCCCGGGTGGACCTGGTCGGCGAGCACATCGGCTCGACCGCCATCCGCACCCAGGAGGCGTTCGACCGGGCGCGCGGCGGTGTGCTGTTCATCGACGAGGCGTACGCGCTGTCGCCGGAGGACTCCGGGCGGGACTTCGGCCGTGAGGCGATCGACACCCTGGTGAAGCTCATGGAGGACCACCGCGACGCGGTGGTGGTCATCGTCGCCGGGTACACCGCCGAGATGGAGCGCTTCCTCGCCTCCAACCCCGGTGTGGCGTCCCGGTTCTCCCGCACCATCACCTTCGGCGACTACACCGCCGACGAGCTGCTGCGGATCGTCGAGGCGCAGGCGATCGAGCACGAGTACCAGCTCGGCGACGACGCGGGCGACGCGATCCTCAAGTACTTCAACGCCCTGCCCCGGGGGCCGGGTTTCGGCAACGGCCGTACGGCACGGCAGACGTTCGAGGCGATGGTCGAACGGCATGCGGGACGCCTCGCGCACGTCACCGAGCCGAGCCATGACGAGCTGCAGCTGCTCTACCCGGAGGACCTGCCGGAACTGCCCTGAACGGGCAGGCCGGGCGGCCCGGGTGTTTCCGCGGCGGGTAACCGGCGCAGCAGCGCGGCCCGTTCGGCGGCGAAGACCGGATCGCACGGGAAGCCGGAGTGGCCCAGCACCGGTTCCGGCAGCGGATGCCGCGGCGTACGGCCGTACGCGACCGGGTCCTTGAGCGGGCCGCGGTCCACCACCGTGCCCTCCCCGACCCGCACCGGGCCGCCGATCGGGTCCGTACGCCGCCACAGGTTGCGCCACGCACTCAGCTCCCGGTGCAGCGCGCACAGCTGCGGCGGGCCGAAGTACGCGGGGAACCACCGGCCGTAGAGCCGCTCCAGCGGGCAGCCGTAGGTGAGCAGGGCGACCCGGCGCCGGGTCGCCGGGTCCAGCTGCCAGACGGCCGCCGCCGCGAGGACGCTGCCCTGCGAGTGGCCGGACAGGATGATCCGGCCGCCGGTGCGGGCGGTCCAGGTGGCCATCCGCCAGGTCAGGTCGGGCACGGCCCGTTCGGCGTAGCAGGGCGGCGCGAACGGGTGGGCGGCGCGCGGCCAGAACGTGCCCACATCCCAGAGGATGCCGATCGTGCGGCGCGCCGAGGCGTCCCGGTAGGCGCGGCGGCCGAGCGCCAGCAGGGCCACGACGCCCGCGCCGACCAGCCATGAGCCCAGCGACTGGGCGGCCCGCGCCACGTCCGGGAGCGGTCCTGGAGTGCCCTCCGCCGCCTCTCCGGGACCGGCCCCGCCGGTCCACGCCCCGACGACGGCGCCCGCGCCGAGCAGGAACGAGATCCCGCAGACCAGCGCGACCAGCGACGCGGCGGAGTCGGTCAGCCCGGCGCGGGCGATCGCCCCGGCGATCTGCCGGGTCCTGGCGGGCTGCCGGGCCTCCCCCGGATAGAGCGCGGCCATCTCCTCGCCGACGGCCAGCCGCTCCCGCCACAGCCGCCATGCCGCGCCGGCCACCACACCCACCAGCGCGACCAGCAGAACCGGGATGATCGACGCCTGCCACGTCAGCAGCGCCGGCGGTCCCCACAGCGGACCGCCGTCCTGACCCGGTGTCGCGCCCCGGTCCAGCCAGTCCGCTATCCGCTGGGACACCCCGCCGGTCAGCACACCGCCCAGGGCGCACGCGAGCAGCGCCACCGCGGGCCCGCCGAGGCCGTGCAGCACCGCCTGCCCGGCGTGGCCGCCGAAGTGCGACGCCTCCACGGCGGGCTCCGGGGACTGCGACGGGATCCTGGGCGGCGGGTCGCCGGCCTCGTGGTGCATCAGGGCGGCCGTCACGGCCAGCGCGGCGATCAGGGCGCCCTGGACGAGCGTGAGGGCGGTGAAGGTGGCCTCCGCGGGCAGCCGGCCCGCGGAGGCCCAGCCGGGACGGTGCCAGCACGCGTGGACGGCGACGGCGGCCAGAACGGCCGGGCCGCCCCACAACAGCAACCGGGCGGTGCGGTGGTCCGTGGCGTCGTCCGGTTCCGTCTCGCTGCGCCCCGCACGACAGGTCTCGGTGACCACCGTGGCGGCGAGGAGGGCGATCAGCCCACTGAGGGCCCAGCCGGTGGCGCCGAGCACGCCGTGATCGCGGCGGAGCGCCGGCACCAGCAGCGCCGTCGCGACGGTGAGGGCGCCCGCGGCGGTGTGCGCGGAGCGCAGCCGCGCGACCAGCCGGCGGCCGTACCAGAAGCCGGGCAGCGCCAACGCGGGGCCGCCCGCGCCGGGACGGTTGTCGGTGGCCGGCCGCTGGGACTCGTACGCGTACCAGGTCCGGTGCGAGAGCCACCACAACAGCGCGGTGAGCGCGCCGGGCACCAGGGCCGCGAGCGCCAGCCGGCGACCGGGCTCGGACCACCAGCCGCCGCGGTGCGCGGCGGCGAAGCCGAGCCAGTACGTGCCGCGGACACAAGAAGGGCTGCCCGCGCACTGCCAGCCGACCAGGTCCATGGAGACCTCGCAGACGGCGGCGACCAGCAGCAGCGTCAAGGTGAGCGCGATGAGCCGCACCAGCACGTCATAGGCCCGGTTCAGGCCGCCCCTGGCGGTCGGCGGGCGCATCCAGTGGGCGAGGTTGGCGACCATGAACGGCATCAGGAGCAGCCACATGGCCCGGCTGCCGTTGCCCGAGGTCAGATTGCACCAGGTGTAGGCCTCGGGCACCGGCGCGTCCCGGTCGGCGCCGGGGTGGAGTTCGGCGTCGGCGTCCACGGTCCGCCGGTACAGCCCGGCCGTGTCGTCGCCCGCCACCCGCACGGTGCGCGGATCGCCGAGCATCCCCTGGGGTGTGGCGCCGCCGACGCCGTGGACGAGCAGTTCGAGTGCCGGTTCCCACGCGTCCGCGGTACCGGGTGCGGGATGCCGGTTCACGTGTCCCCCGTCCTGTCGTACCGTCCCAGGATCGGCGCCCCGGCGGGCGGACGCAGCCCTCCGTACGGAATGTGACCCGAAATCGTGACAAGGACGCGCCGCGGAGTCCCGATCACCCCCCGCACGCCCTGATGGCTCCCGCATGGAAGGATGACCGTGGTTCGATGGCGGTCGACGGGACGCATGAGACGAGAGACAGGGCCACGGGTGAGCGACAACCAGAATCTCCTCGCCGAGCAGCGGCGTGCCCTGATCCTCGACGAGGTCAGGCGGCGCGGCGGGGTACGGGTCAACGAACTCACCCGCAAGCTCAACGTCTCGGACATGACGGTCCGCCGCGATCTCGACGCGCTGGCCCGGCAGGGCGTCGTGGAGAAGGTGCACGGCGGCGCGGTACCGGTCGTCGAAGCGAGCAGCCACGAGCCGGGCTTCGAGGCGAAGTCGGGCCTGGAGCTCGGCGCGAAGGAGGCCATCGCGCGGGCCGCCGCCAAGCTGGTGACGCCGGGCAGCGCGATCGCCCTGTCGGGCGGCACGACGACGTACTCCCTGGCCCACCGCCTGCTGGACGTACCCGACCTGACCGTGGTGACCAACTCGGTGCGGGTCGCCGACGTCTTCCACACCGCACAGCGCCGGCCGGGAGCACAGAGCCGGGACGGCGCCGCGACGGTGGTGCTCACCGGCGGAGTACGGACCCCGTCGGACTCCCTGGTGGGCCCGGTCGCGGACCGGGCGATCGGCTCGCTCCACTTCGACATGCTGTTCCTGGGTGTGCACGGCATCTCGGTCGAGGCCGGCCTCTCCACGCCGAACCTGGCGGAGGCCGAGACCAACCGGCAGTTCGTGCGCTCGGCACGCCGGGTCGTGGTGATCGCCGACCACACCAAGTGGGGGACGGTGGGCCTCAGTTCCTTCGCCTCACTCGAGGACGTCGACACCCTCGTCACGGACGCCGGCATCCCCGAGGTGCTGCGCGCGGAGATCGCCGAGTACCTGTCGGACCTGGTCGTCGCGGGTGAGACGGACACCGCCGCAGACAGCTGACGGCTCGTCACGTAAGGTGCGCCCATGGCCCGCCGATCGCGCTCCCCGCGCCCCCTGCGCCGCGTCGAACTGGACTTCCTCGACACCGCGCCCGTCCGTCTGGTCTTCACGCTCGGCATCATCGCGCCGCCCGAGGCGGTGTACCGCGCCCTCGCCGTGGACACCGAGAGCACCCCGGAGTGGTTCGCCGCGGTGAAATCCGCGCGCCGCACGGAGGTGGGCCGCGACGTCGGCCTGGCCGGGGGCGTCCGCTTCGAGGAGACGGTACTGGTCGACGAGGCGCCGAAGCGCTACGTCTACCGGGCGGACACGTGCAACGCGCCAGGGCTGCGGGCCCTGTTGGAGGAGTGGCGGGTGGAGCCGGTCGGCCCCGGCAGCCTGGTGCAGTGGACCTTCGCGATGGACGGCCCGGCGCCGCTGCGTATGTTGATGCGGGTGCTGAGGCCGGGGCTGGGGCGGGCGTTCCGCGACGCGGTGCTGGCGCTGGACCGGCGGCTTGCGGGGGTGGGGTAGTCGGGGGCCGGGTCCTCCGGTGGGGGGTTCGAAATCGACTATTTACGGGCCTGGCGGCCCACAAATAGCTCGGCAGCATTTCGAACCCCCCACCTGCGGCCCCGGCCCCCTCACGTCGCAGCCCGCCCCCTTGACTCATCGCACGTTGGATGCGCGCAACCGGCGGCTGACCTCGCCCAACCCCTCCGCGATGGCGGTGAGCTGCTCGCGGGTGAGGACGTCGATCAGCAGCTCGCGGACCAGGGCGACGTGCCCTGGGGCGGTCTCGCGGACCTTGGCCCAGCCCTCGTCCGTGAGGCAGGCGACGACGCCGCGCACATCGCCGGGAAAGGACCGCCGGCGGACCATGCCGCTCTTCTCCAGCTGGGTGACCTGGTAGGTCAGCCCGCTCTTGGAGGTGAGCAGGGCGTCGGCGAGCTCGGTCATGCGCAGTTCGCCGCAGGGGGCCGCGGAGAGCCGGGTGAGGATCTCGTACTGCGGATGCGAGAGGTCGGCGTCGTCCTTCAGTTGCTGTTCCACCCGGCGGCCCAGCAGGCTGCTCGCCGCCAGGAAGCCCGTCCAGGCCGCCATCTCCTGCTCGTCGAGCCACCTTGTGTTGTCCATGGGGCCATCGTAGCGCTGTTGTTCAAATTCGAATTAGCCGATACGGTCGGGCCAGTGGTTCGAATTTGAACCACGCTACGTCCCCCACCCCAGGAGAACCGCCCTATGCCCTCCCCCACCGCCCAGCTCTCCCCGCCGGACCTCCGTACGCCCGCCCCGGCGACCGCGGCGGCCTCCCCGCACGCCTATGACGCCGGGCTGCTCCTGCTCCGGCTCGCGGTCGGCCTCACCATGGCCGCGCACGGCGCCCAGAAGCTGTTCGGCTGGTTCGGCGGGGGCGGCCTCGACGGGACCGGCCAGTTCTTCACCATGAGCGGCTACCCGTCCGGCAAGGCGATGGCCGTCGTGGCGGGCCTCAGCGAGACCTTCGGCGGACTCGGCCTGGCCGTCGGCCTGCTCACCCCGCTGGCAGGCGCCGCGGTGGTCGGCACCATGGTCAACGCGCTGGCCGTGAAGTGGGGCGGCGGCTTCTTCGCGCCCGAGGGCGTCGAGTACGAACTGCTGCTGACCGCATCTGCCGCCGCCCTCGCCCTGACCGGCCCCGGCCGCCTGGCCGCCGACCGCTACCTCCCCATCCTCCGCTCCCACCGACTGGCATACGGGGCATCGGCCGTGGTGCTGGGCGTGGCCGTAGCGGGCGTCATCCTCCTGCTGAGGAAGTAACCGGCAGAACGCCCCACCAGGCTGTGACGTGAGGGGGCCGGGGCCGCAGGTGGGGGGTTCGAAATGCTGCCGAGCTATTTGTGGGCCGCCAGGCCCGTAAATAGTCGATTTCGAACCCCCCACCGGAGGACCCGGCCCCCGACCGCACCACCAACGGTCAGACGTCGCCCCGAGCCAGCCGCAGCGTACGGATCTCGAACGGCCGCAACGACAGCTCGACACCCGAACCACCACCCACGACCCCACCCGTCGGACGTTCCAGCAAGTCGCACACCGTCGCCGACGCCAGCTCGAACCCGGTCGTGAGCCGAGCCCTCACCCGCCCGCCGCCGGACTCGTACAGCCGCACCACGACATCACCGCTCCCGTCGTCCGCCAGCTTCACGGCCGTCACGACCACCGCGTCATGGTCCACCGACACCAGCGGCACCACCGCCGCGCTGCCCGGCACCCGGCGCTCGGGCAGGTTGATCCGGTATCCCTCGCGCACCGCGTCACCGATGGCGGCGCCGGGGACCAGCGCGTAGCGGAACCGGTGGGTGCCCTGGTCGGTGTGCGGGTCGGGGAACCGCGGTGCGCGCAGCAGCGAGAGCCGGACCGTGGTGGTCGTCCCGCTGCTGAGTGCGGCCTCGGTACCGCCGGTGAGTGAGGTTTCGGCGTCGGGCCGTACGGTGCGGGTCACGTCGTAGCCGTACGTCGAGTCGTTGACGACGGCGACACCCCAGCCCGGCTCCTCGAGATGCACGAACCGGTGGGCGCACGCCTCGAACTTCGCGGCGTCCCAACTGGTGTTGGTGTGCGTGGCCCGGTAGAGGTGGCCGAACTGGGTCTCGGCCGCCGTGCGGTCGGCGTGCAGGTCGAGCGGGAAGGCGGCCTTGAGGAACTTCTCGGTCTCGTGCCAGTCCACCTCGGTGGCGATGTCGAGGCGCCGTTCCCCCGCGGTCAGCGTGAGTACCTGCTCCACCCGGGAGGAACCGAAGTTCCGGGTCACCCGGACCGCCGCCACGCCGCCGCCGACGGCGTCCAGTTCCAGGGTGTCGACGTCGGTGAGGTCGGTGACCGTGTTGCGGTAGAACGTTTCGACGTCCCAGGCGTCCCAGCGGTTGGGGAAGTCGGGGTGCAGTTGCAGGAGGTTGGCGGCGGCGCCCGGGGCGATCGTCTCGCGGCCGGCTTCGATGTCGTAGACCGAGACGACGAGCCCGCGCGCGTCGACCGCCACCCTCAGCAGCCCGTTGGCCAGGACGAATCCGCCGCCCTCACGAGGTACGGCGGTGACCGCCGCGCCGCGATACGGTGCCGCGACGACGGCGCCGCCCGCGGCGACGCCGGAGCGGGCGTGCGGCGCCGCGTTGAACAGCACGGAGGTTCCGTCGGCCGGGCTGCCCGCGAGGGCAACCTGCGCGTCGGCGATGATCCGGTCCAGTTCGGCGCCGACGGCCGCGTACTTCGCCTCCGCCTCGCGGTGCACCCAGGCGATGGACGAGCCGGGGAGGATGTCGTGGAACTGCAGCAGCAGGACCGTCTTCCAGATCCGGTCGAGGTCTTCGTACGGGTAGGGGAAGCCGGCGCGTACGGCCGCGGTGGCGGCCCACAGTTCGGCCTCGCGCAGCAGGTGTTCGCTGCGGCGGTTGCCCTGCTTGGTGCGGGCCTGGCTGGTGAGCGTGGCCCGGTGCAGTTCCAGGTACAGCTCCCCCACCCAGACCGGGGCGTCCGGGTATTCCGCGTGGGCCTTCTCGAAGAAGGCGGACGGCTTCTCGAAGACGACCTTCGCCGAGCCTTCCAGGTCGGCCAGCCGCTTGCCGTGCGCGAGCATCTCGCGGGTGGTGCCGCCTCCGCCGTCGCCCCAGCCGGTCGGGGCGAGCGACCGGGTCGCGGAGCCCTTCTCCTGGAAGTTGCGGACGGCGTGGGCGACCTCCTTGCCCGACAGCTGGGCGTTGTAGGTGTCGATCGGGGGGAAGTGGGTGAAGACCCGGGTGCCGTCCAGGCCCTCCCACCAGAAGGTGTGGTGCGGGAACTTGTTGGTCTCGCTCCAGGAGATCTTCTGGGTCAGGAACCACTTGGCGCCGGCCTGCTTGACGATCTGCGGGAGCGCGGCCGAGTAGCCGAACGTGTCCGGCAGCCACACCTCTTCGGTGTCGATGCCGAACTCCTCCAGGAAGAACCGCTTGCCGTGCACGAACTGCCGGGCCAGCGCCTCGGATCCCGGCATGTTGGTGTCGGACTCCACCCACATCCCGCCGACCGGCACGAACCGGCCCTCCGCGACGGCCTTCTTGACCCGTGCGTAGACCTCGGGCCGGTGCTCCTTGATCCAGGCGTACTGCTGCGCCTGCGACATGGCGTAGACGAACTCCGGGTTCTCCTCCAGCAGGGCCGTCATGTTGGAGGTGGTGCGCGCGACCTTGCGGACGGTCTCGCGCAGCGGCCACAGCCAGGCCGAGTCGATGTGGGCGTGGCCCACCGCGCTGATGCGGTGCGCGGAGCGGTGCGCGGGTGCGGCCAGCACCTCCGTGAGCTGCTCGCGGGCCGCGGCCGCCGAGCCGCCGACGTCCTGCAGGTCCACGGCGTCCAGCGACCGTTCCACCGCGCGCAGGATCTCCCAGCGGCGGGGTGATTCGGTGGACAGCTCCGCCATCAGGCCGCCGAGCACCTCCAGGTCCTGGACCAGCTCCCACACCGTCTCGTCGAAGACCGCCAGATCCATCCGGGCGAGCTTGTACTGCGGCTCGCTGCCGGCGGTCTCCTTGTCGCCGAGGTCGGTGGGCAGGAAGGGGTGGTAGTCGAGCAGTACCGGGTTGGACGAGGCCTCGATGTGCAGTTCCACCCGCTCGCCGCCGGCGACGGGCGCGCCGATCCGGATCCACTGGTTGCGCGGGTTGAGTCCCTTCACCGGCGAGCCGTCCGCCCGGTAGACCAGGCCCTCGCACTGGAAGCCGGGCATGTTCTCGTCGAAGCCGAGGTCCAGCAGCGCCTCGACGGTCCGGCCGGCCCATTCGTCCGGTACGACGCCGGTCACGGTGATCCAGCTGGTGCCCCACGGCGGGCCCCAGGGCGCACCGGTCTCGATGGGTGTACGGGGCGCCGCCAGGCCCTCGGCCACCGGGACGGGCTCGCCGGGGGCGTTCCAGATCCCGATGTCCAGCGGCACCGACTGCGGATGGACGGCGGGGCGGATGCGTTCGTCGAGGACCCGCTTGAGCCGGTCCTCGGTGACGGTTCGGTTGCTGTGCATGAGGGTGGGTTTCCTTAGATCCAGGTGAACGCGGCGGACGACGGGGCGGAGGAGGTGAACAGCTCACCGACGGCGCGGACTTCGAGCCGGGTGACGGCCTCACCGGCGGTACGCCGCAGGGCGGGCAGGTAGTAGGCGGTGCCGGGCGTCCCGCCGAGGAAGCGCCGGCCGCCCCCGGGCAGCACCTGGTGCACCTCGTAGTGCCGGACCGGGCCGGCCGAGCGGCGCCAGCCGATGCGCAGGGCGGCCGAGGCACCGTCCGCGGCGGTGGCGGAGGAGGTGACGGCCGGCAGACCGGGCCGGGCGGGGGGATTCGGGGCGGCATCGCGCACCGCGAGCCCGCCGAGCCGCCAGCGGACCGCCGTGCCGCCGGATCCGGTGAGCCGGACTCCGAGGACGTGCAGGACGTTTCCGTGCGGCGGTCCCAGCCGTACGGTCGCCGTGGTCCAGCCGCGGCCGCCCGCGGGGAGGGAACCGGCGGGGACGTACCGGAAGCGCGGCGGCGTGCCGGGCGTGCCGGGACCGTCGAGGGCGACGGCCACGTCGACCCGGACCGGGCCGGAGCCCGGGTCGGTGCGGTGGGTCAGTTCCACCACGGCGCCGCCGGTCAGCGGCAGTCGGGCGGCGTACAGCTCCAGCGTCGCCGGGTCGTCGAGCACTCCGTCCACCAGCAGGCTGCTGCCGCCGCGCCAGGCGTCGGCGAAGTCGAACGACACGCCCGGCCGGGTGCCGGCGCCGTGCACCACCCAGCGGCGGCCGGGCAGCCGGTCCTGCAGGCCGAGGTGGTTCCAGGCGGTGTCGGAGGACGCGGTGCCGTGCTCGTACCAGCGCAGGCCGTGCCCGGTGTTGAAGGTGGTCGCGAACGGCAGTGCGGTGAGCGTGGAGCGGTCGGCGACGGATGTGGCGGGCGCCCGCCAGCCTCCCGTGCCGCTGTGCGGCGCCGAGGGATCCAGCGAGGGGCCGGTCCAGAACCGGTCGTCGCGGGCGTGGAAGTCGCCGGGCGCGCGCCGGTCGGCCGGCAGGCTCGTCCAGGTCCACTCGGGGCGGTAGAAGCCGTACGAGGTGACGTGCCGCGCGTCGGCGGGCACGATCGCGTCCCAGTCGACCGGGGTGTCCCAGCCGCGGGACTCGACATCGATGCCGGCCCACACCGCGTAGCGGCTGCGGTCCAGTTCCCCGGCGAGGGTGCCGGAGGCGGCGAGGCCGGACCTGCTCCAGTCGAAGTTGACGAACAGGGTGTCGGCGGCGGTGAAGAACTCCTGGTTGCGCGGGTTGAGTTCGTTCTGCCAGTCGACGGCTCCGGTGTCGGTCATCGCGTCGTACCAGGTGACGCGCAGGCCGCGGCCGTGGGCGCGCAGGTACTGGACGAAGTCCCGCATGTCGGTGGCGAGGGCCGCGTCCCCGCCGCCGGTCTCGGCGTTGAGGAACCAGCCGTCGAACCCGTACACCCGCGCGACCCGGATCAGCTGGTCGGCGATCGGGAACCGCCCGTCGGCGCCGCGCTGCACGAGGTCGCGGGTCCACCGCAGATCGCCGCCGTAGGCGACCGGTGGCAGGAAGACGGTGCCGAGCACGGGCACCCCGTTGCGATGCGCGGCGTCCACCACGGGCGCGTTGGGGGCGAGGATCAGGCCCTCGCCGGAGGAGCCGCCCCAGAACACCAGCTCGTCCAGGTACGCCCAGTGCGTCAGCGCGTAGTAGTCGGCGGTGGCGGAGCCCTGGGAGGGGTTGCCCGCGGTGTGGTCGAACGCGGCCAGGCCGGAGATCCGGGCCTGGCCGGCGCGCGCGGTGGTGTTGGCGGGCGGGGGCGTGAAGCGCGCCGCGAGCGGGACGCTCGCCGTGTTGAACGCCAGGTCCGGGTCGGTCTCCGGCGTCCACGCCTTGAGGCTGCGCCACTGGATGCCGTCGCCGGGTGTCCCGGAGGGCAGGCTGTCGGGAAACCAGTACGAGGCGTGGGGCTGCAGGTTCCGGGCGGGTCCGGCCGCCGCGGCCGCGGCCGGCAGGCCGGGCGCCAGGAGGAGGCCCGCGGTGCCGGCCCCGGCGATCAGGATCCTGCGGCGGGAGGGCCGGGGCCGGTCCGCGGCGGGGAGGGCGGTGGCGGGGTCGGCAGAGCTGCGGTGCTCGGTCATCGGTGCGCTCCCTAGGGGTGGTCGACCTGATCGACGGTGAGGACCTCGGTGATGCCGCGGGCCGCCAGATGACCGGCGTCGTCCGCGAGTTCGGCGAGTACGGCGGTGGGCCGGGCGCCGGTGGCGGCCAGTCGCATCCACGCCTCGAAGAAGGCCCCGCCGGGTGCGCACACGGAGCGGGCGGGCGCGCTCACCCGGTCGCCCGCGTCCACCACCAGCGCGGTGGTGCGCGGCGCCGGGCGGTGCTCGCGACCGCGCCACTGTTCGACGGCGCGGGCGACGGCCGCGCCCGCCGGCTTGACCGTGCGGTCGGTGGTGAGCAGCCCCAGGCTGTACTCCAGCTCGGGGAAGTCCGCCAGCGCGCGGTCCACGTCGTGGGAGCACCACCAGGTGATGCCCCACACGTCCGGGCAGTCCAGCGCCGCGGCGATGGTGGCCTCGGTGAACTCGGCGGCGTGCCCGGCCGGGATGTGCGGGGCGGGCGCGCCCACCTCCTGGAGCCACACCGGCCGGTGCGGGTCGGTGGCCCAGGCCTTCGACAGCTCGATCAGGTAGGCGGCGTGCTGCTCGGTGGCGGTGCCGGTACGGCCGTGCCGCTGCGCGGTGCCGTTGAACACCCAGGAGTGGACGGCCGTCGCCGCGCCCAGCAGGGCGGAGTGGCCGGGAGTGAAGGGGTGGTCGTCCTGGTACCAGGCCGCGTCGTAGGACGCGTGCAGATGGAACTTGCCGGGCGCGCCCTCCTCGCACGCGGCCAGCACCCGCCGCAGCCAGGACTCGGCCTGGGCCGGGGTGATCCGGTCGGGGTCGGGGTGCGGTCCTGAGGAGAACTGGTTGATCTCGTTGCCGATGGTCATGCCCAGGAAGCCGGGCCGGCCGGCGAGCGCCGCCGCGAGGGTGCGCAGGTAGTCGGCCTCGCCGTCGATGACGTCGGGGTCGGTGAAGAGGTTGCGGCGGTGCCAGGTGGTGGTCCAGGAGGGGATGAAGTCGAAGCTGGACAGATGGCCCTGCAGCCCGTCCACCGCGGTGTCGAGGCCGCGCTCGGCCGCCGCGTCCACCAGCTGGACGAGCTGCTCGACGGCGCGCGGCCTGATCAGGGTGCGGTTCGGCTGGAAGACCGGCCAGAGCGGGAAGACCCGGATGTGGTCGAGGCCGAGAGCGGCGATGGAGTCCAGGTCGGCGCGGACTTCGTCGAGGTCGAAGTCGAGCCAGTGGTGGAACCAGCCGTGCGTGGGCGTGTAGTTGACGCCGAAGCGCATTGCGTTCATCCGGTGCGGTGTCCTCAGTGCGGGGAGAAGGGGAGCGGGGGCTCAGCCCTTGACGGCGCCTTCGCCCACGCCGCGGAAGAAGTACCGCTGCAGGCAGGCGAACATGACGATGAGCGGGGCTACAGCGATGATGGTCCCGGCCGCGACGAGCCTGGGGTTGTTGGCGAACGTGCCGTGCAGGAAGTTCAGCCCGACGGTCAGCGTGTACTTGTCCGGGTCGGACAGCACGATGAGCGGCCAGAGGAAGTCGTCCCAGGCGCCCATGAACGAGAAGATCGCCACGACCGCCAGCGTGCCCTTGACCGAGGGCAGCGCGATCCGTACGAAGCGCTGCCAGACGTTGGCGCCGTCGATGACGGCGGCCTCCTCGATCTCGTACGGGAGGTGGCTGAACGCGTTCCGCATCAGCAGCACGTTCATCGCACCGATGCAGCCCGGCAGCACGACGGCGATGAGGGTGTTGTTCAGCTGCAGATCGCGCATGGTGGTGAACTGCGCGATGAAGATGGACTCGAACGGCACCAGCAGTGCCATGACGAAGGCGGTGGTCGCGAGCTTGCGGCCGCGGAAGCGCAGCCGGGCGAGCGCGTAGCCGGCCAGGGCGGAACCCACGCAGTTGGTGACGACGCTGGCCGCCGCGACCTTGAGCGAGTTCAGGGCGTACTCCCAGACGGGGATGATGTCCGCGACGCCGGAGTAGTTGTCCAGCGTCGGATGCTCGGGGAGCAGCTTCGGCGGGTAGCTGTACATGTCCTCGGTCGGGCCCTTGAGCGAGGTGCTCAGCTGCCACAGGAACGGGCCGATGGTGACGACCAGGACGGCGAGCAGCAGGACGTAGCGGAGCACGAGCTGCCAGCGGGGCATACGGCCGCCCATGTCACTCACCGTCCTTGCGGTCGGCGCGCAGCACCAGCAGCATCAGGACCAGGGTGACCGCGAAGATCACCACGGAGAGCGCGGAGGCGTAGCCGGTGCGTCCCGACAGTCCGGTGCCGACGCGCTGGACGAGCATGACGATGGTGGTGTCCTCGCCGGCCGGGCCGCCGGTCGGGCCGGCCATCAGATAGACCTCGGTGAAGACCTTGAAGGCCGCCACCGACGACAGCGCGCCGACCAGCACCATGGTGGAGCGGACCGCCGGGACGGTGATGCTGACGAAGCGGCGGAACGCTCCGGCACCGTCCACGGCGGCCGCCTCGTGCAGTTCCTTCGGCACGTTGGCCAGCGCCGCCAAGTAAATGATCATGTAGTAGCCGAGGCCTTTCCACACCGTCAGCGCCATCGCGCTGAACAGCAGCAGCCACTGGTTGCTGAGGAACTCCACCGGGCCGGTCCCGAAGTACCCGAGGATCCCGTTGACCAGCCCGCGGTCGTCCAGCATCCACACCCAGATGAGCGCGACCACGACGACCGACGCGACGACCGGGGTGTAGAAGGAGGAGCGGAAGAACGCGATGCCGGGGACCTGCTTCTGGACGAGCAGGGCCAGCAGGAGCGGCAGCAGCACGGTGCACGGCACCACGAGCAGCACGTACAGCGTGCTGTTGCGCAGCCCGGTCCAGAACTGCTCGTCGTCCAGCATGTCCTGGAAGTTCCGCAGCCCCACCCAGTGGCCGGGGGTCAGGGTGCGGGCGTCGGTGAAGGCCGTGCCGACGGTGCTGATGAACGGGTAGAGGCTGAACGCGGCGATGATCACCAGGCCGGGCAGCAGGAACAGCCAGGGGCTGGCGGCCCGGTGGGTCCGTGCACTCATGTCGGGTCCGCCCGCTCAGCTCTGCTTGAGCAGCTTGTCGCTCTGGCTGACCGCGTCGTCCAGAGCCTGCTGCGGCGACTTCTTGCCCTGCAGCGCCTTCGCCACCTCGTTCTTGAGGATGGTCTTCATCTCGTCGGTCATCACGACCGGCGTGTAGTTCACCGCGCCCTTGAGCAGCCGCGCGGAGGCCACCCGGACCCGGCCCTCGTCGGTGCCGTCGTCCTGGGTCCAGTACGGCTGGTCCAGCGAGCCGGCGGTACTCGGGAAGATCGCGACCTTGTGCGCGAACGACTCCTGGTTCTGCTTGTCGGTGATGAAGTGCGCGAAGGCGATGGCCGCGGCCTTGTGCTTGCTCTTGCTGTTCACCGCCATGCCCATCACGTACATGTTGGGGTGCCCGGTGTTGTTGGGCGCGTCGGTGATGCCGAGGTTCTTGTACAGGTCGGGCGCGTTCTGCTTGAAGGTGCCCAGGTCGTGCGCGCTGCCCGGGTTCATCGCGACCTTCTGCTGCAGGAACTTCTGGCCGACGGCGTCGGGGCCGCTGGTCAGCGCCTGGGAGTCCAGGCCGCCGTTCTTGAACAGCTCCAGGTACTTGGTGAGCAGCTCGGCGCCCTTGGCGTCGTTGTACGTGAACTTGGTCGCGTCGGCGTTCATCAGCGGGACGCCGTAGCGGCCGAAGTCCTCGATGGACGGGGTGCCCGCGAGGGTGGCGGTCTTCCCGCCGGACTTCACCGCGATGGTGTTGGCGTCCGCGAAGAGCTCGTCGTAGGTCTTCGGCGGCTTGGCCGGGTCGAGGCCGGCCTGCTGGAACAGCGTCTTGTTGTAGAAGAGCGGGCCGGTGTTGAGGTACCAGGGGAAGGCGTACGAGCCCTCCAGGCCCGGCAGTTCATTGCCCTTCCACGCCTCGGGCGTGTAGTCGCCCTTGAACTTGGCGGCGGCGGGCTCCTTGTCCAGGCTCATGATCACGCCGGCCTTGGCCAGCGGGTACGACAGGTCGGGCGAGACGTTGACGACGTCGGGGAGGGTGCCGCCGGCCGCGTCCGCGCTGAGCTTGTCCGCGTAGTTCTCGGCGGGCTGGTCGAGCCACTTCACCTGGACGCCGGGGTTCTGCTTCTCGAAGTCCTTGGCCAGGCCCTCGAAGTAGTCCTTGTAGTTCGCCCGCAGGTTCCAGGTCTGGAAGCTGATGTCGCCCTCGATCTTGCCGTCGGCACTGCTGCCGGCGTCGTCGCCGCCGGAGCCGCAGGCGGTCAGCGTCAGCGCGGACAGCAGCAGGGGGACGACGACAACGGCTGTTCTACGGGTGGCGCCGCGGCGGGGGCCGCGCTCTCCACGGGTTCTTCCACTGGATACGGACATGGCTGACAAGCTCCTTCGCTCGGGCCAGGAGGGGGGCGACGTAAGGCTGCACCCGCGTCGTGAGCAACGTCAACGGTTAACCGGAGATGAATTCGCGCCATCTCACATATGTGCAGGTGGGAGCAGTTCTCTCCGCAAAACTAATGCGCTTTAGTACATCTCAGCTCAAGCGCATTAGTAGCCGGTCGCACCCCGGCCCCGGGAGTAGGACATAATCCAGCCATGGATCCCGTGCGCCGCACTCCGGCCCGCCGACCGACGATGAAGGACATCGCGCAGCGCGCGGGTGTCTCGGAGAGCGCCGTGTCCTTCGCGCTCAACGACCGGCCCGGCGTCTCCCCCGCCACCCGCGACCGGGTCCGCCGGGTCGCGGAACAGCTGGGCTGGCGCCCCAGCACCGCCGCCCGCGCGCTGTCCGGCGAGGGCGCCGCCACCGTCGGCCTGGTGCTGGCCCGGCCGGCGCACACGCTCGGCGTCGAGTCGTTCTTCCTGCAACTCGTCTCGGGCATCCAGGAGGTGCTGGCGCGACGTCACCTCGGGCTGCTCTTCCAGGTCGTCGAGGATCTCGGCGAGGAGTGCGCGATCTACCGCCGCTGGTGGGCCGAACGCCGGGTCGACGGGCTGCTCGTCGTCGACCCCCGGCTCGACGACCCCCGGCCGGCGCTGCTCGACGAACTCGGCCTGCCCGCCGTCGTGATCGGCGCGCTCGCCCCGGGCACCCCCGCGCACTCCGGCATCTCCACCGTGTGGGCGGACGACGCGGGCGCCATGGCCTCGATCGTCGACCATCTGTACGGGCTGGGGCACCGCAGGATCCTGCACATCGCCGGCCTGCCGCACCTCGCGCACACCCAGCGCCGGGTCCGGTCGCTGCGCGCCGAGGCCACCCGACGCGGGCTGCCCGACGTCCACTCCATCAGCACCGACTACTCGGACACCGAGGGCGCCGAGGCCACCCGCCGGGCCCTCGCCCAGCCCCGGCCGCCGACCGCGATCGTCTACGACAACGACGTCCTGGCCATGGCCGGTCTCGCCGTCGCCAACGAGCTCGGCCTCGCGGTCCCCGGCGATCTGTCCCTCGTGGCCTGGGACGACTCCGTGCTCTGCCGCAGCGCGCACCCCGCGCTGACCGCGCTCGTCCGCGACACCAGCAGCTTCGGCCGCCATGCCGCCGAGCAGTTGCTCAGTCTCCTCGACGGGAACCCCGCCCGCGAGATCCAGGACGACCTGCCGCGCCTCATGGCCCGCGCGAGCACGGCGCCGCCCGGTAGCTGACTTCCGTTCGTCAGCGGTACTCGGCGAGCCGGGGGCGGACGCCCAGCAGGACCAGGACCGCCGCGGCGGCCAGCGCGCCCGCGGGGACCGCCGGCCAGCCGGCGAGGGCCGAGCGGGCGTGGCCGGCGTGCAGGTCGAAGTCGGACCGCTGCTGGTCCGCGAGCGCGTCCAGCGCGGTGGCGAAGTCCCAGAAGTCGAAGGCGACCTGGCCGCGGCCGACTTCGGTGAGCACGGTGACCGCCTCGTCGAGCCGTCCCGCGGCGCGCAGGTCGCGCAGCTTCCGGTCGTCGGCGCGGAAGTGGCCGTAGCGGGTGAGGACGTCCTGGTAGGCGGGGCGCTCCGCGGTCGTGGCGTACGACTCGGGGGCGAGGAGAACGTCGAGCCGGCGGGTGAGCGTGTCGAAGCGCTCGCGCTGGTAACCGGCGGAGTCGGCGTCGTGGACCAGCCAGCGGCTCTGGGTGGCGGCGGCGTCGGCGGCCACCGCGCGGGCCTCGGCCAGCCGGGACCAGGGTCGCAGTCCCTCCCGGCCCGCGGCGCCGACCTCGGACGCCGCCGAGGTGAAGGAGAGCGCGCCGGCCACGGTGACGACCAGCGCGGCGACGGTGGCGGCGACCAGTGCCGGGTTGAGGACCCGCCGGTAGCGGCGGGCGAGGTACCGCTGCCACCACAGGAGGAAGCCGAGGGTGAGGACACCGAGCACCCCGACGAGCCCCGCCGACCGGTTCGCGCTGTCCCGCGTCTCCGACTCCAGGTGCGCGGCCTGCTCGGCGTAGGTCTCCGACAGCTCCGCCGCGACCGGCAGCAACTCGTTGCGCAGCACGTCCGCGGCCTCGGAGGACAGGGAGACGGCGGCGGGCGGCGGCGTTCCCGCCGGGCGGTCGGGCTGGGTCTCGTCCACGTAGGACGAGCGGGCGCTGGCGTCGTCGTAGCGGCCGAGCGCGTCGAGCAGGGAGCGGACCCGGTCGCCCTGGGCGGGGTCGGCGCCGAGCTGTCGCAGCAGTCCGCTGACCTCGGTGCGGCGCTGTTGCGCGGTGATCAGTGCGAGCAGCCGGTTGCCGACCTCCACGTCCGGCTGGAGCGCCGAGTGGCCCGGCACCAGGGAGTTGGCCCGCTGGGCGTCGAGGTCGGCGAGCGCGAACCGCAGTTCGGCGGCGACGGCCGCCCGCTGGGTGACGGCCGTGCGCAGGTCGGAGGCGTCGCCCCGGACGTCGACCGCGCCGAGTGCGGCGGCCGCGCAGAGCGCGGTGAGCGCGGCCACGGCGATCACGGCCGACACGACGAGCCGTACGGGACCGGTGAGCGGCAGCCGCGGACGCCGCGCCGGGGAGCGCCGGGCCCGCGGCGGCGGGGTGGGCGGCGCGGCCGGTCCGCCGGCCGGCGCGGCCCGCGGCACCTCGGTCGCGGACACCCGCTGGACCGGCGGCGCCTGAGAGGTCGTCATATCGCGACGCTAGGCGCGCACCCGGAAAGGAGGGTGTCCCACCGGCGGACTCCAGGTGACCGGCCCGCGACGGATAGGAACGGAGGCCGCCCCTCCGCACGGTCTGCCCACGGCGGGCCGGGCCGTCCGCCCCACCGGCCCGGTCAGCCCCGTCAGTCCTTGTCGTCCGGCTTCCACAGTGAGTGTTCGCGCCGCGCCCACCAGGAGGCCACACTCCCGGTCCGCATGCCCAGCCGCGCCTCGGGATCCTTACTGGCCATCCAGACGTGTCCGGTGATGCCGGCGGCGAGCAGCAGGGCCAGCCAGTCGTGGACGAAGGTGGCGCCGGTCCGCCAGAGCACCGGGGCGAGGTGGGTGAACCACATCAGCAGCCCGGTGCCGATCATCACCAGCACCGCGCCCGCGATGAAGGCCGAGTAGAGCTTCTGGCCCGCGTTGAACTTGCCCGCGGGCACTCCGTCCTTGCTGCGCTTGCGCAGTACGGTGCGCAGCCAGTGCCAGTCGTGCCGGCCGAAGCGGTTGAGCCGGCTCAGATCGGCCCGCAGCGCGCGGAAGAAGATCCCCGCGAGCAGCGGCGCCGGGAGCAGCAGCCCGGACCACTCGTGCACGGTCACCACCAGCCGCCGTCTGCCGACGAGTTCGGAGAGCGGGGGCAGATAGAGGCAGGCGGCGGTGAAGACGCAGATGCCCATCAGCCAGGCGGTGCCGCGGTGCACCCAGCGTTCGGCGCGGCTGAAGCGGCGCAGCCGCCGGGCCGGCTGCCGCGGCGCGGTCGGGGCGGTCAGGCCGTCAGGAAGTGGGGTCATCGGACCGTCCGTTCGACTTTCCGACCCAGGCGTCGACGTCGTAGCCGAGCTTCTCCCAGTAACCGGGTTCGACGCTCTTGGTGAGGGTGATCCCCGAGAGCCATTTCGCGGACTTGTAGAAGTACATGGGCGCCGCGTAGAGCCGGACCGGGCCGCCGTGGGCGTGGGTGACCGGCTTGTCCTGCATCGTCAGCGCCACCATGACATCGCCGCGGCGGGCCTGCTGCAGCGTGAGGCTCTCGGTGTAGGCGCCGTCGAAGCAGTCGAACCGGATGGCGGTCGCCTCCGGCCGCACCCCCGAGGCGGCCAGCAGCGCGGAGAGCCGCACACCGGAGAAGGCGGTCTTCGGCACCCGCCAGCCGGTCACGCACTGCACGTCGTGCACCAGCCGCTGCTGCGGCATGGCCTGCAGGTCGGCGAGCCGGTAGGTCATGGGGCGGTCGACGAGCCCGCCGACGGTGAGCCGGTAGTTCTCGGCGTTGCGCTTGGGCACCGACGAGGTGACCGAGTAGTAGCGGAATCCCCCGCCGCCGGGCAGCAGTCCCGTCACCCCGGTGGGGTCCTTGGCGCTCACCTCGGCGAGCACCGCGTCGAGACGGTCCTGCACATGGCTGCCCAGCGCGACCCCCGCGGCGCCCAGCCCCAGCATTCCCAGCACGACGCGCCGCCCGACCGGCGCACCGCGCCGTTCGTTCCCGTCCCCCGGGTCGTCGGGGGCATCGTCCACGCGGGGTTCTTCCATAGGTCGATTCGAGCACGTGGGAGGGCCGCTGGCCAGGGGCGGCGCCCCGACGTCAGGCTTTCGTCATAACTCGGGCCAGGAAGCGGCCCAGCGCCGCGTTGAATTCGTCCGGGCGTTCGAGGTTCGGCAGATGGGCGGCGCCTTCGATGATCACCAGCTCGGATCCGGTGATCCGCCGGTGCATGGCCTCCGCGTCGGCGACCGGGGTGTACTCGTCGTCCCGGCCGACCACGATCAGGGCGGGCACGGCGATCCGGCCCAGCAGGTCCCCGTAGTCGGGTCGTTCGGCGCGCCCCCGCAGGGCCGCCGCCGCCCCCTCGGGCGGAGCGCCGTACATCATGCCGCGCACCTGGTCGGCGACGGCGGGCAGCGCCTCGATGTTGTAGGGCGCGACCATCTTCGACAGCACCTCGTCGGTGTACCCCTTCAGCCCCTCGCTCACCAGCCGTTCCGCCATGGCACGCCGTACCCGCTTGCCGTCCTCGGTCTCGGCCGTCGGGAAGGTGTCGGCGAGCAGCAGGCCGCGGACCCGGTCGGGGAAGAGCCGGCAGAACTCCATGACGATCTGGCCGCCCATCGACAGACCGCCGATGACGACCCGGTCCAGGCCGAGGTGGTCGAGCAGGGCCGCGATGTCGCGGGCGAAGGTCTCCAGCGGGGTCGTGCCGGGGACGACGGTGGTGGCGCCGTAGCCGCGCAGGTCGGGGGCGATGACCCGCCGTTCCCCGGCGAATGCACCGACCTGCGGCGCCCACATCGAGCGGTCGAAGGGATGGCCGTGGACCAGGACCAGCGGGTCGCCCGCACCCGCGTCCTCGTAGCCGACGGTGATGCCGTTGACCTGTGCCGTTGCCGCCGTCATCACGCTCTCCACCTGTACTTTCGCTTTGGTCCGGCCGCGTTGTCCGTCGCGGCCGGTCCCCGTACCGCCCTGGTGGCCGGTCCCCCGCCCGATGCTAGGACTGGCCCGGAGAGAGTGCAATGCTTATCTTGTTCTCGGTGCAATATGAGGACGGGACGGAGTACATGATGGAGGACTACCGGGCGGTCGCCGACGCGGTCGCGGCGGACATCGGTGCGGGCCGGCTGCGGCCGGGCGACCGGCTCGCCACGCAGCGCGCGTTCGCCCGCCGGCACGGCATCGCGAACTCGACGGCGAACCGGGTCTACCGCGAACTGGCCCGGCGCGGTCTGGTGGTCGGCGAGGTCGGGCGCGGCACGTTCGTCCGGGCCGCCCCCCGGACGCCGGGGCCCGCGCTGGCCGAACCGGCCGCCGCGCCGGTCGACCTGGAGCTGAACTACCCGGTGGTGGCGGGGCAGACAGCCCTGCTGGGCGAGGGGCTCGGCCGGCTGCTGCGGACCGACGTCCTGGCGGACGCCCTGCGGCCGGTGGGCCCGGCCGGCACTCCCCCGGCGCGCGAGGCGGCCGCCGCGCTGCTCACCGGGGCCGGCTGGGCACCGGATCCGGCGCGGGTGCTCTTCGCCGGCAACGGCCGGCAGGCCATCGCCGCCGCCGTCTCCGCACTGGTGCCCACCGGCGGCCGGCTCGGAGTGGAAGCGTTCACCTATCCGGTGGTGAAGGCCATCGCCGCCCGGCTCGGCGTCACCCTCGTCCCGCTCGCCCAGGACGAGGAAGGACTGCTGCCCGACGCCCTGCTGGCCGCTCATCGCAGCGCCCCGCTGGCCGCCGTCTACCTCCAGCCGACGCTGCACAATCCGCTGGCGACGACGATGCCGGAGCGCCGCCGCGCCGAACTCGCCGACGTGCTGCGGCGCACCGGCGTGCACGCGGTGGAGGACACCGTCTGGGCCTTCCTGTCCGACGGCCCGCCCCCGCTGGCCGCCTGGGCCCCGGAGCACACCGTGGTCGTCGACAGCCTGTCCAAACGGCTCGCACCGGGCCTCACCGTCGGTTTCGCCGTAACGCCCCCGCACCTCACCGACCGGATCGCGACCGCGCTGCGCGCCGGCGCCTGGACCTCGGCCGGCTTCGCGCTCGACGCGGCGACCGGCTGGATGACGGACGGCACGGTGGCGTCCGTCGGGCGCGCCAAGCGCGAGGACGTGACGCTGCGCCAGGAGATCGCGGGCCGGCTGCTCGCGGGCTTTTCGGTACGCACCGCACCGTCCTGCTACTTCGTCTGGTGGGACCTGCCCGAGCCCTGGCGCGCCGAGACGTTCGTGGCCGCGGCGGCCCGGCGCGGTATCGCGGTCACGCCGGCCGCGGCGTTCGCCGTGGGTCCGCACAGCGCGCCGAACGCGGTCCGGGTCGCACTCGCCTCGCCGCCGCCCGGCACGCTCTGCACGGCGCTCGGCACTCTCGCGGCGATCGCCGCCGGCTCCCCGGACGACGCGATGGTCGGCTGACCCGCCCGCTCGGAGGGATCGCTGGGAGGGACCGTCCGGAGGGCCGGGGGCTCAGCTCGGCCAGGCGCCGGTGGCGAGGAAGTGCTCGATGGCGGACGTGTACGGGGCGATGTCCAGGTGCTGCTCGGCGACCCAGGCGTCGGAGTAGTACTTGTCGAGGTAGCGGTCGCCGGGGTCGCAGATCAGGGTGACGACGCTGCCGGTCTCCCCGGCCCCGACCATCTCCGCGATGATCTTGAAGGCGCTCCACAGTCCGGTCCCCGTCGAGCCGCCGGCCTTGCGGCCGATCGCGCCGTCCAGCGCCCGCACCGCCGCGACCGACGCCGCGTCCGGCACCTTCATCATCCGGTCGATGGCACCCGGCACGAAGCTCGGCTCCATGCGCGGCCGTCCGATCCCCTCGATACGGGAGGAGGCGTCGCTGGTCACGCCCTGGTCGCCGGTGACCCAGCCGTCGAAGAAGCAGGAGTTCTCCGGGTCGGGGACACAGATCCGGGTGTCGCGCTGGGTGTAGTGGACGTAGCGGGCGATGGTGGCGGAGGTGCCGCCGGTCCCCGCGGTGGCGACGATCCAGGCCGGCTCGGGATACCGCTCCAGCTTCAGCTGCTCGAACACCGACTCGGCGATGTTGTTGTTGCCGCGCCAGTCGGTGGCCCGCTCGGCGTAGGTGAACTGGTCCATGTAGTGGCCGCCCGAGTCGGCGGCGAGCCGGGCGGCCACGGCGTACACGGTGTGCGGATCGTCCACCAAGTGGCACTGCCCGCCGTGGAATTCGATCAGCCGCTGCTTCTCCTGGCTCGTCGTGCGCGGGATCACCGCGATGAACGGGACCCCGATGAGCCTCGCGAAGTACGCCTCGGAGACCGCCGTCGAACCGCTGGACGCCTCGATCACCGGTTTGCCCGGCCGGATCCAGCCATTGCAGAGCCCGTACAGGAAGAGCGAACGGGCCAGCCGGTGCTTGAGGGAACCCGTCGGATGCGTCGACTCGTCCTTCAGATACAGGTCGATGCCCCATTCCAGGGGCAGCGGGAAGCGCAGCAGATGGGTGTCGGCCGAACGGTTGGAGTCCGCCTGGACCTTGCGGACCGCCTCCTTGAGCCACTCCCGGTACCCGTGGTCCGTCCGGTCCACGTCCACCGTGCGCGTACAGCCGCTGTCGTCCGCCTGCTCGATCGTGCCCACCGCGCCAGCCTCCGCTCGTGCCGGTCCCCGGCGGCACGCCGGGCCATTTCGGATCATAACGACCTGATCCACCCCCTGTCGCGCACCGGGCGACCGGTCGCCCTTCGCCGCTGGACCCGCTCGAACGCCCCCTGTCGTGCCTTTCTCCGGGCGACCGGACCGACCTCCGCCCGGGCCGTCCGAGCCGGAGTTCTGGCCGACGGACGACGGGTCGGAGGGCCTTGCGGGAGGCGCGCGGCACCATGCGGGTTGCGGATCCCGCCACGGGGGGTGACCCTGAAGTCACATCACGGAGTACTGCAGCAGTCACTCTACGCATTTTCGCTCAGGTGTTCTCATTCCGAGCGGTTCAGGACACGGCTTCCACACGGCGGCCGGCCCTCGCCGCGGAGGGAGTCGCAGCCGTGATCATGCAAGCCGACCGACAGTGCACGCTGGAACTCGAAGCACTGCCGTCCCGCATCCAGCAGATACGCCGAATCGTTGCAGCACAGCTGCGTTACTGGCATCTCGACCCGCTGCTCGACACCGCCCTGCTGGGTATCACCGAACTGCTGGCGAACGTCTACCGGCACGCCGGGTCCGACAAGCACTGTTCGGTCCAACTGACCCTCGTCTCGGGCCGGCTGACCGTATCCGTCGTGGACAGTGATCCCCAGCTGCCCCAGGTCAGCTCCCCCGAGCCGCTCGCCACCGGCGGCCGCGGGCTCGCCATGGTGGCGGCGCTCAGCGACAGTTGGGGAGCCGATCCGGTACCGGACGGCGGCAAGGTGGTCTGGTTCAGCCTGCACGTCGAGGCTCCGGCACCGGCGCCGCGCAGGCGCCCGGCGGCCCGGCGGGTCCCCGCCGTCGCAGCCGCGGCCTGACCTCCCCGACGGCCCCGGCCGCCGTGTCCCCCCGTGCGGGACGCGGCGGCCGGGGCCGTGCCCGGTCCGGGAGCATGCCCGGTCCGGGCCCGTTCGGTGCCGGCCTGTCGCTCGTCGGATCCCTTCTCCCCGGACACCCTCTCCCCCGGACGCCCTCGCGGCTCATTCCGTGGCGATGGCCCGCAGGACGTCCAGCCGGGCCGCCCGGCGTGCCGGACGCCATCCCGCGAGGACCCCCGCGACCAAGCCGACCAGCAGCACCACCGTGAGCTGCGCCGGCGGCACCGCGAAGGCGCTGGTCCCCGAGCTGTCGGTGGCCTTCACCAGCGCCCAGCCGAGGAACGCGCCGAGGCCGAGACCGCCGACGGTGCCGAACGCGGCGACCAGCACCGACTCCCAGCGCACCATCGCCCGCAGCTGCGACCGGGTCTGGCCGACCGCGCGCAGCAGCCCCAGTTCCCTGGTCCGCTCGTGCACCGCCAGGGTGAGGGTGTTGGCGATGCCCAGCAGCGCGATGAGCACCGCGAGCGCCAGCAGTGCGTAGACCAGCGTCAGCATCATGTCGATGGCCGACGCCGAGGACTTGGCGTACTCGGCGCGGGTCTGCACCGTGGGACTGCCGTACGCCGCCGCCACCTTCTCGACCGCTCCCTTGCCGTCGTCCGTGGACACCCCGTCCTTGAAGGCGACCGCGACGAGGGTGTCGGAGTCCTGCACCCGGTGCGGGGCCCAGGCCTCGCGGGTGATGACGTAGTCGCCCGCCAGATCCGCCCGTTCGTAGACCGCCGCCACGGTGAACGGCAGCCGCTTCCCGTCGGTGAAGACCAGCGAGGCCGTGCTGCCGGTCCTCCAGCCGTGCCGGTCCGCCTCGTCCCTGGCGACCGCGATGCCGTCGGCACCGAGGCCGCTGAGCGAACCGTCGACCGTGCCGAGGTCGAGGACGGTGGCGAGCGCCGCCGGGTCCGTGACGGTCAGGGTGCGTCCGCCGCCGTCGACCTTCGCGACGCCCCGGCCGAGCCCGACCGCGGTCCGCACCTGCGGCAGCGCGCCGACGGCGGGGGCCAGCTTCGGGCTGAGTCCGCTGCCGCCCGCCCCGAACACCGGGGCGCTGATCGCGACATCACCCGCGAACGACCGCGAGACCGTCTGGTCCATGGTGGCCTTGAGCGAGGCGCCGAAGACCGTGAACAGGGAGACGACCGCCACCCCGATCATCAGCGCGGTCGCGGTGGCGGCCGTGCGCTTCGGGCTGCGCAGCGCGTTGCGCCGGGCCAGTCCGCCGGTCACCCCGCGCAGCCGGGCCAGCGGGGCGCCCAGCAGCCGTACCGCGTACGAGGACGCGACCGGTCCGAGGATCACGAACGCGGCCAGGGTGAGCACCGAGCCGCCGCCGGTGAGCCAGACGCTGGGCGTGCCCGCCGCGCCCGCCACGGTCAGGGCGATGCCCGTCACCGCGGCGAGCGTGCCCAGCACGGCCCGCTTCCGCGAGGCGCCCGAGGTGTCCACGGCGGTCTCCCGCAGCGCGGCCAGCGGCGCGGTGCGCCCGGCCCGTACGGCGGGCAGCAGCGCCGATCCGGTGCACACCACCAGCCCGATGAGGAACGGCAGGACCAGGGCGGTCACGCCGATCACCAGGTCGCCGTCGGGGAACGGGAAGCCGACCACCGGGAACAGCGCCTGGAGTCCGGCCGCGACGCCGATGCCGCCGAGCAGCCCGGCGACCGAGGCGACGACCGCGACGACCGCGGACTCGACGAGCGTCGAGCCGAGCACCTGGCGGCGGGACGCGCCCAGCGCCCGCAACAGGGCGTTCTCCCGGGTCCGCTGGGCCACCACGATCGCGAAGGTGTTGTGGATGCTGAAGGTCGCCACCAGCAGGGCGATGCCCGCGAAGACCAGCAGCAGCGAGGTGAAGATCTTCAGGAACGTGCCGGAGATCATGGTGAGGCTCTCGTCCGTGGCCTGCTGCCCGGTGATCGCCTCGACGTTCGCCGGCAGCACGCGCGCGAGCCGGTCGGCGAGCTCCCGCTGGCCGACGCCCGGTCCCGCGCGCACCTGGATGGTCGACGCCAGGCCCGGCTTCGGGGTGAGGTAGCGCTCCGCGTCGGCCCGGGTGAGGCCGGTGAACGTGGTCTGCCCCATGCCGTCCTCGCCGCCGAAGGCGGCCACGCCGACGATCGTCACCTTGACCGGGTCGGGCGTGCGCAGCACCGTCGTGTCACCGATCCGCAGCTTGCCGGACTGGGCGGCTCCCCGGTTGATCACGGCCTCGCCGGGCGCCTTCGGGGCCCGGCCCTCGGTGAGGGTGTACGGGTTGAGTTGCGGGTCCTCGATCCAGTTGCCGGCGAGGGTGGGCGGGCCCTTCCCGCCGACGGCCTTGCCGTCGGAGCCGACGAGCTGGCCGGCGCCCGTGATGTTCGGGGCGGCCGCGGCCACTCCCGGCACCGCCTCAATCCGCTGGACGAGCGCGGTGTCGACGGGCTCGCGGGTGCCCTGGCCGCCGCCGGGCACGGTGATGACGTCGGAGCTGCGAACGACCGCGTCCGTACCCCGGTTGGCGTCGGTGAACAGGGTGTCGAAGCTGGCCTTGAGGGTGTCGCCCATGACCATCGTGCCGGCCAGGAACGACACACCGAGGAAGACCGCCAGGAAGGTGCCGGCGAAGCGCCGCTTGTGGGCGCGCAGCGAGGCGAGGCTGATCCGCAGTGCGGCGCGGGCGCCGCTCATGACCCCGCCCCCCTGCCCGCGCCCGCACCGGTGAGGCCGTCGAAGGCCTTCATCCGGTCGAGCACCTTCTCGGCGGTGGGGTCCGTCATCCGGTCCACCAGCCGTCCGTCGGCGAGGAAGACGACCTCGTCGGCGTGGGCGGCGGCGACCGGGTCGTGGGTGACCATGACGACGGTGCGGCCCATCTCGTGGACCGCGCGCCCCAGCAGTTTCAGCACCTCGGCGCCGGAGCGCGAGTCGAGGTTGCCGGTCGGCTCGTCGGCGAAGACCACGTCCGGGCGGCCGGCCAGCGCGCGGGCCACGGCCACCCGCTGCTGCTGGCCGCCGGACAGCTCACTCGGGCGGTGCAGCAGCCGGTCGCCGAGACCGACGACGTCGATGAGCGCGTCCACCCAGCCGCTGTCGGGCCGGGCGCCCGCCAGATCGAGGGGCAGCGTGATGTTCTCGGCGACGGTCAGTGTCCCCACCAGGTTGAACGACTGGAAGACGAAGCCGATCCGCTCGCGGCGGAGCAGCGTCAGATCCCGGTCCCCGAGCGTGCCCAGGTCCGTGCTGCCGATGAACGCGGAGCCGGAACTGAGGGTGTCCAGACCGGCGGCGCAGTGCATCAGGGTGGACTTTCCGGAGCCGGACGGGCCCATGATCGCGGTGAAGCGCGCCGCCGGGAACCCGACGGTGACGCCGTCCAGCGCCCGGACCTCGGCGTCCCCCGCGCCGTAGACCTTGAAAGCGTCCACGACGCGGGCGGCGGAGGTGCCGACAGGGGTGAGGGTGGTCATCGGGAACCGTCCTCGGTGCCGGACCGGTCGGACTTCCCGCGCGGGCCGTGCTGTTCGTACGGTCCGTGCTGCTCGTTCAGTACGGCGAGCCGGCTGCGGTACTCGTCCTCGTCGATCTCGCCCGCGGCGTAGCGGCGGCCGAGCAGCGCCACCGGAGCGTGCTCGCCGTTCACGGCCCGACCCTGCCACGGGCCGCGGCCGCAGCCCCGGCCGCGCCACACGGTGCGGCGCAGCACCAGGACGATGCCGACCACGACGAGCGCCCAGACGAGCGGGAAGAACAGGATCCAGGGGCCGGGCCCGCCGTCGTTCCATGCCATGACGTTCATCGGAATCGTCTCCTCGGTGATGGTGGGATGCGATGCATCCCGACACCACCGAGCCTGGTCCGGAACGGCCGCCGGGTCGTCGTACGGCCAGCGGCACTCCGCGTACCACGTGGGGAGTACGAACGCCGGCCGCGGCTACGTCCGGCGGCCGGTCAGAAGGTGACGGCGATCCCGACCTGCGGTCGTTTGCCGCGCCGGAGCAGCGCGCCGCCCACGTCGAGGACCCGGAAGCGCAGGCCGTACTTGCCCGCCATGGCCTTGCGGACCCGGTCGAGCTGCGACGCGTCCAGCAGCCGCGCGGTGCCCTCGGCGGTCGGCGCTCCGGCGGCGATCCTGCCCCGGGCGTCGCACGGGGCGACGGTCACCCGGCCGCTGTTGCGGATCCGCTTGACCTTGCCGGTGTCGTTCTTGGTCCAGACGAGCAGCTCGCCGCCGTCCCGGACCGACCACACCGGGGTGGACACCGCGTCGCCGCTGCGGCGGTACGTGGTCAGGCTGATGTAGGGGCTGCGGGCGAGCTCGTCGGTCACCATGGGACCGGAGAGTACTCCGCGAGGACGGGGACCACCACGCGCCGCCTACCATCGGAGTGATGGAGACGTGGCGATGCACCGGACTGCGGTGGAAGGGCGGCCCGGGCTCCTGGGAGCCGTGCTGGCAGTGGTCGCACCCCCGGTACGGCGAGCGGAGCAGCCCGGTCCCCGTCGGCGGCCCGCTCGCCCTGGCCGTGGGCCGGGACGCGGTGCGGCGCTGTACGGGGGTACGGCGGGCCGGCCGGCACCTCGTGTGCCCGCGCGCCGCGGAGCTGGGCCCGACGGCCCGCCGGGACCTGTGCGACGACTGCGCCGCGCTGGACCGGCTCTCGTCCGTCGCCGCCGACACCATGGCCGACGACCCCCGGCCGTACTCGGTGTACCTGGCCTGGTTCGGCCCCGGTCTGACCAAGGTCGGCATCACCGCGGCCGAGCGCGGCGCGGTCCGGCTGGTGGAGCAGGCGGCGGTCTGTTTCAGCTTCCTCGGACGCGGTCCGCTGATGGCCGCCCGGCGTACGGAGGCCTCGCTCGGCGCCGCGCTGGGCATTCCCGACCGCGTGACGGCCGGCGCCAAACGGGCGGCTCGGTGGGCGCTGCCGCCCGCCGCCGAACGGGCCGCCGAACTCCGCGCCCTGTACGGGTCGGTGACCGGACTGCCGGACACCCTGGACCGGCTGCCGTACGCCCTGGTCGACCATGCGGCGCTGTTCGGGCTGGAGCCGGAGCCGCCGCGGCCGGCGGCCCGGATCACGGCGCTGGCGCCGGGGACGTCGGTCACCGGCACCGTGCGGGCGGCGGCCGGGAGCGATCTGTATCTCGACACGCCGGACGGCGGGCTGCTGCTCGACTCCCGTCTGGTCTCCGGCTGGCCGGTCACCACGCCCGCCCCCGGACCACGGTCGGCGGCCCCCACCGCTCCCGTACCCCGGCCGGAGGACGTTCCGGAGCCGCTCTTCTGAACTCCCGTTCCGGACTCCCGTCCTGAACTCGCGGATCCCGGGGCCGTCCGGGTCAGCCGCGGCTGGGCTCCTGCTCCCTGACGGCCTGGCTCTCCAACGGCGGCTCGGTGGACGCGCGCAGCGCGGTCCCGGCCGGGTTCCCGGCCATCGGCCGCCCCGCCCTGATCGCCAGCAGCACCAGCAGGAAGCCGGACAGCGCCAGCAGGACGAGCGCGGCGGACCAGCCCACGACCGGCGGCTGCCACTGCAGGGAGCCGCCGGAGAACTGGTGCGCCCGGCCGAACGCGTAGCGCAGCGCGGCCCAGACGAACGCGCCGCCCTGGGCCAGCGCCCAGCAGCCGATCAGCAGCAGGGGCAGCCGGGTCCGCAGCCGTTCGGGGAGGTCGCTCCAGCGCCGGCCGGCGACCACCGCCGCCAGCACCGGGACCCCCACGGCGACGGCCAGCAGATAGCGGCCCTGCCAGATGAGTCCCAGGTGGGCTGCCTGGGGGGCCATCAGCACCAGCGGACCGAAGGCGGTGCCCGCCATCAGCGCGGCCAGGACGAGGATCTCGCGCGCCCGTCCCGTCGCCAGGGCGAGCATCACAAGGCAGCCGGCCATCACCCACCACAGCACGTAGGTGAGTTCGGGAGCCGCGACGTTCAACGAGCCGAAGATCGCCACCATTTGGTGCAGGTAGTTCGGGAGCAGGTCGAAGACCGCCTTGAGGGCGGAGGTCAGCGGTGTGTACTGCTCCAGGGTCTGGGTGGGCAGCGCGAGCGTGTCGGCCGTCATCGTCCAGGCGACGGCGGCCAGCCCCGCGGCGGCCGCCACCCCCAGGCACACCCACACCGGGCGCAGCCGCGCCAGCTGCCGCAGCCGTCCCGGGCGCGCCAGGATCAGGCCGCCGGCCAGCACCAGCGCGATCCACAGCGGGCCGAGCGCCCGCATGGACGCGAGCAGGACGCAGGCGGCGCCGAGCCGCACCAGCCGTCGGCGCAGCTGCGGCAGGCCGTCCTCGTCGGTCACCAGCCGGACGACCACGGCCCAGGCCAGTACGGCCGCCGTGACCTCCGGTCCGTTGGGGTTGACGACGCCACCCAGGTAGACGGCCGTCGGAGTGGCGGCGGTCAGCACGCCGATCAGCGCGACGCGTCCGCTGTACCCCTTGGCCGCGCCCTCCAGGACCGTCACGACGGCGCTCGCCAGCAGCGCGGCGCACAGCAGCGCGCTCAGCAGCCGCATCGCGTACAGGCCCGCCTCGCCGGTGAGCAGCAGGCTCGGCCAGCCGACCAGCAGGTAGTAGCCGGGGCCGTAGGTGCCGGCGCTGGTGATGACCGTCGCGGTGTCGCCGGAGGGGGCGACGGTGCCGCGGCAGGCGACGGAGAGCTTGTCGTCGTTGCGGAAACACCGGTAGACGCCGTCGGTGACGTCCAGGTCGCGGTATCCGGCGGGCACGCGTACCGCCGTGAACCCGACCTCGACGTCGACCCCGACGTGGTGCGCCTCGATGACCCGCTGCTCGCCGCCGAACTCGCCGCGCACGACGGCGGCGGCCTTGACCATGTGGGCGGCCTCGTCCGGCGGCGCGGTGATGGGTGTGGCCAGCGACCACGCGGTCATGAGCGTCACGAACGTGGCGAAGGCCAGCGTCCAGACCGTACGGGCGGCGGCCCACGCCGACACCCGCTTCCGCAGCCAACCGGCCACCGTAGGGCTCCACTTCTTCCGCCGCCGACACCGCCGGCACCGCGCGGGGCGCGCCGCTGACGACCGCGCCCCGCTGACAGCCGCGCCGTCGATTGAGGCGCACCATATACGCGCGACCTGACGGCAGGGTTCCGCTCGTCCGGCACCCCCGCGACCCCAGGAAGCGCTCCTCGACGGCATCCTGCAGCAGGGGATACTCCCTGCTCACAGGGGGATTTCGGCGGGTCGGTGCGGTGCCGCGGGCGTCCGCGGGGCGGCCTGGCGAGGCGGTCGCGGGGCCCGCCCGGACGGTGGGGCGGTGTCGGGAATTCCCTCGCCCGCCCCACACTGTTCAGCGCCGGGTCACCGTTTCGCGGGTTGTCGCTCATCGGCGGCGGGCCCGGTGCCGGGCCCGCCTCGAGGGTCCGCCGCGGCTCAACCGCCGAGCGCCGTCAGGGGGTCGTCGAGCACCGGCTGCCAGGCCAGCTCCGCGGCGCCCACCAGGCTGTTGTGGTCCAGGGCGCAGGCGAGCAGCGGCACGCTGCCGCTGCGCCCCCACAGGCTGCGGTCGGCGACGACCGCGCGCAGCCGCTCCGGGTCGGCGTCCAGGAGGTGGCGGTGCAGCCCGCCGAGGAGGATGCGGTCGGGGTTGAGGACGTTGACGAGGCCGGCGAGCCCGAGGCCGAGCCGGTCGATGAGGGTGTGCGCGGCGGCGCGGACGGCGGGGTCGTCGTACTCGTCCCGGAGCAGGTCGCGGGCCTGCTCGAGGAGGGAGACCGCCGGTCCCGGCGGGCGTCCGGCCGCTTCGAGGAAGGCGAGCGGGTCGACCTCGACGTCGAGGCAGCCGCGGCTGCCGCAGTGGCAGGGCCGGCCCGCCGGATTGACGGTCAGATGGCCGACCTCGAGGGCGAGACCCGAACTCCCGGTGTGCAGCCGCCCGCCGAGCACGAGTGCTCCGCCGACACCGCGGTGGCCGGTGGCGACGACCAGCAGCTGGCCGGCCCCGCGCCCGGCGCCGTGCCGGTGCTCGGCGAGGGCGGCGACGTTGACGTCGTTGCCGAGGAAGGAGGCCAGCGGGGCACCGCCGGGCCCGGTGATGCCGGCCCGGGCGAGCTGCTCGGCGAAGACCTGGCGCACCGGGGAACCGGCGGGCCAGGCGACGTGCAGCGGGTTCAGGGCGGTGCCCTCGGGCTCCGCGACGGCGGACGGTACGGCCAGCCCCGCGCCCAGGCAGGTACGCCCGGAGGCCCGCAGCAGCTCCGCGCCGGCTTCGACGACCGCGCCCAGGACGTGCGCCGGATCGGCGGGCACCGTCATACAGCCGGGAGCGGTGGCGACGATCCGCCCGCCGAGCCCGACCAGCGCCGCGCGGAAGCCGTCGGAGTGCACCTGGGCGGCGAGGACCACCGGTCCCGCGGGGTCGAGGTCCAGTCCGTGCGAGGGCCTGCCCTGCGCTCCGGAGGCGCCGCCCGGCCGGGTGTCCACCCGGATGAAGCCCAGTGCCTCCAGTTCCGCGGCGACCGCGCCCGCCGTGGCGCGGGTCACGCCGAGTTCCGAGGTGAGCAGGGCGCGGGTCGGCGCGCGGCCGGTGTGCACGAGTGCGAGCGCCGGGCCGAGTGCGCTCCGGCCCCGCTCGAGCCTTGTCCGAATCTGGGTCACCCCCCTATTCTGACTTTGTGCCGACGCTAAACAAAATAGGGATGGCCCTTACAGCCTCCCGCCGCCCCCCGACCGACCCCTCTCTCACCCGGCTGCGCGTCGCCCTCACCACGTTCTTCGCCCTCGACGGCTTCATCTTCGCGGGCTGGGTGGTCCGTATTCCGGCCATCAAAGCGCAAGTGGGCGCCTCCGCCAGCGAGCTGGGCCTGGCCCTGCTCGGCGTCTCGGCGGGCGCCGTGGCCACGATGGTGCTGACCGGCGGGCTCTGCCGCCGCTTCGGCAGCCGCCGGATCACGGTCGTGACCGGCGTGCTGATGTCCCTGAGCATCGCGCTGCCACCGCTCACCCATTCGGCGCTCGCCCTCGGCCTCGTGCTGCTGGCGTTCGGCGCGGCCTACGGCGGGATGAACGTCGCCATCAACAGCGCCGCCGTCGACCTGGTGGCGGCGCTGCGCCGTCCGGTGATGTCCGGATTCCATGCCGCGTACAGCCTCGGCGGGCTGCTCGGCGCCGCCCTCGGCGGACTGCTGGCCCCGCATCTGTCGCCCACCACCCATCTGCTGCTGCTCACCCCGGTCGGTCTGCTGGTCGCCGCCGTCGCCGGCCGGACGCTCCTGACGGAGCGGATCACCCCGCCGGCGGACGACCGGCCGGGCCGCGGCGGATCCGCGGGACCGGCCGCCGAGGGGACGGCCGGCGCCGCGCCGACCGTGCAGCGGACCGGCCTGCTGGTGGCCGTCTTCGGCCTGATCGCGCTGTGCACCGCCTATGGCGAGGGAGCGCTCGCGGAGTGGGGGCCGCTGCACATCCAGGAGGACCTCGGCGGCGGCCAGGGCATCGCCGCGGCCGGCTACGCGGCCGTCGCGAGCGCGATGGCGCTCGGGCGACTGTCCGGGACGGCACTGCTGGAACGCCTCGGCCAGACCCGGGCGCTGGTGCTCGGCGGGCTGACCGCCGCCGCGGGCATGCTGCTCGGCGCGCTCGCACCGTCCGTCTGGCTCGCCCTCACCGGCTTCGCCGTGACCGGTCTCGGCCTGGCCAATCTGTTCCCGGTCGCCATCGCCCGCGCGGGCGAACTCGCCGGACCCAGCGGCGTCGCGGCGGCCTCCACCCTCGGCTACGGCGGGATGCTCCTCGGCCCGCCCTCCATCGGCTTCCTGGCCGACGCCTTCGGACTGCCGACCGCGCTGACCACGGTGGCGCTGCTGGCCGCGACCGCGTCCGCCATCGCCTACGCCGTACGGAACCTGGGCACCCGTACGAGCCCCTGACGGCCCGGCCCGGGTCCGGTCCCGGTGCCGGGCGTACGGTCCCCGGCGCGGGTCGGCGCGGTGCCGCCCGGACCTGCCAGGCCGGTGCCGTAAGGGCGTGCCACGCGCCGTGACGGGATGCCACAATCCCGCCATGGAGACGGTTGAGTTCATCGAGATCCTGCGCCGGAACGGAACGCTGCTCGCCGATGCGGCCGAGCAGGCCGGCCTGGACGCACCGGTGCCGCCCTGCCCCGACTGGCGGGTGCGCGACCTCGTACAGCACACCGGAATCGTCCATCGCTGGGCGACCGGATTCATCGTCGAAGGCCGGGAGGAACCCGCGCCGATCGAGGGCAAGGTGCCGGACGACGGCGCGCTGCTCGACTGGTACCGCGAGGCGCACGCCGACCTCGTGGCCGCGCTCACCGCCGCCCCGGCGGATCTGCGGTGCTGGCACTTCTTCACCGCCCCCTCGTCGCTGGAGTTCTGGGCGCGGCGCCAGGCGCACGAGACGGCCGTCCACCGGGTGGACGCCGAGGCCGCGCTCGGTGTCGGCCCTTCCCCCGTGACCACGGCCTTCGCCACCGACGGCGTGGACGAGCTGCTGGCCGGATTCCACACCCGTCCCCGCAGCCGGGTCCGCAGCGAACCGCCGCGCACCCTGCGCGTCCGGGCGGTGGACGCGCCCGCCGGCACGGGTGACTGGCTGGTCCGGCTCTCCCAGGAGGCCCCGCGGGTGGAGCGCGGGGCGCCGGGCGCGGCCGACTGCACGGTGAGCGGATCCGCCGCCGACCTCTACCTCGCCCTGTGGAACCGCGGACCGTACGACGGGCTCGACGTTTCCGGGGACGCGGAGCTGGTGGAGCTGTGGCGGCGGGTCTCCCCCATCACATGAGGCGCTTCGGTGCGCGGGCCCGGTGGTTCAGTCGTCGAGACCCCGGGCCCGGCGGAAGCGGGCGGCGGCGACGTCCAGGTCGACGATCGGTTCCGGGTACTCCAGGGCGGCGCGTTCGGCCGCGGGCAGCCGCCAGGGCCGGTGGACCGCCCCGCCGGGGATGCCCGCCAGCTCCGGAACGTAGCGGCGTACGTAGCTGCCGTCCGGGTCGAAGCGCTTGGCCTGGGTGAGCGGGTTCAGCACGCGGTTGGGGCGGGTGTCGGTGCCGGTGCCCGCCGCCCACTGCCAGTTGAGCTGGTTGTTCGCCACATCCGCGTCGACCAGCAGCTCCTGGAAGTGCCGGGCGCCGGTCCGCCAGTCGGCGTAGAGCGTCTTGGTGAGGAAGCTCGCGGCCAGCAGCCGTGCCCGGTTGTGCATCCAGCCCTCCTGCTGGAGCTGGCGCATCGCGGCGTCGACGATCGGATAGCCGGTGCGGCCCGCGCGCCAGGCGTCGATCTCGTCCGCGTCGGCGCGCCAGTGGTCGCCCCGGGTCCGGTAGTCGCGGTGCGCGGCGGCGGGGCGGGCGGCCAGCACCTGGTGGTGGAAGTCCCGCCAGGCCAGCTGCCGTACGAAGGCGTCCGCGCCCGCGCCGCCGAGGGCCGTCGCCCGGTGCACCAGTTCGGCGGCCGACAGGCAGCCGAAGTGCAGATAGGGCGAGAGCCGCGAGGTGAGGTCGCCCGGCAGGTCGTCGTGCCCGTCGGCGTACTCCTCCAGCGGGCCGTCCAGCCAGCGGCCGAGCCGCCGGCGGGCCGCCGTCTCGCCGCCCTCGGGCAGCGTGGGCGACGGTGTACCGCCGGCCAGCGACGAGGGCGACGGCAGCGACCCGTACCGGACCCGCGCGCCGGGAATCCGCCGCGGCGCGGGCAGCGGTTCCCGGACGCCCTGCTCCGCCCAGCGTCTGAAGTACGGGGTGAAGACGGCGTAGTGGTCCTTGCCCTGCGGCGTCACGGCGCCCGGGGCGACGGCGGTCACCACCGCCTCGTGCACCACCAGGAGGCGGCCGTCGAGTTCCAGGGCCTGGCGCAGCCGCTCCTCGCGGCGCTGGGCGTAGCCGCTGACGCCGGCCGCGATGTGCACCTGCGCCGCGCCGGCCTCCGCGGCCACCGCGCGGACCTGTTCGGTGACGTCGCCGGTGCGCAGGGCCAACCGGGCTCCGGTGCGGCGCAGCCGGGCGTCGAGGTCGGCGAGGCAGCCGGCCAGGAAAGCGGCGCGGTTGGGGGTGGGAAAACCGGTGTCGCGGATCGCGTGGTCCACGACGAAGAGCGGGACGACCTGGTCGGCCGAGCCCAACGCGCCGCGGAGCGAGGGGTTGTCGTGCAGCCGGAGGTCGCTGGTGAACAGCGCGATGGAGACGGACATACCGCCAAGAGCTACCGACCCCGGCGGCCCGGAACCGGCCGACACGCGGAGGGCACGGTCACGCACTACTCGAAGGAGACGGTCACGCGGTGCCGAGCATGCGCTCCAGGACGGCACGCTGGCCGGGCCGGGCCACGTCGTACCGGGTGCGCCCCAGGTCGGTGATCCCGACCCGTACGCCGCGCCGGTCCTCGTCGCAGATCCCGCGGTTGACCAGGCCGTCCTTCTCCAGCCGGGCCACCAGCCGGGACAGCGCGCTCTGGCTCAGATGGACCCGGTCGGCCAGTTCCTGGACGCGGAAGGTGCAGCCGCCGTCCGCCGGATCCCCGCCGGCGAGGACGTCGAGGACCTCGAAATCGCTGGCCCCCAGACCGTGCTGATGCAGCTCACGGTCGAGTTCGCACGCCGTACGCGCGTGGACGGCGAGGATCGCCCGCCATTGCTCCACGAGCGCTCGCTCACCTTTGTCACCGGTCATCTCTAGACGGTAGCAGAAAAACGACGCTAGATGCGCAAGCATTAAATGCACTTGCATTGGATGCATGCGCATGTAGTCTGCTCCGCATGACCTCTCCGTCCTCCACCGTCCGCGCTACCGAAGCGAGTTGGAACGCCCGCCAGTGGGGCACCCTGCTGGTGCTCTGCGCGGCGCTGTTCCTCGACGCGCTCGATGTATCGATGGTGGGCGTCGCCCTCCCCTCGATCGCCCACGACCTCGACCTCACCACCGCCTCGCTCCAGTGGATCGTCAGCGGCTACATCCTCGGCTACGGCGGCCTGCTGCTGCTCGGCGGCCGCGCCGCCGACCTGCTCGGACGCCGCCGGGTCTTCCTGATCGCGCTCGGCGTCTTCGCCGGCGCCTCGCTGCTGGCCGGCGTCGTCGACTCCGGTGAGCTGCTCATCGCCACCCGGTTCATCAAGGGTCTGAGCGCCGCGTTCACCGCGCCCGCCGGACTGTCGATCATCACCACCTCGTTCGCCGAGGGCCCGATCCGCAACCGGGCGCTCACCATCTACGCCTCCTGCGGCGCGACCGGCTTCTCGATGGGCCTGGTGCTCTCCGGGCTGCTCACCGAGGTGGGCTGGCGCTGGACGATGCTGCTGCCCGCGCCGGTCGCCCTGATCGCCCTCGTCATCGGCCTCAAGCTCATCCCCAAGAGCCCCCGCGAGAGCGGTGCGGGACGCGGCTACGACCTGCCCGGCGCGCTGACCGGCACCGCCGCGATGCTGCTCCTCGTCTACACCGTCGTCGAAGCAGGACAGACCGGCTGGGGCTCGGCCCGCACCCTGGTGTCGTTCGCCGTCGTCGCCGTACTGCTGGCCGGCTTCGTCGCGATCGAACGGCGCTCCGCGCACCCGCTGATCCGGCTCGGGATCCTGCGCTCCCCCAACCAGATACGCGCCAACCTGGGCGGCGCCACCTTCATGGGGTCGTACATCGGCTTCCAGTTCCTCGTCACCCAGTACATGCAGTCCCTGCTCGGCTGGTCGGCGCTGCACACCGCGCTCGCGTTCCTGCCGGCCGGCGCGCTGGTGGCCATCGCCTCGCCCCGGATGGGGCCGGTGGTCGACCGGTTCGGCACCCCGCGGGTGATCACGGCGGGCTTCGCCTCGCTCGTCCTCGGCTATGTGCTCTTCCTGCGGGTCGACCTGTCACCGGACTACGCCCTCGACATCCTGCCGTCGATGCTGCTGCTCGGCACCGCCTTCACCCTCGCCTACTCGTCACTCAACATCCAGGCCACCAACGGGGTCCGCGACCATGAGCAGGGCATGGTCTCCGGTCTGCTCAACAGCTCCTTCCAGGTGGGCGGGGCGATCTTCCTGGCCATCGTGACCGCGGTGGTCACGTCGAGCGGCACCGGCTCCCCCAGTACGCCGCAGGCGGTCCTGGACACCTACCGGCCGGGGCTCGTGGTCGTCACCCTCATCGGGGTGGCGGGGCTGCTGATCACCGTCACCGGGCTGCGCAAGCGCCGTCCGGCCCACGAGATCGTCGTCGCGACGTCCGTCCCGTCGGCCTCCTCCATCGCATCGGACCCTTCCGTCGCGTCCGTCGCGTCCTCCGGTGTGCTCGCGGCGGAGACCGACGCGCAGCCGGTGGCGGTGCGCGACTGACCGACCGGTCCGCCGTACCACCCGGGATCCGACCAGTGTCCGGTCCCGCGCCACCAGGGAGGGCGCGGGGCCGGACGTCTCCCGTGGGCGCGGGAGCGTTTGCCGGACCGGCGGATTGTGCCGCCGGTCCCAGGGGAAGGGTGTTCCTATGCGCAGGACTCGGACACAGGCCGAACGGGACGCGACCACCGTCGAGATGATGTACGCGGCGGCGGCCGGAACGGTCTTCGCCGCGATCGCCTTCGCCCTGGTGGTGAGCCCGGTGCTCGCCGGGCGGGTGCACGGGGACGCCCGGCACAGCTGGGTGACCGCGGCCGTCGCCGTGGCGGTGGTGACCTTCTGCGGCACGGTGGCCGGCGTCCTGCAGCGCCACGAGAACCGCACGAGCGCGGCGCGGGACGTACCGGGCCGCGGAGAACCCCGCTGAGCCGGCTGGTTGCGAACCCCGGCCGGGTGCCGGTCCCCTTCGGTCAGCCGAGCCAGCCCGGGCGTACCAGCCCGGACTCATAGGCCAGGACGACGAGTTGGGCCCGGTCGCGGGCAGCGAGCTTGATCATGGCGCGGCTGACATGGGTCTTGGCGGTGAGCGGGCTGACGACGAGTCTGCGGGCGATCTCCTCGTTCGACAGGCCGATGCCCACCAGCGCCATCACCTCGCGTTCGCGGTCGGTGAGGTGTTCCAGGCCCGCGACGGTCGTCGGCTCCTTCGACCGGGCCGCGAACTCCGCGATCAGCCGGCGCGTCACGCCCGGCGAGAGGAGCGCGTCGCCCTCGACCACCGCCCGGACCGCCCGCAGCAGTTCCGCAGGCTCGGTGTCCTTGACCAGGAAGCCGGAGGCCCCGGCGCGGATCGCCTCGAAGACGTACTCGTCCAGCTCGAACGTGGTCAGGATGACCACCTTGACGCCGGCCAGCGCCGGATCCTCGGTGATGTGCCGGGTGGCCGCCAGACCGTCCATCCGCGGCATCCGGATGTCCATCAGGACGGCGTCCGGGGTGAGTTCGCGCACCAGCCGCAGCGCCGCCTCCCCGTCGTCGGCCTCGCCGACCACCTCGATATCGCTCTGGGCGTCGAGCAGCGCCCGGAAGCCGGCCCTCACCAGGACCTGGTCGTCGGCAAGCAGTACGCGGATCATCGGCCCTCTTCCTCGGTGGCGCCCGCCACGGTACCGGCCGCACCGGACGGCAGCCGCGCCAGCACGCGGAAGCCGCCACCGGGGCGCGGTCCGGCCTCGACCGTGCCGCCCAGCGCCGCGGCCCGTTCCCGCATGCCGAGCAGGCCGTTGCCGCCGCCGCTCCCGTCGCCCTCGGGCCGCTGCGACGAGGGTCCGTCGTCGTCCACGCTCAGTTCGACGCCCTCCGGCCCGTATCCGAGGCGGACGCGCGCGGTGCGCGAGCCGGAGTGCCGGACGATGTTGGTCAGCGCCTCCTGGATGATGCGGAAGGCGGCGAGGTCCGCGCCGGGCGGCAGCGGGAAGCGGGCTCCGGCGGTGGTGATGTCCACCTTCAGGCCGGCGCCTGCGGCCTGTTCTGCGAGTTCGGGCAGCCGGTCCAGGCCGGGGGCGGGCGACCGCGGCGCGTCACCCGGTGCCCGCAGGGTGCTGAGCACCTGCCGGACCTCGCCGAGCGCCTCCTTGCTGGCGGCTTTGATGGTGGTCAGCGCCGTACGGGCCTGCTCGGGGTGGTCGTCCATGAGCGCGAGGGCGACGCCTGCCTGCACGTTGATCACCGAGATGCTGTGCGCGAGGACGTCGTGCAGCTCCCGGGCGATCCGCAGCCGCTCCTCGTCGGCGCGCCGGTTCTCCGCCTCCTCGCGCTCCCGCCGCTCGCGCGCGATCCGCTCCCGGCGGGACCGGAACAGCTCGGCGCCGGCCAGGACGGCCAGCAGCCAGGCGGCGATGCCGGACGCGGCCATCCAGGACGAGGGTCCGTCGCCCTCCGGTGGCAGCCAGCGGTACAGCCACTGGCCGACCAGCAGTTCCCCGGCGTAGACCACACCGGCGATGATCAGCACGGCGCGGCGGCGGCCCGCTCCGATGGCGGCGAAGAAGGCCACGACCACGCTGAGGAAGACCGGCCCGTACGGGTAGCCGAGCGCGAGATACGCGCCGGCGACGGCGGCGGTGCCGGCGGCGACGAACACCGGCAGGCGGTGGCGCAGCGGCAGCATCGCCGGTCCTGCCAGCAGCAGTACGTAGGCGAGCGCGTCCAGGTGCACGCGGCCCGTCTGGTTCCGCGCCGCTCCGTTGGAGCCGACGAGCTGCGCGACCGCCACGGCGATCGAGGACATCCAGGGGTAGCGGGTGGCGATGCCACGGAACCGGGATGCCCGGGGCGACTCCTGGTCTGTCATGCCGCAACGCTAGACCGGCGGCCCGGTGGCCGTCGTCCGCTGTCGGTGGTCATCGTCTCTACTCCGCCGGGAGTACACCGGCGGGGGACAGCCCGACCTGGCCGGCCAGCGCGCCCACGGCCTGGTCGAAGAACGCGCCGCGGGCCTCCAGCACGCGGTTGAACTGGCCGAAGAGCTCGAAGCTCAGCAGTCCGAAGAGCTGGGCCCAGCTGCTGACCAGCGCGGCGACGACCGGGATGGGGAGCTCGGGGCCCAGCTCCGCCGCCAGCCGGGCGGCGTCCGCCCTGACCGGCGCGGCCAGCGGCGATCCGGGGGGCGGGCCGAGGGTGCCGGCCGCGTGCGCCTGCCGCACCACGGCGACCAGCGTGAGCGGAACGCGGGAGGCGGGGCCCACGGTGTCCATCGGGGCGATGTAGCCGGGCACCGGCGAGCCGTAGATGAGGGCGTACTCGTGCGGGCGCACCAGGGCCCAGTCGCGCACCGAGCGGCAGACCGCGACCCAGCGCGCGTGCGGGGCGTCGCCGGCCGTGCGGGCGAGGGCGGCCTCGGCCTCCGCCCCCATGGCGTCGTACGCGTCGATGATGAGCGCGGTGAGCAGCTCGTCCCGGCTCGGGAAGTAGCGGTAGAGGGCCGAGGAGACCATGCCCAGCTCGCGCGCCACCGCACGCAGGGAGAGGCGGGACGCGCCCTCGGCGGCCAGCTGCCGTCTCGCTTCTTCCTTTATGGCGGCGGTTACTTCGATTCGGGCCCGTTCCCTGGCTCCACGGATCACACTCATGTCGTCCAGTCTGCCATCTTCCGGAGCATCGGCCAACAATGAGAGCACCGCTCTTGTTTTTTCCGGACGGCGGTGCCAGGCTGGAGTCAAGCGAGAGCACCGCTCTCCATTTCCCCCAGGAGCACCGATCATGGCCGACCGCGAGCACGTCAAGAAGCCCGGCTGGTTCACCGTCAACGTCCTCAACCCCCTGGTCGCGTGGCTGACCCGGCGCGGGCTGAGCATCTGGGGATCGCGGGTGCTGGCCGTGAAGGGCCGTAAGAGCGGCGAATGGCGGCGCACCCCCGTCAACCTGCTGACGGTCGGCGAGGAGCGCTACCTGGTGGCCCCGCGCGGCCACGTCCAGTGGACGCACAACATGCGGGCCGCCGGCGGCGGGCAGCTGATCCTCGGCCGGAAGACCGAGGAGTTCACCGCTACCGAGATCGCCGATGACGACAAGCCCGTGCTGCTGCGCGCCTACCTCAAGCGCTGGAAGGCCGAGGTCGGGGTGTTCTTCGGCGGCGTCGGACCCGATTCGACCGACGAGGAGCTGCGCGCGATAGCGCACAAGCACCCCGTCTTCCGGGTCACCACCTCGGGCTGACGGCGACCCGGCGGCGGACGGCCTCCGGGGGTGGGTACGTGGCTACGGGGTACGTGGCTACGGGGCGAAGGTCACCTCGACCTTGGTGAACCCGAGCGAGGTGAGCAGCCGCTGCAGCATCGACTGGGTGTTGGCCTCCGCGCGTTTGCCCAGCTCGGTCGCCTTGGCCGCGTCCTGGATCTTCTGCGCGGCCAGTTCGTTCAGCTGCTTCTCGTTCCCGGGGTTGTTGCCCAGGAAGTCGCCGAGCCGGTCGAAGAAGCCCCGCTGCTGGGAGACCACATAGGAGTTCTTCGGGTCGAGGGCGGTGCGCTCCAGCTCCGCGTGGGGCAGCCGGATGGTCGCGGCGGTGCGGTCGGCGGAGACGGTGACCGCGTCCTTGCCGACCTTGCCCAGGTCCACATAGGAGTCGACGCTGCCCGCGCCGACATACAGCGTCCGCTTGCCCTTCACCGAGTCGGGAAGGAAGGTCGCGTCCTTCTGCAGATCGACGACGACCTGGAAGTTCCCGCTCGCGCCCTGGAAACGGCTCATGTCCTGGATCGACTTCAGGACCACGGGACCGCTGCGGTCCTTGGTCTTCTCGCCGAACGGATTGGGGATTCCGGGAAGCAGGTCTGCCTTGGCGAAGAGAAAGAAAAGCCCGGCCAGGACCACCACCGTGGCGGTCAGCCTGGCCCACCACGGCATCCGGCCCGCATTGTCGCGCAACACCATGTCGACGGCACCTCCTGGGAAGTCGCCTTCCCCTCAAGTGCCGTTCCATGGCCCGCCGTTACGAACGGTCCAGCGCCCACAGCGCGCGGCGGGCGAGCGGATGGTTACGGACCAGGTCCGCGAGGGTGCCCTTACCGCGGGTGATCCCCGCGAAGGCGTTCCAGGCCGGCGGGAAGGTGGTGAGAACGGCGTGCAGCAGACCGGGGCGCTTCTCGAACAGGGCCAGCATCCGCCGCCCCACCCCCATCTCCACACCGAGCCCGGCCTTAACGGCGAAGGCGTAGTTCAGCGCCTGCCGGCGGGCGTCGACCGCGTCGTGCGCCTCGGAGATCCGGACCGCCCACTCCCCCGCCAGCCGTCCGGAGCGCAGGGCGAACGAGATGCCCTCGCGGGTCCACGGCTCCAGCAGCCCCGCCGCGTCACCGCACACCAGGACCCGGCCGCGGGAGAGCGGGGAGTCGTCGGAACGGCAGCGGGTGAGATGCCCGGAGGAGATGCTCGGTTCGAAACCGGCCAGCCCGAGGCGGGCGATGAAGTCCTCGAGATAGCGCTTGGTCGCGCTGCCGTCGCCCCGCGCGGAGATCACTCCGACGGTGAGGGAGTCGCCCTTGGGGAACACCCAGCCGTAACTGCCGGGCAGCGGGCCCCAGTCGATGAGCACCCGGCCGGCCCAGTCCTCGGCCACCGCCGCCGGCACCGGGATCTCGGCCTCCAGGCCGAGGTCGACCTGGTCCAGCTTGACCCCGACGTGAGCTCCTATCCGGCTGGCGCTGCCGTCGGCGCCGACCACCGCACGGGCCAGCACGGTCGCCCCGCCGCTGAGCACGACGGCGACCGTCCGCCGGTCGGGCACGGCCGGGCCGTGCTGCTCCACGCGGGAGACGGTCACCCCGGTCCGCAGCACGGCCCCGGCCTCCTGCGCCGTCCGGACCAGGGCCTCGTCGAACTCGGGGCGGTTGATCAGGCCGAACAGCATGTGCCGCGAGCGCTTGGTGCGGGACAGCTTGCCGTTGAGGCTGAAGGTGACCGCGTGCACGCGGTCCCGCAGCGGAAGCTCGAAGCCGGGCGGCAGCGAGTCGCGGGAGGGGCCGATGATGCCGCCGCCGCAGGTCTTGTAGCGCGGGAGTTCGGATTTCTCCAGCAGCAGCACTCTGCGGCCGGCGGCGGCCGCCGCATGGGCGGCCGAGGCACCACCGGGGCCGGCACCGACCACCACGACATCCCAGACCGTGTCGTCCGTCCCGTCGTCCGCCGAACCGCTGCCCTGCGCCGCTTGCTCGCTGCTCACGTGTGATTCCGCTCCCGCTCGACCCGCCGACTCTCGTCGCCCCTGCTCAGCCGCATCCTATGGCGAGAACCCCGCTCCGACCGCTGTGGCACCATCGGCAACGTCCACTTGTGCGCACGAACACACCATCACACCCGCAAGGAGCGCCCATGCAGGCCGTCCCGCTCTCCGAAACCGTCGCCTCCCTCATGCCGCGCGCCCGCGCGGAACTCGCCGAGCTCGTGTCGTTCGCTTCGGTCGCCGACGAACGCCAGTTCCCGAGGAGCGGCTGCGAGAAGGCCGCCGGCTGGGTCGCCGACGCGCTGCGGGCCGACGGCTTCCAGGACGTGGCACTGCTGGACACCCCGGACGGCACCCAGTCCGTCTACGGCTTCCTTCCCGGACCGCAGGGCGCGCCGACCGTGCTGCTGTACGCGCACTACGACGTGCAGCCGCCGCTGGACGAAGCCGCCTGGATCTCCCCGCCGTTCGAGCTGACCGAACGGGACGGCCGCTGGTACGGGCGCGGCGCGGCGGACTGCAAGGGCGGCATCCTGATGCACCTCACGGCGCTGCGCGCCCTGCGCGAGCACGGCGGGTCCCCGGTGAACATCAAGGTGATCGTCGAGGGTTCGGAGGAGCAGGGCACCGGCGGCCTGGAGCGCTATGTCGAGGCGCACCCCGAGCTGCTGACGGCCGACGCGATCGTGATCGGCGACACCGGCAACTTCCGGGTCGGGCTGCCGACGGTCACCGCGACGCTGCGCGGTATGGCCATGGTCGAGGTGAAGGTCGAGACCCTCGGCGGCAATCTGCACTCGGGCCAGTTCGGCGGTGCGGCCCCGGACGCGCTCGCCGCGCTCATCCGCATGCTCGGCACCCTGCGCGACGAGAACGGCGCCACCACCGTCGACGGGCTGGCCGCGGACGGCCGGTGGGAAGGACTGCAGTACCCGGAGGACGACTTCCGCAAGGACGCCAAGGTGCTCGACGGGGTCGGCCTCGTCGGCACCGGCACGGTCTCGGACCGGGTCTGGGCCCGGCCGTCCGTGACCGTGCTGGGCATCGACTGCCCGCCGGTGGTGGGCGCGACCCCCTCCGTCCAGGCGAGCGCGGGAGCGGTGGTCAGCCTCCGGGTGCCGCCGGGCATGGACGCGCAGGAGGCCGCCGACGCGCTCATCGCGCATCTGCGGGCGGCCGCCCCGTGGGGAGCCCGGGTCGAGGTCACCCAGCGCGGCAGCGGCCAGCCGTTCCGTGCCGACACCACCAGCCCGGCGTACACCGCGATGGCCGACGCCATGCGCACCGCGTACGGCCAGGAGCTGGAGATCGCCGGTCAGGGCGGGTCGATCCCGCTGTGCAACACCCTGGCCACGCTGTACCCCGAGGCGGAGATCCTGCTGATCGGCCTGAGCGAGCCGGACGCCCAGATCCACGCGGTGAACGAGAGCGTCTCCCCGCAGGAGCTGGAACGGCTGTCGCTGGCCGAAGCGCTGTTCCTGGGCCAGTACGCCGCGTCCAAATCCGTATGAGCTGACGGGGTCCCGCCGCTGAGCGGCGGGACCCCGTCAGACGGTTCACTCGACGGGCCGGCCGGCTTCCAGGTTCAGCGGGACACCGCGCTCGCGGGCCCGCAGCGCCCAGTGCAGCCGGTCCAGCCGTACCGGCGGCAGCAGCCCGGCGGCCTCGTCCTCGGTGACGAACCGCCAGCCGCGCAGTTCGGCCCCGGGGAGCAGCAGCCGCTCGGCGTCGGCGGCGGGTATGCGGCCGCCGTCGAAGAGCAGCCGCATCCCGCCGAAGCCCGGTGGCGCCGGCGGCTCCCAGTCGACGACCAGCAGCCTCGGCACCACGGCGAGTTCGATGCCCAGTTCCTCGGAGACCTCACGCAGTCCCGCCTGCGCCGGTGCCTCGCCCCGCTCGACGACTCCGCCCGGGAACTCCCAGCCCGGTTTGTAGGTCGGATCGACGAGCAGCACCCGGTCCCGCTCGTCGAAGAGCAGCACCCCGGAGGCGACGGTCTCCGCCGTGGGTTCCGGGGTCTGCACGATGTCGCAGCGCCCCACGCCCTGGCGCAGCGCCTCGGCTATTCGCTCCGCGGTCTGCCGGGGCGTCAGCTTCGCCGTCCTGATGACGTACGCGTCGGTGCTGAGCCAGGACAGTGCGTCCAGGTACTCCGGAAGGTGGTTCCCGGACCAGCGGCGCGCCGGCGCGCCGGCGCCGAGCGGGAGCGGCAGCCCGCCGGCCGGCCCGCCTTCCAGCCGTTCGCCGGGGTTCGGCCGCAGCTCCTCCTCCGCCTCCTCCCGACGGGCGAGACGCTCCCGCAGGATCGTTTCCCCTGGGTCGAGCAGCACATGCCGCACCACGATTCCGCGCGAGGCCAGACCGCCGAACAGCTCGTCCCGGTACTCCTGCCGCAGCAGTGTCGCCGGGACGACCAGCACTCCCCCGACCTCCTGAAGCAGTGCGGCGGCGGTGTCGACCACCAGCCGCCGCCAGATCTGCAGGTCCTGGAGGTCGGTCACCTCCTGGAGCCGCTTCTCGGACAACAGTTGGCCGAGTCCCGTACCGACGACCTCCGGATCGTAGAGAGTGCTGCCCGGCAGTAGGTCCAGCAGTTCGCGTGCGGCGCTGGTCTTCCCCGCGCCGACCGCCCCGTTCACCCAGACGATCACGGTGCCCCCTTCTCCGTAGCCCCCTACGAATTGCCCGGATCATCGCTATCGGCAAACGCGCAGTACCGGCCATCGGCTCGTACCGGCCCCCGCCGGCGCTGTCCCAAAGGCCTGCCGAAGGCCCGCCGACGTCCTACCGGCAGCCTTCCGAGGCGCCTCTCCGCGCACGGCCGGAAGAAGTTCTCCCGCCGTGTCGATCCGGGGCGGCCCCGTTCGACGCATGAGTAGAAGCACGGTCCGGCCGGCGCGCGGCGCCGGAGCACCCGCCCCGGACACCGTCCCCCCTCACCCCAGGAGCAGCATCATGACCACGACCCACTCCGCGTCCCCGTCCGTGGACCGCCCCGCCGCGGCACGGCAGCTGTCCGCCGCCGCAGCGGGCCGGCGGCGGCGCGTCCGGGCCGCCGCCGCGGCCGGTGCCGTCGTCGCCACCTGCGCGGTCTGGGCCGTGTGCCGCGCCACGGGGGCGGACTTCGCGCTCGCCGACTCCATGGGGAGAACGGTCATCAACCTGCCGGTGGTGGCCGTCTTCAGCCTGCTGTTCGCGCTCCTCGGCTGGGGCGGCCTGGCCCTGCTGGAGCGCTTCACCCGGCACGCCCGCACCGCGTGGACCGCGCTCGCCACGGCGGTGCTGCTGCTGTCGCTGCTGCCGGTCTTCGCCGAGGAGGCCACGACGGCGACCAAGGTCTCCCTGTGCCTGGTGCACGCGGCCGTGGCCGCGGTTTTCGTCCCGGCGCTGCGCCGGACCACCCGCTGACAGCGGGGCCCCTGCCCGCGTCATCCCTTCTCAGCATCACCGTGATCGGCATCACCGTGATCGGCAACTTGTCGCCGGAGGACATGAAGACCGGCGCGCACAGGAAGTCGTTGTACATCCAGGTGAACTGCAGCGTGGCGAGCTCGGCGACCGCCGGCCGGCACAGCGGCAGCGTGATGCGCCGGTACCGGGTCCACACGCCCGCGCCGTCGACGATCGCCGCCTCGATGATCTCCATCGGCGGGGTGCGCAGGAAATTGGCGAGAACGAATACGCAGAAGCCGGTCTGGAAGGCCACCTGGACGGCGATGACGGCCCGACCGCCATTTCCAGCGGTATGACGCTGCGTCACTCCTGGCGGCGCGGAGCCCAGCGCGATATGTCCTCGCGTCGCGGGCTCCGCGCACCGCCGGTCATCGGAGCGCTGGTCAGCCTTCGAGGGCGAACTCCGGTGAGAACTCGGCCAGTCCGAGCGCCTGGGCGGCCGCCGCCGCGGCGCCGACCAGACCCGCGTCGGTGCCCAGCAGGGCCGGAACCACCTCGATCCCGGCGGCGAACGACAGCGTCGCGTAGCGCGCCAGGTGCGCGCGCAGCGGGCCGAAGAGCACGTCCCCGGCGCCGGCGACCCCGCCGCCGATCACCACGACCCGCACCTCGACCAGCGTCGCGGTGGCGGCGATGCCGGCGGCGAGCGCCTGCGCGGCCCGGTCGAAGGAGGCCAGCGCGACCGGGTCGCCGGCGCGCGCGGACTGCGCCACGGCGGCGGCCGTCGGCTCGGCGCCGCCGGCCGGCACCCAGCCGTTCTCCAGGGCCCGGCGGACGATGTTCGGTCCGCTGGCCAGCCGCTCCACACAGCCGCGCGACCCGCACGGGCAGGAGTCGCCGTCGAGGTCGACGCTGATGTGGCCGATGTGGCCCGCGTTCCCCGTGGGGCCCGGCAGCAGGGCACCGCCGAGCACCAGCCCGCCCCCGACGCCGGTGGAGACGACCATGCAGAGCGCGTTGTCGTACCCGCGGGCGGCGCCCAGCCAGTGCTCGGCCGCCGTCATCGCGACGCCGTCGCCCGTCAGGACGACCGGAAGGGCGTCGGCCGCCCGCGCCACCCGCTCGACCAGCGGGAAGTCACGCCAGCCGGGAACGTTGACCGGGCTGACGGTGCCCCGCGAGGCGTCCACCGGGCCCGCGCTGCCGATGCCGACGGCCACCACCCGCCGCCATCCGCCGTCCAGGCGCAGCTCGCCGAGAACCTCCCCGACGGCGCGCATCACCGTCTCCCCGTCCTGCTTGGCGGGGGTCGGCCGCAGCGCGCGCACGAGCAGCCGGCCGCTCGCGTCGACCAGAGCGCCGGCGATCTTCGTTCCGCCGATGTCCAGTGCGGCGATCAGCGAGCCTGCGGCGCGGTCGGAGTGCATCGGGTTCCGTTCTCCCTCTCATTGGCCGGATACCCGCACGTGACGCGGGGTTAGGAGTAGTGTTTCCTTTCGCTGACAACGTTGTCCATTCATTGCGGCAAGGAATATCGCGACAGTGACCCATACCCCGGGGCATGCCCCCCGCCCCACCATGAAGGACGTCGCGGCGCGGGCCGGAGTCGGGCTCAAGACGGTCTCCCGGGTGGTCAACGAGGAACCGGGGGTCACCCCGGACACCATCCAGCGGGTCCGGGAGGCGATCGACGCCCTCGGTTTCCGGCGCAACGACAGCGCACGGCTGCTCCGCACCGGACGGACGGCCAGCATAGGTCTGGTGCTGGAGGACCTCGCCGACCCCTTCTACTCGCCGCTGAGCCGGGCCGTCGAAGAGGTCGCCCGCGCGCACTCGACCCTGCTGTTCACCGGTTCCAGCGCGGAGAACGCCGAACGCGAGCAGGAACTGGTCCTCGCGTTCTGCGCCCGCCGGGTGGACGGCCTGGTCGTGGTGCCCGCCAGCGACGACCACCGCTATCTGGAGCCGGAGATCGACGCCGGGGTCTCGACCGTCTTCGTGGACCGGCCGGCCGGCGGCATCGACGCCGATGTCGTCCTCTCCGACAGCGCGGGCGGCACCCGTGAGGGCGTCGCCCATCTGATCGCGCACGGCCACCGCAGGATCGGCTTCATCGGCGACGAGCTCCGGATCCACACCGCGAACGAGCGGCTGCGCGGCTACCGCGAGGCGATGGCCGCCGCGGGGCTGCCGGTGAGCGAGGAGTGGATCTCGATGGGCCGCACCGCGCCCGAGCGGGTACGCGCCGCGCTGACGGCGATGCTGGCGGGCCCGGAACCGGTCACGGCGCTGTTCGCCGGCAACAACCGGGTCACCGTCACCGCGGTGCGGGTGCTCGTCGGCGAGCTGCGTCCGGTCGCCCTGGTGGGGTTCGACGACTTCGAGCTCGCCGACCTGCTGCGGCCCGCGGTCACCGTGATCGCGCAGGACGCCGTCGGGCTGGGACGGGCGGCCGCGAAGCTGCTCTTCCGCCGGCTGGACGGCGGATCGGACAAGCCGCGCCGGATCGAGCTGCCCACCCGGCTGATCGTGCGCGGCTCGGGCGAGATCCCGCCGGCGCCGTAGCCGACGGCCACGGTGCCCGGCCGGAGACGGTGGTGCCCGGCCGGGCGCCGTCAGGGCGCGCCGGCCGGGCACGGTCGGAGGGACGCCCTCCCAGGGCTCAGCGGCCGGCCAGGGCGTCCAGTTCCGCGCGGCCGAGCGCCGTGCGGGCGGTGACCTCTTCGAGGTCGACGGCGCCGCAGTCCAGGCCGCGCAGCAGGTAGCCGCTGAGCGCCTTGGCGGTGGCGGGCTCGTCCATCACATCGCCGCCGGCCTTGGCCACGTACGCCGCGAGCCGGGCCGCGGCGGTGTCGAGGCCCTCGCGGTAGAAGGCGTAGACGGCGGCGTAGCGGGTGGGCAGGTGGCCGGGGTGCATGTCCCAGCCCTGGTAGTAGGCGCGGGCGAGCGAGCGGCGGACGAGGCCGTGGTGCAGCCGCCAGGCGTCGTGCACCTGGGCGGTCGGGCCGACCGGCAGCACGTTCGTGGAGCCGTCGGAGAGCCGGACGCCGGTGCCCGCCGCGGCGACCTGCATCACGGCCTTGGCGTAGTCGGCGACCGGGTGGTCCATCGACTGGTAGGCGGCACTGACCCCGCAGGAGGCGCTGTAGTCGAAGGTGCCGTAGTGCAGTCCGGTGGCGCGGCCCTCGGCGGCGTCGATGAGGCGCGGCACGGTGGCGGTGCCGTCGGGGCCCAGGATCGACTGGGTCGTCTCGATCTGGATCTCGAAGCCGATGCGGCCGGGCGTCAGGCCGTGCGCCTTCTCGAACTCCTCGCAGAGCCGGACCATCGCGGTGACCTGCTGCGGGAACGTCACCTTCGGCAGCGTCAGCACCAGTCCGTCCGGAAGGCCGCCGGACCGCATCAGGGTGCTGAGGAAGATGTCCAGGGTGCGGATCCCGCGGTCGCGGACGGCCGCCTCCATGCACTTCATCCGGATGCCGATGTACGGGGGCGCGCTCCGGTCCGCGACGGCGGCCGAAACGATCCGGGCGGCGGCCACGGCCGCGGCGTCCTCCTCGGCGTCCGGGCGCTGTCCGTAGCCGTCCTCGAAGTCGATCCGCAGATCCTCGACGGGCTCGCGCTCCAGCTTGGCGCGCACCCGGTCGTGCACCGGCCCGGCGAGCTCGTCGGTCAGGCCCAGCACCCGCGCGAGGGCCTCCGCGTCCGGGGCGTGCTCATCGAGTGCGGCGAGCGCCTGCCGGCCCCAGCTGCGGACGGTGTCGGCGGTGAAGGCGTCGGCGGGGACGTAGACGGTGTGCACCGGCTGCCGGGTGCCCGGGTCCCCGGGGTAGCGGCGGGCCAGCTCCGCGTCGGTCGCGGCGAGCGAGGCACCGATGCCCTCTCGTACCGCGTCCGCCAACGTCGTGCCGACCGTCTCACCCTGCGTCATGCGCCAGCCTCCCGAACTTCAACAAACCGTTGAAGGGAAGCTATCCGCGCCGCGGGACCGGGTCAACACCCGGGCCGGCCCGATGTCGGCGTAAAACGCGATTTCCTGTTCTTTCCCGGCCCTGCGGACCGGGCGGAACGCACGACGGCCCCCGCACGCGCCAGGCGTGCGGGGGCCGTCGGAGGAGTTCCGCGGGATCAGCCCTTACGGGCGGTGATCTCCTCGGTCAGCTGCGGGACGACCTGGAAGAGGTCGCCGACCACGCCGTAGTCGACCAGGTCGAAGATCGGCGCCTCGGCGTCCTTGTTGACCGCCACGATCGTCTTCGAGGTCTGCATGCCGGCCCGGTGCTGGATGGCGCCGGAGATGCCGTTGGCGACGTAGAGCTGCGGCGAGACCGACTTGCCGGTCTGGCCCACCTGGTTGGTGTGCGGGTACCAGCCGGCGTCCACCGCGGCGCGGGACGCGCCGACGGCCGCACCGAGCGAGTCGGCGAGCGCCTCGATGATGTGGAAGTTCTCGGCGCCGTTGACGCCGCGTCCACCCGAGACCACGATCGCGGCCTCGGTCAGCTCCGGGCGGCCGGTGGACTCACGCGGGGTGCGCGTGAGGACCTTGGTGCCCGTGGCCAGCTCGCCGAAGGAGACGGCGAGCTGCTCGACCGCGCCGGCGGCCGGGGCGGCCTCCGGGGCGGCGGAGTTCGGCTTGACGGTGATGACCGGCACGCCGGTGGTGATCCGCGACTTGGTGGTGAACGACGCGGCGAACACCGCCTGCGTGGCGACCGGGCCACCGTCGCCCGGCTCGACGTCGGTGGCGTCGGTGATGATGCCGGAGCCGAGGCGCAGCGCGAGGCGGGCCGCGATCTCCTTGCCCTCCGCGGAGGACGGCACCAGGACGGCCACCGGCTCCACAGCCTTGGCGGCGGCCTGCAGCGCGTCCACCTTCGGTACGACGAGGTAGTCGGCGAACTCGGCCGCGTCGGCGGCCAGCACCTTGACCGCACCGTACTCGGCGAGCACGGGGGCGGCGGTGTCGACGCCGGCGCCGAGGAAGACGGCGACGGGCTCGCCGATCCGGCGGGCCAGGGTCAGCAGTTCGAGAGTCGGCTTGCGGACGGCACCGTCCACGTGGTCGACGAGGACGAGGACTTCACCCATGGGTACGGTCTCCTGCGAAATCTGTAGGGGCGGGGGCGGATGGGTCGCGGCTCAGATGAACGTCAGCCTCGCGAGGCTGCTCTAGATGAACTTCTGCTCCGCAAGGAAGGCGGCAAGCTGCTTGCCGCCCTCGCCCTCGTCCTTGACGATCGTGCCGGCGGTGCGCGCCGGGCGCTGCGTGGCCTCGTCCACCGTGGACCAGGAGCCGGCGAGGCCGACCGTGGCCTCGTCGATGTCCAGGTCGGACAGGTCCAGGGACTCCACCGGCTTCTTCTTGGCGGCCATGATGCCCTTGAACGACGGGTAGCGGGCCTCGCCCGACTGGTCGGTCACGGAGATCAGGGCGGGGAGGGACGCCTCGAGCTGCTCGCTCGCCGCGTCGCCGTCACGGCGGCCGGTCACCTTGCCGTCGGCGACGGACACCTCGGACAGCTGGGTCACCTGCGGGACGCCGAGGCGCTCCGCGAGGATCGCCGGCAGCACGCCCATGGTGCCGTCGGTGGAGGCCATGCCGCACACGACCAGGTCGAACCCGGCGTGCTCCACGGCCTTGGCGAGCACCAGCGAGGTACCGAACACGTCGGTGCCGTGCAGTGCGTCGTCCTCGACGTGGATGGCCTTGTGGGCGCCCATCGACAGCGCCTTGCGCAGCGCGTCCTTGGCGTCCTCGGGACCGACGGTCAGTACCGTGATCTCGGCATCGTCGGCGGCGTCGGCGATCTGCAGCGCCTGCTCGACCGCGTACTCGTCGAGCTCGGACAGCAGACCGTCAACAGCGTCGCGGTCAGTGGTCAGGTCCTCGGCGAAGTGACGGTCGCCCGTGGCGTCGGGCACGTACTTCACACAGACAACGATCCTCAAGCTCACGCCTGCTCTCCTACTGCTTAGTCTCGTCAACTGCCCTTGCAGGCAGCATAGGCGCCTTAGCGGGGCGGCCCCCCACCGGCACGCACCAGCGTTCCAACAGAAGGTTACTCGCCAGTACACCCAGCTCCTCACCCGTAAGCAAGGGTGATGAACTGTGACGTTGCCGACGCCACGGCCCGGAACGGGTCAGTGGCGCAGCCCGTTGAAGCCGCCCTGGTGGTAGAGCAGCGGGCTGCCGGGGCCCGTCGGGTCGCCCGCGACGGCCTGCGCCACCACGATCCGGTGGTCACCCGCGGGGATGCGGGCCAGCACACGGCAGACCAGCCAGGCGGAGACCTCGCCGAGCACCGGCACGCCGTGCGGCCCCTCGCGCCAGTCGGTGGCCGGGCCGAACCGGTCGGCGCCGCTGCGCGCGAAGGTCGCGGCCAGCGCTTCCTGGTGGTCGCCGAGCACATGGACGCCGACGTACGGGACCTCGGACAGCGTGGGCCAGCTGGAGGAACCGGTACTGATGCCGAACGAGAGCAGCGGGGGTTCCGCCGATACGGAGGTGAGCGAGGTGGCCGTGAAACCCACCGGCCGGTCGCCTGCCGCGGTGATCACGGCGACACCGGCCGCGTGGCGGCGGAACACCGAGCGGAAGACGGCCGGGTCGAAGCCGGCGGCGGTGCCGGGATGTGTGCCGAGGTCGGTCAGGGCAGTCATGGAGTTGTCCTTCTGGAGCGGTCGGGCCGGAGGCGAATGGTCGTCTGGGGCGCTCAACAACTCGGACAGCGCGCACTCGAATGGCGACCGAGATCGACATCCGCGCGCGTGTGAAGAAGGGGGTCTCGCGACATAACGTCAGAGTGACGATGGCAGACGGGCCCCGTCAAGAGCCGCCCCGGATTTGGGATCCCCATCACAAGATCACCGGCCTGGATCGCCGGCCCGGATCGCCGGACCGGCTGCGCAATCCGCGGGCCGGCCGTCACACCGCGGCGCCGAGCGCCGCGATCACATCCACCTTGCGGGGCTGGCCGGCCGCCCTGCGTACCACCGCGCCGCTCGCATCGAGCACTAGGACGGTCGGGGTCTTGAGGATCGCCAGCCTGCGGACGAGTTCCAGGTGGGCCTCCGCGTCGATCTCGACGTGCGTCACCCCTTCGACCATGGTGGCGATCTCGTCGAGCGTCCGCCGGGTGGCCCGGCACGGGGCGCAGAAGGAGCTGGAGAACTGCACCAGCGTGGCTCGCGCGCCGAGCGGCCCGCCGATCTCGGCAGCCGTCAGCCGCTCCTGGCCGTCCTTCGTCCGCACCCGAATCCTCCCGTTCCGGCGCTGGTGCACCAGGCCGAACGCGCTCGCCGCCGCGAGGACAGCGAGGCACACCACCAATCCCGTCATCTTTTTCCTCCCGCAGCGGTGCAGCGTTCACGGGACCGCAATGATTCCCGTGGGGCCGGGTGCGCCCCGGTCCGGGATCATCGGCTCCATGAACGCGATGAATGCCGCGAACGCCGCCCCCGCCTCCGGCCTCGATGTCCGGGGGCCCCGCTTCGGCGCCGTCCTCACCACGGTCGTGCTGGCCGCCGTGCTGGTCACCGGGAGTGGCTGGCTGCTGGCCGTGCAGGCGGTGGTCTTCGCGACCGGCGCCGTGGCGGGCGTGCGGCGCTCCCCCTACGGCTGGCTGTTCGCCACCGTCGTGCGGCCCCGGCTCGGGCCGACGCAGGAGACCGAGGACCCCGCGCCGCCGCGCTTCGCGCAGGCGGTGGGACTCGTCTTCGCGGTCATCGGGCTGGCCGGCTATTTCGCGGGACCGCAGTGGCTGGGTATGGCGGCGACCGGCTGCGCGCTGGCCGCGGCGTTTCTCAACGCCGCCTTCGGGTACTGCTTGGGGTGCGAGATGTACCTCTTGTTCCGGCGTGCGACGAGGTGACGTGACGAGAATCTCGCGGGATCGTGGGCACGCAAGGTGACACGGGGCACGTTGTCGGTGCACGATCCATCAGCGACCGGAACCTACGGGCGCGTAACTTCCGCCGGGAGAGCCGCCCCCGGAGAGAGCAGGTACCCGGACATGGCTGAACTCGTCTATCCCCCGGTCATCGGCGTTGCCCGCACCATGTTCCGTGTGCAGGGGCTGCGCTTCGACATCGGCGGCACGGAGAACGTACCGCGCAAGGGCGGAGCCCTGCTGGTCTCCAACCACATCGGCTACCTGGACTTCGTCTTCGCCGGTCTGACGGCGCTGCCGAACAAGCGGCTGGTCCGTTTCATGGCGAAGGACTCGGTCTTCCGGCACAAGGTGTCGGGTCCGCTGATGCGGGCGATGAAGCACATTCCGGTGGACCGCTCGGAAGGCATGCACGCGTACGCGCACGCGCTGGACGCGCTGCGGGCCGGCGAGATCATCGGGGTCTTCCCCGAGGCGACCATCTCGCAGTCGTTCACCCTGAAGTCGTTCAAGTCCGGCGCGGCGCGGCTCGCCGAGGAAGCCGGCGTACCGCTGCTCCCGATGGCCCTGTGGGGCACCCAGCGGCTGTGGACCAAGGGGCACCCGCGCCATCTCGGCCGCAACAGGTTCCCCATCACCATGCGGGTCGGCGAGCCGATGCGGGCGAACGACGGCGAGAAGCCGGGCGCGCTCACCCGGCGGCTGCGGATGCGCGTCCAGGAGCTGCTGGAGGACGCGCAGCGCGCCTACCCGGGCAAGCCGAGCGGCCCCGACGACCGGTGGTGGCTGCCCAGCCACCTCGGCGGCACCGCGCCCACCCCCGAAGAGGCCGCCGAGCTGGACCGTGCGGACCGCGACGAGCGGGCGGCCAGGCGCTGACCCACCGCGCCGCGGCTCCCGGCCGGGTTCAGTCCGCCTCGCGGACCGTCACCTCGGCCGCGGGGCTCAGCAGGCGCAGCCCTTCGGCGAGCTCGCCCGCGGCGGTGTGCAGCTCGTCGAGCGGCATCGGTGCGAGGCGTTCGAGCAGGAAGACGGCGTTGACGGAGTCCTCCGTCAGCCGGGTGCGGACGCCCTGACGCCAGTTCCAGCGGCGGCAGGTGACCCCGGTGTCGTCCTGCCAGACGACCTCGCCGGGCTCGGGGTGCTCGACGACCGGCTCGCCACCGGCCGCGGTCTCGAACTTCTCGTCGCCGCCGGCCCGCACCAGCCGCATCCCGCCGAGGATGTGGTCGGTGTCCTCGCCGCCGACCGGCACCAGATGGGCCACGCTGACGGCGTTGTAGAGGTCGACGAGGAGGTTGATCCTCGGCAGCCCGCCGTCGGCGAGCGCGCGCCTGGCCAGCGCCTCGGCGGAGTTGCGGGTGCGGGACGGCTTGGCGCCGAAGGCGCTGTACGCGTCCCGCCAGGCCGCGAGGTGCGGGTCCTCGTGCGGGGCGCGGCCGGCCAGCCGTGCGGTGAGCCGGCGCACGGCGTCGTCGAGCAGCGCGGAGCTCCGCTCGTCGCTCGGCCCGTTGGTGAGGCCGCGGGCCTCGACGACGAGCGGGACGAAGCCGGGTACGAGGTCGTGCACCTCGGGGGCCACGGTGATGTTCAGGGGCTGAGCGGTGTTCGTCGGGGGCATCGCAGACCTTGGTTCCTTGACGGGGACGGCGTTCACAGCGCGGTGGGCAGCAGCTGCCACAGGTGCGGCCGGTCGGTGGCGCGCTGCAGAGATTCCAGCACGGCCGGCGGCGGGGCGGCGTACACCACCGGGTAGTCGGCCTCGCCGAACTCGGGACGGACCCGCCAGGCGAGCCGCTCCCGCTCCACCGAGAACCGCGCGTCCACACCCGGCTTGTTGCCCCGCGGGTCCTGCCGCGCCCAGCGCGTCCGCCCGGGCAGCAGGACGGCGACGAGGCCGTGCACCAGCGGATTGCCACCGGCTTCGTCGGTGAGGCGCTGGTAGCAGAGCCCGGTGGGGATGCCCTCGGCCCGCAGCAGCGCGGTGAGGGCGTGCGACTTGGCGTGGCAGATGCCGGTGCGCAGCCGCAGGACGTCCGAGGCGCGCCAGGTCACCCGGGGGTCGCCGGCGTCGCCGGAGTGCGGAACGGTGTCGCGGACGAACTCGAAGGCCGCCCGGGCGTAGTCGTCGGGCCCGGTGGCACCGGCGCGCAGCCGTTCCGCGGTCTCGCGCACCAGCGGATGCTCATGGTCGATGACGTCGTCGGCGGCGAGATAGGCCGCAGGACCGGGTACGTCCTGGAGGAGTTCCATGTCCGGAACCCTAGGCAGGATCGCACTCTCGATCAATCGAAATACGGATCAGCGCATACCTATTCAGGATGCGGGCTAGGCGATCGCACCGTTCGTGGCGCCCGGCCCGGCGTCGTCCGCGTGCCGGGCCAGCGCGGACGCCAGATCGGCATGGATCTCGAAGACCCGCCCCAGCCGGGTGAGCCGGAGCAGCCTCGCGAAGGACGGATCGGCGCTGACGATCCGGATGCGGCCCCCGTTCTCGAGGGCACGCATCCGGAACCGGCAGAGCAGCGACAGACCGCTGCAGTCGATGAACGTCACGGGCCGCAGATCGATGACGAAGTCCGAGTCGGCCACCCGGGCGAGGGCGTCGAGGAAAGGGGACAGCCCCGCCGCGGCGAGGACGTCCAGTTCACCCCACAGCTCGACCACGGTGGTCCCGGCCACCGATCGCCGACTGGCGCCGAAGGCGGGCTGATCGTCGTACATGGCAGGCCCCCCACTCCTGGTGATGGGCGTGCGCCGATGCGCATGTGTACGTGTCATACCCGCCGGTCGGCGATGAAGTCAACGGTTGGGACAGCAGCGGAAGTTGGCTTGTTCCGGGCCGTGGCCGGGCCGTGGGACGGCGGTGGCCGGTCTAGTGTCCTGCCAGCTCCGCGGCGATGGCCGCCGCGAACGAGTCGACGTCGTCCTCCGTGGTGTCGAAGGAGCACATCCAGCGGACCTCACCGGTGTTCTCGTTCCAGAAATAGAAGCGGTAGCGCTTCTGCAGCCGCTCGCTGACCTCGCGCGGCAGGAGCGCGAAGACGGCGTTGGACTGCACCGGGCGGACGATCGTCACACCGTCGACCCCCCGGACGGCCGCTTCCAGCCGCTGCGCCATCGCGTTGGCGTGCCGCGCGCCCCGCAGCCAGAGGTCGCCGGCGAGCAGCGCCTCGAACTGCACCGACACGAAGCGCATCTTGGAGGCGAGTTGCATCGACAGCTTGCGCAGATGCTTCATGGCGCGCACCCGCTCGGGGGCGAGCACGACGATGCACTCCCCCATCAGCAGGCCGTTCTTGGTACCGCCGAAGGAGAGGATGTCGACCCCGGCGTCGGTGGTGAACGCCGCGAGCGGCACACCGAGGGTGGCGGCGGCGTTGGAGATCCGCGCCCCGTCCAGGTGGACGGCCATGCCGTGCTGGTGGGCGTGGTCGCAGATCGCCCGGATCTCGTCGGGGGTGTAGCAGGTGCCCAGTTCGGTGGTCTGGGTGATCGAGACGACCTGCGGCTGCGCCCGGTGCTCGTCCTCGAAGCCGAACGCCTGGAGGTCGATCAGCTCGGGGGTGAGCTTGCCGTCCGGCGTCGGAACGGTCAGCAGCTTGAGGCCGCCGACCCGCTCCGGAGCGCCGCACTCGTCCACGTTGATGTGCGCGGACTCCGCGCAGATGACCGCGCCCCAGCGCTCGGTGACGGACTGCAGCGCCGTGACGTTGGCGCCGGTGCCGTTGAAAACCGGGAAGACCTCCGCGCGCGGGCCGAAGTGACCGCGGAAGATGTCCTGCAGATGGGCGGTGTAGTCGTCCTCGCCGTAGGCGACCTGGTGGCCGCCGTTGGCGAGGGCCAGGGCGGTGAGCACCTCGGGGTGCACGCCGGCGTAGTTGTCGCTGGCGAAGCCGCGGACCTCGGGGTCGTGGCGCCGGACGGCGTCGGTGGCGAGCTGCTCGCTCACGGTTGGGGCGTCAGCCACAGTCGGGTTCCGTTCACTTCCTCGGCGGGCCGGTTCCAGATGTCCGTGACGGCCTCGGCGAGGTCCGTCACATCGGTGAAGCCGGCGAATTTGGCGTTCGGGCGCTGCGCCCGCATCTCATCGTGCACCAGCGCCTTGATGACGACGACGCTGGCCGCCGCGGTGAGCGGGTCGGTGCCCGCCAGCTTGCGGAACGAGTCCCCCATGGCGAGGGTCCAGGCCTCGGCGGCGGCCTTCGACGCCGCGTAGGCGGCGTTGCCGGCCGTCGGGCTGCTGGCACCGGCGGCGCTGATCAGCACATAGCGGCCCCGGGTGCTGCGCAGCAGCGGGTCGTGGAACGCCAGCGAGGTGTGCTGGACGGTGCGGATCAGCAGCTTGTGCAGGAAGTCCCAGTCGGAGAGGTCGGTCTCGGTGAACGACGCGGAGCCGCGCCAGCCGCCGACCAGATGGACCAGACCGTCGACCGGACCGTGGTCCTTCTCGATCCGCTCAGCCCACTCACGGGTCGCGTCGGGGTCGAGCAGGTCCACGATCTCGCCGGTGATGTCCGCACCGCCGGCGTCGAAACGGGCCTGGTCGACGGCTTGCGCGAGCCGTTCGGGATTCGCGTCGGCGGCGACGACATGAGCGCCCGCCCTGGCGAGCCGCTGGAGCATCGCGCGGCCGGCCGGTCCGCCGGCCCCCGCCACCGCGATGACCGCTCCCTGGAGCGGTCCCTGGCTTTCGGTCCCGTTCGTCATCTTCGCCTCCTCGGCCGCGTCGCTCACGCCGCCGTCCGTACGACGCCGCTCGCTGTGATCCCCTTGGTCGAGGCGATCACATCGCGCAGCTTCTTCGCGAGTGCCTCATAGAACATGCTCAGCGGGAACTCGTCGACGAGCACCTCGTCCACGAGCTTGCGCGGCGGCAGCGAGAGGTCGAGGGCGTCCGGGCCCTTGGCCCACACCGATCCGGGGTGGGGCGAGAGGTACGTCGCGACCAGGTCGTACGCGGCGAACCAGTGCACGAGCTTGGGGCGGTCGATGCCGTCGCGGTACAGCTTCTCGATGTCGGCGCAGAGCTGGTTGGTGACCTGGGGAGCCAGCTCCCAGTCGATGTGCAGGGTGTTGTCCGTCCAGCGTACGGCGTCGTGCTTGTGCAGGTAGGAGAAGAGCAGCTGGCCGCCCAGGCCGTCGTAGTTGCGGACCCGCTCGCCGGTGACCGGGAAGCGGAAGAGGCGGTCGAAGAGGATCGCGTACTGCACGCCCAGGCCCATCGGGTGGCCCTCGGCCTGCAGCTTCACGGCCTCCTTGAAGGTCGTGAGGTCACAGCGCAGCTCTTCGAGGCCGTACATCCAGAACGGTGCCCGCTGCTTGATCATGAAGGGGTCGAACGGCAGGTCGCCGTGGCTGTGGGTGCGGTCGTGGATCATGTCCCACAGCACGAACGTCTGCTGGGAGAGCTCCTGGTCCTCGATGAGCCGGACGGCCTCACCGGGCAGTTCCAGGCCGAGGGTGTCCACGGCGGCGGCGGTCACGGCCCGGAAGCGGGCGGCCTCGCGGTCGCAGAAGATGCCGCCCCAGGTCCAGCGCTCGGGCGCCTGGCGGACGGCCACGGTCTCCGGGAAGAGCACCGCGGAGTTGGTGTCGTAGCCGGGCGTGAAGTCCTGGAACGTGATCGGCACGAAGAGCGGGTTGTCGTAGCGGGTGCGCTCCAGCTCGGCGAGCCAGTCGGGCCACACGACGCGCAGGGCGACGGCTTCCAGGTTGCGGTCCGGGTTGCCGTTCTGCGTGTACATCGGGAAGACGACCAGGTGCTGCAGGCCGTCGCGCCGGTCGGCGGCGGGCTGGAAGGCCAGCAGCGAGTCCAGGAAGTCCGGGACGCCGAAGCCGCCGTCGGCCCAGCGGCGCAGGTCGACGACGAGCGCCTGGTGGTACGCCGCGTCGTGCGGCACCAGCGGGGAGAGCTGCTCGATCGCGTCGATGACGCGCTCCAGCGTCTGCTCCACATCGGCCAGCGACGGTACGACCTCGGCGGAGAAGTCGATCGAGCCGTCCTTCTGCTGCCAGGGCCTGATGGCTTCCACGGCTTGCTTCAGTACGGCCCACGCCGGATGCGAGGCGATGCCCTCGCCGGATATCCCGGCCCCGTCAGCCACTACAGCCGAAAGATTTTCACTCATGACCCCTCCTTCACAGAAGAAACGCGCTTGATCCGCCAAGGAAGCGTATCTATACGAGCTTCCTCCGTTCAAGGGGGGTCGGAACAGATTATCCTGTGCGACCCCCCACAAGACCGGTTATTTTCCTGTCATGCGCCATTCTCGCGATGACTTCTGTTAGCTGCGTCATGACGGGACGGGTGACCTTCGTGACATTGCTCTCCTATCACCGCAAAGCGACTTCGTTCCAGTCTCGCCCAGCTTTCCGGCGCGCGCGATCCCCGCGCCGGATCCCCGCGGGCCCGGTGGCAGCCCGGCGGGGCGGCACGCCCTCACACGAGTGACGGAACCGGCCGGCCGGGGTCCGGCGGCGGTAGGAGAGGGGCATGAGCACCCGCGCTGTCCTCGTCGCCGCACTGATCACCGGATTCGTCCTCGGCACGGCGGGTGTCCGTTCCGCGCACTCCGCGCCGTCACACCACGTTCCGCCCGCCGTCACCGCCCGTCCCTAGGATGTCGGCCATGAACTTCCTCACCGTCGGTCACCGGGGTGTCATGGGCGTGGAGCCCGAGAACACCCTGCGTTCCTTCGCCCGCGCCGAGCGCGAGGGGCTGGACCAGATCGAGCTCGATCTGCACCTGAGCAAGGACGGCGCGCTCGTCGTCATGCATGACGCGGAGGTGGACCGCACCACGGACGGCACCGGCCGGATCGGCGACCTCACCCTCGACGAGCTGCGGGAGCTGGACGCGGGACAGGGCGAACGGGTGCCCGTCCTCGAAGAGGTGCTGGACGCGGTCTCCGGGCCGATCCAGGCCGAGATCAAGGACGTGGCCGCCGCCCGGGTGCTCGCGAAGGTGCTGCGTGAGCGCGACGAGGTGGGCCGGGTGAGCGTGCTGTCCTTCCACGACGAGGCGCTGCGCGAGATCCACGAACTGCTGCCGGAGTCGCACCGCGTGCTGGTCGCCAGCGAACTCGGCCGGGACCTGGTGTCGCGCGCACGGGCGGTGGGCGCCCGGATGGTCAGCCTGGAACTGCCGCAGCTCAGCCTCGACGTGGTCCGGCGGTGCCGGGACGCGGGGCTCGCGGTGATCGCGTGGACGGTCAACACTCCGCAGGAACTGGACCTGGCGCACGCGCTCGGGCTGGACGGCATCGTGACCGACCTGCCGTCCATCGACGGGCGGGCGATGCGTCGGATCGCCGGACGGGCCTGACCGGTACGGCTCCTGGCGAGGCGCGGGGCAACACTCCGGACACAAACGTCCGGCATTCGGACGTACGCTCCCGCGGCCTGGACAGATTCGCCCGGCCGATGTCAATGTCCGGCCATGCGTTCCGCGAACCTGCTGTCCCCGCGCCTCGCCGCCATCGCCGCGGCCGCCCTGCTCACCCTCGCCGCCGCCGGCTGCGCGCCCCAGGAGGACGACTCCGCGGGCGGCACCGCCACGCCCTCGGGAACGTCCGCCGCGAGCTGTGCCCCCACCGGTCTGTCCACCCGCACCGCGGGCAAGCTGACGGTGGGCACGGACACGCCCGCGTACGACCCCTGGTTCACCGATGACAAGCCCGCCAACGGCAAGGGCTTCGAGTCGGCCGTCACCTACGCCGTCGCCAAGCAGCTCGGCTACGCCCAGGCCGATGTGGTCTGGCAGACCGTGGCCTTCAACAACGCCTTCGCGCCCGGCGCGAAGGCGTTCGACTTCGACATCAACCAGGTCTCGATCAGCGACGACCGCAAGAAGGCCGTCGACTTCTCGTCCGGCTACTACGACGTGCGCCAGGCCGTCATCACGCTCAAGACCTCGAAGATCGCGAACGCGAAGACGATCGCCGACCTGAGGGGCGCCAAGCTCGGCGCCCAGGTCGGCACCACCAGCCTGGACGTGCTCAACGACGTCATCAAGCCGACCCAGGCACCCGCCGTCTACCAGAAGAACGACCTCGCCAAGAGCGCGCTGAAGAACGGTCAGGTGGACGGCATCGTCGTCGACCTGCCCACCGCGTTCTACATCACCGGCGCCGAGGTGCCGGAGGCCAAGGTCGTCGGGCAGTTCGAGACCGGCGGCGCCCGGCAGGAGCAGTTCGGCCTCGTCCTGGACAAGGGCAGCAAGCTCACGGCGTGCGTCAGCAAGGCCGTCGACGCGCTGCGCAAGGACGGCACGCTGGCCGGGTTGGAGAAGCGCTGGCTCGCCGACGCCGTCGACGCGCCGGTGCTGAAGTGACCATCGAGGACGTCCGGCCGGACACCTACCGGCCGTCCGAGCGGCGGATCGAACGGGAGCGCTTCCGGCGCGCCCGTACCCGGCGCGCGGTGACGATCGGCGCCGTCAGCTCCCTCGCCACCGCCGGGCTGCTCATCGGGCTCGTCGTCAGCTCCCCCGGCTGGCAGCGCACCAAGGAGACCTTCTTCAACGCGCACGACGCACGCGCGTCGCTGCCGAAGATCCTCGACGGGCTCTGGCTCAACCTCCAGCTGATGGTGGTGTGCGGAGCGGTCGTCCTGGTCCTCGGGCTGCTGCTCGCCATCACCCGCACCCTGCGCGGACCGGTGTTCTTCCCGCTGCGGGCGCTCGCCACCGCCTATGTCGACTTCTTCCGCGGTCTGCCGCTGATCATCTGCCTGCTCGGCGTGGTCTTCGGCGTCCCCGCGCTGCGGCTGCAGGGCGTCACCACCGACCCGGTGGTGCTGGGCGGGACGGCACTGGTGCTCACCTACTCGGCGTACGTCGCCGAGGTCTTCCGGGCCGGCATCGACACCGTCCATCCCAGCCAGCGCGCCGCCGCCCGCTCGCTGGGGCTGAGCAGCGCGCAGACCATGCGCCACGTGGTACTGCCGCAGGCTGTCCGGCGGGTGGTGCCCCCGCTGCTGAACGACCTGGTCTCACTGCAGAAGGACACCGGTCTGGTGTCGATCGCCGGCGCGGTCGACGCGGTGTACGCGGCGCAGATCTACGCGGGCAAGACCTTCAACTACACCTCGTACGTCGTCGCCGGCCTGATCTTCGTCGCGCTCACCATTCCGATGACGCGCTTCACCGACTGGATCACCGCCCGGATGAACCGCCGCCAGTCGCAGGGAGGAACCGTATGAGTGACGGCATGAGCGCGGCACCGGTGCTGCGGCTGGAGTCCGTGCGCAAGACGTTCGGCTCCACGGTGGTGCTCCGCGACATCGATCTCAGCGTGCCCCCGCACACCGTCACCGCGCTGATCGGCGCCTCCGGCTCCGGCAAGTCGACGCTGCTGCGCTGCGCCAACCTGCTGGAGGACATCGACGACGGGGCGATCTTCCTGGACGGCGAGGACATCACCGACCCGCGCGTCGACCCGGACACGGTGCGCCGCCGGATCGGGGTCGTCTTCCAGGCGTACAACCTGTTCCCGCACATGACCGTGCTCGACAACATCACCCTCGCGCCGCGCCGGGTGCACAAGGTCGCGCGTGCCGAGGCGGCCGAGCGGGCCCGTGAACTGCTCGCCCGGCTCGGCCTCGGTGACAAGGCCGGCGAGTACCCGGACCGGCTGAGCGGCGGCCAGCAGCAGCGCGTCGCGATCGTCCGGGCGCTGGCGGGGAAGCCGCGGCTGCTGCTCCTCGACGAGATCACCGCGGCGCTCGACCCGGAGCTGGTCGGTGAGGTGCTGGGCGTCGTCCGTGATCTCAAGGACCAGGGCATGACGATGGTGATCGCCACGCACGAGATGGGCTTCGCCCGTGAGGTCGCCGACCAGGTCTGCTTCCTCGACGCCGGGGTGGTGCTGGAGCGCGGCACGCCGGAGCAGGTGTTCGGGGCGCCGGAGCAGGAGCGCACGCAGCGCTTCCTGCGGCGCTTCGCGGAGGCCGGGCGGCTGTGAGCGGTCAGCCGGTGGCCGCGCCCTTGAGGTCCTTCACCAGCAGCTCGAACTCCAGGTCGGCACGCTGCGGCACACCGAAGCGCTCGTCCCCGTAAGGGAAGGGGTGCGTCTCGCCGGTGCGGGTGTAGCCGCGGCGCTCGTACCAGGCGATCAGGTCGGCGCGCGCCGTGATCACCGTCATGTGCATCTGCGCCGCGTCCCACTCGGTCGCGGCGTAGCGCTCGGCCTCGGCGAGGACGGTCTTCCCGAGGCCGCCGGCCTGCGCCGTGGGCCGGACCGCGAACATCCCGAAGTACGCGTTGTCCCCGCGGCGTTCGATGTGACAGCACGCGATCAGCTCGCCCGCGCGCTCCACCAGGACGAGCCGGCTGTCCGCCTTCTCGATCACCTCGACGACACCCTCGGGGTCCGTCCGCTGTCCCTCCAGGATGTCCGCCTCGGTCGTCCACCCGACCCGGCTCGAGTCCCCCCGGTACGCCGACTCGACGAGAGTGACGACGGCGGGAACATCGGCCGGCGTGGCCGTACGGAAGGTCGGCTGCGCGGTGCGCTCGCTGATGTCCATGGGGGCGAGGCTACCCGGCAGCACATCCGGGGCGCCGGGGCCGGGTAGCTTCACCGCATGGTGAATGTGGTGAGCAGCCGGATCCTGTTGCAGCCGACCGACCTGGAGCGATCCCGCGCCTTCTACCGTGACGAGCTGGGGCTGGCGATCTACCGGGAGTTCGGCAGCGGTCCCGAGCGCGGCACGGTGTTCTTCCTCGGCGGCGGCTATCTGGAGGTCTCCGGGCGCTCCGGGGCGCCGATGAGTGCGGCGCTGCGCATCTGGCTGCAGGTCCCGGACGTCGCGGCGGCGCACGCCGAACTGGCCGGTCGCGGGGTGACCGTTCTGCGGCCGCCGGTGAAGGAGCCCTGGGGGCTGGTCGAGATGTGGATCGCGGATCCCGACGGGCTGGAGATCGTCGTGGTGGAGGTGCCGGCCGACCACCCGATCAGATACCGGCCCTGACCTCCGTGAAGGCGGCCGCGAGCCGCCGGATGCCCTCGTCGATCTCCTCGGTGCCGCTGGTGTCGGCGAAGCTGACACGGAGGTACGGCGCCGGGGCCTCGGCGGCGAAGTAGGCGCGCCCGGCCGCGACCGCGACCGAGGCGCGCAGGGCCGCCGTGCACAGCTCCGTCTCGTCGGTGCCGTCGGGCAGCCGCAGCCACAGCTGGTAGCCGCCGGCCGGGACCCGGCCGGGGAGCAGCTCCGGCAGATCGCGCCGCAGCGCGGCCAGCATCGCGTCGCGGCGCTCGCGCAGCCCGGTCGCGACGGCCCGCAGATGGCGTGGCCAGGCGGGTGCGCCGACGAGTTCCAGGGTCGCCTCCTGGAGGGGGCGGGGGACGAAGAAGCTGTCGACGACCTGGATGGCGCGCAGCCGTTCCACGACCGGGCCGCGGGCGATGAGCGCGCCGACCCGCAGGCTGGGCGAGGTGGGCTTGGTCAGTGACGTGACATGGACGACGGTGCCGTGCGGGTCGTCGGCGACCAGGGGCGCGGGCAGCGGGCCGCCGTGGCCCAGCCGCCGGGCGAAGTCGTCCTCGATGACGAAGGCCCCGGCCGCGCGGGCGATCCCGGTGACCTGCGCCCGCCGCGCCGGGGCGAGGACGGTGCCCGTCGGGTTCTGGAAGAGCGGCTGGCAGAAGAACACCCGGGCACCCGTGGCGTCGAAGGCGTCGGCGAGCAGGTCCGGGCGTACGCCGTCGGCGTCGGTCGGCACCGGGACCGGCCGCAGTCCGGCCGCGCGGGCCACCGCGAGCACTCCGGGGTACGTCGGGGACTCGACGAGCAGCGCGGAGCCTGGTGGGGCGAGCGCGCGCAGCGCGGTGGTGAGCGCGGCCTGGCCGCCCGCCGTGATCAGCACCTGGGCGGGTCCGACGCCGGCCTCGCGCGCGAACCAGGTGCGCAGCGCCGTCAGCCCCTCCACCGGCGGCCGGTCCCACGCCCCGGGCCGGCGGGCCGCGCGGGCGAGTGCGGCGCCGAGGGCCTGCTGCGGCTGGAGATCGGGGTGCAGATAGCCGCCGTTGAGCGGGATCACGCCGGGCGGCGGGGCGGCGAGCGTGGCGAGCACCCCGGAGGCGTCCACGACGCGGGGGGCGGGCTCGCCGTGCTGGTCCCCGGCGGTCAGGGCGACCTGCTGCCAGGAGGTGTCGACGGGGCCGGCGGGGTGCGCCACCGTCTGTGACCGGTAGGTGCCCGAGCCGGGGCGGGTCTCCACCAGCCCCTCGGCGGCGAGCGCGGCCAGCGCCCGGGACACCGTCACGGGGCTGACGCCGAACCGGTCGACGAGGGAGCGGCTCGACGGCAGTTTCGCCCCGGGAGAGAAGCGCTTGAGCTCTCCCCGCAACGAACCCGCCAGGGAATCCGAACTGCTACCGTCATTCATGACAGCACATGATAGCGCTACTGCACTGCGTCCGATAGCGGTGAACGGCACCGCCCTCGCCGCGCTCGGCGTCGCGGTCTTCTCGTTCACCTTCCCCGCGACCCACTGGGCGCTCGGCGGCTTCGGGCCGTGGACCACCGTCGCCGTGCGCGGTGTGCTCGCCGCCGTCATCGCGGGGGTCTGCCTGATCGCCGGACGGGCGCCCGTTCCCGCCCGGGAGCACTGGCCGGGACTGCTGGTCGTCGGCCTCGGGGTCGTCGTCGGCTTCCCGTTGCTCACCACGCTGGCGCTGACGACCACCGACACCTCGCACGCCGCCGTCGTCATCGGCGCGCTGCCGCTGGCCACCGCCATCGTGGCCGCCGCCCGGGAGGGGAACCGGCCGTCGCGCACCTTCTGGGCCGCCGCGGTCGCGGGCGCCGGCGCCGTCACGGTGTTCACCCTCGCGCAGAGCGGCGGGGCGCCGACCACCGGCGACCCCTATCTCTTCGGCGCGCTGGCGGTGTGTGCGGCGGGCTACGCCGAGGGCGGCCGGCTGGCCAGGGTGATGCCAGGACTGCGGGTCATCTCGTGGGCGCTGATCGCGATGCTCCCGTTCACCCTGGCCGGTTCGCTCGTTGCGCTGAGCTTCGAGCCGGTGCACTTCGGCGGCCGGGCGCTGCTGGGGCTGGCGTATCTCGCGGCCGTCTCCCAGGTCCTCGGCCTCATGGTCTGGTACCGGGGCATGGCCGCCATCGGCGTCGCCCGCGCCAGCCAGCTCCAGCTGGCGCAGCCGCTGCTGACGCTGGTGTGGTCGGCGGCCCTGCTCGGCGAGCACCTGGACGCCGCCACCCCGCTCGCGGCGCTCGCCGTCCTGGTCTGTGTGGCGGTCACCCAGCGCGCCAGGGCCTGAGCTCTCGCTCCGCACGTCCTTCATCGCGCCCCCCGAGTACGTCCGTGCGCGTGGGTGTGCGCCCTCGTGCCTGGGCAGCTCTCCAGCGGACCGCCGTCGCCCGGGGACGCGGGGCGGCCGGTGGGCGGGAACGCGGCGAACGGGAGGCCGGTCATGCACGGACCACCGCTGGTGGGGTGGCTGCTGGTCGTACTCAGCGCCGCGACGGGGCTGTCGTGCCTGCTGCGGCACGCCGCCCGGGACGAGGCCCTGATGGGGGCCGGCATGGCGGTGATGGCCGTGCCCATGTCCGTGCTCGACCCCAGGCCCTGGGGGTCGCTGCTGCTCGCGCTGGTCTTCGCGGCGGCGGCGGTCCGGGCCCTGCTGCTCGCCCGGCGGCCCGGCCACCATCTGCACCACGCCCTGGGCGCCGCCGCGATGGTCTACATGGCGGCCGCGATGGGCACGGCCGCCCCGGCCGGCACCCACGCCGGGCACGCCCCGGCGGGCGCACCGCTGCTGACGGGAGCGCTGCTGGTGTACTTCGCCGGATACGTTCTGGCCGCCGGGGCCCGGCTGGTGACGGTGGCGGCCGTCGCCCCGGCCGGCGGTCCACCGGCCGGGGTGCCGATCGCGCCGGAGCTGGCGGCGTGCCGGGTCTCCATGGCGCTGGGGATGTTCGCGATGCTCCTGACGCTGTGACCCGGGGGTGCTCCGCCCCGGACGGCGTCAGCAGGCGAGCGCGAGCGGCGGCCGCCAGACCTGGCCGTCACCGGGGGTGCCCGAAGGCGGGCCGGAGTTGAGCGGCACGAACATCATCCGCGCGCCGGCTTCGTTCCGGTCGCCGGTCCACAGGTCGATGCCCTGCCAGGCCTGCCCGTCGACGACCGACACCGTGCGGGACTGCCCGCCACAGCTGTTGGCGGAGATGAGCCGGCGGCCGTTCGCGGGCTGGCCGAACCCGAGGTTGGGGGGCGCGACCCAGGTCCCGTACAGGTTCGTGGTCGTGGCGTAGCCGGTGCCGGTGCCCGTGCAGTAGCCGCAGCCGGGATCCGAGTAGGTGAGGAAGTACTGCCCGCTGGACCGGTCGTACCAGCCGCCGGGACTCTCGATGTTCTTCACCCCGGCGACGCTCAGTCCGCCCACCCCGGATCCCCCGACGCCATAGCCGTTGAGCTCCTCGATGGACAGCGACAGCGCGCCGGGCATCGTGCACACCAGCGCGGGCGCGGCACCCGGTGTGGCGGAGTCGATGAAGCCCATGTCCCCGTTACCGGTGCAGTACTTCAGGCTGGGCTTGGTGTAGGAGCCGTGCGGCGGACCGGCGGAGGGGCCGCACGGACCGGCGGGCCCGTTGCAGCCCATCGCGTTGTAGGCATGGGTCTTGTCGCGGCCGTAGTCCGCCGGGGAGTTGAACCACAGGATCCACACCCCGTCGTCGCTGCCCCAGCCGCTGCGCTGGATCATCCGCGCGTTGAAACAGCCCGCGCCGTTGCCGCCGCACTCCACCTGCCAGGACTTTCCGGTGTACGGATCGATGTCGTTCGGGCCGAACAGCAGGGTGGGCGTGGACCAGGGTCCCAGGAGCGACGGCGCGGTGGACACCTTGAAGCCGCACCACGGGGTGTTCGTCTCCTGCCAGTGGAACCCGCACGCGTACGCGGTTCCGTACGCGTAGTAGGTGCCGTTGAACTTCTGGACGGTGCCGTCATGCAGGTCGAGCGAGGCGGGCAGGCTGAACGCCACGGGCCCCCGGGCGCCGCGTCGGCCTGAGCGGCGGACGCACCCCCGAGGAGTGTGACGAGGGAGAGGGCAAGGACGGCGAGCAGAGCACCGATACGGCACACCACGCCTCCAGTTCGATGAGGTCGTCGCAGACAGAGTCGCGGGCGGGATCGCAGGCGCGCCGTTCCGATGATCGGCCCGCATGACGCACCGTAGTCGCGCGGTTCCGGTGCGTCGGGCGACGCGACCGGCGGCCGTCCGACGTCACCCATAGCGACGAAGGCTCGTACGTCCGGCCGGGTCCCGCGCCGGCCGGCCACCGGGTGAGGCGCCATGGTGGTGAGGCGTCATGGCGGTGGGGCGTCCTGGCGGTGAGGCGTGCATCACTTCGGACGGCGGACCGTACCCGGGGCTCCCGGGGCCTCCTAGGGTGAGCGGCATGACGGTCCCGTTCGTGCTGCTGGTGGTCGGCGCACTGGCGGCGGCGATGACGCCGCGCCTGTTGTCCCGTGCCGCCTGGCCGGAGCGCGAACCCGTGCTGGCCCTGTGGGTCTGGCAGTGCGTCGTCGCCGCCGTCCTGCTGTGCTGCGTCCTGGCGATGGCGCTCAGCGCCGCCGCCGCCTCGGCCGCGGTGCGCTGGCACCTGTTCGGTTTCGCCCCGCACGGTGTCGTGGACGCGTACGGTCTGCCCGGCTACGGGCGCTGGGCCGGTTCGCTGGCGGTCCTGCTGGCCTGCGGTGGTGTGTGGACCGCCGCGATGCTCACCCGCGAGGTGCGCGGGGCGCGGGCCCGGCGCCGTCAGCGGCGTGCCGAACTGCTCGTCCGCTCCCCCCGGCTGCCCGGCGAGGAGCCGCCGGCCGGCGACCGGCTGGTGGTGCTGGAGGGTGACCGGCCCGACGCCTGGTGGCTGTCGGGCGCGCAGCCGCAGCTGGTCGTCACCACGGCGGCGCTGCGCCGCCTCAAGGGCCGCCAGCTCGACGCCGTACTCGCGCATGAACAGGGCCACGTCCGCGCCCGGCACGATGTGCTGCTGCACTGCGCGGGCGCGCTGGCCTCCGGCTTCCCCCAGGTTCCGGTCTTCGCCGGGTTCCGCGACCAGGTGCACCGGCTGATCGAGCTGGCCGCCGACGACACCGCCTCCCGCCGCTTCGGCCGGCTCACCACGGCCCTGGCCCTGGTCGAGCTCAACGAGGACCGCGGGGTGTTCGGCCCCTGCCCGACCCCGCTCGCCGAACTGCCGCGCCGGGTGCACCGGCTGCTGGACCCGGCGCCGCGGCTGGCCCCGGTACGCCGGGCCGGACTGACCGCGACCGCGCTCCTCGTCCCGGCCGTTCCCCTGCTGATCGCCTTCGTTCCGGGACTCAGCGCTCTCGGATAGCCCGCCGGAACCGCTCCTTCCGGGCCCCTGGCGGCTCCCTCCCCGGCGCGTTCCGGAGAATGGCGCCATGGTGATCAAGGGATGCATGTTCGACTTCTCCGGGACCCTGATGAGGATCGAACCGGCCGGGCGCTGGCTGGACGCGGTCCTCGGCGCGGCCGGGCACGACGTTCCCGCCGGGCAGGCGGCGCGGTACGCGGAGCGGCTGGAGCGGGCCGGAGCGTTGCCGGGCGGGGCCCACCCGGGCGCGGTGCCGGAAGCGCTGCGGGAGGTCTGGCAGGAGCGGGACCGCAGCGCGGAACAGCACCGGGCCGCGTTCACCGGCATGGCCCGGCAGGCGGAGCTGCCGTGGGACGTCTACGACGCCCTGTACGACCGCCATATGACGCCGGAGGCCTGGACGCCCTACCCCGACAGCGCCGGAGTACTGAAGGAACTGCGCGAGCGCGGTACCGCCGTGGCAGTGGTGAGCAACATCGGCTGGGACCTGCGGCCGGTCTTCCGCGCCCACGGACTCGACGCGTTCGTCGACGCGTATGTGCTGAGTTACGAACACGGCATCCAGAAGCCGGACCCCCGGCTGTTCACCATCGCCTGCGAGGCGCTGGGACTGCCTCCCGCGCAGGTCGCGATGGTGGGCGACGACCGGCGGGCCGACACGGGCGCCGCGGCGCTGGGCTGCCCGGTGCACCTCGTCGACCATCTGCCGGCCGCCGAGCGGCCGGACGGTCTGCGAAAGATTCTCGATCTGCTGTAGATCCACCAATCCGTACCGGCCGCCGCTCCGAATACCCGACAGGACATGCGGGCGTGAGGAGGGCGGACTGTGATGACGGAACGACGTCGGGTCGCGATCATCGGGAGCGGGATCGCCGGACTCACGGCCGCGTACGTCCTGCGCGGGACGTACGACGTCCTGCTGTTCGAGGCGGACGCCCGGCTCGGCGGCCACGCCGACACCCACGAAGTCGTGGCCGCTGACGGCGGCCGGGCGTTCGCCGTCGACACCGGCTTCATCGTGCACAACCGGCGTACGTACCCGCTGTTGACGCGGCTCTTCGCCGAACTGGGCGTGGCCACCCAGCCGACCGACATGAGCATGTCGGTGCGCTGCGACGGCTGCGGTCTGGAGTACGCCGGAGCGCGCGGCGCGGCGGGGTTGTTCGCGCGCCCCGGCAACGCGGCGAACATCCGCTATCTGCGGCTGCTCGCGCACGTGCCGCGCTTCCACCGGGCGGCCCGCGCACTGCTGGCGCTGCCGCCGGACGGCCCGGAGCCGACCCTCGGCGAGTTCCTCGCCGAACGGCGCTTCCCGCCGTACTTCGTCTCGCACTTCATGACGCCGCTGGTCTCCGCGGTGTGGTCCTGCGGCGCGGAGCAGGCCGCCGGCTACCCCGCCCGCTATCTGTTCCGCTTCCTGGACAACCACGGGATGCTCTCGGTGACCGGCGCGCCGGCCTGGCGGACCGTCACCGGCGGCTCGCACGAATACGTCCGGCGGATCGCCAAGCAGCTCACCACGGTGCACACGTCGGCCCCGGTGCACGCGCTCACCCGGCATCCCGGCGGCGTAAGGCTGTGGACCGGCGACGGCGAGGAGCACACCGCGGACGCCGTGGTCGTCGCCGTCCACCCCGATCAGGCGCTGCGGCTGCTCGCCGACCCGACGCCCGCGGAGACCGAGGTGCTGGGCGCGTTCTCCTACTCCCGCAATCCCGCGCTGCTGCACACCGACGCCTCCGTGCTGCCCCGGGCGAGCGGCGCGCGCGGCTGCTGGAACTATCTGCTGCCCTCGTGCGGCGCCACCCCCGACCGGGTCCTGGTGAGCTACGACATGACGCGGCTGCAGCGGCTGGACACCCCGCAGGAGTACGTCGTGACCCTCGGCGGCGAGCGGCTGGTCGACCCGGCCCGGGTCCTGGACCGCATGGACTACGCGCACCCGGTCTTCACCACCCGCTCGGTCGCCGCCCAGCGGCGGCTTCCGGAGCTCAACGGCCCGGTCACCACGTTCGCCGGGGCCTACCACGGCTGGGGATTCCACGAGGACGGCTGCCGCTCGGGAGTCGCGGCGGCCGAAGCGCTGGGGGTCCGGTGGTGACCGCGGCGCTGTACGAGTGCGTGGTGTCGCATGTGCGCACCGCCCCGCTGCGGTACTCCTTCCGGCACCGTACGTATCTCTGGCTGGTGGACCTGGACGCGCTGCCCCGGCTGCCGCGCCCGCTGCGCCCGCTGGCCCGTTTCGAGACCCGTGACCACTTCGGCGGCGGGGCACCGGACATCCGCGCGGGACTCGACCGCTTCCTCGCGGCGGAAGGGGTGGAGCCGCCCGGCGGGCGGGTGCTGATGCTCACCGCGGCCCGGGTGTTCGGCCATGTCTTCAACCCGCTGACCGTCTACTGGTGCCACCGTTCCGACGGTTCGACGGCCTGTGTCGTCGCCGAGGTGCACAACACGTACGGCGAACGGCACTGCTACCTGCTGCGCCCGGACGCCGCCGGCCGGACCGGTACCGCGAAGGACTTCTATGTCTCGCCGTTCTTCCCGGTGGACGGCGAGTACCGCATGCGGCTGCCGGAGCCCGGCGCGCGGCTGGATCTGACGGTCCATCTGGAACGTGCCGGCACCCGGCCGTTCACCGCGACGCTGCGGGGCGAACGGCGCCCCGCGACCACCGCGGGCCTGCTGCGGGCGGCCGTGCGGCACCCGTGGTCGACGGCCACCGTGTCCGTGCTCATCCGGGTGCACGGCGTCCTGTTGTACCTGCGCGGCCTGCCCGTGCGGCCCCGTCCCCCGCACCGACCCCAGGAGGGTGTTCAGTGACTGCCCCCGTTTCCCGCCCGATCCTCTCCCGCCCGTCGGTGGCGGACCCGCCGGAATCCCGTCAGCCTGCGGCCCGCGGCATGCAGGTGAACCCGGAACTCTGGCCCGACGTCGTCCGGGTGCCCAGCACGCCGGTCCGTGCGGCCGTCGCCGAGCGCCTGGTGCGGCGGGCCGTGACCCGCCTCCCGCTGCGCCTCGCGCTGCCGGGCCGCGCACCGGCCGGATCGCCGGACGCGGACGCCCCGCTGCTGCGGGTGCACCGGCCCGACGCCTTCTTCGCCCGGATCGCCGCGTCGGGACTCGTCGGCTTCGGCGAGTCGTACATGGCGGGCGAATGGGACTCCGACGACCTGGTGGGGGTGCTGACCGTGCTCGCCTCGCACGTCGCCTCACTCATCCCCGCCCCGCTGCAGCGGCTGCGCGGCGCGTGGGCGCTGCGGCAGCCGTCGGCCCAGCGCAACACGGTCGTGGGGGCGCGCGGCAACATCAGCCGCCACTACGACCTGTCGAACGACCTGTTCGCGCTCTTCCTGGACGAGTCGATGACGTATTCGGCGGCGCTGTTCCCGCCGGACGGCGAGCCCGCCGACGTCCACTCCCCCGCCGGGGCCGAGCCGCTGACCGTGGCCCAGCACCGGAAGATCGACCGGCTGCTGGACCTCGCAGCCGTGGGGCCCGGCACCCGGCTGCTGGAGATCGGCACCGGCTGGGGCGAGCTGGCACTGCGGGCCGCGGAACGCGGCGCGGAGGTGGTGACGGTGACCCTGTCGCGGGAGCAGCGCGAGCTGGCCCGGCTGCGGATCCGCGAGGCGGGGTACGAGGACCGGGTGACGGTGCTGCTGCGGGACTACCGGCAGGTCCGCGGCGAGTACGACGCCGTGGTCAGTGTGGAGATGGTCGAGGCGGTCGGCGAGGAGTTCTGGCCGGTGTACTTCCGGGCGCTGGAGCGGCTCCTGGCGCCCGGCGGACGGATCGCCCTGCAGGCCATCACCATGCCGCACGACCGGCTGCTGGCCTCCCGGCGCACCTTCACCTGGATCCAGAAGTACATCTTCCCCGGCGGCCTGCTGCCCTCGGTCACCGCCGTCGAGCAGGTCCTGGCCCGCCACACGGGGCTGCGGATCGCGGAGGACACCGGGTTCGGAGCGCACTACGCCCGGACGCTGGAGCTGTGGCGCGAGCGCTTCACCGAGCGGGCCGCGGAGGTGGCGGAGCTGGGGTTCGACGAGACCTTCCACCGGATGTGGACCTTCTACCTCGCCTACTCCGAGGCCGGCTTCCGGTCCGGCTATCTGGATGTGCGCCAGCTGTTGCTGGTGCGCGGAGCGGCGGACGCCCGGTGAACGATTTTCCGTGGGCCGACTTCGCCACCTGTCTCGCGGCCTCGGCCGGCGCGGCTCTGGCGGTGCTCCTCGCGGCCTTCGCCGCCGGCGCGGCCAAGGGCCTGCACCGGGTCGTGGACGTGGCCTGGGGAACGGCCTTCGCCGGGGTGGCGGCCGTCTCGTACGCACTGTCCGCGGGCCACGGCGACGAGGCCCGGCGGCTGCTGGTCCTGATCGCGACGGCGGCCTGGGGACTGCGGCTGTCCGTGCACATCGGCCTGCGCGGCTGGGGCCACGGCGAGGATCCGCGCTACGACCGGATGCTCTCGCGCGCCCCCGGCAGCCGGAACCTCTACGCGCTGCGCATGGTCTATCTGCTGCAGGCGGCACTGGTGTGGCTGGTGTCGCTCCCCGTCCAGTTCGCCATGTACATGCCCGGTGCGCTGAACGGGTTCGCGTCGGCCGGGGTGGCGCTGTGGCTGGTGGGGTTCTTCTTCGAGTCCGTCGGCGACTTCCAGCTCGCCCGCTTCAAGCGGGATCCGTCCCACCGCGGCAGGATCATGGACCGCGGGCTGTGGAGCTGGACCCGGCACCCCAACTACTTCGGCGACTTCTGCGTCTGGTGGGGGCTGTTCCTGCTCGCCTGCTCGACCCCGCTCGCGGTCATCACCCTGGTGTCGCCACTGGTCATGAGCTTTCTGCTGCTCCGCGGGAGCGGCAAGCCGATGCTGGAGCGGCATATGGAGCGCCGCCCGGGATTCGCCGAGTACACCGCCCGGACCAGCGGTTTCTTCCCCCGACCGCCACGGCACCGGCCCTGACCTGCCACCGGTTCTCCGGCCCCGGCACGCTGTGACCGGGTCGACGCCCGGCGGTCCCCCGCGCCGCCGGGCGCCGATCCAGGCCCCCGTTCCCCGCGCGGCCGCGTAGGCCCGCGAGGGTGCGTTGAGTATATTGGCTGAGAGCCAGTCAACGCAGGAGTAAAGCATGTCTCCCCGAAGCGCATCGGTCAATGAAGAGATGCGGCGGCGTTCCCGGGAACGGCTCCTCCAGGCGACGGTGGAGCTGATCGAGGAGCACGGCTACGAGGCCACCACCCTCGCCGACATCGCCGACCGGGCGGGTACCGCGCGAGGCCTCGTCTCGTACTACTTTCCGGGAAAACGCCAGCTGGTGCAGTCCGCGGTGCACCGTCTGATGCATCTGGAGCTGGCGGCGGCGCTGGAACGGGAGCCGCGCACCGAGGACGGCCAGGAGCGGATGGCACGGGCCATCGACGCGATTCTGGGCCTGACCCAGACGCACACGAAATTGATGCGCACGCATATGGCGTCGATCCTGCAGGCCGAGGGTTTCATCCAGTGCGCCGAGCAGCAGCGGCTCGCCGCGCTGCTGCGGGACACGGTCGTGCGGTGGGGCGCGGAGGATCCCGGTACGGAGTACCCGATGATGCGCGCGCTGCTGATGGGCGCGGTGGTCGCGCTCCTGGTGCCCGGCGTCCCGATGCCGCTGCCGCGGCTGCGGGCGGAGCTGTTCACGCGGTACGGGCTGGACTGGCAGCTGGGCGTTCCGCCGGCCCCCGACGACGGACCGGCCGCGGCGGACACCCGCCCCCCGGTGCGCTCGCCGCTGCCCTGAGCGCCGGCGGCGGCCCGTCCCTGAAGCCGCAGGCGCGCGCGCCACTCCCGCAACGCACGGGAATGGCGCATGCTGGGCGTACGGGCGGAAGGAGCCAGATCGTGCTTCGTGTCGCAGTAGTCGGTTCAGGTCCCAGCGGCGTGTACGTGGCCGAGGCGCTGACCCGTCAGACCACCGTGCCGGACGTGGCGGTGGACGTCCTCGACCGGCTGCCGTGCCCGTACGGCCTGGTGCGCTACGGAGTGGCGCCGGACCACGAGAAGATCAAGTCCCTGCAGGGCAATCTGCGGCAGGTGCTGGAGGATCCGCGGGTGCGCTTCCTCGGCAATGTCGAGGTGGGGCCGGCGCTCGGCCCCGATCGGCTCGGCGAGCTCTACCACGCGGTGGTCTACTGCTTCGGCGCCGCCGCCGACCGGCGGCTGGGCGTACCGGGCGAGGATCTGCCCGGCAGTTACTCCGCCACCCGCTTCGTCTCCTGGTACAGCGCCCACCCGGACGAACCGCCGGAGCAGTTCGCGCTGCTGGCCCGGTCGGCGGTGGTGATCGGGGTCGGCAACGTCGCGGTCGACGTGGCCCGGGTACTGGCGCGCGGCGCGGACGAGTTGCGGCACACCGACATCCCGCAGTCCGCGCTCACCGCACTGGACGCCAGCCAGGTCACCGATGTGCACATGGTGGGGCGGCGCGGTCCCTCCCAGGCGAAGTTCACCACCAAGGAGCTGCGCGAGCTGGGCGGGCTGTCGGGCGCCGATGTCATCGTGCACGCCGACGAGTTGGCGCTCGATCCCGGGTACGCCGACCCCTCCGCGCTGCCCGCCGTGGCCCGTCGCAACGTCGAGGTGCTGCGCGAGTGGACCACGCGGGTCCCGGAGGGCCGGCCGCGCCGGATCCATCTGCGGTTCTTCCTGCGGCCGGCCGAACTCCTCGGCGACGGGCGGGTGTCGGGCGTCCGCTTCGAGCGGACGGTGCCCGACGGGCTGGGCGGAGTGCGCGGGACGGGGCTGCCGGAGGAGATCGAGGCGCAGCTCGTGCTGCGCTCGGTGGGCTACCAGGGCGTGCCGCTGCCCGGTCTGCCGTTCGACGAGCGGCACGCGGTGGTGCCCAACGACGGCGGCCGAGTGCTGCGGGACGGGGTGCCCTCGCCCGGCGAGTACGTCGCCGGCTGGATCAAGCGCGGGCCGACCGGGGTGATCGGCACCAACCGGCCCTGTGCCAAGCAGACGGTGGCGGCACTGCTCGAGGACGTACCGCGGCTGCTGGCCAGGCCGCTCCCCCGCGATCCGCTGGAGGCGCTGCGGTCGGCCGGCGGCGATCCGGTGGCGTGGCCGGGCTGGCTGTCCATCGAGGCCGCGGAGATGGCGCTCGGCCGGTCGCTCGACCGGGGCACCGTCAAGATCCAGGACTGGGCGCGGCTGCTGGCCGCCGCACGCCTGGCCGCCTGACCCGAACCGGGAGCGGCCCCCGACGGGACGGCGACCTCAGCGGGCCGCGTCCTCGACGGGAGGCGTCCCCGACGGGCATCGGCCTCAACGGGCGGCGGTCGTTCCCGGGTGGATCCGTTCGCACTGCCCGTCGGCCGCCACCAGCACGGTGGCCAGGAGGCCGGGGAACAGTGCGTCCAGATCCTCGCGGCGCAGACCGCTCATCTTCGACGTGCCCCGGTAGGTCTGCTCGATGACCCCGGCCTCGCGCAGCACCCGGAAATGGTGCGTGGTGGTGGACTTGCTGACCGGCAGTTCGACATCGGAGCAGGCCAGCTCGGTCTCGGCGGCGGCCAGGGTGCGCACCACGTGCAGCCGCATGGGGTCGGACAGCGCATGGAGCACGCCTTCGAGGCGGATGGCCGCGCGCTCCGGGTGCTCCAGCGCACGGGCGGCGGGGGCGGTCTGCGGTGTCATGGATCCATAGTACGAGATTCCTCGTAGTTTGACATCCACCGTATTACGATGGCTATCGTAGAAGGCGTCCGGTGAAGCGATCCGGTGAGCCCTATGACGAGGAGAGCGCCATGAGCGCACTGTTCGAGCCCTACACCCTGCGGTCCCTGACGATCCCCAACCGCGTCTGGATGGCACCGATGTGCCAGTACAGCGCGGCGGTCGACGGTCCGGAGCAGGGCGTACCGCACGACTGGCACTTCGCACACCTCGCCGCACGGGCGACCGGCGGCACCGGTCTGATCCTCACCGAGGCGACGGCGGTCAGCCCGGAGGGCCGCATCAGCCCCGCCGACCTCGGGCTGTGGAACGACCGGCAGCAGGAGGCGTTCGGCCGGATCACCCGCTTCCTCAAGGAGCGCGGAACCGTTCCCGGCATCCAGCTCGCCCACGCCGGACGCAAGGCGTCGACGGACCGGCCCTGGCGCGGCGGCGGCCCGGTCGGCGCGGAGAACCACGGCTGGCAGCCCGCAGCGCCGAGCCCGGCGCCCTTCGCCGACGGCCACCCCGTACCGCGGGAGCTGACCACCGAACAGATCCGGGAGATCACCGAGCGCTTCGCGGACTCGGCCCGGCGCGCGCTCGCGGCCGGCTTCCAGGTCGTCGAGGTGCACGGCGCCCACGGCTACCTGATCCACGAGTTCCTCTCCCCGCACAGCAACCACCGCACCGACGAGTACGGCGGCAGCTTCGAGAACCGGATCCGCCTCGCGCTGGAGGTCGTCGACGCGGTGCGCGCGGTGTGGCCCGCGGACCTGCCGGTGTTCTTCCGGGTGTCCGCGACCGACTGGCTGACGGAGAACGGCACGGGCGAGGGCTGGACCGCGGACGAGACCGTCCGGCTGGCGAAGGAACTGCGTGCCCACGGCGTCGACCTGCTCGACGTCTCGACCGGCGGCAACGTTCCCAAGGTCCGGATCCCGACCGGGCCCGGCTACCAGGTGTCCTTCGCCGAGCGGGTCAGGACGGAGACCGATCTGCCGGTGGCGGCGGTCGGCATGATCACCGATGCCCGGCAGGCCGAGGAGATCATCGCCTCCGGCCGGGCCGACGCCGTCCTGCTCGGCCGCGAGCTGCTGCGCGACCCGCACTGGGCGCTGCGCGCGGCGCGCGAACTGGGCACGGACTCCCGCGTTCCCGACCAGTACGGATGGGCCATCTGAGACCCGGCCCGCGCCGGATCCGGCGCTTCGGCCGGTCCCGCCGGTCCCGCCGGTCCGGCTGGCCCGGCCTGCGCCGCGGTCCCGGGTCCCGTGGGTCCCGACCGTTCCAGTAGTTCACCGAGGCAGCCGAACGGGGGCGGAGGACGCGGCACCGACCTGCGGGAACTCCGCACGGGGGGCCATTGTCAGTGGCGGGGTGGAGACTCTGTGATGTCGGACACATTCCATCCTGGAGGCGACGTGCCATGAACGACGTATTGCTCGCGGTGGGCACCCAGAAGGGTCTGTTCCTCGGCCGCAGGAACAGCGGCGGGGAGTGGGACTTCGGCGGCCCGCACTTCCCGATGCAGGCGGTGTACTCCATCGGGATCGACACGCGCCGCGATACGCCCCGGCTGCTGGTGGGGGCGGACAGCTCGCACTGGGGGCCGTCGGTGTTCCGCTCCGACGACCTGGGGGCGAACTGGCACGAGCCCGCCCGGCCCGCCGTGAAGTTCCCCGAGGACACCGGCACCTCGCTGGAGCGCGTGTGGCAGCTGCATCCGGCCGGGCCCGCCGCCCCGGACGTGGTCTACGCGGGCACCCAGCCGGGCGCGCTGTTCCGCTCCGAGGACGGCGGCGAGAGCTTCGCGTTCGTCCGCAGCCTGTGGGAGCACCCGCAACGGGCCGAGTGGAACGCCGGGTTCGGCGGCCAGGCCGTGCACACGGTGGTGACCGACCCCCGTAGCGCGGACGTGGTGACCGTGGCGGTGTCCACCGGCGGGGTCTACCGCTCGCTGGACGGCGGGGCGAGCTGGACACCGTCCAACACCGGGGTGCAGTGCACCTTCCAGCCCGAGCGGTTCCCGGAGTTCGGCCAGTGCGTGCACAAGATCGCGCAGGACGCCGAGGACCCGGACCGGCTGTATCTGCAGAACCACGGCGGGGTCTACCGCAGTGACGACGCGGGGGCGAAGTGGTCGGAGATCGGCGCCGGCCTGCCCGCCGACTTCGGGTTCACCATCGCCACCCATCCGCGCCGCGGCGGCGTCGCCTATGTCTTCCCGATCACCGCGGACTCCCACCGGCTGCCGCCGGACCTGCGCTGCCGGGTCTTCAGGACCGAGGACGGCGGCGGGACCTGGGCCCCGCTCTCCCAGGGGCTGCCGCAGGAGCCGCACTACGGCGCCGTCCTGCGGGACGCGCTGTGCCTGGACGACGCGGAGCCGGCCGGGGTGTACTTCGGCAACCGCAACGGGGAGGTGTACGCGAGCGCGGACGAGGGCGACAGCTGGCAGCCGGCCGTCTCCCATCTCCCCGACGTGCTGTGCGTGCGTGCGGCCGTCATCGGCTGAGCCACTAGAGTGACGGATCGTGACAGCGCGACCGTTGAACGAAATCGTCGAGGCCGGCTGGGCGAAGGCCCTGGAGCCGGTCGCCGGGCAGATCGGCGCGATGGGAGACTTCCTGCGCGCCGAGATCGCCCAGGGACGCACCTACCTTCCGTCCGGGCCGAATGTGCTGCGCGCGTTCCAGCAGCCGTTCGACGAGGTGCGGGTGCTGATCGTGGGTCAGGACCCGTACCCCACGCCCGGCCATGCGGTGGGGCTGAGCTTCTCCGTCGCTCCGGAGGTGCGCCCGCTGCCCGGCAGCCTGGAGAACATCTACCGGGAGCTCTGCACCGACCTCGGTGTTCCCCGGCCGTCCAACGGGGACCTGACGCCGTGGACGCGGCAGGGCGTGCTGCTGCTCAACAGGGCGCTCACCACGGCGCCCCGCAAGCCCGCGGCCCACCGGGGCAAGGGCTGGGAAGAAGTCACCGAGCAGGCCATCCGGGCGCTGGTGGCGCGCGGCACCCCGCTGGTGTCGGTCCTGTGGGGGCGTGACGCCCGCAATCTGCGTCCGCTGCTCGGCGAACTGCCCGCGCTCGAAGCGGCCCACCCGTCACCCATGTCCGCGGACCGCGGCTTCTTCGGCTCCCGGCCGTTCAGCCGGGCCAACGCCCTGCTGACAGGACTCGGCGCCGATCCCGTGGACTGGCGCCTGCCGTGACGGAGCCGGACTGTACGCTGCCCGGGTGACGACGCATTCGAATACTCCTGCGGGCTGGTACGCGGACCCGCAAGGCACCCCGAACCTGCTCCGCTACTGGGACGGATCCCAGTGGACCGAGCACACGAACACCGGCCAGCCGGGCCAGGTGCCCCAGCAGCAGACGAACAACGCCTGGGAACTGAACGTCGACGGCGGCCACGACCCGTCGAAGGTACAGCGCCAGGTGCAGCACCAGGCCGGCGTCGCGCCGGCCGGCGGTGGTGGCGGCACGCTGTTCAACGAGCCGATCCTGGTGGTGAACCAGAAGGCCAAGCTGATCGAGCTGAACAACGAGTACAGCGTGTTCGACCAGCAGGGCCGCTCGCTCGGTTCGGTGAGCCAGGTCGGCCAGAGCACGGCCCGCAAGGTGCTGCGCTTCGTCTCCAGCGTCGACCAGTTCCTCTCGGTCAAGCTGGAGGTGCGGGATGCCCACGGGCAGCCGCAGCTGCTGCTCACCCGCCCGGCGAAGTTCATCAAGTCCAAGGTGATCGTGCAGCGCCCGGACGGCCAGACGCTCGGCGAGATCGTCCAGCAGAACGCCATCGGCAAGATCAACTTCTCGTTCGAGGTCAACGGCCAGAAGGTCGGCGCCATCAAGGCCGAGAACTGGCGCGCCTGGAACTTCGCGATCGTCGACCACACCGACACCGAGGTCGCCCGCATCACCAAGACGTGGGAGGGCCTGGCCAAGACCATGTTCACCACGGCGGACAACTACGTGCTGCAGATCCACCGGCAGCTCTCCGAGCCGCTGCTGAGCATGGTGGTCGCCTCCGCACTCACGGTGGACACCGCGCTCAAGCAGGACTCCCGCGGGCTCGGCTGACCCGATGGCCGGTTCCGGCGGCTGGGTCCTCGGTGTGGACTCCGGCGGCTCCGGGGTGCGGGTGTCCCTTGCCCGTGCCGACGGCACCGCCAGGTCCGCGCCGGTCTCCTCCAAGCGGCCCGCCGTGGTCGCCGAGCGGGGTATCGACGCCGACAGCCTGCTCGACGAAGTGCTCCCCGCCGCGCGTGAACTGATGCGGGCGGCGGGCGCGGAGCAGCTCACCGCTGCCGCGGTCGGCGCCGCGGGCATGGCCACGCTCGGCGACGATCTGCGCGCCGTGCTGCCCGGGGCGCTGCGCGAGGCCTTCGGCGTGCGCGCGCTCGCGCTCGCCGCGGACGCGGTGACCGCGTACGCGGGCGCCCTCGGCATGCGCCCCGGCGTCGTGGTCGCGGGGGGCACCGGCATGATCGCCCTCGGCACCGGGCTCGACGGCTCCGGCTGGCGCCGCGCCGACGGCTGGGGCCATCTCCTCGGCGACGCCGGCGGCGGCGCCTGGATCGGCCGCGCCGGGCTGGATTCCGCCCTGCGCGCCCACGACGGGCGGCCGGGCGGCTCCGCCGCGCTCCTGGAGCGCGCCGAAGCGCTCTTCGGGCCGGTCGCCGAGCTGCCGGGGCAGCTGTACCCACGGCCCGACCGTCCCGCCGTACTCGCCTCGTTCGCCCCGGCGGTGGCCCGCTGCGCGGCCGCCGATCCGGTGGCCGCGGACATCCTGCGGCAGGCCGCACGGCACATCCTGGAGACGGCCGCCGCCGTACGTCCGGCCACCGGCACCGGTTCGTGCCGAACGGCGCTGACCGGCGGTTTGTTCAAGATGGGCGAGCCCCTGCTCGGCCCGCTGCGCGAGCTCGCGCCCGAGGTGTTCCCCGAGGCGGAGTTCGTGCCCGCCGACGGAGACCCGCTGCTCGGCGCGCTGCGCATCGCGGGCGCGCTCGCCTCCGGCACGCTGTCGCTGCCGGAGGACCCGGCATTGCTGCACGTCCCGATGCACGTGCATCCGCACAGCCAAATGTGACCGAACGTGAAGGAAATTCGGACGGAACGGGACAGGTCCCCCCTAGGACGTACCCACCCGAACACCCGCGCACCACGAGGCATTAGCATGCGACGCCATGAGCACTGCCACTGGCCCCGCACCCGGCCTCCCCGTTCGAATGCCGCGTCCCCGCCAGCCGGGACGCCACCGCCGACCGGAGCCCCTGGCCGCGCCCGAGGGCGCGCCGGTGCTGGTTCTCGCTGTTCCCGGCACCCCGACCCCCGCCGTACGCAGTCTGGCGGAAGAGGTCATGAGCATCGCCCGTTCCGAACTGTCGGGCCTCGACCCGCGCATCGGCTACCTCGAAGGGGACGACGCCGAGTTCCCGGCGCTGGAGGCCGTGCTCACGCAGGCCGCCTCCGAGCGCCCTGACGGCTCCCCCGCCGCCGTCGTGGTCCCGCTGCTGGCCGGGCCCGACGCGTCGGTGGTCCGCCGGATCCGCCAGGCGGTGACCGACAGCCGCTGCGGCGCCGAGGTGACCGACGTACTCGGCCCGCACCCGCTGCTCGCCGAGGCGCTGCACGTGCGGCTCTCCGAGGCCGGGCTGGCCCGCGCCGACCGCGCCCGGCTGTTCACCGTCGCGACGGCCGCCGACGGCATCATCCTGGCCACCGTGGGCGGCGAGGAGGCCGTACAGGCGGCCGGTGTCACCGGTCTGCTGCTCGCGGCCCGGCTCGCGGTCCCGGTGCTGGCCGCCGCGCTGGACGTGGACGGGTCGATCGCCCGCGCCGCCGAGCAGCTGCGGTCCTCCGGCTCCACCAACCTCGCCCTCGCACCGTGCCTGATCGGTCCCGAGGTCGCCGCCCAGCTGCTGCACTCCGCGGCCGAGGAGGCGGGCTGCTCCGGCGCCGACGCGCTCGGCCCCTACCCGGCGGTGGGCAAGCTCGTGGTCGCCCAGTACACGACCGCGCTCGGCATCGCCCCGCAGGGCGCCCCGGTGCACTGACGTTCCACCACAGCGGTGCGGGCGGCGCGTTCAGCGCCGCCCGCACCGCTGTGTCCGCCGTCCCCCTACCGGGTTCAGCGCACCAGCACGCGGTTCAGCGCAGCAGCACGCAGGAGGCGGCCGGCACGTCCACCGAGCCGGCCTGCTTGGGGATGCCGGTCTCCTGGTCGATGTCGAACCAGGTCACGTCGCCGGACCGCTCGTTGGACGCGTACAGCCGGCGGCCGGACGGGTCGGCGGTGAGGTGCCGCGGCCAGTCCCCACCGCAGGGCACGGTGTCCAGCAGCTCCATCCGGTCCCCCGACTCGTCGAGGGAGAGCACCGCGATGCTGTTGTGGCCGCGGTTGGCCGCCCAGGCGAACCGGCCGTCGGGTGAGACGACCAGTTCCGACGGGTAGTTGGGGTTCTCCGGGTCCGCCGCGCCCTCGGGCAGTACCGACACCTCGGTCACCGGCCGCAGCGATCCGGCCGCCGCGTCCCACCGGCAGACGGTGACGACGGACCGCAGCTCGTTCATGACGTACGCCCGGTCACCGCGCGGGTGGAAGGTCATATGGCGCGGTCCGACCCCGGAGCGCAGCCCGAGCTCCCGCTCGATCTCCAGCTCGCCGGTGGCCGTGTCGAGCTCGCACACCCGCACCGAGTCGGTGCCGAGGTCGACGCTGAGCAGCCAGCGACCCGAGGGGTCCGGCAGGACCATATGGGCGTGCGGGCCCCTCTGGCGCTTCTTGTCCGGGCCGTCGCCTTCGTGCTCCAGCACGCTGCGCACCGCGCCCAGCCCGCCGCCGGCCGCGTCGAGGCCCAGCACGCTGACGCTGCCCGACGTGTAGTTGGCGGTGACCAGGTGCCCCCCGTGCAGGCACAGGTGGGTGGGCGCGCTGCCGCGTACGGGCACCGTGCCGCCCAGCTGGCGCGGCGCGGCGGGGTCCGCCAGCGAGAAGGCCGCAGCGCCGCCCTCGGACGTCTCGCTCACCGCGTACAGCACCTCGCGGTCGGCGGAGAGTGCCAGGAAGGACGGGTCGGCCACCTCCGCCGCCGACCCCAGCACGGTGAGCGCACCGGTCCCGGGGTCGACGGTGGCCGTGGTGAGGCCGCGTCCGCCTGCCGAGGTGAATGATCCGATGTATGCGTGCGCGGCCACCACTTGCTCCTGTCACTCCTGCAACGTGTGCTGCGGTGACATTAGTGGTCGGCGCGGCCGGCCGCACGGCCGGGGCTACACGTGGACCGATCCGGGACACGTGCCCTGGCCCGTAGGGGGCTCGATGCTGGACTCGGTGCGGGGTTCCGTGCGGGGTACGGCGGAGCGGTGCACATAGGCCGGGGTGCGGTCGCCCGTTTCGTAGTAGCGGTGGAACACCTCGGTGGCCGATCCGGAGATCGGCGGCACGATCCACGACCAGTCGGCCGGCACGCTGCGCCCCTTGCGCTCCTCACGGTCGACGTGGGTGAGGAAGCGGCGGGACTCGGTGTGGTGGTCGGTGACGGTGGCGCCGGCCCGGTCGAACGAGTGCAGGACGGCCCGGTTGAGTTCGACCAGGGCGCGGTCCTTCCACAGCGTCCGGTCGCTGCTGGTGTCCAGGCCCAGCCGCCGGGCGAACCGCGGCAGCAGGTCGTAGCGGTCGGTGTCGGCGAGGTTGCGGGCGCCGATCTCGGTGCCCATGTACCAGCCGTTGAACGGCGCGGCCGGGTAGCGGATCCCGCCGATCTCCAGGCTCATGTCGGAGATCGCCGGAACGGCGTGCCAGCGCAGTCCCCACTCGGCGAGCCACTCCAGCTCCGGGTGGACGATCGGCACCTCGAACAGCGCGTCGGCCGGAAGGGTGAACCAGCACGGCTCCTCGCCACGGCCCTGGACGATCAGCGGCAGGACGTCGAACGCGGTGCCCGGTCCGCGCGGCCAGCCCAGCCGCTCGGCCGTCTCGGTGATGCCGGCGTTGCGCGGATCCCCCGTCACGACGCCGTCCGCGTCCCGGTAGCCGGCGTACCTGATCAGCTGCTCGTTGTGGATCCGCGGTCCCGGCACGCCGGGTGTGTCGGGGGCGAAGACGGTGATGACCGGGCGGATCCGTCCGCCGTTGGCCGCCGCACGCAGATGTGCCGCCGATTCCTCGGCGATGCCGGCGGCGTCGGAGATCCGGCGCCGGTCACGGATGTGCAGGGAGTTCCAGTACAGCCGCCCTATGCAGCGGTTGTTGTTGCGCCAGGCGACCCGCGCGCCGAAGACCAGTTCCTGTCTGGTGTGCCGGTAGGTGCCGGTCGCGTCGATCTCGGCCCGCACCCGTGTCAGACGCGCTGCGAGGGCGCCGGGGTCGGCCTCCTCACGGTGCAGCTGCCGCAGGAACTCCCTGGCCAGCGGCCAGACCTCGGCCTGCGCCTCCCGCTGCTCCGGTCCCACCGGGCGGGCCGCCGGGCGCCCGACCGGCGCCTCCGCCCCCACCGTCCGTTCCTGATGCGCCCTCACGTCGGTCCGTCGCAGAAAGTTCAGCACGCCGCGCACTCCCCAAGATGTTCGGCTCCCGGACCGCATCCCGCTGCGGCCCGCGGAATTCCGATGCGCAGGGTCCTACCCGTGGAGCGGCTGATCCATCCTGTTCGTGGTCGATGCACATGCCTCAGACATGGTCCGCGTGTCCACGTCGCAGCTCAGGCGGCCAAAAGGGCGCGTGGAGTCGCGCGCAGGGGTGCGACCAGTTCGGCGAGCGCCCCCTCCAGTGCGTGCAGGTGCGCCAACGCGTGTTCCGCGTGCGGGTGCTCGCTGTACGGGCGCTCGGCGTGCGGGCGCTCGGCGTGCGGGCGCTCGGCCGCCGCCGCGGCCACGGTGAGCTCTGCCGGGACGTGCGGCGCACCGGGCGACACGAGCCGGTGGACGGCTTCCTCGACGCGGCGGCAGGCGGCGAGCAGCCGCTCGTCGTGGCCGGCGTCGGGGTCGGCCACCACGGCGGCGAGGCGGTGGACCCGGTCCGCGCACTCGTCGAGCAGCGCGAGCACCTGCCGCGCCCGCGCCCGGCGGGCCCGCAGCGGGCTGAACGGGTGGACGAGCGGGGCGACGGTGGTCCTGACCCTGCCGAGCACGAGGTCGAGCTCCTTCGCGCGCTGCGCGAGGTCCTCGCCGGGGCCGCCTGCCAGATGGTGCGCGGCCTGGGTGGTGAAGTCGCGCACGCCGTGCAGCGCGCGCTGGATCCAGGCGTCGGTGGCGGCGTGCGTGCTGATCGGCAGGACGACGACCACGGCCAGTGCCGCGCCGAGCGCCCCGACGGCGGTCTCCTCCAGCCGCAGCCACAGCAGGCCCGGGTGGAGGATGCCCAGCAGCCCGTAGAGCGAGCCCGCCATGACGGTCACGAAGAACATCATCCAGCTGTACGACACGGGCGCGGTGTAGAAGATCCCGAAGACGCAGATCCCGACGAGCAGCGCGGTCGGCGCCCCCGCGCCGTGCAGCGGCAGGGCCAGCGCGAGTCCGGCGGCGATGCCCGTCACGGTGCCGAGCACCCGGCGGAAGCCGCGGACCAGCGTCTCTCCCCGGTGGGCGGTGTTCACGAAGATCCACCACGCGGTGCCGACCGCCCAGTACCAGCGGTCCTCGGAGAGCGCTTGACCGAGCGCCAGGGCGCAGCCGGAAGCGGCGGCGGCCTGGAACGCCTGGCGGGTGGTGATCCTGCGCAGTCCGCGCGCCTGCGGCAGCGCGACGACGGCCGGCGGGGCGGCCCGGCGCTCGTAGCACCAGACGCCGAAGCGGACGAGCGCGGCGGAGCCGAGGCCCAGGCCGACGGCGCCGCACAGCTCGGGGAGCGCGGACGGAACGGCGTGCAGGAACTGGGAGATGAAGAACATCATGAACGCGAACACGCCGAGCGCGTGCCCGCGCGGCCCCCAGCGGCGGGCGTAGACGCCGGCGAAGACCACGGCCAGGAAGACCGCGTCACGGGCGTACGGGACCGTGTGGAGGCACGCGGCGACCGCGAGGACCGGGAGTCCGACCACGGGCATCAGGGCGGTGGTGACCGCCTGCTGGCCGACCCGGGCGTCCCCGACGACGAAGAGCGCCAACAGCGCGGCGAGCCCGCCGCCCGCCACGGCGGGCATCGGCAGCCCGGCCAGCAGGGCGGAGGCGACCGCCAGCGCGATGCCCAGGACCGCGCGGGACGCGCTGCGCAGCCGCGCGAGTCCCGGATCCGGAGCGATGAACATCCTCTTCACGTCGGTGGTCCCCGCCCCTTGTTCGGCTCGTTCGGCTTGTTCGGCATCAGTCGATCTGCGGACATGGCAAAGGCGCTGCGGAGGACCGCAACGCCATCGTCATGCCAAGGAAAGCATCACCAGGGGCAATGGCTCAAACGAGTCAGCTGATGGTGAGCCATTGGTACAGTGATGAGCCCCGATGATCGACCAGAAGGAGACCAGTGGCCCATGGCCGTCGACGCGCTGGACGCCCGCATCCTGCGGCTGATGCTGGAACAGCCGCGCACCAGCGTGCGGGAGTACGCCCGCGTCCTGGGCGTGGCCCGCGGCACGCTCCAGGCCCGGATCGACCGGCTGGAGCGCGACGGGGTGATCACCGGCTTCGGCCCGCGGCTGTCGCCCGCCGCGCTCGGCCATCCGGTGCTGGCCTTCGTCCACATCGAGGTGACCCAGGGGCACCTCGACGATGTCGGTGAGGCGCTGGCCGCGGTGCCCGAGATCATCGAGGCGGTCTCGGTCACCGGCGGCGGCGATCTGCTGACCCGCGTCGTCGCGCGCGACAACGCGCATCTGGAGGACGTCGTCCAGCGGCTGATCAGCACCCCGGGCGTGGTCCGCACCCGGACCGAGGTGGCGCTGCGCGAGCGCGTGCCGCACCGGGTGCTGCCGCTGGTCGAGGCGGTGGGGCGGAGCGCCGAGGGGCCGGGGCGGAGCGCCGCGGACCGGGCACCGTGATCGCTCGGCCTGTCGGCGTCGCTGGAGAAGTTGCTGGACGGCAGGGACCGGCTCCGTCTGCGCCTGGCCGCCACCGCGACCGCGGTCTTCCCGCGGATGCGGCCTTCCCGCGAATGCGCGAGTTCGTGGAGCTGCTGCACGCGGCCGGGCAGCGGCCCCGCGCGTCCTACCTACCGGTTGAGGCCCGCCGCGATGAGGTCCTTGGCGGCCTGCGGCGCCTTGTCGGGCGAGCCGGCGTCGAAGGGCGGCTGCGGGTCGTACTCGATCATCAGCTGGATCGCCTCGGCGGTGGTCCGGCCGGCGATCCGCCCGACGAGGGCGAGGGCCATGTCGATCCCCGAGGACACCCCGGCGGAGGTCACGATCCGCTGCTCGTCGTGGAACACCACCCGCTCCCCGGTGTAGACGGCGCCGAGCTCGTTCAGATCCTCCGCGGCGCTCCAGTGGGAGGCCGCGGTGAGACCGTCCAGCAGGCCCGCCGCCGCGAGCGCCAGCGATCCGGTGCAGACCGAGGTGGTCCAGGTGGTCGTCGCGTGCATCCGCCGGACCCAGTCGAGCAGCCCGGGGTCGGTCAGGAAGTCCCGGACGCCCCGGCCGCCCGGCACCACCAGTACGTCGCAGGCGGTGATCTCGCCGAACGCCGCGTCGGCGGTCAGGGCGAGGGTCTTGGCGCTGTCCCTGACCGGTCCCACCGTCTCGGCGGCGAACACCGTCTCCGCTCCGGGCAGCATCTTGAGCACCTCGTACGGGCCCACGGCGTCCAGTGCGGTGAACCCGTCGAACAGCGGAATGACGATGCGCATGGCGACTCCTGATCAGTTGGTGCCGAAGTGGCGGCGGTACTCGCCCGGGGTGACCCGGACGGTCCGCCGGAAGGTGCGGTGCATGGTCTCCACGGTGCCGAATCCGCAGCGCTGGGCAACCGCACCGACCGTCGTGTCGGTGGTCTCCAGCAGCCGCCGGGCCGCCTCGACGCGGGCCGCCTCGACGTAGGCGGCGGGCGTCCGGCCGGTACCGGCCCGGAAGGCCCGGGTGAAGTTGCGCTCGCTCATCCCGGCACGGGCCGCCAGCACCGGCACCGCCAGGTCCGCGCCCAGATGGTCGGCGATCCAGTCCTGCACGTCGCGCAGCGGCGCCCTCGACGGGCGCTGGGCGGCGAGCTGGGTGCTGAACTGCGCCTGGCCGCCGGGCCGTTGCACGAACATGACGAGCTGCCGGGCGATGTCCCGGGCGAGGTCGGCGCCGTGGTCCTGCTCGACCATCGCCAGCGCCAGGTCGATGCCCGCGGTGACCCCGGCCGAGGTCCAGACGTCGCCGTCCCTGACGAAGATCGGGTCGGGGTCGACGGTCACCTCCGGATACCGCTCGGCCAGTTCGGCGCAGCTGTTCCAGTGTGTGACGGCGCGCCGGCCGTTCAGCAGCCCGGCCGCGGCGAGCAGGAAGGCACCGCTGCAGACGGAGGCGACCCGGTCGGAACGCCGGGCGGCCGCGGTGAACCACCCGACGAACTCCGCGTCCTGGGCCGCCCGCCGCATACCGGGACCGCCGACGGCGACCAGCGTGCCGATCGGCCCCTCGCACGCGTCGAACGTCAGCGTCGGGGTGACGGCGAGCCCGCCGCTGGACGCGACCGGTCCCGGGGCGGCCGCGACGGTGTCGATCCGGTACCCGGGTCCGCCCGGACTGTGCCGTCCGGCCTGCGAGAACACCTCGTGCGGCCCGGTCAGATCGAGGATCTGGAAATCCGGGGCGACGACGAAGACGATGCGGTGGCCGGTCACCGGTTCATCGTCACCGCCCCGGAGGATGGCGGCAAGGACAGGGTTATGACGATTCCCGCCACCCCGAGCCGTGCGGCTTCCGCCGGACGCAGATCCGGCGGAAGCCGGCAGGCCTACGCGCCGCTCGCGTCCAGCATCTCCGCACGCTCGACGATCTTCACGCGCTCGCGGCCCTGCGGCTCGCCCAGCGCCCGCTCCGCGGCGTCCAGCCGGTGCCAGCCCTCCCACGTGGTGAAGCGGACGTTCCGCTCGCCGAGGAACGCCTCCACGTCCTCCGGGGCGGGCGAGCCGGGCGTGTGCAGCCGGCCGTTCGCGAGGTCGTCCAGCAGGCTGGCGACCGTCTCGTTGGCGTCGCCCTTGGTGTGGCCGATCAGCCCCACGGGGCCGCGCCGGATCCAGCCGGTGACGTAGGTCGACCGCAGGTGCTCGCCGGTCTCCTCGATCACCCGGCCGCCCTGGTCGGGCACCGTGCCCGACTCGACGTCCCAGGGCAGCTTGGGCAGCTCGTCGGACAGGTACCCCACCGCGCGGTAGACCGCGCTGACGTCCCAGTCCTTGAAGGTGCCGGTGCCCTTGACGTTGCCGGTGCCGTCGAGGGCGGTGCGCTCGGTGCGCAGCCCGACGACCTGGCCGTCCTCGCCGAGGATCTCGGCGGGCGACTCGAAGAAGTGCAGGAACAGCTTGTGCGGGCGGTCGCCGACGTCGCGGATGGCCCAGTTCTCCAGGGTCTTCGCGACCATGTCGGCCTGCTTGTTGCCGCGCCGGGTCGCGATCGAGCCGTCGTCGTAGTCGATGTCCTCGGGGTCGACGATGACCTCGATGTTCGGGGAGTGGTCCAGCTCCCGCAGCTCCATCGGGCTGAACTTCGCCTGCGCCGGGCCACGGCGGCCGAAGACATGGACCTCCAGGGCCTTGTTGGCCTTGAGTCCCTCGTGGACGTTCGGCGGGATCTCGGTCGGCAGCAGTTCGTCCGCGGTCTTGGCCAGGATGCGCGCCACGTCGAGCGCGACGTTCCCGACCCCGAGGACGGCGACCTTCTCCGCCGTGAGCGGCCAGGTCCGCGGCACGTCCGGGTGCCCGTCGTACCAGGACACGAAGTCCGCCGCGCCGTACGAACCGTCCAGGTCGCTGCCGGCTATGTCGAGCGCCCGGTCCGCCGTCGCCCCGGTGGAGAAGATCACCGCGTCGTAGAAGGTCCGCAGATCGTCCAGGCTGATGTCACCCGGGTAGTCCACGTTCCCGAAGAGGCGGACCTGCGGCTTGTCGAGCACCTGGTGCAGGGCCGTGACGATGCCCTTGATCCGCGGGTGGTCGGGAGCGACGCCGTAGCGGATCAGCCCGAACGGGGCCGGCATCCGCTCGAAGAGGTCGATGGACACACCGGGCGCGACGGCCGCCGGGGATTTCAGCAGCGCGTCGGCGGCATAGATCCCGGCGGGGCCGGCTCCGACGATTGCTACCCGCACAGGGCGAAGCATGATCAGGTTCCCTTCGAGCGGTAACAAACGGACTCGCCGGGAAGCCTAAACTAAGGCAAACCTAAGTTAGTAGCCGGGTCAGACCTATGACCCCATAAGGCCGCCTTATGGGATCCCATAGTCAAGGTGTACATCGGTAGCTGGCTTCGTCGGCGCCCCACCGCAGGTCAACCGTGCACTTGTGAAGCCTGGAACCAGAGCCTCCGGCCTCGCCCCGTCTTCGAGGGCGTCAGGCACGCCCTGGGCGTAGGTGGCGGGAAGCAGCCAGGCAGGAGGACAACCACGTCGCTTCCTCGCGATTGATGATCAGGCCGTCGGCCGTAATCATCCCGTCCATGATCTCGCCGACCCGTATCGAGTGATCGCCCACGCGAAACATCTGCCAATCCGCGTCGCTGTGCCAGAGCCGGGCGGTCTTCTCACCTCGACTCTGGGCGAAGACGAGCTCCTCGCCGTGCTCGTTCAGGAAATAGCCGACGTAGTCCTTGTCGGTGATGGCACCACCGCACAGGAGGGCCAGGAACGACTCGATCGCAGGAGGGGCGTCCTTCATGCTGCGGGCTCCTCGGTCGAGTCAGAGTTCTGCTGTGCCGACGAGAGCGCCAGCATCCGGGCCGCCGAATCCAGCAAGGTCTCGTACGTGATCACTTCTATGCGCGCCATATGCGAGTTGTAGGTGCGCAGAGTTTCCGCGACCTCCTGGGGGGTGACGTTCCCGCTCACGTACCGCGCGTGCCCGATCACCACCGTCGCCGAGGACCTGCGGGTGTCAACACCGTGATCCTCAAGGATGGACCGGCGGTTCTCGTCCATGGCGCGGAGGTAGTTCTGTGCCTGAGAGACCGCGCGATGAACCGGTGCACCCAACATGAAATGGCCGTCACGTCGGATGATCAGGTCCTTGATATTGGCACGCTTGAGTTCCACCACGTGCAAGGAACCGTCACCACGCAGCAGCGGAATGTCGAGGATCGTGTCCGAGGTGTACTGCCGGCGTGCCAATTCGGCCACATAGGCTCCGCCAAAGATCCATTCCTGGTTCTTCAGGCAGGCGTGGAGAGCACTCTCGGAGCTGTCCGGGTCCTCTGCAGCGGCACGCAGGGCAGCGAGGCCGGTTCGCCTGACCTTCAGTTCGAGCAGTTGGGCCAACAGATCTGCGTCAGCGTCGGCCAGGACGTCGCTCATCATCCGCGCGGCCTCGGCGGAGGCCGGCCCCGGAAGGTTTCGCAGAAGTATTTCCATGTGCCCGAACTGCTGCAGTCTTCTCACTTCCTTGACGGACAACTGGATTCCGCCCTCTCCAGCCCCGAGGCCCAGGTGATCACCGGACCGGGCGACACCGCGAAAGAGATCACGAGCGTCAGCAGCAGTGGCATCGGGGTTGTCTCGGCACAGGGCATCCAGGGCGGCGACCGCCCGGTCGGCACCCATGGCGACCATTCTCCGCATGCTCTCCTCACTGCGCTGCCGTGCCTCCTCGTCGTAGTAGTTCTCCAGAATTTCGAGGAACAGCTCGCCTCCGGCATAGGCGGCGAAGCGCTGAAAGCGCTGGGCGAGCCCGAAGTCCCCGTGCAAGACGGCCTCTTGCGCTACATCCTCCAAGGCATCCACGAGCGGTCGGCCCCTGCCGTACGTCCCGCCGAAGCCACCCATGATGCGCAGCACCGCGTCGATGCGCTCACGCACACGCGCGTCCTGGGTGAACTCCCGGGCCGCCTGGACCATTTTCCAAAGCGTGAAGCCGGATCGAAAGGTCGTCGCCATGCGGGCCACCCTAGGATCGGGCACTGACAACGGGCAGTCGAGAAGAGGCGGAGGATCAGGTGCCCAGAGGGCCGATCCGAGCGGATTGGGCCAAGTCCAACCCACACGTAGGCTCAGGGCACCGGGCGCGATGCAGCCGGCGGACGAGAGGGGCAGTGTGGATCATCTCTTCACCGTTGCCGGCCGAACGGCAGCACCTCCAGGAGTGGGTGATCGACCACCCACAGGTGCTCGGCGAGTCGGTGCTCGTGATCACCTCCGAGTTCGACCGCTGGGCCGACACGGACGGGGTGCCCCGGTTCGCCCATGACACGCTGGCCCAGGCCCACCGCGAATTCCTGAGGGGACGGGGGCAGACAGTCGAGCTCCACGCCTGCAGGAGGCGCCTCCTCGATCATGTGGACGGGGACTGGAGGAACGCTCGCGCGCCCGCAACGCCGTAGAACCGCGCGACCGCTAGATGGAGCAATGACACCGCCAAGCCGTTGACCTGGGACGCCGACGGGATACAGGGCACAACGTGGTGGGATGTCGACACCGACCTCGTCCCGGAGACTGTCGACCCTGATGCATGGGCGGCCTTGGCCGGCACCAGCCTGGCGGTCCTGGCCAAACAGCTCAGCGGCACCCGCAAGGACTGGACGAGTCTGCACACCTTGCTGGAAGCCATCCCACGCGGGCGGTGGACGACCTACGGGGACGTGGCGACCGTGATCGGCAGCCACGCCGTCCCGGTCGCAACCCACCTGGCCACGTGTCGCCAATGCCCCAACGCGTGGCGGGTCCTCACCGCAGCGGGGCACGTCAGCGCAGGCTTCCGGTGGACCGACTCGGCACACGCAGGCTCCCCCGCCAGCATCCTGGAGGCCGAGGGCATCCGCTTTGACGCGAGCGCCACCGCTCAGGAAGCGCGCCTGCCACTGAACGAACTCCGGCAACTACTCGAAGCCTGAATACGTCCCCGCCCCAAGTCCAGTCATGCAGGCCATGGGGCCCAGGTGGTGATGCGCGTTCATGTCGATGTGCACCGCGCAACACCTCCTGTTCCCGCCGTAACTGACGGCGGGCACCGACACGCCCCGTAACACCACTGGGCAGCCACGTGATTGTTCCGCTTCACGGCCTGGAGCGCTGACCGTAGACTCCTGCCTTCAGGGGGCATCATCGGGACTTGTGCGGCCAACGGGACGACGCGAACGTCCCTGGCAGCTCTTCACGTTGGCGGCAGAACGCCTGCCGGGAACGCCCACGCTCTGTTGGCCCAGAGGCGACGATCAGCGGGGACCAGCGTGACTATTCCGGACGGCTTCGGCGACAACGCAGATCGCGAACGGCTCAGGGCGATCCTCACCGGATGGCGGACTTCCCTGGTGGATCTGAGCGGACGCAACCGTCTGCTCAATTTCAGGCACACCAAGTCGGCGACTCTGGAGATCTCGTTACCGTCCGCACAGAAGCTCGTCGAAGGCCTGGACCGCGGCTGGGGCTTTGCGCCGCTCCCAGACGATGAGGCCGAGGCAGATGAGGCAGCGAACACCGCCGTCGCCGTACCCACCGTGAGAAGCGAGCACGGCGACGGCATTGTGACGCAGAAGACAACAGCGCCGGCCTTGCTGCGCGCTCTGAACAGTCTGCGCAGCAAGTCGACGCAGCTGTTCAACGACTACGGCCTGTGGACTCTCAACCTCGGTGTCGGCATGCTCCGCTGGCGCGAGGACGGTGCCGAGACGAGCAGCGACGCCCCACTGATCCTGCTGCCGGTCCTCATCGAGCGTACGAAGGACGGCCGGATCCGTCTCAGGGCCAACGACGACGAGGACCCACGGCTCAACCCGGCTCTGAAGGTGAAACTGGAGCAGCTTCACATCGACTGGGCGTCGGTCGTCGAGCAGGATCCCACGGATCTGCGTGCAGTGCTGTCGGCTGCGGCCCGTGCAGTCGCGGGCAAGACCGGGTGGCAGGTCTCCGACCGTGTGGTGGTCGCGCTCTTCGCTTCCCACAAGGAGTCGATGTACCAGGATCTGCTGGACAACGAGTCCCGGGTGCTGGACAGCGATCTCGTCAGGGCGATGGCGCTCGGCGCGGGTGCCGGCCTCGCGGACGACCATTTCTATTTCGAGGCGATCGATCTCGACCGGATCGACGAATTGAGCCCTCCCGAGGACTGCCCGCTGGTGCTGGACGCCGATGCGTCTCAGCGACAGGCCGTCGCCGCCGCAGTGGCAGGACAGTCGTTCGTGCTGGACGGTCCACCAGGCACCGGAAAGAGCCAGACGATCACCAACATGATCGCCGGGTTGATGCATGCGGGCCGCAGCGTGCTGTTCGTCAGTGAGAAGGCAGCGGCACTCGATGTCGTGCTCAACCGCCTGCGATCCGTCGGACTCGACTCGTACGCGCTCGCCCTGCACAGCCATAGCACCAGCCGCAAGGCGGTCGCCCACGAACTCGGCCGGGCCCTGGCGGAGGAACCGCGGGCGCCACAGCTGTCACAGCAGACCTTGGCGCAGGCTCGCGAGACGCGGCTGGCGCTCAGCGCCTACGCCGAGGCGATGAACGAGGTCCGTGAGCCACTTGGGCTGACTCTGCACGACGTGATCGGTCAGGTGGGGCAGCTGTCAGAAGCGCCGGTCGCGTATCTGACCGCAAGCGACGACACCGCTCCCCAGGAGCCGGCGGCTTTCCGGGCGGAGCACCTCAGCGGTTCGGATCTGCGCCGGATCATAGAGGCGACGAAGGGCATCTCCGACGCGTGGGAAGCAGTCGCAGATCCGTCGTTCCCCTGGCGGGACCTGCGGGCGGGCTTACCGCATCCCAAGCCCGTACTCGAGCAGGCCAAAGCAGCGCGCGATGGACTCGCCGTAGCCGTGGACCGGTACCCGGACCTCGCGGCCGATGGAGAACCCATCACCGACCAACCCGGCATCGACCGCCTGCTCGCGCTCCTGGCACTCCTCGACTCCCGCAGTCCGGTGCCGGAGCCCTGGCTGACGACCAGCAGCTTCGCAGACACTGTGGAGGACCGGGTCGATGTCTTCCTGACGGAGCTGCGCAGACTCCAACGCGCAACCGCCGCCGCCCGCGCGGCGGTCGGCGAACGCTGGCAGGAGGTACCCACCCGGCTGATGGCCGAGCCGGGCGCGGCCGAGCAGGTACTCCTGGCGCTCTCGCCACCCGGGCTCGAAACCATCGGTTTCACCGAGGTGCGTGCCCGCGAGCTGGCCGACGAGCTCGACGCAACGGCCGACGTGCTGGAGCGCACCCACCAGAGCCTCACCAACGCCGGCCGCACGGCAGGGCTCAACGCGCCGGAAAGCCTCGAGGCGGCCCGCCACGTGTGTGACGTGATCGGCCTGGCAGGCACCACCCACCGGCCGCCCGACCAGTGGCTGGCTCCCCAAGGCGCTGAACGGGCGGAACAGGCCGCGGTGTGCGTCATCGCCGACGCGCTGTGCGCGTTCTTCACCCGCCGGGATCAGGTGCGGTCGGCACAGTCGCTCGCGGCGTCCCAGGCAGGTCCGGGTTGGGCCGATCTGCGCGCGGAACTGAATGCTGGGAGACCGGCCAACGACCTGGCTCTCGACGAGTTGGAGCCGGTCGGCGTCGACATAGCTGCCCTCTCCCGCAGGCGGGCAGCGGAGCTGGCCGAATGCTTCGAAGCTCTGGCGGACACCCTGGAGGCAGCCGGGCGGCACGCCGACTCCGCAGCCGCACGGCTCGGCTACGGCTCCCCGAAGTCGACGATGGAAGCGGAGGACGTGGCCACGCTCATCGAGTCGGCCACCGCGTCCGACCGTGCCCTCAAAGACTGGCTCGACCCGCGTGTGCGGCCGCTGGCGCGGGCGGCGGTCGCTGACATCACCTTGGCCGCCGCCCAGTTGACGGCGGCCGAAGCGGCGGCGCGCAACATGTTCCTGCCCGAGGTCGTATCCGCACCCGGACTGCCCGAAGCCATCGGCCGTCTCGCGGAAGGCCGTCGGGGAATCGGCGGCATGCTCTCCAGCGGCGTCCGCGCCGACCGGAAACTGGTTGCCCAGCTCACCCACGCTGGCTCATGGCGCGGCGATGTGCACGACCAGCTGCCGCTCGCCCTCGCCTGGCGCACCGCATACCAAGATCTGCGCACGCTCACCGCGTCCGACGCGGAGCTGCTCGGCCGCTACGGACGGACGGAGCTGCCGGACATCCCCGCCCTGGGGAAGGCACTCGAACACGCCGAATCCGTCCACAGTCTCGCACCGCACACGGTCGCGGACCCTTACCGCAGAGGCCTCCTCGCCGCTCAGCTGGCTGACGGCGGTGAGCCGCACCGCGAACTCCTCGAGCAGGGAGCCGCCCTACGCGACGGACTCGCCGTGTGGCACCTGCACCTGGGCCGTCCGTATCTCTCGCCCTACGCGGCCGAGCTGACGAAGAGACCGCTCGCCGACGTCGCCCGCTGGCTGCGCGCCCATCTCGCTCCACTCAGCCAAGCAATCGCCCTGCTGGACACCGTGACCTCGGTGGGCCACCGCGACGACAGCCGGGGTTCCGAGCACACCCTCGCTTCCGCGCGGACCGCGATCACCGTTGCCCACGCGGCTCAGCGGGAATCGGCCGCCTTCGGCGCCCGGGCGACGACCGACCGGGCACTTCTCGGTCCCTGGTACCGAGGGCAGGACACCGAAGCGACAGATCTGAGTGAGACCGCTCCCCACGGTGTCACGGGCTATGAGGCCACCGGGGATCTCCTACGCCGCGCCCTCGATGCGACCCGTCGACAGACCGGCCCACACGCGAGCGACCTCGAGCGCGACCTGCTGGGCCGGTACGCCGCGGGCGGCCGTCCCGCCACCGACGCCGTTCGCGGCGCGCTGGAGGCCGCGCACCTGGTCGCACGTCTGGCACCGGACACCATCGCCGACCCCGCGCGCCGGGCTCAGCTCGCCGACGTACTGGCCGACGGCCGGCCCGAACCACACGGACTCCTCCGGCAGACGGAGAAGATCCGTGTCGAACTGGACCGCTGGCACGCGTATGCCCGGCAACCCCACCTCGCAGTGGTCGGCTCCGCACTCGTCGCCCACCCGCTGGACAAGGCGGCGGACTGGCTGCGTGCGCATGTGGAGCCCTTCCACGATGCGGCCGACCTCGTTCGCTCGGTCGCCCGCGTCATGAACGACAGTGCCGGGCTGACGCTCTCCCGTGCCCGGGAGACGGTGACCGCCGTCGTCTCCGCGCGAGCAGCCGAGGCACGGTTCGCCGAGAACGACTCCGCCTACCGTGAACTTCTCGGAGTGCTCTACCAAGGCCCCACAACCAACCGCGACGAGGTCCTGGACGGCGTGGACTGGGCCCAGAAGGTGCGCCGAACCGCACACGCCGGCCACTCCGCGCCCTTGTCGGAAGCAGCCGCGCGCACACTGCTGACCACACCCCCCAACCTCTCCGTCTCGACGCGTGACGAGGACTGGCGCCGCCAACGCAATGCCCTCGCTGGACACTTCGAGCCCGTACGAGCGGAGGAGCTACGGCGTGAACTCGGCCAGTCCCTGCCTGCGGCAGAGTCCGTCCTGGCCCGCCTGGACCGCGACCCGTTCGGCCCCGATGCGTGGACAAAATGCGCCGGCGCGCTGACGCTCCTGCGCGGCTATCACCTCGAAGGACTGCCCGGCCAGCTCGCCCAGCGCGAAGTATCGGCCGATGACTTCCCGGCGGCGATGGAACGCTCAGTGCTCACCGCCTGGGTCGAGCACCAGCTCACCGTCGACGCCCGCCTGAAGCCCATGCAGGCAGCAGAGCGCGACGAGCTGGTGCAGCGGTTCCGGTCAGCGGACCGCGATCTGGTGGCGGCGGCCCACGCAGACGTCATCGCCGCGTGCAACGCCCGCCGCCCCCGCCGCACAACCGTGGGCCAGGCAGCGGTGATCCGCCGTGAGGCGGAGAAGCAGCGCCGCCACATGCCGGTGCGACACCTGCTGGGCCAGACCGGCGACGTCGTCCGCGTGATCAAGCCCTGCTTCATGATGAGTCCGCTCACGGTCAGCCAATTCCTGCCGCCGGACTTCAAGTTCGACGTCGTGATCTTCGACGAGGCCTCTCAGGTACTTCCGCAGGACGCTGTGAACTCCGTCTACCGCGGCAAATCGCTCATCGTGGCGGGCGACCAGAAACAACTGCCGCCCACCTCGTTCTTCAACGCGGGCGGAGCCGGGGATGATGACGACGAGTGGGACGGCAACGACGACGCCGCCTTCGAGTCCATTCTCGACATGTGCAAGGCCAGTGGCGTGCTCACCGGCCTGCCCCTTCGCTGGCACTACCGAAGCCGTCACGAGAACCTGATCGCCTTCAGCAACCACGAGTTCTACGAGCCCAGGATGATCACGTTCCCAGGCGCGCTGGAGCATGGACCGGACATCGGCGTTGAGTTCTTCAAAGCGGACGGGGTCTACGACCGTGGCGGCCAGAGCAACAACCCCGGCGAGGCCGCCAAGGTGGCGCAGCGCGTCATCCACCACTTCGACACCCGCCCCGGACTCACACTCGGCGTGGTCGCTTTGTCAAAGGCGCAGGCCGAGGCGATCGAGGAAGCCGTCCAGAAGGCCAGGGCGGCCCGCCCGGACCTCGACCATTTCTTCACCGAGGGCCGACTCGACGGCTTCTTCGTCAAGAACCTCGAAACCGTCCAGGGGGACGAGCGCGACGTCATCATTCTCTCCATCGGCTACGGCCGGGACCAGAACGGCAAACTGCTCTCGATCTTCGGGCCCATCAACAAGGAGGGCGGCTGGCGACGCCTCAACGTCGCGGTGACCCGCTCTCGACGCCGCATGGAGGTCGTCGCCTCCTTCCACGGAGGCGAACTGCCCGACAGCACCAACAAGAGCGTGCAGCACCTGAAGCGCTATTTGCAGTACGCGCAGCACGGCCCGGCGATCCTCCAGACGGAGGCCGCCGCCGATCCCGAGGCGGCGCCGGAGAGCCCCTTCGAGGAGGAGGTTCTGGATGTGCTGCGGGGCTGGGGTTACTCGGTCCAGCCGCAAGTGGGCGTCGCCGGCTTCCGCATAGATATGGCCGTACGTCACCCGGCCGCGACCGGCACGTACGCCCTCGGCATCGAATGCGACGGCGCCATGTACCACTCCTCGCGTGCGGCCCGCGACCGCGACCGGCTGCGTGAGGCGGTTCTCACGGACCTCGGCTGGAAACTGCACCGGATCTGGGGCACGGACTGGTACCGCAACCGACGGGACGCGGTAGCGCGGCTGCAGGCAGCGGTGGAGGCGGCTTGCGAGGTGGATCCGCACGCGCGGCAGGACCCCATCCCCTCAAGAGAGGGTGGCCGTGATCCGGTGGTGGACACCGACAAGGGCATCGTGGGCGTGAGTGCCCAGGCAGCGACCACGGGACAGACCGCCGGTGCCTCGGACCCAAAGGTGCGGTTCGTCTCGGTTGACGACGGGCCGGTGACGTGGAGCCGCCCGTACCAAGAGGTGGACGTGAAACTGCTGGTGGCGGTACGGAACGGGTCGGCCAGACAGGAGGGCCGGCCGGGAATCGAGCTTCAGGATCCCGATGCTGCCGGTGTGGTGGCGGAAGTCGCTCTGTTCGTCATCGAGGTCGAAGGACCGGTCGAGCAGGAAGTGATCTTCAAGCGTGTCCGTGAAGCGTGGGGCCTCGGCCGCTCGGGTCAGGTCGTACGAGACCGCATCGGACGCGCCCTGCAGCGCCTGGTCAGGCAGGGAAAGGTTGTGCGGCAGGGGACGGCCTACGACCGTCCCGGCCGCGACGTGGAGTTCGCGCGGACGCCGACTCCGCAATGCGAGCGGAAAGTCGTCGAGGTCCCTGCATCGGAGCGGCAGTTCGTGCTCCGGAACGTGGTCGAGGAGGGGCCCGGTGTGCACCGTGAGGACCTGCTGCGGGAAACGGCTCGCTTCTTCGGGTGGGCGCGGCTCGGGTCCGACATCAGAGACGCGCTGACGGAGGACATCGAGGAGTTGACCTCCGGGGGGTACCTGGTCATGACGGAGAGCGGACTGATGCCTGTGGAGGGTGCTTGAGCCACGGCAGAGGGCCCCTCATCCCCCTGCTGCATCCGTCGTAGGGCTGTCGATCACGTCAGGTCCATGCCATAGACGTCGCTCTTAGTTCGCGCGAGCGGAGTACGGCGGCATGGCCGCTCGGATCGATCTTGGTCAGCCCAGGAAGGACAGCCGCACCTGGCGCCGGGGGTTGTCCACGTTCGTGTCCGCGAAACTCCGTTGAGGCAACCTGTCAGTGCAGTCGCTCCTCACTCGGTTGACCAACGCAATCCTCACACGTGATCCCTGCCGTCGAGAACTCCGCCACATAAGGGCGCGTCCCTGACGGGGCCCAGAGGTGCGCCTCCAGCGCGGACGTGCGAGAGAGGCCCTGCGGACATTGAGGGTCAGGTGCCCCAGGAGGTGAGGGTCTTCATGGTGACGTAGCTGGTCACGGTGACGACGCCGGGCAGACCGGCGAGCCGGTTGGCGTGGACGTCCTCATAGGCAGTGAGGTCGGCGGCCTCGGCCTGGAGCAGGTAATCGAAGTTGCCAGTGATGTAGTGAGTGAAGGCCGCCTGCGGTAGCTGGATCACAGCGCGTTCTAAAGCGGTGACGTCGGCGCGGGCGTGGCGCAGGAGGCGGACGCCGACGAGGACGCGCCGGCCTCGGTCGAGTGCGGCGGGGCGATGTCGGCGCGATAGCCGCAATTGACTCCGCTTGCCTCGAGTCGGTTCACACGTCGCACGCACGGCGAGGGTGAGGGCCCGACCTGGGCGGCGAGGTCGGCGTTGCTGATCCGCCCGTTCTTCACCAGCACGGCCAGGAGGCCCCGGTCCGGGGCTCCGACAAGCACAACGCCGTTGCCCCTCCATCATCGCTAAGGAACGGCCAGAGGGAGGTTCGCCCATGCGTGGTGTTCTGAGTGAGGTTGAACAACCTGACAGTTGCAGCGCTGTCGCCTTGAGTAATCGACGCGAAGGATATTCCCACCAACTCAACGAGCCGCCTCCGGCGCCGTTTCCAGGGTACTGGGACCCGGCGAGCCCGATTGCGTAGCGTTACGGTTCGCTCTGATATTAGACCGCCCAGCTAGTCGATTCGCTATCGAACTCTTTCCGGCACCCAGCGCATTCTCGAAGTTGTCAGCAACATCCGGAAACCTCAATGAGTCGATCTCATGGACTGGCAGCGCCGAGGCCTCACCTGAGGAATCCACGGAGAAAATCCGAAGGGCCCCGCAGCCGCAAGGTTTTCTGCCGCATTGAGACCAGTTCCACAGTTGCGGACGAGGACCGGCGTGTCTCCGGCCTCCACCTAGTACGTGTGGAGGTCGCCGACGCGCAACGAAACCGAAGGACGGCCGCCAGCAAAGTCGGAGGAAAATCTGCGGACTATTCTTTCCAGGGTTTCGTCGGGAGAAATAAGATACTTGATGTTGGCGTTGATTACGTTTATTTCCCTGCATATTCCAAAGCAACCACAGAACGGGCCGCGCGAGACAGCTTAGATCATTGCTCGTCCAAGCGATGGGGGTGCAAAGGATCCACTGAGCATACGAAAATCCTCAGCTGCCCCGCCCTCCCGACAATCAACTCTGTCGACCTAGAGGCATGATGCCTTCCGATAAGATCTATATCTTCCGTTGGGACCCAGCTCCGATTACCACGATCCCACTCCTTGCTGTCCATGGAAAGCAGGAGATCCATTGGCGCCCCACAATCGCAGTTCAGTTCGACTGGACCAGTGAGATGCCACGAGGGAAATCCAGCAACCTTCCAACCCGGTGCAATTGACAAGTCGAGCTGGTAGGGAACTGCTTCGAGCCGCTCCTGAAGAGATACCGGCAGCACCTCAATATCCGGGAACTCTGCGACACGCTCCGGATGCAGCACGCAGGACTGCGGAAAGTATCCGTCCGAACCCACCACTTCAGGCTCCTCTCGGCGCGACGGTTGACCGGCCACGTCTTCGGAGCGACGCCATTTCAAGCGAACGTCCAAGCCGTTGTCAGCACCGTGCGCATCGAAAGGACACCAGAGAATCTGTAGTAGATCCATGCCATCGGGAACAGGCATGTCCGGAACATCCCGCTTATAGATCTGCGCCACGGCAAGAAGCGGAATCGGCTCATTGTCCCTACGTTCAGAACCGATAGTGACCCGTTTCTCCAGCACCTCCAATGCTTGGAGTTCATCTCCCGTCGGCCCGCGCCGTGCACCAGGCTCCGGAGTTCGATCCCAAGAATCCGCCAAGATGCGCCGCCGAGCACGGATATTATCCGGTACCTCTCCTCTGTTACGTCGATGCGGCTCAGTGCATACAAGCCACGGTTCATCCAATGGCCAGAGCAGTGGGCCCCCAACTGAGCTCTCGAGAGAACTCGGCTCTCCAGGTCTAGGATGCAAACGAGTGGTCATGCCGCCAAAAGGAGCGATAGCAGGGAATACGCGAACAACGTCAAGCGGTCTGGCCGGCGTAGTTCGAGTCACTTATTTCCTCCAAGGGATCCATCAAGATGCGCGCGCAAGTCAGGATACGGCGCAGCCGCCCTCGTTTAAACGAGGGCGGCCACAACCCGTCAAAAGTGAAACGCGCCTGACAGCACTCTTGCCGACGGGTTGTCCAAGAATCCAGAAAGATTAAATCTTCTGTTTCCTACAGCTGAGAAATCAAGTCGAATCGGTGCCGAAGGCGGACGGCGGTGACTTGAGCGGTGCCGGTCGGGGTTTGGAGGACGTCGCCGGGGTGGAGGTCCTTGGCGTCGGTGAAGGCGGCCTGGGTTTTGTCGTAGAAGGGGTGGTGGAAGGTGGTCGTGAGGTGAGCGATCGGCTGGGTACCCACCTGGGCGGCCACGGGTGCGGTCGCTGACAGGTCGTGCTTGTCGGTGGCCGTGTGGGTTGCGCTGAAGGTGGTGAAGAGGGCTGCGGAGGCGGCGTTGGCCATCAGGACTCGGGTGTTGCCGGTGAAGCTGTGGGTGGGGCATCCGCCGGTCTCGGAACGTGATCCTGCGGCGTCGGTTTCGGCCTTGCTCGCGGCCTGTTCGGTCGCGTCGCTGGCAGCGGTTTCCTCAGCCTCGGTCGCACCCTTCCCGAAGAGTCCGCCGACGGCCCTCATCGCCTTGGGGGCCACCTTGCTCAGCTTCCCGCCGACGGAGCCAAGCGCCCGCCCAGTGCTCCGGCGATCGCACCGGTGACCGCGGATCCCGCGAACGCCCCGACGCTGCAGGCGGCGCCGCCGGCCTCGGCGCACTTGAAGCCCTGTTCGACCAGCGAGCCCGCAGCGCCTGCGATCGCCGCGCAGCCGATCGAACCGACGCCCACGGTCAGAGCTTCACAGCCGGCGAAGACCGCGGTGGACACGACGAAGGAAGTGATCGCCGCCGCCGGGTTGAACGGACCGTGCGGACGAGTGCTGATCCTCCGCACTTCTCTGGTGCAGTTGCACCGTACCAGCCCAGGAACTCCGCAAACTCGGGCCGCCTTGGCGCGGGCCAAACGCGTGAGGAGCGCGCAGAAACCCCGCCAAGGTTACTTGGCGGGGTTTCGACTTTCATCAGTCTGTCGAGATCACCGTTCGTTCAAGCCGGCTCGCAGATAGGAGATCAGATCACCGGCAGACACCTCGACCCAGGTGGCCTCGGGCGCACCCACGCGCATGACCTCATAACGCTCCCCATCCAGCTCCTCTACCAGGACCTGACGGCTTGCTCCGTCCAACGGGTCCACCCGGAGGCGGACGGCACCGTGCGTGACCGTGGGAAAGAAACCCCGGAGCCTCTCATCCGCATGGATGCGGCGCAGAAGGTTCCATTGCCCCCTGTAGAAGTCGGACGACAGGAGGTCGGACCACTGCAGAGAGGTTGGCTCTCCGCTTTCAAGTGCCCTAGTGAATTCATCGAGCCTTACGAACTCGAATCTCGTCTCGAACTCGTCGATCGCCATACCTTCCCGCCACGCGGCGACCGCCTCCACGAGCAATCCAAGATCGTCCGTCGAGCCGATCGCCCAGGTGAATCCCGGAATATGGATGCCTGCCAGGAACAGACGCTCCTCGGCCGCAAGATCGATCGACACGACACCCCGTGCCGTCTCGATCCTCACGACGTCGGACACCGAATACACTGGCCCGATGTCGCATCCGCGCAGCCTCGCAGCCTCTTGCATGGCCGCTCCGAGGCCACCCAGAGCAGCCACGTCCGGGTAAAATTCCTTCCGAAGGATACCCATATTCCATTCCTCAGCAGTGGCAATAACCGATGACCGAGCCCTTTACCCGAGATATCTCTCCTCGCAGGAGTGAGAGATTTGGCATGGGCACGTCGGCATCCCGAACCATGGATCCTTCGTGACCTGTCGGGGAATAAAACTTGATTGAGTTCCAGCCGCGCTGACCAGTTGCGAGAGCCCTGGCGACCATGGACAGCTCGTAGTCCGTGGCGTGTCCAAGCTCTCCGTGGATGAGACCGCGCTGGGCAGCCGCCATGAAGCCTCCCAACTCGTTCAGCCCCGTCATGTTGACGTGCAGAGTCACGTTCGAGTCGGCGACGGCCTTTTCCACGATCTGGGCATAGTCCCTCGGGGACACGTTGGAGTAGGTGGTGAACTCGTTCATTTTCGCCCATCCGTCGAGCTTGCCCTTGTTTTGCCATCCCAAGGCCACATTGCAGTTATGAACCAGGACCGGAGTCGCCCCGGCCAGCACATAGTAGGTGTGGAGGTCGCCGATGGTGAGGTCGTAGGTGGTGGTGTTGGCGTGGAAGAGGCGGACGTCGGTGACTTCGGCGGTGCCGGTCGGGGTTTGGAGGATGTCGCCGGGGTGGAGGTCCTTGGCGTCGGTGAACGAAGCCTGGGTCTCGTCGTAGAAGGGGTGGTGGAAGGTGGTCGTGAGGTGATCGCTGGTCTGGGTGTTCACCTGGGCGGCCACGGGTGCGGTCGCTGACAGGTCGTGCCTGTCGGCGGCCGTGTGGGTCGCGCCGAAGGTGGCGAAGAGGGCTGCGGAGGCGGCGAGGCCGACGACGGTCTTCTTCAGGGCGCTCTTGGCCACGGCCTTGGTGGCGGAGCCGGTGGAGCGTTTGATGGCTACGTCGACGAAGTCGTGGTCGGTGGTGGTGACGATGACGGCGGTGACGGTGTGTGCTTGGGTGCCGGTCTGGCCGGGGACAGAGTTGGCGATGGTGTCGCCGACCTTGACTGTGTCGATGGCTTGGGTGGCGCCGTTGGCCATCAGGACTCGGGTGTTGCCGGTGAAGCTGTGGGTGGGGCACCCGCCGGTCTCGGAGCGTGAGCCTGCGGCGTCGGTTTCGGCCTTGCTCGTGGCGCTTTGGGTCGCGTCGGAGGCAGCCGTTTCCTCAGCCTCGGTCGCGCCCTTGCCGAACAGTCCGCCGACGGCCCTCATCGCCTTGGGCGCCAGCTTGCTCAGCAGTTTCCCGCCGAGAGAGCCCAATGCCCCGCCCAGTGCTCCGGCGATCGCACCGGTGACCGCGGAGCCCGCGAACGCCCCGACGCTGCAGGCGGCGCCGCCTGCCTCGGCGCACTTGAAGCCCTGTTCGACCAGAGAGCCGGCCGCGCCTGCGATCGCCGCGCAGCCGATCGAACCGACGCCCACGGTCAGAGCTTCACAGCCGGCGAAGACCGCGGTGGATACGACGAAGGAGGTAATCGCCGCCGCGTGGTGCTTCACAAAGGTAGCGGCGGTCTTGGCGCCCTTGACGGCAGCGGTGTAGGCCTTGCGTGCTGTCTTTTTGAGAGCGGTGGCGCCGCGTTTGGTTGCTTTGACGATTCGGTGAACGGTGCTCGAGGCAGCGTGGTAGGCGGAGTGCAAGTGGTTGACCGCGCTGCGGTATAGGCGTCGGGCGTGCCGCGATGAGTAGGCGTAGAGGCGCCGGCCGTAGCGGACCGTGGAGCGGTAGGCGTCGTGGAGCCTGTTGACGGCCTTTTGGACGGTGCGCTTGGCCTTTTGGACCACGGTTGCGACCTTGGCTGCCACGTAGTGGTAGGTGGCGGCGGCGGCCGTGTACGTGGTGGTGACCGCGCTCTTCACCTCGTGGTAAGCCGCCCTCGCCTCGCAGGCCGCGTCGTACCAGGAGCACTGGCCGGACGGGTCGCTGCCGGCCAGGGGGTTGTCGTTGACGTAGGCGAAGGGGTTGGCGGAGACCGAGTGCGGCACCGGGTTCAGCGAGACGCTGTCCTTGTTCATGAAGGTGCCGGTGGCCGGGTTGTACCAGCGGGAGGCGGTGCCGACCTTGCCGGTGTCGGCCTCGGTCCAACCGGACTGGAATCCGAGGTTCCCGCTCAGGGCGTTCTTGGCGGTGGTGTTGCCGGTCGGGTCGTAGCTGGCCGAGCCCGCCAGGGTGGTGGCTCCGGAGCTGAAGGTGCCGACCACATCGTTGTGCCCGTCCGTCATGGCCAGCACGCCGGTACTGGTGGAGGTTGCTCCGTTGACGTTGATGCCGATCAGCGCGCCGGAAGGGTCGTAGGAGTAGGTGTAGTTCCCGTCGGCGGCGATGGTGTTGCCGGCGCCCGAGTACTGGAAGGTCCGGGTGGAGGTATCGGCACTGTTGGCGTCGGTGATGTTACGGCCGGTCGCGTCGAGCGTGTAGGAGTGACCACCGGCGGTGATCTGGTTGCCCTGCGCATCGGTGCTGTAGGCGACGGTCCCGCCTGCGGACGAGGTATCCGAGGTCATCGTGCCGCGCGCCGAGTACGCGTAGGTGTGGACACCGTCCGACGTCAGTTGGTCACGGGCGTCGTAGGTGTAGACGTTCGCACCGACCTGGGTCCGGTTGCCCGAGGCGTCGTAGGAGTACGCCGTGTTCACCGTGCCGTTGTTCCACCCGGTAAGACGGTCGGCCTGGTCGTAGGTGTAGGTGTTCGCCGAGGCCCCGGCGACCCCCGTGGTGTTCTTGGAGGTGATGTTCCCGTTCTTGTCGTAGCCGTAGGAAATCGTGGCCAGTGTTCCGGCGCCCTGGACCAGGGTGTCCCCGGTCAGGTCATGCGCGGAGTTGTAGGTGTAGGTGCGGGACTGGCCCGTGGCCCCGTATTTCACGGAGGCCACCTGGTTCACACTGTTGTACCCATACGTAAGCGCCGTGCCGGTCGCAGCATCGCTCAGTGCGTTCATTCGCCCGGCTGTGTCGTATCCGTACGAGGTCGTGCCTGCCGCGTCGGCCCGGGTCAGCGGTGCCGCGTCGTTGTTGTAGGTGAAGCTGGAGGATCCGGCCGAACCCGTTGCCGACAGGAGGTCGCCGCGGTCGTCGTACCCGAACGTCTCGTGAGTGGACGCCTGGTGATCCTTCTGGCCGGTGATGCCGGCTTCCGAACTGTCGGCGGTCAGGATCTGGCCGTTGTCGTCATAGGTGAAGGACCGAGTGGCAGTGGCCGCTTCGGCTCCGGTGCCGGATGCCGAGGTCAGAGCGCCGTTCTGGTCGTACGTCATCGAGGTGGAGACGCCACCTGGTGACATGGCAGAGACGAGTTGGCCGTCGGCGTCGTAGACGTTGGTGGTTGTGGAGTCCGCCGGCGAACTGTACGTACTGGTGGACGGTTCGGTGACCGACTGCTGTTGCCCCCAGGGCGTGTAGGCGTAGTGCCAGGAGTTACCACGGCCGTCGGTGAAGCGGGTGCGGTTGCCTGCTGCGTCGTAACCGAAGGCGGTGGTGATCGAGGTGGTCGGGGTGACCGGCTGGATCTCCTGGGTGACGGTTCCCGCCGCGTCGTAGGTGAAGCGGCTGGTGTTGCCGTTGGCGTCCGTCGCGCTGGTGATGTTGCCGACACCGTCGTAGACCTGCGAGGTCTGCTTGAGCAGGTTGTTGAGGACGTCGTACTGCTTGCTGCTCGCGGGCTGGCCGGCGGCGTTGTAGTCGGTCTGGGTCCAGGTGCCGTCAGGCAGGATGGTCTTCTGCCTGTTCCCCTGGAAGTCGTATGTGTACTGGGTGGTGTTGCCGGCCCCGTCGGTGGCAGAGGTGACATCACCTGCACGGTTGTAGCCGTAGCTACTGGTCACGCCACCGGGCGTGGTGGTGGAGGACAGGTTCGCACCGTACGGGTTGCCGGCAGTGGCCGCGTAGGACTTGGTGGATGTCAGTGTGCGGGTGGACGGGAAACGCTCCAGGGTGGTGGAGGTCAGCGGCCGTCCGAGGTAGTCGTAAGTGGCTTGGGTCACGGCACCGGTAGCGTCGGTGACGGACAGTTTCTCGCCGTTGGTGTCGTAGGTGGCGTGTGTCCTGGTGCCGTCGGCGGCGGTGCTCTGTGCAACGTCGCCGAGCTGGTCGTACAGCGAGCTGGTTGTTCTCCCGCTTGGGGAGGTCGACGAGATCTTGTTGCCGTCGCTGTCGTACGCCCAGGCAGAGGTCGCGGTGATCGGTGTGGAGGAGCCCACCGGCGTGTACGGCGGCAGGGTCTCCGAGACCTTGTTGCCGTTCGCGTCGTAGACCGTGGTGGTGGTGTTGCCGGTGGGGTCCGTTTCCTCGACGGCCTCACCGAAGGTGTTGAAGCCGCTGGCCGTGACCGGGTGGGTGCTGACCGGAGCACCGCCGTCGGTCTCGACCTGCACGGTGGGGGCGGTGGTGACGGCGAGGTTGCCGGCCTCGTCATACGCGTAACTGGTGGTGTTGGTGTTGGCGTCGGTCATGGACGTCGGCAGACCGCGCTTGTCGTAGGTCCATTTGGTGGTCTGCTGAGAAGAGGAGCCGACGGTTCCGCCGGTGCGGCCGTTGCCGTACAAGGTGGTGATGTCGGCGGCGGTCAGAGCCCGCGGGTAGGCCTGCACGTTGCCCACCGCTCCGGCCGTTACGTTGCTGACGGCGCCGCCGGTCAGTTTCGCACCGCCAATGGTCATCGGGCCGTTGCCCGTCCAGGGGACCGTGTTGGTGCCGGTGCCGGCCAGAGCGCCGTTGACGTACAGACTCATCGCGCCGTTGGCCGCGTTGAACACCCCGACCAGATGTGTCCAGGTGTTCAAGGCCGGGGCGGCGCTCGCGTGAGCCGAGGCGTAGGCCGCAGGCGACGCGGAATCCGAACTGGGGGCGATGAAGGTGTAGGAGTTCAGGGCCTTGGAGTACTGCAGATAGAACGACGAGTTCGTCGTCGCTCCTTGTGCGACGAAGGTGCGGTAGGTCGATGCGTCAGAGAGGTTGACCCAGGCCGACACGCTGTAGGAGGCGGAGGTGTCCAGCACCGGGGAGTTGGTGGCGATCACCGAACCCGTGCCGGTCGAGGTGCCGGCGAAGGTCGCCGCGCTGTTGTTCCAGGTCACTCCGGAGCTGGGGACGGCGGCGGTGTTGCCGGTGCCGGAGGCGTCGGTGACGGTGCTGCCGGCACTCTGATCCAGTTTCCACCAGCCGGCGGGGTGGCCGGAAGCGTCGCCGTACAGGGTCTGCGACAGGGTGTTGCCCATCACGTCGTATGTGCTGCTGGTGGTGCGGTCCCAGCCGGAGGAGTCGTGGTCGTTCTGCGTGGCGACATGGTCGTCGGGGGTGTAGGCGACGCTGGTCACCCGGTCGACGCCGGTCGGGTCCACGGTCGTGCTGGTGGTCCGGGAGGCGGCGTCCACGGTGAAGTTGGTGACCGTCGCGCCGTTGTCGCTGGTCTGCGACAGCGGGTTCGCGGCCGCGTCGTAGGTCATGGCCTGCAGCACGAAACTGTTCGTGCCGGCCGCGTCCTTCTTGGTCACGGTGGAGGTCAAACCGTTGTCGGTATAGGTGTAGGCCGTGGTGTTGCCCATGGAGTCGGTCACCGACGCCAGGCGGCCGGCCGGGTCGTAGGCACGGGAGGACTCCGTCAGCAGGGTCGGGGCTGACGGGTTCACAGGGTCGCCGGTGAACATCAGGCCCTGAGTGAGCAGGTGTCCGTTGTCGTCATAGGTGTACTGGGTGGTCGTACCCGCCGACGACACTTCCTTGATCTTGTTACCGGACAGGTCGTAGCTGAAGGTGTTCGTGTTGCCGTTGCTCGCGGCCGCGGCCGCGTTGGCGTCGGACTGCGAGGCCAGGTGGTCGTACGCGTCGTAGGTCTGACTCTGGGTGCGGGAGGTGTCCCCGCCACTGGCGTCCGCGACGGTCTGGGAGGTGACGTTGCCGTCGCCGTCGAAGACGGTGGTGGTTCTCGCGGCGTGCGTGGCGCCGGTGACCCGGTCGGTCAGTTGTGGGTCGTCCTCCTCGACGACCTGGCCGGCCTTGTCGTAGACGTACGTCGTCTTCAGTCCGGCGGGGTAGGTGTCGGAGACGACCTTCTTGGTCAGTACTTGACCCAGACCGTCGTAGGTGTACGAGGTGACCAGTCCGGCCGCGTCCGTGGTGGAGGCGATGTCACCGGTGTGCAGGTAGGACACGGCGTTGACCGCACCACCTGGTGACACGGTCCGCACCGGCAGGCCCTTGGGCACCGTGCCGCTGTCGGCGGCCGGGTAGGAGGCGCTGCCGTCGCTGAAGACCGTGGTGGCGGTGCGGCCGGAGGGGAATCCGGCGACCGGCGCGGTGGTGGTGGCGGTCTCGTCACCGGCCGTGTCGTAGCTGAACGACGTCAGGTAGGTGTTGTCTGTCGCGGAGGCGGAGCGGCCGTCGCGTTCGGTCACCAGGACGTCGTTGCGCGGGTCGGCGGTGGTGAGCTGCGCGGTGGTGTCGTCCGGGTAGTAGCTGTAGTACTGGGTGGAGCAGGCGTTGGCGGCCTGGTTCTGGCAGGTGGTGGAGGAGACCACGTTGCCGCGGACATCGTGACCGGTGGTGGTCATCGCACCGTTGGGGTTGATGACGGTGTGCTCGAAGCCGCCGGTGTCGTAGCCGAAGCTGGTCTTGTTACCCAGCCCGTCGGTCTCCGACAGCTGCCGGTTGTTGTTTTCCACGTCGTACTGGTAGGTCGTGGTGGCGTCAGCCGGTGAGACCACCTTGACGGTCTCGACCGGCAGCAGGCCGGTGGAGTTCTTGGCTGCCTGGAAGTGCGCGGCGGCGTCCTGGGCTGTCAGCGCCGAGCGGTAGACGGCGGCTTCGGCGAGCGAGCCGTTGAAGTACGCGACGGTGCCGTTGGTCAGGCCGCTCCAGCCCGAGCCAGTGGTCCCGGCGCCGAGGTAGTCAGTGCTACGGCCCGACACCGACAGCGGGCTGGTGGTCTTGGTGGCGGCCTGGGTGCCGTCCAGGTAGAGGGTCTGGCTGGCAGGGGACGCGCTGAGCACTGCATGGTGCCATTTGCCGTCGGTGACCGTTCCGGTGGTCACCATCTGGACGGAGCCACTGGTGGTGTAGAAGCCGCCGTAGAGCTTGTTGTCGCTGCCGACCCATAGTTGCGGAGTGGTCGAGGTGACGGTGCCACCGATGGGAGCCGACTGCTGGTTGAGCAGGATCCCCCCTCCGTGAGTGGTGGCGAACCACACCTCGGCGGAGGCCGCAGTACTCCCGGTCTGTGCATCCGGTATCTGGATGCGCGAGGTGGTGCCGTTGAATGCGGCGGTCTGCTGGTCGCTGAACGGTCCAGGGTTCCCGAGGGTGACACCGCTGTAGGTGCCGTTGCCACCGCGCGTCTCATCGACGGCGGCGCTCGCTCCGGGAACCTCCCCCAGGCGGAAGTACTCGGCGGGTGCGCCGCCGAGGACGGCGCCGCGGTACGTCTGGCTGGAGCCGGACACGGTCGGTGTGCCCAGCTTCCACACGCCGCCGTTCTCGTCGGTGACCTGGGTCAAGGTGGTGGTGGCCGGATCATAGGCCATCGTGACGAATGCCTTGCCGGACGGCCGGGTGATGGAGGTCAGCAGGCTGGCCGCGTGGGTGCCGTATTTGTACAGGGTGCTGACATCGGCAGCGACCAAGGGCTTGTCGTACCAGGCGGCGTCGGCGATCGAGCCGTTGAAGTAGGTGGCGTAGCCGGTTCTGCTGGCGCTCTGGTGCGGTTCATCGGGCCATTTGCCGCCCAGATATCCGGCACCGAGGTAGTTGAAGGGCTGGTTCGTGCCGATTCCTTCGCCGTCCTTGTAGGAGACGGTTCCGGAGACCGACCCGACCTTCGCGCTGTCCAGGTAAAGGGTTTGGGAGTTGCCTGCGGCGGCGAGGACGACGTGGTGCCACCTGCCGTCGGTCACGGCGGCGGAGGTGGTGATCGGCGCCATGCCGCCGCTGTACCAGAACTCGCCGTTCAGCTTTCCATCGGTGCCCACGTACAGCGACGGGGTGTAGTAGCCCGCCGAGTTGCCCGCAGTGATGGACTGGGAGGAGTAGGAGTAGAGAACGCCGGGGCCCGTGGAGGTCTTGAACCACAGCGAGATCGTGCCGGTGTCGGTGTTGTTGCCGGTGTTGTTCGGCAGCACGACGTTCGAGCTGGTGCCGTTGAACCCTGCGGCCGACGCGGTACCGCCGGTCACCGGGCCGGGCTGGCCCAGGGTGACGTTGCTGTAGGTGGCGTTGGTGGTGCCTTCGTTGGCCAGGATCGCGTCCTTGGCCGTGCTGCCGGAGGGCTCGGACAGTGGCCACATCGCGTGCGGGTCCAGGTCCAAGGCGGCGTTCTGGTACTGCGAACCGGAGGTGTAGCCGTACTGCGTGCACTCGGTGGCCGAGTTCGGGGCGCACACCGTGGACAGTTGATCGCCGGTGTAGCCGTACGTCCAGGTCTGCGCGGTGTTCTGGTCCGTGGCGGTGGCCGGGTCGGTGACGACCGCGGCCACGTGTGGGGCGGCCGCACCGGAGGGGGTGGTCCACGTCAAATGCAGGGCTCGGCCCGACAGCGCCGACGCCATCTGGGTGATCTGACCACCGGCCCAGGTGAACGTGAGAGCGCGGGCGTTGGCGTCGGCGACGGAGGTGATGCCATAGCCACCGGAGCCCAGCGACTGGGTGAAGGTGTAGGTGGTGTCGTTCTTGTCGGTCAGTGTGTAGCCACCCGTGACGGCCTTGAATGTCGCGAAGCGGCCGGCAGGCGGCGAGAAGGTGCCATCGCCGTTCCTTCCGAAGCCGACCTGGGAGCCGTCCGGGTAGGTGACCACCGCACTGGTCACCACGCCCGCGGGGGTGTACTGCTCTGTGACGCGGGCGTCGACGATGGCGGACCAACCGGCACCGAAGGATCCGGTCCAACGCGGGTCGCGGGAGTTGTAGTCGCGCACCACTTCCAGGCCGGGGCCTGCGGTGGAGATGCTGGCATCGGTGTCGGACGTCGTGTAGTTGCCGGTCGTGGCGTCGAAACCGTGCTCACTGCTGTTCTGCGAAAGACCCGAGGTGATCACCGGCTGGGGTACCTGGATATTGAGGGCATACCAGGCCGGGGCGGGCGAGTACAGGCCGCCGTCGTAGGCCTGTACGGCCCAGTAGTACGTCCTGCCCCAGGCGAGCTTGCCCGCCGGCACCGTCCAGTCGCCCGCCGCGACCAGGCCGGAGTCGGCGACCTTGGCGTTGGTGGTGTCGTAGACCTGGAAGTCATACTGTGTGGTGGTGTTGGCCCGCGCGTTCGCACCGCCGGCCAAGGCCGTCAGTTCAGGGGTGACCGTGTGCGCGGTCGCATTGTTGTTCGGGCTTTGCTGGTAGATCTGCGGGCCAACATTCCCGGTGTAGGTGATCTCGATCCACGGCCCGAAGTCCTGGTCGTTGAAGGAGCCGAACTGCTTCCAGTGCAGGGTGTCGGTGGTCGCCGCATAAATCGCCAGACCACGGTCCGGCGTGCTGCCACTCATCCAGCCCTGAATGGCGGACGCCGTCAGCGGCACATTCAGCCAGTCGCCCACCGTGCGGTCGGCCGCGGAGTTGGCACACGCGTTAGGCACCGCCGGCGTCAGGTTACCGATCGACGCACCGTGGGACGGGCCGGGGTACGTCGTCACACCACTGGGAGTCCAGGCGCTGGTGACCAGCGCGACGTCGAACCGCTCAGCGGTACAGGTGGACGCCCAAGTGTCGAACAAGTGCACTGACGCGGCGGTGACGGTGACGTTGGTGGCGTCGTAGGCGCTGTACCAGTGGTTGCTGAAACCGATGGCGGAGTGAGGGCCGGAGTCGTAGGAACCGACCTTGATGGTCTGCTCCGAGGAGTGGTCACCGTCGGCACCCGACTCGGCATACGTGGTAGTCCACCCGTCAGCCACTGTCGGGTCAACGGTAACCGGGAACCGCCGGGCCGCATCGTGCAACCAGCCGGCATTCAAGGTGACCCGCAGTGCCGGGCTCGCGCCCTGCTGTATCAGCTGGTACGTGACGGCGTGCGTGGTGGCCGGATCGCCCGAGCGCGGGTCGACCTTGGAGTCGTACGCGTAAGCGGCGGGTATCCGCTCGATCGTCTTGCCCGCACCGTCCCGCAGGTCGATCGAACCGTCCTTGACCTGCACCGGCGTCAGGCCCTTGAGCGTCAGCGGGAAGGTCCAGGAGTTCGCCGCCGCCGCGGAGTGCAGGACGATCGCCTCCTTCAGACCGCTGGCCGTCGGCGCGAGTTCCACATCCGTACCCGGCAGGGCGTTCGCGTAGGTGACGACGGATCCTGCGACGGTTCCGGTGACCGGCGCGACCCCCTGCAGCGTGTACGACACGGAGTGGCCCGAGTCGGCGGCGAACGAGGCAAGCGGTCCCGTCGCACTCGTCGCGGCGAGATCGACACCGACGGAGTTGGCCGCCTCGTGCCAGCGGCCATCGCTGCCGGTGTGCACTCGGGTGTCGATCGGCTGCCACGCACCCGAGGCGTCCTGGTAGTTGACCGGCGTCTGCGTCACCCGGCGCGTCGTGGTGCCGTCCGCGTTGTCGAACACGGTGGCCGTCTGGGTGGACTTCGCCGCATTGCGACGGCTCGTGCGCGCCGCGAATCCGTCCACGGTCCGGCTTGGGCCGGACTTCGCGGCCTTCGCGTACGGGTGGTATGGGTCCAGTTCTCCCCGGCCCTTGCCCGGGGCGCTACCGACGCCCTTGCCGGAGTGCGTGGCCGCGGCGGTGGCCCGGTGGCTCAGGCCCTCCGCAGTGCCACCGGCCTGCCGGGGCAGGTGGCCCCAGTGCGGATCTTGGAACCATCCGACGATCGTCGAGAGTTTCGGCAGCGAGACAGCTTGAAGTGTCGCCCCTTGGGCATACGCATCTTGCGTGGTGAGCAGGAGCACCAGTGCGGTGAGCGCGAGCGTCGCCACGCGTCGGCACCACCGACGGTAAAGGGCACTCCGCCGGGCAGGACGGCGGAAAGGACGAGCGCGCACAGCAACAGACTCCAGACAAGATCGACAGAAAGCTCGCTGATCTTGTCCGCACTTGTCGCTGTACAGCCAGGGTCCATAGGTGATCTTGACTGTAGCTTTACACCGCCCATATGGGACGTAACTTTTTGTCCGCTGTGCCCGATTGGCGCTTGACGAGAACTTTGCCGCTAGATGGTCAACTGCGTGCCGTCAGGCACTGATTCATCCGCGTAGCGCCCTCAACACGGCTGACTCGACAGCCGATCGCGTAGCCTCGCCTGACCCCGGCACCACCGCGGAGACGTTTGCACCCACCGCGTGATCTCCTACCACCAAGAACCTGGTCGCGGGAAACCTTGCCGCATCGACCGTCACCGCACCGGCGGGCGCGGCGCCCACCGTCAGTACGACGTTGCAGTGCCGGGCAGCGAGCGCCGCAAGGTATGGAGCCGCGTTGGCTGCGGTCTGCTCCCCTGCCACGGCCAGATAGGACACTTGCGCCTTGGTCGTGGCCGACGCGCTCTGCATACCGGCCCACACCGGCTTCACCGCCGCATCGGCCAAGCCCTGGGCCGGGGTGAGCAGACATGCCTGCTGGGCGGAGTACTCCCGCGCCCGACTTGGCGGGAACTGCCGGTCTCCCGCCCCACCCGACAGCGAGGCGATCAGTACGGCCGTGACCGCCACTGCCACGGCAACCGCACCCGAGCTCACCAGCACCCAGCGCTGCGGCATCCGAAACTTCCACTTCATGACACACTCTTCCCTCGCCGCGGGCACCTCAGGACAGGTGACCCGAATATCGAGTCCGGAGCCTACGCGTCACCCACACGCCGCCCACGGCAGGGAGATGCCTGTTACCCGCCAAGCCGGCGCATCGCCGTCCAGCAGCTACCGGGCCAAACCAACCGGTCGACCAGCGTGCCGCTACTGTGAGGCGCGCCCCGGGCAGACCCATCGGGAGTCGGAACGGCGGCGGGTTCAGCCGCCCTGCCAGAGCAGCAACACCCCGAGCGGATCACCGCCGCCAACGCCGCCTCACTGGGCGACGCGGACGGCACGGACGCCACCGCGAAAGCCGCCGCGCTCGGGATGCACTCGGGCAGCGCGATCTACCTGGACATGGAGGCGTACGACATCACCAACGCGCCCTGCGTCCAGGCCGTCCTGACCTATGTGCAGGCCTGGGACCCGCCGCGCACGCCAAGGGCTACCGGGCCGGGTTCTACGGCTTCAGCCGGTCCAGCGCCGCCGCGATCGCCACCGCCGCCGGCAACCACAAGGCGGACCTCCCCGACGCCCTGTGGTACGCCCGCTACGACAACAACGCCGACACCACCACCGGCTTCCCCTTCGCCACCGGCCTGTGGACCGGCCACCGCCGCGGCCACCAGTACGCGGTGAACAAGAAGGGAACCTTCGGCGGCGCCACCCTCACCGTCGACCACAACGCCTGGGACGCCCCCGTCGCCGTCGTGAACTGACCGTTCATGACACAGCTGCTACCTCCGTCCTGGCCCGGCCCGGCCCCTGCGGAGGCGCCGGCAGAGAGAACCTGGGAGGGACAGTGGCAGCTCTTGCAGGTCCCTAACGCCGCCTGGCATTCACACGCGTGGTGCCGAAGGGCGGTGAGCCGGTCGGCACCAGGGCGTCAGGTCCAGAACCCGGATCGGCCGGCCCTTCCCAGCCCTTATCGCAAAGTCCGCGGCCGACCGGGTCATAGACCACCTCGGGCCCACGTTTGCCTTGCGACCCCACAGGCGAGTTCAGCGGGGACCCAGACATGGCTGTAGCGATCGTCGTGAAGTAGACCCCACGCGGCCGGGACCGGCTGCTCAACGTCTTCGTCCTGCACGCCACCGCGGGCATCGCCGCATCGCGGCCGCCTCCCGGTCACCGGTTACGGGCGCCCGCTTTGGGGCGGCCGGACATCAGAGCCACCGTCGTCGGACCTCAGCCCTCAGCCGAGAAACGACAATCGAACTTGCCGGTTGACATTGTCCTTATTGGTGTCCGCGAAACTCCGATAGGGCAACTACCAAAGGTACCCGAGCACGTGAGCTCAACGTGGTGCGCCTTGGGAAATACATCGCGGCCACCGCCTGGTCGTGCGCAACAGCCATCACAAGCCGCGGACGGTCACCGCCTCCCCCGAGATCAGCGAGTTGCTGCCGCTGCTCTACCGCACAAACTGTCCTCCGGCGACTTCGTGCCCGCATTCGAGCAGTTCCTCGGCTCCTCGGCCCGTCTCTCACCCGCTGCCATGACTTGGCTGAAGACACGCCGTCAGAGACTCCGACCTGTACTCCGCCGACTAGGTGTACCTCTGGGTTGGCGCCGTCGACCTGCGCATTCGTCTGAAAGAAGCGATGGCCACGCTTGATGGATGTGCGGGCCGGCGGCGCGAAGGACCTGATTGCGGTGACCGACGGATGCCGCGAGTCCTCCGTGGCATGGGCTTGGGCTGCTGCGGCAGGCCGGGCGTTCCGCAGTTCGTCCGGTTTGTTGTTCTGGGTACGCGGCCCAGAACAACAAACCGGGGGCGGAGTGGCCACATGATCGGCAAGGTACCTGTCAGTCGCCGGAGAAGCCGAAGATCCCCAGGTGGGTAGGCACACCTTCAGTATGGAGAACGACGTAACGGCCGGTCCACCGCATCCTGCACTCGCCGAGCAGGCTCTGCTCGTATTCCTGATGGCTCATCGCGTCGTTGGCGGCGGCGATCAGCTCCTCGTACTGCTGGGGCGTCGGGCGGTCCGTGCCGAAATGGTGGACGACGCGGTCTGTTGCCAACGGGCGCAAGGTGCCGTACTCGGGCCGTTGCGGGGAGTCGGACGCGGAGACGACTCTGTCGATGTCAAGGATCGTGTGCGTGCCCTCCTGCCCCATGAACTCGTGGTCCTCGCGCAGTTCCTCCAGACTCCCGTAGCTGTCGCCGTCGCCGTACTCCTCCTGGAACACCCTGGCCTGCAAGGCGTCCAGTGCCGCCGCGACGTCCCCGTCGTACGCGGTGACGTAATCCCATCCGCTGGCACCCATCGAGCCACCCCCTCTGAGAATCGTGAACGGCGCCACCTTAGTGGCCGGGTCCGACAACGCCGCAGGCCCGCTGAGCATGCGAAAGGGCCTGAGGCGCGGGGTGCGCCTCAGGCCCTTTCTGTCGCTGCGTGCAGGAGGCTACGGGTTGACGGGCAGGATTGGGGTGTTCAGGGTCGGGATGCTCCAGCGCTGTGCGGCGGTGGAGTTGCAGGGATAGAGCTGGAACGTGGTGCCGCGATCGCTGTTCGCCCACGGAACATCCAGGCACATGTTGGACTGCGGGTTGTAGATCGTGCCGTCGGCCCGGGCACGCCACTGCTGGCCGCCTTCGCCCAGGCAGTTCCACAGGATGATCCCGGTGCCCGAGGCGGTGCCGTTGGCGCTGGCCGACAGGCATTGGGTGCCGATGGTGAGGGTTCCGTTGGCGTTGATGCTCCAGCGCTGGGCGGCGGTGCTGTTGCAGTCGTAGAGCTGGGGGTGCACGCCGTTGGCAGTGCTTGCGTTGGGTGCGTCCATGCAACGCCCGGAGTGGGGCGAGAAGCGGATCGGGCCGTTGCTGGTGGTCGCCGCGACAGCGGTGTTGTAGATGGCCAGGTTGCTGACCCGGCCGGTCAGGTAGTTGGTGAAGGTGTTGTAGTTCCGGTAGCGGCCGAGGACAAGAGTGCCGCTCGCGGTGGGGCTGGTCGAGGCGGTGTGCTGACCGGTTCCGGCCAGGGAGCCGTTCACGTACATGTTCATCTGGCCGGTGTCCGCGTTGTAGCTGGCGGTCAGCTGAGTCCAGGTGTTGAGCTGGTAGGCCGCGGCGGGGCCGGTCGCACCGGAGTAGTCGTACGGCCAGTCGTTGTTGGCGTCGCCCCGGGCGATGCCGAACTTCCAGGTACCGTGGTCTGCGTAGATCATGAACGAGCTGCCGTTCACGGTCTCCTGGCTGACCACCATGCCGGCGTCGTCCTTGGCCAGGTAGGCCCACGTACTGATGGTGAAGCTCTTGTGGGTGTCGACCACGCCCTTGCTGCTGGTGATGGTGGACTGGGCAGTGCCGTCGAACACCGCGACATTGGTCTTGCGGCCGTCGACGGTTTCCTCGCCCCAGGTGACATTCGCGGCGGTGCCGTTGTACGAGGCCGGGTTGGCCTTGGCGTTGCCGGTCAGCGGCCACTGGACGAATGGGGCCTGGCTGCTACCGCGGAAGTGGTCGCCGGTGAAGCCGGTGACCTGGGCGCCGGTGACGGCGGCCGGCCAGACGTGGAGGTTTCCGGAGGTGTCGGTGGCCCAGAGGTCGGGCACGTCGTCGTCGGTGAGGTTGCCGTCGGCACCGACCGTCGGGAAGGACGTCGCGGTGACGCCGTAGCCGATTTTGGAGGCGGGGCTGGCAGAGATGCCCGTCACCTCGGTGGAGGTGTCGGGCCGGGTGGCCGTGGTCAGGGCGTACTGGAAGATGTCGCCATTGGTCCGGTTGCGCACCCAGAGCGCGGGAGCGGTGGCGGTGGTGGCGCCGACAGCCAGTGTGTTGCCCGGGACCATCAGGTCCTTGTCGTCCCAGCCACCGGTGGAGACCAGGGACGGCGGCGCCAGGGTGTGGTTGGTCTTGACCGGGTAGTACCAGAGGTTGCCCGAGTCGATGGCGAAGACGCCGGTCGCGTCGGTGACCGTGCGGCTCGGTGTGCGGGTGTCCTTTGCCGAGCCGATCGGGGTGATCTGGCGAGCCTGCGCCCAGGAGTTGCCGTCGTGGTGGCCGGCGCAGGAGGTGGCCAGGTCGGGATCGCAGTCGGGCCGGTCGAGAGGGGTCATCGTGCCGCGGGTGAAACGGCCCGGGTCGGAGAGCGTGTCTGAATAGTAGTAGAGCGCGTCGTCACCGTCGGAGGCGCCGGGGCCGCTCGGGTCCTTGTGGACGAACAGGTCGTCGAGGTTGGTGGTGGGGTCGAGGGCGCCACGGTGCGCGACCCGGTAGTCCTTCCAGGTCCGGGGGTTCGTTGGGGCGTCGGCACCGGGGGCCTGGGCGGCGGCCGCGGCCGTACCGGTGGGCGGCACGCTGGAGTTGCCCGGGTCGGTGGCGCGGCCGTGGGTGATCAGGTTGCCTGCCTGGTCCGTGATCAGGATGTCGGGCCGGGCATCACCCGTGGTGTCGCCGAATGCGACCGGGCCCTCCGTCCACGGGACGTAGAACGAGTACGAGATGGTCTGGGAGGAGTTACCGGCCTCGTCGAAGACCTCGGCGTACAGGGTGTTGGTGCCCCAATGGGTCGGCTTGGTCGCGATGTCGTTGACCACCAGTGGGGTGCCCGAGGTGGGGGTGCACTTCTGCTCGGCGCCCGACATCTGCGGGTCGTAGCTCCAGCGGACGCACGCCAGGCCGGATGAGATCAGGCCGGTGCCCGGGCTCGGGTCGGAGGCGATCAACGGGATGTGACCGGTGTCGCCCAGGTGGAGCTTGGTGGTCTGGCCGTTGCCGGCCGGCGGGAACTGAGTGGCCGGATCGGTGAACGGGCCGACGGCGAGCACCGGTGGCGTGGCGTCGACCGCGAAGTGGCAGACAGGGCTCGGAGATCCGCGCAGCAGGCCGTCGTCACCGTAGGCCTGCCAGCCGTAGTGGTGGCCGTCCTGGAGGGTGCCTATCGGCAGGGTGTAGGAGGCTTCGCTGCCCCGGCTCACGAAGCCAGACCAGCCGGTGTGCACGGAGTTGCCGCCGGTGGTGTTGTCCCAGATGTTGATCCACTCGGTCAGCTGGCCCTGGTTGGGGCTGTTGACGGTTGACCTGAGACTGGTGTTCGTGCTGGTGATGTAGCCGTACGAGGCGAGAGGCACGCTGGCGCAGGCGTCGGTGTCTGCGGTGGTGACCCGGTGCGGGGCCGGAAGGGTGTGCGGGTTGCCGGGCACACCGGGCGGGAAATCGAAGGTGCTGCTGAGCGTGGCGTCGTAGTTGTACCGCTTGAAGCCCATCCGCTGGCCGCTGCCCTCCGGCCCGCGTACGGCGAAGGCGAGCGGCACGTTGGTGGTGCGAATGCCGTCGCGCAGTGCGCCGGTGATGTTGAAGTCGATCGGCAGGTCGCTGTAGCACTCCGACAAGGTGCCGTTGCCGGGTACCGACTTGCTGTCGACCAACTCCCGGATCTCGTGGTTACTCCAAGTCACCGACGTGTCGAACGCGCCTGCCCGGTAGAGGTTGACCGGGTAGGTCGTCGTGCAGGAGTGGTCCGAGGAGATGTACTGGCTGATGCGCAGGTTGGCGTAGTTGATGGTGGCGCCGGCATAACCGTTGAGGTTGAACTCGAACAGAGCCCGCTCGATCCCGGTTGCGGTCTCCCAGCCCTGGAATCCGGATCCGGGCCGATCACGGTCGGTGGAGCCGGTGCGGTCGAAGTTGTTGGTGGTGTTGTGCGCCTGCATCACCCAGGCGTGGTGCTGCTTGCCGCGGGCGTCCTGCGACCACGACGGGTCGACGTAGACGGGGTACGAGGTGTTGGCACCATCGAGCAGGTCGAGGCTCGGGGCCAAAGAGATCGAACCCTGCGCGTGGTCACTGTTTCCTTGGACCTTGGCCTCGGTCACCGGGATGGTAGCGACGCTGGCCAGTGCGCCGGGGCCGGCCGAGGTGCTCGGCGCGTCCGGCGGAGCGTGGGTCGCGTCACCGGAGCCGTCCGAGCCGGCATCAGCCGCCTTGGCGTTGCGGGTCGCAGGCGAGGCCTGCGCGGTTTCGACGGCGTATTTCGCGGCGGCCCGGCCGGCCGGGGTCCGGGCTTCCTTGGCGGACCACATCTGTGGTGTCGGGGCAGTGAACACCACCTCGCCACCGGCCGTCGCGGTCAGCGCGCCGTCGCCGTTCTTGGCGAGATCCAGGCCCTTGGTGGCGGTGGGGAAGACGAGATTGCGAACCGCCGGATTGGCTGCGGCTGCGGGAGTACGCAGCACGATGACGGTGGAATAGCCGCCCCATTTGGTGGCGGTCACTTGCAGGTCGGTGTCCGGGGCCACATCGGTGAACAGGGCCCCGTTGCCCGTCAGTTTCGGGGCGGGAAGAGGGCCGGGGAAAGGTGAGGAGACGGCGAGCTGCTTGCCGTCCTTGGTGGTCATGGTGGCCAGCGGGCCGTTGCCGCCGCCAGAGATGACCAACTCCCCGCTGGAGGCCGTCGGGGTGACGGTGCCGTCCGCGTTCTTGACCAGAGTGTCGTCCAGGACGGCCCAGGCGCCGTCGGTGCGCTTGGTGCGTTGGGCCATCTCATGCTGCTCGGAGCGCAGTTTGCCTTCGGCAGTCGCGACCACGGTCGTGTATTCGTCGGTGAGTTCGGGGACGGGTATGTCCTTGCCCGCGCTCTTCGCCTGGGTGATGGCCTGCTGCACGGTGTCCTGGGCGGGCGGGGCGGGCTGCCCCGCGGGCTTGACCGGGTCCGGCGTGCCGTCGGCCGCGTGGGCCGCGAGCGGAGTAGCCGTCAGCAGCCCTGCCGCGAGGACGAATGAGACGGCGGCCGATGCGGACCGTCCGGCGGGCCGGGCGGGTCTGGGTCTGGTGGACATCGAGTTCCCCCATGGTTTGGCGCGCTCCGCTTTGCGGATGTGCAGAGATCCGCAGCACCTTGGCAGTCCTGACTGCCTGTCTACAAAGGGGTATTGATTCTGTTGTCGTGATATCAGAGCCAAAAGAACCTAACCGGCGCCCTGTGAGATATGTCATGCGATTGCTGATCGCCGGTATTGCTGACGGCACGTCATCCGCCTGCTAGTTTCCCGTCCGATTGTGTTGGTGATCATCACAGATCTTTCACAGACAACGGGGGTCCAGTGGCAAGTCCGGAGAGACCAAGACGTACGAGATTCTCATGGAGATGGGTCGTCGGGCCGGTGGCCTTCGCCGTCACGGGCACCCTGCTCGCTCCCGTAGCGCAGGCCGCGGCCGGCCCGGACTTCTCCAAGATCTGGCAGCCACCGGATACGCCGCTGCCCGGCACCACCTCGGTAAACGTCACCGACGTCGCCAAGGCGGCCGCGATCGCGCCGCATTACCCGGTGCCTCGGCGGGTCGGCAAGACACCCGCCCCGGCGCCCACCCAGCGCGAGTCTGCCACCGTCGAACTTTCCGGAGCGCAGCGGAAAACGCCATCCAGGGCAGGGAAATTGCCTGTCTGGATGGCACCCAAGCCCGGCGCGCCCGCAGTTCCGCAGACCGTGACCGTGGTCCAGAGCGACGAACGGGCCGCTCATGCAGCAGGGGTGAACGGGCTGCTCTTCACCCTGACCGCGCAGCCGCAGAGCACCCCCGCCGCCAAGACTTCCGTCGGGCCGCAGCAGCCGCCCGCCACTCCGGTGCTGGTCGCTCTGGACGTGGCCGCGCTGAATGCCGCTACCGGTGGTGAATTCGCCTCCCGTGGGCGCCTGGTGACGCTGCCCGCATGTGCCGCGACCACCCCCGAGTCGCCCGCCTGCCAGGTCCGCACGCCCGTGACGGCCCACTACGACAGGGCCACCGGGCGGACAGTGGCCGAGCTACCGCTGCCCGCCGCCACACCGGCACGTACTGGCGCCGCCCAGTCCTCGTTCAGCACCGGTGTGCACCCGGCCGCCGCACCCACCGGTGCGCCGTTGCTGCTGGCCGCGGAGACCGGCCCGGCCGGTGGTGGTGGCACTTACGCCGCGTCGACGCTGTCGCCCTCCTCCGCCTGGGCCGCCGGCAGTGCATCGGGCGCGCTGACGTACAGCTACCCGGTCCAGGTGCCGCCCTCGCTCGGCGGCGCGGCCCCGACGGTCGGACTCTCCTACAACTCCTCATCGGTGGACGGCAAGACCTCGGCCACCAACGCCCAGGCGTCCTGGGCCGGCGACGGCTGGGAGCTGAATCCCGGTTTCATCGAGCGCGACTTCAAGCCCTGCGACAAGAGCGGGATCGCCGACTCCGGCGACCAGTGCTGGGGCGGCTTCAACGCGACGCTTTCGCTCGGCTCGCACTCCGGCCAACTGGTCCGCGACCGCAACGCGGGCTCGTCCAGCGCCACCACCGACGCGGCCACCGGCGTATGGCACCCGAAGGACGACGACGGAACCAAGATCGAATTCGGCTCGGGCGCGAGCAACGACGCCCGGGACGGCGCGTACGCCAAGGTCACCGACAGCTCGGGGACCGTCTACTACTTCGGGCTCAACCACCTGCCCGGCGGCGACAAGAGCGACCCGGCCGCCAACTCGGTCTCCACTCTCCCTGTGTACTCCCCGAACAGCGGCGACCCCTGCTACGACTCGGCGCAGGGCAAGGCCTCCTGGTGCCAGATGTGGCAGCGGCTCTCACTGGACTACGTGGTGGACCCGAAGGGCAACCTGACCACCTACACCTGGGCCCCGGAGACCAACTGGTACTCCCGCGGCGCCGGCCAGAACAACGGCAATGGCACCCGCACTTCCTACACCCGGGCCAACCTGCCGGCCTCGATCGCGTACGGCCAGCGTTTGGACGAGCAGCTGGCAGCCAAGGGCGCCCTGCAACCGGCCGAAAGAATAGCCTTCGCCACCGCCGAGCGCTGCCTGGACACCGCGACCTGCGACCCCGCCCAGCGCACCATTGCAAACAAGAACAACTGGCCTGACGTGCCGGTCGACGAGGAGTGCAAGCAGGACGGTACCTGCACCCACTCCAGCCCGAGCTTCTTCACCACCAAGCGCCTGAGCACCATAACCACTCAGGTCCGCATCAACAATGCATGGAAGGACGTCGACTCCTACAAGCTGACCCACTCCTTCCCGGACCCGAAGGACAACACCAGCCAGAAGGCGCTGTGGCTGGACTCGGTCGAGCGCACCGGCAAGACGGCCACTCCCGAGCTCTCCACCCTCCCCGTCACCTTCACCCCGGTGATGCTTCCCAACCGGGTGGACGGGACCGACCTGGTGCCCGCGCCGCCGCTGATGAACCGTCCGCGCATCCAGCAGATCCACAACGAGACGGGCGGCGTCCTCAACGTCGACTACAACCTGCCGGGCTGCTCCCGGATCAACAAGGTGATGCCGGCCGCCGAGGACGACAACACCATGGGCTGCTACCCGGTCCGCTGGCTGCCCTCCGGGTCGGTGACCACCGCCGACCCGGTGCTGGACTGGTTCAACCACTACTCGGTCGCCTCGTTGACCGAGAACGACACTGCCACCGACGCACCGCAGAAGATCACCAAGTACACCTACGAGTCAGCCGGCTGGCACCGCGATGACGCCGAGCTGACCGAGGCCAAGGCCCGCACCTGGGGTGACTTCCGCGGCTTCAAGACCGTCACCACGACGGTGGGCAGCGGCACCGACGGCCCCCGGGCGCAGACCCGAACCACCTACCGACAGGGCATGGATGGTGACGTCCGCAAGGACGCCGGGAACCGCAGCGTTCACCTGACCGATGCGCTCGGCCAGGACGTCGTTGACGTCGACTGGCTGGCTGGTCAGGCTCTGCAGAGCGAGACCTTCGACCAGGCCGACGGAAAGGTAACCGCCCGGACCGTCAATGGCGCCTCCGGCGAGGTCGTCACCGCCACTCACCCGCGCGGCAACGGACTGCCCGACCTGGTCGCCCGCTACAACGCGACCACCCAGACGGTGACCAGCCAAGGGCTCAAGGCCGACCAGACCTGGCGCACCACGACCAAGACCACTGTCACCGACCCGTCCCGCGCCAACCGACTGCTCACCTCGCTCGACCAAGCCGACGGTCTGCCCGACCTGTGCACACGCACTGCCTACGCCACCGGGCCCGACCCGCAGCGCACCGACCTCACGGCCGAGACCCTGACCGTCTCCGGCCCCAATGCCTGCACTGCGGCCGCCGGCCCCAGCAACACCACCGCCCGCAGTCGGGTCCTCTACGACAACCTGCCCTTCGGCCAGGCCGCGGCGAGCGCCAACCCGAGCGGCACCCAGGAGCTGGAGCGCTACGAGAGCGACGGCAGCGCCACTTTCACCACCAAGACCAGCACCACCTTCGACAAGTACGGCCGGACCGAGTCCGTGACCGCGCTGACCGTCAAGGACGCGCAACACCCGAACGGCGCGACCACCCGGACCAGCTACGCTGCTGCCGCGCCGGGCGAACTCCCGTCCACGCTGACCTCCTCGGCGCCGATCCCCGGTGTCGCCACGGGCAGCTGGGACACCGTCACCACGATCGACCCGCGACGCGGAAACACGCTGACCGTCAAGGATCTCAACAACAAAACCAGCACGCAGGTCTATGACGCCCTCGGCCGGCTCACCGGTGTCTGGCTGGCCGGACGAACCCCGGCGGCCAACGCCAACGCCAACCTCGCCTACGCCTACAACCTGTCGAACAAGGCCGGAACGCCGTCCTCGGTGACCACCTCGGTGCTCAAGCGGGATCTGGCAATGCCGGTCTACACCCGTCGCATCGACATCCTGGACGGCTTCGGCCGCACCCGGCAGGCCCAGGCCTCGCCCTCCAACCCGGCCTACACCGGCCGATTGGTCACCGATTCCCTGTACGACTCGCAAGGCAGGGTGAAGACGGCCGACGCCGCCTGGTACAACAGCGTCTCCGGCCCCACCACGACCTTGGTGCAGGCCGCCGACTCGACCATCCCGGCACAGACCCGCACCACGTACGACGGCCGGGGCCGGGCGACCGCCGTCGCCTCGTGGTCGCTCGGTGTCGAGCAGAACCGCACCACCACTGTCTACGCCGGCGTCGACCGGATCGACCTGTTGCCGCCCGCCGGCACCTGGCCCACCAGCTCGTTCTCCAACGCCCGCGAAAAAACCGTCGAGCGCTGGCAGTACAACACGCCCACCGCGACCGGCAACCCGGCCGACGCGGTGATCTCCCGCTACAGCTACACCGCAGACGGCAAGCCCGACACGCGCACCGACGCCGCCGGCAACCGCTGGTCCTACAGCTACGACCAGCAGGACCGGCAGATCTCGGCGACCGACCCGGACACCGGCACGGTCACCCAGACCTTCGACGAGGCCTCCCGAGTAGCCACCACCACCGACAACCGCGGCCGCAAGCTCGCCTTCACCTACGAACTGAACGGCCGCAAGACGGGGGTGTACGAAGGCAGCTTCGCACCGGCCAACCAGCTCGCCGGCTGGTCCTACGACACGGTGATCAAGGGCAAGCCGGCTTCCGCCACGCGCTACGCCGGAGGGTCCAGCGGTCAGGCCTACACCACGGCAGTCAAGGGCTATGACGACGCCTATCGGCCCACCGGGATGAACATCACCATCCCGGGCAGCGAGGTCGGTCTGGCAAGCGGCAACTTCACCTATGCCGTTTCCAGCAGCTTCGACAAGATCACGGGCAATCTGAAGTCCACGTTGCTTCCCGCCTTGGGCGGCCTGCCGATGGACGACATGGCGTACTCGTACAACGACTACGGCCAGCTGTTCAAGTACGCGGGTGCCACCACCTACGACACCCAGACCGAGTACGACGCCTTCGGCCGGGTGATCCGTTCCACCGTCAATCCCTGGGCCAGCCAGGTGGTGGTCACCAACGACTACGACCAGTCCACCGGACGGCTGCGCAACCAGTTCCTGGACAAGCAGACCTCCACCAGCGGAGCGGTTCAGCAGACCGGCTACACCTACGACGACTCCGGCCGCGTCACTTCCATCACTAGCATCCCCGACAACACCCCGACCGGCCGCGATCTGCAGTGCTTCGACTACGACAGCCTCGGCCGGCTGTCCACGGCGTGGACCGACACCGGCAGCGTCACGGTCCCCGACGCGCTGCAGCATCAGACCCAGGACCAGGGCCGGTGCACCAATACCAGCCCCACCAACGGCGCGGCCGCGCCCGCGCAGACCACCGTCGGCGGCGGCACCCCGTACTGGGAGGAGTACGGCTACGACGTGACGGGCAACCGGACCAGGTTCGTCCAGCATGACACCGGCGGCGACGCCACCAAGGACTCCGTCACCACACAGACCTTCCCGAACGCCGGCACCGTCAACAGCGGTGGCGGCGGTCCGCACGCGTTCACCGGCACCAGCACCAAGGTCGGAACCGGCACCACGGTGTCGGGCAACGACGCCTATGACGCGGCCGGCAACACCACCGGCATCTACACCTCGAAGACCGGCACCGCCGACCTCACCTGGAACAGCGAGGGCAAACTGGGCGCTCTTGCCCAGGCCGGTCCGATCACCGGCATCGGCGGCAAGTGCCTGGACATGCAGGGCGGCAGCTCGGCCAACGGCAATCCGCTGCAGATCGACACCTGCACCTCCGGCGGCGGCCAGCGCTTCGCCACCAACGGCGGCCTGCTCAAGGTGTTCAGCAAGTGCGTCACCGCGATGGGCACCGCAGCCGGCTCCCCGGTACAGCTCCAACCCTGTGACGGGCGTACCTCGCAGAATTGGACGGTCCGCGCGGACGGCACCGTCCTCAACCCGGCCGCCACCCGTTGCCTGGCGGTGCCCGGCAACGTCAGTACCAACGGCACCGACCTGGTACTGGGCGACTGCACGACGCCGATCCCGGCCGGTCAGAAATGGGCCGTCCCGAACCAGGCCACCAGCTACGTCTACGACGCCGACGGCAACCAGCTGATCCGGCGCAACCCGGGCAAGACCACCATCAACCTCGGCACCGACCAGGTCACCTACGACACGGTGACCAAGACCCTCACCGGCACCCGGTACTACCCGGTCCCCGGCGGTCTCAGCATGGTCCGGGTCGGCGCCGGCGGTCTGACGATCCAGCTCGCTGACCACCACAACAGCGGCACCCTGACCATCGACGCCACCAGCCTCGCCGTCACGCGCCGCTCCATGGACCCGTTCGGCTGCCCGCGGGGCACCCAGCCCGCACCGGGTGTCTGGGCCGGCGACAAGGGCTTCGTCGGCGGCAGCAAGGACGACGTCACCAGCCTGACCAACCTCGGTGCCCGGGAGTACCAACCGAGCACCGGACGATTCCTCAGCGCGGACCCGCTGCTCGTACCGGATGACCCGCAGCAGTGGAACAGCTACGGCTACTCACACAGTGACCCGGTCAACCGCAGCGACCCGTCCGGCCTCTACGACCCGGACCAGCGGGCCTGGGAGCAGGAGCAACGACGGGCGAACAATCCCGCCTCCGGATCGGCCGCGGGAAGCGACGAGCCTGTGGGCCTCGGCGAGGACGAGCCCGTAGAGGACGAGAAGAAGTGGTACAAGGTCTGGCAGCCGCGCCATGACACAGCCGTCCTCATGATCACCGCCTATCTCGCGGCCAAGCACCCCTACAACGATTTCGACAACGACGTCTCCATCCGCGGCGGCTCGGCGAAGGGCAACACCGGCTACGCCGACATCGTCGAGTGGGGTAAGAACGACGTCACGATCTGGGAAGTCAAGCATGGCGGCGGAGCCGCCGAGGATGCCGGCCCAGCGCAGCTCGCCCGCTACGTCGAGAGCCTGCAGGCGCGACTGATCGCCACGGGTGACCATCGGACGGTGAAGCCCGGTTACCCGCTAGGAGTGGAACTCGGTCCCGTGCCCAACTTCGGTAACCCCGCCGAGTTCATCACCGCGAAGGACAGTAAGTACGCCGGCGTCATTTCCTACACGGTGTCGCGGGAGGATACCCGCGGCGGCGAGCCGGACCCCGTCCCGCACCCCGTACCCGGACCGCAACCCAACCCGATGCAACTGAAGGAGCGGGGCAGGCGGCCGGACTGGACCAAGACCCGCCCGCTCAAGGGCGCGCCGGCCGGGGGCTGATGCCCCACGCGGCGCCGGCCGACAACGGAGGAGACGGGCTCACCTTCAACGTACCGAAGATGACCCCCCAGCAGCAGGAGGACACCGGGGTGGCGGCGGTCGTGGGCTTCCTCGGAGCCGTCCTCATCCTGTGTAACCCGGTCACCTAGGATGACGTCTGCTTTCCACCGATACCTCTTCCGAAAGGAGTGGCGAGCCAGCATGCACATGATCCGATGTGAGATCGACACCGAGTACCGCGGTAGTGAGGCACTCGCCGACCTTGCCTGGCGCTGGCTCACCGAGGGCGCGGACCGTCTGGAGGACGAGTTCTTCCAGGGGACTCTCGACTCCACCGGGCAGGTGGAGGAGTCGCTGAAGAAGGCGGTGCCGTGCGGTCCGCCCGGGACGCTCTGGGGCTTCCTCAACACGACCAGCGTCAACCGCGCCAGCGGGCGGCTCACCCGACGCAGCAAAGTGCTGACCCACAAGAACCTGCCGATGCTGCGTAAGTGGCTGGTCTCGGACGTGCAGCTGGCCGAAACCGCGGTCTACCGCCTGGACGAGGAGGGCATGCCCGGAGAACTGTTTCTGCGGATGGGCGTTGCGCGCGACCAGAGCGCCGTGGACTGGGTCAGGCTCAGCGCCGAGACCCCCAAGGAGCGCTTCGGGCCGGCCCAGCCCCGTTGGACGGAATTCCTGCGGGACTACTCGCAGGAGACCGACCCCAGCTACGCGCAGATCGGCTACAGCCTCGGGCTGGGGCGCACCGAGTACGAGGAGCGGGTCGGCCCGCCGCTGCCCGGGATGACGCTGCCACAGTCGCGGCAGCTGCTGCGCGGATACGAGTGGCTGATGGTGATCCCACGCGAGATCGCCCAGAAGCTCGGCGGAGCCGACGGGATCACCGCAGCCGGTGACTTCCACCGGGTCGAGACCCTGCGCGACGGCGCGGTGCTGCTCCAGGTCACCCCGGAGTTCGACGACTTCACCGGCGAAGCCATCGAACGCACCTGGCGGCTGCTGCGTCCCGTGCTGCGGTCGGGGATGCCCAAGCGCTTCGGGGACCACGACCTGCTCGGTCCGCCGAGCCGGATCTGGTACGCCGACACCGCCTGATCACTGCACGGCCGACGAGGCTGGGGTAGCCGGAAAACACATCCGTCTGCCCCAGCCTCTTCCGATTCCAGGCCCCCAGTCAGGCCGAGGTGGTGACTGCTGGGGCGGTGTGCGGGGCGAGGGCAGCACCGGCGGCGGTGACCGAAGGCTTGTGAGGGTTCTACAGGCCCCCCGCTCGTCCCTCTCCGTCCGTTCGCCGGCATCGCTGGCAGCCCAGCGCCAGTGTCGGTGGCGAGCTGGGGACAACCCCGCCGGTGGACAGGCGTCTTTGGACAGTGCAACACGAGGCGGTGTGCAGCAATTTGCTGTACCTAGTCTGACCAGCAGAAACCTCACGAGCTGGCACGACGCGGCACCACGGAATCTGATCGCTCATTGTCTCGTCATGCGTAGGCCTCGGGTTCGAATCCCGAAGACGAGCGCGTGAAGTGTTGGCGCCGCCCACCGCCTGGGGTCATGCACCTCTTCGTAACGGTCGGGATATCAACTCACGCCGACGGCCCCGTTGCCTCACCCAAGGAAGGACAGCCGCACCTGGCGCCGGGGGTTGTCCATGTTCGTGTCGACCAGGACGACGGACTGCCAGGTGCCCAGTTCCAGGCGGCCGCCGATCACCGGCAGGGTGGCGTGCGGCGGGACCAGGGCGGGGAGGACGTGGTCGCGGCCGTGGCCGGGGGTGCCGTGGCGGTGGCGCCAGCGGTCGTCGGCGGGGAGCAGGTCGTGGAGGGCGGACAGCAGGTCGTCGTCGCTGCCGGCTCCGGTCTCCATGACGGCGATGCCCGCGGTGGCGTGCGGGACGAAGACGTTGAGCAGCCCGTCACGGCCGTGCGCCGTCTGGTCGAGGAACTCGGCGCAGGCTGCGGTGAGGTCGTGGACCGTCTCGGCGGAGCCGGTCGGGATGTCGAGAGTGCGGGTGGTGAACACGTCGGCCATGTCTCCATGGTCGCCCAACATCGCCGGATCCGCGTTTGAGATTCCCGTCCGGGTGGCGAGACGACGTTGACCGGGCACGGGACGGCTCGCTAGGTTCTCCCGCATGTTGCGTCCTGTTCTGCTCACCACGCGCGGTCACATCGACCTGCTGCGGGTGGCCTCCGCCGCGTGTCGTCGCGGCTGCTGACGCCTTCTCACTCGTTCGTCCTTCTCCTCGCCTCGCTCTTTAGCGCGCTCCCGGGCTGATCCCGCACGCATCCGTGCGGATCCGACCCGTCGGGAGCCTGCGCGCCGAGGCGTGTCTCCGTCTGCCGCCCCGCCGTGGAGTCGCCATGACCATCAGCAAACCACCGCCGGACATATCCGTCATTTCAGATCAGGGCGCCGTCCTTGAGCTGGAACCGATCATCTCGGCGGCCTCCCGGCGCCGCCATGTACCCCGCTGGCTGCGCCGCACCGCGGGACCCCTGGTCCTGCTGGCGCTGTGGCAGGTGCTGAGCAGCACCGGGGTGCTGCAGCCCGACATCCTCGCCTCCCCCGGCACCATCGCACGGGCCGGGAAGGAGCTGATCGCGGACGGGACGCTGCCGTCCGCGATGCTGGTCTCGCTCCAACGCGTCGCCCTCGGCCTCGTGTTCGGCGTTCTGGCGGGCACCGCGCTGGCCCTCGTCTCCGGGCTCTCCCGGCTCGGCGAGGACCTGGTCGACGCGAGCGTGCAGATGCTGCGGACCGTGCCCTGGGTCGGTCTGATCCCGCTGTTCATCATCTGGCTCGGCATCGGCGAGGCGCCCAAGATCGCGCTGATCTCGCTGGGTGTCGCCTTCCACCTCTATCTGAACGTCTACGCGGGCATCCGAGGCGTGGACGAGCAGCTCATCGAGGCCGGCACCTCGCTCGGCCTGTCCCGCTGGGGCCTGGTGCGCCATGTCGTCCTGCCGGGCGCGCTGCCCGGCGCGATGACCGGGCTGCGCTACTCGCTGGCGACCGCCTGGCTGGCGCTGGTGTTCAGCGAGCAGATCAACGCCGACGACGGCATCGGTTTCGTCATGAACCAGGCCCGCGAGTTCTTCCGGACCGACGTGATCGTGGTCTGTCTCGTCGTCTACGCCTTCCTCGGCCTGACCGCCGACATCGTCGTCCGCACTCTCGAAAGGCTGCTGCTGCAATGGCGACCGACCTTCACCGGCAAGTGACCCGCCCCACGGAGCGCCCCACCGACCGGCGGACGGAGCGTCCGACGACCGGAACCGCGGTCCACGTCGAGGGGCTCACCCGCGCCTTCGACGGGCGCGCCGTGATCGACCGGCTCGATCTCGACATCCGGCCGGGCGAGTTCACCGCGCTGCTCGGGCGCAGCGGCTGCGGCAAGAGCACGCTGCTGCGGGTGCTGGCCGGTCTCGACCGCGAGGTCGAGGGTTCGGTGCTGGTGCCGCGCCGGCGCGCGGTCGCCTTCCAGTCGCCGCGCCTGATGCCGTGGAAGCGGGTGTGGCGCAACGTGCTGCTCGGGCTGCCCGGGCACCCCGACCGCGCGGTCGCCGAGCAGGCGCTGGAGGAGGTCGGGCTCGGCCACCGGTCCGGTGCCTGGCCCAAGACACTCTCCGGCGGCGAGGCCCAGCGCGCCTCGCTGGCCCGCGCCCTGGTGCGGGAGCCGGATCTGCTGCTGCTCGACGAGCCGTTCGGCGCACTGGACGCGCTGACCCGGATCACCGCCCAGCGGCTGGTCGCCGAACTGTGGCAGCGGCGCGGGTGCGCGGTGCTGCTCGTCACCCATGACGTGGACGAGGCCCTGCTGCTCGCCGACCGCGCGCTGGTGATGGAGAACGGCGTGATCGCCCACGACAACCCCGTCGCGCTGCCGCGTCCCCGCGATCCGGGCGACCCCCGGTTCGCCGAACTGCGGTCCCGTCTGCTCGATCAGCTCGGCGTGGACAACCACCCGGCCGCACAAGCGGCCTGACGGCCTCTCGGCCTCCCGATTTCCCGATCTCCCGATCTCTCCATCCCAACGGAAGAAACGACCTCCCATGAAACGCTTCGCCCCCGCCCTGCTGCTCCCGCTCGCCCTTCTGCTGACCGCCTGCGGCGGGTCGTCCGCCGCCGATGACGCCTCGGGCTCGTCGAACACCTCGGGTGGCCTGGGGAGCGTCACGCTCAACGTCGGTGACCAGAAAGGCGGTTCCGAGGCGATCCTGAAGGCCTCCGGGGAACTGGACAAGGTCCCGTACAAAATCAAATGGTCGACCTTCACCTCCGGGCCACCCCTGCTCGAAGCGGTCAACGCGAGAGCGGTGGACATCGGCGGGGTCGGCAACACCCCGCCGGTCTTCGCGGCGGGCGCCCACTCGAAGGTCACGGTGGTGGGCGCCTCGCACGGTTCGTCCGCCGGTGAGGTCATCGCGGTGCCCAAGGACTCGGATCTGAAGTCCGTCGCGGACCTCAGGGGCAAGTCGGTCGCTGTCGCGCAGGGCAGTTCCGCCCACTTCCAGCTGGTGGCCTCGCTCGCGAAGGCGGGCCTGAAGCTCACCGACGTCAAGGTCAGCTATCTGCAGCCGGCCGACGCGCTGGCGGCGTTCAGCCGGGGCCGGGTGGACGCCTGGGCCATCTGGGACCCGTACACCTCACAGATCCTGCGCAACTCGGGCGCCCGGGTGCTGACCACCGGGGACGGCGTCGTCAACGGACTCGCCTTCCAGGTCGCCGCGCCCGCGGCACTGGCGGACAAGAACAAGTCCCAGGCGATCGGCGACTACCTCACCCGGCTGCGCCGGGCCCAGGACTGGGCGTTCAAGCACCCCGAGGAGTGGGCGAAGGTCTGGTCGAAGGAGACCGGGCTGCCGTACGAGGTCGCGCTGGACGCGGTGAAGCGCAGCAGCGGCACCCGGGTGGCGGTGGCCGTGGACGACGCCGCGATCGCCTCCGAGCAGAAGATCGCCGACACCTTCGCCGATCTGAAGCTGATCCCGAACCACTTCACGTTCAAGGAATTCGTCGACCAGCGCTTCAACACCGGTCTGCCGGCGTCCGACACACCGGCTCGCTCCTTCGGAAAGGCCTCCTCCTGATGTCCGTGCACCTGCACTGGTTCCTGCCCACGGGCGGCGACGGCCGGACCCTGGTCGACCGCCACGCCTACACCGACGGCGGCGTCAAGCGCTCGAAGATCACTCCGATCAGCGGGGTCCGCGCGCCCGACATCGACTACCTGGCGCAGATCGCCCGCGCCGCCGACCAGTTGGGCTTCGAGGCCGTTCTGACGCCGACCGGCACCTGGTGCGAGGACGCCTGGCTGACGACGGTGGCGCTCTCCCAGCACACCGACCGGCTGAAGTTCCTGGTGGCGTTCCGGCCCGGCGTCATCTCGCCGGTCCTGGCGGCGCAGATGGCGGCCACGTACCAGCGGATCACCCGCGGCCGGCTGATGCTCAACGTCGTGACCGGCGGTGACTCCACCGAGCAGAAGCGCTTCGGCGACCATCTGGACCACGACAACCGCTATGCCAGGACGGACGAGTTCCTGACGGTGGTGCGCGGGGTGTGGGAGGGCAAGCCGTTCGACTTCCACGGCGAGCACTACCAGGTGGAGGGCGGCCTGGTGGCGCTGCCGCCCGAGCCGCGCCCGCCGGTCTTCTTCGGCGGCTCGTCGCCGGCCGCGGGACCGGTCGCGGCCCGGAACGCGGATGTCTATCTGACCTGGGGCGAGCCGCCCGAGCAGGTCAAGCAGAAGATCGACTGGATCCGCGGGCTCGCCGAGGCGGAGGGCCGTACGGTCCGGTTCGGCATCCGGCTGCACGTCATCTCGCGTGACTCCTCGAAGGACGCCTGGGCGACCGCGAACCGGCTGCTGGACGACCTCGACGACGACACCGTCGCCGCCGCCCAGCAGGCACTCGGCAAGAGCGAGTCGGTCGGCCAGCAGCGGATGCTGGCCCTGCACGGCGGCTCCCGCGACAAGCTGGAGATCTCCCCCAACCTGTGGGCCGGGGTGGGGCTGGTGCGCGGCGGCGCGGGGACGGCGCTGGTGGGCAACCACGCCGAGGTCGCGGACCGGATCGAGGAGTACCACGCCCTGGGCGTCGAGCACTTCGTGCTCTCCGGCTACCCGCACCTGGAGGAGGCGTACTGGTTCGGCGAGGGCGTGACGCCCGAGCTGGCGGCACGCGGTCTGCTCGACACCGTCCCCGGCTCCCCGCTGGCCGGAGTCCCGGCCACCAACGGCCGTCCGGCGTCCGCGCCGGGTGGTGCGCCGCTGCTGCTCGCCGGGGGCGTTGAGCGGCGGCGGAGTTCGCGGCCGCCCGTCCGCCGGGAGATCGTTCCCGGCGGGCGGGCAGCCGCCTCCCGATTGGTCTGGACCATTTGGCCGCTATCGGGATACCCTCCCACTGCCGCCGCGCGCCAAAGGGGGACAGCCGACGTGAACACCTTGCACCGTATCGCCGCACTGGTCGACGCCTGCCTGCTCCCCGCCTGCCGCACCGAGCGGCTGCCGGACTGGATACGGCTCGGGCTCGACCGGGGAATGCCGGGAGTGGTCGCCTACGCGGACACTCCGGACGCCTCCCGCCGGATCACGGACGCGCTGCACGAGCGGCTCCCCGACGGCCTCACCGGCCGCCCGGGCGGGACCCCGAGCCCTCGCGGAAACGATTCCGGAACCGGTGGCAGCGGCAGTTCGGCGGCCGCCGAACTGGTGGGCCTGGGGGCCAACTTCCATCTCGGCGTCCGGCCGGCGCTGCGCGCCGACGAGACCCGCGTCTTCGTGACCGATCTGCAGGCGCACGGGGTCGCCGCGGCCCTCGGCCCCTTCACCGGAGAGGGCCCGCTGCGGCCGTTCGCCGAAGGCGCCGCCGCCGGAGTCCGGGCGATCACCGCCGGACGGACCCCCGTTCCGGGCGGCGACGGCCTCCCGGCGACCCTCAGCGCCCAGGCCGTGACGGGCGTGCTGCGCGGCGACCTCGGGTACGGCGGGGTGGTGGTCAGCGACACCCTCGACGCCCCGTCGATCGTCAACGGCTGGGGCGTGCCGGGCGCGGCCGTGCTGGCCTGGATCGCCGGGGTCGACCTGGTCCAGCTCGGCCCGGCGTGCGGCGCGGGGGTGCGCGAGGCGATCCACACCGCTGCCGCCCGCGCGGTGGCCGACGGGGACCTCGCACCCGACCGCCTGGAGGAGGCCGCCGAGCGGGTGGCCCGGCTGCGGCGCTGGGCGTCGGAACCGCGGATGCCGGCACCGGCGGCCACGGAGCAGGCCGCCGCCCACTCTTCGGCCCCCGTTTCGGGTCCCGCCTCGACCCCTGTTCCGGGTCCCGCCTCGGCCCCTGTTCCGGGTCCCGCCTCGGCCCCCGTCTCGGCGCGCGCTGCCGCCACTCACCGCTGACGCCTCACGGGAAGCTTTCCGTGCCGCCCGGGGTTGGTAGAACCGTGAACGACTTGAGCGGAGTGCACGAGGTCGACGTCGCCGTCATCGGGGCCGGGCAGGCGGGCCTGTCGGGCGCGTACTTCCTCGGCCGCGCCGGACTCCGTCCGGACGAGGGCTTCGCCGTCCTGGACCACTCCCCCGGCCCCGGCGGCGCGTGGCAGTTCCGCTGGCCCTCGCTCACCTACGCCAAGGCCCACGGCGTCCACGACCTGCCAGGGCTTCCGCTGGAGGGCGCCGACCCGGCCCGGCCCTCCGCCGAGGTGGTCTCCGAGTACTTCGACCGTTACGAGCGCACCTTCGACCTGCGCGTCCACCGCCCGGTGAACGTGTCGGCGGTCCGCGAGGGGGGCGGCGGACGACTGCTCGTCGAGACGGACGCCGGCGCGTGGTCCGCCCGCGCGCTGATCAACGCCTCCGGCACCTGGGACCGCCCGTTCATCCCGCACTACCCCGGCCAGGAGACCTTCCTCGGCCGTCAGCTGCACACCGCCGGCTACCGGGGTGCGGCGGAGTTCGCCGGCCGCCGGGTGATCGTGGTCGGCGGCGGGACCTCCGCCGTGCAGCTGCTGATGGAACTCGCCGAGGTCGCCGAGACCACCTGGGTCACCCGCCGTCCGCCGCTCTTCCGCGAGCAGCCGTTCGACGAGGACTGGGGACGCGCCGCGATCGCCCTCGTCGAGGAGCGGGTCAGGGCCGGGCTGCCGCCGCAGAGCGTGGTCAGCGTCACCGGCCTGGCGGCGACCGAGGCGGTCCGCGCCGCGCAGGCGCGCGGGATCCTCGACCCGCTGCCGGCGTTCGACCGCGTCACCGAACACGGCGTGGCCTGGAACGACGGCCGCGAGCTGGCCGCCGACGTCATCCTGTGGGCCACCGGCTTCCGCGCCGCCCTCGACCACCTCGCGCCGCTGCGGCTGCGCGAGCCCGGCGGCGGCATCCGGCTGGACGGCAGCACCCGCGTCGCCAAGGACCCCCGCATCCACCTCATCGGCTACGGGCCCTCCGCCAGCACCATCGGCGCCAACCGGGCGGGGCGCACCGCGGTCCGCGAGATCCGCGAACTCCTCGCCCGCGGACCGGAGGAGCCCGCCGCCGTACGGTCCCCCGCCCTCGCGCGCTGAACGGCCGGCCGCGGGGAGCGCTAACCTTCCGCCCATGGTCAACTCGCGCTCGCGGCGGGAGCTCCCCGCCTTCCCCGGCGCCCTCACTACGGCTGCCCCCTGGGCGCTACGAGGTCGCCGGAGCACGGCACACCAGAAAACATCCGATGTCTGCTTCCCACGGCTCCTGCGCTACGGCAGTATGAGCCCATGCGCGTAGCCCTCTTCGTCACCTGCGTGAACGACATGCTCTACCCGGACACCGGGCGGGCCACCGTGGCGCTGCTCGAACGGCTGGGCGTGGACGTCGACTTTCCGCCGGCGCAGACCTGCTGCGGACAGCCCCAGTTCAACACCGGCTACCGGCATGAGACCGAGCCGCTGGTACACCGGTACGCGGCCGCCTTCGAGGGATACGACTACATCGTGACCCCGTCGGGGTCCTGTGTGGCGATGGTGCGCGAGAACTATCCGCGGATCGGGGCGAAGGCCGCCGCCGAGGGGCGCGGCGACAGCCTCGCGGAAGCGGCCGCGTCCGTGGTGCCCAGGACGTACGAACTCACGGAGTTCCTGGTGGACGTGTTGAAGGTGACCGACGTCGGGGCGTACTTCCCGCACACGGTCACCTACCACCCCACCTGCCACGGGCTGCGGGTGCTGGGGCTCGGGCGGCGCCCGCTCGCCCTGCTGGAGAAGGTCGGAGGTCTGCGGCTGCGCGAGCTGGAGGGCGCGGAGGAGTGCTGCGGCTTCGGCGGCACCTTCGCCGTCAAGAACGCGGCGGTGTCCGGCGCGATGGGCGCGGACAAGACCCGGCACATCGCCGGGACCGGGGCGGCCGCGGTCTGCACCGTCGACAACTCCTGTCTGATGCACATCGGCGGCACGCTGGCCCGGGAGGGCTCGCCGGTCCGGCCGGTGCACATCGCCGAGATCCTCGCCGCGACGGAGGAGCACCCCTACCCGATGGAAGAGGTCCGATGAGCGGCACGTATCTGGGGATGCCGGCCTTCCCGGAGGCCGCCGCGCAGTCCACCCAGGACACCCAGCTGCGCGGCAATCTGCGGCATGCGACGCACACCATCCGCGCCAAACGCGCCGTGGCGGTGGCCGAACTGGCGGACTGGCCGCAGCTGCGGGCCGCCGGCGCCGCCGTCAAGGACCGCACGCTGCGCCATCTCGACCACTATCTGGAGCAGTTGGAGACGGCGGTCACGGCCGCGGGCGGCGTGGTCCACTGGGCGGCCGACGCCGCGGAGGCCAACCGGATCGTGACCGACCTCGTCCGCGCCACCGGCGAGACCGAGGTCGTCAAGGTCAAGTCGATGGCCACCCAGGAGATCGGGCTCAACGAGGCCCTCGCCGAGGCCGGCATCCACGCCTACGAGACGGACCTCGCCGAACTGATCGTGCAGCTCGGCGACGATCTCCCGTCGCACATCCTGGTCCCCGCGATCCACAAGAACCGGTCCGAGATCCGCGACATCTTCACCGAGCGGATGGGCGACTGGGGCCGGGCGGCGCCCGCCGGGCTGTCCGACGAGCCCGCCGACCTCGCCGACGCGGCCCGGCTGCACCTGCGGGAGAAGTTCCTGCGGGCCAAGGTCGCCATCTCCGGCGCGAACTTCATGGTGGCCGAGACCGGCACCCTCGTCGTCCTGGAGTCCGAGGGGAACGGCCGGATGTGCCTGACCCTGCCCGAGACCCTCATCTCGGTCGTCGGCATCGAGAAGACCATCCCCACCTGGCAAGACCTGGAGATCTACCTCCAGACGCTGCCCCGCTCCTCGACCGCCGAGCGGATGAACCCGTACACCTCGACCTGGACCGGCACCACCGAGGGCGACGGACCGCAGACGTTCCACCTGGTGCTGCTCGACAACGGCCGCACCGACACCCTCGCCGACACCGTCGGCCGCCAGGCGCTGCGCTGCATCCGCTGCTCCGCCTGTCTGAACGTCTGCCCGGTCTACGAGCGGGCCGGCGGCCATGCGTACGGCTCGGCCTACCCCGGACCGATCGGCGCCATCCTCACCCCGCAACTGCGCGGGACGGCCTCGGCGCTGGACGCCTCGCTGCCGTACGCGTCGACGCTGTGCGGCGCCTGCTACGAGGTCTGCCCGGTCGCGATCGACATCCCCGAAGTCCTGGTCCACCTGCGGGAACGGGTGGTCGAGGGCGGAGCGGTGACGCTGCGCGGCACCCGGGCCGTCATCAAGCCGGCCAGGGGGCACGCCGCCGAGCGGGCCGCGATGCGCGCCGCCCGCTGGACGCTCGACCATCCGGCCGCGCTCCGCGCCGGCCAGCGGCTGGCCGCCCGCACGCGGCGGCTGCACCCGGCGCGGCTGCCGGGCCCGGGGCGGGCCTGGTCCGCCACCCGCGAGCTGCCGGCCGTGCCCGCCGAATCGTTCCGTGACTGGTGGCAGCGCACCCGGGGAGAAGGAAAGAACACATGAGCCACCCCAAGCCTGAGAGCCGGCCAAGCGGTGCGAGCAGCCGGGAGCGGGTCCTCGGACGGATCCGCCGCGCGCTGGCCGATGTGCCGCGCGACGAGCTCCCGGGCAGCGTCCCGCTGGACCGCGACTATCTGCGGGTGCACGGGGACCGGACCCCGGAGCAGACCGCCGACCTGCTGGCCGTCCACCTCACGGACTACCGCGCGCTGGTCCACCGGTGCCCGGCCGGCGGGCTCCCGGCGCTGATCGCCACGCTGCTCGCCAAGCGCGGCGCCCGCTCCGCCGTCGTCCCCGACGGTCTGCCCGACGGCTGGCTCTCCGCCGTCTCCGGAGTGGAACTCGTCGCGGACACCCTCGCCCTGACGGCGCGTGAGCTCGACGCGGTGGACAGCGTGGTGACCGGCTGCGCCGTGGCCGTCGCGGAGACCGGCACCATCGTGCTGGACGGCTCCGAAGGCCAGGGCCGGCGCCGCATCACGCTCGTGCCGGACCATCACATCTGCGTGGTCCTGGCTCCCGGCCAGATCGTCGACTCGATCCCCGAAGCGATGGAACGCCTCGATCCCGCCCGCCCGCTGACCTGGATCTCCGGGCCCTCCGCCACCAGCGACATCGAGCTCGACCGGGTGGAGGGCGTGCACGGCCCGCGCACGCTGGAAGTGATCCTGGTGGACGCGTCAGCGCGGTGAGCGGCTGATCCGGGAGACCGGCGCGGTCAGCCCTGGCGGTGCGGTGCCGCCTGACGGCTGACCCGCAGCGCCCACAGCACCAGCGGCACCTGGACCGGCAGCCGCGCCAGGGCCGCGTTCCTCAGCGGCGCCGGGCGGTCGCGCCAGTCGTAGGCCATCTTCACATTGGCCGGGAAGACGGCGGTGAGCAGCCCCGCGGCAAGCAGACCGCCGATCCGGCGGGTGGCGGGAACGGCGACGGCGCCGGCCACCGCGAGTTCCACGACCGCGCTGCCGTAGGTCCAGCTGCGCGGTGTGCCCGGCAGTGCGCGCGGGATGGTCGCGTCGAACAACTTGGGGATCAGGAAATGGGCCGCGGCCCCGCCGGCGAGAAGCCCGACGAGGAGTCGTGCGGAGCGCTCATGGGCGGCCAACGGGCACCTCCGGTGAAGGGGCGACACATCCCCGCCGGGCGGGTCGCCGCCACCTTACCCGTGAGTAAGTTCCGGCGGAAGCCCCGTACGGTCACGCGGTCTTGGCGAATTCCGCGGTGGAGAGCCGCTCGTCGCGGCGGACCAGTGCCGCGTAGCGGCCGTCGCGTGCCAGCAGCTCGTCGTGGGTGCCGCGTTCGGCGATCCGGCCCGCGTCGAGGACCACGATCTCGTCGGCGTCACGGACGGTGGAGAGCCGGTGGGCAATGGTGATGGTGGTGCGGCCGGCGGACAGCGCGTCGATGGCTTCCTGGACGGCCTGTTCCGTGCGGGTGTCGAGCGCGCTGGTGGCCTCGTCCAGGATGAGGACCGGCGGGTCGCGCAGGATCGTGCGCGCGATGGCCAGACGCTGCTTCTCGCCGCCGGAGAAGCGGTAGCCGCGTTCGCCGACGAGGGTGTCGTAGCCGTCGGGGAGACCGGCGATGTGGTCGTGGATCTGGGCGGCCTTCGCGGCGGCGACGATGTCCTCGTCGGTCGCGTCGGGCTTGGCGAAGCGCAGGTTCTCGGCGACCGAGGCGTGGAAGAGGTAGGTCTCCTGGGCGACGACGCCGACCGATTCGGCGAGCGTGTCGAAGGCGAGGTCGCGGACGTCGACACCGTCGATCGTCACCCGGCCGCCCGTCACGTCGTAGAGCCGGGGCACCAGATAGCTGAGCGTGCTCTTGCCGGAACCCGTCGAACCGACGATGGCCAGGCTGCCGCCGGCCGGTACGGCGAGGTCGATGCCGTGCAGCGTGCGGGGGGCGCCGGAGGGGTCGTACGAGAAGTCGACGTTCTCGAAGCGGACGTCGCCGCGGGCGCGGTCCATCCGGACCGGGTCGGCGCGCTCGGTGATGTCGACGGGCAGGTCGAGGTATTCGAAGATGCGCTGGAAGAGCGCCAGCGAGGTCTGCACCTGGACACCGGTCGACAGCAGGCTCACGGTCGGGCGGAACAGGCCCTGCTGGAGCGAGACGAAGGCGACGAGGGTACCGATGGAGATGGCGGGCCCGCCGTTGCTCATGGTCAGGCCGGCGGCCCAGTACAGCAGCGCGGGCATGGCGGCCATGACGATGCCGATGGTGGACATCCGCCACCGTCCGGCCATGTTGGAGCGCACCTCGAGGTCGACCAGCTGCTCGGACTCGTCGGAGAAGGAGCGGGTCAGTGAGTCGGAGCGGCCCATGGTGCGGCCGAGCAGGATGCCGCTGACGGACAGCGACTCGGTGACGATGGCCGACATGGAGGCCATCTGCTTCTGCCGCTGGGTGGTGATCTTCTTGCGCTCACGGCCGACCCGGCGGCTGATCCACACGAAGACCGGGAGCAGCAGCAGCGAGACGATCGTCAGCCGCCAATCCAGGGCGAGCATCGCGACCACGGAGGCGATGACGGCGGTGAGGTTGGAGACCAGCGAGGTCGCGGTGGACGTCACGGTCGCCTGCATGCCGCCGATGTCGTTGGCGATACGGGACTGCACCTCGCCGGTGCGGGTCCTGGTGAAGAAGGCGAGCGACATGCGCTGCAGCTGCTCGTAGACCGAGGTGCGCAGATCGTGCATGACGCGCTGGCCGACGGTGGTCGAGATCAGGGTCTGCAGCACGCCGAAGACGCTGGTGACGACGGCGGTGGCGATCATGCCGAGGGCGAGCAGGCTGAGCAGCCCGGTGCGGCCCTGCGGGATCGCGGTGTCCAGGATCGCCTTCAGCAGGAAGGGCGAGGCGACCGAGACGAGGGAGGAGAGGGCGACCAGCACGCCGACGAAGGCGAGCTTGCCGCGGTAGGGACGGAAGAGCCGCACGATGCGGCGTACGTCGGTGGGTGTGTCGGGGTCCTTGGGCGGTGGCGTCCACCGTGTTTTGTCGGGGTGCAAAGGGCTCCTCGGGAGGTTGCTGGAGGTCGGCTGCCGGTACGGCCGGCGGTGTCGGAACCGTGCCCGCACAGGACCGCCGGGCCGACTTTAGGAGTGTAAGTCATTGTTACCTATGTTCACAATGACTTACATCCTGATATCCTTGGGCCATGGATCCCCGCACCACCACCGCGCCAGAACCCGCCGTCGAGACGGCGGCGGAGTCGGCCGCCGCCGAGACCACCGGCCGGCTCGCCGACCAGCTGCTCCAACTGACCAAGCGGCTCCACCGGGCCCAGCGCCGGCACCTGGAGCCGCTCGGCATCACCCCGGCCCAGTCCCGGCTGCTGCGGACCGTCGCGCACAGTGAGGCACCGCCGCGGATGGCCGACCTGGCCCGGCGGCTGGACGTCGTGCCGCGTGCGGTGACGACGCTGGTGGACGCGCTGGAGGCGCACGAGCTGGTGCGCAGGATTCCCGACCCCGCCAGCCGCCGGGTGATCCGCATCGAGCTGACCGAGGCCGGCGGCGCCACGCTGCACCGCCTGCGGCTGGCCCGCCGGGCCGCCGCCGAGGACCTCCTCGCCCCGCTGGACGACACCCAGCGCGAGGCGCTGACCGCACTGCTCGCCACCCTGGACGCGGCGGCGCCCCCTCGGCAGCGCTGCTGAAGCGCGCCCGAGGGGGCGTCGTGGTGGAACTCACGCGGCGGCGTTCCCTCCGCCGGGAGGAACCGCGAACCGCCGGCGACCGCTAGGCCGTGTCTGACAAATGGCGGCGGCCGCCCGGAGGGCGGGGCCCGGGGCGTCTGGTGCGTGCGATCGCAAGGCGGAGGGTCGTCCTCGTACCGGGGTACGTGGATGAGCCCGACAACGCAGCGAGCGTGCGTGCCAGACGTCCCGGGCCAGGCGGGATTTGTCAGACACGGCCTAGCGCTGGGAGGGCATGCGGTGGCCGGCGCCGTTCTCGGAGGGCGCCTGCTGGACCTCCGCGGTGCAGGCGCTGCACCGGCGGGCGGCCTGGGGTATCGGGGTCAGGCACTCCGGGCACTCACGCATCGGAGCCGCGGCGGCCTTCGGGAAGAACCGCTCCTGCATCCGGTTCATCGGCAGGATGACCAGGAAGTAGATCACCGAGGCGACGATCACGAAGCTGATCGTCGCGTCGATGAAGGCGCCGTACGGGAAGGTCACTCCCGAGACGGTGAACGCCTTGCGGGAGTAGTCGCCGGAAGCTCCCGACATGAGCCCGACGATCGGGGTCAGGAACGCCTTCACGAAGCCGCTGACCAGCGCGGTGAAGGCCGCACCGACCACGATGCCGACCGCGAGTTCGACGACGTTGCCGCGGAGCAGGAACGTACGAAAGCCCTTCATAACTCAGGAATCCCCTCTGTGATCACGAAACTGGAATGTGCCAGTCTCCCCTGATCCTGGCCGCCCGCCCACCATCACCCGCGCCAGTTGTCGCCGAGTGACACCTTTCCGCTCGCGGGCACCGTGGCGGTCCGGTTGGCGCCGGTCTCCCAGGTCGCGTTCCCGGCGGCGTCCTTGCGTAGGTACTTGTACTCGAAGGACGTGCCCGCGGCCATCGCGACGTCGAGCTTCCACACCGGGTACGCGGCCGACGAGAGCGGCAGGGCCTTGCCGGTGTCCCAGTTCCCGAGGGTGGCGTTGTTGCCGGTGACGTAGATGTTCTGGCCGGGCGTGGTCGTGGCGTTCACCGCGAAGGACGCGCCGGAGGCCGGGTCGGTGGTCCCCCCGCCGCCCGTGCCGCCGCCGGCGCAGGTCGCCCCCGTGTAGAGCGCCACGGCGTCGTTGGAGCCGATGGTGGCCGTGAACCGGCCGTCGGAGCCGACGGTGTAGCTGGTCCCGGAGTGCTGGACGTCGCAGTAGCTGCCCGCCGGCAGTGACGTGGTGTAGCTCTGGGTGAGCGCGCCGCTCTCGTGGTTGATCGCGACGAAGCCCTTGCTGCCGCGGCCGAACGCGATGGCGTTGTTCCCGTTGGACCACCAGTTGGTCACCGCGGTGCCGGAGACGGCGTTGCGGAAGCCGACCATGCCGGCGATCTGCGGCCAGGCGTGCTGGCACTTCCACCCGTCGGCGTAGCAGGCGTTGACGGTGCCGCCGTTGGGCGGGCCGGCGTCGTTGTCCGAGAACTCGTAGCCGGAGTAGACGTTCGGCGAGCCGTAGGGCCAGGCCAGCAGGTAGACGTTGGCGAGGGTGTAGGTGGCGCCCGCCTTGTAGTTGAGGGTCGAGCCGTTGCGCTCGGTGTCCCAGTTGTCGGTGAAGGTCCGTGCGTTGGCGCTGGGCAGATAGCCCCAGGAGGCACCCCAGTTGCTCAGGGACGACAGCTTCTCGCTGGTGAAGATCCGCTTGAGGTCGGTGGCGGCGCGGAACTCGTCCACGTCCCCGGTGCCGGTGTACTCGCCCGGCTGCACCGCCTCGCCGGCCCCGTAGATGACCTCCTGCGCCCAGTAGACGCCCGGGTTGCTGAGCTTGGACTTGATGGCGGCGAGGTCGCCCGCGGCGATGTGCTTGGCCGCGTCGATCCGGAAGCCGTCGGCGCCCAGCGAGATCAGGTTGTTGAGATAGCCGGCGATCGTGGAACGGACGTAGTCGCTGCCGGTGTTGAGATCCGCGAGCCCGACGAGCTCGCAGTTCTGGACGTTGTTCCGGTCGGCGTAGTCGGTGATGTTGCTGCGGCAGGAGTGGAAGTCCTGGTCCTGGTAGTAGCCGGGGTAGTTGTACTTCGAGTAGTTCGTGCCGCCGGTCCCGGTGCCGGAGCCGGCCGCCATGTGGTTGATCACCGCGTCGGCGATGACCTTGACGCCCGCGGCGTGGCAGGTCGCCACCATGTGCTGGAACGCGGTGCTGTCACCGAGCCGTCCGGCGATCTTGTAGCTGACCGGCTGGTACGAGGTCCACCACTGGGCGCCCTGGATCTGCTCCTGGGCCGGGGAGACCTCCACGAAGCCGTAGCCGGCCGGACCGAGGGTGTCGGTGCACGCCTTGGCGACGGAGTCGAAGCGCCACTCGAAGAGGGTGGCGGTGACGTCCTTGCCGCCCGGCGGGGTCGCCTGCGCCGGCTGCTGGGCGGCGACGGTGAGGCCGGTCGCGGCGAGCAGTGCGGCGAGCGCGCCGCGCAGGGCCCGGGATCGGCGGGAGGTCCGGGATCGCGGAGATGACGGGGATGGCAGGGGTGTTCGGGGTACCCGGGATGTGCGGGATCGCATGAGCGGCTCCTCCGGAGTGCGGACACAGCTGTGCCCTCGAAGGCAGCCCGCGCCAAGCCGCCGGGTGGGGGTGCGGAACCCCGCGTCCCACGGGGTTCCGCCGAGAGCTTCCCGCCGTGGCTGTGAGCACGTCAAGAGACCGGTGGAAACATTTTCAACTACTTGCTGAAACCTCTTCCAGATGCCCGCGGACGCCGGTTCAGCGCAGCGTGCGGTCCTCCGTCAGCGCGCCCTGCGCGGTCGCGATCCGGCGGTCGTAGCAACCGCCAGGACCTTCGGGAGCACCGGGACCGTCGGAGCCGAGCATCCGGTAGTGCTCGGACGAGGTGCCGGTGGCGTGCCGCTGCTCGCGCGGCACATTGAGGGTGAACGACGCGTCGCCCTGGTAGACGTCGTCCAGCAGCGACCGGCCGACGGTCCGGCCCCCGCGTGTCACGACGGTGTCGGCGCGGTCGCCGAGCAGCATCACCGTACGCAGCCGGTCGGCCGCGCCGACCGACGTACGGCCGTTCATCGTGTACGCACGGCGCACCGCGGTGCTGGTGGCCGGGCCGCGGCCGGCCGTGGTCACCGTCGCGTCGTCGGTCCACCGGGCGGTGAGCGCGTCGGTGCTCTCGTCGGCGTTCCACCGGTGGGTGGAGGTGGCGGACAGCGCGCGGCGGACGGTGGTGGCGACGCGGCCGTGCGACGTGTCGACATAGCCGGAGACCGTCAGGCTGTGGCTGCCGGTCGCGTCCAGGGCGCGTTCGTCCCCGGGCACGTAGGACGTCGAGGTGGCCGGGGTGCTCTCCTGGTGCGCGGTCAGCGCGCCCGGCACATGAGCGCGGTGCCCGTCCTGCCAGACCAGCACGTTCGTCGGCACGCTCCAGCCGCTCTGGCCCGCGGGCACACCCAGCACCGAGACCTCGACGCGGTGCGCCTTCCCGTCGTTGAGCAGGCCTGCGTACGGCGTCAGGTCGTACTCGACGGGCTTGACGTCGAAGGCGCGCGGGCCCGGGATCACGTACCAGAGGAAGGGGTTCGACCAGCCGCCGGTCCACACGGTCGGGAACGGCGCGGCGATGCCCGCCAGCTGACCGTCCACCCGCAGCTGCACCTCCCGGTAGGGGCCACCGGCCTGGCAGGAGTACGGCACGTCGGCGGGCACCGCCAGGTACCAGAACTCCTCGCAGCCGCCACCCGATCCGGTGGCGTACACCTCGGCGACGATGCGCTCGCTGTTGCGCGGCGTGGTGAGGTCGCCGACGAGCGCCGTGCCCTCACTGTGCGAACCGGCCAGAGTCAGCACCTGGTCGGGCGCGCCTCCCGCCGGGTCCCCGCCGCCCGCTCCGCGGGCCGGGTAGAACGTCAGCGAGACCTTGACGTCGATCACGCCGGTGTACGTGTCGTCGACGACGTTGCCGATGAGCATCTCGACCGGCTGCGGGCCGCGCAGCACGGCCGCGTACCGCGTGACGTCCTTCTCGACCTTCCAGGCGATGCCCTCGGGCGACGGTTCGGGGGTCGAGGTGTCCAGCACCTCCACCCCGCCGATCCGCAGATAGCCCAGCCGGTCGTACTGCCGCCCGGCGACCTTGCCGTCCAGCCGCAGCACGACCTTGCTCCAGCGGTCACCGCAACCGCGCGGCGGGGTGTAGGTGCTCGTGTACGGCGTGAAGTCCCTGAACTGCGCCGCCACGATCTGGGTGGTGCAGGACGGGCCACCGGGGGTCGCGATGGGCGGGGCGGCCGTCAGGGGGTCGTGCCAGTCGGTGCCGAACTCTGCCGGGGGCGCGGTGGTGGCCGCGGCGGCCGGGCCCGCGAAAAGCGCGAACCCCACTGCCGCGGCGAGCGCCGCGAGTATCCGTCTTCCCACGCGGTGGTGCCTCCTCGTCATGCGATGACCACGAAGTACAGCGCACAGCTTGGCCCGGTCGCGCGCCGGGCGACAGACCGCCTCGAGGGCGCGCCGGTCCCGCCGGCGACCTTGGCTCGATACCGGCCCATTCCGGGCGCGGCGGCCGTAAATCGGTTGACCCGGTACGTGTGGTGACGCGAACCTTGCACGTCTTCGCACCCCACTCCAGAGCATCTCGGGACGTCATGTCGCTTCGCCAACTCCCCTTCCAGGACCCCGGTGTCCCCGACGTCAGATCGGGGTTCCGTTTCCTGCTCTGGCTGGAGAAACGCCAGCTGCGCGGGCAGCTCACGGCCGCCGCGTGGGGCACTCTGCTGATGGCGTCCATCGCGCTGTTCCCGGCCGCCGTCGGCCTGGCCGTGCAGGCGGTCGTCGACCATTCCGGCCGGCGGCTGGCGCTGTCCGGTGGGCTGATGCTGGCGCTCGGCGGACTCAGCGCGCTCGGCGACACCATGCTGCACCGCACCGCGGTGACCAACTGGATCACCGCCGCCGCCCGCGTCCAGCAGCTGCTGAGCCGCAAGACCGTCGAACTGGGCTCGGTGCTCACCCGGCAGGTCGCGGCCGGCGAGATCGTCACCGTCGGCGCGGGCGACGTCGAGAAGATCGGCTGGTTCGTGGAGGCGTTCGCCCGCTTCACCTCCGCCTTCCTCGCCACCATCGGCATCGCGGTGGCCCTCGCCTTCTACCAGCCGGAACTCGGCCTCATGGTGGCCGCCGCCATCCCCGTCCTGGCCCTCGCCGTGCTGCCGCTGCTGCCGGCCGCGACCAAGCGCGCCGACGTCCAGCGGGAGAAGGCCGGCAAGGCCACGGAGCTGGCCTCCGACACCGTCGCGGGTCTTCGGGTGCTGCGCGGTATCGGCGGCGAGGAGCTCTTCCTCGACCGGTACCGCAAGGCCTCGCAGGAGGTCCGTACGGCCGCCGTGCACAGTGCCCGGATGTGGGCGCTGATCAGCGCCGTCCAGGTGGTCCTGCCGGGACTGCTGCTGGTGGGGGTGGCCTGGTACGGGGCGGTCCTCGCGCTGGACGGCCGGATCTCGGTCGGCGAGCTGGTGACCGTGTACGGGACCGTCGCCTTCCTGATGTTCCCGCTGCGGCACTTCGAGGAGATCGCGATGGCGTGGTCCTTCTCCCGGCCGTCGGCGAAGCGCGCGGCGCGGGTGCTGGCACTGGTGCGGGGCGTGGAGCCGGATACGGCTCCATCACTTACTTCAGCTCCTTCGCCTTCGCCCGGTGTGTCTCCTTCCGGTGATCTGTACGACCCGGAGACCGGTCTGCTCGCTCCGGCCGGGCGGCTGACGGCGGTCGTCTACGGGGACCCGGACGCGGCCGGGCGGCTCGCCGACCGGCTCGGCGGGCACAGCCCGGACCGGGTGGCCGGCCAGTCCTCGGTCCTGCTGGGCGGCACGGCGCTGGACGAGCTGCCGCTGGCGGCGGCGCGCGCCGCCGTCCTGGTGCAGGACAAGGACCCGGTGCTGCTCTCCGGCACCCTGCACGAGCTGCTCGACGTACCGTCCTCCGGCAACGTTTCCGCCACCGACGCCCTGACGGCCGCCCAGTGCGGGGACGTTCTGCAGGCGCTCGCCCAGGCCTCGGTGGACGACTCCGGTGATCCCATGCGGACCCGGATCACCGAGCGCGGACGCTCCCTGTCGGGCGGCCAGCGCCAGCGGCTGGCCCTGGCCAGATCGCTGGTCGCGGACCCGGAGGCGCTGGTGCTGGACGAGCCGACGTCGGCTGTCGACTCGCACACCGAGGCCCGGATCGCGCGCGGCCTCAAGGAGATCAGGGCGGACCGCACCACAGTGGTGTTCACCTCGAGCCCGCTGCTGCTCGACCGCTGCGACCTGGTGGTCTTCATCGCCGACGGTTCGGTGGCAGCCACCGGGACCCACCACGAGCTGCTGCGCGCCGACCAGCAGTACCGCGCCGTGGTCACCCGCGAGACCGAGGAACCGGCCGGTGTGGCCGCCGTTGTGACCGGCGGCGTCACGGCCGCCGTCAGCGCTGAAGGCCCGTCCGTGGTCCCGTCCGGGGCCGCGGAGAACACCAGGATCGAGGAATCCGCATGATCGGCGTGAAGCCGCCGGAGCACGATCCGGACGCGCCGCAGCAGACGACGACGCTGCCGGTCGGTTCGCCGGCCACCGTACGCACCTACGTGACCGAGCTGGCGCGCCGCCACCGTGGTGCCTTCATCCTGCTCGTCGCCGTGAACACGGTCGCCGTGGTCGCCTCCATGGTCGGGCCGTTCCTGCTGGGGCAGCTCGTCGAGGACCTGTCGGCCGGGCGCCGGGAGCTGCATCTGGAGCTCACGGTCGGGCTCTTCCTCGCCGCGCTCGCCGTCCAGGCCGGATTCGTCCGGCTGGTGCGGCTGCGCGGCGCGATCCTCGGCGAGCGGATGCTGGCCGACCTGCGCGAGGACTTCCTCGTCCGGTCGGTCGGGCTGCCGCCCGGTGTCCTGGAGCGGGCCGGTACCGGCGATCTGCTCTCCCGGATCACCACCGACATCGACCGGCTGTCGAACGCCATGCGCGAGGCCGTGCCGCAGCTGGCCATCGCCGTGGTGTGGGCCGCGCTGCTGCTCGGCGCGCTCGCCGTCACCTCTCCTCCGCTGGCGCTGTCGGTGCTGGTCGCCCTGCCGCTGCTGCTGGTCGGCTGCCGCTGGTACTTCCGGCGCGCGCCCGCCGGCTACCGCTCCGAGGCCGCCGGGTACGCGGCCGTCGCCGCCTCGCTCGCCGAGTCGGTCGACGCTGGCCGGACCATCGAGGCACACGGGCTGGGTGCCCGCCGGATCACGGAATCCGACGAGCGGATCAGGATCTGGGTCGGCTGGGAGCGCTACACGATGTGGCTGCGCAGCGTGCTCTTCCCGGTGATCAACCTGACGCACACCCTGATCCTGGCGTCGGTGCTGATGATCGGCGGGACCTTCGCGCTGCACGGCTGGGTGTCGGTCGGCGAACTGACCACCGGGGCGCTCTACGCCCAGATGCTCGTCGACCCCGTCAACCTGATCCTGCGCTGGTACGACGAGCTGCAGGTCGCCCAGGTGTCGCTGGCCCGGCTGGTCGGGGTCCGCGAGGTCGAGGAGCACCAGTCGGACGAGCGGGTCGTCCCGGACGGCCGAGACATGCACGCCGACGAGGTGCGCTTCGGCTACCGGGAGGGCAGCGACGTGCTGCACGGGGTGTCGCTGCGGCTGCGGCCGGGCACCCGGCTGGCGCTGGTCGGGCCTTCCGGGGCGGGCAAGTCCACCCTCGGGCGGCTGCTCGCCGGGATCTACGCGCCGCGGACCGGCGAGGTGACGCTCGGCGGGGCCGAGCTGGCCCGGATGCCGGCCGAGCGGGTACGGCGGCATGTGGCGCTGGTCAACCAGGAGCACCACGTCTTCGTCGGCTCGCTGCGGGACAATCTGCGGCTGGCCCGGTCCGGGGCCGACGATCCCGAGCTGTGGGACGCGCTGGTCTCGGTGGACGCCGACGGCTGGGCACGGGCGCTGGACGACGGTCTGGAGACCGAGGTCGGCTCCGGTGGCTCCGCCCTCACCCCGGCCCAGGCCCAGCAGGTGGCCCTGGCCCGGCTGGTGCTCGCCGATCCGCACACCCTGGTGCTGGACGAGGCGACCTCGCTGCTCGACCCGCGGGCCGCCCGGCATCTGGAGCGTTCGCTGGCACGGGTGCTGGAGGGCCGAACCGTGATCGCGATCGCGCACCGGCTGCACACCGCGCACGACGCGGATGTCATCGCGGTCGTCGAGGAGGGCCGGATCAGCGAGCTGGGCAGCCATGACCAGCTGGTCGCGGCGGACGGGGCGTACGCGGCCCTGTGGCGCTCCTGGCACGGCTAGGGCCTGTCCGGCCGATCACGAACGGCCCCTTCGCCGCCTGGCACGGCCCCTCGCGGCGTTGCCGAAACGCCCGAATACAACCGGTATGCGGGCGCTCCGGCGCCTTGCGAGGCACCGCACCAGACGACGCCTGGGCCGCCCATGATCGACCGGACACGCCCTAGGAGCAGCGCGGCGCCTCCCGTTCCCGGGTTCCGTGCCCGCCGCCTGTCCGGCGGCGGACACGGAACCGGGGGCGTCAGCCGAGGATGCCCAGGGCGCCCAGCGCCCCGACGCCGCCCAGGACGAAGAAGGCCGGTGTGAGCACCTTGATCTCGACCCAGCTTCCGGCCCGGAACCGCATGAACTTCGGCGGCCCCATCGGGTACCAGCGCTTGCGGCCTATCGGGATGGGCCACAGGATCGGGCAGCCGGACACGGTCAGGGCGTCGCCGATGCAGTGCACGAGCGAGCCCAGCACGATCGGGATGCCGATCCACAGATAGTGCTGGCCCGGCTCGGTGAAGAGCCAGTCCTTGCCGTTGCCCGGGTCGTCCAGGACATCGGCCAGGACCCAGGCGCCGGTCGCCCCGAGGAGCCAGACCAGCACATCGCTGGAGGCACGGGCCTGGCGCCACAGCAGGCCCTCGACGGCCAGCACCATATGGACGAAGAGGATGCCGAGCACCGCCCAGCGCCCGCCGAAGAGCGCCGCCGCCGAGCAGCCGCCGCCGATCAGGGCGGCCCACAGCCAGGTGTGCGTCAGGGTGCGGTGGCCGCCGGTACGGCGCGGGTCGCCCTTCATACGGGTGGCCTTGTAGGTGGCGTAGGACAGCTTGTCGATGATCTCGCACAAGGCTTTGGAGATGGGCCCGAAGGCGCGCGATATGGTCGCCGCCTTGTGGTCCAGGTCCGGAGCGAGAGCGGCGCCGGCGCAGATCAGGGCGCCGACGACAAGCGTCGGCCACGGCATGGGGTGGTCGAGCGCGGCCGCGCCCGCTCCCACCCCCAGCCATGCCGCCGCTCCGGAAAGTGAATGTGCCGGTCCCATCATGTGTGGTGCCCCGCCCCTTTCGGCCCGCCCGCAGGCGGAGTTGACGCCCAGTCGACGGCACACCATACCGTTGGCGATCTTCCGTAATACCGCCGGTTCCGCCGCGGGGCCCGAAGCCAGGCAAGATGGTGGGGTGACCCTCATTGATCAGCTGCCTCCCGAGGCCGACCCCGATGCCCTGTACGAAGCCTTCTCGACCTGGGCGGAGAGCCAGGGCATCACGCTCTACCCCGCTCAGGAGGAGGCGCTGATCGAGGTCGTCTCCGGGGCGAACGTGATCCTGTCGACGCCCACCGGCTCCGGGAAGAGCCTGGTCGCGGCGGGGGCACACTTCGCCGCGCTGGCGAAGGACCAGGTCACCTTCTACACCGCTCCGATCAAGGCGCTGGTGTCGGAGAAGTTCTTCGACCTCTGCAAGCTCTTCGGCACCGAGAACGTCGGCATGCTGACCGGTGACGCCTCGGTGAACTCGGACGCGCCGGTCATCTGCTGCACGGCCGAGGTGCTCGCCTCGATAGCGCTGCGCGACGGCCGGAACGCCGATGTCGGCCAGGTCGTCATGGACGAGTTCCACTTCTACGCGGAGCCGGACCGCGGCTGGGCCTGGCAGATCCCGCTGCTGGAGCTGCCGCAGGCCCAGTTCGTGCTGATGTCCGCGACCCTCGGCGACATGTCCCGCTTCGAGGAGGACCTCACCCGCCGCACGGGACGCCCGACGACCGTCGTGCGCTCCGTGACCCGGCCGGTGCCGCTCTCCTACGAGTACGTGACGACACCACTGACGGAGACGCTGACGGAACTGCTGGAGACCCGGCAGTCGCCCGTCTACATCGTGCACTTCACCCAGGCGGCGGCCGTCGAGCGGGCGCAGGCGCTGATGAGCATCAACATGTGCACCCGCGCCGAGAAGGACGCCATCGCCGAGCTGATCGGCAGTTTCCGCTTCACCACCACCTTCGGCCGTAACCTCTCCCGGTTCGTCCGGCACGGCATCGGCGTGCACCACGCCGGCATGCTGCCGAAGTACCGGCGGCTGGTGGAGAAGCTCGCGCAGGCGGGCCTGCTGAAGGTCATCTGCGGTACGGACACCCTCGGTGTCGGCGTCAACGTGCCGATCAGGACCGTGCTGTTCACCGCCCTGACGAAGTACGACGGCACACGGGTCCGCACCCTGCGGGCCCGGGAGTTCCACCAGATCGCCGGGCGGGCCGGCCGCGCCGGGTTCGACACCGCGGGCTTCGTCGTCGCGCAGGCGCCCGAGCACGTCATCGAGAACAAGAAGGCCGTCGCCAAGGCCGGGGACGACCCGAAGAAGCTCCGCAAGGTGGTCCGCAAGAAGGCACCGGAGGGCTTCGTCAACTGGTCCGACGCGACCTTCGAGAAGCTGATCGCCTCCGACCCCGAGCCGCTCACCTCCCGCTTCCGGGTCACCCACACCATGCTGCTGTCGGTGATCGCCCGGCCGGGCAACGCCTTCGAGGCGATGCGGCACCTGCTGGAGGACAACCACGAGTCGCGGCGCAACCAGCTGCGGCACATCCGGCGGGCCATCGCCATCTACCGTTCCCTCGAGGCGGGCGGCGTCGTGGAGCGGCTGGCCGAGCCGGACGCGGAGGGCCGCATCGTCCGGCTCACCGTCGACCTCCAGTCGGACTTCGCGCTGAACCAGCCGCTGTCCACGTTCGCGCTGGCCTCCTTCGAGCTGCTCGACAAGGAGTCGCCGTCGTACGCCCTGGACATGGTCTCCGTCGTCGAGTCCACGCTCGACGACCCCCGCCAGATCCTGGCCGCGCAGCAGAACAAGGCGCGCGGTGAGGCGATCGGGCTGATGAAGGCCGACGGGGTCGAGTACGAGGAGCGGATGGAGCGGCTGCAGGAGGTCACCTACCCCAAGCCGCTGGAGGAACTGCTCTCCCACGCCTACGGCATCTACCGGCAGAGCCACCCCTGGGTCGGTGACCACCCGCTGTCCCCCAAGTCGATCGTGCGCGACATGTACGAGCGCGCCATGACGTTCTCCGAGTTCACCTCGCACTACGAACTGGCCCGCACCGAGGGGATCGTGCTGCGCTACCTGGCGGGCGCGTACAAGGCGCTGGAACACACCGTCCCGGACGACCTGAAGTCCGAGGACCTCCAGGACCTGACCGCGTGGCTCGGCGAACTGGTGCGCCAGGTCGACTCCAGCCTGCTGGACGAGTGGGAGCAGCTCGCCAACCCCGAGGTCGAGACGGCAGAACAGGCCGCGGAACGGGCCGACCAGGTCAAGCCGGTCACCGCCAACGCCCGTGCTTTCCGGGTGCTGGTGCGCAACGCCATGTTCCGCCGGGTGGAGCTGGCGGCGCTGGAGAAGTACAACGTGCTGGCCGAGCTGGACGCCGAGTCGGGCTGGGACGCCGACGCGTGGGCCGAGGCGATGGACGCGTACTGGGACGAGTACGACGACCTGGGCACCGGTCCCGACGCCCGCGGCCCGAAGCTGCTGCAGATCGAGGAGCAGCCGGAGCACTCGCTCTGGCGGGTCCGCCAGACGTTCGCGGACCCCAACGGCGATCATGGCTGGGGTATCTCCGCCGAGGTCGATCTGGCAGCCTCCGACGAAGAGGGCCGGGCGATCATCCGTGTGACGACCGTCGGCGAGCTGTGACCGGGCACGACACGAGGGAGTTCCGATGACCAACCCCGCCGAGCGGCTGGTGGATCTGCTCGACCTGGAGCGGATCGAGGAGAACATCTTCCGCGGCCGCAGCCCCGAGGAGCGGCTGCAGCGGGTGTTCGGCGGGCAGGTCGCGGGCCAGGCACTGGTCGCGGCCGGCCGCACCACGGACGGCGAGCGGCCGGTGCACTCGCTGCACGCGTACTTCCTGCGGCCCGGCCGCCCGGGCGTGCCGATCGTGTACCAGGTCGAACGGGTGCGTGACGGCCGGTCGTTCACCACCCGGCGGGTGGTGGCGATCCAGCAGGGTCGCACGATCTTCAATCTGACCGCCTCCTTCCATCAGCCGGAACCGGGGTTCGAGCACCAGATCCCGATGCCGGATGTGCCCGAGCCCGAGAGCCTGCCGAAGCTGGGCGACGAGCTGCGCGAGCACCTGGGGGTACTGCCCGAGTCTCTGGAGCGGATGGCCCGCCGCCAGCCGTTCGACATCCGTTACGTCGAGCGGTTGCGCTGGACGCCCGAGGAGATCGAGGGCGCCGAGCCGCGCAGCGCGGTGTGGATGCGCGCGGTGGGACCGCTGGGCGACGATCCGCTGGTGCACACCTGCGCGCTCACGTACGCGAGCGACATGATGCTGCTCGACGCGGTGCGGGTACCGGTCGAACCGCTGTGGGGCCCTCGCGGCTTCGACATGGCCTCCCTCGACCACGCGATGTGGTTCCACCGCCCCTTCCGCACCGACGAGTGGTTCCTCTACGAGCAGGAGTCCCCGATCGCGACCGGCGCCCGCGGCCTGGCCCGTGGCCAGATCTACGACCGCTCGGGCCGGCTGCTGGTCTCCGTGATGCAGGAAGGGCTCTTCCGCAAGATCGGCGGCTGACCGGCACCCACGCTGCGGCGGCGGCCGGCGCCGCCGTTCAGGTACGCCGGAACAGCTTCTTGCGGCGGCGGGTCCCCGCGCTGTCCCCGGGCCGCTGCAACCGCCAGCCCCGGCGCGGGCGCGGCTCCGGCTCGCGCTCGGAGCACGGCTCCGGCGCATGTTCCGCCCGCAGCCGCGGGCGTGATTGCGGTTCGTGCCCCGGCTCATGCCCCGGCCCCGGCTCATGCCCCGGCTCCGGATCGGGTTCCGGCTCCGGCTCATGCCCCGACCCCGGCTCCGGTTCCACCGCAGGGGCCGCCGGTCGTGGCTTCCGCTCCGCCGCGGCGGCTGGGTGTGTGGCCGGGCGGGGGGCCGGGCGGGCCTGTCGGGCGCGGTCGAGGGCCTCGGCCAGGGAGAGCCGGGCCAGGGCGATCTCGTCCGGGTGGTCCGCGGTGACCGCCGCGTCGATCAGTTCACGGGAGGCGAACTCACCGGGCCGGCCCGGTGGCAGACCGGACCGCAGCCTGCGCAGATAAGCCCGTTCGTACAGATCCGGCACCACCTCGGCCGCACCGTCGGTGCCGAGCAGCGCCGCCCAGACCGCCGCCTCCTCCCAGGCGTCGGCCGCGTCCCGCACCAACTGCCCGGCCCGGCGGGCCCGCCAGCCACGTGCCCGGTGGTCCACGCCGTCGTCCAGGGCGCCACGCAGCGTTACCGGCAGCCTGCCGTGCAGCGCTTCGGGATGATCCCGGGCGTACTGCCCGATCTCGTCGGCCAGATACATCCAGACGACGGCCCGGTAGCGGTTGACGTACCAGCGGACCGGCCGGATGAAGCCGCCCTTCGCCAGCTTGACGAAGCGGTCGCGGCTGACCCCGATGAGCTCCGCTCCATCGCCGCTGCCGACCACGCGCAGCCGGTCGCGCAGCGCCTGCGGGAAGCCCTCGGCCGCTCGCAGCCGGTCGACCTCGTCGCGCAGGACGCGCCTGCGGCCCGGCCCGGCCGGTACGGCCCGGACCTCGCCGAGCTGGACGGCGAGCTCGAACTCTCCCGTTTCCAGTTCCAGTTCTTCCCTGGCCCGGTTCATCCCGAGCGCTTCGCCCGCCGGCACCTCACCCGTGGGTGATTCCTTGCCGACCGCGACCGCGGCTGCGACCCCGACCCCGACCCCGACTCCGACTCCGACCGCGAGTGACTCCCGTACCACCATGACTTCCCCCACCGCCTCGACTACTGACAGTGACGAATCTAGCGCAGTCCGATGACCCACCCATGTGGCCTGTGGATAACTCCACCGCTACCGGCGCACCACATCGCCGGCCCGCCGGCTCACCCTCCGGAAGGAGTTATCCCCGGCTGCCGGGGCGCGACCCCGAGGTGCTCGCCCACCCGGTGCACGAGCAGCGTCATCTCATAGGCGACCTGCCCGACGTCGGCCTCCATACCGCTCAGCACCGACAGACAACTGCCGTCACCGGCCGCGGTCACGAAGAGGTAGCCCTCGTCGAACTCCACCATCGTCTGGCGCACTCCGCCGACCCGGAACTGCCGGCCGGCGCCCTTCGCAAGGCTGTGGAACCCGGACGAAACGGCCGCCAGATGCTCGGCCGTCGGCCGGTCAAGACTGCCGCTGGCCCCGGTCACCAGGCCGTCGTTGGACAGTACGAGCGCGTGCTGCACATGCGGTACCCGCTCCGTCAGGTCGTCCAACAGCCAAGCGAGTCCATTGCCCACCGTCATTCCCGGCCTCCCCGTATCGACTGCGGTACGAGACTGTCCTGAACAGCGCGCTACGGCAAGTCCCCATCGGGTCACGAGCGGCAATCGGTATCGGGCAGCGGGGCCCACCGGGAGTGGCCGGCCCACCCCTGTAGCCCCATAGCTCCATAGCCCCCTAGCCCCCATAGCCTCCTCGCAGCCCTTGCCGGCAGCCCCCGTCAGCCGACCCGTCGCAGCTGACGCTCGGCGTGCATCCGTTCGGCGTGCTCGACCAGGGCGATGAGCACGTCCTTGCCGGATTCACGGTCCCGCGCGTCGCACAGCACGACCGGCGTTCCCTCCGTCAGGTCCAGGGCCCGTGAGACGTCCTCCGGCCGGTAGGAGCGCGCGCCGGAGAAGCAGTTGACGCCGACCGCGAAAGGGATGCCGCGGTGCTCGAAGAAGTCGACCGCGGGGAAGCAGTCCTCCAGCCGGCGGGTGTCGGCCAGGACGACGGCGCCCAGCGCGCCGTGGGAGAGCTCGTCCCACAGAAACCAGAAACGATCCTGCCCGGGGGTGCCGAAGAGATAGAGCGAGAGCCCGGCGCGGATCGTGATCCGCCCGAAGTCCATGGCGACCGTGGTGGTGGTCTTGCGTTCCACCCCGCCGGTGTCGTCGACGCCCCGGCCCGCCTCGCTGAGCGATTCCTCGGTACGCAGCGGCCGGATCTCGCTGACGGCTCCCACCAGGGTGGTCTTGCCGACCCCGAAGCCGCCCGCGACCAGTATCTTCAACGCCAGCGCGGGCTCGTCACGCCTGCCCGGTTGTTCAGAGCGCCCGAAGTCCATCGATCACCTCTCGCAGAATGTGTTCGCCGGGAAGTTCGGCGGGCGCCACCGGCCGGCGCACCCGGACCCACCCCAGCGTCAGCAGGTCGCCCAGCAGGACGCGTACGACGCCCACGGGCAGGTCGGAGTCGGCCGCGATCTCCGCGACCGACAGCGGATCGGTCCGGCACAGGGCGAGGATCGTGCCGTGTTCCGGGGCCAGGGCCGGGTCGCCGGCGGCGCCGGGCTCCGCGCCCGGTTCCGCGACGACCTGCGCGATCAGATCGAGATGCGCGCTGCCGCCGTCTCCCCGGGTCCGGCCGCCGGTCAGGGCGTAGGGGCGGACCATCGGGCCCGCCTCGTCGTCGTACCAGCGGCCGTCCATCCGCGTTCAGCCGCCTGCCGTGGTGTCGGAGTCCGGCCGGGCGGGCGTCCGCAGGTGCTCGCCGACCTGTTTGACGAGCCGGGCCATCTCATAGGCGACCAGCCCGACATCGGCCCCGGCGGTCGCGAAGACCGCGAGGCACGACCCCTCGCCCGCGGCGGCCACGAAGAGGAACCCGCCGTCCAGCTCGACCATGGTCTGCCGTACGTCCCCGGCGGCGAAGTGCCGGCCGGCGCCCTTGGCGAGACTGTGGAAGCCGGACGCGACCGCCGCCAGATGCTCGGCGTCCTCACGGCTCAGCGCCCGTGAAGCACCCACCGCCAGGCCGTCGTTGGAAAGGACCACGGCGTGCCGCACCCCGGCCGCCCGGTCCGTCAGCTCGTCCAGCAGCCAGTCCAGCCGGCCGGACCGGTTCGCCTCGATCATGCCGGGTCTCCCTCGTTCGACGCCGGGCGGCCGGCCGGACGGCCACCGCCGCGCGCCCAACCGCTGCGGTACGCGGTCATGGTGGCGCGGATCTGCTCAGGAGTACGCCCGCCCGCGTCCTCCGACTCACCGTCCGGCCCGTTGCCCGGCGCAGGCCCGTCGCGTTCCGGAGCGGGCCGCTCCAGGAGTTGCGGAGCGAGATTCGCCTTCCGTACCCGACGGGGCAGATCGTCGTCGCCGCGCGCGGTGCCGTTCGCCGCCGGGCCCACGGGGGCGGCCGGTGCGGCAGGACCGGCCGGGCCGTCCTGACCCGGCGAACCCGGTGAAGCCGGTGAAGCCGGTGAAGCCGACGCACCCGGCGGCGGATGCGCGGACGAGGTGGCTGACCCGCGGACCACGACCGGATCCGGTGAGCCGTGCTGCCGCTCCCGCTCGTTGCCGCTCCCTGACCCCAACCCGTCGCCGTCCCCAGAAGCTCGACCGTTCCCCAGCCCGTTGCCGTTCCCAGAAGCTCGACCGTTCCCCAACCCGTCGCCGTTCCCAGAAGCTCGACCGTTCCCCAACGCCCTGCCGTTCCGCGGCTCCGATCCGTTCCGCAACTCCGCTCCATGCCCAGGCTCCGGCCCCGGCTCCGCACCACGCCCCAACTCCCCTCCGCCCCGCGACGGAAGCGGCCGGACCACGACCGGGTCCTCGCGGTGGGCGCGCTGGGCGCGGTTGCGCTCGGCGGCGCGGCGGGCGGGGGCCGGGTCGGGAACGTAGCGCTCGATGAGCGCGGTGGGCAGCAGCACGACGGCCGTCGTCCCGCCGTACGGGGACGGCCGCAGCGAGACCCTGACGTCGTGCCGGGCGGCGAGCCTGCTGACCACGAACAGCCCGAGCCGGTCGCTGTCGAACAGGTCCAGCGCCTGGGCGCGGGCGATCCGCCGGTTGGCCTCGTCGAGCGCCCCGCCGCCCATGCCCAGGCCGCGGTCCTCGACCTCCAGCACATAGCCGTTGCCGACCTGTTCGCCGCTGATCCGCACCTTGGTGTGCGGCGGCGAGAACTGGGTGGCGTTCTCGACGAGTTCGGCGATCAGGTGGGTGAGGTCGGCGACCGCGCCGCCCACGACGGCGGCCTGCGGCAGCCGCCGCACCTCGACGCGGGCGTAGTCCTCCACCTCGGCGACCGCGGCCCGCACCACGTTCTGCAGGGGCACCGGCCGGCGCCAGGCCCGGCCAGGGGCGGCGCCGGACAGGATGATCAGTCCTTCCGCGTGCCGGCGCATGCGGGTGGTGAGGTGGTCGAGCCGGAACAGGTCCTCCAGCTCGCCGGGGTCCTCCGTGCGCCGCTCCATGCCGTCCAGCAGCGCGAGTTGGCGGTGGACGAGGACCTGACTGCGGCGCGCGAGGTTGACGAAGACCCCCGTGACGCCGCTGAGCAGCTCGGCGCGTTCGACGGCGGCGGTGAGCGCGGCACGGTGGACGGTGCGCAGCGCCTCGCCGACCTGGCCGATCTCGTCCGCGCCATGGGTGCCCTGCGGCGCCTCGGCGTCCAGGTCGATCTCCTCGCCCGCGCGCAGCCGGCGCATGGCGGACGGCAGTTTGCGGCGGGCGAGTTCCAGTGCGGTGTTGCGCAGTTCGACGAGTTCGGTGACCAGGGCGCGCCCGATCCGCACGGAGACGATGAGCGAGACGATGACGGCGAGCAGGCCGAGCAGCACCGCCGCGCCGGAGGTGCTGGCCAGCCCCCCGATGATCGGGTCGGTGCCGGACGAGGCGGCGGCCGCGCCGCCCGCCGGGTCGTCGATGGCGCGCAGGCCGCCGATGACCGGGCCGGAGGCGGCCGTCCAGGTGCCCGCGGGCGCGGCGGCCGCGGCGTGCGGCCCTGGGTCGGCGCGCAGCACCCCGTCCTCCAGGCCGAGCAGGGCGCTGTACGGTGCGGAGCCGCTCAGCTTCTCCCAGGACGCGCGGCTGCCGCCCCCCAGGTCACCGGCCGAGGCGTCGAGCAACAGCCGCCGGGTCTGCACGGCGCCGGTGAAGTCGCGGTAGCGCGGGCCGTCCAGGGTGCCGGTGAGTTCCGCGACGGAGATCAGGGCGTCCTCACGGGCCAGCATCTCGCCCGCCCGCCCGAACTCCAGGGCGACGCGGCTGCCGGAGGTCAGGACGGGGTCGGGGCCGGCGGTCAGTACGCCGATGGCGGAGAAGGCGTTCTCGATCGCGTCGCAGTAGCCGCGGTACGTCTCGTCCCAGCCGGCGGTGCGGGCCGTGACCCGCGCCCGCAGCGCGCGCAGCCCGGTCACACCGTCGATGAACGTCCGCAGCCGGGGCGCGACGTCGGACGGCAGCCCGATGCCGTCGGCGATCGTGTGGCTGCTCCCCTGCCGCAGCGCGCCGGCCGCCCGGTCGGTGGTGGCGGCCGCGCTGTCGAGCTGCGCCGCGCGGGCGGCGGTCGGGGCGGCCAGGTACAGGGCGGCGGCGCGGCGTTCGGCCTGCAGGGCGGTGACGGAGGCGGCGACGGGGCCGCTGACCTCCTTCTCGACCTGCTGGGTGCGCAGCCGGCCGGAGACGTCCTGGGCCGCGTTGACGGCGGCGAAGGCCCACAGGGCCATCAGCGACACGACGGGCACCATGAGGATGGAGACGATCTTCGCCCGCACCGTCCTGGGCCGCAGCACCAGCCCCGGGACGAACCGCGACCGAACCGGCGGCCGTGCGCCCGGCCATCGCGGACCACCGGTCCCGGCAGAAACGTTCGCTCCAGCGGAAGCGTTCGCTTGAGCGGAAGCGTTCGACCCGGCAGGCGTCTTCGCCCCGCCGGGCCCCTCCGGATCCGCATCCGTCCGCGGCGGAACGTCCGCACCCCCGGGACCCGCCGCCCCGGGTGCGCCCGCGGCCAGTGCCAGCGGTGACATCCGCTCGTCGGCGGGCGGTCCGGCGTGCGCGCGGCGGCCGCGCGGAGCGCTCACGCCGCACCCTCGTGCAGCGACTGGGCGGACGCGGAGGCGGCGCGTTCACGGGCGCTCGGGGAGAGCGCGACGAAGGCCGACGTCAGGAAGAGGTACGAGCCCAGGCCGACCACCAGGGGGAAGAGGAACGCGGTGGCACTCGCGCCCGGCAGCACCTCGGACGACGGACGGACCGTCACCCGCACGGCGAACATCCCTGTGTAGTGCATGCTGCTCACCGCCGCACCCATCACCAGTGACGCCCCGGCCACCACGACCGGCCGGTGAACCGTCAGCGCCGCGTACAGCGCGGCGGTGGCGGCGGCCAGCGCGATGAGTACGGACAGCATGACGCGCACCGGGTCGTAGGAGATGGTGCCGTGCAGCCGCAGGGCCGCCATCCCGACGTAGTGCATGGCGGCGACGCCGAGTCCGGTCGCCAGGCCCCCCGCCAGCAGGGAGCGGATGCGGCCCCGCCCGTAGCCGACGATGAACACGCCGACGCCCACGACGGCGACGGCGATCAGCAGGCTCAGGACGGTCAGCGGCACGTTGTAGCGGATCTCGGTGCCGGAGACCCGGAAGCCGAGCATCGCGACGAAGTGCATCGTCCAGATGCCGGTGCCGAGCGCGCTGGCCGCGGTCAGCAGCCAGTTGCGCCGGGAGCGGCCGGTCGCGCCGAGCGCGCGTACGGTGCAGCGCAGGCCGAGCGTCGAGCCCACGCAGGCCATCACGTACGACAGCGTCGGGGTCAGCCAGCCGAAGCCGGCTTGGTCCATGTGTCCCATGGGTCCGGGACGCTAGACCCGTGGTGTTCGCAGTCCTTCGGGCAGTTCGGAACCCGGCGGATATTGACAGTCTCGTACGCTGATCCGGCCCCGAACGATCGCGCAACGCTCGAACATGCGCGCAGGCGGGACGTTTCAGCCACTGCGTGGCGCATACATGATCACGCCCACCCCCACCAGGCAGACCACCGCCCCACCACATCGAACCGGTCGGGCCGGTAGCCGTCCGCCACCATCCCCCACACGAGCGAACCGGCGACGAACACACCGCCGTACGCGGCCAGAATCCGTCCGAACTCGGCGTCCGGCTGCAGGGTCGCGACGAACCCGTAGCACCCGAGGGCCACCACTCCCGCCCCCATCCAGGCCCAGCCGCGGTGCTCGCGGATGCCCTGCCAGATCAGCCAGGCACCGCCGATCTCCAGCAGCGCGGCAAGGACGAACAGAGCGGCGGAACGCAGCGTGATCATGCGAACATGATGCATGGAGACCGAACGTGAACGAGTCCGCGAATTCTTCGCCGCCAAGGCCGTGGGCTGGGAGAAGCGCTTCCCCGACGACAGTCCCGCCTACGCGGCGGCCGTCGCGGAACTGGGCCTGCGGCCCGGCCAGTCGGCCCTCGACGTGGGCTGCGGCACCGGCCGCGCGCTGCCCCCGCTGCGAGCCGCCGTCGGCCCGGCGGGCACCGTCGTCGGCGCCGATCTGACCCCGGAGATGCTGCACGAGGCGACCGCGCTCGGCCGCCACCGCGCCGGCTCGCTCATCGAGGCGGACAGCGCCCGGCTGCCGCTGCGCGACGCCTGTTTGGACGCGGTCTTCGCCGCCGGGCTGCTGCACCATCTGCCGGACGCGGCGGCCGGGCTGCGCGAGTTCGCCCGCGTCACCCGGCCCGGCGGCCGGCTCGCGCTCTTCCACCCGATCGGCCGCGCCGCGCTCGCCGCCCGGCGCGGCCATGAGCTGCACGAGGACGACGTCCGCGCGAAGCCCAACCTCCCCCGGCTGCTGACCGACGCGGGCTGGGAGCTGACGGTGTACGACGACTCCGAGGACCGGTACCTGTCCGTGGCAACGCGGCTGAACTGACCGCTGCCGAACCGGCCCCGGCGATCACGGCGGCGAACGCCCCGGGGTTGTCGGACATCATGTTGTGACCGGCGTCCGGCACCGTCTCGACGTCGACACCCGCCGCCACCAGTTCCGTCCGGCCGTCGACGTCCGGGCTCAACTCCCCCACCAGGAAGGTGCGGGGAATGTCCATCGCCAGCAGCATCGTCCGCATGGTGGGTTCGGTGCCCCGCGCCGGCCGGGTGGCGGTGCGGTACAGCGCCACCGGGTCGGCGAGCCGCATCGTGGCCCCCCAGATCGGGCCCACCCGCTCCACCACGGCGGCGAATCCACCGCCGTCCGCGGGCCGGTCGCTGATCCCGAATCCGGGCAGATCAACGAAGAGCGAGTGCCGGCCGGCGAGCGCCGGATGCGCCGCGACATGCGCGAAGTACGGCGCCCGGAGGCCGAGCCGAGTCCATGCAGGTACACCCGCGCGGGGCCGGTGCCGGCCGCCTCCGTCCAGCGGATGAACGGCCGCCGCTCCCCCGCCGTGAAGGAGCTCGGCGACGATCCGGACGCGACGTAGCGGGAACGGCCCTGGAGCTCGGCCGGACAGGCGCTACGCCGCGGGCAGGCCGAGCAGGGTGCGCGCCATGGTCTCCGGCTCGGTTCCGTGTTCCCGGGCCAGCGTCAGCACCGCGCGCTGCGCGAGCTCGTTGACGCCGAACATCAGGGCGTCGGGGGCGACTCGGCCCGCGGCCTTGTCGATCCGGTCCTGGTCGTCGGCGATGCAGGCCACCACGTAGGTCGCGGCCGCGTCGAACAGGTTGTGCTCCAGCGGGGCCCGGTCCCCGGGACCCGCCGGGTCGGGTGCTCGCACCGGCAGTCTGAACACGTCTCCGATCCTGTGCAGCAGGCCGGGCATGCCCATCACCTCTCCCTGTCGCCGAGTTCGCGCTCTCCCCTGGGTTATCTCCGCTTCAGGGGGCGGGAACCCGGCTTGCCCGGACGGCGGTCGGTGATGGAGAGGCGGTAGCCGGTCAGGGCGCGCGCGACGGGTTCCCCGGTGGCGGCCGCGTACGCCAGGTTTTCGCGCACCTCGCGCAGGGTCCGCGGGCGGAAGCCGGGACCGCCGCAGCAGGACTTGTGGAACCCGACGCCCGCGGTGAGCAGCACGGTGAGCACCCGCCATGCCGGGGCGTCGCTCCGGCGGGGCGCCGCGAACGCGGATCCCGCGTGGATCAGCTCGGCGGCACAGCGCTGGCAGCGCCGGGCCCGCTCCGGCCCGTACTCCTGCTTGTAGGAGGCGCGGCACGGGAGGCAGACGTAGTGCGTGCGGTGGACACCCATACCCCGCAGGGTAAGGGGCGCGGCGCCTGCGTTCCGAGCGGTTTTTCCTCCGGTCGGGCCCCGCTATCGACGCGGACGTTACCCGCTGGTTAAGGTGCGCGGACCGAAGAGAGGGAGGGGCCCCGTGACCGATACGGACGACTACACGCAGCAGGACGACGACGCGTTGTTCGTGCTCACGGCGGCGATGCTGACGCCGGCGCAGTTCCCGAGCGTGCTCGCCGACGACTACCCGCAGGCCTGCGAGGTGCTCGGTCTGGAGCCCGCCAGGGACGGTTACGGTCTGCTCTTCGGACAGGACGGCGGCGGCGCCCGCTGGACCGTCGCGATCACCGACACGGCCCTGGTCGCATGCGCGCTGGCGGCCTGGGACTGCGGGCTGGAGTACGACCTCTCCCCCGACGAGCGCTACGTCGCCGCGGCCCTGCCGGGCTGGCCGCTGCCGGTCGCGGTCGCCGCGCCGGGTGTACCCGATCCGCACGATCCGTCGGAGGAGGAGGGCGGCCGGCCGCCGCTGGCACCGCCCGACCTGGAGACCTGGGGCGGGGCGCAACGACGGCTGGGCGCGGACGAGATCGCTCTGCGGTGGTGGGCCTGGCGCGAACAGCTCACCGATGACGCCGTCTACGAAGCGGCGGCCGGGGACGAAGCAGCGACCGAGGACGGAGCGCCCGATCCCGACGCTCCCACGGACGGAGCCCGTACGGACGAGGCCGATTCCGACGAGGCAACTCCGGGCGACGCCACCGCCGGCGAGGACGCCGCGGACGAGACGGACGCCCCGGACGACGCGGCCGGGAACGACGCCTCCGGGACCGTGGCCGTGCACCATGCGGGCGTGCGCCGGGCGCTGGAGAGCGCGGAGGCGTACCTCAGCTCACCGCCGCCGCCCGGACGGGTCCGGGCGGCGCATGGAGCGGTACGTGCGGACGGTCCCGGCTGGAGCCTGGTGGCGCGGACCGACGACATGGCCTTCGTGCTCCTCGACGACGAACCGGGCGAGGTCCACCCGGTTCGCCGCGGCCCGGCGCTGCCGGCCCTGCTGGAAGCACTGGACCGGCTGGCCGCCCGGCCCGTCTGAGCGCCCGGAGCCGCCCCATCGGCATCGATAAGTCGATACACCGCCACCTCAGTGCCCCCGCCGTTCGGCCTCCACCTTGTCGGCGGCCTTGCGCGCCGCGACCAGCACCGGGTCCCAGACGGGAGAGAACGGCGGCGCGTAGCCGAGGTCGAGCGCCGTCATCTGGTCGACGGTCATGCCGGCGGTGAGGGCGACGGCACCGATGTCGACGCGCTTGGCCGCGCCCTCCCGTCCGACGATCTGCAGGCCGAGCAGCCGCCCCGTGCGGAGTTCGGCGAGCATCTTGACCGTCATGGTCGCGGCTCCCGGGTAGTAACCGGCCCGGCTGCTGGACTCGATGACGGCGGTGACGAAGCGCAGCCCCGCGGCGCGCGCCTGCGACTCCTTCAGACCGGTGCGGGCGATCTCGACGTCGCAGACCTTGCTGACGGCGGTACCGACGACGCCGGGGAAGGTGGCGTACCCGCCGCCGATGTTGATGCCGATGACCCGTCCGTGCTTGTTGGCGTGCGTGCCGAGCGCGATGTGCTGGTGGGTGCCGGACACCAGGTTCAGGACCTCGACGCAGTCGCCGCCGGACCAGACGCCCTCCGCGCCGCGCACCCGCATCGCCAGGTCGGTGAGCAGCCCGCCGTGCTCGCCGAGGGCGAGGCCCGCGTCCCGGGCGAGCCCGGTGTTGGGCTGGACGCCCAGCCCGAGCACCACCACGTCGGCCGGGTACTCGGCGTCCTCGGTCGCGACGGCCCGCACCCGTCCGTCGTCCCCGGTGAGCACCTTGCGCACCTCCGCGCCGGAGACCACCTCGATGCCCATGCCCTCCATCGCCTCGCGCACGAGCCGGCCCATGTCGGGGTCGAGCGTGGACATCGGCTGTTCACCGCGGTCGACGAGGGTGACGTCCAGGCCGCGGCGGATCATGGCCTCGGCCATCTCGACGCCGATGTAGCCGCCGCCGACGACCACGGCCCGCCGTGCGCCGCCGCGTTCCAGGGTGCGCAGCACGGCCTCGCCGTCGTCCAGGGTCTGCACACCGTGCACCCCGTCCGCGTCGATGCCGGGAATCCGCGGCCGAGTGGGGACGGCGCCGGTGGCGATGACGAGCTGGTCGAAGCCGGTCCAGGACTCGGCGCCGCCCGCCACCTCCCGGGTGCGCACCCGCCGCCGGTCGAGGTCGATCCCGACGGCCTCGGTGCCGAGCCGCAGGTCGATCCCGCGCTCGCGGTGCTCGGCGGCGGTCCGCGCGACCAGCGCGTCCGCCCCGTCGACCTCGCCGCCGATCCAGTACGGGATGCCGCAGGCCGAGTAGGACGTGTGATGACCGCGCTCGAAGGCGATGATCTCCAGGTCGTCGGGGCCCCGGCGCCGGCGTGCCTGTGAGGCGGCCGACATCCCTGTCGCGTCCCCGCCGATGACGACCAGTCGTTCCGCCATGTCCCACACGCTCCTTGTCAGCCTCCGCGGCCACCGCGACCCGCGCCACCGCATGATCGCTCAACGGTGCCCGGCCCCCGAGAGTTTCCCCGACCCGCCGGTCCGGGCGCGCCGCGGCTGCCGCACACTGGTGCGTCATGGAGCTGCAGATCACCGCGACCGCGCCCGAACACCCGGCGGCCCTCCTCGACCTGCCCTGGGGCATCCCGCTGGAGGAATGGCCGGACGACTACCTGGTCGCCCTGCCGCGCGGCATCTCGCGCCATGTGGTGCGGTTCGCCCGCGCCGGCGACGAGGTCGTCGCGGTGAAGGAGGTCGGCGAGTGGGCCGCCGTGCGCGAGTACGGGCTGCTGCGCGATCTCGACCGGATGGCGATACCCGCGGTCGACCCGGTCGCGGTGGTGACCGGCCGCACCGGCGCGGACGGGGAGCCGCTGGAGCCGGTGCTGATCACCCGGCACCTCAACGGTTCGCTGCCCTACCGGTCGATGTTCGAGACGACGATGCGGCCCGGCACCGTCAGCAGGCTCCTCGACGCCCTCGCCGTACTGCTGGTCCGGCTGCATCTGACCGGCTTCGCGTGGGGTGACTGCAGCCTCTCCAACACGCTCTTCCGGCGGGACGCGGGAGCGTACGCCGCCTATCTGGTGGACGCCGAGACCGGCCAGATCCAGCCCAAGCTGACGCGCGGGCAGCGCGAGTACGACATCGAGGTCGCCCGGGTGAACATCTCGGGCGAGCTGATGGACCTGGAGGCGGGCGGCTCGCTGCACCCGTCGGTCGACCCGGTCCTGTTCGGCCAGGCGATCGCCGACCGGTACGAGGAGCTGTGGCACGAGCTGACCCGGGAGTCGGTCTATCCGGTCGGCAAGCGGCACTACATCGACCGGCGCATCCGCCGGCTGAACGAGCTCGGCTTCGACGTGGCCGAGATGCAGATCCAGCGGTCGCCGGACGGCGACGCCGTCACGTTCCTCCCCAAGGTCGTCGACGCGGGCCACCACCAGCGGCAGCTGCTGCGGCTGACCGGCATGGACGCCGAGGAGAACCAGGCGCGCAGTCTCCTGAACGACCTGGAGACGTGGATGGCCTCGCAGGACGACTACACGCCGGGCGACCCGCTGGGCGCGCGGCCCGAGGTCCTCGCGCACCGCTGGGTCCGCGAGGTCTTCCGGCCGACGGTCCGTGCGGTCCCCCAGGAGCTGCGCGCCTCCCTGGACACCGCCCAGGTGTTCCACGAGCTCCTGGAGCACCGCTGGTTCCTGTCCGAGCAGGCCCAGCACGACGTGGGTCTCGACGCCGCCATCGAGGACTACGTACGCGCCGCGGCCGCCGACCGCTCGGCGGCGGGCCATCTCGCGCCCGCCACCGATGCGGAGACCACCGGCCCGTAGCCGTCAGGCCGTCAGGCGGAACCCCGCTCCACGTCCACCAGGAGCGCCGATTCGGCGACGCCCGGGTCCGGGTCCGCGCACAGCGCCGCGAGTTCGGCCGGCCAGGGGGCCTCCCATCCGGAGCTCCGGCCCGCCGCGCGGACCACCTCGACGGCGACGAGACCGGCGGCGGGAGCACCGCGGCCCCGCAGGCTCACGACCGTCGCGTGCACGGCAGCGGGCACCGGCTCGCGCCCGTGATCGAGATACTGCCGCTGTCCCAGTTCGAGTCCGTGCGGATGGTCCGCGACCAGGCCGAGCCAGCGGTCCCACCGGCCGGGCGCCGGATCCCCCGCGCGCATCGCCGTCAGCGCGGCGTCCAGCGCGGTGGAGGTGGCGGTGCGCCGCAGTCCCGCGCGCAGCAGGGCGTCGGTGAGGACGTCCAGCACCACGGCCGACGGCTGCCCGTAGCGCTCGACGAGATGGTGCAGGATGCGGAGCGCGGCGCGCCGTACGTCAGCCGGCCCCTCACCGCCCTGGACCGCGAGCGCCTCGAGGGCGGTGCGCGACGCGGCGAGACCGGCGGGCGAACCGGCGAAGCCGGTGAGGACCGCCGCCGCGCTCTCGCGCAGGCCGGAGGGCCGTCCTGGATCGGCGACGGCCGCGGCCAGCGGCCCGGCCACCTCCTCGGCCGGCCAGGCGCGGTGCTGCCACATCGCGCGGCAGACGGCCCCCGCGATCTCCGGCTCCGCGACCGGCACCAGCCCGGCGACGAACCGGGCGTAGGCTCCGCGCACCTCCCCGGATACCACGTCGGCATCCGCGGTGATGACGGCTTCGCGGACGGCGGGCTGATGCAACTGCGCGGCGAGCCGCGCGGCCACCGGTGGCCGGTCGATCCGCCCGACGAGCGGCCGCGCCAGCACAGCGCGGACGTCACGGTGCTGACCGGGCGCGTCCCAGCCGGCCAGGAGCGCGCTGAACGCCGACTCGCCGGGCAGCTCCATCAGTTCGGCCAGCGCGCGTGCCGCCTCCTTCCGGGTGCCGACGGGTGCGGCCCGGTCGCTGACGACGGGCGCGAGCAGTGCGACGGCCGCGCTGCCGGGCATGGTGCCGAGCAGCCGCCGGACGGCCGCCATGGCGGCCTTGCCCCGTACTCCCGCGCCGGAGGCGTGTTCGAGGAGCAGGCCGAGCGCACCCGTTCCCAGGCCGCCGAGCGCGGTGAGCGCCGCCGCCGCGACCGGCTGCGGCGCGTCGTCGACGAGACAGCGCAGCAGCAGATCGTCGCGCAGCAGCACGGCGGCGTCGGCACGGCGGCGCAGCGTCGCGTCCTCGTCGGCGGCGACCGCCACCAGCCGCCGGTCGAGCAGCGCCCGCTGGTGCGGCAGCCAGCGGCCGGTGACCGAACGGGGCAGCGCGGGCACCCACGCCGTGCGGGTCGGCACGCCGGGGTCGAGTACCGCGTCGAGCAGGTCGGTACGGCGGTTCACCAGCGTGTGCTGGACGCGGGGAACCGAGGCGAACGCCGGGTCGGCCGCGATGAGCCGGCCGCAGCGTTCCGCGCGGGTGCCGGGCGCGGCCAGCCAGACGTCCGCGGCACGGGCCGCGAGCTGCGGATCGCCGTCCGACAGGGCGGTGCTCCCGACGAGCGCGTCGAGTTCCGGCACCGGGTCGCCGTTGCCGGCGAGGAGTTCGGCCAGTGCGACGAGGTGCCGCGGACGCGGACCGGTCCGGCGCGCCGCCTCCCAGACCAGCCGCGACGCGTGGTCACCGAGTTTCAGCGGGACGGCTCCGCCCGTCCGGCGCGGGTCGGCGACGATCTCGGTCAGCAGGAGGGCGACGGCCGCCGCCCGTTCTCCGTCGCCCCCGGCGGCGGCGACGGTCACCGTACGGCGCAGCCAGCGTTCGGCCGCGGCGAGGGTGTGGGCGGTGGAGTCGCGGGACTGGACGGTGGTCAGCGCCATGTCGCGCAGGCAGTGCGGCGGCACGGCACCGAGGAGCCGGGCCGGAGTCGCGGCCGCCTGGGTGAGGGCGGCGTGGCGGACCACCTCCTGGTCGTGCCAGGCCCGTTCGCAGGAGGCCACGATGCGGGCGAATTCGGCCGGATCGCCGTGCAGTTGTGCGCTGCTGAGCAGCACAGGCCAGGCCTGGGCCCGTTCGTGCACCCGGTGCGAGTCCCTGAGTTCACGGATCAGGGGTTCGGCGGCGGCCGGCGGCAGGACGGCGGCGGCCCGGCGCCGCCATCGGGGGCCGCGGGCAGCCCTGGACATGAACTGCTCCAGGACGCGGGTACGTTCGGCGGGCGCGAGAGCGGCCACCGCGGTGAGCGGAAGACCGTAACCGCGCTTCCCCTCCGCCATGCGCGCCTCCACGAGCCGGCGGCGGGCGTCGGCCGGGAGCAGGAGCAGCAACGGGTCCGGCGCCACCACCGTGCCGAACGGTCCCCCGAGGCGGGTGGACGACGCGCAGATTCCGGCGAGTTCGACCAGTTCCGGTGGGTCGAGGGCGCGCAGCGCGCGCAGGGTCGCACGTGGGAAGGGCCGGGCTTCCAGCGGTAGTTCCTTCGTTCCCGTGCGGCGCACCGATTCCAGCACAGCCCGCGGTCTGCGCAGCAGAACGGACAGGGCGCGTTCGGTCAGCAGCTCCGGCGCCCGTTCCAGGAGCAGCATCCCGGCGTCGGGGTCCCGTTCGACGAGTGTGGTGACCAGCCGGCGGTCGTTCGATCGCGGGACGCCGCTCCGCCGCGGATCCGTGGATGCCCGGTGATCGTCGGCCAGTTGGGCGGCCAGCGCGCCAGGAGCCGTACGGGCCAGTGAACGGAGTACCCCCGGCGGTGCGTCCAGCCGGGGCAGCCACTCACCGGTGGTCCCGGGCGTGCAGGCGGGGAGCATCCGGGCGGCCTCCGCGCGGCCGTACCGTTCGTGCACCTGCGGCAGGAGCCGGTCGGCGAGGGCGCGGCGGCGGGAGAGGCGCAGCACGCGGTAGGTGTCATGGCGGATGGCGCGGATCTCGCTCAGTGCGAGGGCTGCCAGGGCCTGTTCGGGAATCGGGAGCCTGATCGCGGCCGCCAGCGCCCGGGACCGCAGCAGCGGGTCGTCGAGTGCCGCGGTGACCGTGTCGAGGTCGCGGCGGGCGACGGCCAGGAAGAGGGCGGTCTGCCGTTCGTCCGGATCACCGGCGTCGAGCGCGGCCCGCAGATCGCGGTACCCGTCGGCGTCCAGGGCCCGGGCGTATTCGGCGAGGGCCCGCATACGGGCCGGGAAGGGCAGGTGGTCGAATGCGTGTGGGGTCATCGCGATCACCGGAGGGTCGCGAGGCCGGCCTTTCGGATCATCATGACCGTGATGCTCGCACCCGGGGGAACCGCCCGCAACGGTATTTCCACCGGCTCCCGGCAGCCGCACCGTCCGGCAGCCGCACCGCCCAGGTGTCCGCTCAGTGGCTACTGCTCGTCGGCGAGCCGGGCGCGGGCTTCCATGAGCGCGAAGCCGAGCAGGTTGAGACCGCGCCAGCGGGCCGGGTCCTGGGCGCGTTCGTCGTCGCCGGCCAGTCCGATGCCCCAGATCCGGTCGAGCGGGCTGGCCTCGACGAGCACGCGCTCGTTCGTGCCGAGCAGATAGTCGCGCAGCTCGGGGTGCTGCCCGAACTTGGCCACGCTGCCCTCGACGACGAGCTCGAAGCGCTCCCGCTGCCACGTCGCGTCGTCGAAGCCCCGTACCGAACGCCCCACGGCCTTGGCGGCCTTGGGGTGCACGGCCGCCACGGCGGCGCGCTCCGCCTCCGCGTCGCCGAAGAGGCGGGCCTTGCCGGCCATCATCCAGTGCTCGGCGGTGGCGTACGCAACGCCGTTCACGGTGAAGGACGACGGCCACCACTGGCTGAAGCAGCCGGCGCCGACGCTGCCGTCGCGCTGCGGCTGATGACCCCAGAAGTGGACGTACTTCACCCGCCGGCCGCGCCGGGTGTACTCGATCAGGTCCTCGACGGTGCGGACACCCGCTGCCGTGCTGTCCTCGTCCGCCATGTCACACACGCTCCAGCGGCCGGTGCGGGCCCTCAGGCAGTTCGACCTCGATCGGGTCGCCGGGGCGCACCTCGCCCTCGGAGAGCACGATGCCCATGATCCCGGCCCGGCGGATCAGCTCGCCCGCCTCGTCGCGGAAGACGACTTCCTTGAGCAGGCCGGTGCGGAAGTGCTCGATCTGCAGGCACGGGTTGCGCAGTCCGGTGATCTCGACGACCGCCGCCGCGCCGAGCCGCAGCCGGGCGCCGACCGGCAGGCCGAGCAGGTCCAGCTGCCGGGTGGTGACGTTCTCGCCCAGGTCGCCGGGGGCGATGTCATAACCGGCGGTCCGCAGCTCGTCGAAGAGCTCGGCGTGGAGGAGATGGACCTGGCGCAGATTGGGCTGCGTCGGGTCCTGGGCGACGCGGGACCGGTGCTGGACCGTCACGCCCAGGTGGGCGTCGCCCTCCACACCGAGACCGGCGAGCAGCCGGATGCTCTCCTCGTTCGGCTTGGTGAAGTGGTGCTCCGCACCGCGGCTGACCGCCGTGACCGTCCCGCCCATGAGCCGTCTCCCCCTCGACCGGTGGATGATTCCACGATCACCCTACTATCGGCGAGGGGCAGGTCAGCGGCCTATTTCGCGGCGGGAGATCCTCTTGAGCCGACGCCGCTGCGAGGGATCGAGCGTCAGATACGCGGCCACCGGTACACCGATGACCACCAGCAGTGCGAGCCAGAAGGGGACGCCCAGAATCAGCAGGACGATCCCTATGCCCACTCCGCCGATGGCGAGCTTCGCACGATTGGACATCTTCCCCGCCTCCGTCCGCGGCACATGCCGCGCTTGTCAGGAAGAACGCCCAGTGGTCCGTCCTGGTTCCCGCACACGGCTCACCGGGGCAGCGGCCGGTCCAGCCGTACACGTACCAGGGTAGTCCGCACACCGCTGTCGACCAGGCGTCCGGCGGCGTCGAACGCTCCCGGGCCGTCCGTCATGCCGAAGTCGTTGTCGTTGATCAGGACGAGCGTGGAGCGGTCGACGACGGCGACGCCCTCGACCTTCAGCGGCACGCCCGGGACCGTGTTCAGGTCCACGACGAGCTTCTTGGCCAGGACCGGCACCCCGGCCGCGGCCGGGTCGGCGAGCTGCTCCAGCGAGGGCGCGGTCGCGGGGTCGTCCCAGGACCGGCCGAGGACGTCGTCCCGGCCGCGCAGCGTGACCAGCTGCAGCCGGGCCGCCTTGTCGGTGCGCTCCTCGACGAGCAGCCGGTCCCGGCCGACGGCGACGACCGAGGAGATCTTCAGCTCGGAGGGGTCGGTCTCGCTCGGGTCGACGACGTTCACCGGGTCGAAGCGGTAGACGTACTCGGCGGTGACCGCCCGGTGGCGCGGCGAGAAGCGCAGCAGGCGGGTGGTCAGCGAGGTCTCACCCGCGGTCTTGTCCGGGTTGGACAGCGGGCTCTGCACGGCCATCACCAGGTCGCCGCCGGGCAGCAGGGTGAGCCCCTCGAAGCCACGGTTGATCTTGCGCTGGAGCAGGATCGCCGGAAGCGCCTCGACGACCGGGTAGTCGGCGCCGGTCAGCCCGAGCCCCTTGGGCACGTAGCGGGTCAGCACCCGGCCCTTCGCCGAGACATGGACCAGCGAGGGGCCGTACTCGTCGACGAGCCAGAAGGTGCCGTCGGCCGCCCGGACGATGCCCTCGGTGTCGAGCCCGTTCGGGTTGAACGCCAGCGGGGTCGACGCGTCGTAGGTGAAGGGCGCCTCGTCCCGCGAGGCCTGGTCGGACAGCCCGGTGACGGGCGCGCCGTGCGAGGTGGAGATGGGGATCGACGTCAGCACCTTGAGGGTGTCGCCGACGACCTTCACCTTGACGATCGCCGGGTCGAACCCGGGCACGGGGAACGTGCGCCGCTTGTCCTTGCCGACCTTGATCTGGCCGTTGGGGCCCCGGTCGGTGACGGTCCAGTACTCGCCGGGACGTCCCGCCGGGAAGATGTCGCTGCCGATGCCGCCGAGCTTCACCCCGCGGTCGTCCCCGACCGTGCCGGGCAGCAGGTGGTTGCTGAAGGTCCCCAGCGCGATGGCGGGCAGCGTGGCGGTGCCGGTGACCCGGGCGGCCGGACGGTGCGCGGCGGGCGCGCCCTCGGCCTGGCCGGGCAGTCCGAGGGCGGCGAGCGCGGCCACCGGAATCACCACAGCGACCGGACGACGCATGACCCGTCGGACACCCACGAAACGCTCCATCATCGGACCTCCCCCAGAACACCGGTACTTCGGGCGCCCCAAGGCTCTGCGGTCCGGCCCAACACGGGCCCACGTCCCGGTGAACTCCCGCCCAGCACTGGACGAACGGCCACCCCGCGCCAGGCCGGGGCGCTCAGGACACGACGTCCTTCGTCCGGAATCCGCGGAAGGCGAGCGCGGTGAGCACCAGGGCGTAGGAGACGGAGACCGCCGCGCCCTGGATCATGCCGGACCATTCGAGGTGCGGCTGGAGGGCGTCGGCCCAGGCGTACTGCCAGTGGGCGGGGAGCAGATCGCGCCAGGAGCCGAGCGCGGTGACGGCGTCCAGGACGTTGCCGACGATGGTGAGCCCGACGGCTCCACCGACGGCGCCGAGCGGGGCGTCGGTGATCGTCGAGAGCCAGAAGGCGAGCGCCGCGGTGACCAGCTGGCTGACGAAGATGAACGCGACGACGATTCCCAGCCGCGGCAGCGCCGTACCGGAGGGCAGCGACCCGCCGGTGGGAATCTGCAGATCGCCCCAGCCGTAGGCGACGGTGCCGGCCGCGAGGGCGACGACGGGCAGCAGCAGCATCGCCGCCGCGCTGAAGCCGAGCGCCACCAGGAACTTGCTGGTGAGCAGCCGCATCCGGGGTACCGGCGCGGCCAGCAGATAGCGCAGCGAGGACCAGCTGGCCTCCGAGGCGATGGTGTCGCCGCAGAACAGCGCCACCGGGACCACCAGCAGGAAGCCCGCCGAGACGAACAGGCAGGTGGCGGCGAAGTTGGCGCCGGAGGCGGTCGCGGTGTCGATGAGGGAGGGCCCGTTGCGGCTGTCGCTGCCGTCGGGCTGGCCGCCGATGGCGAAGGCCGCGATGAGGATGAAGGGCAGTGCGGCGAGCACCGCGCCGACGACGAGGGTGCGCCGCCGCCGCAACTGCCGCATGGCCTCCACCCGCAGCGGCAGGGTGCGGCGCGGGTGGTAGCCGGGGGCCGTGGAGGTGGCGGGGGCGGAGGCCGGGGAAGGTGCCGGGGCGGTGGCGCTCATGCGTTGCCTCCGATGAGGGTGAGGAAGGCGTCCTCCAGGCGGCGGTGCGGTCCGACCCGGGTGACCGGGACGTCCAGCCGGACGAGTTCGACGAGGAGTTGCGGGACGGTCATCCCGTCGAGGGCGATGAGCAGGCCGTCGTCGCCGCGCACCGCGCCCGACAGCCCCGGCAGCTCGGCGACCTTCTCCAGGACCCCTTCGGGCAGTTCGCCCTCCACGCCGACGAGCAGGGTGTCGGCCGAGCCGGTGATCTGTCCGACCGGGCCCGCGGTGATCAGCCGCCCGCGGTCCATCACGACGAGGTGGGTGCAGCTCTGCTCGACCTCGGCGAGCAGATGGCTGGAGACGATCACGGTGCGGCCCTCGGCCGCGTACCGGATGAGGACCTCGCGCATCTCCCGGATCTGCGGCGGGTCGAGGCCGTTGGTCGGCTCGTCCAGGATCAGCAGGTCCGGCATGCCCAGCATCGCCTGCGCGATGGCCAGCCGCTGCCGCATGCCCTGCGAGTAGGTGCGGACCGCCCGGCGCAGCGCGTCGCCGAGGCCGGCGATCTCCAGCGCCTCCTCGAAGTGCGCGTCCTGCGCGGGCCGGCCGGTGGCCTGCCAGTACAGGTCGAGGTTGGCGCGCCCCGACAGGTGCGGCAGGAAGCCCGCGCCCTCGACGAACGAGCCGACCCGGGACAGCACCGGCGCACCGGGCCTGATGGCCTCGCCGAAGACCCGGATCTCGCCGCCGTCGGGACGGATCAGCCCCATCAGCATCCGCAGGGTGGTGGTCTTTCCGGCGCCGTTGGGGCCGAGGAGTCCGAGCACCTGGCCGCGTTCGACGCGGAACGTGAGATCGCGGACGGCGTAGCGGTCGGCGGACTTGGCGTACTTCTTGCTCAGGTCGGTGATCTGCAGCGGTACCCCGGACAGCGCCGGGTCGGGGGCCGGGGTCCGCACCCGGCGGCGGCCGGTGAGGAGCAGCAGCGCGGCGACGACGGCCGCGCCGAGCGGCATGCCCCAGGTCCACCACGGCAGCCCGGCGGCCGCGGTGGCGACTGCGGGGTCGGTCGGCAGCGTCAGCGCGGGAGCGCTGAGCGAGACCGTGTACGTGGCGGCCGGGGCCGGTGAGGCGTAGGCGAGGTCGGTACTGGCCAGGACGAGCCGCAGCCGGTGGCCGGCCGCGAACTGGTGGTCGACGGCGGGCAGCCGCAGCTCCACGCTCCTGCCGTCGGCCGCGCCGGCGACGCGTACCGGGGTGACGAGTTGCGCGGGCAGCGACGGGCGGCCGTCCGCGGCGACGTCGTAGAGCTTCGCGAAGAGCACCGCGTCGTCCGCCGCGGTCCTGACGCGCACGGTGACGGTGGGCGAGCCGGTGACGCGGATCCCGGAGGCGAGCGGGGCCGAGTCGAAGTGCGCCGACTGGCCGGGGAAGTCCAGCGAGATGCCGGCGCCGAGGCTGGACAGCTGGGAGAGGCCGCCGATGCCCGGGAGCGAGGAGATCGCGGGCGGGCTGCCGCCCGCCGGGTTGGCGATGGTCTGCTCGCCGCCGGCGAGGGTGACCGTGCGCGACGAGGTGCCGGCCAGGCCCGGGTAGCGGTCCGCGGTCGCGCCGCGCAACACGGCCCGGCCGTCCGTGGAGTTCACCCCGCCGGTGCGGGTCACCCGGAAGGCCGGTCCGGTGCCGGCAGCGGTGTCGCCCTTGAGGTAGCGGTCGAACCAGGCGGCGATACGGCCCTCCACCCGGGCGGTCTCCAGGTCGCCGCCGTCGTGGCCGCCGGAGATCCAGTCGACGTCGACGGGCGCGCCGTTCGCGGTGATCGCCTTCGCCATGGCGTCGGCCTGGCCGAGCGGGAAGAGCGAGTCGCTCTGGCCCTGCACGATCAGGGTCGGCACCTTGATGCGGTCCGCGACGGCGGACGGGCTGAGCTTGTCCAGCATGGTGCGGGCGTCCGCGTCGGGCTTCCCGGCGACGGCGACCCGCTGGTACATCGCGCACACGGCCGGGGCGAAACGTCCGCACGCCGGATCGCCGGCCCGTGCGCCGCTGGAGAAGAAGATCCCTGCCCAGAGCTTCTTGTAGACGCCGCCGGGGAAGAGCGAGTCGGCGAGGTTCCAGTAGGTGATCTGCGGGGCGATGGCGTCGATCCGCCGGTCGTACCCCGCGGCGAGCAGGGAGATCGCCCCGCCGTACGACGCCCCGGCGACCCCGACCCGGGGGTCGCCCGCCGCGTCGAGCCGCACCTCGGGCCGCTTGGCGAGCCAGTCGACGAGCCGGCTCACATCGGCGACCTCACCGTCCCGCGCGTTGAGGCCGATGGTGCCCGTGGACTTCCCGAAGCCGCGGGCGGACCAGGTGAGCACGGCGTAGCCCTGGCGCGCCAGGTCCTCGGCCTGGTCGCGCATGTCGTCCTTGCTGCCGCCGAAGCCGTGTCCGAGCATCACGGCGGGGCGGCGCTGCGTCCCGCCGGAGGTGAAGAACGACGTGTCGAGCCGTTCCCCCTGCCCGGGGAGCATCGCGTTCTCCTGGTGCACGGCGGTGCCGGGCGAGGCGGCCGACGACGCCACCGCCCACGTTCCGGCGCCACCGAGCAGGGCGAGCACCACCGCGCCGGTGAGCAACCGCTTGCGCCGCGGCAGTCGAAGATCCATGGCCCGATCCTACGGTCGCCCCTCCGGCCGGCCTCGAACCGGCCGCCGGATTCCCCGCGTATTCACAGACACCGGGCAGCGGTCTCGGACGGCCGCCTCCCTTGACTTCTCGATCGGCCCGTGCGATCCATGGCGGTTCCGACCGCCCAACGGCCCCTCGGGGGCCGCGAAGTACCGGGAGCCGCATGCTGACGCTCACCGAAATCTCCGACCGGCTGGAGATACAGGACCTGATGGTCGACTACTGCCACGCCGTCGACACCCGGCAATGGGACCTGCTCGACGAGGTGTTCGCGGCGGGCGCCGTCATCGACTACACCGCGACCGGCGGGCCCCGCGGCACCCTCCCGGAGATCAAGGACTTCCTCGGCTCCGTGATGGGGCGGTTCCCCGCCTACCAGCACCTCCTGGGCAACGCCTCGATCCGGCTCGACGGCGACACCGCGACCGGCCGCACCATGTGTCACAACCCGCTGGTCCTGCCCGGCGAGCAGGGCGCGGCGGACGGCGGGGTGCTGCACTGCGGTATGTGGTACATCGATGCTTTCGTCCGTGTCGACGGCGCCTGGCGCATCGCTGAACGCTTCCAGGAGAAGTCCTACCTGCACTTCGCGCCGAGCGCGCCCGGCCGGCCGAAGGGCTGACACCGCGGCCCACGAGAAGGGCCCGCACCCCTGGGCAGTCCAGGAGTGCGGGCCCTCCGACGCGCTACGGGGATTCCGCCTGCGGGTGGGAACTGGTGGATCAGCTGTGCGAGGAGCGGCGCTTCCGGTTCATGAAGAGCAGGCCCGCACCGGCGGCCACGACGGCAGCGGCGATGCCGCCGATGATCGGCGTGGAGCTGGAACCACCGGTCTCCGCCAGGTTGGTCGGCGGGGTGGACTGGCTCGGCTTGACGACGGGCGCGCTCGACGTCGGCGTGGCCGGCACCGTGGTCGCCGGGGTGGTCGGCGTGGCCGGCACCGTGGTCGGCGTCGTGGTGGGGGGCGTGGTGGGCGGAACGGTCGGCGGGGTGGACTCGTCACCCTTGCAGGGCGCGACCGTCTTGGTCTCGTCCTTGTCGAAGTTGTGCTTGGCGGTCGTGTCGCCCGCCTTGACGACGAGGTGCACGGACACGTCCTGACCGTGCTTCGCCAGCTCCAGCGTCTTGTGGAACTTGCTCTTGAAGCTGGTCGTCGCCAGCAGGTCCTTGCCGTCCACGGTGATCGTGACGGTGTTCTCGACCCTGCTGTTGTACTGCGTGAGGTCGACGGTGACCTTGTCGCAGGTAACCGACCAGACCGGCGTGTGCGCCGATGCCGGAGTGGCGAGAACGCCCGTTCCGACAAGTGCCGCGAAACTGACAGCGGCTATCGCACCGGTACGAACCCGGCCATTGTGCTTTATCTGCATGAATCCTCCATGAACATCCCTGGGCGGCAGCCCCGTTCAGCCGCGCATGTGCGAGACGCGGACCATACACCCGCCCCTCACGCGTCCCGACACCGCCCCAGGTGTCATGTCCGCACCCGCTCAGCAGTGACCCCCGGCGCCACAGGGGCACCGGGGGTCACGGACGGATCGGGGCCGGCGGCGGCCGTCGGTCGGCAGGCGGTCAGGAGGCCGCGCTGTGCCACACCGTGGTGATGTTGCAGAACTCGCGGATGCCGTGGCCGGACAGCTCGCGCCCGTAGCCGGACCGCTTCACCCCGCCGAACGGCATGGCCGGGTGGGAGGCGGTCATGCCGTTGAAGAAGACGCCGCCCGCCTCCAGGTCCCTTACGAAGCGGTCCTGTTCGGCTTCGTCCCGGGTCCAGACGTTGGAGCTGAGGCCGAAGGGCGTGTCGTTGGCCAGCCGTACCGCCTCGTCGAGATCCGCGGCCTTGTAGAGGGTGGCCACCGGGCCGAACGCCTCCTCGTGATGGATGCGCATCCGCTCGGTGATGCCCGCGAGCACCGTCGGCTCGTAGAACCAGCCCGCCGCCTGCGACGCGGGGCGCTGCCCGCCGCAGAGCGCCGTCGCGCCGAGCTTCTCGGCGTCGGTGACGAGTTCCTCCAGATCGGCCCGGCCCTGTTCGGTGGCGAGCGGCCCGACGTCGGTGGACTCGTCCATCGGGTCGCCGATCCGCAGGGCGGCCATCGCCTCGGTGAAGAGCGCGGCGAACTCGTCGTACACGTCGGCGTGCACGATGAAGCGCTTGGCCGCGATGCAGGACTGCCCGTTGTTCTGCACCCGGGCGGTGACCGCGGTCTTCGCGGCCCGCGCGACGTCGGCGGACGGCATGACCACGTACGGGTCGCTGCCGCCGAGTTCCAGGACGGTGTGCTTGACGACGTCACCGGCGGTCGCGGCCACCGCGCGGCCGGCCGGCTCGCTGCCGGTCAGGGTCGCCGCCACGATCCGCGGGTCGCGCAGGATCTCCTCGACGGCGCCGGATCCGATCAGCAGCGTCTGGAAGCACCCCTCGGGGAATCCCGCACGGTGGAACAGGTCGCCCAGGTACAGCGCGGTCTGCGGAACGTTCGAGGCGTGTTTGAGCAGGCCGGTGTTGCCCGCCATCAGGGCCGGCGCGGCGAACCGGACCACCTGCCAGAGCGGGAAGTTCCACGGCATGACGGCCAGCACCACGCCCAGCGGGCGGTAGCGCACAAAGGCGCGGCTGCCGCCGGAGTCCTTGACGTCGGCCGGCTCCGGGTGCTCGTCGGCCAGCAGCCCCTCGGCACGCTCCGCGTACCAGCGCATGGCCTTGGCGCACTTGGCGGCCTCCGCGCGGGCGGCGACCAGCGTCTTGCCCATCTCGGTGGTCATGGTGCGGGCGATGTCCTCGCCCTCCTCCTCCAGCAGCGCGGCCGCGCGGCGCATCAGCTCGGCGCGCTCGTCGAAGGAGGTGGTGCGGTACTGGCGGAAGGCGGCTTCGGCCAGGGCGAGCTTCTCCTCGACCCCGGCGGTCCCGAGGGCCTCGAACGTCCTGAGCGTCTCGCCCGTCGCCGGGTTCACGGTCGCGATCGGCACGGCAATGCCTCCTGGGGCTCGGCTGTCCTGATCGTTTGCCCCATTTTCGCGTATGAACCCGCATTCGGCACCGGCGCCGCGCCACCGGGGGCCGGACGGCGGATCCGGGCCGGGAATCCTCAGTGATCCACGGCGTTGAACCGAAGGTGACATCAGCACTCCGAGACATCCCGCTGTCCATCCTGGACCGGTCGCGCACCCGCCAGGGACAGAGCCATTCCCAGGCGCTGCGGGACACCGTCCGCTTCGCCCGGCAGGCCGAGACGCTCGGCTACCACCGGTTCTGGGTCTCGGAGCACCACAGTGTGCCCGGAGTGGCCGGTTCGGCACCGACCGTGCTGGTGGCGGCCGTCGCGGCCGCCACCTCACGGATCCGGGTCGGTACGGGCGGCGTGATGCTGCCCAATCACCGGCCGCTGGTGGTGGCGGAGCAGTTCGGCGTCCTGGAGGCGCTCTTCCCCGGCCGCGTCGACATGGGCCTGGGCCGGTCGGTCGGGTTCACCGACGGCATCCGGCGGGCGCTGGGCCGTGACAAGGAGGCCGCCGAGGACTTCGGCGCGCAGCTGACGGAGCTGCTCGGCTGGTTCACCGGTGAGCAGCGGGTGCACCCCGAGGTGCACGCCTGGCCCGCCGAGGGCCTGCGGCCCCCCGCGTTCGTGCTGGCCACCGGCTCAGGGGCCGATCACGCGGCGGCGCTGGGGCTGCCGCTGGTGATCGGCGCCGTCCGTGGCGAGGACCCGATGCTGCGCGCCATCGAGCGGTACCGGGACGGTTTCCGTACCTCCGTCTGGTCGGCGGAGCCGTACGTCGTGGTGTCGGCGAACGCCGCGGCCGCCGCGTCGCCGGCGGGCGCGCGCCGGCTGCTGCTGTCCGAGGCCTGGTCGAGCGCGTACTCCCGCACCCATGGGGCCTTCCCGCCGCTGCTGCCGACGGCGGAGGTGGAGTCGCTGGAGATGTCGGCGCGGGAGCGCTCGTACTTCGACGCGGCGCTGGAGGGCCAGATCCACGGGACCGGGGACGAGGTGGCCGCGGCGCTGGGCGCGCTCGTGGGCCGCACCGGCGCCGACGAGCTCATGCTGACCACCAGTACCTTCGACCGCGCGGAACTGCTCGACTCCTTCGGCCGGCTGGCCGTGGCGGCGGGCATCGGCGCCCCGGCGGGCGCCCTGTAGCGTCGCCCCATGAACGAGTTCAGCGGGCCGCCGGCCGGGCCGGGAGACCTCGACGTCCGGTGGCACGCCGGCTGGCCGTCGGCGAAGCACGACCCCGCGCCGGAGATCCAGGTGCACGCGTACGACGAGAGCACGCTGATCCTGCGGCAGAACATGTCGGTGCACTTCGAGGCGCCGTTCGTGTTCCTGTTCCTCGGCGCGGACCGGGCGCTGCTGCTGGACACCGGGGCCACCGCGGACGAGCGGTACTTCCCGCTGCGCCGCACGGTCGACGCGGCGATCGAGGACTGGCTCGTACGCCATCCCCGGCCGGGCTACGGGCTGCTGGTCGCCCACACCCACGGGCACGGTGACCACATCGCGGCCGACGGCCAGTTCACCGGCCGCCCGGACACCACCGTGGTGGGGACCGGTCTGGCGGACGTCGTCGACTTCTTCGGCCTGGCGGGCTGGCCGGACGGCAGGGCCGAACTGGACCTCGGCGGCGGCCGGATCCTGGACGTGATCCCGGGCCCCGGCCACCAGGAGGCGGCCGTCGTGCTCTACGACCGGGCCACCGGTCTGCTGCTGACCGGTGACTCCTTCTACCCGGGCATGCTCTACGTCCAGGACACCGCTGCGTTCACCGCCACCGTCGACCGGCTGCTCGACTTCTGCGCCACCCGGCCGGTGACCCACATCCTGGGCTGCCACATCGAGATGACCACCGCTCCCGGTGACGCGTATCCGCGCGGCACCACGTACCAGCCGGACGAGCCGCCACTGCAGCTGACCGTCGGGCAGTTGATCGCCCTGCGGACGGCGCTCACCGAGACCGGCGGCCGCCCCGGTGCGCACATTTTTGACAACTTCATCGTGGACATCACGGGTTAGCGCCGTCCTCGTTGGCTTCCGGCACCGAGTAGTTCACGTCCGGTCGTCTCGCGATCACCCTGCGGCAGCACAACTCCCCTAACCTGCTTCCCACTTGCTCTCTATGGGAGGCGGCTCATGCGCATGTTCGGACGCACATCGGCAGCGGCGGCACTCGCCGCGGCGGCGGCACTGACCCTTCTCGTCCCGACCGGATCGCAGGCGGCGGGCACCGACTCCCTCCCCTACTCCGGCAGCACCGGGGTGGGTGTGCACAACGCGTACGACAAGGCCAAGTACCCGTACTTCGCCGACGCGCTGGACTCCGGTGCCGCGCTGCTGGAACTGGACGTCTGGACCAACGCGCTGGGCGGCGCGAAGTTCCGTGTCTCGCACAGCAACCCCTTCGGCAACGACAACAACTGCGAGAACGCCGCCAACGCCTCCCAGTTGCGCGTCAAGCCGGTCAACCAGGGCCTCGACGGCTGCTTCGCCGACATCAAGGCATGGAGCGACGCGCACCCCGGACACGCCCCGGTGCTGCTCAAGGTGGAGATGAAGGACGGCTTCAACGACAAGGGCGGCCTGGGCCCCGACGAGTTCGACGCCCTGGTGGGCGGCAAGCTCGGCAACGCCCTGTACCGCCCGGCGGACCTGGTGGGCGGGCACGGCACCCTCGACGCGGCGGCGCTCGCGGGCGCCTGGCCGACGCGGGCGGCGCTGGCGGGCAAGTTCCTCGTCGACCTGATACCCGGCACGGTCGAGGAGAGCAACCCGTTCGACAGCCTGTGGACCGACAAGGAGTACGCGACCCGGCTGCGGAACCTCGCTGCCGCCGGAACGCTGTCCCAGGCGACCGCGTTCCCCGCCGTGCACGGCGCCGCGGCGGCCGACCCGCGGACCTCCCGCTACCCGGACGCGACGCTCCGGCCGTGGTTCGTGTTCTTCGACGGTGACGCCGCCGCCTATGTGGACGGCGGTATCGACACCGCCTGGTACGACAACAGGCACTACATCGTGGTGATGACGGACGTGAACAAGGTGGCGCCCGCCATCGACGGCACCCATCCGACGGAGGCCGAGGCGCGGGCCAAGGCCGCGCAGGTCGCCGCCCGTCACGGCAGCCTGGTGACCGCCGACTGGTACGCGCTGCCGTCCGTGCTCTCCTCGGTGTACCCGCGCGGCTGACCCGCTTCCGGATCCGCCACGGTGGTGAGCGGCGCGGCCGGCACGTCCCGCAGCGCGTACAGCGCGAGGGCGGCCGCCGCGGCGCACACCACCGCGGCGCCGATGGCGGCGGCGTGCAGTCCGCCGACGAACGCGTCGCGCGCGAACGGATCGTGCTCGCCGCGATCGCGATCGCCGACGCGGAGGGACTGCAGGCAGCGTCCATGCGCCGGGTCGCCGCCGAGCTCGGCGTGGCCGCGATGGCGCTCTACCGCCATGTGCCGGGCAAGGACGAACTCGTCGTGCTGATGGCCGACGAGGCGGCCGGCCGGGCAGAACTGCCCGAGCCGGGACCGTCCGGCTGGCGGGACCGGCTGGAGCAGGGCACCCGGCTGCAGTGGGAGATGCACCGCCGCCACCCGTGGCTGGCGCAGGTGATGTCGACGACCAGGCCGCCGCTGGTGCCCAACGCGATGGCGGTCGTCGAGTGGTCCATGCGCGCACTGGACCACCTCGATCCGGCCGACATGATCTATGTGGCGGTCACGATGGTGAACTACGCCCGGGGTACGGCGGTGAACCTGGAGGCCGAGGCCGAGGCGGAGGCCGAGCACGCCACCGGGATCACCAGCCAGCAGTATCTGGACGCCAACGACGCGGCGATGCAGGCCATCGTGACGTCGGGCCGGTTCCCCATGTACTCCTCCCTCGCCGGGCGCCACGACCTGGAGATCAACCTCGACACGATCTTCGAGTTCGGGCTGCGCCGCCTGCTCGACGGCATCGAGGTCTTCGTCACCCGGTAACGGGTCCCCCCGCCGCCGCATATGCGGCCGTCACAGCACGTGCTTCCGACCCGTGGCTCTCCCACGCCGCCCTTCAACACCCTTTTGTGCCATGAGTCTAGCTCTTCCTTGCAATCGATCGTCGCAATATTGCGCTGACTTATGGACTTGCTGCAGGGGTGCTCGTAGTCTCTCCCACGCCCGGCCGAAACCCCCACGACACGTGCCCGAAGCGCAGCCGCAACGCGCGCCTCCCGCCCCCACCTTCGACCTGCAAGGACGTGCCTCTGTGATGCATGCACCCCCAAGTCCCCGCCTCAGGCGCAGTACCACCGCGATCGTCTCGCTCGTCGTCAGCGCGGCCGCCGCGCTCACCGGAGTGGGCCTCGCCACCGCGCCCGCCGCGCACGCGGCGGGCGTCGCCGCGCTGTCCCCCTGGATGTTCCGAACCGTGGCGCGGTCGTGCCGTTCAAGGAGCAGGAGGCGGAGTACGCCGCCACCAACGGCACGGTGATCGGGCCGGACCGGCTGTACGGCAATCTGCCGTCCGAGGCGCAGGGCCGGCAGGCCGTCACGCTGAACGCGGTCGGGCAGTACGTCGAGTTCACGCTGAGCGCCCCCGCGAACGCCATGTCGTTCCGCTACAGCCTGCCCGACACGTCGAACGGTGCCGGGCGCGACGCGGCCATCGACCTGAAGGTCAACGGCTCCACGCTGAAGAGCGTGCCGGTGACCTCCAAGTACAGCTGGTACTACGGCGGCTATCCGTTCAACAACAACCCGGGCGACACCAACCCGCACCACTTCTACGACGAGACCCGGACCCTGCTCGGCTCGACGCTGCCGGCCGGGACGAAGATCCGGCTGCAGGTGGCCTCGACCGCCGCCTCCCCCACCTTCACCATCGACCTGGCCGACTTCGAGCAGGTCGCGGCCCCGATAGCCAAGCCGGCCGGCGCGCTCGACGTGGTCGCCGACTTCGGCGCGGACCCGACCGGCGCCGTCGACTCCACCGCCAAGTTCCAGGCGGCGGTCAACGCCGGCCAGGCGCAGGGGAAGACCGTCTACATCCCGCAGGGCAACTTCACGCTCTACGACCATGTGGTCGTCGACGGCGTCACCCTGGCCGGCGCGGGGCCGTGGTACAGCGTGCTCGGCGGGCGCGACCCGGTGAACCGCAACCGCGCCGCGGGCATCTACGGCAAGTACGTCCCCGGTGGCGGCTACACCGGCGGGGTGCGGCCGCAGGAGGCCAACGGGCCGAGCCGGAACGTCACCCTGAAGGACTTCGCCATCATCGGCGACATCCGCGAGCGCTCGGACGACGACCAGGTCAACGGCCTCGGCGGCGCGATGTCCAACTCGGTGGTCGACAACCTGTGGATCCAGCACACCAAGGTCGGCGCCTGGATGGACGGCCCGATGGACAACTTCACCATCAAGAACAGCCGCATCCTGGACCAGACCGCGGACGGCGTGAACTTCCACACCGGGGTGACCAACTCCACGGTCACCAACACCTTCCTGCGCAACCTCGGTGACGACGGGCTGGCGTCCTGGCCGGAGCGGGTCGCGAACGTCGGTGACTCCTTCACCCACAACACGGTGATCCTGCCGATCCTGGCGAACAACATCGTCACCTACGGCGGCAAGAACTTCACGATCTCCGACAACGTGATGGCGGACACCATCTCCAACGGCGGCGGCCTGCACATCGCCAATCGCTACCCCGGGGTCAGCTCGGGCAACGGCACCGCCGTCGCGGGCACCATCACCGCGGCCCGCAACACCCTGATCAGAACCGGCAACAGCGACTTCAACTGGAACTTCGGGGTCGGCGCGATCTGGTTCGACGGCCTGAACGAGGCGATCAGCGGCGCGGTCATCAACATCACCGACACCGACATCCTGGACAGCTCCTACGAGGCGATCCAGACCATCGAGGGCGGCGTCAGCGGCGTCAACTTCACCAACATCAATATCGACGGCGCCGGTACCTACGCCATCCAGGCCCAGGTGCAGGCCAACATGAAGTTCACCAATGTCACGGCCAAGCACATCGCCCAGGCCGCCACCCCGATCCACAACTGCGTCGGCCCGAGCTTCGTGATCGTCGACGGCGGCGGGAACTCCGGCTGGAACACCGGTTCCACCTGCACCGGCAACTGGCCCGCCCCGATCTGGACCAACGGCGGCATCCCGTCGGACCCCTCGAACCCGCCGACCACCCCGCCCACGACACCGCCCACCACTCCCCCGACCACCCCGCCGGCCTGCGTCCCGGGCACCGGCAACCTCGCGCAGGGCAAGCCCGTCACCGCCACCAGCGCCAACGGCGGCTACAGCGCGGCGAACGCCGTCGACGGCAACGCCGGCAGCTACTGGGAAAGCAACAACAACGCGTTCCCGCAGTCGCTGACCGTCGACCTCTGCGCGGCCACGAGCGTCGACAGCGTGACGTTCAAGCTGCCGCCGGGCTGGGAGTCGCGCTCGCAGAACATCACGGTCCTCGGCTCCGCCGACGGAACGAACTTCAGCCAGCTGGCCGCGCCGAAGGCGTACGCCTTCGACCCGGGCGGCGCCAACACCGTCACCGCCGGCTTCACCGCCGCGAATGTGCGCTATGTCCGGGTGACCGTCTCGGCCAACACCGGCTGGCCGGCCGCCCAGCTCTCCGAGCTGGAGGTCCGCCACACCGGTACGACGCCGCCGACGACTCCGCCCACCACTCCCCCGACCACCCCGCCGGCCGACAGCAACCTGGCCGCGGGCAAGAACATCAGCGCCACCAGCAGCAATGACGTCTACGCGGCCCGCAACGCCAACGACGGGAACTCCACCAGCTACTGGGAGAGCGCGAGCAACGCCTTCCCGCAGTCGCTGACCGTCGACCTGGGCGCGGCCACCACGGCCGGCCGGATCGTCCTCAAGCTCCCGCCGCCATCGGCCTGGGCCACCCGCACGCAGACCCTGAGCGTGCTCGGCAGCGCCGACAACTCCTCGTGGAGCACGCTCAAGGGCTCCGCGGGCTACACCTTCAACCCGGCGAGCGGCAACAGCGCCGGCATCACGCTGCCCGCCGGAACCACCACCCGCTATCTGCGGCTGACGTTCACGGCGAACACCGGATGGCCCGCGGGCCAGCTCTCCGAGTTCGAGGTGTACGCCTCCTGACCCCCGCTCCGACGGGCCCGGCCGGCAACCAGCACCACGCCGGCCGGGCCGACGCGCGTACAGGTCACTTCACGCCGGCCGGTCCACGTCCAGGCGGGCGGTGACGCGCTTGCCGCCGTGGACGCGCTCGGCGGTGACCTGCCGGCACAGCCGGCCGACGATCTCCATCCCGTGACCGCCGATCCGCAGCGGGTCGGGCTCGAACCGCCGGGGCAGCTGGGAGCTGGTGTCCCAGACCGTGATCTCGACGGCGCCGCCGCAGTAGCCCAGCTCCATCACATACGGCCCCGGGGCGTAGCGTCCGGCGTTGGTCACCAGCTCGCTCACGACCAGCAAGATCTCTTCGGCACGTTCGCCGGGCACCGGGGCGGCGCGGTCCGGGGCGAGGCCGTCGAGGAACGCGGCGGCCGTGTCGCGGGCGGCCGCGATGGTGCCGTCTCTGCCCGCGTAGCGGATCGATCGCCGCAGAGGCTCCGTCACGGTGGTGAGTACATCCAGCATGTGGGGTGAGCCCCTTCTGCCTCGCCGGTCACGTGCTCGTTCTCTTCGCCCTCTGCCCCAGCGACGGTGTTCCATGCGTGGCGGGAGCCACCGGACGGTCGCCGTCCGCTTCACCGGGGCCGATGCCGGCCCGGCGGGCCGCGCTCTCCAGGGCCCGCACGGCCAGCCACAGCACGCCGATGTCGTCGATCAGGATCGGGTCGGGCAGCAGATCGACCGGGCAGAGGAGATAGGCGATGGCTCCCCAGAACATCGCCTTCCCGGTCAACGGGACATGGGCGGCCACCAGCAGTCGGCGCACCCGGACCAGGCGCACGGCCAGCCGTACGGCGATGACCAGCATGATCACGACGGCCAGTGCCGCCAGGGTCCATACCAGGGTGGTGTCGCTCATCCGGTCCTCCAGTCGGCGGGCCGGCCCGGCGGGCGCCCGTCCGGAGTCCTGTACCCGCTCCGGCCGGGCCACTCGCCGGTGGCCACCTCAGTGTTCCATGACCGTCCGTCCGCGGCGGCCGCGGTCAGCGGCGGCGCCGGCGGCGGCTGGGGACGGACCATCCGGAGCCGAGTCCCGCCAGGTGGAGGGCGACCAGCACGAGCCCCACGAGCTGGAGGCTGCCGGGTGCGAATACGATGTCCGTCGAGGTTTTGGTCGCGTTGATGATGAAGGCGACCGCGAAGACGACGGCCGCGGCGATGGCGAGCATCCGGACTTCCTTTCCCAAGCTTTTTTTGAGCCTCCCGAGCACACCGGAGGTTCACACGATGTCCACAACTGATCGGTCATCCCTGCGTCTTGCCCGCATTCGGCCCTTCAACCGCCGGATGCCCGGCGACCGTGTCCGGATCCGGGGGTCCGGCCGGCCCGGCTGGACCGGCGGTTCCCGGGTATCCGACTGGCAGATCGGCACACCGCCGACTCCGTACCGTTCAGCGAGCACCGTCTCGAGGGGCACCGTTCCACCGGGCAGCGTCCGCTGCGCACCGTTTCACCGAGGAGCCGGAAATGATCGACGAGCAGGCCGTACTGGCCCTGGGGCCCACCGGCGGCAAGCCCGCGGCGGTCGCCCGGCCGACCGGACACCGGCGGCTGGTCCTGCGGGCGCTGCGCGGCGCGGCCGTCGCCGCCTGGGACGAGGACGCCTCCGAGCGGGCCGCGGCTCTCACGTACTACGCCATGCTCGCCCTGTTCCCCACCCTCCTGGTGACGGTCTCGGTGATCGGCCTGGCCGGGACCTCCTCGACCAGTGATCTGATCGCCCAGGTCACGGCGGTGGTGCCGGCCGAGTCGCGGCAGCTCGTCGCGAGCACCATGAAGGACATGGCCCAGGAGCACTCGGCGGCCTGGTTCCTGGCGGCCAGCGGCACGGTGGCGGCGATGTGGTCCGCCTCCAGCTACCTCGCCGTCTTCCGGCGGGCGCTGCACTCGATGTACGGCGTGACCGACCACCGGCCCGCCTGGCGGACCGCGCCCCGCATCGTCATCACCGCGCTGGTGCTGCTCACCCTGCTGGTCTGCAGTGCGGTCACCCTGATGGCGACGGGTCAGCTGGCCCGTCGTGCCGGCCAGGTGCTGGGGATGGACGAGGCGGCGGTGACCAGCTGGAACGTGCTGAAGTGGCCCCTGCTGCTGTGTCTGGCGACGGTGCTGGTCCTGATCCTGTTCCGCTCGGGGCCCGCCAGGTTCCGGCCGCTGCGCGCGATGGCGCCGGGTGGTGCGCTGGCCGTCGTGCTGTGGCTGCTCTCCTCGGTGGGGTTCGCCCTCTACGTCTCCGTCTTCGGGACGTACAGCCGGCTGTACGGGTCGCTGGCCGGGACCGTCGTGTTCCTGGTCTGGCTGTGGGTGTCCCACATCGCGCTGCTCGTCGGCGCGCATTTCAACGCCGAACTGGCCAAGGGGCGCAGCGCCCGGACGGTCTCCGACGACCGGTCAGATCCGCTGTCCGAACAGGTTTCTGAGGGCGCGTGACCCGCACGGGTTCCGCCGTCCGGCCGCTCGCTCCACCGGATGGAGCAGGTCACCGCGCAGAACGGGCGAAAGCGTTCCTACCGTGAACCCATGACTGTTTCCGGTCCTGCCCGCACCCCGTCCCTCTGGTCCCGCGCGGCGGCTCTCACCGCCGTCTGTCTGACCGTCAGCTGCCCGGCCGCCCCGGCGTCCGCCCACGGTGACGACGGCCACGCGCCCGGCCGTACCGTCATCGGCGGCGCGACGCTGGCGCGGCCGGGGGTGCACGTCCTGCCGAAGTCCGGCTCGCCCGCGCTGCCCGCCGGCCTGTCGGCCCTCTCCTGGCTGGTGGCCGACGCGCGCACCGGCCAGGTGCTCGCCGCCAAGGACGCGCACCGCGCGCTGCCGCCGGCCAGCACCCTCAAGACCCTCTTCGCCGTCACCGTCCTGCCGCGCTTCGCGCAGGAGACCACGCATACCGTGACCGAGGACGAGCTGTCCGGCATCGGAGCGGGCAGCAGCCGGGTCGGGGTGCAGGCGGGCCAGACGTACACGGTGGCCGACCTGTGGCGCGGGGTGTTCCTCAGCTCGGGCAACGACGCGGTCCATGTACTCGCCCGGATGAACGGTTCGGTGCCCCTGACGGTCTCCCAGATGCAGGCCAAGGCGCGGATGCTCGGCGCCGACGACACCGAGGTGGTCTCGCCCGACGGGTACGACGCCCCCGGCCAGGTCTCGTCGGCCTACGACCTGACGCTCTTCGCCCGCGCCGGTCTCGCCACCCCGTACTTCGCCGGCTACACCTCCACCGCCACCGCGATGTTCCCGGGCGGCACCGACTCCCGGGGCAGGGAGGTGCCGCCGTTCCAGATCCAGAACACCAACCGCCTGCTGACCGGGGCCGACGGTGTGGGGACGTACCCGGGGATCATCGGGGTCAAGAACGGCTACACCACGAACGCGGGCAACACGCTGATCGCCGCCGCCCAGCGCGGTGACCGCACGCTGATCGCCACGGTGATGAACCCGCAGTCCGGCGTCGCGCAGGCCGTGTACAAGGAGGCCCGCGCCCTGCTGGACTGGGGCTTCGACGCCGCCGGGGTGAACGGCTCGGTCGGCACGCTGAACACCGTCACCCGCGCCGTGCCCGCCTCGGCGCCACGCCGGCCGGCGGCCGCCGCGCTGGCGCCGGTGATGACCACCGCTCCCGCCTCGCAATCCGCCGCGGCCTGGAACGGCTGGGCCTGGTCCGGCGCCGGGGGCGCCCTGGTGGCGGCCGCCGCCGGTACCGTTTTCGCCCGCCGCCGGTACCTCCGCTCGCGCTGACCGCGATCGGCCGGAAAGAGCGGCACAGGGCTGTTCCCGACGGAATTTCCGGCGGATTTCCCCGACCACCCGAAGCGGCGTGCTACAGTGCGAACAGCACTCGAGTACGCCGCTTCTCGGCGCCGGTGCTTGTTCCACTCCCCGCCGTGGCGAATTCCGTCCTTCAGGACCGGCCGCCCGGCAGTACATCTCCTTCCTTCTCCCTCGCGGGTCGGCAAGCCAGTGGTGCGTGACACGTCCGCACCCTCACTCCGCCCCCGCCGGGACCCTTCTTTGGCATGTCCGTGAAAGGACCCAGCATGACCACCACACTCGAACACCCCCCTGCCAGAACCACCCGCACCACCGTCCCGACGCCGGTCACCGGCGTCCTCGACATCGTCGGCAACCAGGGCTTCCTGCGCACTCGCGGCTACCACCCGGCGCCCGACGACCCGCAGGTGACCACGGCTCAGATCCGCAAGTACGGACTGCGCACGGGCGACCTCGTCGAGGGCACCACCGAGCGGCCGCGTGCCCTCGGCACCGTCGAACGGATCAACGGCCGCGAGGCCGGCGCTCCCGGCGTCCGCCCGCACTTCGGTGATCTCACCCCCGTCCACCCGCGCGAGCGGCTGCGGCTGGAGACCTCGCCCGGCGTCCTCACCACCCGGCTCGTCGACCTCGTCGCACCGGTCGGCAAGGGCCAGCGCGGACTCATCGTGGCCCCGCCCAAGACCGGCAAGACCCTGCTCCTGCAGAGCCTGGCCAACTCCGTCGCCGTCAACCACCCCGATGCCCACCTCATGGTCGTCCTCCTGGACGAACGCCCCGAGGAGGTCACCGACATGCGCCGGTCGGTGCGCGGCGAGGTGCTCGCCTCGACGTTCGACCGCCCGGCCAAGGAGCACATCGCCCTCGCCGAACTGGCCGTCGAACGCGCCAAGCGCCTCGTCGAGCTCGGCCAGGACGTGGTGATACTCCTCGACTCGATCACCCGGCTGTGCCGCGCCCACAACAACGCGGCGCCCGGCAACGGCCGCACCCTCAGCGGCGGTGTCGACTCCGCCGCGGTGCAGGCGCCCAAGCGGCTCTTCGGCGCCGCGCGCTGCGCCGAGGAGGGCGGCTCCCTGACCATCCTGGCGACCGCCCTCGTCGACACCGGCTCCCGGGCCGACGACTACTTCTTCGAGGAGCTCAAGGGCACCGGCAACATGGAGCTGCGGCTGGACCGCTCGCTCGCCGAGAAGCGGATCTTCCCGGCCATCGACGTGACCCCGTCCGGCACCCGGCGCGAGGAGCTGCTGCTGCCCGCCGCCGAGCTGGCGGCCGTGCGCGGCCTGCGCCGGGCCCTGCAGTCCAGGGACACCCAGCAGACCCTCGAAATACTGCTCGACCGGATGCGGCAGTCCCCGGACAACGCCACGTTCCTCCAGCAGATCCACCGCACGGTCCCCGGCGCCTGAACGTCTGAGCACCTGAACACCTGAGCCGACCGTCCGGGCGGTACTCCGGCCGGCTCCCTCCGGCCGCACCCGACCGGAAGACGTTTGGCAGTGAATAATAATTCACCTAATCTGGTGAACGTCTATTCACCTCCCCTCTCGTCCGTTGGAGCGCGCCCCGTGGACTTCCGGAAACGGCTCATGGTCCCCGTCCTGGCATTCGGCGGAATCCTCATGGCGATCATGCAGACCGTCGTGGTGCCGCTCCTGCCCGATCTGCCGCGCCTCACCGGCGCCTCGCCCGCCGGCGTCTCCTGGATGGTGACCGCGACCCTGCTCGCCGGAGCCGTCCTCACCCCCGTTCTGGGCCGGGCCGGCGACATGTACGGCAAGCGCCGCGTGCTGCTGATCGCGCTCGGGCTGATGACCTTCGGTTCCCTGCTGTGCTCCGTGACCTCCGACATCCGGCTGCTGATCGCCGCCCGCGCCCTGCAGGGCGCCGCCGCCGCCGTCGTACCGCTGTCCATCAGCATCCTGCGCGACGAACTGCCCCCGCACCGGACCGGCTCCGCCGTGGCGATGATGAGTTCGACCGTCGGCATCGGCGCCGCCTTCGGGCTGCCGCTGGCCGCCCTGATCGTGCAGTACGCCGACTGGCACGTCATGTTCTGGGCCACCACCGCCCTGGGCGCGCTCGGCCTCGGGCTGGCCTGGTGGGTCGTGCGCGAGTCGCCGATCCGCTCCCCCGGCCGCTTCGACTTCACCGGCGCCGCCGGACTCGCGGCCGGACTCGTCTGTCTGCTGCTGGCCGTCTCCCAGGGCGGCCAGTGGGGCTGGACCAGCCCGGCCGTGCTGGGTCTTGCCGTGGTCTCCGTCGTCATCCTCGCCGGATGGCGGTGGCAGCAACTGCGCGCCACGAGCCCGCTGGTGGACCTGCGGCTGGCCGCCAGCCCGCGCGTCGCGCTGCCGCACATCGCCGCGCTCCTCGCGGGCTTCGCCTTCTACGCCAACTCGCTGGTGACCGCCCAGCTGGTGCAGGCGCCCAAGGAGACCGGCTACGGGCTGGGGCTGTCCATCGTGGCGAGCGGGCTGTGCCTGCTGCCCAGCGGCATCATCATGCTGCTGCTGTCCCCCGTCTCGGCCCGGATATCGGCGGCCCGCGGCCCGAAGTTCACCCTCGCCGCCGGAGCCGTGCTGCTGACCCTCGGCTATGTGCTGCGCATCGCCGACAGCCGGCAGCTGTGGGCGATCATCGTCGGCGCCTCCGTCGTCGCGTCGGGGACCACGCTGGCCTACTCCGCCCTTCCGACGCTGATCCTGCGCGCCGTCCCGGCCGGCCAGACGGCGTCCGCCAACGGCGTCAACGTTCTCATGCGCACCGTCGGCCAGGCCACCTGCAGCGCCGCGGTCGCGGCGATCCTGATCCACCACACGGCGCCGATCGGCGGCCTGCAGATCCCCACGCTGCACGGCTATCTGATCGCCTTCACCATGGCCGGCGGGGTCGCGATCCTCGCCTTCCTCGCGGCCGTGTCGATCCCCGGCGGCCGGCGCGGCAGGCCGACACCGCCCGCGCAGCGCTCCGAAGCCGCCGCGGACCCCGCGCTGGAGGGAGCATGAGTCCCATGACGACAGCAGCCCCCGACAGCCGGCGCCGTGACGCCGACGCCACCAAGGCCGCGATCCTGCGCGCCGCCCGCACCATGCTGGGCCGGCGCGCCTACGGCGACATCACCCTCAAGGCCATCGCGGAGCGGGCCGGGGTGAGCGCGCCGCTGATCGTGAAGTACTTCGGCAACAAGGAGAAGCTCTTCGCCCGCATCATCTCCTTCGAGTCCGACGCGGAAGTACTGCTGGACGCCCCGCTGGACGAGCTCGGCCGGCACATGGTCACCCAGGTGCTCACCAGCCAGAACGAACGCGGCATCGACCCCATCCTGCGGATCGTCTTCGCACCGCTGCACTCCGCCGAGGGACAGGGCGACATCCTGCGCGCCAACTTCCGCGAGCAGGTCATCGCCGGCCTCGCCCGGCGGCTGACCGGTCCGGAGGCCCAGCTGCGGGCCGAACTCACCGTCGGCATGCTGCTGGGCCTCGGCGCCGTCTACGGGATCGCGCGCGGCGAGGCGGTCCGCGCGATGACCGTGCCGGCCCTCGTCGAGCGCTGCGCCCCCGCGCTGCAGGAGCTCATCACTCCGGCCGGAAACCCGTTGGCTCCCGCCGCCCGGTAACGGTGAGGATGGTCGGGTGGACCCTACGACGATCGAGCAGTTCCTCGACAACGGCTTCATCAGGATCGAACGGGCCTTCTCCGAGGAGACCGCGCGGGCCTGCGCGGAACTGCTCTGGGCGAAGACCGGCACCGATCCGGACGACCCGGCCTCGTGGACGGAGCCGGTGCACTGGGTCTCCGACATGTCGGACGCGCCCTTCGTGGAGGCCGCCAACACCCCGGTGCTGCACGACGCGTTCGATCATCTGGTCGGCCCCGGCCGCTGGGTGCCGCGGCCCTCGCTGGGCTCCTTCCCGCTCCGCTTCCCGCACCCGCGGGAGCCCGACGACGCCGGCTGGCACATCGAGGGCAGCTACTACCGCGAGGGCGAGAAGTGGCCGTTCGCCAACCTCCGTTCCGAGGGCCGGGCGCTGCTGATGCTGTTCCTCTTCAGCGAGACCGGCGCCGAGGACGCTCCGACCCGGATCCGGGTCGGCTCACACCTGGACGTCCCGCCGGTCCTGCTGCCGTTCGGCGAGGAGGGAGCGTCGATCCTGGAGATGGCCCCGCGGATCGACGAGGTGAGCGCGCACCGGCCGGTCGCGCTGGCCACCGGCAGCCCCGGGGACGTCTATCTGTGTCATCCCTTCCTGGTGCACGCGGCCCAGCCGCACCACGGCAGCCGCCCCCGGTTCATGGCGCAGCCCCCGCTGTTTCCGGCGGTCCACTACGAGCTGGAACGGTCCAACGGCGCCTACTGCCCGGTGGAGACCGCGATCCGGCGGAGCCTGGAGGGGTCCCGCGGCATCGGCGGCGGCCGGACCGTTGGATAGCGTTCAGGGCATGTTGCACGGGCGTACCGAGGAGCGGGCGGCGGTCGGGGAGCTGCTGGCCGGTGCCAGGGCGGGCCGCAGCGGGGTGCTGGTGCTGCGCGGCGACGCCGGCATCGGGAAGACGGCGCTGCTCGACGACACGGTCGACGCGGCCGGCGGGATGACGGTCGTCCGCGGCTCCGGCGTCGAGTTCGAGGCCGAACTGCCCTTCGCCGGGATCCAGTTGCTGCTGGTCCCCGCGATGGGTTCGCTGGGCGCGCTGCCCGAACCCCAACGGCTCGCGCTGGAGGCGGCGTTCGGGATGACCGTCGCGGCGGCCCCCGACCCGATGTTCGTCGGGCTCGCCGTGCTGTCCCTCCTCTCCGCGCACTCGGGCGACGGACCGCTGCTGTGCGTCGTGGACGACGCGCAGTGGCTGGACCGGGTGTCCGCCGACGCGCTGATGTTCGCCGCCCGGCGGCTCCACTCCGAGGGGATCGCCCTGGTCTTCGCGGCGCGGGACGGCGAGGGCACGTTCCCCGCCCCCGGCCTTCCCGAACTGCGGCTGGGCGGGCTGCCGCCGGTGTCGGCGGGCGCCCTGCTCGCGCTGCACGGCGCCGAGCTGTCCCCCACCGTCCGCCACCGCGTCCTCACCGAGGCCCAGGGCAATCCGCTGGCGCTGCTGGAACTTCCGGTCGCGTTCCAGGCGGAGCGCCCCGACGGCCGTTTCCGGCCGGGCGCGCTGCCGCTCACCAGCCGTCTGCACATGGCGTTCCACGGCCGGGTCAGCCATCTGCCGGCCGCCACCCAGCTGCTGCTGCTCGTCGCGGCGGCCGAGCACACCGGCGATCTGCGGGCGATCCTGCGGGCGGCCGGGGCGCTGGGCGCCGGCGCGGCGGATCTGCCGCCCGCCCAGGAGGGCGGTCTGATCCGGCTGGACGACGACCGGCTGCGCTTCCGCCATCCACTGGTCCGGGCCGCGGTCTACCAGCGCGCCCCGCTGGCCGACCGGCTGACCGTGCATCAGGCACTGGCCGCGATTCTGGACGCCCCGCAGGACGCGGACCGCAGGGCCTGGCATCTGGCGTCCGCCGCGACCGGCCCCGACGAGACGGCGGCCACCGCGCTGGAGGACACCGCGGGACGGGCCAGGGACCGCAGCGGTTACGGAGCGGCCGCCCTCGCCTTCGAACGGGCCGCCCGCCTCAGTACCGACCCCGGGGCCGCGACCCGGCGGCTCGCCCTGGCGGCCGAGGCGGCCTCCGAGGCCGGTGAGCTCGACCGGGCCCGCGACTTCGCCGAGCAGGCCGCGCGCCGGACCGGCGATCCCGCGCTGACGGCCCGGCTGCTCCATGTCCGGGCCCTGGCGGACTTCCTGAGCGGCTCCTTCCCCACCGCGCACCGGCTGCTGACCGACGGCGCCCGGCACGCGGCCACCGCCGATCCGCAGCGCGCCGCGCGGATGCTCATGCAGGCCGCCCACACGGCCTGGTACCTCGGTGAACAGGACGTCGCGGACACCGTGGCGCGGCTGGACGCGCTGGTACTGCCGGCCACGGATCCCGTGACGCCGGTGGCCCGCTTCATCACCGCCGCTCTCGGCCCGCCCGCCGCCGGCGGCCCGCCGGACCTGACCGCCGCCGTCACCGCGGCCCGCGCCGCCGGGTCCCGTGATCCGCGCGACCTGATACTGCTGTGCGGCGCCGGGCTGGCCGTCGGGCAGGACGACGAGGCCCATGAACTGGCCGCCGCGCTCACCGCCGAGAGCCGCGACCGGGGTGGCATCGGCCGGCTGCCGACGGTGCTCTTCTTCATGGCCGAGGCGGAGGTGTTCGCGGGCCGGCACCGTGACGCGCTGGCCACCGCCGAGGAGGCGCTGCGGATCGCCGGGGACACCGGACAGCAGCAGTGGACCAGCCAGTTCAGCAGCGTGCTGGCGTATCTGGCGGCCGTCGAGGGGGACGAGGAGCGCTGCCGGAAGTACTCCGACGACGCGCTCGCCGTCGTCGCCGGCGCGGCGATGCCGCCCGGCGCGCCCTGGTCGTACTGGGCGCAGGGCATGCTCGATCTGGGCCTGGGCCGCGCGCAGTCGGCGATGGACGGGCTGGAGCGGCTCACCCATGAGCCGCTGCGGCACCACTTCTGCGCCACCCGCAGCACCCCCGACCTGGTCGAGGCAGCCGTCCGGCTGGGTCTCGGCCCGCGCGCCGCCGGGCCGTTCGCCCGCTTCGAACGCTGGGCGGCCCGCTCCCGGCAGCCCTGGTCCGACGCGCTGGTGCTGCGCTGCCGGGCGCTGCTCGCCGCCGATTCCGAGGCCGAGACGCACTTCACGGCCGCGCTGAAACTCCATGACGAGCACCGCCGTCCGCTGGAGCACGCCCGCACCGCGCTGCTGTACGGCGAATGGCTGCGCCGTGCCCGCCGCAAGAGCGAGGCGCGCGGCCAGTTGCAGGCGGCGCTCGACGTGTTCGAGCGGCTGGGTACCCGGCCGTGGGCGGACCGGGCGCGCAGCGAACTCGGGGCGACCGGCTCGGTCGCCCCGCGGAGCCGGGAGCCGGGCGTGCTCGCGGGGCTGACGCCGCAGGAGCTGCAGATCGCCCGGCTCGCCGGGCAGGGCATGTCCAACCGGGACATCGCGGCCCGGCTGTTCCTCAGCCCGCGCACCGTCGGCTACCACCTGTACAAGGCGTACCCGAAGCTCGGGATCGCCTCCCGCGGCGAACTCGCCGCCCTTTTCGAGTGATCGCCCCCGGAGCGGGGCAGGTCGGGAGATGCTGACCGGATGAACGCACCTGATCAGGCTCGGAGAACACCGGGAAGTGTGCTGGCCCTCCACGTCGACGATGTGCCCACCACCGAGATCGGCCCCGGCATCCTGCTGCGCGAACTGCCCGGCCCGGCCCCGTTCACCTTCTGGGTGGTGGACTTCGAACCCGGCTCCCGGTGGCCCGGCGTCGATGTGCACGAGACGGTCGGCGAGGGCTACTTCGTGGCCGAGGGCGAGGTCATCGAGGGCGACCTGCGGCACGGCCCCGGCACCTACGTCCTGCTCGAACAGGGCTCCAGCCACCGACCGCGGTCCGAGACCGGGGCGCGGGTGTTCGGCTACAACCACCCCGCCGGCTGACCGCGCACCGGTTCGGGTACGGGTACCGATCCGGGGCGGAACGCGGAAGTGCCCGCCCGTCCCGGGTCAGTTCCAGGACAGGCGGGCACTGCGCGTCTCACGAGGCGCGCGCGTTCACGCGCGGCGTCGCGGGACGGGTCAGACGGTCACGCCGTGCTCGTTCAGGTACGCGACCGGGTCGATGTCCGAGCCGTAGTCGGGACCGGTACGGATCTCGAAGTGCAGGTGCGGGCCGGTCACGTTGCCGGTCGCGCCGGACAGGCCGATCTGCTGGCCCTCGGTGACGGTCTCGCCGGCCGAGACGGACAGCGAGGACAGGTGCGCGTACTGCGAGTACTTGCCGTCGCTGTGCTGGATGACGACCTGGTTGCCGTACGCGCCGCCGTCGCCCGCGGAGATGACGGTGCCGGCGGCGATCGCCTTCACCGTGGTGCCGGTCGACACGACGAAGTCCACACCGGTGTGGTAGCCGCTGGACCAGCTGGAACCGGACTGGTGGTACGGGGTGCCGATGCTGGCGCCCGAGACCGGGAGGGTGTAGCCGGAGGAGGAGCTCGCGGCGGCGGGGGCCTTGTCGGCGGAGGACGAGGACTTCACGGTCGACTCGCTCTTGGCCGGGGCCTTCTTCGCCGGGGCCTTCTTCGTCTCCGTCTTCGTCTCCGTGGACGCCTTCGGGGACGCCTTCGGCGCCGGGTCGGCGGACGGGGCGGAGTTCGACGGCACGGCCTTGGAGCCCAGGGCCAGGGTCTGGCCCGGGAAGATCAGGTCCGGGTTGCCGCCGACGGTCTGCTTGTTGTCGGCGTACAGCTTCTGCCAGCCGCCGTTGACGTGGTGCACGTCGGCGATCTTCGACAGGCTGTCCCCGCCGACCACCTTGTACTTGTCGGCGGTCTTCGCCGGAGCGGCCTTGGCGGCCGGGGCGGCGTGCGCCGGGGCGGAGGCGGCGGCGTTCGCGGCGGTCACGTGCGTGTCAGCGGCGAAGGCGTTCGACGACATCGCCAGCGGCAGCGCGAGCGCGGCGCCACCGGTGCCGGCCGCGACGCAGATCCTGGTGAGCCGGCTCATACGGCCAATACGGTGCTTTCCCTTTGCGGGCATGGGGGAGTTCCTCTCCTACGCCGGCGAGGTGAGCTGTCGGGTTCGGGCTGGAGCTGCCCGGTCGCGGCATGCGCCATTGACGGCGCGGCCTGTTGCGACTTCACCCCAAGCCGTTCCCGACCTTCGGGAACGGCACTTACCTGGGTCCCCCGCTCCTGCCGTAGAAGTTTGGTGTTCAAAGCACCGGGCAGCGGCAGGACTAGGCGTTCCACCCGGTGGGATCCTGCGAGCATTTGACCCGCAGGAGAGCGAAGCTAGGCGAACTCCCGACGACAGGGCAACATTCGGGCATGAGCCGCATATCACGTGCGGAGCCGCCCGCGCATTTCGGTGACCCTGAGTCGTTCCGCCCGTTCTGTACGTGTGCGATTTCTTCACTTTCAGTGAAGCGACACACTGAAGGCGTAATAAAAGACGTATGTCGGGAACGCACCGTGGAGAAGGCGGCAGCTCTGCGTATCACACGCGTGAGCCCGCTCACTCGGCGGGCCGGGTGTGAGCGCGGTCACGTGCCGAGCGGTGCCCGATCCCGCCCCTGGACCTGCCCGGCGAACTGCCCCGAGGCGTGCCCCGGGCGGATCCGGGGGTCGAGGACGCGGCTGAGGCGGTAGGCCGCGACCCGGAAGCCCACCGCGGGCCAGTGACCCGCCGCCAGCGGCGAAGCGGAGTGCCAGCGGGCGCCGATGTGCCGGTACTCGTGGTCGTACGCCCAGGCCGCCGCGGTGGCGAGCAGGATCCGGCTGACGCCCTCGCCCCGCGTGGACGGCTCGACGTACGCCTCGGCCAGCTCCACGCAGCCGTCCGGGGTGACCGGGCCGGCCGGGGACGGGGCGAGCAGCACCATGCCGATCTCCTCACCGCCGCGGCCGGCGATCCAGGCCGCGCAGCGGGGGTCGGAGAGCGTGTCGGTGTAGCGGGTGCGCATCGCGGCGAGGGCGGCGTCGGACTGCGGCAGGAACATGGCCGACTCCCGCTGGTAGCGGGCCGACTCCGCGGCCATCCGGCCGATCTGCGGCAGATCGCCGGGGCCGGCCCGGCGGATGCTCAGCCCGTCCACCCCGCGCGGCTGCCGGCCGCGGGGCTTGACCGCCATCAGCCCGTACATCTCCTCGAAGCCGAAGCCCAGTTGGCACCAGTCCATCGCGGCGGTCCCGGACGCCGGCAGTTCGACGTAGTGGACCAGCCGCCGCTGGGCGACGAGCCGGGCGGCGGCCTCGGTGTACAGGGCGAGCAGCGCGGCGTTGTCGCGCTGCCCCGGCGCGGGTGCGTGCCCGCCGTGCCGGACCACCGCGGAGCGCGGGTGGCTGCGGAGCGCGGCGGGGGTGTCCTCGGCGAGGTCGAGCGGGGAGGCCGCGAGATAGCCGGCGGGCCTGCCGCCGCTGTCCCGGGCGAAGTAGGCCTCTGTGTCCGGTTCCGCGAGCAGTCTTCCGAGCAGTTCCTCACCGGTGGGGGCGCCCGGCGGCCGGCCCTTGCGGGAGTGTCCGGACCAGCGGTCGTACAGGGCGGCGGCCTCGGGTATGTGCTCGGCGCTCATCGGCGCGATCGCGAAGGTCATGGTGGTGGGCGACGCTAGCCGTCCGCGTGGTCCGGCGGCAAGGGATGTCCGCCCCACGCCGGGTGCCGGGGGTCGTCGGCGTGCACCAGGACGTCCGCGGCCTCCGCCGGACGGACCTCGTCGGCGTACCGCCCGAAGGCGGGGAGTGTCCAGTGCTCTTCGTCCGGGGTGCGCCGGGCCAGGGCCGCCGGGGAGAGCCGCAGATGGACCGTCAGGTCCAGGTCGAGCCCCTGGCCGAGCAGGAGTTGACCGTCCAGCAGCAGGACGCCGCCGGGCGGCAGTTCGACGTAGCCGGCCCGGGTCGCGCGGTCGGTGGCCGCGTCCCACAGCGAGGGCAGCACCCGGCCGCTGCCGCCGGGCGCCAGCGGGTCGAGGACCTCGCGGCGCAGCGCTCCGGTGTCCAGCCACAGGTCGTAGTACGCGTCGGAGTCCTCGCGGCCGTACTCGAAGCGCAGCGAGGCCGGCCGCCAGAAGTCCGCGGCGCGCACCCGCAGGACGCGGTGGCCGCGGGCGGGCAGCTCACCGGCGAGCGCGTCCGCCAGGGCGGCCGGCGCGGCGGCCGGGGCGCCGTCGACGGCCACCCGCAGCCACGGCCTGGCGGCCGTCGGAGTGAGGCCGGCCACCCGGTCGGCGAGGGTCCCGGCCAGCCGTGGCCAGGTGATCGGAGTCAGCCGCATGGGCGGCATCGTCGCATACGCGGCGCCACGCCCTGGCCCTGGATCGGCGGGGTCACTCGGCCGTCCGGGCGACTTGGCTGCGCCATCGGCGTGACGGCGGACATGACCCGCGGCGGGCCCGGCAATGATCGCGCCGAGATCGCTCCGGCGGGCTTCCGGAACGACCATCCGGGGGAAATTTCCTACAAATCACCCGTTTACCACTTTCCAGTACCCATTACTTTTTGTGAGCCTGGAAGAACTCATGGTGACCGTCCCCATCACCCAGGAGAAAGCCCAATGATCCTGTCTATCTCAGGCGTCGTTCTGCTCGGCGTCATCGCGTTCCTGTTCTTCCGCAAGGACGGACTGAAGGTCTCCCACCTTCTCGTCTGCGCCCTCTTCGGCTTCTACCTCGCGGGCACCGGCATCGCCCCGAGCATCAAGGCCGGCGGAGCCAGCCTTGCGAGCCTGCTGGGCGGGATCAAGATCTAGCGGGGCCGTCTACGACGGCAGCCCCAGGGCCCGGGGCCGCATGCCGGCGCTCCGGGCCCCACCTCGTCACCCACGACCCGCCACCCTCCCGCGAACCCACCCACTGGAGCATCCGTGGCCAGGCGCCCCCTCCCCAGCATCCTGAGCAGCAGGCCGTCGTTCGCGACCATCGTGAACAGCCGGCCGTCGCTCGCGCGCAGCCGCGAACTCGCGCGGACCGCCGCCGACAGTGCCACCGACGTGCTCCATCCGCTGATCACCATCACCCGGGGCATGCGCATGCAGGCCGGCTGGGCCCGCAGCTGGTGGGCCCGCACCCCCAAGGACCGGCGCGGCCCCGCACTGCTGCTCTGCGCCGCCGCGATCGTCGTCGTCGCGCTGATGCCGTACGGCCCGCTGCTGGCGCTGGGCGCACTGCTGGCCTGCGCGGGCTGGATGGGCCGCGACCGCACCGCCCCGGCGCCGACCGGACCCAGCGAGGCCGAGTCCGGGAAGCTCCAGGCGCTGTACGAGGCGCTGGTGCCCTATCTGTCCGACCCCGACGACCCGGCCCCGCTGTACGCGCGCGACGGCGGCTGGGACAGCGCCTTCACCGAGTACACCTTCGAGGAGGGCCGGCTGGCCCGGCTGCATCTGCGCTACCCGGCGTACTTCACCGACGGCGAGGCCACGGCGCGGTCCCGCGTCGAACAGTTGCTGCACGCCAAGGCGGGGCGCGGCCGCGAGTACCGCTTCGACTGGAACGAGGAGGAGAACCACCTCACCCTCACCGCGCTGGGGCCGCTGTCCACCGGCATCACCGCCCAGCGCTTCGTCACCGCGCCCGGCGAGACCGTCCTCGGCTTCACCGACTCCGAGGCCGTCCAGCGCACGGTTCCGGTCGCCGACGGGGACGAGGTCCGCGACGCCCCGGCCGTCGTCTGGCGGACCGGGCCGCGCGCCACCGAGCCGCATCTGCTGGCACTGGGCCGGCCGGGCACCGGCACGACCAGCCTGCTGCGGTCGATCGCCCTGCAGGCGCTGTGCCACGGCGATGTCGTGGTCATCGACGGCAGCGGCAGCGGTGAGTACGCCTGCCTCGTCGGACGTCCGGGGGTGCTGGCCGTCGAGAGCGGTCTGGCCGGGACCTGCGCCACCCTCGAATGGGCGGCGCACGAGACGGAACGGCGGCTGATCGCCGTCAACCGGGCCCGCCAGGCCGGGCATCCGGCACCGGAGGACACCCGCCGCCCGCTGTGGATCCTCGTCGACCGGCCCACCGCGCTCACCCAGCTCGCCCACGCCGAGGGCCGCCCGGACCCGCAGCTGCTGCTGGACGTCCCGCTGCGGCACGGGCGCACCGCCAACGTCGCGGTGGCCGTCGCCGACCAGGTCGACGCCGCCGAGGTACTGACCCCGGCCGTCATCACCCACACCCGCGCCCGCGTCCTGCTCGGCGCACTCGACCCCGAGCACGCGCGGGCCGTCCTCGGCGCCCCGCAGTGCACCACCTCGGCGGCCGAGGTCCCGGCCGGCCGCGGCTACGCCCGGCTCGGCACCGGCCCGGTGCTGCGGCTGCAGGTCCCGGCCACCCCGACCCGTACGACGAGGAGACCGGCGAGGCCGACCGCGAGGCCGTCCTGGCCCTGCTGCCCCTGGTCGACGCCCCCGCCGACGCCCTGGAGCACGAACCGGAGCAGGAACCGGAGCAGCACGCGCCGGAGCGGGAGCCCGGCCGGGAACCGCTGCCGCAGCCGCTGATCCGCCGGACGGCGGACCTGGAGCGCTGACGCTCCGCGCCGGAGCGGTCCGGGTCCGGTGCCCGCCGGACCCGGACCCGGATCCTGCGGTCAGGCCACGAAGAGGCCGGCGCCCTCGGCGTCGGAGCCGCCGCCGGAGCGGACGATGTGGGCGGCGGCGGCCAGCCGGGAGACGGCCTCCTTGGCGGTGGCGCCGCCGACCGTGAACGGCAGCCGCACATAGGACTCGAAGGCCCCGTCGACACCGAACCGGGGCCCGGACGGAACACGGACGCCGAGGCGTTCGCCCGCCACCGCGAGCCGGGAGCCCGACACGTCGCCGGTCCGCACCCACATCGTCATACCGCCGGCCGGCACGGTGAACTCCCAGTCCGGGGTCTGCTCGCGCAGCGCCGCCACCAGGTCGTCACGGTGCCCTGCGGCGCGGGCGCGGCGGGTACCGACGGCCTGGTCCCAGCCGCCGCCGCGCAGCAGCCAGGCCACGGCGAGCTGGTCGACGACGGGGGATCCGAGGTCCAGATAGGCGCGGGCGGAGACCAGCCGGCGGACGACGTCGGGCGCCGCCCGGACCCAGCCGATCCGCAGTCCCGCCCAGATCGCCTTGCTCGCGGAGCCGACCGTGATCACCGTGCCGCCCCGGTCGAACGCGGCCATCGGCCGCGGCACGGTCGTGTCCGCGTCCAGCACGAGCTCCGCCATCGTCTCGTCCGCGACGACCACGGTCCCCGAGGCGCGGGCCGTCTCGACCAGGGCGCGGCGCTGCTCGTCGCCGACCAGGGTGCCGGTCGGGTTGTGGAAGTCGGGCATGACGTAGGCCATCCGCGGCGCCGCGTCGCGCAGCACCCGCTGCCAGGCGTCGATGTCCCAGCCGCCGAGGTTGTCGCGCATGGCCACCGGCACCAGCCGGGCGCCGGTCTCGCGGAACAGCTCCAGCACGTTGGCGTAGCTCGGGGACTCCACCGCGACCCGTTCACCGAGCCCGACGAGCCGCCGGGCCGCCGCGGCGATGGCGCCCATGGCACCGGTGGTGACCATGATCTGCTCGGGCATGGTGGGGACCCCGCGGGCGGTGTAGCGGTCGGCGATGGCCTCGCGCAGCACGGGGAGTCCGGCGGGGAAGTCGCCGTGGGTGGCCGCGTAGGCCGGGAGTTCGGCCAGGGCGCCCTCCATCGCGCGGGTCAGCCACGGCTCGGGGGCGGGCAGGGCCGCGCAGCCGAGGTCGATGACGGTGCCCGCGGAGTCCGGCGGGAGCGGGTCGAGGATCCGGCTCGGCAGCGCGTGGCCCTCCGGTATGGCGGTCCAGCTGCCGGCGCCCCGCCGGGAGCGGGCGAACCCCTCGGCGCGCAGCGTCTCGTACGCGGCGGCGACGGTGGTGCGGCTGACGCCCAGCGCGAGGGCGAGCTCCCGCTCGGCGGGCAGCCGGGCGGCGACCGGTACCCGGCCTTCGAGCACCAGCAGCCGTACGCCGTCGGCGAGTCCGCGGTACGCGGGTACGCGGCGGCCGCCGGCACCGGGGGCCGGCCGGGGTTCGAGCAGCCGGGCGAGCGGCGCCGCTCCTACCGATGCAGTCCACTGCGACATGGAATTCAGTCCACCTTTCGCGGATTGGCTGTGGCGGTCACCCACATCCATGCCACAGAGTGCCACGTATCTTGCCACCTTCACCAGGGGGGTCACCGTGCACACCGGTCGCCGCATCGTCCATCTCTACGCCGGTCTGGTGCTGTACGGCGCCAGCGACGGCCTCCTGGTCGGCGCCGGTCTCGGTCTGGACCCGTGGGACGTCTTCCACCAGGGGATATCCGATCATTCCGGGCTGAGCATCGGCATGGTGTCGATCGTGGTGGGGGCGGCGGTGCTGCTGTTGTGGTGGCCGCTGCGGCAGCGGCCGGGCCTGGGCACCGTGTCCAACGTCTTCATCGTAGGACTGGCCATGGACGGCACGCTGCGGCTGCTGCCGGAGGTCCACGCGCTCGGCGTCCGGATCCCGCTGCTGGTGGCGGCGATCGTGCTCAACGGAGTGGCGACCGGCCTCTACATAACGGCACGCTTCGGACCCGGCCCGCGCGACGGGCTGATGACGGGACTGCACCGCAGGACGGGCCGGTCGATCCGGCTGGTCCGCACCGGCATCGAGCTGACGGTGCTGGCCGTCGGCTTCCTGCTGGGCGGCAGCGTCGGGGTGGGCACCGTGCTGTACGCGGTGGCGATCGGGCCGCTGGCTCAGTACTTCCTGCGCTTCTTCGAGATCCCGCAGCCGATCGCACCGCCGGAGCCGGAGCCGGTCACGCGGCCGGAGCCGGAACGCTCGCCGGCCGTCGCGGCCGGCGGGGACCGCCCGGTGGCCGGGGCCGCTGCGGACCCGGCCATACTGCCGTAGGTGAGCGCACCTCCCCCTCCCCCGGTCCACCCGTATCTGGACCATCCGGCACCCCTCGCCTTCGCCCATCGCGGAGGTGCGGCGGACGGCCTGGAGAACACCCTGACGGCCTTCCGCCGCGCCGTCGACCTCGGCTACCGCTATCTGGAGACCGACGTCCATCTGACGTCGGACGGCGTACTGGTCGCCTTCCACGACGCGACCCTGGACCGGGTCACCGACGCGCGCGGCGCCATCGCCGACCTGCCCTGGAGCGAGGTCTCCCGGGCCCGGGTCGCGGGCCGTGAGCCGGTCTCCACGTTCGCGGAGCTGCTGGCGGCCTTTCCCGGTGCCCGGTGGAACGTGGACGTGAAGGCGGAGGCCGCCGCCGGCCCGCTGCTCGACGCGATCCGCACGGCGGACGCCTGGGACCGGGTGTGCGCCGGATCGTTCTCCGAGGCCCGGGTGGCCCGGCTGCGGGCGCTCGCCGGACCCCGGCTGGCCACCTCGCTGGGCACCCGGGGGGTCGCGGGCCTGCGGCTGCGCTCGTACGGCGGCCGGCCGCTGGAGCGGCTGCCCGCGCGGCTGCTGGACGCGGCGGTACGGCGCGGCGCGGTCTGCGTCCAGGTGCCGGAGCGCGTCGCGGGCGTCCCGGTGGCGGACCGCAGGTTCATCGACGCCGCGCACCGGCGGGGTCTGCAGGTCCATGTCTGGACGATCAACGACCCCCGGCGGATGACCGCGCTCCTCGACCTCGGAGTGGATGGCATCATGACCGATCACATCGAGGCACTGCGCACGGTGTTGTCCGAGCGGGGGACCTGGTGGACACGGCGGTAACGGAGACGGCGGTCGCGGAGCGCGCCCTGGAGCGGCGCCGCGAGCAGCACGGCTGGTATTTCTACGACTGGGCCAACTCGGTCTTCTCCACGAGTGTGATCACGGTCTTCCTCGGCCCCTATCTCACGGAGGTCGCGAAGGCCGCCTCCGACGCCGACGGCTATGTGCACCCGCTGGGCATCCCGGTGCGGGCGGGCGCGTACTTCGCGTACACGATCTCCGCCTCGGTGCTGCTGTCGGTGCTGGTGATGCCGCTGGCGGGCGCGGTCGCGGACCGTACCGGCCGCAAGAAGCCGCTGATGGGAGCGTTCGCCTATCTGGGCGCGGCGGCGACCGCCGGGATGTTCTTCCTGTCCGGCGACCGCTATCTGCTCGGCGGCGCGCTGCTGATCGTGGCGAACGTCTCGTACGCGGCGTCCGTGGTGCTCTACAACGCCTTCCTCTCGCAGATCGCGGAGCCGCACGAGCGGGACGCCGTGTCGTCGAGGGGCTGGGCCTTCGGGTACGCGGGGGGCGCGCTGATGCTGGTGGCGAACCTCGGGCTGTTCCTGGGCCACGACGCCTTCGGCGTCTCCAAGGGGACGGCGGTGCGCATCTGCCTCGCCTCGGCGGGACTGTGGTGGGCGGTGTTCACGGTGGTGCCGCTGCGCCGGCTGCGGGACCGCCCGTCGCCACGCGCCGCCGCCGGCCCGTCCGCCGGCGACGCCGGGTCCGGCGCGCTCGGCCAGGGCTGGCGGCAGCTGGCGGCCACCGCCCGGGACATGCGCCGCTATCCGCTGACGCTCGCCTTCCTGCTGGCGTACCTCGTCTACAACGACGGCATCCAGACGGTGATCTCGCAGGCGTCGGTGTACGGCTCGGAGGAGCTGGGCCTGGAACAGGGCACGCTGATCACCGCCATCCTGCTGGTTCAGGTGCTGGCCGTCGTCGGCGCGCTGGTACTGGGCCGGCTGGCCGCCCGCTACGGGGCCCAGCGCACCGTACTGGCCTCGCTGGCCGCCTGGACCGTCACCATCGGCGCCGGATATTTCCTTCCCGCGGGTGAACCTGTCTGGTTCTTCGCGCTCGCTGCGGCCATCGGGATGGTCCTCGGCGGCAGTCAGGCGCTGTCCCGATCGCTCTTTTCCCACCTGGTGCCGCGGGGCAAGGAGGCCGAGTACTTCTCCGTGTACGAGGTCAGCGACCGGGGAACGAGCTGGCTCGGACCTCTGCTTTTCGGGCTCACGTACCAGCTGACCGGCAGCTATCGTGACGCGATCATCTCGCTGGTGATCTTCTTCGCGGTGGGGTTCGTGCTGCTGGCCCGGGTGCCGGTGCGCGCGGCGGTGGAGGCCGCGGGAAATCGCGTCCCGGACACAATTTAGGTATTGGGGGTCGCGGGCCGGTAGTGTACGCGGTTGTCCCGCCAGGTTGACCGTTACTGCGCGCCAAAGATACCCAAGCGCCGGGTGACATCTGGTAACAGATGTGACAAAACGGTCAATGGTGGGTACAAACAGGGGCGGCACGACGGTAGGAAAAAGCGCGGCGCGCAGCGCCCTCCGAGAAAGGGTGGCGGTGGGCGACGGGCGGGCGCATGTCCCTCAACGGGAATCTTCACCGCCGACCGGACGTTGACCGGATGACGACGACAGCGACACCTGTCCTGTGGGCGACAAAGCCCGGGAGGCACGATTCATGAGTGAGCGAGCTCTCCGCGGTACGCGACTCGGGGCCACTAGCTACGAGACCGACCGTGGTATCGATCTGGCACCTCGCCAGACCGTTGAGTACGCATGCCGGAACGGACATCGCTTTGAGATGCCGTTCTCGGTTGAGGCCGAGATTCCGTCGGAGTGGGAGTGCCGTGCATGCGGCACCATCGCACTTCTGGTGGACGGAGAGGGCCCGGAGAAGAAGGAAACCAAGCCCGCGCGCACGCACTGGGACATGCTCATGGAGCGGCGCACGCTCGAGGAGCTCGAGGAGGTGCTGGCCGAGAGGCTGGCCGTCCTGAGGTCCGGAGCGATGAACATCGCGGTGCATCCGCGCGACAACCGCAAGAGCGCCTGACCAACAGGCATCGGGCCCGTGGTGACACACGGGCCCGCCCAACACTTCTGCCCCGTGGCGGAGCGCCGATCAGCGCTCTGTCCCGGGGTTTTTGCGGTCCGGGTCCACGACCTCGCCCTGGATGACCTCGCCGGGGATGACCTTGCCGTCGGGACGGTGGATCCGGATCTGCTCGTTGGCCACTCGCGCCTGCTGGAACAGATCACCGATCGAGCCGGAGTCGTAGCTCTTGCGGCGCCCGAGGGCGCGGTCCGCCGCCTTGCGCAGCAGCGCGCGGGTCGGCGGGAACAGGCACAGCAGCCCGGCCGCGTCGGAGACGAAGCCCGGGATCATCAGCAGCAGACCGCCGAGCATGCCCAGCGCCGCCCCGGTCGGCTCGCTCCCTGACGGAGCGATCCCCGGTGCGCCGGGGGTACCCGTAGCCCCGGGCTGCATGGAGACCGTCAGGCTGCGCCAGGCACTGCGCCCGGCCCGCTTCACCGCGAGCGCGCCGAGCACGAACCCGGCCACGAGCAGCAGCAGGACGCTGAGCCCGCTGGTGGCCGAGGCCACCACGGTCAGCAGCCAGATCTCCAGGACCGCCCAGGCCGCCACCACGAGCGGCGCGAAGGTACGGACGCGCGAGCGCCGGGGACGGACGGGGGGCGGGGTGCTGGTAGTCATACGGTCAATTGTGCCTGGGCCCGGATAAAGCCACGATCACCGGCGGACATCGCCGATCACGCCGACCGGATCGCACCTCGCCGGATCACCCCGACCCGACCACCGTCAGCGGGACGAGCGGCCGAAGACCCGGCTCGCCCGGGAGCCCACACCCCAGGCGGTGACCCGCCACAGCGCCTCGACCACGATGTTGCGGCTCATCTTGCTGTCGCCGCGCTCGCGCTCCACGAAGGTGATGGGGACCTCGACGACGTGGAAGCCGGCCTTGACCGTGCGCCAGGCCAGGTCGACCTGGAAGCAGTAGCCGGCCGAGGCCACCTCGTCCATGCCCAGACCCGTCAGGGTCTCCTTGCGGAAGGCCCGGTAGCCGCCGGTGACATCACGGATCGGCACGTCCAGCAGGATCCGCGAATACGTGCTGCCGCCGCGCGAGAGGAACTCGCGGGACTTGGGCCAGTTGACGACCCGGCCGCCGGGGATCCACCGGGAGCCGAGGACCAGGTCCGCGCCCTTGAGGGCGGTCAGCAGCCGGGGCAGCTCCTCGGGCTGGTGCGAGCCGTCGGCGTCCATCTCGACGAGGACGCCGTAGCCCTGGTCGATGCCCCAGCGGAAGCCCGCCAGGTAGGCGGCGCCGAGGCCTTCCTTGCCCTGCCGGTGCAGCACGTGGACGTGATCGTCACCCGAGGCCAGTTCGTCGGCGAGCTTGCCGGTGCCGTCGGGGCTGTTGTCGTCGGCGACCAGGATGTGCGCCCCGGGCACCGAGGACCGGACCCGGGCCACGATCGGCTTGATGTTCTCGGCTTCGTTGTAGGTCGGGATGATGACCAGAACCGTGCCGAGCGGACCGAAGTCCCTCCCCTGGACTCCGTCATGGGAAACCCCACCGCCCTCGTTCACTGCTGCCCCTTCGATTTTGTGGCTTCGCGCCTGCCGAGCGCGATGGCGACAGCGCAGGACAGAATCCCCACCATAGCGAGAGTCCACTCGGGAACCGTACCGACGCGGTCGGCCACGGTGAGCTCGTCGCGCAGCGGGATCCGGGCACTCAGGACATCCTGGGTGAATTCCTTCGTGCGCTGCTCAATGGTGCCGTCGGGGGCCACCACCGCGCTGATGCCGCTGGTCGCGGCGGTGACGATGGCGCGGCCGTGTTCGACGGCCCGCAGCCGCGACATGGCGAGCTGCTGCTCGGGCTGTCCGGTGCGGCCGTACGTCGCGTTGTTGGTCTGGACGATGATCGCGCGCGCCCCGGCCTTCACGGTGTCGTGCACGATCTCGTCGTAGGCGACCTCGAAGCAGATGACGTCGCCGAGCGTGGCGGGGCCGATCTTGAGCACCCCGGTGTTCCTGCCCGGGTAGAAGTCCCGCGGGATCTGGTCGAGCCGGTGGATGACCTTGGTGAGCTCGGTGCGGAACGGCACGTACTCGCCGAACGGCACCGGGTGCTGCTTGGTGTACGAGGCGCCGGGCCCGGAGACCGGGTCCCAGACGATGCCCTCGTTCTGCACATGCCGGGCGTCCGGGCCGTCGACCAGCGCGCCGACCAGGACCGGGACACCCACCGCCCGCACCGCGCCGGTGATCTTGTCGTACGCCTGCGGGTTGCTGAACGGGTCCAGGTCGGAGGAGTTCTCCGGCCAGATCACCAGATCCGGCTTGGGCGTGCGCTTCTCCTTGATGTCCTTCGCCAGCTTGAGGGTGGCCGCGACATGGTTGTCCAGGATCTGCATCGGCCGGCCGAGGAAGTGCATCCCGGGCTGCTGGACGTTGCCCTGCACGATGGCCACCTTGACGAAGTCGGTGGCGTTCGTGGGCACCGGTACCGCGTAGCCGGCGGCGAGCAGGGCGGCCGCGAGCGCGGCTGTCCCGGCGACGGGCAGCAGCGTCCGGGCGGTGCGCGCGGTCCCGGCGCCGCGCAGCCGCAGGGCGGCGAGCACGGCCGCGGCCAGCAGCGTGCCGGTCAGCGCGACGGCGAAGGTCACCAGCGGGGCACCGCCGAGAGCCGCCAGCGGCGTGAAGGGCGAGCCGGTGTTGGCGAACGCCAGGCGGCCCCAGGGGAAGCCGCCGAAGGGCAGCCGGTCCCGGGCCAGTTCCTCGGCCACCCACAGGCAGCCGCCCCACAGCGGCCAGCCCGGCAGCCGGGAGGTGATCGCCAGGCCGGCCCCGAGCACGGCGATGAAGAGCGCCTCCAGCACGGACAGCCCGAAGACCGCGTCGTAGCCGACGACCCGCAGCCACAGCAGCAGCCACAGGAAGAACGGCAGCGCGAAGGCGAAGCCGAGCCAGGCGCCCTGCCGGGCGGTCCTGCCCCGGGTGAGGGCGGACAGCCCGGCGACCGCGGCGATCGACAGCGGCCACACGTCGTAGGGCGGAAACGCGGCGGCGAGCGCCAGTCCGCAGAGCGCGGCGGCGGCGCTGCGCGGGGCGGCGCGGCGGGCGGCCAGCGCGGCACGGCGGCGCCGGCCGGGCCGCGCGGGCACGGGCTGGGCCACGTCCGGATCGGCGGCCGGGTCCACGACCGCGTCCTTGGCTGGATCCGCGGCCGGTTCTGCGGCTGGATCCACGGCCGGGGCGGTGTCGGGTCGCGGGCGCACGTCGCGGCCTTCCTGCAGGTGGTGAGCTGGTGCAGTGACGGTACAACGTGTTCGCGCCGGTGCGGGTCGCGGGTGTGCAAAGGCTCGGGCGCGGGAACGCGGGCGTGCGGGCACGGCGCGGGGGCACGGCAGGGGGCGTGGCAGTGCGGGAGCGCCCGCTACGGAACGGGCCCGGAACGCCCTTCGGGCCGACCTGGGACCCGCTGGCTGCGAGTCGGCGCCAAGGCCGTTGTCTACTGGGCGTCCGGGCCCTTCCCGGGTCACACCTGCCGTCCGGCGGCACTCGCCGTGAAGCGAGCCGCTTTCCGTGCCGCTGACGCTGGACCTGGCTGCCAGTGGCGGCGTGCACGTGCGGCGCGACACCCCATGGCCCAGCGGCGGTCGACGGATTCGCGGAGGGTCCCCGGTCCGACGTCCTGTGGTGGACTCGGCCGAACCTACTCGCCCTCGACCGTTGGCTGTCAACAGCCACTTGACCTGCGATGATCCTTCAAATCAGCAGGTCAGTGCGGGGCCCGGCGAGTCGGCGCGACAGGCCGAGGGCACACCGTTCGGCCGCATGTGGCCGCCATGGGTCACTCGTTCGGCCGTGCGTAGACCGTGCGACCGGACACGACGGTACGCAGCGCGACCGGAAGGGCACGGTCCGGCGCCACGTCCGGCAGGCCCGGGGTGCCCGAACGCGGGTCGGTGGACCAGTTGGCGACCCGCTCGTCCGGGGCCTGCACCACCAGTTCGCCACCGCGCCAGAGCACGTAGTCGGCGGGCGCGCCCGGCATCAGGACGCCGGTGTCGTCGCGGCCGACCGCGCGCCAGCCGCCCCGGGTGTGGGCGTTGAAGGCGGCGCGGGCCGAGATGCGGTGCCCGGGGGTGCGGTGGAACGCGGCGGCGCGCACGGCGCCCCACGGGTCGAGCGGGGTGACGGGGCTGTCGGATCCGAGGACGAGCGGCACGCCGGCCCGCACCATCGCCGCGTAGGAGTTGAGCGTCCGGGCCCGTTCGGCGCCGAGCCGCTCCGCGTACATGCCCTCCTCGCCGCCCCAGGCCGCGTCGAAGGCCGGCTGCACCGAGGCGATCAGCCCCAGTTCGGCGAAGCCGGTGATCGCGTCGGGCGTCATCATCTCGGCGTGCTCGACCCGGTGCCGCAGCGCCCGGATCCGGTCGGCGCCGACGCGTTCGGCGGCGGCCCGTACGCCGGCCACGACGGAGGAGACAGCGGCGTCCCCGATGGCGTGGAAGCCCGCCTGGACGCCGGCCTCGGTGCAGGTGGCGACGTGGGCGGCGATGGTGTCGGTGTCGATGAAGGAGACGCCGCCGTGCGGGGCGTCGGCGTAGGGCGCGTGCAGGCAGGCGGTACGGGAGCCGAGGGATCCGTCGACGAACAGGTCGCCGCCCGCGCCGACGGCGCCCAGGTCGCGGATCCGGTCGAGCCCCGAGGCGTCCTTCACGGCCTCCGCCCAGTACCCGAAGACCCGGGGACCGGATTCCGCCGCGGCGAGCGCCAGCAGGCCGGTGAGGTCGTCCTCGGAGGAGATGTCGGGGCCGGCGCACTCGTGCACCGCGCTGATGCCCAGCGAGGCGGCGTGCCGCAGTGCGGCGCGCTGCACCGCGAGCCGCTGGGCGGGGGTGACGGCGGCGTGCGCGGCGCGGCGTACGGCGTGGTGCGCGTCGCTGGTGAGCGGGCCTTCCGGGTGGTAGCCCGGCAGGTCGCGCACCCCGGGGACGAGGTCGAGCAGCGCGGTGGTGACGACGGCGGAGTGCACGTCGACCCGGGTCAGATAGAGCGGCCGGCCGCCGACCGCCTCGTCCAGCTCCTGGCGGGACGGGGTCCGCCGCTCGGGCCAGCGCGACTCGTCCCAGCCGTGGCCGAGCAGCACCCGGTCGCCGGGACGGTCGCGGGAGAACGCGGCGGTGCGGGCGAGCGCGTCGGCGAGGGAGCCGGCGGAGGTGAGGTCGAGGCCGGTGAGCGCCAGTCCGGTCGCGGTGGTGTGGACGTGCGCGTCGGTGAACGCGGGGGTGACGAGCGCGCCGTCGAGGTGGACCACTTCGTCGACGCCGTCCACGAAGGAGTCGGCGGCGCCCTCGGATCCCACCCAGGCGACGGTGCCGCCCTCCACGACCATGGCCGTGGCGAAGGGGTCGGCGGGGCTGTAGACGGTTCCGCCGCGCAGCAGCACGGTGGTGGAAGGGGTGCGCTCGTTCATGAGGGACAGTCTCTCCCCTGCCCGGAGCGCTCAGATGCGCGGGGGCCTGGCCTCGTACGGAGTGGACAGCACGACGGTGGTGCGGGTGGAGACCCCGGCCAGGGTGCGGATCCGGGCGAGCAGGTGCTCCAGCTCGCCGGGGGTCGCGACGCGGACCTTGAGGATGTAGTTCTCCTCCCCCGCGACGCTGTGGCAGGCCTCGATCTCCGGTACCTCGGCGAGGCGCTCCGCGATGTCGTCCGGCGCACTCGGGTCGAACGGCTTGATCGAGATGAACGCCGTCAGGGAGAGTCCGACCGCTTCGGCGTCGACGATCGCGGCGTAGCCGCGGATCACCCCGCGCTGCTCCAGCCGGCGCACCCGCTGGTGCACCGCCGAGGTGGACAGGCCCGTGGCCTTGCCCAGGTCGGTGTAGCTCATCCGCCCATCGGCGACGAGAAGTTCCACGATCTGTTGATCCAGCTCCTCCACGGCGGTCAACTTACTGCCCCGGAGGGCCTCCGGCACAGCGGGCAGGGGGCACGCCGGGGCGGGAGGGCGTTCTCCCGGCGCGCGCACGCCCCGAACGGCACCGGATGTGATGAAGGCCACACCGGATGCACCCCATGGTGGCGGCCGCCACGGTTATCGGGCGCGCCGGGCGGGAAGTGCTCGCTATGGCCGTGGCCGTCGTGCCCGGCGGGCCCGTCGAACGGGCGTTCATCCAAGGGGGATCCCACTATGCGCACCCATGTGCGGCCCAGCCGCAGCGAACGTACGCAGCCCGTACTCGAGGAGGACGACGAACGCGCCCAGGCGCTCGAAGCCGCCGCGCTGGACGCCGAGGAGGCGTTCGACGACGAGGTCTACGACATCCTGCGGGTGCACTGCCCGGACTGCGCGCGGCCGATCGCGCTGTTCGAGGGTGAGGAGGTGCTGCCGGAGCACGCGCTGTGCCCCACGCCGTGGAATCCGTTCGGCCTCACCGTCTGTGCCGGTTCCGGGCGCGCGTTGCGGGACGCGCAGCAGGTGGACTGCATGGAGTACACCGGCGAGGATCTCGCCACCCTGCTGACGCTGCCGGCCGGACTCGACTGGCGCACCCAGCCGTTCTCGCACGCGTACGGCCCCGAGTCCCGTCCGGTACGGGTGCCGCGCCAGCGCGCGGCCTGAACCCGGCGGCGACCGCCCGCGATGCCGGTGCCGCGTCCCCGGGGGCGCGGCACCGGCGCGGCGTCACGGCTCGCCCAGGGGACCAGGGCTCGTTCGCCTGACTACGGCTTGCTCTCCGGTCCGGCGAGGTGCCGGGCGATGACCATGCGCTGGATCTGGTTGGTGCCCTCGACGATCTGCAGCACCTTGGCCTCGCGCATGTAGCGCTCGACGGGGAAGTCCACCGTGTAGCCGTAGCCGCCCAGGAGTTGCACGGCGTCGGTGGTCACCTGCATCGCGGCGTCCGTGCAGAAGAGCTTGGCCATGGCCGCCTGCCGCGAGAAGTCCCGGCCGGCGTCGCGCAGCCGGGCCGCGGCGAGGTAGAGCGCCCGGCCGGCCTCGATCTTGGTGGCCATGTCGGCGAGCATGAAGCGCAGCCCCTGGAAGTCCACCAGCGGACGGCCGAACTGCTTGCGGGCCAGCGTGTAGGCCAGCGCCTCGTCGAGGGCGCCCTGGGCGACCCCGACGGCACAGGCCGCGATGCCGAGCCGGCCCGAGTCGAGCGCGGACAGCGCGATGGAGAAGCCCTGGCCCTCCTCGCCGACCCGCCGGCTGTCCGGGACGGTCACACCGTCGAAGTGGACCTGCGCGGTGGGCGAGCCCTTCATGCCCATCTTCCGCTCGGGCTGCGCGGCGGTCAGACCCGGTGAGTCCGCGGGGACCAGGAACGCGGTGATGCCGCGCGGGCCCTCGGCACCGCTGCGGGCCAGCACCGTGTAGAAGTCGGCGACACCGCCGTGGGTGATCCACGCCTTGGTGCCGTCGATGGTCCAGTCGCCGTCGTCGAGGACCGCGCGGGTGTTCAGGGACGCGGCGTCGGAGCCCGCTGCGGGCTCGGAGAGGCAGTACGCGCCGAGGAGCGCGCCGCCGAGCATGGCGGGCAGGTGCTCGGCACGCTGCTCCTTGGTGCCGAAGTGCGCCACCGCGTGGCAGGCGAGGGTGTGGACACTCACTCCGAGGCCGACGGTGAGCCGGGCGGCCGCCAGCTCCTCCAGGACCTGCAGGTAGACCTCGTAGGGCTGTCCCCCGCCGCCGTACTCCTCCGGATACGGGAGGCCGAGCAGCCCCGCCTCGCCGATGAGGGCGAACGTGTCCCGCGGGAAGTGCCCGGTGTCCTCCTCCTCGGCAGCCCGGGGCAGGATCTCCCGCTGGGCCAGCTCGCGGGTGAGGGCGAGCAGGTCTCGGGCCTCCTCGGTGGGCAAGTGGCGGTCTACCGGCTGCGGGCCGTTGTGAGGCATGGCGGCGCGCTCCTCCCTGTCAGGCGCGGCGGCGACCGCCCAGGGTGTGGCGGTGCCGTACGTCTTGCGATGCCCAGGTGCCGATCGTCTCCCGCCGGGTCTCGGCGCGGCTTGATCAGCGGCTGTGGCGCGATGGAGTATGCCCGATCGGGCGCCCCGCGTCACGGGGCGAGGCCCGGTACCGGTACAGATCAGGGGTCTTCCAGGGGCGGCGGCCCGGCAGCCGGCGCACCCGGTCGTACGCCGTGCCGCGGTGGACGGCGGGCGCGGCGGCGTATGCGCCCGTCATCCGTACGGCCTCTCCCCGGCGGCGGCGGGCGCCCGGGCCCGCGCACGATGGTCGGACCGCAGGTCCGGACGTACGCGAGGAGCGGCCATGACGGTCACGCCGCAGCCGCAGGTGGGCAGCGTGACGGGCATCGTCGGCGGGCTCGGCGGCTTCGTGCCGCCGCTGGTCATGGGTGCCATCTGCAGCGGCAAGGGTTCGTACTCGATCGGCTTCATGCTGCCGTCCGACCTGGCGCCGGCGGGCTGTGTGTACGCCGCCGGGCGGATGCGCGGCATCGGCGGCCTGGACTGAGGCGCGTCCCAGGAGCCGTCCCAGGATCCGTCTCAGGGGCCGTCCGTCCCAGGGGCCGCCCCAGGAGTCCCGCCGGACGGCTGTGAGGCCCCGTCAGGTGCCCGTCAGCCGCAGCATGGCCCACAGGGCCATCGTGGCGCCCACCAGCGTCAGAGGGACCGTCAGCAGGCCGAGGCGGGTGAAGACGCCCAGCTCCGGATCCTTGCCGTGGTCGCTGAGGATCCGGCGCCACAGCAGAGTGGCCAGCGAGCCGGCGTAGGTGAGGTTCGGGCCGAGGTTCACGCCGATCAGGACGGCGAGCACGGGGCCGGGGCCGGCCGTCGCGACGAGCGGCAGCAGGGCCAGCACCGCCGGCAGGTTGTTGATCAGGTTGGCCAGCACGGCGGCGAACGCCGCCACCGCCAGCAGCTGGGGCAGTCCCGCGCCGTCCGGCAGCACCCGGTCCGCGGCGTCGGCCAGGCCGTTGTCGACCACCGCCTTGACGACGATGCCCAGTGCCAGCACGAACAGGCAGAACAGCGGGTTCGCGGCGCTCGCCAGGCCGCGCACGGTCGTCCGTCCGCGGCGCAGCGCCCGCACCCCGAGCACCAGCGCGCCGGCCAGCGCCGCCCAGGCGGGGTTCACCCCGGCCAGCGACGTGACGGCGAAGCCCGCGAGGGTCAGGGCCACGACGACGAGGGTGAACACCGGGAGCGCGGGCCGTGGCACCGGTTCCGCGGCGCGCGCCGGGGCGGCCAGATCGGCGGCGAAGAAGCGGCGGAAGACCAGGTACTCCAGGCCGATCGCCACCAGCCACGGCAGCGCCATCACCGCCGCGAAGCGGGTGAAGGAGAGCCCGGCCGCGGCGAAGGCCAGCAGATTGGTCAGGTTGGAGACCGGCAGCAGCAGCGACGCCGAGTTCGCCAGATGGGCGCACGCGTAGACATGCGGCCGGGACCGGGTGCCGGCGCGGGCGGCGGTCACGATGACCACCGGGGTCAGCAGCACCACCGTCGCGTCCAGGCTGAGCACCGCGGTGATCAGCGAGGCCACCGCGAACACCCCGGCCAGCAGCCGGCCGGGCTCGCCCCGGCAGGCGCGGGCCATCGCGTCCCCGGCCGCGGTGAACAGCCCCGCGTCGGCGCAGAGTTCCGCGAGCACCAGCACGGCGGCGAGGAAGCCGACGACCGGCAGCAGTTCCCTGGTCTGTGACCAGGCGTCCTGCCACGGCACCGCGCCGGTCGCGGTCACCAGCACCGCGGCCGGCACCGCCGCGGCCGCCTCAGGCCAGCCGCGCGGGCGGGCCACCGCGAACCCGAGGACCAGCAACAGCAGGACGACGGACAGGATCTCGGCGACGGTGCTGCTCAGGGTCGGTCTCCAGGGAACTTACGGCGGTCACATGGCGAAGCCGCAGGCAGCGGGCGCGCACATGGCGTGGTCAGGAGCCAGCATGCACCACGCCGCCGACACGGCCCGGGACCGGTGAGTCCTCCGTGACGTTCTCGCGGCCGCCGTCAGGCGCTCATCGCGTCGGCCAGCGTCAGGGTGTGGAGATGGTCCGGCGGCCCCGGCCGGGCGTAGTACCAGCCCTGGGCGGTGTCGCAGCCGAGCAGTCCCAGATGCTCCGCCTGGGTGCGGGTCTCCACCCCTTCGACGGTCACGGTGAGGCCGAGCGTGTGCGCGAGGGAGACGATCCCCTCGACGATCTTGAGGTCGACGGGGTCGGCCGGGTGCTGCCGGATGCCCCGGGTGAAGGCCCGGTCGAGCTTGAGGTTGCTGATCGGCAGCCAGCGCAGCGACGACAGGTTGGAGTAGCCGGTGCCGAAGTCGTCGAGCGCTATGTCCACCCCCAGGTCGACCAGCCGGCGCAGCGGCTTGAGGGCGTCCTCGTCGGCGCCGATCAGGGCGCTCTCGGTGACTTCCAGGCACAGGGCGGTGGGATCCAGCCCGGTCTCCTCCAGCACGGCGGCGACCTCGTCGACGAGCCCCGGGTGGTAGAGCTGGCACGGGGACAGGTTGACGTTGACGCGGACCGGAAGGCCGTCGGCGCTCCGGCGCTGCCATTCGCGCGCCTGCCGGGCGGACTCCTGCAGCACCCAGCGGCCGAGCGGGACGATCTGCCCGGTGCTCTCCGCCAGCGGTATGAACTGGTCGGGCCCGAGCACGCCGTGCAGCGGGTGGCACCATCTGACCAGGGCCTCCGCGCCCTGGACGCTGCCGTCGGCCAGCCGGATGAGGGGCTGGTACTCGATGAAGAACTCGCCGCGTTCCAGGGCGGTCGGCAGCCGGTTCGTCAGGCCGTGCCGGGTGATCGCGCGGGCGTCGGAGTCCGGGTCGGCGACCTCGTAGCGGTTGCCGCCGGCGGCCTTGGCCCGGTACATCGTGATGTCGGCGCTGCGCAGCACGTCGGCCGCACCGCGGGTGCCGGTGGGGCCCTCGACGATGCCGATGCTGCCGTGGACCGGCAGTTCACGGCCGTCGAGGCGGACCGTGGTGGACAGGGCGGCCAGGATCCGGTCGGCCAAGTCGGTGACCTCGCCCTGGGTGGCGGGATCGACGATCAGGGCGGCGAACTCGTCGCCGCCGATGCGCGCGACCAGCTGGTCCGGGGCGGTCACACAGGCCTGCAGCCGCTCGGCGACCGCGACCAGCAGCCGGTCCCCGACCGCGTGGCCGAGGCTGTCGTTGACCGCCTTGAAGCCGTCGAGGTCGAGGTAGCACAGGCCGAGGCGTTCGGTGCCGGTCCCGGGCGACAGGGCCTGTTCCAGCCGTTCGAAGAACAGCGCCCGGTTCGGGAGTCCGGTGAGGGTGTCGTGGGTCGCCTCGTGGCGCAGCCGCTCGGTCAGCAGCCGGGCCTCGGTGATGTCCTCCATGAGCGCCAGCTGGTACTGCGGAACGCCGGAGGAGTCCCTGAGCAGCGACACGGACAGGTTGGTCCACAGCGCGGTGCCGTCGGGGCGGTAGTACGGCTTGGTGATGCGGTACTCGTCGCGCTCGCCGCGGACCAGTTCCCCGTACAGCCCCCAGACGTCGGCGCCGTCGTCCGGGTGCACGAAGTCGCTGACGTTCCGGTTGCGGACGTGGTGCTCGCCGCCGAACATCTGGGTCAGCGCGCCGTTGAGCTCCAGGATCCGGCCGTCGAGGCCGGCGATCCCGATGCCGACCGCGGCGCCCTCGAAGACCGCGCGGAAGCGGGCCTCGCTGGCCTGGAGCGCGGTCTCGGCCTCCGCGCGGGCGGCGATCGCCGCCCGGGAGATGGCCTCCTGCTCGTAGCGGGTGCGTTCGACCAGCGCGCGGGCGAACCCGGCCGCGATGGCGTGCTGCAGCCGGGCGCAGCGGGACCGGCTCTCGTCGGCCGGCAGTTCCTCCGGCGGGCAGTAGAGCACCAGGTACGCGTCGACCACCCGCAGGATGCTGGGCAGCACCTCGGGGTCGGTGCAGTGCGCGGCGACCAGCGCGGATCCGACCTCGAAGGCCGGGCGCGGGTCGAACGGGGTGGCCCGCAGCGCCTCGTCGAGGCCGCGGGCCAGCGGGAGCAGGTACTCCTCGAACTCGGCGCGCGTCATCGACGTCGCGGTCGCCGGGTAGATCGCACGGCTCCAGATGGTGGCGAACCGCCGCAGGCCGTCGGCCCGTGCGTCCAGCCCGGTGTCCCCGGTGGTGGCGTCCTGCCCGGTGCCTCCGGCCAGGTGCAGGCCGGAGGCACCGGTCCCTGCCGGCTGTGAGGTCACGCCTTGAGCCCCACGCCGGCGAAGCCGACGAAGGCCGCGGGGTCCTCTTCGTGACCTGCCGGGGTGTCCGGATGCCAGTCGGGCATCGAGACCAGACCGGGTTCGATGAGCTCGAAGCCCTCGAAGAACGCGGCCACCTCGGAGCGCGTCCGCATGATCAGCGGGGAGCTGGCCTTGCGGTAGACGCCCTGGACGCCGCCGCCCTGCTCGGGCGAGATGGGGCCGCCCTCGGTCGAGGCGTGGGTGAGTACCAGCAGGCTGCCGGGGGCGAGCGCGTCCCGCAGCTCGGCCACCGCGGCGGCCGGGTCGTCCTCGTCCGCCAGGAAGTGGAGGACGGCGACGAGCAGCAGCGCCACCGGCCGGTCGAAGTCGAGCAGTTCGGTGGCCTCGGGGCTGGTCAGGATGTTCTTGGGGGTGCGCAGGTCGGCGGCGGCGATCCGGGCCGTCGGGTTGCCGTCGAGCACCGCCCGGCTGTGCGCCACGGCCACCGGGTCGCTGTCGACGTAGAGCACCCGGGCGCCGGGGCTGGCGGCCTGGGCGACCTCGTGCACGTTGCCGAAGGTGGGTATGCCGGAGCCGATGTCCAGGAACTGGGTGATGCCCTGGTCGACGGCGTAGCGGACCGCCCGGCGCATGAACGCGCGGTTGGCCTGCATGATCTTGGGGAGCCCGGGAAAGATCTCCATGGCCTGGCGGGCGGCCTCGCGGTCCACCTCGAAGTTGTGCGAGCCACCGAGGTAGTAGTCGTAGATACGCGACACACTCGGCACCGACAGGTCAATACCCTGGGGTGCCCAGGCGGGACGCTCCATCACGGTCTCCAGCTCATCAGATGATCTTGGACTGACCAAGATACCGGCCTGCTCTCGAGCCGAGGCTATCGATCACCCGGGCGAAGCGGAATATCATCCGGAAATGGTCCGTCCGTTTTCGGCGAGAACTCCCGGCATATGCACCTGCCAAAACGCGCAGCTGCGGATTCGCGCACATGTGCGGGCCCACCGGCCGACGGCCGGTGGGCCCGCACATGTCAGCTGTCCCGGCAGCGTATGCCGTGACCGGGCTTCAGTGAAAGGTCAGCAGGCGCCTTCGTCCACCCAGACACCCCATTCGCCGGTGGTGCCGGGCTCCTCGTTCTGAGTCCACCACTTGGCCTTCCACTTGTGACCGTTGTGGGAGACCTCATTGGTGTTCACGTATATCGCAGTACTGCTCCACGCCGCTACCGTGCACTGGCCGGGCGGGTTCGTCGGAGGCGTGGTCGGGGGCGTCGTCGGAGGGTTCGTGGGCGGCGTCGCGCCGGCGAACTTCACCGAGAACTTGGCGAATTCCCAGGGGGTCTGCGCAACGCTGCTGCAGACTCCGGAAGTGGTTCCGTTGTCCGGCGGGGTGCACTGACGGTCACGGTTGAGTGACCAGAAGGTGAACCGGCCCATTCCGTGACCGGTCGCGTAGTCCAGCACCGTCTGGAAATCCGCCTGGCGGAAGTACTCGCCGGTGTCGCTGCGGCCGTTCATTCCGGAGAAGCCCTCGTGGGCGTAGGCCGTGGCGGCGTTCCAGCCGAACGTCGTCTGCAGGATCGAGTTGAAGTTGGTGAGTGCGCTGGTCTGCGCCGCCGCCCCGTTGAAGCCGCCGTCGAACGGCATGATCGAGAAATTGTTGGGCGTGAAGCCCTGGGCCTTGGCCTCGTTCAGCATCTGCTTGCCGAACCAGCCGGTGCCGTCGGCGGTGCCGGCCGTGGTCACCGAGACGTAGAGGCCGGGGTTGTTCTGCTGGAGGATCTTCGCGGCGCCGATCTCGTGGGAGATCGCGGTGGCGTTCTCGTACTCCGGTTCCTCGAGGTCGAAGTCGATCGCCTTCAGCTGGTACTTGGTGATGACCTGCTGGTACGCGGCGGCGGTCGCCGCCGAGGTGGAGCAGGCCTGGCCGAGCTTGGTGCCGCCGTAGCCGCCGATGGAGACGGAGACGTCACCGCCCTTGGCGCGGATCCCGCTGATCACCGAGGCGACCGCGGTGTCGGAGGAGACAGCGGCGGTGCCGTCCCAGGTCGGGTCGCAGCCGCCGCCGTTGGGGGCGAGGATGAACGCGAGCTGGAACGCCTTGAGCCCGGTGGCGTCCATGATCGCCCCGGCGTCGGGGGGATTGTTGTCGCGGGGCATCAGATACGGCGCCGCCGCGTACCAGTTGTTGCCCAGGGCGGCCGCCGACGTCTCGGCACCGGACGCCTGGCCCGTGCCGAGCGTGGCGGCTGCGGCGAGGCCGGCCGCCGCGAGGGTGGCTGCCGCCACCCCGGAACAGAGTGCTTTGAGGCGCTTCACGTCGTACCTCCTGTGGGGGGAAACGCAGCCAGAATCCAGCTGTGACGCGAACTCGTCAAGGCTTTGGACTAGACCTAGGACTAAACCACTAGAGGCCTGCGACCTGGCGTGCCGTCAGATTCCGAAGACGATCGACGCGTTGTCGTGGCACACGGCGCGCAGCCAGGCGTCTCCGAGGCCGAGTCGTTCGAGCGACTCCAGGCCATGGGCGTAGGAGTACGGGATGTTGGGGAAGTCGCTCCCCCACAGGATCCGGTCGCCGAGGTCCGCGAGCCGCGGGAGCTCCGCTCGTGGCAGCGGGGCGGACTCCTCGGAGAAGTCGGTGAACGCCATCGTCGTGTCCAGCAGGACCCCGGGGTGGCGTTCCGCCAGGTCCAGGAAGGCGGTGTAGTCGGGCATCCCCATGTGCGCGACGACCAGCCGCAGCCGGGGATGCCGGGCCAGCACCCGGGCCATCGGGCCGGGGCCGGTGAACTTGCCGGGCACCGGCCCGGACCCGCAGTGGGTCACCACCGGGATGCCCGCCTCGGCCAGCAGCCCCCAGACCGGCTCCAGCCAGGCGTCGTTGGGGTCGTAGGCCCCCACCTGGACATGCGACTTGAAGACCCGGGCGCCGCCCTCGACGGCCGCGCGCACATAGTCCGCGGCGCCCTCCTCCGGGAAGAAGGTGGCGGTGCTCAGACAGTCCGGCGTCCGGGCGGCGAAGTCCGCCGCCCAGCTGTTCAGCCAGCCGGCCATTCCCGGCTTGTGCGGGTAGACCATCGATGTGAACGCCCGGACGCCGAACCCGCGCAGCACCGCGAGCCGTTCGTCCTCCTGGTGGCGGTAGGTGATGGGCCAGCGGCGGCCGACGAGCGGCCCGGCGGCGTCGAAGTACGCCCACACCTTGTCCAGTACGCGTTCCGGCATGAAGTGCGTGTGCACATCGATCAGCCCCGGCAGCCCCAGCCCGCGCCAGAACGCGGTCACCCGTGCGTCGTCCGCGCCTGTCTCCACCATGCGGGGGCCCTCCGCCCGTTCCGTACGGTCCTGGCCCGTCCGGTCCCAGGGTCCGTCGGGGACATGATCGCAGAGCGGCCCGGGCCGGTGGCGGGCCGCCCGGGGGAGGCCACCGGCCCGCCACGCCGCTTGGGTTCAGGCGGGCGTTCCGGCTTCGACCGCCGGGTTCAGGCGGGCGTTCCGCCTTCGGCCGCCGACTTCAGGGCGTCGAGCCAGTCGACGAGCGAGGCCGTGAGCCCGGCCCGCATCCCGTCGGGATCGGCCCGGACGGGTTCGCCGTCCCAGGACTCCCGGGTCCGCACCACGACGCCGCCGGCGCCCGGCTCGAACGTCCAGACGTGGATGCCGATGATGCCGTGGGCCGGGCCGCCCCAGGCGATGCGGCCCATCGGGGTGAGCTCGCCGATGGTGGAGGTGATCGTGAGGCCGGCGGTCTGCCACTCGAAGACCCCTCCCACCTCCAGTTCGGTGGTCAGGCGGGCGCTGGTGATGCCGGGGTTCCAGCGCGGCCAGGAGCCGATGTCGGTGTGCAGCCGCCAGATCGTCTCCAGCGGGGCGTCGATGGTGACGGTGAGGTCGGCGATGGCCGGGGCCGCGTGATCGATGTCCATGATGTCCTTCACTTCTTCCGGTTGTTATGGTCAATCGCTTTAGTTACACACTATAACAGTTGCTAAGATGGGTCACGCAACCCCAGGAGAGGAAACACTTCGTGATGGCGGCAGCCGAGGGCCCACGGGCCCGGTTCCGGGAGCAGACGCGCAACGAGATCAAGGTGATCGCCCTGCGGCAGCTGGCCGACGGGGGTACCGACGGGGTCGCGCTCACCCGCATCGCCAAGGAACTGGGCATGTCGGGGCCGGCCCTCTACCGCTACTTCGCGAGCCGCGACGATCTGCTCAGCGCCCTGATCCGTGACGCCTACGACGATCTGGCGACAGCCATCGAGCAGGCCGTCGCGGCCGGCTCCGAGGCCACGTCACCGCGCGCCCGGCTGCATGCGCTGGCCGGGTCGTTCCGGGCCTGGGCCGTCGCCGACCCGCACCGCTACCTGCTGATCGCGGCTACCCCGGTGCCCGGCTACACCGCCCCGCCCGACACCCTGCTGCGCGCCCGCGCAGCGCTCGGCCCCTTCATGAAGGTCTTCGTCCAGGGACGGCCGAAACCGGCCATGGAGATGCTGGTGGGCCAGATGGAGGCCTGGGCCGAGCGGGATCCCGCGGTGGCCGGATGGTTCGCGGAGCACACCGGGCCCTGGGACCCGCCGGAGTCGGCGGCTTCGGCGGCTTCGGCGGCCGGCAGGGGCACGGCTCTCGCCGGCGCCGTGCTCACCTGGTCCCAGCTGCACGGATCGGTCAGTCTCGAAGTATCGTCCCAGTTCAGCGGCATGGGCCACAGCCCGTCGACGCTGCTCCTGGCCTCCCTGGACGCCCTGGCCGACGCCTTCGGCCTTCCCCCCGTCTAGGTCGGGTCGCAATTGTGGGTCCGGCGGCGGATCCTGGCCCCATGGGAAACACCTATCGGGGCTGGGCAACAGTGATCGCCGACGGGACCGGAACCGCGGTCGAGGCCGATCTGTACGCGATTCAGGAAAAGGGCCGCCTTTCGGCCTGGCACGGCAGCCTCCACACCGGCGCGGGCCCGAGCCCGTGGGCGGTGCGCGGCAAGACGCTGGACCTGCGGCTGCCCAACGGGCGGCAGGGAGAGTGCGTCATCACCAAGGTATTTCCGGAGACGGGACGTGCCGAAGTGACCGGGAACGGGCCCGTGCCGTTCGGATCGGAGCACGAGAGGTAGTCACCGCGGCCGGCCGCATCGGAGGGGACCCGGCGGGACGGGTCCCCCGCCGGCGCTGCCGGAGGAGACCCGTCCGTGATCAGCGGATGCCGACGGCGGCCAGCGCGCGGCGCTGTCCGGGGCTCGGGTGGGCCGGCCAGTAGAGGTAGCAGACGCCGCCGGTCCCGCTGCTGACGTTGCCCGAGGCGTTGTAGCGCTTGGTCCGCAGCCAGATCGTCTCGAACTGCGCCCGCCGGTAGACGTTGCGCACCACGTCGTCGCCGGCGCTGGCCGGGTCGTTGGCCACCACGTCGCCCTCCGCGGTGAAGCCGGCGATGCACATCAGGTGGCCGGAGGTGCCGTAGCCGGCGCCGTCCAGCTCGGTGGCGAGGAAGGACTGGGACGTTATCACCGGGATGCCGGCGCGGATCAGCCGTTCGACGTCGTTCAGCGAGTGCAGACGGGTGATGACGCCCTGCAGGTCAGGGTAGGTGGCGGCATAGGCGGCGTTGAACGGCCAGTTGCCGCAGCCCTGGTACTGGTTGTCGTACGTGAAGCGGGCCGCGTGGTCGACCTGCGGATCGGCGAAGGCCGGGTTCACCCACGCGAGGTCGGCCGCCGAGGGCTTGCGGCCCCAGTACTCGATGACCATCTCCGACGAGGTCGGGCTGCACCAGGCCTCGCCGCCGTTGTCGTACTCCGGGTACTGGCCCTTGTGGATGTTCTGCGAGTAGCGCGGCACCGGGAGTTCGATCCCGGCGCCCGCGCCGGGGACCGAGGCCGGGACGGTGAAGCGGTCGGGGATGGTGGAGGCCATCGCGCCCAGCCGCCAGAGCGTCGGGGTGAGCCGGCTGCCGGGCTTGCGGTAGAGGGTCACCCGCAGCCGGTACGAGGCGAGCAGCGGTCCGGCCGCCGCGTCGTCGATGGAGAAGGTGTCGGTCCAGATGCTGCTCCTGCCGTCGGTCTGGTCGTCGACCGAGGTGCGCTTGATGTCACCGTCGCCGGAGGCCCAGCGGCCCATGACGTAGGCGGGGGTGGCGGTGCCGTCGGTGTAGGTGCCGAGCAGCTCGACCTGCAGCCAGGTGCCGGCCGGGGTACGGGCGTTCCACGAGGAGATCAGTTCGCTCGCGGGGTGCCGCAGGGTGTGCACCGGGGAGGTCCAGGTGGCGGAGTCCCAGGTGGAGGTGGTGCCGGTGTGCGGGTCGGTGTAGTCCAGCGAACCGCTGGGCCGGTCGATGACCAGGCCGGGCCGTACCCCGGGCACCGGGCGGGTGCCGCCGCGTTCGCCGCACCGCCAGTCGGTGTACGAGGTCCAGCCGGTGTAGTCCACCGGCGCGCTGTCGGCCGGGGTGCCGTGGGCGGGGGCGCCCCGGTCCGCGGCCACCGCGTCTCCCGGTCTCCCGGCGGCTCGCGGGGCGGCGGCCGCCCGGGTCGCGGGAGCGGCCGCGGTGGCGGCCACCGCGGCGAGCGCGGCGGCCAGGACGGTGCGCCGCGGAGCGGGTCTGGTCATGGCGGTGTTCCCCTCGCTGTGAACGACGGAGTCGGTCCTGCCGTGTCGGCGGGCACGCGGCGGATGCGCCTTACTATCGCGGCTCCTCCGGCCTTTCTGCCAGGGTTTCCGGCGCGTGCCACCGACCAACATTGGATCAGACCACTGGCGCTATCCCGGCAGGACCACGAGGTCACGGCCCGTCAGGTTCAGCCGCTCGCCGGAGTTCTCGGTGCAGACCGCGATGTCCTCGATACGGGCGCCGAACCGGCCGGGGAGGTAGATGCCGGGTTCGATGGAGAAGGCCATGCCCGGCTCCAGCGGGCGCTCGCTGCCCGCCACGATGTACGGCTCCTCGTGCGTCTCCAGGCCGATGCCGTGCCCCGTGCGGTGGATGAAGTGCTCGCCGTACCCGGCGCCGGCGATGATGTCGCGGCCGACCGCGTCCAGTGCCTCGGCGGTGATCCCCGGGCGCACCGCCTCGACCTGCGCGTGCTGGGCGCGCTGCAGCACGTCGTACAGCTCCCGGAAGTCGGGGTGCGGCTTGCCGACGGCGTAGGTGCGTGTCGAGTCGGAGCAGTAGCCGTCCTCGGTGGTGCCGCCGATGTCGACCACGACGGGATCGCCGGTCCTGACGACCCGGTCGGAGACCTCGTGGTGCGGGCTCGCGCCGTTGGGTCCCGAGGCGACGATGACGAAGTCGACGGTGACATGGTCCGTCGCGAGGATCGCGTCCGCGATGTCGCGGGCGATCTCGCGTTCGGTGCGGCCGGGCCGCAGCCACTCGCCCATCCTGCGGTGCACCCGGTCGATCGCGGCCCCGGCCCGCCGCAGCGCCGCCACCTCGGCCGGGCTCTTGCGCATCCGCAGCTCCTGCAGCACCTCGCCGGCCAGCACCGCCTCGGCCCGCGGCAGCGCGGCGGTGAAGGCGAGCAGCTTCTCGGCCCACATGTGGTTGTCGACGGCGACCCGGCGGACGCCGGCCGGCAGCCGGCCGGCAATCAGCTCGTAGGCGTTGTCGGTCTCGGCGAAGCCGGTGATGTCGATGCCGAGGCCGCCGACGGGCGAGGCCAGCGCGGCCGGCCGCTCCAGGGCGGGGACGACGAGGAACGCGTCGCCCTCGGTGGGCACCACCAGGCAGGTGAGCCGCTCCAGCGGCAGCGCCTGATAGCCGGTGAGATAGCGCAGATCGGCGCCCGGCGAGATGAGCAGGGCGTCCAGACCCGCGCCGGCGGCGGCCTTGCGGGCGAGTTCGAGGCGCTCGGCCGGATACAGCCCGGCGGAGTCGGCGGCGGAAGCTGAGGAGTCGGTCACGCGTCACACGGTAGACGCCCCTGGCGTCCGGCGGAGGGCGGCCGGCAGGACGCGTCGCGGCCCCGGCCGCGCCGTGCCCGGGGCTCGCTACGCTGGGCCCGATGAACGATCAAGCCGCCCCCGCCCCGAGCGACCCGCTGGCGGAGTTCGCCGCGCATCTGCGGGAGCTGCCGCCGTCGTGCGGCCCGGTCCGGATCGTCGCCGTGGACGGGCACGCCGGCTCCGGCAAGACCACGTACGCCGCCCGGCTCGCCGGCGCGCTCGGCGGAGCGCCCGTCGTCCATCTGGACGATCTGGCCACCCATGACGAACTGTTCGCGTGGACCGGGCGGTTGCGGGAGCAGGTCCTGGAGCCGCTGGCGGCCGGCCGGACCGCCCGGCACGGGGTCTACGACTGGACGCGGCGGCGCTTCGACGGCGTCCGTGAGGTACCCCCGGCACCCGTCGTCCTCCTGGAGGGCGTCGGGAGCGGACGGGCCGCCCTCCGACCGCTGCTGTCGCACCTGCTGTGGCTCGAGGTCTCCCGTGAGACGGCGAGGGACCGCGGACAGCTGCGGGACGGCCCGGAGATGGGCGCGTTCTGGTCCTCCTGGATGCGGGCGCAGGACGCGCACTTCGTGTCCGATCCCTCACAGCCCTTCGCGGACCATCTGGTACTGCTGAGACCAGAGGGATACACGATGCTTCCGGGGCCCGGGAGGCGCTCCCGAACACCATGATCCCTCACGGACGGTGACCGATTACCGCCGGTGCGCTGCCACTTCCCGATGGCCTCGACGGAGCCCTCCGGAGCGGCTTGACCGGGGGGTGTACAGGAATTACGTTCTCAATAAGCGGTCAGTGCGGGCCGCTCCCATGATCCGAAGCCCCCGGTTGTTCCCCCGTGACCGGGGGCTTCGCTGCGTCCCGGCCCGGTCCAGCGGGCCCGTCGGCCCTTTTTCCCTCACCCACTGTCACCACCCGGAGTCCGTGCGTCGAACGGCGCGGGCCCGAGGGGACCGCTGCGCCGCTCTACGGCACCGCCGTCATCGCAGGTACGATGCGAACGGGGTGCGGTGGCAGGCGGGGGCAACACTCCCCTGCGCCAACTCCCTTCCCGGTCCTCAGGGTTGGGACGGGGTACGCAGCAAGCCGCGGGGGAACGGTTGGTGGGGACCTGATGGACTTCGGGACAGAGCGCTCGGGCGCCCCCGCCGGCCTCGCCTGGCTGCGCGCCGTGGACGCCTACACCGTCGGGGCGTACGCGCAGGCCGAGGAGGAGTTCCGGGCCGCCGTGCGGCTCGATCCGGGCATGGCGGACGCCTGGCTTGGCCTGCACGCGCTGCGCGCGGACACCTCGACGGCGCTGCTCCAGATGTACCGCCACCGGGACCGCTTCGGCGAGGAGCGCCGGGCGCACCGCCGGTCGATCAACTCCTGGTACTGGCTCGGCTGGTGGGTGCAGCCGGTGCTGGAGTCGGACCGCGATCTGCTGCTCGCGCACGCCTCGCACTGGCTGGACGGCCGGCATGTCGCCGAGCTGGACCGGGCGCTGGCCGAGTGCCCGCCCGTCGACACCGACCGGCAGGTCCGCTTCCTGCACGCCTGCCGGGCCTATCTGGTCAAGGACTGGGAGCAGCTGGTCCGCAACACCGAGCCGCTGCTGGGCGATCCGGTGCTCGGCATCGAGGCGGGTCTGTTCGGCGGGATGGCCCGCGTCCGGCTGGAGCTGTGCGGGCAGGCCGAACCGCTGCTGGCCGCCGCGCTGATGCGCTGCCGCAGCGAGCAGCCGCAGCGCAAGGAGCTGCGCTACTGGCTGGCCCGCGCCTACGAGGGCACCGGCCGCACCGCCGCGGCGCAGCCGCTGTACCGGGCCGTGCACCGGGTGGACCCGGCGTTCATGGACACCGCCGCCCGGCTGGCGGCGATCAACGAGTCCGACGGGCTCGACGAGGGCGCGGGTGCCGGTCTGGCGGCCGTCTCGCTGTCCGGCCTCGGCCAGGCCTCCCCCGATGTGCTGGACGGCCCGGACTCCGCCCTGTTGACCGGTGAGCCGATGGACGGCCGCGGCCCCGGCACCGAACTGGAGGAGCCCGCGCTGACGCTCGGCCCGCCGGACGACGATGTACGGGAGAAGGCCGGGGTGGCGTCCATGGCGCCGCCGCTGTCGATGACGGCGCCGGACCCGATGCTGCTCGGCCAGGCGCTCGCCGAACTGGACCGCATGGTCGGCCTGGAGCCGGTGAAGCGGCAGGTGCGGGCGCTGTCGGCGCAGCTGCGGATGGCCCGGCTGCGGGCCGGCCAGGGGCTGCCCGTGCAGCCCCCAAGCGTCACTTCGTCTTCTCCGGCCCGTCCGGCACCGGGAAGACCACCGTGGCCCGGATACTCGGCCGGGTCTTCTACGCGCTCGGGCTGCTCGGCGGCGATCATCTCGTCGAGGCCCAGCGGTCCGACCTGGTGGGCGAGTTCCTGGGGCAGACCGCGGTCAAGGCCAACGAGCTGATCGATTCCGCGCTCGGCGGGGTGCTCTTCGTGGACGAGGCGTACGCCCTGTCCAACTCCGGCTATTCCAAGGGCGACGCCTACGGCGACGAGGCGCTCCAGGTGCTCCTCAAGCGCGCCGAGGACAACCGCGACCGCCTGGTGGTGATCCTCGCCGGCTACCCGGAGGGCATGGACCGGCTGCTGGCGGTGAACCCCGGGCTCAGCTCCCGCTTCACCACCCGGGTCGACTTCCCCAGCTACCGGCCGCTGGAGCTGACCAGGATCGGCGAGGTCCTCGCCGCGGACAACGGCGACCACTGGGACGAGGAGGCGCTGGAGGAACTGCGGGCCATCAGCGCCCATGTCGTCGACCAGGGCTGGATAGACGAACTGGGCAACGGCCGGCTGCTGCGCACCCTGTACGAGAAGAGCTGTGCCTACCGCGATCTGCGGCTGTCGGACTACCCCGGCTCGCCCAACCGCGACGATCTGTCGACGCTGCGGCTCCCCGACCTCATGCAGGCCTACGGCGAGGTGCTGTCGGGACGCGGCCCGGGGGTGCCGCCGGGCGAACCGGCCGAGTAGACCGGTCCGCCACGGCGGCAGGCGACAGGCGTCAGATCCGTCCGGCGATCGTCGGCAGCTCGCGGTGCGCCGGGTCGCGGACCTCGCCGACCAGCATCTCCAGGACGTCCTCCAGCGCGACCAGTCCGATCGGGCGGCCCTCGGCGTCCGCGACCGCCGCGAGGTGCGACGCCGCGCGCCGCATCTGGGTGAGCGCGTCGTCCAGCGGCAGGTCGGCGCGGAGCGTCGCCATCGGGCGCCAGAGCCGCTGCGGCACCGGGTGGCTGCCGTCCTCGACGTCCAGGACGTCCTTGACGTGCAGATAGCCGAGATAGGCGCCGTCGGGGCCGGCCACCGGGAACCGTGAGTACCCGGTGTGCACCGTGAGTTCCTCGACCTGGCGCGGGGTCACCGACGGATCCACCGTGATCAGCTCGGCGGGGCGCAGCAGCACCTCGATGACCGGGCGGGTGCCCAGCTCCAGGGCGTCCTCCAGGCGTTCCTGCTCGTCGTGGTCGAGCAGCCCGGCCCGCCGGGCGTCCTCGACGAGCACCGTCAGCTCCTCGCTGGTGAAGACGGAGTCGACCTCGTCCTTGGGCTCGACCCGGAACAGCTTCAGGATCAGCCGCGCGCAGCTGCCCAGTACGGTGATCACCGGCCGAAACACCCGGGCGAAGGCCACGAGTCCGGGGCTGAGCCACAGCGCGGTCTTCTCCGGGGCGGCCATCGCCAGGTTCTTCGGCACCATCTCGCCGATCACCAGGTGCAGCGAGACCACCACCGCGAGCGCCATGACATACCCGACCGCGTGCGCCAGCCCCTCGGGCATCTGCGCGGCCTCGAAGAGCGGTTCCAGCAGATGGGAGATGGTCGGCTCGGCCACCGCGCCCAGGGTGAGCGAGCAGACGGTGATGCCGAACTGGGCCGCCGCCATCATGCGCGGCAGGTTCTCCAGCCCGTGCAGGACGGTACGGGCCCGCCGGTGTTCCGCGGCGAGCGGTTCGATCTGGCTGCGGCGTACCGAGACCAGGGCGAACTCCGCGCCGACGAAGAAGCCGTTGGCGAGCACCAGCAGGACGGCGAAGAGCAGCTGGAGGACGCTCATCGGGCGGCCCCCTGGTCGTCCTGGGTGCCGGCACCAGTGCCGGTGCGCACGATGCGCACCCGTTCCGCCCGGTGGTGGGAGACCTCCCGGACCCGCAGCTCCCAGTCGGGCAGCACCGCGGTGTCACCGGGTTCGGGGATCCGCGCCAGCAGGTCGGCGACGAGCCCGGCGACCGTCTCGTACGGGCCCTCCGGGGCCTGCAGCCCGATCCGGGCGAGCGTGTCCACCCGGCAGCCGCCGTCGGCGTCCCAGGCCGGCAGGCCGTCCTCGGCCGCGGCCTGCGCCAGTTCCGGCAGGTCCACGGCGTCGTGCTCGTCGCGCACCTCGCCGACGAGTTCCTCGATGATGTCCTCCAGGGTCACGACACCGGCCGTGCCGCCGTACTCGTCGACGACGACGGCGATCGGCTGCTGGCTGCGCAGCAGTTGCAGCAGCTGCCGTCCCGCCAGCGTCTCCGGGACCAGCAGCGGCGAGACCGAGATCCGGCCCACCGGGGTGCGGTCGCGCAGCGGGGCGGCGACGGCGAGGGCGTTCTTGAGGTGGACCATCCCGATGATGTCGTCCAGCCGCTCCCGGTAGACCGGGAAGCGGGACAGGCCGGTGGCCCGGGTGAGGTTGAGGACGTCCGCGGCGGTGGCGGTGTCCTCCAGCGCGCTGACCCGTACCCGTGGCGTCATCACGTTGGCGGCCGTCAGGTCGCCGAGCGACAGGGTACGGACGAACAGGTCGGCGGTGTCCTGCTCCAGGGTGCCGGCCTGCGCCGAGTGCCGGGCGAGGGAGACCAGTTCGCTGGGGGTGCGGGCCGAGGCCAGCTCGTCGGCGGGCTCGACGCCGAGCATCCGCACCAGCCGGTTGGCGATCCGGTTGAGCACTTCGATGACCGGCCGGAAGGCGGTGGAGAACACCCGCTGCGGGCCGGCCACGAACCGAGCCACCTGCAGCGGGCGGGAGACCGCCCAGTTCTTGGGGACGAGCTCGCCGACGACCATCTGGACGGCCGAGGCGAGCATCATGCCGATGACGACGCCGACCCCGGGGGCGGCGCGCTCGGGCAGTCCGGCCGAGGTGAGCGGGCCGGTGAGCAGCTGGGCCAGCGCCGGTTCGGCGAGCATGCCGACCACCAGCGAGGTGATGGTGATGCCGAGCTGGGTGCCGGAGAGCTGGAACGACAGCTTCCGCAGCGCGGCCACCACGCTCCGGGCCCGGCGGTCGCCCTCGGCGGCGGCGCGTTCCGCGGCCGGCCGGTCGACGGTCACGAGACCGAATTCGGCGGCGACGAAGAAGCCGTTGGCGAGGATCAGGACGAATGCCGCACACAGCAGCAACAACGAGGTGCTCATGCCGCCGCTCCGGAAGTTACGGGAACTCCGCTGGAGGGAGGGGCGGCGCAGGTACTACCAGACGATTTGGACATCGTCGTTTGGGTGTCACTCCTTGGGTCGGTGGGGCCCCGCGGGCAGTCTGCGGAAGCACTGCCCGACTCCAGAGTAATCAAGAGCGGGGCTCGGTCGGCAGCCCTACCTGGTGCCGGGCTGCCCTGTGCCGCGCGCTTCGGCCAGCGCCCGCAACTGGCGGGCGGCGCGGACCGCCTGGTCCCGGCCGCCACCGGGCTGGATGCCCATCGCGGCCAGGCTGGTGCCGTCGGTGAGGTCGAGATAGACCCACGGGTCGCCGGTCCGCAGATTGACCTTGACGACCTCGGCCCATTCCAGCCGGCGGCTGGCGACCAGGTTCACCACGGTGATCCCGTCGTCGTCGGCGACCACCTTGGGCCGGCTGAGCACCGCCAGCAGGGCGAAGATCAGCAGGCCGGTGATGATCATGGTGGCCCGGTCCCCCGGGCCCCAGGGCTGCGCCCCGCCGCTGGGCATCATCAGGGCGACGACGGTGAGCACGACGAGCAGGCCCGCCCCGACCGTCAGCAGCACCACGCGGGTGCGGACCGGACGGAAGGTGACGGGCAGCTCGGGCGGGACCGCCGCGGCGGACGGGCCGGGTTTGCCGGACATCACAGGCGGGCGGCGTGGATGCCGGTGGTGAGGATCGCCCGGGCGCCGAGCTCGTACAGCTCGTCCATGATCCGCTGGGCGTCGCGGCTGGGGACCATGGCGCGGACGGCGACCCAGCCCTCGTGGTGCAGCGGCGAGACGGTCGGCGACTCCAGGCCCGGGGTGAGGGCCACCGCCCGCTCGACCTGCTCCACGCGGATGTCGTAGTCCATCATCACGTAGCGGCGGGCGACCAGGACGCCCTGCAGCCGGCGCAGGAACTGCGCGACCTTGGGCTCCTCGCCGTCCACGCCGGTACGCCGGATGACGACCGCCTCGGACTCCATGATCGGCTCGCCGAAGACCGCCAGCCCCGCGTTGCGCAGCGAGGTACCGGTCTCGACGACGTCCGCGATGACCTGGGCGACGCCCAGCTGGATGGCGGTCTCGACGGCGCCGTCCAGGTGCACGACGGAGGCGGCGATGCCGTTGTCGGCGAGGTGCTTCTCGACGACGCCCTCGTAGGAGGTGGCGACCGTCATGCCCCCGAGGTCCTTGACCGACTCCGCCGTACCCGGCTCCGCGGCGTAGCGGAACGTGGAGCGGGCGAAGCCGAGCTGGAGGATCTCCTCGGCGTCCGCGCCCGAGTCCAGCAGCAGGTCACGGCCGGTGATGCCGATGTCGAGCCGGCCGGAGCTGACGTAGATCGCGATGTCGCGCGGCCGCAGGTAGAAGAACTCCACCTCGTTGTCGCTGTCGACGAGGACGAGCTCCTTGGACTCCTTGCGCTGCCGGTAGCCGGCCTCATGGAGCATCGCCGACGCAGGCCCGGAGAGTGAACCCTTGTTGGGAACGGCGATGCGCAGCATGAGGACAGCTTCCTTTGCGGTTCGGGGTGTTCGGGACGCGAGCGGCGGTGCGGTGCTGGTGCCGGCTCAGAGATGAGCGTAGACGTCGTCCAGGGAGATGCCCCGGGCGACCATCATCACCTGCAGGTGGTAGAGCAGCTGGGAGATCTCCTCGGCGGTGCGGTCGGCGCCCTCGTACTCGGCGGCCATCCACACCTCGGCGGCCTCTTCGACCACCTTCTTGCCGATCGCATGCACACCGCTGCCCACCAGGTCGGCGGTGCGGGAGGTACTGGGGTCGCCGGTGGCGGCCTTGTGCTGGAGCTCGGTGAAGAGCTCCTCGAATGTCTTCTTGGCCATGGTGGCTCACACCCTACGCGGAAGTGCCGGACGCTCAGCGCCAGGGTTCGGATACTGAACGCAGGATGGTCGCGGTGGCCACCGCGGCGGTGACCGCTTCGTGGCCCTTGTCCTCGTTCGACCCGGGGAGGCCGGCCCGGTCCAGCGCCTGCTCCTCGGTGTCGCAGGTCAGCACGCCGAAGCCGACGGGCACCCCGGTGTCCACGCTGACCTGGGTGAGGCCGGCGGTGACACCGTGGCTGACGTACTCGAAGTGCGGGGTGCCACCGCGGATGATCACGCCGAGGGCGACGATCGCGTCGTAGCCGCGGCCCGCCAGCACCTTGGCGACGACCGGCAGCTCGAAGCTGCCGGGCACCCGCAGGACGGTCGGCTCGTCGATGCCCAGCTCGGCCAGGGCGCGCAGCGCGCCCTCGACCAGGCCGTCCATGACCTGGACGTGCCACTGGGCCGCGATCACTGCCACGCGCAGGTCACCGCAGTTCTTCACGGTCAGCTCGGGGGCGCCCTTACCGCTCACGTCTCTCCTCAGTTCCGGTGCTCGTCGTACGGGTCGTACGGGGTGGTGCGGGTCGTACGGGGTCGTGCTGCTGGTGTTCCGACGGCTACTGGTTGCCGCAGGGGCTGGTCACGACCGGGTCGAGCCACGGCAGGTCGTGGCCCATCCGGTCCCGCTTGGTGCGCAGGTACCGCAGATTGTGCTCCCCCGCCACGACGGCCATCGGCTCGCGGGCGAGGACCTTCAGGCCGTGGCGGGTGAGCGCGTCGACCTTCTCCGGGTTGTTCGTCAGCAGCCGCACCGACCGCACCCCGAGGTCGGCGAGCATCTGCGCGGCGGCGCCGTAGTCGCGGGCGTCGGCGGGCAGGCCCAGTTCCAGGTTGGCGTCCAGAGTGTCGCGGCCGCGCTCCTGGAGCTCGTACGCGCGCAGCTTCGACAGCAGGCCGATGCCGCGGCCCTCGTGGCCCCGCAGATAGACGACGACACCGCGGCCTTCGGAAGCCACCCTTTCGAGCGATGCCTGGAGCTGCGGTCCGCAGTCGCAGCGCTGCGAGCCGAAGACGTCGCCGGTGAGGCATTCGGAGTGCACCCGCACCACGACGTCGTCGCCGTCGGCGAGGGCGCCGTCCGCGTCGAGGTCGCCGGCGATGAGCGCGATGTGCTCGATGCCGTCGGTGGTGCTGCGGTAGCCGTACGCCCGGAAGTCGCCGAAGGCGGTGGGCAGCCGGGTCGCGGCCTCGCGGCGCACGGTGGGCTCGGACGCCCGGCGGTAGGCGATCAGATCCTCTATGGAGATGATCGACAGGCCGTGCTTGCGGGCGAACGGCACCAGCTCGGGGAGCCGGGCCATGGTGCCGTCCTCACGGGCGATCTCCACGATGGCCGCGGCCGGCCGCAGTCCCGCCAGCCGCGCCAGGTCGACACCGGCCTCGGTGTGGCCGTTGCGGACCAGGACGCCGCCCGCACGGGCGCGCAGCGGGAAGACATGGCCGGGGCGTACGAAGTCGCCCGCGACGGAGGTGGGGTCGGCGAGCATCCGGATGGTGGTGGCCCGGTCGGCGGCGGAGATGCCGGTGGTCACGCCGTGCGCGGCGCTCGCGTCGACCGAGACGGTGAACGCGGTCTTCATCGACTCGGTGTTGGCCTCGACCATCTGCGGCAGTTCCAGCCGGTCGAGCTCCGGGACCTCCATCGGCACGCAGATCAGCCCGCGGCACTCGCTCATCATGAAGGCGACCAGCTCAGGGGTGGCCTTCTCGGCGGCGATGATGAGATCGCCCTCGTTCTCACGGTCCTCGTCGTCGACGACGACGACGGGACGGCCGGCGGCGATGTCGGCGATGGCCCGTTCGACCGGGTCGAGCGCGAGATCACCGTCGTGGTCGGCGTACCAACTCTGCAGCGCGGTCATGCTGTGGCTCCATCCGGGACGGTCCCGCTCGGCGCCCTGTCCGTCCGGGTCTGCAGCCACCAGGCGCGCAGACCGAGGACGACCAGGACGAAGTAGATGACATAGACCAGGCCCGAGAAGGCCAGCCCGTTGTTGAAGGCGAGGGGGACGCCGACCACGTCGACGGCGAGCCACGCGAACCAGAACTCCACCCAGCCGCGGGCCTGGGCGACCATGGCGGTCAGCGTGCCGACGAAGATGTACGCGTCGGGCCACGGGTCCCAGGACAGCTTCGGGTAGGCGGTGAAGAGCAGCGCCAGGGCGACGGTGCCGGCGGCGGTGCCGGCCACCAGCCAGGCCCGCTCGGTCCAGGTGGCGAACCGGACGGCCGGCCGGCCGCTCTCGCCCCGGCCGCGCCGCCACTGCGTCCAGCCCCACACCGCGACGGTGACGACCACGATCTGCTTGCCGATACCGCCGCTGAGGTGCGCGGAGGCGTACGCGGCGACCAGCACGAGGCCGGAGAGCAGCTGTACCGGCCAGGTCAGCAGGGAACGCCGCCAGCCGAGCGCCAGGGCGCCCAGGCCGAGCAGGTTCCCCGCCATGTCCGACCAGAGGATGTGCTGGTCGAACGCGGTGAACGCCTCGCCGTTGAGCCAGTCCAGCGCACTCATGGCGTGGCCTCCGTCCGGTTCGCGCCGAGCAGCCGCTCGACGTACTTGGCGAGTACGTCCACCTCGAGGTTGACCGGGTCGCCGGGCTGCTTGAAGCCGAGCGTGGTGAGCGCGAGGGTGGTCGGGATGAGGCTGATGGTGAAGTAGTCGGGGCCCGCGTCGACCACGGTGAGGCTGATGCCGTCGACCGTGATCGAGCCCTTCTCGACGACGTAGCGGGTCAGCTCGGCGGGCAGCGAGACCTTGACGATCTCCCAGTGCTCGGCCGGCTTGCGCTCGACGATGGTGCCGGTGCCGTCCACATGGCCCTGGACGAGGTGGCCGCCGAGCCGGCCGCCGAGCGCCATCGGGCGCTCCAGGTTGACGCGGGAGCCGGCGGCGAGCGCGCCGAGGCTGGAGCGGCTGAGGGTCTCGGCCATCACGTCGGCGGTGAACTCGCCGTCCCCGAAGTCCACGACGGTGAGACAGACGCCGTTGACGGCGATCGAGTCGCCGTGCTTGGCGCCTTCGGTGACGACAGGGCCGCGCACCCGGAAGCGGGAGGCATCAGCCAGCTCCTCGACTGCGGTGATCTCGCCCAGTTCTTCGACGATTCCGGTGAACACTCAGTTCTCCTCGGCGTGGGGATAAGCGGTGATGCGGAGGTCGGGACCGATGCGTACCGTCTCGGTCACATCGAGCCGCAACGCCTGCGTGATGGTGGTGATTCCGGCGTCGGCCAGCGCGGCGGGTCCGGCGCCGAGCAGGACGGGTGCGAGATAGCCGACGACCTTGTCGACGGCGCCCGCGGCCACGAAGGCGCCGGCCAGGGTGGGGCCGCCCTCCAGGAGCACGGAGCGGACCCCGCGCTCGTACAGGGCGGTGAGCAGGGCGGGGATGTCCAGTCCGGGGCCGGCGGCCGCGCGGGGCAGCCGGAGGGTCTCGGCGAGGCCGTCCAGGTGCGCGGTTCCGGTGTCCTGGGCGACCGCGATCAGGGTGGGCGCGGCGTCGTCGAGCACTCTGGCGCCGGGTTTGACGGTGGCGGCGGTGTCGACGACGACCCGCAGCGGCTGGGTGGCGCCGTCCCGGCCGCGCACCGCGAGGTGCGGGTCGTCGGCGCGCAGGGTGCCGGAGCCGGCGACGACGGCGTCCGCCTCGGCGCGCAGCCGGTGGACGTCGGCGCGGGACTCCGCGGAGGTGATCCAGCGGCTGGTGCCGTCGGCGGCGGCGATCCGGCCGTCGAGGGTGCTCGCGTACTTCCACAGCACGAACGGGCGGCGGCGGGCGAGGGTGGTCAGCCACACCTCGTTGCCGCGGGCGGCCTCGGCGGCGAGCAGTCCGCCCTCGACGTCGATCCCGGCGGCGCGCAGGGTCGCGGCGCCGCCCGTGGCGTCGGGGTTCGGGTCGGCGACCGCGTAGACGACGCGGGCGATGCCGGCCTCGATGAGGGCCTGGGAGCAGGGGCCGGTCCGGCCGGTGTGGTCGCAGGGTTCGAGGGTGACCAGCGCGGTGCCGCCGCGGGCCGACTCGCCCGCCGCGCGCAGCGCGTGGACCTCGGCGTGCGGGCCGCCGGCCCGCTGGTGCCAGCCCTCACCGACGGTGCGGCCCGCGGCGTCCAGGACGACGCAGCCGACGACGGGGTTGGGGCTGGTGGAGCCGAGCCCGCGGGCGGCGAGCTCGATGGCTCGGCGCATTGCCGCGATGTGGGCCGGAACTGCTGGGGCCACCGGGTCCTCCTGCCTCATAGGGCACGGACTCCGGGGCTGTCACGAAGGACAGGAAGCGGACGATGCACCAGGAGACGCCGAGGCCGGGAAACGGTTCGCCCGAAGGACGAGCCGACAGCAGCGGCGCACCGGTGATAGCCCGCCGCGCACTGCCTCCCATCCGGACTTTCACCGTCGGTCCAGGAGTTTCACCTGGTCAACCGGCCGCTGGCTGCGGACGGGTCGCGGACTGTAACCGCCGGTTCGGAATTACACCGACCCCGGAGTGCGCAAACGTCACTGATACATCTCTCAGTCTGCCACGTCCGATCACAGCACCGGTAGAGAGGCGACTGTGCTCTGGCTCACGAGAGGGGCGGGAATACGGTCCGGGAGGGGTTCCACGGGGGCGGCCGGGGGCGCGGTCAGGGTGCGGGGACGAACAGGTCCTCCTGGGCGGCGTCCATGGCGGAGAGCACGGCGCCGCGCAGCACCGCGCTGCCGGTGACCGTGCCGGCCCGTACGTCGGTGCTCAGCGGTGACATCAGCGGGAGCCGCTCCGCGACCCTCCCGGCCAGCGCCTCGCCGCCCGCCCGGCCGATCTCTCCGGCCAGCACCACGCAGCCGGGGTCGAGCACCGCGCAGACCGCCGCGGTGCCGATCGAGATCCGGTCGGCGAGCTCGTCCAGGAACACTGCGTTCCGCTCCCCCGGCCCGGGTCCGCGGGCCCAGCGGACGGCGGCCTCGGCCGTCTCGACGCCGTCGCCCGGGTCGGGGAAGCCGTGCCGGCGCGCGAGCGCGCAGACCGCGGCGGAGCCGGCCAGTGAGTGGAAGCCGCCCTCGCAGTCGGTGACGGACGGCAGCCGCGAGGTGCCGGGCACCGGCAGGAAGCCGATCTCGCCGGTACCGCCCGAGGCGCCGCGCCGCAGCTGTCCGTCGAGGACGACGGCCGCCCCGACTCCCGCGCCGAGCCACAGCAGGACGAAGGTGTGCTGGCCGAGGGCCGCGCCGACGCGCTGTTCCGCGATCGCGGCCAGGTTGCACTCGTTCTCCAGCAGGACCGGGATGCCGAGCCGGCCGCGTACCTCGGTGACCAGGTCGCCGTGCCAGGCGGGCAGCGCGCCGGTGGCGCGGAGCTGGCCGGTGGCGGGGTCGACGAGGCCGGGCGCCCCGAAGGCGACGGTGTGCAGCGCTGCCGCGCCCGCCTCGCGGGCGGTCCGTTCCAGCAGTGCGGTGCCGCGCCGTGTCACCTCCCGCGGGTCGTCGGTCGGGCCGACGGGCATGGCCGCGGTGCCGACGGTGCGGCCGAGCAGATCGGCGACGGTGATGCCGATGCTGTAGGTGCGGATGTCCACTCCGGCGATGTACGCGCGGTCGGCGACGATCGCGTAGAGCCGGGCGTTGGGACCGCGGCGGTCGTCCCCCGACGTGCCCACGACCTCGATCAGCCCGGCGTCCTGGAGCCGCTCGACCAGGTCCGCGACGCTGGGCCGGGACAGCCCGGTGAGGTTCTTCAACTGGGCGGCGGTCAGCGGCCCCTCGCTCTGCAGCAGCCCCAGCGCCAGCCGGTCGTTGATGACACGGGCCGTGCGCGGCGAGGCGGTGGGGCCGGGGAGCACGGGGCCGGTGTGCGCGCGGGTGGCGGTCATGCCGGGATCCTTCCAGACACGGGCCGTGGAACAGGCATCCGAAAAGCCATTTCTATCAGGCAGGCTACCTGATAGTTTACGCGCCATGACAAGTGCAGTGACGCGGAAGGCCGAACCGGGGCTCCGCCGGGCCCACATAGCCATCGCGACGGTGTTCGCCGTGCACGGCTCCGTCACCGGCAACTTCGCCACCCGGATTCCCTGGATCAAGGACCAACTGGACCTCAGCGCCGGCCAGCTCGGCCTGGCGCTGGTCTTCCCGGCCGTCGGCGCGTCGCTGGCGATGCCGCTGGCCGGACGGATCATGCACCGGTTCGGCTCCCGGGCGGCGCTGCGCGGACTGCTGGCCCTGTGGTGCGCGGCGCTGGCGCTGCCCGCCGCGGCCCCCGGGCTGGTCTGGCTCTGCGGCCTGCTCTTCGTCTACGGCGCCACGTCCGGCATGGCCGACGTGGCGATGAACGCGCTGGGCGTCGACGTCGAACAGCGCAAGGGAAAGTCGATCATGTCGGGGCTGCACGGCATGTGGAGCGCCGGCACCCTGGCCGGCTCGGCGATCGGCGTGGCCGCCGCACACGGCGGCGTCGACGCCCGGCTGCATCTGGCGGTCATGGCCGTGGTGCTGGTACCGCTCGGCTACGTCGCCTGCGCCGGCGCACCCGACATCCACCCGGAGCTGGAGGCGGAGGCGCCGCCGCGGTTCGCCCTGCCGCCGCGCTCCGCCCTGATCATCGGGGCGATCGGCTTCTGCGCGGTCTTCGCGGAGGGCGCGAGCATGGACTGGTGCGCGGTCTACCTCCGCGATGTCACCGGCGCCTCGGCCGGTGTCGCCGCGGCCAGTTACACGGCCTTCGCCTGCACCATGGCCGCGACCCGGCTCGCCGGGGACGCGGTGGTACGGCGGCTCGGCCCGGTGCGGACGGTGCGGGCCGGCGGTCTGCTCGCCGTCGTGGGCGGGCTGTTGGTGGTCGCGGCCGACGCGCAGCCGCTGGCCATCACCGGCTTCGCGCTGCTCGGTGTGGGCATCGCGGTGGTCGTGCCGCTCTGCTTCGCCGCGGCCGGGCACGCCGGCCCGGTGCCCAGCCAGGCCATCGCCGGTGTCGCGACCGTGACGTACACCTCGGGGCTGGTGGCCCCGGCCGCCATCGGGGTCATCGCCAACGCCAGTTCCCTGACGGCGTCGTTCGGCCTCGTGACGCTGCTCGCGGTGGGACTCGTGGTGGGCGCGGGGGTGCTGCGCCCGGCCGCCGGACGGGCCGTCGCCGCCCCGTCCGGCGGATGAGCGGGGGCTCAGCCGGTGATCGAGTCCAGTTGCTCGGCCGCGGGGCGCAGCGCCCACAGATCGCCGCCGGGCGGGGCCTGGAGCGAGGGCACCGCCGCGCGGGCCTTCGGGTCCCCGGCGTCGGCGGCGGCATGGACGATGTCGCTCGCCGCGTAGGCTCGGAAGTCCAGTTCCGGGTGCGGCCAGGGCGCCTTGCCGGTCGCGGCGGGCAGCAGGTAGTCGACCGCGGCGGAGAGCCGCTGCCCGGCCGGACCCCGGTAGGACCACAGGTTCACGCCGACGTGCCGGCCGATCGCCGCGAGCCGGGTGAACGCCACCAGGTTGAAGGTGGAGTAGTGCCAGCTGCGGGTGCGGGAGATCTCGCCGGGCTGGCCGCCGTCGGCGGCGATCTGCGGGTCGATCCGCCCGGCCCCGGCCTTCAGCACCGTCTGCCGGGCCAGGTTGTCGTGACCGGTGGCGAGCTGGAGTGCGGCCAGCTGCATGTCGAAGAAGGTGCCGTGGTTGTTGGCGGCCGCCGCCTCCTCCTTGCCGAAGGCGCCGCCGAGCCAGCCGCGGAAGCCCTCGTACCAGGTGCGCATCCCGCCGCTGTCGCCCTGGGTCCAGCCGGGGGCTCCGGTGTCGAGGATCGCGGTCGCGTCGAGGACGCTGGTGAAGCCCTGGGAGAAGTCGATGATGCCGATCGCCCGGCCGTCGTACTTGCACGGGATGATCTGCGCGTGGTCCAGGTTCGGGTTCATGCGGGTGGCCGGATCGGTGAACCAGGTGCGCAGGATCTCGGCCGCGTGCCGCGAGTAGGCCGGGTCGCCGGTGTAGTACCAGGCGAGGCTGAGGGTGTAGGCGGACGCGAACACCTCACCGCGCTCGTCGTGGTCGGTGAGTTCGTCAACTTCGGGATTCCGCTGCCCGTCCTTCTGGACGTACGGGCATCCCATCGGGTTGTCCGCCGTCCTGGGCTGGCTCGCCCACCAGTACGGGGCCTGGCTGAGGTAGTCGTGCTTGTCTCCACCGGGCGGCGTGCGGTCCTTGTCGGTGACGGTCCAGGGCCCCTGCCCCAGCCAGCCGTCGGCCTGCGTCCGCAGGTCGGCGACGGCCCGCCGCAGCGCGGGGTCGCCCTTCGCCAGGCGCGCCTTCGTCCACCGCAGTTGCTCACCGTCCAGCACGACGGTCCGCGGTGCCTTCGGCGCGGCCCGGGTGTACGCCGGCGCGTGCGCGGGCGCCGCGGACGCCGGCGATGCCATGGGCACGAGCAGGGCGGCGAGCCCGGCCACGGTGGCGAGCAGCGCTCCCCGGCCCCAACGTCTTCCGCTCATCAAAGACTCCAATCACATACATGAATGGTGTTCACGCTGACGACCGTGTGAGCGTAGGACAGCCCTTCTCGCTTGACAACGCCCCGCACACGATTCACGGATGAGAACAGAAGGGGGAGAAAAGCCATGGATGACATCAATTACCGCGGAGGTCCGCCGGGCGGGCACCAACCGCCGGGCGGAGGTTCCTCCACCCCGGGCTTACGCTAGATTGCCCTTCCTCGGCGCCGGAGTGCCCCACATCGCCGACCGGATCAGAACTCCCCCTCTCTTTGCTGCGGCCATTACCAAGGAGGCGACCGCGACCGTGCCCGAGAAATGGGTAAGCGTCATCATTCCGGTCTACAACGCCGTCGACTTTCTGGATGAATGTCTGGAATCCGTGGTCAACCAGACGATCGGAATCGACCGTATCGAGGTCGTGGCCGTCAATGACGGATCGACGGACGGCAGTGGTGAGCTGCTCGACAGCTGGGCCGCCCGGCATCCGGAGATCCGGGTTCTGCACCAGGAGAATTCGGGCGCTCCCGGCGGCCCGCGCAACCGCGCCATCGACGCCGCCACCGGAGAGTTCCTCTTCTTCGCCGACCCGGACGACTATCTGGGCACCGAGGCGCTCGAGCGTCTGGTCGGCGCGGCCCGCCGCGACGAATCCGATGTCGTGCTCGGACGTATCCGCGGGGTCGGCAGGACCGCGGCCGCAGGACCGTTCAAGCAGAACGTCGAGCGGGGCGACATCTACAGCACCAAGGCGGTCTGGAGCCTGACCGCGCACAAGCTGTTCCGCCGCTCGCTGGTGGCCGAGCACGGACTGCGCTTCGCGGAGGGTGTCCGGCTGGCCGAGGAGCAGATCTTCATCGTGCCCGCCTATTTCGCCGCCCGGGCGATCTCGGTGGTCGCGGACTACGACTGCTACTACCTGATGATGCGGGACGGATTCCCCCATCTCACCCAGCAGGGGCCCGATCCCGAGGTCTTCTACGCGGGCATCCGCAAGGTCCTGGAGACGGTGGTCGAGAAGACCGAACCGGGCGCCCGGCGCAACAGCCTGCTCCTGCGCTGGGGCCAGGTGGAGATTCTCGGCAAGTTCGGCCGTAATTTCCCGCGTTGGCCGGAGGATCAGCAGAAGGCCTATGTGCGGCTGGCTTCCGAACTCCTCGAGGACTTCATCCCTGAGGAGGTCCTCGCCCCGCTCTCCCCGCTCCACCAGACCCGCGGCCAATTGCTGCGCGGCGGTCAGCTGGATGAACTCATCGCCCTCGCCCGGTTCGAGCAGTCCGATTGGGCGGACATCACCGAGATGGCCTGGCTGCCCGACAACCGGCGGTTCACGGCCACCCTGCGCACCCGGCTGCGGGCCGCCAGCCGCCCCGGGAAACTGGAACACCACTTCGTGCTCCAGCGGGTGGGCGACGGGCACGAGGTCGTCGTGCCCACCACGGATCCGGGCGGCGACGAGTCGGCGCTGACCTTCAGGACCGTCTTCGACGTGGCGCATCTCGGCACCGAGGTCCGGCGGCCCGGAGCCTGGAAAATACTGCTCCGGCTGAGTTACGGCGAGCGGTCCGAGGACTTCCCCGTCCGCTTCCCCGGAACGAGACTCCCGGCGGGCGCGGGCGGCCGCCGGCGGTTCGTCTCCGGCCTCCGCCCGATGCTGGTCTGGCTCTCCCGCGACCCGGAGAGCCAGGCGGAACTGATCGTCACCAACTGGCGCGGCCTCGCCGGAATGGTCAAGCGCAAGGTCCGCAAGCGGCTGTCCCGCTGACGTCGCGGTGAGGTCGCGGTGAGGTCCCGCTGAGCTGGAGCGCCGTAGCGGTCAGCCGAGGCCGCTCGGCGTGAGGTCCTGCAGCCCGACCACGCGCAGCAGCCGCAGCCGCTCGTAGGAGTCGGTGCCCGGCCGCGCCGAGTAGACGATCAGCCGCTGGTCGTGCTCGGTGCTCAGCAGGAGCTCGCAGTCCAGCTCCAGCAACCCCACCACGGGATGCTGGAACCGCTTGGACGAAGAGCGCCGGACGGCCACCTCGTGGGCCTCCCACAGCCGCGCGAACTCAGCGCTGGAGGCGCGCAGTTCCGCCACCAGGGCGGCCGGCCGGGGGTCCTCGGGCCGGGCCGCGAGCACCGCCCGCAGATTCGCCACCTGGCCGCGCGCGAGCCCGTCCCGGTCCTCGGCCGGGAACAGCTCGCGCGCCGCAGGGTCGGTGAACATCCGGCGGACGATGTTGCGCTGCCCCGGCGGGCCGGAGAACACATCGCCGACCAGCGCGGCGGCCAGCGCGTTCTGCGCCAGTACGTCGCCGAAGTCGCTCATCACCTGCGCCGGGGTGTCGTGCAGACGGTCCAGGATCAGCAGCAGCGCGGGCCTGACATGGGCGGCGCCCTCGCGGTCGTACGCCGGGTCGCCCCGCCGGTGGGCGGGCGAGGGCTCCTCCCCCGCCAGATGGAACAGATGGTCGCGCTCGTCCTCCGTCAGCCGCAGCGCGCGGGCCAGCGCGGCCAGCATCTGCCGGGACGGCCGCGGGCCGCGGGCCTGCTCCAGGCGCGCGTAGTAGTCGGCGGACATCCCCGCCAGCTGCGCCACCTCCTCGCGGCGCAGCCCCGGGGTGCGGCGGCGGGCGCCCCCGGTGAGGCCCACGTCCGCGGGGCTGAGGCGCGCGCGGCTGCGGCGCAGGAAGTCGGCGAGTTCGGTTCTGTCCACCCCTCCAGCATGCGGCCGCGGCCGGACGGTATCCAGGGACTGCTGATCCCCGGATCGACGGGTCTCTCCCGCCGCACGGCGTTCCGCCGCACGCTGGGGCACGGCGGGCACGATCCGCTGGCACGGCCGACACGGCAGATGCGAGGAGCGGGACATGCTGACTCTGGTGACGGGCGCGACGGGCGAGGTCGGACGGCGGTTCGTCCCCCGGCTGCTGGCGCGGACGGCGCCCGGCGACGCCGTCCGGGTGCTGGTACGGGACGAGGAGCGCGGCGCCCCCGCCGCCGCGCTCGGGGCGCAGGTCGCGGTCGGCAAGCTGCGGGACCCGGAGGCGGTGCGCAAGGCGCTGGCCGGGGTGGACACGGTGCTGAACATCGCGGCGGCCTTCCGCGGCGTGCCGGACGAGGAGGCCTGGGCGGTCAACCGTGACGCCGCGCTGGAGTTGGGCCGGGGCGCCGTCGAGGCGGGCGCCGGCCGCTTCGTCCAGGTCAGCACGAACCTGGTGTACGGCGCGGGGCGCGGCCGTCCGGCGGTGGAGGACGACGAGCCGCTGCCCGGCTCCCCGATGTGGGGTGCCTACCCCGCCTCGAAGTCCGAGGCGGAGCGCGGTCTGCTGGCGCTGCACCGCGAGCACGGTCTCGATGTGCGGATCGGCCGGCTCGCCTTCGTCTACGGGGAGGGTGACCCGCATCTGGCGCAGTCCCTGCGGTGGGAGGGCGGCTGGGCCGGGCACCGGCGGCTGACGATGGTGCACCACGCCGATGTCGCCCAGGGGCTGCTGCGGCTGCTGCGCGCGCCGGGAGCGGCGGGGCGGGTCTACAACATCGCCGACGACGCCCCGGTGTCCGCGGTCGAGCTGCACCAGCTCAACGGGGTGGAGCTGCCCGCCGGCATGGCGGGCCGGCCGCTGGACGACCCGTGGGAGGGCGTGGTGTCGACCGCCCGCATCCGCGACGAGCTGGGGTTCGGCCCCCGCTACCCCTCGGTGTGGACCGCGTGGGACGCGGGCGCGCTGTGACCCGGCGGTCCGGCATCACCCGTTTCAGGGACGCACCGGCGCGCGGCCGTGCCCGGTGCCCGCCGGCTGGGACGCTGGGCACATGACGACGGTGCGGCGGACGGTCCCCGGTGACGTGGACGAAGTGGTGGCGCGGATGCGCGCGCTGGATGCCGCGCTCCCGCCGCACGACGGCGTCGCGGTGTTCAACCGGGTCTATCTCTCCGTCACCGAGGAGATGCGGCGGCTGATGTCCGCGGGGGTCTTCGACGACCCGCACGCCGCCGCCGAGTTGGACGTCCGCTTCGCCGGCCGCTATCTGGCGGCGGTCGGCGCGGTGTCCTCCCGGCGCCGGGCCCCCGCCTGCTGGCGTCCGCTGCTGCAGCTGCGCGGGCACCGCGGGGTGCGGCCGCTGCAGTTCGCACTCGCCGGGATCAACGCGCACATCGGCCATGACCTGGCGCTCGCGCTGGTCGACACCTGCCGGGCCCTGGACCGTGAACCCCTCGCGATGGAACGGGACTTCGAGCGGATCGGTGATGTGCTGGTGGCCATCGAGGAGCGGGTCCGCGAGGACCTCATGCCGGGGCCCGACCTGCTCGACGTCGCCGACCCGCTGACCCATCTGGTCGGCTCCTGGAGCCTGGAACGGGCACGGGACGCGGCCTGGGCCGCGTCCCGCCTGCTCTGGTCCTTGCGGCACACCGGTGAGATGTACCGGGAATGCGTGGACCGGCTCGACGCGGGCGTGGGGCTCGTCGGCCGGTTCCTGCTCACTCCGCTGGCCGGCCGGTGACCCGGGGCCGGGGCGGACCGGGGGTCAGCCGAACTGCTTGACGGCCTGGTAGTACGTCCAGGCGAGGCTGTTGCAGGCGGCCTTCGTCACGACGTTGTAGCCGTGCGAACCGCAGACCCGCTTGAGGTCCTCGTACAGCATGCTGTCCAGCCGGGGCTTGTTGGCGCTGAACTGTCCGGCCGCCTTGTAGTTGCGGTAGCCGAAGTCGTGGTGGGCGCACCCCAGGTTGAACGGGAAGCCCAGCGGGTTGTCGGGCGACGACGAGCAGTAGTCCGTGGACCAGTCGAAGCCGTAGGCGGACCAGGCACCCTGGTTGTTGCGTGCCGAGATGAAGGCGTTGTAACTGGAGGCGCTGGTCTGGGTCCAGCTGGACAGGACCTGGGGTTTGTCGGCGGGTGCCGCGGACGCCGGAACTGCGGCGCCGGCGACGGCGATCAGGGCGGCGGCCGGAAGGGCCAGGACTACGGGCAGGCGACGGCTCATGCGCTACCTCCGGGATCCGGCGGCCCGCGTGGGGCGGGCCGCTTACTCGGAGGATTGCACCGCGAGCGGCTGGCGTCCCGCTATACGTCTCCTTAAGCCCCGGTCCCGTTACGACGTCAACCCGGCTGGCCGCACGGGGTGCCCGGCGGCGCTCAGTCCTCGTCGAGGAAGACCGGCGCGATGTCCTCGTACACGTCGCCAGGACCGGGGTTGGTCGCGTCGGTGCCGCCGCCGAAGTGGTGCATGACGCCCCACACCGCGTTGAGCGCCGTCTGGACCGCGCCCTCGGCCCAGCCCGCCGTCCAGGAGATGTCGTCGCCCGCGAGGAAGATGCCGCGCTTGTCCCGCGGCAGCGCGTCCTGCATGAAGTGGGTGAACAGCCGCCGCTGGTAGCGGTAGTGACCCGGCAGGTTCGCCTTGAAGGCGCCCATGAAGTAGGGCTCGTTCTCCCACGACACGGTCACCGGGTTGCCGATGATGTGCGAGCGGATGTCGACCTTGGGGTAGATCTCACCGAGCGAGGTCAGCATGACCTCCATGCGCTCGTTGGCGCTCAGCGGGAGCCACTTGAGGCTGTCGTCGCACCAGGTGTACGACAGGCAGATGGTCGCCGGCCGGTCCGGGCCGTCGTCGAGCAGGTACGTGCCGCGGGTCATCCGGTCGGTGAGCGTCATGCTCATCACGTCGCGGCCGGTCTGCTCGTCCTTGTCCAGCCAGAACGGCCGGTCGACCGGCACGAAGAGCTTGGACGACTCCATGTAGTGGGTGCGCTCGATCGCCGTCCAGTGGTCGATCGGGAAGAGCGAGTCATCGCAGGCGATCTTGGACAGCAGCATCCAGGACTGCGCGGTGAAGACCGCCGCCGGGTACGTCCGGATGTCGCCCGCCGCGTCGGTGACCGTGATCCGGTTGCCCGCGGTGCGGTGCAGCCGGGTGACCGCCGGGCGTGGTGTGCCGCCGTGCAGCGACGACAGCGACGTGCCGCGCTCCCAGTGGATGAGCTTGTCCGGCTCGCGGTCCCACAGCCGCAGCGGCAGCTGCTGGCTGCCGCCGACGATTCCGTGGTGGTCGTCGTCGGCGCCGGTGTAGACGACCCGCAGGATCTCCAGGATGGAGTTGGGGAAGTCGGTGTCCCAGCCGCCGGTGCCGAAGCCGACCTGGCCGAATATCTCCCGGTGCCGGAAGGACTTGAAGGCCGGGGAGTCGCAGAGGAACCCGTAGAACGTCTGGTTGTCGAGCTTCTCGACCAGCGCGGACCAGATCTCGCGGATGACGGGGACGTCGCGCTCGCGCAGGGCGCGCTGCATCGCGGAGAAGTCCGCGCCGTCCTCCAGGCACGCGTTCCAGGCGTGCATCACCTGGTGGTAGACCTCGGGCAGGTCGTCGACGGACGTGGCGTAGTGCGACTCGCCCTTGAGGTCGACGACGGTGGAGGGGGTGCCGGGCGACAGCGGGTTGGGGAACGGCCGGGTCTGCAGGCCCACCAGGTCCACGTAGTACTGGAAGGCGGTGGACGACGGCGGGAAGCGCATCGCGCCCATCTCCGCGGTCAGGTCGGCGTCGCAGCCCTCGAAGCCGACGGTGCGCAGCCGGCCGCCGATCCGGTCCGCCTCGTAGACGACGGGCTTGAGGCCCATCTTCATCAGCTCGTAGGCCGTGATGATGCCGGAGAGCCCGCCGCCGATGACCGCGACCTCGGTGCCGTGCTCGGTCGCCGGTACGGCGCCGAGCCCGGCCGGGCTCGCCAGGTAGTCGTCGTAGGCGTAGGGGAAGTCCGGCCCGAACATCGTGATCGGGGGCTCGGCCTGCGCCTGGACGTGCTGCTCGTCATGGACCGCGGTGGGCACGGACGTCATCGGGGGGTGTCTCCTCGCGAAAAAAGGGGTCAGACGAACGTCAGACGAGCGTGCCGTACAACTCGGGCCGCCGGTCGGGCAGATACGGGGTCTCGTCCCGCGCGGCCCGCAGCAGCTCCGGGTCGGCGTCGGCGATCACCAGCTCCTCGCCGGTGCCGGCCCGGGCGCGGACGGTGCCGTCGGGCCCGGCCAGACAGCTGAGCCCGGTGAAGTGGAACTCGCCCTCGGCGCCGCAGCGGTTGGCGTAGGCCAGATGCAGCTGGCTTTCGTACGCGCGGGCCGGGACGAGGGTCTGTGCGACGAACTCGTACGGGCGCATCAGCGCCGTGGGGACGACGAGCAGGTCGGTGCCCGCGAGGGCATGGGCCCGGACGTTCTCCGGGAATTCGACGTCGTAGCAGATCAGCAGCCCGATCCGGGTGCCGTCGAGGTCCGCCTGGACCACGGCGGTGTCGCCGGGGGTGAAGTGCTCGCGCTCGAAGCCGCCGAACAGATGGGTCTTGCGGTAGTTCGCCAGCGCGGTGCCGTCCGGGCCGATGAGCTGCGCGGCGTTGAAGACCGCGGTGCCCGCCCGCTCGGGATAGCCGTACACGATCGCGATGCCGTGCTCGGCGGCGATCTCCGCGACGCGCAGCGCGCCGGGACCGTCGGCGGGCTCGGCCAGCCCGGGTATCCGGTCACCGAGCGCGTACCCGGTCAGGTACATCTCGGAGGTGGCGAGCAGCCGGGCGCCGGAGGCCGCCGCCCGCCGGGCGGCGCGGTCCAGCGCGGCCAGGGCGGCGCCGGTGGAATCCGGAACGCCGCCGGGGCCCTGGTACAGCGCGATGCGCAGCGGCGGCATGGATCCTCTTCGTCGCTCGATGGTCCGTTCGGGGTCTCCTAGACGGTACGTTTCCGGCCACCCGCGCAACAAGATCTGAATCTTGCGCACCTACCAGCGATCCGTTGCGTCTCGGAGCCGGCCGGCGGCGATCCGTTGCGCAGGTGTTCCAGGCCACAGCCCGGGACGACACGGCCTAGGTCGGCGAGCCCGAGGTGTAGCGCCGCAGCAGCGGCGACAGCACCAGGACGGACTTGGTCCGCTCGACGAACGGCTCCCCGGCGATCCGTTCCAGCACCCGCTCGAAGTGCCGCACGTCGGAGGCGAAGACCTGGACGAGGGCGTCCGCCTCGCCGGTGACGGTCGAGACGGTCGCGACCTCGGAGTAGCGGGCGAGACCGCGCAGGATGTCGCCGGGGCCGGTGTTGCGCCGGCAGTAGATCTCGACGAACGCCTCGGTCTCCCAGCCGAGCGCCGCCGGGTCCACCCGTACGGTGAAGCCGGTGATGGCGCCGGAGGCCAGCAGCCGGTCCACCCGGCGTTTCACGGCGGGGGCGGAGAGCCCGACCTGGGTGCCGATGTCGGCGTAGGAGCGGCGGGCGTCCTCGGCAAGGGCATGGACGATGCGTTCGTCGAGATCATTCAGGCGCACAGCGGGTGGTTCACACTTCTTCTCGGGCGAGCTGGGACCGGCGCATGCCGTACGTGAAGTACAGCACGAGTCCGCCGGCCATCCAGATTCCGAACCACTTCCAGGTCTGGGCGCCGAGGCTGGTCATCATCCACAGGCAGAGCAGGAAGCCGATGGCGGGGGTGACCGGGGAGAACGCGACGCGGAAGGTGCGCGGCAGGTCCGGCCGGGTGCGGCGCAGAATGATCACCGCGACGTTGACCAGGGCGAAGGCGAAGAGCGTGCCGATGCTGGTGGCGTTGGCGAGCTCGCCGAGCGGCACCAGGGCCGCCAGGATGCCGCAGAAGAGCGAGACGATCACGGTGTTGGCGCGCGGGGTGCCGGTCTTCGGGTCGACCTTCGAGAAGATCTTGGGCACCAGGCCGTCGCGGGACATCGAGAACAGGATGCGGGTCTGTCCGTAGAGCACCGTCAGCACCACGCTGGCGATCGCGATGACGGCTCCCGCGGCGAGCAGCACCGCCCAGAAGCTCTGGCCGGTGACCTGGCGGAGGATCTGCGCGAGGGCGGCGTCGGCGTCGCTGAACTGCTGCCACGGCATGGCGCCGACGGCGACCAGCGCCACCAGGCAGTACAGCACCGTGACGATGAGCAGCGACAGGATGATCGCGCGCGGCATGTCGCGCTTGGGGTTCTTGGCCTCCTCACCGGCGGTGGAGGCGGCGTCGAAGCCGATGTACGAGAAGAACAGCGTGGCGCCGGCGGCGCTGACACCCGCCATGCCCAGCGGCATCAGCGGGTGGAAGTTGCCGGCCCGGATGCCGGTGAAGGCGACCGCGCAGAACAGCACCAGCGAGGCGATCTTCACGACGACCATGACGGTGTTGACGCGGGCGCTCTCCCGGGCGCCGCGCAGCAGGAACGCCATGGAGAGCAGCACGACCAGCAGCGCGGGGATGTTCACGACGCCGCCCGCGCCCGGCGGGTTGGCGAGCGCGTCGGGGATGGTGACGCCGATCGTGCCGTCCAGCAGTTCGTTGAGGTACTGGCCCCAGCCGACCGCGACCGCGGCGACCGACACCCCGTACTCCAGGATCAGGCACCAGCCGCAGAGCCAGGCGATGAACTCGCCCATCGTGGCGTAGGTGTAGGAGTACGAGGACCCGGAGACCGGGATGCTGCCCGCCAGTTCGGCGTAGGAGAGCGCCGAGAAGAGCGCGGTGAACCCGGCGATGACGAAGGAGATCACGACCGCGGGGCCGGCCTTGGGGACGGCCTCGCCCAGCACCACGAAGATGCCGGTGCCGAGGGTCGCACCGATGCTGATCATCGTCAGCTGCCACATGCCGAGGGAGCGCTTCAGCTCCCCGCCGTCACCGTGGCCGCCCTCGGCGACGAGCCGGTCGACGGGCTTGCGCCGCATCAGCCTGCCGCCGAAGCCGCCGCCGGGGGTGGGGCCGCCGGGGGCGGGATGCGCCCCGGTCCGGTCGGGGGTGGACGGCGCTGCGCCAGTTCGTGCCACTGCGGAGGCTCCTTGGTCGTGCCGGCTCGGACGGCGGCGGCGAGGTCGCGGCGGCACCGTACGGGAGTGCGCGTCCCGGCGCACTACCGGTGGGAACCGCCGAGCTTGGGGTCGCCACCGCTCCACGTACAGGGCATGACCTTACGAGGTATGACGAGTGGCGGTAATGCGGGTCTATTGCGCATCTGCGGATGATCGTTGCGCGAAACCGCCGGAGTGCGCCGAATCATTGCCCCCGGTGCGACAGGTCGTTGCGTTGTCCGCTTTGTGTGGGTGTGAACGCGAGAGCGCCGGACCGGCTGGAGTCCCAGCCGGTCCGGCGCTCGGCGTGCTGCGTCATCAGCTCCAGCTGGCGTGCAGGGCCTTGCCTTCGGCGTAGCCGGCGGCGCTCTGGATGCCGACGATGGCCTTGTCCTCGAACTCGGCGAGCGAGCCCGCGCCCGCGTAGGTGCACGAGCTGCGCACCCCCGCGATGATCGAGTCGATCAGGTCCTCGACGCCCGGACGCGTCGGGTCGAGGAACATCCGCGAGGTGGAGATGCCCTCCTCGAAGAGCGCCTTGCGGGCCCGGTCGTACGCGGACTCCTCGCTCGTGCGGTTGCGCACCGCGCGGGCCGAGGCCATGCCGAAGCTCTCCTTGTACAGCCGCCCGTCGGCGCTCTGCTGGAGGTCGCCCGGGGACTCGTAGGTGCCGGCGAACCAGGAGCCGACCATCACGTTGGACGCGCCCGCGGCCAGCGCCATGGCGACATCGCGCGGGTGCCGGACGCCACCGTCGGCCCAGACGTGCTTGCCGTACTTCTTCGCCTCGGCGGCGCATTCCAGGACCGCGGAGAACTGCGGGCGGCCCACGCCGGTCATCATGCGGGTGGTGCACATCGCGCCGGGGCCCACCCCGACCTTGATGATGTCCGCGCCGGCCTCGATGAGGTCGCGCACCCCCTCGGCGGCGACGATGTTGCCCGCCACGATCGGCACCTGCGGGTCGAGGGCGCGTACGGCCCTGACCGCGGTGAGCATCGACTCCTGGTGGCCGTGCGCGGTGTCGACGACGAGCGTGTCGACGCCCGCGTCGAGCAGCTGCTTGGCCTTGACCGCGACATCGCCGTTGATGCCGACGGCGGCGGCGATGCGCAGCCTGCCGTTCGCGTCGGTGGCGGGCGTGTACAGGGTGGCGCGCAGCGCGGCCTTGCGGGTCAGGATGCCGACCAGCCGGCCGTCCGCGTCCACGGCCGGGGCCAGCTTGCGGTTGGCGGCGTCGAGGCGGTTGAAGGCCTCGCGCGGGTCGATGCCGGCGTCCACGAGCAGCAGGTCGCGCGTCATCACCTCGGACAGCTGGGTGAAGCGGTCCACGCCGGTGAGGTCGTGGTCGGTGACGACGCCGACCGGACGGCCGTCCTCGACGACGACGCCCGCGCCGTGCGCCCGCTTGGGCAGCAGCGACAGCGCGTCGGCGACGGTCTGGTGGGGAGCCAGCGTGATCGGGGTGTCGAGCACCAGGTGGCAGCTCTTGACGTACGCCACGACGTCCGCGACCACATCGATCGGGATGTCCTGGGGGATCACGACGAGACCGCCGCGGCGGGCGACCGTCTCGGCCATCCGGCGGCCCGCGATGGCCGTCATGTTCGCGACGACCAGCGGGATGGTGGTGCCGGTGCCGTCGGGGGACGCGAGGTCCACCGCCTGCCGGGACCCGACCGCGGAGCGGCTGGGCACCATGAAGACATCGTCGTACGTCAGGTCGTAAGGGGGCTTCACATCATTGAGGAATTTCATACTGGCTGCCTCACCTGCGGTTATACGTCTGGGGCGGGTGGGGAGTCAGCACCGAACCAGCGCCGTCCAGGCTGCGGCTCCTACGCCATCATCGCCGATGCGACCAAGTTCTGGCGAACCGGCGCCCCCCGTTCTGTGCCTTCCACCAGGGGGCTCAGGCCTCGTTTGTGGCTTCCTCCACGATCACGTGGAGGGGGGTGTCGGTGTGCTGCCAGAAGTCGGAGGCGTCCCGGAGGATCTGAGTGACGATGCGCCATTCGCGGGGCGAGGCGGCGGCGTACTCCTGCCAGCCCGTGACCCGCAGCCGGCGCCGGGTGGCGGCCGGGCACCAGGACAGGTCGGTCAGGCAGTCCGCCAGGGCGTCCCAATTGCGGCCGAAGTACTCCGGCAGGGACAGCGACCGGACGCAGCGGTCCATGAACTCGTGCCGGGTGGTGACACCGGCGAGGTCGAGCACGGTGGCCGTCACCGCAGCACCGCCTTGAAGGTCTGGTAGTGGTCGTCGGTGTAGTAGAACTCGCCGCCCTCGCCGGTGATGATCCGGCGGGCGCCGCGGTCGCGTGAGCCCGGGGTCGTGACGGTGTACTCGTGGTAGTAGCCGGACTTCTCGCGGGGCAGCTCCTTCTCGAAGTTGCTGAACACGGCCCCGTCCTTCGGGTACGGGTACGGGCCGCCCCGGTCGATCAGCGCCAGGGTGTTCCGCGCCTCGGCGGGCAGCCGGCCGGCCGCGACCGTCGCCCGGCCGGCGGCCCAGCCGGGAACGGTGGCGGTGGGGCCGTAGCCGCTGCCGGCGGACGTCGGGGAGCGCGTCGCGGTCCCCGTACCCGTCGTCCCGGTGGGCATCCCGGTGCCCGCCCCGGTGTGGCTCCCGGTGGGCGAGGAACAGCCGGTGAGGAGCACGACGAGGCACATCAGGAGCGCGGCGGCGGCCGCGCGCGTGGCGGACCGCAGCAGCATGCGGCCGATGCTGCCACACGGCCCCGGCCGGAGCACGGTGGCGCGCGCGGTCAGACGGTGGGCGTGACCTGGGGACTCGCGGCGTCCGGCGGACCGCCGAGGGCCAGCTGGGAGACCAGCCGGTAGCGGTCGCCGCGGTAGATGGCGTGCGTGTACTCGAAGAGCCGGCCGTGCTGGTCGCGGGTGACGCGCTCCGAGGACAGCACCGCCGCTCCGGCGCTGATGCCGAGCAGCGACGCCTGCACGGTGTCGGCGGACAGCGCCTCGTGGATCTGCTCGGCCGCGGAGGGCTCGATGCCGTAGCGGTCGCGCAGCAGGGAGTAGAAGGAGCCGCTCTCGACGTCGTCCGCGCTGGCGCCGGGCACCAGTTCGCTGAGGACGTGGATGGTCTCCAGCGCCATCGGCTCGTCGTCGACCAGCCGCTGCCGGGCCACCCGCAGCACGGGGGTGCCCGCCTCGACGCGCAGCCGGCTCCCGATGCTCATGCCGGCCGGGATCACCGAGTGGTCGAGAACGCGGCTGGTCCACGCCCCCGGGGCCGCCGGGTAGCCGGACTGATCGGCGGCCGGCGCGGTCACGATCCGCTGGGAGATCTTCGGCGTGCCGACGAACACCCCGCGCCCGTGCTCGCGCACCAGCCAGCCGTCCTTGACCAGTTCGTCCACCACGGCGCGCAACGTCGGCCGGGACGTCTCGAGTTCGACGCACAGCTGCCGTTCGGCCGGGATGGCCTGCCCCACCGCGCGGGCCCCGATCAGCGAGATCAGGTGCTCGCGGATCAGATCGCGTTTTCTCAGTCCGGCAGTCATCGGGTACGCCGCTCCCGCGCAGTGAGCACACAGTGGCCAATCTTGTGCCGTCAGCTTAGGTCAGCAGACAGGTTGGCGTAAATAAACTGACCACTTATTGACCAATTGACGGTTCCTGGTCCACCATCACCCCAGCGCCATCCCCCCACTGGTCAGGATTCCGACCACCGTCACCGGAGGCCAGCACCATGCGCAATCGCCGACTTCTCACCGCCGCCGCCGCGGCCGCCGCCTGTACGGTCGCGGCCTTCACCGCGGGATCGGCCATGGGTTCTCCCGCGGGCCGCACACCCGCCCCGGTCCACGCCGCCCGCGCCGCCGCGCCCGCCGTCCCGTCCGGTGTCCAGCTGCAGGGCTGGCTCTACCCCGGCTCCGCCGGTGAGCCGCAGTGCTCCGGCCAGGCCGAGTACGCCGACAACCGGCTCAAGAGCGGAGCGCTCAAGCCCGAGTACTGGGCGGTCCAGCCCAACGGCACCCTGCTCCTGGAGACCACCGCCCAGGGCCTGTGCAACGCCTACAGCGCGGCCAACGTCGCCGATCTCAAGGCGCATTCGACGTACCAGTACCCGACCGTCTCGGGCATGGACACCCCCACCGTCCGCGCCCTGGTGGGCAGTTCGGCCCGGCGCGGCCAGGCAGTCCAGCAGCTCACGGCGATGACCGTCAACGCCGGACTGACCGGTATCGATGTCGACATGGAGGACTACTGGTCCTGGTCCACCGGCGACTTCGCCAACTACCGCACCTTCCTCACCCAGCTCGCCACATCGCTGCACGCCTCCGGCAAGCGTCTGCAGGTGGACGCCCCGGCCATGACCGAGGACGCGCCCTACTACGACTACGCGGCGGTGGTCGCGACGGGCGTCGACGAGCTCGCGATCATGGCGTACGACGACGAGTACGACTCCGACGCCGGCGGAAAGTGCAAGCCCATCACCCCGTACGCCTGGCTGAAGCAGGTCGTCCAGTACGCGCGGAGCAAGGTGCCCGACCGGGACAAGCTGGTCATCGGGCTGCCCTCGTACGGCTACAGCGCCCCCGCGTCGTGCGACACCTCGGCCATCGAGGGCAACATCCCGTTCAGCGTGATGCGCGGCAAACCCGGCTGGTCGGGCAACGCGCCCACCGTCGAGCAGCGCCGGGACAGCGGGTCCGGCGAGATCCGCTGGACCTCGGGCGGGAAGCTCTACGACTACGTCGACCAGACGTCGATGGACCGCAAACTGCAGGTCCTCACCGGCCTCGGCGTCACCAAGGTCTCGGTGTGGTCGCTCGGCGGGAACCCCTGGTTCACCCGCTGAGTCCCCCAGCTACCGCTGGGAGGTGCCCCCACAGCTACCGCTGGGAGGTGCCGCACAGCTACCGCTGGGAGGTGCCGCACAGCTACCGCTGGGAGGTGCCGCACAGTTACACCTGGGAGGTATTCCCAGCCGGACACGGGCACGTGCGACCCCGGCGGACTACGGTCCGTCGGGGTCCGCGCGGTCCAGGGCGGGGCGCGGGGCGGCGCCGGTCGAGTACAGCAGGTGGTCGGCCGCCGCGGTGTCCGTCACCAGGCTGGTGACCAGCCCGGAGCGCAGCACCGCGTCGATCGCGGCGGCCTTGCGCAGCCCGCCCGCGATGGCCAGCACCTCGGGGATCCGGCGGAGCCGGTCCGCCTCGATGGTGATGCAGCGTTCGCCCAGGTCCCGGCCGACCCGGCGCCCCGCGGCGTCGAACAGGTGCGAGGACATCTCGGCGGCGACGCCGAGCCCCGCGTAGTGCGCGCGCTCGGCGTCGGTCAGCGCGTCATGGACGGTGGAGATGCCGGCCGCCCAGGAGCCGATCGAGACCACCGCGACCGTGACCTTGTCGAAGTACCCCATCGCGGCGGCGATTCCGCTCTGCGCGCGCAGCGTGGCGGCCGTCGCCGGGTCCGGCAGCACCATCGGCGCGTACAGCGGGTGCGCCTCGCCGCCGGAGACCGCGGCGGCGGTCCGCACCGCCTCGACGGAGCCGCGCTCGGCGGTGCCCACGTCGTACACACCGGTGAGCTGGACGACGGTGCACGGCGGCAGCCGGTCCAGGGCGTTGGCCATCGTGATGATGGAGCGGCCCCAGGCCAGGCCGAGCACATCGCCCTCGGTGACCAGTTCGCCCAGCAGGTCTGCGGCGACCTTGCCCAGGTTCTCCGGGTCGGGCGCGTCCGACTGCTCCGGCGGTGTCTCGACGACGACCGCGTGCCGCAGGCCGTAGCGGGCGCGCAGCGCGTCGGAGCGCTCGGCGTCCAGCTCGGCCGGGACCCGGATCTCGATCCGTACCAGGTCACGTTCGAGGGCGGTCTCCAGCACCCGGGCCACCTTGAAGCGGCTCACGCCGAACTCCTCGGCGATCTGGATCTTGGACTTGCCCTCGAGGTAGAAACGGCGCGCCATCGCTGCGGCCTGGACCATCTCGCCGGGGCCCATGCGCACCTGTGTGCGGCCTGTGGTCACGTTGCTCTCCCCAGTTGCCCATCTGATCGGCTCCGCGCTCATCCTCGCAGATGGCGCGGTGTTACGGACGCGTAGCCGGACCGTCAGTGGGTACAGGCCGCCGAGGCCAGCTCACGCAGCCCCCGCACCGCCGCCGCCGGGTCGTCCGCACCGTAGACCGCCGAACCCGCGACGAAGACGTCCGCGCCCGCCTCGGCACACCGTTCGATGGTCCGCTCCGACACCCCGCCGTCGATCTGCAGCCACAGCTCCAGGCCGTGCTTGTCGATGAGGGCGCGGGTCCGGCGGATCTTGGGCAGCATGATGTCGAGGAACGCCTGACCGCCGAAGCCGGGCTCCACCGTCATGATCAGCAGCATGTCGAGCTCGGGCAGCAGGTCCTCGTACGGCTCGATCGGGGTGGCGGGCTTGAGTGCCATCGACGCCCGCGCGCCCTTCGCCCGGATCTCCCGGGCCAGCCGCACCGGCGCGGCCGCCGCCTCGACGTGGAAGGTGACGGAACCGGCGCCCGCCTCGACATAGGCCGGGGCCCAGCGGTCCGGGTCCTGGATCATCAGATGGCAGTCGAGCGGGATGTCCGACGCCCTGCTCAGCGACTCCACGATCGGCACACCGAGCGTCAGGTTGGGCACGAAGTGGTTGTCCATGACGTCGACATGGAGCCAGTCGGCGCCTTCCACGGCCTTCGCCTCGTCGGCGAGCCGGGCGAAATCGGCGGAAAGAATACTGGGGTTGATCTGCACGCTCATATGTCCAGCAAACCAGATGCCGGAGAGTCCCAGAGCACCGCCCGCACAAGGAACGCGCCCGTTCCGTAAAATGCCGGAACGATCTCGAACACCGGTGCCATGCTGGATCACGAACCGCTCTCCCCTCAGGACTTCGGGAGGGCCGACGGAGCGTACGCAAAGCGGGGGACTCGTCGTGGGCGGAACCGGACGGTGGGCGCACCTGGTGTGCGGCCGGCGCAGCAAGTGGGTCGTGCTCGTTCTGTGGCTGGTGCTGCTGGTGGTGGTCTCGCCGCTGGCGCAGAAGCTGACGGACGAGCAGAAGAACGACTCCTCGACCTGGCTTCCCGGCAGCGCCGAGTCCACCCAAGTCCTCAATCTCCAGAAGGACTTCCTCCCCGACACCGCTCCCGCCGTCGTCGTCTACGCCCGGCCGGGCGGCCTCACCGAGACCGACCGCGCCAAGATCACCCAGGACGCGGCGTCCATCAAGGCCATGACGCAGCACGGCATCCTCGGCGCCCGCGCCGTGGGCCCGGTGCTGGAGAAGAGCGGCGATCCGCGCGCGGCCCAGATCGTCGTCCCGATCAGCGTGGACGCGGGCGGCTGGAACGGTCTGGCCGACGCGGTGAAGGACATCCGCACCACCGCCGACGCCAACACCGCCGGTCTTGAAGTGCACATCACCGGCCCCGGCGGCTACGCCTCCGACTCCGCCGAGGCGTTCAAGGGGCTCGACGGCACCCTGCTGTTCGCCGCGCTCGCGGTGGTCGTGGTGATCCTGCTGCTCACCTACCGCAGCGTCAGCCTGCTCTTCCTGCCGATCATCTCCGTCGTCGGCGCGCTCTTCACCGCCCAGGCGGTGATCTATCTGCTGGCCAAGCACGCCGGTCTGGTGGTCAACGCGCAGAGCGCGGGCATCCTCACCGTCCTCGTCTTCGGCGCCGGCACGGACTACGCGCTGTTGCTCGTCGCCCGGTACCGCGAGGAGCTGCGCCGCCACGAGGACCGGCACGAGGCGATGGCCCTCGCCCTGCACCGGGCCGGGCCCGCGGTGCTGGCCAGTGCCTCGACGGTCGCGGTCAGCATGCTGTGCCTGATGGCCGCCGAGATGAACTCGACCTCGGGTCTCGGACCGGTCGCGGCCATCGGTGTCGCCATCGCCCTGCTCGCGATGACCACCCTCTTCCCCGCGCTGCTCGTCATCGTCGGCCGCTGGGTGTTCTGGCCCGCCGTGCCGCACAGGGGCTCCGAGGAGCCGACCCGCAGCGGGCTGTGGGCGCGGGTGGGCGGGCGGATCGCCAAGGGGCCGCGGACGGTCTGGGTGACCACCGCGGTGGTTCTCGGCGTGCTCTCGCTCGGACTGATCGGGCTGAAGGCGGACGGCCTGACGACCGCCCAGGGCTTCACCGGCACCCCCGACTCCGTGGTGGGCCAGCAGGTCGCGGGCCGCTACTTCCCGGCCGGCGCCGGACAGCCGCTCGTCGTCATCGCGAACGCCGGGGCCGCTGACCAGGTGCGGACCGCCCTCGGCTCGGTCCAGGGCGTCGCGCCCGGCTCCGTCATCACTCCACCGGGCGTCCCCGCGGAGAAGAACGGCCGGGTCTATCTGGAGGCCACGCTGGCGTCGGCGGCCGACAGTACGCAGGCCAAACAGACCGTCGACCGGGCCCGTGACACGCTGCACGCGGTGCCGGGCGCGGACGCCGAGGTCGGCGGCGGCACGGCGGTGATCCAGGACGCCAACCGTGCGACCTCGCACGACAACCTGCTCCTGATCCCGATGATCCTCGCCGTCGTGCTGCTGATCCTCGGGCTGCTGCTGCGGGCGCTGGTCGCCCCGCTGATCCTCATCGCGACCGTGGTGCTGTCCTTCGCGGCGGCGCTCGGGGTGAGCACGTTCGCCTTCCACCACCTGTTCGGGTTCGAGGGCGAGGACACCTCGTTCCCGCTGTTCGTCTTCGTGTTCCTGGTGGCGCTGGGCATCGACTACAACATCTTCCTGATGACCAGGATCCGCGAGGAGACGGCCCACTCCGGCACCCGTACCGGAACGCTCACCGGCCTCGCCGCGACCGGCGGCGTGATCACTTCCGCGGGCCTGGTGCTGGCCGGTACGTTCGCCGCCCTGGGCACCCTGCCGCTCGTCGGCTTCGCCGAGATCGGGTTCGCGGTCGCCTTCGGCGTCCTGCTCGACACGTTCGTCGTCCGGTCGATCCTGGTCTCCGCGATCACCCTCGACCTGGGCCACCACGTCTGGTGGCCCAGCAGGCTGGACTCCCCCGGAGCCCCGCCGCAGGCCGCCGCCCAGCAGCGGGACGACCTGGCGCAGCGCTCCTGACGCCTGTCCCGCGGGCTCAGGAGGTGCGGCGCAGCAGGGCCAGGTACATGGCGTCGGTGCCGTGCAGATGCGGCCAGAGCTGGACGTCCGGGCCGTCGCCGATGGCGGGGACACCGGGCATCAGCGGGCGGGCGTCGATCCACTCGGCGGTCAGCGGCTCGTCCGCCCCGCGACCGCGCAGCACGTCGTCGACGACGGCGCGGGTCTCCGCCGGGTGCGGCGAGCAGGTGGCGTAGCCGACGACGCCGCCGACCCGGACGGCGCGCAGCGCCTCGGTGAGCAGTCCGCGCTGGAGCGTCGCGAAGCCCGCGACGTCCTCGGCCTTGCGGCGCCAGCGCGCCTCCGGGCGGCGGCGGAGCGCGCCCAGTCCGGTGCAGGGCACGTCGACGAGCACCCGGTCGAAGGAGCCCTCGGCCCATGCGGGACGGGTGCCGTCGGCGACGATCACCTGGTACGGGCCGGGGTTCCCGGCCAGTGTGCGCTCCACCAGCCGGGCCCGGTGCGGCTGCTTCTCGGACGCGACGAGCAGCGCCCCGCGCTGCGCCGCGAGTGCGGCGAGCAGCGCGGCCTTGCCGCCGGGGCCGGCGCAGCCGTCCAGCCAGCGCTCGTCCCGGCCGTCCAGCGGGGCCGCCGCCACCGCGGCGGCGACCAGCTGGCTGCCCTCGTCCTGCACCCCGGCCCGGCCCTCACGGACGGCGTCCACGGCGCCCGGGTCGCCGCCCTCGGCGAGCCGGACCGCGTACGGGGACCAGCGGCCGGGCTCGGTCACCTCTTCCGGGAGCGAGGCGGCCACCTCCTCGGCCGTGGAACGGCCGGGGCGGGCCACCAGCGTCACCTCGGGCCGCTCGTTGTCGGCCTCCAGCAGGTCCTCGATACCGGCCCGGCCGCCGCCGAGCGCGTCCCACAGCGCGGAGACGATCCAGCGCGGATGCGAGTGGACCACGGCGAGGTGCGCCTCGGGGTCGTCGTCGTACGGCGGGGCGACCTGGGCGACCCAGGCGTCGATGTCCTGCGCGGCGATCTTGCGGAGCACCGCGTTGACGAACCGGGCCCGGCCGTCGCCGAGCACGCAGCGGGCCAGCTCGACGGTGGCCGAGACGGCGGCGTGCGGCGGGATGCGGGTACCGAGCAGCTGGTGCGCGCCGAGCGCGAGCACGTCCAGCACCGGCGGGTCGACCTCGCGCAGCGGCCGGTCAACACAGGCGGCGATCACGGCGTCGTAGGTGCCCTGGCGGCGCAGCGTGCCGTAGACCAGCTCGGTGGCGAGGGCGGCGTCCCGGCGGTCGAACTCGCCGCCCTTCTTGACCGCTTCCGCCTCGGCGTTGCGCAGCAGCGAGGGCAGCACGAGGTTGGCGTACGCGTCGCGCTCGTCGACCGCCCGCAGCGCCTCGAAGGCGAGGATCCGGACCGGATCCCGCTGGGGCCTGCGGTAGGGCTTGCCCTTCGGCTTGCCCTGGGACTTCCCCTGCGAGGTGCCCTGCGGTCGGCTGCGCGGCTGGTCGTTCACGATCAATGTGCTCCGGACTCGGTCGGAAAAAACTGCTGCGCCCGGGCGGCGGGATGCCCCCTCCCGCAAACAGGGCGTGAACAAAGCGTACGGCCGCCGGCCCGGCGACCGCCCACCCGGGCGATCGGGGCCGGCCTCGGGACGCCGCCGTCCGGCGGGACGGCGCTCCTCGTCGGGACGTCCGCTCCTCGTCGAACGTCCGCTCCTCGTCGAACCGGGCTACGCGCCCAGGCGGGTACCGGAGGCGAGCCGGACGCCGCGCGCCCAGTCGGCGGCGCGCATCAGCTTCTTGCCCTGCTGCTGCACCTCGCCGAGTTCCACGGCGTGGCTGCCGGTGCCCGCGTACACCGCGTTCTTGGCGACGGAGAGCTCGCCGGGCGCCAGTCCCGCCAGGTCCTCGCGGCCGGGCAGCGGAGTCACCGGGCCGAGCTTGAAGCGTTCGCCGTCGAGCAGCGTCCAGGCGCCGGGCGCCGGGGTGCAGCCGCGGATCAGCCGGTCGACGCGCAGCGCGGGCGCGTTCCAGTCCACCGCCGCGTCCTCGACGGTGATCTTGGGGGCGATGGTGATGCCCTCGGTGGGCTGTGTCCGGGGCACCAGCCGGCCGTCCTCGATGCCGTCCATCGTCGCGGTGAGCAGCCCGGCGCCGCTGTGCGCGAGCCGGGTGAGCAGGTCACCGCTGGTGTCGGTGGGCCGGACGTCCTCGGTGACGACGCCGAAGACCGGACCGGAGTCCAGCCCCTGCTCGATGAGGAACGTCGAGGCGCCGGTGACCTCGTCACCGGCCATCACCGCGTGCTGCACGGGAGCCGCGCCGCGCCAGGCGGGAAGCAGCGAGAAGTGCAGGTTGACCCAGCCGTGCGCCGGGATCTCGAGCGCGGCCTTGGGCAGCAGCGCTCCGTACGCGACGACCGGGCAGGCGTCCGGGGCGATCTCCCGGAGCCGGGCGAGGAAGTCCTCGTCCCGCGGCTTCACGGGCTTGAGCACCTCGATGCCCGCCTCCCCGGCCCGCTGGGCGACCGGGCTGGAGACCAGCTTGCGGCCGCGGCCCGCGGTCGCGTCGGGACGGGTGATGACGGCGACGACCTCGTGCCGGTCCGACGCCAGGAGCGCCTCCAGGGCGGGGACGGCGACCTCGGGAGTGCCTGCGAAGACGAGCCTCATCGTGGGTTCTGTGCCTCTCGTTGGCAGGGGGGACGGCCGTGGGCGGTGGTTCGCGCGGCGGCGGGTCGGGTGGCGGCGGGTCGGGTGGCGGGGGCGGCCGTTCGGGCGGCCGGACTCACAGCGTGCTGCCGAAGGTGCTGTGCGGGGAGACCTTCACCTGCGGCACGCCCAGGTCCGCCCACTCCGCCTCCCGGATCGCCTTCATCGCCGCCTTGCGCTGCTCGGCGTCGAGCCGGTCGATGAAGATGATGCCGTCGAGGTGGTCGGTCTCGTGCTGGATGCAGCGGGCCAGCAGCTGGGTGCCCTCGATGGTGACCGGGTCGCCGTACATGTTGAGGCCCTTGGCGACGACACCGTAGGAGCGGACGCAGTCGTAAGTCAGACCGGGGAGTGACAGACAGCCCTCAGGACCGTCCTGCTCCTCCTCGCTCAGCGTGAGGTCCGGGTTGACCAGGTGCCCCAGTTCGCCGTCGACGAAGTAGGTGAAGACCCGCAGCGAGACGCCCAGTTGCGGGGCCGCGAGACCGGCGCCCGGCGCCGCCTGCATGGTCTCGGTCAGATCCTGGACGAGAATGCGGAGTTCCTTGTCGAAGGTGGTGACTGGCTGCGCCGTCATGCGCAGCACCGGGTCGCCGAAGAGGCGGATGGGCGTGACGGACACGGCTGGCGGGCTCCCGTGGTCGGACGGATCTGGAGACACCCCCGGGCACCTCCGGACGGAGTTCGGGGGAGGTGACGGTGGGGGCACCTCCCAGCGGTGGCTGGGGGCCGTCCAATTCTAGGGGCCGACCCGTTCGGGGGTGTACGCGGTCTTACGCGCCCCCCGGAAACATCAGCACGCCCCCTGATGCGTGACTCGATGGCCCGCTGGAGCGTTGGTCAAGAGAGATTGACCGAAAAAGGGCCATCACACCACGGACACGGCCCGATCCTTATCAACGCCGGTTGGAGAGGCTTGTTGATGCCCGACCACGCAACCCATGACGCCCAGGCCCGGGCAAGCCTGCACCTACTGGTGCGGGACATCGAAAGGGTCCGCCGACAGGTGGACGCGCTACGGACCCTGACCGCCCAGCTGGGCAATGTGTACCGACCGCGGCGCAGCGGTCCCGCCGCCGGATTCGTCGTCTACGGACGTGCTCCCGCACCCACCGTGCGGCTCGCCCAGGAGCTCCGCGACAGTGTGGAGACCCTGGTCACGGCGGCGGTGGAGTTCGACCGCTCGCTGGGGTTCTCCTGGGACGCGGTGGGCTCCGCCCTCGGGGTGACGAAACAGGCGGTGCACCGGCGGTACGGGGCGCGCCGCCATGCCGTCCACGGCACGGAGGACGAGTCCTCGCACCCGGACACCACGGGGGTGCACGCCGCGGCGTCCGCTCCCCCGATGGCCGGTGTGCCGGCGGCTCGCTCGATGCCGGACCAGATGTCCGCACCGCTGTCCGGGCCGCTGTCCGGGCACCTGCCCTCGCAGGGGTCCGGGCCACTGCCCGCGCAGCTGCCGCAGCAGATGCCGGGACATGCGCCCGGACATGTGCCGGTGAACGCCCGGGAGGACGCCTTCCCCGGCGCGCTGCCCGGTCCGCGCAGCGGCTGAGCCCCGGCACCACCCGCACCACCGCATCACCCGCATCACCCGCATCACCGCACCGCCCGCGGTGCGTTTCCGCAGGACCAGCCGCCCCGCCGCCCGCCACGCCGACAGGTCGGACGCCGGGGCGGCGCCATGTCCCGGACCAACCGGCTGGAGAGCCGGACGGCCGGCTGCGCGGCCGGAGCCGGCCCCTGGGGACCGTCAGCCGATGTCCAGCGGGTCGATGCGCACCAGGACCTGATCGGTCTGCTTGAGCGCCGTACGGGCCACCTGGGCGGCCTTGAGGGCGGCGGCCAGCGCCGCCCCGCTGCCCGGCGGGACCCTGATCAGCATCCGCTCCCAGTGCTCCCCCGCCGGGGCGTCGCCGGTCCTGCGCGGTCCGCCCGGCCGGTCGCCCGCGACCGGCACCGGCCCCAGGACGGCCGCGCCCTCGGGCAGCCGGGCCAGCTCGACCAGTGCGGCCACCGCCGCCGGGCCGCCGGTCACGGAGGCCATCCGCGAGACCGGCGGGAAGCCCAGTTCGGCCCGCTCGGCCAGTTCGCGGGCCGCGTGCCCGGCGGGATCCCAGCGCACCAGCGCCTGGACCGGCCGCAGGGTGGGCTCGGCCAGCACCAGCACCGTGCCGCCCTCGGTCGCGGGCCTGACCAGGGCGGCCGCGCCCGTCCAGCGGCGCAGCGCCTCCTCCCCCGCGCGCAGGTCCGGCCGGTTGAGCAACGCCCAGCCGTCCAGCAGCAGCGCGGCCGCGTAGCCGCCCTCCGCGACCGGCTCGGCGCCCGGGGTGGAGATCACCAGCGCCGGTGTGCCGGTGACGGCTCCGAGGATGCCGTCCCGCCCTGAGGTACGGACCGGGACCTTCGGGAACGCCCGGCCGAGTTCGTCCGCGGTACGCCGGGCGCCGACCACCTGGGCGCGCAGCCGGAACCCGCCGCACTCCTGGCAGTGCCACGCCGCCTCGGGGCGGCCGCACCACCCGCACTGCGGCGCGCTGTTCCCGTCCGCCAGCTCCAGCGGTCCCGCGCACTTTCCGCACCGGGCGGGTTCCCGGCAGCGTTCACAGGCCAGCCGCGGCACATAGCCGCGGCGCGGGACCTGGACGAGGACGGGCCCGTGCAGCAGTGCCTCCCTGGCCACCTGCCAGGCGAGGCTCGGCAGCCGGGCGGCGCGGGCCGCCCCGTCCCGCGCCTGGTCGCCGTCGCCGATGGTGCGGACGAGCGGCGCCGCCGCCCGGACCGCCTCGCGGGAGGCGTCCACCGGCAGCGCCCACTGGGTCTCGACGAGCTGGGCGCCTTCGACGGTGCGGATGAGGCCGCCGAGCAGGAAGGCGGCCCGCTCCTCCGTGGCCCGCAGCAGCAGCACGTCCCGGGCGTGCGGCATGGGGGCGTGCGGCTCGGCGTGGCTGGAGTCGCCGTCGTCCCACAGCGCGACCAGGCCGAGGTCCTGCACCGGGGCGAACATCGCGGCCCGGGTGCCGACGACGGCCCGGACGGCGCCCCGGCTCACCGCCAGCCAGCGCCGGTAGCGCGCCTCGGGGCCGGAATCCGCGGTGAGCAGGACGTGGTGGCCCTCGCCGAGCAGTGCGGTGAGTGCCGCGTCGACCCGGGCGGCGGCCCGGCCGTCGGGCAGCACGGCGAGCGCGCCGCGGCCGGAGGCGAGGGTGGCGGCGATGGCCGCGGCCAGCTCGGCGGGCCAGTGCGGACCGGGCAGCGCGGTCCACACCGCACGCGGGGAGTCGCCGCGGCCCAGCGCCCGCAGCAGGGCGGGTCCGGTCGGATAGCGCGACCAGGTGCCGGGCTCCGGCGGGGCGGGGGTGGCGGGCGGTTCCGGGGACGGCTTCTTCTCCACCCGGCCGTGCCGGGCGGGCACGGCGAGCTGGATCACATCGGCGAGCGATCCCGCGTACCGGTCGGCGACCGCGCGGCAGAGCCGCAGCAGGGCCGGGCTGAGCACCGGCTCCGGGGACACCACCTGGGCGATCGCGGCGAGCGGGCCGGCGTAGTCGGACTCGGTGAGCCGGGCGACGACGAACCCGTCGATCAGCCCGCCGCCCTCACGGCGTCCGCTGACGACGTTGTGCGCCCCGGCCCCGAACCGGACCCGGACCCGGACCCCGGGCTGCGCGTCGGCGTCCATCGCGGCGGGTACCGCGTAGTCGAAGTACTTGTCGAGGTGCAGCACCCCTTTGTCGACCAGGACGCGGGCGACGGGCAGCCCCTCGGCGAGGTCGGCGCCACGCCAGGTGCCGCGCCTGGCCTTGGGTTCCTTCGCCTTGCGCACGGACTCGCGGATGAGCGCCAGCTGCTCCCCAGCCGGTGGGTTCGTCCGCTCGTCCTCGCTGCTCACAGCCCCAGTCCTACCAGACGTCTCGGACAGCGCGACGGCCCCGGACCGCGAGGTCCGGGGCCGTACGCGTGGTGCGGGTGTGTCTGCTGCCGGGTCCTACAGACCGGCGGCGGCGCGCAGCGCCTCGACACGGTCGGTGCGCTCCCAGGTGAAGTCCGGCAGCGCGCGGCCGAAGTGGCCGTACGCGGCGGTCTGGGAGTAGATCGGACGCAGCAGGTCCAGGTCGCGGATGATCGCGGCCGGGCGCAGGTCGAAGACCGACGCGATGGCCTGCTCGATCTTCTCGACGTCCACCGACGCGGTGCCGAAGGTCTCGACGAACAGACCCACCGGCTCGGCCTTGCCGATCGCGTAGGCGACCTGGACCTCGCAGCGCGAGGCGAGGCCGGCGGCCACGACGTTCTTGGCGACCCAGCGCATGGCGTACGCGGCGGACCGGTCGACCTTGGACGGGTCCTTGCCCGAGAAGGCACCGCCGCCGTGCCGGGCCATGCCGCCGTAGGTGTCGATGATGATCTTGCGGCCGGTGAGGCCGGCGTCGCCCATCGGGCCGCCGATCTCGAAGCGGCCGGTCGGGTTCACCAGCAGGCGGTAGCCCTCGGTCTCCAGCTTGATGCCGTCACCCAGCAGCGCCTTGAGCTCGTGCTCGACGACGAACTCGCGGATGTCCGGCGCGAGCAGCGACTCGAGGTCGATGTCCGAGGCGTGCTGCGAGGAGACGACCACGGTGTCGAGGCGGACGGCCTTGTCGCCGTCGTACTCGATGGTGACCTGGGTCTTGCCGTCCGGGCGCAGGTACGGGATGGTCCCGTTCTTGCGGACCTCGGAGAGCCGCCGCGCGAGCCGGTGTGCCAGGTGGATCGGCAGCGGCATCAGCTCGGGGGTCTCGTCGCAGGCGTAGCCGAACATCAGGCCCTGGTCGCCGGCGCCCTGCTTGTCGAGCTCGTCCTCGTCACCCTCGACACGCTGCTCGTAAGCGGTGTCCACACCCTGGGCGATGTCGGGCGACTGTGCGCCGATGGACACCGAGACGCCGCACGAGGCGCCGTCGAAGCCCTTCTTCGACGAGTCGTAGCCGATCTCGAGGATCTTGTTGCGCACCAGGGTCGCGATGTCCGCGTATCCCTTGGTGGTGACCTCACCGGCGACATGCACCTGGCCGGTGGTGATCAGCGTCTCGACCGCGACCCTGGAGGTCGGGTCCTCCTTGAGGAGGGCGTCGAGGATCGTGTCGCTGATCTGGTCAGCGATCTTGTCGGGATGTCCCTCGGTGACGGACTCCGAGGTAAACAGGCGGCGGGACACATTGCTCCCTGGGGTTGCAGCGGCTGCTGGCTGATCATGGGTGGGACGCGCGGGGCTGCGCCCGGCGTTCCGTGGCTAGTTTATCGTTCGCTTCGGCCGGACCGACAAGGCATCTCGGTACGTGGATATGCCGTGACCTGCGACACCACTGGCGCCGGTACGACGATCCGCCCGTGGCACGGGCGGAATGCCGCAGAATTCCGGTTTTGGTACACCCGGAGGAACGATTTCACGTCAACCGGGCGATGGCGAGATCCCACACCTGGTCGGCGAGGGCTTCCTTCGGACCGTACGGTACCGGGGTCTCGCTGCCGTCCGCACCCAGCACCACGGCCTCGTTCTGCTCGGAGCCGAAGGCCTTGTGGTCCCCGACCTCGTTGACAACCAGCAGGTCACAGCCCTTGCGGAGCAGTTTGGCCCGACCGTTCGCCAGTACATCGTCGGTTTCGGCGGCGAAGCCCACGATGAGCTGTCCGGGGTGTGAACGTTGTGTGGCGAGTTCTGCGAGGACGTCGGGGTTGCGGACGAGTTCCAGTGGCGGCTGCTCCTGGTCGTCCTTCTTCTTGATCTTGCCCGCGGCGTAGTGCGCGGGCCGGAAGTCCGCCACGGCCGCCGCCATGACGACCACATCCGCGTCCGCCGCCGCCTTCAGCACCGCCTCGCGCAGCTGCACGGCCGTGCCGACCCGCACCACATCGGCGCCCGCCGGGTCGGCGAGGTCGGTGTTGGCGGCCACCAGGGTGACGCGGGCGCCGCGGGCGACCGCCGTACGGGCCAGCGCGTAGCCCTGTTTTCCCGAGGAGCGGTTGCCCAGGTAGCGCACCGGGTCCAGCGGCTCACGGGTGCCGCCGGCGCTGATCACCACATGGCGCCCGGCGAGATCGGTCGCGAGCCCCCGCGGGCCGCGGGTGAGCACCCGGCGGCAGACCTCGAAGATCTCGGCGGGGTCGGGCAGCCGGCCCTTGCCGGTGTCCACGCCGGTCAGCCGGCCGACGGCGGGCTCGATCACGATCGCGCCCCGGCGGCGCAGGGTGGCGACGTTCTCCTGGGTGGCGGGGTGTTCCCACATCTCGGTGTGCATGGCCGGCGCGAACACCACCGGACATCGTGCGGTGAGCAGGGTGTTGGTGAGCAGGTCGTCGGCGAGGCCGTGCGCGGCCTTGGCGAGCAGGTCGGCGGTGGCCGGCGCGACCACCACGAGGTCGGCGTGCTGGCCGATCCTGACGTGCGGGACTTCCCGGACGTCGTCCCACACCCGGGTCGAGACGGGATTGCCGGACAGCGCCGACCAGGTGGCCTCTCCCACGAAGTGCAGCGCCGAGTCGGTGGGGACCACGCGTACGCCGTGCCCGGACTCGGTGAGCCGCCGCAGCAGCTCGCACGCCTTGTAGGCGGCGATCCCGCCGCTCACCCCCAGGACGACCTGTGGCTGGCCCATCGTCTCTCCCGCCGAGCTGTGGATTCTCTTGCGTCCATCACACACCACGGGCCCGGCAGCGGTGCTGCCGGGCCCGTGGTGACAAGGATTCGGGTACTGCTAGCCGGCCGACTCGATGGCCTCGGAGGTCAGCAGTCCCGCGTTGATCTCGCGCAGCGCGATCGACAGCGGCTTCTCGTGGACGTGGGTGTCCACCAGGGGGCCGACGTACTCCAGCAGGCCTTCACCGAGCTGGGAGTAGTACGCGTTGATCTGGCGCGCGCGCTTGGCCGCGTAGATCACCAGGCTGTACTTCGAGTCCGTGGCCTCGAGCAGCTCGTCGATCGGCGGGTTGATGATGCCCTCGGGCGTGGTGATGGAAGAGGACATTCTCTACCTACCCCTACTTTGTGGAAAAGAATGGAAGTGGATCATACAACTCGCATCAAGGCTAGCAGCTCGCGTGCTACATCCTCGACCGAGGTATTGACAAGGGTCATGTCGAACTCGGATTCGGCAGCCAGTTCGACCTTGGCCGCGGCCAGCCGCCGCTCGATCACCTCGGGCGATTCGGTGCCCCGCCCGGTGAGCCGGCGGACCAGCTCGTCCCAGCTCGGCGGGGCCAGGAAGACGAGCTGCGCCTCGGGCATCGACTGGCGGACCAGCCGGGCGCCCTGCAGATCGATCTCCAGCAGCACGGGCTCACCCGCGTCGAGGCGGTCCAGCACCGCCTTGCGCGGGGTGCCGTAGCGGTTGCCCGCGAACTCGGCCCACTCCAGCAGTTCACCGTTGGCGACGAGCTTGTCGAACTCGTCGCCGTCCACGAAGAAGTAGTGCACTCCGTGCTGCTCGCCCGGCCGTGGCCGGCGAGTGGTGGCCGACACCGAGAGCCATACCTCGGGGTGGACCTTGCGCATATGAGCGACGACCGTGCTCTTGCCGACCCCGGAGGGGCCGGAGAGCACGGTCAGCCGCGGACGTACGTCCGGGGGCACGGGGGACGTCCCCCGGGATGTTGCAGCCATGAAGCGATTATCCCGGTTCCCGGAGGTGCTGGGGACCGTCAGGCGGCGCCGCCGCCGAACTCACGCTCCAAAGATGCGATCTGGTTGGAGCCGAGACCCCGCACCCGGCGGCTTTCGGAGATGCCGAGCCGCTCCATGATCTGCTTGGCACGGACCTTGCCCACACCGGGCAGGGACTCAAGAAGGGCCGAGACCTTCATCTTGCCGATGACATCGTTCTCTCGGCCCGTCTTGATGACCTCATGCAGCGAAGCGCCGGAGTGCTTGAGCCGATTCTTGACCTCGGCGCGCTCCCGGCGGGCCGCGGCGGCCTTCTCGAGCGCGGCAGCGCGCTGTTCAGGGGTAAGGGGCGGAAGAGCCACGCCTACGTCACCTCGGATATCGAACTGTCGGATACGGACCGGTTGTGGAACCTAGTCGCCCCCACCTGCAGGGCAACGAACGAAGCACTTGCGTGCTCGCTCTCGTCGGAGACTAGCGGTCACGGCGGCTCAAGTCAGCGAGAACAGACGAAAAGTCCTGGTCAGACTCGATCCGCTGGGATTTTTAGGACATAACGGCATCGGTTGACGCCGTCGCGGCTCCCGACAGGGGGTCCCGAGGGGGGCCGGTGGCGCTCAGCCCGCCAGGGCGGCCCGGACCTCGTCGGCGAACCGGGCCGCGGCGTCCCGCAGTCCGGCCACGTCGGGGCCGTGCCGCAGCACATCGCGGCTCACGCTCGGGAGGACGTTGCCGACCGCGGACCCGAAGAGCCCGGGGAGACCGGCCGGCGTCGCGCCCTGGGCGCCGATGCCGGGGGCCAGCAGCGGCCCGTTGACGTCCAGGTCCGCGCCGGCCTCGCTGAGGGTGGCACCGACCACGGCGCCGACGGATCCGAGCGGGCACTCGCCGGCGTTCTCGGCCGCGATGTGGTCGAGCATCACCTGGGCGAGCGACCTGCCGTTCGCGGCCGTGGCCCGCTGGACCTCGGCGCCCTCCGGATTGGAGGTCAGGGCGAGGACGAAGACCCCGGCGCCGGAGATCCGCGCCGCGTCCAGCGCGGGCCGCAGCGAGCCGAAGCCGAGGTACGGGCTGACGGTGACCGCGTCGGAGAAGAGCGGGGAGTCCTTGTCGAGGAACGTGGCGGCGTAGGCGGCCATGGTGGAGCCGATGTCACCGCGCTTGGCGTCCATCAGCACCAGCGCGCCGGCGGCGCGGGCGTCGGCGACGGCCCGCTCCAGCACGGCGATGCCCCTGGAGCCGAAGCGCTCGAAGAACGCGCTCTGCGGCTTGAGGACGGCGACCCGGTCGGCGAGGGCGTCGACCACGGTGCGCGTGAAGCGCTCCAGACCGGCCACGTCGTCGTTGAGGCCCCAGGAGGTCAGCAGCGCCGCGTGCGGGTCGATGCCGACGCAGAGCTGACCGCGGGTGTCCATCGCGTGCCGCAGCCGCGCGCCGAAGGGTTCCAGGTTCTCCGCGCTCATGAGCTCACCTTCCGGTGTTCGGCGCCGACCGCGTCGGCGAGGGTGGCGTACGGGCTCGCGGCCAGCCGTGCCGCGAGGCCCTGGTGGAGGGCGCGGCACCAGAACGGGCCCTCGTAGATGAAGGCGCTGTACCCCTGGACCAGGGTGGCACCGGCCAGGATGCGCTCCCAGACGTCGTCGGCGGTGGTGACGCCGCCGACCCCGACCAGGGTGATCCGGTCGCCGACCCGGGCGTACAGCCGGCTCAGCACCTCCAGCGAGCGGGTCCGCAGCGGGGCGCCGGACAGGCCGCCGGTCTCCTGGACCAGCGCCGGGTCCGAGGTCAGCCCCAGGCCGTCGCGGGCGATCGTGGTGTTGGTGGCGATGATGCCGTCCAGGCCGAGCTCGACGGCGAGGTCGGCGACGGCGTCGATGTCGTCGTCGGCCAGGTCCGGGGCGATCTTGACCAGCAGCGGCACCCGGCGGGTGGTGACCGTGCGGTCGGCGGCCTCGCGCACCGCGGTCAGCAGCGGGCGCAGCTGGTCGACGGCCTGCAGATTGCGCAGCCCCGGGGTGTTGGGCGACGAGACGTTGACGACGAGGTAGTCCGCGTGGGCCGCGAGCCGCTCGGTGGAGGTCACGTAGTCCGCGGTGGCCTCGTCCTCGGGGACCACCTTGGTCTTGCCGATGTTGACGCCGACGGTCGTCCTGAAGGCCGGCGTGCGGGCCGCCAGCCGGGCGGCGACCGCGGCTGAGCCCTCGTTGTTGAAGCCCATGCGGTTGATCAGCGCGCGGTCCTGGACCAGCCGGAAGAGCCGCTTCTTCGGGTTGCCGGACTGCGGCTGCCCGGTGACGGTGCCGATCTCGACGTGGTCGAAGCCGAGCATCGCCATGCCGTCGATCGCGACGGCGTTCTTGTCGAAGCCGGCCGCGAGGCCGAACGGGCCGTGCATGCGCAGGCCCAGCGCCTCGGTGCGCAGCGCCGTGTGGCGGGGCGCGAGCACGGCCGCCACGAGGGTGCGCAGGACCGGGACGCGGGCGGCGAACCGGATCCAGCCGAACGCCAGGTGGTGTGCCCGCTCGGGGTCCATGCGCCGGAAGAGCAGTCGGAAGAGGAGGGAGTACATGCGGAGCCTTCTACGGGATTCTGCGGGGCGGCGGTCACATGGCGAGGGGGACACCGGTCGGTGTCCCCCTCCTGGCGCTAGGGAGTGTCGTGCCAGGCCCCGCCGACCAGACGGGACTGCGACGACACGACCTATCCCTCGCGGGCGGCGTTCAGACGTTCCGCGTGTTCCTGCAGTGATCTGACCCCGATGTCGCCGCGGTTGAGCGCGTCGATGCCCTGCACGGCGGCGGCCAGCGCCTGCACCGTCGTCAGGCACGGGACACCGCGGGAGACCGCGGCGGTCCTGATGTCGTAGCCGTCGAGGCGGCCACCGGTGCCGAACGGGGTGTTGACGATGAGGTCGATCTTGCCGTCGTGGATCAGCTGGACGACGGTCGGCTCACCGTCGGGGCCGGTGCCCTCGCTCTGCTTGCGCACGATGGTGGCGTGGATGCCGTTGCGGCGCAGCACTTCGGCGGTGCCGGAGGTGGCGAGCAGTTCGAAGCCGTGGTCGGCGAGCGCGCGGGCCGGGAAGACCAGGTTGCGCTTGTCGCGGTTGGCCACCGAGATGAACGCGGTGCCCTTGGTGGGCAGCGCGCCGTACGCGCCGGCCTGGGACTTGGCGTAGGCGGTGCCGAAGACCGAGTCGATGCCCATGACCTCGCCGGTGGAGCGCATCTCCGGGCCCAGCACGGTGTCGACGCCGCGGCCGTGGATGTCGCGGAAGCGGCTCCACGGCATGACGGCCTCCTTGACGGAGATCGGCGCGTCCAGCGGCAGGGTGCCGCCGTCGCCGGTCTTCGGGAGCATGCCCTCGGCGCGCAGTTCGGCGACGGTCGCGCCGAGCGAGATCCGCGCGGCGGCCTTGGCCAGCGGCACCGCGGTCGCCTTCGAGGTGAAGGGGACGGTGCGCGAGGCGCGCGGGTTGGCCTCGAGGACATAGAGGATGTCCCCGGCCAGCGCGAACTGGATGTTGATCAGGCCCTGGACGCCGACACCCTTGGCGATGGCCTCGGTGGAGGCGCGCAGCCGCTTGATGTCGTAGCCGCCGAGCGTCATCGGGGGCAGTGCGCAGGCGGAGTCGCCGGAGTGGATACCGGCCTCCTCGATGTGCTCCATGACGCCGCCGAGGTAGAGCTCGGTGCCGTCGTAGAGCGCGTCGACGTCGATCTCGATGGCGTCGTCGAGGAACCGGTCGACCAGGACCGGGCGGGTCGGGCTGATCTCGGTGGACTCGGCGATGTACGAGGAGAGCCGGGCCTCCTCGTAGACGATCTCCATGCCGCGGCCGCCGAGCACGTACGACGGGCGGACCAGGACCGGGTAGCCGATCTCGTCGGCGATGGCCTTGGCCTCGTCGAAGGTGGTCGCGGTGCCGTGCTTGGGGCGGGCAGTCCGGCCTCGGCCAGCACCCGGCCGAACGCGCCGCGGTCCTCGGCGAGGTGGATGGCCTCGGGCGAGGTGCCGACGATCGGCACCCCGTTGTCCTTGAGGGCCTGCGCCAGGCCGAGCGGGGTCTGGCCGCCGAGCTGGACGATGACGCCCGCGATCGGGCCGGCCAGCGACTCGGCGTGCACGATCTCCAGCACGTCCTCGAGCGTCAGCGGCTCGAAGTACAGGCGGTCGGAGGTGTCGTAGTCCGTCGAGACGGTCTCGGGGTTGCAGTTGACCATCACGGTCTCGTAGCCCGCGTCGTGCAGCGCGAACGAGGCGTGGACGCAGGAGTAGTCGAACTCGATGCCCTGGCCGATGCGGTTGGGGCCCGAGCCGAGGATGATCACGGCGGGCTTCTCGCGCGGGGCGACCTCGGACTCCTCGTCGTAGGTCGAGTAGAAGTACGGGGTCTTGGCGGCGAACTCGGCGGCGCAGGTGTCGACCGTCTTGTAGACCGGGCGCACCCCCAGCGCATGCCGGACCTCGCGGACGACGTCCTCGCGCAGACCCCGGATCTCACCGATCTGAACGTCGGAGAAGCCGTGCCGCTTGGCGTCGGCGAGCAGCTCGGGGCCGAGCCGGTCGGCGGCCGCCAGGTCGTCGGCGACCTCCTTGATCAGGAAGAGCTGGTCGGTGAACCACGGGTCGATCTTCGTCGCGTCGAAGATCTCCTCCGGGGTGGCGCCGGCCCGGATCGCCTGCATGACGGTGTTGATCCGGCCGTCGGTCGGCACGGCCGCCGTGGCCAGCAGCGCGTCCTTGTCGCCGGGCTCGCCGGTGAAGGTGAACTGGCTGCCCTTCTTCTCCAGCGAGCGCAGCGCCTTCTGCAGCGCCTCGGTGAAGTTGCGGCCCATCGCCATGGCCTCGCCGACCGACTTCATGGTGGTGGTGAGGGTCGCGTCGGCCGCCGGGAACTTCTCGAAGGCGAAGCGCGGCACCTTGACGACGACGTAGTCGAGCGTCGGCTCGAAGGACGCCGGGGTCTTCTCGGTGATGTCGTTCGGGATCTCGTCGAGCGTGTAGCCGACGGCGAGCCGGGCGGCGATCTTGGCGATCGGGAAGCCGGTGGCCTTGGAGGCGAGCGCCGAGGAGCGCGAGACCCGCGGGTTCATCTCGATGACGATGACGCGGCCGTCTTCGGGGTTGATCGCGAACTGGATGTTGCAGCCGCCGGTGTCGACGCCGACCTCGCGGATGATCGCGATGCCGACGTCCCGCAGGTTCTGGTACTCGCGGTCGGTCAGCGTCAGCGCCGGGGCGACGGTGATGGAGTCGCCGGTGTGGACGCCCATCGGGTCGAAGTTCTCGATGGAGCAGACGACCACGACGTTGTCGTTGCGGTCGCGCATCAGCTCCAGCTCGTACTCCTTCCAGCCGAGGATGGACTCCTCCAGGAGCACCTCGGTGGTCGGCGAGAGGGTGAGGCCCTGGCCGGCGATGCGGCGCAGCTCCTCCTCGTCGTGGGCGAAGCCGGAGCCGGCGCCGCCCATGGTGAAGGACGGGCGGACGACGACGGGGTAGCCGCCGAGGGTGTGCACGCCCGAGATGACGTCGTCCATCGAGTGGCAGATGACGGACCGGGCGGACTCGCCGTAGCCGATCTTGGCGTTGACGGCCTCGACGACGCCCTTGAAGAGCTGGCGGTCCTCGCCCTTGTTGATGGCCTCGACGTTGGCGCCGATCAGCTCGACGTTGTACTTGTCCAGGACGCCGTTGTCGTGCAGCGAGATCGCGGTGTTGAGCGCGGTCTGGCCGCCGAGGGTCGGCAGGAGCGCGTCGGGGCGCTCCTTGGCGATGATCTTCTCGACGTACTCCGGCGTGATCGGCTCGACGTAGGTGGCGTCGGCGATCTCGGGGTCGGTCATGATCGTGGCCGGGTTGGAGTTCACGAGGATGACCCGCAGGCCCTCGGACTTCAGCACCCGGCAGGCCTGGGTACCGGAGTAGTCGAACTCCGCTGCCTGGCCGATGACGATCGGGCCGGAGCCGATGACCAGGACGGACTGGATATCGGTGCGCTTAGGCACGCTGGCCCTCCATCAGATCTGCGCTGTGCTGGTTGTTGTCTCGCATGAGCTCGACGAAACGGTCGAACAGGTACGCGGCGTCGTGCGGGCCGGCGGCTGCTTCGGGGTGGTACTGGACGCTGAACGCCGGCTGGTCGAGGAGGTGGAGTCCCTCGACCACGTTGTCGTTCAGGCAGACGTGGCTGACCTCGGCCCGGCCGTAGGGCGTGTCCGAGACCGTGTCGAGCGGCGCGTCGACGGCGAAGCCGTGGTTGTGCGCGGTGATCTCGACCTTGCCGGTGGTGCGGTCCTGGACCGGCTGGTTGATGCCGCGGTGGCCGTACTTGAGCTTGTAGGTGCCGAACCCGAGCGCGCGGCCCAGGATCTGGTTGCCGAAGCAGATGCCGAAGAGCGGGGTCTTCCGCTCCAGCACCCCCCGCATCACCGCGACCGGGTGGTCGGCGGTGGCCGGGTCGCCGGGGCCGTTGGAGAAGAACACCCCGTCGGGCGCGACGGCGTACACGTCCTCGACGGTCGCGGTGGCGGGCAGCACATGGACCTCGATGCCGCGCTCGGCCATCCGCTGCGGCGTCATCGCCTTGATGCCGAGGTCGATCGCGGCCACGGTGAAGCGCTTGGTGCCGATCGCCGGGACGATGTACGACTCCTTGGTCGCCACCTCGGCCGACAGGTCGGCGCCCTTCATCTGGGGTGCCTGGAGGACCTTGGCGAGCAGGTCGGCGTCGGTGCCGATGGCGGCACCGGAGAAGATGCCGACCCGCATGGCGCCGCGCTCGCGCAGATGGCGGGTGAGGGCGCGGGTGTCGATGCCGCTGATGCCGACGACGCCCTGGTTGACGAGTTCCTCGTCGAGGGTGCGGCGGGCGCGCCAGTTGGACGAGACCCGGGCGGGGTCGCGGACCACATAGCCGGCGACCCAGATGCGGGACGACTCCGGGTCCTCGTCGTTGACGCCGGTGTTGCCGATGTGCGGAGCCGTCATGACGACCACCTGGCGGTGGTACGACGGGTCGGTCAGCGTCTCCTGGTAGCCGGACATGCCGGTGGAGAAGACGGCCTCGCCGAAGGTCTCCCCCACCGCCCCGTAGGCACGGCCGCGGAAGATCCGGCCGTCCTCCAGGACGAGTACGGCGGGGGTCCTGTCTGCCCGCTGGGTGGAGGTCGTCATCGTGGGCCTTCCTGGTGGAGCGGGGCGGCGACGGCACTGTCGCCGGGGTGCTGGTCGGGTACGGGGGCGCCCGCCGCGGATGCGGCGGCCCCGGATGCTGATGCCATGGAGCCGACCGCGTCGACCCAGCCGGCGTGCTCGGCCGCGTGCTCGGAGCGGAAACCCGAGTCGATGAGCCGGCCGCCGTGCTCCCAGGTGATCACCAGCAGGCCGCCCTCGGTGAGGACCTTGCCGGCGATGCCCTTGTCGAGCCGGGCGCCGCGCAGTGCGGCGGTGGGGACGAAGAAGTCCGGCGCGCCGGTCCGTTCCGCGTGCAGGCCCTGCTCCGTCAGAGTGAGCACGGCCATGCTGCGCACCCCGAGGCCGTGGGCGACGATGCGGTCCAGCCACTGACCCGCGGTGGTGCTGCCGTGGTAGCGGCCCCTGAGGGTCAGCAGCGGTTCGGCGCCGTCCTCGGGGACGGTGGGCAGCTCGGGCAGGCCGCCCTGGAGGGTGCCGCGCCACTTCCAGCCCTCGCGCATCAGCCAGTAGACGAGCGCGACGAACAGGCCCAGGCCCACGATCCAGCCGATCCGTGCGGACCAGTCGGTGACCTGCTGGGACTTCTGGTCCGCCGCCAGCAGGAGAGTCAGAGTTGTCACGCGAGCTTCCCGTCCACGACCGTCGCCCTGCCCCGCAGGAAGGTGGCGATCACCCGGCCCGGCAGCTCACGGCCCTCGTACGGGGTGTTGCGGCTGCGGGAGGCGAAGCCCGCGGGATTCACCACTCCACGGTAAGCCGGATCGACGAGAGTGAGGTTCGCGGGCTCGCCCGCGGCGACCGGCCGTCCGTGGCCGGCCAGCCGGCCGATGACGGCGGGCCGCGCCGACATGCGGTCGGCGACGCCGGCCCAGTCGAGCAGGCCGGTGTCGACCATCGTCTGCTGGACGACGGACAGCGCGGTCTCCAGGCCCACCATGCCCATGGCGGCCGCGGCCCACTCGCAGTCCTTGTCCTCGTGCGGGTGCGGCGCGTGGTCGGTGGCGACGCAGTCGATGGTGCCGTCGGCCAGCGCCTCGCGCAGCGCCATGACGTCGGCCTCGGTGCGCAGCGGCGGGTTGACCTTGTAGACCGGGTTGTACGAGCGGACCAGCTCGTCGGTGAGCAGCAGGTGGTGCGGGGTGACCTCGGCGGTCACGTTCCAGCCCTTGGACTTGGCCCAGCGGACGATCTCGACGGAGCCGGCCGTGGACAGATGGCAGATGTGCACGCGGGAGTCGACGTGCGCGGCGAGCAGCACGTCGCGGGCGATGATCGACTCCTCGGCGACGGCCGGCCAGCCGACCAGGCCCAGTTCGCCGGAGACGATGCCCTCGTTCATCTGGGCGCCCTCGGTGAGGCGGGGCTCCTGGGCGTGCTGGGCGACGACTCCGTCGAAGGCCTTCACGTACTCCAGCGCGCGGCGCATGATCACCGCGTCGTCGACGCACTTGCCGTCGTCGGAGAAGACCCGCACACCGGCGGCGGAGTCGGCCATCGCGCCGAGCTCGGCGAGCTGCTTGCCCGCCAGGCCGACGGTGACGGCGCCGACCGGCTGCACGTCGCAGTAGCCGGACTCGCGGCCGAGCCGCCAGACCTGCTCGACGACGCCGGCGGTGTCCGCGACGGGGAAGGTGTTGGCCATCGCGTGCACGGCGGTGTAGCCGCCGATGGCGGCGGCGCGGGTGCCGGTCAGGACCGTCTCGGAGTCCTCGCGGCCCGGCTCGCGCAGATGGGTGTGCAGGTCGACGAGGCCCGGCAGCAGGATCATGCCGTCCGCCTCGACGACGGTGGCGCCGTCGGCGTCCAGCGCGGTTCCGACGGCGGCGATCGTCTCACCGTCGATCAGGACGTCCTGCGGGTCGCCGCCGAGCACCTTGGCGCCTCGGATCAGGGTCTTGCTCATGACTGGTCGTTCTCCTCGGTGCGGGCGGCGGGGGCGGCGGTGGCGATGGCGGGTTCGTTCCCGCCGAGCAGCAGGTACAGGACGGCCATCCGGATGCTGACGCCGTTGGCGACCTGCTCGACGACGGTGCAGCGCTCGGAGTCGGCGACCTCGGCGGTGATCTCCATGCCGCGGTTCATCGGGCCGGGGTGCATCACGATGGCGTGTTCCGGCAGGGCGGCCATCCGGCCGCCGTCGAGGCCGTAGCGGCGGGAGTACTCGCGCTCGGTGGGGAAGAACGCGGCGTTCATCCGTTCGCTCTGCACCCGCAGCATCATCACGGCGTCGGACTTGGCGAGCACCGCGTCCAGGTCGTAGGAGACGTCGCAGGGCCAGCTGTCCACGCCGATCGGCAGCAGGGTCGGCGGGGCGACCAGGGTGACCTGGGCGCCGAGCGTGTTGAGCAGGTGGACGTTGGAGCGGGCGACCCGGCTGTGCAGGATGTCGCCGACGATCGTGATCCGGCGGCCGGCCAGATCACGTCCTGTTCCGTCGCCAGGACCGCGGTGGAAGGTCGGGCCGCCGTCCTTCGCGCCCGCCAGGTGGCGGCGCATGGTGAAGGCGTCGAGCAGCGCCTGGGTGGGGTGTTCGTGGGTGCCGTCACCGGCGTTGACGACCGAGCCGCCGATCCAGCCGGAGGTGGCGAGCCGGTGCGGGGCGCCGGAGGAGCCGTGCCGGATGACGACGGCGTCGGCGCCCATCGCCTCCAGGGTCAGCGCGGTGTCCTTCAGGGACTCGCCCTTGGAGACCGAGGAGCCCTTGGCGGAGAAGTTGATGACATCGGCGGAGAGCCGCTTGGCGGCGGCCTCGAAGGAGATGCGGGTGCGGGTCGAGTCCTCGAAGAAGAGGTTGACGATGGTGCGGCCGCGCAGGGTCGGCAGCTTCTTGATCGGCCGGTCGGCCACGCGGGCCATTTCCTCGGCGGTGTCGAGGACGAGGATGGCGTCGTCGCGGGTCAGGTCGGCGGCCGAGATCAGGTGGCGCTTCATCGGGTCACTCCGAAGGGGGTACTGGGGCGGCGGAGGGCATGCTCGTGGGCCCGGACCGCGCGGGGGTCCGGGTCGTGCTTGCGCTATTCGTCCGCCGGGGAGCCCTCGCGCACGCCGAGGAGGACCGTGTCACGGCCGTCCTCTTCGGTGAGGTGGACCTTGACGGTCTCGCGCAGCGAGGTGGGGAGGTTCTTGCCGACGTAGTCGGCCCGGATCGGGAGTTCGCGGTGGCCGCGGTCGACGAGGACGGCGAGCTGTACGGCTCGCGGCCGGCCGATGTCGTTCAGCGCGTCGAGGGCGGCGCGGATCGTGCGGCCCGAGAAGAGCACGTCGTCGACGAGGATCACCAGCCGGCCGTCGACGCCGTCACCGGGGATGTCGGTGCGGGCCAGTGCGCGGGCCGGGTGCAGCCGCAGGTCGTCGCGGTACATGGTGATGTCGAGCGATCCGACCGGGACCTTGCGGCCGGTGATGTCGGCGAGTTTGTCGGCCAGCCTGCGGGCGAGGAAGACACCGCGGGTGGGAATGCCGAGGAGCACCACGTCGTCGGCGCCCTTGGCGCGTTCGACGATCTCGTGGGCGATGCGGGTCAGGACCCGTGCGATGTCCGGTGCTTCGAGCACCGGGCGTGCGGATGTACTGCGGTCTTCAGCCATGAAGGGCTCTCCTTCCCCGCCTCACGGGACGGGTCTTAAAGGACGCCAGGGATACGGCCTCACGTTACCAGGCGCGCAGGTCGCGTTCTCGGGCGGTCACCCGCACGATAGGCACACCGGTACGAATCGGACGCTCGCGCAGTACAGGGAGACCGGTCCGGACCATTCGGCTTGACGAAGTCAAATTACGCTGCGTAACCTCACAGTGAGTCACCGAGTTTCCGTCCGGGGAGCCTTATGTCCAGCGATTACGCCAAACAGCTCGGAGCCAAGCTCCGCGCCATCCGCACGCAGCAGGGTCTCTCCCTCCACGGCGTCGAGGAGAAGTCCCAAGGCCGCTGGAAGGCCGTCGTCGTCGGCTCGTACGAGCGTGGCGACCGCGCCGTGACCGTACAGCGACTGGCCGAGCTGGCGGACTTCTACGGAGTTCCGGTCCAGGAGCTGCTGCCCGGCACCACGCCGGGCGGGGCCGCGGAGCCGCCGCCGAAGCTTGTCCTGGACCTGGAGCGACTGTCCCAGGTCCCGCCGGACAAGGCCGGTCCGCTGCAGCGCTACGCCGCCACCATCCAGAGCCAGCGCGGGGACTACAACGGCAAGGTGCTGTCGATCCGCCAGGACGACCTGCGCACGCTGGCCGTGATCTACGACCAGTCGCCGTCGGTCCTCACCGAGCAGCTCATCGGCTGGGGCGTCCTCGACGCGGACGCGCGCCGCGCGGTCCAGCACGAGGACGGCTGAACAAACAGCCGACAAACAAAAGTGCAGAAACGTACCGCCCGGGGCGGTGTCCGCAGGGACACCGCCCCGGGCGGTTCCGTTTGCCCCGGAGCCCGGAACGGGCCCGCGGGGGTCTCCGTCACCCGTACGGCCCAGTCCGCGCCCGGTAGAGCCGGCCGATGACTTCCGGCAGCAGCCGTTCGGTCAGCCGGGGCGGCAGCGCCTGCAGGACCGCCAGCACCGGGGCCATCCGCTCCGGGAGCGCGCCGTCGTCGGAGATGCCGGCGAGCTGGAGGGCCAGGGCGATCTCCCCGGGGCCGAGCGTGTCGGGATCGAGCTGGGCGGCGAGCCCGGCGAGCCCCTCGTCGACGGCGGCCGGGCCGAGCTCGCGGGCCCGCCGTACGGCGCCGCCGAGCTCCTCCAGCAGCAGGGCGATCCGTTCGGGGGACGCCACCGCCGCCGTGACGGTCAGATGCAGGTTGGGCGGGGAGCCGCCGAAGGCGGGCTGCGGCTGCAGGAACCAGCCGCGCAGCCGCATCTCATCGGCGACGACGAACGGGTCGAGCCCCGGATCGTCGGAGGCGACGGCGACCAGCGACGCCTGCGGGATGCCCAGCACCCGCAGCCCGTCGATCCGGCCGATGCCCCCGACGAGGGCCTGTACCGCCTCGTGCACGCGCCCGGAGAGCTCGGCGTAGCCCGCGGGGCCGATCCGCCGCAGGACCGCCCAGGCGGCGGCCAGCGGCCCGGCGGACTTGGTGCCCTGGAGCGTGGCGTTGACCACCGGGTAGCCCGGCCAGGAGGCGTCCGCGAACCAGCCGTGCCGGCGCAGTTCGGCGTCCCGGAAGAGCAGCACCGAGGCGCCCTTGGGGGTGTACGCGTACTTGTGCAGGTCCACCGCGATCGACGTGACGCCCGGCACCGCCAGGTCGAACGCGGGCGGCCGGGGCAGCGTCCGGGGCAGGTGCGCCAGGTACCAGCCGCCGATGCAGGCGTCGACGTGGCACAGCACCCCGCGCCCGGCCGCCGCGGCGGCGATCTCGGTGACCGGGTCGATCACCCCGTGGGCGTAGGACGGCGCCGAGGCCACCACCAGGGCCGTCCGGTCGGTCATGGCGGCCGCCATCGCCTCCGGGCGGGCGCGGAACGTCCCGGGGTCCACCGGGACCGTGACGACGGTCAGGCCGAAGAGGGCGGCGGCCTTGCGGAAGGCCGCGTGGGCGGTGGCGGGCAGCACCAGTTCCGGGGCGGTGACGCCCCGGGTGCGACGGGCGTGGTTCCGGGCGGTCAGCACGGCGAGCAGACAGCTCTCGGTGCCGCCGCTGGTGAAGGTGCCGGCCGTCCCGCCGTCCCCGCCGAGCAGCCCCGCGGCCCGGCCGACGATGTCGTTCTCCAGGGCCACCACGCTGGGAAAGGCCGTCATGTCCAGGCCGTTGACCCCGGCGAAGGCCGCCTGGGCCCGCTCCGCGAGGTCGTCGAGACCGTCCAGCCCGGAGTCGTAGACATAGGCCATGGTGCGGCCGCCGCGCACCGGGAGGTCCTGGGACCGCAGCGCCGTCAGCCGGTCGATGATCTGTTGATCGGTCTCCTGATCGGACATGCCAGCGAAACTAGGCCACCGTCCGGGAAACACACCAGGCCCGAAGCAGAAGATTGTTCAGCTTCTGCTCCGGGCCTGGTCGGTGCGGGTGACGCTATCGCCGGAGAGTCGGCTTGAGGTCCTTCAGACGGGCCAGCAGCCCGTTGACGAAGGCGGGCGACTCATCGGTGGAGAACTCCTTGGCGAGCTGGACCGCCTCGTCCAGCACGACCGCGTCCGGGGTCTCGTCCTCCCAGATCAGCTCATAGGTGCCGAGCCGCAGGACGTTCCGGTCGACGACCGGCATCCGGTCCAGCGTCCAGCCCACCGAGTAGGTCGCGAGCAGCTCGTCGATGCGGGGCGCGTTGGCGGCGTATCCCTCGACCAGCTGCATGGTGTACTCGGTGACCGGCGGCTGCCGGTCGTCGGTCCGGGCGAGCCGGATCCAGTCCGCCATGGCGGTCTTCGGGTCGACACCCCGCTGATCCGCTTCGAAGAGGATCTGGAAGGCACGCTTGCGGGCCTTGTTCCGAGCAGCCACGTTAGCTGTTCACCCGGCCGAGATAGTCACCCGAACGGGTGTCGACCTTGATCTTCTCACCGGTGGTGATGAAGAGCGGAACGCCGATCTCGTAGCCGGTCTCGAGCCGCGCCGGCTTGGAGCCACCGGTCGACCGGTCGCCCTGGACACCCGGCTCGGTGTACTCGATGACCAGCTCGACGGAGGCCGGGAGCTCGATGTAGAGCGGAGCGCCCTCGTACATCGCCACGACGGCCTCGAAGCCTTCGAGGAGGTAGTTGGCGGCGTCGCCGACGACCTCGGGGGTGATGTACACCTGGTCGAAGGTGTCGGTGTCCATGAAGACGAAGTCGGTGCCGTCCTTGTAGGAGAACTGCATACCGCGCTTGTCGACGTTGGCCGTCTCGACCTTGATGCCGGCGTTGAAGGTCTTGTCGACGACCTTGCCGGACAGCACGTGCTTGAGCTTCGTGCGGACGAAGGCGGGGCCCTTGCCGGGCTTGACGTGCTGGAACTCGACAACGGTCCAGAGCTGGCCGCCGTCGAGCTTGAGCACGAGGCCGTTCTTGAGGTCGTTCGTGGATGCCACGGTTGCGGAATCTCCTGAAAGTGCAGCTTCGGAGACCGAGGGGGCGCGCCCTTTTACAGGGCGAGCAGCTCCTTGGTCGTAATGGTGAGTAGCTCGGGCCCGCCGTCCGTCGGGGGACGTACGACGAGTGTGTCGTCGATGCGGACACCGCCGCGGCCCGGAAGGTGGACCCCCGGTTCGACGGTGACCGGCACGCAAGCGTCCAGTTTACCCATGGCCGCAGGTGACAGCCGAGGGTCCTCGTCGATTTCGAGTCCCACGCCGTGTCCCGTCACCTCTCCGAGGGCCTCCCCGTAGCCCGCGGCGGCCAGTACGGAGCGCGCCGCATGGTCCACATCACGGCAGGCCACACCGGGTGCGAGGGCCTCCCGTCCGGCCCGCTGGGCGGCGAAGACCAGCTCGTACAGCTCGATCTGCCAGTCGGCGGGAGAAGTCCCCACGACGAAGGTGCGGCCGACCTCGCAGCGGTAGCCGCGGTAGCAGGCGCCGAGCCGGACGGTGAGGAAGTCGCCCTCCTCGACGCGCCGGTCGGTGGGGACGTGCCGCGCGGCCCCCGAGTGCGGGCCGGTGCCCACGCAGGTGGGGAAGGCCGGGCCGTCCGCGCCGTGGTCGACCAGCCGGCGCTCCAGTTCCAGCGCGAGGTGCCGCTCGGTCCTGCCGACCAGGATCGACTCCAGCAGCTCGCCGAGCGCCTGGTCGGCGAGTTCGGCGGCGATCCGGATCGAGGCGATCTCCTGCTCGTCCTTGACCACCCGCAGCTGTTCCACGGCCCCGCGGAGGTCGGTCAGCCGCAGTCCCGGCGCGACCGAGCCGATCGCCCGGTGCCGGCTGACCGTGAGGTGGTGCTCCTCGACGGCCAGCGTGTCGCCCCGCCGTTCGAGGACCAGTCCGGCGGCCGCCACCACCGGATCGCCGTCCGACCTCGTCAGGACCACCGTCCGTACGTCCTCCGGCGGCTGCGCCTCGGACAGGTCCCCGACCGCGGGACGGCTGCGGACCAGCGCGTCCTGGTCGCCGGGGCCGATCAGCAGGACCGCGCCGGCCGGCGCGCAGCCGGTCAGATAGCGGACGTTCGCGGGGCGGGAGACCAGCGCCGCCGCCGCTCCTGACGCCGCGCATCGGTCGCGCAGGCGTTCTCTGCGGGCTGCGTGCACGTCGGACATGTCGCGAGCGTACGTGCGGGCCGTCCGGGGGGCCGCCCGAGCGCGTCCGACCGGGGTCGGGCCGTCTTCCGCGCGGCGGCCGGTTCCCGTCGGCTACCAGACGGGCGGGCCCTGGACGCTGCGGGCCACGACCCGGTCCAGCGCCGCGGCCGCCGCGACCACGTCGAGCTGCGAATTGTCGATGATCGGCAGCCCTGATCCGTACCAGCCGGCCATCCGGCCGTGGATCCGGGCGACCTCCTCGTCGGAGAGCCGCCGGTTCCCGTTGCGCGCGGCGTTGCGGGCCAGGACCACGTCCAGGCCCGGGAGCAGGACGACGGGCAGCAGGCCGGGGCCGACGTGCCGCTTCCAGCCGCCGAGGCCGACGACCGGCCGGTCCGGGAAGACCGCGTCGTCGATGATGCACGATATGCCGTTGGCCAGGAAGTTCCGGGCCGAGAAGCCGCAGGTGCGGCGGGCCAGCCGGTACTGGGCCTCGGAGTGCTCGTTCCAGCCGGCCTGCGGGTCCGCGAAACCGGAGCGGACCCACTCGCGGACGTCGTCGAGGCTGATGTGGGCGGTCGGTACCCCGCGGTTGTCGGCCCAGTGCCGGGCGATGGTGGTCTTGCCGGCCCCGGCCGCGCCGATCAGCAGGACGGCCACGGGCCCGGAGCCGCCGCCCGGCAGCGAGCCGCCGGAAGGTGCGGGCAGCTGGACCGGGCCGGCGGCAGGCAGGGGGAAGTGGCCGGTGGTGCTGGGGGCCGGCTGAGGTCCCGGCCGGCCGGGCTGCGGTGCCCCCACAGCGTGCTGCATCCCGTCCCACTCCATCTCGTGCCGGAGGTTCTGCTTCCGTGACGGCCGGGAACAGGCCGTTCGAACCGAACCGTACCGTCCCCGGAGGTACTTGTGTGAACGGCCGGGGAGCGGCACAGGTGCCCGGACGACGATGTCAGCCGGTGATCTCCTCCGCCAGGGCGCGCAGCGCCAGCCGGTAGGAGCCGATGCCGAAGCCGGCGACGGTACCGGTGGAGACGGCCGCGATGACCGAGGTGTGGCGGAATTCCTCACGGGCGTACGGGTTCGAGATGTGCACCTCGATGAGCGGTGCGGTGCGCTGCGCCGCCGCGTCCCTGATCCCGTACGAGTAGTGGGTGAACGCGCCCGGGTTGATGACGACCGGGATCCGTCCGTCGGCGGCCTCGTGCAGCCAGCGGATCAGCTCGCCCTCGTCGTTGGTCTCCCGGACCTCGACGTCGAAGCCGAGCTCCTTGCCGAGGGTGGTGCAGGCCTCGACGAGCCCGGCGTACGAGGTGGCGCCGTACACGTCGGGCTCCCGGGAGCCGAGCCGGCCGAGGTTCGGCCCGTTCAGCACCAGCACGCGGCCGGTCGCGCCGGTCACTTGGAGACCTCCGCGTAGGCGGCCACCAGGACCGCCGGGTCCGGGCCCTCCAGGACGGTGGGCTTGGCCAGCCCGTCGAGCACGATGAAGCGCAGCAGGTCACCGCGGGACTTCTTGTCGACGCGCATGGCGTCCAGCAGCTTCGGCCACTGGTCCCCGCGGTAGGTCAGCGGCAGTCCCACCGACTCCAGGACGGTGCGGTGCCGGTCGGCGGTCGCGTCGTCCAGCCGGCCGGCCAGCCGGCCCAGCTCGGCGGCGAAGACCATGCCGATGGAGACCGCGGCGCCGTGCCGCCAGTTGTAGCGCTCGTTCTTCTCGATGGCGTGCGCGAGGGTGTGGCCGTAGTTCAGGATCTCGCGCGGGCCGCTCTCCTTGAGGTCGGCGGAGACCACGTCGGCCTTGACCTGGATGGAGCGCACGATCAGCTCGGCGGTGTGCGCGCCCTGCGGCGTACGGGCCGCGGCCGGGTCGGCCTCGATCAGGTCCAGGATCACCGGGTCGGCGATGAAGCCGGCCTTGATGATCTCGGCGAGGCCGCTGATGTAGTCGTTGGGCGGCAGCGAGTCCAGCGCCGCGAGGTCGCACAGCACCCCGGCCGGCGGATGGAACGCCCCGACCAGGTTCTTGCCCTCGGCGGTGTTGATGCCGGTCTTCCCGCCGACCGCCGCGTCCACCATGGCCAGCACGGTGGTGGGGACGGCGATCCAGCGCACCCCGCGCAGCCAGGTCGCCGCCACGAAGCCGGCGACGTCGGTGGTGGCTCCGCCGCCGACGCCGACGATCACATCGGTGCGGGTGAAGCCGGTCTGGCCCAGCGCCTTCCAGCAGTAGGCGGCGACCTCGACGGTCTTGGCCTCCTCGGCGTTCGGCAGCTGGATCGCGATGGCCTCGAAGCCCTGCTCGGCGAGGTCCGCGCGCAGTGCCTCGCCGGTGGCGGCGAGCGCCTCCGGGTGCAGCACCGCGACGCGCTTGGCGGCCGGCCCGATGAGGGCGGGCAGCTCGGCCAGCAGCTGGCGTCCGACCAGCACCTCGTAGGGTTCCGTACCCGCGGTGCCGGCGATCGCGATACGGGTGTGGTTCTCGCTCATGCGTCCTTCAATTCCAGTGCGTCGAGGACCGCTTCCGCAGCGTCCTCGGGGGTGCGGTCGTCGGTGGCGACGACCGCGCGGGCGACCTCGGTGTACAGCGGACGGCGCTTCTCCATCAGCTCGCGCCACTGCTGGCGCGGCGCGACGGCGAGCAGCGGACGCGGGGCGTCCAGGCCGACCCGCTTGACGGCGTCGTTGACTCCGACGTCCAGGAAGACCACCGGACGGCCGCGCAGCAGGCTGCGGGCGACCGGCGACATGATCGCTCCGCCGCCGAGCGCCAGTACGCCGGTGTGCTCGGCGAGGGCGTCGGTGACCGCGGCCAGTTCGAGCTGCCGGAAGTGGTCCTCACCGTCGTTGATGAAGATCTCCGGGATCGACTTGCCGGCGGTCCGCGCGACATCCGCGTCGGTGTCCCGGTAGGTGGTGCCGAGCCGGGCGGCGAGCAGCTTGCCGACGGTGCTCTTGCCCGCACCGGGCGGGCCGACGAGGACGACCAGCGGCCCGGTCAACGGATCGCCAGGTTCTCGAGGTACCCCTGGACGTTGCGCCGGGTCTCGCCCACCGAGTCGCCGCCGAACTTCTCCGCGACCGCGTCGGCGAGCACCAGCGCGACCATGGCCTCCGCGACGATCCCGGCGGCCGGCACCGCGCAGACGTCCGAGCGCTGGTGGTGCGCCGCGGCGACCTCACCGGTGGTGACGTCGACGGTGGCCAGGGCGCGCGGCACCGTCGCGATCGGCTTCATCGCCGCCCGGACCCGCAGCAGTTCACCCGTGCTCATGCCGCCCTCGGTTCCGCCGGAGCGGCCGGTGGAGCGGCGGATGCCCTCGGGGCTCGGCACGATCTCGTCGTGCGCCTGCGAACCCGGCACCCGGGCCAGGCCGAAGCCGTCGCCGACCTCGACGCCCTTGATCGCCTGGATGCCCATCAGCGCGGCGGCCAGCCGCGCGTCGAGCCGGCGGTCCCAGTGGACGTGACTGCCGAGTCCGACGGGAACGCCGTACGCCAGCACCTCGACGACGCCGCCGAGCGTGTCGCCGTCCTTGTGGGCCTGGTCGATCTCGGCCACCATCGCGTCGCTCGCGTCGGAGTCCAGGCAGCGCACCGGGTCGGCGTCGAGCCGGGCCTCGTCGGCGGGCACCGGCACGACCCCGTACGGGGCCTTGGCCGCGGCCAGTTCGACGACATGGCTGACGATCTCGATGCCCGTCGTCTCCTTGAGGTAGGAGCGGGCGACGGCGCCCAGCGCGACGCGGGCGGCGGTCTCCCGGGCGCTGGCGCGCTCCAGGATCGGCCGGGCCTCGTCGAGCGCGTACTTCTGCATGCCGGCGAGGTCCGCGTGGCCGGGGCGCGGCCGGGTCAGCGGCGCGTTGCGCCCCAGACCGGCCAGGATCTCCGGGTCGACGGGGTCGGCCGCCATGACCTGTTCCCACTTGGGCCACTCGGTGTTGCCGACCATGATCGCGACCGGGCTGCCCATGGTCAGGCCGTGCCGTACGCCGCCGAGGAAGGTGACCTCGTCCTGCTCGAACTTCATCCGGGCACCGCGGCCATAACCCAGCCGCCGGCGCGCCAGCGCGTCCGCCACCATCGCCGTGGTGACGGGTACGCCGGAGGGCAGTCCCTCCAGCGTCGCGACGAGTGCGGGGCCGTGCGACTCCCCCGCGGTCAGCCAGCGCAACCTGCTCAACGGTGCTCCTTTTGCTCGCGCCTCGAACGTCCGAATTTCAACGGCACGGCCGGGTGCGCGGCCCTGGCCCGCCACCACCGATCCTCCCACGGCCGGGGCGGACGTCCCGCCTCCGGTCCAGGTTGTGGACGTGGCGGCGCGACGGGCTCGGAACGGGCGGACGCCGCCGGTGTCAGACGCCCAGTGCCGCTTCGCCGGCGGCGCGCATCGCCGCGAGCGGCCCCGGCGTCCGGCCGGTCATCCGCTCGACCTGGAGCACGGCCTGGTGCACCAGGAGGTCGAGACCGCCGACGACCTCGCCGCCGCGGGCCGTCCAGGCGGCCGCGAGGGCGGTCGGCCACGGGTGGTACAGCACGTCGAAGAGCGCGCCCGGCCGCTCCGGCACGGACTCGGCGAGGCCGTCGGTGGCGCCCGCCGGGGTGGTGGCGATCACCAGCGGCGCCTCGAACGCCTTCGCAGCGTCGCCCCAGTCCTCGGTGCGCACCCGCACTCCCAGCCGTTCGCCCCACTCGCGCATCTCGGCGGCGCGCGCGGCGCTGCGTACGTACACGGTGACCTCGCCGGCGCAGATCCGGGCGAGTGCGGCCAGTGCGGACGAGGCGGTCGCCCCGGCGCCGAGCACCACCGCGGACTCCACGCTCGTCACTCCGTGTTCGCGCAGCGCGGCGGCGATCCCGGGGATGTCGGTGTTGTCGCCGGTCAGCCGGCCGTCCGCGGTGAAGACCACGGTGTTGACGGCCTCGACGGAGGACGCGGTGGCGCTGACCTCGTCCAGCAGCGGGATGACCGCGCGCTTGAGCGGCATCGTCAGCGACAGCCCGGCCCAGCTGCCGGGCTCCCCCGTGCCGTCCCGGAGCCCGGCCAGGAAGCCGGGCAGCGCCGCCTCGTCCACCTCGAAGGCGTCGTAGCGCCAGCCGGTGAGACCGAGCTCGGCGTACGCCGCCCGGTGCAGCACCGGTGAGAGCGAGTGGGCGATCGGCGAGCCGAGGACTCCGGCCCGGCGTGGTTCCCGCATCAGCCGGTGCCCTTGTTCCTGTTGAACTCCTGGACGTTCTTCTGGTGCTCCGTGTAGCTGTCGGTGAAGCGCGTGTCGCCCTTCTTGACCGTGACGAAGTACAGCCAGTTGCCCGCCGTCGGGTGCAGCGCCGCGTCGATCGCCTGGTGTCCCGGGTTGCCGATCGGACCGGGCGGCAGGCCCTTGTGGAGGTAGGTGTTGTACGGCGACGGGAACTTGGTGTCCTTGGTGGACGTGTTCAGCGTGGAGCGGCCCATGGCGTAGTTGATCGTCGAGTCGAAGCCCAGCGCCATGTCCTTGTCGAGGCGGTTGTAGATGACCCGCGAGACCTTGCCGAACTCCTCGTCCTCCTGCGCCTCGGCCTGGATGAGGCTGGCGATGGTGATGATCTGCAGCGGCGTCTTGTGGACCTTCGCCGCCTCTTCCTCGATGTTGTCCTTCTTGTACTCGGCCTCGGCCTGCTGGACCATCTGCTTGAGCAGGTCGAGCGGCTTGGTGGCCTTGCCGACGCTGTACCGGAACGGGAAGAGGAAGCCCTCGACATTGCCCTGCGCCCAGGCGGGCAGGCCCAGATCGGCGCCCTTGGCGGCGGCCTGCGTGGTGCCCGCCTTGACGCTCAGCCGCTTGTCGATGGCGGCATAGATCTCGGTGGCCCGCAGCCCCTCGGGGAGGATTATGGCGCTCTGCTTGGACGGGTCGGTCATCATCGTGACCGCCGCCGCGGCCGACATCTCCTTGTGGAGGATGAAGATGCCGGCCTGGATGCTCTTGCCCTTGGGGTTCTTGCCGGCCGCCGCGGTGAAGGAGTCGACGCTCTTGACCACGCCCGCGGTCTTGAGGATGTTGCCCATGTCCGTCAGCGTCGAGCCCTTGGGGATCTCGACCTGTACGTCTCCGGTGCCCTCGCCCGAGAAGTCGGGCGCCGCGCCGAAGTGGCTCTCGTAGAACTGGTAGCCGAAGTAGCCGGCACCGCCGACGCCGCCGCCGAGGACCAGCAGGACGACCAGGCAGGCGCAGCCGCTGCGGCGCTTCTTGCCCTCTTTCTTGCCGCCCTTGCCGCCGCGCTTGCGTCCGCCGCGGCCGGCCGGGGTGTCCTCGTCCGGCTCTTCGTCGTCCGTGTCGTCGGCGAAGAAGGCGTGCGTCTCCGGCTCCGCCTCGGCCTCCCAGTCGCCGGTGTTGTCCGGGGCGGACCGCATCGGCTGCTGGGGCTGCTGCTCCGGCGGCTGCCGGTGCTGCGGCTGCTGCGGGGGCGGGTAGCCGCCCTGGCCGTAGAAGTCGGGCTGCTGGGCGCCGTAGGGATCGGCCGGCGGCTGGCCGCCGTAGGGATCGCCGGGGTTGGCACCGTACGGGGCGGACGAACCCCCGGAGGTGTCCCAGTCGTTGTACTGCTGCTGGCCCTGGTGCTGGCCCTGCTGGGGGTGCTGTTGCTGCTGCTGCGGGTACTGCTGTTGCTGCTGGGGGTACCCCTGCTGCGGGTACTGCTCCTGCTGCGGGTACTGCTGCTGCTGGTTCTGGGGGTACTGCTGCTGTTGCGGGTACTGCTGCTGGTTCTGGGGGTACTGCTGCTGCTGTTGCGGGTTCTGCTGCTGGGGAGCCTGCTGACCGTTGTACGGGTACTGCGGCTGCTGCCCGGTGGCGTAGGGGTCCCAGTCGTCCTGCGGCTGCGGCTGGCGCGGCTGCTGCTGGTACCCCTGGTCACCGAAGAGCGGGTCCTCGGGATGCCACGGTTCGGAGCCGGAGCCCCGGCCATAGTCAGTCATCGATCCCCTTGGTACGCGTCGGACGCGGGGCGATCGCATCGTCCGAACTGGCCGCCCCTTGCGAAACGGGCGGCGCCAGGTGGCGCCGCCGTGTCGCGCGGAACGTTACCGTACCGCGATCAGCTGCCCACTTCGACGCTCTCCCCCGCTGGTTTCCCCGACACCCGTTCGGTCTCGAGGGCGCTCTGCAGGATGACGATCGCGGCGGCCTGATCGACCACCGCACGGCCTTTCTTGGCCTTGACGCCCGACGCCCGCAGGCCCTGGGTGGCGGTGACCGTGGTCATCCGCTCGTCCACCAGCCGCACCGGGACAGGGGCGATGATCTTTGCCACATCCTGCGCGAACGCCCGGACCTTGACCGCCGCGGGACCCTCGTTCCCGCTCAGCGAGCGCGGCAGTCCCAGCACGACCTCGATCGGCTCGTACTCCTCGACGATCGCCGCGAGGCGGCGCAGCGCCGCCGGGACGTCCCGCCCCGGAACCGTCTCGACCGGTGTCGCGAGGACCCCGTCGGGGTCGCACGAGGCGACCCCGATCCGGGCATCCCCGACATCGACGGCGATACGCCTGCCTCTGCGCACCGTCAGGCCTTCTCTTCGACCAGGCGCTGGACCGCGGCGACGGCCTCGTCCACGGCGGCCGGGTTCTGGCCGCCGCCCTGCGCGACGTCGTCCTTGCCACCGCCGCCGCCACCGAGCGTCTTGGCCGCGGACCTGACCAGTTCGCCGGCCTTGATACCGCGCTCGCGGGCGGCCTCGTTGGTGGCGATCACGGTGAGCGGGCGGCCGTTGGCCACGGTGAACAGCGCGACGACGGCGGCCCGGCCGCCCCCGACGCGCTGCCGCACGTCCAGCACGAGCTTGCGCAGGTCGTCGGCGCCGGTGCCCTCCGGCACGGTGCCGGTGACCAGGGCCACGCCCTTGATGTCCTGGGCGCCCTGCGCCAGTCCGGCCGCGGCCTGCAGGACCTTGTCGGCGCGGAAGCGCTCGATCTCCTTCTCCGCGTCCTTGAGCTTGGCGAGCATGCCCGAGATCTTGTCGGGCAGCTCCTCGGGACGGCCCTTCACCAGCTCGGTGAGCTGCGCGACGACCGTGTGCTCACGGGCCAGGAACTTGTACGCGTCCACCCCGACCAGCGCCTCGACCCGGCGCACCCCGGAGCCGATGGACGACTCGCCGAGCAGCTTGACCAGCCCGAGCTGGGCGGTGTTGCCGACGTGCGTACCGCCGCACAGCTCCTTGGAGAAGTCGCCGATGGTGACCACGCGGACCCGGTCGCCGTACTTCTCGCCGAACTCGGCGATGGCGCCCTGCTTCTTGGCCTCTTCCATGCTCATGACCTCGGCGGTCACGTCGAGCTCCCGGGCGAGCACCTCGTTGATCTTCTGCTCGACGTCGGTGAGCACCGTGCCGGGTACGGCGGCGGGCGAGCCGAAGTCGAAGCGGAAGCGGCCCGGGGAGTTCTCGGAACCGGCCTGGGCGGCGGTGGGGCCGAGGGCGTCCCGCAGCGCCTGGTGCGTCAGGTGCGTCGCGCTGTGGGCGCGGGCGATGGCCCGGCGGCGCACCAGGTCGATCTGGGCGAGCGCGCCGGCGCCGAGGGTGACCTCGCCGACCTGAACGACGCCCTTGTGCACGCTGACGCCGGCCACCGGCTGCTGGACGTCGCGGATCTCGACGATCGCGCCGGTGTCGATCCTGATCCGGCCGGTGTCGGCGAGCTGGCCGCCGCCCTCGGCGTAGAACGGGGTGCGGTCCAGGACGATCTCGACCTCGTCGCCCTCGTGCGCGGCCGGCGACGGGACGCCGTCGACGAGCAGCCCGACGACGGTGGCCTCGTTCTGGTTGGCGCTGTAGCCGGTGAACTCGGTGGTGCCGGAGCGGTCGGCGACCTCACGGTAGGCGGACAGGTCGGCGTGGCCCTGCTTCTTGCCGCGGGCGTCGGCCTTGGCGCGGTCCCGCTGCTCCTTCATGAGCCGGCGGAAGCCCTCCTCGTCCACCGACAGGCCCTGCTCGGAGGCCATTTCGAGGGTGAGGTCGATCGGGAAGCCCCACGTGTCGTGCAGCAGGAACGCCTTGTCGCCGGAGAGCACGGTGCCACCGGCGGCCTTGGTCTCGCTGACGGCGGAGTCCAGGATGTTGGTGCCGCCGCTGATCGCCTTGAGGAAGGCGACCTCCTCGGAGAGGGCGACGGTCTCGATGCGCTTGCGGTCGGTGACCAGCTCCGGGTACTGCTCGCCCATCGTCTTGATGACGGTGTCCACGAGCTCGCCGACGACCGGCCCGGTGGCGCCCATCAGCCGCATGTTGCGGATGGCGCGGCGCATGATGCGGCGCAGCACGTAGCCGCGGCCCTCGTTGCCGGGGGTGACCCCGTCGCCGATGAGCATCACGGAGGTGCGCATGTGGTCGGCGACGACGCGCAGCGAGACGTCGGTGCCGTGCTCGGCGCCGTACCGGACACCGGTGAGTTCGGTGGCCGTGTCCATCACCACGCGCAGGGTGTCGGTCTCGTACATGTTCTGCACGCCCTGCAGGATCATCGCGAGGCGTTCGAGGCCGAGGCCGGTGTCGATGTTCTTCGACGGCAGCTCGCCGAGGATCTCGAAGTCGTCCTTGCCCTGGCCGGGGCCGCGCTCGTACTGCATGAAGACCAGGTTCCAGATCTCCACGTAGCGCTCGTCGTTGACGGCCGGGCCGCCCTCCTCGCCGAACGCCGGGCCCCGGTCGTAGTTGATCTCGGAGCAGGGGCCGCACGGTCCGGGGACGCCCATGGACCAGTAGTTGTCGGCCTTGCCCAGGCGCTGGATCCGCTCGGCGGGGACGCCCACGACCTCGCGCCAGATGCGCTCGGCCTCGTCGTCGTCCAGGTACACGGTGACCCAGAGCTTCTCGGGCTCCAGGCCGAAGCCGCCGTCCGCCACGGAGCTGGTGAGCAGCTCCCAGGCGTATTTGATGGCGCCTTCCTTGAAGTAGTCGCCGAAGGAGAAGTTGCCGCACATCTGGAAGAACGTGCCGTGCCGGGTGGTCTTGCCGACCTCTTCGATGTCGGGCGTCCGCACGCACTTCTGCACGCTGGTGGCGCGCTCGAAGGGCGGCTTGACCTCGCCGAGGAAGTACGGCTTGAACGGGACCATGCCCGCCGGGACCAGCAGCAGCGTCGGGTCGTCGGCGATGAGGGACGCCGAGGGCACGACCGTGTGCCCGCGCTCCTCGAAGAAGCGCAGCCAGCGGCGGCGGATTTCTGCCGACTCCATCAGTGATTGTCCTTCCGGTTGTACGACTGCTTGTGCGACTGCTTGTAGGACTTCTGGGGGTGTGACTGCTGCGGGAGCGGCTGCGGTGCGTCGAGTGCGGCCCGGCGCTGCCCGGGGAGGTCCCCTTCGGCGGCTTCCAGGCCCAGCGCGTCCTTGAGTTCGATCTCGCGCTCGGTCATCCCGGCGCGCACGTCCTGGGCGAAGAGCCGCAGGCGGGCGCCGGTTTCGAGCGCCTTGTCGGCCGCCGTCGCGGCGAGGCTGTCCGGGGAGAGCCTGCGCACCGCGCGGTTGACCTTGGTAGTGGCCCAGACGCCCGCGGCGGCGCCGGTGAAGAACCAGAACAGGCGGCGGAACATGGTGTGTCAGCCCTTCGAACGGTTGCGTCGGCTGCCGCGCCGGGCGGCCGGCAGCGCCTTGCCGACCACGACGGTGCGGGTTTTCCCCGCGCCCTTGGCCTGCAGGCCGACCGCGCGCCGCACCCCGTAGCCGAAGGCGGCGACCTTCACCAGCGGCCCGCCGAAGGTGGAGGCCACCGTCGAGGAGAGCGCGGAGGCGTTGGCGGTCACCTCGGCGACGTCCGCGGTGATCGTGTCGACCCGGTCGAGCTGGGTGTGCGCGGAGCGGAGCGCGGAGGTCGCCTCGCCGAGCAGCGGAACGGCCTGTTCGGTGACGCTCGCGACCAGTTCGGTGGTCTTCCTGAGCGTCTGGGACAGCCGGACGAGCGCCACCGCCAGGAACGACACCAGGATCGCCCAGAAGACGGCCACGATCAGGCCGGCCACCTCTCCACCGGACACGTTGCTGCGCTCCCTCACCGTCACCACTTCACAACAACAATCAGCTACCGACCCTATCGCGCCCGGCCTCGGCGTTCGTACCGCATTCCCGGCGCGGCGGCAGCGTCGCAGGGTAGTGCCCCGGGCTCCCGGAGGTGGCGTGATTGTACGTTCCGCTCACCACCCCGTACTCTCCGTAGACCATGGACACTGCGGGAAACCTCCCCGCCGAGCTCAACAGCTTCGTCGGGCGGGCCGCCGAACTCTCGGCCCTCGACGGTCTGCTGGAGCAGGCGCGGCTGGTCACCATCACCGGGGTCGGCGGCGTCGGGAAGTCCCGGCTGGCGGCGCGGACGGCACGGCGGGTGGCCGGCCGGTTCCCCGACGGGGTGTGGCTCGTGGAGCTGTCCGCCCTGTACAACGCGGAGCTGCTGGAACACAGCCTGGCCGAGGCGTTGAAGCTGGCCGACCACACCGGACGGCCGCCGCGGACCGCGCTCGCCGAGGAACTGGCCGAGCGTGAACTGCTGCTGGTGCTGGACGGCTTCGAGCATGTGGTGCGGGAGTGCGCGGAACTCGTCGCGGAACTGCTGCGCCGGGCGCCCGGCCTGCGGGTGCTGGCCGCCGCGCGCCGGCCGCTGGGCATCACGGGCGAGCACACCGTCCCGCTGGCGCCGCTGCCCGCGGCGGCCGCGGACGGTGACGCCGTCCGGCTGTTCGCGGACCGGGCGGCCGCCGTGCTGCCGGGCTTCAGGGTCACCGCGGCCAACCAGGAGGCCGCCGTGGAACTGTGCCGGCGGCTGGACGGCATTCCGCTGGCCCTGGAACTGGCGGCGGGGCGGCTGCGCGCCCTCTCGGTGGGCCAGGTGCTGCAGCGCCTCGACGACCGTTTCCGGCTGCTGACCGGCGGCGACCCCAGCGCACCGACCCGGCACCACACGCTGCGGACCGCGATCGGCTGGAGCCACGAACTGTGCACGCCCGCCCAGCGGCTGCTGTGGGCCCGGCTCTCGGTCTTCGCCGGGCAGTTCGATCTGGAGGCCGCGGAATACGTGTGCTCCAGTCCCGATCTGCCCGCCGAGGACGTCATGGAGACGATCGCCCAGCTGGTGGCACAGTCGGTCGTGGCCTGTGAGGAGGGTGTCGGCTACCGGATGCTGGAGACCGTCCGCGAGTACGGCGCGGGCTGGCTGGAGGCGCTGGACGACACGGCGCGCATGCAGCGCCGGCACCGCGACTGGTATCTCGGGCTGGCCACCTGGTGCGAGCTGGACTGGTTCAGCCCCCGGCAGGCCGAGGTCGCCGCCCGGGTCGAGACGGACCTGCCCAATCTGCGGCTGGCGCTGGAGTTCAGCCTCAGCGGCGCCGAGGATCCGCACGTGGGCCAGTACCTGGCGGCGACTCTCTGGTTCTACTGGGTGGGCTGCGGGCGGCTGTCCGAGGGCCGGCTCTGGCTGGCCAGGGCGCTGGAGCTGGAAACGTCGCACGCCGAGGCGCGGGCCAAGGCGATGTGGGTGTACGGGTATGTGGCCGTGCTGCAGGGCGATCCGGTGTGCGCGCTCGGCGTGCTGCAGGAGTGCCGCGACGAGGCCGCGCTGACGGGCAACGCGCCGGCCTCGGCGTACGCGGTGCACCGGCTGGGGTGCCTGGCGCTGCTGTCGGACGACATGGTCCGGGCCGAGGAGCTGATCGGGGCGGCGCTGGACGCCTACCGCGAGATCGGCGAGCTCAACAGCAATGTGCTGATGGCGCAGGTCGAGCTGGCGATGGCGGTCGCCTTCCGGGGCGATCTGGAGCGGGCGGTGGCGCTGAGCGAGGAGGTCCGCGACATCTGCCGCGACCACGGCGAGCGCTGGGCCCTCGCGTACGCGCTCTATGTGCTGGGGTACGCGGCCTGGCTCGGCGGGGATCCGGCCGCCGCGCGGGAGCTGGTGGAGGAGTGCCTGGTCATCGACCACGCCTTCCACGACCTGGTCGGCGCGGTGCTCGCCATCGAGCTGCTGGCGCTGATCACCGAGGGCGAGGGCGCGCCGTACGAGGCGGCGGTGCTGCAGGGCGCGGCCGGCCGGGTCTGGCGCTCGGTGGGGCTGCGGCTGTTCGGTTCGCAGTTCTTCAACGCGCCGCACGAGCTGTGCGAGAAGCGGGCCAGGACCGCCCTGGGCGACACCGCCTACGAGACGGGGCTGGCGGAGGGCGCGCGGTTCGGTCTGGACGCGGCGGTGGCGCGGGCGCTGCGCGAGCTGCCGGCGGAGCAGCCGCCGGAGCGACTCGGTCCGGTGCCGCGGGTGGCCGGCCCCCGTACGCACGAACCCGCCGCCTCCCCTGCCGTGGGCGGCGGGGAGACGGCGGGCTGAGAGTACCCGGCGCTCGCTGGATCAGCGGGCGTAGTACTCGACGACGAGCTGCTCGTCGCAGATCACCGGGATCTCGCGACGGTTCGGGTCGCGGTCCAGGCGGAAGGCCAGGGCCTGCAGGTTGACCTGCAGATACTTCGGCGTCTCGCCCTCGCCGGCCCAGCCACCCTCACGGGCGACCTGGAACGGGGTCTTCTCGCGGCTGCGCTCGCGGACCATCACGACGTCGTCGGGGCGCACGCGGAAGGAGGGCTTGTCGACCTTGCGGCCGTTGACCTCGATGTGACCGTGCACGACCATCTGCCGGGACTGGTAGATGGTGCGGGCCAGACCGGACCGCAGGACGAGCGCGTCCAGACGGCGCTCCAGCTCGATGATCAGCGCTTCGCCTGTCTTGAGGTCGACCTTCCGAGCGCGGTCGTAGGCACGGCGCATCTGCGTTTCGCTGATGTCGTACTGGGCACGCAGACGCTGCTTCTCGAGCAGACGGGTCTTGTAGTCGCTGTTCTGCTTGCGACCGCGACCGTGCTCGCCGGGCGGGTAGGGGCGGGCCTCGAAGTACTTGACTGCCTTCGGGGTCAGCGCGATGCCGAGCGCACGCGACTTCTTGACCTTGGGACGCGACTGGTTCACGTGGAACGATCCTCCATGTAAATTAGGTAAGGCTTACCTTAGCTGAGGAGATCGCATGATTCGACCCGGGAACCCCATGCCTGCGCACGGTCAGCCGCGCCCCGACGTGGACGATGCGCTCCGGATGCCATCGGCAGCCGAACGCGCGCGAACTCTAGTCGAGGGTAACCCGTCGGCTGTCCTGGTCATTCCCGGGCTGGACCCCGTACAGCCCGGTCAGATGGTGCCCGAGATGCGCAGCGTCGGGCCCGAAGGCGATGTGTTCCTGCTGTTCCCGGCGGATTCCCCGGCCGTGCGGGCCGCCACCCACGCCGAGGCCGACGAGCTGACCGCTGTGTTGGAGATCACCGATGTGGCACCCGTCTCGGTGCCGCACCGGATCCGCGGGCGGGCCTGGATCGCGGGCTGGCTGACCCCGGTACGCGACGAACCGGTCGTGCCCGGCACCGCGCTGCTGCGGCTGGAGGTCGGCGAGGCGTCCGTCGACGACCTGTGGGGCGCGGAGCAGGTGGAGCCCGACGAGTTCGCCGACGCCACCGCCGACCCGCTGGCGGCCCACGAGTCCGAGCTGCTCCAGCACCTGGCCGCCGCGCACGAGGACCAGGTCGGGTGGCTGTGCGGGCTCGTCGGCGGCTACGGCGGACGGGGCGCCGAGTGCGCCGGCACCCGGACGGCGGTGCCGGTGGCGCTGGACCGCTTCGGACTGCGGGTGCGCTTCTCCGACGCCGACGGCAGCTTCGACGCCCGCTTCGACTTCCCCGAACCGGTGCGCGGCCACGAGGAGTTGCACCACGCGATGCACACCCTCTTCGACGCGGCCCGCGCCTCCGCGGACGATCTTCACGGGGCGTAGCCTGACCTTCATGTTCGTACTCGACATCACGTACACCGCCCCCGTGGAGCAGGTCGACGCCGTCCTCGCCGATCACGTCGGCTGGCTGGACCTGCAGTACGCGGCCGGGGCCTTCCTGGCCTCGGGCCGCAAGGAGCCGCGCGAGGGCGGGGTGATCCTCGCGGTGGCGCGGGACCGGGCGGCGATCGAGGAGATCGTCTCCGGCGACCCGTTCGTCACCGCGGGGGTCTGCGCCTACCGGATCACCGAGTTCCTGGCCACCAAGACGGTGCCGGCGATGGCGGAGTACCGCCAGGAACCGCCGGTCTGATCACGGGATCAGGGGCTTGATCAAGGGCTCTGCCGCCGGGGTCACTCCCCCGACAGGCGCTCCCGGACGCGGTCGAGGATGTCGGCGTACCGGGCCTCCGCTCCGTAGCGGGTGGGCTCGTAGTAGCGGCGGCCGTGGATCTCGTCGGGGGCGTACTGCTGGGCGGCGATGGCGCCGGGCAGGTCGTGCGGGTACTGGTAGCCCTGGGCGTGGCCGAGCTTGGCCGCGCCCTTGTAGTGCCCGTCGCGCAGATGCGGCGGCACCGGCCCCGCCAGGCCCTTGCGCACATCGGCGAGCGCCGCGTCGATCGCCATGTACGCCGCGTTGGACTTCGGCGCGAGGGCGAGGGCGATCGCGGCCTGCGACAGGATGATGCGCGCCTCGGGGAAGCCGATCAGCGCGACGGCCTGCGCGGCGGCGACCGCGGTCTGCAGCGCGGTGGGGTCGGCCATGCCGACGTCCTCACTCGCCGAGATCATCAGCCGGCGGGCGATGAACCGGGGGTCCTCCCCCGCTTCGATCATGCGCGCCAGATAGTGCAGCGTGGCGTCCACGTCCGAGCCCCGGATCGACTTGATCAGGGCGCTCGCCACGTCGTAGTGCTGGTCGCCGTCCCGGTCGTACTTCACCGCGGCCCGGTCGACGGACTCCTCCAGCGTGCTGAGGGTGATCTCCTGCTCGCCCTTGGCGATGGCCGCGCCGGCGCCCGCCTCCAGGGCGGTCAGGGCCCGCCGCGCGTCCCCGCCCGCGATGCGCAGCAGATGGGCCTCGGAGTCGGCGGGCAGGGTGACGGCGCCGCCGAGACCGCGCTCGTGGGTCAGCGCCCGGTGCAGGACTCCGCTCAGGTCCTCGTCGGTGAGCGGCTCCAGGGTGAGCAGCAGCGAGCGGGACAGCAGCGGGGAGATGATCGAGAAGTACGGGTTCTCGGTGGTGGCCGCGATCAGGGTGACCCAGCGGTTCTCGACGGCGGGCAGCAGCGAGTCCTGCTGGGCCTTGCTGAAGCGGTGGATCTCGTCCAGGAAGAGCACCGTCTCCCGGTCGTAGCCGCCGGACTGCCGCTTGGCGCTCTCGATGACCGCACGGACCTCCTTGACGCCCGCGGTGATCGCCGAGAGCTCGACGAAGCGCTTGTTGGTGGCCTTGCTGACCACGTACGCGAGCGTCGTCTTGCCGGTGCCGGGCGGGCCCCAGAGGATCACCGAGGACGGCCCCGCCGGGCCCCCGCTGCCCTCGCCGACGAGCCGGCGCAGCGGCGCGCCCTGCTTGAGCAGATGCTGCTGGCCGACCACCTCGTCCAGGACGCGCGGACGCATCCGCACGGCGAGCGGGCTGTTGCCCGGCTCTCTCTCCTGGCGGTCCTCTGCGGCTGCGGTGAACAGGTCGGGCTCCATTCGTCCGAGCCTATGGCACCGGTGTGACAGCGCCTCCTGCCGCGGCCAGCAGGGCCCGCACCAGCCGCCGGTCGGAGCCCATCTCGGGGTGCCACTGCACACCCAGCGCGAAGCCGGGCCCGGGCAGCTCGAGCGCCTCCACGGTGCCGTCCTCGGCGTACGCGCTCACCGTCAGGCCGGCGCCGAGCGCGCCGACGGCCTGGTGGTGGTAGGTCGGCACCTTCTCCGGGGCCGGGGTGATCCGGGCCAGCAGGGTGCCCGGCACCGGGGTCACGACGTGGTCGCCGAAGACCCCGAGCGTGACGGCGTGCCCGTCGTGGCCGACCTGCTCGGGGAGGTGCTGGACGAGCGTGCCGCCGCACAGCACGTTCAGCAGCTGCATCCCGCGGCACACGGCGAGGACGGGTGTGCCGGAGTCGATCGCGGCCCGCAGCACCGCCAGCTCCCACCGGTCGCGCTCGCGCGCCTGCGGCCCGGTGCGCGGATGGCGCGGCTCCCCGTAGAGCGAGGGCTCGACGTCGGGACCGCCGGCGACGATGACGGCGTCCATCCTGGCGACCGCCGCGGCCGCGACGTCGGGATCGTCCGGCGGCAGCAGCGCGGCGATCCCGCCCGCGGCGCGCACCATGCGGGGGTAGACCTCCGGCAGGAGGACGGCGCTGGTCTCCCAGACGCCCCACCTGGCGGTGTCGAGATAGGTCGTGACGCCGACCAGCGGCTGCTCGGGCATGAACTGATCCTCCTGGATGACGGGGTCGATTGTGGCGCGGACGGCTGCCGGGCGTCCGGAGCCGCGCGGGTCGTCGCGCGGCGTCCGTCAGTCCCGTGCCAGCTCGGCCTCGGCGGCGGCCAGTGCGGCGAACTCCTCCTCGGGGGCGGAGGCGACCAGCCGCTTGCGGCTGTAGAGGGCGAAGTAGCCGATGGCCACGGCGTAGACGGCGAGTGCGGTGAGGGCCGCGTCGATGTCCACCAGGAAGGTGGCCACCACGGCCGCGACGGCGAGCACGAAGGCGACGGCGGAGGTGACGATGCCGCCGGGGGTGCGGTAGGGCCGGTGCAGGGCGGGCTCGCGCAGCCGCAGCACGATGTGCGACAGCGCCATGAGGACGTAGCTGACCGCCGCGCCGAAGACCGCCATGTTCAGGACCTTGGACCCGTCGTCGGCGTTGGCCGCCGCCAGGACGAAGCCGATGGTGCCGGGGACCACCAGTCCCAGGTACGGGGCTTTGCGCTTGCTGGTCAGGGAGAGGAAGCGGGGCAGATAGCCGGCCCGGGACAGGGCGAACAGCTGCCGCGATCCGGCGTAGATGAGCGAGAAGAACGAGGCGACCAGACCGGCGAGACCCGCGTAGTTGACGATCTGGCTCAGTGCGGAGGACTTCCCGCCGTTGGCGGTCCGCAACGCCTCGACCAGGGGGTTCCCGGATTCCTTGAGCGCGTTGGCACCACCCGCACCCACCGTCGGCAGCAGGGTGATGACGGCGAGCACCACCAGGATGCCGATGGAGAGCGCCATGGCCCTGGGCAGGCTCTTCACCGGGTCCTTGGTCTCCTCGGCGGCCAGCGGGACGCCTTCGACCCCGAGGAAGAACCACATCCCGAAGGGGAACGCGGCCCAGATCCCCATCAGGCCGAAGGGCAGCCAGGATCCGGCGCCGACCGCGTCGGTCACCTTGATGTCGTTGAGCCGGCTCGCGTCGAAGGAGCCGAGGGCGCCGACGGCGAAGACCACCAGCGCGAGGACGGCGACGGCGGTGACGACGAAGCTGAAGCGCAGCGCCTCGCCGACCCCCCACAGATGCACGCCGATGAAGATCACGAAGCAGGCGAGGAAGACCGGCCAGCCGGAGGTGAGCCCGAAGAGGTTGAGGGACTCGACGTAGGCGCCGATGAACGTGGCGATGGCGGCGGGCGCCAGCACGTACTCGATCAGGATGGCGGTACCGGTGAGGAAGCCGCCCCAGGGGCCGAGGGCGCGGCGGGCGAAGCCGTAGCCGCCGCCGGCCGTGGGCAGCACCGAGGACATCTCGGCGAGCGAGAACACCAGGCAGGTGTACATCAGGCCCATCAGGGCGGTGGCGATGGCCAGTCCGCCGAAACCGCCCTCGCGCAGGCCGAAGTTCCAGCCGGAGTAGTCGCCCGAGACGACGTAGGCGACGCCGAGTCCGGTGAGCAGCAGCCAGCCCGCGGTGCCGCGGCGCAGGGTGCGGCGCTCCAGGTAGTCGTCGCCGCCGGGTGGGGCCGCGGGCGGGGTGGCCGTCGCCGTGCTGCCTGCCGTGCTGCCTGCCGTGCTGCCTGTTGGGGACGGTGAATCGCCGGGCTGGGGCATGCGTCACTCCCGTACGGGACGAGGGGTAAAGGTTTGAACGCATACCTTTACGGCTGTCGCGGAGATGCGCAAGCCCTCGGCAGGGACGGGCCGGCCGGTTCGTCGGCCACCGCCGGGTCAGGCGAGGAAGCCGCGCAGCAGGGCCGCGGTGCCCTCGGCGTGCTCGCGCATCACCGCTGCGGCGGCCTCCTCCTCGCCGTCGAGAATGGCCTCGACCAGCGCGGTGTGCTGGCCCTGCGAGTGTTCGAGGTTGCGCACCAGGATGGGGATGCAGTCCAGGAGTTCATTGACCTGCGCGCGCACCGCGGCGTACTGCGTGACCAGCGAAGGGGAGCCGCAGAGCTCGGCGATGGCCAGGTGCAGCAGGGTGTCGGCGCGCCGGTAGTCGGCGGTCGGCGCGTCGCCCGTCTCGCGCAGCCGGCGGCGCAGCAGGTCCGCCTGTTCCCCGGTCAGTTCGGTGCGGGCGCACAGCCCGGCCGCCCCGACCTCCAGGACCTCGCGGAAGCGCAGCACGTCGTCCAGCCCGCCGGCGCCCAGCCCGGCCGCCCTGCGGCGCAGCTCGTTCTCCGCGTCCGCCCGGCCCGCGCCGTGCGATGGCGGCCGGTTGCGGACGAAGGTGCCGCCGTGCCGGCCGCGGCGGGTCTCGACCAGCCCCTGCTCGTGCAGGACCTTCAGCACCTCGCGCAGGGTGACGCGGCTGATCCGCAGCCGTTCGGCCAGTTCGCGTTCGGCGGGCAGCCGCTCGCCGTCCGGCACCAGACCGAGCCGGACGACCTGGAGCACCTGCTCCAGCGCCTCCTCGAAACCATTGCCGCCGCGGACCGGCCGCAGCACCGAGGCGAGCGGATCCGCGGAGATTTGCTGCTCACTCATGCGCGGGCCCCTTCCCAATCAATGGTTCCAACCCATACCTTAGTGCTTCCGTCCGATCCGAGAGGACCTCCCTCGTGGCAGATCGCACACCCCCCCTGTCCGTCGACGCCCTGCGCGCCCTGGTGGAAGCGGGGAAGATCCACACCGTCATCCTCGGCTTCGCCGATATGCAGGGGCGGCTGCAGGGCAAACGATTCGCCGCGCCGTTCTTCCTCGACGAGGTGCTGGCCCACGGTACCGAGGGCTGCAACTACCTGCTCGCGGTGGACGTCGACCTCAACACCGTCGACGGCTACGCGATGTCCTCCTGGGAACGCGGCTACGGCGACTTCGCCATGCACCCCGACATCAGCACCCTGCGCCACGTCCCCTGGCAGGACGGCACGGCCCTGCTCATCGCCGACCTCGCCTGGAACGACGGCAAGCCGGTGGTCGCCGCGCCCCGGCAGATCCTGCGCCACCAGCTGGGCCGGCTCGCGGACCAGGGCTGGACCGCCCACGCGGGCACCGAGCTGGAGTTCATGGTCTTCCGCGACACCTACGAGCAGGCGTGGGACGGCGGCTACCGCGGTCTGACCCCCGCCAACCAGTACAACGCCGACTACTCGGTGCTCGCCACCTCCCGCGTCGAGCCGCTGCTGCGCCGGATCCGCAACGAGATGGCCGGGGCGGGCCTGACCCCGGAGTCCGCCAAGGGCGAGTGCAATCTCGGCCAGCACGAGATCGTCTTCCGCTACGACGAGGCGCTCGTCACCTGCGACCAGCACACCGTCTACAAGACCGGGGCCAAGGAGATCGCCGCCCAGGAGGGCGCCTCGCTCACCTTCATGGCGAAGTTCAACGAGCGCGAGGGCAACTCCTGTCATATCCACCTCTCCTTGCGGGACGAGGCGGGACGCCCTGTCATGGCGGGCGAGGACGGCGAAATGTCGCCCCTCATGCGGCACTTCCTGGCCGGGCAGCTCGCCGCCCTGCGCGACTTCTCCCTGTTGTACGCGCCCAACATCAACTCGTACAAGCGTTTCCGGCCGGGCTCCTTCGCCCCCACCGCGGTCGCCTGGGGCGTCGACAACCGCACCTGCGCGCTGCGCGTCGTCGGGCACGGCGCCTCGCTGCGCCTGGAGAACCGCGTCCCGGGCGGCGACGTCAACCCGTACCTGGCCGTGGCGGGCATGGTCGCGGCGGGTCTGTACGGCATCGAGCACAAGCTCGAACTGCCGGAGGCCTGCACGGGCAACGCCTACACCGCCGACTACCCGCAGGTGCCCGGCACCCTGCGGGAGGCCGCCGGACTGTGGGCGGCCAGCCCGATCGCGCGGGAGGCCTTCGGCCAGGACGTCGTCGACCACTACAGCAACATGGCGCGGATCGAGCAGGAAGCGTTCGACACCGCCATCACGGACTGGGAGCGGTTCCGCTCCTTCGAGCGGATGTAAGGAAGCAGCCCCGTGACCGAGCACCACCAGGTACTCAACCCCGCCACCGAGGAGGTCGTCGCCACGGTCGCGGCGACCACCCCGGAGGGCGTGGACACCGCCGTCGCCGCGGCGGCCAAGGCCCAACAGGGCTGGGCCGCGCTGGCCCCGGCCGACCGGGCGCGCGGTCTGCGCCGGTTCGCCGCCGAGGTCGACGCGCACGCCGAGGAACTCGCCGCGCTGGAGGTCCGCGAGGCCGGCCACACCCTCGGCAACGCCCGCTGGGAGGCCGGAAACGTCCGCGATCTGCTCGACTACGCCGCCGGCGGCGTGGAACGGCTCAGCGGCCGGCAGATCCCGGTCGCCGGCGGCATCGACCTCACGTTCCACGAGCCGATCGGCGTCGTCGGCGTCATCGCCCCGTGGAACTTCCCGATGCCGATCGCCGCGTGGGGCACCGCCCCGGCGCTCGCGGCGGGCAACGCCGTCCTGCTCAAACCCGCCGAGACCACCCCGCTGACCGCACTGCGGCTGGCCGAACTCGCGCTGTCCGCGGGCCTGCCCGAGGGGCTCTTCCAGGTACTGCCCGGGGCGGGCCCGGTCACCGGGACCCGGCTCGTCGAGCACCCGGACGTGCGGAAGATCGTGTTCACCGGCTCCACCGCCGTCGGCAAGCGGATCATGGAGCAGTGCGCACGGCAGGTGAAGCGGGTCACCCTCGAACTCGGCGGCAAGAGCCCGAACATCGTCTTCGCCGACGCGGACCTGGAGAAGGCCGCGGCGGCGGCCCCGATGGCCTTCCTGGACAACGCGGGCCAGGACTGCTGCGCCCGCACCCGGATCCTGGTCCAGCGGGAGGTCTACGAGCGGTTCCTGGAGCTGCTGGTCCCGGCGGTCGAGGCCGTCCGGGTCGGCGACCCGTCGGACCCCGCCACCGAGATGGGCCCGCTGATCTCGGCGGTCCAGCGGGAGCGGGTCCGCTCGCTCGTCACCGACGACCTGCCGGTGGCCGCCCGCGGCAGCGCCCCCGAAGGACCCGGCTTCTGGTACCCGCCGACGGTCCTGGCCCCGGTCGGCGCCGCCGCCCCCGCCGCCACCGAGGAGATCTTCGGGCCGGTCGCCGTCGTCCTGCCCTTCGAGGACGAGGCGGACGCGCTGCGGCTCGCCAACGCCACCCGCTACGGGCTGTCCGGCTCGATCTGGACCCGCGACCTCGGCCGGGCCATCCGGATGTCGCGCGGCGTCGCGGCGGGCAACCTGTCGGTCAACAGCCACAGTTCGGTCCGCTACGCGACGCCGTTCGGCGGCTTCGGCGAATCCGGCCTCGGCCGGGAACTGGGCCCCGACGCCCTCGCCGCCTTCACCGAGACCAAGAACGTCTTCATCAGCACTGAGGAGTAGCAGCGCATGTCAGAGCCAACCACCACCGAAGTCTGCCGCCGCCTCGTCGGCCGTACCGCGGTCATCACCGGCGCCGGCAGCGGCATCGGCCTGGCCACCGCACGCCGCTTCGCCTCCGAGGGCGCCAACGTGGTCGTCGCCGATATCGACGAGGGGTCGGGCAAGGCCGCGGCCGAGGAGGTCGGCGGGATCTTCGTCAAGGTCGACGTCACCGACCCCGAGCAGGTCGAGGCGCTGTTCAGGACGGCGTACGACACCTACGGATCGGTCGACATCGCCTTCAACAACGCCGGGATCTCGCCGCCCGACGACGACTCGATCCTCACCACCGGCCTGGACGCCTGGCGCCGGGTCCAGGAGGTCAACCTGACCTCCGTCTACCTGTGCTGCAAGGCCGTGCTGCCGTACATGCAGCGGCAGGGCAAGGGCTCGATCATCAACACCGCGTCGTTCGTGGCCAAGATGGGCGCGGCCACCTCGCAGATCTCCTACACGGCGTCCAAGGGCGGCGTCCTGGCCATGACCCGCGAGCTGGGCGTGCAGTTCGCCCGCGAGGGCATCCGGGTCAACGCGCTGTGCCCCGGCCCGGTCAACACCCCGCTGCTCCAGGAGCTGTTCGCCAAGGACCCGGAGCGCGCCGCCCGCCGCATCGTGCACATTCCGGTGGGCCGCTTCGCCGAGCCGACGGAGATCGCCGCCGCGGTGGCGTTCCTCGCCAGCGACGACTCCAGCTTCATGACGGCGAGCGAGTTCCTCGTGGACGGCGGCATCGGCGGGGCGTACGTCACCCCGCAGTAGCCGTGGGCCCCGCCGCGCCCGGAGCACGGGTGCGGCGGGCCTCTACAGCGGCCCGGGGCTCAGATGAGCGTCTTCCAGTACGACCACCAGCGGGTCAGGATCAGCATCGCGATGATGCCGTACCAGAGCACCGGCACGACCCAGTGGAACTCCAGGACCGCGGTCCGCACCCCGGCCGGAACCTTGATGATGCCGTGCTTGATGTTGTGCACGGCCGTGTACCAGAAGAGCGCGATGGTGACGACCCAGGCCAGCGAGCACCACAGGCACAGGGAGTTGATGTTGTAGAGCGACTGGTACTGCAGCCAGGTCACGAACCCGACGCCGAACAGGGTGCCGGCCTGCAGGCCGAGCCAGAACCAGCCCCGGTAGCGGGCGCCCGCGAGCACACCGACGCCGATGCAGATCACGATCGGGTAGGCGATCAGGCCGATCATCGGGTTCGGGAAGCCGAACGCGTGGGCCTGTTCGCTCTTCATGATGTTGCCGCAGGAGATGATCGGGTTCAGGCTGCAGCCCGGGACGAAGTTCGGGTCCTCGAGGAGCTTGAACTTGTCCCAGGTGATCACGAAGGACGCGAGCGTGCCGAGCGCGCCGCAGATCACCAACAGCCACGCGAAGGGACGTCCCGTCCCGATGGTGCCCTTGATCTCGTGGTCACCGTCGGTGAGCGTCTGGTCGAGCGCCGAAGTCGTCATATCGCCGTTCCGTAGGTCCGTCGTTATCCCGCGCGACCTTCATTGTGCACCAGTGACCCGGCCCGCAGGTGTCCGGCGGTCCATCGAACGGTGGACACGGAAGGGTCGTCAGGCCGGGCCAGCAGGTCGGACCAGCAGCTCAGGCCAGCTTCTCCTGGAGGGTGGCGACCAGCGCGTCCAGAGCGACCGCCGTCTGCTCGCCGCTGCGCATGTCCTTGAGCTGCACCACGCCCTCGGCCAGATCACGCTCACCGGCCACGATCGCGAAGCGGGCGTCGGCGCGGTTCGCCGACTTCATCGCGTTCTTCAGGCCCTTGCCGCCGAACGCGAAGTCGGTGGCGATACCCGCCCGGCGCAGCTCGGTGACCGTGCCGAAGAGCGTGCGGCGCGCCTCCTCGCCGAGCGGTACGGCGAACACGTCGGTCGTCGCGGGCAGTTCGAGCTCGACGCCCTCGGCCTTGAGCGCCAGCACCGTACGGTCCACGCCCAGCGCCCAGCCGACGGACGGCAGCGCGGGGCCGCCGATCATCTCGGACAGGCCGTCGTACCGCCCGCCGCCGCCGACGGCGGACTGCGAGCCGAGTCCGCCGTGCACGAACTCGAAGGTGGTGCGGGTGTAGTAGTCCAGGCCGCGCACCAGCTTCGGGTCGTCCTCGAACGCGACGCCCGCGGCCGTCAGCAGCTCGCGCACCTGCTCGTGGTACTCCTTGCACGCCTCGCAGAGGTAGTCACGGAGCATCGGGGCGCCGGTCAGCTGCTTCTGCACCGCGTCGCGCTTGTCGTCGAGAACGCGCAGCGGGTTGATCTCCGCCCGGCGCACGGTGTCCTCGTCGAGGTCCAGCCCGCCCAGGAACTCCTGGAGCGCGGCCCGGTAGACGGGACGGCACTCCTTGTCACCCAGCGAGTTGAGCAGCACCCGGAAGTTCTGCAGGCCGAGTGTTCTGTACGCGTCGACGGCCAGGATGATCAGTTCGGCGTCCAGCACCGGGTCCTCGGTGCCGATCGCCTCGGCGCCGACCTGTGAGAAGTGCCGGTAGCGGCCGGCCTGCGGGCGCTCGTAGCGGTAGTACGAGCCCGAGTACCAGAGCTTGACCGGCAGGTTGCCGAGCTTGTGCAGGTTGTTCTGCAGGGCGGCGCGCAGCACGGAGGCGGTGCCCTCGGGGCGCAGCGCGAGCGTGGTGCCGCCCTTGGTGGTGAGGGTGTACATCTCCTTGCTGACGATGTCGGTGGATTCACCGACGCCGCGGGAGAAGAGTTCGACGGTCTCGAACCCGGGGGTCTCGACATAGCCGTAGCCGGCCCGCTTGAGCGGTGCGGAGATCGCCTCGCGCACCGCGAGGAACGTCGCGGAATCCGGCGGGATCAGGTCGTACGTGCCCTTGGGGGCCTGGAAGGTACTCACAGGAAGCCTTGTCACAATCCTCGTCGCGGAGCCGGTGAACCGGCTCCGAAGCCGCGGGCCGCTTCCCCCAGGTAGGGGTTGGCGGCGCGCTCGCGGCCGATGGTCGTCTGGGGGCCGTGGCCGGACAGCACCACGGTCGAGTCGTCGAGCGGCAGGCACACCCGGGCCAGCGACTCCATCAGCTCGTCCGCGGAGCCACCGGGCAGGTCGGAGCGTCCGACGGAGCCGGCGAACAGCAGGTCGCCCGAGAAGAACACCGACGGCACGTCGGAGGACTCGGGAAGCCTGAAGGTCACCGACCCCTTCGTATGGCCCGGCGCGTGCGAGACGGTGAACTCCAGGCCGGCCAGCCCGAGGGCGGCGCCGTCGGTCAGCTCCCGGACGTCGTCGGGTTCCCCGATCGTCAGCTCGCCCAGCAGCTGCTGCCCGATGGAGCGCCCCAGGGCCTTCTCCGGGTCGCTCATCATGTAGCGGTCCCGGGGGTGGATCCAGGCCGGGACGTCATGGGCCCCGCAGACCGGCACGACGGACGCCACATGGTCGATGTGGCCATGGGTGAGGATGACGGCGACGGGCTTGAGGCGATGCTTGGCGAGCGTGTCCTCGACGCCCTGGGTCGCTTCATGACCCGGGTCGATGATCACGCACTCCTCACCGGCGGCGGGGGCGACCACATAACAATTGGTCCCCCAGGCCCCGGCGGGGAACCCGGCAATGAGCACGTTCGTCCTTCTGTCGTCCGCGGAGGTGTCGGCAGCTCACGAGCCTACCGGCGCGGGAGCGGCCGCGGCGAACCCGTATCGTCCCCGCAGGTGCGCCGGTGCGTACCGCGCGGGTACTGGACTGCGGGCCGGGTGGGGCGCGAAGATCTGCCGCACGCGGATTCACGTTCGAGATGACGTTTTCGAGAAGACTGAAGCAGAAGACCGGGAGACGGCGAAGTGGTCACCAAGGAACAGCGGCGGCGACAGCTCGCCCGAGAGAAGTTCGAGCGGCAGCAGCAGCGCAGGACCGTGGAGCAGTCCAAGGCCCGCCGGCGCAACAGCGTGATCGCCGCCGTGGTGGCCGTCGTGGTCGCCGCCGGCGCCACCGCGTACGCGGCGGGCGGCCTGGACGGCAAGGACAAGCCGAAGACGGACGCGGCCGCCGGCCCGTCGGCCACGACGCCCTCCAAGGCGCCGGACCCGTGCGCGAAGCCGGGCGCGGGTACCCCGGGGAAGCAGCAGTGGAAGACCGAGCCGGCGATGTCGGTCGACAAGAGCGCCAAGTACACCTTCACGCTCCAGACCACCTGCGGTGACATCGCGGTGGCACTGGACGCCGCGAAGGCGTCGGCCACGGTGAACTCCTTCAAGTTCCTCGCCGACAAGGGCTTCTTCGACCACTCCAAGTGCCACCGGCTCACCGCCGAGGGCATCTACGTCCTGCAGTGCGGCGACCCGACCGGCACCGGCCAGGGCGGCCCCGGCTACACGATTCCGGACGAGAACCTGACCGCGCTGGGCAAGGCGGGCGCCAACGGCACCGTCACCTACCCGGCGGGCACCATCGCGATGGCGAACACCGGGAAGCCGCACACCGGCGGCAGCCAGTTCTTCCTGGTCTACAAGGACAGCCCGCTGGCGCCGTCCTACACCCCCTTCGGCACCATCGGCGCCGATGGCATGAAGGTGCTGCAGAAGATCGCGGCGGCGGGCGCGGCGGCCCCCGACGCTCAGCAGAACACCGCCCCGAACGCGACCGTGGTGATCAACAAGGCGGTCGTCAAGCAGTCGTGAACCCCTGATGAGCCGGGCCCCGGCGGTAAATTTCGCGTGTGCTGGATGCGGACAGCCGGGGCGCCGGTCGCCTATGTTGGCGTTGGACCGGTCAGGGCGCAGCCCGGCCGGAGGAAACTGTGAAAAAACGATGCCGGCGAGCCGGAAACCGGCCGGGCATCACGTGGAGGAGGCGCTGTGAGCAGCGACCCATGGGGCCGCGTCGATGAGACGGGGACCGTGTACGTGCGTACGGCCGACGGGGAGCGGGAGGTCGGTTCGTGGCAGGCGGGGTCTCCGGATGAGGCGCTGGCCTACTTCGAGCGCAAGTACGAGGGGCTTGTCGTCGAGATCGGCCTCCTTGAGCGGCGGGTGAAGACCACCGACCTCGCGCCCAAGGACGCGCTGACCGCGATCGAGCACCTTCGGGCGTCGGTCACCGAGGCGCACGCGGTGGGCGACCTGGCGGCGCTCGCCACGCGGCTGGACGCTCTGGTCGGGCTGGTGGAATCGCGGCGCGAGGAGCGGAAGGTCGCGAAGGCGAAGGCGACCGACGAGGCCAAGGTGGCCAAGGAGGAGCTGGTCGCGGAGGCCGAGGGGCTGGCCGAGAGCGAGCAGTGGCGGACCGCGGGCGAGCGGCTGCGCGCCCTGGTCGACACCTGGAAGGCGCTGCCGCGGCTGGACCGCAAGGCCGACGATGAGCTGTGGCACCGGTTCAGCCACGCCCGTTCGGTCTTCTCCAAGCGGCGCAAGGCGCACTTCGCGTCGCTGGACTCGCAGCGCGAGGAGGCCCGTCGCGCCAAGGAGAAGCTGGTCACGGAGGCGCTGGCGCTGTCGAACTCCACCGACTGGGGTCCGACCGCCGCCCGCTACCGCGAGCTGATGACGGAGTGGAAGGCCGCGGGCCGCGCGCAGCGCGAGTCCGAGGACGACCTGTGGAACCGTTTCCGCGGCGCCCAGGACCAGTTCTTCCAGGCCCGCACCGAGGTCTTCAACGAGCGCGACTCCCAGGAGCGGGAGAACCTCGCGCTCAAGGAGGAGCTCGCCATCGAGGCCGAGAAGATCCTTCCGGTGACGGACCTCAAGGCGGCCCGTGCGGCGTTCCGCGGGATCAACGAGCGCTGGGAGGCCGTCGGCCATGTGCCGCGCGACGCCCGGCCCCGTATCGAGGCCCGGATGCACGCGGTCGAGCGCGCGATCCAGGACTCGGAGGAGAACGAGTGGCGCCGGACGAACCCGGAGGCGCGGGCCCGCGCCGCGGGTCTGACGGGCCAGCTCCAGGCGGCCGTCGACAAGCTGCGCACCCAGGCCGAGGCGGCACGGGCCGCGGGCAACGCGTCGAAGGCCGACAAGCTCACCCGTGAGCTGGAGGGCCGGCAGGCCCTGCTCGACCAGGCGCTGAAGGGCCTGGAGGAGTTCGGCGGCTGAGCAGGCCCTGAGCCCCGCACCGCACGACGAAGCGGCCCCGGTACGGATCTTCCGTACCGGGGCCGCTCGCGTGCGGGCAGGGCCTGTCTTCAAAGTGACGGCGTCCGCCCGAAGGGCGGGCCCGGCGGCGTCTGGTGCGTGCGATCGCAAGGCGGAGGGTCGCCCCGGTACTGGACGTACCGGGGTGACCCCGACAACTGGGGGCACCTCCCAGCGGTAGCTGGGGGAGAGCGTGCGTGCCAGGCGTCGCCGGGCAGGCGGCAGTTTGAAGACAGGCCCTAGCGCTGGCGGCCCGAGGTGACGCGGTACACGTCGTAGACGCCCTCGACGCCGCGTACGGCCTTCAGGACGTGCCCCAGGTGCTTGGGGTCGCCCATCTCGAAGGTGAAACGCGAGGTCGCGACCCGGTCACGGGAGGTCTGCACGGCGGCGGACAGGATGTTGACGTGCTGGTCGGACAGCACCCGCGTCACGTCCGACAGCAGCCGTGACCGGTCCAGCGCCTCGACCTGGATGGCGACCAGGAAGACGGACGACTGGGTGGGCGCCCACTCGACCTCCAGGATCCGCTCGGGCTCCTGGGACAGCGACTCGATGTTGACGCAGTCCGTGCGGTGCACCGAGACGCCGCTGCCCCGGGTGACGAAGCCGATGATCGGGTCGCCGGGCACCGGGGTGCAGCAGCGGGACAGCTTGACCCACACGTCGTCGACGCCCTTGACGACCACGCCGGGGTCGGCGTTGGCCCGCCGCTTGGAGCGGTTGCGCGAGGGGGTGGTGACCTCCTCGATCTCCTCGGTCGCTCCTTCCTCGCCACCGAGCGCGTCGACCAGCTTCTGGACGACGGACTGAGCCGTGATGTGCCCCTCGCCGATCGCCGCGTAGAGCGCGGAGATGTCCGGGTAGCGCATCTCGTGGGCGAGGGTGACGAGCGAGTCGCCGGTCAGGACCCGCTGGATCGGCAGGTTCTGCTTGCGCATCGCCCGCGCGATGGCGTCCTTGCCCTGCTCGACGGCCTCCTCGCGGCGCTCCTTGGAGAACCAGGCGCGGATCTTGTTCCGGGCGCGCGGGGACTTCACGAAGCCCAGCCAGTCGCGCGACGGGGCGGCGCTCGCGGCCTTGGAGGTGAAGACCTCCACCAGGTCGCCGTTGTCGAGCGTCGACTCCAGCGGCACCAGGCGGCCGTTGACCCGGGCCCCTATGGTCCGGTGCCCGACGTCGGTGTGCACCGCGTAGGCGAAGTCCACCGGGGTGGCGCCGGCCGGCAGCGCTATGACATCGCCCTTGGGGGTGAAGACGAAGACCTCGTTCTGCGAGAGGTCGAAGCGCAGCGACTCCAGGAACTCGCTCGGGTCCTCGGTCTCCTTCTGCCAGTCCAGCAGTTGCCGCAGCCAGGCCATGTCGTTGACGGTGTCGCCGTCGCTCTTGCGCGGGGTGTCGGTGCGCACCTTGGAGGCGCCGGAGACGGGGTCCTGCTTGTACTTCCAGTGCGCGGCGATGCCGTACTCGGCGCGGCGGTGCATGTCGAAGGTGCGGATCTGCAGCTCGACGGGCTTTCCGCTGGGCCCGATGACCGTCGTGTGCAGCGACTGGTACATGTTGAACTTGGGCATCGCGATGTAGTCCTTGAACCGCCCGGGCACCGGGTTCCACCGCGCGTGGATGGTCCCGAGCGCCGCGTAGCTGTCGCGGACGGTGTCGACGAGGACGCGGATCCCCACCAGGTCGTAGATCTCGGCGAAGTCGCGGCCTCGCACGATCATCTTCTGGTAGACGCTGTAGTAGTGCTTCGGGCGGCCGGTGACGGTCGCCTTGATCCGGGCCGCGCGCAGGTCCTGCTGGACCTGGTCGGTGACGACGGCGAGGTACTCGTCGCGCTTGGGGGCGCGCTCGGCGACCAGCCGCACGATTTCGTCGTACATCTTGGGGTAGAGGATCGCGAAGGCGAGGTCCTCCAGCTCCCACTTGATGGTGTTCATGCCCAGCCGGTGCGCCAGCGGGGCGTAGATCTCCAGCGTCTCGCGGGCCTTCTTCTCCTGCTTCTCCCGCTTGAGATACCGCATGGTGCGCATGTTGTGCAGGCGGTCGGCGAGCTTGATGACCAGGACGCGCGGGTCCTTGGCCATGGCCACGACCATCTTGCGTACGGTCTCGGCCTGCGCGGCCTCGCCGAACTTCACCTTGTCGAGCTTGGTGACGCCGTCCACGAGGAGCGCGACCTGGTCGCCGAAGTCCCGGCGCAGCGCGTCCAGGCTGTAGTCGGTGTCCTCGACGGTGTCGTGCAGCAGTCCCGCCATCAGTGTGGCCGGGTCCATGCCGAGCTCGGCGAGGATCGTGGTGACCGCGAGCGGGTGGGTGATGTACGGGTCGCCGCTCTTGCGCTTCACACCGCGGTGCCAGCGCTCGGCGACCTGGTAGGCGCGCTCGATCTGGCGCAGCTGCGCGGTGTCGCCCTTCGGGTCGTTGCCCCGGACGATCCGCAGCATCGGCTCCAGCACCGGGTTGTACGGGCTGGACCGCTGCACACCGAGCCGGGCGAGGCGGGCGCGGACGCGGTTGGAGGAGCCTGCGGCGCGCGACGGCGTCGCGCTGGCGGGGGTCCGTACGGGCCGGACGGCAGGCGTCGGCGGCTCGGGGGCGGCTCCGTTGCTCCCGGCGGGGGTTTCGTCCCCGCCTTCGGCGTCGAGCGGCTGGGCCTCGTCTGGCAAGAGCACTCCTCACGCGGGTGGGAGCACCCATGGTATCGATCTGTGGCAGGAGGCGGGCGCCCGGTGGTTTCCGGGCGCCCGCCTCCGGGCGGTGCTGTGCTGCCGCAGGGCGCTGTGCCTGGGTGTCAGACGATGATCAGTGCGTCCAGCGGGGCGCCCGCGAGGGCGGTGGAGAGCCGTTCGCGGCCCTTGAGGAAGGCGAGCTCCAGCAGGACCGCGACGCCGGCCACCTCCGCGCCGGTCCGCCGGATGAGCTCCAGCGAGGCCTCGGCGGTGCCGCCGGTGGCCAGCACGTCATCGATGACCAGGACCCGGTCGCCGGGGGCGAGGGCGTCCTGCTGCACCTCTATCTCGGCGCTGCCGTACTCCAGCTCGTAGCGCTGCGACAGCGTGGCGCCGGGCAGCTTGCCCGCCTTGCGCACGGGCACGAAGCCGAGGTGGGCCCGGGCCGCCGCGGGGGCGGCGAGGATGAACCCGCGCGCCTCCAGTCCGGCGACCTTGGTGGCGCCGTGGCGCGCGCAGAGCACGGCCAGGGCGTCCACCAGGGCGTTGAACGCGTCGGGGTCGGCCAGCAGCGGGGTGATGTCCTTGAACATCACACCCGGCTGCGGGTAGTCCGGCACGTCCCGGATCCGGCCGAGCAGCTGCTCGCGCAGCGCTTCGGCGCCGGCCGCGGTCGCCGTCACCGCCGCTTCCCGGAAGGACGGTTCTTGCCGCGGTTGCGGGCGGCGGCCTGGGGACGCTGGCCGACCACACCACCGGCGGCGGCGCGGTCGCCGTCCTCCGGCTCGTCGTCCTCGTCAGCGGCGACGGCGTCCTCGCGGGCCCGCTGCTCCTCCTCGGCCGGGTCCACGCCCTTGGCCGCGTCGGCCTTGCGCTTGGCCAGCACGCGCTTCTTGAGGGCCTTGATCTCCGGGTCGCGCTCCTTGAAGTCCGCGACCAGCGGGGTCGCGATGAAGATCGAGGAGTACGCACCGGCGGTGAGGCCGACGAACAGCGCGAGCGCGATGTCGTTGAGGACACCGGCCCCGAGGATGCCGCCACCGATGAACAGCAGGGCGCCGACGGGGAGCAGCGCGACGACCGTGGTGTTGATGGAACGCACCAGGGTCTGGTTCAGGCTGCGGTTGGCCAGCTCGCTGTAGGTGAAGCGGGTCTGCTTGGTGATGCTCCGGGTCGTCTCCTTGAGACCGTCGAAGACGACGACGGTGTCGTAGAGGGAGTAACCGAGGATCGTCAGCAGACCGATCACGGTGCCCGGGGTGACCTCGAAACCGACGATGGCGTAGACGCCGACGGTGATCGTGAGGTCGTGGATCAGGGCGACGAGGGCGGCGATGGCCATCCGCCACTCGAAGGCGATGGCGAGGTAGATCACCACCAGGATCATGAAGATGATCAGGCCGGTGAAGGCCTTCTTCGAGATCTCCTCACCCCAGCTGGGGCCGACGATCTGTGCGTCGATCTTGTTCGAATCCAGTCCGAGGTCGGTGGCGACCCGCTTCTGGATGTTCTTCGACTCCTCCGTGGAGATGTCGCTGACCTGGATCCGGACGCCGCCGTTGCCGAGCTTCTGCACGGTGGCGTCATGATCGCCGGTGTGGCCGGCGATCTTGTTCTGCACATCGGTGACCGAGTACGACGTCTTCGGGGTGGTCAGGACCGCACCGCCGGAGAACTCGATGCCGAGCTTGAGACCGTTGATCGCCAGACCGGCGATGGCCACGATCGTGATCAGGATCGAGACGCCGTACCAGAGCCTGCGCTTGCCGACGAAGTCGTAGGCGATCTCGCCACGGTGCAGCCGGTGTCCGAGCTGTCCGAGATTACCGAGCTTGGACATCAGGCCTCCTTCGTCTCGGTGCTCGTCCTGCGGCGGACGCGGCGGATGGGAGCCTGGACACCCAGGCCCTTCGGGTCGAGGCCGGACCACTTGTGGCCCTCGGCGAAGAACTTGTTGCGGGCCAGGATCGTCATCAGCGGCTTGGTGAAGAGGAACACCACCACGACGTCGAGCAACGTGGTCAGACCCAGGGTGAACGCGAAGCCCTGGACCTTGCCGACCGTCACCGCGAACAGCACGGCGGCGGCGAGGAAGGACACGAAGTCCGACACCAGGATGGTGCGCCGGGCGCGCGGCCAGCCGCGGGCCACCGCGGGCTGCAGCGAGCGGCCCTCGCGCAACTCGTCACGGATCCGTTCGAAGAAGACGATGAACGAGTCCGCGGTGATACCGATCGCGACGATGGCTCCACAGACGGCCGGCAGGTTCAGCGCGAAGCCGATGGCCGGGCCGAGCAGGGACATCAGCGTGTAGGTGAGCGCCGCCGACACCAGGAGGCTGACGATCGCGACGAGGCCGAGGCCCCGGTAGTACGCCAGCATGTAGAGCACGACCAGCGCGAGGCCGACGGCGCCCGCGATGAGGCCGCCTCGCAGCTGCTCCCCGCCGAGCGCGGCGGAGACCGTGGTCACGTCCTGGATCTTGAAGGTCAGCGGGAGCGAACCGTAGGACAGGACGTTCGACAGGTTCTGTGCGGACGTCTGCGTGAAGCTGCCGAAGATCGTCGCGCTGCCGCCGGGCAGGGCCTGCGAAACCGAGGGCGCGGAGACGACGTTGCCGTCGAGGTCGATCGCGAACTGGTTCAGCGGGGGCTGCTGGGCGGCGAGCTGGGTGGTGACCTTGGTGAACTTCTTGGCGCCACCACCGGTGAAGCTGAGGTCGACGACCCAGCCGTTGCCGGACGTGGTGTCGAACTTCGCACTGGCCTTGGAGACGTCCTTGCCGTCGAGGACGGCCGGGCCGAGCGCGTACTTGTACCAGATCTTGTCCTTGCCGTCACCGCGCTGACCGCAGCCGACGACCTTGTCAGCGGGCTTGACACCCTGGTTCGCCGCCGAGCGCTGCTTCGGGTCGTTGCAGTCGATCGCGGTGAACTTCGCCTGCAGATCGGCCGGAATCGTGCTGTCCAGCGTGCCGGCCGGGGGGGCGGACGGGGTGGGCGTCGGGGTCGGCGCCTTGGCCGGGTCGGCCTTCAGGCCGTCGGTGACCGCGCGGCCCTGAGTGGTGGCACTGGACGAGGGCGTGACCTTCGTCGAGGGCGTGCCCTTCGGCGTGGCCGTACCGGTCGGCTTGGTGCCGGGCTTGCCCGACGGCGTGGGGGTCACGGACGGGGTGGGCTTCACCGGCGGCGTCTTGACCGCCGGGGGGTTCGCCTGCTCGGCGAGCACCTGCCGGAAGAACAGCTGGGCGGTCTGGCCGACCTGGTCCTGCGCCTGCTGGGGGTCGGTGCCCTTGGGGATGTTGACAATGATGTTCTTGTCGCCCTGGGTCTGCACCTCCGCCTCGGAGACGCCAAGACCGTTCACACGCTGGTTGATGATGCTCACAGCGGTGTTCATGTTGGTCTTGTTGATCGCGTTGGCCTGATCGCTCTTGGCGGTCAGCGTGATGCTGACACCGCCGGCGAGGTCGATGCCCAGTCGCGGCTTGGTGTTGTGCGAGAGGAACATCGTCCCCGTCAACGCCACGAGCGCGATCAGGATCACGGCCAGGGCGCGCCCTGGGTACCCCTGACTACCCGAGGACCTGCGGCCCTTCTTGGGTGCTGCCACCTTCTTGTTTCTCCCTGTCCAACCAGCCCCCGGGCCTGCGCGCCCGTGGGGTGGCCACGAAGTGATGTGAGAGTCCGGACCGACGCGCCCTTACTTGGGGTCGGTGCCGTCCTTCTTCGGCTCGTCCTCCGTCTTGCTCAGGTCGATGCGCTCGTCATCGGCGGCCTCGGCCGTCACGGCGTCCTCATCCGTGGCCGCGGCCTCGTCCTCGGAGCCGTCCTCCAGCTCGTCCGGCTCGATGCCGTGCACGATCCGGTCGTACTCGGACTGGTCCAGGACGGCGCCGATGGAGTTCTTCGCGAAGTGCGCGTGCACCCCGTCGGCCAGCTCCAGGAGGACGGTGTCCTCGTTGACTTCCTTCACCACGGCGTACATGCCGCCGATGGTGCGGACACCGGAGCCCGGTTCCATCTGGTTCCGCATCGTCGCCGCCTGCCGCTGCTTGTTCTTGGCAGACCGGGTCATGAGGAACATGGCACCGATAAGGATGATGAACGGGAGGAGCAAGCCGATACTCACGATTTACAACGTTCCTTCGCACGGCCGCGGTGGCTGGCCTGATCTACGGGGGTGTATGCCGTTCCGGAGGAAGGGCGTCGGCGGAGTCTAAGCGAGTCCTCGCCGGTGAAACAACGCCCAGCATGGCACTGGGGTTCCTGGGGGGCGAGTCTCCATGCCGTCACGGTCCGAACAGGCCACCCTGGCCGGGGCCCCCGGGCTGCGGGGGCGGGACCAGCCCGAGGTGCGTCCACGCCGCCCGGGTAGCCACCCGGCCACGGGGAGTACGCGCCAGCAGACCCTCCCGGACCAGGAACGGTTCCGCCACCTCCTCGACCGTCTCGCGCTCCTCACCGACGGCGACCGCCAGCGTCGACAGCCCGACCGGGCCGCCGCCGAACAGCTGGAGCAGGGCGCGCAGCACGGCCCGGTCCAGCCGGTCGAGGCCGCGGGCGTCCACCTCGTAGACCTCCAGGGCCTGTGTGGCGATCTCGCGGGTGATCCGGCCGTCCGCTCTGACCTGCGCGTAGTCCCGGACCCGGCGCAGCAGCCGGTTGGCGATACGGGGCGTGCCGCGGGAGCGGCCGGCGATCTCCGCACCGCCGTCCGTCTCGATCTCGACGTCCAGCAGCCGGGCCGAGCGGTGGATGACGCGCTCCAGCTCGGCGGGGGCGTAGAACTCCATGTGGCCGGTGAAGCCGAAGCGGTCCCGCAGCGGGGGCGGCAGCAGGCCGGCCCGGGTGGTGGCGCCGACCAGGGTGAAGGGCGGCAGCTCCAGCGGGATGGCGGTGGCGCCGGGGCCCTTGCCGACGATCACATCGACCCGGAAGTCCTCCATCGCCATGTAGAGCATCTCCTCGGCGGGCCGGGACATGCGGTGGATCTCGTCCAGGAACAGCACCTCGCCCTCCTGGAGGGAGGAGAGGATCGCGGCGAGGTCGCCCGCGTGCTGGATGGCCGGGCCCGAGGTGATGCGGATCGGGGCGCCCATCTCGGCGGCGATGATCATCGACAGCGTGGTCTTGCCGAGGCCGGGCGCTCCGGAGAGCAGGACGTGGTCGGCGGTGCCGCCGCGCTTCTTGGCGGCCTTCAGCACCAGGTCCAGCTGCTGCCGCACCCGTTCCTGCCCGACGAACTCACCGAGGTCCTTCGGCCGCAGCGCGGCCTCGACGGCCTGGTCCTCACCGTCGGCATCGGAGCCGACCAGCCGGTCCGGCAGCTCGCCGGCGGTCGGGGGTGCGGGCTCGTCCCAGTTCATGTCGGACTTTCGGGTCGTCGGTGCGGGGATCGTGTCCGTGCGGCGGCAGGCCGTCAGCGGGTGCGGTTCAGGGTCTGGAGGGCCGCGCGCAGCAGTGCGGAGACATTGGGCGCCCCGCCCCCGGCCAGCTCCGCCTCGGCCTGCGGCGCGACCGCGGAGACCGCTTCGTCGGCCTCGCGGGTGGCGTAGCCGAGGCCGATGAGCGCCGCGTGCAGCTGGTCGCGCCAGGAGGCGCTGACGGGGCTGCCGATCCCGCGGTTCGCCCCGGGGCCGACGGGCTCGCCGAGCCGGTCCTTCAGTTCCAGCAGGAGTCGCTGAGCGCCCTTCTTGCCCACGCCGGGGACGGCGGTGAGCGCCTTCTCGTCCCCGGTGGCCACCGCGATCCGCAGGGCGTCCGGGGAGTGCACCGCGAGCATCGTCTGCGCGAGGCGCGGGCCGACACCGCTGACGGTCTGCAGCAGCTCGAAGACCAGCCGCTCGTCGTCGTCCGCGAAGCCGTACAGGGTGAGCGAGTCCTCGCGGACGATCAGCGACGTCGAGAGCCTGGCCGGCTGGCCGGTTCTGAGGGTGGCGAGGGTGCCCGGGGTGCACAGGACGGACATGCCGATGCCGCCCACCTCGATGACCGCGGCGTCCGGGGCGAGTGCGGCGACCGGGCCGCTGACGAAGGCGATCATGCTCGGGGCTCCTGGATTCGTGCCGGCCGGTGGGCGGCGATGGCCTGTTGGAGACGGTTGGTGGCGGTACCGCGCCAGATGTGGCAGATGGCCAGCGCCAGCGCGTCCGCGGCGTCGGCCGGCTTGGGCGGGGCGTCCAGCCGGAGCAGCCGCGTCACCATGGCGCCGACCTGGGCCTTGTCCGCCCGTCCGCTGCCGGTGACGGCGGCCTTGACCTCGCTGGGGGTGTGCAGATGGACGGGGAGTCCGCGCCGGCTGGCGCAGAGCATCGCGACGGCGCTGGCCTGGGCGGTGCCCATGACCGTGCTGACGTTGTGCTGGCTGAACACCCGCTCCACGGCGACGACTTCCGGCCGGTACTCGTCCAACCACGCCTCGATGCCGCGCTCGATGAGGACGAGACGGTGCCCGATCTCCGCGTCGGCCGGGGTGCGCACCACACCGACGCCCAGCATCGTCAACGGGCGCCCCGGGACGCCCTCCACGACTCCGATGCCGAGCCGGGTCAGTCCCGGGTCCACGCCGAGTACCCGCACCCCGTCACCCCTCAAGCCCTGTCGGTCAACTGTTCCTGCAGGTTAGCCGTTCCCACTGACAACGCCGCCAACGCCGACGGGCCGGCGGGGTGTGTCCCGCCGGCCCGTGGTGCTGATATCGCGGAATCAGGCGTCGACCTGCTCCATGACCTCGTCGCTCACGTCGAAGTTGGCGAAGACGTTCTGCACGTCGTCGCTGTCCTCGAGCGCGTCGATCAGCTTGAAGATCTTGCGGGCGCCGTCCTCGTCGAGTTCCACCTGCATGGTGGGGACGAAGTTGGCGTCGGCCGAGTCGTAGTCGATGCCGGCGTCCTGGAGCGCGGTACGGACCGCGACCATGTCGGTGGCCTCGCTGATGACCTCGAAGGACTCGCCGAGGTCGTTGACCTCTTCGGCCCCGGCGTCCAGCACGGCGCCCAGCACGTCGTCCTCGGACAGTTCACCCTTGGGGACGATGACGACGCCCTTGCGGTTGAACAGGTACGAGACCGAGCCCGGGTCCGCCATGGCGCCGCCGTTGCGGGTCATCGCGACACGGACGTCGGAGGCCGCGCGGTTGCGGTTGTCGGTGAGGCACTCGATGAGCACCGCGACGCCGTTCGGCCCGTAGCCCTCGTACATGATCGTCTGGTAGTCGGCGCCGCCGGCTTCCAGACCGGCACCGCGCTTGACCGCGCTGTCGATGTTCTTGTTCGGGACCGAGCTCTTCTTCGCCTTCTGGATGGCGTCGTAAAGGGTCGGGTTACCGGAGACGTCACCGCCACCCATGCGCGCCGCCACCTCGATGTTCTTGATCATCTTGGCGAACAGCTTGCCGCGCTTGGCGTCAACCACGGCCTTCTTGTGCTTGGTGGTAGCCCATTTAGAGTGGCCGGACATCGCCAGCTCCTTACAACGTCGCCAGTAGAAATGAACAGAAGAGATCCTACCGGGGTCGCGCTAGCCCGCGGTGCGCACCATGTCGACGAAGAGCTCGTGAACCCGGTGGTCTCCGGTCAGCTCGGGGTGGAACGAAGTGGCGAGCAGGTTTCCGGAGCGCACGGCGACGACGGTGCCGTCATCGAGCCGGGCCAGCACCTCGGTGCGCTCGCCGGTCGATTCCACCCAGGGGGCGCGGATGAAGACGCCCTCGACCGGGCCACCGCCGATGCCGGTGATCTCCACGGCCGCTTCGAAGGACTCGTTCTGCCGCCCGAAGGCGTTGCGGCGCACGATCATGTCGATGCCGCCGATGGTCTCCTGGTCGTCCCGGCCGTCCAGGATCTTGTCGGCGAGCATGATCATGCCCGCGCAGGACCCGTAGGCCGGCAGGCCGGCCGCGACCCGCTCGCGCAGCGGCTCCAGCATGCCGAAGATGACCGCCAGTTTGGACATCGTGGTGGACTCGCCGCCGGGGATGACCAGGCCGTCGATCTCGGCGAGCTCGGCCGGCCGGCGCACGGGCACGGCCCGTGCGCCGGCGGCGGTGAGCGCCGCGAGGTGTTCGCGTACATCGCCCTGCAGGGCCAGTACGCCGATGGTGGGTATGGCGCTCACGGTCCGGTTACCAGCCGCGGTTGGCGTAGCGCTCGGACTCGGGGAGGGTGTCGCAGTTGATGCCGACCATGGCCTCGCCCAGACCGCGCGAGACGTCCGCGATGACCTTCGGGTCGTCGTAGAAGGTGGTGGCCTTCACGATGGCGGCGGCGCGCTGCGCCGGGTCGCCGGACTTGAAGATGCCGGAGCCGACGAAGACGCCCTCGGCGCCGAGCTGCATCATCAGGGCGGCGTCCGCCGGGGTGGCCACACCGCCGGCGCTGAAGAGCACGACGGGCAGCTTGCCGAGGCCCGCGACCTCCTTGACCAGCTCGTACGGGGCCTGGAGGTTCTTCGCGGCGACGAACAGCTCGGTCTCGTCCAGGGTGCCGAGGCGGCGGATGTCGGTGCGGATCTGGCGCATGTGGCGCACCGCCTCGACGACGTTGCCGGTGCCGGCCTCGCCCTTGGAGCGGATCATGGCCGCGCCCTCGGCAATCCGGCGCAGGGCCTCGCCCAGGTTGGTGGCGCCGCAGACGAAGGGGGTGGTGAAGGCCCACTTGTCGCTGTGGTTGACCTCGTCGGCCGGGGTCAGCACCTCGGACTCGTCGATGTAGTCGACACCGAGCGCCTGCAGGACCTGGGCCTCGACGAAGTGGCCGATGCGGGACTTCGCCATGACGGGGATGGACACCGCGTTGATGATGCCGTCGATCATGTCCGGGTCGGACATACGGGCCACGCCGCCGTCCTTGCGGATGTCGGCGGGCACCCGCTCCAGGGCCATGACCGCGACGGCGCCGGCGTCCTCGGCGATCTTCGCCTGCTCGGCGTTGACGACGTCCATGATCACGCCGCCCTTGAGCTGCTCGGCCATACCGCGCTTGACGCGCGCGGTGCCGGTCTCGGGGTTCTGGGCGGTGGCGGGGGTGGTGGACACGGTATGACCTCACTCGATGACGAATGGTGCGTTGTACCCATCGTGAACCGGTCCACCTGGCCGGAAAAGGGCCAATCCGGGGTCAGTGGCCTGCCGCGCCGTCCGCTGTGAACGCCATCGGTGGCTCGTCGTCCATCTCGAAGGCCAGCGGGAAGGGCGCGTGGCCGGCCAGCCGGAACCAGCGCACCACCCGGTGCCTGCGCACCGCCCGCGCCGCCCGGACCGCGTCGTTGTGGAAGCGCCGGGCCATCGGCACCCGGCGTACCGCCTGGGTCAGTTCGCCGACGGTCTCCTCGCCGCCGGGCGCGGCCAGCACCGCCTCGACGGCGTCCGGTTCGGCGAAGACCGCGCGCAGCGCCTGGCTCAGCTCGCTCTCGGCCACCTCGCGGTGCTCGTCCTCGGACTGCCGGGCGGCGTGCGCGGACTGGTAGAGGACGATGGACGCCGCCGGGTCCAGCACCCCGGACGTCGCGAGTTCCTGGGCCACCGAGGCGCGGCGCAGCAGCTGCGCGTCCAGGGCGGCACGGGCGGCGTCGATACGGGCGTGCAGCCGGTCAAGGCGGCCCGCGGTCCAGCTCAGGTACAGGCCGATGGCAACGACAGCCACCGCGACCCAGATGAAGGTGGTCACGGGCGGCAAGGCTACCGTCGCGCCGGGTACTTCAGTCCCGGGCGAGCCCCAGGCGGGCGCGCAGGCCCACGCGTTCATCGGTGGCGACGGCGGTGGCGCCCTCCGTCACCGTCTCGTAGACGGAGAGGATGTCGGCGCCGACCGTGCTCCAGTCGAAGCGGCGGACGTGCCTGCTGCCCAGTTCCCGCAGCTCCGCGAGGCGCTTGGGGTCGCCGAGCAGCCGCACCGCGGCGGCCGCGAGCGCGTCGGCGTCCTCGACGGGGAACAGTTCGCCCGCCGCGCCGCCGTCCAGGACCTGGCGGAAGGCGTCCAGATCGCTGGCGAGCACCGGGGCGCCCGCCGACATCGCCTCGACGAGGATGATGCCGAAGCTCTCGCCGCCGGTGTTGGGGGCGACGTACAGGTCGACGCTGCGCAGCAGCCGGGCCTTGTCCCGGTCGCTGACCATGCCGAGGAACTCGACCTGGCCGCGCAGGTGTTCCGGCAGGGCTTCGACGGCTTCCTTCTCGTCACCCTTTCCGGCGACCAGCAGCCGGGTGTCCGGGCGTTCCGCGATGATCTTCGGGAGGGCCCGCATCAGGGCGGGCAGGCCCTTGCGCGGCTCGTCGATCCGGCCGATGAACCCGATCGTCCCGCCCGGCCTCGGCACGCCGTCCAGGGCGGTGCTGCGGGCCCCTTCCGACTGCCACTCCGGCTCGGCCTCGGCGGTGGCGAAGAAGTCGACGTCCACGCCGTTGGGGATGACCACCGCGTCGCCGCCGAGGTGCTCCACCAAGGTTCGCCGGGCGTACTCGCTCACCGCGATGCGCGCCCGGATCTTCTCCAGCGCGGGCTGCAGGATCGGATAGGCAGCGATCATGGCCCGCGAGCGCGGGTTGGAGGTGTGGAAGGTCGCGACGATCGGCCCCTGGGCCGCCCAGCAGGCCAGCAGGCCGAGGGACGGCGAGGTCGGTTCGTGGATGTGGATGACGTCGAAGCCGCCGTCGTGCAGCCAGCGGCGCACCCGGGCGGCCGACAGGAAGCCGAAGTTGAGCCGGGCCACCGAGCCGTTGTACGGCACGGGGACGGCGCGGCCCGCGGAGACCACGTACGGCGGGAGCGGTGTCTCGTCGTCGGCGGGCGCGAGCACGGAGACCTCGTGGCCGAGCTTGATCAGGTGCTCCGCGAGGTCGCGGATGTGGAACTGGACGCCGCCGGGGACGTCCCAGGAGTACGGGCAGACGATCCCGATCCTCAAGGTTTCTCCGTTCCGGAACTGTTCGGGCGTACCTCGAGATCGGCGAGCCACAGCCGTTGGAGCATGTGCCAGTCCTCGGGGTGTTCGGCGATCCCGGAGGCGAAGGCGTCGGCCAGGTCCTGCGTCATGGCCGCGGCCTTCTCGGTCCGGTCGCCGAGTTCGGGGACGTCGACGGGTGGGTGGATCCGGCCGCGCATGATGGGCGAGCCGTCGTACCAGAGGGTGACCGGCAGAAGGAGGGCGCCGGTCTGCTGCGCCAGCATCGCGGGCCCGGCGGGCATCCGGGTGGCCTCGCCGAAGAACTTCACCTCGATGCCCGAGACGGACAGGTCGCGGTCGGCGACCAGGCAGATCAGACCGCCCGCGCGCAGCCGGCGGGCGAGGGTGCCGAAGGCCGAGCCGCCGGTGTGCGGCAGCACCTCCATGCCGAGTCCCTCGCGGTAGGCCACGAAGCGGTCGTACAGGGTCTCGGGCTTGAGGCGTTCCGCGACGGTGGTGAAGGGCACCCCGATCTTGGTGGTGACCCAGGCTCCGGCCAGGTCGTAGTTGCCCATGTGCGGCAGGGCGATGATGACGCCGCGGCCGGCCGCCAGCCCCGCTTGCAGGATGTGCGCGTTCTGGATGTCGACACTGCGGAAGCGTTCCCGGTCCCAGGCGGGCATCCGGAAGGACTCCATCCAGTACCGCAGGTACGAGCGCATGCCGGCCCGGGACAGCTCGCGCAGCCGGGCCTCGTCCGCGTCCGGTACGACACGGGCGAGGTTGGACTCCAGCCGGAGCACTCCCTTGCCGCGCCGCCGCCAGACCAGGTCGGCGATGTTCCGGCCGAGGGCGTTCGCCACCGGTTCCGGCAGCTTCTTCACCGCACCCCAGCCCAGCCCGTACAGGCCGTCGGTCAACCGGTCCTTCACGCGGCGCCGCCCCCGTTCGCACCGGTGACCGCGTCGGCCGCGTCGGCCTCCGCCGCCTCGCGGCGCACGGTGACGACCCGCTGGATCAGGGTCACCAGGCTGCCCGCGGCGACGACCCACAGGGCGATCGGCAGAAGCCACTCGATATAGGGAACGCCGAACTTGTGCAGCCCGGCGAGACCGCACAGGACGAGGGTGATGACGAGCCGCTCGGCGCGCTCGACCAGCCCGTTGACGTTCACCGGCAGGCCGATGGCCTCGCCGCGGGCCTTGGTGTAGGACACCACCTGGCCGCTGGCGAGGCAGAAGATCGTCACCGCGCAGAGCACGAGGTCGTCACCGCCGCCGGCGTACCAGAGCGCGAGCCCGCCGAAGACCGCCGAGTCGGCGACCCGGTCGAGGGTGGAGTCGAGGAAGGCGCCCCATCGGCTGGACACCCCGGACTGCCGCGCCATGTTCCCGTCGACCAGGTCCGAGAAGACGAACAGGGTGATGACGACGGTGCCCCAGAAGAACTCGCCCATGGGGTAGAAGACCAGCGCACCCGCCATCACTCCCCCGGTGCCGATGAGGGTCACCGCGTCGGGGGTGACCCCGATGCGCAGCAGGAACGAGGCGAACGGCGTGAGAACACGCGTGAAGAATGCACGCGCGTACTTGTTCAGCATGGCCTTCCCGGATGGATCGGTGGATGTCGGCTGGCCCGGTCGGCCACTGGACGGCCCATCGTAGCCAGCCCTCGTCGTCCGTATGCGTGAGGCACCCGTCGGTACCCTGGGGACGTACGACGTATGGACGCACCGTGACCGCCGTGGGAAGGTCGGATAACCGCGGGCGTCGCCGGAAACCCTCCCTTTGTACCCCGTCCCGGGGCACCTCCGGTGCGGTCTCCCGTGACGTTGCGCGTTTGTGCCCCTGCAGAGGGCGCGGTCCCCCATGCAGTGACGGACATGGAGGCGAGACCCGTGGGTGGAGCAGCCGACAGGAGAGACGTACATCCAGGAGCCGCCGGAAGGGCACCGGCGGCCGGCCGGCCCGAGAAGGTGCGCAATGTGGTGCTGGTCGGCCACAGCGGAGCGGGCAAGACCACACTCGTCGAGGCCCTGGCGCTGGCGACCGGCGCGGTGAACCGGGCAGGGCGGGTGGAGGACGGCGGATCGATCTCCGATCACGACGAGATCGAGCAGCGGCAGCAGCGGTCGGTGCAGCTGTCACTGGTGCCGGTCCTCTGGGGCGATATCAAGATAAATCTGCTGGACACTCCCGGATACGCCGACTTCGTCGGGGAGTTGAGGGCCGGTCTGCGGGCAGCGGACGCGGCCCTCTTCGTCGTCTCGGCGGCGCAGGACGCGGCGGGGGTGGGCGGCGCGACCCGGTTGGTGTGGGACGAGTGCGCGGCGGTCGGGATGCCGCGGGCGGTGGTGGTGACGCATCTGGAGGCGGCCAGGTCCGACTTCGACGAGATGACGGCGCTGTGCGCCCGGGTCCTCGGCGACGACTCCCCCGACGCGGTGCTGCCGCTGTACCTTCCGCTGCACGGCGAGCAGGGCCCGGACGGGCACGCCCCGGTCACCGGGCTGATCGGGCTGCTCTCGCAGCGGGTCTTCGACTACTCCACGGGCGAGCGGACCGAGCGGGCCCCGGAGTCCGGGGAGCTGCCGCTGATCGAGGAGGCCCGCAACCGGCTCATCGAGGGGATCATCGCCGAGAGCGAGGACGAGACCCTGATGGACCGCTACCTCAGCGGCGAGGAGCTGGACCTCAAGACGCTCACCGAGGACCTGGAACGGGCGGTCGCCCGCGGCACGTTCCACCCGGTGCTGGCCGCCGCCCCGGCGGCCGACGGCGCCCGGCAGGGGCTGGGCACCCTGGAGCTGCTGGAGCTGATCACCGGCGGCTTCCCGACCCCGCTGGAGCGCGAGGCGCCCCCGGTGAGCGCCCTGCAGGGCGGCCCGTGCCCGCCGCTGACCTGCGACCCTGACGGGCCGCTCGCCGCCGAGGTGGTGAAGACCTCCTCCGACCCGTACGTCGGGCGGATCAGCCTGGTGCGGGTCTTCTCCGGAACGCTGCGGCCGGACGAGACGGTCCATGTCTCGGGGCACGGCATGGCGGACCGCGGGCACGCGGACCATGACGTGGACGAGCGGGTGGGTGCGCTCTCCTCGCCCTTCGGGAAACAGCAGCGCGGGGTGGCGAGCTGTGTCGCGGGCGATCTGGCCTGCGTCGCCAAACTGACCCGCGCCGAGACCGGCGACACCCTCTCGGCCAAGGACCGGCCGCTGCTCATGGAGCCGTGGGTGATGCCCGACCCGCTGCTCCCGGTGGCCATCCAGGCGCACAGCAAGGCCGACGAGGACAAGCTCTCGCAGGGCCTGGCGCGGCTGGTCGCCGAGGATCCCACCATGCGGCTGGAGCAGAACCCGGACACCCGGCAGGTGGTCCTGTGGTGCCTGGGCGAGGCGCATGTCGATGTCGCGCTGGAGCGGCTGCGCAGCCGCTACGGGGTCCAGGTGGACGCCGTGCAGCACCGGGTGTCGCTGCGCGAGACGTTCGGTGAGCAGGCCACCGCGCGCGGCCGGCACGTCAAACAGTCCGGCGGGCACGGCCAGTTCGCGATCTGTGAGATCCAGGTCGATCCGCTGCCGGCCGGCTCCGGCATCGAGTTCGTCGACAAGGTGATCGGCGGGGCGGTACCGCGGCAGTTCATCCCGTCGGTGGAGAAGGGCGTCCGCGCGCAGGCCGCCCGGGGCGTGGCGCTCGGCCACCCGGTGGTGGACATCAGGATCACCCTCACCGACGGCAAGGCGCACTCGGTGGACTCCTCCGACGCCGCGTTCCAGACGGCCGGGGCGCTCGCCATGCGGGAGGCCGCCGCCGGCGCCAGGATCGACCTGCTGGAACCGGTCGTCGAGGTCGGGGTGCTGGTCTCCGACGACTACGTCGGATCGGTGATGAGCGATCTGTCCGGACGGCGCGGCCGGGTCCTGGGCAACGAACCGGCCGGGCCCGGGCGCACGCTGGTCCGGGCCGAGGTGCCGGAGATCGAGATCGGCCGGTACGCCGTCGACCTGCGGTCCCTGTCGCACGGCACCGGCCGCTTCAGCCGCGCGTACGCCCGCCACGAGCCGATGCCCCCGCCGCTCGCGGCCAAGCTCAGGGAACAGGCGGATACCGCCAAGTAACGCTGCGGGAAGGCCAGTCGGCGGTCCGTGTGCCCCCCGCGCGGACCGCCGCGCCGATACTGTGGGCATTGCTCCAGAAGTGTGACGGCCCCGCTCGCGGGGAATGGGCCGGTGGAGCCGTTGTGCCCGCGGGGTCGTGTGGGGGAATGAGGGGGCGGTAGTGGCAGACGGCAAGGGGTTCGACTTCAGCCCCGGGGCGCAGGTCCCGCTGATCGGTACGGAGGGCGGCACCGCCGCGACCCAGGCCCTGTCGTCCGCGGCCTATCGGGACTCCCCGGTCGAGGACCTCAGGAAGGCCAACGAGGACGCGGTGTTCACGCCGCCCCGGCTCTCGCTCTTCGAGCCCAACCTCGGTGAGGCGTTCGCCCGTTCCGTCCAGGTGCGGATGCTCGGCGCGGCGCGCGGCGAACTCGTGCAGTCCTTCGGTGCCGAACCCCAGTCCGTCGTCGAGCACTGCCTCGCCGCGAACCGGATCCGCCAGGAGCGCGACAACCGGCTGACGATCGTGATGGCCGTCTTCGGGCTGCTGTTCCTGCCGGGGGTGCTGATCTGGCTCGGCGCGTTCCAGCTGCGCAGGTCGCTGGCGAAGGCGCAGGACTCGAAGGCCGGCCCGCTGGGCGCGGTGATCCTGCTGGTCGTCGTCGCGTTCGCCGCGCTGCTCATCATCAAGCCGCCGCTGACCGGTTTCTGGCGCCAGTACCTGCGCGTCATGATGCTCGTACCGGTGCTGGGCTGGTTCTGGGCCAAGCGCATCTGCGAGCAGACCGCGAAGGACCTGCGCGAGCGCTGGGCGGGCCTGGTCTCCGGCAGCGGCGTCGGCGCCAAGATCCCCGAGGCCGTGCCGCGCAACCCGAACCAGACCCGGGCGGAGACGCTGCGGCAGAGCCTGGCGAAGCTCTCCGCCGAGCAGAACAGCAACGTGGTCTTCTACGCGGGCCCCAAGGGAATACTGGGCATGGGCACCCGCTGGGGCAGCTGGCAGATGGCCGAGGAGCTGGTACCGCGCGACGGCCTCGCCGAGATCCACCCCTTCCGCAGCTGGGACGTCATCCGCGCCATCCACGACAAACTGCGGATGCTGGAGCGCGGCCCGCTGCACACCGGAGGCTTCCCCAAGGCGTCGATACGGCACTGGGTCGTCGCACCGACCGGGGAGAACGCCAAGGCCATCTCCCGGCCCACCGGCGCCGAGGTCGAGGCGTTCACCGTCAAGGACTTCGAGATCCAGCGGATCTGCAACAACCAGCAGTTCGGCAAGGGCAACCGGCACTACCTGGGCATCCAGTTCGTCCTGTGGGACGGCCAGTTGGTGATAACGCTGATGGTCACGGTGACCGTGCTGGCGCAGACCCTGCGGGTCGAGGTGACGGGCCACGCGCTGGGCCCCGTGCACCCCATCTTCACCGCGCCGCCGGCGCCCAACTCCAAGACCGTCTCGCACCCGGTCAAGTTCTGGGAGACCCACACGGTGCAGCTGCCGCTGATCCACCCCGGCGAGGTGGTCCGGCTGGCGGCCCGCGCACCGCTCACCCGGTTCCCCAGCGTGCTGGACCACCTCGGCGGCACGCTCGCACTGCCCGAACCGTTCGGCCTCCGGCACACCTGGGCGGACAAGCCGTGGAAGCACCGCTTCATGGCCGACGACGCGCTGCGCGCCGCGACCCCGGTACTGCGGGCGGTGCACGCGGCGGCGATCCACGTCATGAAGGAGAACGGCGTCGACACCTCGCACTTCACCAACCGCTCGCTGATGCTGAGCGGCCTGGTCCAGGGCGCGGAACCCCGCAAGGCGGACGCCTACGACGCGTAGCGGCCGGGGGCCCGGCCCCCGGCCCACCGCGGCTTCTAGTCCTTCGGCCAGACGTCCGCGAGCATCTTGCGGGTGTCGGCCAGCAGTTGCGGCAGCACCCGGGTGTGCCCGATGACCGGCATGAAGTTGGTGTCGCCGCCCCAGCGCGGCACCACGTGCTGGTGCAGATGGGCGGCGATCCCCGCGCCCGCCGCCCCGCCCTGGTTCATGCCGATGTTGAAGCCGTGCGCCCCTGACGCGGTGCGCAGTGCCCGCATAGCGCCCTTGGTCAGCTCCGCCAGCTCCGCGGTCTCCGCGAGGTCCAGCTCGGTGTAGTCCGCGACGTGCCGGTACGGGACCACCATCAGGTGGCCGCCGTTGTACGGATAGAGGTTGAGCACCGCGTAGACGTGCTCGCCCCGCGCGACGATCAGGCCGTCCTCGTCGGATTTGGACGGGATCGAGCAGAACGGACATCCGTCGCCGGCCTCCGGGCCGGTCGGCTTGTTCTCACCCTGGATGTACGCCATGCGGTGCGGGGTCCACAGGCGCTGGAACGCGTCCTGCGTACCCACTCCGATCTGCTGCTCCGGCTCACTCGTCATGCCGATCAGCATAGGACTTCGGCCCGCGCCGCGTGTCGCAGGGGCGGTTCCCGCGGTGGTATCCCCGCGGTGGGACACCGCCACGCACGAAGGCCCCCGGAGCTCGCGCTCCGGGGGCCCGCCGTACGCCGTGCGTCAGACCTGGACGCGGTCCTCGACAGCCTTGGCGATCTCGGCGACGGCCTCGTCGACCGGCACGCCGTTCTTCTGCGTGCCGTCGCGGTAGCGGAAGGACACCGCACCGGCCTCCATGTCCTCGTCACCCGCGATGATCATGAAGGGCACCTTGGCCTTCTGGGCGTTGCGGATCTTCTTCTGCATCCGGTCCGAGGAGGCGTCCACGTCGACCCGCAGTCCGAGGGCCTTCGCCTTGGCGGCGAACTCCTGCAGATACGGGACGTGCGCGTCACCGATCGGGATGCAGGTCGCCTGCACCGGCGCCAGCCAGGCCGGGAAGGCACCCGCGTAGTGCTCCAGGAGCACCGCGAAGAACCGCTCGATCGAGCCGAAGAGCGCACGGTGGATCATCACCGGACGCTGCTTGGAGCCGTCGCCGGAGGTGTACTCCAGGTTGAAGCGCTCCGGCAGGTTGAAGTCGACCTGGATGGTCGACATCTGCCAGGTCCGGCCGATGGCGTCGCGCGCCTGGACGGAGATCTTCGGGCCGTAGAAGGCGGCGCCGCCCGGGTCCATGACCAGTTCGAGGCCCTGCTTCTCGGCGGCCTTGCGCAGCGTCTCGGTGGCCTCGTCCCAGTTCTCGTCCGACCCGATGAACTTCTCCGGGTCCTTGGTCGAGAGCTCCAGGTAGAAGTCCTCCAGGCCGTAGTCACGCAGCAGGTTCAGCACGAAGGTGAGGGTCGAGTCGAGCTCGTCCGCCATCTGCTCCTTGGTGCAGTAGATGTGCGCGTCGTCCTGGGTGAAGCCGCGGGCGCGGGTCAGGCCGTGCACGACGCCGGACTTCTCGTACCGGTACACGGTGCCGAACTCGAAGAGCCGCAGGGGCAGTTCGCGGTAGGACCGGCCCCGGGCGTCGAAGATCAGGTTGTGCATCGGGCAGTTCATGGGCTTGAGGTAGTAGTCGGTGCCCTCGTCGAGCTGCATGGGGGGGTACATGCCGTCCGCGTACCAGTCCAGGTGCCCGCTCTTCTCGAAGAGCGCGCCCTTGGTGGCGTGCGGGGTGTAGACGAACTCGTACCCCTCCTGCTCGTGCCGCTTGCGCGAGTAGTCCTCCATGACCCGGCGGATGACGCCGCCGCGCGGGTGGAAGACCGCCAGGCCCGAGCCGATCTCCTCGGGGATCGAGAAGAGGTCCAGCTCGGAGCCGAGCTTGCGGTGGTCGCGCTTCTCGGCCTCGGCGAGGAACTCCAGGTACGCCTTCAGCTCGTCCTTCGACGGCCACGCGGTGCCGTAGATGCGCTGCAGCTGCTTGTTCTTCTCGCTGCCGCGCCAGTACGCGGCGGCGCTGCGCATCAGCTTGAAGGCGGGGATGAGCCGGGTGCTGGGCAGGTGCGGACCCCGGCAGAGGTCCTTCCAGCACAGCTCGCCGGTCCGGCTGTCGATGTTGTCGTAGATGGTCAGCTCGCCCGCACCGACCTCGACGTTCGCACCGTCGTCGGCGGAGGCGGAGCCCTTGAGGCCGATCAGCTCCAGCTTGTACGGCTCGGCCGCCAGTTCCTCGCGGGCGTCGTCGTCGCTCACCACGCGGCGCGAGAAGCGCTGACCGCGCTTCTGGATCTCCTGCATCTTCTTCTCGATGCTCTTGAGATCCTCCGGCGTGAAGGGGGTCTCGACGTCGAAGTCGTAGTAGAAGCCGTCCTTGATGGGCGGGCCGATACCGAGCTTCGCCGACGGGAACAGCTCCTGCACGGCCTGGGCCATGACATGCGCGGCGGAGTGCCGCAGGATGTTCAGCCCGTCCTCGCTGGCCAGTGGGACGGCTTCGACCTCGTCACCGTCGGCGACCGGGTACGCCAGGTCCTTCAGCGCGCCGGCGACGCGCGCGGCGACGATGCTGCGGTCGCCGTCGAAGAGCTCTCCGGCGGTCGTCCCGGTCGTGACCACCCGCTCTTCCCGCTCAACGGAATCGCGAATGATGATCACACGGACGTCTGACACCGGTTCTCTCCCATGACTCAATACCGCACGGCGGCGGATGCCGCACGGGTGAATCGTACCGAGCCCGGCGGGTGCGCCGCGAAGTGATGGAGGGACGGTGAGCTACCGGCGGACGCTTCTCAGGTCAGGAGTCCCCGCCGCAGGCGTCCTCGAAGGTGTCGACGCCGCCGTGCAGCGACTTCAGCAGCCGGTCCCGCTCGGCCTCGTCCACCTGGACCGGGGTGACGCCGACGGCCTCGGTGAGCCGGCGGAAGCCGCCGCGGCTCTCCAGCCGTCCGCTGACCCGGATCGGCAGCCCGACCAGGTGGGCGTGGGCGGCGATACGGTACTCCGCCTCGTCCAGCCGGACCCGGACCTGGCGGACGTCGGCGCCGGCGAGCACCCGGAGCCGGACCGAGCCGCCGCCGGACGGGGTGGGCCGGCGCAGCCGGACGACGGTGCCCGTCACCCGGACCGGGACCGACGGTTCGCGGCGCAGATAGCGGGCGCTCGCCGCCTCCAGGGCCGGCAGGTCGCCGGGCGAGAACTCCACCGGCTCGGGACGGCTCGCGAAACCGCCGGGCGGACCCGCCGCCGGCGACCAGGCGAGCGCCACCTCCATGCCCTCGGTGCCGCGCACCAGCCGGACCAGCGCCTCGGCCAGTTCATGGCAGACGCCGAGGTCGACGGCGGCGTCGAACGCCTCCATCCCGCCGGTGGCGCGCTGGAAGTCCACCGCGTCCCGGGCCCCCTGCAGCGCGCGCAGCAGGGTCGAGGTCACCGGCCGGCCCTCGGGGACGGGGGCGTACGCGGTGAGCAGATGGCCGCCGGTCACCGGCCCGACCAGGACCTGCTCCAGGAATCCCGCGGCATGCGGGCCGTGCCGCTCGCCGAAGTACCCGGCGGTCTGCCGGGCGGCGCGCGCGGCGGCCAGCAGCATCGCCCGGGCGCCGGCCCGCAGCTGCTCGGCCGTGGTCCACGGCACCGCGTCGCCGATCCGCGGCACCTCGCGCCGCCAGCGGATCTCGTCGCCGGGGACGGTGAGGGCGAGCAGCACCTCGCGGGCGGACGGGGCGGCGGAGCGGGCGAGTGCGGTGAGGGCCTCACCGAGCAGGTCGGTGTGGTCCGCGTAGCCGGGGTCCGTGGTCCGCCCGCGGCGCGGGCGGCCCTCGGGGACGAGCAGGCTGGTGCCGGTGCCGTTCCCCGTCGGCCGGCCGGCGTCCGCCCCCGCGTCCTGGAGCCGGACGGCGCTGCCGGGCGGGGTCCAGCGGCTGTAGCGGCCGGGGGCGCCGCCGCGCCGCTCCCAGCCGTGCCGGACGAGCAGCGCGGTCAGCACCGCGGGGTCGACGCGCTCGGGGTCGGGCAGAACGGGCTCATCGGTGTTCGTGGGCCGGTGCATCGTCACGGTCTTCCTCCCGCCCCGACCCGCGCCATGATCTGGCACAGCGCACGGTCGTCGAAGATCCGCGCGGTCGGTATCCGCACTGTGGTCTTGCGCTTGCCCGTCACGGCGACGCCGGCCAGGTTCGTCCAGTAGCAGCAGTGCCGCAGTTCCAGCCGGTCGTGTCCGGCCGCCAGCCACTCGTCCTGCGTGCGCGGCACGAGCATCACCACCAGGATCTTGTGCACCGACGCCGGGGTCCTGGCCAGTTTCACCAGGTGCTCGTTCTCCAGCGTGAAGCCGAAGGTCGGCCCCGCCGGATGCGGGGCGACCTGGTAGGTGCACTTGAGCTGCACCTTTATCGTCACCTCGTCGTCGACGGCGTGGGCGCGCGAACTGTGGCTGAGATGCCAGTCGATGCCGTTGTCCGGAAAGGGCTGGGCGAGCGAGCAGCCGGCCGCCGCGGCGACCGCGTGCAAATACCCCACCTGCAGGGTCTCCATGCAACTGGTGGTGGCGAGCCCTCCCCTGAGCGGTGCGGCCCGCTCGGCCGTCGGCTCGCCCGGGGCGGGCTGCGTGAGCGCCATCGCTCTTCCGTGCCTTCCGAGCCGTGCGTTGTCAGTGCGTATCCGTCACCTGTGTCTTCTCCACCAGCGGCGGGTCGCAAACAGTTGCGGTTCAGTGACCACGAGTTACGGGTACATACCGCTCAGCGGCGGCAGAACTGACCGCCCGTCAACCTCCCCGACATCCTTGGGAGTACCCCATGCCTCGCTGGTACGACGGACCGCTGGCCTCCTTCGACACCGAGACCACCGGCGTGGACGTGGAGCACGACCGCATAGTCTCCGGGGCCCTCGTGGAGCAGGACGCCCCCGGGGCCGAACCCCGCGTCCTGCGCTGGCTGGTCGACCCGGGCGTGCCCGTGCCGGAGGGCGCGCGGGCCATACACGGACTCAGCGACGCCTTCCTGCGGCGGCACGGCCGGCAGCCGGGTCCGGTCGTCGAGGAGATGGCACAGGCGCTGGCCGGCCGGGCGGCCCGGTCGGTGCCACTGGTGGTGATGAACGCGCCGTTCGACCTGACGCTGCTGGACCGGGAGTTGAAGCGGCACCGCGGCGGATCGCTGCACGGACGGCTGGACGGGGCGGCGCTGTGCGTCCTCGACCCCCGGGTGCTGGACAAGGCGCTGGACCGCTACCGCAAGGGCCGGCGCACCCTCACCGATCTGTGCGCGCACTACGGCGTCGAGCTGGCGGACGCGCATGACGCCGCGGCGGACGCGGCCGCGTCCCTGGAGCTGGCGCGGGCGATAGGGCGGCGCTTCGCGGAGCGGCTCGCCGAGCTCGGCCCCGTCGAACTGCACGAACGCCAGACGGCGTGGCACGCGGGCCAAGCCCGCGGTCTGCAGGCCTACTTCGCCAGGAACGGTACGCCGGAACGCTGCGACCCGTCCTGGCCGCTGCGCCCCGCGCCGATGATCCCCGCGCAGCGCGCACGGCCGCCGGCCGCCTGAGCGCCAGGACGTCCGAGACGCCCGTCACGCACGAAACCGGCCGGTCCATCAGGACCGGCCGGTCTCACTGCTGTGGGCGATACTGGGATCGAACCAGTGACCCCTTCGGTGTGAACGAAGTGCTCTCCCGCTGAGCTAATCGCCCGGGACGTCCCGAACAATACAGGGCGCGGGCCCGTCGGTTCAAACGCCATTCCCGGCCGGGCCGGCCGCGAGCCGGTCCCGCAGCCCCTGCCGCCCCTGGCGCATCATCAGCGCGTGGTTGGCCCGGAAGAACGGCCGGCACGGCACCGCGAGGCGGCGCATCAGGGGCTTGCGGACGACCACGTCCTCCTCGAAGAGCAGCCGCGTACCGCCGCCGTCGGCCGTCACCGTCCAGCGGACCCAGCCCTCCAGGTCCCCGGTCATGGTCACCTCCAGCACCCCGGCGGCCTCGTCGTGGCGCGACTCGCGCGCGTCGACGACCAGGTCGTACGGGAGCATGGAACGGAACCGGAGGGTGCCGGTGGTCTCGCCGGTGCGCCGCACCTCGCGCACCTGCCGCCACCACAACGGGTACTCGTCGGGGCGTTCCAGCACGGCGTAGACGGCGTCGCGGCGGGCGCCGAGGCGCCAGGTGGTGCGGAAGCGGTAACGGCTCCAGTCCATGGAAGCCAGTGTGGGTACTCAGGCACGTTCTGAGTACCGGCCCGGATGACGGATCTCGTGGTCCACGCCACACTCCATCGGCATGGAGCCCCTACCGCCATCCGCCCAATGCCCCGCCTGCGGAACGTTTCCGCACCCGGCGATGCCCGTCCCGGTGTGCCCGCGCTGCGCGCTGCCACTCCATGGGGAGATCGCCGCGGAGCTGCGGGCGATCGGGACCGCGCTCGCCGCGGTCGACGCGGAACGCGGCCGTCTCCTGGGCCGCCGGGCCCAGTTGTTCGCCGCGGCGCGCCCGGTGGCCTTCCCACCGCCGCCGCCCGGCTGGGGCCCGCGCCCCGGTCCGGCCGCGGGTCCGTTCGCCGGCCCGTTCGCCGGCCCGTCCGCGGGTCGCGTCGCGGGTCCGGTCCGGGAGACGTCCCCGCCGAGCGCGCAGAATCTGCTGCTCTCCCTCGGCGGCATTCTGCTCGCCGTCGCGGTGACCGCCTTCACCGTCGTCAACTGGGGACAGCTCGGCATCGGCGGCCGGTCCGCGGTCCTGGGCGCGCTGACCCTCACCGCGCTCGCCGTTCCCGCGCTCCTGCTGCGCCGGGCGCTGTCGGCCACCGCCGAGGTGATCGCCTGTCTCGGGCTGGTCCTGCTGCTGCTCGACGCGTACGCCGTGCGCCGGGTGAGCGCGGATCTCGGCGAGGTCCACGCGCTGGTGTACACGGCGGGGTGTCTCGCCGTCGTGAGCGCGCTCTGGGCGGGCTACGGGCTGCTGCTGCGCGGCCGGCTCCTGCTGCCCGCGCCCGTCGCGCTGGTCCTCGCCCAACTGCCGCTGCCGCTGTGGGCCTGGGCGCACGGTTCCGTGCGCGGTTTCGCCGCCGCCGTGCTCCTCGCCGCCGCGTCGGACGCCGCCCTCGCCGTCACGGCACCGGGCCGCCGGCTGCCGCGCGGTCTGCGGACGACCGGCGCCGTGGCCGGCACGGTGACGGGTCTGCTGGGCCTGGCCGCCGCGCTCCGGCTGTCGCTGGACGCCGCGTCGGCCGGCGCCGCGGTCCAGGCCTGCGGCCTGCTGCTGGCAGGTGCCGCGGTGGCCCTCACGGCCGCCCATCGCCTCCCGGCGGGCACTCCGGCGCACCCGGCTCCCGTCGCCGGTCCCCCACTTTTCAGCGCCCCCGCCACCCGGCACCCCGCCGCCGCCCCGCTCGCCGCCCTGGCCGCCCTCGTGACGATCGCCGGAACCGGTGGCGTGGTGCGGACGGGGGTCGCGGACGACTGGGTCGTTCCGGGGTACCTGGGCTGCGCGGTGGCCGTGCTGGCACTGGCCGCCGCCCTGCGCGGCGGCTCCCGCCGCGCCACGGCCGACGGGGTCGCGACGGGAGCCTCGGCGGCGCACCTGCTGGCGGCACTGTGGGCGGTGCCCGCGCTGGCGGTGACCTGCTTCGGGCCGCTGAGCTGGGCGGGTTCGATCTGGACGGGCGCCCCGCACGCCGCCCGCGACGCCCTGACGCCCCATGGACTGCGGGTCGCTCCGCCGTCCATGGTGGTGGTCGCCGGACTGCTCGCCCTGGTCCTCACGGCGACCGCGCTGCGGCGCCCCGCGTGGCGGGTGCCGGGTCCCGCGGCCGTGGTGTGCGGCGCCGTGACCGTCGCGGCGCTGCCCGCGGCCGCCGGCACGACGTACCCGGTGGCGCTCTCCCTGCGGCTCGCGCTCGCGGTCGCGCTGCTCGCGGCGGCCGTGGCCGTACGCGTCCCGTTGCTGTCGCGTACCGCGCTCGTCACCGGCACGGCCACGGCGGTGACCGCGGTGGCCTGGAGTCTCGCCGGGCGGACCGCCACGTTCGCCGTGCTGGGTGTGCTCCTGGCGGCGTTCGCCGGGGCGGCGGCGGTGCGCGGTGACGTGGTGCGGCGAACGGTGGGCGCCGCCTGCACGGTGGTGTGCGCGACCGGGCTGGCGTGGGCCGGTCCGGCGGCCGCGGGCCACCCGTCACCGGTGGCGGCCTTCCCGGTCCTCGCGGTCGGCGCCACCGCTGTGCTGTCCGCGGCGCGGTCCGGGTGGCCCCGGCGGGCCCTGGAGCCCGCGGGATGGGCCGCTGCGGCGCTGGCCGTCGTGCTGGCCGCCACGGACGCTCCGGCGCTCGCCCTGGTCCTCGCGGCAGCCGGCGTGCTGGCCGGCGCTCTCGCCCTGCGCCAGGACCGCCGGCGGGCCGTCTACGCCGCCGGCGCCCTGACGGCCGCGGCGAGCTGGGTGCGGCTCGCCGCCTCCGGCGTCACGACGCCGGAGGCGTACACGCTGTCGCTGTCCGTCGCGGGACTGCTCATCGGCTGGCTGCGCCGCCGCCGCGACCCGGTGACCTCGTCCTGGTCCGCCTACGGTCCGGGGCTGGCGGTGACCCTGCTGCCCAGCCTGGTGGCCGCGTGGGGCGATCCGCACTGGCAGCGCCCACTGCTGCTGGGCGCGGGCGCGCTCGCCGTGACGCTGCTGGGCGCCCGGCACCGGCTGCGGGCCCCGCTGCTGCTGGGCGGCGGCGTCCTGGTGGTCCTCGCGCTGCACGAGCTGGCCCCGTACGTCGTCCAGGTCGTGGGCGCGGCGCCGCGCTGGCTGCCGATCGCGGTGGCGGGTCTGCTGCTGCTGGCGCTGGGCACGACGTACGAGCGCCGGCTGCGTGACGTCCGCCGGGTGCGCGAGGTCATCGGCCGGATGCACTGAGCGCGGCGCGCGGCGTTTCCGGGGCGCGGGAGGTCCGGAAACGCCGAGGGCCCGGAAGCTTTTCGGCTTCCGGGCCCTCGGTCGGGGTGGGCGATACTGGGTTCGAACCAGTGACCCCTTCGGTGTGAACGAAGTGCTCTCCCACTGAGCTAATCGCCCCTGTGCGGGGACAACATTACCGCACCTCAGACGGTGCCCAGGACCATCCGCGGGTCAGCCGATCCGCCATGGCATCTCGAATCCGAACCGCCAGAGGTAGTAGCCGAGCAGGGTGCCGATGATCACCAGTCCGACCGCCGTCAGGATGATGTTGCGGCGCCGCACCCTGGGGTCGAGCGCGCGCTGCGCCGCCTCGGTCACCTTGCGCTTCGTCCAGCGCAGCACGAGCTGCGCCCAGACGAATTCGGTGGCCCAGATCGCCATTCCCCCGAAGATCACCAACCAGCCGGGGCCGGGCAGCGGCAGCATCACCACACCGGCCGCCACCACGGCCAGCCCGACGATGAACACGCCCACCTGCCAGCTGAGGTGCAGTCCCCGGGATTTCCTGATGAATTCAGGAGCCTTCGAACCGAGCTTCCGGTCCATGGCCACGTCCTCCTGAATTTCGTCACTCTCCGCAGTCATGGCGCCAAACCTACCCGACGGGCGGAGATCACCGGAATGGCCTTCGACACCGTAAAAGTACTGGGCCGGACGAGGTACCAGAAGCCTCACAAACCAGTCAGAGGGGTTTACAACGTCCCCGCAGGTGGCATGTCGATTTCGCCGACGTGCGAATCCCCGAGCGCACACTGAGCGAAAGGCCCTGGCGCTTATGAACACCACGGTCAGCTGCGAGCTGCACCTGCGCCTCGTTGTGTCGAGCGAATCCTCACTGCCTGTACCCGCAGGCCTGCGGTACGACACGGCCGATCCCTATGCCGTGCACGCCACCTTCCACACTGGTGCCGAAGAGACGGTCGAATGGGTGTTTGCCCGCGATCTGCTCGCCGAGGGCCTGCACCGGCCTACCGGCACCGGAGACGTCCGGGTCTGGCCGTCCCGCAGTCATGGCCAGGGCGTCGTGTGCATCGCCCTCAGCTCCCCAGAGGGGGAGGCGCTGCTCGAAGCCCCGGCGCGGGCACTGGAGTCGTTCCTCAAGCGGACCGACGCCGCCGTGCCCCCGGGCACCGAGCACCGTCACTTCGATCTGGACACCGAGCTCTCCCACATCCTCGCGGAGAGCTGACCCCAGCCCACCAGCCGTCCGGTGCCGTCCTACTCGGGGGCATGGCCCGGACCCGACCGCCGTACGAAGCCTGACATGCGCTTCGCAGAGCCACCGCCGTGGACCACGACCCCCACGGCGGTGGCTCTCGCGCGCTAGAGTCGCCGGAACGCAGCCGCCCGACCCCCACCGGCCAGGGAGCGATTCCGTGTTGATCAACCATGACACCAGGTACGCACTCGACTGTGTGGTGGACCTGATCAACACCTCCCCGGAGAGCGAGGGCCGGGAGGGTCTGCACGATGTCGCCGCACTGCGCGCGTTCGTCGAGGACCACCACGTGAGCGAGGTGGGTCGGCTCGGTGAGCACGACCTCGCCACCGTGCGCCGGGTGCGCGAGCGGTTCGCGCAGGTGTTCTGCGCCCCCAGTGCCCAGGCCGCCGCCACGCTGCTCAACGCGATGGTCGCCGAGGCCGGGACCACCCCGCGGCTCACGAACCACGACGGCCACGACTGGCACGTGCACTACTTCGCCCCGGGCGCGTCGCTCTCCGACCACCTGGCCGCCGACGGCGGCATGGCGCTGACGTTCCTGGTCGTCGCCGGTGAGTGCGAACGGCTGCGGCGCTGCGACGCCCCCGACTGCCGCCGCGCCTTCGTCGACCTGTCGCGCAACCGTTCGCGGCGCTACTGCGACAGTCGCACCTGCGGGAACCGGCTGCACGTCGCCGCGTACCGGGCCCGGCAGCGCGAGGCCAGCCGCTGAGCCGCGCGGCTCACAGCATGACGATGTCGTAGAGCGCCCCGAACCCGATGAGCCCCGCGATCACGCAGAGGAAGAGCATCAGCGGCGGCTGGGAGAGCGCGAACAGACACCCCTTGGGCTCGTCGGCGCCCGCCCTCGGCCGCGGGATGTCTCCGGGGGCCGGCCTCTCGGCCTCAGGTGTCGGCCGTGGGCACGGGGGTGACCCCCCGGAAGATCGCAGCACACCGCGATGATGACGCAGCACCCCATGCCGCCGCGCCCAACACGCGAACTCTCAGGGGTGGTTCTGCGTTCCGGGGCCCTTCGGCAGGTCAGATGCCGCGGCGCTTGAGGATCTCCTCGATGTCGGAGAAATCGGACAGTCCGCCGTCGGTCGCGGCCTTGGACTTCGCCGCCGGCTTGCGGCCCGCGGACAGTGCGGGCTGGGAGGCGCCGGGGGCCACCGCCGGAGCACCCGCGGCGGCAGCGGCGGCCTTGCGCTCACGGCGGCCGCCGCCGTCACGGCCGGCGGCGAAACGCGTCACCGTGTAGAGCGCCACGGACACCGCGAGGACGCCGAAGCCCAGCCACACCGTCGGCTTGAAGACCAGGTCCGCGGCCCAGCTCCCGGTGGCCGTGCCGACCTTCCGGCCCAGCGTCACCAGGCCCGTCATGTACAGGCCCACCGGCAGCAGGGCGAACGCGGCGGTGCGGACGGCCGCGAGATAACGCCGGCGGTACGCGGTCAGCATCGCGATCGCCAGGCCCGCCGCGGACAGCGCGACGCATACGGTAGCGGTCAGCATCCAGTGCTCCTGATCCTGTACTCCTGCGGCTGTATCGGGATGTTCCTGTATCCATCGTGCACCCGTCGTGAAGCCGGAGGCCACGTCCCGGGACCCGTCTCAGGGTGATCTCGGGGGAGGGCTCCTCCCCCGGTGCGAGACTGGGCCGCATGAACGACGTCACTCCCCCGGCCACCGCCCGCGCCGTCCTGGAAGTCTGGTGCGAGCTGCAGTGCCCCGACTGCCGCACCGCCCTCGACGACGTACGCGCGCTGCGCGCCCGCTACGGCGACGCGCTGGACATCCAGCTGCGGCACTTCCCGCTGGAGAAGCACCGGCACGCCCTCGCCGCCGCCCAGGCGGCCGAGGAGGCCTGGGCGCAGGGGCAGGGCTGGCCGTACACCGAGGCGGTGCTGGCCAGGACCGAGGAGCTCGGCAAGCGCGGCGAGGAGCTGCTCGTCGAGGTGGCCCGCGAACTGGGGCTGGACGCGGAGGAGGTGGACACCGCGCTGATCGACGGCCGGCATCTGCTGATCGTCGACGCCGACGAGGCCGAGGGCCGGGCGATCGGCGTCACGGGCACGCCGACGTATGTGATCGACGGGCAGCGGCTGGACGGCGGCAGGAGCCAGGAGGGGCTGCGCGCCCGGATCGAGGAGATCGCGGACCGGCTGCTCGCCGGATAGGCCCGGCCCGGAGTCCTCTCCCCCGGAGCAGCCGCCAGGTCGTGGCTCCCTAAAGCAGCCGCTTGAACAGATGGCGGCGCGTGGTCGCGTACCCCAGGGACTCGTACAGCCGCAGCGCGGGCGTGTTGCCGCCGAAGACGTTCAGGCCCAGGGTGCCGACCCCGGCGCCCAGGCACTCCCGCTCCGCGACGAGCATCAGGGTGCGGCCGTGCCCCTGGCCGCGGTGTTCCTCGGCCACCTCGACGGAGAAGACCCACGCCGGGACCCCCGGGTCGGCGGCGTCCCGCAGCCGTAGCCACAGGGTGCCGACGTCCCGGCCCCGGTGGACCACGGTCAGCAGCAGGGTGCCGGCGGTGCCCACGCCGTCGGGCAGGGCCGCGCCGTGATCGGCCTCGGCCCTGGCGGAGGCCTGCGCGAACGGGACGCCGCGGGCCACCATGCCGTCCACGTACGCGATCATCTTGTGTTCGTTCCAGGCGGGGTACTCCGCCTCGGTCAGCGGCCGGACGGTGCTGCCCGCGGGCAGTTCGGGTGCGGGCCCTGACAGCCGCTTGACCATGCCACGGTTGCGTTCGGTGTAGCCGAGGGTGTCGGCGAGCCGCTGCGCGAGGACGGCGTCCGCCGGAATGTCGACCGTCACCTCGTCGCACCCCCAGCCGCGGAGCACCTCCTCGGCGGCGAGCGCGGCGACCGTGGCGCGGCCGCGCCGCCGGTCCGCCTCGTAGATCTCCAGTCCGGTGATCCGGCCGGCCGTGACGCCGAACCGCGGCCCGGCGGAGAGCTCGATCCCGCCGACCGGCCTGCTGTTGACGCATACCGTGTAGCGGCGCGAACGCGCGCCGCCCGCTCCGTGCCGCTCCGGCTGATCGGGTCGCAGGGTGGTTGTCATGGCGTCACTCCCCCGTTTGGACTGGGGCCAGTTCTACCCGCTCCTCAGCGCCACGTCACGGATTCGGGTCGGCTCCGGCCCGTTCCGCGAAGACCCGCATCGCCTTGGCGGTGACCGGACCCGGTGCTCCCGGCAGCTCCCGCCCGTCGGCCAGCCGTACCGCCTGGACGTCGCGGAGGGTGGACGTCAGGAAGATCTCCTCGGCCTCGCCGAGCGCCTCCAGCGGCAGATCCGCCTCCTGCGCCCCGCTCCACTCGGCGACCAGCTCCCGGGTGATGCCCGCGAGGCAGCCGGAGGAGAGCGGCGGGGTGAGCAGCTGCCCGCCGAGCACGACGAAGATGTTGGAGCCGGTGCCCTCGCAGAGCCGGCCGACGGTGTTGCCGAAGATCGCCTCGGAGGCGCCGTGGGCGTGGGCGCGGGCGAGCGCCACGACGTTCTCGCCGTAGGAGGTGGTCTTCAGGCCGCTGAGCGCGCCCCGCTCGTTGCGGGTCCACGGCACCGTGACCACGGCGGTGGTGTCCGGCCGGACGGCGGCCTCACCGAGGGCGATGATCAGGGTGGGTCCCGCGTCGCCGCGGTCGGAGCCGAGCGGGGAGAGCCCGCCGGTGTACGTGATCCTGAGCCGGCCGAGCGGCACGGGGTTGGCCGCCAGGACCGCCTCGCAGCCCCTGCGCACCTCGTCGAGGTCCGGGTCCGGGAGTCCGAGGCCGCGCGCGGACCGGGTCAGCCGGTCCAGGTGGCGGGTGGTCGCGAACGCCGCGCCGTCGACGGCCTTGAGCGTCTCGAAGACCCCGTCGCCCACGGTGATCCCGTGGTCGAGCACCGACACCGTGGCGTCAGCGGCGTCCCGCAGCGTGCCATCGACCCAGATCTTCACGGTGTGGTCCCTTCGTGTCCCGGATGTTCCCCCGACGCTACCGCCAGCAGCCGGGACGCCTTCAGCTCGGTCTCGTCCCACTCCCGCACCGGGTCGGAGCCCCAGGTGATGCCGGCTCCCGTGCCGAAGCGCAGCAGCGGTTCCGGGCCGGTGCGGTCGAGCCAGAACGTCCTGATCCCCACGGCCAGTTCACCGGTGCCGTGGTCGGCGTCCACCCAGCCGACGCCCCCGCAGTAGGGGCCGCGCGGCGCCGTCTCCAGTTCCGCGATGATCCGCAGCGCACTGGACTTGGGGGCCCCGGTGACCGAGCCGGGCGGGAAGGTGGCGGCGAACAGCCCGGCCCAGCCGGTGTCCTGGCGCAGCTCGCCCCGCACGCTCGAGACGAGGTGGACCAGGCCGGGGTGCTTCTCGACCGCGCACAGCTCCGGGACGGTGACAGACCCGGTCGCGCAGACCCGCCCCAGGTCGTTGCGGACCAGATCCACGATCATCACGTTCTCGGCGTGGTCCTTGGGCAGCAGGTCCGCCTCCGTACGTCCGGTGCCCTTTATCGGGCCGGATTCGACGAGGGACCGGTCGCGGCGCAGATAGAGCTCAGGGGACGCGGTGGCGATCTCCACACCGTGCGCGGGGAGCCGGATGGTGCCCGCGTACGGGGCCGGGTTGCCGTGGGCGAGCACCGAGCCGAGCGCGTCCATGTCGGACCGGGCGGGGTCGGGCAGCGGCGCGGACAGCACCCGGCAGAGGTTGGCCTGGTAGACGTCGCCGGCCGCGATGTACGCGCGTATGCGGCGCACACCCGCGATGTAGGCGTCGCGGTCCAGTGAGGAGGTCCACACTCCGGTGGCCGGTCCGCACCAGCCGTCCGGCGACGCCGGCGGCGCGGAACGGACGTCCCCGAAGCGCGCGCACACCACCTGTCCCTCGAAGTCCGCGGACACCGCCCAGAAGCCCGAGGAGTCGAGCGCGGCGAGGTCGCTGGTGACATCTCGCAGGTCGGAGGCGACGCGGCCGCCGAAGCGGGCCATCGGGACGAGGTCTCGCACAGTGCTTCCAGGGTCGGTCCGAAGGGGTGTGGCCGAGTCTAGAGCGGCGCCCGTCGCGGCGCCCCGCTGGTCATTCGCTGGTCAGCAGCCCGGCACGCTGCGGAAACCGGTTTTTGAGCTGGCCGTGGAATCCGCTAGAGTTCAACACGTCGCCGGGACGCGGAAGCGCCCCGGAGCTACGACACCTGCGGACGTGGCTCAGTGGTAGAGCATCACCTTGCCAAGGTGAGGGTCGCGAGTTCGAATCTCGTCGTCCGCTCGGCGTGGGGGATTTCCCGTCCCCGACGATGTTGGTGGAGTGGCCGAGAGGCGAGGCAACGGCCTGCAAAGCCGTCTACACGGGTTCAAATCCCGTCTCCACCTCACGCGCGATTAGCTCAGCGGGAGAGCGCTTCCCTGACACGGAAGAGGTCACTGGTTCAATCCCAGTATCGCGCACGCAGCACAGCACCACTTGTATCGCAGCAGTTGTAGTGGGTCCCGCGCGATTAGCTCAGCGGGAGAGCGCTTCCCTGACACGGAAGAGGTCACTGGTTCAATCCCAGTATCGCGCACGCAGCACAGCACCACTTGCATGGCAGCAGTTGTAGTGGGTCCCGCGCGATTAGCTCAGCGGGAGAGCGCTTCCCTGACACGGAAGAGGTCACTGGTTCAATCCCAGTATCGCGCACACGTCATGACCGAGGGCCGGAGCGATCATCGCTCCGGCCCTCGGTCGTTCCCGCCGCCGCTCGCCGGGCGTCCCCGGCATCCGTCCTGGGATCAGGACGAGAAGAGCATGTGCCCGAAGCTGCGGTGCTTCTGGTGGTGGCCGCCGTGGTGACCGCCGTGGCCGCCGTGCTGCGGGGCGCCCCAGGCGGGACCCGCGGGGTACGCCTGCGGCGCCGGGTAGGCCTGCTGGGCCGGGTAGGCCTGCTGCGGCGGCGCGGCCGGCTGGTTCCACTGGCCCTCGACCCGGGCGAGTGCCTCCAGCTCGCCGTAGTCCAGGAAGATCCCCCGGCAGTTGCCGCATTGCTCGATCTGGACGCCGTTGCGATTGAACGTGTGCATCGGGCCCTGGCACTTGGGACAGTGCATCTCCGGCTCAACTCCTCAATTGCGGTGATTCGCCACCGGAACGCCCGTCCGGCGGAGCTGGGTTCACGATACGTGGGTGATCCGGGCGCAGGCAGCGGTGAGGTCCAGCTCGACCTCGTCGAGCGGGCGGTTCTCGCGGGCGGCCCGCACCACGGCCAGCGCGGCCGACTGGACGGTCAACGCGCGGGCCGGCACGTCCAGATACGGCCAGGGGTCGCCGTCGGGGGGCACCGCCCGGCCGCCCGCGTCCTGGTAGGCGCCCAGGAAGCGCGTCCAGGCGTCCGGGTCGAGCAGGCCGGTCGCGAACCACATGGCGGGACGGGCCAGGTCCCAGGCGGGATCGCCGATCCCCAGGTCGTCGACGTCGATGAGCTGCCAGGGGCCGCCGGGGGTGGGATGCCGGACGAGCTGGCCGAGGTGCAGATCACCGTGGCAGAGGGTGTCCGCACGCGGCTGCGGTGCCTCGTCGCGGGCCCAGCCGGGCAGGCGCTCCCAGGCCCGCAGCACGGTGTCCGCGGCGGCCGACCGGTCGCCGGCCGTCATACGGGCGACGGCGCGGGCCGCCTTGGCGGGGCCGCGCATGGGCGGCAGCGGGTGCGGCAGCGCGTGCGGGGGGACGGCGTGCAGCCGGGCGAGGAGGACGGCGGCGTCCTCCCAGGGCGCGCTGCCGGGCTCCTCGCGGTCCACGGGTTCGCCCAGCGGCCAGGCGGTGACGGGGCGGTCGTGCAGCAGCGAGCCGGTACGGGGCGCGGGCAGGGGCAGCGGGGCGAGCAGGATGCCGCGCAGCAACGGATGCGAGGCGACCCCGAGGCGGACCGCCAGGGCCTCCCGGTCGGTGTCGCCGGCGTGCGCCTTGGCGACGAGCGCGCCGCTGCGGACCACCGTGCCGTCGGGCCGGTGGGCGAGCACCGAGGTCTCGGATATGCCGGAGATGCCCGCGGCGAGCGCGGCGAGCTCCGCCGTCAGCTCCTCCCCCACCACTGCCATACGTTCAGTCAAGCACCCTCGCGGGTCCTGACGTGCGTGATGCCCGGGTACCACCGCTGGTACCCGGGCATCACGGCCGTCCGTCGCACCCCCGTCCCCACGGGGTTTCGTACCGGTTCCCCAGCCCGGACCGCTCTTCCGGGCATGGGGCCGATGCAACGGGGCGCTGTGTCAGCGCCCCATCAGCCCGGCTACGGACGACGCTTGTGTGGCCACCGCGTCGAAGCCTCCGAAGAGCAGGGCGAGGAGCACCGCGAGTGGCAGCACCATGGCCGCTGCGACCAGCGGATGGCGCGTGCCGGACGGGCGGGTACCGAAGGCGGCGATCCTGCTGCCGCGCAAGGGGCGCACCGTACGACTCACTGTGTTCGCCATGGCCCTCTCCTGAGGTGTCGGTCGTTCACGCTGGTGGTACGTCTGGTTGTCGGTCAGGCAAGCGGCGGGCGTCTGACCTCGGGGGACGAGTGCTACGCCCGCCGCTTGATTTCAAGATTAGGTGCGCGCCATGGCCTGGTCGTCATGCCGTCGTACCGCTTTCCGGGCCTCCGGGAGGATGACGCGGACCCGCCCGGGGTACTCCCCTGGGTGGACACCGGGCCCCCGGTCCCAGGGTGATCCCTGAGGGGGCTACCCCCAGGGGATGACCGCCCGGCGGGCCGTTCGGTCGCGCTGGACCCGGTCTAGGCCTCGGTGTCGTCCCTCGGAATGGGCTGCTCCACCAGGGCGAGCACCCGGGTGGACATGAATCGGGCGGTGCGGACGACGGTGCCGTTGCGGGTGACTTCACTCACTTCCACCACCCCGCGGCGCACCGCGGTCTCGACCCGGCGGCCGGCCCGGGTGGCCACCACCTCATAGGTACGGGTGGTGTCCCCGGCATCCACGACTATCTCCACGCGATCACCTTTCACGGCGTCATTCCCCCTTGGCAGACGGACCGTTGATGGTGCGGGCCCGGCCGTTCCACCCCTTCGGAGCGGCCCGTTCCCACCTCTTAAGGATCCCACCCGGCACTGACAATCCCCCGTCCGGCGCATGCGCGGCCTATCGGCGCACCGGGAGTTCAGTCCGTAAGCTGTGGACGTCCAACTGGCCAGGCAGCGGGGAAGAACATGGCGATGATGCGGCTCCGGCGCGAGGATCCGCGTGTCGTCGGCTCGTTCAGGCTGCACCGGCGGCTGGGCGCCGGCGGCATGGGTGTGGTGTACCTGGGTGCCGACAAGCGCGGCCAGCGGGTGGCACTGAAGGTGATCCGGCCGGAACTGGCGGAGGATCAGGAGTTCCGTTCGCGGTTCGCCCGTGAGGTCTCGGCCGCGCGCAGGATCCGCGGCGGCTGCACGGCGCGGCTGGTGGCGGCCGATCTGGACGCGGACCGGCCGTGGTTCGCCACCCAGTACGTGCCCGGCCCCTCGCTGCACGACAAGGTCGCCGAGGAGGGGACGCTGCAGGCGTCCGAGGTCGCCGCGATCGGTGCGGCGCTCGCCGACGGCCTGGTGGCGGTGCACGAGGCGGGGGTGGTCCACCGCGATCTGAAGCCGTCGAACATCCTGCTGTCGCCGAAGGGCCCGCGGATCATCGACTTCGGGATCGCGTGGTCGACCGGCGCGAGCACCCTGACGCATGTGGGGACGGCCGTCGGCTCCCCCGGGTTCCTCGCCCCCGAGCAGGTGCGCGGCGCGGCCGTCACCCCGGCGACCGACGTCTTCGCGTTCGGCGCGACCCTCGCGTACGCGGCGACCGCCGACTCGCCGTTCGGTCAGGGCAGTTCCGAGGTGATGCTGTACCGGGTCGTGCACGAGGAGCCGGATCTGAGCGGGGTGCCGGACGCGCTCGCGCCGCTGGTCTACGCGTGTCTCGCGAAGGATCCCGGGGACCGGCCCAGCACCGTTCAGCTGTCCGAGCGGCTGGCCGAGATCGCGGCGCGTGAGGCGCGCGGGCTCGGCGCGCCCCGGCGCGAGGCGGTGCCGAAGACGGCGGGCCCGCGCCCGGAGCGGCCCACCGGGCGGCGGGCCGAGGAGTACGCCCAGCAGCACACCGAGCGGCGGACGGCGGGCGGCACGGCGTCCTCGGCGCGGCACACCGGCCGTACGCCGGTCCCGCGGCCGCCGGGGCAGCGCACTCCCGCGCCGCGGACCCCCGCGCCCCGTACCCCCGCGGGCCGCCGGCCCGGCGGCCCCGACCGGCGGCTGCTGCGCCAGCGCCTCATCGTCTTCGTCATCGTGACGCTGCTGGCCGCGGCCTGTATCGCGGTCGCGCAGGGCGCCTGGCCGCGCTGACCCCGCTCCCGGAACACCCGTCCGCTCTCCCGGAGCACCGTCCGCCGGCCCGGAGCACCGTCCACCGCTCCCCCGCGGGGTCTGGCGTCGGCACCCTCACATCGACTACGTTACCAAGCGCTTGCTTAGTCACGATGAGATGGATGAGCGGGAAGGACGTGGCGTATGACGACCGAACCGGCGGGCACCCCCGACGAGGAGGGCCTGCGTCACCGCGTGCGGGCGCTGCTCTCCGCGCACGACCCCGCCGCCACCGACCGCCTCGCGTTCCTGCGGGCCCGGTTCGACGCGGGCCTGGCCTGGGTGCACTACCCCCAGGGCCTGGGCGGCCTCGGCGCCCGCCGCTCCCTGCAGGGGGTCGTGGACGCCGAGCTGGCGGCGGCCGGAGCGCCCGAGAACGATCCGCGCCGGATCGGCATCGGCCTGGGCATGGCGGCCCCGACCGTCCTCACCTTCGGCACCGACGAGCAGAAGGCCCGTTTCCTGCGGCCGCTGTGGACCGGCGAGGAGGTCTGGTGCCAGCTCTTCAGCGAGCCGGGCGCCGGCTCCGACCTGGCCTCGCTCGGCACCCGTGCGGTACGTGACGGCGACGACTGGGTGGTGACGGGCCAGAAGGTCTGGACGTCCAACGCGCACAACGCGCGCTGGGCCATCCTCATCGCCCGCACCGACCCCGACCTGCCCAAGCACCGCGGGATCACCTACTTCGTCTGCGACATGACCGACCCCGGTGTCGAGGTCCGCCCGCTGCGGCAGATCACCGGCGAGGCCGAGTTCAACGAGGTCTTCCTGACCGGCGTCCGGATCCCGGACGCGCACCGCCTCGGGGCGGTCGGCGACGGCTGGCGGGTGGCGCAGACCACCCTCATGAACGAGCGGGTCGCGATCGGCGGCGCGTCCATCCCGCGCGAGGGCGGCATGATCGGCACGGTCGCCGCCACCTGGCGCGAACAACCCGAGCTGCGCACCCCGGACCTGCACGACCGGCTGCTGCGCCTGTGGGTGGACTCCGAGGTCTCCCGGCTCACCGCGGAACGGGTCCGCCAGCAGCTCGCCGCCGGGGCGCCCGGCCCCGAGGGCTCCGGGCTGAAGCTCGCCTTCGCCCGCCTCAACCAGCAGATCAGCGGCCTGGAGGTGGAACTCCTCGGCGAGGACGGACTGCGCTACGGCGACTGGACGATGACCCGCCCGGAGACCGTCGACTTCTTCGGACGGGACGCGGGCTACCGCTATCTGCGCGCCAAGGGCAACTCGATCGAGGGCGGCACCTCCGAGATCCTGCGCAACATCGTCTCCGAGCGGGTGCTCGGCCTGCCGTCCGAGCCCCGCACCGACAAGGACGCCGCCTGGAAGGACCTTCCCCGATGAACCAGCCGTCGTCGCAGCCCGCGACCCCCGACCTGCTGTACTCCGACGTCGAGGACGATCTGCGGTCCGCCGTTCGCGGTCTGCTGGCGGACCGCTGCCCGCCCACCGCCGTGCTGGCCCGGATCGAGAGCGGCACCCCGTACGACCTGGACCTGTGGCGCACGCTGGCCGCGGAGATCGGCATCGCGGGGCTGCTCGTACCGGAGGAGCTCGGCGGCCAGGGGGCGTCCGCCCGCGAGGCCGCGGTGGTGCTGGAGGAACTCGGCGGCGCGGTCGCCCCGGTGCCGTTCCTCGGCAGCGCGGTGCTCGCCACCTCGGCGCTGCTGGCCGCGCCCGCGGCGGCGGGTCCGCTGCTGAAGCGGCTCGCCTCCGGCGAGGCCACCGCGGCACTGGCCGTACCGCTGCCCACGGCGCCCGGCGCCGCGTTCCCGGGGAGTGTTCGTGTTGCGGCCGACGGCACGCTGAGCGGCCGGATCACCAGCGTCGCCGACGCGTCGGCCGCGGACGTGCTCGTCGTGCCGGCGGTCGGCCCCGGCGGGCCGGGCCTCTACGAGATCACCGCCGACGCGGCCGGGGTCTCCATCGACGTGCCGGTCTCGCTCGACCTGACGCGGCCGATCGCCGACCTCACCCTGGACGCGGTCGCCGCCCGGCTGCTCGTCGGTCCCGACTCGGCCGCCGATGCGCTGCGCGCCGCGTTGCTCACCGGGGCCGGGCTGCTCGCCTCTGAGCAGCTGGGCATCGCCCAGTGGTGCCTCGACGAGACCGTGCGTTATCTGAAGGAGCGGCACCAGTTCGGCCGCCCCGTCGGTTCCTTCCAGTCCCTCAAGCACCGGCTGGCGGACCTCTGGCTGGAGGTCGTCTCGGCCCGCGCCGCGGCCCGCAACGCCGCCGACGCGCTGGCGTCCGGCAGTCCTGACGCGGCCGTCGCGGTGGCCGTCGCCCAGGCGCACTGCGCCACGACCGCCGTGCACGCGGCGGAGGAGTGCGTCCAGCTGCACGGCGGTATCGGCATGACGTGGGAGCACCCCGCCCACCTCTACCTCAAGCGCGCCAAGGCCGACGAGATCGCCCTGGGCACCCCGGGCCGCCACCGGGCGGCTCTCGCCGAGTTGGTGGATCTCCCGGCCTGAGCCCCAGGCGGGTGACCGGCCGTCAGTCGGTGGGGCGGCCGGGCGCCTCCGGCTGACGGGCGCCCCCGGCTCGCGGGTGGAGGTGTCATCGCGCCTGCTGCCCGGCGAGGGCGGCGCACTGTCGAGGGGTGGGTCGGGGACGCGGCGGGGCGCCTCCTCGGCGCTCGAAACCCGCGGGCCGTCCGCACCGTGACGGTGGTGGATTCTCGGCGCCTGCGGGGGCACCCCGCCCCGTCCCCTCCGGTCCGATGGGGCGTGCTCAGGCACGGGGGTGGCCGACGGCCGTCGTGGAGGCACCCCGCCACGTCCCCTCCGGTCGGACGGGCGCTCCCCTGCTGACTGTTGCGGGCGGTTTCTCAGTCGGTGGGCCGGCCGGAGGCCACCGCGTAGAAGGCGACGGCCGCCGCGGCGCCGACGTTCAGGGAGTCGACGCCGTGGGCCATCGGGATGCGGACCCATTCGTCGGCGGCGACGAGGGCCTGGGTGGACAGGCCGTCGCCCTCCGCGCCGAGGAGCAGGGCGACCCGTTCCAGCCGGTGCGGGGCGGCCTCGTCGATGTCGGTGGCCTTGTCGGCCGGGGTGAGGGCGAGCAGCTTGAAGCCGGCCGCGCGCACCGTCTCCAGGTCGCGGGGCCAGCTGTCGAGGCGGGCGTAAGGCACTGAGAAGACCGCGCCCATCGAGACCTTGACGGAGCGTCGGTAGAGCGGGTCCGCACAGTCCGGGGAGAGCAGCACGGCGTCCATGCCGAGCGCCGCGGCGCTGCGGAAGATGGCGCCGATGTTGGTGTGGTCGTTGACGGATTCCATGACGACGATGCGGCGCGCGGTCCCCAGCAGGTCGTCCGCCTCCGGCAGCGGCTTGCGGCCCATGGAGGCGAGCGCGCCGCGGTGCACGTGGTAGCCGGTGACCTGCTCGGCGAGCTCCGGGCTCACCGCGTACACCGGCGCCGGCACCTCGTCGATGACGTCGCGCATGACGTCGACCCACTTGGCCGACAGCAGCATGGACCGCATGCGGTAACCGGCGTGCCGGGCACGCCGGATCACCTTCTCGCCCTCCGCGATGAACAGCCCTTCTGCGGGCTCGCGGCGGCGCCGCAGCTCGACGTCGGTCAGGGCCACGTAGTCGTGAAGGCGGGGGTCGTCCGGGTCGTCGATCGTGATGAGCTCAGCCACAGGCTGATACTGCCCTGTCCCGCGGCACATGCCAACGCCGGGGTGGCTACCTGGCCGGTACCCGCCGGGCGCTGCCTACTCCTGGACGGCGCGGCCGACGGTGACGACGTCGCCGATGACGATGACGGCCGGCGGCCGGATCTCCGCTTCGGCGACGACCTGGGCAACGGTCGCCAGGGTGCCGTCCACGCGCCGCTGCGCCGCCATGGTGCCCTCCTGGATGACGGCGACCGGGGTGTCGGCGGAACGGCCGTGCTGGACGAGTGAGGCGGCGATGGCGCCGATCCGCTCGACGGCCATGAGCAGCACGAGTGTGCCGCGCAGCTTCGCGAGCGCCGGCCAGTCGACGAGGGAGCGCGGGTCCTCGGGGGCGACATGGCCGCTGACGACCGTGAACTCATGGGCGACGCCCCGGTGGGTGACCGGGATGCCGGCGGCGCCGGGCACGCTGATGGAGCTGGAGATGCCGGGCACGACGGTGCAGGCGATGCCCGCCTCGGCGAGCGCCTCGGCCTCCTCCATTCCGCGCCCGAAGACGAACGGGTCGCCGCCCTTGAGCCGGACCACGGCCTTGCCTGCCCTGGCGTGCTCGATGAGCGCGTTGTTGATCGCCTCCTGGGCCATGAACCGGCCGTAGGGGATCTTCGCGGCGTCGATCACCTCGACGTGCGGCGGGAGTTCGTCCAGCAGGTCGCGGGGGCCGAGCCGGTCGGCGATCACCACGTCGGCCTCGGCGAGCAGCCGCCGGCCGCGCACCGTGATCAGGTCCGGGTCGCCGGGGCCGCCGCCGACGAGCGCCACGCCGGGGGTCCGCTCGCGGTGCCGGGGGGCGACCAGCGTGCCGTCCCGCAGCCCTTCGACGACCGCGTCGCGGACGGCCGCGGAGCGGCGCGGGTCGCGCCCGGTGAGGACAGCGACGGTCACCCCTTCGCTGCGCCCGGTGGCGGGGGTCCACGCGGTGGCGGCCTCGGCGTCGTCGCTGCGCACGCACCAGACGCGGCGGGCCTCGGCCTCCGCGGATGCCGCGGCGTTGGCCGTCGTGTCGGTGGTGGCGATCAGCGCGTACCAGGCGTCCGCGAGGTCGCCGTCCTGGTACGGACGGCGTTCCCAGCGCAGTTCGCCCGCGTCGGCCATCGCCTCGACGGACGGGGTCGCCGACGGAGAGACGAGCACGATGTCGGCGCCCGCCGACACCAGCGCCGGCAGCCTGCGCTGTGCGACGGTACCGCCGCCGAGCACGACCACCCGCCGTCCGGACAGCCGCAGCCCGACGGGGTAGGCGGGAGCGTCGTTGCGGTCGTCGGCCATGGCTGTACGGCTCCTTGTGGCGAAGTTGCGGCCGCTGCTCCCTCGGAGCGGCTGTGGTGCGTGCGGGGCCGGGCCCCTGCTGCCAACCCTACGGTCGTATGCGCCCGGGCCGCAGCGCGCAAGATCACATCTGCGCGTGGCGACGCCGGGCGGCCGCACCCGGCCCGCCCGGCGTTCACTGCCGACGTCGTGGACGTCAGCCCTTCTCGGTGACTCCCGCGGAGTCGAACGTCGCGACCTCGTGCATGACGCGCGCAGCGCTCTGCACCAGCGGCAGCGCCAGCAGCGCGCCGGTGCCCTCGCCGAGCCGCAGGTCGAGGTCGATCAGCGGCCGCAGGCCCAGCTTGGTGAGGGCCGCGACATGGCCCGGCTCGGCGCTGCGGTGGCCCGCGATGCAGGCGGCCAGCACCTCGGGGGCGATGGCGCGGGCGACCAGCGCGGCGGCGCCGGCGCTGACGCCGTCCAGGATCACCGGTGTGCGCAGCGCCGCGGCGCCGAGCAGCAGGCCGACCATGGCGGCGTGCTCCAGCCCGCCGATGGCCTCCAGTACACCGATCGGGTCGGCCGGGTCGGGGCGGTGCAGGTCCAGCGCACGGCGGACGACGTCGATCTTGCGGGCGTGCATCTCGTCGTTGATGCCGGTGCCGCGACCGGTCACCTCGGCCGGGTCCTGGCCGGTGTAGACCGAGATGAGCGCGGCGGAGGTGGTGGTGTTGGCGATGCCCATCTCGCCGGTGAGCAGCGCCTTGTTGCCGGCCGCCACCAGGTCGCGGGCGGTCTCGATGCCGACCTCGATGGCGCGCAGCACCTCGTCGCGGGTCATGGCGGGCCCGGCGGTGAAGTCCGCGGTGCCGTACCGGACCTTGCGGGGCAGCAGCCCGGGGGTGCTGGGGAGTTCGGACGCGACACCGACGTCGATGACGCAGACCTCGGCGCCGACCTGGTTGGCGAACGCGTTGCAGACCGCGCCGCCGCCGAGGAAGTTGGCGACCATCTGGGCGGTCACCTCCTGCGGCCAGGACGTGACGCCCTGGGCGTGCACCCCGTGGTCTCCGGCGAAGATCGCGACGGCCGCGGGTTCCGGGATCGGCGGCGGGCACTGCCGGGACAGGCCGCTGAGCTGCGCGGAGATGATCTCCAGCATGCCGAGCGCGCCGGCCGGCTTGGTCATCCGCTTCTGCCGCTCCCAGGCCTCGCCGAGCGCCTTGGCGTCCAGCGGGCGGATGCCACGGAGCGTCTCCTCCAGCAGGTCGTGCGGCTCCTCGCCGGGCAGGGCGCGGTTGCCGTACTCCTCGTCGTGGACCACCCAGGACAGCGGGCGGCGCTGGGACCAGCCGGCCTGCATCAGTTCGGGCTCTTCCGGGAACTCGTCGACGTAGCCGACACACAGGTAGGCGACGACTTCGAGGTGCTCGGGCAGCCCCAGCTCACGGACCATCTGGCGCTCGTCGAAGAAGCTGACCCAGCCGACCCCGAGCCCTTCGGCGCGGGCGGCGAGCCACAGGTTCTCGACCGCGAGGGCGGAGGAGTACGGGGCCATCTGCGGCTGGGTGTGCCGGCCGAGGGTGTGCCGGCCGCCACGGGTCGGGTCGGCGGTGACGACGATGTTGACCGGGGTGTCGAGGATCGCCTCGATCTTCAGCTCGCGGAACTGCTTGGCGCGGGCCTTCGGCAGCGACTTGGCGTACGCGTCGCGCTGCTCGTTGGCCAGCTCGTGCATGCGCTCGCGGGTCTTGGCGGAGCGGATGACGACGAAGTCCCACGGCTGCGAGTGGCCGACGCTGGGGGCGGTGTGGGCCGCCTCCAGGACGCGGAGCAGCACCTCGTGCGGGATGGGGTCGTCGCGGAAGCCGTTGCGGATGTCCCGGCGTTCGCGGATCACCCGGTGGACCGCGTCACGGACGGCGGGTTCGTACCCGTCGGCGGCGGGCTGCCGCACGACCGGTACGGGGGCCTCGGCGGCCGGGGCGGCGGACTCGTCCGGCTCAGTGGGGAGTTCGGCCGCGACCGGCGCACCGGGCACGGGCGGCTGCTCCGCCGGAACCGGCGCCAGGACGGCGGCGGCGAGGTCCGGGGCGGGAGCCTCCGGCGCCGGAGCGTCCTGCGGTACGGACTGCGCCGGGGCCGCCGCCGCCGGGACGAGGATGGGCTCGGGCAGCGCGTCGGGGAGGACGTAGGGCTCCGCCGCGGGCGGTGCCGCGTCCGCCGGGTGCTGGGCGGGAGCCGCCGGAGGAGTGATCGTTTCGGCAGGGACCTCGGTGACCTGCACCGGCGGCTGCGCCGCGGCCACGACCGGTGGCACGTGCACGTTCACGGACGGCTGCGCCGGCTCGGCGGCGGGCACCGGCTCCGGTACGACGGAGGCCACCGGGGCAACGGGTGCCACGGCTTCGACGGGCGCGACGGGCTCGACCGGTTCGGCCAGCGCCACCGGCGCGACGGCGATCGGTGCGGCCGGGGCGGGCACCGCGTCCGGGACGGGCGTGCCCGCGTGCGGCGTTCCCACCCCTTCCTGGGCCGGTACGACCGGCGCCGCGGCCTGCGGCTGGACCGGAGCGGGGTGCTCGGCCTGGACGGACGGCTGGGCCGGGACCGGCTGCTCCACCGCGGCCTGCGGCTGCGGCTGGACCGGTTCGGGCGCGGGCGCCGCCGCGAGGACCACGGGCGGGAGGTCCTGCTGCTGCGCCACCGGGGCGGCGGGCGCCGCCGACGGCCATGCGCTGCCCTGGACGGGCGAGCCCGGCTGCGCGACGGCGGCCGGCTCGGGGGCCTCGCCGTTCTGCTGCGCGGGGATGGCGGCGGAGTCGCTGTGCGGGACGTCGAGGTACTCGGGTCCCGCGGTGGCCGGGCCACCGGTCGCCCGCAGCGGGGCGGGCGTCTGGCCCTGGGCCGTGGCCGGTCCGCGGTCGGCCAGCGAGCGGACGGAGACACCGCTGGACGCCGGGTCCGGCATCGGCGGACCCATGTGCAACGGCCGCCGGGGCGGCGCGGGCTGGGTGGCCGGCTGGTCGGCGGCGAACGGCTCGGCGGCCTGCTCCGGAACCTGCTCGGCGGCCTGCTGGGCCACGAGGTCCGGTTCCTGGACGGCGGCGGGGGCCGCGGCCCCGGGCAGCTGCTGGGCGGCCGGCTGCGGCAGCCGGACCGTCCCGTAGTCGAGGGATCCGGAGTCGCGTCCCGCGGACTCGTGGGGCTCGTGCCCCTCACCGTTGAGGGGAGGCACGACGACCTCGGGCTGCGGCGGAACGGGCTGGGGATCGCTCCAGGAGCCCTGCAGACTGGGCATCAGGAGCAGGTCCTCGTCGTCGTCGACCGCCGGGCCGGAAGGCTCCGACTGGTCGAGGAAGGTGTACGCGGGAGCGCCGTCGCCGCTCAGCGCGTCCGTTCCCCAGCTGGGAGCGGTCGGTTGGTGAGCGGCGCTGCCGGGCAGATCGGCGGGCGGCTGCGGAACCGCTTCCCCGACTGCGTTCTCCGGCAGTCCCTCGCCCGGGACCTGGCCGGTGTCAGTCATGCGTGCCCCTCGCCCATCGGTATCGCTCCTTCCAACGCCGCGCCGCGCACACTGTCCACCCGCCGGCCATGACGGCCGGAAGGCGGGGAATGCGGCGCGTCGGCACCGCGTGTGCTGCCCGGCGGCGACGGATGACCAACAGATCGACAACGGGTCGATCCGTCAACGCACGACGACGGCACAACGATCCGCCAGCCTACCGCGCGTGCGCCGGAGGACGGTCCAAGGGTCCACAGTGCGGGCGGGCCGGCGGGCCCGCTGTCACCTGCGGTGGCCGCAGAGGGCGAAGGTGACGAGGCGTTCGCGTTCCGCCCAGCCGGAATCCAGTTCGACGGTCTGCAGCAGGGCGCGTTCGACGTCGTAGCCGCCCTCCTCCAGGGCCCGGCTGACCGCCTCCGCCTCGTCCCGGTTGCCCGCGCTCGCGACGATGCGCTCCGGGCGCCGGGCGGCGCACGCCGTGACGACTTCGGCGTCTCCCCCGCCGATCCGGATGACGTCCGGCTCGGGGAGGTCCTCCAGCGCCTGCGGCGCGGTGCCGTGCACGACCTGGAGCTGGACGCCGAAGCGCCGGCCGGCAGCGGTGATCCAGTCGCAGGCGTCCTCGTCCCGGTCCACCGCGATCACGGCCGCGCCGAACCGGGCGGCCTCCACGGCGAACGCCCCGTCCGCGGAGCCGATGTCCCAGACCAGGTCGCCGGTGCGGGGTCCCAGCCGGGCGAGTTGGAGCGCCCGCAGCTGGTGCGAGCCGTCGCCGCCGTACTCCGAGGACGGCAGGGCCCAGCCGCGCACCGCGCCGGGGAAGCCCGGGTCGCGGCCGGCGATCCAGCCGCTGCGGCCCGCGACCGCCGGGTCGGCGGAGGTGATCCCGCCGACGACCAGGACGACGTTGGGATCGCGCCAGATGTGGTCGGCGACCTTGTCCGAGGTGAGGACGCTGACCTGCTCCTGTTCGGTGCCCAGCGCCTCGCAGATGACGAAGGTGCGGTGTACGCCGTCGAGCAGCAGGGCGAGTTCGGCGGGGCCCGCGCCGGGCGCGGTCAGCACGGCGACCTTGGGGTAGGCGCGGCACACGTTGACCGCGCGGCGCAGCGAGCGGCTGTGCGCGACGACGACGCGGGCGTCCTCCCACGGCATGCCGGCCAGCGCGAAGGCCCGTGCGACGGAGGAGACGCCGGGGACGACCTCGATCTCCAGGCCGTGCTCCGGATCGCGCAGGGCGCGCACGACGCCGAAGAAGCCCGGGTCGCCGTCGGCCAGTACCACCGCGGTGCCCCGGTGCTTGGCGATCCGGCGGGCGGCCAGTTCGATGCTGCCGAGCACGATCCGCTCGGCGGCCGCCGGTACGTACGGCAGGTCCAGATGACGGCGGGTCCCGGCCACCAGCGTGGCCGCGGCGAGCGCCGACAGCGCGGCGTCGGACGGCGGCGAGCCGTCCCACCCGATCACGGTGACCCGGTCGGCCATGTCGTCAGTCTCCTGGGCGTGGTCGCGGTCGGTGTCCGGGCGTGGCGCGCTCCCCCGGGGAAGCACAGTACCCCGGGGCCCGATCTTGACCGGACGACGGCACCGACGGCACCGACGGCACCTGCAGGGTCGTTACTCCCAGTCGGCGAAGGCGACGTACCCCTCGTCCCCCGAGCCCCGGCCGTGCGGTACGTCCAGGTCCTCCGGGAGCAGGCTCCACACGATCAGGTCGGTCCTGATCTCCGCCCACCGGCCGCCCGGGTCCTCCTCCGGCCGGCTGCGCACTATGCCGGCGTTGCGCAGCACGCCCTCGCTGATGCAGCCGATCTTCTGGGCGACCTGCTGGGAGGCGGTGTTGTCGGCGGCGATCCGCAGTTCGAGGCGCTCGAACTTCTGGTCGTCGAAGAGCCACTGGGTGACAGCGAGCACCGACTCGGAGGCGTAGCCCTCACCGCGCGCCCAGGGAGCGGTCATGTAGCCGATCTCACTGCTGCGGATGCGCCAGTCGGTGTTCTGCAGATGGACGGTGCCGACCAGCCGCTGGGTGAGGAACTCGGTGACGGCGAAGACGATGCCGCGGCCCTCGGTGCGTTCCGCGGGGGCGATCCGGGTGGCGAAGGCGCGGGCGTCGTCCTCGGTGTACGGCTGGGCGACGGAGGTCCAGGCGGTGACCAGCTCATCGTTCATCATCTCCGCGAGGGCGGGGATGTCGGCTTCCTCGTAGGGGCGCAGCACCAGCCGCTCCGTACTGATGGAGATGTCCGGAAAGGTGGAGGTCATTCGCTGCTCCGTAACCAGGGCATGTGTGGAGAGCACAGCATGCAGCATCGGCCGCGACATTCGCAGAGCGGGCTCGCAGAACGGTTCGCGGGAGGGGTGATCCGCGAACGCCCTTCCAGGGTAGGCCGTATGACGGCCGGGGCGGGTATCGGCCGCCGCCATCCGACCCTGCTAGCGTCTGGCCGCGTGACGTTGCACCACGCAGCAGGAGTCGGATCCCAGCGGGCCGCGGGTTTGTACGAGCGCTCCCGCCCCTCGTACCCCATGGCCGCGCTCGCCGCGCTGGCGGACGCCCTGCCGCTGCAGGCGGGGCGGACGGCGGTCGATCTCGGGGCGGGCACGGGCAAGTTCACCCGGCTGCTGGCGCTGACCGGGGCCGAGGTGCTGGCCGTGGAGCCGGTGCCGGAGATGCGCGAACGGCTGGCCGCGCTGCTGCCCGGTGTGGTGGTGACGGCGGGCACGGCGGAGGCGACGGGGCTGCCGGACGGCTGCGCGGACGCGGTGGTGGCGGCGCAGTCCTGGCACTGGTTCCAGGAGACGGACGCGCTCGACGAGGTGGAGCGGCTGCTGCGGCCGGGCGGTGCGCTCGCCCTGGTGTGGAACACGTACGACACGTCGTTGCCGTGGGTGCGCGACTTCCAGGACATCTTCTTCCGGCTGGCGCCGCGCGATCTGCCGAGCCCGCCGCTGGCGTCCGGCATCGGGGATCCGGACAACCGGTGGCGCAGGTCCTTCGAGGGGCGGCCGGGCTGGGGCCGGGTGCACGAGCGGCACTGGCCCAACCCGCATTCGACGACCGTCGAGGACGTCGTCGAGCGGATGATGTCGTCCAGCCACATCGCGGTGCTGGACGCGGCCGAGCAGGAGCGGGTGCGGGCCGATCTGGAGTCGCTGCTCGGGGCGCACGAGCCGACCCGGCGCGGCGGCGACATCGAGATGCCGTACATGACGGACGTGTACTGGGTGCGGCGCAGGTAACGGGCCGCGACGCGGCGCACCCCGGCCGCCTGGTCGGGCGGCCGGGGTGCGGGGGCGCGGGTGTCAGGCGGCGGGCTTGCCGAACGCCGGGATGACCGAGCCGTGGTACTTGGTCTCGATGAACTTCCTGACCTCGTCGGAGTTGAGCAGCTTGACGAGCTTCACGACCCGCGGGTCGTTCTGCTTGCCGTCCTTGACCGCCAGGAAGTTGGCGTAGGGGTTGCCCTCGGCCTTCTCCAGGGCGAGCGTGCCCTTGGCCGGGTCGAGCTTGGCGCCGAGCGCCACATTGCCGTTGATGACGGCGGCGGCCACGTCGGGCAGCTGGCTGGGCAGCAGCTCCGCCTTCGCGTCCTTGAACTTCAGGCCCTTGCTGTCGGCGATGTCCTGGAGGCTGGCGTTGGCGCCGACACCGGGCTTGAGCGTGATCAGGCCCTTGGAGGCGATCAGCTGCAGCGCGCGGCCCTGGTTGGTCGTGTCGCTGGGCACGGCGATGGTGTCGCCGGCCTTGATGTCGGCGAGCGTCTTCGCCTTGCCCGGGTAGAGGCCGAGCGGTTCGAGCTCGACGTTCACGACCGGGACGATGTGCGTCTTGTTCTTGGCGTTGAAGTCGTCGAGGTACGGCTTGTGCTGGAAGAAGTTGGCGCCGACCTCGCCGTTCTCGGTGGCGGTGTTCGGTATGACGTAGTCGTCGAACTCCTTCACCTCCAGCTTCAGTCCGGCCTTCTCCGCCAGGTTGTCCTTGACGAACTTCAGGATGTCGGCGTGCGGCACGGGGCTCGCGGCGACGACCAGCGCGTCGTTCTCGCCGTCCTTCTGGGTCGGGTTGGAGGCGCAGGCGCTCAGGCCCAGAGCGAGGGCTCCGGCGGCCAGCACAGCAGTGGTGATCTTGGTGGTGTTACGCACGAAAAGTGCCTCTTTCTCAGTGGATGGTACGAGCCGGAGGGAAGCCCGGCGGGTCAGGAGGTCTCGGTGGTCTCCGCGACGCGGGCGGCGCGCAGCAGGCGGAGCTTGGGGGCGCCGGAGGTACGGGCGCCGCGCCGGGCCAGCGCGCGGGCGGTCAGGTCGCCGGCCAGCTGGACGGCGGTGACCAGCGCGATCAGCAGCACGATCGTGGCGACCATGACCTTGTTCTCGAAGCGCTGGTAGCCGTAGGTCCACGCCAGGTTGCCCAGGCCGCCGGCGGAGATCGTGCCGGCCATCGCCGAGTAGCCGACGAGGGCGATGACGGTGGTGGTGAGGCCGGAGACCAGCGAGGGCAGCGACTCGGGCAGCAGCGCCTTGACGACCACGGTGCGGGTGTTGCCGCCCATCGCGTGGACCGCTTCGACGAGCCCGGGGTCGACCTCGCGGATCGAGGTCTCCACCAGCCGCGCGAAGAACGGGATCGCGCCGACGGACAGCATGACGACCGCGGCGTTGAGCCCGAACGCCGCGCCGACGAGCCAGCGGGTGAAGGGGATCAGCGCGACCATCAGGATGATGAACGGCAGCGACCGCGTGATGTTCACGACGACGCCGATGACCTTGTTCAGCACCACGTTCTGCAGCAGGCCGCCCCGGCTCGTGAGAACCAGGAGCACGCCCAGCGGCAGGCCGACCGCGGCCGTGATCACGGTGGACCAGCCCACCATGTAGAGGGTTTCCCAACAGGCCGTCGTGAGCAGCGGCTGTATTTCGGCCCAGGTCATTTCACGGTCTCCTTCACGCGTGCGGCGGCGGCGGTCCGTGCCACCTCGACCTGGATGCCCTGCTCGCGCAGGAAGCCGATCGGTACGACGTTGTCCTCGAAGGGACCGGGCAGTTCGATGCGCATCCGGCCGATCTGCCGGCCGGCGATGGTCTCCATGGCCGCGCCCAGGATCGACACGTCCACGTTGTAGGTGCGCGCCAGCTGGGAGATGACCGGCTCGGTCGCGCTCTCGCCGTGGAAGGTGAGGTCGATGACGGTGCGGTCGGGTCCCGACGGTTCGCCGCCGACCGGGAACAGCTCGTGCGCGAGCTCGGAGCCGGGGGTGGCGAGCAGCTCGGCGACGGTGCCGGACTCCACGACCCGGCCGTTCTTCATCAGCGCGGCCGAGTCGCAGATCGCCTTGACGACGTCCATCTCGTGCGTGATGAGCAGAACGGTCAGCCCCAGCTGCTGGTTGAGGTCGCGCAGCAGCTGGAGGATGGAGCGGGTGGTCTCCGGGTCGAGCGCCGAGGTGGCCTCGTCGGAGAGCAGCACCTTGGGGTCGCCGGCCAGTGCGCGGGCGATGCCGACGCGCTGCTTCTGGCCGCCGGACAGCTGCGCGGGGTAGGCGCGGGCCTTGTCGGCGAGGCCGACCAGGTCCAGGAGTTCGAGGGCCTTGCGGGAGCGCTCCTTGCCGGAGACGCCGAGGATCTCCAGCGGCAGCTCGACGTTGCCCTGCACGGTGCGCGAGGCGAGCAGGTTGAAGTGCTGGAAGACCATGCCGATGCCGCTGCGGGCGGCGCGCAGTGCGGCGCCCGCCCGGTCGGTCCGGCCGCCGAGCGCGGTCAGGTCCTGCCCGGCGACCTCGACGGTGCCGGAGGTGGGGCGCTCGAGGAGGTTGACGCAGCGGATGAGGGTGGACTTGCCGGCGCCGCTCTGTCCGACGACGCCGTAGACCTCGCCCTCGCGGACGTGCAGATCGACGCCGTCCAGGGCGGTGATCTCGCGGTCACGCGAGTGGTAGACCTTTCTCAGGTCCGTGGTGGTGATCACAGGGGTATCCGTCACTGTCGAGTGCGCGGCAGACATAGCGCCGCACAGGGGGCATTCTTCTCGGATCGCGGCACGGATCGGCCCGTCAGGGGCCAAGCGGGGATCAGCGGCAAGAAGAGGCTGCTGGAAGTTGTGACGCGGGCCTTGGGCCTCGGCTAGTCACACATTCGACACATACAACGAACACCGGGCGTGGTCGCCTCGGTCGCGCGGCAGCGGCTGTTCGTCGTGGTCATGAGATCCAGTAAAGCAGACCTGCCGGTCGCGTCCCGCATTCCGGGCAGGTCGTTCACTATGCGGACAACCGCTCATCCAGCAGTGGTGATCTCCAGGCCCGCGTCCGTGACCTGCACCGATACCGCGGACAGATCCGTGACCACCACATCGGCGTCCAGCTCCGCGGCGGCGTGGGTTGTGGCCAAGGCCACGGTCCGCATCCCGGCGGCGCGGCCCGCGGTGAGCCCGGCGGGAGCGTCCTCGAAGACGGTGCAGTCCTCCGGGCGCACCCCCAGCTTCCGGGCCGCCAGCAGGAAGGGCTCCGGGTCCGGCTTGCCGTGCGTCACGTCGTCGGCGCTGATCAGCAGGGGCGGGTCGATCGCGGCGGCGGCGAGCCGGGCGGCGCCCAGCCGGCCGGTGGCGGAGGTGACGACCGCCCAGCGGCCGGCCGGCAGCGAGCCGAGCAGCGCGAGGGTGCCGGGCAGGACCACCACGCCGTCGGCGTCGGCCAGCTCCAGCTCCTCGATCCGGCGCACCGCCGCCGCGACCCGCTCCTCGGGCAGCAGGTCCCGGATGATGGCCACCGCGGTCCGGCCGTGCAGCTGCACCGCCGCGAACGCCTCGGCCGTCACCCGCTCCTCCCGCGCCCACCGGCTCCAGCAGCGGACCACCGAGTCCATGGAGGAGACGAGCGTCCCGTCGTTGTCGAACAGCAGAGCCTGCGTGGTGATCTTCATATCCGGCCACCCTACGCCGGGCGCGTGGGGGCTCCTGGATCCCGCCGGACCCGGCCCATTTGACCCGTAATAGAGTCGCGGCATGCTCGACGCAGTCACCATCACGGTCTCGGTCGCGGCGCTGCTGCTCGCGGCGTGGTGCGGCTTCGCCGCCTTCCGCGACCAGCCGACCAAGGACTGGCACTTCATCGGCATGGCCGTGGTCACGGTGCTGGCACTGGTTCAGCTGGTGATCGCCCTGGTGAAGCTCTCGCGCGGCGAGAAGCCGGACCAGGGAACGTTGATCTTCGTCTCCTACCTGGTCGGCGCCGCCTGCACGATCCCGGCGGCCGCCTTCATGTCGCTGACCGAACGCACCCGCTGGGGATCGGCGATCGTCGCCGCGGGCGGAGTGATCCTCGCCGTGCTCGAAGTACGGCTTTTCGACATCTGGGGAGGCGGCGGCAGTGTCTGAGCCCGCACACGAGGCATCCGGGGCACCGGCCGCGCACGAGGACGGGGCCGGGCGGATCGGCCGGGGTCCCGGGCGGCTGCTGCTCTCGCTCTACGGGGTGTTCACCGTCGCGGCGGTGTCGCGCTCGCTGGTGCAGATGATCACGAAGTTCCATGACGCGCCGCTCGCGTACGTGCTGTCGGCGGTCGCCGGGCTCGTCTACGCGGTGATCACCGTCGCGCTGTGGCGCGGCGGCGAGGCGGCCCGCAGGGTGGCGCTGGTGTGCTGCTCGGCCGAACTGGCCGGCGTGCTCGCGGTCGGCACCTTCACCCTCGTGGACCCGTCCGCGTTCCCCGACGCGACCGTGTGGTCGGACTTCGGGATCGGCTATCTCTTCCTGCCGCTGCTGCTGCCCGTCGCCGGGCTGTTGTGGCTGCGCAGGTCGGCGCGGCCACAACAGCCGTGACGGGAACCGGTCAGGCGCTGGCTGCGAACGTCTGCGGCGGCGCGTCCTTCTCCATGGTCACCAGGCTCAGCCGCCGGGTGATCGGCTCGGCGTCGCCCACCTGCTCGTACCCCAGCTTGCGGTAGAGCCGCAGGTTCAGGTCGCTGCGGTGCCCGGTGTACAGCCGGTACCGCTTCGCCTCGCTCTCGGCGGACAGCCGCTCCTCGACGGCGTGCAGCAGCCGGCCGCCGAGGCCGTGCCGCTGCATACGGGGATGGACGATCAACTTGGCGATCCGCGCGGTGCCGTCGACGTCGACGACTCCGCGTACCGAGCCGACGACCTCGTCGCCGAGCCGGGCGACCAGGACGCACCCCTCAGCCAGCTCGGCGCGCAGCGCCTCGAAGGTCTGGGTGAGCGGTTCTATGGTGTAGTCGCCGTAGAGCTCCGCCTCGCTCTGATAGCAGAGGTACTGGAGTTTGAGGATCTTCTCGGCGTCGTTTGGATCCGCCGTAGAGATGGTCACGCTCATGCCCATGTGCGCAGGCCTCCCCTTCGAGTCCGCCCGGGCTGATGAGGGTGTGATGCGCGCCCGGGACGTGTGCCTGACCGGAGTTGGTACGGGTGTGCGCCGTCTCCGTGGCGCTGATGATCGCACAAACGCCCCGGCGCGGTAGATGCCTCGCAATACCCGCATCCGGCCGCGCTCGAACGCGCCAGGAACGCCTTGTCGCCGACTGTTTACCGTGCCTTACCCCGTCTTACCGGGGATGCAACCCCAGATTTCAGGATCGAGCGCAGGCAGCCGAGACAGCGTGAGCGCAATGGGCCGATACTGCCCTGTGAGATTCCCAACTCCCGGGAGATTTCCTGGTATGTGGGGTCGGAACGGGACATCAGCGCACCAACCACCTGCGGGCAGCGTCCCGGCAGCCGCTGGACGGCGGCGTGCACGGCCGCCCGCTGCTCGGCACCGAGCACCTGTTCCTCGACGGACGGCCCGCGGTCGGCCGCCGGGTCGCGGCCCGGGGTGTACCGCAGCTCACGGCGGACCCGGCGGGCGGCCTCGCGCACCTCGCGCCGTACCGCGGCGCGGAGCCAGCGGGCGGGATCGGCCGGCGGTACGGCCAGTTCGAGCATCCTCAGCCAGACGGCCTGTTCGAGGTCAGCGGCCTCGATGCCGCCGGGCACCTCTTCGGCGGCCGCCTCGGCGGCGATCAGGGGGCGCAACCGGGTCAGTTCGTCCTCGCGCAGCGACATCGTCATGATCGCCGGGACGACGCGGCCGCGCCCGGCGGTTGCCGGACGCGGCCGTCTTCACTCGTCAGAGTGGATCATCCGCCCGAAGGGCCTGATCAGGACTTCAGGAAGTCCTGGCGGGCGAGGAGCGCGGTGTCGGCGTTGTCGGAGAAGATCCCGTCGATGCCCTGCTCGAAGTACTTCTTGAACGCGCCGAAGGCGTCACCGTAGGCGTTCGGGTCGGTGCCCCGGCGGAAGTCGGCGGGCAGGAAGGTGTTCTCGTTGCGCATCGTGTACGGGTGCAGGATCAGCCCGGCGGCGTGCGCGTCGCGCACCAGCGTGGTCGGGGTGCCGAGCTTTCCGGTGGCGTCGACGGGAATGATCAGCAGCAGCGTCGGCCCGATGCCCCGGGCGAAGTGCGCGATCCACCGCAGTCCCGCGGGGGTGACGAGGTCGGCGACGGTGCGCGGGTCGCCCGCCTCGACGAAGTCGTACGGGCGGGAGGTGAGGTCGGAGAGCAGGAAGATCTTGGGGGCGGCGATACCGAGCGCGCCCAGCCGCTGCAGGCTGCTCGACTCGAAGGACTCCAGGAACTGCGGGGAGTCCTTGCGGTCACGGCCGTAGCGGCGCAGCAGCCTGGCCAGCCGCTCCTCCAGGCCGAGGCCGAGCTTGCGGAAGTACGTGGGGTGCTTGGTCTCGGTGTGCAGCCACACCGGACGGCCCCGCTTGCGGCCCTGCTCCTCGGCCCACTGGAGCACCTCCTCGAAGGTGGGGATCTCCCAGCGGCCGTCGTAGAGGGTGTTGCGCTGCCGGTTGGCCGGCAGCCGCTCCACGGCGCGCAGCGTCTTCAGCTCGGCGAGGGTGAAGTCCTCGGTGAACCAGCCGGTGGTGGCGGTGCCGTCGATGGTCTTGGTGGTCCTGCGGCTCGCGAACTCGGGGTGCTTCGAGACGTCCGTGGTGCCGCCGATCTCGGGCTCGTGCCGGCAGACCAGGTGACCGTCCTTGGTGGGCACGAGGTCCTGCTCGATGACGTCCGCGCCGATGTCCAGGGCGTACTGGTAGGAGCCGAAGGTGTGCTCGGGGCGGTAGCCGCTGGAGCCGCGGTGCCCGATGACGGTCGGCACCGGCAGCTTGGACGAGCCGTGTCCGCCATGGCGGGCCGCCGTGTCCGTGGCCGCCGTGTCCGAAGCGGCCGCCGTCCCCGGCAGGGCGAACACCGCACCACCTGCGCCCAGGGCCGCCGCCGCGCCGAGGACGGCCCGGCGGGCCGGTCCTGATCCCTGCTGGTCGTGCGTCATGAGCTCTCCCCTGTCTCCGGTGACTGCGGCCGAACGCCCGTGCGGCACCTGCCGGTCGACCCGCGCATCGTAGGCGCGTACATCTTTCGTACGAGCCACGACAGGCGAAACATGCGCGGAACGTACGTCAACACTGCGTAGCAAGTGTGTGAACCCGACGTGCGCTGACCAGGCGAACGGAAGTATCGTCCTCATCTGTAGGGGGTGTGCGCCAGTGGGCGTGCGCCCCTGGTCTGCGATCCACCGATCCCCTGCCCGGAGGGCCCGTTGTTCCGTTTCCTGATCAATACGCTGCTCGTACCGCTCCTCCGCGTGCTGTACCGCCCGCGTGTCGAGGGAATAGAGAACATCCCCGCGACCGGACCCGTCATCCTGGCGGGCAACCACCTGGCCTTCTCGGACTCACCGTTCATGACCCTGGTGGCCCCGCGCCCGGTCTTCTTCCTCGGCAAGGACGAGTACGTGACCGGCCGCGGCATCAAGGGCCGCGCGAAGGCCGCGTTCTTCACCACCGTCGGCATGATCCCGGTGGACCGGGACGGCGCCCGCGGCGGCGCGGCGGCGCTGATGACCGGCCGCCGGGTGCTGGAGGACGGCCAGATCTTCGGCATCCACCCGGAGGGCACCCGCTCCCCCGACGGCCGGCTGTACCGGGGCCGTACGGGTGTCGCCCGGCTCGCCCTGATGACCGGCGCGGTCGTCGTGCCCTGCGCGCTGATCGGCACCGAGCGCGTCCAGCCGGCCGGCAAGAAGCTGCCGCGCATCCACCGGGTGACCATCCGCTTCGGCGCGCCCCTCGACTTCTCCCGCTACGAGGGCATGGACCGCGACCGCTATGTGCTGCGGGCCATCACCGACGAGGTGATGAGCGACGTCATGCGGCTGTCGGGCCAGGAGTACGTCGACATGTACGCCACCAAGGCCAAGGCCGCCTGACCCACGGCGCCGAGGCGCCCCGCCCCGCCCCTCAGTGGTGGGCGGAGCGGGCCGTCTCCAGCTTGGTGTGGCGCAGCATCCGCCAGGCCCACACGGACGCGCCGAGCAGCACGACCGCGCCGACCAGGGCCGCGATGCGCAGCCCGTCGGTGAACGAGGCCTGTGCCGCCGTGAGCAGCGTCTCCGCGCTCTCGCCGGGCAGTGTGCCCGCCACCTCGACGGCGCCCGCCAGGGAGTCCTTGGCCTGCGCCGCGCCGTCCGCCGACAGCCCGGCGGGCAGCGTCAGGTTGGAGTAGACGCCGGTGACGATGGAGCCGAGCAGCGCGATGCCGAGGGCCGCGCCGAGTTCGTAGGCCGTCTCGGACACCGCCGCCGAGGCGCCGGCCTCCTCCTCGGGGACGCTCGAGAGGATCACGTCGGCGGTGACGGTGAACGAGAAGCCCGCGCCCACACCGACGATCAGCAGCACGGCGAAGAGCAGCGGGTAGCCCGTGTCCGGGGTGAGCCCGAACAGTCCGGCCAGCGCCAGACCGCTGGCGCCCAGCCCGCCCGCGACGACCAGCCGCACGGAGAACCGGCGGGCGGCCATGCCCGCGCACAGCCCGGCCCCCACCGCGCCGACCATGGCCGGAAGTTCGGCGAGACCCGCCTCCAGCGGCGAGCGCCCCTGCACCATCTGCAGGAACTGCGACAGGAAGAAGATCAGCCCGGACAGGCCCAGCACGGTGAGCAGATCGGCCAGCACCGAGGCGGAGAAGCCCCGGTTGCGGAACAGCCGCATGTCCAGCAGCGGTGCGGGCAGCGTGTACTGCCGCCGGACGAAGGCGTAGAGGCAGGCCATACCCACCGCGCCCGCGACGAAGGCGGCGGGCTTCGCCCCGTGCGCCGCGATCTCCTTGATGGCGTACACGACACCGAACATGCCGACGAGCGACAGCGCGACGCTGACCAGGTCCCAGGGGCCCGGGTCGGGGTTCTTGGACTCCGGCAGCAGTTTGTAGCCGACGACCAGCAGCACCGCCATGACCGGCAGGTTGATCAGGAAGACCGAACCCCACCAGAAGTGCTCCAGCAGGATGCCGCCGACGACCGGCCCCACGGCAGCGCCGGCCGTCGAGGCCGCGCCCCACACACCGATCGCGAAGCTGCGCTCGCGCGGATCGGTGAAGAGGTTGCGGATCAGCGCGAGGGTGGACGGCATGAGGGTGGCGCCGGCCACGCCCATCAGGGCGCGGGCGAGGATGAGCATCTCGGGGGTGTGCGCGTACGCGGCCAGCACCGACAGCCCACCGAACGCGGCGGAACCGATGAGCAGCAGCTTCTTGCGGCCGACGCGGTCACCGAGGCTGCCCATCGAGACCAGCAGCCCGGCGATGACGAAGGAGTAGATGTCGCCGATCCACAGCACCTGCGTCGAGGACGGCTCCAGGTCCTCGGTCAGGAACGGCATCGCCAGCCCGAGCACCGTCGCGTCGACGGCGACGAGCAGCAGCGCCAGCGTCAGGATGCCGAGCGCGAGCCAGCGGGAGGGGTGCGGGGGCGTCGGGGGCACGGGGGCGGTGGGCTTGTGCAGGGCGTCACGGGTCATGACGCGCTCCGCAGCATCCCGCCGAGCATCAGCTCGGAGACCATACGGGCGGAATCGTTCCGTGCCATACGTCCATCCTGGACGCACCAGGCCGAGGCCGCGATCAGGGCGTACAGCGCCTCGCCCAGCCAGGTCGGTGCCAGGTCGTACCGGAACAGCCCCTGCTCCTGGCCGCGCCGGAACAGCGCGCTGACCCGCTCGTCCACCCGCGCCCAGCCCTCGTTGACCTCCGGCAGGTCGTACAGCTGGTTCTCGCCGTAGAGGAAGGCCAGGAAGCCGGAGACGGGCATGGCTTCGTCGATCAGCCGGCGGACCGCTTCGACCGGGTCGCCCTCCTCTATGCGGGCGGCGTCCAGCCGCTCGTCCATCTGCGCGATCCCGAGCAGGCCGAGGGCCCGGACGAGGGCGTCGCGGCCGGGGAAGTGCCGGTGGAGGGTGGCGCGGCTGATTCCGGCCGCCTTGGCGATCTCGTCCATGGACGCGGTCGCCCGGCGGCTCAGCAGGGCCGCGGCGTCGCGCAGCACCTGTTCACGATCGAAACTCATGAGACAAATATAGCGCGCATGAGACACTCGTGTCTCACATTAAGTCCGCAGAACGGGCGGAGGCCGGACCGTCGCGGCCCGGCGCTCCGCCCGGTGTCAGCGTTCGGCCAGCGCCCAGGCCAGCTGTACGGCCACGTCCTGCTTGACCTCGGCCAGCTGCTCGGCCACCCGGACCGGCGCCGTGCCGCCCCGCCCGTCACGGGAGGCGAGCGCGCCCTTGACGTTGAGAACGGTGCGGACCTCGGGCGTCAGATGGGGTGAGATCTTGGCGAACTGTTCGTCCGTCAGCCCGTCCAGCTCGATGCCGTCCGCCTCGCAGACCTTGACGCACTCCCCCGCGACCTCGTGCGCGACCCGGAACGGGACGCCCTGCTTGACCAGCCACTCGGCGATGTCGGTGGCGAGGGAGAAGCCGGCCGGCGCCAGTTCCTCCATCCGCGCGGTGTTGACCGTGAGGGTGGCCATCATGCCGGTGAAGGCGGGCAGCAGGACCTCAAGGGTGTCGCAGGAGTCGAAGACCGGCTCCTTGTCCTCCTGCAGATCACGGTTGTACGCGAGCGGCAGGGCCTTCAGCGTCGCCAGCAGACCCGTCAGATTGCCGATGAGCCGGCCGGACTTGCCGCGCGCCAGCTCGGCGATGTCCGGGTTCTTCTTCTGCGGCATGATCGACGAGCCGGTGGAGAAGGCGTCGTGGAGGGTGACGAAGGAGAACTCCTTCGTGTTCCAGATGATGATCTCCTCGGCGATCCTCGACAGGTCGATCCCGATCATCGCGGTGATGAACGCGAACTCCGCGACGAAGTCGCGCGAGGCCGTGCCGTCGATGGAGTTGGCCACCGAGCCGCGCTCGAAGCCGAGTTCGGCGGCGACCGCCACCGGGTCCAGACCGAGCGAGGAGCCCGCGAGCGCGCCGGAGCCGTACGGGGAGACGGCCGTCCGGTCGTCCCACTGCCGCAGCCGCTCGGCGTCCCGGCTCAGCGCCTGCACATGCGCCAGGACGTGGTGGGCGAAGAGCACCGGCTGGGCGTGCTGCAGATGCGTACGCCCCGGCATGGCGACGTCCGCGTGCGTCTCGGCGAGACCGACCAGCGCCTCCTGCAGCTCGGCGATCAGGCCGCCGATGATCCGCGCGTGGTCGCGCAGGTACATCCGGAAAAGGGTGGCGATCTGGTCGTTGCGGGACCGGCCGGCGCGCAGCTTGCCGCCCAGGTCCGGACCGATCCGCTCCAGCAGGCCGCGCTCCAGCGCGGTGTGCACGTCCTCGTCGGCGATGGTGCCGGTGATGGTGCCCGCCTCGACATCGGCCGCGAGCTGGTCGAGCCCGGCCAGCATCCGCCCCAGTTCGTCATCGGTGAGCAGCCCGGCCTTGTGCAGGGCGCGGGCGTGGGCGCGGGAGCCGGCGATGTCGTAGGGAGCCAGCCGCCAGTCGAAGTGGACCGACGCCGAAAGCTTGGCCAGGGCCTCCGCCGGGCCGTCCGCGAACCGGCCGCCCCAGAGCCTGACATCGCCGTTGCTGCTCACCGCTGCTCCTCGAAGGTGTCGCGTGGATCGTCGCCTGGTGACGACCGCACTGACTGGCATAAGTATGCATTGCTCTGCATGGTTCGTCAAAAGACCTTCCGGCGGGTTCCGCCGCCCCGGAAACGCCGAAGGGCCCCCGCGAACGGGGGCCCTTCCGGGTGGCTTCGGCGAAACGGGCCAGGTCGTACGGCGCCGTTCAGTTCTGCCGGTGGTCGCCCGCCGCGAGCCGGAGCAGGTGGTCGGCCAGCGCCTGGCCGCCCGCCGCGTCGCGGCTGATCAGCATGAGGGTGTCGTCACCCGCGATGGTGCCCAGGATGTCGTGCACCTCGGCCTGGTCGATCGCGGAGGCCAGGAACTGGGCCGCGCCCGGCGGGGTGCGCAGCACGACCAGGTTGGCGGACGCCTCCGCCGAGATGAGCAGCTCGCCGGCCAGCCGGGCCATCCGCTCCTCCTTGACCGACTCCCCCAGCGGCGCCTGCGGGGTGCGGAAGCCGCCCTCGGACGGCACCGCGTAGATCAGCTCGCCGCCGGAGTTGCGGATCTTGACCGCGCCCAGCTCGTCCAGGTCCCGCGAGAGCGTCGCCTGCGTGACGCTCAGCCCGTCGTCGGAGAGCATCTTCGCCAGCTGGCTCTGCGACCGCACCGGCTGCCGGTTGAGGATGTCCACGATCCGCCGGTGGCGTGCGGTGCGGGTCTGCGGTACGGCCTGGCCGTGCTGCGCCTCGGTCATCGTCGCCCTTCTCCGGATCGTTGGTCCCCGTGTACCGCGTCGAGGACGGCGGGCAGAGCCTGGAGGAACACCTCCACCTCGTCGTCACCGAGGATCAGCGGAGGAGCGAGCCGTACCGTGTCGGGTACGGCGGCGTTCACCAGGAGTCCGGCGTCCTGAGCCGCCTGCTGCACCTGCGGTGCGAGCGGCTCCGTGAGAACGATACCCAGCAGGAGCCCCGCACCGCGCACATGATCGACCAGCGGGTGCCCGAGCGCCTCGATCCCGTGCCGCAGCCGGTCGCCCTGCCGCTTCACGTTGTCGAGGATCCCGTCGGCCGCGATGGTGTCCAGTACGGCGAGCGCGGCGGCGCAGGAGACCGGGTTCCCGCCGAAGGTGGTGCCGTGCTGACCCGGCGTCAGCAGGTCGGCCGCCGCGCCGAAGGCGATCGTCGCCCCGATCGGCAGACCGCCGCCGAGACCCTTGGCGAGGGTGACGACATCGGGCTCGACGCCGTGCGCCTGGTGCTCGAACCAGTGGCCGGTCCGGCCGATGCCGGTCTGCACCTCGTCCAGGACCAGCAGGGTGCCGGTGGCGGTGGTGATCTCCCGGGCCGCCCGCAGATAGCCGGCGGGCGGCACGACGACGCCGTTCTCGCCCTGGATGGGCTCGATGACCACCAGTGCGGTGCCGGTGGTGACGGCGGCGCGCAGTGCGTCCGCGTCGCCGAACGGCACATGGGTCACCTCACCGGGCAGCGGGTGGAAGGCCTCCTGCTTCTTCGGCTGGCCGGTGAGCGCGAGGGCGCCCATCGTCCGGCCGTGGAAGGCGCCGGAGGTGGCGACCATGTGCGTACGGCCGGTCAGCCGGCCGATCTTGAAGGCGGCTTCCACCGCCTCCGCGCCGGAGTTGGAGAAGAAGACCCGGCCCGGCCGGCCGAAGAGTTCCAGCAGCCGTTCCGCGACGGCCACCGGGGGCTCGGCGATGAAGAGGTTCGACACATGGCCGAGCGTGCCGATCTGCTCGGAGACCGCCCGGACCACGGCCGGATGGCCGGTGCCGAGGGAGTTGACCGCGATACCGCCGACGAAGTCGAGATAGACCTTGCCGTCGGCGTCCCAGAACTTCGCTCCCTCGCCGCGGACCAGCGGGACGCGCGGCGTCCCGTAGTTGTCCATCAGCGAGCCCTGCCACCGCCGCGTCAGTTCCGCGTTGCTCATGACCCGTCCCCCTGCGCGTCCGGCACGATCATCGTGCCGATGCCGTCGTCCGTGAACACCTCGAGGAGCATCGAGTGCGGCACCCGGCCGTCGATGATCCGTGCGCTGCCGACGCCGTTGCGCACCGCGTGCAGACAGCCCTCCATCTTGGGCACCATGCCGCTGGCCAGCGAGGGCAGCAGTTTCTCCAGCTCGCTCGCGGTGAGCTGGCTGATCACGTCCTCGCTGGACGGCCAGTCGGCGTACAGCCCCTCGACGTCGGTGAGGACCACGAGCACCTCGGCGTCCAGCGCCGAGGCGAGCGCGGCGGCGGCGGTGTCCGCGTTGATGTTGTAGACATGGCCGTCCTCGCCGCGGGCGATGGACGAGACGACGGGGATCCGGCCGTCGTCCAGCAGCGCCTGGATGGCGCCCGGGTCGACATGGGTGATCTCACCGACGAAGCCGATGTCCACCTGCTCCCCGTCGACGACCGCGTGCCGTTTGACGGCGGTCATGGTGTGCGCGTCCTCGCCGGTCATCCCGACGGCGAACGGCCCGTGCTCGTTGAGCAGTCCGACCAGCTGCCGCTGGACCTGACCGGCGAGCACCATCCGGACGACGTCCATCGTCTCGGGGGTGGTCACCCGCAGTCCCGCGGTGAAGGACGACGCGATGCCGAGCCGGTCGAGCTGCGCGCTGATCTGCGGGCCGCCGCCGTGCACGACGACGGGCCTGAGGCCGGCGTGCCGCAGGAAGACGACGTCCTGGGCGAAGGCCGCCTTCAGCTCCTCGTCGACCATGGCGTTGCCGCCGAACTTGATGACGACGGTCTTGCCGTTGAAGCGGGTGAGCCACGGCAGTGCCTCGATGAGGATGCGGGCCTTGGGCAGCGCGGTGTGGTTGCGCGCGGTGGGGTTGGTCATGAGCTGTACGCGCTGTTCTCGTGCACGTAGTCCGCCGTCAGGTCGTTGGTCCAGATGGTGGCGGCGGCACCGCCCGCGTTCAGGTCGGCGGTGATGACGACCTCGCGGTACCGCATGTCGACCAGGTCGCGGTCCTCGCCGACCGAGCCGTCCTTACAGACCCAGACGCCGTTGATGGCCACGTTGAGCCGGTCCGGCTCGAAGGCGGCGGCGGTCGTGCCGATCGCGGACAGCACCCGGCCCCAGTTGGGGTCCTCGCCGTGGATGGCGCACTTGAGGAGGTTGTTGCGGGCGATGGAGCGGCCCACCTCGACGGCGTCGTCCTCGGTCGCGGCGTTGATCACCTCGACCTTGATGTCCTTGGACGCGCCCTCGGCGTCACCGATCAGCTGACGGGCCAGGTCGGCGCACACCCGCTCGACGGCGGCGGCGAAGTCGTCGTAGGCGGGGACGGTGCCGGAGGCGCCGGAGGCGAGCAGCAGCACGGTGTCGTTGGTCGACATGCAGCCGTCGGAGTCGGCCCGGTCGAAGGTGGTGCGGGTGGCGGCGCGCAGCGCGGTGTCGAGGGTGCCGGCGTCCAGGTCGGCGTCGGTGGTGAGCACGACCAGCATGGTGGCCAGTCCCGGTGCGAGCATGCCCGCGCCCTTGGCCATCCCGCCGACGGTCCAGCCGTCCTTCTCGACGACGGCCGTCTTGTGCACCGAGTCGGTGGTCTTGATCGCGATGGCGGCCTTCTCGCCGCCGTGCGCGGAGAGTTCGGCCGCGGCCTTCCCGATCCCCGGCAGCAGCTTGTCCATCGGGAGGCGCAGCCCGATCAGACCGGTCGACGCGACCGCGATCTCGCCCGCGTTCTGGCCGAGGACCTCCGCGACCCTCTCGGCGGTCGCGTGCGTGTCCTGGAAGCCGAGCGGCCCCGTGCAGGCGTTCGCGCCACCGGAGTTGAGGACGACGGCGGACACCAGTCCGCCCTTGACGACCTGCTCGGACCAGACGACGGGCGCGGCCTTCACACGGTTGGAGGTGAAGACACCCGCGGCGGCCAGGCGCGGCCCGTTGTTGACCACGAGGGCCAGGTCGGGGTTGCCGCTGTCCTTGATCCCGGCGGCGATGCCCGCGGCCGTGAATCCCTGTGCTGCCGTGACGCTCACGGTGCCACTCCTGTCGTGGAAAGTCCCATGTCCTCGGGAAGTCCGAGGGCCACGTTCATGCTCTGCACCGCGCCGCCCGCGGTGCCCTTCGTCAGATTGTCGAGCGCGCTGATGGCGATGATGCGGCCGGCCGCCGCGTCGTACGCGACCTGCAGCTGCACGGCGTTGGAACCGAGTACGGCCCCGGTCGACGGCCACTGCCCCTCGGGCAGCAGGTACACGAACGGCTCGTCCGCGAAGGCCTTCTCGTACACGGCGCGGACCGCGTCGGCGGTGACCCCCGCCTTCGCCCGCACACTGCAGGTGGCGAGGATGCCGCGCGGCATCGGTACGAGGGTCGGGGTGAACGAGACGCCGACCGGCTCCCCGGCCACGGCCGACAGGTTCTGGATCATCTCGGGGGTGTGCCGGTGCCCGCCCCCGACGCCGTACGGGGTGACGGATCCCATGACCTCGCTGCCGAGCAGATGCGGCTTCAGGGCCTTGCCCGCGCCGGACGTGCCGGAAGCGGAGACGATCACGGCCTCGGGCTCGGCGAGCCCGGCCGCGTACGCCGGGAAGAGCGCCAGCGAGACGCTGGTCGGGAAGCAGCCGGGCACCGCGATGCGCTTCGAGCCCCGCAGCGCGACCCGCGCCCCGGGCAGCTCGGGCAGCCCGTACGGCCAGGTCCCGGCGTGCGGGGAGCCGTAGAACTTCTCCCAGTCCGCGGCATCGCGCAGCCGGAAGTCGGCGCCGCAGTCGACGATCAGCACACCGTCGCCGAGCTGCTCGGCCACCGCCGCGGACTGTCCGTGCGGCAGCGCGAGAAAGACCACGTCATGCCCGGCCAGCACCTCGGCCGACGTCGGCTCGAGTACGCGTCCGGCCAGCGGCAGCAGATGCGGCTGCAGTGCGCCCAGTCGCTGTCCCGCGTTGGAGTTGCCGGTGAGCGCACCGATCTCGATCTCCGGGTGCCCCAGGAGCAGCCGCAGGATCTCACCCCCCGCGTAACCACTCGCCCCTGCCACCGCTGCCCGCAAAGCCATCGAACCCTCCTCGTCAATGGCATGACTATACGTTCCACCGAAGCTTTATGCAAAGATCCGGACTCCAGGCCCCACGCAGCGCCCGGCGATAGCCTGGCCGTGTGGACGAGCTCGACGGAGTGGAGATCATCGCCTTCGCGGACGGCGGGGCGTTCGAGGGCTGGCTGGCCCGGCACTTCGGGCGCCATGAGGGCGTGTGGATCAAGATGGCCAAGAAGAACTCCGGCATCCCGAGCGTCACCTCGGACGAGCTGGTCGACATCGGGCTCTGCTACGGCTGGATCTCCGGGCAGCGGCGCTCCCTCGACGAGCGGCACTATCTGCAGAAGTACGTGCCGCGCCGGCCGAGGAGTCTGTGGTCGCGGGTGAACGTGGAGAAGGTCGAGATGCTGACCGCGGCGGGGCGAATGCGGGAACCCGGGCTGGTCGAGGTGCTCGCGGCGCGGGAGGACGGCCGGTGGGCCGCGGCCTACGCGTCGCAGCGGACGGCGGCCGTACCGCCCGACCTCGCGGCGGCGCTCGACGCGAACCCGGCGGCGGGGAAGGCGTTCGAGGCGCTCGACAGGACCGGGCGCTATCTGACGATCCTGCCGCTCCTCCAGGCACTCACACCGGAGACCAGGCAGGCCCGGCTCGACAAGGCCCTGCGCCTGCTGGTGAACGGCGAAGCCCCCGGAGGGTCGCCCCGCCCGGCCGGCTACCGACGGACGGACTGAGCGGCCGCTTCGCACAGCCGGATGTCCGCGCCCGCACCATCGCGCGTGCGCGCCGGGCGGCGGGTCATGCCGACGCCGACGAGGACCACGGCCATGCCCGCGACGGTTCTGAGGCCGACGTGCTCGTGGAGCACGATCGCGCCCAGCGCCACCGAGACCACCGGCAGCAGGTATCCGACGGTGGCGGCGTTGGTGGCGCCCTCGTCCGCGATGAGCCGGTAGGTGAGGTGGAAGGTGATGCCGGTGGCGAAGATCCCCAGGACGACGACGGCCGACAGGGCCGCGGGACTCGGGTGTACGGGCACCAGGCCGCCGATCGGCAGGGCCAGCGCGCTGAGTCCCGTCGCCGCGATGAGCTGGGACGCGGAGAGCGCGATGGTGGCGGTGCCCTTCCCGACGAGATGGCGTCCCATGTAGGCGAACGCGACGGCGTAGCTCGCCGCCGCCCCGAGGATGGCGGCGGAACCCCAGCTGACGAGTCCGGCCTGGCCCCACGGGGCGAAGATCAGCAGGGTGCCCGCGAATCCGAGGAGGAGGCCGCCCAGCCGGGCGGGGTGGAGCCGGCGTTCCGTGCCGAGGGTGAGGCCGATCAGCAGGGACCACAGCGGGGTGGTGGCGTTCAGGACCCCGGCCACGCCGGAGTCGACCGTCTGCTCCCCGACGCTGAACAACGCGAACGGCAGGGCGTTGCAGAAGAAGGCGGCCACGACGACATGACCCCAGGTCGCGCGGTCGCGGGGCAGCCGGCGGCGCGCCGAGAAGCACAGGACCAGCAGCACCAGGGAGCCCAGCGCGCAGCGGGTGAAGGTCACTTGAGCGGGCGACAGGCCGTCCAGGGCCAGCTTGATCCACAGGAACGTCGATCCCCACAGCAGGGCGAGGACAGCCATCCGCACCAGCGCCATCGGGCCGGATCCACCACTGCCGTCGTTGCTCACGTGCTGTCTCCCTGTTCGGCTTTCCGTCTCCGGTGATCACCGTGCCCCGAGTCGATACGACAGGACAAGAGAAAAGAGTTGCATGCACCATTAAGCTCTCCTACATGCTCGATGTGAGACGGATGCAGGTACTGCGGGCGGTCGTCACCAGTGGTTCGGTGACCGCGGCGGCGGCGAATCTGGGGTACACCCCCTCCGCCGTCAGTCAGCAGGTGGCGGCGCTGGAGAAGCAGGCGGGAACGGCGCTGCTCGAACGCTTCGGCCGGGGCGTCCGGCCGACGGCGGCCGGACTGCTGCTCACCGAGCACGCGGCCGTGATCAGCAGGAACGTCGCCGAGGCGGAGACGGCGCTGGCCGACCTCCGGGCCGGCCGCACCGGGCAGCTGTCCGTCCGCTACTTCGCCACGGCGGGCGCGACGCTGGTCGCGCCCGCGCTGGCGCGGCTGCGCGACGAACATCCGGGTGTACGGATCGACCTCAAGCTCATCGACCCCGAGGATCCTCTTCCCGAGGTGCAGCAGGGCCGGGCCGATCTGGCGATCGTGGTCCACCCGCGCGACCGGCCCAGCGCGGGCATCCGCCTCGTGCACCTGCTCGACGACCCGTACCGCGCCGTACTGCCCAAGGGGCACCGGCTCGCGGCGAAGAAGGTGCTGGATCTGACCGACCTGGCCGACGAGCCCTGGGTCGGCAACGAATGGCCCGCGGGCCCCTGCCTCGAAACCGTCGTCGACGCCTGCGCCGCGGCCGGCTTCAGCCCGGACTTCGTGGTCGAGAGCGAGGACTACGCCACGGCGCAGGGATTCATCGCGGCCGGCCTCGGAGTCGGTCTGATGCCGACGCTCGGACTGGGCAACCGCCATCATCCCGGCATCGTCGTGCGCAAGGTCCGCGGACCGGAGCCGGTCCGGGCGATCTACGCCGCGGTACGCGAGACCTCGCCTGCGCAGCCCGCCCTGCTGGGCCTGATCGACGCCCTCCGGGACGCGGCGGCCCGCTGAGCGGCCGCGTCAGGCCGTGATCAGCGTTTCACCGCTCGCAGGATGACGAACTTCGGGTCGCTCGCGACGACCTCGCAGGCGCCGAAGAGCTTGCGCAGCTTCACGTGGTACCCGAGATGCCGGTTGCCGATCACCCACAACTCGCCCCCGGCGCGCAGCGCTTCGCGCGATCCGGTGAACATGTTCCAGGCCGTGGTGTCGGTCGTCGCCTGGTGGCTGTGGAACGGCGGGTTGTTCAGCACCAGGTCCACCGAGCCGGCGGGGACGGACGAGAGGCCGTCGTCGACCAGGAACGCGGCCTTGGCGTCCGGTCCGGTGTTGGCCCGGAAAGTCGCCTCGGCCGAGGCCACCGCGGAGAAGGACTCGTCGATGAACGTCACGTCGGCGGCGGGGTTGGCCAGCGCCGCGGCCGTTCCGACCACGCCGTTGCCGCAGCCCAGGTCGACGACGCGCTCGGGGCCGTGGCGCTGCGGGAGGTTCCGCAGGAAGAACCGGGTGCCGATGTCGAGGCGTTCGGCGCAGAAGATGCCCGCGTGGTTGGTGACGGCCAGACCGGAGGCCGCGCCGACGTCGGCGGGCAGTTCGTACGTACGCGGCCACGGGCTGTCGGTGCGGACCAGCGCGGGGTCCGGCGTGCTGAAGATCAGCCGGGCCTTCTTGGCGGCCAGCGACGTCCTGGTCGGGCCGATGAGCTCTTCGAACAGGGTGAGCGTCGAGGTGTGGATCTCGGTGACCATGCCCGTGCCGACGACGACGGTGCCCGCGTGCAGCCGCGGTGCGAGCCGGTGCAGCTGGTCCTCCAGGAGCGCGAGGCTCTTGGGCACCCGGACCAGCAGGACGTCGATGCGGTCCGGGACGGGGTCCATGGCCGAAAGCAGCCGTACCGCGCCGGGCTCGGCCCCGCTGCGCGCCAGGTTCGCCCGGGTCGCCTGCTGGGCGAGGAAGGAGTCGGTGATCTGCACAGGGCGGTGCGCGGCGAGCGCGGTGACCAGCCCGCCCCACCGGTCGCCCACCACGACGACGGTGCCGGAGAGGTCGACGGGCCGCGGCTCGCCGCCGTCCGGGGCGATGCCGTCCAGGTGCCGCAGCAGGTACTCGTCGGCGGCGTCCCAGGCACGGAGCCTGTCGCGGGGGTCCTCGGGGAAGCGGGTGAGGTCGTACGCACCCGATGACGTCGTCAAACGGTTCATTGTGCCCTCAGGCTAGCCGAGTCCCCCGGACGTCCGGGCCACGCCGCCGGGCGGGCACCGGGCAGCGGGACGGGCGGCGGAGCGGGGCGGACCGGGCGGCGGACCGCTACGGCTCCGGGACGCTGTCAGTGGTGAAGGTCCACGACAGCAGGGCGGTGGCCTCGTCGGTGTCCGCCCCGGTGGAGCGGTAGGTGGCCAGGGCGGCGGGGTTGTCGCGGTCGGTGAGCACCCACATCCCGTAGCAGCCGCGCTCGCGGGCGAGCGCGGCCAGGCCGGTGACCAGGGCGCGGCCGAGGCCGTGCCGCCGGTGCCCCTCGGCCACCCCGAGCTCGTAGAGGAACATCTCGGTCCCCTTGTCCGGGTGGGTCATCTCCACTCCGGTGACGAACCCGGCCGGCTCCACTCCCCGGTAGGCCACCAGCAGATGATGGCCCGGCTCGGCGAGGAACCGGGCCGCCCACTCCGGACGGGCCGGCCCGTCGAAGAGGGTCTCCGCGTCGATCACGTCCGCCGCCCGCGTCACCCGCCGGATGTCCAGCACCTTCGCCTCCCGGAGTACGGAACCACGTTTCCCCGCACGGTCCTGCCCGACGCGTACCCGCGCCCGTTCACCGTACCCAGCGGTTCCGGCCGTAGCCCGTGTACCGCTCGACGGGCCGTCACCGGCTGAGGGGTTGAGGACCACCCCCGGACATGGAGCGGGGCCCGAGAGCGTGTCCAGCTCCCGGGCCCCTGTTGATGCCGCCCATATGCACACGCCGGCGCGATGGGGTGCGGGTCAGTTTCACGTCGTCTTGTTCTGCCATTGAACTACCGCCGCAGGAAGGAGAGCGGCGGACCGGATTCGAACCGGCACCTGACGACCAAGCCCGCACCCGGGGGATCCGGCGATCGGCGGCGAATGCTGAGTCTGGAGCAAGAGTCTGAGATTGATCGCGGTCTGCCTCTGCCAGTTGGGCTACCCCGGCCGGTAGTGCCGGGAGAGGGACTCGAACCCCCACTGGAACCACGTCGTCACGACAAGCTTCAGGCTGAGCTTTGCGCTCCTCGCGCACCCTCCGCACACAGGCGGAGGGGGTCTGTTGTGGTGTGGTCGCCTACGGTCCGAAAAGGTACCCCAGTACGGCATCGCCGACCCGCTGGTCGGTGACTTCCGCGCTGTTGGCCTCCTCGCGGGCGAACTTGACCGCGTTCTGCAGCTTCTCCACCCGCTCGAGCAGCTCGTTGACCCGCCGGGCCGGAAGGGCGCCGGAGAACTTGACGGTCGTCCAGTAACCGACCGGCACGTCCTCGTAGTACACGTCGACCTGGGCGGGGTGCTTCTCCGTCGCCTCGGCCTTGACGTGGTTGCGCGGCACCTTCTTCGTACGGATGGTGCGTACGGGCTCGGTCTTCCACGCGTCGCTCGACGGGTCGAGGTTCCACGACTCCGAGGCGTCGAGCACCGGCAGCTTGCGGATGAAGGTGTGCAGGTCCACCAGCTGCTTCTCCAGGAACAGCAGGTACGACACCGGCACTTCCCGCACCAGCGGGCGGCCGTCGACCGTCACGTCGGCGCGGGCCTCGCAGTTCGCCCAGTCCTTGGTGGCGGTGACGTCGAAGAGCCGGGTGAGGGTGACCGTGGTCGTCCGCAGCACGTCCTCGGCCTTGATCTGGACCCGGGTCGACTCGGGGGGCAGCTGTTCGCCCTCCTCGTCCTTCGGCTGGTAGGTCCGGGAGAGCCCGGAGAGCAGAACGGGCTTCTGCAGGTCGTGATGGGAAGCGGTCAGTTCCTGATGGGACTTGGACTTGACGCCCTTCTCGACCGCGATGATCTGATTGAGTTTCGCCACACCCTGACGCTAACAGGCGCGCACCCCTTGATCGAACGAATATCCGCCGGAGGACCCGTGGCAACCGCCGTGCACAGGAACGGGGTTGGCGGACCACGGGTCCCGCTGCCTCAGTGCGGAGGGTGCGCGCAGCCTCCGTAGTGGTCGGCCACGACGCGGCTCATCGCTCCGAGCGGGTCGGCCACCACCTGGGTCGACGAGAAGAAGACGTTGCCGCGCACCTGCGGGAAGTCGCGGTCGAAGGTGAGGTGGCGGGAGAGCTCGGCGGGATCCTGCCAGGCCGCGGGCTGTCCTGCGACGCCCACCTTGTACAGCGCCTCGCCCACGTACAGGTCGACGTCCGTGCCGGAGACCACGTCCGCCCACCAGGGGACGAGCCGGGCGTAGTCGGCGGCCGGGAACCCGATGTTCCAGTACACCTGCGGAACGATGTAGTCGATCCACCCCTTCTTCACCCACCCGCGGGTGTCGGCGTGCAGATCGTCGTAGGTCTGGACGCCCGCCGTGGTGTCCGAGCCGAGCGGGTCGGTCGCCCGGTTGCGCCACACCCCGAAGGGGCTGATCCCGAAGCGGGTCCGCGGCCGGATCCGCTGGATGCGGACGGCGGTCTCCCGCACCAGCCGGTCGGTGTTGTCGCGCCGCCAGGCGGCCCGGTCCGGGAACCCGGAACCGAAGGCGGCGTACGCGGCATCGTCGTCGAAGACCTGCCCCGCCACCGGGTACGGATAGAAGTAGTCGTCCCAGTGCACCGCGTCGACCGGATAGCGCCGCACGGCGTCGAGCATCGCGTCCTGGACGAACCGCCGCACCTCCGGCAGCCCCGGGTTGTAGTACAGCTTCCCGCCGTACGGGACGACCCACTCGGGGTGCAGCCGGGCCGGGTGGGTCGGTGTGAGCAGGTTCGGGTCGGTGTTGTTGGCGATGCGGTACGGGTTGAACCAGGCGTGCAGCTCCAGACCGCGCCGGTGCGCCTCGCGCACGGCCGTGCCGAGCGGGTCCCAGCCGGGGTCCTGGCCCTGGGTCCCGCTGAGGTACTGCGACCACGGCTCGTACGGCGACGCCCACAGCGCGTCCGCGGTGGGCCGGACCTGGAGGATCACCGCGTTGAGCCGGCGCTCGACGGCGGTGTCCAGCACATCGAGCAGTTCCCGCCGCTGCTCCGCCGCCGGCAGACCGGGCGCGGAGGGCCAGTCGGTGTTGGCGACGGTCGCGATCCACATGCCGCGGAACTGGCGGGCGGGATGCTCCCGTTCCGCGTTCCGGACCCTGGCGGCCGCCGCCGCGGGTGTCCCGGTGGCGGCTGCCGCGGCCACCGCGCCGACGGTGCCGATGGCGCCCACGGCGAAGGTCCTGCGAGTGATGTGCCCCATCCGTGCCCCCTGATCGTCGGGTGCTGTCCCGCTGATGATGGTGCGGCCGGGGGGCTGGAGCAATCCTCCGCACGGGCGGAGTAACGTCGGAGCGGGCGGGCCCGCTACCGCGTGGTGCGCCCGCTTATTCCTGTACCACAGCGAAAGGCTTACGAGTGAGCGACATCCAGCGCGTCGGAGTGGTGGGGGCCGGGCAGATGGGCTCCGGTATCGCGGAGGTCTGCGCCCGCGCCGGACTGGACGTCCGGGTCGCGGAGACCACCGGCGAGGCCCTGGAGCTCGGCCGTACCCGTCTGACGAACTCCCTCGGGAAGGCCGCGGAACGCGGCAAGATCACCGAGGAGGAGCGGGACGCGACACTCGCCCGTCTGAGCTTCACCACCGACCTCGGCGAATTCGCCGACCGTGACCTCGTGATCGAGGCCGTGGTCGAGAACGAGCAGGTCAAGACCGAGATCTTCCAGGTCCTCGACCAGGTGGTGACCCGGCCGGACGCGATCCTGGCCTCCAACACCTCGTCCATCCCCCTGGTGAAGCTCGCGGTGGCCACCTCGCGTCCCGAGTACGTGCTCGGGATCCACTTCTTCAACCCGGCCCCGGTGCAGAAGCTCGTCGAGCTGATCCCGGCCCTCACCACCGCCGACGACACCCTCAAGCGCACCGAGAGCCTCGTCACCGACATCCTCGGCAAGCACGCGATCCGCGCCCAGGACCGCTCCGGATTCGTGGTGAACGCGCTGCTGGTCCCGTATCTCCTGTCGGCGATCCGGATGTTCGAGTCCGGAATCGCCAATCGCGAGGACATCGACAACGGAATGGAAATGGGCTGCGCGCACCCGATGGGCCCGCTCAAGCTCTCCGACCTCATCGGTCTGGACACCATCGCCGCCATCGCGGATTCGATGTATCACGAATTCAAGGAGCCGCTGTACGCCGCTCCCCCGCTGCTCCAGCGCATGGTCGACGCGGGCCGGCTGGGCCGTAAGACCGGCTCCGGTTTCTACCAGTACTGACCGCACCGATGAACGGGCGAAAGAGCCGGCCCGCCATTCCGATGGCGGGCCGCTTCGTCATCCGTGAGCGTCATCCGTGGGCGTTATCCGTTATCCGTGGGCGTTCTCGTAGGCGCTGACGACTTCCTCGGTCGGGCCGTCCATGAGGAGCTCGCCCTTCTCCAGCCACAGCACCCGGTCACAGGTGTCACGGATCGACTTGTTGTTGTGGCTGACCAGGAAGACGGTGCCCGCCTCTTTGCGCAGCTCGCGAATACGGGCTTCCGAGCGGCGCTGGAAAGAACGGTCGCCGGTGGCCAGCGCCTCGTCGATCATCAGCACGTCATGGTTCTTGGCCGCCGCGATCGAGAACCGCAGCCGGGCCGCCATGCCCGAGGAATACGTCCGCATCGGCAACGAGATGAAATCGTCCTTCTCGTTGATTCCCGAGAACTCCACGATTCCCTGGTACCGCTCGCGGATCTCCTCCTGCGACATCCCCATCGCCAGACCGCCGAGCACGACGTTCCGCTCGCCGGACAGGTCGTTCATCAGCGCCGCGTTGACCCCCAGCAGCGAAGGCTGGCCGTCGGTGTAGACCCGGCCGCTCTCCGGCGGCAGCAGACCCGCGATCGCCCGCAGCATCGTCGACTTGCCCGAACCGTTCGACCCGATCAGTCCGATGGCCTCGCCCCGGTACGCGGTGAAACTCACCCCGCGCACCGCGTGCACCAGCCGGACGTTCGGCGACGACTTACGGGACACCAGGCGGCCGAGGGCGGCCGTCGCACTGCCCTTGCTGTTCCCGGCGCCGTGCACCCGGTAGACGATGTGCACATCGTCCACGATCACGGTCGGGATACGGGACGCGGCGGGGGCCGCGATACCGGCGGCCCGGTGGTCGGTGTGAGTGGCGCTCTTCTCGATCTCCGCTGTCTCAGCCACGGCCGTACTTCTCCTCAGCCTTCCAGAAATACACGTACCCGCCGACACCCACCACGACCGCCCAGCCCACCGCCACCGCCCACACGTGCGGCGGCATGTCCTCGGCGGTCACGCTGTCGATCAGTGCGAAGCGCATCAGGTCGATGTACACCGCGATGGGATTCACATCGAGCAGGATCTTCACGAAATACGGTGCCGTCTTCGTGAAATGGCTGATGCTGTACATCACGCCGGAGGTGTACATCCACGTCCGCAGGATGAACGGCATCAGCTGCGCCAGGTCCGTCATCTTGCTGCCCAGCCGGGCGACGATCAGTGCCAGACCGGCGTTGAACACCGACTGGATGAACAGCGCCGGAATCGCCAGCAGCCACGACCAGGTCGGCACCTCGCCGGTCATCAGCACGATCGAGAACAGCACCAGCATCGACATCAGCAGCTGCTGCAGCTGCATCAGCGTGAACGCGATCGGCATCGACGCCCGGGGGAAGTGCAGCGCCCGGATCAGCCCCAGGTTCCCCGCCACCGCCCGCACGCCGCTCATGATCGACGACTGGGTGAAGGTGAAGATGAAGATGCCCGTCACCAGGAACGCGATGAAGTTGTCCACACCGCGGTCGGTACCCAGCAACAGCCCGAAGATCAGGTAGTACACCGCCGCGTTCAGCAACGGCGTCATCACCTGCCACAGCTGACCCAGCCGGGCATCGGTGTACTGCGCCTGCGTCCGCGCCTTCGCGAACTCGTTGATGAAGTGCCGCCGGCCCCACAACTGCCGGGTGTACTCGGCCAGGGCCGGCCGGGCACCACTGACCGACAGCCCGTACTTCGCCGCCAGATCAGCGGCCGACATCCCGCCGTCCGGGCTGGCCAGGTCCTGCGCCGCCGCGGGGGCGTCCGTGTGCAAGGTCATGTGACGCGCTTTCGTTCGAGGCGAAAACGGGGAGTGAACACGACACGACGGAACGGATCCGTCTCGTCGTGTGGTCCGACGGTAGAGCATCCATTGAATGGAACGCAACCGTTCCGTCGCCACGTCAGGCTAGGCTCGGCGGCATGCCAACGGAGCCCCGAACCCCTCGTCGCGCCCCCGCGGGAGCCGCCGTGCTCCGGGAGGACGTGACGGACGCCATCCGCAGCGCCGTCTTCGACGAGCTGGCGGCGGTCGGCTACGGCCGGATGTCCATCGAGGGGATCGCCCGCCGGGCCGGCGTCGGCAAGGCCGCGGTCTACCGGCGCTGGCGTTCGAAGCTGCCGCTGGTCCTCGACACGGTGTCCGCCGTGGCGGTCCAGGGCATGCCCGCGCCGGACACCGGCTCGCTCCTCGGTGACGTCCGGTTACTGCTGGAGGTCACCGCGCGCGCCCTGCGGCATCCGGTCGCGTCGCAGATCATCCCGGACCTGCTCGCCGAGGCGGCGCGCAATCCGGAGATCGCCGCGGCACTGCAGACGGCGCTGCGCGACACCCAGCGCGGTATCTCGGCGGCCGTCGTGCGCAAGGCGGTCGAGCGCGGCGAACTGGCGGCGGGAACCGACGCGGACCTGTCCCTGGACCTGATCGCGGGTCCGCTCTACTGGCGGCTCGCCGTGATCCGCTCCCCGCTGCCCAAGGGGTACCTCGACAGCCTCGCGGCGGCCACCGTGACCGCCCTGAAGGCGGCCGGGGCGGCGCGCTGACCGCGCCGCTCCGGCCCGCCTCCGGCCACCCGGTCAGTGCTCGGGCGACCGGATGGAGACGATCTCGCCCTTCCAGAGCTGGAACCAGTGCCCTGCCGCGAGGAGCTCCTCAGAGGCGCTGTTGAGGGCCGCGACTCCGTCACGGGTGTGGTGCCGGTCGGAGAGATAGACCTCGACCCGGCCGCGGCGTTCGCGGACGACCGCGCCGACATCGGGTTGGAGAGGGGCCAGGAGATAGACGATCCGGATCACGGTGTTCCCCATCGATGGCACGCGCGGCCGGCCGAATCCAGGCACCGGATGCGCGTCACGGGGCAACGTACCGCCCGGTCCGCACCCCGACAACAGCTGTACCGGCCAACAACCGCGAGGGAATCCGGCCCCGCGAGCGGGCCTCCGCGACCGCCTCGTACCGCGCCTTCCGGCGGCTAACGCTCCTCTGCCCGCGCCCGCTCCCACGCCTCGACCGTGGCGCGCAGCCGTCGGCGCTCCGCGGGCGGCATGGCCTCCGCGTAGGTGACGATGACGCGCATGTCGTCGTCGTAGCCCTGTACCTCGTCCGAGACCCAGCCGAGGAACTGCTCGGCGGCGGCCCGCTGGACGAGGGCGGCCGGCCGGCGCAGCGCGGCGGCGATGGCGCGCAGCTGGACGGGGCCGGGCGCGGTGGCCACCTGGCCGCGGGCGAGCTTGTGCAGATACGGCTTGGAGACGGTGGCGCCGGTCACCGGGTCGATGGCCCGGTCGGCGAGGTCCTGGTACGAGTCCCCGGCCGTCTGCGCCTCCTGGACCAACCGGGACAGCTGATCGTGGCGTTCACCGACCACCATGCCCACCGTCCCAATTCGTAGACGAAACGTCTCTCAAGTGCTTCACTATTTTTACATGAGACCGGACCATCCCCATAGAGCACTCTCCCCCGTGATCCTCAGCCTCCCTCTCAGCACGCTCACCATCGTCGTCGGCGGACGCCGTGCGCTGGTGCCCGCGGTCGCCGTCGCCGCCCTCTCCCTCCTGCTGCTGATCGGCGCCGCCGCACCCGCCGTGTGGTCCCGCAGGCCCGCACGGCGGGCGGCCGCACTCCACGTCCTGAACAGCCTGCTCGGCCGCGAGCATCACCCCAGGCGCAGATGATGCAGCATCAGCAGCGCGGCGGCCATGTTCGACGCGGGGACCTCACCCCGCGCGACCATGTCCGGCACGGTCTTGAGCGGCACCCACTCCCGCCGGTCCGACTCGAAGTCGTCCTCCGGATGACCGACGTACTCCGCCTCCTCCGACCAGTAGACGAAGTGGCGTGCGTCGGTCAGGCCGTTGGAGGGTTCGACGGTCAGCAGGTGCTGCAGCCGCCCCGGTCGCCAGCCGGTCTCCTCCAGCATCTCCCTGGCCGCCGCCGTCTCGATGTCCTCGCCGTCCTCGACGACCCCGGCCGCGAGCTCCCAGCCCCAGCTGTCGGTGATGAACCGGTGCCGCCACAGCAGCAGCACCTCGTTCGCCTCGTTGACGGCGGTGGCCAGCGCGACCGGCCGCAGCCTGATCAGGTAGTGGTTGAGATGACGCCCGTCGGGGAGTTCGACATCGGCGAGATTGACGCGCATCCAGCGGTTTCTGTACACGGTTCGCTCACTAAGGTTCTTCCATTGCACGATTCCGCCACCTTCCTTTCGGATGGTGACAACATCGCAGCTCGCGTGAGCGTCACAACGGAACGCGGAGCAGCTCGTCGATGAGCCCGGCGGCCTGGACCGCCAGCACGCTGTCGCAGGCGGCCAGCTGGCCGCGGACCGCCGCGAACCGGTCGCGCAGACGCTGCGATTCCATACCCCGCCCCTGCTCCACCATCCGGACCGCCAGCGTCGCGGCGTGGTCGGCCTCGCCCCGGCGCAGCTCCACATGGGTCAGCACGGCCAGCCGGTGCACCCGTCCACGGGCGTGCGAGGGGGAACTCACCGCCTGGACGGCGTGTTCGAGGGCGGGCCGCAGCTCACCGAGGCTCAGGAACGCCTCCGCCAACTGCACGTCCACCAGACCCGGTTGGACATAGGCGGTCTCCGCGGGCTCGTCCTCGGTCCTGATCCGCTGCTCCGCGGTCTCCGCGAGCCGGCCGCAGCGGTGGGCGCTGGGCCGGTCGCCGAGCCGCCCGTACGCCTTGGCCTGCATCGCGTACAGATCCGCGGCCAGCGCGGGGGTGACGTTGTGGCCCGCCGTGCGCAGTGCCGCCTCGGCGAACGCCACCGCCTGCCGGTAGTCGCGCAGATGGAGCGACTGGTAGACGAGCATGCCCACCACACAGGCGCCCAGCCCCCGGTCCCCGGACGCCTTGGCCAGCCGCAGCGACTGGTGGAAGTAGCGCTGCGCGAGCCCGTGCGCGTCCGTGTCGTAGGCGCAGATCCCGGCGATCCCGACGAGCGCCCCGACCGCGCGGTGCAGCTGCCGGCCGAGCGGATCGGAGTAGCGGCCGCGCAGCAGCGGCGCGGCCTGGGAGTTGAGGAAGCCGACGACGCGGTCCCGGGTCGCCACGCCGCCCGCTCCCCGGTACAGCTCCTCGTAGTGCGCGCGGGCGGCGTGCAGCATGGCCACGTCCGCGCCGGTCACCCGCTGCACCCCGGTCCGCGACACGTCCATGTCCTCCGGCGGGTTCTCCCACTCCCACAGCGGCATGACCGCCTTGGGCCCGGTCAGTACGGGCGCGGTGCGCACATGGGGACGCTGCTGTTCGTCGGCGCGCCATAACGCGGTGGCGCGTTCCACGAAACCGGTCAGCGGGGTACCCGCCGTCTGGGCCACCGCTCCCCGGTCCATCCCGATGTCGCCGAGGGTCAGCGGGCGTTGCACCAGGCCGCCGAGCACCTCGCGGATCAGGTCGGGCACCTCGCCGCGGGGCCGCTGGCCCTTGATCCAGCGGGTCACCGCGGTGCGGTCGTAGCGGAGCGGCATTCCCCGGGCCCGGCCGAGTGCGTTGATCCGGGCGGCCAGCCCCGCATGGGAGGCACCCGCCTCGTCGAGGACGGCGTCGAACAGCGTGTTGGGTTCCATCCGGTCCCCCTGGTTTCGCCCACTGCGCGCAGCGTAGTACCACCCCGTTCACACGGGGTGTGAGCGGAGCACCCGCATATGCCGTTCGCACACGCTCCCCCGGGAGTTGGCGGCGGGATTGACTGTGCCCCGGGTCGCCGACTCCCCCTCGTGCATTGGCGGCGGCCCACCCCGCACCGCCCGCCCTGCGTTGCCAGGCACACCGCGGCAGGACGGGTGGTGCGGTCCACGACGATCTCTGGGAGGCCGACCGTGACCGGTACATGCTTCCGCTGCGCGGCGAGCGGCGCCGGGACGACACGGGTCGGCACGCTGCGCCCGCGTGAGGGCGGCGACCATCCCGTCTGGGCCTGTGCCGAGTGCCTGCCCGCCGCGCCGGACCCCGACTACTGCTTCTTCGTGCCGTCGACTTCCTGCACGGCGGCGTCACCGGCGTTCCGCTTGACGGAGTCCACTCCGTTCATCGCGCCGGACTTGGACTCGTACGCCTCGCCCACCGCGATGATCTCGCCATTGCCCGCCTTGAGGCGGAACCTCCACTTGTCGGCCTTGTCCTGGTAGACCTCGAACTTACCGGCCACTGCGACCACCTCGTTCCCTTGCGTCCCTGGCGTCCTTGCGAAATACGACAGATATCCGCAAAGTACGACGTACAGGGACCGCCCGCCACCGCAGTCCGCGCCCCCGGAGCGGCTCAGCGGCGCGGTGTTCCCGACAGTGCGGCGGAACGGTTCCGCAGCGGGACCCGGGCCACCTCGCGGAGCAGGACGAGCAGGGCCATGTCGTCGGCCGGCCGGCCGCCGGTGTGCCGCAGGGCCGCGGCGCTCAGTGCACGGGCGAAGGGTGCGGCGGCCAGTGCGCCGCCGATCCGCGCGGTGGCGGCCGCGGCCGCCACCGCTTCGGGAAGCGGGAAGAACGTCCCGGACGCGTTGCGGGCGTCCTGCAGCCCGTCGGTGTAGAGCAGCAGGGCCTGGCCGGGCAGCAGCACGCCGTGGTGGGCCGGCGCCGCCCGGTCCCCGTCGTCCAACAGGCCCAGCGGCGGCAGCGGTTCCCCCACCGCCAGCGGCCGCGGTCGCTCGCCGGTCGCGTAGGGCCCGGTCACAAAGGGCTGCGGATGACCGCAGTTGACCGTCTCCAGCTTCCCGTCGTCGCTCAGCTGCACCAACAGCAGGGTGACGAACTCCTCGGCGACCGGGTTCTGCGACTCGGTGTCCGCCACCGCCGGATGCTCCGCGCACGAACGCTGCCGCAGATGGCGCTGGAGCGAACGGTCCAGCCGGGACAGCACCCCGGCCAGCTCGGGCTCGTCGTACGCGGCCTCCCGGAAGCTGCCGAGCAGCGCGGCGACCGAGTCGATCGCGGCCAGCCCGTGGCCCCGGACGTCACCGAGCACCGCCCGCAGCCCGTACGGCGTGGCCAGCACCTCGTACAGGTCGCCACCCACCCGGGCGCCCAGGCTCGCGGAGAGATACTCGCCCGCCACCGCATAGCCGTTCACCCGCGACGGCAGCGGCCGCAGCAGCACCCGCTGGGCGACGACGGCGATCTCCCGGGTGCGCTCCAGCTCCGCGGCCAGTCCCGCCCGGCGGCCGGCCATCCAGAAGCACAGCGCCACCACGGCGAGCACCGCCACCCCGGTGCCGAGCCGATCCCGCACCTCAAGGGCGCCCTGGCCCACCAGCCCCGCCACCAGCGCCACGAGCGCGATGACACCGCTGACCAGCACACACTGCCGCTGACCGGTGCCCACGCACGCGATGGCGGGTGCCACGGCCAGCGCCGGCAGCGGACTCACCCCGTCGGGCGCAACCGCCGCGACCACCAGCACCAGCGCGATCCAGACACCGGGCAGCACGTACACCAGCACGGCCGGGGTGCCGTACGGCACCCCGAGAACTGCTCTGATACGGATCATCCCGCCGGCTCCCCCTAGGTCATGTCGTCGAAGTCCCTCCCCCAGCTACCGCTGGGAGGTGCCCCCAGCGGCGGGGTCTGGCACGCACGCTCGCGGCGTTGTCGTCGGTCGCCGATGCTCCGCATGGACTCCCTCCTCCGCCTTGCGATCGCACGCACCAGACCCCGACGGCCCCGCCCTCCGGGCGGACGACGCTACTTCGACGACACTCCCCGCAGCCGTTGGCGCGGTCGGCGACGGAACCGCCCCCCACAGGGATCGGACCCCCGCGTCGCGACCGATTCTGTCGATCCGTGCACCTCCCACAACGCCCAGCCCTGGAGAATCACCCGATCGAGCGAAGAAACCTCCGCACGAGGACAAGCGCTTACCCATAACCAATACTTCTGCTGCTCATACGATCCATCTCTTCGACTTCTGGGCCATGGCGTCGCACCATGGGAGAGAGGAAACGCATCGACCAGCGACCGCTACGAAGAGAGGGAGCGACCATGACCACCACACGAGAAGCCGCCGCACAACCGGAGGACCTGGCCCGGCTGTTCGTGGAACGGGCGAACGCGGGCGACGCCGAGGGAGTCGCCGCGCTCTACGAGCCCGACGCCGTGCTGGGATTCCCGCTCGGCAGCGAGACCGTCGGCCGGGAGGCGATCCGCGGCGTCATCGAGCAACTGCTGCGGCAGGTACCGCACTTCACGCTGGAGGAGTCGCTGCCCACCCTGGTCAACGGCGATCTGGCGCTGACCGCGACGCGGTCCGCCGACGGGACCGGCGGCCGCGCCCAGGTGGCGCGCCGGCAGCCGGACGGCAGCTGGCTGCGCATCCTGGACCGGCCCGAATCCCGTGAACGGTAGCCGTACGACCGGGCCCTTGACCGGGTCGGGACCGACGAATGGGGCGCACCCGGAGATCCGGGTGCGCCCCATCGGCGTTCGGTCAGGCCCGGAGGCCCGCTGTCACGCGCCGCGCAGCACCGCGCCGGTGGCCGCGGTGGCCGCGGCGACGGCGGCGTCGCGGGCGGCGGTCGTCTCCTCGGCCGTGAGGGTGCGGTCGGCGGCCCGGAAGCGCAGGGCGTAGGCGAGGGACTTCTTGCCCTCGCCGACCTGCTCACCGGTGTAGATGTCGAACAGCCGCAGCGATTCCAGCAGTTCACCGGCGCCGGTGCGCAGGGCGGCCTCCACCTCGGCGGCCGGCACGGACGCGTCGGTGATCAGGGCGACGTCCTGCGTGGCCACCGGGAAGGTGGACACCCGGGGCGCCGGGACCGGGCCGGCGGACGCCCGCTCCACGCGGTCCAGGTCGAGCTCCATCGCGGAGGTCTGGTCCGGCAGGTGCAGCGCCTTGACGACCCGCGGGTGCAGTTCACCGGCGTGGCCGACCAGGAGCTCCGCGCCGTCCACGACGGCGAGCAGCGCCGCGCAGCGGCCCGGGTGGAACGGGGCGTGCTGGTCCTGGCGGACGATCAGCTCGACCCCGGCCTCGCGGGCGACGGTGCGGCCTGCCTCGATGGCGTCCGCCCAGCTCGCGGCGGTGCCCTTGCCCCACCAGCCGGCCTGCTCGCGCGCGCCGGACAGCGCGACGGCGACCCGGCGCGGCTGCTCGGGCAGCGCGGCGTTCAGCGCCGCGATCTCCTCGTCGGTGGGCCGGCGGTCGACCGGCAGCCGCGGCGGCGCCGGCTCGGCGCCGGTGGGCAGGAAGACCAGACCGGTCTCGAACAGGGCCAGGTCGTGCGAGCCCCGTCCGATGTTGCGGCGCAGCGTGGCCAGCAGCCCCGGCAGCAGCGTCGTGCGCATCGCCGGTTCCTCGTCGGAGAGCGGGTTGACGAGCTTGACGGTGCGGCGGCGCGGGTCGTCCGCCTCCAGGCCGAGCTGGTCGAAGGCGGCCTCGCCGAGGAACGGCGTGTTCTGCACCTCGACGTAGCCGGCTCCGGCCAGCGCCCGGCCGGTCCGGCGGCGCAGCTGCTGCGATCCGGTCAGACCGCGGCCGGACGGCAGCTTGGGCAGCGTCGACGGCAGGTTCTCGTACCCCTCCAGCCGGATGACCTCTTCCGCGAGGTCGTTCGGGTCGGTGAGGTCCGGGCGCCAGCTCGGCACGGTGACGACGAGCTCGTCGGAGCCGTAGACGTCGCAGCCGACCTGCTGCAGCCGGCGCACCACGGTCTCGCGGCCGTACTCGGTGCCCGCGACGCGGTCCGGGTGGTCGGCCGGGATGGAGATGGTGCGCGGTGCCGACGGGGAGATGATCTCCGTGACGCCCGGCTCCGCGGTGCCGCCCGCGAGCAGCACCAGCAGGTCAGCGGTGCGCTGTGCGGCGGCCGAGGTGGTCTGCGGGTCGGTGCCGCGCTCGAAGCGCTTGGACGCCTCGGAGGACAGCTTGTGCCGGCGGGCGGTGCGGGCGATGGTGACCGGCTCGAAGTGCGCGGCCTCGATGACGACGTCGGTGGTGCCGCGCACCTCGCCCGTCGTCTCGTCGCGGACGGCGTCCGCGATCTCGGTGTCGGCCCCGCCCATGACGCCGGCCAGACCGATCACACCGCTGTTGTCGGTGATCACCAGGTCCTCGGCGTCCAGCACGCGCTTCGCGCCGTCGAGCGTGGTGAGCTTCTCGCCGGGCTGTGCGCGGCGGACGCCGATCGGGCCGTCGACCCGGGTCCGGTCGTAGGCGTGCAGCGGCTGGCCGAGCTCCAGCATCACGTAATTCGTGACGTCCACGGCCAGGCTGATCGGTCGCATGCCGGCCTTCTGCAGCCTGCGCTGCAGCCAGATCGGGGAGCGGGCCTCGGGGTCCAGGCCGACCACGGTGCGCGCGGTGAAGCGGTCGCAGCCGATCGGGTCGCCCACCTTGACCGGGTAGCCGTACGCGTTCGGCGGCGGCACGTCGAGCAGCGCCGGGTCGCTCAGCGAGATCCCGTAGGCGATGGCGGTCTCGCGGGCGACACCGCGCATCGACAGGCAGTAGCCCCGGTCCGGGGTGACGGCGATGTCGAGCACCTCGTCGACGAGCTCCAGCAGCGCGATCGCGTCGGTGCCGGCCTCGTGCTCCGGCGGGAGCACGATGATGCCGTCGTGGTCGTCGCCCATGCCCAGCTCGGCGGCCGAGCAGATCATGCCGTGCGAGGTCCTGCCGTACGTCTTGCGCGCGGCGATCTTGAAGTCGCCGGGCAGCGTCGCGCCGGGCAGCACGACGACGACCTTGTCGCCGACGGCGAAGTTCCGGGCGCCGCAGACGATCTCCTGCGGCTCACCGGTTCCGTTGGCGCTGCCGACGTCGACCGTGCAGAAGCGGATCGGCTTCTTGAAGCCCTCCAGCTCCTCGATGGTGAGGACCTTGCCGACCACCAGCGGGCCGGTGAGGCCAGCGCCGAGCTGCTCGACGGTCTCGACCTCGAGGCCGGAGGAAATGAGCTTGGCCTGGACGTCACGGCCGGTTTCGCCGGCGGGCAGGTCGACGTACTCCCGCAGCCAAGAAAGCGGGATCCGCATCAGATCTCCATCCCGAACGGAAGGGTGAAACGCACGTCACCCTCGATGATGTCTCGCATGTCCGCGATGTTGTGACGGAACATCAGCAACCGCTCGATGCCGAAGCCGAAGGCGAACCCGCTGTACTTCCGGGGGTCGACGCCGCACGCGGTGAGCACCCGCGGGTTGACCATGCCGCAGCCGCCCAGCTCGATCCAGCCCTCGGAGGAGCAGGTCCGGCAGGGGCGGTCCGGGTCGACGGCCGACTCGCCGCGGCACGCGAAGCACTGCATGTCCATCTCGGCGGACGGCTCGGTGAACGGGAAGTACGCGGGCCGCAGCCGGGTGGTGAGGTCGCCGCCGAACAGCGCGCGGACCATGTGGTCCAGCGTGCCCTTGAGGTCGGCCATGGTCAGACCCTCGTCGATGGCGAGCAGCTCGACCTGGGCGAAGACCGGGGTGTGCGTGGCGTCCAGCTCGTCGGTCCGGTAGACCCGGCCCGGGCAGATGACGTAGACCGGCGGCTCGCGGTCGATCATCGAACGGATCTGTACCGGGGAGGTGTGGGTGCGCAGCACGACGCCCGACTCCGCGGCGTCCGCGGCGGAGCCGCCGGCCAGCGGCTGGACGAAGAAGGTGTCCTGCATCTCGCGGGCCGGGTGGTCCGGCGGGAAGTTCAGGGCGTCGAAGTTGAACCACTCGGCCTCGATCTCGGGGCCTTCGGCGACCTCGTAGCCCATGGCCACGAAGACGTCCTCGATGCGGTCCGAGAGCGTGGTGAGCGGGTGCCGGGCACCGGCCGGGACCCGGTCGTAGGGCAGCGTGACGTCCACTGCCTCCTCGACGAGCACCCGGGCGTCGCGCTCGGCCTCCAGCTCGGCCTGGCGGGCGGCCAGCGCCTTGTTCACCCCGCCGCGGGCCTGGCCGACGCGCTTGCCGGCCTCCGCCTTCGCGTGCGGCGGCAGGGCCCCGATCTCACGGTTCGCGAGCGCGAGCGGCGACCGGTCACCGGTGTGTGCCACCTTGACCTCGCGCAGCTCGTCGAGGCCGGCGGCCGCGGCGATGGCGGCGAGCGCCTCGTCCCGCATGCGCTCGATCTCTTCGGGTTTCAGTGCCTCGACCTCAACAGGGTCGTACGACTTGTTCGGTGCCGACATCTCTTCCCGTTCCGAATTGGGTGCTGTGAGCGGCCTGCCCGACCGGACACAAGCCAAGGGTCCGAGTCTACTGGGGCCGCGCTGATGAGCCGGTCACGCCCGTCGGACCGAGCGGGGTCATGGCTCAGGCCATGAACGCCGGCGCCCCGACGGGCAGAATAAATCGGAACTGGGCGCCGCCGCCGGGGGCCCGGCCGACCGCGATCGTCCCGCCGTGCGCCTCGACGATGCCCTTGACGATGTACAGGCCCAGGCCGGTGCCGCCGCGCTTGCTCCCCCGCCAGAAGCGGGTGAAGACGCGGCTCATCGACTCCTCGGGGATGCCGGGGCCCTCGTCGCTCACCGTCAGTGCCGTACCTTCCGCGCGTTCCTTGTCCGGGGTGCCCAGAACCGAGGGCGCCACCTCGATGGTGACCTGTCCCTCGCCGTGCCGCACCGCATTTTCCAGCAGGTTGCCGAGGATCTGGTCGATCTTGTCGGGATCGGCCCACAGGGCGGGCAGCGGCTGGGTGACCTCGACCCGGAAGCGGTCCCTGGACTGCCCGGCGGCCACATGCGAGTCCACATGCCGGTTGACCATCGCGGCGATGTCGACCGGCTGGCGGCGCACCTCCAGGCGGCCGGAGTCGATCCGGGAGATGTCGAGCAGCTCGGCGATCAGCCGGGTGACGCGGTTGGCGTCCTGGTCGACGGTCTCCAGCATCAGTTTCTTCTGGTCGTCGGTGAACCGCTCCCACTTGGCCAGCAGCGTCGCGGTGAAGCCCTTGACCGAGGTGAGGGGCGAGCGCAGCTCGTGCGCGACGGTGGCGATCAGCTCGGCGTGACTGCGCTCGGTACGGCGCCGCGCCTCGGTGCCGCGCAGGGCGACGACGAGCCGGCGGACCGGGCCGGTCGGGTGGGTGCGCACATAGCGCGCGGAGACCAGCACCTCGCGGCCGCCGGGCAGCAGCAGATTCCGTTCCGGCTGGCCCACCCGGATCGCGAGCCCCTGGTACGGGTCGGTCAGCGACCACCAGCGGCGGCCTTCGAGGTCCTCCAGCGGCAGCGCCCGCTCGATGGGCGCGCCCAGCACGTCGGCCGGGTGCAGCGCGGTGATCCGGGCGGCGGCGGAGTTGAAGCAGATGACCCGGCCGTCCTCGTCCGCGACGACGAGTCCGTCGGGAAGGTCGTCCGGTGTGAGTCCGTACTCGCCCATGCCCGCCGCCCAGCTCGCGAGCGTGGCAGGCGTGGTGCTCTCGGTAGCCGCGACGTCCATCTCCGCACCCCCCTTCTCAGGGCCCCCGGGCCGCAACCCTACTAGCTGGATGTGACGGAGCGGCACCCTCCGGGCGCACGCTGCGCCCGGGCGGAGGCATAGAGGCACACGGCGGCGGCCGTGGCGAGGTTGAGACTTTCGGCCTTGCCGTGGATCGGGACGCGCACCACCTCGTCCGCGAGTGCGCGGGTCTCCTCCGGCAGTCCCCAGGCCTCGTTGCCGAAGATCCAGCCGGTGGGGCCGCCCATGGTGCCCTCGTCGAGTTCGGCGTCCAGGTCCCGTACGCCGGCTCCGTCGGCGGCGACCAGCCGCACTCCGGCCGCGCGCAGACCGGCGACGGCCTTCTCGACGGGTACGCCGACGGCGACGGGCAGATGGAAGAGACTGCCGACCGAGGCGCGCACGCACTTGGGGTTGTACAGGTCGACGGAGGCGTCGGTGAGGATCACCGCGTCGGCCCCGGCAGCGTCCGCGCAGCGCAGCACGGTTCCGGCGTTGCCGGGGTCCCGGACGTGCGCGAGGACCGCGACGAGTTGGGGAGCGGATCGCAGAATGTCATCGAATGGGGAGTCCAGGAAGCGGCAGATGCCGACGATGCCCTGCGGGGTGACGGTGTCGGAGATCTCGGCGACGACCTCGTCGGCGGCGGTGAGCACCGGGGCCCCGATCGCGCGGGCGGCCGCGACGATGTCGGCGTGCCGCTCGGCGGCCTCGGGGGTCGCGTACAGCTCGATGAGCGTGCGCCCGGCGGCGCCACCGGGGTGGCTGATGGCCTCCCTGACCGCCTGCGGGCCCTCCGCGATGAACCGTCGCTCCTTGCCGCGGAAGCTGCGCTTGGCCAGGCGGTGGGCCGCGGTGACACGCGGGGATCGCAAGGAGGTCAGCTCGGGCTCGGGGCTCGCCATGGGGAGTGCTCGCTTCTGGGGTGGATCCGGGAGATGACGTAGGCCCTGGGCGCCGGGACAGCACACGGACCCGCAGGCTCAGCCTGCGGGTCCGGGGACTGCCGTGGGGGTCACTCGGGGCGACCCCGGCAGCACCCCGTCGCGTCGTTCTCAGGCGGCCTTGGGCGCGTTGACGTCCGTCGGCAGCGCCTTCTTGGCAACCTCGACCAGCGCGGCGAAGGCGTTGGGGTCGTTGACGGCCAGCTCGGCGAGGATCTTGCGGTCCACCTCGATGTTGGCGGCGTTCAGACCCTGGATGAGGCGGTTGTACGTCATGTCGTTCTGACGGGCAGCGGCGTTGATGCGCTGGATCCACAGCCGACGGAAGTCGCCCTTGCGCTTCTTGCGGTCGTTGAAGTTGTAGACCAGGGAATGGGTGACCTGCTCCTTGGCCTTGCGGTACAGGCGCGAACGCTGACCGCGGTAACCCTTCGCCGCTTCGAGGATTGCCCTGCGCTTCTTGTGGGCGTTTACAGCCCTCTTGACGCGTGCCACTTGATAACTCCTTGTAGGGGACCGCGGGGGGACTCACGCGGCCCGAAAGCGATGGGATCCCGGTTGGACGTCGCGCCCCTCGGTGTCCTCACGGACGATGGGGCGCGGCCGTCACAGACCGAGAAGCTTCTTGATCTTCTTGGTGTCGGCCTTGGCGAGCTGGACCGTGCCGGCGAGGCGGCGCGTCTTGCTCGACGGCTTGTGCTCGAGCAGGTGACGACGGCCGGCGCGCTCACGCATGATCTTGCCGCTGCCGGTGACCTTGAAGCGCTTGCTGGCACCGCTGTGCGTCTTGTTCTTCGGCATGTCGCCGTAGTCTCCTCGTCGCTGGCCCTCCCGTCCGCCACAGGTGCGGACGGAGAGCGTCAGTACTGTCTTCCATCCCGGAACGGTGCCCCGGGGCCTTACGCGGTCTCAGTTGTCCTCGACCGGCTTGTCGGCAGGCTTCTCGGCCGATTCCTCGGTCGCTTCGACGACCGGCGCCTCGGCGGACTCCTCGGAACCCTCGGAGTTCTCGACGGTGCCGTCGATGGACTCGTCGTGCTCGTCGGACTCGTCGTCGGAGCCGTAACCCTGACGCTCGGCCTTGCGAACAGCCGCTGCCTCGCGGGCTTCGGCCATCGCTTCGGTCTTCTTCTTGTGAGGACCGAGAACCATGATCATGTTTCGGCCGTCCTGCTTCGGATTCGACTCGATGAAGCCGAGCTCCTCCACGTCGGACGCCAGTCGCTGCAGCAGCCGGAAGCCCAGCTCGGGGCGGGACTGCTCGCGACCACGGAACATGATCGTGATCTTGACCTTGTCGCCCTGCTTCAGGAAGCGGACGACGTGGCCCTTCTTGGTGTCGTAGTCGTGCGGGTCGATCTTCGGCCGGAGTTTCATCTCCTTGATGACCGTGTGCGCCTGGTTCTTGCGCGCCTCACGGGCCTTCATGGCCGATTCGTACTTGAACTTCCCGTAGTCCATGAGCTTGCACACGGGCGGACGTGCGGTCGCTGCGACCTCGACCAGGTCGAGGTCGTATTCCTGCGCAAGCTCCAGGGCCTTGGCAAGCGGCACGATGCCGACCTGCTCACCACTGGGACCGACGAGTCGCACCTCGGGGACGCGAATGCGGTCGTTGATGCGAGGCTCGACGATGCGGGGCTCGGCGCTGATGGGGCCTCCTCGGTTGCACCACGCGGCCGCCTGGCGGACAGCCACGTAACGTCTGTGTCGTCCGACCCCTGTACTCAGAACGTAAAAAACGCCCCGAACAGGTCACAGGCAGGGCTCCTCAAAACCGGGAGCACCGCCACGGAACACCGCGGGGCGCAACAGGCAGCGCGTTCGGCATCCGGGAGAACCATCCACCGAAGAACGCTGCCAGACCGGACCCGCCAACCTCTCGGTCGGTCGGGTGGGAGATCGGAGCCTCCACTTGTGGGCCGGGCACAGGTGTGTCCGACCGGTCGATTTGCAAGCATACCAGTGACCTGCGGAAGCCCGTAATCGGCGGGATCGTACCCGTCGGCATGGGCCTGTCGCGCGGTCGCCTATCGTGAGGGCCATGAGCGACGAGAACGAGACCCCTGACTTCGACGCGATGACCCGCGACATCGCGGACGTTCCCGCGGTCGAGGTCATCACGACGGTGGCGGTCCACCTGATGAGCGCGGCGGCCGTCAACCTGGGCCTCGCCGAGGAGGGCCCGGAGCACAAGGACCTGGACGAGGCCCGGAAGCTGATCATCGCGCTCGCCGGCCTGGTCACCGCCGGGGCGCCGGAGATCAGCACCTACCACGCCGCCCCGCTCAAGGACGGTCTGAAGTCGCTGCAGCTGGCCTTCCGCGAGGCCTCGCTGGTACCGGACGAGCCCGGCCACGGACCCGGCGAGAAGCTCACCGGTCCCGTCTACAGCTGAGCTGAAGCCGGGCCGACGGGACCGCCGGGCGCGCCGCCCCGGGTCGCGTCAGGCCGTCTCCGGCCGTTCCGTCCCGGCGTCCCCGGCATCCCGGGCGGCCTGGTCGGCGTGGTCAGCGTGGTCGGCGTGGTCGTCCACCCGGAGGCCGCCGTGCCGCGCGGCCGTCGGCGGGTGGGTCACATGGTGCACCAGCGCCGCCAGCGCGCCGCCGATCAGCGGCGCCACGAGGAACAGCCACAGCTGCGACAGCGCGGCTCCGCCCGCGAACAGGGCGGGGCCGAGGCTGCGCGCCGGGTTCACCGAGGTCCCGGTCAGCGGGATGCCGACCAGGTGGATCGCGGCCAGCGCCAGGCCGATCGGCAGGCCGTCGAAGCCGAACACCGCCACCTTGTGCGTGACGGAGAGCACCACGAACACCAGCAGGAACGTCAGCACCACCTCGACGACGAACGCGCCGCCGATGTTGATGCCGACCGCGGACCGGCTGCCGTAGCCGTTGGTGCCGAACGCCCCGCTGGTCTTCAGTCCCGGCACCTGCTTGGCCACCAGGAAGAGCAGCGCGGCGCCCGCGATGCCGCCCAGCAGCTGGGCGACCCAGTACTCGACGGCCGTCCGGACGCTGATGCGCCCGGCGACCAGCATGCCGAGGGTGACGGCCGGGTTCACATGGCAGCCGGAGATCGGGCCGAGCGCGTAGGCCAGCGCCAGCAGTGTGAAGCCGAAGGCGAGCGCGATGCCGAGGGTGCCGATGTACTCACCCGCCAGTACCGCGGATCCGACGGCGAAGAAGACCAGCAGCAGCGTGCCCAGGAATTCACAGGTCACTGTCCGCTTGTCCATGGGGCCTCCTGGCATCGATTACTGCCCGTATGCGTGCACTGTCGGTCTGCTCTCGCATTCTCGGTCCCAGGACCGCATCGCACACTTCGGCAGACGGTGGGGCCCTACCGGATGTCGCCCGGCCGTCGGCCGGACCGGTCCGCTCAGCGCGTGAACAGCGGCTCGCCCGACACCTCGGCATCCGGCCCCAGCAGTGCGAGGTCGAGTCCGCGGACCAGCCGGGACCGCAGCACCTCGTCTGCCGACAGGGCGGTGGCGATCCGCCGGGCCACCTCGGCCACCGCCGCGTCCGGGGCGAGGACCAGGCCGAGGGTGCCGTCCGAGGTGCCGGCCGGGGACAGATACGCGCGCAGTACCCCCGGTTCGGCGGCGACGGCCGCGCGCAGCGCGCCGAGCACCGCAGGATCGCCGAGCGGGTCCACGTGCTCGCGTCCCAGGGCGACGGCGCGCAGCGCCGGGCCGGTGAGGGCGTACGGGGCCGGGCCCGCCATGTCGATCAGCAGGGTGTCGGCCTTCTCGTGCGCGAGGGCCTGGAGCGCCTGGTGCAGCGGGACGGCGACCGGCCGGGCGTCGGTCCGCCAGCGGGCGAGGGATTCCACGGAGGTGAAGGCGGGCAGCGCCCGCCGGCCGTCGGCGGCCTGGATCGTGGGTACCGCCATGTCGCTGGTCTTCTCGCGGCGCAGACCGTCGGGGCCGGTCTCCACCTCGCCCAGTACGGCCACCACGGGGACCAGCAGACGGGCGCCGGGCAGCGCGGCGAGTACACCGGGCTCGGTCCGGCTGTCGTCGGCGTAGGCGGCGAGTGCGGTGGCCAGCGCCGCGTCGGCCGAACCGTCGTCGTCGGCGAAGCCAGGGTCGGGGATATTCTTGAGTGACACGCTGGGCAGCGTATCCGGCCCCGGCCGGCAGCCGTCGACGGGCTCGTACCGCCCGTTTTCTCACGGCTTGTTCATCCGTGTCTCAGCGTGCACGCAGGTTCGATTCCCATGCTTGCGGGAATGCGACGTCACAACCGGCACCGGACCCGTCATACCGGCCGCACCGTCATCATCGCGACCATCGCGGCCGTCGTACTGGCGGGCGGCGGGGTGCTGGCGGGCGTCCACGCGATGGCGCGGCCGCCGGCCGAGGCAGAGGTGCGTCCGGCCGCCTCCTCCGGTGCGGCGCAGCCGGCCGGGGAGGGTGGGGAGAGCGTGCCGACCGAGGCATCCGCGGCGGACCGGGACCAGGAGCTGAGCGAAGCGCTCGGCACCGTGGCCGACTCGACCGACGCCGACTTCTCCGTCGCCGTGCTGGACACCGCGTCCGGCGCGCAGGCGGTGTACGGGGACGGGACGTACGACACGGCGAGCATCGTCAAGGTCGACATCCTGGCGGCGCTGCTGCTGACGGCGCAGGACGCCGGGCGCGGTCTCACCGCCCAGGAGACGGCGAACGCCACCGTCATGATCGAGCAGAGCGACAACGACGCCGCGACCGCGCTCTGGCACTCCGTCGGCCGCGCGGACGGCCTCGCCGCGGCCAACGAACGCCTCGGGCTGACCGGGACCGAGGGCGGCGACGGCGATCTGTGGGGGCTCACCAGAACCACGGCCGCCGACCAGCTGCGGCTGCTGCGGGCGGTGTTCGGTGCCGACTCACCGCTGGACGCCACCTCGCGCACGTATCTGCAGGGGCTGATGGGGCGGATATCCGACGGTCAGGACTGGGGCGTCACGGCCGCGGCGGTGCCAACGTCCGACACCGCGCTCAAGAACGGCTGGCTGCAGCGCAGCACGACCGGGCTGTGGGACATCAACAGCATCGGCCAGGTCGCCACGGATCGGAGCACCTATCTCGTCGCGGTCCTGACCAGCGGAAACACCACTCAGGCCGCGGGGATCGCGCTGGCAGAGGACGTCGCGCAGGCGGCGGTGGGCGCGTTCGAGTAGGGACGTTCCGGCGTTCAGGTGTTCAGGTGTTCAGGTAGGGATTCCGTGCGTCGCCCGGCGCCGTGACCGGCCGAGGCGGGGGCGGAACCAGAGCAGCGCCGCCGCGCCGACCAGGACCCCGCCCAGCAGTGCGCAGGTGACCGCCACCCCGTCGCCGAGACCGCCGCCGTCCGCGGCCGGCGAGAGCGTGATCGTCGGGCCGGCGCCGAAGTACCGCCGCGCCGAGGGGGCCGGGGTCGGCGCCTCGGCCCGGGGTTCGAGCTTCGCCGCCGCCTTGAGCGCCGCGGCCGGGTCCATCAGACCGGTGCCGACCGCGTCGCTGCGGCCGCCGGCCGGCCGCTCACGGGTGGTGCTCTCCAGGAGCTGCTTGATCTGCGCGGGGCTCAGCTTCGGGTAGGCGGAGCGGATCAGGGCCACCGCGCCGGAGACGTACGCCGAGGCGGGGCTGGTCCCCCACCCTTCGTAGTACTTGCGGTTGGGGTCGGCCAGGATGACGTCGACACCGGGCGCCGAGACGGAGGCGTACCAGCGCCGGGTGGAGAACGAGGCGTGCGCGCCGACCCGGTCCACGGCCGCGACCGCGATCACCCCCGGGTAGGCGGCCGGGTACGAGGAGCGGTCCGCCTGCTCGCCGCCGTTGCCCGCCGACGCGACGACTACCACGCCCTTGCCGAGGGCGTACTGGATCGCGTTGTCGTAGTCCGCGGTGGGCACGGCGGTCGCGCTGTCGTCGCCGAGCGACAGGTTGATGACGCCGGCTCCGTGGTCGGCGGCCCAGCGGATCCCGTCAGGAACCGCCTTTCCCCTGCTCGCGCGGGCTTCGTCGCGGCGGGGGTCCTTCTCCTCCAGGATCACCCGGACCGGCAGGATCTTGGCCCGGGGCGCGATGCCGAGGACGCCCTGCGAGTACCCGGGGCCATGGCCGTGGCCCGCGATGATGGCGGCCATGCCGGTGCCGTGCTTGGCCCACGTGCTGTCGCCGGGGCCGGATCCGAAACCGATGAGGTCGTTGCCGGGCAGGACCTGTCCCGCCAGGTCGGGGTGGGTGCCGTCGACGCCGGTGTCCAGTACGGCGACGGTGACGCCGGCGCCCTGGCTCGTGCGCCAGGCGTCGTGCGCGTGCAGGGCGTCCAGCGTCCATTCCGCGTCGCGGACCGAGTCGGCGCGGGCGGACGCGGCCGGCAGCACGGCGAGCAGGGCTCCCAGCAGGGCGGCGGCGGTACGCCCGAGGGCGGCCGATCTCCTCACGATGCCCCCCGGGAGGACGTGGCGTCGGTCGTGACGGCCTGGTGCAGCCGGGCTTCGAGGTCGGCGGCAAGGACGAGGACGTCGGTGCCGAGGCCGGCCTGGGCCGGCGCGGTGGTGGCGCCGGGCGCGGTGGCCACGGCGGCCGGCTGCGGTTCGGGAACCGGACGGCCGTCCGCGAAACCGCTCACCGCGTAGACCACGACGGGGAGGGTGGCAGAGACGCTCACCGTCCAGCTGGCCCGCTGCGCGTCGCCGAAGGAGGCCGCCGCGGTGCCGGGGAACGCGACCGGATGCGGCATCAGATCCAGCCGGGAGCCGAGGTGTTCGCTGGTCCAGCGGTGGTTCAGCGCGCTCATGCCGGCCGCGTCGCCGCCGGTGACGAGCAGGCCGACGGTGGTGACGCGGCTGGAGGTGGCGTCGACGTAGGTGGCGCGCAGCACCTGCACGCAGCCCACCGGGGCCAGCACCTTCGCCAGCAGCGGGTCGAAGGCGCCCGCGCAGCCGGCGGCCGGGGCGACACCGATCCGCGTGTAGGTCCGGTCGGCGCCACCGGGTCCCGCGCCCGGCCGGCTCACGACGGGCGGCAGCAGGGTGTCGACGGGAACGCTGTGCCACAGGTCGCCGGCGCGGGCGTAGGCGCCCTGGGTCGTCCCCACCGCGGCCGGGTCGTGGTTGATCAGGGCTCCGGTGGCGGCGCCGGTGAACAGTCCGAGGCCCAGGACGAGGCAGAGCGCCGACGCGGTCCGGCCGGCGGCCGTACGGGGACGGCGGGCGGGCGGTGCCGGGACCGCGAACGGCTCGGGTACGGCGGGTGGTTCGGTTTCCGGCCGCGTCCGTGCCTGCTGCGGCGGAGTGGCGGGGCGCGGTGGTTCCGGGTGCCGTGACAGGAACGGTGAGGCGGCGGCCGGTGGTGCGGCGGGCGGCGGCGGCACGGTCGGCGGTGCGGGCGTCCGGTCCGCCGGCCGCTCCTGCGGGCGGCGCGCGGCGATCTGCTCGCGGGCCGCCGGGCGGTGCACGGGCCGCGGCGGGGTCGTCGGGTACAGCGCGGGGAACGCGGGCGGCTGCGGGGGGGACGGCTGCCCCGCTCCGTTCTCGACCCCCGTGCTCACCCGTGCCCCCTCGCAATGTCCCTACGTGGTCTGGCGCCACTCTACGGGCTCCGGCTGTGCCGTGGATCGGGGGCGGCGCAGGTCGCGGGGGGTCCTGCGGGGCGGGTGCGGCGGCGGCCCCCGCCAGATCCGGCGGTACCGGGATGTTCCGCCCCGGAAGTGCCGCGGAAGTGCCCCCCGCCCGGCAACGCACCGCCCGGGACCTGCCCGTGGCCCCCGACCCCTACCGTTCGGTAGTCACCGTCTGGCAAGCTGCGCGCATGTCTGATCCCGCAGCCGACCGCGTCCGGTACGACCGGGCCACCGCCCATCTCGACGCCCCGGTCGCCATCGTCGACCTGGAGGCGTTCGACGCCAACGCCGCCGATCTGACCCGCCGGGCCGGCGGGAAGCCGATCCGGGTGGCGTCCAAGTCGGTGCGGTGCCGGGCGCTGCTGGAACGCGTGCTGGCCCGTGACGGGTTCGCGGGCATCATGTCGTTCACCCTGGACGAGTCGCTGTGGCTGGCGCGGGCGGGCTTCGACGACGTGCTGCTGGCGTACCCGTCCGCGGACCGCGACGGCTTCGCGGAGCTGGCCGGGGATCCCAAACTGGCCGCCGCCGTGACGGTGATGGTCGACGACATCAACCAGCTGGACCTGATCGACGCGGCCCGCCGCGGCGGCTCGGAGCGGATCAGGGTCTGCCTGGAACTCGACACGTCGCTGCGGATGCTGGGCGGCCGGGTACGGATCGGCGCGCTGCGGTCCCCGCTGCGGGAGCCCGGCCAACTGGCCGACCTGGCGCGGGCGATCGCCCGCCGGCCCGGATTCCGGCTGGCCGGGATCATGGCGTACGAGGGCCATGTGGCCGGGGTCGGCGACTCGCTGGCGGGCCGGCCGGTGCGCTCGCGGGTGATCCGGCTGATGCAGGCCGCCGCGCGCAAGGAACTGGCGGTCCGGCGGGCCGAGGTGGTGCGGGCGGTGCGCGCCGTCGCCCCCGAGCTGGAGTTCGTCAACGGTGGCGGGACCGGCAGTGTGCAGCACACGGCGGCGGAGGACGCGGTCACCGAGATCGCGGCCGGCTCCGGGCTGTTCGTGCCGCGGCTGTTCGACAACTACACGTCGTTCCGGGGGCGTCCGGCGGCGCTGTTCGCGCAGCCGGTGGTGCGCCGTCCCGGCGTGGGCATCGTGACCGTGCTGGGCGGCGGCTATCCGGCGTCGGGCGCCGCGGGCCCCGACCGGCTGCCCGTGCCGTACCTTCCGCAGGGCCTGCGCTACGACCCCCAGGAGGGTCCCGGCGAGGTGCAGACGCCGCTGCTCGGATCGCCCGCGGACGATCTGCTGATCGGCGACAAGGTGTGGTTCCGGCACGCCAAGGCCGGGGAGCTGTGCGAGCGCTTCGCCGAGCTGCAGCTCGTGGAGGGCGACCGGATCACCGCGACGGTGCCGACCTACCGGGGCGAGGGCAAGACGTTCCTGTGAACGTCCCTGCCCCGCCGGCCCCGCTCGCGGCGGCCGGCGGGCGCGCGGTCAGACGCCGGTGCCGCCCGTGCCGCCGGAACCACTGGCGGCCTTGATGCCCTTGGTGATCCGGTCCATGGCCTCGGGCCCGGGGGCCTTCGCGTTGATGTCGAAGCCGTAGCGGACCACGACGAGCTGCTGCGGACTGGCCGGTGACGGGAAGACCAGCGACTGGACGTAGCCGTCGTCGCCGACCTTCGTCACGACCTGCCAGCGCACCAGGTACCCCTGCTGCCCGGCGACGGTGACCGGCTGCGACAGCAGCTCCTTGTGGGAGGTGAGCCCGCCCTCGTAGGACTGCTCCGCGTTGACCGGGATGTCCTCCTTGGCGGCGGCCTCGGGCGTCGTGCTCTTGAGCTTGAACGCCACGGCCGGCGCGGAGAACACTCCGCCGCGGACGCAGTTCTTGGCCGGGTCGGAGACGCACGGGTAGCCGCCGATGGTCAGGCCGGCGCCGCCGGCGCCGGCCTTGCCCTGCCAGCCGGGCAGGATCGGCAGGCTGATCTTGTCCAGGGCGTCCACGACGACACCACTGGTCTGGGGCGTCTGGTCGGGGCCCTGCGACGGTCCGTCCGAACCGCTCGGCCCGTCGCCCGGGGTGCTCGGCGCGCTGGTGGACGGGGCCGCGTGGTCCGAGCCCTTGTCACCGCCGCTGTCCTTCAGCATGACGACGCCGCCGACCACACCGCCGACGAGGACGAGGACGGCGATGACGCCGATCGCGATCACGCCTCCCCTGCGGGCCGGCCGGTCCGGCACGCTGCCACCGGGATAGGCGGCGTAGGACGGGATGCCGGGGGCCGCGGCCTGGTCGGCCGGGGCCTGGGCGGTCCGCGTGTACTCGCTCCACGCGGCGCCGTCCCACCACCGTTCCAGGGCCGGGCCGTTGCCTGTGTGCCCGGGCTCTGGATACCAGCCGGGCGGGGTCGTCATGGTCACGGCCGTCACCCTAAGGCCACAGCATGAGAATCCCGTAAGTACGGCGGTTACAGGCAGGTCACATGACCGGCATGGCGGTGGGCCGGGCGCTGCGCCGCAGGTCCGCCGCACGTCCGCCGCACCTCCGTCGCCCGTCCGCCGTTCGTCCCGCTGTATGTCCCGCTGTATGTCCCGTCACGCCGGCCGGCGGGTGAGTGACAGCAGGTCGCGGGCCGGTCCCGTCGGGCGGTGGCCGGTGGGCCAGACGGCGCGCAGGACGCGTTCCAGCGCGATGCCCTCCACCGGGACCTCGACGAGCCGGCGGGCGGCCAGTTCGTCGGCCACCGCCAGCTCGCTGAGCACGGCCGGGCCCGCGCCGCTCAGGGTGGCGCCCTTGAGCGCGGTGGTCGAGGCGAGTTCGAGCAGCGGTACGGCGAGGCCGCCGTGTCCTGCGAGGGCGGTGTCCAGCACCTGGCGGGTGCCCGAGCCCTGCTCGCGCAGGATGAAGGCGGTGGCGGAGAGCTCGGCCGCGGACAGCGGCTTGCGCCGTCGCGCCCAGCGGTGCGACGGCGCCACCACGACGACCAGCCGGTCGTGCGCGATGACCGCCGCGTCCAGACCGTTCGGCACATCCGTCCCCTCGACGAATCCGAGGTCGGCGCCGCCGCCGATGACCCGTTCCGCGACGTCCGCCGAGTTCCCGGCGAACAGCGACACGGCGGTGTCGGGATGCCGGCCGTGCAGCACGATGAGCCACCCCGGCAGCAGGTACTCGGCGATGGTCATGCTCGCCGCGACCCGCAGCCGCGAGTCACGGCGGGTGCGCAGCGCCCGTGCTCCGGCGTCGAACGCCTCCGCCGACTCCACGACCCGGCGCGCCCATTCGGTGACCAGCGCGCCCGCGTCGGTGAGGGTGGACCCGGTGGGCGAGCGGTTCACCAGCGCGACGCCCAGCTGCCGTTCCACGGCCCGCACCCGGCTGCTCGCGGCCGGCTGGCTGATGCCCAGCTCACGGGCGGCCCGGCCGAGGCTGCCGAGCCGGGCGACGGCGAGCAGCAGCTCCATCGCGCCGAGGTCGGGCACCCGGTGGCCCAGGCCCGCCCGGGGGACGCGGTCACCGGTGGCGCTGTCTGAACTCATAAGCCCAGGTTATGCCCCCATAGACCTGCGCCGCCTTCCGGCCGGGCCGCCGGGCGGCGAGTGTGAAGACCATGGCAACCACCCTCGCCCCTGTACGGGCCCGCGCTCTCCACGATCTGGAGATCCGCTCCGGCGCCCTGCGTCACCTCGGACCCAACTGGTACGCCACCGTGATGGGCACCGCCATCGTCGCCAACGCGGGCGCCGCGCTGCCGGTGCGCGTCCCCGGTCTGCACACCGCCTGCACCGTCGTCTGGGCGTTCTCCGCCGTGCTGCTGGCCGCGCTGCTCACCGCCCGCGCCGGGCACTGGCTCCGGCACGGCGACCAGGCCCGCCGGCATCTGCTGGACCCGGCCGTCGCCCCGTTCTACGGGTGTCTGCCGATGGCACTGCTCGCGGTGGGGGCCGGCACGCTGAGCCTGGGCTCCCCCGTGATCGGGCGGACCGCCGCGATCGCCGCGGATTCCGTGCTCTGGACGGCGGGCACCGTCAGCGGGCTGCTGATCGCGGCGGCGATCCCGTATCTGATGATCACCCGGCACCGCGTCGAGCCGGGCAGCGCCTCTCCCGTCTGGCTGCTGCCGGTGGTCGCGCCGATGGTGTCGGCCGCGCTCGGCCCGGCGCTGATCCCCCATCTGCCGGCCGGCCAGTGGCAGGAGGCGATGCTGCTGGGCTGCTACGCGATGTTCGGGCTGAGCCTGCTGGGCACCCTGGTGATGCTGCCGCTGATCTGGGGCCGGCTCGTGCAGCACGGGCCGCTGCCGCTCGCGCTGACCCCGACGCTCTTCCTGGTCCTCGGCCCGCTCGGCCAGTCCACGACGGCCGTCAACCAGCTCGCCGACACCGCACCGGGCGTCGTCCAGGCACCGTACGCGGCGGCCATGAGCGCGTTCGCCGTGCTGTACGGGGTGCCGGTGATGGGCTTCGCCCTGCTGTGGCTGGCGCTGGCCGCGGCGCTGGTGGTGCGGGCGGCGCGGCGCGGGATGCCGTTCGCGATGACGTGGTGGGCCTTCACCTTCCCCGTCGGCACCTGTGTCACGGGCGCCGCGGGGCTGGCCCGGCACACCGGCCTCGACGCCTTCACATGGCTCGCGGCCGGGCTGTACGCCCTCCTCGTGGCGGCCTGGGCGGTGGCGGGGACGCGGACGGTGCGCGGGCTGCTCAGCGGGTCGCTGCTCGCAGCGCCGCGCTGATCGCGGCGGGCGCGGCCGTGAGCGAGGGGCCGTACCAGGTGAGGTGACGGCCGCCGACGAGGGCGGCGGGCAGGCCGGGGAAGGCCTCCGGGCCGTCGTCGGCGGTGAAGGCGTACGGCTCGTCGGGCAGCACCACCAGATCGGCGCCGGCGGCGCGCAGCTCCTCGACGGGGATCGGCGGATAGCGGTCGGCGTGCGCCGCGTACACGTTGTCCACGCCCAGCCGGGCGAGCAGATCGCCCGCGAAGGTGTCACGGCCGAGCACCATCCAGGGCCGCCGCCAGATCGGGACGACCGCCCGCAGCCGCCGCGCGGGGACGGGCAGCGCGCCCCAGGCCGCTTCCGCCTCGTCGAGCCAGCCGGGACGTTCCAGACCGCAGCCGTCGACCAGCACCCGGTGGAGCTCGGCGAAGGCCTGGTCGAGGTCGCGGATCTCGGTGACCAGGACCGGCAGCCCGGCGGCCCGCAGCCCGTCGAGGTCCGGTGCGCGGTTCTCCTCCTCGTTGGCGATCACGAGGTCGGGTGCGAGGGCGGCGATCCGGGCGAGGTCCGGGTTCTTGGTCCCGCCGATCCGGGTCACCCCGAGACCGGTCGGGTGGCTGCACCAGTCGGTCGAGCCGACCAGCAGCCCGGGGGCGGTCGCCGCCACCGCCTCGGTCAGGGAGGGGACGAGCGAAACCACGCGCCGTACGGCAGGACGATGAGTCACCGGCCTACCGTACGGCGCGTGGTCGGGCCCGGCGCGCGCCGTCAGGTCGCGCGGCCGGGCAGCCGGTCAGCCCTTGGCGGCCGCAGCCGGCTTCTTCACCGGCGCGATCTTGTCGATCAGGCCGGGGTTCTTCTTGAGCCAGGCGCGCACGCCGTCCTGCTCGTGGTTCTGTCCGGCGTCCTGGATGGCCGCCTCCAGGCTGCTGAGCTGCGGCTCGGTGAGCTTGAAGTCCTTGAGCCACTGGGCGATCTGCGGTTCCTTGGCCGCGAAGCCCTTGTGGGTCAGGGTGTGCAGTCCGTCACCGGCGCCCCAGGCGCCCTTCGGGTCCTTGAGCTTCTTCAGGTCGTACTTGCTGTAGGCCCAGTGCGGCGACCACAGGGTGACGACGACGGGCTCCTTGGCCTTCAGCGACCGGTCGAGCTGGGCGAGCATGCTCGCGGTGCTGCCGGTGGTGACCTGGTACTCGCCCTCCAGGCCGTACTGCTTGAGGACCTTGTCGTTGAGCGCCTTCATCATGCCGGCGCCCGGCTCGATGCCGATGATCCGGCCCTTGAACTTGCCGCCCTGCCCCTTGAGGTCGGCCAGCGAGTCGACGCCCTTGACGTAGGAGGGGACGGAGAGTTCGAGGGAGGTCGGGCCGTACCAGGAGCCCAGGTCGTCCAGGCTGTCCTTGTACTTGTCCCAGTACGACTGGTGGGTGGTCGGCAGCCAGGCGTCGGTCTGGAAGTCCACCTTCCCGGCGGACAGCCCGGTGTAGAGCGGACCGACGTCGTACTGCGAGAGCTTGGGCCGGTAGCCGCGCTCCTCCAGCGCTTCCTTCCACAGGAAGCTGGACGCGATGCCCTCGTCCCAGGGGATGTAGCCGATGTTCACCGCGCGGCCGTTGCCGACGTTCTTGCCCGCGACGGCGGTGTTCGTGTCCGCCGAGCCGCCGAAGATGTTCATGCCGCCCGCGACGAGGGCGAGGACGACCACACCGACGACCGCGATGCTGGTCTGCGGCCGGTAGTTCCAGATACTGGCGCCGCGCAGCGACGTCAGGGCCGCGGTGGCGCGGCGGCCGAGCGGTGAGACCCGGCTGCCGAGCGAGGAGGTCATCCGGTCCAGGTACATGGCCAGGATGACGACGGAGATGCCGCCCTCGAAGCCCAGCCCGATGTTGACCTGGCTGATCGCGGTGAAGACCGATGCGCCCAGGCCTCCGCCGCCGACCATGCCCGCGATCACGACCATGGACAGGCCCAGCATGATGACCTGGTTGATGCCGGCCATGATGGTCGGCAGCGCGAGCGGCAGCTGCACCCGCAGCAGGATGTTGCGCGAGGTGGTGCCGAACGCCTCGGCGGCCTCGATGAGCTCGCCGTCGACCTGCCGGATGCCCAGTTCGGTCATCCGGACGCCCGGCGGGATCGCGAAGACGATGCAGGAGATGACGCCGGGCACCTGGCCGACGCCGAAGAAGAAGATGCCCGGGATCAGATAGACGAAGGCGGGCATCGTCTGCATGAAGTCCAGTACCGGCCGCAGCACCGTGCTGACGGTGCGGTTGCGGGCCGCCCAGATGCCGAGCGGTATCGCGAGCACGATGGTGATCGCCGTGGCGACCAGCACCAGCGACAGGGTTGCCATCGCCTGGTCCCACTGCTCGATCGAGTCGATGAGCGCGAAGCCGGCGAAGGTGAGCACGGCCGCGGTCGGCCCGCGCAGCCACAGGGCGACGACCGCGAAGATCCCGGCGAGCAGCAGGGGTGCCGGCGCGCCGAGCACGGCGTCCAGGCCGTCGTACATACCGGACACGACGTTGGTGATGATGTCGAAGAGCCAGGCGAAGTGGTCACGGAGATAGGTGACGGCGCTGTCGATCCAGTCGCCGAGCTGGAGTCTAGGCATCGGCCGACTCCTTTCCGAAGGTGCTGCCCGGGGTGCCGGAGGAGCCGGTGCTCACGCCTGCCAGCGCCCGGCCGCGGTCCACGTCCTCCATGAAGGAGGCGACGTAGGCGTCGGCGGGCTGCAGCAGCAGTTCCTCGACGGTGCCGTTCTGGACGATCCGGCCGTCGCGCATCACCGCGATCCGGTCCCCGAGGCGCACCGCCTCGTGGGGGTCGTGCGTGATGAAGACGATGGTCTTGTGCAGGGTCTTCTGCAGGTCGACCAGCTGCTGCTGCATCTCGCGGCGGATCAGCGGGTCCAGCGCGCTGAACGCCTCGTCCATCAGCAGGACGGGGGCTTCGGTGGCCAGCGCGCGGGCCAGGCCCACCCGCTGCTGCATACCGCCGGACAGCTCGTCGGGCCAGGACTTCTCCCAGCCGCCGAGTCCGGTCATCTCCAGTGCCTCGCCGGCCCGGCGCTCACGCTCGGCACGGGCGACGCCCTGCACCTCGAGGCCGTAGGCCGCGTTCTCCAGCACGCTGCGGTGCGGGAAGAGCGCGAAGTGCTGGAAGACCATGCTGATGCTGTGCGAGCGCACGCGGCGCAGTTCGGTGTCGTTCAGCGCGGTGAGGTCCTGGCCGTCGAACCGTACGCGTCCGGCAGTGGGTGGGAGCAGTCCGTTGAGCGTGCGCAGGAGGGTGGACTTGCCCGATCCGGACAGGCCCATGACGACGAAGACCTCGCCCTCGCTGACCTCGAAGGAGGCATCGATGACGGCAGGTGTGACACCGTCCTCGCGCAGCTCGTCGCGGTCCGCCCCGGCTTCGAGCCGGCGGACCGCTTCTTCGGGCTGTCGCCCGAAGACTTTGTACAGATGCTCAACTTGCAGCCTTGACACATATACCTCGCGGCTCGCAGGAAGAACGACGCACAGCCCCCGCTTGTGGGTCGCTCACTTCAAGACCGGCCGCTGCCCCCCTTTATGCGAACCAAACCGAAGCGAGACTCAGGTCACATCCCGCCCGGGGCGGTCGCGACAGCGCCACGGAGGCGACGTGCCGCCCCGGCGCGGCGGCGCCGGAGCCACCCCGCGCGGGCGTGCCATGCTGGCCGCGTGACTGACGCGCGCCCGAACAAGCTGCTCCTGCTCGATACCGCGAGCCTGTACTTCCGCGCCTACTTCGGCGTCCCGGAGTCGGTGAAGGCACCCGACGGCACGCCCGTCAACGCGGTGCGCGGGCTTCTCGACTTCATCACCCGCCTGGTCACCGACCACGGCCCCGACGAGATCGTCGCCTGCATGGACGCCGACTGGCGGCCGCAGTGGCGGGTCGACCTCATCCCCTCCTACAAGGCGCACCGCGTCGCGGAGGAGGCGCCGGAGGGTGCGTCGGGGCCGGACACCGAGGAGATCCCCGACACGCTCTCCCCGCAGGTCCCCGTCATCGAGGCCGTCCTCGACGCCATCGGCATCGCCCGTGTCGGCGTCGCCGGGTACGAGGCGGACGACGTCATCGGCACGCTCGCCGGCCAGGCCCTGTGGGCGGTCGACATCGTCACCGGTGACCGTGACCTGTTCCAACTGGTCGACGACGCCCGCGGTGTGCGCGTGCTCTACCCGCGCAAGGGCGTCGGCGACTGCGACTTCATCACCGAGGACGTCATCCTCGAACGCTACGGCGTCCGTGCCGACCAGTACGCCGACTTCGCGGCGCTGCGCGGCGACGCCAGCGACGGCCTGCCGGGCGTGAAGGGCATCGGCGAGAAGACCGCCGCGCAGCTCATCAACGAGCACGGCGACCTCGCCGGGGTCCGGCGCGCCGCCGCGGACCCGGCCTCCAAACTCACTCCCGCCAAGCGCCGGGGCATTCTGGAGGCCTCGGACTATCTGGACGTCGCCCCCAAGGTCGTCACGGTCGCCCCCGATGTCCCGCTCCCCGCGTTCGACCCGGCGCTCCCCACCGAGCCGGCCGACCCCGAGGTCCTCGAAGCCCTCGCCGCCCGCTGGGGCCTGGGCAGCTCCCTGATGCGGCTGCTGGACGCGCTGGACGAGGCGCACTAGGCCCAGGGCCGGCCGGCGCGAAGGGACACAACGGCGAGGCGCAGTCCGACACTTCGGACAGAACACGACTGCGGATGGCCGAATTCGAAAGGATCTTCCCTCAAAACAGTGCGGGATCAGTCGGTCGCGGTGTGTACTGTGCGGATCCGCTTTCGGGGCGGATGGCGCCCCGTTCCCCCCGCTCCCTGATCTCCCTGAGGTCCATTCGATGATCGAAATACCGGACCTGGCCGCCGGCGGCCTGGCCGCCGGGACCGTGTTGGCGTTCGTCCTGGGGGGCGGGCTGTTGCGCTCGCGCCGTCACCGGGCCCGGCAGGGCGAGGAGATCGCCGCTCTGCGCACCCATCTGGACGGCGCGCGGCAGGAAATCGGCCGTTCCGCCGACGCGTTCACCGCCGAGATCGTCCATCTGGCGAACCAGCGCATGCCGGCCGAGGCCACCCGCGCCGCCCACCCGCACATCCAGGTGCCGGGCCCGCTGCACCCGGAGCTCGCCGGCACCGGTCTCGGCGCGGGCCTGGACGGCGTCCTGGACGGGCTGCTGACCGCCATGGCGCAGGAGCGCAAACGGGTCGACGCGGCCGCCCGCGCGGGCATGCGCGGCGCCACCCGGGACATCCAGGCCGGTCTGTACCGGCTGCAGGACGTCCTGCGGGGCATGCAACAGCGCTACGACGACCCGGAGTTGTCGCAGACGCTGTTCGCGCTCGACCACGAGAACGAGCAGTCGCTGCGGCGCGCGCAGGTCACCGCCGTGGTGTGCGGTGCCTGGGTGGGGCTGGCCCGCGAGGAGTCCCATCTGGTGGAGGCGGTGACCGGTGGCCAGTCCCGGCTCGTCGGCTACCACCGGGTGCGGATCCACAACCACCTGGAGCCGGGCATGGCGCTCGTCTCGCACGCCGTGGAGCCCGTCGCGATCATCGTCGCCGAACTCCTCGACAACGCGCTGCGGCACTCCGCCCCGGACACCGAGGTCACGGTGAACCTCGAACGCGCCCACCACGGCGTCTCGGTGACCATCGACGACGCCGGGGTCGGCATGGCCACGGACGAACGGGCCTACGCGCAGCGGATGGTGGCGGGACGCGACCCGATCCTGCTGTCCGAGCTGGGCGACCCGCCCCGGATGGGGCTGGCGGCGATCGGCCAGCTGACCAGGAAGTTCGACCTGTCCGTCGACCTGTCGTCGCCGTCGCCCTACGGCGGCGTCCGCGCGGTGCTGCTCGTCAAGAACCACCTGCTCAGCCGGATCGACCCGGTCGAACGGCCGCCCGCGGCCAGCACCCCGCGCTCCACCCGCCCGGAGGCGCCGGCGGAGGCGCGGCCCGTGCCGCACACACAGCCGCAGCCGCACCCGGCCGCGCACACCAAGGCGCGGCCGGCGGCCCCCGTAGCCGCGCGCGACGCCGCCGCCATCACCCATGAACCCGCGCCGGACGGCGACGCACTGCCGCAGCGCCGCCGCCGGGCCCGTGCCGACGCCGTGCCCGCCCAGGCAGCGGCCGAGCCGGCCGCGCCGCGGGTGCGGGAGCGGACCCCCGAGGAGGCGGCCGCCGCGCTCGGCGCCCTGCAGTCCGGGACCGCCGCGGCCCGATCCGCACTCGAAACCGAAGGGAACGACCCGCGATGACCAGCCGAGAAGCCGGTGACACGGCGTGGGTGCTCGACCCGATTCTGGAGATCCCGCACGTCCGGGCGGCCGTGCTGCTCACCCGGGACGGGCTGGTCTCCGGATTCTCCGCGGCCCTGTCGCAGGCTACCGCGGAGCGCACCGCCGCGATCACCAGCACGGTGCAGGGCGCGTGCCGGGCGGCCGCCGCGGCCTTCGCGGACCAGAACGACGCGCAGATCCGCCAGATCGTCATCGAGTCCGACCACGGCTACATCCTGGTCGCGCCCACCCAGCACGGCTCGGTCGTGGCCGCCTACGGCGACCCGGAGGTCCGGCTGGACCTGCTCGCCCACCGGGTGCACTCCCAGGTGGCACGGCTCGGTGAGAAGGCGATGGCCGCCGCGCCCCGGGGAGCTGATGGCGGCTCTCCGGTATGACGGGCCGCCGGAGCGGCCGCCCCCTGGTCCCCGCGTATCTGTCCACCGGCGGGGTGGCGCGGCCGACCCGCAACAGCCTGGAGCGCCTCTCGGTGCTGACCGGCGGTGAGCACGTCCCCGACGGGCTCCCCGCCGCCCGGCACGCGCTGCTCAAGGCACTGGACGGCGGCTCGCTGACCGTGGTGGAGACCGCGGCCCTGCTGGAGCTGCCGGTCTCCGCCGTACGCGTCCTCGCCGCCGATCTGATCGACCTGGGGCTGGTCAGCGCCCGCCCGCCGGTACCCCTGGCCGCCCTGCACGACCCCGACCTGTTGAAGAGAGTGGCCGATGGCCTCCGCGCCCTCAAGCAGTAGCACCGGTGGCCTGCACCTGCCGGACAGCGCCCGCGACCTGGTGAAGATCCTGGTGGCGGGCCCCTTCGGGGTGGGCAAGACCACGCTGATCGACTCGGTTTCGGAGATCCGTCCGCTGCACACCGAGGAGCACATGTCCGAGGCGTCGGTCCAGGTCGACGACCTGGCCGGGGTGCGGGACAAGACCACCACCACGGTCGCCATCGACTTCGGACGGATCAGTCTGGCGGGCGGCGTCGTGCTGTACCTGTTCGGCACTCCCGGCCAGGAGCGCTTTCGGTCCCTGTGGGCCGACATCGCCTACGGGGCGCTCGGCGCGCTGGTGCTGGTCGACACCCGCCGGATCGACGACTCCTTCGACGTGCTCGGCCTGGTGGAGGAGACGGGGCTGCCGTACGCCGTGGCGCTCAACACGTTCCCCGACTCGCGGCCCTACACCGAGGACCAGCTCCGCCGTTCCCTGGACCTGGATCCCGGCACGCCGATGGTGAGCTGCGACGCCCGGGACGCCAACTCCTCCATCGACTCGCTGCTCGCCCTCGTCCAGCACCTGATAGCCCGCGACCGTCCGGAGACCTGGTGAACCCCTCTCCCTACCCCGCCCCCGCCGAGACCTTCTCGCTGTCCGCGCCGGTGCGCCTGTGGGAGGACGGCTTCGCCGCCGACCCGCACGCCTACTACGCGACGCTGAAGGCCCAGGGCCCGATCGGCTGGGCCGAACTCGCGCCCGGCATCCCCGCGTACGTCGTCACCGACCGGCGCGCCGCCCTCGAGGTGCTGCACGACCCCGGGACCTGGTCGCACGACCCCCGGCCGTGGGAGGCCACGGTCGCCGAGGACTCGCCGATCCTCGGCATGATGCGCTGGCGCCCCAACACCCTGTTCTCCGACGGCGACGCCCACATCCGCTACCGCCGCACCCTGGTCGACGCCTTCGACCTCGTGGAGCCGCACGACCTGCGTGAGCGGGTGCACCACGCGGTGGACGTCCTGGTGAACCGGTTCGGCCCGGCGGGCAGTGCCGACCTCGTGGCCGACTTCGCCCGTCCGCTGATGTCGCTGATCTTCAACAACCTGTTCGGCCTGCCGGACAGCGAGAGCGGCCGGCTCGAAGCCGCGCTCGGCAAGATGATGGAGGGCGGGGCCGATTCCGCGCAGGGCGAGGCCGAGTACGGCAGTTACGTCATGGGGCTCGTCGGCGCCAAGAGCGCGCAGCGCGGCGAGGACCTGACGAGCTGGCTGCTGGACCACCCGCTGGAGCTGACTCCCGAAGAGGTCGTCTGGCAGGTCTTCCTGACCCTGGGCGCGGGCCACGAGCCCAGCGCGAACCTCGTCTCCAACGCGCTGTCCCGCATCCTCGGCAACCCCGCCTACTACTCGACGCTGACCAGCGGTTCGCGCCCGGTCATGGAGGCGGTCGTCGAGGTGCTGCGGTACGAGACCCCGCTGGCGAACTACGGCATCCTCTACGCCCGCGAGTCGCTGAGCTTCCACGGGGTCTGGGTGCAGGCGGCCGTCCCCGTCGTCGTCTCCTACGGCGCCCTCGCGCTCTTCTCCGAGCAGGAGTTCGCCGGGGCCCACCACCCCCGCGACGCCTCGCACCTGTCGTGGTCGGCGGGCGAGCACGCCTGCCCCGTCAAGCAGCAGGCCCTGCTGATCGCCACCGAGGCCATCGAGCGGCTCACCCAGTGGCTGCCCGACCTGACGGCGACCACCCCGCGCGAGGACCTCACCTGGCGCCCGGGACCGTTCCACCGCTCCCTGAAGGCGCTTCCCGTCCGCTTCACCCCGCGTATCCCCGACCAGCCTGGAGACCGAGCATGACCGTGTCCCCCCGTTTGGCCATCGACCCGTTCGGCGCCGACATCCCCGCCGAGAGCGCCCGGCTGCGCGCCCTCGGCCCGGTGGTGGCCGTCGAACTGCCGGGCGGCATCCCCGCCTGGGCGCCCACCGGCTACGACACCCTCAAGGCCCTGATCCTGGACCCACGGGTCAGCAAGGACCCGCGCAAGCACTGGTCGCTGTTCCCGGAGATCGGCGAACACCCCGCCTGGGGCTGGATCATGGGCTGGGTCGGGGTGGTCAACATGCTCTCGACGTACGGCCCGGACCACACCCGGCTGCGCAAGCTCGTCGCCCCCAGCTTCACCGCCCGGCGCACCGAGGCGATGCGCGCCCGGGTGGAGCAGATCACCACCGAGCTCCTCGACAGGCTCGACGCGTCGGGCGCGTCGGGCGAACCGGTCGACGTACGGGCCGGCTACGCGCACCCGCTGCCGATGCGGCTGATCTGCGAGCTGTTCGGTGTCCCGGACGAGCTGCGCGAGGACACCGGCCGGCTGATCGCCGCCATCATGGACACCTCCGACCCCAGCCCGGAGCACGCCGCGTCCGTCCAGCACCAGATCGGCACCGTGCTGCCCGCTCTCATCGGCCACAAGAGCGAGCACCCCGGCGACGACATGACCACCGAGCTCATCAAGGTGCGTGACGAGGAGGGCGACCGGCTCAGCGACGAGGAGCTGCTCTACACCCTGCTCCTCGTCATCGGCGCCGGCTTCGAGACCACCGTCAACCTCATCGGCAACGCCGTGGTGGCGCTGCTGCAGCACCCCGAGCAGCTCGCGGCGGTCCGCGCCGGCGAGATCGGCTGGGACGGCGTCATCGACGAGGTGCTGCGCGTCGCGCCGTCCATCGCGTCGCTCCCGCTGCGGTTCGCCGTCTCCGACATCACCATCGAGGGCGTGACGATCCCGGCGGGCGACGCCATCGTCACCACGTTCGCCGCCGCGGGCCAGGACCCGGAGCACTACGGGCCGGAGGCCGCCGGGTTCGACGCCGCCCGGAAGTCGGACGACCACCTCGCGTTCGGCATCGGCGTGCACCGCTGCATCGGCGCCCCGCTGGCCCGGATGGAGGCCCTCACCGCGCTCCCCGCGCTCTTCGAGCGCTTCCCGGACCTCCAGCTCGCGGTCAAGGCGGACGAGTTGCGGCAGGTCCCGTCGTTCATCGCCTACGGCTGGCAGGAGATCCCGGTCCGGCTGCACGGGTAGGGCCCAGCGGCCGTCCACGGCCGCGGCGCTGCTCCCGCGGGAGTACGCGCCGCGGACCGGCTGCCGCGGACGAAGTAGCGCCGGCCCCTCCTCGCGCCGGACGCGGCGGAGGGCGGCCGGGGGCGAGAGTGTCCGTGGGGGCGGTCCGCCCCCACGGGCCATCGACGACCGGGACAGCCGCCTTGGATCACGCACGAACGAACGAAGAGTCCGAGCCGGACACCGCCCCACGGGTGCCCGCCGCCGATGCTCCGGCTGCTGATGCGCCGTCGGACGCGCCTGTGGAGGCGCCGTCCGGTCCCGCCCCGGCCCCGCGGCGCTCCCGGCTGCGGTGGTGGGTCCGGCGTACCGCGCTGGTCTGTGCCGCGCTGCTGGTCACGGTGACCGCCGCGTCGTTCGTCTACAACGGGTTCACCTCCCACCGGGCAGCGCCACCGCCGGGGCTGACGTACGTCGAGGCGGCCGGCATCCACACCCGCTACGAGGCGTGGGGCGGGACGGGCTCGCCCGTCGTCCTCGTGCACGGGGCCTTCGAGTCGGCCGGCACCTGGTCGCGGCTGGCCCCGCTGCTCGCCCGGAACCACCGGGTGTACGCCCTGGACCTGACCGGCTCGGGGTACAGCGAGCGGAGCGGCCCGTACGCCGTCGACCACTTCACCCGGCAGCTGCTGGGCTTCCTCGACGCCCTGCGGCTGGGCGGTCCCGGTGAGCGCCCGATCCTGGTCGGCCACTCCAGCGGCGCGGCGACGGTCGCCGAGGCCGCGCTGCGCGCGCCGGGACGGATCGGCGGGGTGATGCTCCTCGACGGCGACGCGCTCGACACGGGCGCCGGCCCGCCGCCCGCGCTGCGTTACGTGCTGATCGATCCGTACCGCACCACCCTGCTGCGGCTCGGGCTCGGCTCCGACCGGCTGATCCGCAAGGTGTACGACGCCCAGTGCGGGCCCGGCTGCCCGCGGCTGGACGGCGCGGGCCTCGACCAGTGGCGGCGTCCGCTGCGGGTGGCGGGCGCCGAGGGCGCCCTGTGGAGCATGCTGGGCGAGGGCGTACCCGGCATCTCCGCCGACCGGCTGGCGGGGCTGCGCCAGGTGGACGTGCCCAAGGCGGCCGTGTTCGGCGCGCAGGACGACGTGTTCAGCCGGCAGACGCCGGCCGAGACCGCCGCACGCATCGGAGCCCCCGCCCCGACGCTGATCCCCGGCGCCCGCCATCTGACGATGATCTCCAGCCCGGACGCGGTCGCCGCCGCGGTGGAGGCGCTCGCCGGTCGTACCGTGCGGTGATCCGGCCGTACCGCGCGGGGATCCGGCAGCAGGCGCGGGACCCCCGGGGCGGGCCGCCGCTCCGGCCGGTACCGGCCGGGGCCGTACGCTGCTGGCACAGGCCGACCGAGGGAGACAGCGCATGGAACTGGCACCGCGAGTGCGGTACGCCGTCACCGACCGGCACGGCGGGGTGAGCAGGGCCCCGTACGACAGCAGGAACCTCGGCGGGGCCACCGGCGACGACCCGGCCGCCGTCCGCCGCAACCGGCAGCTGACCGCGTTCGAGCTGGGGCTCGACACCTCACGTGTCGTCCACATGCGCCAGGTGCACAGCGCCACGGTGGCCGATGTGACCGCGCCCTTCGGCCCGGACGCGCCGCCGCTCGACGCCGTCGTGACCTCCGAGGTCGGCCTCGCGCTGGCCGCGCTGGCGGCCGACTGCGCCTCGGTGCTGCTCGCCGACCCGGTGGCCCGGGTCATCGGCGCCGCGCACTCCGGACGGGTGGGAACGGTGGCCGGCGTCGTACCCGCCGCCGTCGACGCCATGGTCGCCAAGGGCGCCGACCCGGCCCGGATGGTCGCCCTCATCGGGCCGACCGCCTGCGGCACCTGCTACGAGGTGCCCGACGCCATGCGCGAGGAGGTCTGCGCCACCCTCCCCGAGGCATGGGCGACCACCGCCCAGGGCACCGCCGGGCTGGACGTACGGGCGGCCATCGCCGGGCAGTTGACCCGCGCCGGCGTGGGCGAGGTCCGGCACGACCCGCGCTGCACCATCGAGTCGAAGGAGCTGTTCTCGTACCGGCGGGAGCAGACCACCGGGCGGTTCGCGGCCTACGTCTGGCTGACGCAGTAGCCCTTCCACTCCCCAGGGTCTCCGGGGGGAGCTCAGAGCGGCCGGACGGTGGCGCGGACGGCCCGGTCCGGCTGCAGGGTCAGACCGACGGTCGGCCGGATGTCGCCCGGGTCCACGTCCAGGTGGAAGCGCTGGGCGAGGGTGGCGAGGACCAGGACCGCCTCGACCATCGCGAAGCGCGCGCCGAGACAGGCGCGGGTGCCGCCGCCGAACGGGAACCAGGAGTTGTCGGTGATCGGATCGGGCGCGTCCGGTGCCCAGCGCTCGGGGCGGAACTCCTGGGCGGCCGGGAACCAGCGCGGGTCCAGATGGGTCGCCCAGGGGCTGATCCAGACCTGGGTGCCCGGCTCGACCGGCTCGCCGCCGAGCGTCGCGCCCTCCGTGGCGACGGCGTAGTTCAGCCAGACCGTCGGCCGAATGCGCAGCGTCTCCTTGATGACGCTCTCGGTGTACGTCAGCCGCCCGTAGTCGTCGAAGTCCGGGGTGCGGCCGGCCAGTTCGCGGCGCAGCTCCGCGACGAGCTTCCCGCGTACCGCCTCGTTGCGGGAGATGAGGTACCAGGCCCAGGTCAGGGTGGTGGCGGTGGTCTCGTGGCCCGCGTTGTAGAGGGTGACGCTCTCGTCGCGGATCTCACGGTCGGTGAGGGGGACCCCCTTCTCGTCCCGGGCGGCGAGCAGCCTGCTGAGCAGGTCGTCACGGTCCTCGCCCGAGGTCCGGCGGGCGGTGACCAGCCGGGCCACCTCGGTGTCGAGCGTGTCGACGGCGGCCTTGAAGCGGATCCGCCCGGGGGTGCGAACCCAGTCGGGCAGTATCGCTCCCAGGCCGCGGAACTCCGCGCCCATCTGGCGCTGCGCGACCCCCATCGACCGGGCGATGAGTTCCTCGTCGACCGCCGCGTCCGTGCCGAAGATGGTGCGGACCGCGATCCGCTGGGTCACGCCCTCCATCTCCTGCTGGATGTCGATGTGCTCGCCGCCGGACCAGCGGTCGGCCAGCTGCTGGGCGACGGCGCTCATCGTCCCGGCGTGGATCCGCACCTGGCGGGGCCGCACGGCGGGCTGGACGATCGCGCGCTTGCGCCGCCAGTCGGCGCCGCGGGCGGTCACCACGCCCTCCCCCATCAGGTATTTGAAGGAGAATCCGAGATCCGGCTGCTCGAACACCGTCCCACGCGACGACAGCAGCTCGCCGATCAGCTCGGGGTGGCACAGGAACCGGGCCGGGGTGCGGCCCATGGTCCAGCGCACCTGGTCCGCGGGGTACTCGCGCAGCCGGGTGAAGAACGCCAGCGGGTCCCTGGCGAACTGCGGGAGGTTGCCGAGCAGCGGCACTCCGCGCGGGCCGTCGGCGATGGCGGTGGCCGTGTCGGTACTCATGTGGATCATCAAAGGGAACCGCCGCTCCGGCGGCGGGAGTTCACCGGCCTTGTGATCATTCCGATATGAGGTGCCCACGATATGGACCGATCAGTTAGGCTTACCTAAGTTGTGTCCGAGTTACCCAGGTGAACGAGAGGGTGGGAAGTGCCCATGGCGGACCGTCCGGCGCGCAGGACCCCGAAGCTCAACCGGGCGCGCGTACTGCGCACCGAACGCATCACCCCGCACATGATCCGTGTGGTGCTCGGTGGCGAGCAGCTCGCGGGCTTCGGTGCGGGCGAGCACACCGATCACTACATCAAGCTGCAGTTCCCGGTGGACGGGGTCGCGTACCCCGAGCCCATGGACCTGGAAACGGTCCGCCGGGACTTCCCCCGCGACCAGTGGCCGCGTACCCGCACCTACACCGTGCGCGCCTGGGACCCGGAGGCGGTGGAACTCACCGTCGACTTCGTGCACCACGGCGACGAGGGCATCGCGGGCCCGTGGGCCGCCCAGGTGCAGCCCGGCGAGGAAGTGCTGTTCGGCGGCCCCGGCGGCGCCTACTCGCCCGGCGAGGACGCCGACTGGCATCTGCTCGCCGGCGACGAGAGCGCCCTGCCGGCCATCGCCGCGTCCCTGGAGCGGCTGCCGGAGGGAGCGCTCGCCAAGGCGTTCATCGAGGTGGCGGGCCCCGAGGAGGAGCAGGAGATCATCCCGTCGGGGAAGGCGGACATCGTCTGGCTGCACCGCGGCGACCGGCCGATCGGCGCCGCGCTCGTGGAGGCGGTGCAGGCCCTGGAGTTCCCGCAGGGCACCGTGCAGGCCTTCGTGCACGGCGAGGCGACGTTCGTGAAGGAACTGCGGCGCCATCTGCGGATCGACCGCGGTCTGGAGCGCGAGCAGCTCTCCATCTCCGGCTACTGGCGGCGCGGCGCCGACGAGGACGGCTGGCAGGCCTCGAAGCGCGAGTGGAACCAGCAGGTCGAGCAGGAGCAGGAAACCGCTCCGGCCACTTCCTGACAGCGGGCGCGCCAACGGCGGGCGTTTGCTGACGGCGGCCGGGTGAGCGCACGGCGGCCGGGTGAGCGCATGCGGCGGCCGGGCCCGGATGTTCCGGGCCCGGCCGCCGTTTCCGTACGGTCCTCAGACCGACTTCTGGTAGGCGCGGAAGGTGCGGGTGGACAGCCACACCGCGGCCACCGCCAGTGCCAGCAACGCACCGCCGCGGCTGAGCACCGAACCCCAGTCGGGGTCGGCGGCCATCGCCGAACGGCCCGCCACCAGAGCCCAGTTGACCGGGTTGAAGTCGGCGATGTGCCGCATCCACGACGGCATCAGCGTCACGGCCATGAAGGCCGAGGACAGGAACGTCAGCGGCAGCAGCAGGAAGGTGTTGATGCCGATGATGCTCTCGCGCTGCCGCACCAGCATGCCGAGCGCGTTGGAGAACGCGCCGAACACCGTACCGAGCAGGATCGACGCGACGACCAGGATCAGCAGTCCGGTGAAACCGCCCGGGTAGTCGGCGCCGCCCAGCTTGCCGAGCAGCACGATCACCACGGACTGCAGCGCGGTGCTGATGCCCTGCTGCACCACGTTGGCGTTCATCAGCGCCGCCCGGCTGACCGGGGTGACGAGGAAGCGGTTCAGCGTGCCGCGTTCGATCTCCTCAAGGGTGCCCATGCCCGCCCACATGCTGGAGGACAGGGCGCTCATCACCACCACGCCCGGCACCAGGTAGTCCAGGTAGGACGTGGTGCCGAAGCCGCCCAGCTCGACGACCTTGCGGAACAGCGAGCCGAAGAGGAACAGCCAGATCACCGGCTGCACCAGGGTGATCACCAGGAAGGCCGGCTGCCGCAGGATCGCGGTCAGTTGACGCTGCGTCATGTACCAGGTGTGGTTCAGGGTCGCCGTACTCATCGGGCACCTCCAGCGGTGGCCGGGACGGGAGCGCCGTCACCGGTGTCGGCGTCCGCGAAGCGGCGGCCGGCGTAGCGCAGATAGACATCGTCGAGGGACGGCCGGGCCACGGTCACCGAGGCGACGCCCGCGCCCTCGCGTTCGAGGACGGCGAGCACATGCGGCACCGCGGAGGGACCGTCGTCGGCGCGGGCCCGCACATGGCGGCCGTCGACGACCGCCTCCCGGACGCCCGCGAACTCCGACAGCGCCGTCTCCAGCAGCCGCGCGTCGAGCGGGCCGGTGTCCTCCCGCAGCACGACCTGGACGGCGTCGCCGTGCAGTTCGCCCTTCAGCTCGTCGGGCGTGCCCTCGGCGACGACCCGGCCGCGGTCGACGATCGCGACGCGCTCGGCGAGCCGGTCGGCCTCTTCGAGATAGTGGGTGGTCAGCAGGATCGTCAGGCCCTCGTCACCGGCCAGCCGGGAGATCTCCTCCCACATGGCGGTGCGCGCCTCGGGGTCGAGACCGGTGGTGGGCTCGTCGAGGAAGAGCACCTCGGGCCGGTGGACCAGCCCGATGGCCACGTCCAGCCGGCGCTGCATACCGCCGGAGTACGTCTTGACCAGCCGCTTGGCGGCATCGGTGAGAGCGAAACGGTCCAGCAGCTCATCGGCCCGCCGGGTCAGCGCGGCGCCCCTGAGCCCGTACAGCCGCCCCTGCAGGAGCAGGTTCTCCCGGCCGGTGGCGACCGGGTCCGCGCCGGACTTCTGCGCGACCACGCCGATCGCCCGGCGGACCCGGTCCGGATGCCGCAGCGCGTCATGACCCGCGACGATCGCGGTCCCGGAATCCGGACGGGCGAGCGTGGTGAGGACCTTGACGGTGGTGGACTTGCCGGCGCCGTTGGGGCCCAGCAGCCCGAAGACCGTGCCCGCTCCGACGGTGATGTCCATGCCGTCAAGGGCCTTGATATCACCGGGATACGTCTTGATCAGGTTGTGCGCCGCCACAGCGGGCGCGCGGGTGGTCGTCATGAGGTGCCTCCGCATATCGGTGTTCGGTGTCTGCCGAACCGATCGCGGGAAGGGGGGCCGGGCTATCCTGGGTGTGCCGCACCTGGATCGCCTGGCACCTGCTTCGCGCGGTTGTCCGGCCGATGGGTTACGCCTCCGGTGTCCGCTGTTCCCGCAGCGGGCGCCGGAGTTGTCGTTTCCGGGGGTGGTTCCCCCGGGGTCAGAGCTCCTTCATGTGCTCCCTGAACTGTTCGCCGATCCCGGAGTCCGCGACCTGCTTCTCGATCTCCGCCCATTCGCCGGGGATCTCGCCGCTCTGCTGCCAGGACCGCCATTCGGCGACGCCGGAGACCGTCCCCGCGGCCAGCTCGGCGAGGAAGCCACGGGTCCAGGCGATCTCCGCCTCGACCATGTGGACCTGGTACTCGGTCTCGATGAGGAACATCCGGGGCAGGTCCCCGTCCAGCTTGCCGAGCACCCCGCGGATCGCCGCCACCTGGATCTCCAGCTTGGCGACCCGCTCCCCGAGCAGCCCGACCGCCTCGTCCGGCGGCAGCATCAGGATCAGCGAGAGCGCCGCCTCGTAGGCCGGATACTCCCGCACCGGCACGGCCACCAGATCGGCCAGCCAGTCGTGCATCTCCACCCGCCCGGACGTGGTCAGCCCGTACAGGGTCCGCTCGGGCCGGTTGCCCTGCCGCTGCGTGCCGGCGATCTCGACGAAACCGTGCTTCTCGAGGTTCTGGACGACGGTGTAGAGCGAGCCGTAATTGATCTTGATGCTCTGCTCCTTCCCCCGCTGCCGGAGCACCTGCGCAATCTCGTACGGATGCATCGGCCGCTCCCCCAGCGTGGCCATCACCGCCAGCGCCAACGGATTGGACAGCTTTCGCCGCTTCGCCATCACCCTCACCTCGCTTCCGGATATCCGTGGCCGAGCATATCGCGTGTACGCGAGTTCGACAAGCGCGATACATCGCGAGTTTCACGCCGTGCCCGCATCGCCGCCGGACCTGTCACGACACAGCAAAAACCCCGCCCGCCGGTGGATCCGGCGAGCGGGGTGTCGGGTACGGCCTGGGCTCAGCCCACCGAGGAGTACGCCACTACGCCACGGCGCAGGGCTTCGACGGCCTTGCGGGCGTTCTTGCGGACCGGGCTGTCGGTGGGGGCCGCGTCGGAGATCTGGCCGAGCACGTCGATGACCTGCTTGCACCAGCGGACGAAGTCACCGGCCGGCATCTCGGCGTCGCCGAGGACCGCGTCCAGGCCGTGGCCCGACGCCCAGCGGTAGACCGGCCAGGCGAAGCCGAGGTCCGGCTCGCGCTGGCCGACGCCCTCGGTCTGGTGGATGCGGTGGTCCTCCTCCAGTGCGTCGAGCCGGCCCCAGATCCTGACCATCTCGGCGAGCGCCTCCTTGGCGTTGCCGGTCGGGAGCTTGGGCGCCAGCGCGTCGTCGGACTGCCGCGCCTCGAAGACCAGCGCCGAGACGCACGCCGCCAGTTCGGCCGGGCCGAGGCCGTCCCAGACGCCCTCGCGCAGGCACTCGCTGGCCAGCAGGTCCAGCTCGCCGTAGAGCCGGGCGAGCCGCTTGCCGTCGGCGGTGACCTGTTCGCCCTGCAGATAGCCGAGCTCGGTGAGGAGCCCGCAGATCCGGTCGAAGGTGCGCGCGATGGTGTTGGTGCGGCCCTCGATGCGCCGCTCCAGCTGCTTGGTGTCGCGTGCCAGCCGGTGATAGCGCTCGGCCCAGCGGGCGTGGTCCTCGCGCTCGTCGCACCCGTGGCAGGGGTGCGCGCGGATCTCGGTGCGCATCCGGGCGATCTCGGTGTCGTCGGCCGCCGCGGCCCGGGACTTGCGGTGCCGCTCCGGCTCGAAGTGCCCGGCCTTGGTCCGCATCGCGGAGGCCAGGTCCCGGCGGGACTGCGGGCTGCGCGGGTTGAACGACTTCGGGATCCGCATCCGGTCGACGGCTTCGACCGGCACCGGGAAGTCGATCTGCGCCAGCCGCTTGACCTGCCGCTCGGCGGTGAGCACCAGCGGCCGCGGACCGTCCTGATGGTCCTCGTGCCGCCGGTGGCCGGGGCTGCGGCCGGCCGGGACGCCGGGTTCGAGCACCAGGGCCAGCCCGGCGTACTTGCCCGCCGGGACATGGATGATGTCGCCCGGCTTGAGCTTCTCCAGCGCGTCCGACGCGGCGGCCCGGCGCTGGGTGGCGCCCTGCCGCGACAGTTCGGCCTCGCGCTCCTTCAACTGGCGGCGCAGCCGCATGTAGTCGTCGAAGTTTCCGAGGTGGCAGGTCATCGACTCCTTGTAGCCGCCGAGCCCCTCCTCGTTGCGCTGCACCTGCTTGGAGATCCCGACGACCGACCGGTCGGCCTGGAACTGCGCGAAGGACGTCTCCAGCAGCTCCCGCGAGCGGTGCCGCCCGAACTGGCCGACCAGGTTGACCGCCATGTTGTACGACGGCTTGAAGGACGAGCGCAGCGGATACGTCCGGGTGCCGGCCAGCCCCGCGACCGCGCCCGGGTCGAAACCGCGCTGCCACAGCACGACGGCATGGCCCTCGACGTCGATACCGCGGCGGCCGGCCCGGCCGGTCAGCTGGGTGTACTCGCCGGGGGTGATGTCGGCGTGCGTCTCGCCGTTCCACTTCACGAGCTTCTCGAGCACCACGGAGCGGGCCGGCATGTTGATGCCCAGCGCCAGGGTCTCGGTGGCGAAGACCGCCTTGACCAGGCCCTTGAGGAACAGCTCCTCGACGACCTCCTTGAAGGTCGGCAGCATGCCGGCGTGGTGCGCGGCGACGCCGCGCTCCAGGCCCTCCAGCCACTCGAAGTACTTCAGGACGTGCAGGTCCTCGTCCGGGATCGCCTTGGTGCGCTCCTGGACGATGGCCCGGACCCGCTCCCGGTTCTCGTCGCTGTTCAGCCGCAGCCCGGCGTACAGGCACTGCTGAACGGCCGCCTCGCAGCCGGCCCGGCTGAAGATGAAGGTGATGGCCGGCAGCAGCCCCTCGGAGTCGAGCCGCTCGATCACATCGGCGCGGCTGGGCGTCCAGACCTTGCCGCTCGACCGGCGCTCGCGCTCCCGGTCCGCCTCGTAGCCGCGCTTGTGCCGGTCACGGGGGTGGACGGTCCGCTGGTTCTCCATCCGGGCGAGGCGTACCAGGTCCGGGTTGACCTCGCGGCGGGCGGCCTCGGCGGCGCCCTCCTTCTCCTCGAAGAGGTCGTACATCCGGCGGCCGGCCAGCACGTGCTGCCACAGCGGCACCGGGCGGTGCTCCGAGACGATCACCTCGGTGCTGCCGCGCACGGTGTCGAGCCAGTCGCCGAACTCCTCGGCGTTGGAGACGGTCGCCGACAGCGACACCAGCGTCACGGACTGCGGGAGGTGAATGATCACCTCTTCCCAGACGGCACCGCGGAAGCGGTCGGAGAGGTAGTGGACCTCGTCCATCACGACATAGCCGAGGCCGTCGAGCGCCGAGGATCCGGCGTAGAGCATGTTGCGCAGCACCTCGGTGGTCATCACGACCACCGGTGCGTCGCCGTTGACGCTGTTGTCACCGGTCAGCAGGCCGACCTTGTCCGCGCCGTACCGCTTGACGAGGTCGCTGAACTTCTGGTTCGACAGGGCCTTGATCGGCGTGGTGTAGAAGCACTTGCGGCCCTCGGTGAGGGCGAGGTGGACGGCGAACTCGCCGACAATGGTCTTTCCGGAGCCGGTCGGCGCGGCGACCAGCACTCCGCTTCCGGCCTCCAGAGCCTGACATGCCGCGATCTGGAACGGATCCAGGTCGAAGTCGTACAGCGCGCGGAACGGCGCGAGGGCAGTGGCCTGATCGGCCGCGCGACGCCGGTCTGCGGCGTAGCGCTCGGCGGGGGACATCTCATCGGTCATCTTGCCACCGAGCGTACCGGCCCCCACCGACACACCGCGTGATCTTTTATTCGTATCGACGCCCGGAACCACGGCGGACCCACGGCGGATGGGCAGCGGATGGGCAGCGGACGGGCGGCGGACCGGCGCGGTCGAACATCAGACCAGCAGCCGCAGGGCTCCCGGCACCGTCACGGCGGTCATCGGCAGCGGCCCTATCCGCTCGCCGTCCGCGTATCCCGTCACGTCGTCCGCCGCGAGCCGCACCCGCGCCGCCCGGTGCACGGTGACCTTCGGATGGCTGGGATGCGTCCCCCGGTACACCCGGGGGAAGACCGTCAGGAGCGTGGTGCGGCTGCACGGCCCGACGACGGTGATGTCGAACAGCCCGTCGTCGAGGACCGCGTCGGTGCAGATCCGCATGCCGCCGCCGTACGACGACCCGTTGCCGACCGCGATCAGGGTCGCCTCGATCTCCCGTTCCGGGCCGTCGTCGAACCGGATCCGGTACGGGATCGGGCGCAGGGCGGCGAGTTCGGCGAGCATCGCGACGTCGTAGCGGAAGCGCCCGGTGGGCCACCGCATCCGGTTGCCGCGGTCGTTGACCCGTGAGTCGAAGCCGGAGGCCAGTACGGTCCCGAACCAGCGGTCCCCGACCTTCCCGAGGTCGACGGCCCGGGTGCGCCCTTCGCTGAGCGCGGCGGCAGCCGCGCGTCCGGCGGCCGCGGGGTCGCGGACCGGCAGCCCGGTGGCGCGGGCGAAGTCGTTGCCGGTGCCCACCGCGATCACTCCCAGCGGGGTGTCGGTGCCCGCCACCGCCTGCAGGGCCAGCGAGACCATCCCGTCGCCGCCGACGGCCACCAGCGCACCGGTCCCGGCGGCGACCGCCTCGCGGGCCCGCACGAGGGCGTCGGCGGCGTCCTGGCCGACGACGGTGCGAACGGTGAACCCGGCCTCCCGCATCGCACGGGCGGCCGGCTGCGCGGCGTGTGCGCCCCGGCCGCGTCCCGCGGCGGGGTTGACGAAGAGGGTGATGTCGCTGGTCACGCGCGGACCCTACCGCGCGTGATCACCCGCGTCGAGGTCGAGCGCTTCGAGGCCGACCCCGGGGGTCGAGCGCCGGGGTCGAGCGCCGAGGGCGAGGTCAGGTCGCGTCGTCGAAGTCGTCGGTGGGACGGTCCGACGCGGCCGGGGCCGGTGCGGCGCCGACCTGCTCGGGGATGTGGTCGAGGCTGGACGCCTCGTCGTCGTCGAGCGAGAAGTCCGGATCGGCCTCACGGCGGCGGCGCTTGCGGAGGTCGTTGAAGAACGCGATCCCCACGGCCCCGAAGTACAGGAACACGATGGGAGCGGCGAGCAGCGACATCGAGAACGGGTCGCCGGTGGGCGTGGCCACCGCGGCGAAGATGGTGATGCCGAGGACCATCACCCGCCACCAGCCGAGCATGCGCTTGGCGGTGAGCACTCCGGTGAAGTTCAGCAGGACCAGCAGCAGCGGCAGTTCGAAGGCGCAGCCGAAGACGATGATCATGCGCACGACAAGGTCGAGGTAGTCGTCCAGCGGGAACAGGTTGCGCGCGTCGTCGACCGTCAGGTCGATCATGATCTGCGCGGTCTGCGGCAGGATCACATAGGCGAGGTAGCCGCCGCCGAGGAAGAGCGGCACGCCCGCGGCCACGAAGGAGATCGCGTAGCGCTTCTCCTTGGTGTGCAGCCCCGGCGCGAGGAACGCCCAGAGCTGGTAGAGCCAGATCGGCGTCGTCGCCACCAGGCCCGCCATCAGCGAGACCTTCATGGCGATCGCGAACGGGCCGGTCAGCCCGTTCACCGTCATCTCCGCGCACGGCCGGCCGTCGGCGCCCTTGATCTGGCCGTTCACGCAGCCCACGGACTTGAGCACCGGGTGCATGAAGAACTGGATGATGTCGCGGTAGAAGAACGACGCGACGATCGTGACGACGATGATCGCCAGTACCGACTTCAGCAGCCGGTTGCGCAACTCACGCAGGTGATCCGCGAGCGGCATGCGCCCTTCGGGATCCTTCTCCTGCTTGCGGGCAGACTTGAGCACCCACGTCCTCGTCTCGTGCGGCAGCCGTCAGCGGCTTGTTGCGAACCGGTACGGGCTGAGGTCAGCCCTGGGTGGTGTGGTTCGGCTCCGTCACCGGGCGCGCGCTGGTCACATCGCCGGGCGCGGCCTGGATCGTCTTCGGCGCGGCGGGCGCGGACTCGGCGGTGTGGGTGTCGGCCACCGGAGCCTCGTCGTCCTTCTTCATCGCCTTGGCCTCGCTCTTGAGGATGCGGGCCGACTTGCCGAGCGACCGGGCCATGTCGGGAAGCTTCTTGGCGCCGAACAGCAAGATGATGACGAGAAGGATGAGGACGATCTCGAGGGGCTTGAGATTGCCGAGCATAAGTGTCTACCTTCTCACCGAGGCGGCGTGGGTCCATGTCTTCGGCGACCCGGACAGGAGTCCGTACCGCCGTACTGGCTGTGATCGTAGCCTGCGGTGGTAAACGACCGGCAACCCGTCGGCAACCACCAGGTGCGACCCCTGCCGCTCATTCATGGGGCCACGTTACGCAGCGTACCCTCCGGGACGGCCGGGAACGAGAGCCGTTGTGTAACGCCGGAGCGGTCCCGGTCCGCGAACCGGGGATCACCCCAGGTCCAGGGGGTCGGCGCGGGTCCGCGTCACTGCCGGGAGATGTCCCCCGCGCGCTCCGCGAGCGGCTCCGCGGCCCGGCTCAGCCGGTCGGCGGCGCGGGAGAGGTCGTCGGTGCTCCTGGCCACCTGCCGGGCCAGCCGCTGGACCTCGGCGAAGAGCCGGACGGCGAGTGCGCCGAGCACGAGGATGCCGGCGGTCGAGAGGCCGACGTACAGGTAGAGCCACCACATGGCACCGACCCTATCGGCTCGGCCGGCGCCCGGATGTCCTCGGTCGCCGGGATGTCCTCGGGCGCCCGGATCCCCTCGATCGCCGGGGCGTCAGCAGATGTGCAGGCGCATGGTGCGCACCCCGCCGCCGGTGAGCAGCTCGATGATCCGCTCCCCCGCCGGCTTGCGGACCGCCAGCCCGCACTCCGGGCAGGTGAAGGAGTAGAACGTGGTCCGGTGGGTGCGGCCGATCGCCAGCCGCAGCTCCTGCGACGCCAGCTCGAAACGGCCGCGGCAGTCCGGGCACGCGGCTTTGAAGAGCACCGCGGACGGCGCCGGGGCCGTCATCGTCGAGGTCGCTGCCCCCGTCATCGTCACTCCCTATTCTCCGTACGCCGCCAGTGCCAGCACGGCCGCTTCCCGCGCCCGGTCCGCGAGGTCGGCCGGCGAGACGATCCGGCCGTCCCGGCCCAGCCGCAGCGCGAGCCGGCGCAGCGAGCCCGGGTCGGGGGTGCGCAGGCTGATCCGCAGTCCCCCGTCGGGCAGCTCGTCGGCGCTGTCGTACGGGTAGTACTCGGCGACCCAGCGGCCGCCGGGACCCACCTCGATGACGACCTCCGGGTCGTCGCCCGCCGGCTGCACCAGCCCGAGGGAGAGGTCGCGCGGTTCGATCCGCGGCGGGTCGGACGGCTCGTCGAGCAGCCTGATCTCCGCGACCCGGTCGAGCCGGAAGGTCCTGCGGTCCTCCGACAGCCGGCACCAGCCCTCGAAGTAGGTGTGGCCGACCGCGAAGAGCCGGATCGGGTCCACCTCCCGCTCGGTCAGCGCGTCCCGGGCCGGCGAGTAGTAGCGGATCCACAGCCGGCGCCGTTCGGCGATGGCCCGGTCCACATCGGCGAAGACGCTGCCCTCGGACTCGAAGGTCACCGAGAGCTGGGAGCTGGCGGCCGCCACCTCGCCGGCCGCGGTCTCCAGCTTCGCGGTGGCCCGCAGCAGCGCCTGCCGGTCGCTGTCGCGCAGCCCCGGCAGGTTCGCCACCGCCCGCGCCGCCACGAGCAGCGCCGTGGCCTCGTCGGCGGCCAGCCGCAGCGGCTGCGCCACATCGTCGACGTTGTGCCACCAGATCCGCTCGCCGTCGGTGTCGATGTCGAGCAGGTCACCGCCGCGGAAGCTCGTACCGCACAGCGGCAGGACGTTCAGGTCGCCGATCAGCTCGGCCTCGGTGACGCCGAAGGCGCGCGCCACGTCGGTGACGCGGGCGCCGGGGCGCTCCCGCAGATAGGTGACCAGGGAGAGCATCCGCCGGGTCTGGTCGATCGCGTTCGCCATGTCGTGAAGTCCCGTCAGTCCTTGGCCACGGCACGCAGCCGGTCCACCACATCGGCCCGCAGTTCGGCGGGTTCCAGGACCACCACATCGGGGCCGAACTCCACCAGCCAGGCGTCGAGTCCATGCCCGTACGGGATCTCCAGTTCGTCCCAGTCGGCGTCCACCGGCTCGGACGTCACGGCCTTGGCCCGCAGCGGATAGCCCGAGTCGCGGCGCAGCCGGATCCGGGCGGTCGCCGTGGCGCCCTCGCCGGCCCAGCTGGCGACGGCGGCGCGTACGTCCACGTGGTCGGGGACGGGGGCGCTGAAGGCACCGCCGCGGGAGCGGACCTTGCCGGAGATGCGGGAGAGCCGGAAGACCCGGACCGCGCCGCGGTCGCGGTCCCAGCCGGCCAGGTACCAGTGGCCGCGCCAGCACTCCAGGGCCCACGGCTCGACCTGCCGCGGCTCGGGGCGCACCGCGTTCGCCTTGCGGTAGTCGAAGGAGACGGCCCGGCGCTCGCGCGTCGCGACCATCAGCGGCTCGAACGCCGGCTCCGGGGTGGGGATCCGGGGTTCCAGCGCGCTGTGGGTGTCCTCGAACGGCACGCCCGCCGCCCGGAGTTTCTGCAGCGCGCCACTGGCGGCCTCGGCCAGCCGGGCCTGCTGCCACACCTTGGCGGCCAGGCTCAGCGCGGCGGCCTCCTCGGCGTCCAGCGCGATCTCGGGCAGCCGGTTGCGGTCGCGGCGGGCCAGATAGCCCACATCGCCGTCGACGCTCTCCACCGTCTCGATGATGAGCCCGAGTTCCCGCAGATCGTCCTTGTCGCGCTCGAACATCCGGTTGAACGCGTCGTCGGAACCTATCTCGTGATAGGCCTCGATCGACTCGCGCAGTTCCCGCTTGCTGACGGGACGCCGGGTGTTCATCAGGCACAGCGCCAGGTTCATCAGTCGCTCGGCCTTGGCAATCGCCATCGCGCACCCTTCGTCTTCAGCTCTCGATCGACGACCGTACCGCTCCGGGGAGCTGCGGCAAAAGCGAGGGCCCACGCCTGCCGGCGTGGGCCCTCGGATACGCGCCTGCTCAGACCGAGATCAGGTCCACGACGAAGATCAGAGTCTCGCCCGGCTTGATCGCCGGGGTGGGGCTCTGGTTGCCGTAGGCGAGGTGCGCGGGGATGGTCAGCTGGCGGCGGCCGCCGACCTTCATGCCCTGCACGCCCTGGTCCCAGCCCTTGATGACGCGGCCGCCACCGAGCGGGAAGGTGAACGCGGAACCGCGGTTCCAGCTGGCGTCGAACTCCTCACCCGTGCTGAACGAGACGCCCACGTAGTGGACGCTGACGTTCTGACCCGCCTTGGCCTCCTCGCCGGTGCCCTCCCAGATCTCCTTGATCTCGAGGTCGGCCGGCGGCTCACCAGCGGGGAAATCGATCTCGGGCTTCTCGATGCTCACTGCGGTAACTCCTTGATACGTTGCGGACAACCCGGACAGTCTTACACTGCTCCGAGAATGTCCACCACGAAAACGAGGGTGGAGTTGGCCGGAAGGTCGGCTCCCTTGGCCTCGGCCTTGTACGCCTGCTCCGGCGGGATGACGAGCAGCACCCGGCTGCCGACCTTCTTGCCGACGAGGCCCTTGTCCCAGCCCTCGATGACCTGGCCCTGGCCGATGACGGTGCTGAACGGCGCCCCGGTCTTCCAGCTGTCGTCGAACAGCTTGGCCGTGTCCTTGCCCTCGTTGGGCTTCCAGGCCGCGCCGCTGTACTGCATGTAGACCGTCTGACCGCTCTTGATCACGTCGCCCGTGCCCTCGATCAGCACCTTGTCGACGAGCGTCTTCGGCGGGTCGTTCTTCGGCACCGTGATCTTCGCCGCCGCCGCCTTCTCCGCGTCCACCTTCGGCAGGTCGGACGGGATGGCGGACTGCGTGCCCGTGACCTGGATCGGCATGATCTGGCCGACGTCGAGCACGAAGACGAGGGTGTCGGTGGCCGTGATGCCCAGTTCCTGCTTGCCCTGGGCGCCGAACGCGGCGGCCGGCGGGGCGACGACCAGGACGCGGCTGCCGACCTTCTGACCCAGTACGGCCTCGCTGAAGGCCGGGATGATCGTGGGCGAGCCCGCCGGGATGACCTGCGCGGCGCCGCCCTTGTCGTAGGAGCCGCCGATCTCCTTGCCGCTCTTCCAGACCTTGCCGGTGAACTTGGTGACGACCTGGTCGTTCTTCTTGACCTCCGGGCCGGTGCCCGCGGTCAGGGTGTTCACGACGAACTTCCCGCTCGGTTCGCCCTTGGGGATGGTGATGGTCGGCTTCTTGCCCAGCTCACCGGCGACGGTGGGCATCGGCGCGGCCGACGACACCGGCTTGGGAGCCGCGGGCTGCGTAGGCGTCGCGGAAGCCGTGGGGGTCGGCGAGTCGGCCTTCTTGTCCGAGTCGTCCCCTCCTCCGCAGGCCGCGGTGAGCATCAGAGCCGGCACGATGAGCGCGGCAGCGAGTCGGCGTCGCACAGTGGTCCTCGGGGTAGCTGGGATGGTCCGTCAGTAGCGGTCACTCTACGGCCTGCCCCGCATCAGAGGACCCCGGCATGCCAGGAGCCCCGCACGCCACAGCGTGCGGGGCTCCTGACGACGATCCGCGTCCGATCGCGTTCCGACTCGCGTCGATCACATTCCGGCGATGAGCTTCTCGACCCGGTCGTCGACCGATCGGAAGGGGTCCTTGCACAGCACTGTTCGCTGCGCCTGGTCATTGAGCTTCAGATGCACCCAGTCGACCGTGAAGTCACGCCGCTGTTCCTGCGCCCGGCGGATGAAATCGCCGCGCAGCCTGGCCCGAGTGGTCTGCGGGGGAACCGATTTCGCCTCGAAGATCTTCAGATCGCTGCAGATCCGCTTGGCCTGGCCCTTCTTCTCCAGCAGGTAGTACAGCCCCCGGCGGCGGTGGATGTCGTGATAGGCGAGGTCCAGTTGGGCGACGCGCGGGTGGGACATCGTGATGTTGTCCCGGTTCCGGTAGCGCTCGATCAGCTGGTACTTCATCACCCAGTCGATCTCGGTGCCGATGGCCGCCAGGTCACCGCTGCCGATCGACTCCAGCGCGCGGCCCCACAGCTCCAGCACCTGCTCGATCACGCCGTTGCGGATGCCGCGGCGTTCGCAGAAGTCAACAGCCTTGGAGTAGTACTCCTCCTGGATCTCCAGGGCGGACGCCTCGCGGCCGGTGGCCAGCCGCACCTTGCGGCGGCCGGTGATGTCATGGCTGACCTCGCGGATCGCCCGGATCGGGTTCTCCAGGGTCAGGTCCCGCATCACGATGCCCGCCTCGATCATGCGCAGCACGAGGTCGGTGGCACCGACCTTCAGCAGCATGGTCGTCTCGGACATGTTCGAGTCGCCGACGATGACGTGCAGCCGCCGGTAGCGCTCCGCGTCCGCGTGCGGCTCGTCACGGGTGTTGATGATGGGACGGGAACGGGTGGTCGCCGAGCTGACGCCCTCCCAGATGTGCTCCGCTCGCTGACTGACGCAGAAGACCGCACCGCGCGGCGTCTGCAGCACCTTGCCCGCACCGCAGATCATCTGCCGGGTGACCAGGAACGGAATGAGGATGTCGGCGAGGCGGGAGAACTCGCCGTGTCGCGCGACGAGGTAATTCTCGTGACATCCGTAGGAGTTTCCCGCGGAGTCGGTGTTGTTCTTGAACAGATAGACATCGCCGGCGATGCCCTCTTCGTGCAGACGCCGTTCGGCGTCCACCAGAAGGCCTTCGAGGATGCGTTCGCCGGCCTTGTCATGGGTGACCAGCTCGGTCAGATTGTCACACTCCGGAGTGGCGTACTCCGGGTGCGAGCCGACATCGAGGTAGAGGCGGGCGCCGTTGCGCAGAAAGACATTGCTGCTCCGGCCCCATGACACGACACGGCGGAAGAGGTACCGCGCCACCTCGTCAGGAGACAGACGCCGCTGCCCCCTGAACGTGCATGTGACGCCGTACTCGTTCTCCAGCCCGAAAATGCGGCGGTCCATGACTGAACATTACGCCTGATGCGGGGTGCTGAAACCGGGTTCGACGCCACCGATTCGATCTTTTTCCAACTCGGTTTTCAGGTTTGGGGACGCGAGGAATCGGGCGGTCGCGACCAGCACCGCCAGTGCGATGAATCCACCGCCCGCCGCGACGGCGAATCCGGCGGCGACCCCGCCGAACTGCGCGGCAGGTCCCGCGGCCGCCGTTCCCAGTGAGGCGCCGACGCCGATCGCGGTCACCAGCCAGGAGAACGCCTCGGTCACCGTGCCGCTCGGCGCGTGCCGGTCCACCACCACGAACGCGCAGGCCAGAACCGGCGCCAGGAACACTCCGGCGAGCCCCGACAGGACCGTCATCGCGACCACTCCGGGGACCAGCGCCAAGGGCGCGTAACAGACCGCCAGTCCGATGGTGAGCACCCGCAGCCGACGCTCCGGCGTGCCCGGCCAGGTCCTGGCGCCGTACGTGACACCGCCGATGAGCGCGCCGAGACCGAGCGCCGACAGCAGGTAGCCGTTCACCATGCCGCCGCCGTGCACGTCCCCGTACGCGACCGCGGCGACCGCGATCGAGCCGAGTGCGACACCGACGAAGAACAGACAGCCGATCAGCGCGCGCAGCCCCGGGGCGCGCAGCGGTCCGAGCCAGTCGGCGGCCCGCGGTTCCGCCCGCCACTCGCGGGACGGCGGGGCCGTCACGACGCCCAGCGCGCCCACGACGCCGACCGCCGCGATCCACAGCACGGCGGCGGTCTCCGAGGCCACCGCGACCAGGCCGGTGACGAGGACCGGGCCGATGGTGAACAGCAGTTCCTGGGCGGCGGCGTCCAGGGCGTAGGCGGCGTGCAGCCGGTCCTCGCTCTTCAGGACGCCGGGCCACAGCGCCCGCAGTCCGCCTTCCAGCGGCGGGGTGAACAGCCCGGCCACCGCCATCGCCACACAGGCCACCGGCAGCGGGTCCGGTCCGACCAGGGCGAACAGCACCATGCCGGCGGCCGACAGCACGGCCGCGGGGAGCATCACCCGCGGCTGGCCGTACCGGTCGACGATCCGGCCCAGCAGCGGCTGGCCGATGGCCGTGCCCAGCCCGTAGAGCGCGCCCAGCGAACCGGCGAGCGAGTAGCTGCCCCCTTCGGAGCGGGTCAGCAGCACGATGCACAGCGCGGCCGTCGCGTTGGGCAGCCGGCCGATCAGCGTGCCGCCGAGCAGCCGGCCGGCGTACCGCGTCCTCAGAAGGTCCCCGTATCCCGCCGCCATGCCGGCCCCTCTCCCCCGGTCTCCCCCGGCCGCCGCTGGTCGCCGGCCGAGGTGTTACGTATAACTTGATGCGTCATACGTACCATGACGGCAGGCCGCGGGTCCATCCGCGGGGACCGGAAGGATGCCCGGAGTGACCGATACCGCACGCCCCACCTCACGGGACGTGGCGCGGGCCGCGGGTGTCTCGCAGGCGACCGTTTCGCTGGTCCTGGGCGGAAAGTCCCGCGGGCGGGTCTCCGAGCGCACGGCGGAAGCGGTCCGCGCGGCGGCGCTGGCACTGGGCTACCGGCCGAACCTGGCCGCCCGCAACCTCCGGCTCGGCCGCACCCGGACGGCCCTGCTGGTCGTCCCGGCGCTGACCAACGAGTACTTCGCCCGGGTCTACACCGGCGCCGCCCGCGTCGCGGCGGAGCACGAGTTCGGCGTGGTGCTCTACCCGTCCCCCGACGGCATCGGGCCGGCCCGCGACCCCTTCGGCTCGGCCCGCGCCTCGCTCGACGGCGTCATCGCGTCCTCGATGGCCGCAGACGCGCTCGACGCGATCGGCGGCGGCGACCTTCCGCTCGTGATGCTCGACAGCGACCCCGGCGCGGCCGGCGCGGCGGGCGCGGGCGGCGCGGGCGGCTCCGGCGGCGCGGGCGGCGCGGCCGGCTCCGGCGCGGCGGGCGCGGCCGGCTCCGGCGCCGCCGTCACGGTCAATTTCGACATCGCCGACGGGATGCGGCAGGTGGCCCGCTGTCTGCTCGGCCTCGGGCACCGCCGGATCACCCACCTGGCCTCCGCGGTGGACACCTGGACGTTCCACGTCCGCGCCGCGACACTGGCCGACACCCTGGCGGGCGCCGGGGACGTGGTGCTGTACACCGTGCGCTCCGCGCACAGCGTCGAGGACGCGCGGCTCGCCGCGGAACACGCCCTCACCCGGCCCGGCCCCCGGCCCACCGCCCTGGTCTGCGACGACGACATCCTCGCCGCGGGCGCCTGCAAGGCCGCGCGGCGGCTGGGGCTGCGGGTGCCGGCCGATGTGTCGGTGACCGGATTCGACGACCTCGCGCTCGCCACCGCGGTCGAACCGGAACTCACCACGGTCCGGCTGCCCGCCGACGAGATCGGCGGCCGGGGCATGGCGGCACTGCTGGCCGTCCTGGACGGCCGTCCGGCCGACGGGAGCGATCTGCCGGTGGAACTCGTGGTCCGGGGCTCGACGGGGCCGCCGCCGGCTCCCGCGGTGACCTGATTCAGGTGGCGGGCGCGGCGTGCCTCCCGCAGGTACGGGAACGACTCACGCCCGCGCCTCGGTGACGGGGGCCGGGCCCTCCGGGGTGGGGCTTCGAAATCGACTATTTACGGGCCTGGCGGCCCACAAATAGCTCGGCAGCATTTCGAAACCCCACCCCTCCAGCCCCGTCCCCCTCGCAGAGGTGCGGGCGTGACATGGGTAAGGCGACAGGGACGTGGGCCCCTACTCCTCTTCCTCATCTGACGGGTCGTCCGTCTTTGTGGTCGCTGCGCTGTCCGCCTCCAGGAGGCGGGCCAGCTGACGGCCCAGGATCCGCTTGAACTTGCGCTGCTGCGGCCGCGTCCGGTCCAGCACCGCGACCTCCAACTGTTCGGCGGTGAGCGTGCGTTCCCCGCCGTTGCTGTCCCGGCCGAGGGACTCGGCCGCCAGTTTCAGCGCCTCCGCGAGCGTCATGCCGTCGCGGTGCCGCTGGTCCAGGTAGGTGCCGATCGAGTCCGAGTTGCCGCCGACCGCCACCGCGCCGTGCTCATCGACGATCGAGCCGTCGTGCGGCAGCCGGTAGATCTGGTCGTCCTCGGCGGCCGCGCCGACCTCCGCGACGATCAGCTCCACCTCGTACGGCTTCTCGCCGACGCTGGAGAAGATGGTGCCCAGGGTCTGGGCGTAGACGTTGGCCAGACCGCGGGCCGTGACGTCCTCACGGTCGTAGGTGTAGCCGCGCAGGTCGGCGTAGCGCACGCCGCCGATCCGCAGGTTCTCGAACTCGTTGTACTTGCCCACCGCCGCGAACGCGATCCGGTCGTAGATCTCGCTGACCTTGTGGAGCGCGCGGGACGGGTTCTCGGCGACGAACACGATGCCGTCGGTGTACTGCAGCACGACGACGCTGCGGCCGCGCGCGATGCCCTTGCGGGCGTACTCCGCACGGTCGGCCATGGCCTGCTGGGGTGAGACATAGAACGGCGTCGACACCGGCTATCCGTCCCTTTCTGTCAGTGACGAGGGTTTTCTTCTCGATCCGGTCCTGCCGGACCGTCAGAGCAGCTCGGCACGCGGGCCGTCGGGCTGTTCCAGCCGGCGCTCGTGGATGGCACGGACGACGTCGGACGACTCGTCCTCGGTGAGCCTGCGGAAGCCCTCGTCGGTGATGACGGTGACGATGGGATAGATACGCCGCGCCAGGTCCGGTCCGCCGGTGGCCGAATCGTCATCGGCCGCGTCGTACAGGGCCTGTACGACCAGCGTGATCGCCTGGTCCTCCGTCAGATCCTTGCGGTACAGCTTCTTCATCGAACCGCGGGCGAAGACCGAACCCGAACCCGTCGACGCGAAGCCGTGCTCCTCGGAGCGTCCGCCCGTCACGTCGTAGGTGAAGATCCGGCCCTTTTCGCGGTCCACGTCGTATCCGGCGAACAGCGGAACGACGGCCAGTCCCTGGAGCGCCATCCCGAGGTTCCCGCGGATCATCGTGGAGAGCCGGTTCGCCTTGCCCTCCAGGGAGAGCACCGCGCCCTCGATCTTCTCGTAGTGCTCCAGCTCCAGCTGGAACAGCCGCACCATCTCCACGGCCAGTCCGGCGGTGCCGGCGATACCCACGGCCGAGTACTCGTCGGCCGGGAAGACCTTCTCGATGTCCCGCTGCGCGATGATGTTGCCCATCGTCGCGCGCCGGTCCCCGGCGAGGATCACCCCGCCGGGGAACGTCGCGGCCACGATGGTCGTGCCGTGCGGGATCTCGATGGCGCCCTGGAGCGGCGGCAGGCTCCGGTTGCGCGGCAGCAGGTCCGGTGAGTGCTCGCCGAGGAAGTCGATGAACGAGGACGAGCCAGGCGTCAGGAAGGCAGCCGGTAGACGCCCTGTGCCACGAGTGTTGGCTTCCACACGTTTCCTTCCAGATATGCGACGGCCCGACGCAGTGCATCGGGTTCATCTCTCAGCTTGCCGAGTGCCGAATTGCAGTTGAAGCACAGTACGCCTCGGACCCTACCCGTCTCGTGGCAGTGATCCACATGTTCCGCAGAAGCAGCCAAACAGATCGGGCACATGCCCGCCTGAGAGGCGATCAGCTCATCGCGCTCGGCCACGGTGATGCCGTACTGGCGCATGAGGTGCCTCGCGCGCCCCTCTACCGCTCGGCACGCCTTGCAGTAAGTGGCCAGACCGTCGAACGCGCCGCTGTTCCTGGACCACTGCGCGTGCGGTTTGATCTCGGTGCACCGCGGGCACCGCTTGTGACCGGGCGGAACCGCTACTTTCTGGCGGACGCTGAGACCCTTGGCTTCCTGACGCTGTCGGTAGTACTCCGCGGAGCACTCTCGACAGTAGGCCTGGAGCCCGTCGGGCATCGACGTGTTACTGGCGAAGGCATCCCGCGGCAACATCCTCTTGCACCGAGAGCATTTCCTTTCTTGGTGCACTTCGGACATTTTAGGACTACTCTCCACCCTTCTGAACGAAACTTCGAACGAAGTCCTCAGCATTGGCCTCGAGGACATCGTCGATTTCGTCGAGGATGTCGTCGACATCCTCGGAGAGCTTCTCGTGGCGCTCCTTGAGTTCGTCCGAGGCTTGCGCGTCCTGCGCTACCTCTTCGACTTCCTCGGTGGCGCGTGTCGCCTTCTGCTGTCCGCCGTCGGTGTCCTTCGTAGCCATGACGCTCACCCCGCTCGGTTGCGTTTCCCACTTGATCAGACCCTACAAGCCGGGTCCGACATCGGCCCTGTTTCCGCTCACTTGCTTGATTCCCGGTTCTGGGCCATTTCAGCCGCCGGAAAGGATGCGGACCAAGTCTTCCGCCGTACGACAGCGGTCCAGGAGCTCCTTGACGTGGTTGCGGGTGCCGCGTAGCGGCTCCAGGGTCGGAACCCGCTGCAGGGAGTCCCGGCCCGGCAGATCGAAGATGACCGAGTCCCAGGAGGCGGCGGCCACGTCGTCGGCGTACTGCTCCAGGCAGCGGCCGCGGAAGTAGGCGCGGGTGTCCTCGGGGGCTTGGTCTCGGCCCGTACGACCGCCGGCTCGTCCAGCAGTCGCTTCATGCGGCCGCGGGCCACCAGACGGTTGTAGAGGCCCTTGTCGGGCCGTACGTCGGCGTACTGGAGGTCCACGAGGTGCAGGCGCGCGGCGTCCCATTCCAGGCCGTCACGGCGCCGGTAGCCCTCCAGGACTTCCTTCTTGGCGACCCAGTCCAGCTCGCCCGACAGACTCATCGGGTTGTTCTCCAGCCGGTTCAGGACGTCCTCCCAGCGGCTGAGGACATCCTTCGTCTGGTCGTCCGCGTCGGCGCCGAAACGCTCCTCGACGTATTTGCGGGACAGGTCGAAGTACTCCATCTGGAGCTGTACGGCGGTCAGCGTGCGGCCGCTGCGGAGCGTGATGAGATGTTGCAGTGTGGAGTCGTGGCTGACCTGGTGCAGGGTGCGCACCGGCTGGTCCACGGCCAGGTCCACCTTGATGAAGCCGTCCTCGATCATCGACAGCACCAGGGCGGTGGTGCCGAGCTTGAGGTAGGTCGAGATCTCGGAGAGGTTGGCGTCCCCGATGATGACGTGCAGGCGGCGGTACTTCTCCGCGTCCGCGTGCGGCTCGTCCCGGGTGTTGATGATGGGGCGTTTGAGGGTGGTCTCCAGGCCGACCTCGACCTCGAAGTAGTCGGCGCGCTGGCTGAGCTGGAAGCCGTCGTCGTGGCCGTCCTGGCCGATGCCGACGCGGCCGGCCCCGGTGACGACCTGGCGCGAGACGAAGAACGGCGTCAGATGGCGCACGATGTCCGAGAAGGGGGTCTCCCGCTTCATCAGATAGTTCTCGTGGGTGCCGTAGGACGCGCCCTTGTTGTCGGTGTTGTTCTTGTACAGGTGGATCGGCTGGGCGCCGGGGAGCTGCGCGGCCCGTTCGGCGGCCTCGGCCATGATGCGCTCGCCCGCCTTGTCCCACAGGACGGCGTCGAGCGGGTTGGTGACCTCGGGTGAGGAGTACTCCGGGTGGGCGTGGTCGACGTAGAGCCGCGCGCCGTTGGTGAGGATGACATTGGCCAGGCCGATGTCCTCGTCGGTGAGCTGGCTCGAGTCCGCCGTGTCACGGGCGAGGTCGAAGCCCCGGGCGTCACGGAGCGGGTTCTCTTCCTCGAAGTCCCAGCGGGCGCGGCGCGCCCGGTGCATCGCCGCCGCGTAGGCGTTGACGATCTGGGACGAGGTGAGCATGGCATTGGCGTTCGGGTGCCCGGGAACGGAGATGCCGTACTCCGTCTCGATACCCATTACTCGCCGTACGGTCATGCGGCCCTCCTTGCCCGGCGCCGCCCCGTGCTGGGGCTGACGCTCAAGTACCGCTGCGCATATGGCCCGAGTGCGACTGCTGTTCCCTGAGCCGCACTGCATGGCGCGGTACGGAAGAGCCTAGAACGCGATGGCGGCGGTGGGGAGATCATTTCACTCATTGCTCCGGTCCTGGCCTACCTGTGGACAAACACTCCGGCTGCGGGAACCCGGTCGGGGCGCCCGCAGCCGGAGGTCTGCTTTACAGGTACTGCCCGGTGTTGGCCACGGTGTCGATGGAGCGGCCGGTGTCCGCGCCCTGTTTTCCGGTGACGAGCGTGCGGATGAACACGATCCGCTCGCCCTTCTTGCCGGAGATGCGGGCCCAGTCGTCGGGGTTGGTGGTGTTGGGCAGGTCCTCGTTCTCCTTGAACTCGTCGACACAGGCGGCGAGCAGGTGGGCGACGCGAAGACCGCGCTGGTTGTGGTCGAGGAAGGCCTTGATCGCCATCTTCTTGGCCCGGTCCACGATGTTCTGGATCATCGCTCCGGAGTTGAAGTCCTTGAAGTACAGGACCTCCTTGTCACCGTTGGCGTAGGTGACCTCCAGGAAGCGGTTCTCCTCCGTTTCGGTGTACATCCGCTCGACGACGGCCTGGATCATGGCCTCGACGGTGCCGGCCTTCGATCCGCCGTGCTCCGACAGGTCCTCGCTGTTGAGCGGGAGTGTCGGAACGAGGTACTTCGAGAAGATGTCCTTGGCCGCCTCGGCGTCCGGCCGCTCGATCTTGATCTTGACGTCCAGACGGCCGGGCCGCAGGATCGCCGGGTCGATCATGTCCTCACGGTTGGAGGCGCCGATGACGATGACGTTCTCCAGGCCCTCCACCCCGTCGATCTCGGCGAGCAGCTGGGGGACGATGGTGTTCTCCACGTCCGAGCTGACACCGGATCCGCGGGTGCGGAAGAGGGATTCCATCTCGTCGAAGAAGACGATGACGGGGGTGCCCTCGCTCGCCTTCTCCCTGGCTCGCTGGAAGACCAGGCGGATCTGACGCTCGGTCTCACCGACGTACTTGTTGAGCAGTTCGGGACCCTTGATGTTCAGGAAGTAGCTCTTGCCCTGCGGCTTCCCGGTGACTTCGGCGACCTTCTTGGCAAGGGAGTTGGCGACTGCCTTGGCGATGAGGGTCTTACCGCAGCCCGGAGGGCCGTAGAGCAGCACGCCCTTGGGCGGGCGCAGTGAGTACTCCTTGAACAGATCCGCGTGCAGATACGGGAGTTCGACCGCGTCCCGGATCTGCTCGATCTGACCGGCGAGGCCGCCGATCTGCTTGTAGTCGATGTCAGGGACCTCTTCGAGTACGAGGTCCTCGACCTCGCTCTTGGGGACCCTCTCGTACACGTAGCCGGAGCGGGGCTCCAGCAGAAGTGCGTCGCCTACGCGGAGAGCGCCGTCCAGGAGTGGCTCGGCGAGCCACACCACCCTCTCCTCGTCGGTGTGTCCGACGACCAGGGCTCGTTCGCCGTCCTCAAGGATCTCCTTGAGGGTGACGATGTCGCCGACGCGCTCGTACTTCATGGCCTCGACCACGTTGAGCGCTTCATTGAGCATGAGTTCCTGACCTCGCCGGAGGTCTTCAAGTTCGACGGAGGGGCTGACGTTCACCCGCAGCTTTCGGCCGCCGGTGAAGATGTCCGCCGTTCCGTCCTCGTTCGCCTGCAGAAAGACGCCGAAACCGGCAGGAGGCTGTGCGAGCCTGTCCACTTCTTCCTTGAGGGCCACGATCTGGTCGCGGGCCTCGCGGAGAGTGTTCGCGAACCGCTCATTCTGAGCGGACACGCCTGCCAGGTTGGTCTGCAGCTCGACGATCCGCTCTTCGAGAATCCTCGTGTGACGCGGAGAGTCGGCGAGCTTACGTCGCAGGACGGCGATTTCCTGCTCAAGAAAGGCGACCTGGCTCGCGGTGTCTTCTGAACCACGAGCGGGTCGGCCGCCACGGGTGATGTCGTCGTCGTGGGCCGCCACGGTCCTCACCTCCTCCAAGGGGAGCTGGACGTTTCCAGACCCTACCTGGGCCGGTGGGGGTTGAAACCCCTAGATCACAAAGACGGTCGGGGTGTGTCCGATCTTCACCCTTGCGTACGTCCTCACGCCAGGGGGATACCCACGGATCAACATCGGAAAGCGGCCGGTTGTATCGTCGGTTCGGTCAACACCCGTCAGGGACTGTTGCGGTCCGTCTACGGGCCGATCCATGAACGGCAGGCGAGGTACCCCGTGAGTGACGTGTCCGAGGCCGGCGCGGAAGAGCTGGAAGTCTGGATCGACCAGGACTTGTGCACCGGCGACGGGATCTGTGTGCAGTACGCGCCGGAGGTGTTCGAGCTCGACATCGACGGGCTGGCGTACGTCAAGGGCCACGACGACGAGCTGCGGCAGGCGCCGGGCGCCACGGCCCCGGTTCCGCTGACGATGCTCACCGATGTGGTGGATTCGGCCAAGGAGTGCCCCGGCGACTGCATCCACGTCCGCCGCGTCACCGACCGGGTCGAGGTGTTCGGTCCCGACGCCGGGTGACGGACGGCGGGCGGCCGGTGACGGCAGGCGGCGGGTGACGGCAGGCGGCCGGTGACGGCTCAGATGCTGTTCGCGAGCGCGCCCGGCGTGGCGTAGTACCGTCCGGCCCGCCACTGCCAGGTGTACGCGCGCTTCTGGTCCGGGCAGCAGCGCGGTGTGGTGTCGCTGGAGTACCCGAGGACCGTCGCCCTGATGGTGCGGCCCTGGAGCCCGAAGCCGGTGATGCTGCGCTGCTCCGCCGGATCGACGAGGGTGGCCACGATGCGCGGCGCGCTGCCGGGCGCCGCGCCGGCCGTCAGGACGAAGACACCGGTGGGCGGGGTGCCCGCCTCGGCCGGGCAGTGCACGACGACGACGGTCTCGGGCCTGCCGTCCTGGTCCAGATCCGCCGAGACGCGGCTGACGACGTCCACCGGGGCTCCCGCGCAGTCCAGCGGGTACGCGGCCGCCTTCGGGTCCGGTGCGGGCCGTGGGGTGGCCTGGGAGGCGTGCGAGGAGGCATCGGCGGGCTGGACGAGGGCCCCGGCGCCGATGACCGCGCCGAGCAGCGCGGCGGTGGAGATCCAGTGCACCGAGCGGGCTCGGGTATGCGGAAGGGCCGGTCCTGCGGAGGGCTGCACTCGCCTGGCTCCTGGGGAGTTCGTTCGAGGGGGGTGGCCAGCATGGTGCCACACGTCACACTCCGGTGGAACAGCAGGTGCGGCCGGGAGTGCCGGGACCGCCGGAATGCGGGAGGCGCCGGTGCCGGAACCCTTGCGGGGGTTCCGGCACCGGCGCCTCTCCTTGCTCTCGGCGGGGCGGTGGCCCGGTGCTACTCGGCGGGCGCCTCGGGGGCGGCCGGCGCCTCGACGGCGGGCGTCTCGGCGGCGGTCACCTCAGCGGCCGCTACCGCGTCGGCGGGCGCGTGCTTGCCCCCGCTTTCGCTGCCGGGGCCGGTGTAGTCCTCGCCGTACGAACCCTTGGAGGGCCGGCGGCGGCGCATGGGCGGCTCCACGCCGTCGGCGAGCCGGCGGGCGGTGAGCAGGAAGCCGGTGTGCCCGATCATGCGGTGGTCGGGACGTACCGCGAGACCCTCGACGTGCCAGTTGCGGACCATGGTCTCCCAGGCCGCGGGCTCGTTGAAGGTGCCGTGCTCACGGATGGACTCGACGGTGCGGGCCATCTGCGTGGTGGTGGCGACGTAGCAGCACAGGATGCCGCCGGGGACGAGCGCCTTCGAGACGGCGTCGAGGCATTCCCAGGGGGCGAGCATGTCCAGAATGACGCGGTCGACATCGGTGTCGGACAGATTGTCCTGGAGGTCGCCGACGGTCAGCTGCCAGGCGGGGTGTTCCCCGCCGAAGTAGCGCTGGACGTTCTGGGTGGCGATCTCGGCGAAGTCGGCGCGGCGCTCGTAGGAGTGCAGCATGCCCTGGTCGCCGACGGCGCGCAGCAGGAAGCTGCTGAGCGAGCCTGATCCGACTCCCGCTTCGACGACCCGGGCGCCGGGGAAGATGTCGGCCATCGCCAGGATCTGCCCCGCGTCCTTGGGGTAGACCACTGCGGCACCGCGTGGCATGGACAGGACATAGTCAGGGAGCAGGGGACGCAGCGCCAGGTAGGCGACGTTCCCCGTGGTACGGACAACACTTCCTTCGGGAGCACCGATCAACTCGTCGTGCTGGAAAGCGCCCTTGTGGGTGTGGAACTGCTTTCCGGCTTCGAGCGTGAAGGTGTAGTGGCGTCCCTTGGGGTCGGTGAGCTGGACCTGGTCCCCGACTTGGAATGGGCCGCGACGGCGGGCGGCACCGGTCGGTTCGGACATGTGAACAGCCTAGCTGCTGTTTCATGGGGCTCGGTTCGCCGCGGGGGTTTGGGGGCCGGCGGTTCAGACCTCTGGGGTTGCTGCTCAGACCTGGGGGCGCGCCATGGCGGCCAGGAAGGCCTTCTCCACGTCCGCCGTGGACAGCACCCCGTAGATCTCGCCCGTCGGCTCGACGACCAGGTACTCCGTCGACGGGGTCGCCCGCAGGGTGTCCAGCAGGTCCTCGCCCGCCAGTTCCGTCGAGACCCTCATGCCCGGCTTGAGGTCCTGGGCCAGGCCGCTGACCGCGACCCAGGGGCGGCGGTGCTCGGGGATGCCGACGATCGCGGCCTCGCGGACGACCGCGGTCGGGTCCCCCTGGCCGTCCACGACGACCAGGGCGCGGGCGCCGGCCTCGTTGGCGCGGCGCAGTGCCTCGGACAGCGGGGTGTCGGAGCTGACGGGCACGGCGCGCCGGGTGAGGGTGCGGGCCCGGAGGTCGGGGAGGCGTTCGCGCAGCCGGGCCATGCGCAGGCTGTTCCCGGCGCCGGTCCAGATGATGGCGGCCAGGATCGCGGCGAGCAGGGCGTCGGTGAGCGAGTCGAATCCGCTGCTGTCGGCGGTGTCGTTGTACGTGAGCAGCGGCAGGCCGAGGACGGCGATGGCCAGCGCGCGGCCGGTCCAGGCGGCGGCGACCGTGCCGCTCATCGGCTTGCCGGTGATCTTCCAGACGACGGCCCGGAGCATCCGGCCGCCGTCCAGCGGGAGGCCGGGCAGCAGGTTGAACACCGCGACGATCAGGTTGCTGATCATGAGGCCGGCGAGCAGCACCCCGGGGACCGTGCCGGGCTCGACGACCTTCATGCCGCCGTAGAAGACACCGGCCAGCACCAGGGAGAGCAGCGGACCGACGAAGGCGAGGACGAACTCCCTGCCGGGGGTCTCGGACTCCTTCTCGATCTCCGAGACACCGCCGAAGAACTGCAGCTGGATGCGGCGCACGGGCAGGTCGAAGCGCAGTGCGGCGACGGTGTGCGCGAGCTCGTGGATGAGCACCGAGGCGTAGAAGGCGACGGCGAAGAAGAGCGAGACGAGGTAGCGGATGTTGCCGAGTTCGGGCAGCACCTTGTCGAGCTGGCCGCCGAAGACCCAGGTGATGAGGGCCGCGACCAGGAACCAGCTGGGAGCGACGTAGACGGGCACACCGAAGATGCGGCCCATGAGGATGCCGCCGCCGGCTTCGCGCGGGCCCTTCTTCGGCCCGTTCCCCGGTTGGGCCTGCGTGCCCTGGGACGGCGGCTGCCCGCTCTCGCTCACTGGTTCCCCTCGTTCATGTGTGAACCCTCGCAATGGCCGAATCGATCATGCAATGCGAGGGGCTCTGCCGTCGATGGTATGGCCCGGTGGTCCGCGGCCGACACCGGCTGTCGGTGGGAGGCCGTAGGGTCGTCTGCCATGGGCACCAGCACCTCAGACATCCCTCCCCGGCCACCGTCGTCACTCTCCCCGTCACGGGCGTCGGACTTCATGCGGTGTCCGCTGCTGTACCGGCTGCGGGTGATCGACAAGTTGCCGGAGAAGCCGAGCGAGGCGGCCACCCGGGGCACCGTGGTGCACGCGGTGCTCGAACGGCTCTTCGACTCCCCCGCTGTCGAGCGTACGGCGGACCGCGCCCGTTCGATGGTTCCGGGCGAGTGGGAGAAGCTGCTGGCCGCCCGGCCCGAGCTGGCCCAGCTCTTCGAGGTGGCGGACGGGCCCGGCCTCACCCGGTGGCTGGAGAGCGCCGAGCAGCTCGTCGACCGCTGGTTCACGCTGGAGGACCCGACGCGGCTGGAACCCGCCGAGCGGGAGCTGTACGTGGAGACCGTGCTGGACTCGGGGCTGACGCTGCGCGGGTACGTCGACCGGCTGGATGTGGCGCCGTCCGGCGATCTGCGGGTGGTCGACTACAAGACGGGCAAGGCGCCCCGCCCCGAGTACGCCGGCGAGGCGCTGTTCCAGATGAAGTTCTACGCGCTGGTGCTGTGGCGGCTGCGCGGAGTGGTGCCGCGCCGGCTGCAGCTGGTCTACCTGGGCAGCGGCGACGTGATCATGTACGACCCGTCGGAAGCGGACCTGCTGAGCGTGGAGCGCAAGCTGCTGGCGCTGTGGGACGCCATCCGTGCGGCCACGGCGACCGGCGAGTGGCTGCCGCGGCGGACCAAGCTGTGCGGCTGGTGCGACCACCAGACGGTCTGTCCGGAGTTCGGGGGCACTCCCCCGCCCTATCCGCTGCCGCTCCCGGGCCCCGCGCCGTCCGGTGACGACGTGATCTAGGCAAGAATGGGGCGGGTCCGGCAACGACGAGGGAGATCTTGTGGCGATTCGCGTCCTACTGGTGGACGACCAGCCGCTGCTGCGTACCGGCTTCCGCATGATCCTGGAGGCCGAGCCGGACCTCGCCGTGATCGGTGAGGCCGGGGACGGCCAGCAGGCTCTGGACCAGGTGCGGGCGCTGCAGCCCGACGTGGTGCTGATGGACATCCGGATGCCGCGGATGGACGGGGTCGAGGCGACCCGCCAGATCACCGGCCCCGGGCGGGACGGACCGGCGAAGGTCCTGGTGCTGACCACCTTCGACCTGGACGAGTACGTGGTCGAGGCGCTGCGCGCCGGTGCCAGCGGCTTCCTGCTCAAGGACGCGCCGGCCGCCGAGCTCGTGCAGGCGATCCGGGTGGTCGCGGCGGGCGAGGCCATGCTCGCGCCCAGCATCACCCGCCGGCTCCTCGACAAGTACGCGGGGCGGCTCCCGTCCGGCGAGGAGTCCGTGCCGCAGCCGCTGCACACCCTCACCGAGCGCGAGGTCGAGGTGCTGAAGCTGGTCGCCCGGGGTCTGTCGAACGCGGAGATCGCGGCGGAGCTGTTCGTCAGCGAGACGACCGTGAAGACCCATGTCGGGCACGTGCTGACCAAGCTGGGCCTGCGCGACCGCGTCCAGGCGGCGGTGTACGCGTACGAGAGCGGGCTGGTGCGCCCCGGAGCCGGCTGAGCGGCCGCGGGCGGCGTCGTGATCGCACCGCCGGGTCGGTAACGTCCCCGCCATGCAGACCACTCTCCACGGCGCCTCGGTCACGCTGCGTCCGGCCACCGCCGCCGACATTCCCGCACTCACCGCGATCCGCTCGACCCCGGAGGTCTACGAACGGTGGCACGGTGACCGCGACGACATGGCCGCGTCCATCGCCGAGGACTTCGCCGAGCCGGACACCGAGGTCTTCGTCATCGAGCACGAGGGCCGCGTGGTGGGCGCGATCCAGTGGGGCGCCGAGGAGGAGCCCGACTACCGGCACGCGAACATCGACATCTACCTCGACCCCGCCCGGCACGGCCGCGGACTGGGCACCGACGCCGTGCGGACCCTCACCCTGCATCTGATCACCGCACACGGGCACCACCGGCTGATCATCGATCCGGCGGCCGACAACACCGCCGCCATCCGCTGCTACACCAAGGTGGGATTCCGGCCGGTCGGCATCATGCGCGACTACGAGCGCGGCCTCGACGGAACATGGCACGACGGCCTCATGATGGACCTGCTGGCCCGGGATCTTCCTGTTGAGGACAGAACCTGGCGTGGTCCGAGCGATCCCGGGCGCTCTGTCACACCCCCCGCCTAGGATGACCGGGACGGCTGGAGCTGACGGCCGACGGTCGACAAGGGGCCCTCGATGAGTGATCTCGCGGCAATGGACGGCGTGGCTTCGGAGCTGCAGTTGGAGCGGCACCGGGTGGAGCTGACGGGTTACTGCTACCGGATGCTGGGATCGGCGTTCGAGTCGGAGGACGCCGTCCAGGAGACCCTGGTGCGGGCGTGGCGCAGCTTCGACCGGTTCGAGGGCCGGGCGTCGCTGCGGTCGTGGCTGTACCGCATCGCCACCAACGTCTGTCTGGACATGCTCAAGGCGCGCGAGCGCCGGGCCCGCCCGATGGATCTCGCGTCCCCCGTCTCGTCCTCGTCGCCGCTGACTCCGGCACTGCCGGAGGCGACGTGGATCGAGCCGATGCCCGACGGCCGGATGCTGCCCTCGGGCGGCGATCCGGCCGAGGTGGCCGCCCAGCGCGATTCGGTCCGGCTGGCGTTCGTCGCCGCGCTGCAGCACCTGGCGCCCCGGCAGCGCGCGGTGCTGATCCTGCGGGAGGTGCTGGCGTGGAAGGCGAGCGAGGTCGCCGAGCTGCTGGACACGACGGTGGCGTCGGTCAACAGCGCGCTGCAGCGGGCCCGTTCGGCGCTCGCCGCCAGTGATGTCACCACCAGCGACCCGGCCCGGCCGATGGACGCGACGCAGCGGGCCCTGCTGGCCCGCTACGTCGACGCCTTCGAGCGCTACGACCTGGATTCGCTCACCTCGCTGCTGCGGGAGGACGCGACCCTGTCGATGCCGCCGTACGAGCTGTGGTTCCGCGGCCCCGCGGACATCCGCGGCTGGATGCTCGGGACCGGCATAGGCTGCGCGGGCTCGCGGCTGCTGCCGGTCACGGCGAACGGCTCACCGGCGTTCGGCCAGTACCGGCCCGCTTCCGACGGCGGGCACGAGCCGTGGGCGCTGCAGGTCATCGAGATCTCAGGGGACCGGATCACCGGGATCAACTCGTTCCTCGACACGGCGCACCTGTTTCCGCTGTTCGGCCTGCCCCCACGGCTGGAGCCGTAGGCCCCGACCGCTGCTGTCGGCTGCCCCCGCCGGCTCCAGGGGCAGCACGTCCCGCAGCCCCGCCAGGGCCAGCAGGCCGCACAGCCGCCCGTCGGCGTTCCGCAGCCGTATCCGGCTGCCGAGCCGCCGGGCGGTGAGCTGCAGCCGGGCCAAGGTTTCGACGGTGACCGCGTCCGGGTCGGTGAGGGCGGCCACGTCACAGGTCACCCAGCCCGGTTCCGCGCCGTGCAGCCGGTCCCGCAGGCACCCGCACAGCTCCGGTATGCCGGCGCGGGTGAGCGGGCCGGCCAGGGCCCAGACGACCGCGTCCGGGCCCTGCTCCGGCTGCCGTTCGGTCCCCTCCCGCACCTCATCGGCTGCACTCAACGTCGGCCTCCTGTCGTGGGTTCTCCTACGACAGACCTGCCGGCCGGGCAGAACTCATCGCCGGCGGGGCGTCCCGGCCCCGCGGTACCCGGCCCCGTACCGCCTAACGGGCCGGTCCGGCGCCTGGTCCCGCGGCCGCTTCCACGACGTCCGCGACGGCGCAGCTGACGTTGTCGGGCCCGCCGCCCGCGTTGGCCAGCGCGATCAGCTCGCGGACGGCCCGCTCGGGGTCGGTGACCGAGGCGAGCACCTGGTGGATGTCCTGGCCGGGCACCACGGCGGTCAGGCCGTCGGAGCACAGCAGATAGCGGTCGCCGGGGAGCGCGTCGTGCAGACGCAGATCGGCGGCGGGCGCGTCGCCGCCGTCGAGAGCCCGCAGCAGCAGCGTCCGCTGCGGGTGCGAGGCCGCCTCTCCCGGGCTGATGCGGCCGTCGTCGACCATCGACTGGACGAGGGTGTGGTCGTGGGTGATCTGGAAGAGCTCGCCGCCGCGCAGCAGATAGGCGCGCGAGTCGCCGATGTGGACGAGGGCGAGCTGGGAGCCGGTCCACAGCATGGCCGTCAGGGTCGTTCCCGGCCCCTGCGGCGCGCCGTCGGCGCCCGCGAGGCCCCGCACCGCCTCGTTGGCCTCCTGTACGGCGTTCTCGAGGGCGTTGAGGAGACCGCCGGCGGGGAGGCCGGGGCTCGTGGTGCCGGTGCGGGTGCCGTCGGCGAGGTCGAGGCGCTTGAGCGCGTCGATGGCGGCGGCGCTCGCGGGCGCCCCGCCGGCGCCGAATCCGTCGGCGACGGCGAGCAGCCGGGCGTCGGCGTAGGCCGCGTCCTGGTTGCTCTCGCGGATCAGGCCGGTGTCGGTGAGCGCGGCGTAGCGGATCGCCAGCGCTGCTCCGGTGCGTTCCATGACGGTGTCCTTCCGTGACAGGTGGTCGACGAGGAAGGTCGCGAGGTCCCGCCGGGCGTCGGTGTCGGACTCGACCTGTGCCCAGAACGCGGCGACGGCCCCGGCCGCCGCGGCGGGTGCCAGATCGCACACCACCCGGATCCGTGCCAGCGGCATGCCGAGCCGGCGGAGCCAGGCCACCAGCCCGGCCCGTTCCAGCTGCGCCGGATCGTAGAACCGGTAGCCGGTCAGCGGGTCGACGCGGGCGGGCGGCAGCAGTCCGAGTTCGTCGTACAGCCGCAGCGCCTTCGGCGACAGGCCGGACGCGTGCCCGAACTCCCCGATCGTCAGCAGCACCGTGCTCGCCTCCTCCTGCCGGGCGGCGTGCCCGGCTGCCCCGATGCTGTGGTCTGCCCCAGGGACAAGGTCAACCCCGGCCGCCCCGGCGCAGCGGAACGGGCCCGGACGACAGTGTCGTCCGGGCCCGTTCCAGTGTCCTGATCAGCCCGTCACACCTCGTCCCAGCTCCCAGAACTGGGTCGTGGAGGACGCGTTGAGGGTCCATTCGGTGCCCGTGATGTCACTGCGGGCGGCGAGGTACTGCTTGCCCTGCCACAGCGGCAGCATCGGCACATCGCTGGCGATGATGTTCTGCATCTGGGTGAAGTCCGGGAAGGTGGCGCTGCGCTGCGTCTTCTGCCGGGTGGAGTTGATCAGCTGGCCCTGGATCAGCGGGTTCGCGTACGCCAGCTCCAGGAAGTTGTCCTTGCCGAGGAACGGCGCGACGTAGTTGTCCGGGTCCGGGAAGTCGGGGAACCAGCCCATCCCGTACACCTGGTACTGGTGCTTGCGCCCGGCGTCGGTGTACGTGTGCCAGTCGGCCACCGGCTGCAGCTTGATCTTGAACAGCCCGCTGGCGTCCAGCTGCTTCTTGAGCAGCTCGAACTCCGCCTTGGTCGCCTCGCCGTAGTGCTCGGTCGTGTACGAGAGCGTCAGCTCGACCGGCGTGGTGATGTTGGCTTCCTTCAGCGTCTTGCGGGCCTTCGGCACGCTCGGCTCGCCGTAGGAGTTGTAGAACGAGGTGGCGTGGGCGGTGATGCCGGCCGGGACCATCGAGTAGAGCGGCTCGGTGGTGCGCTTGTAGACGTCGCGCGTGATGGCCTGCCGGTCCACTATCTGGGCGAAGGCCTCGCGGACCGCCTTCTGCTTCACGACCGGGTCGGCCGTGTTGAAGACCAGGTAGCGGATCTCGGTGCCGGCCGTCTCGGTCAGCTTGACGTTGCTGTCGGTGCTGATGTTGAGGCTGTTGAGCTGGTCGGGCGTCATCGTCCGGTTCATGACGTCGATGTCACCGGCCTTGAGCGCCTTCTCCATGTCCGTGGAGTTCTTGAAGAACTTGAGCTCGATCTTGCTGTTGTTCAGCTTGATCGTGCCCTTGTAATGCGGGTTCTTCGTGAAGACGGCCGAGTCGCCCTCCTTGAAGGAGTCCAGCTGGTACGGGCCCGAGCCCACGATGTCGAAGCCGGCGTGCTGCTTCTTCGGGTCGTACACCTCGCTGTCCACGATGGCCGCGGCGGGCGTGGCCAGCTTGTACGGGAAGGTGGCGTCGGGGTCCTTGAGATGGAAGACGACCGTGGCGTCGTCCGGCGTCTCGACCTTGTCCACGTTGGTCAGAAGGCTGTACGGGCCGTTCTCGTCCTTGATCGCGAGCATGCGGTCGATGGAGAACTTCACGTCCTTGGACGTGAGCGCGTGCCCGTTGGAGAACTCCAGGCCGTCCCGCAGCGTGCAGCGGTACTGCTCGCCGAGCCCGTCGGCGAAGTGGCACTCCTTGGCGGCCTCGGGCTCCGGGTCGGTACCGCTGCGGGGGTAGCGCAGCAGGGTCTGGAACGTGTTGTAGAAGACGTTCCAGGACTGGATGTCGTAGCCCGTGACGGGGTCGAGCGGGGCCGGCGCCTGCGGCGTGATGTGGAACTCGTCGGTGGTGCCGAAGACGATCGCCTTGCCGTCGTCCCCGCTGCCACTGCCGGATCCACAAGCGGCGAGTACGGGCGTCATCAGACCCACGACCATCGGCAGCGCGAGCAGCTTGCGATTCATCCTCGACGTTCTCCCTTGTATGTGCTGATCAACTCGTCACGCCCCGCCCGAGCTCCCAGAACTGGGTGGTGGTGGAGGAGTTGAGCGCCCATTCCACACCGGTGATGTCACTGCGGGCAGCGATGTACTGCTTGCCCTGCCACAGCGGCAGCATCGGCACGTCCTGGGCGATGATCTTCTGAGCGGTCTCGAAATCACTGATGGTGGCGCTGCGCTGGGACTGCTGGCGGGTCTGCGGGATCACCTGGCGCTGGATGACATCGCTCTGGTAGGGCAGCTTCAGGAAGTTGCCCTTGTCGAAGAACGGCGCGATGTAGTTGTCCGGGTCCGGGAAGTCGGGCAGCCAGCTCAGAGCGTAAGCGGCGTACCTGTGCTTCTTCACCTCGGTGAGGAAGACGTTCCATTCCTCGCTCTTGAGCGTGACGTCGAACAGGCCGCTCGCGTCGAGCTGAGCCTTGATCGCCTCGGCCTCCTCCTTGTTGCTGGAGCCGGCGAGGTCCTTGCGGTACCAGTAGTCGAACGCGACCTTGTGGTCGATCCCGGCCGCGTGCAGCAGGGCCTTGGCCTTGCCGGCGTCCGGGTCGCCGTAGGTCTTGAAGAACGAGTTGGCGTGGCCGGTGATGCCCACCGGGACGGGCGAGTACAGCGGATCGGCGGTCCGCTGGAAGACATCACGGGTCAGTGCCTGGCGGTCCAGGATCTGGGCGACGGCCTGGCGGACGGCCTTGGGCCGCACCGCAGGGTCGGTGGTGTCGAAGAACAGGTAGCGGGCCTCGGTGCCGGCCGCTTCGGTGAGCTTGACGTCCTCACCGTCGCCGGCCTTGAGCAGCCGGTTGATCTGGTCGGGCCGCATGGTGCGGGTGGCGACGTCGACCGTGCCCTTCTTGAGCTCGGCCTCCATCGTGTCCGCGGACGTGAACATCCGCAGCTCCACCTTGCTGTTGTTCAGCTTCAGCGTGCCCTGGTAGTTCGCGTTTTTGGAGAAGACGGCCTTGTCGTCCTGCTTGAAGTCGTCCAGCGTGTAAGGACCGGAGCCGACGATCTTGAAGCCGTCGTACGGCTTGTCCGCGGGATAGACCTGGCTGTCCAGGATCGCGGCGGCGGGCGTGGCCAGTTTGAGCGGGAAGGTGGAGTCCGGTGCCTTGAGGCGGAAGACCACCGTGTCCTCGCCGCGCACCTGCACGGTCGCGACGCCGGAGATCAGCGACGCGGGACCGTTGTCGCTGTTGATCTTCAGCATGCGGTCGACCGAGAACTTGACGTCCTCGGCCGTCAGCGCGTGACCGTTGGAGAAAGTGAGCCCCTTGCGGAGCGTGCACTCGTACACCTGCCCCACCAGGTCGGTGAAACGGCACTTCTCCGCGGCGTCGGGCTCCGGGTTGGTACCGCTGCGCGGGTAGCGCAGCAGCATCTGGAAGGTGTTGTAGAAGACGTTCCAGGTGGCGCTGTCGTACGACGTCGCCGGATCCAAGGGTGACGGGTTCTCCTTGGTCAGCTTGATGCTGTCCGTGGTCCCGACGACGATGGGTCTACCGCTTTTGTCACCGCCACTGCCCGATCCGCCGCAACCGGCGAGGGCGGGTGCGACGACGCCGAGAAGCATCGCCGGCACCAGTAGCTTACGGTTCATCCTCGTCGTTCTCCCTTTGGTCTTTCCGTGCTCAGTCGATCCTTAGCCGTTCCCGGGCGGGCGACGCGACACCTGCGCCGCCCGCCACCGTGTAGGTGATGATGCGGTTATCCGCCGGAGCCGGGGTACAGGTGGCAGGCCACTTGGACGTCCGTTTCCGGCAGCAGGTTGAGCCGCGGGTCCTGTGATGGCGAGAACTCCACCACGGCCCGGCCGCCTTCGGCGTGCATGGTGATCACGCCCCGCCAGAAGGGCTCGCGCGGCTCGGCCGCCGAAGCCTCCTCACGGAGTCGGCGGAGGTATTCCAGCACATCTTCCGCGCTGTGCCCCCTGCCGGGGGTGACTGCGGCGGAAGTGACCCCGGATTCGGAGAGCGCGTCAAGATCGCCGAAGAGCGCCCTTTCCTTGCCCGCCTCGGCCGGCGGCAGTTCCAGCCAACGGCGTTCCAGCAGGCCACGCAGGTCGCGGGCCTCCCAGCCGCAGCCGGCCAGCGCGACCGGGCAGCGGGGGTGGAAGGAACAACCGAGCGGCGGCTTGGCCGCATCCGGAATCTCACCGCGCAGCAGCTCGCGCTCGACGGCGAGCGTCGGGTCGGGCTCGGGGATCGCCGCCAGCAGCGCCTTGGTGTACGGGTGTTTGGGGTCGGCGAAGACCTCCGCGGTGGGCCCGTACTCGACGATCCGGCCGAGGTACATGATCGCGATGGTGTCGCAGAAGAACTTCGCACTGGCCAGATCGTGCGTCACATAGACGTACGTCAGGTCCAGGTCCCGCTTGAGGTCCAGCATCAGCTGCAGGATCTTGGCGCGGACGCTCATGTCGAGCATGGAGATCGGCTCGTCGGCGACGAGGAGCTCCGGCTCGGCGATGATCGCGCGGGCCAGCACGGCCCGCTGCTTCTGGCCGCCGGACAGGTCGCCGGGGAACTTCGTCAGGTACCGCTCGGGAGGGGTCAGGCCGACCCGCTCCAGGGCGTCGGTGACCTTGGCGTCGTACTCGGCGTCGCTGCTCACCAGGTTGTGGATGCGCAGCGGGTGGCCGACGGCGGTGCGGATGTCCATCGCCGGGTTGAGCGAGGCGTGCGGGTCCTGGAAGACCATCTGCAGCTTGCGGCGCAGCGGCCGCATCTTGCGCTCGCCGAACTCGGTGATGTCCTCGCCCCGGTAGCGGATGGTGCCGCCGGTGGCCCGGTTCATGCCCAGCAGGGTCCGGCCGAGGGTGGTCTTGCCCGAGCCGGACTCGCCGACCAGGCCGAGCACCTCGCCCTTGCGCAGCTTCAGGTTCACCCCGTCGACGGCCTTGACCGCGCCCGCCGCCTTGCCGGCGAGCCGGCCGAAGACGTTGCCCCGCATGCCGAAGTGGACCTCGAGGTCCTCCATCTCGACGAGCGTCTCGCGGTCGTCGAGAGCTACGACACCGCTCGCTTCTGTATCAGGCTTCGTCAGCAACGCTGATCTCCTTCACGGCGGCGAGCGGCTCGCGCCCACCCGTTCCCAACTCGTCGGCCATCGAGGGGTCGACCTCGATCGCCTGCTGCCAGCAGACGCTGTGCACGCCGGACGGCAGTACCACCTCGGGCGGCTCCACCTTCGCGCATCCCTGCATCGCCACCGGGCAGCGCGGGCTGAACCGGCAGCCCTCCGGGGGGTGCACCAGGTCCGGGGGGCTACCCGGGATGAAGTGCAGTCCGGTGGTGGAGAGCGAGATCGTGGAGCGGAGCAGCTCCTTGGTGTACGGGTGCTGCGGGTTCGCGAACACTTCGCGGGCATCGCCCTGTTCGACGATGTGGCCCGCGTACATCACCGCGACCCGGTCACACGCTTCGGCGACGATACCGAGATTGTGGGTGATCAGCACAAGGGATGTGTCGAAGTTCTTGCGCAGATCGGCCAGGATTTTAATGATCTGTGCCTCGACGAGGACATCGAGCGCCGTCGTGGGCTCGTCCGCGACGATGAACGCCGGGCGCAGCACGAGGGCGAGCGCGATCATGATGCGCTGGCGCATACCGCCCGAGAACTCGTGGGGGTAGCTCTCGTACCGGCTGGCCGGGATGCCCATACCGCGCAGCGCCTCAATGGCGCGCTCGCGCAGCTCCTTCTTCGAGAGGTCCTTGTGGTGCGTGTGCAGGGCCTCCTCGAAGTGCTGGGAGATCCGCATCAGCGGGTTCAGCCGGGTCATCGGCTCCTGGAAGATCAGCCCGAGGTCCGGGCCGCGGAGCTTCTGCAGCTCCTTGGCGGGCAGGCCGACCAGATTGCGGCCCTTGCCCCCCTTGCTGTTCAGGATCACTTCACCGTCGACGGAGGCGACGGTGGGCGCCAGGCCCAGCACACCGCGGCCGAGGGTGGACTTGCCACAGCCGGACTCGCCGACCAGGCCGAGCGTCTCGCCGGGGCGTACGTCGAAGCTGACGCCGTCGACGGCGCGGACCGGTCCGCGTTCGGTGCCGTACCAGACGCGCAGGTCGCGTACGGAAAGGACAGGTTCGGTCATTTCGCGGCCTCCCCTTCTTCTGCGGTTGCTGCGGGCACCGCGACTGCTGCGGGCTCGGCGCTTGCTGCGGACTCCGCGATGGCTGCGGACTCCGCGGTGACGACGCGGCGGCGGCTGAGCGCCGGCAGTGCCACCTTGGTGATGCGGCGGCGGCGCATGGTCGGGTTGAGGACGTCGTTGAGGCCCTCACCGAGCAGCGTGAAGCCGAGGATGGCGATCACCATGGCGATGCTCGGGTAGAGGCAGGTCCACCACATGCCGGCGTTGACGTCGCTGATCGCGCGGTCGAGGTCGTAGCCCCACTCGGCGGCGTCGGTGGGCTGGATGCCGAGGCCCAGGAAGCCCAGGCCGGCCAGCGTGCCGATGGCGTCGGCGGCGTTCATCGTGCCGATGACGGGCACCGACTGGATGACGTTGCCGAACAGGTACTTGCGGATCACCACGGACGGCTTGGCGCCCATCGCGCGGGCCGCCTCCACGAAGGTGGCCTCACGGGCGGAGAGCGCCGAGGCGCGGACCACCCGGAAGTACTGCGGGATGTAGACCACGGTGATCGACAGGGCGGCGGTCACCACGCCTCCGCCGGTGATGCTGGCGAAGACGAAGCCGGCCACGATGGCGAGCAGCAGGTACGGGAACGCGAAGAGCGCGTCCATCACCAGCACCAGGATGCGGTCCAGCCAGCCGCCGAAGTAACCCGCCAGGAGGCCCAGGAGGACCCCCAGGATGAGCGAGAAGACGACGGCGAGGACCATCACCTCCAGCGCGGTGCGGGCGCCGTAGACGGTCCTGGAGACCACGTCCAGGCTCTGCACGGTGGTGCCGAACCAGTGGTCGCCGTCCGGCGCGCCCTGCTTCGGGAAGGTCTTGCCACCGGACTGGTACGTGTCGAAGTCGTACGGGGCGATCAGCGGGGCGAAGATCGCGGTCAGCACGAAGAGCAGCGAGAGGATCGCGCCGGTCCACAGCATGAACTTGGGCACGCCGTGGGCCTGCCGGACGGCGATCACGATGCGCCGCAGACCGCCGAAGCGGACGGACTTTCCGGGGCCCGGGGCCTTGGGGGTTATCTCCGGGTCGAGCGGAACGGGGAGTGTCGTCTGGGCCATCAGTACCGCACCCTCGGGTCGATCAGCGCGTTGATGAAGTCGATCAGCATGCTGATCACGACGACGACGAGGGCGAAGACGGTGACGATGCCCTGGACGGCGACGTAGTCGCGCTGGTTGATGTAGTCGATGAGCTGGCGACCGATACCGGGCCAGGTGAAGATTCGCTCGGTGAGCACCGCACCGCTGAGCAGCATCGCGACCTGGAGGCCGAGGACCGTGATCACCGGGACCATCGCGTTGCGGAAGGCGTGCCGTCCGACGACGGCGGTCTCCTTCACACCGCGGGCGCGGGCCGCCTCGATGTAGTCGCCCTGCAGCGACTGGATGAGGTTGATGCGGATCATGCGGATGAAGACACCGACGATCAGCAGACCCAGCGCGATCGAAGGCAGGATCAGGTGGTTGGCGATGTCGCCGACCGCGTCCCAGTCGCCCACGATCATGGCGTCCACGATGAGGATGTGGGTCTGCGTCGGCACGTTCAGCTGCACCAGGGGTGAGGCCTGGCCGGACGTGGCGCCGAAGGCGAGCATCAGCATGGGCGCTGCGACGATGACCGGCACGGCGTAGCTGAGGATGCCGAAGAGCCGGCCCGCCACGTCGATCGTGCTGTCCCGCAGCCGGCCCGCGAGCAGGCCAACCGGGATGCCGATGACGCTCGCGAAGACCAGAGCGCCGAAGGTCAGGGTGAGGGTGGCGCCGCCGTTCTCGATGATGATGTCCCGCACCTGGCGGTGGTCGGAGAACGTAGTGCCGAAGTTCAGGGTGACGACGGACTTCAGGTAGTCCCAGAACTGCTGGTACATCGGGGCGTCGAAGCCCGCGGCATGCCGTCTCGCCGCGAGTTCCGCCGCGTTGAGCTTGCCGCCCTGGGAGGCCGAGATGGGGTCACCGGGGGCCACCCGCATCAGGACGAAGACCAGGACCAGCAGGATGAGAACCATGGGGATTGCGAGCGCGATCCTGGTGAGGATGTAGCGGCGCAGCGACCCGGACTGCTTACTCATGGAGGGGTGTCTTTCTTAGCCGGAGTGGCGGCCGGCCCGCGGGGGAGGGACTCCCCCGCGGGCCGGCCGGCCGTCACTTGCCCGTCGAGAGTTCGTAGAAGCGGAACATCGTCGGGTCCAGCGCCTTGTCCACGCCGGTCACACCGTCACGCACGACAGCGGTCTGCTTGCCCTGCCAGACCGGGATGATCGGGGCGTCCTCGGCGACGATCTTCTGGATCTCGGCGAAGGCCTCGTTGCGCACCTTGGGGTCGTTGGAGCCCTGCTCCTTGACCAGCAGCGCCTGGATCGCCGGGTTGTCGTAACCCGTGCCCAGGAACGGCGACTTGCTGAGGAACGGCGACACGTCGTTGTCGGCGTCCGGCAGGTCAGGGAACCAGCCGATCATGTACGAGGCGTAGCTGCCCGCCTTCTCGTCCTTCTGGTACTGCTGCCACTCGGTCGAGCTCAACTTGACGTTGAACAGGCCGGAGGCGTCCAGCTGACGCTTGATCGCGGTGGCCTCGTCGGCAGCCGCGGCACCGTAGTGGCTCGGCGTCCAGGTGTAGGACAGCGCGACCGGGGCGGTGATGCCGGCGGCCTGCAGGATCGCGGCGGCCTTGGCCTTGTCCGGAGCGCCGTACTTGTCCTTGAACGCGTCCGTGTGACCGTCGATGCCGTTGCCGACCATCGAGTAGAGCGGGGCGACGGTGCCGTTGTAGGCGTCCTTCGCGATGCCCTCGCGGTCGATGATCTGCGCGACGGCCTGACGGACCGCCTTCTGGTCCGACGGCTTCACCTTCGCGTGGAAGACGAAGTAGCGCTTCTCGGTGCCCGTGCCCTCGACGACCTTGACGCCCTGGGTCTTCTTCAGGTCGGCCGTGTCGGTGGGCGACAGGGTACGGAAGGCCGCGTTGACCGTTCCGTCCTTGACGGCCGCCTTCAGCGCGGACGCCTCGGCGAAGTACTGCAGAACGAACTGGCTGTTCTGCGCCTTGACCGGGCCGCTGTACTTGGCGTTGACCTTGAAGGACGCCTGCTGCTTCGCGGTGTACTTGTCCAGGGTGTACGGGCCGGAGCCGATCACCTTGGTGCCCGCGAGGAGCTTGTCGGCCGGGAAGGTCTTCTCGTCGACGATCGCACCGGCGTCGGTGGCGAGCACCGACGGGAAGGTGGAGTCGGCGCTCTTCAGGTGGAAGATCACCTGGTCCGCACCCTTGGCCTCGGTCGACTCCAGCGTGCCGAAGAGGCTGGACGGCCCGTTGGGGTCCGCGATCTTCAGCATGCGGTCGAACGAGAACTTGACGCTGGCCGAGGTCAGCTTGTCACCGTTGGAGAACTGAAGACCGGACTGCAGGGTGCAGGTGTAGGTCTTCGGGTCGGTGAAAGCACACGACTTGGCGGCGTCCGGCTCAGGCTTGGTGCCGCCCGTCGGGAAGCGCATCACCTTCTGGTAAACGCTGTCGATGACCTCCCAGGAGCCGTAGTCGTACGCTCCTGCGGGGTCGAGTGACGACACGGAGTCGATGGTCCCGACGATCACGGCGCCCTTGCTGCCGGACGCCGAATTGTCCTTGTTGCCACCGCACGCGGTCACACCGACGGCCAGGAAGGCCACGGCAGCTGCGGCGACGACACGCTTAGTACGTGACATCTAGTGATTCCCCTTGCTCAAATGCCGATCACTCGATTCGGCATTGACCAGTCAGGACACTAGTGGGAACGCTCTACCGCGCCAGAACACGGAGAAGTTGAGGCAAAATCACATCCCGATAACGGCACTGCAAGTACCGATATGCGGACGATGGAACGATCCGCCCCTCTGTGTCGCAACCCGGACACAACGTCGCGTTTGTTGCCCCGATTCGCGCAAACGGATCATGCGCGTCCGTACCTGTCGACCAACTGGGGGGTGACAAAAATCACGTGACCAAAAATGGGAGCCGGACGGAATTCAGCCAGCGCATTCGTAACGCGGAATGAGCAGCCGGGCGCCCAGAGTTTCCAAGCTATTCAGCGGCATACGCTCAGTGAACAGTCGCATTCAGAGAGCGCAGAAAAGGCACGCTCAGCTGCTCCAGCGAGGCCACCACCGTGCGGCCTGGAGCTGACTCGATCGGGACGATCGAGGGCACCGCGACCACCCGGCAGCCCGCCGCCTCGGCGGAGGCGACCCCGGTCGGGGTGTCCTCCACGACCACGCACCGGGCGGGCTCCGCACCGAGCCGGGCCGCGGCGAGCAGATACGGGTCGGGGAACGGCTTGGTGCGGGCGACCTCGTCGCCGGCGAGGGTGAACGCGAAGTTCTCCGCACCGAGCGTGCGCAGCACCGAGTCGATGATGTGCCGGTGCGAGGCGGACACCAGCGCGGTCGGCACCTGGTGCGCCGCCAGCTCCGTCAGCAGTCGCCGGGCGCCGGGCATCAGCGGCACGCCCCGGGCGATCAGCTCGACGAAGCGCGCGTTGATCGCGGCGGACAGCTCGGGCAGCGTGACCTCGGTGCCCGTGACGGCCATCAGATGGCCCAAACTGCGGGCCATCGGGCCGCCGACCACGATCGCGCGGTGCTCGCCGTCCAGGACGTGCCCCAGGGCCGCGAAGACCTCGACCTCGGCGGCCCACCAGATGTCCTCGGTGTCGACCAGGGTGCCGTCCATGTCGAGAAGCACGGCCTGCAGCCCGCGGCCTTGGGCCGGACGGGTGTCGACGGCGGGAATGCTACTGGTCATGCGCACCACTCCTCAGCTGGGCCAGGGGGGCACAAAGGCCGGTCGCGACACACTCCTGATCGGAGTGCGGCGACCGGCCTGTGCCGGACCGTCCAGTGTACGTCGGGTCGCTGACCAACGCTTAACGGGCGTTGAAGTACTTCGCCTCGGGGTGGTGAATGACGATCGCGTCGGTGGACTGCTCCGGGTGCAGCTGGAACTCCTCGGACAGCTTCACGCCGATCCGCTCGGGCTGCAGCAGCTCGGCGATCTTCGCCCGGTCCTCCAGGTCGGGGCAGGCCCCGTAGCCGAGCGAGAACCGCGCGCCCCGGTACTTCAGGGCGAACATGTCCTCGACCTCGTTCGGGTCCTCGCCGGCGAAGCCCAGCTCGCTGCGGACCCGGGCGTGCCAGTACTCGGCCATGGCCTCGGCGAGCTGGACGGACAGTCCGTGCAGCTCCATGTACTCGCGGTAGGCGTTGGCGGCGAACAGCTCGGCCGTCGCCTCCCCGATCCGGTTGCCGACCGTCACGACCTGCAGACCCACGACGTCGGTCTCGCCGGAGTCCTCCGGGCGGAAGAAGTCCGCCAGGCACAGCCGGCGGCCGCGGCGCTGGCGCGGGAAGGTGAAGCGGGTGCGCTCGCTGCCGTCGTCGTTGAGGAGGATCAGGTCGTCGCCCTTGGAGACGCACGGGTAGTAGCCGTAGACCACGGCCGCTTCCAGCAGGCCGTCGGTCTGCAGCCGGTCCAGCAGGCCGCGGAGCCGGGGGCGGCCCTCGGTCTCCACCAGCTCCTCGTACGTCGCGCCGCCCGCGCGGGCCTCCTTGAGGCCCCACTGGCCCTTGAAGAGCGCGCCCTCGTCGACCCAGGACGCGTAGTCCTTGAGCGGAATGCCCTTGATGACGCGGCTGCCCCAGAACGGCGGCGTCGGGATCGGGTTGTCCACGGCCACGTCCGAGCGGATCTGCCCGAGGTTGATCTCGGGCTCCTCCTCCACGACGCTGGCGCGCTTGGCCACCCGGCGCTGCTTGAGCTCGGGCAGGACGGCGCCGGGGACGCCGCGCTTGACGGCGATCAGCGCGTCCATCAGCCGCAGGCCCTCGAACGCGTCCCGGGCGTAGCGGACCTCGCCCTCGTAGATCTCGTGCAGGTCCTGCTCGACATAAGCGCGGGTCAGGGCGGCGCCGCCCAGAATCACCGGATAGTCGGCGGCCATCTTGCGCTGGTTGAGCTCCTGCAGGTTCTCCTTCATGATCACGGTGGATTTCACCAGGAGACCCGACATGCCGATCACGTCGGCCTTGTGCTCGGTGGCCGCGTCCAGGATCGCCGCCACCGGCTGCTTGATCCCCAGGTTCACGACGTTGTAGCCGTTGTTCGACAGGATGATGTCGACGAGGTTCTTGCCGATGTCATGGACGTCCCCGCGAACCGTGGCCAGCACGATGGTGCCCTTGCCGTCGGCGTCGGACTTCTCCATGTGCGGTTCGAGGTAGGCGACCGCGGTCTTCATGACCTCGGCCGACTGGAGCACGAACGGCAGCTGCATCTGACCGGAGCCGAACAGCTCACCGACGACCTTCATGCCCTCCAGCAGGGTGTCGTTGACGATCGCCAGCGCGGGGCGGGTCGTGAGCGCCTCGTCCAGGTCCCGGTCCAGGCCGTTCTTCTCACCGTCGATGATGCGGCGCTGCAGCCGCTCGTCCAGCGGCAGCGCGGCCAGTTCCTCCGCACGGCCGGCCTTGACGGACTTCATGTCGACGCCCTCGAACAGTTCGAGGTACTTCTGCAGCGGGTCGTAACCCTCGCTGCGCCGGTCGTAGATCAGGTCCAGAGCCACATCGCGCTGTTCCTCGGTGAGCCGCGCGATCGGGAGGATCTTGCTGGCGTGCACGATCGCGGAGTCGAGGCCGGCGTCCACGCACTCGTTGAGGAAGACCGAGTTCAGCACGACGCGGGCGGCCGGGTTGAGGCCGAAGGAGATGTTCGACAGACCCAGGGTCGTCTGCACCAGCGGGTGCCGGCGCTTCAGCTCCTTGATCGCCGCGATGGTGGCGAGGCCGTCCTTGCGGGACTCCTCCTGACCGGTCGCGATCGTGAAGGTCAGACAGTCGATGAGGATGTCCGATTCGAGGATGCCCCAGTTGGTCGTGAGATCGGTGATGAGCCGCTCGGCGATGGCGACCTTGTGCTCGGGGGTGCGGGCCTGGCCCTCCTCGTCGATCGTCAGCGCGATCAGCGCGGCGCCGTGCTCGGCCGCCAGCGCCGTGATCTGCGCGAACCGGGACTCGGGACCGTCGCCGTCCTCGTAGTTGACGGAGTTGATGACCGCCCGGCCACCGAGCTTCTCCAACCCCGCTCGCAGGACGGGTACTTCGGTGGAGTCCAGCACGATCGGCAACGTCGACGCCGTCGCGAAGCGGCCCGCGACCTCGGCCATGTCCGCGGCACCGTCACGGCCGACGTAGTCCACGCACAGGTCCAGCAGGTGCGCGCCCTCGCGGATCTGGTCGCGGGCCATCTCCACGCAGTCGTCCCAGCGGCCTTCCAGCATGGCCTCGCGGAACTTCTTCGACCCGTTGGCGTTCGTCCGCTCGCCGATCGCGAGATACGAGGTGTCCTGCCGGAACGGGACGGTCTGGTAGAGCGACGCGGCGCCCGGCTCGGGGCGCGGGCTGCGCGGGGACAGGTCCAGGCCCCGGACGCGGTCCACGACCTGCCGCAGGTGCTCGGGGTGGTGCCGCAGCAGCCGCCGACCAGGGACAGCCCGTACTCGCGCACGAACGTCTCGTGGGCGTCCGCGAGCTCCTCCGGCGACAGCGGGTAGTGCGCGCCGTCCTTGCCCAGCACCGGAAGGCCGGCGTTCGGCATGCAGGAGACCTGGGTCCGGGCGTGCCGGGCCAGGTAGCGGAGGTGCTCGCTCATCTCGGCGGGGCCGGTGGCGCAGTTCAGGCCGATCATGTCGATGCCGAGCGGCTCCAGCGCCGTCAGCGCCGCACCGATCTCGGAACCCAGCAGCATCGTGCCCGTCGTCTCGACGGTCACGGAGCAGATGATAGGCAGGCTGAAGCCGGCCGCCTTGAGGGCCCGGCGGGCGCCGACGATCGAGGCCTTGGTCTGCAGCAGGTCCTGGGTGGTCTCCACCAGGATGGCGTCCGCGCCGCCGGCGATCAGGCCCGCCACGTTCTCCTCGTACGCGTCGCGCAGGGCGGCGTAGGGGGCGTGGCCGAGGGTCGGGAGCTTCGTGCCGGGGCCGACGGAGCCGAGCACCCAGCGCGGCCGGTCCGGCGTGGCGAAACCGTCCGCCACCTCGCGGGCCAGCCGGGCGCCGGCCTCGGCGAGCTCGAAGATCCGCTCGGGGATGTCGTACTCACCGAGCGCGGCGAGGTTGGTGCCGAAGGTGTTGGTCTCGACGCAGTCGACACCCACCGCGAAGTACTCCTCGTGCACCGACCGGACGATGTCGGGCCGGGTGACGCTCAGGATCTCGTTGCAGCCTTCCAGGTCCTGGAAGTCCTCGAGGGTGGGGTCCTGGGCCTGGAGCATGGTGCCCATCGCACCGTCGGCCACCACCACCCGGGTGGCGAATGCCTGACGCAGCGCGTCGGCTCGGGCTTGGCTGGCGAGGGTGGAGGACGACTGCGGGGCCATGGATGTACTCCCAGGAGTGCGACGGCTGTCGGCTTGACGTGCCTGGCCAGGGTAGCGGGCGCGGTGCGTCGGCCTCGAAAGAGTTCCGAGGGGTGGACGAAGGTGTCAGAATCTTCTCTGAGACTATGGGGTTCGACAATGTCGAACGGCTTGCGGAGGTTGGCGGATGCCCGGACCGATTCAGTCGCTGGCGAGGGCAGCCGCGATCCTACGGTTGCTGGCCGGCGGTGAGCGCCGGCTGGGCCTCTCCGACATCTCCTCCTCCCTGGGCCTCGCCAAGGGGACCGCGCACGGCATCCTGCGCACCCTCCAGCAGGAGGGCTTCGTCGAGCAGGACGCCGCGTCGGGCAAGTACCAGCTGGGCGCGGAACTGCTGCGGCTGGGGAACAGCTATCTGGACGTGCACGAGCTGCGGGCCCGCGCCCTGGTGTGGACCGACGATCTGGCCAGGTCCAGCGGCGAGGCCGTCTACCTGGGAGTTCTCCACCAGTCGGGGGTGCTGATCGTGCACCACGTCTTCCGCCCGGACGACAGCCGGCAGGTGCTGGAGGTGGGTGCCATGCAGCCGCTGCACAGCTCGGCGCTGGGCAAGGTGCTGGCCGCGTACGACCCGGTCGCGCACAGCGAGGCGGCCGAGAACGAGCGGCTCGCCCTCACCCCGCGCACCATCACCGACACGGCCGGCTTCGAGGACGTGCTGGAGCTCGCCAGGACCCGGGGCTGGGCGTCCGACCTGGAGGAGACGTGGGAGGGCGTGGCCTCGGTCGCCGCGCCGATCCTGGACCGGCGGCGGATGCCGGTCGGCGCGGTGGGGATCACCGGAGCCGTGGAACGGGTCTGCCAGGAGGACGGCGACATCCAGGCGCGGCTGGTGGCCGCGGTGCGCGACTGTGCCCGCGCCGTGTCGCGCGACCTCGGCGCCGGACGGTTCTAGGGACTCGGGTCACGATCCGGAGTCCTCAGCCCCAAGCTCTTGACGAGGAAGATATTGCAGAGAAAACTGCCGTTCGGCGGTCGACATTGTCGAACACCGGACGGGACCCGGTCCGCCTGAATGGACGTATGACAAGGGAGTCGCGGTGTCCAACAGCCATATCTTCTTCGGCGAGACCATCGGTACCGCCATCCTCATCCTGCTGGGCGGTGGCGTCTGCGCCGCCGTCACGCTCAAGAGTTCCAAGGCCCGCAACGCGGGATGGCTCGCCATCACCTTCGGGTGGGGCTTCGCGGTGCTCACCGCGGTGTACATCTCATCGAGCCTCTCCGGGGCGCACCTCAACCCCGCCGTCACCGTCGGCATCGCCGTCAAGACCGGCGACTGGAACGACGTGCCGCTCTACATAGCCGGGCAGATGCTCGGCGCGATGATCGGCGCGGCGCTGGTCTGGGTGGCCTACTACGGACAGTTCCAGGCGCACATGGACGACAACGAGCTGGCACCGCCGCTCGGTCCTGACAGCGGTCCGGCCGGACCGGTCCTCGGCGTCTTCTCCACCGGGCCCGAGGTCCGTAACCCGGTGCAGAACCTCGCCACCGAGATCATCGGCACCGCCGTTCTCGTCCTGGCCGTTCTCACCCAGGGCCTGACGCCGGGCCTCGCACTGTCCGGAACCGGCGCCCTGATCACCGCCCTGGTGGTCGTCAGCATCGGTCTGTCACTCGGAGGGCCCACCGGCTACGCGATCAACCCGGCCCGCGACCTCGGCCCGCGTATCGTGCACAGCCTTCTGCCGCTGCGCAACAAGGGCGGCTCCGACTGGGGCTACGCCTGGATTCCCGTCGTCGGCCCGCTCGTCGGCGCCGTTCTGGCGGGCGGCCTCTACCGGCTGGCCTTCGCGTAACCCCTCCTGTCCGACCGACGCAGACCCCTTGAGGAGCACACCGTGACCGACGCACACACCGCAGGGCCGTTCATCGCCGCGATCGACCAGGGCACCACGTCCAGCCGCTGCATCGTCTTCGACCGGGACGGCCGCATCGTCTCCGTCGACCAGAAGGAGCACGAGCAGATCTTCCCGAAGCCCAGCTGGGTCGAACACGACGCCGCGGAGATCTGGACCAACGTCCAGGAAGTCGTCGCCAGTGCCGTCGAGAAGGCCGGGATCACCGCCGAGGACGTCAAGGCCATCGGCATCACCAACCAGCGCGAGACCACGCTGCTGTGGGACAGGAACACCGGCGAGCCGGTCCACAACGCGCTGGTCTGGCAGGACACCCGCACCGACGCGCTCTGCCGCGAGCTGGGCCGCAACGTCGGCCAGGACCGCTTCCGCCGCGAGACCGGCCTGCCGCTGGCGAGCTACTTCGCCGGCCCGAAGGCCCGCTGGCTGCTGGACAACGTCGAGGGCCTGCGCGAGCGCGCCGACCGCGGCGAGATCCTCTTCGGCACCATGGACAGCTGGGTCATCTGGAACCTGACCGGTGGCCCGGACGGCGGTGTGCACGTCACGGACGTCACCAACGCCTCCCGCACCATGCTGATGAACCTGCACACCCTGGAGTGGGACGAGAAGATCTGCGAGTCCATCGGCGTCCCGATGTCGATGCTCCCGGAGATCCGCTCCTCCTCCGAGGTCTACGGCACCGCCGCCGTCGGCGTGCTGGCCGGTGTGCCGGTCGCCTCCGCGCTCGGTGACCAGCAGGCCGCGCTGTTCGGCCAGACCTGTTTCGCCGAGGGCGAGGCCAAGTCGACGTACGGCACCGGCACCTTCCTGCTGATGAACACCGGCGAGAAGGCCGTCAACTCCTACAACGGCCTGCTGACCACCGTCGGTTACCGCATCGGCGACCAGAAGGCCGTCTACGCCCTCGAGGGCTCCATCGCCGTCACCGGCTCGCTGGTGCAGTGGATGCGCGACCAGATGGGCATCATCAAGAGCGCCGCCGAGATCGAGACCCTGGCGAGCTCCGTCGAGGACAACGGCGGCGCGTACTTCGTGCCCGCCTTCTCCGGTCTGTTCGCCCCGTACTGGCGCGACGACGCCCGCGGTGTGATCGCCGGCCTCACCCGTTACGTCACCAAGGCGCACCTGGCCCGCGCGGTGCTCGAGGCCACCGCCTGGCAGACCCGCGAGATCGTCGACGCGATGAGCAAGGACTCCGGCGTCGAACTGGCCGCGGTCAAGGTCGACGGCGGTATGACCTCCAACAACCTGCTGATGCAGACCATCGCGGACTTCGTGGACGCCCCCGTCGTCCGTCCGATGGTCGCCGAGACCACCTGCCTGGGCGCCGCCTACGCGGCCGGTCTCGCCGTCGGCTTCTGGCCCGACACCGACGCACTGCGCGCCAACTGGCGCCGGGCCGCCGAATGGACCCCCCGGATGGACGCGGACAAGCGCGACCGCGAGTACAAGAACTGGCTCAAGGCCGTCGAGCGGACCATGGGCTGGATCGAAGAGGAGAACTGATCAGAATGTCTTCCACCCTGCAGAGCGTCCCCACCCTCGGGACGCACCCGACCGCCGGCACCGACCCCAGCCGATCCGAGACCAGGGAGCTGCTCAGCCACGCCACGTACGACCTACTGGTGATCGGCGGCGGCATCCTCGGCACCTCGGTCGCCTGGCACGCCGCGCAGTCCGGGCTGCGGGTCGCGATGGTGGACGCCGGCGACTTCGCCGGCGCCACCTCGTCGGCTTCCTCCAAGCTCGTCCACGGCGGGCTGCGCTACCTGCAGACCGGCTCGGTCAAGCTGGTCGCCGAGAACCACCACGAGCGGCGGGTGCTCGCCAAGGACGTGGCTCCGCACCTGGTCAACCCGCTCACGTTCTACCTGCCGGTGTACAAGGGCGGCCCGCACGGTGCCGCCAAGCTCGGTGCGGGTGTCTTCGCTTACTCGGCGCTGTCCGCCTTCGGTGACGGCGTCGGCCGGGTCATCTCCCCGGCGAAGGCCGTGGCCGACAACCCGGGCCTGCGCACGGAGAACCTCAAGGCCGTCGCGGTCTACCACGACCACCAGATGAACGACTCGCGGATGGCCGTCATGACGGTCCGCGCGGCCGTGGAGTCCGGTGCCGTGGTGCTGAACCACGCCGAGGTGACGGGGCTGCGCTTCACGCACGGCAAGGTCACCGGCGCGGAGCTGCGCGACAAGCTGGACGGGACCGAGTTCGGGGTCAGTGCCCGGCTGGTGCTCAACGCCACCGGGCCGTGGGTGGACCACCTGCGGACGATGGAGGACAAGGGCTCGTCGCCCAGCATCCGGCTGTCCAAGGGCGCGCACGTGGTGATGAAGCGGAAGGTGCCGTGGAAGGCCGCCATGGCCACCCCGATCGACAAGTACCGCATCACCTTCGCCCTGCCGTGGGAGGACCAGCTGCTGCTGGGCACCACGGACGAGGAGTACACCGGCGACCCGGCGGACGTCCGGGCGACCGAGGCCGACATCCAGCAGATCCTGGACGAGGCCGCGTTCTCCGTGAAGGACGAGCACCTGGACCGGGACCTCATCACGTACGCCTTCGCCGGGCTGCGGGTGCTGCCGGGCGGCCCCGGCGGCGTCGAGTCCGCCAAGCGGGAGACGGTCGTCTCCGAGGGCCGCGGCGGGATGCTGTCGGTGGCGGGCGGCAAGTGGACCACGTACCGGCACATCGGCCGCACGGTGATGAACAAGCTCGCGAAGCTGCCCGGCGGGCCGCTCGGCGAGGACATGGAGCCGCAGAAGCTGCTGCCCCGGCGGATGCCGCTGCCGGGTCTCGCCAACCCGAACGCGGTCGCCCACCGGCTGCTGGTGGACCGTGACCCGGGCATGCGGATGGACCCGCTGACGGCGCGTCACCTCGCGAGCCACTACGGGTCGCTGTCGTTCGACATCGCCCGGCTCGTCAACGAGGACCCGACGCTCGGTGAGCGGATCCACGAGGACGGCCCGGAGATCTGGGCGCAGGTCGTGTACGCCCGCGACCACGAGTGGGCCCAGACGGCGGACGACGTGCTGCGCCGCCGCACCACGCTGACGGTGCGCGGTCTGGACACCGAGGCCGTCAGGACCCGGGTCGAGGACATGCTGGCCCGCAGGGCCTGAGCCGTCCGGCGGTACGCGGCAGCGGAACGGCCGGGCGAACGGGGGACTCCCCCGTTCGCCCGGCCGTTCGCGCGTTGCGCCGCCCCGTCCCGCGGATCATGCGCTCCACTGCGGGTCGCGGCCGGAGAGCGCGAGGGCGCGTTCGAGATCGGTGGCCGGGCCGGTGAGCACGACGGGTTCGGCGAAGCCCTTGTACTGACGGAACATCTCGGCCTGCTGCTCCACGGCGGCGAGCACCACCGCGCCGGTCTCGTCGTCGGCGCGGAACTCCTGGCCGACGGTCTTCGCGACGTCCCAGCCGTGCAGGACCAGCTCCAGCAGGAGCATCGCGGCGATGTCGGCGGCGGGCATCTCGGCCCCGCCCATGTCCATACCGCCCTCCCACGCCTCGGGCCGGGCCCAGGCGGCGAGCGCGCGGTCGAGCTGCGCCGCGTACGCCTCGGCCCACTCCGGGTCCGCGGTGAAGTCGTGCTCGGTGAGCTCCTCGGGGAGAGTGGTGCGCAGGGCGCGGTGCTCCAGTCCGTGGGAGGTGTAGAGAACCCAGTGGTTGATCAGCGTGCGGGCGTCGAACTCCGGACACGGGGTCGGCGCGCTGAGGTGTTCCGGAGTGATGGTGCGGGCGATACGGGCGGCTTCTGCGGCGCCGCGGACCAGCTGCGGATGAATGTTCATGAATCCCACGGTAGATCCGCGGCCGGGGCCCGTATTGAACAAACGCGACAGCTCAGAGGTCCTAGGCTGGCCGGATGACGACCCCGGAGATGGGGCGGGGAGTGCTGCGTCCCGCCGTGGCGGCGACCCGGTTCGAGCTGCTGCGGGAGGAGCCGGCCGAGGCCGTCGCTCCGTACGTGGAGTTCTACTGGATCGTGCGCTGGGATCTGCGCGGCCGGCCGCCGCACGAGCAGAAGGTCCTCTCGCACCCCAATGTGCATCTGGTCTTCGAGGAGCCCGAGACCGCGGTCTACGGGGTGCAGCGCGGGGTGTTCACCCGGGTGCTGCGCGACCGCGGCCAGGTGCTGGGCATCAAGTTCCGGCCCGGCGGTTTCCGCCCGCTGCTGGGCTCACCCGTCGCGGACCTCACCGACCGGTCGGTGCCCGCCGCGGAGCTGTTCGGGCCGGCCGTCACCACCGCGGAGCGGACGATCCTCGGGGCGTCCGACGTATCCACCATGACCGCCACCGCCGAATCGCTCCTCCTGAGCCTGCTGCCCGGCCCGGAGACGGCCCCCGACCCGGTCACGGCGGAGGTCGCCGCCATGGTGGAGCGGATCACCGCCTCCCCCTCCCTGTTCCGCGTCGACGAGGTCGCGGACGACCTCGGGGTCTCCGTCCGCAGGCTCCAGCGGCTCTTCGCCGAACACGTCGGCGCCAGCCCCAAGTGGGTGCTGCGCCGAGCCCGGCTGCACGAGGCCGCCGCCCGCGCCGACCAGGGCGTGGGCATCGACTGGTCGGCCCTCGCCGCCGACCTCGGCTACAGCGACCAGTCCCATCTCACCCGGGACTTCACCGCCACGGTGGGCGCCTCCCCGGCCCGCTACGCGGGCGAGTGAGCAGAAGCCTCTGCCAGCCCCTCGCCCCCAACTCGTAGTCATTTAGGACTAGTTATTTATGACTATGCCGGGAAGGATGACTGGCAGCGCCGCGCTTTGTGCGGCCCCTGCGGAACCGGAGGCTTCAGGGATGTCGTCAACGCGCGAGCCACGTCCGACCCAGCAGCGGCCACATACCGACGGAACGCCGGTCCCGTGGTGGGCTGTGGTGTTACTGATAGCCATCACGCTCGGGTCCTACGTGATCCTCGTCGTGGTGGGGCACCAGGATGCCGGAACCACGGCGGGATCCCTCGGCACCCTCCTGACCGGAGTGCTGGCCGTCCTGGGCCTGACGCGCAGGCAATGACCCGGCGCCCGCCCGCAGGTTGGCGAATCAACCGGCAGGGAGTCCGCGCAGCGGCCCGTCCGGGGGCATAATGGCCGGATACATCGGAGGTCTGGCGGCGGGTAGCGGGACCAGGACAGGGGGAGGTCGCGATGGCGGTCACCGACGAGGCGATCGAGAAGATCAAGGAAATGATCGTCTCAGGGGCGCTGCGGCCCGGCGACCGGCTGCCGAAGGAGAGCGAGCTCGCGGCCGAGCTGGGGCTGTCGCGCAATTCGCTGCGCGAGGCGGTGCGGGCGCTGTCGCTGATACGGATCCTGGATGTGCGGCAGGGCGACGGCACCTACGTGACGAGCCTGGATCCGCAGCTGCTGCTGGAGGCGATGAGCTTCGTGGTGGACTTCCACCGCGATGACACCGTGCTGGAGTTCCTGGCCGTCCGGCGGATCCTGGAGCCGGCCGCGACCGCGATGGCGGCGCTGCGCATCCCCGGGCCGGAACTCGACGTGCTCCAGGGCAAGCTGGACGCACTCGGCCCCGAGCCCTCCGTCGAGGAACTGGTCGCCTCCGACCTGGAGTTCCACCGCGGCATCGTGCAGGCGTCGGGGAACTCGGTGCTCTGCTCGCTGCTCGACGGGCTGTCCGGGCCCACCACCCGGGCCCGCGTCTGGCGCGGGCTCACCCAGCAGGACGCGGTGAGCCGCACCCTGCACGAGCACCAGGCGATCCTGTCCGCGCTGCGCGACCGTGACGCGGAGGCCGCCCGCTCCTGGGCGACCGTGCACATCGCCAGCGTCGAGCAGTGGCTGCGCTCCACGCTGTAGGACTCGTCAGACGGGCGCGGGCAGCGGGATGTCCTCGTCGAGCAGTCCGCGCTCGACGAGGGCGCTCCACAGCCCGCCGGGGATCTCGTACGTGAAGAGCGCGGCGTTGTCCCGGACCTCCTCCGGGCTCGCCGCGCCGACGACCGCGGAGACCACCGACGGGTGCCCGAACGGGAAGCGGAGCGCGGCCGCCCGCAGCGGGACGCCGAACTCCGCGCAGACGGCCGCGATGTCCAGGGCCCGTCGCACCAGTTCGGGCGGCGCCGCCGCGTAGTTGTACGGGGCGCCGGGCCGGGGGTCGGCGAGCAGCCCGGAGTTGTAGACGCCGCCGACGACCACGGCGGTGGAGCGCTCGGCGCACACCGGCAGCAGGTCGTCGTAGGCGGTGCGCTCCAGCAGCGTCCAGCGGCCGGCGCACAGCACCACGTCGACGTCGAGGTCGGCGACGAGCCGCGCGAGCACCCCGCTGTCGTTCATGCCGAAGCCGATGGCTCCCACCAGGCCCTCGTCGCGCAGTGCGGCGAGGGCGGGGAAGCCGGTCGCGTAGACCTCCGCCAGGTGGTCCTCGACATCGTGCAGGTAGACGATGTCGGCCCGGTCGGTGCCGAGCCGCTCCAGGGAGCCCTCCAGCGTGGCCCGGATCCCGTCGGCGGTGAAGTCCCACTCACGGGCGCGGGCGGGGGTGTCGACGAAGCCCTGCCCGTCGGTCCGCTCCCCCGGTGCCAGCGGCCGCAGCCGGCGGCCGACCTTGGTGGATAGCACGTACGAGGAGCGCGGCCGGCCGGCGAGCGCCCGGCCGAGGCGTTCCTCCGACAGGCCGAGGCCGTAGTGCGGGGCGGTGTCCAGGTAGCCGCAGCCGAGGTCGAGGGCGGCCGCCGTGACGGCGGCCGCGGTCCCGTCCGGCATGGCCCGGTACAGATTGCCCAGCGGCGCGCAGCCGAGGCCCAGGCGGGGCAGTGGCGGTACGGGCATGTGTCGGTCCTTGTCCTCGCGTCGGCCGGTCCGGTCGGTGGGTCCGGGGGTCAGTCCTGCTTCTCGCCGCTCGCGAACCGCGAGATGATCAGGGCCACGATGATGATCGCGCCGTTGAGGAACTGGTTCCACAGCGGCGGCACACCGCCCAGCGTCATCACGTTGACGACCAGCTGCAGGGTGAGCACCCCGGTCAGCGCCCCGAAGAGCGTGCCCCGCCCGCCGTTGAGGCTGACGCCCCCGATGACGGTGGCGGCGAACACCTGGAAGATCCAGCCGTTGCCCTGGCTGGCCGAGACCGAGCCGTAGTGGCCGGTGTACAGGATCCCGGCGAACGCGGCGAGCAGCCCGCCGAGCCCGAGCACGATCCAGGTGATGCGGTCCACGCGGATGCCGGCGGCGCGCGCCGCCTCGGTGTTCCCGCCGATCGCGTAGAGCGCCCGGCCGTGCCGCAGATAGCCGAGGGCCAGGCCGCCGATCGCGAAGAGCACCAGGCAGATCCAGATGGCGGCGGGCGCGCCGAACCAGGAGGCCTTGCCGAGGTAGGCGAAGGACTCGGGCACGTTGACGATCGACTTGCCCTCGGCCACCCCGATCTGCAGGCCGCGCAGCATGGTGAGCATCCCGAGCGTCGCGATGAAGCCGTTGACGCGCAGCTTGAGGATGAGGAAGCCGTTGATGCCGCCGATCACCACGCCGACCGCCAGGCAGACCGGGATCGCGGTCCAGGACGGCAGTACGCCCAGACCGTGGAAGGTCGCGGGGCCCGACGAGGGCAGCACCAGCCACATGGCGATGACCGGGGCCACGCCGATGGTGGATTCCAGCGACAGGTCCATCCGGCCGCTGATGAGGATGAGCGCCTCGGCCAGCACCAGCAGGCTCAGTTCGGTGGACTGCTGGGCGACGCCGATCAGGTTGTCGGAGGTCAGGAAGGCCGGCGAGACGATGAAGCCGATCACGCACAGCACGAGCAGCACCGGGATCAGCGACAGGTCCCGGTAGCGGGCCAGCTGGAAGCTCAGACCTCCGGGCCGGCGCGTCTTGGCGGTGCCGACCGGCTCCACGGTCAGCTGGGTGGTGTCACTCATCTTCGTCGTCTCCCTTACGGCCGCCCGGGGTCACGGGCAGTCCTTCCATCGCGGAGACCACGTCCCTGTCGGTCCATCCGCTGTCGAACTCGGCGATCACCTGCCCGTGGAACAGGGCCAGGACGCGGTCGCAGACCCGCAGGTCGTCCAGCTCGTCGGAGACGATGACCGCGGCGTTCCCGCTGTCCGCCACCTCCCGCACCACACCGAGCAGGGAGTCCTTGGACTTGACGTCGACGCCCGCGGTCGGCCTGATCGCCACCAGCACCCGCGGTTTGCGGGCCAGTGCCCGCGCGATGACGACCTTCTGCTGGTTCCCGCCGGACAGGTCGGAGACCGACTGGCCGGGTCCTGAGGTCTTGATGTCCAGCGAGTCGATCATCGACTGCGCGAACTCCCGGGTGCGGGAGGGCAGCACGGTGCCGTACGGGCCGAGCTGGTCGGTGACGGTGAGCGTCGCGTTCTCCGCGACGCTGCGGCCCAGCACCAGGCCCTGCCGGTGCCGGTCCTCCGGTACGTAGCCGATGCCGGCGCCGAGCGCGTGCGGCACGCTCCCCGGCCGTACGGTCCGGCCCCCGACGACGGTCCGTCCCGCGGTGGGCTTGCGCAGCCCCACCAGGGTCTCCCCCAGCGCCGTGTTGCCGCTGGCGGTCGCCCCGGCCAGACCGAGCACCTCTCCTGGGCGCACGGTGAAGTCGATGGCCTGGTAGGCGCCGTCGAGCGCCAGCCCCTCGGCGCGGAGCACGGGTTCGTCCTCCCGCCGCACCGCGGCGCCCGCCTGCCAGGCGGTGGCGGACTGCGCCGCGTCCCCGGTCATCGCCTGCACCAGGTCGGCCTTGCCCAGCTCCGCGACGGGCGCGGTGAGCACATGGCGGGCGTCACGGTAGACGGTGACGGTGGTGCACAGGTCGTACACCTCCTGGAGGTGGTGGGAGATGAACAGGAAGGCGACGCCCTGCCGCTGGAGTTCGCGCAGCCGGGCGAAGAGCCGCTCGATACCGGCCGCGTCGAGCTGGGCGGTCGGTTCGTCGAGGATGATAAAGCGGGCGCCGAAGGAGAGTGCTCTCGCGATTTCTACGAACTGCCGCTGCTCGACGGTCAGATCCTTGGCGCGCGCCGCCGGATCGACCTCGACGCCGTACTCGGCGAGCAGCTCGCGGGCCCGCTCGCGCAGCTTCGGCCAGCGGATCCGGCCCTCCCCGAACCGGCCGGCCGCGAGGCCGTACCGATTCAGGAAGAGGTTCTCCGCGACGGTCAGATCCGGGACGACCATGGACTTCTGGTAGACGCAGGCGACCTTCGACTGCCAGGCGGTGGTGTCCCCGAACGCGGGCGCCGCCTCGCCCTGGAAGGCGACGGAGCCCGCGTCCGGGGCGTGCAGCCCGGTCAGTACGGAGACGAGGGTGGACTTGCCCGCGCCGTTGCGGCCGACGAGCGCGTGGGACTCGCCGGCCTGCACGGTCAGCCGCACCCGGTCGAGCGCGACGGTCGGGCCGAAGCGCTTGACGACACCCTCGGCGTGCACGGCCGGCGGCGGTGCCCCGGCCGCCGGCTCCTGGCCGGGGAGTTCCTTGGCTGGTGCCTGGGACATGGTCAGCTCTTTCCGAGCTGGTTGGCCCACAGCGCGGCGTCGTCCACGTTGCTCTTGGTGACGAGCGGGGCGGGCAGCTGGTCCTCCAGACCGTTCGGGATCTTGATGATGTTGGATCCGTGGTCGGTCGGACCGGGCTGGAACGTCTTGCCGTCCAGCGCGGCCTTCGCGTAGAACAGCGCGTACTTGGCGTAGAGGTCGGCGGGCTGCGAGACCGTCGCGTCGATCTTGCCCTCGCGGATCGCCTTCAGCTCCTCGGGGATCCCGTCGTTGGAGATGATGGTGATGTGGCCTGCCGTGCCGGGCGGCTTGAGCAGGTGCTTCTGCTCCAGCAGCGCGAGGGTGGGCTGCAGGAAGACGCCGCCGGCCTGCATGTAGATGCCGTTGATGTCCGGGTCGGAGGCGAGGGTGGCCTGCAGCTTGGAGGAGGCGACGTCGCCCTTCCAGTCGGTGGCCAGCTCGATGACCTTGATGTTCGGGAACTTCTCCTTCATGCAGGACGCGAACGCCTCGGAGCGGTCCCGCCCGTTGATGGAGTCGAGCGCGCCCTGGAACTCGACGACCTTGCCCTTGCCGGCGAGCTGCTGGCCGAGGTATTCGCACGCCTTCTGCCCGTACGCCTTGTTGTCGGCGCGCACCACCATGTAGACGTCGCCCTTGTCGGGGCGGGTGTCGACGCTGATGACGGGGATCTTCTTGTCCGCCAGGCGTTCCAGGGTGGAGGCGATGGCGCCGGTGTCCTGCGGGGCCATCACCACCGCCTTGGCGCCCTGGTCGGTGAAGGTCTGGGTGTTCGCGACGAGCTTGGTGATGTCGTTCTGCGAGTTGCTGCGCGGCAGTGCGGAGACGACTCCGTCCTTGACGCCCTTCTCGATGTACTGCTGGTACGAGTTCCAGAAATCGCTGTCGGCGCGCGGCAGGTCGATGCCGACCTTGCCCGAGGTGCCCGCCTTGTCGTCGCTGCCGCGATTGCAGCCGGCGACGGCGGTGACCGCGAGGAGTGCCGCGCACGCCGTGACCATGGTGCTCGTGAGGGAACGCTGCCGCAGTCTCATCGTCGAGTCCTGCCCTTCTTGGTGTGTAGCGGCTCGGAAATGCTCAGGAGGTGGGGCGGAGTCTCAGGCCTTGCATGCCACCGTCGACGGCGAGTGCCGTCCCGGTGACGCTCGCGGCGGCGGGGCTCGCCAGGTAGGCGATGGCCGCGGCGACCTCGTCGGCGGCGACGAGGCGGCCCAGCGGTTGCCGGGCGTTCAGTGCGGCGCGCTCGGCGGCCGGATCATCGGCATGGTCGAGCAGTCTGCCGATCCAGGGGGTGTCGGCGGTACCGGGATTCACGCAGTTGACGCGTACGCCCTCGCGGACGTGGTCGGCGGCCATCGCGAGCGTCAGCGAGAGCACCGCGCCCTTGCTGGCGCTGTACAGGGCACGCTGCGGGAGTCCCGCGGTGGCCGCGATGGAGCAGGTGTTGGTGATGGACACACAGCCGGGGCGGTCCGCGGCGGCGGCCCGCAGGTGCGGCAGTGCGGCCCGCGCGGTGCGCACCATGCCGAGGACGTTGATGTCCAGGACGCGGAGCCATTCGTCGTCGTCGTTCTCCTCGACGGTGCCGATCGCGCCGATCCCCGCGTTGTTGACGAGGATGTGCAGGCCGCCGAGGAGTCCGACGGCCTCGGCGACCGCGGCGCGTACCGCGGGGCCGTCGGCGACGTCCGCGGTGACGGCCAGGGTGCCGGGCGGCGCTCCCGCTGGGTCGCGGTCCAGGACGGCGACGCGCGCGCCGCGCGCGGTGAGCAGGGCGGCGGTGGCGGCGCCGATGCCGGAGGCGCCGCCGGTCACGAGGGCGGTGAGCCCCTGGAGCTCACGGTCTTGGCTGCTGTTCATGCGGATCCTTCCTCCCGGGTCTGCGGGACCGGGCGGCCCTCCTGCCGGGCCTGCCAGACCGGGCCTTCCGGGTAGCGGTGGTCGGCGATGGAACGGGGTTTCATCCGGGCGGAGAAGCCGGGACGGGCCGGGGCGCGGTAGCGGCCGTGGTCGATGACGACGGGGTCCTCGAAGTGCTCGTGGAGGTGGTCCACGTATTCGATGACCCGGTCGTCCCAGCTCCCGGAGACGGCGACGTAGTCGAACATCGCCAGGTGCTGGACCAGTTCGCACAGGCCGACACCGCCGGCGTGCGGGCAGACCGGCACCCCGAACTTGGCGGCGAGCAGCAGGATCGCGATGTTCTCGTTGACCCCGGCGACGCGGGCCGCGTCGATCTGGACGAAGTCCACGGCGCCGGCCTGCAGCAGTTGCTTGAACATGACGCGGTTGGCGGCGTGTTCACCGGTGGCGACCTTGACGGGCTGCCCGGCCCGCACCGCGGCGTGCGCGAGGATGTCGTCCGGGCTGGTGGGCTCCTCGATCCAGTACGGGTCGTAGACGGCCAGGGCCTTCATCCACTCCAGCGCGGCGGAGACGTCCCAGCGCTGGTTGGCGTCGACGGCGATCCGGATGTCCGGGCCGACGGCCTCGCGGGCGATGCGCATCCGGCGCAGGTCGTCGCCGAGATCGGCGCCGACCTTGAGCTTGATCTGGTGGAAGCCGTCGGCGACCGCTTCCTTGGACAGCCGGGCGAGCTTCTCGTCGGAGTAGCCGAGCCACCCCGGTGAGGTGGTGTAGGCGGGGTAGCCGCGGTCGCGCAGCAGCGCGGCCCGCGCGGCCCGGCCGGGTTCCGCGGCGCGCAGGATGTCCAGCGCCTCCTCGCGAGTGAGCGCGTCGGTCAGATACCGGAAGTCGACCATGTCGACGATCTGTTCCGGGCTCATCGAGGCGAGGAACTCCCAGACCGGCTGTCCGGCCCGCTTGGCCGCCAGGTCCCAGGCCGCGTTGATGACGGCGCCGGCCGCCATGTGCATGACGCCCTTCTCCGGGCCCAGCCAGCGCAGCTGCGAGTCATGGGTCAGTTCCCGGTGGAGCCCGCCAAGATCACCGGTAACGCTGTCCACACCGCGTCCCAATACGTAGGGTCGCAGGGAGCGGATCGCGGCGGCGGTGACATCGTTGCCGCGGCCGATCGTGAAGCAGAAGCCGTGACCCTCCAGGCCGTCGGGGTCATCGGTGCGCAGAACTACGTAGGCGGCGGAGTAGTCGGGGTCGGGGTTCATGGCGTCCGAGCCGTCGAGCTGCTCCGAGGTCGGGAAGCGTATGTCGTAGACGTCGACCTCGGTAATGGTCGGACTCATGTACACCCCCGTCGTGAGACATCGGATCTTTTTTCGAACAACCGATGTATAGCGCCGAAAACCTCGCGAAGTCCAGGGGGTGGAGCCAACTTTGTGGAAGACAGATCGGATGTCTCGCGAGAGACTCCTGAAATGGCTGCGTCGTGGGGCGCTGGTGACCGCTGTGGTGGTCCTGGTGCCCGTGGTGGCGGTGGCCATCGCGCTGCGGCTCGAATACGCCGGGGATCCCGGCGCGGCGGGCCGCACCCGGGGGCATGACGCGGTCTGGCTCGGGCACGCCTGGGTCGACGGCCGGCACAACGCGGCCGACCTCGAAGCCCTGCGCGTCCAGGTGCAGGGCACCGGGATCCGGGACCTCTATGTGCACACCGGACCGCTGGAGCAGGACGGCAGCCTCGACCCGAAGCTCTACCCGGGCTCGGCCTGGCTGATCGGCGAGGTCCACCGGGTCCTGCCGGGCGTCCGGGTGCAGGCCTGGCTCGGCAACGTCATCGCGCACCAGGACGGGGACGACGGGCTGCACCTGGCCGACGAGGCCACCCGCGCCCGCATCCAGGCCAGCGGCCGGCAGGTGCTGGCCGCCGGATTCGACGGCGTCCACCTCGATCTGGAGCCCAACTACTCCGGCGACAAGGACTTCCTGGACATCCTGGACCGGTTGCGCGCCACGACCTCGGCGCACGGCGCCGCGCTGTCGGTGGCCACCCACCAGATCGACCCGCTGCCGGGGCTGCACCACGCCGGGCTCTTCTTCGGCGATCCCAAGTGGTGGTCGCAGAAGTACTTCGCCGAGGTCGCCCGCCGCGTCGACCAGGTCGCGGTGATGGCGTACGACTCGGCGATGCCACTGGAAAGCCTGTTCGGGGGTTACCTCGCCCAGCAGACCGCCCTCGCCCTGGAGGTCACCCCGGCCGGTACCGACCTGATCATGGGGCTGCCCGGCTACCACACCAGCACCAGCGGGCACCATCCCTCCGCCGAGACCGTCACGGCCGCCGTGCGCGGCGCGCGACTGGGTCTGGCCAGGCACGGAAAGGACCGCGAGGCCTTCGGCATGGCGCTCTACGTGGACTTCGCCGCGACCCCCGGTGACTGGGCCGCGTACCGGTCCGGATGGGGCGGGCGCTGAGCGCCGTACGAGCGGATGGTGACCGGGCGAGTACGTGCGATGACCGTGGGGATCATCCTGGTACGAGGGCTGCGGAGAGGGCCTCCGTAAGCCGTAGGCTGGTCCCGCACTGACACGAACAGCAGCCGGCAGGGGACGGCCTCGCCCCCTCCGGCCGGAAGGAGGCGCTGGGTGATCGAGCTCGAGGGAGTACCCGAGCTGATCGACCCGGTCATGGTGGCCGCGTTCGAGGGCTGGAACGACGCCGGCGACGCAGCCTCCACCGCGGTCGGCCACATGGACCGGGAATTCAAGGGGGAAGTCTTCGCGGCACTGGACGCCGAGGACTACTACGACTTCCAGGTCAACCGGCCGACCGTCTGGCTGGACGCCGGGGTACGCAAGATCACCTGGCCGACCACGCGGCTGTCGGTGGTCCGCGTCCAGAACCCCCGGCCCCGTGACCTCGTGCTGGTCCGCGGCATCGAGCCGAGCATGCGCTGGCGCTCGTTCTGCAACGAGATCCTGGGCTTCGCCCATGAACTCGGCGTGGAGATGGTCGTCGTGCTGGGCGCGCTGCTGGGCGACACCCCGCACACCCGCCCGGTGCCCGTCACCGGCGTGACCTCCGACGCGGACCTGGCCGTCGCCCTGAACCTGGAGGAGTCCCGCTACGAGGGCCCGACCGGCATCGTCGGCATCCTCCAGGAAGCGTGCACGCACGCCGGCATCCCGGCGGTCAGCCTGTGGGCCGCCGTCCCGCACTACGTGTCGCAGCCGCCGAACCCCAAGGCGACGCTCGCCCTCCTCAACCGCCTGGAGGACCTGCTCGACGTGCGGATCCCGCTCGGCGAACTGCCGGAGGACGCGCGCGCCTGGCAGGTCGGGGTGGACCAGCTCGCGGCCGAGGACAGCGAAGTCGCCGAGTACGTGCAGACGTTGGAGGAGGCCCGCGACACCGTCGAACTGCCGGAGGCGTCGGGCGAGGCCATCGCCAAGGAGTTCGAGCGCTATCTGCGGCGCCGCGACCCCGACACCGGCGAGGCCCATCCCTACCTCAGGGACACCTCCTCCGGGCCCCATCAGGGGCCCCAGCATCCCGCACGGGGTGGCACCAAGGACGAGCCGGAGGCGGACAACTCCGACGACGACTGAGGGGCCGGGGGACGGGCCTGTAGGGAAGGAGGTCCGAAATGCTGCCGAGCTATTTGTGAGCCGCCAGGCTCGTAAATAGTCGATTTCGGACCCCCCTCCCGGAGGGACCGGCCCCCGGCCCCGGCCGACGGCCGTCGGTCACCGCGCCAACGGCGCTACCGCGCTACGCGCAGCTGAACTTCGCCGCGGCCCAGTCCCCGTGGTCACCGCTCTTGGAACCGTTGGTGTCGGTGATCTTCAGATGGACGTGGCGCGCCCCGCCGAGCGGGACGTCCACCGGCACCGTCGCGGAGGCGCCCGTCACCTTGGGCGAGGTCCAGAGCACCTTGCCGTCGGCCTCGACCGAGAAGGCCACCTCCCCGTAGCCGTTGATCTCGTCGTCGATCCCGGCGTCCGCGGTGAAGCGGGTGCAGCGGCCGCCGGTGTAGAGCTCGATGTCGGAGTCGGCGTGGGCACCGATCCCCTTGGGGTAGACCGTGCCCGCCAGGGTGATCGGATGACCGTCCTCGGCACCCGACTCCCCGTTGCTGCGGTCGCGTTCGGGCGGCCCGTAGCCGTTCCCCTCGCCCAGCCACACCATGTCGCTCGCCCAGGTGTCGGCCACCGGCGGCCGTGGCATCGCGGAGACCGCGAACGGCTGCGCCGTCACCCGGTCCTGCCCGGTCGTCCGATAGGCGGCGGAGGCGGTCAGCACGGCCTCCCCCGGTGCCGCGTTCTGCGGCGGGGTGACGGTGACCTGGACCCGCCGGGTCGTCCCGGCGGGAATGCGGCCCACCGGCGCGGGGGCGGTCACCGACCAGCCGGCCGGTGCCTTCAGCGTCAGCTGGACGCCGGTGGCGTCCCTGCTGCCCGCCGTCACGTCCACCGGCACGGTGGCCGGCACGCCCGCGCCGACCTCCTGCGCCGGCGGCGACGACACGACGGCGGCGCTGCCCGGCGCCTTGCCGCCGAGCGCGCTCGCGCCCAGCAGCCGCAGGGCGAAGGGCTTCGCGGTGCTCAGCGACTGAGTCTTGGCCTGCACCACGCCGCCCCGGTCGGCCGCGTCGAACCACCAGCCGCGCGAGGCCGCGTCGAAGGCGGCCTTGGAGGTGTACCTCGGCAGCGCGGCCCCGTCCAGCAGCAGACCGGCCGGCGCGTCACCGGTGTGCACGGTGAACTGGTATGGGCGTGCGGTCTGCTTGCCCTGGAAGGTTCCGTTGCTCGCGCCGACGTCGACGGTCACATCGCCCGCGCCGGACGACGGGGCCCGGACCGTGACCTTCTGCTGCGCGGACTTCCCGGCCCGGCTCTGCCGGGTCACGCCGTCGTCCTCGTACAGCGTGAAGGAGGACGTGCCCTGCGGGTAGACGTCCCAGGCGACCGGCGAGGACGGGGTGCGGTCCTGGTAGGACCTGATGCCGGGCCACATCGGCACGGCGGCACCGGCCTTGACGAACAGCGGCAGGGTGCCCAGCGGCGCGCTGTAGCCGTTGACCGTGGTCGGGCCCTGGTAGACGCGCCCGGTCCAGTAGTCGGTCCAGGTGCCCTTCGGCAGATAGATGCCGTCGCGCACCGCGGTGTCCTGGTAGACCGGCGCCACGAGGAAGTCCTCCCCGGACAGGAACTCGTACTTCGCCGCGTCGGAGGCGGCCTTCGGGTCGTTCGGGTACTCCAGCGCGAGCGGCCGCACCTGGCCGACGCCGGTGCGGTTCGCCTCGGCCGAATAGGAGTACGTGTACGGCAGCAGCGACTCCTTGAGCTTGAGGTACTGGCGGTTGATGGACGTGTACGGCTCCCCGTACTGGTAGGGCTGCTTGTCGTTCGCGGCCCAGCCGTCCATCGTCATCACGGCCGGCAGGAAGGACTTCCACTCCAGGTCGCGGGTGTAGGTCTTGGGGCTGCCGCCGAAGATGCCGTCGATGTCACCCGAGGTGTAGGCGAGGCCGGACATCGTGGCGCCCGCGTACGTGGGGATCTGCCAGCGGATGTACTCCCAGCTGCCGGACTGGTCGCCCGACCACTGCACGCCGCAGCGCTGCGCGCCCGACCAGCTCTCGGGGGCCCAGGTGAAGCCGCGGGCGTCGCTGTTGTCCTCGATGCCCTGGTAGGCGTCCTTGCAGCCGTCGAGGGCGAACTTGTAGCCGTCGCCGACCCAGGCCACGTCGAGCTTGGCGATCCGCTGGCCGGCCTTGACCTGGTCGGCGAGCTTGGCGATGCCGTCCTCGGTCCACAGGCCGGTCTTCATCTTGCGGTCCTGGAGGCCGGCGGAGGTCTGCGGGAGGTTCTCGTAGCCGCAGCCGTAGCCGTCGTTGACGAGCATCCAGCCGTTCGGCATGTCGTTCTTGACGTAGTCGTCGGCGACCTTGAGGGAGTCCAGGGTGTGCCGCTCGCCCCGGTTGGCGTTGTGCAGATAGCAGTCGGAGTCACCGACTTCGAGCCCGTACACGGGCGGCAGGAAGGGGCGGCCGGTCAGCTGGGTGTACTGGCCGATGACGTCCTTGGCCGACGGTCCCGCGAAGTAGTACGCGTCGAAGCGGTTCTCCTGCTCGGTCGTCGCCACCGGATCGGTGAAGGCGTACGTGCCGGGCGCGTAGGTGTTGCGGAAGGCGCCGTAGCCGGCCGTGGACAGGTAGAACGGGACGGAGTTGGGGTGCCCGCCGTCGTTCCAGTTGTCGTCCACGCCGACCTCGACGGTCTGGCCGCGGTGCGAGGTGTTGCCGCGGCCGTTCTGCATTCCGGCGCCGTAGAACTGCTCGGTGCCGCCGCGCTCCAGGGTCTGGGTGGTCCTGGTGCCGTTCCACGTCAGGCCCTTGGACTCGGCCCAGACCTTGGTGCCGTCGGCGCGGTAGAGGGCGAAGCGCAGCGGTGACTTGTACGCGCGCAGGGTGACCTGGGAGGTACTCAGCTCGTACCGGTCACCCGCGTCCCGCCACCGGGTGACGGGCGCGGCGCCCTGCGGCAGCACGATGTCGCTGCCGGTGGGGTCGCTGAACTTCCCGTCGGGCGCGAGCTCCACCCGGAACGTCTGCCCGGACACGAAGGTGACCCGGGCCTCGGCCTGGCCGGCCGTCAGATGGTAGACGGGCCCGGCGGCGGAGAATCCGGTCAGGTTCCCGACGGTGGTGTCGGCGGGCGCGGCGGCGTGGGCCGTGCCCGGGACCGGGACGAGGAGGGCCACGAGCAGGCCCAGCAACACGATCAGTGGTATCGCAGACATTCTGCGACGTTCTTGAGCATCCCTGTGCATGAACACCTCTCCGGCTGCACCTGCGCGCAGTTAGAAGCAAGAAATGAGCAACTGCGAGCGTGTATAGCGCAGATGCCGTGCTCATGACCAGAGGGCGTTCGGGTCCCGGACCCTCGTTTGCGGCGCGGCGGGCCCGGTCCGCGGTCCGCCGCGCACAACGAAACGGCCCCGGCGGTGATCCGCCGGGGCCGTTCGGTCGAGCTAAGGGTCGTCGGGTTACAGCGCGACGCCCAGGAGTGCGTCCACCGCTCGGGAGACCACACCGGGTGCTCCCTCGTCCGTGCCGCCGGACAGGGCCTGCGAGGCCGCCCAGCGGTCGACCGCGGCGAGCGCGGCCGGTGCGTCCAGGTCGTTCGCGAGCGCCTCGCGGATCTCCTCGACGAGCACCTCGGCCGGCGGTCCGTCGGGACGGGACACCGCCGCGCGCCAGCGGGCGAGGCGTTCGACGGCGTCGGCGAGCACGCCGTCCGTCCACTCCCAGTCGGCGCGGTAGTGGTGGGCGAGCAGCGAGAGCCGGATCGCGGCCGGGTCGACCCCGTCACGGCGCAGCTGGGAGACGAAGACCAGGTTGCCCTTGGACTTCGACATCTTCTCGCCGTTGAGGGCGACCATGCCGGCGTGCACGTACGCCTTGGCCATCGGGAACTCGCCGGTGAGCACCTGGGCGTGCGAGGCGCCCATCTCGTGGTGCGGGAAGGCGAGGTCGGAGCCGCCGCCCTGGACGTCGAAGCCCATGCCGAGGTGGTCCAGCGCGATGGCCACACACTCGATGTGCCAGCCGGGCCGGCCGCGGCCGAGGGAGGCGCCGTCCCAGCTCGGCTCGCCCTCACGGGCGGCCAGCCAGAGCATCGGGTCCAGCGGGTTCTTCTTGCCGGGACGGTCCGGGTCGCCGCCGCGTTCCGCGGACAGGATCCGCATCGCGGTCGCGTCCAGCCGGGAGACCTGGCCGAAGTGCGGGTCGGAGTCGACGGAGAAGTAGGTGTCGCCGCCCAGTTCGTAGGCGGCGCCGAGCTCCAGCAGCCGTTCGACCAGCGGGACGATCCCGGGTATGGCCTCGACGGCGCCGATGTAGTGGGCCGGGGGGAGCATCCGCAGCGCGGTCATGTCCTCCCGGAACAGGGCGGTCTCACGCTCGGCGAGCGCGGTCCAGTCGTCTCCGTTGGCGATGGCCCGCTCCAGGAGCGGATCGTCGACGTCCGTGACGTTTTGGACGTACTGCACCTGACGCTTCGTATCGAGCCACACGCGCTGCACGAGGTCGAACGCGTTGTAGGTGGCCGCGTGCCCCATGTGGGTGGCGTCATAGGGAGTGATCCCGCAGACATAGATGCGGGCGACCGAACCGGGGTCCAGGGTTACCGGGCCACCGGTCGCGGTGTCGTGGAGGCGGAGGTCGCGGCCACTGCCGGGAAGGGCAGGGACGTCGGAAGCGGGCCAGGCATACATGACATGAGCGTAACCGGACGTGGGTTCCGGAAACGAACCGGAGGCAGGCCGAAGTGCGGATGGGCCGGATTCACCGTCTTGACTTTTCCGCGCGCCGCCGTCCGGGAGGTGCGGCCCGGAGTCCTCGGCCGGACGGCTGTGCCGGCAGGGCAGACCTGGGGCTGCGGAGTCCTCGACGGGCGGCTAGACGGGTGGCCAGGGAATGGCCGGCCACTGGCCGCTCGGCCGCGGGTAGCGACCGGTGCGCAGCAGATCCGCCACTCGGGTGCCGACCGCCGCCACCTCGGCCTCGGTGAGCAGCTCGGCGAGCCGGCCGCCCAGCTCGCCCGCCAGGGCGCTCGTGAGGCGCCGGAGCACCTCGACGGCGTCCTCGGGCAGCGGTTCGTCCGCCCAGCCCCACAGGAGGGTGCGCAGCTTGTCCTCGGTGTGGAAGGCGATGCCGTGGTCGATGCCGTAGAGCCGGCCGTCCGGTGCGGGCAGCAGATGGCCGCCCTTGCGGTCGGCGTTGTTGATCACGGCGTCCAGCAGGGCGATCCGGCGCAGCCGCGGATCGTCGGCGTGCACCAGCAGCGCGGTGCGGCCACCGCCCACCTCGGCGCGGACGACGGCCTTCCAGCCCTCGCCCGGCTCGTCCTCCTCGACCAGGGCCAGCAGTTCCGGCTCCTGGCCGGGCTTCTCGTCGGCCTCGTCGATCCACAGCTGGCACATGCCCTCGCCGTACGGGCCGTCGCGCAGCACCGTCGGCGGTACGAGGCCCCAGCCGGTGGCCTCCGAGACCAGGTACGCGGCCACCTCGCGCTCGGCGAGGGTGCCGTCCGGGAAGTCCCACAGCGGGCGCTCCCCGGCGACCGGCTTGTACACGCACTCGGCGGTCCGGCCGTCGAGGGCGACCTCGCAGTACAGGACGGCGTTGGAGGCGTCGCGCAGCCGCCCGCGCACGGTCAGCTCACCGCGGGTGAGCAGCTCCATGGCGTCCCCGGCAGCGCCGGGGCCGGCGGGCGGGCCGGCGGTGTCGCCCGTGGCGCCGGACGGGCCGGCGTCGCCGGTCAGGCCCCCCGCCGGTACCCGTTCTGGCGCGGGCATACGTGTCCTTCCGGGTCCAGGGGCAGGCTGCACAGCGGGCACGGCGGACGGCCCGCCGAGACCACGTCCAGGGCCCGCTTGGCGAAGGACCGGGCCTGCGCGCCGGTCAGGTGGACCCGCAGCAGCGGCGGGCCGTTCTCGTCGTCCTCGCGCAGCTCCTCGGCCGCTTCGAGGGTGGCGTCGTCGGCGTCGGGCTCGACCTCGACGAGCGCCTGGGCCTCCAGGACCATGCGCTCCTGGGTGCTGTCCCAGGCCAGCGCCATGGTGCCGACCCGGAACTCCTCCTCGACGGGACTGTCGAGCGGCGCGGTGTCGGCCAGTTCGCCCGGCGCGACCGCGGGCACGACGGTGCTGCCGCCGGTCCGCCGAACGACCTCGTCCAGCAGCTCGTCGATCCGTTCGGCCAGCGCCGCGACCTGTGTCTTCTCCAGGGCGACGCTGGTGGTACGGCCTGCGCCGGTCGCCTGCAGGAAGAAGATGCGCTGGCCCGGCTCACCGACCGTGCCGGCGACGAACCGGTCCGGCTGTTCGTAGAAGAAGACCTGACGGGGCACGTCCTGCTCCGTTTGCTCGACTGTGCGGCTGCTCGACTGTGGGACTGCTCAGCTGTGGCGGTGCTCAGTTGCGGCTGTGCTCAATTGTTTGGGCTCAGTTATGGCTGTTGACCGGCTGTTCCGTACCGCCGGACACGGGTCCGGGGCGGCGGAACACTGCCGGTCCACCACCCTACTGCGGAAGCCGATCACGGTGTGCCGGTGCCACCACCGACCACCGCGTCCCCCGTCGTGTCCGCGGCCGCGTTTCCGGCCGTTTCCGACGCCTCGGTGGCCGCCGCGGACGGCGCGGGCGCCAGCCCGGTGAGGTCTCCGGTGTCGCCGAGCCGCAGCAGGAACGGCCGGTAGGCGGTGTAGCGGATCGCGGTCACCGAGCAGGGGTCGACGGCGATCCGCTGGAAGAGGTCGAGGTGCATGCCCAGGGCGTCGGCGGCGATGGCCTTGATGATGTCGCCGTGCGAGCAGATGGCGTAGACCGCGTCGGGTCCGTGGCTCTCTTCGATCCGGGCGTTCCAGTCCCGTACCGCGTCGACCGCGCGCGCCTGCATGGCCCGCAGCGACTCGCCGTCCGGTCCGGGGAAGACCGCGGCGGACGGGTGGCGCTGCACGGTGGCCCACAGCGGTTCGTCGGCGAGCTCGGCGAGCTTGCGGCCCGTCCAGTCGCCGTAGCGGCATTCGCCGATCCGGTCCTCGGTGTGAACGGGCAGCTCGGGGCGGGTGTCCAGCATCGGCTGGACGGTCTCCCGGCAGCGCTGCAGCGGGCTGGTGACGACGGCGGCCAGCGGCACCACCGACAGCCGGGCGGCGAGCTCGGTGGCCTGGGCACGGCCGCTGTCGTCCAGGGCGACGCCCTGGCTCCAGCCGGCCAGCACTCCGTCGGCGTTGGCGGTGGACCGCCCGTGGCGGACAAGGATCACGGTGGGCATGCGGGCCAGCCTACGTCGGTGGTGTGACTTCGCCGGATCGCGGAAGAATAGCCATCGTGATCGTGGACTGCGCCATCTACCAGGACGGGCACCGTACCGAGGGGCCCGACGACCTCTCCGATGCCCTGGACCAGGCGCGGGCGTCGGGCGACGCCTTCCTCTGGATCGGGCTGCACGAGCCGACGGAGGACGAGTTCGAGCTGGTGACCTCGGAGTTCGGCCTGCACCCGCTGGCCGTCGAGGACGCCCTGACCGCACACCAGCGCCCCAAGCTGGAGGTCTACGACGATTCGCTGTTCGTGGTCCTCAAACCGCTGGACTACGACGACGCGGCGGCGACGGTCACCTCCGGTGAGCTGATGGTGTTCATCGGCGACGCCTTCGTGGTGACGGTCAGGCACGGCGAGGGCAGCGCGCTGGCCGAGGTGCGCCGCCGGCTGGAGAAGGATCCCGAGCTGCTGAAGCACGGGCCGCCCTCGGTGCTCTATGTGATCAGCGACACAGTGGTGGACCACTACGTGGAGATCGCCTACGAACTGCAACTGGATCTCGACGAGTTGGAGTCGAGCGTGTTCACCCCGAACACCGGCGACACGGCGAACACCGCGAGCACGATCTACACCTTCAAACGCCAGGCGCTGGAGTTCCGCCGTGCCACCGGTCCGCTGATGGACCCGATGGCCCGGCTCGCGGGCGGCGGGGTGCCGTTCGTCTCGGAGGCCAGCCGGCCGTTCTTCCGCGATGTCGCCGATCACCTGACCAGGGCGAACGAGCAGGGCGAGAGCCTGGACCGGCTGCTGTCCGACATCCTCGCCGCGCATCTCACGCAGGTGGGGGTGCGGCAGAACGACGACATGCGCAAGATCTCGGCGTGGGCGGCGATGGCCGCGGCGCCGACGATGATCGCCGGCATCTACGGCATGAACTTCGACCACATGCCGGAGCTCCACCAGACGTGGGGCTATCCGGCCGTCATGACGCTGATGGCGGGCATCGTCGCCGGCCTGTACCGGTTCTTCAAACGGCGCGGGTGGCTGTAGCGGGGTGGGGGCGGGTGGTCGCGGCCGGGCGGGGCGGGTGACGGTGACCGTACGGTGTGGGTGGCGGTGACGGTGCGGGGCGGGTGGCGATGACGGTGCGGGGTGGGTGGCGGTGACGGTGCGGGGCGGGTGCCCGTGGGGCGTAACTCCTGGCCCGCTGAGGCGTTGTGTTTGCTGACGGCCGTGGCGGGGAAGACCCCCGAGCCCCCACCACGGCCGCAGAATCCCAGCGATCCGGTCGAGCCTCCTCATCCCGCACTGTCTTACCTCCTGGGTAAGGTGCAACGGGGGCTGAGGGGCCAACGAGGCCGTGAATCGCGAAGCAGGTGGACATGTTCAGCAAGGCGACGAGGAGCCGCCCGACCACGCGCCGGTCGGGTCCGGCGGGGTCGGACTGGTCGCCGTACGAGCGCCTCGAGGACGCGTCGGACGCCTACTTCCTGCACGCGGACGTCGCGTTGGACGCGATCAGGGGGGTGCTCGGACGCCGCAAGGTCCTCGGTTTCACCCTGGAGCGGGTGGTGGATCTGACGGAGGCCGGGACCTCGGTCTGGCAGGAGGCGGCGGTCTGCGACGGCCGGCGGCTGATCCTGTGGCACAGCGAGGAGTTGGCCGACGACAGCGCACCCGGCGGGACCGTGCTGGACTCGTCGGTGCAGGTGCTCCCGCTGAACTCGATCGGCCATGTCGGGATGCGGACGCTGGTCGGCAGGAACGAGCAGGGGGTGCGCGTCGACCGCGGGGTGTACCTGGTGCTCGCGACGTCGATGCCGCACGAGTTGAGCGCCGTGCAGGGCGATCCGGACTCACCGGTCGCCGCCGCCCGCTTCCGTCCTGAGGCGTTCCGCTTCAGCAAGTCGCTCGACGACGGCGGCCCGGGCCAGATAGCCCGGCTCGTCGCGTTCGGACGGCTGCTGGGACGGCTGGTGCCCAGCTAGAACCTGACGGTCCCCGTCGGCACCTCAACCGGCCCCGGTCCCGCGCGGGACCGGGGCCGGTCCTCTTCCGGCTACGCGAGGCCCGCGCGCTCCATGGCCTCGACTCCCGCGCGCAGCGCGGCGACCCGCTCGTCGAGCGTCCAGCCGGCCGGGGTGACGGTCAGGGTGGTGACACCGGCGGCCGCGTACTCCTGCATGCGGTCCGCGATCCGCTCGACCGGGCCGAGCAGGCTGGTGCGGTCGATCAGCTCGCGTGGAATGGCGGCCGCGGCGCCGTCCTTGTCGCCCGCCAGGTACTTGTCCTGGATCTCGGCGGCTTCCTTCTCGTAACCCATGCGCTGCGCGAGCTGGTTGTAGAAGTTCTGCTTCCTGCTGCCCATGCCGCCGACGTACAGGGCGGTGTAGGGGCGGAAGATGTCGGCGAGCGCGTCCACGTCGTCGCCCAGCGCGAGCGGCAGGGTCGGGACGACGTCGAAGCCCTCGAGGGTCTTGCCGGCCTTGGCGCGGCCCGCGCGGATGGGGGCCAGCGAGGTGTCCTCGAGGTTCTCGGCGGCGCTGAAGAGCAGCAGCGCGCCGTCGGCGATCTCGCCGGTCTGCTCGAGGTTCTTGGGGCCCATCGCGGCGATGTACAGCGGGATGTGCTCGCGCACCGGGTGCACGGTGAGCTTGAGCGCCTTGCCGGGGCCGCCGGGCAGCGGCAGCGTCCAGTGCTCGCCCTCGTGGGAGAGCCGTTCGCGGGCCATCGCCTTGCGGACGATCTCGACGTATTCCCGGGTGCGGGCCAGCGGCTTGTCGAAGCGCGTGCCGTACCAGCCCTCGGAGACCTGCGGTCCCGAGACGCCGAGGCCGAGCCGGAACCGGCCGCCGGACAGCGAGTCGAGGGTGGCGGCGGTCATCGCGGTCATCGCGGGGGTACGGGCCGGGATCTGGAAGATCGCCGAGCCGATGTCGATGTGCTCGGTCTGCGCGGCCACCCAGGAGAGCACGGTCGCGGCGTCGGAACCGTACGCCTCCGCGGCCCAGCAGACCGCGTAGCCGAGCCGGTCCGCCTCCTGGGCGACGGCCAGGTTGTCCGCGTCCATCCCGGCGCCCCAGTAGCCGAGGTTGATTCCGAGCCGCATGCCGCTCCCCTTACTGATGAGTAACGTCTCTGTCACTCCGGACTTTAGCGCCATGGCGTGCTTCGCGCGCCTGTCGGGTTCGTCACTGCTGCCCAATCAGCCACTTCACCAGTAATCTCAGCGGTCATGGAACAGAGGCACCTCGGGCGCACCGGGTTGCGCGTGTCGCGGCTTGGCCTGGGCACGCTCACGTGGGGGCGCTACACCGGGGAACGCGACGCGGCCGACCAGCTGAAGACGTTCTGGGAGGCGGGCGGCACGCTGGTGGACACCGCCGACGTCTACGCGGACGGCGGCGCGGAGTACGTGCTCGGGCGGCTCATCGAGGACTTCGTCCCCCGCGCGGATCTGGTGATCGCCACCAAGGCGGGCAGCGTGCCCGATCCCGACCGGCGCTTCGACTGCTCCCGCGGCCATCTGCTCTCGGCCCTCGACGCCTCCCTGCAGCGGCTCGGCACCGACTACGTCGACCTGTGGCAGGTGCACGCCTTCGATCCGGTCACCCCGCTCGACGAGACGCTGCAGGCCCTCGACATCGCCGTCACCTCCGGCCGGGCGCGGTACGTCGGGGTGTCCAACTACTGCGGCTGGCAGCTTGCCAAGGCCGCGACCTGGCAGCGCGCGGTGCCCGGCCGCACCCCGCTGGCGAGCACGCAGATGGAGTACTCGCTGCTGCAGCGCGGCATCGAGCGCGAGGTGCTGCCGGCCGCGCTCGATCTGGGCATCGGGCTGCTGCCGTCCTCCCCGCTGGGCCGGGGCGTGCTCACCGGCAAGTACCGCAGCGGCACTCCCGTCGAGTCGCGCGGCGGTTCGGAGGAGATGGCGGCCTTCGTCGACCCCTACCTCGACGACACCGCCCGGCTCATCGTCGACGCCGTCACCACCGCGGCCGACGGGCTCGCGGTCCGGCCGATGGACGTCGCGCTGGCCTGGGTCCGGGACCGGCCGGGAGTGACCGCGCCCATCGTCGGCGCGCGCAACGCGCAGCAGCTGGCGCAGGCATTGTCAGTGGAGGCCCTTAGTCTTCCGGGTGAGATCTGCCAGGCGCTGGACGATGTGTCGGCGCCGCTGCACCGCTACCCGGATCACGACTGGAGCACGCTCTGAGCGAGCCCGGCCGGGGATCCGCCGCACCACGCCGCACCACGGAGGCCCACGTGACCGAGGACCGCACCGACCAGGACGTCGCGACGCCCGGCGCCGACGGGCAACCGCCCACGGCCCCCGCCCGCCTCGCCGAGACGGAGCGGGCCCAGGAGCGGGTCATAGACGATGCCGCCGCGCCGCCCGTCCCCGCCCCGGCCGCGCGGGCCGGCGCCCGTGCCAAGCCCGCGGTCGACCTCGCGGACCTCGCCGCCGCCATGCGCTCCATCGAACGCGGCGACAACCCCGCGGCCCCCGCCCCCAAGGGCGATGCCGCGGCCGCCCGCCGCAAGCGCCGCGACGCGATGGCCGCGGAGGCGGCGAAGCTCCAGGCCGCCGAGGCGGCAGCCGCGGCGGGCGTTCCGGTGCCGGGGGCCGACGTTGCCGAGGTTACGGAGGGGGCCGAAGCCGCGGAGGGGGCTCAGGGTTCGGACGGTTCCGAGGGTTCCGAGGGTTCGGACGGTTCCGAGGGTTCCGAGGGGGCGGACGAGGCGGCTGTCGCCGATGGTCCGGAGGCCGCCGCTGCGGAAGGTCAGGACGCTGCGGAGTCGGTGCCCGACGGGTCCGCCGATCCCTCTGAACCGCCCGCGCCTTCGGAGGCGGAGGCGGAGAGCCCCGACGACGCCGGGGAGGACGAGCCCGAGGAGGTCGTAGCGGCCGAACCCGTAGCGGCCGAACCCGTTGCGGCCCCGGCTCCAGCCGCAGTCCCCGCTGAACGGCCGGTCCGGGAGCGGGCGGAACGCGAACCGGTCCGTCTCGCTCGGGTGCCGGTGGTGTACGACCCGGCCGCCGTCGAAGCGGTGCGGGCCGTGCTGGCCGAGGGCGGGGCGCCCGCGGAGCTGGCCGAACCCGCGGTGGCGGCGCTCGGCGAACGGGCGGCGCAGGCGCTGCGCGAGGATCCGTGGCAGGTGCTGTCGCTGGCCGGCGTGCGGGTCGAGCACGCGGACGGGTTCGCGCGGGCGCTGCTCGGCGGCGAGTGCGGGCCCGACGACGAGCGCCGCGTACGGGCCCTGGTCGTGTGGCTGTTGGAGCGGGCCGCCGAGCAGGGGCACACCGCCCTCGAATCGTCCGTGCTGCGCACCGCGCTGGAGAAGCAGTCGGTCTCCGGCGCCGAGGAAGGACTGAGCGCCGCCATCGCCGAGGGCCGCGTGCTGGTGTTCCAGGACGCCGAGGACGTCCCCGGGGCGAAGCCCGCCGCGACGGAGGAGGGGGACGAGGGGCCGCCGGTCCGGCTGCTGCTCGGCCTCGACCGGTACGCGCTCGCCGAGGAGAGCCTCGCGGACGGCCTGGACCGGCTGCTCAAGACCTTCGAAGGGGACGATCTCGACTGGGAGTCGGCCGCGGCCGCCACGTCGTCGCCGTCCGCCGCCGCGCTGGTCCGTGCCGCCGCCGTCAGTGGTCTCGTCACGCACACCGGTGGCGAGGCGGCCCGTGCGGAGCCGGCCGCGCTGGTCGCCGCGGCCCGGGAGCTGGGGCTGCGCGCGTATGCCGCCGCGTACACCGCGGAGGGCCGGCGACGGCTGGCCGCGCACCTCGGCGAGGACACCGCCGTCACCGTCGCCGGGCTGCTGTCCGGACAGGAGGGTCCTGGCCGGGAGGCCGACGGGAGCCTGGCTCTGGACGTGCTGGCCGTGCTGGACGCCCCGCAGCTCGACGTGGAGCTCTCGGCGACGCTCGTCGAGGCCGTTCCGGACGGCGCGCGGCTGGTCCTCAGCGGTGACCCCGGGGTGCTGTGGTCGGCCGGGCCCGGCCGGGCCTTCGCGGATCTGCTGGCGGCGAAGACCTGCCCGCAGGTGGCGTCCAGGACCCCGGACCCGGGGCCGATCGGCGAGCTGGTGTCGGGGATCGGCATCGGGGAGCTGACGGCGGTGGAGGCCCCTGGCAAGGAGGTCGTCATCGTCCCGGTGCGCGACCCCCGCGAGGCGGTGCACCGCGCGGTGCAGCTGGTCGCCGACTCGGTGCCGCGCGTCATCGGGGTGCCCGCCGCGGAGACCCAGGTCATCACGCCGGGCCACGGTGGCGCCGTCGGCACCCAGGTGCTGAACGCGGCGCTCAAGGAACGGCTCAATCCCGGCCCGGGCCGGTTCGGCGGCTTCGACCCGGGCGACCGAGTGGTGTACGCGCCGGAGCCGGGCCTGACGCTGCCCGGCACGGTGCTGTCGGCCGATCCCGAGGGTCTGAACCTGGACTGCGCGGGCACCCGGGTCCTCGTACCGCGCGACCAGGTGGCGGCGCTGCGGCACGGATGGGCGATGACGGCACAGCAGTCCGCCGGGCTCCGCTGGCCCGCCGTGGTCGTGGTGCTGCCGGGCGACGCGGTCCAGGCGCTGACCCGTGCGTGGGTCTACACGGCCTTCGGCCGCGGCGAGCGCCACCTCTCGGTGGTGCAGGGCGCCGATCAGGGCCTGGCCCAGGCGGTGGCCGGCATCCCGGCGAAGGACCGTACGACCCGGTTGCGTTCGGTGCTGCGCGAGCAGGCGCGCGAGCAGGCGGCGGGGTGAGCCGGGCCGGGGCGGACGGAAACGCGTCCGCCCCGGCAATCGTTTTCCTGCGGAGTCCGGCTCTAGCCGTCCGGCCCAGTCGTCCGGGGCCTTGGTCGTCCGGCCCAGTCGTCCGGACCTAGTTGTCCGGGTCGAGCGCGCTCAGCTCGTCGTCGAAGACCGAGCTGACGTCGAACCGGCAGATGATCAGCTGGGGGTCGGCCTGATCGAACGGGGTGGCCAGCCAGTCCCCCGGATCGGCGGGCTCCGCGGCGGAGACCCACAGGGTCGAGTCGCCCTCCTCGAGCCCGAACTCCTTGTGCCGCTGGGCGATCTCGTCCGGCTCGTACTCGCCGAAGAGAATGCCGACGGCCGCGTTCACCCCGGTGTCCGGTCCGGAGTCGGCGTCGGCGACCCGGCGGGCCTGCAGCAGCAGCCGCTGCGGCTCCACGATGCTGTAGTCACGGCGGATCAGCACGCTGATCGCGGCAGGTTCATCGGAGCCCGCGTACTCGGGCAGCGTGTCACCGGACGGCACCTCGAAGGGCGTGACCTCGTCATAGGCGTCGTACAGCAGCTCGTCATAGGCCTCGGCGGCCGAAGCGAGCTCGTCGAAAGCGGTGTAGACGGCGGGGTCGTCCTCCCCCGTCCGGTTCTCGATCGCCTCAAGGTGGCGGTCCAGCGCGGCTTTGACCGCCTCAGCGGCGGCACGTACCTCGGCAACGGTGGGCTGCACGTCATCAGACATGGTGCAGACGCTATCCGCACCAGGGCGTTGCCCGCACAATAGATGCGATGCCGGAATACGAATTCACAGAGATGTACGTCCCCCGGGGTGTGTCCCGGAAGGACGCGACGCGACTGCTGACCGATCACGCGGAGTACGGCCACTGGGAGTTGGACCGGCTGCGCCTCTACCCCGACGGGAGCCGCCGGGTGCGGCTGCGCCGCCGGATCATCCGCCAGGTCAGAGCAACCTGGTGAGCTGACATCCACCCATAACGCATAAATGGGACCCCGCGATCGCGGGGTCCCATCGAGCTGTCCCGCCGAGCCGCCCGGCAGGCCTCGCGGCCGCCCTGCGGCTCTCCTGCCGTCAGCGACGGGCGGCGCGGTTACGGCGGTAGAGCATCCCGCCGCCGAGCAGCAGCGCGGCGCTGGTCGGCAGCGCCATCCCGATCGCGCCGCCGCCGGTCGCGGCCAGCTGAGCGGTCGGGTGGTGCGCGGCCGGAGCGTAGGGCGACGAGGGCCCGCCCGGGTTGGAGTGACCGGTGCCGGGGTTACCCGGGGTGCCGGGATTGCCAGGGGTGCCGGGGTTACCAGGGGTGCCGGGGTTGCCGGGCGTGCCGGGGTTACCCGGGGTGCCGGGGTTGCCGGGGTTACCGGGGTTGCCGGGCTGACCCGGAGTGCCGGGATTGCCGGGCGTTCCCGGGTTACCGGGCTGGCCGGGGTTGCCCGGAGTCCCCGGGTTGCCAGGAGTACCGGGGTTGCCAGGAGTACCGGGGTTACCAGGCTGGCCGGGGTGACCGGGGTGCCCCGGATGTCCAGGCTGACCCGGATGACCGGGCTGACCGGGCTGACCGGGGTGGTTCGGCTGGCCCGGGTGATTCGGCTGGCCCGGGTGCCCGGGCGTGCCCGGGTTTCCGGGGTGACCCGGGTGACCCGGCGTGCCCGGGTTCCCCGGATGTCCAGGCTGGCCGGGGTTGTCGGGGCAGTCGTCGGAGCCGTGCGGCGCGTGCCACTCCGTGTTCCCGCAGCCGTTGCCCATCGCGGGGTTGAGGGCGCCGATCACGGTGATGCTGTTGCCGCACGCGTTGACCGGAACGTCGACCGGAACCTGCGCCGAGTTGCCGGAGAGAACGCCGGGCGAGTGCGAGGCACCGCCGTGCGCCACCGCCCCGGAACCGCCCGCTCCGCCCCGTCCGCCGTGACCCGAGACGTTCGCGCAGCTGTTGCCCATCGCCGGGTTCAGCAGCCCGATGACGTTCGCCGTGTTCCCGCACAGGTTCACCGGTACGTGCACCGGCACCTGCACGTTGTTGCCCGACCCGACGCCCGGCGAGTCGGACGTGGTGCCGACGGCACCCGAGTCCGCAAACGCGAAGCCGCTGCCGGCAGCGAGAACGCCGCCCGTCGCGACCACGGTGATCAGGCCCTTTTTCGCGACCTGTCGCATAGCCTTCCCTACCTTCGCTGTCAGTGAGTCCCCGGGGTCGCGGCCCCGGGAAGGGAACGGACGGCTGTGAAATCCTTGTCCGATTCCCCCATAAAGACCGAGGGGCCCCGGAGCGCGGAAAAAGCACTCCGGGGCCGGCCCGGTTCAGACCCTCAACGGGTCGAACATGACGTCACTGGTTGACGCAGACGTTGCCGAAGGCGGGGTTCAGCAGCCCGATCACGGAGACCGTGTTGCCACAGGCGTTGACCGGAACGTGGACGGGGATCTGGATCAGGTTGCCCGAGAGCACGCCCGGGGACCCGATGGCAGCACCCTGCGCACCGGCGTCGGCAACGGCCAGGCCCGCACCGGCGAGCACGAGACCACCAGAGACAGCAGCAGCAGCGACGATCTTCTTGATCATGGTTTCCTCCTAGTTCGAAATGCGGTCCCAGCCGCGGACCGCACAAGTCGTAACGACCCCGAAGGAAACGAGCTACGAAACTGCGGGAGCTTTCACCCGTCTCAGTTCGACTGACACAGATGGTCGAATCATCAGCAATTTTCGATGAAACGGTCCAGCACTCGAACGCCGAACTTCAGCCCGTCCACCGGAACCCGCTCGTCCACACCGTGGAACATGCCCGCGAAGTCCAGCTCGGGCGGAAGCTTCAGCGGCGCGAATCCGAAGCAGCGGATTCCGAGGTCGTCGAAGGACTTCGCGTCCGTTCCGCCGGACAGGCAGTACGGCACCGCCCGCGCGATCGGGTCCTCGGCCTTCAGCGCGGTCTGCATGGCGTCCACCAGCGCACCGTCGAAGTCCGTCTCCAGCGCCTTGTCGGAGTGCACCGACTCGCGCTTCACCCGCGGGCCGAGGATCCGGTCCAGGTCGGTGAGGAACTCCTCCTCGTAACCGGGCAGGAAGCGGCCGTCGACGTGTGCCGTCGCCTGGCCGGGGATCACGTTCACCTTGTAGCCCGCGCCGAGCATCGTCGGGGCGGCGGTGTTGCGCAGCGTGGTGCCGATCATCTTGGCGATGCCGCCGAGCTTCGCCAGCGTCGCGTCCATGTCCTCCGGGTCGAGCTCGGTGCCCAGCGCGTCCGACAGCTCGTCGAGGAAACCGCGCACCGACTTGGTCATCCGCACCGGGAACTTGTGCCGCCCCAGCCGCCCGACGGCCTCGCACAGCTCGGTGATCGCGTTGTCGTTGTTGGTCATGGAGCCGTGCCCGGCCGTGCCGTCGACGGTGAGCCGCATCCAGTGCATGCCCTTCTGTGCCGTCTCCACCAGGTACAGCCGCAGGTTCTCGTTGACGGTGAAGGAGAAGCCGCCGACCTCGCCGATCGCCTCCGTCACCCCTTCGAAGAGGTCCGGGTGCTTGTTGACGAGATGCCGCGCGCCGTAGACGCCGCCCGCCTCCTCGTCCGCCAGGAACGCCAGCACGATGTCGCGCGGGGGCTTGCGGCCGCTGCGCAGCCGGTCGCGCACCACCGCCAGCGTCATCGCGTCCATGTCCTTCATGTCGACGGCCCCGCGCCCCCACACGCACCCGTCGGCGATCTCGCCGGAGAACGGGTGGTGCGTCCAGTCGTCGGCGTTGGCCGGCACCACGTCGGTGTGCCCGTGGATCAGCAGGGCGGGCCGGGAGGGGTCCTCCCCCGCGATCCGGGCGACGGTGGACGCCCGCCCCTTGTGCGATTCGAAGATCTGCGGTTCGAGACCGACCTCGGCCAGCTTCTCGGCGACGTACTCGGCCGCGGCGCGCTCGCCGGGCCCCGAGTGATCCCCGTAGTTGCTGGTGTCGATCCGGATCAGATCCCGGCACAGGTCGACGACCTCGTCCTCACCGGTGATCTTCCTGTCGCTCCTCGCGCCCGAAATCGACTCGCTCACGCTGTCTCCTCGTCCCTCACGCACTCCCGCGCCCGCATCCGGCGACCGCGGCGGATTCCGCTCCCCATACTCCCCCGCCCGCCCCCCGCACCCAAGAGCCACCCGCCCCACGTCATGATCCCTTCACACCGGCACCCGTGATCGGGCCCCTGGGATCTTTGCTATGGTTTACCTCGTCGCCGCGGCCGAGAGGCCTGCGGTACACCCGGTCCGGGTGGCGGAATGGCAGACGCGCTAGCTTGAGGTGCTAGTGCCCTTTATCGGGCGTGGGGGTTCAAGTCCCCCCTCGGACACCAGCTAAGACCCCTGTTGATCAGGGGTTTTCTGCATTTCTAGGCTGTGGCGTGACCAACCACGTGACCAACAGCCCAGGGATTTCCCCAGGTCAGACCAGCGACGACAGGCCGAGTCGGCCCGCTCCAGAGGCGGCCAGTCGGCGCGCTCCGTCCTTACGTGAGTGGCCGTATCGGGCCATGGTGTAACCGGGCGAGTGGTGCCGCACGTTCGCTGAGACCTCTACGGGATTCTCCCCGGCTTCCAGATCGTTCGTGACTTTGCTGTGCCTCCAGTCGTGAATCCGAAAGTCCTCCGGCAGGTGCAGCCGGGTGCGCAGGGTGCGCCACCGTGCCGAGACCTTTTCGGGGTCCTGCGGTCCGCCTGCCTCGCCCCGGTAGAGCTTGAAACCGTCACGGGCGAACACGAGGTCATGGTCAGTCCAGGCGGAGCCCAACCGCTTGCGCTCCGCGTCCTGGCGCTCCTTCTGCCGCTTGAGCACGTTCATCACGGACTGGTCCACGTAGATCAGTGCGTTGTCGTCACCGTCCTTGGTGAGCTTGCGGAGCCGGTAGGTGTTGCCCTCCTCGACCACGACCCAGCCCAGTTCGATGGCTCCGGTGTCCCAGTGGATCAGGGACCACTTCATACCCAGTGCCTCACTGCGGCGCACGCCGGTCGCGGCGTACACGGTCCACAGCGGGGCGTCCCGTAGGCAGTGGTGGGTAAGCCCGCCATCGCAGGCCCGGTTCCCGCACGGCTCCCACACCGAGCCCAGGAAACGGGCCGTGTGGTCGTCGTCCAGGGTCGGGTATTTGCTTTCCTGTGCCCGTATCTGCCGCTGGGTGGGCGGGTGCGCGGTGGCGGCCGGGTTGGTCAGTATCAGCTTGGGCACAGCCGAACCCAGGGCGCCGGACAGGATGTTGTGTACGTGCCGCACCGACTTGGCCCCCAGGGGCATGCCCTTGTTCGTCGGACACGGGGCGGTTTCCAGCAGCCGGTACAAGTCGTCAAGGATGTCGTCCGTAACCTCGGACAGCTTGACGCCGCCTATGTGCGGCTTGATATGCAGACGGATCTTCGTCTCGTATCCGGCAATCGTTGTTCCCTCCTTTCGGTGGTTGGACAGCCACTTGTCCAGCCAGTCACTCAGCTTCATGTCAGAGCGGGCCGCGACTTGGCCCGCCTCGTGGTCCGTGATCCACTTCCGCAGCGCCTTTTCTGCTGCCGTTTTGGTGGGGTACTCGCGTCCGATCCAGTAGCGCTCTTGCTTGCCGGTCGCCTTGTTGAGGTGCAGGGGCGTTCGTACGCCCCAGGTGTTGGGGCGGCCCTTGCGGGGGATCTCCACCGGAGTCCCGCCGAGTCCGTTACCGCGTTTGGCCACGTGGGTTACTTACCTTCCCGTTCCTGGTGCCACTGGGTAAGAAGCGCTGTCGCCTTGTTGGTGAGCCGTTGCCCGTCCCACAAGCCGAGTTCCTTAGATCGTTTGATGCGCTCGGACATGGTGGCTTTGCCGATTCCCAGTCGGCCGGCCAGCGCGCCTTGGGGAGCGGTAGTACCGGTAGCGCGCATCCGGAGCAGTTCCGCCACCAGCAGCGCGTAGTCCTCCTCGGTCCGGCAGCGGCCCGGAACGGGATAGGGCTCATTGGGTGCCTCCCCGTCCTCCTGTTCGGTCAGGGCCGCACGGGCTCCGGCTTTGATCTCCGCAAACGGGATCTGTCGCAGCAGGGATGACGGGATGCCGTCAGTCTCTAGGGCTTCCTGCATGCCGTGGTTGATCTCTTCGTCGGTCCCTCCGACGGCGAGGCGGATGGACAGTTCTGACGGCCCCGTGAAGGGAGCTTCGACAGGGCATCGGGCGGTGACCAGCCACGGCCCGTAGGCGCGTTGCCAGACCAGTTCGCTGCCGTCGCGCTGCCAGCCGTCCTGGCCCGGGGTGTGCGCTGTAGGTGTGTTCACGTGCCCGACCATAGCAGTACCCGAACGAGTGGCAATAGGTTCGGATATGTGGCGGCCGTCACTGTTCCGAACCCAGCGCAACATGTTCGGTGTGGGGTAAATTGGTAGTAGGCCGGACAGCAACGGGCGGCAACCGCCCTCCGGCCCACTGGGGGGAAGCATTGAACAGGCTCATGACTGTGGACGACGTGGCCGCCTACCTGGGTAAGCCCCGCTCGTGGGTGTACGGGAACTGGCGGCGGGAGCAGATCCCGTTCCGCAAGGTGGGTCAGGCGCTCCGGTGCCGCCCCACCGACCTTGACCGTTGGCTGGATGCGCAGGGGGCCGTGTGACGACTGCACCATGGGATGCGGCGTACGTACCGGTGATTCCGGTTGTCCCGGAGGGACGGGGGCCATGGTTCGGTGTAAGCCAGTCATCGGCCTTCGAGGCCGCTCAATGCCATGAATTGGGCGCAGAACTGCGCTTGCTGCTTTACGCGGTGGGAAGAGCCGACAGATACGGGCATGCCGAGTTCGAACCGGGCGAGCTGGAACGGCGGTTGGGCATTCAGTCCAGCGGCATCCGCAAGCAGATAGCCCGGCTCAAGGGGGCGGCTCTGCTTGCCCCGGAGGCGAACGCCCGTTGCGTGCTGTTGGCGTGGGAGTTCCGGGGCGGTGGACATGCTCCGAACGACCCTGCGCGTTGTGGTGAACACGGTGCGATGGGCGCAGCCTCGGTCAGGGTGATCAGAGAGGTTGAAGTGAAGGGGACCGGCCCTAGCTATTGGTTGGACCCGTACCGGCCCGAGGCGGTCCCCACAGGACCGGACCCAAGCCTTTGACCTGCGGAAACGCAATGGCCCTAATAACCTGGGCTGGGTTGTGACAGTAACTTTTAGTAAGTGCCCCCGTCTTCGTGGTCGGGGGCTCTACAGGTGATCTGAGTCTCACTTTCACTCCTGACCGCGCTTTTGTGCGCGATAGGACACATAGGACTTAGTTAGAAGAGTGTTCCTCACGGACTCTTTTACGGCCCCGGCCCCTCATAGGCCGGGGCCTTTTCTTTGCCTACTGTCGCGCGTATCCGCGCTCTTTGGAGTTCTCATGTTCGATCGTCACTTCTTCGCTGCCCGTCGTACGGCCCTGGGCCTGTCTGTTGAGGCCCTGGCAGACGAAATGCTTGTCGCCCCTTCGACCATCCGCCGCTGGGAGTCGGGCGAGACCTGCCCGACTCTTCGGATGCTCGTTCTCGTTTCCCGCCACCTGTGCACCCCGCTCCTGTCGCTGATCAGTGAGGAAGACACCGAGGTACGGAGCAAGGCCCAGGCCGTAGTGGATCTGCTGCGCGAAGAGCCCACCCAGGCTGTGTGAACCGAGTCATTAGTTAGGAGGTGTCGCCATGAGCGACCCAGAACAGATTCCAGACGTTCCGGCAGTCATGCCGGCCGAGGGAGTTCCGGCCGTACCTGACCCGATAGAAGCTATCCGCGCCCAGGTGGCACATGAGTATGCCGGGAAGCTTGCCCATGCCGAGCTGAGATTCCAGGCTGCCAAAGATGGCGTGGAGCTGCCCGCCGGTTTCACTGACTTTCTGGACGCATCCAAGCTGGTCGGTGATGACGGCCAGCCATCGGCCGAGGCCATTGGGAATCTCCTTGAACCGTTCAAGGCCGCGAAGATCCCTCAGTACCCTCAGGGGATCGGCCTGGGCCGCCAAGGTGGCTACACAGACTCCCATCCCACTGTCTCCCTTGACGCCCGCAACCGATAACCCAGGAGTTTCCCTATGACAGTCAAGCCTTATCAGAATGCTTCTACGCATTCCTTCGTTCCCGAAGTTTGGGACTCCCAACTTCTCACGCAGTTCGACCCGCTTTTGGTCTGGGCTTCCCCGATTGTTGCCAACAAAAAGTATGAGGGGACTATTCGGGACCGGGGCGATGTGGTTCATATCAACTCGCTGTCTCGCCCTTCGGTAGGTGACTACAGACTTCCGGACGGGATGACGGCCCAGCGGCCGGAAACTGTTGATCAGAAGTTGGAGATCACCGAAGCCAAGTATCTCCAGGTGCTGGTGGAAGATGCCGAGCGTCTACAGAGTGCGGGCGCTTTGAACTCCCCTATCAATCAGCAGATGATCCGGGCGCTTGCCCGTGCGGCGGATACCTTCATGGGTGGGGTGATCGCAGCCGGGGCAACAGCGCTTCCCAACATTGCCGTCACCACCGCGACAGCTCCTCAGGCGCTCTACAGCGCCATCCTGGACATGATGTTGGCTCTGGACGACCACGACATCCCTGGAGGCCGTTACGCGGTCGTCTCACCCCGCGTGAAGCGGTACCTGATTGAGCATCCGGCCGTTGCCAACGCTGCGGCCTACGGTGAGGGCGGAGTGACCGCAAACGGTGTGGTCGCCCGTCTTGCTGGCTTCACGATCCTGTCCACCACCGCCACGCCTCTTGGGGTGGATATCGTGGCTGGACACTCTGAGTTCGCTACGTACGCCAGTCAGTTCAGTGGCTTTCGACAGGGACAGTCGGAGAAGTACCGGGCCGACTACATCGACACGCTGCACCTGTACGGCGGGAAGATCGTCCGCTTCCCCGAACTGGACACCCAGAAGCCGGACAATACCTTTGATGAGAGCAAGCCCACTAAGGGAATTGTCAAGGCTGCGGTGACTTGGCCCGCCGCGTAGTCCGTTGATTAGTTCGGGCCCCTACCACGGTGGGGGCCCGTTCCTTTTCACTGTCCGTCGATCAGTTGCCCGCGCCGGCCATCGACCGCGCGTAAATGAAACCGGAGAACCCCATGCCCAAAATGCGTAACCCGAACTCTCCACATTCCAGATACAAGGGGCTGGACGTTCTTCCGAATGATCACGGGCTTCCGGTTCCTGAGCTGCCATCTGTTCGTGAATGGTCCGATGCTGAACAGGAGCAATGGTCGCAATGGTGGAGCAGTCCGCAGGCAGCGCGTTGGGATGAGTCTTACGTTCCGACTGTGGCAGTCATGCTGACTTATTACGGCAAGATCCTGGACGGAACTGCCACCCGAGAGCACCTGACCGAATATCGGCAGTTGGCTACATCGCTTGGGTTGACCGCTGACGGGATGAAGCGGCTGGGCTGGGCCTTCGAGGGGGACGAGTGAGCAGACGAACGGTCAAGGCCGGGGCGGCAGGTACGCATGACGGAGTGCACCGGGCCGGTTATGAGTGCCCCTGGGATGAGCCCCAGTGCTCGGAATGTGTCCAGGAGTTCGCTGTTCACACCGGATGGGAACTGACCGGGAAAGTGCGGCCCTGGAATGACGATTTCAAGCACCAGCCTAAGCAATGTTTTGCGTGTCGCCAGATGTGAACCGCTGGCCCTTGGGGATTTGATTGGCAAACGCGGTCGAGATACGGCACCCCCGGTGGGTCCCTTTTCCTTTCTAATGCGTGTTACCCCCACCCGTATATGCATTTGCATAATCAAGTAGTTATACGTTAGTTACCGTTCCGTGATACGGAGTTGGCAGGATGTAGTCAGTTTCAACCCGCCGAGTGCGGGGGCTGTGAGAGCGATGCTCCGGCCACTTACTGAGACTTCCCGCCCATCCCGAACGAAGGAATGCGCCGCTATGCGTAAGACCGTTCTTGTGCCCGTTGAGCAGACCTTCTGTGACGCCCATATAGCGCGTGACGGTTCCGAGGTGGACGCTACGGACACGTTGGATCTCGGCCGCTACACGTGGGACCTGTGCCTCGAACATTCCGTGATCTTTTCGCGCTACCTGTGTGACGCCATGGGAGTACCGGCCAGCGCCATGGGTGGCCCTGCCCACGAACCCACTTCTGAGGCTGCACCGGTGAGTGGTGCGGTGTTGGAGCCTGAGGCGGAGGACGAGACGGAGTCTGAGTCTGTGGGCGACGCTGAGCCTGTGCGGTCCGTGATGATCAGTGGAGAGATCCCCGGTTACGGGTGGGACGACGCCCGCGAAGCGGTGCGGAACTTGGGCTATGGAGTGGTCGGCCGCGCGGACGAGACGACCGTGTTGATCATCTGCGGGGATGGTGCGGAGCGTAACGCGACCAAGTTGCGGGACGCGCGGGAACGTGACCTGCCGTGCTTCGACGCCACCAAGCCGGGCGCGTTCAAGGCTGCTGTCTGCGCTGGACAGTTCAGCGGTGGCGACCTGTTGCCGGAACCGGTGAAGAAGGATGCGCCTGCTGTGATCAGTGAGCGGGAGCGGAATCGGTTGGTGCGGGTGTGGGCACGTGCCAACGGCTACCGCGTGCCCGACAAGGGACGCATCCCGATGAGCGTTCGCTACGCCTACGACCTGACGCACCGTGACGTGACCGAGGGAAAAGCAGTCGCGGCCTGAGTGCCGTACCCCAGGTGGTGGACACGCTGGGTGTCCACCACCCCGCACCACACCCCGTACAGCTCACCTTCTGGGAGATCGACACCCCATGAACGCCCCCGTTCTCTACGGCCCGATCGGCCGCACTGTCCGCGCTGTTGCTCCGCACATCGAGTGCGACCCGGTCGGCGTGTACGTCGCAGCGCTCAGCATGTGGAGTGCCGCTATCGGCCAAAGCGTGCGGGTGTCCTCCCGTGGCAACGCCCGCCCGGCCCTGCTGTGGTCGGCACTGGTAGCCGGAACCGGTCGCGGCAAGGGAACCGCATTGCGGGCGGCTCAGCACGTCATGCGACCCGCTGTAGGCCGTTTCCTGGACACGCACACCACATCCGGCATCACGTCGGGCGCTTCCCTGGTCAACTACCTGTGGGAGCAGCAGGAAGCGACCGAGGAAACCGAAGCGGGGCGCGATGTGCGCGCCCTCGTGATCGAGGAAGAATGGTCGGAGGTGCTCCGGCGGGTGAAACGTGACCCCTCGTTCACCGCCAAGCTCAGAGCCGCATGGGACGGGGCTCCACTCCGCAACACCACCAAAGATGATCCACAGGCTGTGGATGACCCTTCCTTGGTGCTGCACACGCACATCACGCCGTCCGACTGGACGCGGTACATTGGAGCGCAAGAGGCGTCCGGGGGGTCCTACAACAGGATCATGCCGTTCACCCTGCGGGCCGTCCCGATGCTGGATGACGACCGCGCCACGCTCCCGCCGGTAGATGGCGGAGACCTCTCCGACGCTTACGCCTGGGCCACTATCCGCCCTCGCGTGATCAGCCTTACTGACGACGCCCGGCCACTGTGGCAAATCATCCGCCGCTATTCCCGGATCACCGCCGAGTCACTGCCCGAAGCACAGGCCGTGTTCATCGAACGCACCGCAGAACAAGCGTTGCGCGTCGCCGCCTGCTTGGCCGCCTCCGAGTGCTCCGACACCATCGACCATGCATGCCTCTCGGCCGCGTTCTCCCTCGTCCGCTACAGCGTCCAGTGCGCGGTGAACATCACGGACACGAGCGAGGCACCCAAGGCGACCCGCAAGCCCGCCACCCTGGCGGACAAGGTCCGGGCACGCATCGCCCTGCACGGCGGTCGGGCGACCTCTTCCCAGGTGCTCCCCTACGTCGGGGCGACGGCCGCTGAGGTCAAGGCACTGCCCGGAATCGTCGTCACCCAGGAACGGTCGGCGGTCGGCCGCCCGGCAACCGTCTTCACCATTGCGACCGACAGTTCCGATTACGCACCGCTCGGCCGGCCAGGGGCTCAGCGACAGTCCACATCACCCACCGTCGATGCGAACCGTTCCACGGTCGTGAGGCTGGACACCTACCGGCCCACCACACCCGAGACCCCCCGACCGGTGGCAACTGTTCAGCGGCCTCAGCGGTCGGCCCCGGTACAGGTTTCGGAAGCGGTCAGCAGCAACCCCTTCCGCGCCCTGCTCTGACACGATCTAACAAACGAACAAAGATGCCCCTCGCAATCGCGGGGGCATCTTTGTTCGTTTGGCACCCCCGGCCATGTACGGCCGAAGTCGGGCCGTCAGTAAAGCAGGTGACGACTGGTCATGACAGGAGCGAACGGCAGTCCCGAAGACCCGGGGATGTACTGATCGCCGACGTGTACGGAGTTCCCGCACCCGTAGCAGCGCATCCACTCGCCTTCCTTCTGCATCGTTGCCGAACAGTTGTTGCAGATCACGGGTTGCCCCCTAGAGGGATCTTCTTGAGCCGGGGATGGTTGCCCCACTCCCGGTACTTCGCATTGAGCCAGCGTTGAGCGGCCTCTTTGTCGGCGAACACCAGCGGGTCCGATACTCCCTCTGGCGTCCCCGGCTTGTTGACCATGGTGTATGGCCCCATGCGGTCGCAGACGTGCCATGTGTCGTTGGGTCCGTCCAACCAGGGGATATATCGGCTGTCCTCGTCCCAGTTGGGGTCATACGGCAGGCGCGCTTTGGGCATGAGACCGACTCTCTTCCTGTGACGGATGCGTTACCGACAGTGTTCTACTCCTGTCGTGTCCCCGGAAGTCGAACCGGGGAAATCATCGACCGGGCTGGATTGCCCACATAAGCGTTCTCCCTTCGCTGGGTTGTGCTGGGTTGTGCTGGTGGCCCACCCCGGGCAGGGTTGTGGATCTTCCTGCCGCCCGGGGCGGGGGCTTGGTACGGCCCTGACCCGTCGGCCGCCTGGGTGGTGCCCGCTCCCACCGCGAACACGTCGCTGAACCTTGTGGGTTCTGCGCGGTGGGAGCGGGGGCTTATATGTGGCGCTGGCTCATGCAAAGCAGCGCGATTACCGCCGCGAGCCCGCTGATGTTGAGTGCGAGGAACAGGGAGCCCGTGAACCTGCCTAAGCGCCTCACCACTCGGCCAGGATTACGCAGCGGGGGCACGGCGGGCAGATTTCCACAGGGACGTTCGGGGGCAGCCACACGATGCCTTCGCGGGTGACCACAATGGGCTGGACCCTTCCAGGCAACGGGGGCTCACTGTTCGACTGTGGCGGGGTGCCGGTCATGCGCTTCTTCCTCTCATGTTGGCGACGGCGAAGCGGTGCCCCTGTTCCTCGTATGGCGTGAGCCGCCGCACGTGGGCCAAGTCGGCTTTCCACGGATCGCCTGGCCGGAGTGGACGCAGGTGGATCACGCGCCCTTCAATGGCTTCCACAAGCCCCAGGCGCTGTCTCTCGGTATCTCGCACGACCTTGTCGACCTCAACGTGCCTGGCGCCCCCCGCCGGCCCACTAGGGCTCACTGCGCCCACTCCGTAAGGCGGTCGATCAACCGAGTCGCCTCATCTGCGCGCAGCTCTATGGACACGTAGGCACGGCCGTACATGGACGGCTCCGCCACGACCGAGAAGGCGAACCCGTTCCGCGCGAACGCGTCGTGTAGCTCGTCTGCTGTGCGCTCCGCGATGCTCTTGACTTCGTCTCGCGCTGCTTTGCCTGCCGCGTCCATTGGGCTACCTCGCCTCGCACGTCTTCCGCCTCTTCCGGCTTGGTCGGCCCGTCCACATTGCTGCGGAGCTAGGGGCGCGCCACGGAGCAACGCCCGCTCCTCTCTGTAGCGGAACCACTACCGGCAGATTCAGCGTGGCGTAGGGTGCCAAAGTCTTCAACTTGCACAATCCGAACCGGGAGTTGGGTGGGCGCTGGTGAACCGCAAGGAGTTAGACCCTGAGAGCTCGCCTATGGCAGCGTTCGGTGAGCGTCTGCGCACGTTGCGGGACGAGCACGGGTGGACACAGGACGAACTAAGCGAACGTATGGGCTACTCGGCGACGCACATTTCTGCCGTAGAAACTGGTCGGCGCCCTCCAACTCGACGCTTCTCAGCAAAGGCTGATCAGATCCTCGGAACTGGCGACCGCCTCGAACGCCAGAGCCAGGCCGTACGGCACACCTCACTACTGGAGGGGTTCCCGGAGTACGTGGGGCACGAGGCGAAGGCGGCAGAGATCAGGCTCTATGAGGTAGGCGTGATCCCTGGTCTGCTCCAGACACCGGAGTACGCGGCCTGTCTTGCCGAGAGCGCTGTAAAGCGCGGTGCGATCACTCCTGAGCAGGGAGAGGAACGGATTGCGCTTGTGGCGAGGCGTCAAGCCTCCTTGGCCCGGACGCCGTTCCCGCTGGTCTTCGCGGTGCTCGATGAAAGCTGTCTACGACGGCCGATCGGCGGCAGCGCGATCATGGATGCGCAGTTCGCGCGACTGGTGGAGTTTGCCGAGATGCCGAACACAGCTCTCCAGGTGGCGCCGTTCGGCATGGGGGAACGCCGCCCGTTCAACCTGCCGATCTACGTACTGACTCTGGCGAACCGTTCGCTCATGTCCTACGCCGAGTCGACCCAGCGGGGCCAACTTGAACGCGAAACCGCGTTCGTACTACCGATGCTGACGGCCTACCATCAACTACAGGCCGAGGCGCTGTCTCAGGCGGCCACCGTGGCCATGATCCAAGAGTTACGAAAGGGCACCCCGTGACGACCGAATCCCCCCGCTGGTTCAAGTCCTCATACAGCGACAACGGCGGCGCTTGTGTCGAGGTCGCGGGTAACCTCGTTGCCTCAGGCGGTGTCGTTCCCGTGCGCGATTCCAAGGACCCCGAAGGCCCGTCTCTGGTCTTCTCTGCGTCTTCCTGGGCCTCGTTCGTCGCGGGCGTCCAGGGCGGCGACTTCCCGACCATCTGACCCGTTCGACCTTGAGCCCCTGCCTTCGGCAGGGGCTCAGTCGTGCTGCCCGGACGTGCGCACGCGCGCACGATCCGTCACATACGTACAGCCCATTCACGGCCTGCTAATCTGCGCCAATGGCCCAGAAAATTGTAACCATTTACACCGACGACCTGACCGGCAAAGAGTCGTCCGACGCAGGTACGCACACTTTCGCGGTCGATGGCGTTGCCTATGAAATTGACCTCGGCCCGGACAGCTATGACAAGCTCCTTGACGCCCTCGCCCCGTTCATCAAGGCAGGTCACAAGGTCGGCCGCACCAGGGGCGCGAGCGGCCCGCGCAAGAGTGGGCCGGTCAACAACGACACCGCTGACATTCGCGCATGGGCCAAGGACAACGGCTATGACGTGAACGACCGGGGCCGTGTCTCCGCGACCGTGCGCGATGCATACGAGGCAGCTCACTAACTATCGTCTGACCGTTTGGGAGGCCCCGCTATCCAGCATCCTGGATGGCGGGGTCTCGCCATTTCACGATCCCGGCTCACCGCGCGGCTCAGTGCAAGTCCACGCCGTCATCGAGCCCTGCTGTTAAGACTGCGATGCGGGGTCTCTGCGTGCCGGGACACCGGGATGGTCACGTGACCAACGCATGACCAACAGCGGACAGGAACGGGAAGAAACCGCAGGTGACGGCCATCAACGTGCAAGAGGATCTGGCGCCCTATGGCGCACATAACCCCAGGTCAGCTAGCTAATAAGCTGGTGTCCGAGTGGAGAGTTCAAGTCCCCCCTCGGACACCACGTTTTTGATCATGTTGCGGGTCAGGATTCTTCCTGGCCCGTATTTTTTCGTCCGCGCGGCCGGACGCCTTCATGCGGAGCACAGCGACAAGGCTGCGGGTATCCGGCCGAGCCTCGGCCCCTGGCCGAATACTCTCTGTCGTCAGCCCGTGATCCAGCAGTACGCTCTGTCATTTGCCGAGGTGGCTCACCTGTAGGTGGGCCGGTAACGGGGGGTTCTGGATGGTTGACGGGGAGCGGGCCTGGCGGCTCGAAGTACTGGCAGGCGGCGACACCTTGCGGCAGGAACGCCTCACGCGGGCGCTGCATGACGAGCTCGCGAAGACCGACGGTGCCGCCGTCGGATTCCTGGAGGCCGGGCCGGCCGCCGGTGACGGCCACAAGGGCGGGGTCGCCGGCGACGTGGCGTTGTGGGGCTCGATCGCCGCTGCCGCCCGACCCGCGTCCCAGGTCCTCATCGCCTTGGTCAGGGAATGGTGTGCCAAGGAGCGCAACCGGAAGGTCGAACTGACCTACCGGGGCAACTCCGTCACGATCAGCGGGCGTCCTGACGAGATGCAGGAGCGGATGATCCGCGACTTCCTGGGGACGGTCCGCGAGGACGAAGGGAACAACGGGGAGAACGAGGCGGAGTGACCCGCCTCGTCCGCCGCAAGGCGCTGCTGATCGGCAACGAGAACTACCACGACAGCCGCTTCGGACGGCTCCCGTCCACCCGGGCCGACACCTGGCAACTGCGCCAGGTTCTGGAGCACCGCACCATCGGTGCGTTCGCGTCGGTGAAGACGGAGACCGACCTCACCGCGGACGACATGCGCTCCGCGATCAGTGAGTTCCTCGAAAGCTGCGAGTCCGACGAATTGGCCCTGCTCTACGTCTCGGGGCATGGCACCCGGCTCGTGCAGGCCCGCGGCGAGTTCTACTTCGTCGCCTCCGACACCGACTTCGACGCGGTTGCCGCGACCGGGGTGAGCGCCGGGTTCGTCAACGAGCAACTCGAAGGGTGCTGGGCCCCGCAGAAGATCGCCCTGATCGACTGCTGCCGGAGCGGTGGCTTCGCCATGGGTCTGCGCACAGTCGACGGACCCGCTCCTCCCGCCGCCAAATCCGGCGAGGCCGCACCCCTGACCAGTCGGGGCGTGTATGTGCTCTCCTCGTCACGGGCGGGCGAGGACTCGTTCAGCGGTGCCGAGACCGACGCCGGCGTCGAGCCCTCCGTGTTCACGGCAGAAGTCGTCGAAGCACTGCGTACCGGCAAGGTCGGCAAGGACGGGACCGGCGAGGTGTCGGTGGACGACCTGTTCCACTACGTGAACGGGCGGATGCGGGCCAAGGGCTCGCAGCAGATACCCGTCAAGTCCGCGCACGGTGTCGACGACCGCATGATCCTTGCCTCCTGCCCGCTGGGAAGCGCACCGTTGCTGGTGCCGCTGACGCGGCGGCCGCCCGCCGAGCCCGGCACGCCGGCGGCGCCCACCCGCACCGCCGGTACCCGGCCCACATGGGACAGCCTCCTGAGCTACTACCGGGAGTGTGTCCTGGCGGACACGACGGAGACCCCGCTCATGCCGGTCCGGGACGAGGGAACCTCGTACGTCTGCCTGACCGGAACCGAGCGGTTCCTCTCCGGCGATCTGGACGACGACGACTGCACCGCCGTGCCCCCTGAGGCGGCCGCGCTGGTCGACGCGGCGGCCGAGCAGGACGCGGAACTCTGGGCGGGCTACCCGGCAGTGGTCCTCAACGGCCTGCGTGACGGGCGGACCTGGCGGACGCCGAAATTCGCTCCGCTCCTGGTACGCCGCGTCGAGGCGGTCCAGGAGGCCGGCGAGGTCCGCCTCAAGCCGTACGGACCCGTGCTGCCGCACCCCAGGCTGGCCCGCGACTGGCTGGGGGTGGAGCAGGCGGCCGACCTTGTCGACACCTACCAGCAGACCTGGCACGCCGGGCAGCACGACCGGATGGCGGTCGAGGTACGCCAGTTGCTGAGCCAGGAGTACGAACTGCCCTGTGTCCAGGAGCCCCGGCCGGACCAGCTCGCCGACCGGATCGACATCCGTACCCCGGGCAATGGTGCCCGCAATGCCGCGGTCCTCTTCCTGGTACCCCGCGACAGCAAGATCACCAAGAAGCTTCTCGCGGATTTCGAGAACATCTCCCGGAAGAGCGCGCAGATCAGGGCGACGGCGCTCGCCGCACTCTCCCCCGACCCCGCAGAACGCGCGGGACCGGCCGGCTCTCCCACCGAACGGGACCCCGGTTCCGTACGGGACCCCGGTTCCGTACGGCTCGTGACGCCGCTGCCGTCCAACGAAGCCCAGTCCGCAGTGCTGCGTTCGGCCATGACGCGCCGCCTCACGGTGGCCACCGGGCCGCCCGGCACCGGCAAGAGCCAGTTGGTGGCCAATCTCGTCGCCACCGCTGTGGCGGCCGGCCAGAGCGTGCTGGTGGCCTCCACCAACAACCAGGCCGTTGACGAGGTGTGGCGTCGCTGCGAGCAGCTGTCGCCGGGGAGCGTCGTGCGCACCGGTCCCGCGGGCGGCGACCCGGACTACGCGGAGGCCGAGGCGACGACGCTACGTCAGCTGATGGTCTCCCCCGCTCCCGCGGTGAACATCACCACCGCGGGGATGGACGTCGACGTGGCGAACGACCGGCTCGACGCCGTCCGACAACAGCTCGCCCGCTCGGCGCACACCGAGCGGGTGTTGCGCGAGGCGGGCGAGGACCGCGAGCAGCACGCCGCAAGGCTCCACCTGCCCGTCTCCGCGCTGCTTGGGCTCCTGGCAGCGGTGCGGGACCCGGGAGCCCTGGAGCAGAGGGCGACGCGGAGGGCCACCGCGCGCCTTTTCGGCGAATGGCGTCGCAGGAGGCTGCTGGGCCGTTTCGGCATCGCGGCGTTCGACGGCACCACCATGGACGCCTGCACCGCGCTCGCCGACTTCACCCGTGCTGAGAGGACCTGGCGGACCGAACGCGAGCGGGCTGCGACCGGGATGGACGACGCGGGCCTCACAGCTGCTCTCGATCTGGCGGAGTCCGCCGTCCGCACCTCATCCGCGGCACTGCTCGACAGCGCCGTGCAGGGCGCCGGACGAGCGGGACATCAGCGCATCGCCGGGCTCCTGACCGCCCGTGACGCCGGTGGCAGCGACTGGGCCGCGGTACGAAATGCCCTGCCCGCGGCGCGGGGCTGGGCCGTCACCAGCCTCTCGGCACGGCGGTTCCCGCCGGATCCGGCTCTGTTCGACCTGGTCGTCGTCGACGAGGCCAGCCAGTGCGCGATCCCGCACGTCCTGCCCCTGCTGTTCCGGGCCCGCCGGGCGCTGGTCATCGGCGACCCCATGCAGCTCACCCACATCACCACGATCGACCCCGACCGGGAAGCGGTGATCCGGCGCGCGGCCGGGCTGCGCTCCGACTGGCTGGAGAAGCACCGCCTCGCCCATCGGCGCCACTCCGCCTTCCACGCGGCGGAACGCGCGGCGGGCGGCAGCCTCCTCCTGGACGAGCACTTCCGCTGCCACCCGGACATCGCCGACGTCTCCAACCGCCTCTTCTACGACGGCCGGTTGACCGTGCTCACCGACATCCGTGCCCGGCCCGCCCTCGGCCGCCGCGCGGTCATCTGGGCGCCGGTCAGCGGGCGCGCCGTACGCCCGCCCTCCGGCAGTTCCTGGGTCAACCACGACGAGATCGACAAGGTGGAGGCCAGCGTCCGGCATCTGCTGGAGCAGCTCCCCGACGACACCGGGGCCACGATCGGGGTGATCACACCTTTCAAGGCTCAGGAGGAGGCCCTGAAGCGGCGGCTGCGCCCGTACGGCGAGCGGGTGCGCACGGGCACGGTGCACACGTTCCAGGGCGGCGAGCGTGACGTCATGGTCTTCTCCCTCGTAGCGGGAGACGGCATGAGCCCAGGGGCGATCAGCTGGGTCGACCGGCAACTGAACCTCTGGAACGTCGCCATCACGAGGGCTCGATCGCACCTCATCGTCGTCGGCGACGCCAAGCTGTGGCAGCGCCGGGGCGGCGTGGGAGCCGCACTGGTGCACGCTGCCAACGCCACGGACAGCGGCTTGGGCGCCGCTGAACCGGACGAGCTGCTCAAGCGCCTGTACAAGGCGCAGTCGGGTCGCCCAGGGGCAACGGTGCAACTCGGCGTCGCCGTCAACGGCCACCCCGCTGATGCGATCGTCCGGACGGACGGTGGCACCACCGCCGTCCTTCTGGACCGGGGCCCGGACGAAGACGCTGACGAAGCACGGCATCTACGGCTGATGCTGCGGCGCCGCGGACTGCTCGACGCCGAACGGGTGCCCGCCTGGCAGTTGTACGACGAACAGCCCTCAGGCGGGCGTTGACAGCGACGGGTCGTGCCACCGGGGTCGGTTCACGAGGTGTCGTCCCCCGTGGCGGAGGTGGCGAGGCGGAGTTGTTCCTCCGCCACGATCTGGCGGGCCAGGGACTGTTCGGAGATGTCGACGGCTTCGGGGGTGGACTCCGCGGTGTCGCTGCGGCGGGCGTAGGCGTCGAAGAGGCGCTTCTTGCCGTCTAGGATCTCGAGCATGCGCTGGTCGATGCTGTCGGCCGTCAGGAGGCGGTGGACCTGTACCCGGCGGACCTGGCCCATCCGGTGGGCCCGGCCGATGGCCTGGGACTCCATGGTGGGTTTGACCTGGGGTTCGCAGAGGATGACGACGGACGCGGCCTGCATGTTCAGACCGACTCCGCCCGCCTGGATCTGGCTGAGCAGCACGGCGTGGCCGGGGGTGGCCGTGAAGTCGTCGACGAGTTGCTGGCGTGCGGTGACGGCCACGCTGCCGGTGATGGGGCCTAGGGCCGTGTCGCCGAGGGCTTCCCGCACGGCGATCAGGACATCGCGGAAGTAGGAGAAGACGACGACCTTCGCGTTGTTCTCCCTGGCCTCCCTGACGAGTTCCAGCAGGCGCTGGAGCTTCGCGGACTTCGCGGGGTCGGCGTAGGCGGCCCGCCGCATGGCCATGAAGTTTCCGGCGGTCACGGCCGAGCGGTACGCGGTGAGGTCGGCGGCGGTGAACTCCTCCCACTCGTCGACCTGGATGAGCTCGGGGAGTTCGGTCAGCACGTCCAGCTGATTGCGCCGGAGGTAGGCGGGGGCGACGGCGCGGCGGAACACCTCAGAGCCGGCGACGGCGTCGCTGTTGCGGACGTGGGGCACGAGATCGGGCTGGAGGTAGTGGACCAGGTTGCGGAACTCCTCGACCCGGTTCTCCATCGGCGTGCCGGTGAGGAACAGGACGTGGCCGGCACGGGCCGTCCAGCGGGCGACGGATCGGGAACGGCGGGCCGCCGGGTTCTTGACGTAGTGCGCTTCGTCGACCACGAGCATGCCGACCGCGGTCTCCTCAGGGACCACCAGGGTGTTCAGGCCGTCGAACGTGGTGACGGCGACATCACCGCACCGGACCCATTCGTCCAGAGCGGCTTCGCGGTAGGGGCCGTGCACCCGGTACGCGTCCAGCGTGCTGCGGGATTCGATCTCCCGCGTCCAGTTGATCAGGACGCTGGCCGGGCAGACCACGAGAAAGTGCGTCTGCCCCTCCGCCTTGAGATGGGCGAGTGCGGCGATGGCCTGGATGGTCTTCCCGAGCCCCATCTCGTCGCCGAGAACCACCCGGCGCTGGGTGAGAGCGAATCGGGCCCCGAAGTCCTGGTAGCCGCGCAGCGAGACCCGGCGGTGGGTGTCGTCCAGCCGCTGGGCCCGCACCCGGCCGGAGATGTCGGTCGGCAGGAACCCCTCGGCCGCGTCCGCGTCCGGCGCCAGCCCGGCGATCTCGGCGAGCAGGCTGTAGTAGTCGGGTGAGCGGACCTGGAAGTCGATCCACGCCTCGTCGGCCGGAACCGGTGGGCGCAGCAGATCCGTGGAGGCCTGGGCGAGCAGCAGCGGCGTGGCGTCGTCCGTGCACGCGACGAGAAGGGCGTCGATCGCCTGGACCGCGTCCTGTGCCTCCTTGCGGCCCGTCCGTCCGGCGAACAGCATGCGCAACCGCCCCCGGGCCGGCCGGGCGCCGGCCATCAGCGGGGCGAGTTCACCGTCGATCCGACCGGCTGCCGCGACGGCCCGGGGAATGTCCGGCCCGGCGTTCACCAGCTGGTTCAGTGCCGTGACCAGCCCCGTCGTACGAGGATCGGCACTCGCGTCGGGATCGATACGGACGGTGACATGCTCCGCGACCGCCTCCGCGATCTGCCGCGCGGCGGCTATCGCCTGAACCGCGCTCTGCACACCGATGCCGGGAAGCTGCTGGAGCGCGTACTGCCGGGCGTCCAACACCTGCCGGACCGTGGAGTACCCGGCCTGCTCCAGGGCGGTCAGCCGCAGCCGGCCCTCGGTCACGTCCTTGAGCCGGGAGACCGGAATGCCGTCCAGCTCACGACGGATCAGCTCGTCCTTCAACGGGTCCAGGGCGCTCCGGACCGCGGCGCGGGCCTGATCGTGATCGGCGATCACGCCCCTGGCGGCTGCCATGAGGGCGTCAGCCCTCAGAAGCACCTCCCTGGCTCCCTTGCCGGCAGGCACCGCCTTCCGCTCCAACCCGACCCCACCCATGGCGCCCCTCGTGATCCACCCGCTCCGGTTCCGTCACATGATTCACCGGCTCAGGGCTGTCCGGACGACTTATCCCGCATCACGTTCGCCGGCGTGCAGGGCAGTGGTGTGAACGAACCACTCGAGGACGGCACAGATCTCGTCCGGGTGAGAGGCGAAGACATCCAGCGGGAAGGTGGGATAGAGCTCCAGCTTCGCCTCGGCCAGATCGACGCCGTCGATCCGGTTGAACCGCAGCAGGAGTTCACGGCGCAGCGCCGCGTCGTCGAAGGGTGCCCGCTCCTTGAGGTGTCCGAAGGGGACCTCGGCCACGCCGGTCACCGGGTAGAGGCCGAGCGGCCGCAGCGTTCGGGAGCGTGGTGAGGTTCCGACGTCGAGGAGGGGGAAGCAGCTGGTCTCGGCGCCCCTTCCGTAGTCCAGATGGCAAGCGGGATCCTGCTGTTGCCAGAAGCGGAGCACGCTGCGGAGGCTCTCGTGCGTGGCCGGCGCTTGGTTGGTGGAGAGTAGTTCGCCGAAGCGGGTGGCCCGGTCGGTCGTGTCCGCTGCCGGGGAAGGGGTCGTGACGTCGTCGTGCGCTCGGAGTTCCTTTCCGAGCAGCTCGGCCAGTTCCTCCGCGACGAGGCGCGACGACCGGTGGGCGCGGCCCGCCTCGTCGAAGCCGACTCCTTCCGCTTCGAGCAGTTCTCGCGGTGAGCGGTCAGCGGGCTCATAGGCGGCCGAGACACGACCGTCGGCATTGAGCACCCGGTAGTCGCCGTGCACGCCCTTGGCCGCGAGGAAGGTCCCCACGGCGACGGGGTGGCTGCCGATGAGTTCGGCGATCGCCCCGTAGGTGGTCCACGTGCCGGCCGGCATCGCGAGAAGGGCGGCCCGCAGTTCGGCCCAGCCGGGCCATTCGTCGTCGGCGCCGGGAGCACCGTCCTCGGGTCCGGGCCACAGTTGGACGGCCCGCTCGGAGAGCGCGTCCGCGCGGACCAGGATCTCGGCCTTCCCCCAGCCGGATGCGCCGGCGATCTCACGGTTCATGCGCAGGGCGCTGCCGTCCAGGATCTGTTGCTTGCGCTGGAAGGGGTGGTTCGACAGCTTCGAGTTCTCACCGGTGAGGGTCAGATTGCCGAGGGTGTGCACCAGCAGGTCACGCAGGTCCTGCGGGGTCTGGCCGACCTCGGTCTCCTTCGCGAGCAGCTCGAACCACTCCTCGGCCGGATGCTGCGGAAGGACGTGTTCGACGGTGAGCGCGGCCTTGGCGAAGTCGACCGGCTCGGCGGAGTCGTAGCTCTCCTCCAGCCGGCGAAGCACGTAGTGGCGCTGGTGGGACTTTCCCGCCCAGTAGAACGGCTTGGTCCTTACGGCGGTGGAGAGTTCAGCGTCCGTGGGCCAGTAGCGGCGGCGGCCCGACAGGTAGTGCCGGATCGCCTCGGGTACCGGCAGATGCGACTTCTCCAGTTCCTTGGGGGCTTCGACGAAGATCCGGTTGAGACTGCTCGGAGAGATCTGACAGATGAGACGCCTGACGAGAAAGCTCTCCACGTACGTCAGGGATTCGACGGCGGCCTCCGCGTCGAGCCGGCCGGCATCCACCAGATCGAGCACCTGCAACGCCACCGGGTAGTACGTCTGGTTGCCCCAGTCCGCGAGCCGCGACAACACCTCGCGCAGAGCCGGGTGCTGCTCCCGCTCCGGACGCAGGACGCGCAGCAGGCGCTCCGACAGCCGGACGAGGTCCGCGATCTCCGCCCTGAGCGCGTCCTCATCACCTTCCACCGGCTTCAGACGCTGCTGCTGGGCTTCGTAGATCTCACTGACCTTCGGTTTGGACACCCCACGCAGCACAAGGTCCAGCCAGAAGAGCAGTTCCAGGTTCTTCGGGCCGAGGCTCTGCTGCATGGGCAGCCACAGCTCCTGGTACACCTGCTCACCCTGGCGGGGCAGCAGCATGAAGAGGTGGTTCCGCAGCAGGTCGCTCTGCTGCAGCTGGACACCCGTGTTGTTGATCGACTTGAAGATCCGGTAGACGTTGTCCCCGGGCTCCGCGGTGATCTCGACGATGGAGAGCAGCCCGCCCAAGACGGTGACGACCACTCTCGCCCAGGTGTCTCCGCCCTCCTCCTGACCCCGCGCGAGCACGCCCCGGAAGAACCGGTAGGCATGCCCGATGTTGTCCCCGCCCCCGGCGCGCGGGCTGCCCGCGACGCACGCGATGAAGGCGCCGCGGTCCGCCTGGGTCGGCAACAGCCGGTAGTGGTCGTTGCCGTCAAGGAACTTGTTGACCAGATACTGCTCGTGGATCTTCTCCGCGAGCATGGCGATGTCCCGACCGCCGGTTTCGCGAATGTGGTCGCGCAGCGCGGTGAACGCCACCATCAGGGTCGTGAGCCGCTGTTGCCCGTCCACGACCAGCCAGCGCGATACGCCTCCGGCGCTCATCTGGCCCGGTGCGAGGACGACGGAGCCGAGGAAGTGGGACGGCGTCCTCACTTCGGCCATGGCCTGGCCGACCAGCTCCGTGACGTCGTCCCACAGCTGCTTCAACTCCTTGTCCGTCCAGCTGTATGTGCGCTGGTAGAGAGGCACCTGGAACTGCTTCTCCCCGGCCACCAGCTTGCTGAACGTGACTTCCTCGGCATGCACGACGAGCCTCCCCTGGCGTGGCCGATGTGCCTCATCGACCACTTGGCGTCACCCTACGCGCACCCTCCGACAACGAGTCCCCGCCCAACGCCCCGCGGAACAGCGGAGCTACGCCTCCGCCGGACGGCGGGCGGCGGGCGGCGGGCGGTGGGCGGTGAACGTGAGTCGGTCGCCGCGCCCGGACCCGGGCCGACTTCGAGCAGGTGGGCGTCGAGATCGACGTCGCGCGTGACCGCGGGCCGGACGCCGTTCCGGAGGTGGGCGGCCCGCTCCGTCATGGATCTGCTCGAACCGGCGCGCGCACCCTGGCGCGGGCGAACGGCCAGGCGAGCCGGGGTTACCAGGCGGCCGGGGCGTAGTCCTTGAGGAAGCAGCCGTAGAGGTCTTCGCCGAGTTCGCCGCGGACGATGGGGTCGTAGACGCGGGCGGCGCCGTCGACGAGGTCGAGGGGGGCGTGGAAGCCCTCTTCGGCGAGGCGCATCTTGTCGGGGTGGGGGCGCTCGTCGGTGATCCAGCCGGTGTCGACGGCGGTCATGAGGATGCCGTCCGTCTCCAGCATCTCCTGGGCGCTGGTGCGGGTGAGCATGTTCAGCGCGGCCTTGGCCATGTTGGTGTGCGGGTGGCCCGGGCCCTTGTAGCCGCGGCTGAACTGGCCTTCCATCGCCGAGACGTTGACGACGTACTTGCGGCGCGCGGTGGCCGCGGCCATCGCCGGGCGCAGTCGGCTGACGAGGACGAACGGCGCGGTGACGTTGCAGAGCTGGACTTCGAGGAGTTCGAGCGGGTCGACCTCCTCGACGCGCTGGATCCAGGTGTTGGTGGCGTCCAGGTCCGGTACGAGGCCGCCGGCGTCGATGGCGGTGCCGGCCTCGATACGGGCCGGGGTCGCGGAGCCGGTGGTCAGGGCCAGGGCGGTGATCGACTCGGGCGTCAGGGCGTCGTGGCCGGACGACGACGGGCCGGGCAGCGCGATCTGCGCGCCGCTGCCGAAGTGGCCCAGGACGGTGCGCGAGGGCAGTTCGCCGGCCGGCAGCGGGGCGAGTTCCGCGGCGACGAGCTCCGCGTAGGCGCGGGGGCTGCGGCGGACGGTCTGCGCGGCGTTGTTGATCAGGATGTCGAGCGGGCCCTCGGCGGCGACCTCGTCGGCGAGCGCGATCACCTGGGCGGGGTCGCGCAGGTCGATGCCGACGATCTTCAGCCGGTGCAGCCACTCCGGGCTGTCGGGCATCGCCTTGAAGCGGCGGACCGCGTCGTTCGGGAAGCGGGTGGTGATGGTGGTGTGCGCGCCGTCGCGCAGCAGGCGCAGCGCGATGTACATGCCGATCTTCGCGCGGCCGCCGGTGAGCAGGGCGCGGCGTCCGGTGAGGTCCGTGCGCGCGTCGCGGCGGCTGCGGTTCTCCTTCGCGCAGGGCGGGCAGAGCTGGTGGTAGAACGCGTCGACCTCGACGTAACGGGTCTTGCAGACGTAGCAGGAGCGGGGGCGCTCCAGGATGCCGGCGATCTCCTGCGTCACGGATGTCGTGAGCATGTTGCCCAGCGTCTCGTCGTCGATGCGGTCGGCCGCGCCGGTGGCCGTGGCCTCGGTGACGGCCTTGTCGTTCGCCGTCTTCGAGGCGCGGCGTTCCTGGCGGCGGCGCTGCTTCACCGTGCGGTAGATGCCGGCGGTGGCGCGCCGTACGGCGATGGCGTCGGGGTGGTCGACGTCGAGCTCGTCGAGCTCCGCGAGCACGCTCAGGCAGAGCTCCAGGCGCGCCGGGTCGATGCCCGTCGAATCGTCGCGCCGGGTTTCCGTCTGCTCACTCGCTGTCATGCCGTTACTGCCTTCTGGATTGTCTGTTCCGCCCCGAGTCCACCCGAGTCAGGCGGAACTCTACGTACGCACGTGTAGCACCACCAAACTCGAGGCCGTCGGCGCCCCCTGGATCTACCGTCGGTGTCCGGACCGGCACGTACCGTCGCCATGGTGCGGGTGCATGGCCCCCGTCGGACCCGCGTCCGGCCCGCGTCCGGCCCTTGAGACGGGAGCCCTGGAGACGGGAGATAGTCTCGGCACGTTCGTTCTCTCCCTGGAGGCCAGTTGAGCGCCAGCAGCCCGCTCACCGTCCCGGACGACTCTCCGTTCGGCGTACACAACCTGCCGTACGGCGTCTTCACCACCGCCGACCGGCCGGATCAGCGCCGGATCGGTGTCGCCATCGGTGACCACGTTCTCGACGCGGGCGCGGCGGCCCGCAGCGTCGGTGCCCTCGCCGAACCCGGATTCGCCACGCTCGACGCGCCCTCGCTGAACCCGCTGCTGGCCGCCGGCCGGCCGGTCTGGACCGCGGTGCGCGCCGCGATCACCCGGTGGCTGACGGACGGGGCCCTCCGTGCGGCCGTCGAGCCGTGCCTGGTGCCGTGCGCCGACGTCACCCTCCACCTGCCGTTCGAGGTGGCCGACTACGTCGACTTCTACGCGTCCGAGCACCACGCGACGAACCTCGGCCGGATCTTCCGGCCCGGCTCCGAGCCGCTGACGCCCAACTGGAAGCACCTGCCGATCGGCTACCACGGCCGTTCCGGCACGATCGTCGTCTCCGGCACGCCGATCACCCGCCCGTCCGGGCAGCGCAAGGCCCCGGCCGACCCGGTTCCGGACTTCGGCCCGTCCCGCCGCCTGGACATCGAGGCGGAGCTGGGCTTCGTCGTCGGCACGCCGTCCGAGCTGGGCAGCCCGGTCGCGCTGGCCGACGCCGCCGAGCACGTCTTCGGCGTCTGCCTGGTCAACGACTGGTCCGCCCGCGACCTCCAGGCGTGGGAGTACGTGCCGCTGGGCCCGTTCCTCGGCAAGTCCTTCGCCACGTCGGTCTCGCCGTGGATCGTCCCGCTGGACGCCCTCGCGCAGGCCCGCACCACCCCGCCGGAGCGCGACGTCGAGCCGCTCCCGTACCTCGACGACCGGGACGCCGCGGCCGAGCCGTCCGGCTTCGACATCGCCTTCGAGGTCCGGCTCAACGGCCATGTCGTCTCGCGCCCGCCGTTCGCCGCCATGTACTGGACGTTCGCGCAGATGCTCGCGCACCTGACCGCCAACGGCGCGTCCCTGCGGACCGGCGACCTCTTCGCCTCCGGCACCATCAGCGGTCCCGAGCGCGAGACGCGCGGCGCGCTCATCGAGCTGACGTGGAACGGCCAGGAGCCGCTGAAACTGGCGGACGGCAGCGAGCGCACGTTCCTCGACGACGGCGACGAGGTCGTCATCACCGCCACCGCACCGGGCCCGAACGGAACCCGCATCGGCTTCGGCGAAGTGGCGGGCCACATCGTGCCCCGCCCCACCGCCTGACAGTCACCGCCGCACGGCCGGCCCGCCCGCTGGACGACCGAAAGGCCGTCTAGCGGGCGCGCCCGCGTGGCTTGAGCGGCGTCGCCGGAAGCTCCGGAGCGGGCAGCGGGGCTCCGTCGTAGCCCCTCACATCCCCGAAGCGGGCGCCGTTCATCCAGTCCGAACGGGCCTGTGCGATGTCGTCGTTGGACCGTCCGACGAAGTTCCACCACATGACGATCTTCTCGTCGAAGGGCTCGCCGCCCAGCAGCATCAGGCCGCTGTCCACGTCGGCGCGGATCGCGAGGTCGCGGCGGCCGCAGCCGAGGTAGAGCATCGAGCCGGGGGCGAGGCGTACGCCGTCGACCTCGGCCTCGCCGGACATCGTCAGGGCCGCGTACTCGAAGTCGGGGTGGAGCGGCAGGCGGGTGTCGGTGCCCGCTGCCAGGGCGAGGTCGGCGCCGACGAGCGGGGTGTGGGTGGTGCCGGGTGAGACGGCGCCGTCCAGTTCGCCCATGATGACGGTGGCGTGCAGACCGCCGCCTCCGGTGACGACCGGCAGGTCGGCGTGGTGCTCGAAGGCCGGCGCAGTGTTCCGGTGGGCCTCCGGGAGGGCGACCCAGAGCTGGGCGCCGTGCAGGAGCCGGGGGTGGTCGCGCGGCGATTCCTCGGAGTGCGAGATGGCCCGGCCGGAGGTCATCAGCCCCAGCTCGCGGGGGCGTACGGTCTGCAGGCTGCCGAGGCTGTCGCGGTGCAGCACCTCGCCGTCGTGCAGCCAGCTCACCGTCTGCAGGCCCATGTGCGGGTGCGGCGGGACCTGCATCCCGGACTCGCGCGCGATGTCATCGGGGCCGTAGTGGTCGACGAAGCACCAGGCGCCGACCATCCGGCGGCCCAGGTTCGGCAGGAGGCGCCGCACCTGGGTGCTCTCGCCGAGGGTGACGGTGCGGGCGGTGAGGAGCTCGCGGGCGGGCTCGGCCGAGACGTCGTCGCGGCCGCCGCACACGGTCGGTGCGGGCTTCACATCGAGGTTGCTCATGCCCCGATCATCGCGCACCGGTCCGCGGACGCCTCGGCACCCAGGATGCCCGGTGCCTCAGATGCCCGGGTGCACTCCGTGGACCAGGTCCATCGCCTCGCTGGTGTAGCGCTCGCGGGCGCTCAGGTCGAGGTCGGGGAAGTAGTCCTTGAGCCGGGTGACCACCTGCTGCTCGGACTCGTGGCAGTCGCGCAGCAGGAAGATCGCCTTGTGCAGAATCGACTGGTCCATCGGAATGCCCCCCTCGGAACGCCCACCCGCCTCTTGCGGTGGGCCGCTTCCCACGGTACGCAGACGACCGTCAGCACTTGGGCAAAGAGATCTCCGCGCCGGGCAAAGATGTCTACAGGCCAGGCAAAAGATCCATGGGGATGTCGACCGGGCGGGCCCGCAGGTACTCGCCCAGGCTCTTGGCCTGCGGGTCGGGGCGGGTGGAGGCGGCGACGCCCTCGCCGAGCAGGCCGTGCAGGACGAAGTTGAGGGCGCGCAGATTGGGCAGTTCGTAGCGGACGACCTCCAGCTCGGCGGCCTCCGGGAGCAGCAGCCGCAGCTCGTCGACGCCGAGGTGGGCGTGGAGCCACGCGTACGCCTCGTCGGTGCGGGCCCACAGGCCGATGTTGGCGTCGCCGCCCTTGTCGCCGGAGCGGGCGCCGACCAGCCGGCCGAGCGGTGCCCGGACGGTGGGGCCGGACGGCATGGCCGGACGTGGCTCGGCGCCGGCGGCCGGCCGCTCCTGTCGCACGCGCGCCACCGTCGGGGGCCTCGGCACGTCCAGCCTGGTGCCGTCGGCCAGCACGACCTGGGCCGGCACCTCGTCGGCGGCGACCAGCGCGGGCCAGTACACCCCGTACTCGGTGGGCCGGGGGGACGCCTGTTCCAGGTAGAAGCCGGGGTAGCTCGCCAGCGCCGTGCCCGCGACCGCGGTGAACAGCGCGCGGCCGACCTTGTCGCGGTCGGGGTCCTTGACGGTCAGGGTCAGCCGGGCGGTGTCGGCCGCCGGCCGTTCCATCCGCAGGTCGAACTCGTCGAAGCGGTCGCCGCCGCCCGTCGCGTCGAGCAGGGACGCCTCCGCGAACCGCGCCTTGGCCTCGATGTCGAGGCCGGTGAGCACGAAGGTGGCGCTGTTGCGGAAGCCGCCGAGGTAGTTGAGGCAGACCTTGAGGGTGTCGGGCGCGGGCTCTCCGCGGGTGCCGGTGACCCGGACCCGGTCGGGTCCCTCCTGCTCCAGTCGCAGGGTGTCGAAGCGGGCGACGACATCGGCGTTCAGGTACTCGGGCCGCTCGATCTCGTACAGCAGTTGGGCCGTGACGGTGTCGACGGTGACCGCGCCGCCGGTTCCCTCGTGCTTGGTGATGACGCAGGAGCCGTCGGGGTGCATCTCGGCGATGGGGAAGCCGGGGTGCACGGGGTACTCGATCTCGGTGAAGAAGGAGAAGTTGCCGCCGGTGGCCTGGGCGCCGCATTCGATGATGTGGCCCGCGGCGACCGCCCCGGCGAGCCGGTCCCAGTCGTCGAGCGCCCAGTCGAAGGCCCAGGCGGCCGGCCCGGTGACGAGCGCGGCGTCGGTGACCCGGCCGCAGATGACCACGTCGGCGCCGGCGCGCAGCGCGCGGGCGATGCCCCAGCCGCCGAGGTACGCGTTGGCGGTGACGGGCTCGATCCCGGAGTCGGCGAGCAGCCGGCCGGTGGACAGGTTGGCGAACCCGTGGCCCTTCTCGCGCAGCTCGGGGAGACGGTCGAGGAGGTCGTCGCCCTCCAGGTGGGCGATGGTGGGGTGGAGGCCGCCGAGCGCGGCCAGTTCGCCGAGTTTGGCGGCGAGTCCGGCCGGGTTGAGGCCGCCGGCGTTGACGACGACCTTGATACCGCGTTCCAGACAGCTGCCGAGCACCTCGTGCATCTGGGCGAGGAACGAGACGGCGTAGCCGGCGTCGGGGTCGCGCTGCCGGGCCTTCCACAGGATCAGCATCGTCAGTTCGGCGAGGTAGTCACCGGTCAATACGTCGATCGGACCGCCTTCGACCATCTCGCGGGCGGCGGACAGCCGGTCGCCGTAGAAGCCCGAGCAGTTGGCGATACGCAGGACGTCGAACGGTGCCGGCATGACGGTCACTCCTGGTCGGTGCTGGGCAGTGGTGGCCGCGCGCAGCATTTCGCGTGCGGTGGCCACCCGGCAAGGGGCCCGTACGGAGCACCCCCTCTCGCGTCGGAAGCGTAGGCCGCCTAACGTTCGTGCATGAGCTCTGCTGGGACGACCCCTCCGCCGCCGGACGAAACACCTTCCACCACCCCGGATTCCGGCGCCTCACGGGGTGTTCCGGCGCTGCCGGACGGATCGGGCGGGTTCGCGGCCGAGCTGCGGGACGCGATCAGTTTCCGGGCTTTCCTGCTGGTCGTCGGAGGTCTGCTGATCCAGCTGGCCTTCATCGTGTCGTACCTGGGCGCGTTCCACTCCCCCACCCCGCACCGGATCCCGGCCGCCGTCGTGGCGCCCGCGCAGGTGGCGGGCAAGGTGGCCGCACAGCTCAACGGGCTGCCGGGCGAGCCGGTGAAGGCGGTCGTGGTGGCCGACGAGGCCGAGGCGCGACGGCAGATCATGAACCGTACGGTGGACGCCGCGATCCTCATCAACCCGGCGGGCAAGACCGATTCACTGCTGGTGGCCTCCGCGGGCGGCCCCTCGGTGTCGCAGACCGCCGCGCAGATCGCGCAGAGCGTCGAGAAGACCCAGCACCGGCAGGTGACGGTCACCGACATCAAGGCCCCCAACAAGGAGGACGGCCGCGGGCTGAGCTCGTTCTACCTGGTCATCGGCTGGGTGGTGGGCGGCTATCTGACCGCGTCGATCCTGGGTGTGGCGGGCGGCGCCCGGCCGGTCAACCGGCACCGTACGGCGATCCGGCTCGGCACTCTCGCGCTCTTCGCGGTGGTCTCAGGACTCGGCGGGGCGATCATCGTGGATCCGGTGTTCTCGGCGCTGACCGGCCACTTCGTGGCACTGTGGGCGATCGGCGCGCTGGTGGTCTTCGCGGCCGCCGCCGTCACCACGGCTCTGCAGACGCTCTGCGGGATCATCGGCATCGGGCTGTCGATCCTGCTCTTCGTCGTGATGGGCAACCCGAGCGCGGGCGGCGTCTATCCGGCGTCGCTGCTGCCACGGTTCTGGAGCGCGATCGGGCAGTCCCTGCCGCCGGGCGCGGGCACCACGGCGGTCCGCAACACCGTGTACTTCGGCGGCAGCGCGACCTCCGGCCCGCTGTGGGTGCTGGCGGCCTACGCGGTCGCCGGTGTCGTCGTCGCGATGGCCACCGTCGTGGTGCGCGACCGCCGGGCGGGCGCCGGAACGGGTGCCGGGGCGGGTGCCGTCGCGGGCCAGGAGCCGTCCTAGGAAACGCCTTTGACGCCATGGCCCAGCCTTCGACGCCACGATCTAGGCTGGGTCCATGGGCTCCTACGATGATCTCCCGCCGTTCGAACTCGCCTTCCCGGGTCCGCTGCGCGACCGGCTGGTCGGCGCGGTCCTGTCCGGGGAGAAGACCTCCACGACCGGGCTCGTCGTGGACTACGAGTACTGCGGCGAGGCACTGCCCGTCGTCGGCGAACGGTCCGCGCTGATCGATTCGGCGGACCGGCCGGTGGCCGTGCTGGAGACCACGGAGGTCCGCGTGCTGCCGCTCGCCGAGGTCGATCTGGCGCACGCGGTGGACGAGGGCGAGGGCGATCGCACCGTCGCCGAGTGGCGGGCGAACCATGAGGGGTTCTGGCACGGCCCGGAGATGCGCGAGTCGATCGGCGACCCGGAGTTCACCGTCAGCGACGGGACGCTGGTCGTCGCCCAGCGGTTCCGGATCGTGGAACGCCTCGACCCGGAGACCGGCGCACCCGCGCGACCGCGCTCCGCGGACGAGCTGCTCGACATCGTCGATGAGAACGACGAGGTCGTCGGCCAGGAGCGGCGGGCCGAGGCGTACGCCCGCGGGCTGCGGCACCGCTGCGCGTTCGTGCTGGTGAAGGACGGCGAGGGCCGGACGTTCGTGCACCGCCGGACCGCGGTGAAGCTGGTCTTCCCCTCGCTGTACGACATGTTCGTGGGCGGGGTCGTCGGAGCGGGCGAGACCTACGACGAGGCGGCGCTGCGGGAGGCCGAGGAGGAGCTGGGGGTGTCGGGACTCGCGCGGCCCGTACCGCTGTTCAAGTTCCTCTACGAGCGGGACGGGCACTCCTGGTGGTCCCAGGTGTACGAGGTACGGTGCGAACTCCCGGTCTCCCCGCAGGCCGAGGAGGTCGCCTGGCACACCTTCCTGACCGACGGTGAACTGGAGCGGCGGCTGTCCGAATGGGAGTGGGTCCCGGACGGCCTCGACGCGTTCCACAGGCTGCGCGAGTGGCGTGGGCGGCCTCCTGCGGCGTAGCGTCCTGGCTGAAGAACGTGCTGGTGAAAGCCCCTGCCACCGCACACACCCCCGCACACACCACCGCACGCACCCCCGCCGGACACCGGCCGGACACCCGGCGTCCGGGTCCGGCACCGGGTCCGGACGTACAGTGACCGGGTGATCGTCTTCGTACGGGCGCTGCCCGGCAGGCTGCGGGCCGGGGTGTCGGCGGTCGGGCTGTGGTTCTCGCCGGCCCGCGTGCAGGCGGAGGGCGAGACGCCGGACTACCGGTTCTCGCTGGCCAACGAGCGCACGTTCCTGGCCTGGATCAGGACCGCGCTGGCGCTGATCGGCGGCGGCTTCGCGGTGGACCAGTTCCTGCCGGACCTGCCGCGCACCGTCCGGGTCGTTCTGGCGCTGGCGCTGCTGGCGGGCGGCGCGATGTGCGCGGTGCGGGCCGTCAACTACTGGGTGCGGTGCGAGCGGGCCATGCGCCGGAACGAGGACCTGCCGCTCTCCCGCTTCCCGACGCTGCTGGCCGTGCTCGTGGCGGGCATCGCGGTGGTCATGGTGGCGATCGTGCTGCTGGGCCGGGCGGGTTAGGCCGTGTCCGAGCCGCCGGTGGGAGTGCGGGACCGCGATCCCGGTCTGCAGCCGGAGCGGACCCGGCTGGCCTGGCGGCGGACGACCCTGTCGTGCGCGGTCGCCGCGGTGCTCGCGGGCCGGCAGGCGGTCCACCGGGGGCTGTCGGGCGTGGGGATCGTGGGAGTGGCGCTCGGCGCCCTGGTCTGGCTCGCCTTCCTGCTCGTCGCCCAGCGCAGGATCCGCCTCATGGACGCGCCGCGGCCGCCCGTGATGACGTCACGGGCGGCAGCGGCGGTGGTGGGGTGCACGGTGGCGCTGGCCGTCTTCGGCGCGGCCGTCCTGTGGTGACCACCGGGCCTCGGCGCGGCCGTCCTGTGGTGACCACCGGGCTTCGGCGCGGCCGTCCTGTGGTGACCACCGGGCTTCGGCGCGGCCGTGCTGTGGTGACGCCCGGGCCTCGGTGCGGCCGTGCCGTGGTGACAACCCGGCCGCCGGGGACCGGACGGGCCACAAGGTGACGTCCGGGCCCGGGGCCGGACGGGTCACATGGTGACGACGATCTTGCCGCGGGTGTGGCCCTCGGCGTTGAGCCGCTGTGCGTCCGCCGTCCGCTCCAGCGGGAACGTGGCGGCGACCTCCACGGTGATGACACCGGCCTCGGCGAGGTCGCTGAGCGCCGAGAGGTCCGCGGCGTCCGGGCGGACCCACTGGAACCGGCCGCCCATGCCCAGCACCGCCGGGTCGGCGATGGAGACCAGCCGGCCGCTGTCGGCGTCGGCGAGCAGGCCCGGGGAGACGGTCAGGGCGTCGCCGCCGACCAGGTCCAGTACGGCGTGCACGCCCTCCGGGGCCAGCGCCCGTACGCGGTCGGCGAGGCCGTCCCCGTAGGTCACCGGTTCCGCGCCCAGCCCGCGCAGGTACTCGTGGTTGTGCTCACCGGCGGTGCCGATCACCCGGGCGCCGACGTGCTTGGCGAGCTGGACGGCCATGGAGCCGACCCCGCCCGCCGCGGCGTGGATGAGGACCGTGTCGCCCTTGCCGACGTTCAGCTCGCCGAGGAGCGTCTGGTAGGCGGTCAGGCCCGCCAGCGGAAGGCCCGCGGCCTGCTCGAAGCTGAGGTTGGACGGCTTGCGGGCCAGCGTGCGGACCGGGGCGCCGACGTACTCGGCGAACGTGCCGCGGGACAGGAAGTCCTCGCGCACATAGCCGATGACCTCGTCGCCCTCCTCGAACTCAGGGGCGTCGGGACCGGTCCTGACGACGACGCCGGAGACGTCCCAGCCGGGAATGACGGGGTAGACCGCGTCGAGCATCGAGTCCAGGTAGCCGGCCTGCGCCTTCCAGTCGACGGGGTTGACCGCCGCGGCCCTGACCTTCACCAGGACGGTGTCCGGTCCGACCTTGGGGTCGGGGCGCTCGCCGTATTCCAGGGCCTCGGGCCCTCCGTAGCTGCGGTAACTGACGGCCTTCATGGTGATGGCTCCTGTACGCCGTGGGGGGATCGGGCGGGGATCAGACGACGCCGGCCTTGTCGGTCGCGTCGGGCTGCTCGGCCGCCTTGAGGGGGGACGGGACGGTACCGGCGGCGGAAGCCGTCACCTCGACGGTCCTGGGTCCGTGGTTGGTCCGCAAGCCGAGCCAGCTGACCAGCCCGACCAGGGCGAAGGAGACGGCCGCGATACCGAAGGTGAGGCTGAAGCCGGATTCGGCGGGCAGCGGCGGCGCTCCGGCGGGCAGGTGCTCGATGGTCTTCGACGCCAGGATCGTGGTGACCACGGCGCTGCCGATCGCGCTGCCGGTGGAGCGGGAGATCGAGTTGATGCCGTTGGCGATGCCGCTCTGGTGGTGCGGGACGCTCGCCATGATGACGGCGGGCATGGCCGCGTAGCCGAAACTGACGGCCGCACCGACGATGAGGCCGGCGCCGATCACCGAGGCGGTGTGGCTGTGGTCGAGGGCCAGCCAGCCGAAGCCGGCTGCGCCGAGCACGGCGGCCAGGCCGAGCACGACCCGCGGGCCGCGGTGCCGGACGAGACGGCCGCCGATGGGCGAGGCGAGCAACGAGACGATCGCGCCGGGGAGCAGGAACTCGACGGAGGCCCGGAGGATGGACGCGTCGAAGCCGTAGCCGGTGAGCGCCTTGGGCATCTGGACGAGGTAGGAGACGCCCAGGAAGTTCGCGAACATGCCGAAGCCGACGAGGATCCCGGCGAGGTTGGCCATCAGCACCGGGCGGTGGACGAACATCCGCATGTCGACCAGCGGCTCGCGGACCTTGAGCTCGGTCAGCACCCAGACGGCGCCCATGACGACGGCACCGGCGAAGCTGCCCAGCGTGCGGCCGGAGGCCCAGCCCCATTCGTGGCCCTGCGAGATGGGCAGCAGGAGCAGCAGGAGGGCGATGCCGAGGGTGAGCGCGCCGAGGATGTCGGTGCGGCCGCCGGTCTTGTGCCGGGTCGCGGGGACCATGGTGACGACCGCGACCAGGGCGAGGACGGCGAAGCCGGTCGCCATCCAGAACGCGTTGCGGTAGTCGGCGTCGGGGCCCGAGGTGAGCAGGCCGGTGGCGACCAGTGCGAGGCCACTGCCGAAGGCGAGGGTGCCGCTGACCAGCGCCATCGCACCGGGCAGCTTCTGCGGGCGGACCTCTTCGCGCAGGACCGACAGCGCCAGCGGGAAGATCGCGGTGGCGGCGCCCTGGAGCACCCGGCCGAGGATGAGCAGCGGCAGGGAGGTCGCCAGGGCGGCGATGACGGAACCCACGACCATGACGCCCAGTACGGCCACCAGGGTCGGCTTCTTGCCGTGCTGGTCGCCGAAGCGGCCCAGCAGCGGGGTGAAGACCGCGGCGGACAGCAGGGTCGCGGTGGTCACCCAGCTGACGTTGGCGGTCGAGGTGCCGAGGTCGTTGCGGATCAGGCCCAGGATCGGGACGGGCAGGGTCTGCATCATCGACACGACCATGGCGGCGAGGCTCAGGGCGAAGACGATGACCGTCTCGTTCCGGTGCCCCGCTTCGGCGGGTGCGGTGGTGGCTTGGCTCATGGCTGGCGGGTCCTTCTCATTGCTTCACACCAATGCTTCACAACTTGGATGCTTGATGTCGTCAAGCAACTCGACAGACGGTAGACCTCAATAGTTAAGGACGTCAAGTTAATGATTGATGTCGTCAAGCATTTTGAGTACACTCCACCCATGAGCGCCACCACGAACGTCCCGACCAAGCTCGAGCTCCTGGAGCTGCTGGCCGCCATCGGCACCGCCCAGTGGCGGGATTTCGCGGCCGCCGCCGCCCACCACGGCCTCACCTCCACCCAGGCCAAGGTCCTCGCCCAGCTCGACGGGCCGCTGCCGATGCGCGGTCTCGCGGCGCTGCTGGTGTGCGACGCGTCGAACGTCACCGGGATCGTGGACCGGCTGGAGGCGCGGTCGCTCGTCCGCCGCGAGGCGGACCCCGCCGACCGGCGGGTCAAGAACGTCGTGGCGACCGACGAGGGCCGCGACACCATCCGGCGCGTGCGCGAGGAGATGCAGGCGACGCACGGCGCGCTCGACGCCCTGGACGAGGACGAGAGCGCGACGCTCTACGCCCTGCTGGGACGGCTCCGCCCGGCGATGGAGAACAACGCCTGACGGTGCCGAGGCCGGCAGAGCGACCCGCCCGCGTCAGCGGCGGCGCAGCGCCGCCGCGAGCGCCCGCACCTCACGCCGCGCGAACCCGGGCTCCCGCCCCAGCGCGCGGACCAGGTCGTCACGTACCGCGCGGGTGCGGCCCGCCTCGACCAGCGCCAGCGATTCGGCGAGCGCGGCCGGGAGCGACGGGTGGTACCAGGGCTCCCCGGCGTCCTCGTCGAACCAGCGGACGGCCGGGAACGAGCTGTGCACCTTGGGCTGGTGGTCGCCGAACCACGACCAGGTCCCGGGGTCGAGCGACACATTGACCACATGGCCGGCGGGCAGCGTCCGCACCCACGGGCGTGACGCGTCCTGCTGCCAGCGCCAGTGCCCCGGGCTGGTCCTGCCCCGCTGGGTGACGCCCACGTAGCGCAGCTTGCGGCGGATCACCGGCCACGGCTCGCGGCTCTCCTCGATCCAGCCGGCGAGCGCGCGGTGCAGGGTGTCGAAGGTGTTGCCCCGGTACACGACGTCCACGAGGGCGACCGGCCGCTTGCGGCGGGCCAGCGCGTACGGGTCGAGCCCCGCCGCGGCGAGATGCTCGCGGAAGCGCGCCCGCATCGCGGGCGTCCAGCCCCGGTCGCTGGTGCACGAGACCGGCAGCCGCAGCAGCCGGCCCTCCCACGACGAGCCCTCGAACGCACCGGTCAGCAGGTCGTACATGCTGTCCAGCGACCGTCCGACGAAGCACAGGTCGGCGCCGTCGGAGCGGGCCAGCACCTTCGCGGCGCATTCGGTGAGCGACGGCAGATAGCGGAGCCGGATCGGCGGCGCGCCCTCGGTGAGCGCGCCGAGCCGGTCCGGTCCGGCACCCGCGGACGTGGCGAGGTTCCAGCGGAACGGCTGCGGCGGGGCGGCGGGGGACGCGGGCGGTCGAGCGGGCATACGCCCCAGTGGATCACCGCCGGCCGACCGGGTCACCCGGTTTTCCGGCCACGGCCCGCGGAGGGCCGTACGGCCGGCCCTCCGGCGCCAGGATGTGACGGGCCGTGCGGCCGGCTCTACGGCGCCAGGATGTCCAGTTCGCGCAGCGCGCCCACGCAGATCTCCCGCATCAGGCTCTCCGCGCCCGCCGCGTCCCGCGCCCGGACCGCCTCGGCGACCCGTACGTGCAGGGTGACCGCCTCGGGGTCGGGGGCGGTGAACATCACATGGTGTTCGGTGCGGCCGGTCAGCACCTCGGCCACGACGTCGCCGAGCCGGGCGAACATCTCGTTGCCCGAGGCCTGGAGCATGACGCGGTGGAACGCGACGTCGTGCACCAGGTACTCGCCCAGGTCCGCGGCGCGGCCGGCCGCGGCCATGTCGGACGCGAGCACCGTCAGTTCCCGGCACTGGCCCGGCGTGGCGGCCTGGGCGGCGAGCCCGGCGGCCACCGGCTCGACGGCGGTGCGCAGCATCGTCAGCGAGCGCAGCTGGCGGGGGCGGTCCGCACCGGCCAGCCGCCAGCGGATGACCGCCGGGTCGAAGACGTTCCACTCCTCGGTGCGCCGCACCGTGACGCCGACCCGGCGGCGGGTCTCGACCAGGTGCATGGCCTCCAGGACGCGGACGGCCTCGCGGACGACGGTGCGCGACACCCCGTACCGCACTTCGAGTTCGTCGATGCGCAGCACCGTGCCGGGCGGGTAGCCGCCCGAGGCGATGGCGGGCCCGAGTTCGGCCAGTACGCGGGCGTGCAGGCCGCCGCTCTCTCCCTGCTGAGGCATGGGTGACAGCCTATGTGCCACCACCTTGGTATGACGTTTTCAGAGCGAACTCTTGAATAAGTAGTACCTATGGCGTTTATTGGTGCCAGCCGCTTGCACAAGGAGGTACGAGCGCATGACTGCCGAACCCGCGCAGCACCAGCCACAGCACCAGCCGCAGCACCAGCCGATCCCTCCGGTCGTCGTCGTCATGGGCGTGTCCGGATCGGGCAAGTCCACGGTCGGCGGCCTGCTCGCCGAACGGCTGGGGGTCCCCTACGCCGAGGCGGACGACTTCCACCCGCCGGCGAACATCGCCAAGATGTCGGCCGGGCATCCGCTGGACGACACCGACCGCGAGCCGTGGCTGGACGCCATCGCCGCCTGGGTCGCCGAACGCGAGGGGCTGGGCGGTGTGGTCAGCTGTTCCGCCCTGCGCCGCCGCTACCGCGACCGGCTCCGCGCCGCCGCCCCCCGGCTGTTCTTCCTGCACCTGGACGGGCCGCCCGAGGTGATCGCCGCGCGGCTCGCGGCCCGCATGCAGCACTTCATGCCGCCCGGCCTGCTGCGCTCGCAACTCGACGCCCTCGAACCGTTGGGCGAGGACGAAATCGGCACCGCCGGTGCCGTCGTCACGATCGACGGCGGCCCGCAGCAGATCGCCGAGCGCGCGTACGCCGCGCTCCCCCGCTGACCCCAACACTCCCCCGCTGACCCCCACATCCGCCGCCGTCCCCCTGGAGTACGAACGTGTCTGCACTCAGCGTCGAGTTGCTGGCCGCGACGACCGCGCCGCCCATCACCTCCGCCGGTGACACCCAGGTCGGCATCGCCGCACTCGTCGGCATCGCCGTCATCATCGTCCTGATCACCCGCTGGAAGGTGCACGCCTTCCTCGCCCTCACCATCGGCTCGCTCGTGCTCGGCGCGGTGGCGGGCGCACCGCTGGCGAAGGCCGTCACGAGCTTCACGACGGGCCTCGGCTCGACGGTCGCGGGCGTCGGCGTGCTCATCGCGCTCGGCGCCGTCCTCGGCAAGCTGCTGGCGGACTCGGGCGGCGCCGACCAGATCGTCGACACCATCCTGGCCCGCACCAGCGAGCGCCGGATGCCGTGGGCGATGGCGGGGATCGCGGGCCTGATCGGGCTGCCGCTCTTCTTCGAGGTCGGCATCGTGCTGCTGATCCCGGTGGTGCTGCTGGTCGCCCGGCGCGGCAACTACTCGCTGATGCGGGTCGGCATACCGGCGCTGGCCGGGCTCTCCGTCATGCACGGCCTGGTGCCGCCGCACCCCGGTCCGCTCGCCGCCATCGACGCCATCCACGCCGACCTCGGCACCACCCTGGCGCTCGGCGTCCTCGTCGCGCTGCCCACCCTCGCCATCGCGGGGCCGCTCTTCGGCCGGGTGGCCGACCGCTGGGTGAAGGTCGACCCGCCGGAGAACCTCACCCCGGCCCGCGCCTCGGACAAGCTGGAGCACCGCCCCAGCTTCGCCGCGACGGTGTGCACGATGCTGCTGCCGGTGGCGCTGATGCTCGCCAAGGCGCTGGTGGACGTCATCGTCGACGACAAGCAGAGCCTGGTCTTCCGGATCTTCGACGTGGTCGGCACCCCGCTGATCGCGCTGCTCGCCGCCGTCGTCCTGGCCATGTTCACCATGGGCCGCGCGGCCGGGTTCACCAAGGAACGGATCTCGTCGACCGTCGAGAAGTCGCTCGCCCCGATCGCCGGGATCCTGCTCATCGTCGGTGCGGGCGGCGGGTTCAAGCAGACGCTGATCGACGCCGGGGTCGGCAACATGATCCTCAACTGGTCGGACAGCTGGAACATCTCACCGCTGCTGCTCGCCTGGCTGATCGCCGTCCTCATCCGGGTCGCCACCGGCTCCGCGACCGTCGCGACGATCTCCGCGGCCGGCCTGGTGGCACCACTCGCGGCCGACATGTCGACAACTCATGCGGCGCTGCTGGTACTCGCCGTCGGAGCGGGCTCGCTGTTCTTCTCGCATGTCAACGACGCCGGGTTCTGGCTCGTGAAGGAGTACTTCGGGATGGATGTCCCGCAGACCCTCAAGTCCTGGTCGACGATGGAGACAGTGATCTCTGTGGTGGCCCTAGGCTTCGTCCTGCTGCTCTCGCTCGTTCTGTAGGGCGAGACGGCGTTCAGAGGACAGTTCTGGGGAGGGCACGCATGGGCACGACGGCGATTGTCGACACGACCGGCACGGAGCCGTATCTCATGGAACTGGCTCCGGACGTCCATGCGTTCTGCCAGCCCGACGGCGGCTGGTGCCTGAGCAACGCGGGCTTCGTCAGTGACGGCGCGAGCACCCTGCTCGTGGACACCGCCGCCACCGAACGCCGCGCCCGGCTGCTGCGGGACGCCATCGCCACGGCGGGCGCGCCGCACCCGCAGTACGTCGTCAACACCCACCACCACGGCGACCACACCTACGGCAACGGCCTGTTCGCGGCGGGCGGCTCGGCCGTCGTCGGGCACACCGCGTGCCGCCGGGAACTGCTCGCCGCCGGCCGCCAGCTGCACGGTGTCTGGCCCGACGTCGACTACGGCGACATCGAGATCACCGCGCCCACTATCACGTACTCCGAATCGATGCGGCTGCACACGGCCGACTCGGAGGTGCGGCTGTTCCACCCGGGGGTGGCGCACACGCCGGGCGACACCATCGTGTGGCTGCCGCGCCAGCGCATCGTCTTCACCGGTGACCTGGTCTTCAACGGCGGCACGCCGTTCATCCTGATGGGGTCGCTGACCGGGTCGCTGCGCGCGCTGGACCTGCTGCGGTCGCTGGACGCCGAGATCGTCGTCCCCGGGCACGGCCCGGTCACCGACCCCGGCGTCTACGACACCATGGAGCGGTACCTGCGCAACCTCGGCTGTCTCGCGGAGACCGGCCGCGCCGCCGGCCACACCCCGCTGCAGACCGCCCGCGCCGCCGACCTCGGTGCCTTCGCCCAACTCCGCGAGTCCGAGCGGCTGGTCGCCAACCTGCACCGGGTCTACGCCGAACTCGACGGCATCGCGCCGGGCGCCCCGCTGGACGTGGCGGCGGCGTTCGCCGACATGGCGGAGATGAACGGCGGCGTGCCGGTGGCCTGCCACGCGTAATGCCCTTCCGGCGGATCATGGCGCCCGGTCCTGTCGGCCTGCGGCCGGGCGGCGGCCCCGCCGCGGCAGAACGTGAGGCTCCCCCAGCACCTGTTCACGGCGGTGACCGGTCCTCCGCGACACCGGGAGCCGCCGTTCCGGGTGGGGCCCGCGCGTGATCGGCCGGACGGGCCTCAGCGGGGCTTGTCGGGCCGCGAGCCGCCGCCCGGCGGCAATGTCACCAGCGCGGCACCGTCGGCGTCTGCCACCCCGGGTCGGCCAGGCGCATGGCTGCCGCGTCGTCGCGGTCCCGCATCGTGCCGTCGTCGTCCAGCCACCGCTGGTGGAGGACCCTGAGGGCGTCGCGGTCGAGTTCGACGCCGAGGCCGGGCGCGTCGGAGACGGTGAGCCGGCCGTCGGTGAAGACGTGCCGGGACGTGATGACGTCGTCGGTCTGCCAGGGGTAGTGCGAGTCGCAGGCGTAGTCGAGGTTGGGGACGGTCGCGGCCACGTGGGTCATGGCGGCGAGGCTGATCCCCAGGTGGGTGTTGGAGTGCATGGACAGGCCGACGCCGAAGGTGCGGCAGATCGCGGCCAGTTCACGGGTGTTGCGCAGCCCGCCCCAGTAGTGGTGGTCGGACAGGACGACCTGGACGGCGCCCGTCGCGAAGGCCTCCCGGATCTCCGGGAAGGTCGTCACGCACATGTTGGTGGCCAGCGGCACCTCGGTGCCGGCCGCGACCTCCGCCATGCGGGCGGTGGTGCTGGCCGGGTCCTCCAGGTACTCGAGGACGTCGCCGAGTTCGGCGGCGACCCGCAGCGACGTCTCCACGGACCAGGCGCCGTTGGGGTCCAGCCGCAGCGGCCGGCCGGGGAACTCCTCGGCCAGCGCCCTGACGGCGGCGATCTCCTCGTCGGGCGGGAAGACGCCGCCCTTCAGCTTGAAGGAGGCGAACCCGTACGTGTCGGCGAAGCGGCGGGCCTGGGCGACGACGCCGGCCGGGTCGAGCGCGGCGCCCCAGTCGTCCCGAGGCGTGTCCGCGCCGGGGTGGTGCGCCCAGCGGTAGAAGAGGTACGCGCTGTACTCGACGGTGTCGCGGACCTTGCCGCCGAGCAGGGTGTGCACGGGCAGGCCGAGGATCTTGCCGAGCGCGTCGAGGCAGGCGACCTCGAACCCGGAGATGACGGAGAGCCGCAGCTTGTCGGCGGTCTGCACCCCGCGCAGCCCGCCCACGTCGACGGAGTCGGAGACGTCGCCGGGGTCGCCGCAGACCTGCTCGGCGAGCGTGAACAGCCCGTTCAGATCGCTGACCGCACGGCCGGGCAGTGCCTTGCCCAGGGGCGCGGCGAGCTCCAGGTACCGGCTGTCGCCGTACGTCTCACCGACGCCGACCGTGCCGTCGGCGGTGACCACCTCGATGATCAGGCGCGGGGTGAAGGGCTGGTGCACGCCCTGGGTGTTGAGCAGCGGCGGGTCGGCGATCAGGATCGGGGTGAGCCTGACCTCCGTCACCGTCAGTGCCCCGGCGTCCGTCCGTGCCCCGGCGTCCGCCGCCGCTGTCTGCGTATGTGAATACCGTTCACCCATAAGTCCAGAGGCTAGGCGGGGGCCGAGTCCGCGTCAACCCATGCCGGGAGCGCCTCCCTGGCCGCGTGCCAGGCCGCCGGCAGGGCCGCGACCCCGGTGCGGGCGGCGACCACACCGCCCGCGATGGCGCAGGTGGTGTCCATGTCGCCGCGGCCGGCGACGGTGGCCCACAGGCACTCCTGGAGGTCGTCGGGGTGGTTGCCCGCGCACCACAGCGCGAACGGGACCGTGTCGGGGGCCGACACCCGGTACCCCGAGCCGAGCACCTCGGCGGCATGGCGGACCGAGGCGTACTCGGACATCCGGGAGGCGGTGCGCAGGCCGGAGCGGACGTCGGAGACGTCGAGCCGGTCCGCGACGGAGCTGAGGAAGTCGGCACGGGCGGGGGCGGGGCCGCCCCGGCCGCGGGCCGCGAGCGCGGCGGCGACCGCGACCGCCACGGCTCCGGCGACGGCCTCGGGGTGGTGGTGGGAGACGGCGGCCTGGTGGGCGGCCAGTTCGGCGACCGCGTCCAGATCGCCGCTGTGCCAGGCGCCGAGCGGGGCCACCCGCATGGCGGCCCCGTTCCCCCAGGAGCCCTGGCCCTCGAACTGCTCGCTCACCACTTCCTGCCACGGCTCCCCCGCACCGATCCGGCGGAGCACGTCGTGCATCGAGGGACCGTAGCCGCGGTGGTCGTCGGCGGCGTACTCGTCGGCGAGGCGGCGCGCCAGCCGGTCCTGGTCGACCGCACCGCCGCTCTCCGCCAGCTCCCGGAAGAGCGCGAGCGCCTGCGCGGTGTCGTCGCTCCACAACCAGGTGTCCTGCGGCGGCAGAACGCGTTTCTCCAGCGCCTCTGGACCGGCGAGCCGGAGCACCGAGAACCAGCGGTCGCCGAAGGCGTCCCCGTGGGCGAGTCCGTGGAGCGAGTCCAGGGCGGCGGCGGGGATGTACATCTAGGCTCCTCGAAGGGCATGGACGGACCGCCAGTCTCCCAGCCGGAACCGGCCCACAACACCGGATTCCGGATCCCTACTGGACGACATACCGACTGGTCGGCATGATGGCAGGAACGCCAGGACCAAGGTGTGCCGGGTGGTGAGGAGCAGACGATGAGCGGTACGGACAATCCACCGGGCGACGGTACGGGCAATCCACCGGGCAATCCACCGGCCGATCCGGCGGCCGGCCAGGCCGATACGGCGGGCGGCCAGGCGGGCAATGCGGCGGGCAATCCGCCGGGGCTCGACCTCGGTCGGCTGCGCGAGCACCTGGACCGGCAGCGGCCGGGACTGGTGCGCGGCACCCTGCGCGCCCGGCTGATCGAGGGCGGCCGGTCCAACCTGACGTACGCCGTCACCGACGGCGTCTCGCGGTGGGTGGTGCGGCGGCCGCCGCTCGGGCACGTCCTGGCCACCGCGCACGACATGACGCGCGAGCACCGGGTGATCAGCGCGCTGAGCGACACCCCGGTTCCGGTGCCCGGCACGGTGCTGCTGTGCGAGGACCCCGAGGTGATCGGCGCGCCGTTCTACGTCATGGACTTCGTGGACGGCACCCCGTACCGCACCTCCGCGCAGCTCGCCGCGATCGGCCCGGAGCGCACCCGCGCGGTCGTGCTGGCCCTCGTCGACACCCTGGTGGACCTGCACGCGGTGGACCCGGCGGCAGCCGGTCTCGACGGCTTCGGACGTCCCGAGGGCTTCCTGGAACGGCAGTTGCGCCGCTGGGGCAAGCAGCTGGAGGCGTCCGGCAGCCGGGACCTGCCCGGTATCGCGGAACTGCACGCCGCGCTCGGCAAGGCGCTGCCCGCCTCGCCGGCGCCCACCGTCGTGCACGGCGACTACCGGCTCGACAACGTGCTCGTCGGCGACGACGACCAGGTCAGGGCCGTCCTGGACTGGGAGATGTCGACGCTGGGCGATCCGCTCACCGACCTCGGCCTGCTCGTCATGTACAGCGAGCAGGAGACCGTCCCCGACGCGCCCGTGTCCACCACCGGCGACGCGCCGGGCCACCCCAGCGCCCGCGAACTGGTCGAGCGGTACGCCGAGCGCTCCGGCCGCGACACCTCCACCATCGACTGGTACACGGCCTTCGCGTACTTCAAGCTCGCCGTGATCCTCGAGGGCATCCACTACCGCTACACGCTGGGCCAGACCGTCGGCGCCGGTTTTGACCGGATCGGCTCGCTGGTCCCCGCGTTCATCGACCGCGGGCTGCTCAAGCTCCGGCTCCAGCCCCAGGAGGACTGAGGACTGATGGATTTCGCCTACGACGCCCGTACCGAGGAACTGCGGACGCGACTGACCGCGTTCATGGAGGAGCACGTCTACCCGGCGGAGCCGGTCTTCGCCCTCGAGCGCGAGCAGGCCGAGGGCGACGCCCGCTGGTCCGCGCCGCCCGTCGTGGAGGACCTGAAGGCGGAGGCCAAGCGGCAGGGGCTGTGGAACCTCTTCCTGCCCGGCGAGCGCGGGGCCGGGCTGACGAACCTGCAGTACGCACCCCTGGCCGAGATCACCGGCCGCAGCCCGCACCTGGCGCCGCCCGCACTGAACTGCGCCGCGCCCGACACCGGGAACATGGAGGTGCTGAGCGAGTTCGGCACCGAGCAGCAGCGCAAGCAGTGGCTGGAGCCGCTGCTCGCCGGTGAGATCCGCTCCGCGTTCGCGATGACGGAACCGGACGTCGCCTCGTCCGACGCCACGAACATCGAGACGCGGATCGAGCGCGACGGTGACTCGTACGTCATCAACGGCCGCAAATGGTACATCTCCGGGGCGATGAACCCCAAGTGCGCGATCATGATCGTGATGGGCAAGAGCGACCCGTCGGCGGAACGCCACCGCCAGCAGAGCCAGATTCTCGTGCCGCGTGACACCCCCGGCGTCGAAGTACGCCGCGGCATGCGGGTGTTCGGCTACGACGACGGCGACCACGGCGGCCACGCCGAGGTGGTCTTCACCGACGTCCGGGTGCCGGCCGAGAACCTGATCGGCGAGGAGGGCGGCGGCTTCGCCATCGCCCAGGCCCGGCTCGGTCCTGGGCGCATCCACCACTGCATGCGCCTGATCGGCATGGCGGAGCGCGCGCTCGAGCTCATGTGCCGGCGGGCGACGGACCGGGTGGCGTTCGGCAAGCCGATCGCCGAGCAGGGCGTGGTCCAGGAGTGGATCGCGGAGGCACGGGTCGAGATCGAACTGCTGCGGCTGCTGGTGCTGAAGACGGCCTGGCTGATGGACACGGCCGGCAACCGGGGCGCCCACACCGAGATCCAGTCGATCAAGATCGCCACGCCGGCCGCGGTGCAGTCGATCATCGACCGGGCGATCCAGGTGCACGGGGCGGGTGGCGTGGGTCAGGACTTCCCGCTGGCGGAACTGTGGGCGGCGGCGCGGACGTTGCGGTTGGCGGACGGGCCGGACGAGGTGCATAAGCGCTCACTCGCGCGCCGTGAACTGAAGAAGTACGTGTAGCGGTTGGGGTAAGCCCGCGGCGCCGTCGTGGGTCGGGGCCGGGCTCTCCGGCGCGAGGGTTCGAAATCGTATATTTACGGGCCTGGCGGCCCACAAATACACGGCAGCATTTCGAACCCCCACGCCTGCGATCCCGGCCCCTCACGTTCGAGCCCACCCGGCTCGACCCGGTTCGACGGCAGCGGGGGGTCAGCGGGAGGGCGGCGCGAAGGGTTCCCTGTCACGGTATCGGGGCCTGCCGTCGGTGCTGTCAGGGTGTTGGTCGAGCGGAATCACCCGGTACGCGATACGGCACTTGGCGTCCGCGTAGAGGAGCCGGCCGGGTCCGGAAGCCCTGGGTCGGTACCCGATGGGAACTGCGGCCGGGGCGAGGATCGGGTCGTGGCAGTAGTGACACCAGTCGTGCGGCTCAGCAACGACGGTCGCCCCGCAGGACGGCTCGCACGCGTACAGCTCGACGTAGTCGGCATGTGCGCCCGTGCCCATGGGCACGGGACCGAGCGACCGGGCACGGTACAGACGCGCCTTGCAGAGCGCGCAGTTCAACCCCTGTAGCTGGTTGATCGCCAGCCGTTCCGGGTCGATCGCCGGCGGCTCCTCGATGTGTTCCGTGCCCACGACTTCTCCCTGTCACCATGAGTGATCGGCTTGTAGGAGTAGCGTTACGTGCACGGGCAGCAGGGCCTAGGAGATGGGTGTCCGCTGCCGTCCGCGCCCCTGCGGACACTGCGGACACGGGGTGATGATGAACGAGGAGACGTTCGGACAGGCGCTCCGTCGGCTGCGCGGCAGCCGCTCCTTACGGGATCTCGCACAGCTCGCCACCTGTGGGAAGTCCTACGTGGCCGACCTGGAGACCGGCCGGCGCCGTCCGACACGGGCGATCGCCGCCGCCCTCGACACGGCCCTCGAAGCGCACGGCGAGTTGATCGCACTCGCCGCCGTCCGCGCGGGCCTGCCCCTCCTCGCCCAAGCTGCGGCCCTACAGCTCGGATTGTCCGACACCCTCGCCGCAGGGCCCATGACCGACGCGGGCCTCAACGAGTGGGATTACACCGTCGCGCGGCACGGGCGGGCGACCCGGTTCCGGCCCGAGGGCGAACTGTTACCCGAGCTGCTCGGCGATTTCGCCGACCTGCAACGGCTCCTCGGGCACCGTCATTCCGTTCACGTCCGGCGTCGGCTCACGCTGGCCGTGGCGCACATGTCGGGGTTGATGGCCCTCACCCTGCTCAAGCTCGGTGACGCTTCGAGCCGCGATTGGTGGCGCACCGGCCGGGCCGCCGCGGCGGCAGCGGAGGACCGGGAGGTCCTGTCATGGATGTACGCGCAAGAGGCATACCAGCAGTACTACGGCGGCGACATAGAGGGCGCCGTCGAGCTGGCCTGCCGGGCGCAGCATCTCGCGGGCGGTCTGCCGTGCGTGGGGACTGCCCTCGCAGCTCCGCTGGAAGCCCGCGCTCACGCTCTGCTGGGCCGCCGAGAGGAAGCCGACGCGGCACTTGCAGCAGCGGAGACCGCGCTCGGCCGGCTCGATCCTGCCAACCGGATCGGTAGCGCCTTCGGGTACAGCGAGTCGCAGTTCAGATTCCACAGCGGCAACGCCTGGACGCACCTGCGGGAGACGGCTCGTGCCGGTGAGCAGCAGGCCCGCGCGCTGGAGCTGTACCCGCTCGGAGACCACACGGACCGCGCGCTCATCCACCTTGATCAGGCCGTGTGTCTCGCGGCCGACGGGGATCCCGCGGGGGCCGCCGTCCTGGCGACCGAGACCATCGTGACCCTGCCCGCCGACCATCGCTCCGCGCTGATCATCTACCACGCCCGAGAACTGGCAACTACTGTTCCCGGGGCACGGGAAGGGCGGGCGCTGCGCGAGGTGTTGGCGCTGCCCCCCGGCGAGAGGGACAGCTGACATGGTGAACATCGAGCGGGCGACCGTGGCGGACGCCGGGACGATCTCCGAACTCCTCGGTGAGATCGAGGCGCATTACGGCGGCGACCCCGTGCCCGGCGACATCGACCAGATTCACGCGGCGCTGTTCAGCGCGCAGCCCCTGGCTACGGTTCTGCTCGCGCGCGAGGGCGGCAACGTCGTCGGCCTGGCCAGCTACTCGTTCCTGTGGCCTGCGGCCGGCGCCGAGGCATCGCTCTACCTGAAGGAGCTGTACGTCCGTGAGACGGGCCGCCGCCGTGGTGTGGCTGGTGCGTTCATGGCCAAGCTGCGTGAAGCTGCCGATGAAGCCGGCTGCACCCGGGTCGAGTGGACGGCGGACCGGGACAACCCGCCGGCACTCGCGTTCTACGAGGCGTTCGGGGCGGAGCCTCGCGACGGAAAGGTGTTCTACCGTTGGGGCAAGTGACGGCGGCGGGCCACGGCGCCCGGTAGCCGGGGACGCAGAAGGTCCCGCCCGGGGTGGGCGGGACCGCTGCGCGGCCGGGGGCGGGGTCAGTCGTTCACGACGACCACTCGGCCGGTGGTCTTGCCGTCGGCTACTCGTTGGACCGCTTCCGCCGCGCCCGCGAGGGGGACGCGTTCGCTGATGTGGGGCTTTACGCTTCCCTCGGTGGCGAGGCGGGTGAGGGTTTCGTGGGCCTGGAGGACGGCTTGGGGGTCCTTGGTGTTGTAGAGGCCCCAGTGCAGGCCGAGGATCGAGTAGTTCTTGACGAGGGCGTGGTTGAGGCCGGGGGTCGGGACCGTGCCGCTGGTGAAGCCGACGATGACGATGCGGCCCTCGAAGGCGATGCACTTCGTCGACTTGGTGTAGGCGTCGCCGCCGACCGGGTCGTAGACGACGTTCGCGCCGCGGCCGTTGGTGGCTTCCTTGACGACGGCCACGAAGTCCTCGCTGTACCGGTCGACGACGATGTCGGCGCCGAGGTCGCGGGCGACCTTCGCCTTGTCGGGGCCGCCGGTGACGCCGATGACGGTGGCGCCGGCGGCCTTGCCGAGCTGGATGGCGGCGCTGCCGACGCCGCCGGCGGCGGCGTGCACCAGGAGGGTCTCGCCGGGCTGGAGGGCGGCGCGGCGGTGGAGTCCGAACAGGCCGGTCTGGTAGCCGATGTGCAGGGCCGCGGCCTCGGCGTCGTCGAGGGCGTCGGGGGCGGGCAGTACGGTCGCGGCGCTGATGACGGCGAGCTCCGCGAAGGCGCCGTGCGGCAGGGATGCCGTGGAGATGACGCGGGCGCCGATGGCGAGGCCCGTCACGCCCTCGCCGAGGGCGAGGATCTCGCCGCACAGTTCGACGCCCGGGGTGAACGGCAGCGGCGGGCGTATCTGGTACTGGCCGCGGCACAGCAGGGCGTCGGGGAAGTTGATGTTCGCGGCGCGTACCCGCACCAGCACCTCACCTGGGCCGGGCTGCGGGTCCGGTACCTCGTCGAGGCGCATCGCCTCGCGCGGCTCCCCGTTCTCGTGCACGCGCCATGCCTTCACCGGGTACCTCCAGTTATCGGGGCTGCCGCACCGAGTGCAGCAGCATGTCTGCGAAGTCCTCGGCGACCGTGGTGGCGGACAGCGGGCCGTCCGCGCGGTACCAGGTGCCGAGGTGGTGCACCGAGCCGAAGAAGTAGTCGACGACGAGGTCGGGCCGCAGTTCGACGCGGAAGATCCCCTCGCGCTGGCCCTCCTCGATCAGCGCCCGGAACTTCTCGTGGTAGCGGCGGCGCTCGGCGCGTACCGCCTTCTGCTTCTCCGGGCTCAGCTGGTGCATCGACCGGAAGAAGATCTTGGTGTCGTCCAGGTTCTCGATGCTGGTGACGACGACGTCGGCGGCGGCCTCGGCCAGCCGGGTGGGCACCGGGGCGGCCTGGGCGGCGATGGAGTCGAGACGCTCGGTCTGCAGCCGCAGGACGCGGGCGTAGATCTCATGCAGGAGATCGTCCTTGGAGCCGAAGTAGTGGTAGAGCGCGCCCTTCGTCACCCCGGCCGCCTCGACGATCTCCTGCACCGAGGTGCGGTCGTAGCCGCGCTCGGCGAAGAGGCGGGTGGCCTCGGCGAGCAGCCGCTCAGGTACCGCGGTTGCCTTGGTGGTCGTGCTGCGTGCCATGGCCTGCCCTTTCTCCGCACCGATGCGCCGGTCGACATTCCGACCGGTATGGACCCTATCCGGCGCGGGCCTTCAGTTCGCGCCGGAGGATCTTGCCGCTCGTGGTCTTGGGCAGCTCTTCGAGGATCTCCACCTCGCGCGGGTACTTGTACGCGGCGAGCCGCTCCTTGCAGTACGCGATGAGGTCCGCGGGTTCCGCGGGGCTGTCCGGCCGCAGGCTGACGTACGCCTTGACGCTCTCGCCCCGGTACGCGTCGGGGATGCCGACGACGGCGGCCTCGCGGACGGCGGGGTGGGTGTAGAGCACGTCCTCGACCTCGCGCGGCCAGACCTTGAAGCCGGACGCGTTGATCATGTCCTTCTTGCGGTCGACGACGTACAGCCAGCCGGCCTCGTCCATGAAGCCGATGTCGCCGGTGCGCAGTTCGCCGCCGGGCAGGGCCGCCGCCGACTCCTCGGGGCGGTTCCAGTAGCCGGGGACCACCATCGGGCCGCGGACGCCGATCTCGCCGTGCGTGCCGAACGGTACGTCCGCGCCGAGTTCGTCGAGGATCCGCACCACCGTGTCGGGGCCCGGGACGCCGACGGACAGGGTGCCGGACTCCGGGTCGACGGGTGCCTCCTGGCCGGCCGGGACGCTCGCGCAGGGCGCGGTGCACTCGGTCAGGCCGTAGCCGTTGCGTATGTAGGGCCCGAACCGCTCGCGGAAGCCCTCGACGACGGCGGGCGGCAGCGGGGCGCCGCCGGAGTAGATGTAGTGGAACGACGCGAAGTGCTCCCGGGTGGCCTCCGGGCGGGCCATCAGCGCCATGAAGGCGGTGGCGGGGCCGACGGTGTAGGCGGGGCGGTACTCCTGGAACGCCTCCAGGACGACGCCCGCCTCGAAGCGGTTGGTGAGCGCCAGGGTGGCGCCGTTGGCGATGGCCGAGGAGAGCTGGGCGACCATGCCGGTGATGTGGAACAGCGGCGCCATCGCGAAGATCACCGAGCCGTCGGGCAGGGCGAGCATGCTGCGCTGCCGGTCGGCGTTGTAGGAGATGTTCCCGTGGGTGTTCATCGCGCCCTTGGGGGCGCCGGTGGTGCCGGAGGTGTAGCTGATCAGCGCGGTGCCGTGGCGCTCGGGGGCCGCGGTGGGCGGCGGTCCCGCGGCCGCGCGGGCCGCGGTGAGCAGGTCCTCGGCGTCGGTGGCGGGGAACCGGTCGCCGGGCAGTACGCGGGGGTCGTCGCGGGTCTGCAGGTCCAGTTCGCTGGTGACGAGCGCGATCGAGACCTCCGATCCGGCCACGGTCTGCCGGACGTAGCCGTCCCAGGCGCGGTCGGAGCAGACGATCGCCCGGACCCCGGCGTCGGCGAGGATGTGGGCGAGCTCATGCGTCTTGTACATCGGGTTGACCGGCACGACCGTGCCGCCCGCCTTCCACGCGCCGAGCAGCGTGATCACGAACTGCGGGACGTTCTGCAGCATGAGCGCGAGCCGGTCGCCGGGTTCGAAACCGCGTGCCGTCAGATGGTTCGCCAGGCCGTCGGAGAGCTCGTCGACCTCGCGGTAGGACAGCCGTCCGTCGAAGTAGGCGAGGGCGGCGCGGTCCGGGACGCGGGCGACCGAGGTGCGGAAGGCGTGCAGCACGCTCGGCGGGGCGTCGGGCAGTGAGCGCTGCTCCTCGGTGAAGTGCCGGAGCCACGGCTTGGCCGCGTACGAGATCACGTGCGGTCCCCGCCCTCTGAGCCCGTGAGGTGCTCCAGTTTCTGCTGCAGGCGGTTCATCCCGTCGATCCAGCGCTCCGGCTCCGCGGCGCGGGCCGCGTAGTACCCGGCGACCTCGGGGTGCGGCAGGATCAGGAACTGCTCGGCGGCGATGCCGGCCATGACGGCGTCGGCGAGCTCCTCCGGCTCGATCGCGGTGGGCGCGAGCACCAGCTCGCCCGCGGTGCCGGCCGCGCGCATCATGTCGGTCCGCACGCCCTGCGGACAGACCGCGTGCACGCGGATGCCGCGGTGCCGGTAGGTGAGCGACAGCCACTCGGCGTAGGCGTAGGCGCCGTGCTTGGTGACCGAGTAGGGCGCGGCGCCCACCATGGTGAGCAGCCCGGCGGCGGAGACGGTGGCGATGAAGCGGCCGCTGCCGCGTTCGAGCCATTCGGGCAGCAGCTCGCGGGCGGCCCGGACGTGGCTCATGACGTTGACGTCCCAGGAGCGCTCCCACTCCTCGTCGGTGGCGTCGGGGCCGCCGGTGCCGACACCGGCGTTGGCGCAGAAGACGTCGATCGTGCCGCCGAGCGCGTCGCGTGCCTTGCCGACGACGCCCGAGGCGTCGCCCGGTACGGCGATGCCGCCGATCTCGTCGGCGACGGCCTGCGCGGCTCCGGCGTTCAGGTCGTTGACCACGACCCGCGCGCCTTCGGCGGCGAATCTGCGGGCCAGCGCGGCACCGATGCCGCCACCTGCCCCGGTGACGACCACTCGGGCATCGCGCAGTGTTTCCACGACCACGATCGTGTCTCCTTCGACTCGACTGGCTACGGCTCCTCTCGCATACTAAGCGGTCGGTCAGGTCGACGGAAGAGCAAAATCGTATGCGCGGGGTATGGCCGGTCTCCTCCCTGTTCGGGATGATGCGCGCACATGGCGCGGATCGATCCGAGGTGACCGCTGTGACAACGATGAGCGTGCAGCCCTACTGGGAACTGACCTTCGACGCGGACGGGGACGTGGACACCCGGCAGCGTGATCAACTGCTGGCGGGGGTGGCCGCCGAGGGGGTCACCGATCTGGTGTTGTTCTCGCACGGCTGGAACAACGACCAGTCCATGGCGACCTGGCTCTACGACCGGTTCTTCGCACCCTTCCCCGGGCTGCTCGGCGCGGGAACGGGCACCGGAACCAGCACCGGCACCGGAACCCGGGTGCGGCTCGGCTATGTCGGCGTGCTGTGGCCCGCCATGCGGTTCAGCGACGAGCCCATCCCGGACTTCACGCCCTCGCTGATCAGCCCCGGGACCGCCCCAGCCACCTCCCCCGGCGGCCGGACGGAGCTCAGCGAGGAGACGTGCCGGGCCCTGGCCAGTACGTTCCCCGGCCAGGACGCGACGGTGCGGCGGCTGGCGGAGCTGCTGCGGGAGCGTCCCGACTCCCCCGACGCGTTGGGGGAGTTCGCGCGGCTGGTCCGCGACCTCGTGGCGCTGCCGGCGGGCAGCCCCACCGCCGCGTTCGCCGCGGACTCCGGTGACGGCGGACCGCAGCCCGACCCGGCGATCCTCGCCGACGACCCGGTCGGGCTCTGCGCGGAGCTCACCGCGGCGCTCCAGGAGACCGGCGTCGATCTGGGCCCCGACGAACCGGGTGAACAGCGGCTGCTCGGCGGGCTCGGGAAGAAGCTGTGGAACGGCGCCCACGAACTGCTGCGGCAGGCCACGTACTTCGCGATGAAGCGGCGGGCCGGCACCGTCGGCCAGCACGGCCTCGGCCCGGCGCTGGGCCGGCTGTCGCAGTCGGCGGGAACGGTACGGGTACATCTGGTGGGGCACAGTTTCGGCGCCCGTCTGGTGTCGTTCGCGCTGCTCGGACTGCCCACCGGGGCGCACAACGTCAAGTCCGTGACGCTGCTCCAGGGCGCGTTCTCGCACTACGCGTACGCACGGCGACTGCCCGGCGACGCGTCGCACTCGGGGGCGCTGCGCGATGCCGAGAACCGGGTGGACGGGCCCGTGGTGTCCTGCTTCTCCAGCCACGACACCGCGCTCGGGGTGATCTACCCGCTCGCGTCACGGCTGTCGCGCGACGACTCCTCGCTCCTCGGGCTCGGCGACCGCTGGGGCGCGATGGGCCACGACGGCATCCAGGCCGTCGACGGCACCCGGCGGGCGACGATCGAGGACGCCCGCGCCGGCCGGTTCCCGGTGTCCGGGTGTGTGAGCGTCGACGTGTCGGCCGTGGTGTGCAGCGGCTCCCCGCCAGCGGGCGCGCACAGCGACATCTGCCACGAGGAACTGGCGCGCGTGGTGCTCGCCGCGGGACGGATCTCGCACTGAGACTCCGTCCCGCGGCGCGCACCTGCTCCGTTCTGCGTCACCAGGGGTTCCTACCGGTGCGCGGGGAACTCCACGACCTGCTGGAACGTCGGCCGGTTCTGCCAGCTGATCTTGTCCTGGGTGATCCCGCCCAGCGGCCGCTGGATGATCGTGTCGGAGCACCACTGGTCGCCCGCCGAGCAGTTGGCGTCGGCCGGGTAGACGGTGGTCGCGGGCTTCGCGACCGCCTGCTTCAACGTGGCCAGCAGCACGTCACGGCAGGCGCCGAGGGTGCCGCCGCCGCAGAAGGCCTGCGGCGTCCAGCCCTGCACCGGGTCGCCGAGGACCGTCCGCAGGTCTTTGTCCGCGTAGCTCCACCAGCCGTACTGGAACGCGCTGCCCGCGTGCGCTCCGGTCGGCCCGTGGCCGGCGGACGGTGACTCGTCGATCGACAGGTTCGCGGTCAGCGCCGCGTACAGGCCGTCGCCGAGCCCGGGCCGGAACGCGCCGTCGATCAGCAGCGGCCACCACGCGTCCATGGTGCGGACCGCGTCCGCGTTCGCGTACACGTGGGAGCCCGCCGAGGTCTCCTTGCGCTTGCTGCCCGCCGTGCCCCAGTCGGACAACTGCTGGACGGCGGTGACCAGTTGCGGGTCGGTGACCGGTGCGCTGCGCAGGACGCGCAGCAGCTCCGGCAGGACGTCCTCACCGCGCAGGTCGGTCAGCGCGGCGTCGGCCATCGCCTTGGTGAGCGCGGACCGGGTCACCCCGCCCGCGGCGACGAGCTGCTTCACCCGGTCGTTCAGCAGGTCCCCGCGGTGCACGGGGCCGTTGCCGAAGCCGGCCGAGGTGAAGTCCTTGGCCTGCTTGTTGTTCCACGAGACGTAGTAGTCCTGGTCGACGGATTGCGGGTGCTGCGCGGGCGGGGTGTAGGTGGCGGTGTTCGATGCCGGGTTCCAGCCCTGCCACTCGTAGGCGGCCTCCGCCTTCACCGGGAACGAGGGGTCCACTCCGGCGGCGCGCACCGGATTCGTCCCGCTGTTGTAGTAGGCGGTCTGCCGCGAGTCCGCGTAGAACCAGTTGAAGGTGTAGTTGATGTGCTGGGTGGCCTGCTGGAACGTGGCCGCGTCATGGACGAAGCCGGGATCGTTCAGCATCTGGAAGCCGATGATCGAGTCGGCCTCGTGCCGGTACGAGCTGCGCAGCGTCGTGTACGCGACCGCCTTGCCGCCGACCGTCGCGCGGTACTCCACCGGCCCGTACGCCGTGCGGTAGACCTGCATCCGGTAGGAGCCGGCGGCGGTCGAGTCGGCGACGGTGGGCTTCCAGGAGTTGACGCGCTCCAGCTTCTCCATCGCCGTGCAGACACCGTGGTAGACGTAGTGCACGGCGTCCTGGCACAGCTCGACGGCGTAGGTGTCGGTGATGTCCTGGCCGGCCGAGGTGGCGCTCCAGGCGTAGTCCTGACCACGGCCGAGTTCCACGTACATTCCGAGCCCGGCGAACGACGCGCCGCGTGCGCTGATCCCCGGCCCCTGGAGCTCCTGGAGCATCAGCAGCTGCGGTGCGAAGTAGCCGGTCTGCGGGCCGAACACGGCGAGCGGATGGCCGCCGGCGGTGTGCGAGCCGCTGACCACCAGCGCGTTGGACATGCCCTTCTTGGTGGAGAACAGGTTCGCCGGCAGCGCTCCGTTGTCGAAGATGCCCTGCGCGGCCTTGAGCGGTCCGGCCTTGACCGGGGTCTTCGCGGCGGTCGCCGCGCCGCCCGTCCGGTCGTAGACCAGCGGCTCCGCGACCACCGTTCCGGGCTCGGGCATCGCCGCGCCCTGCGGGTTCGCCGGCTTGCCCGCGTACGGGAAGCTGGAGCCGTCGTGCACCGTCAGCATGGCCTCGGGGTCGTTGCGCTCGCGGAACGTCTCCCAGACCGTGGTGCCCTGGGTGACGCCGTACTTCTGCTGCGCGGCGAGCAGCGAGATCGCGCTCTCCACCTCACCGCCGCCGCCGGATCCGAAGAGCGCGCCGATGACCGAGCCGAGCGCGATCAGGTCGGTGAGTTTGAATGGCTGGATTTCGCCGGCGTTGGTGATCGCGTCGATCTGGCCGGTCAGCACGTACTCGCCGGGGAAGTACCGGCCGTTCTTGGACTGGGTGATGTAGGCGTTGATGCCGTTGACGTACGCCTGCGCGTCGGCCAGCGCCTGCTGCCCGCGGGCGCCGTTGCCCGCCGTGATCTGGTCGACCTGTGCCTGGAGGTCCGCCTCGGTGTACGGGGCGGCCCGCCAGAACTCCTGCTCCAGTTGCTGGTTGGCGGGCGCGCCGCCGGCGAAGGACGACAGCTGACCGCGTCCGACGTGCCGGAACAGGTCCATCAGCCACAGCCGGTCCTGCCCCGCCGCGTACCCCGCGCCGTACTCCGTTCCGTCGCGGGTGGTGCCCTTGATGTGCGGGACGCCGGTCTTCTTGTCGCGGGTGATGGTGACGTCGGCGCGCGGCGTCGTCACGGACGCGACCTGGCCGGACGGGACGCCGAACGAGGCGTCGTTGAAGAAGTTGGTGATGGTGGCATCGGTGAGCGACGGATAGCCCGTGGCCAGGTTGGCGTACGGTCCCAGCTGGTCGGCGGCGTGCGCCGGCCGGGTGCCGAAGACCTTGTGGGCGAGGATGTCGGCGAGCGTCGCGTTGCCGTTCTCACCGGGCGGCAGGATGTCGCCGCACTGGCCCTGGCAGTAGTCGGTGGTGGGGTCCGCCGCCTGGGCCGCCTGCGGCAGCGGTACGACGAGGGTGACGCCGAGCGCGAGCAGTGCCGCGGCGGTCACCGTTCTGAGCTTGCGGGTGACCGCCTTGCCCTTGCGGGCGCCTACCTTGCCGGTGCGTAGTCTGCCGTTGCGTTGTGGCATTCCTGCTCCTCTCGGAGGCCGATGCGCCGGAGGTTACCGCCGGTACGCTCCGGCCGGAAGGTGAACATGCGTCACCTTTTTGTTCGGCTTTTCCGGCCGCCGACGGGTTTACCGACAAGCAACGGCCGTACCGGGAGGTAGGAGAGGCCGTCGGCCGCGCGGACCGTGGTTGGGGACCGCGGTTTCGGACCACGGCTCGGACGACGGCTCGCACCACGACTCGCGCCACGGCCCGCGCCACGGATCTGACAGCCTCTCAGAGTGCGTCCCACGGAGCGGAGTCGAAGAGCCCGATCACCCGCTTCACCAGATCCACGTCCGTCGGCAGGATCAGATCGTCCAGCCGGCCGACCGGAGCGATCCCCCGGGAGTTGCAGGCGAAGGCCCCGTCGAACGATTCCACGTCCGCGACCGTGACCCGCCGGTGCCGCCACGGCAGGCCCGCCGCGTCCATCTCCCGCTGGATCACCCGCATCGTGATGCCGTGCAGGGCGGGCGCGTCGGGCCAGACGACCGTGTCGCCGTCCGCGAAGCCGACGTTGGTGATCGCCCCCTCGGAGATCACGCCACCGGGCCCGACGAGCAGCGCCTCGTCGAACCCCGCCTCGTGCGCGGCGTTGCCGAAGTAGCCCTGGGCGAAGCCCCCGACGTGCTTCACCTGGGCCACGGGCCGCTGGTAGTCGACGGACATCAGGCTCTGCGGACCGCTCGGCGCGGGCCCTGGGCCCCGGACCGTCACCATGAGGGAGACGTCACCGGCCTCGTCGGGCCGGAAGACGTTGACGCGCACCGACGCGTCGACGTCGTCACCCAGCGCGTGCCGGACCGCGTCCAGCACCCGCCCGCCGTCCAGCCCGGTGCCGAACAGCTCCCGGGTGGCGCGCTCCAGCCGCTCGAGATGAAAGTCGAGACCGCGCACCGCGCGCCCTCTGACCTGCATGGCGGTGAAGTGGCCATAGCTGCTGACCATGACGAACCGCGCGAGGTCCGCGGCGGTGGCGGGGTGGCCGTCGAACTCGATCCGGAAGGCAGGGATACCAGTCATACCCTTCACCCAACCACGCCGCTTCCCCCGGCCGGCTCCCACACCGACCCGTCGTGCGCGAAGAGCACCCGCCGCGGATCCAACGCGCAGATCCGGTCCAGCCACGACGGGTAGGGCGGCAGCGGCTGCTCCACCCCGTCGAGCCCGGCGCGCCGGGCCAGTTGGTCCGCCGCGAAGTGCGACGCGGCATCGCGCGCCTGCCCCGCGAGCACGACCGTGCCGTCGCCCTGCCGCACGACCAACGACTGGTGCCCGTCGGTGTGCCCCGGCGTCGGCACGACCAGAACGCCGGGCCAGATCTCGGCCTCCCCCGTCAACTCCTCGTAGACCGCGCCCGGGAAGTCCACGAGCTGTTCGGCCGTGTACCCGCCGCGCCGGGCGGCCGCCAGCTCCTGTGCCTGCACCAGAACGGGCCTGCCCGCGAGCAGCGGATTCCCTCCGATGTGGTCGAAGTGCAGATGGCAGTTGACCACCAGCGCGATGTCCCCCACCGCGACCCCGGCCGCCGCGAGCGCCTCCTCCAGCGGGCGCCGCCTGGGCCGGTAGTGCGCCTCCGTCTCCGGACCGGCGTCCCCGATCCCGGTGTCGAACAGGAGCAGCCCCTCATCCCTGCGCACCAGATACCCGAGCACCGCCTCGACCCGCGGATACGCCTCCCCGGCCTCCTCCGCGGGCCGGACGAAGTAGCCGAGATCGAGCCGCCGTACCGCCGTGTCACCGTTCATCCGGCCATCCTCACGACCGATCCCTCCCGCCCCCCGCCGTTCCGCCGAGAGCAGACGAGGACCGGAGACCGGGGTCAGCCCGCCTCCGGAGCTCCGGGCAGCCAGCCGTCGAGCAGCCGCTCCATGGCCGCGGTGGGAAGGGCGCTGTTCCCCGCCGCTCCCGAAGCCACCTCCCAGTCGGGGTCGGCCAGCAGTTCCACCAGGAGCGCCGGCGGCATCGCGGGATGCCGGACGGCGTGGCGGCGTCCGTCGCGATGTTCCAGACAAATCAGCAGCGTCTCGGCAGTGGCCGACGGATGACGGGCGATGGGGCGCAGCGCCTTGCGGACCGAGCCCGAGTCGAGCGCCATCCGGTGCAGCAGGTCGGCGGGACAGTGCGGACTGGCGGCGACCGCGCTGTAGACCGGCGGCCCGTGCCGTTCCGCGATGGTCCGCACATGGCCTGCTGTGAGGCTGGGATGGGGCGCGACCCGCTTGGCCACACCCGCATCCGGATCCGCCGCGAATGCGGCGAGCAGATCGGCCGGGAGGTCCTCCCTGACGGCGGCCAGCGCGCGCACCTGAGCGACGGGGGACGCGGCCAGCAGCCGCAGTTCGTCCTCGGAGGCGGCGGCGATCCTCGGCAGGAGCTCCCGTCCGAAGCGCTGGTGGGCGGCGAGCGAAGTGAGCAGGTCCAGCGTGATGGCCGGATTGGCGCCGAGCTCGCGCCGGACCTCGGAGGACGGGTCCTCGGCGAGGCGGCGCAGCAACTGCTGGGGGACGGCGGGGTTCTCGGCGAGGGCCCCCCGGACCCGCGGGTCGGCATCCTCCGCCAGGGCGGCGTACACCTCGTCCGCGATACCGGCCCGTCCGGCGATGCAGGCCCGCTGCCAGGGTTCCGGCAAGGAGACGAACGCCGCCATGCCGTCCGGAGGCGTCGCGGGATTCTGCAGAGCGGAGAGCTGGACTTCACGGATGCCGGGCGCGTGATCACCGCACTGGGCGCGGCGCCCGGCCGGGTCTCCGACGCTGCTGCACGACCCGCACATGGTGGGCGGCGGGCTGCCGCCGTCGGCGAGCAACCCGGCGAGGATACGGGCGGGAACCTGATCGTTGCGGGCGAGCGCGGACCGTACGGCCGTGCTCGGATGCCTCGCGAGCTCCTCCATCAGGTCGGCGGGCAATGCCGCGTTGCCGGCCAGTGACTGGAGGACGCTGTGGTCCGGATCGTTCGACAGGACGGAGAACGTCTCGCCGAGGTCCTGCTCCAGTTCCGCCACCTCCCAACGGATGTCCCGGTCGGGGCTACTGGCGAGATCGGCCGCCCAGGAGAGCGGTGCGAGGCCGCCGACAAGGGCGGCGAGTGCCACCTTCGGGTCGTCCCGGGGGACCTCCTCCAGTGGCAGGGACCCGGCCCGGACGAGCGTCTCCCGCACCGAACTGCCGCCGCGCTCGACGAGCGCGTGCCGGAGGGCGGGCCCGAAGTCGGTCCGCTGAGCGAGCTCTCCCAGGAGTTCCTCGTCGGCGCGGTCGATGAAGCGGGCCAGCAGATCCTGCGGAAGCGCTTCGTTCTCGGCGAGGCCGCACAGCTGAGCCCCGTGTTCCAACGCCGGGTGGCGCACCGCTTCCGTCACCTGTCCTCCGTGGTCTCAGCCCGCGTGCGGGCACCACGAATCATGACCCACGTACGCGTGTGCTGATTCCGGCCGGTGCACGGCCGGTTCCTTGTGGCCGGGCTGACCGGGGGTCTGGTCGCTACCGGCCGGTAGTGCGAGGATCGCGACGCACGGTGACGTGACGTCGAACAAGCAGAGGACGGGACAGCCATGGCGCAGCTGCACGATCTGACCGCGGTGGAGCAGGCGGAACAGGTGCGGAGCGGGTCCGTTTCGCCGGTCGAGCTGACCGAGCACTATCTCGACCGCATCGAGCGGCTGAACGAGACCGTGGGTGCGTACATCACCGTCACCCCCGAGATCGCCCGCAAGCAGGCGGCCGACGCGGAGAGCGAGGCGGTGGCCGCGCGTCGCGAGGGGCGGGAACTGCCGGCGCTGCACGGGGTTCCGGTGCCGGTGAAGGACCTCAACTTCGTGGCGGGGGTGCGCTGCACGCTCGGCTCGCGGGCGTACGCGGACCACATCCCCGACATCGACGACCACGTGGTGACGAAGCTGCGCGAGGCGGGGACGATCCTGCTCGGCAAGACCAACACCCCCGAGTTCGGGCTGCCCTGTTACACCGAGAACCAGCTCGCGCCGCCCGCCCGTACCCCCTGGGACCTGGAGCTCTCCGCCGGCGGTTCCAGCGGGGGCGCCGCCGCGGCGGTCGCGGCCGGGCTGGCGCCGATCGCGCAGGGCAGTGACGGCGGCGGCTCGATCCGCATCCCCTCGTCGGTCTGCGGGCTGTTCGGCATCAAGCCGAGCCGGGGGCGGATCAGCGGCGGTCCCGTGCAGCACGATGTGAGCGGGCTGAGCACGTCGGGGCCGATCGCCCGGAGCGTCGCGGACGCCGCCACGCTGCTCGACATCCTGGCCGGCCCGATGCCGGGCGTCCCGTACGCCGCGCCCTCGCTGCCGGCGGGCGCGAGCTTCGCCTCGTACGCCGGGGCCGAGCCCGGCCGGCTGCGGGTGGTGGCGCTGCCGACCCCGCCGGTGCCCGGCGTCGAACTGCATCCGGACTGCCGGGCGGCGTACGACGCGGCGGCGGAGCTGCTGCGCGGCCTCGGCCACCAGGTGGACGAGATGGAACTGCCGGTGGACGAGGGCATCCGCGACGCCTTCGGCAAGGCGTGGGCCGTGATGTCGACCGTCTACCCGGTCGCCCCGGAGCACGAGGAGCTGCTGATGCCGCTCACCCGGCATCTGCGCGAGCAGGGCGGCCGGGTGTCGGGATCCGAGTTCGCGGCGTCGCTGTACGCGTTCCGCGCGCTGGGACAGCTGATCGCGGACGCGCTGCTGTCCTCGTACGACGTCATCCTGACCCCGACGCTGGCCCAGCCGCCCGCCCCGGTGGGCGGGCTGCGCAACGACGCCGACCCGGAGGCGGAGTTCGCCGGCCTGGCGGCCTTCACGCCGTTCACCCCGCTCTACAACGCCACCGGCCAGCCGGCGGTGAGCGTGCCGCTGCACTGGACGCCGGCCGGTCTGCCGATCGGCGTGATGTTCGGCGGCCGGTACGGGGACGAGGCCACCCTCATCGCGCTGTCGGCGCAGCTCGAGGCGGCCCGGCCGTGGGCGCACCGGCGGCCCTCGATGTGGTGAGCGGACCCGTCAGGGAACGCTGAACCCTCCTGTGCCCGCCGTCCGGGCGTTGACACGGCCGACGCGCGGAACCATGCTGAGCAAGCGCTTAGTAACCCGTCGGACAGTTGGGCACAGGAGGCATCAGATGTCGCAGGCCAGGATCTTCGCTTCGCTGGACGATCTCCGGGCGGCGGTCGGCGAGCAGTTCGGTCCGACCGGCTGGCTGGAGATCGACCAGAAGCGGATCGATCTGTTCGCGGAGGCCACCGGCGACCACCAGTGGATCCACGTCGACCCGGAGAAGGCCGCGCAGGGACCGTTCGGCACCACCATCGCGCACGGCTATCTGACGCTGTCGCTGATCCCGTCGCTCACCCCCGACCTCTTCCGGGTCGAGGGCGTGAAGATGGGCGTCAACTACGGCGTCAACAAGGTCCGCTTCCCGGCGCCCGTCCCAGTCGGTTCCCGGCTGCGGGCGACCGCGCAGATCGCGGAGGTCACCGAGGTCGGCGGCGGCGTCCAGCTCGTCACCAAGGTGACGATCGAGCGCGAGGGCGGCGACAAGCCGGTGTGCGTCGCGGAGACCGTGGCCCGCTTCTACCTTTGATCGGCCACGGCACGCCGTGAGCGGTACGGCACGCCGTGAACGGTTACGGCACCCCGTGAGCCGCTACGGCACGGGCTGTCGCGGGCCGACCATGCGCCCGACGAGGTCGGCGTAGAGCACGCCGACGTCGTCGGGCGTACGGCGTCCGTCGGGGTTGAACCAGCGGGCGACGTCGATGCACAGCGACAGGATGGCGAGCGCCGTGCCGGCGACGTCCGGCACGTCGAACTCGCCGGTCCGTACGCCGTCCTCGATGATCGAGCGGACCGCGCGCTCCGACTTGCGGCGCAGCGCGACGATCTCGGTGTAGTGGTCCTCGGCGAGGGCCCCCAGCTCGTACTGCACGACGCGCGCGGTGGTGTGCCGCTCCGCGTGCCAGCTGACGAAGGCCCGCACGGCGACGGCGAGCCGCTCGCCCGGCGCGCCGGGACCATTGGCGGCCTCTTCGAGCAGCCCGACGGAGCGCAGATGGCCGACCCGGCTGATCTGGTAGAGCAGCTCTTCCTTGGTCTTGTAGTGGATGTAGAGCGCCGCGGGGCTCATTCCGGCGCGCCCGGCGATGTCCCGGGTCGTCGTCGCGTGATACCCGCGCTCGGCGAACGCCTCGACCGCGGCGATCACCAGCCGACGGGCCGCATCGGGGGTGACGTCGCTCCACGCGTCGGTCGTTCCTGCCTCCACATCCATGGCCGACACCTTACAGCCAAGGTGAGCAAGCGCTTAGATACCGGCCGGTCGGTCAATCGGACCATTGCGCGCTCAGAACGCGGAGACCCCGGTCAGGGCGCGCCCGATGAGCAGCTTGTGGATCTGGCTGGTGCCCTCGTACAACGTCATGACGCGCGCGTCCCGCAGCAGCTTCCCCGCCGGGTACTCGTCGATGTACCCGTACCCGCCGAACACCTGCAGCGCGTTGTTGGCGGCGCGCACCGCGGCCTCGCTCGCGTAGAGCTTCGCCACCGAGGACTCGGTCGCGAAGGGCAGCCCGCGGTCGATGTGATCGGCGACCCGCCAGGTGAGCAGCCGGGCGGCGTCCACGTCCACCGCGATGTCGGATATCAGCTCCTGCACCAGCTGGTGGTGGGCGATCGGCTTGCCGAACTGCTCGCGCTCCCCCGCGTACGCCACGGCCGCGTCCAGGCACGCCTGGGCGATGCCGACACAGCCCGCCGCGACCGACATCCGGCCCTTGGCCAGGGCGGACATCGCCACCGAGAACCCCTTGCCCTCGGGCGCGATCATGGCGGAGGCCGGTACGCGGACACCGTCGAGCACCAGCTCGGCGGTGGCCTGGCCGCGCAGCCCGAGCTTGCCGTGGATCTCCGTGCGGGTCAGCCCCGGGGTGTCGGTCGGCACCAGGAAGGCGCTGACGCCCTTGTGGCCCAGCGCCGCCACCGGGTCGCCGGTGCGCGCGAAGAGCAGCACGACATCGGCCCAGGTGCCGTTGGTGATGAACATCTTCGAGCCGGTGATGACGTACGAGTCGCCGTCGCGCACCGCCCGCGTCGTCAGGTTCGCGGCGTCCGAACCGGTACCGGGCTCGGTCAGCCCGAAGCAGCCGACCGCCTCACCGGAGGTGAGCCGCGGCAGCCACGCGCGCTTCTGCTCCTCGCTCCCCCAGTACGCGATCGACTTGGCGACCAGCCCCAGCGACACCGAGACGATGCCGCGCACGGCGGAATCGCCACGCCCCAGCTCCTCGGTGACGAGGCAGTACGCGAGATGGTCGCCGCCCGAGCCGCCGTACTCCTCGTCGATCGTGAGCCCGAGGAACCCGAGCGCGCCGAGCTTCTTGACGATGCCCCGGTCCACACTCTCGGCACGGTCCCACGCCACCACATGCGGCGTGATCTCGCGTTCGGTGAAGTCCCTGGCGAGCTGCCGGACGGCGGTCTGCTCCTGCGAGAGCGCAAGGTCCACGGGGGGCACCTCCCATAAATTAGCACCGCTAGTTTCTACTCCGCAGGCCCTACTATGCGTGGCATGGCCCGCCCTCGCAAGCCCCTCCTGAACCGCGAACTCATCGTCGCCGCGGCGCTCACACTCGTGGACGCGGAAGGTCTGCAGGCGCTCTCGACCCGGCGGCTCGCCGCCGTACTCGGGGTCAGCGGGCCGTCCCTCTACAACCACTTCAAGGTCAAGGACGACATCCTGGACGCGGTGGCCGACACGGTCGTCTCCCAGGTCGATCTGTCGATGTTCCAGGGCAGCCCGGACTGGCGGACGGCGCTCCTGGAATGGGGCCGCTCCTACCGCGCGGCACTGACCGCGCACCCCAACATCGTGCCGTTCCTCGCCCAGGGCCCCGGCCGCCGGCCGGCCGGGCTGCGCATGGCCGACGCCGTCTTCGGCGGCATGGTCGACGCCGGCTGGCCCCCCGCACACGCGACCCGGATCGGCGCGCTGATGCGCTACTTCGTGGCCGGCTCGGCCCTCGGCTCCTTCGCCCGCGGCTTCGTCGACGACGCGGGCGCGTACGACCCCGCCGACTACCCGCACCTGGGCAGCGCGCATCTGCTGGCGGAGCATCAGCAGCAGGTCGACGAGGGAGCGTTCGAGACGGGGCTGCGGGCCCTGGTCGACGGGCTCTCCATCCAGTACGACGACGGCGGTTACGATGCCCCGCATGTCTGATGACGTGCGGGTGGAGTACCGGAAGTACGACGGGTCGCTGCACTGGAACATGGCCGTGCACCGGCTGGGCGAGGACGAGCACGGCGTCTGGCTCGGGGCACCCGCCGACAGCGTGATGCGCAAGGGCCACGGCCCTGAGGTCCCCTGCCCGGAGGCGCAGGTGCTCCTCTTCCCCCGGCAGGGGTGGTGGACGGCGGCCTTCAACGCGGCGCCCCGCTCCACCGAGATCTACTGCGACATCACCACCCCACCCGAGTGGCGGTCCGCGTCCCTGGTCACCATGGTCGACCTCGACCTGGACGTGATCCGCAAGCGCGGCAAGCCGACACCGCTACTGGTGGACGAGGACGAGTTCGCCGAACACCAGGTGCGCTACGGATATCCGGCCGACGTCATCGAGCAGGCCGCCGCAGCGGCGCAGTGGCTCATGCGGCAAGTAGGTGACGGCGCCGAGCCGTTCACCACGGTCTACCGCAGCTGGCTGGCCCACGTCGAGTAGGGCAGTCGGGAACGCGAGGGGGACGGGGCCGCAGGGGTGGGGGTCCGAAATGCTGCCGTGTATTTGTGGGCCGCCAGGCACGTAAATATACGATTTCGGACCCCCACCCCGGAGGGCCCGGCCCCCGCCGCCACGACGCACGATCAGTCAAAAACGACCAGAGCCCGGCCACCCCGCCCAGCCGTCATAGCCTCGAACGCCGCCGGGATTCCGTCCAGCGCGATGCGTTCCGTCACCATCGCGCCCAGGTCCAGCCGCCCCGCCCGGATGTGTTCCGCCAGCACCGGCAGGTCCCTGGCCGGGTCGCTGTTGCCGTAGACACAGCCGGAAAGGGTGCGGCCGAAGTAGAACAACTCCAGCGCGGAGAACGTGACCTGCTGGTCCTGACCGCCGATGCCGACGACCGTCGTCCGCCCACCCCGGCGGGTCGCGGACCAGGCCGTACGGATGGTGTCGGCGCGGCCGACGCACTCGATGGCGACGTCCGCGCCGTACCCACCGGTCAGCTTGCGGATCCGCTTCGCGGTGTCAGAGGCGCCGGAGGAGTCGGTGGAGGCCAGCACGAACTCCGTGGCGCCCGCCGCCCGCGCCAGCTCCTCCTTCGCGGCCGAGACATCGACCGCGATCACCGCCCCCGCGCCCGCGATACGTGCCGACTGCAGCACGGACAGCCCGACGCCCCCGACCCCGAAGACGGCGACCGACTCACCGGCGCGGACCCGTGCCGCGTGGTGCACAGCGCCGTAGCCGGTGAGGACCGCGCAGCCGAGCAGGGCGGCGTCGGTGAGCGGGATCCCGTCCGGCAGCGGCAGGATCGCGTTCTCGGGGACGACCGTCTCCTCGGCGAAGACGGCGGTGCCGAGGCCGGGGTACAGCTCGCTCCCGTCGGCGGAGAGCTTCGCGTACGGGACGGTGGCGGCCGCGCCGGCGTTGGCGCAGAGCCACGGCTCGTCCAGGGCGCAGAAGTGGCAGGCGCCGCAGGAAGGCGCCCAGTTGAGGACGACGCGGTCGCCCGGCGCGACCGCCGTGACCCCCTCACCGACCTCGATGACGGTCCCGGCGCCCTCGTGCCCGAGGACGGCCGGGACGGGCTGGCGCAGCGTCCCGTTGGACAGCGACAGGTCGGAGTGGCAGACGCCCGCGGCGGCGAGGCGCACCCGGACCTGGCCCGGGCCCGGTGCCGGGATCTCGATCTCGGTGACGATCAGGGGCTGGCTGACGGCGGGAAGGACGGCGGCGCGGACCACGGGGTTCCTCTCGGACTCTCTTCTGGGACGGCTCATGTCACCCGGCTCTGACGACATTCGGGCAGCCGGAAGCACGGTACTCAATCACTGCGGATCACCGGAAAGCGACCGGGGCCCGACGCGGGGACGGGCGCCCGTCGCGCGGACGGGGGAGCCCGACGCGGGGACGGGGCCCGACGCGGGGACGGGGCCCGACGGGGGGACGCGCCCGCCGCGCGGACACGTCAGAACTGCAGCGACTTCGTCTGCAGATACTCCGCCAGCCCATGGGCGCCCAGTTCCCGCCCGACACCCGACTGCTTGTACCCGCCGAACGGCGCCAGCGGGTTGAACCGGCCGCCGTTGATGTCGACCTGCCCGGTGTCCATCCGGCGGGCGAAGGCCACGGCTTCGGACTCCTCGGCCGCCCAGACCGCGCCCGCGAGACCGTAGACGGTGCCGTTGGCGATGCGCAGAGCGTCGTCCTCGTCCTGGTACTTCAGGATCGCGACGACCGGGCCGAAGATCTCCTCCTGGGCGATGGTCATGTCCGGGGTGACGTCGGCGAAGACGGTCGGCCGGATGTAGTAGCCGTTCCCGAACCCCTCGGGGGCGTCGGGGCCGCCCGCGACGACCCTGGCGCCCTCCTCGATGCCGCGCCGGATGTAGCCGCGGACCCGGTCGCGCTGCTTGGCGTTGACGACCGGCCCGAGCCGGTCCCCCGGCACGTACTTGGCGGCGGCGGCCGTGGCGATCTGCACGGCCTCGTCGTAGCGGTCGGCGTCGACGAGCATGCGCGTCCAGGCGCTGCAGGTCTGGCCGGAGTTGGCGAAGACGTTGCCGAGCCCCACGTTGACCGCCTTGGCGAGGTCGGCGCTCGGCAGGATGACGTTGGCGGACTTGCCGCCGAGTTCGAGGGCGACGCGCTTCACGGCGCCGCCCGCGGTGGCGCCGATCTGCTTGCCGACGGCGGTGGAACCGGTGAACGAGACGAGGTCCACGCCGTCGTGGGCGGCCAGCGCCTGGCCGGCGACCGGGCCGAGGCCGGTGACGAGGTTGAACACCCCGGCCGGGATGCCCGCCTCGTCGACGGCCTCGGCGAAGAGCTGCGCGGTGAGCGGGGTGTCCTCGGCGGGCTTGAGGACGATCGTGCAGCCGGCGGCGAGCGCGGGGGCGACCTTGGCGACGATCTGGTGCAGCGGGTAGTTCCAGGGCGTGATGGCGCCGACGACGCCCACCGGCTCCTGCAGCACGGTGGAGTTGCCGACCTTCTCCTCGAAGGCGTACGACGCGGCGAGTTGCGCGTACGAACCGGCGACGGCGATCGGCAGGTCGGTGTGGACGGCGGCGGCGAAGCCGAGCGGGGCGCCGAGTTCGGCGCTGATCGTCCCGGCGATCTCCTCGCGGCGGGCGGCCAGCCGTTCGCGCAGTGCGCCGATGAGGGCGGCGCGGGCGGCGGGGGCGGTCGCGGCCCACGCGGGGAGCGCTGCGCGCGCGGCCCGCACGGCGGCGTCGACGTCCTGCGGGGTGCCGGCCGGCACGGATCCGATGACCTGCTCGTCCGCCGGATTGACCACCTCGATCGACTCGTGCCCGGCGGCGGGGCGCCAGGCCCCGTCGATGTACATGCCGTCGTGAGCCTTCACGTCGTCGTCCTCCCGGTAGGGGGCGGGTCTGCCTGACCCACCCAAACTAGCGCCGTTAGTTTTCGCACGCCAGAGGCCCCTCCGTGCTCTGGCTCACGCGCGCTCTGGCTCACGCGCGGACCCACGCCCGCGCGCCGCCCTGCCGGACCCGATCAGCCGCTTGCCGGCAAACCCCGCAGACCCGGCAGATCCGGCAGCGCCGAGACCTGCACCGGGAAGCCGTTGAGGACGGCCGTGCCCGACAGCGGGTCGAGGCGGCTGCCGTCCAGGAGTTGGTTGACGTTGACGCCGGGGTGCAGTCCGGCGGTGCTGAGCCGGGTGCCGCCGCGGTCGTGGCCCCAGCCGTGCGGCAGGCTGACGACGCCGGGGCGTACGGCGTCGGTGATCTCGACCGGTGCCTCGATCTCGCCGCCGTCGCCCTTGACCAGGGCGGTCGCCCCGTCGGTGAGTCCGAACCGGGCCGCGTCCTCGGGGTGGACCTGCAGGGTGCACAGGTTGGTGCCGCCGGAGAGCGCGGGCAGGTTGTGCATCCAGCTGTTGTTGGAGCGCAGGTGGCGGCGGCCGATGAGGACGGGCCCCGCGGCCCGTTCGGTCAGGCTGCGCAGCAGCCGCGGCACGTCGGCGGCGATCGGCGCCGGCGCGAGTTCGATCCGGCCCGACGGCGTGCGGAGGACCTCGGGGATGCGGGGGGCGAGCGGGCCGAGGTCGATGCCGTGCGGCTGGGCGAGGACCTTGTCGAGGGTGAGGCCGTACGGGCCGAGGCGGAGCATGAGGTCGAGCCGCCGCTCGTATCCGGTCCTGCCGCCGAGCCGGGCCGCCAGCTCGGCCGGGTCGCCGCCGTGCAGCGGCGAGAGCGGGTCGGCGGTGGCACGGGCGAGCAGCCGGGCGATGGCCTGTTCGTCCACGGCGGCCGGGTCCGCGTCCGGCGCCGCGCCGGACAGGATCTGGACGAGCCGGGCGTAGATCTCGGGCTCGCCGGGGCGGCCGTCCGCCAGTTCCACGGCCGGGCGGCTGTAGCGCACGGTGTTGCGGACGGCGAGCGTGGAGAAGGCGAAGTCGTAGTGCGCGCTCTGCGTCGGCCGGGGCGGCGGCAGGACGACATGGGCGTGCCGGGAGGTCTCGTTGAGGTACGGGTCGACGCTGACCATGAAGTCCAGCCCGGCCAGCGCCCGGTCGAGGCGGTGGCCGTCGGGCGCGGAGAGCACCGGGTTGGCGGCGAGGGCGATGACGGCCCGGACGCGGCCTTCGCCGGGGGTGTCGATCTCCTCGGCGAGGGCGGCGCTGGGGAGTTCGCTCTTCACCTCGGGGTGGCCGGAGACCCGGCTGTGCCAGCGACCGACGGTGAAGCCCTTGCCGGGCGCGGCGGGCCGGGGTGCCCGGGCGGTCGGGGAGAGCGGGAACATGGCGCCGCCGGGCCGGTCGAGGTTGCCGGTCAGCACGTTGAGCACGTCCACGAGCCAGCTGCACAGGGTGCCGAACTCGACGGCGGTGCTGCCGAGCCGCCCGTAGACGGCGGCGCTGGGCGCGGCGGCCAGTTCGCAGGCGAGGGCGCGGATCTCGGTGGCCGGCACCTCGCACACGCCCTCGACGGCCTCGGGGGTGAAGGCGGCGGCGAGCGCGCGCACCTCCTCCACACCGGTCACGTGGTCCGCGAGCGCGCCGAGATCGGTGAGGTCCTCGGCGAACAGCACCTGCACGACGGCGAAGAGCAGCGCCGCGTCGGTGCCCGGCCGCAGCGAGACGTGCCGGTCGGCGGCCTCAGCGGTGCGGGTGCGCTTGGGGTCGATGACGGTGATCCGTCCGCCGCGCCGCCGCAGCGCCTTGAGCTTGCCGGGGAAGTCGGCGGCGGTGGCCAGACTGCCGTTGGAGACCAGCGGGTTCGCGCCGATGATGAGCAGATGGTCGGTACGGTCCAGGTCGGGGACCGGGATCGCGTTCGGGTCGCCGAAGAGATAGCCGCACGCGACGTGCTTGGGCATCTGGTCCAGGGTGCTGGCGGAGAAGATGTTGCGGCTGCGCAGCGCGCCGACGATCTGCGCGGGGTAGAGGCCGCCCGCGACGGTGTGGACGTTGGGGTTGCCGAGGACGACGCCGACGGCGTCCGGTCCATGCGCGGCGGTGACCGCGCCGAGTCCCGCGGCGACGGCGGCGAACGCCTCCGCCCAGCCGGTCTCGACGAGCCGGCCGTCCCGGCGCACCAGGGGGCGGCTCAGCCGGTCGGGGTCGGCGTCGAGGGCGCCGAAGGTCGCGCCCTTGGGGCAGATGAAGCCGGCGCTGAACACGTCGTCGCGGTCGCCGCGGGCGCTCGTGACCGTGTCGTCGTCGAGGGTGAGCGTCAGACCGCAGGTGGCCTCGCACAGCGGGCAGATACGCAGGGCGGTACGGGTCATCGGGCTCTCCTGGGACGACGGCAGCGCACGTACAGGCGAGCATACCGACCGGTATGCATGTGGGAACCCCCAGGACGGCCCCAATCAGCCGACCCCGGGGGCCCGGCCTACCGCCCCTACCGCTCCTACCGCGCGAGAGCGGACCCGCCCTACCGCGCGAGATAGGCGCGCAGCATCCGTTTCGTCTCGGCGATCACGGCCGGATCCCCCGCCGCATCGGTACGGAAGGCCAGCTGGAGCAGGGCGTCGGCGGCCTCCACGCTGATCACGAAGGTGAGCCGGGCGTACGCGTCCGCCGGGTCGAGGCCCAGCCGCCCGGCGAGCAGTTCCAGCAGCCGGTCGGCGACGTGGCGGTTGGGCTCGGATTCGCCGGGGATGCCGAAGTCGACGAGCTCGAAGCCGGGGGTGGCGCCCTTCATCGCGATGTACTCGTCCACGACCACCTCGACGGCGACCTCGAGCGACAGCGGCGTCGCCGCCGGTTCCGCGAGGCGGGCCGTGACGTGGTCCAGGTACCGGTCGAGATTGCGCTGCGCCAGGGCGTCGGCCATCGCGCGCTTGTTGGAGAAGAAGCGGTAGACGGAGCCGATGGGGACGCCGGCGCGGACGGCGACCGCGCGGGTGCTGAGGCTCTCGTACCCGGCCTCGTCCAGCAGCTGGGCGCAGGCGTCGAGGATGCGGCTGAGGCGTTCGGTGCTGCGCTGCTGCACCGGGGTTCGGCGGAGCCCTTGGCCGGTCACGGCACACCCTCCTTTTCAGGCCAGCCTAGCGGCGGCGGGGTCCAAGGTCATTGACGGCTTGCCCGTCCCATTCCTATGGTCGACCATAGGAATGGGACGACGGCACCGGGAGCGCACGATGGGCAGCACGCACGACACGGACCTCACGTACTCCCCCGGTTTCGGGAACGAGCACGTCAGCGAGGCGGTGCCCGGCGCACTGCCGATCGGCCGGAACTCTCCGCAGCGCGCCCCGCTCGGGCTGTACGCGGAGCAGCTCAGCGGCACCGCGTTCACCGAGCCCCGGCACCAGAACCGCCGCAGCTGGCTGTACCGGATCCGCCCCTCGGCCGTGCACCCGCCGTTCCACCGGATCGACAACGGGGCGCTGCGCAGCGCGCCGTTCCTGGACGTCGAGCCGGACCCCAACCGGCTGCGCTGGAGCGCGCCCGCGCTGCCGGACGTCCCCACGGACTTCGTCCAGGGCCTGGTCTCCGTCGGCGGCAACGGTGACGTGCTGCGCCGCGAGGGCATCGGCATCCACTGGTACGCGGCCAACACGTCGATGACGGACCGGGTCTTCTCGTCCTCCGACGGCGAGTTCCTGATCGTGCCCGAGCACGGCACCCTGCTGCTCCGCACCGAGCTGGGCCTGCTCCAGGCCGGCCCCGGCGAGGTGGCGCTGATCCCGCGTGGGATGCGCTTCCGGGTGGAGCTGCTGGATCCCACGGCCCGCGGCTATGTCTGCGAGAACTACGGGCAGGCGTTCCGGCTCCCCGACCTCGGCCCGATCGGTGCGAACGGGCTGGCCAACGCGCGGGACTTCCTGGCACCGGTCGCCGCCTTCGAGGACCGCGAGGAACCGGTCGAGGTGATCAACAAGTTCGGCGGCAACCTCTGGGCCGCGACCTACGACCACTCGCCGCTCGACGTCGTCGGCTGGCACGGCAACCTCGTCCCGTACGTCTACGACCTGCGGCGCTTCAACGTCCTGGGGTCGCTGAGCTACGACCACCCGGACCCGTCGATCTTCACCGTGCTGACCGCCCCCTCCGACACCCCCGGGCTGGCCAACGCCGACTTCGTGGTCTTCGCGCCGCGCTGGCTGGTCGGCGAGGACACCTTCCGCCCGCCGTACTTCCACCGCAATGTCATGAGCGAGTTCATGGGGCTGATCGAGGGCGCGTACGACGCGAAGGCCGAGGGGTTCGTCCCGGGCGGCGCCTCGCTGCACAACATGATGTCGGCGCACGGCCCGGACCGCGCCACCTTCGACAAGGCCAGCGCCGCCGAGCTGAAGCCGCAGAAGGTCGACGACGGACTGGCGTTCATGTTCGAGACCCGCTGGCCCGTCGTACCGACCAGCGGCGCACTCGCCGCCGATCACCGGCAGGAGGGTTACGACGAGGTGTGGAAGGGCCTTGAGCGGCACTTCCCCACCTCATGACCGCCTTCGCCCCGGACTCGATCGTCCTCAACCGCAAACTGCCGCTGTGGTACCAGGTCTCGCAGTCGCTGCGCGCCTCGATACTGGGCCGCCGCCCGGACGCCCCGCTGCGGCTGCCGACCGAGGACGACCTGGCCGGCCACTACGGCGTGAGCGTGCTGACGATGCGCCAGGCCCTCAAGGAGCTGGAGACGGAGGGGTTGATCAGCCGGCACCGGCGGCGCGGCACCTTCATCGAGCCGACCGCGCTGCGCGGCGCGCCGGTCCGGCTGCTGGGTTCGGTCGACGCGATCGTGGCCCAGCAGTCGGGTGAGCACACCGCGGTGCTCGGGCACGGGACCGCGCCGGTGCCGTCCTGGGCCGCCGAGCACCTCCCCGACCTGGCGGAGGCGGCCTTCTTCCGGCGGCTGCGCTGCGAGGCGAGCGGCGAGCCGACCAACTGGGCGGAGAACTTCGTCCGTCCGGAACTCGCCGAGCGCATCGATCTGGCCGACCTCGAACGGTGGCCGATGACGAAGGTCCTGCGGGACGCGCTCGGCGTGCGGATCAGCCGGATCACCGACACGGTGGAGGCCCGGCTGGCGGATCCGGAGACCGCCCGGCTGCTCCAGGTCCCGCTGCTCAGCCCGATCCTGCACTACACCGGGGTGACGTACGACGAGTCGGGCCGCGCGGTGGACGTGGTGCGGATCCACTACCGGGGGGACCGGTTCTCGTTCACCGTGACGATGGAGGCGCGCTGACAGCGGGCGCCCGCCGCTTTGCTTTCGGTGACAATCCGTACAGGTCGCGCTTCCCGGGTGGCGGTGCGGCCGCGACCGCGGCTCAGTACGATGCCGACGGTGGGAAGCGCATCCGCGAATCCAGGCGCTGGGGAGGCCCGTGACGTGACGCCGCCACGAGCTGCCGGCTCCAACTCCGGGGCGGGCCATGGCGCTCCCGTGCTCGCCGATCTGATGCCGTGGTCCGTGCCGCCGCTGCTGTACGGGCGGTCCTGGGCGGTGGCGCCCGACGCGAAGGCGCTGCGGGCCCGCTGGGACGCGCTGCTGGCGGCGCCGAACGACGCGGAACGTGAGCGGCTGCTGCGTCCGAGCCGGGCCCGCGGACTGCACACCCCGGCACCCCAGCTCGCCGTCCCGGGACGGGAGGGGCGGTCCGCCGCCACCACCCGGCTCGCCCGCGAGAGCGGGCCGTGCCCCGACCCGGTCCGGGTCCTGCACGGCGCCTTCGACCTGCAGTGGCTGATCCCCGACCACCGGCTCATCGACGCCGCCCGCCCCGAGCTGTGGCGGGTCGCCGACGAGCGGCAGATCTTCGCCGTGGAGCAGGCCCGGCTCCCGAACGTCCCCGGCCCCGCACTGTCGTTCGGCGCCGTGCTGCCCGACGGCCGGTCCCCCGCCGGGAAGCAGGGCCGGATCCGGCCGCTGTACCGGCGGCCCGGCGGGCAGGACCCCAACCTCGCGCCCGGCCTGACCGAGCTGCTCGGTGAGCTCCTCGGTCTGCCGGTGAGCGCCGAGGACCTCCTCGCCTGGATCACCGTCGCGGGCCTCCCCGCCCGGGACCAGCGGGACGGTGTCGTGGTGCCGCTCACCCGCGACCCGGAACTCTGGCTCGCGGCCGTCGAGCTGGGCCGGACCTCGATCTGGCTGCACACCCGGGGCGAGCGCTGCGCGGATCCCGCCGTGGGCCGGCCCGGCGGCCATCCCCGGCTGCCCGGCGGCCGGCGCCCGTACGTACGCGCGCCGCTGCCCGCCGTGCCACGGGCCGGGGAGCTGGCGTACGACCCGGAGGAGGAGGCGCTGCGGATCGGGGACGGGCTGGTCTCACCGGTGCCGGCCGCCGCCTGGGAGTTCCACGCGGGCGGGGTGCGGGTGCTGGAGGCCTGGTACGAGCGCCGGACGGCCGCCGCGGCCCCGGGGACGCTGGAGGCGCTCCGCCCCGCGCGCTGGACCCGGGAGACGACCACGGAGCTGCTCGAACTCGTCACCGTGCTCACGCTGCTGGCGGCCCTCCGGCCGGAGCGGCGGAAGCTGGCGGAGCGGCTGGCGGCGGAACCGGGGTCGCGGCGGGCGCGCGCGGCGGGGATCTCCGCCGACGCGCTGCGCCTCGCGGGGGTGCTGCCCGCTCCCTCGGGAGCACGGCGCCCCGCCTCGGTGCTGGACCATCACGAGGAAGGGCCGGACGGTCAGTTCGCGTTGCTGTGAACCGTGAACCGTGGGCCGTGGGCCGAGGCGCACAGGTCGGCTCGCACGGTGGCACGTTCGGACGGCGCGGGTGGTCGCCACAGGTGTCCGAACGCACGTGGGCGCACTTGGACGCGCGTAGAGCTCCTGCCGTTCACGGCGAGCACACCGCAACGCCGCTGGCCGCAGCGCTGTGCCGGGACGGTGTGACCGCCGGAAGGTGGGATCAGCCGCGGCTGCCGAACAGCGAGCGCCGCAGGCGCCGCAGAGGCGCGAACAGCGACACCCGTGCACTGCGGCTCGCCTTGGTGCGCGCCGAATCCCGCGATGTCAGCTCCCGCATCAGCAACGTCGCCTCCGCGCTCTCGCGGTGCGGTACGGCAGGGCCGCCCAGTATCGCGAGATGACGGTCCAGACGTGTGCTGGTCGTGCTGCTTCCGCAGTTGATGGCAGGCACTCTCGGCCTGCTTCGCATAGCTATTTGTTCCATGACACTCCCCACCCGTACGAGGGCACCCGGCCCGGGCAGGGTAACCCTATCGCCCCGACGCGTCACCTGCGCATCCCAGGCCCCGGATTCACCTTCCCGTCCTGGGTGTTGACGACTGAACAGCGAATTACCGCCGCACGCAAGGCAGTTGGCCGCCACCCGACAACCTGAGCCTACCCCCGGCCGCTCTCGTCGACATCGCCGGGACCGGCTTCAACCATGCGTCGTTGAGGTAGATTTCCTCCGAATCACTCCGGTTACGGGCGGGGGTTCGCACATGAGCGAAGGCACGGGCGGTGAGCGGGTGCTCGCGGACCGCTACCGGCTGATCGGCGAGCTCGGCCGCGGCGGCATGGGCGTCGTGTGGCGGGCCCGCGACGAACTGCTCGGCCGGGAGGTCGCGGTCAAGGAGGTGCGGGCGCCCGCCGGCCTCGACGAGGGCGAGGTGCGGCAGCTGTACGCCCGCCTCGAGCAGGAGGGCCGGGCCGCGGCCCGGATCATCCACCCGAACGTGATCACCGTGTACGACGTGGCGGTGGCCGGCGGCGCGCCGTGGATCGTCATGGAGCTCGTCCGGGGGCTGACCCTCGCCGACGTCCTCGACGCGGACGGCCCGATGACGCCGCGGCGGGCGGCGGACATCGGCGCACACGTCCTGGCCGGCCTGCGCGCGGCGCACACCGCGGGAGTGCTGCACCGGGACGTGAAGCCCGGCAACGTCCTGATCGCCAATGACGGCCGGGTCGTCCTCACGGACTTCGGCATCGCGATGATCGAGGGCACCTCGGCGCTGACGCGCACGGGCGAGCTGATCGGATCGCCGGAGTACCTGGCTCCCGAGCGGGGCATGGGGAACGCCCCCGGGCCGGAGTCGGACCTGTGGTCCCTGGGAGTGCTGATCTACCGGTCGGTGGAGGGGTCGTCGCCGTTCCGCCGCGATTCGGCGCTGAGCACGCTGAGCGCGGCCGTCAACGACCCGCTTCCCGAGCCCCGCCGGGCGGGACCGCTGGGTCCGGTGCTGGAGGGGCTGTTGCGCAAGCGCCCGGCGGACCGGATCAGCGGGAGCGAGGCCCAGCGGATGCTGGACGACGTGGCGGCCGGCCGCACCGGGCCGCCGGCCACCGGGTATGCCCCGGCCGCCGCCGGCCCCTCGCCCCGGACGAAGCCGCTGCCGCAACCGATGCCGCGACCGATGCCGTCGGGCGGGACCGGCGGGACCGGCGGCCCGACGCCGCCGACCGTCCCCGGATACGGATCCCCGTACGGGCCGGGGCCCTCGTCCTACGGCGCCGAACCGGATCCGACGCGGCGCCGGCGGGTCGCGACGGTGCTGGCGGCGGGGGCGCTGGTGCTCGCCCTGGCGGCGGGTGCGGTGGCCTGGACCCTGCTGGACCAGGGGACGGAGGACGACAAGGCGTCCACCGGCGGGACCGGATCGAGTACGAGCAGCAGCACCCCGTCCACCGGCACGGGGACGTCCACGACCGCGACCACTCCCCCGACCACCACGGCGAGTCCGACGGTCACGACGACCACGGCGTCCCCTTCGTCGTCCGGCGCTCCGGTCGTCAAGGTCACGATCAAGGTGACCGCCGGGCGGGACAGTTACACGGGGCCGTGCCCGGCGCCGGCCGGCCGGGCACCGGAGTTCACGGCGGCGATCACAGTGGACCGTACTCCGGCGACGGTGGTGTTCCGCTGGACGACGGACAGCGGCCGCGACTCCGACCCCGGGTGGAAGACCGCCGAGTTCGCCGCGGGCGGCCCGACGTCGCGGACGTACGAGCACACCGAGTTGTCGTTCGAGGCGGGCAAGCGGAGCGCCGACCGGATCGTGCTGGAGGTCGGGGCGCCGAAGGAGTTCCGGTCGGACCCGGTGTCGTTCACGGTGGACTGCCGACCGGATCCGCCGGCGTCGACCACGACGCCGGCGGCGGCCGGAACGAACGGTACGGATCGGTCAGCGAACCAGGCGGTGAATCAGGCAGTGAATCAGGCGGCGATTCAGGCGGCGATTCAGGCGGCGGAGCTGAACGCGGGCAGGTAGCCGCCGGACTGGCCGGCCGCCTTCGGGTGGTAGGACTCGTCGACCGGGAACGTGAGGCTGTTCAGCCAGGGCGATCCCGAGCAGAGTTCGTGCCCGGTGAAGGTGCCGCGCACATCGGCGAAGCCGAAGCCGTGGTTGGCGGCGCGCTTGGCCATCACGGTGTCGAGTTCGTCGGCCGCGCCGTTGATCGCGGCGCGGGAGGTGTCGCTGAGCCCGCCCCAGCAATTTCCGTTGATCTTGTAGAAGTGCGGGTAGCCGACCACGACCACATGGGCGTTGGGGGCCTTGGTGTGGATCGCGTTGTATACGTTGTCGAGGAGACCGGGGAGGGTGTTGTCCGCGTAGGTGCGGGCCTGCGCGATCCGGGCCAGACAGGTGCTCTCGGAGTTGAGCACACAGGTGGTCATGACGTCGGAGAAGCCCGCGTCATTGCCGCCGATGCTGATGCTCACCAGTCCGGTGGACGCGTTGAGCGGCCCGAGCTGGTTGTTGAGGACGTCACCGGTACGGGCACCGGAGCAGGCGGTGAAGGCGAACGCGGACGGGGCGTGGGCCGCCGCCCAAAGTGCCGGATAGGCCTTGGTACTGCGCTTGCAGTCACCGCTGGAGCTGTCGTAGCTGCCGGCGCCGACGCCCGCGGAGTACGAGTCTCCGAGGGCTGCGTACGAGGGCGCCGCGGCGTGCGCGGGGGCCGCGCCGATGAGCGCGAGGCCAGTGGTGAGGATCAGCGCGGATACGGCTGATGCCAACCGGGACAGTCTCATGGAACCTCCCTGGGCAGGATCTCTGCGAGACCTGTTGTACCCGTCGGTAACCCACGGGGGGAAGTGTCCTGACCATGAATCTTTGTCGTGTGCATTGCAATCATATGAAACGTCCGTAACGCCTCAACTCCGTGCCGACCAGGCTCCGTCCAAACCTCTTCCAAACCTCTTCCCAGCCTCGTTCCGGGCGTCGTTCCGAGCCTCGTTCCGGGTGCCGTTCCGGGTGGCGTCACCGGCCCGGTTCGGGGGTGGATTTCCGGCCCGGAAAAGCACTGGGCGGATTCGGCCCCGGTGCCGGATCATGGGCCGCATGTCCGCAAAGCCCCATGACCCGAGGAGGCCTGTGCCGCAGAGCCTGCCCGACCCCGCACACGCCCGGCACGCCCCGCGCCCGCCGCACCGCGCGGTTCCCGTCCATCTGCGCCTGGACGACAGCGATTCACCGTCCGACGTCGTCGACGCGCTCTTTCTCGGGCGCTTCACCTCCGGTGAACAGCCGTACTCCCGCGGCGCGTCCCTGGAGAACGTCAAGTCCGGCCTGACGCTGATCCCGCCGGACGCCGCCGTGCTGCGCCAGGCCCGCGACAAGGACCGCAGCGCCACGCTCGCCGAGGGCGACGGCTGGACGATCCTGATCTCCCGCTGGAACCGCGGCGCGGACGTCACGGTCGCCGCCGTCACCGACGAACTGGCCGAGCAGGTGCTCTCGCGGGCCGTCGAGGACGCCGAGGACGAACCCGAACCCCAGCCCGAGACCGTGAACATGGGCTTCTGGTACGTCTCACCGCGCCGCGGCCCGCACCGCACCACCCGGCAGATCTCCGCCGCCACCTGGGAAGAGCTCCGCGGCAACTACACGGCCCCGGTGGCCGAGGCCATGGACGGCCTCATGAAGCTCACCAAGGACGACATCACCGGCCGGCTGCTGCTCCTGCACGGCCCGCCCGGCACCGGCAAGACCTCGGCGCTCCGCACCCTGGCCCGCTCCTGGCGCGACTGGTGCCAGGTGGACTGTGTCCTGGACCCCGAGCGGCTCTTCAACGACGTCGGCTATCTGATGGACATCGCCATCGGCGAGGACGACGGCACGGCCGGCGGCCGCTGGCGGCTGCTGCTCCTGGAGGACTGCGACGAACTGATCCGCGGTCAGGCCAAGCACCAGACCGGCCAGGCGCTCTCCCGGCTGCTCAACCTGACCGACGGCCTGCTCGGCCAGGGCCGCAACGTGCTCGTCGGCATCACCACCAACGAGGACCTGGAGCGGCTGCACCCCGCCGTCGTCCGGCCGGGCCGCTGCCTGTCGCGGATCGAGGTCGGCCCGCTGACCCGCGACGAGTCCGCCGCCTGGCTCGGCACCACCGAGGGCATCGGGCGCGAGGGCGCCACCCTCGCCGAGCTGTACGCGCTGCGGCGCGGCGCCGGCTCCACCATCCCGGCTCCGGCCCCGACGTCGGACGGTCTGTACCTCTGATCGGTACCGGGTTCGGGTGGGGGTTCGGCCGGGTGTCGCGGACGTCGCAGGTGCGGCGCGCGCCCCGGAGCGAGGACCTGCCCACCGGCGGGGGCCTGGCTGTCGAAGCGGGCCTGGCTGTCGAAGCGGGCCTAGCCGTCGAAGCGGGCCTGGCTGTCGAAGCGGGCCTAGCCGTCGAAGCGCGCCTAGCTGTCGGAGCGCGCCTAGCTGTCGGAGGCGACCTGTCCGTCCTACGTGACCTATCCGTCGTAGGCGGCGCGCAGCGCTTCCTGGACGGCGGCGAGGGCGGCCGCGCGGTCCAGGCCGAGGCGGTGGGCGCGCTGTGCGAACTCCGCGGCGGCGGCAGCGGCCTGGCGCTCGGCGGCGTCGCCCGCGGCGGCGACGAAGGTGCCGTTCCGTCCGCGGGTCTCGACGACACCGTCGGCTTCGAGGGCGCGGTAGGCCTTGGCGACCGTGTTGGCCGCGAGGCCCAGCTCCTCGGCGAGGCCCCGGACGGTCGGGAGCTTGTGGCCGATGGGGAGTCGGCCGGTGCGCGCCTGATCGGCGATCTGCTCACGCACTTGCTCGAAGGGGGCGGTGGCCGCGTCGGCGGCGACGGTGATCCTCAGGCTCATGGCGGCGATCCTGGCACAACGGGCCCGGCCCACGCCGTGTCCGGCGAGCGTCCGTCCGGGCGGGTCGGTCGTCAGCTCCGGTCCGGCTCCGCGTCGGCCCCGGTGCGCGTGCGCTGATAGTGCCGGGCGACCCGGGCCCGGTTGCCGCACGCCGGCCCGCACCATTCCTGCCGGCCGTGTCCCTTGACGAAGTAGCGCACGCAGCGCGGTGCCGTGCAGGCGCGCAGCAGTTCCCGTTGCGGACCCGCCAGGAAGTCGATGGCGGCACGGGCCAGAGCGGCGACGATCCGCACCCCGGGGTCGCCTTCCGTGGACCGCAGCCGGACGGCCGGAGCCTCACCCCGGGACCAGACCAGCTGCGGGGCGACCGGTTCGCTCGCGGCGGCGGAGTTGAGACGGCCGAGGGCCTGGTCGGCGGGCAGAAGGCGGTCGGCGTCGGCGCGGCTCGGCGGGGCGGGGCTCACGGCCAGGGCGAACAGTGCCCGTACCGCCTGCCGGAGGGCGACGATACGGTCTCTGAGCTCCTCGTCCGCGGCGAACTCCCCACCGGCGGCGGTGTGCACGGAGAGCAGGCCGGCCCGCTCCTGGATCCAGCGGGTCGTCCCCTCGACGGTGGTGAGGTCGTCGGCGACGCCGCCGTCCCCGTCGTGCCGGACGGTGCTCACCAGCTCCAACGCCGGCTGACGCTCCATGGATCTCCCCTCTCCGCCGCGGATCCGGCCCCAGCCTACGGCCCCTAACGAGAGAGAAGGACTATCTCATTAGGGCGTGAGCCTCGCGGCTGATCCTCACGACGGCAGCCCGAGGTTGCGGTATCTGGCCCGCCGGGCGGCCAGCCGTTCACCGCGGTCACGGGCCCGCAGGGCGGCCAGCTCGGCCCCGAGCAGAGTACCGAGGCGGGAGAGGAACTCGCCGGGGTCGTCCGCCGCGTCGGGGGTCTCCTCGACGATGGTGTCGACGATCCGGTTGGCGAGCAGATCGGCGGAACTCACGCCCTGCCGCTCCGCGACCTCGAACGCCCGGTCCGTCGTCCGGTAGAGGATCGCCGACGCGCCTTCCGGCGGGAGCGGCGAGAGCCAGGCGTGCCGGGCGGCGATGACGCGGTCGGCGGGCAGCAGGGCCAAGGCGCCACCGCCGGCGCCCTGGCCGAGCAGCAGACAGAGCGTCGGGGCCCGGAGGGTCACGAGGTCGGCGAGGCAGCGGGCGATCTCCCCCGCGAGGCCGCCCTCCTCCGCCTCCCGGCTGAGCGCCGCACCCGCGGTGTCGATGACGGTGAGCAGCGGCAGGTCGAGTTCGGCCGCGATCCGCATACCGCGCCGCGCCTCCCGCAGCCCGGCCGGGCCCAGCGGGGCGGGCCCGGCCTCGTCCGGGCGCCGGTCGTGGCCGAGCACGACGCACGGTGTCGGCCCGAACCTGGCCAGCGCGAGCAGCAGTCCGGGGTCGCGTTCCCCCGCGCCGGTCCCGCTCAGCGGGGTCACCTCCCGCCCGGCCCCGTCGAGCAGCGCCCGCAGTCCGGGCCGGTCCGGGCGGCGCGAGCGCCGGATCGAGTCGGCGGTGGAGACCTCGACACCCGTGCCCGCCCGCCGGTCGGCACCGGAAACAGCGTCCACGTCCTCACCCGGCTCGCCGCACAGCACGTCCAGCGCCCGTGCCGCGACCTCGGCCAGCTCTCCCGCCGGGAACACGGCGTCGACCAGACCGTTGGCCAGCAGGTTCTCGGCGACCTGGACGCCGGCCGGGAACGGCTCGCCGTACAGCGCCTCATGGACCCGCGGACCGAGAAACCCGATCAGCGCCCCCGGTTCCGCGGCCGTGACATGCCCGAGCGATCCCCACGACGCGAGCACCCCGCCGGTGGTCGGATGCCGCAGGTACACGAGATACGGCAGCCCGGCCGCCTTGTGATCGGTGATGGCGGCCGCGACCTTGACCATCTGCAGGAACGCGATGGTCCCCTCCTGCATCCGCGTGCCGCCGGAGGCCGGGGACGCGAGCAGCGGCAGCCGCTCCCGCGTCGCCCGCTCCACCGCGGTCACCAGCCGGGTCCCGGCCGCCACCCCGATCGACCCGCCGAGAAACCCGAACTCCCCCACGATCAGCGCCACCCGCCGCCCCCGGATCCGTCCCTCCCCCGTGACGACGGATTCATCAAGCCCGGTCCGCAGCCGCGCCTTCTCCACATCCACCCGGTACTCCGCCGCCCCGGGCAGCACGGTGACGGGCTCATCCCACCGACGCCAGCTCCCCGCGTCGACGGCGGCCTCGATCAGTTGCAGCGCGGCAGGCCGTCGGCTCGCTTCAGTCATACCGCCACCCTGCCACGGCCGATCACCCGGCCGCGTTCTTAATCAGCTCTCAGGGCCCCCTTAACGCGCCCATAAAGATCGGGTTTTCGCAGTTGGCGGCGGGATTCTGACGGTTCGGCGGGGCTAGCGTGCTGGTCGTTGGGCCCGTGCCACCGTCGAAGGAGACTCCCGGAATGACCGTACGTCGCAAGGCTGCCGCAGTCGCTGTCGTGGGCTTCGGGCCGCTGGTGCTGACCGGGCTGGCCTCCGGTCCCGCAAGCGCGCACGGCTCGATGTCGAACCCGGTCAGCCGGGTGTCCGCGTGCTACGCGGAGGGTCCGGAGAATCCGCGGTCGGCCGCGTGCAAGGCCGCTGTCGCGGCGGGCGGGACGCAGGCGCTCTACGACTGGAACGGTGTGCGGGACGGCGAGGCGGGCGGGCGGAGCCGGTCGAAGGTGCCGGACGGGAAGCTGTGCAGCGCGGGCAACGCGGAGTACAAGGGGCTCGACCTGGCGCGGGCGGACTGGCCCGCCACGGCGATGAGCAGTGGCTCGTTCACCTTCACGTACCGGGCGACCGCGCCGCACAAGGGTTCCTTCGACCTGTACATCACCAAGGACGGCTACGACCCGTCGAAGCCGCTGAAGTGGTCCGACCTGGAGGCGAAGCCGTTCGCGTCGGTCACCGATCCGGCGCTCAAGGACGGCAGTTATGTGTTCTCGGGCAAGGTGCCGCAGCGCACCGGCCGGCATCTGATCTACAGCGTCTGGCAGCGCTCGGACAGCCCCGAGGCCTTCTACACCTGTTCGGACGTGGTCTTCGGCAAGGACAGTGGCGGCTCGGTACCGACGCCGGCCACTCCGTCGCACAGCGCCACGCACAGCACACCGGCCACCGCCGGGCCGGCGCCGGCCGCGTCCGCGCCGTCCGAGGCACAGATAGCCGCGGGCGCCTCGAAGTCCACCGTCCACCACGATCACACGGCGGCGACCACCCCCGCCACGGGCGGTAACGCGCCGCAGGCGGACGGCTCGGCCGCGCCCACCACGGCCGCCGAGGGCACGAACCTCGCCGAGACCGGCGGCTCCAGCAGTACGGGGCCGCTCGCGATCGGTGGGGCCGCGGTGCTCGCGGCCGGGGCCTCGTTGCTGCTCGCGACCGTTCGCCGCAGGGCCGCCGCGGCGGGACGGCACCGCTCCTGACGACCGCTCTCCCCTGATCCGGTGCCGCTGCCTCCCCACGGGCAGCGGCACTGCTGTGTCCGGGGCACCCCGCAGCGGTCGGCTACCAGTTGGGGCGGATCGGGCCGCCCGGCGCCAGCCGGGCCAGGTCGTCCCGCAGGGCCTGCAGCCGGCGCTCGCCGAGGAGGGCGGCCCAGGGGCGTACGGCGTCGGCGGCCGCCTCCTCCGCGGCGCGGGTGCAGGCCCGGCCGCGGTCGGTGAGAACGACGAGACGGGCGCGGGCGTCGTCCGGGTGCGGGCGGCGCTCCACATAGCCCTTGCCGACGAGTTCCTCGACCATCTGGCTCGCCGCCTGGCGGCTGACGCCGAGGTGTTCCGCCAGGTCGGCGGCGGTCGCGCCGACCGGCGCCAGCCGGGCGAAGGCGAAGCCGTGGGCGGGCCGGAGGTCGTCGAAACCGCGTGCGACGACACCGTCGTGGATCACGGCGGTGAGACCGCCGGCGGCGGCGAGCAGGGTCGCGGTCAGGCTCATGGCGTCAGCGTTGTTCACGGGAGCAGCTTGACACACTGCGCAAGCTGCTTGACTATATTGACAAGCAACTTGCTCAAGTAAGTTGACTATATGGAGGTACACCATGCCTGTTGTCACCGCAGCCGAAGCCGTCGTCCACGAGATGCACGGCCTCCGTTTCGTCTCGTACATCCTGCCCGCGCACGGCAGCAAGGAGCTGTGTGCCTGGCGCGGTGAGATACCCGGCGGCACCGTCGGGCCCGCCCACACCATCACCCGCGAGGAGGTCTTCCTCGTCCTGAGCGGCACGGTGCGGATCAGCATCGACGGCGAGGCGTCCACCCTGGCGCCGGGCGACGCCGCCGTCGCGCCCGCCGGCTCCTCCCTGGGCGTCAGCAATCCCACGGAGGAACCGGCCACGATGTGGGTCACCACCAGCGTGGGCCTGGAGGCCGTGCTCGCCGATGGCTCCCGCATCTCACCGCCGTGGGTCAGCTGAGCACGGAAAGGCAGGTGGTCCGGGTGGCGTGCGCCGGGTCGAGGGCGTTCGCCGCCTCATGGAAGGCGATCCGGTCGGTCAGACCGATCGTGACGTGCTCGGAGATGTCCACCGCACACAGATCCTGCAGCAGCACATTGTGGACGTTCGGCCCGGACAGGAACTGCGACGCATACGGCGTGACGACCTCGTCGTACCGGGTCGCGATGACGGTGTAGCGCACCCCGGGGACGGTGTCGCCGCCCGCGTTGAGGGTCTGCATGAAGGCCGATCCGGCCACCTGGTCGGCGAGTCCGGGGACGATCGAGTGGATCGCGTCGGCCGCTCCGGGGAAGTACGGGAGCAGGTTGGCCAGCCCGTCGAGGGTGGTTCCGTGGTTGTCGGGCGCCAGGCCGACGAGGGCGTTCACCTTCGACGCGCCGCCGAGGAACTTCAGGTAGTAGCGCGGCATCATGCCGCCCTGGGAGTGCCCGACCAGGTCCGCCTTCGGCACCCCGGTGGCCGCCAGCACCCGGTCGGTGAAGTCCGCCAGTTGCTGAGCGGAGTCCGCGATCGGGCCGAGCCCGTCGAAGAACGGAACGCCGGGCAGCTGGCCGTAGTCGAAGGAGAAGACGCAGTAGCCCCGGGCCACCAGATAGGGGGCGAACCCCAGCCAGTTGTCGGTGCCGTTGCCGAACGTTCCGTGCACGAGCACGACCGGCCGGGGGTGCGCGGCGGACGGGCGGCACGAGAAGTCGTTCCATCCGCTGGACGGGGCCGAATGTGCGGTTGCGGCGGTGGCGGCGGTCGGGGCGGCGGTCACCGCACACGCCAGAGCCAGCGCGGTGAGCATGCGCTTCCAGGGCAGCCTCATGTGATCTCCTCGCAGGTCAGGGGAGTCCTGTTCACTCCACCCACGCTGTGATCCGGATCACAAGGTTGTTACGTTCACGTCAACTTACGCGCCAGTAGCAAAGGGGGCTAGTTACGCGTCGGTAAAGAATTGGCCACCCCGCGCCGAAGCGGAGGTCACCTCGTCCGCTTCCGCCGCCGGGACCTTGAACAGGCAGTACGCCGCGGCGAGCACTCCCGCCGCACCGACGGCGGCGAGCAGCAGGCGGTGGTCGACGACCGCGACGAGGCCGGCGCCCACCAGTCCGCCCACCGCGGGGGGCGCGAACACGAGCGTGCTCGCGGTGGCCGCGACCCGGCCGATCAGTCCGGCGGGCGTCTCCCGCTGGACGGCGGTCAGCGCCGCGATCAGCACCCACGGCAGCCCGACTCCGATCGCCGCGCCGCCGACCAGGGCGGCGGAGACCCACGGGGTGGCGCGTACGGCGACCCCGAGGGCGAACAACAGCATGCCGGTGGCCGCGAAGACCCGTTCCGGCATCCGTCGCAGCAATGCCCCCGCGACCACTCCCCCGACGACCGAGCCCGCACCCTGCACCGCGTACAACACGCCCACGAAGGCGGGCGAACGGTGCAGGCCCGCGTCGACCACCGCGTAGATCGCGGAGCTGCCGAGCGCGGAGAGCAGCATGGCGATCGAACCGACGGCCACCAGACGGCGCAGCAGCGGGTGCCGGCGCAGGTACCGGATGCCCTCGGCGGTCTGTTCGCGCCAGCCCGTCGTGGCGGGCGCGGGCGGTTCCTCCCGCACCCGGACCGTCGCGAAGACGGCCGCGGCGAGTGCGAAGGTGACGGCGTCGAGCACGGCGACGGAACCGCCGCCGTAGCGGACGTACAGGCCGGCGCCGGCGAGCGGGGCGAGGAGCTTCATCGCCTCGCTGGCGGTCATCCGCAGTCCGTTGAAGTCGCCGCGCAGTTCGCCGGGGACAGTGGCGGTGACGACGGCGGCCTCGGCCGCGTCGCAGAGCACCGACGCCGTCCCGTACAGAACGAGCACGGCGAAGAGGATCCAGACCAGATCCGCCGTACGGACCACGAGCAGCACCGGCAGCAGGGCGGCCATCGCGGCGTTGACCAGCACCAGGAGCGGGCGGCGGCGCACCCGGTCGACCACGGTGCCCAACAGCGGGCCGGCCAGCGTCGGGGTCCACAGGCAGACGCCGACCAGCGCGGCGAGGCTGCTGGAGCCGGTCAGCGACTTCACCCAGATTCCGGCGGCCAGCATCATCGCCGAGCTGCCGAAGCCGGAGACCAGCACCCCGGCCAGATACCTTCCCGCGTCGCGGTCGCGCAGGACCCCCCAGGCCGTCATGACTCCCAATCTAATGATTGGGAGTCATGACGGCAATGAGCGGGACGGGGCGGCAGTCAACGCTCGGCACTCAGCGGTCAGCACTCAGCGGTCAGCCACCAGCCCTCGGCCGTTGGCCGGGGCCGTCACTCCCCGTTCTTGGGCTGGCCGTTGCTCTCGATCGGGACCGGCGTGGACACCGGCGCGGAGACCGGGTCCGGCTCGGCGACCGGCGGCACGGCGGCGAGCGGGGGGATCGGCGGAACCGGGGGGATCGCTACGACGGCAGGTGCGGGCTCGGTCGCCGGCACTGCCGGTGCGGGCTCGCGCTCAGCGGCAGGCGCGGGCGCTGCGGCGGGCGCGGGTTCCGCGGCGGGCGCTACGGCGGCGGGGGCCGGGGCCGTCGGCGCGGCGCGTTCCAGGAAGCGCAGCAGCTCGACCGGGAACGGCAGCACCAGCGTCGAGTTCTTCTCGGCCGCGACGGCCACCACCGTCTGGAGCAGCCGCAGTTGTAGGGCGGAGGGGTTGTCCTCCATCTGCTTGGCGGCCTGGGCGAGCACCTTCGACGCCTGCAGTTCGGCGTCCGCGTTGATGATGCGGGCGCGGCGTTCGCGCTCCGCCTCGGCCTGCCGGGACATCGACCGCTTCATGGCCTCCGGCAGCGACACGTCCTTGATCTCGACCCGGTCGATCTGCACACCCCAGCCCAGTGCCGGGCTGTCGATCATCACTTCCAGGCCTTCGTTCAGCTTCTCCCGGTTCGACAGCAGCTCGTCCAGATCGCTCTTGCCGATGATCGAACGCAGCGAGGTCTGGGCGACCTGGGAGACCGCGAAGCGGTAGTCCTCGACCTGGATGACGGCGTCGACGGCGTTGATGACCTTGAAGTACACGACCGCGTCCACCTTGACCGAGACGTTGTCGCGGGTGATGCCGTCCTGCCCGGGGATGGGCATCGTCACGATCTGCAGATTGACCTTCCGCAGCCGGTCCACCCCTGGAATGACCATGGTGAATCCGGGGCCCTTGGGCTCCGACCTGAGCCGGCCCAGCCGCAGCACGACACCCCGCTCGTACTGCCGCACCACCCGGGCGCCGGCCACCCCGTAAACGGCCCCGGCCGCAAGGACGGCGGACACCAGCTCCACGATCATTTCGGCCCCCTGCCGTATACACGTGCAGTGCCTCCAGCGTACTGCGGGAACCCCCGCCGAGCGCCGGTCGTACGGGCGGGGCGGCGCACGGCAGGGGCGCCCGGGTCACCGGGGGCAGCCGCACCGCACCCCACGCCGCACGGCCCGCCCGCCAGAGCCCCTCAGCCCGACAGGGCCCGCCCGCCCGGCAGTGCCCGCCTGCCCGACAGGGCCCCTCAGCCCGGCGGCGTACGGTCCGCCGCGCGCAGCAGCCGGGCGGCCACCACTCTCAGCTGCACGGCGAGCTCGGGCGGCTCGTGCACCTCGAACTCGGCGCCGAGCAGGGCGATGAAAACGGTGAGGCCGTCGAGGGACTCGGCGCCCGTCCGCAGTTCGCAGGTCCTGTCGTCGATCGCCTCGATCGTGCCGAAGCCCGTCCAGCCGAAGTCGGCGACCGCCTCAGCCGACATGTGCAGGGTGACCCGCGCCTGGTAGCGGTAGGCCCTGGTGGTGACGCCCTTGGCGACGTACGCCGCCGCGTCCTCCGGGGGTTCGCGCGGTGCGAAGCGCGGCCCGGTGGGTGGCTTGGGGTCGATCCGGTCGACGCGGAAGGTCCGCCAGTCCTCCCGGCCGGTGTCCCAGGCGAGCAGGTACCAGCGGCGTCCGTGGTTGACCAGGCGGTACGGCTCGACCGTGCGGCGGCTGGAGGCGCCGCTGTGGTCGCTGTAGTCGAAGCGCAGCCGTTCGCGGTCACGGCAGGCCGCGCCGATGACGGTCAGCACGTCCTGGCCGACGGTCGCGCGGCCGGGCGGCGGCGCGTGGACGGTGATCGCCTGCATGGCCTGGACCCGGTGCCGCAGCCGCGACGGGAGCACCTGCTCCAGCTTGGACAGCGCCCGGAGGGAGACCTCCTCGATCCCGGCGACGGTGCCGCCGACGCCGGTGCGCAGGCACAGCGCGACGGCGACCGCCTCCTCGTCGTCCAGCAGCAGCGGCGGCAGCGCGGCGCCCGCGCCGAGCCGGTAGCCGCCGGCCGTGCCGGGGGCGGCGTGCACCGGGTAGCCGAGGGTCCGCAGCCGGTCGACGTCGCGGCGCACCGTTCGCGCGGTGACGTCCAGGCGCTCCGCGAGGTCGGGGCCGGACCAGTCCCGCCGGGACTGGAGGAGCGAGAGCAGACGCAGCAGCCGCGCCGAGGTCTCCAACATGCGGTCAGTCTGCCAGCCGTCGCGGACAGCCACTGACCGCATGGATAGGGTGCGGGCGGACGTGGCAGAGCCCCCGCCGGCAGGGTCGGCGGGGGCTCCGTCCTGTCGCTGCAGGCCGTCGCCGGTGTCGGTGGTGCCGCGTCAGTAGACGCTGACTCCGTAGGCGCTGAGCGCTTCGGTGACCGGCTGGAAGAACGTGGTCCCGCCGGAGGAGCAGTTGCCGCTGCCGCCCGAGGTGAGGCCGACCGCGATCGAGCCGTTGTAGAGCGAACCGCCGCTGTCGCCGGGCTCGGCGCAGACGTTGGTCTTGATCATGCCGTAGACGATGTCGCCGCCGCCGTAGTTCACGGTGGCGTTGAGCCCGGTCACCGAGCCGCTGTGGATTCCGGTGGTGGAGCCGCGGCGCTTGACGGGTTCACCGACGTAGGCGTTGCCCGCGCTGGCGATGTCCTGGCTGCCGACGGCGCCGGCGTGCGCGACCGAGGCGTTGTCGTAGCGGACGATCCCGTAGTCGTTGTTCGGGAAGCTGTTGCCGGTGGTCGGGCCGATGGAGGTGCCGGAGGACGTGGTCCAGGCCGGGTAGCCCTCGGTGCAGTGGCCCGCGGTGAGGAAGTAGTACGTGTTGCCGCTGCGGACGTTGAAGCCGATCGAGCAGCGCCACTGGCTGGTGTAGATGGCGTCGCCGCCGGAGAGCAGCTTGCTGAACTTGCCGGCCACCCGGTTGATGCTCACGGCGTCGCCGTAGCTCGCGGTGGCCTTGGTGAGCTTGGCCAGCTGGGCGGCGGTGACCCGGCTGTCGACGCTCACAGCAAGCTGGTTGGTCAGCGGGTCGACGGCCCACGCCGAGCCCGCGATGTCGGCGGACCTGGCGGCCTCGCCCGCCTTGTCGAGTACTGCCGAGCTGAACCGGACGGTCCTGGGTGTCGCTCCGGCCGCCCGTACGGCGTCGGCGGCCCTGGCCGAGGTGACGTTGACGACGGTGGTCTTCGACGCCGTGTCGTAGTAGCTGCCCGCGGTGGCCGCGGTGCCGAGCGAGGTGGCGACCGCTGCGGCGGCCTCCGGGGATGCCGTCGCCGTGGGGGCGGCGTTGGCGGCGGGCAGCGTGAGCGCGGTGACGGCCACCAGGCCTGACGTCACAGCGAGCAGGCCGGCGCGTCGGGTGATTTTCATCTATTCCTCCTGTGGGGGGTGGAGGTCAGCTCGGCCTGTCGGCGCCGCACCGATAAACGAACTCGACGTGACCCTGACAAGCACTGGACGGGAGTATTCAGAGCCCGCGCGGAACACACAAGGGCGCCTTTTCGGCCGCGCCGGTCGGACGCGACGGCGCCCCGGCGCCCGTGCGGACCACCGAGGCACACCCGGGCTGACGACATCTCAACCGGCCGCGGCCGTCTCTCGAACGGGCCTCGGCCGGAGCATCTCGAACCGGAACCGGAACCAGCTCCTGAAGCCGGCCCGACCGGATTTCGAACCGGATTTCGGACCAGGTCTCGGACCAGGTCTCGGACCAGATCTCGGACCAGATCTCGGACCGGGTCTCAGCTGGTGAGCACCTTGCTCTCGCCTGCCTCCAGCGCGAAGGGCAGCGTGTTGCCAGGCGGCGGGAACGGGCACACGAACGCGTCGGCGAAGGCGCACGGCGGGAGCAGCGTCCGGTTGAAGTCCAGCACCACGCGGCCGTCCGCGGCGGGCGCCGGGGTCCGCAGGAAACGGAAGCGGTAGCTGCTCCTTCCGCTGGTCGCGTCGGCGATGACGCCCCAGAGCGTGCCGTCCTCCTCGACCGCGACCGCGAGCGAGTGCTCAGCGCCGTCCACGGTGAAGGCCAGTTCGCCACTGACGCCGAGTCCGCGCTCCCGGCCGTCGGCGTGCGGCACCCGCACGGCACGGCCCTCGGGGTACGGGTGGAAGACCGCCGGGACCACCCACCGCTCGTCGTAGTCGAACGCGCCGATGCCCGCGAAATCACGCCGGGCGTCCGAGGCCGGGTCCCAGATCCGGAGGGCGAGCAGCCCCTCGCGGTCGATCGCCACGATCCGCTTCTCGCCGAACAGCACCGGCTCGCCCTCGGGTTCCAGCCGCCCGAAGACGCCGTCGCTCTGGTGGACCACCGATCCGTCCCGCTCCCGCCACTCCCCCGGCAGCCCGGGGATCTTCCCGTCCTCGGCGTCGGCGAGCCAGTACGTGCCCGTCAGGGCCAGGGGCCCGTACGGCGCCGCGACCGACTCGGCGCGCCGCTCGCGCCAGTTCTTCCAGTCCTGCTCAGTCTCGGAACTCATGGTCATCAACCTTCCATAGCGGCTGCCGCAGGCCGAGATGCTCGCGCGGCGTCGTGCTCCCCGTACTCCGGTCGGCGGCTGCCCGCCGGCCGCCGGGTGGGGCGGTGGCCGGAATTGGCCCGTCCGGATCGCCGGGGCGCCCATCCGACCGGACGGCCCACCGCGCCGCTCACCGGACGGCCGGCCGTTCCACTCACTCGACGACCCACCGTCCCGCTCCCCGGGCGGTCACGGTGCCGCTCACCGGACGGTCACCGATCGGCTCACCGGACGGTCCAGGCCGAGGTGTTCGCGCAGCGTCGTCCCCGGCTGGAAGCGGCGGAACAGCCCGCGCTGCTGGAGCACGGGCACGGTCGCGTTCACCAGCCGGGTCAGATCCCGCCGCGGATCGGCGGGCCGTACGTGGAAGCCGTCGGTGATCCCGTCGCGGTGCCAGTCGCCGAACAGGTCGGCGAGGAGCACGGCGTCGGCCGGATCGAACAGTTCGACGGCGAGCGAGGCCAGGACCGTGAGCCGGTCCGGGTCCCGGCCGTAGGCCGCCGCCCGGCGGCGCAGGTCGGTGCGGGCCTCGTACGCCAGCCGCTCCGAGTGCGGACCGCCGACCCGTACGTACGCCACGTCCGCGTGCCGTGCGGCCGTCTCACGCGGCGCCTCCGAGGTCGCGTCGACGGCGAGTACCGGCCACCCCTCCAACGGTCCCGGCCCGGCTGACGCCACGTCAGGGAAGCCGGCGGCGTCCGCCCAGCCGTCCCGGAGCAGGGCCTCCGGGTCCGCCGCCCAGGCGTCCGGGAGCAGCGGCGTCCAGCCGGCCCGGCCGCGGCTGACCTGGTCGAGGGCGGCGAGCGCCGCCTGGACGGTGACGGTTCCGGGGTGGGTGGCGGTGGCGGCTCCGGGGTGGGTGGCGGTGACGGTTCCGGTTCCGGGGTGGGTGGCGGTGACGGCCGCCACCAGGCCGATGCGGTCGGTGGCGGGGGCGACCTGTGCGAGGACGGCGAGCGCGTCGAGCCCGCCGGCACTTCCGTCGGCCGCCGCCGGGGAGTCGTCGAGCGTGACGAAGTCCAGCGCGCCGCGCTCGGCGAGCCGGGCGAGCTCGATGTAGGAGGAGGCCTCGTACCGTTCCTCGTACCGTTCCTGGTGCGGTTCCCGGTGCTGATCCCGGGCGTCGATCGCGAAGGCCAGGTGCAGGGGGCGGATGGGTCGATGGCCTGGAGGGGCTTCGGGCATGCGGAGACTCCGTGGACACACTGAAGGAGCACGGGAGTTGCCTTCACGCACGCCGCGTCCCTCAACGCGACCGGGTCGTCATGACCGTGGCCCGAGGCTAATCCCACAGCGTCGCCCACTGTCAAGCATGTCCAACTGGTGGGCATCGCGTCTCAGCGTGGTTGACGGATGGGGACGGCGGCTGCTCCACTGACCCCATGCGCAGCTGTCAGTTGGTCACCCGCGACCACATCGACTTCGGTCGAGTGTGGTCGTCCTCGTGTTGTCGCTGACCCTTTAGGGCCTGCTCGGCCGGCCCTGGCTCCGCCCGCCCGCGCGCACCGTCCCACTCCCGCCGCGGCCGCACCACCTCAGGCTCTCCCCGTCAGCCCGGTCTTCCTTCACGCACCCACGTCACCTTCTCTCCCTCCCTCGTAGGCACCTCGCGAGTTCGAGAAGGACTCTTCATTCCCCGTTCAACACCCGCAGTCACAACCGCAATCGCAGCAGTCGCACCCATCACAGCAATCGCAGGAATCGCAGCAGTCGCAGTCGCAGTTCGAGCACCATCCCTCGCGGCGCCTGCCGCTCCACGGATCCTCGTAATGGTCCCGGCAGCACAGCTGGCAGGTGCAGCACAGCCCGCTCCACAGCGCGCACCCGGCGATCAGCCCCCGCCGGCGCGGTGGTTCTGGCGGCGGGAAACCGTTGGGCGGGAAGCCCGGCCCGCCGGGCGCGTACGGGCTCTGACCAGGGCCGTACGGATTTCCGCTCAGCTGGGGCAGGTCCAATGTCTCCAGGCCCACGCCCAGGCCCTGCCCTTCGAGCGCGTCGGGGTGGCTGTGCGCGCAGGAGCCGCCGAAGGCGCGGTCGACCGAGCGCCGCAGTTCATGGGCGAGCAGGACGTGGACGAGCTGTCCGTCGGTGAACTCGGCGTCCTTCAGTGCCAGCCGCACCCCTCGCACCGCGTCGTCGCACAGCCGCCGCGCCTCGTCGCGGCCGGTGCCGGTCGCCGTCAGTGGGTTCCACGCACCCGACGCGGCGTCAGCCGTCTGGTCCTCGACCGCGTCCAGCAGATGCGCCAGCCGGCCGAAGAGCCGGCCGGCCTCCTCCAACGGCGCACGGTTCCCGGGCCGGCCGGCGAGGACCGCCGTGTAGCCGAAGGCGGCCGCGGTCGCCGTCTCGGTCGGCTCGGTGACCGTCAGCAGCGGGGTGCCCGTCCTGGTCAGCGCCTCGATCCCGGACTGCCGGTCCACCGCGTCCACCAGCACCGCCGTGTCGAATCCGAGCCCGCCGCCGGTCCGCGCCCCGGCCCGGTCCCAGCGCCGGGCGACGGTCCGCGCCGCCGCCGCGACCGGCCGCCGCCCCATGGCGCCGTCCCGGTCGTCGATGTGGTCACGCATCTTCGCCGACGCCAGCACGAGCGAGACGGCGGCGGCCAGCCGCGCGCCCTCGCCCGTCGCCACCGGCGCGGTGCGCATCCCGCGCAACGGACAGGGCCCGGCGGTCCGCCGCCACTTCGCCGACGCCGCCGCGCCCGGGACCTGGGCCTCGACCAGCGCCGAGATGATCAGCCCGTCGTAGTTGGTGGCGATGCGGGCCAGCTGACCGTGATCGTCGCGCAACGCGAGGCACAGCCCGCACAGGTGCGCCATCCAGGAAGTGGCGAGTCCCTCCGACATCCGGTGGCGACACGGCCTGATAATTCCGAACAACGCTCCCCCAGCGGCTTCATCGTACGATCGGCCCGACATGCTACCGATGGAACGATCTCATGACCGGCGTACCGCCGTCCGGCCGTGCCGCGTCACCCGGAAGAGGGGAGCGCTCCCATCACTTCGTCACCTTCCGTATGCCTATGGCTACCTGACTCCCCGACACCTATCTTGTGCACCAGTACCGTCACAAGTCCCCTGGGTGGCGGCTATCCGCTTGGCGCATCATCGGCATCATGGACGACCATAGGGGTGCGGACGATTTTGACCGCGTGTGAGAGGAGGCGTCCATGGGTTCGGTTCGACGGGCGAGTGCCTGGCTGGGCCTCGTCGACGACAACGGCGACGAGAGCTACTACGACGAGGAGTACGCCGACTACGGCGAGGGATCCGAGCGCGGCGACACCTGGGTGACCGACCCCAGGGTCCAGGTGGCGAGTGAGACGGCCGAGGAACAGGGCCGTCAGATCGCCACCGTGACCCCGGACGGCTTCCGGGATGCCCGCGGCATCGGCGAGCTCTTCCGCAAGGGCGTGCCCGTGATCGTGAACCTTACGGGTATGGAGTCGAGCGACGCCAAGCGCGTCGTCGACTTCGCGGCGGGTCTCACCTTCGGGCTGCGCGGCTCGATCGAGCGCATCGCCACCCGTGTCTTCCTGCTGACCCCCGCCGACTACATGGTCCTCAACGCCGAGTCGAAGCGCGGCGCGGACGGATTCTTCAACCAGAACTGATCAACCACGCTCAGCACCACGGAAGTACGGTATGGACAACGCTGTGAGCAGCCTGGGAGCCGTCGTCAACGGTCGCTGGTAGTCGTCCTTGGTCACCCTCGGACGGCCCCCAGGCGGCCCTGCGGTGAAGCTGCATCCGGCGGTCGGAGCCTTGGCGTGTGTCTTTTTCGGCCCCGTCCCCGATCCGCCCGGACTCGGCGCGTCCATCATCGAGCCGGGCCGTCGGCCGCTCAAGATGATCCCATGCCACAGACCCGCGGTGAGCTGCCCCGCCGCCACTTCCTTGCCGTTGGCGCCACAGCGCTGCTCGGCCTCGGCGCCGCAGCGGCGGCGCCCGCGGCCGCGCGAGCCCGGCAGGTGCCCACGCCTGAGACCGAGGTCAGCGCCGGTTCCATGGTGATGGCCCTCACCTTCGACGACGGCCCCAGTCCGCAGTACACGCCGCAGGTGCTGGACGTCCTGCGCGGCCACGGCGTCCATGCGACGTTCTTCGTGTGCGGCGACAACATCGGGCTGTACCCGGACGTCGTGCGCCGCATCGCCGCCGAGGGGCATTCGCTGGGAAACCACACCTGGTCCCACCCGCATCTCAGCGACCTGTCCGCCGCGGACGTCCGCGACCAGATGCAGCGCACTCAGGACGCCGTCACGAAGACCGGTGTGCGGGCGCCGGTGCTGTTCCGGGCCCCCTACGGCGACTTCGCGGACGCCTCCCTGACCGTCTGCGCCGACCTCGGGCTGCGCCCGATCTCCTGGTCGGTGGACCCGACGGACTGGGCCAACCCCGGCTCCGGCACCATCGCCGACCGGGTCCTCGCCGGTGCGGCCACCGGCGCCATCGTGCTGAACCACGACGGCACCGAGGGCGGCGACAGCGATCCCGCGCCCGGCAGCGGCGGCGACCGCTCCCAGACGGTCGCCGCGCTGAAGAGCTACCTGCCGGCGCTGATCGAGGCCGGCTACACGTTCACCACTCCTGACGCCCATCCACCGGGCCGGAGCGGGGTGCCTCCGCAGGCTCCGGCAGGACGCTGACCGCGGCGGCCGGCCCCGGCACCGACCGGTCGGTGCCGGGGCCGGTCTGCCGGGACCGGGCCGGGCGGCTCACCGGAACGCGTCGAGTCCGGTGAGTGCCTTGCCCAGGACCAGTTGGTGCATCTCCACGGTGCCCTCGTAGGTGAGCACGGACTCCAGGTTGGTCGCGTGCCGCATCACCGGGTACTCCAGCGAGATGCCGTTGGCACCGAGGATGGTGCGCGAGGTCCGGCAGATCTCGATCGCCTCGCGCACGTTGTTGAGCTTGCCGAAGCTGACCTGCTCCGGGCGCAGCCGCCCGGCGTCCATCCGCTGCCCGAGGTGGTGGGCGAGCAGGATGCCCTTGTGCAGTTCCACCGCCATGTCGGCGAGTTTGGCCTGGGTGAGCTGGAAGCCGCCGATGGGCCGGCCGAACTGCTCGCGGGTCTTCGAGTACTCCAGCGCCGCCGCGAAGCTGCTGCGGGCCGCGCCCATCGCACCCCAGACGATGCCGTAGCGCGCGTGGCTCAGACAGCTGAGCGGGCCCTTGAGGCCGGCGCCCTCGGGGAGCACGGCACCGGCGGGCAGCCGGACGTCGTCCAGGACGAGTTCGCTGGTGACCGAGGCGCGCAGGCTCCACTTGTGCTTGATCTCCGGCGCCGAGAAGCCGGGGGCGTCGGTGGGGACGACGAAGCCGCGGATGCCGTCGTCGGTGCGGGCCCAGACCACGGCGACGCCGGCCACCGAACCGTTGGTGATCCACATCTTGCGACCGTTGAGCACCCAGTCGTCACCGTCGCGCTTGGCGTACGTGCGCATCCCGGCCGGGTCGGAGCCGACGTCGGGCTCGGTGAGCCCGAAGCAGCCGATGACCTCGCCGGAAGCCATTCGCGGCAGCCACTCCTGGCGCTGCTCCTCGGAGCCGAAGCGGTGGATGGCGTACATCGCCAGCGATCCCTGTACGGAGACGAGCGAGCGGATGCCGGAGTCGGCCGCCTCCAGTTCCAGGCAGGCCAGGCCGTACTGGACGTTGCTGGCGCCCGCGCAGCCGTAGCCGGTGAGGGACATGCCGAGCGCGCCGATGGCGCCGAGTTCCCTGGCGAGTTCGCGGATGACGGGCAGTTCGCCCGACTCGTACCAGCCCGCCACGTACGGCAGTACGCGGTCCGCGGCCCAGTTCCTGACGGTCTCGCGCACCGCGCGGTCCTCGTCACTGAGCAGATCGTCGATCCCGAGCGGATCGTACGGATCGAACGGCGGCAGCGCGCTCCCGGACATGACGGTCTCCTGGGTGAGCTACGAGGTGATCTACAAGGTCGGGGACGACGCTACGTGCGTGCTCCCGCCACGTAAAGTCCCGCCTGCTGTTCGCCCGCGGACACCAGGCGTTCGGCCTCGGGCGCGTGGTGCTGGGCGGGCAGCGGGTGGCCCGAGTGGTTCTGGTGGTCCGGGTGGTCCGGGTACTTCGCGAGGGACGGCCGGCGTTCTCCGGCGGGCACCTCGTGGGCGGGGCTCTCGTGGGCTGGCGCCTCATGGGCGGGGGTCTCGTGAGCGGGGGTCTCGTGGGCGCCGAATCCCTCCGCTTTCAGGAGGAGGGCGCCGCAGTCCATCACCCGCGGCAGCCGGAGCGCGGCGAGCGCGCCCAGCAGGAGCAGTCCGGCGCTGACGACCAGCGTGACGTGCAGCCCGGTCACGAAGGAGTGCCGGGCGGCCTGCCGCAGCGCGGCTCCCGCCGGGCCGCCGAGCCGGCCGGAGACGTCGTACGCCTCCCCCAGCGAGTTCCCCGCGGCGGCGCCGTCGGCGGACGGGACGCCGGGGACGTGCGCCACGCCGGGACCGTACGCGGCGTTCATCACGCTGCCCAGCAGCGCGATGCCCATGCCCGCGCCGAGTTGGTAGGAGGTCTCGCCGATGGCCGCTGCGCCGCCCGCCTGAGCGGCGGGGGCTTCGCTCAGCATGGATTCGTACGCGCCGAAGATCGTGGTCTCCAGGCCGAATCCGAGCAGCACGAAGGCGCCGGTGAGCAGCATCGGCCGGTCGGTCTGTCCCATCAGGGTCAGGGACAGGACGGCGACGGCGGTGAGTACGAACCCGGTGCCGACCATGGCGCGTGGCCCGAAGCGGTGCAGCAGGCGCGAGCCGCACAGTCCGGCCGCCATCGCGGCGAAGGTGAGCGGCAGCAGGCGGAGCCCGGTCGAGAAGGGACTGAGGCCGAGCACCAGTTGCAGGTACTGGACGGCGATCAGTTCCAGGCCGACGAGCGCGAGCATGGCCAGGACGATGCAGCCGACGGAGGTGCTGAAGGTGGGGCGGGAGAACATGCCGATGTCTATGAGCGGGTGTTCGCGGCGCTTCTGCCGGCGCACGAAGAGCACCAGCAGCACCGCGCCGACCACGACGGGGCCGACCGCCCCGGGGTCGAGCAGGCTCGCGCCGCCGCCGAGGCGCTTGACGCCGAGGACCACGCCGAGGACGCCGAACGCCGCCATGAGGGCGCCGAGGACGTCCCACGGGCCGCAGCCCTCGCCCCTGGACTCGGGGAGCAGCCAGCGCGCGAGCGGCAGGATCACGACCATCAGCGGAATGTTGATGAGGAAGACCGATCCCCACCAGAAGTGCTCGACGAGGAAGCCGCCCAGTACCGGTCCGACCGCGGCGCCCACGGCGGCGACCGCGCTCCACACACCGATGGCGACCGCGCGCTCCCGGCGGTCGGGGAAGACCTGGCGGAGTATCGACAGCGTCGCCGGCATGATCATGGCGCCGCCGACCCCGAGCAGCGCCCGGGCCGCGATGAGGACGTGCGCGCCGGTGGCGAACGCGGCGAGGGCCGAGGCGAGGCCGAAGAGCCCGTAGCCGATCAGCAGGATTTTTCGCCGTCCGACGCGGTCGCCGAGGGTGCCGAAGAGGATCAGCAGTGAGGCGGCGACGAGCGGATAGGCGTCGACGATCCAGAGCAGCTGTATCGCGCCCGGGTGCAGATCTTCGGTGAGCGCGGGAACGGCGACGTGCAGCACGGTCGCGTCGAGCGCGACGAGCAGCAGGCTCACGCACAGGACCACCAGGACGGTCCAGCGTCCGGCCGGACGCTGATGCGGTGGGACGGCTGCCGGCCTCACCGAGCCGACCGTTGTCGTCCCAGTCATCTACGTACCTCCCAGCGGGGTGCTCTCACTACCTCGGAACTGGACGTCGCACACCATTCCGGTGGACCGGCGGTAAAGGCGAGTGAGACGACAGAGTACGCCAGGTGGAGGTCTGGTCATGTGGCCCACCTCACCTTGACGGAATGACCCGCTCCGGGGGCGGCAGGGGTCCGGGGCGCGGGTTCCCGTGCGGCGCCTGGCCGGGGCCGGGATCAGCGCAGGGTGATGACGGTGGCGGTGCCCAGCGACCCGGTGGTACGGATGGTTCGGGTGGTGACGGAGTGGCCGTCGATGAGGTCGCGCAGCACGGCGGCGCCGGGCTGCAGCCGGCCGTGCCGGAAGAGGACGAAACTGACCCTGGTGCCCGCCGGGAAGTCCGTCTCCGCCGCCTGGGCGTAGGTGATCGCGTCGCAGCCCGAGTACCAGCCCATCTCCGGTTCGTAGCCGGTGACCAGCAGGCACGGACCGTCCGAGGCGAGTTGTTCCGCCACCGGAACCGTCGAGTCACGCTCCGCGTTCGGTGCGGGCATCGCCCCGCGGGCCACCGACATGGCGGTCGCCGGGACGGTGACGGCGGCGAGCAGTGCCACGGCCGTCAGGACGTGCGCGGACCAGCGTCCCGTCAGGTCGCCGATCGCCTGCACGCCGAGGACGGTGAGCAGCACCACCGACAGGTAGATGAAGCGCGGCTCTCCGTCGGTGGCCATCCCGAGCAGGACGATGACGAGGACGGCCGTCGACCCCAGGAACACCTTCCGGCGGGCCGTCCGGCCCTCGGTCCCGGTGCTCCGGCGCCGCCGGAGGGCGGCGCCCGCCGCGTAGAGGCCGGCCGCCATCACCACCGCGCCGAGGTCGCCGGCCAGCCGGTACGGGAAGATCCCGAGGTAGTAGACGAATCCGTCGCCCACGTAGGCGCGGTTCGCGTGCGAGGTGGCGGAGAAGATCAGTCCCAGCGGCCAGCCGGCCACCTTCGTCGCGTAGACGAAGTGCGGCACCAGGCCGGCGAGGAAGACCGCCGCCGCCACGGCCAGCCGGCCGCGCTGCGCCAGCCAGGCGCGCGGCCCGTAGACCGCGACGGCGGCGATCGCGATCGCGACGAGGTTCCCGGCGACGCCGTAGCGCAGGTAGAACGCGGCCAGTGCGACGGGCGGCACCCAGAGCAGGGCGCGCGAGGAGGGTTTCTCCTGCGCCCTCGTCAGCAGGTACACCACGATCAGCAACAGGCCGGTGGAGCCGATGTCGTTGAGGAACTCGGGGAGCCGGCGCAGGAAGCCCAGCCCGCCCAGCACCAGCAGCGCCGCGACGGCCGCCCGCCGCGGGGTCGTCCAGCGGGCGGCGACGACGTACGTGACGGTGAGGGTGAAGAGCGCCAGGACGAGCGCCACGGTCCTGACCGCCCCGACGGTGTCGCTCAGGCCCAGCGCGAGCCGGCCCAGCACGGGCAGTCCGATCGGCCGGTAGGTGCCCCAGCCCGCGTCCGGCGTGCCGTCCAGCCAGGACCGCGCCTTGTTCGCGTAGACCGCCTCCTCGTGCCCGAGGTACGGCTCCTGGTCCTGCAGCGCGGCCCAGACCACGGCGGCCGCCGCGAGCACGGCGGCGGGCAGCGCCCACGGCGGGACATGCCGCAGCCGGACCACGAGCCAGGACAGTACGTACGGCGGTTTGCGCCCGGCCGTCGCCCAGGGGCGGGCCAGCAGCCACGCGGGAGCGGCCACGAGCAGGAACGGAAGGGGCTGCCAGCCCGGCAGCGGGCCGCCGACGCCGACGGCCGGCAGGATCTGCTGGACGACCGCCGCCGCGGTGAACACGACAGCGACGCCGAGTGCCGGCTGCCTCCCGGGGCGGACCACGGCGTGCTCCTCTGGTTCGTCGTGCGCTTCGATCTTGACGCTGCGTTACCTGCCGCGCCCGGCGGGCCCGAAGGCCCAGGTCACGCGGGTACCGCCGCGGCGGCCCCAAACGCTATCGCACGCCCCGGGCCCCATGATCACCGCGGCGTCCCGCCATTCGGACGGGAAACGCAGTGCATCCCTGAGGGTAATAGCCGATAAAAAGGCGGTTGTGATGTGAGTATCGACACCCGAACATAAAATCCAGAGTTCCCGAATTTTCACTCAATCTGTGAGTGCCAAAGGAACGGGTGAGACGCACTCCACATCACATCGTCATTACAAAGACGCTCGTTCGGCCGATCACTGCTGTCACACGCTGTAACGTCGATTCGGTGCGTACCGATGAGAAGCTCCACCGACCGGCGGAGTACCCGACCACACGCGACCTACCGCGTATGAGCCGAACACGCCTCTGGCTGTTCGGCTCGACGCTTGCGGTCTACGTGGCCATCGTCGTGGGCGTCGTCACCTCCTCCAAGCTCGTGACGCTGGACTGGCAGGTCATGCTGTGGCGCCCCTACAAGCAATGGCCCCAGATCCACGCGGCCCTGGACTACTTCGTGGTCCTGGGACAGCGCGGCCCGACGGCCGTGATGGTCGCGGCCTGGCTGGGCTGGCGGGCCTGGCGGCAGCGGAGCCTGCACCCGATGCTGGCCCTCGGCGCCTCCCTCCTGTTGCTGAACATCACCGTTGGCGCCGTGAAGTACGGGCTCGGAAGGCTGGGCCCGCACTACGCCACCGCCGTGGGATCTCCCGAGCTCTTCGCCGGCGGCGATATATTTCCCTCGGGCCACACCGCGAACGCGGTCGTGACCTGGGGCGTTCTGGCATATCTGGCGACCACGCCACGGGTACGCCGGTGGGCTTCGGTCATCGCCGCGCTGCTGGCCCTCGGGGTCGGTATGACCACCATCTACCTCGGCACCCACTGGGTCAGTGACGTGCTGCTCGGCTGGGCCGCCGGCCTGCTGGTGCTGCTCGCGCTCCCCTGGTTCGAGCCCGCGATGGCCTGGGCCGAGGACTTCCTGGTGGCCGCCTGGCACCGGCTCCGGCACGGTTCGGGACTCGCTCCCGCCCCGGCCCGCACACTCGGGCAGCGCCCCGGCCTGGTGACGCAGCGGGCCTCCAAGGGGGGCGGCCAGCCCGCGCTGGAGCCCGTCGGCGCCGCCACGGGCGGCCACGCGGCCGCCATGCCGCACGCTCCGGGACGGCCGCCGGCCGCCCGCCACGAGCGCACTCCCGTCACCCCCACGGGCAGCCGCCGGCCGCCCGCGGAACGGCCCGTCCGCCCCATCCCGCTCGCCCACCAGCAGGTGCGCGGGCGCGGCGCCGCAGGCAGCTAGCGCCGCTCCCCACCACCCCAACGACCACGCGAGGCCGTGGGAACCGCTCCGGCGGTTCCCACGGCCTCCCTCCGTTTCCGGCCCGTCAACCCTGCCAGCAGCGCGTCACTCTGCCGTCCGCGACGCTGAAGTTCAGCCGCCCCGCCACGTACTCCATCGTCACGATCGCCCCCTCCGGGAGCGACCGGACCGTGGTCCAGCCGCGCTCTCTGGCGCGCCGTTCCGCCTCGTCCGAGGGCAGCCCCGTGTAGGCCTTCGCGGGGTCTTCCGGGGGCCGGGGTCCAGGTGTCGGTATCGGTGCCATACCCCCACCGTAAGCACGCGGCGTACATCCGGGAAGGCGCGTACGGGCAGTACTCAGCATTGATCGTCACGCTTCTGTCACAGAATCCGCTGAGGAGTTTGATCTCTCGCGGAAATGTTCGGAAAGCGGTTAATTCACCGTCGACACAGCATGCGCATGGCTCGCGCACATCATGTCCGCAATGCCTTCAACTCTTCGTCGGTCAACAGCCGGGAGCGGATAAGGAAGCGATTTCCCGTCGGCGCCTCCAGGGAAAAACCACTCCCCCGCCCGGGCACCACGTCAATCGTCAGATGCGTATGGGACCAGTACGCGAACTGGTCCCGGGCCATCCACACCGGCACCGGTTCCATGCCCGCCACGCCCAGGTCCCCCAGGTGCACGTCCGAGTCACCGGTCAGGAACTCGCCCGCCGGATAGCACATCGGCGAACTGCCGTCGCAGCACCCGCCGGACTGGTGGAACATCAACGGACCGTGCTCATCGGCCAGCCGCCGCAACAGTTCCGCCGCCATCCCGGTCACCTCGACCCGGTTCGCCACATCCATGCTTCACCGTCCCTGTCTCGAACCCGACCTACGACCCCCGCGCGCCCCCGCGAACCCCCGGGCCGCATTCTGCGGCCCGGGGGTCGTGGGCGGCTAGAAGAAGCCCAGCGCGTTCGGGCTGTAGCTGACCAGCAGGTTCTTGGTCTGCTGGTAGTGGTCGAGCATCATCTTGTGGTTCTCGCGGCCGATGCCGGAGTTCTTGTAGCCGCCGAAGGCCGCGTGGGCCGGATAGGCGTGGTAGCAGTTGGTCCAGACGCGGCCGGCCTGAATGGCGCGGCCGGCGCGGAACGCGGTGTTCATGTCGCGGGTCCAGACGCCGGCGCCGAGCCCGTAGAGGGAGTCGTTGGCGATGGAGACGGCGTCGTCGAACTGGTCGAAGCGGGCGACGGAGACGACGGGGCCGAAGATCTCCTCCTGGAAGATCCGCATGCTGTTGTCGCCCTCGAAGATCGTCGGGGCCACGTAGTAGCCGCCGGAGAGGGCGCCGCCCAGGTCGACGCGCTCGCCGCCGGTGAGGAGCTTGGCGCCCTCGGCGGTGCCGATGTCGATGTAGGACAGGATCTTCTCGAGCTGGTCGTTGCTGGCCTGGGCGCCGATCATCGTGCCGGTGTCGAGGGGGTTGCCCTGCTGGATCGAGCGGGTGCGCTCCAGGGCGTCGCCGAGGAAGCTGTCGTAGATCGACGCCTGGATGAGGGCGCGGGACGGACAGGTGCAGACCTCGCCCTGGTTGAGGGCGAACATCGCGAAGCCTTCGAGGGCCTTGTCGTAGAACTCGTCGGGGGCCGCCGCGACGTCGGCGAAGAAGATGTTGGGGCTCTTGCCGCCGAGTTCGAGGGTGACCGGGACGATGTTCTGGCTCGCGTACTGCATGATCAGCCGGCCGGTGGTGGTCTCGCCGGTGAAGGCGACCTTCGCGACGCGGGGGCTGGAGGCGAGCGGCTTGCCGGCTTCGGTGCCGAAGCCGTTGACGATGTTGACGACGCCCGGCGGGATGAGGTCCTGGATCAGGTCCATCAGGTACATGATCGAGGCCGGGGTCTGCTCGGCCGGCTTGAGGACCACGCAGTTGCCGGCCGCGAGCGCCGGGGCGAGCTTCCAGACGGCCATCAGGATCGGGAAGTTCCAGGGGATGATCTGCGCGACCACTCCTAACGGCTCCTGGAAGTGGTAGGCGACGGTGTCCTCGTCGATCTGCGAGATCGACCCCTCCTGGCCGCGCAGCACGCCCGCGAAGTACCGGAAGTGGTCGATGGCCAGCGGCAGGTCGGCGGCCAGCGCCTCACGGACCGGCTTGCCGTTGTCCCACACCTCGGCGACGGCCAGTTCGGTGAGGTGCTGCTCCATCCGGTCGGCGATCCGGTTGAGGACGGACGCCCGCTCGGCGGGGGCGGTACGCCCCCAGGCGGGGGCCGCCGAGTGCGCCGCGTCCAGGGCGAGTTCGACGTCCGCGGCGGTGGAGCGGGCTATGTCCACGAACGCCTGGCCGGTGACGGGCGTCGGGTTCTCGAAATAGCCGCCCGCGACCGGCGCCGTCCATTCTCCGCCGATCCAGTTCTCGTAGCGGGAGGGGAAGGAGGCGGGGCTGCCAGAGTTTCCGGGGGGCTGATAGACCGTCATGAGCCTGCTCCTTTTGATGATGCCGAGAGCTGATGCCGCGCACGTTACTGCTAGTGAACCGGCTCGGCCAGATGGCTTACGCACTCTCGCGTGATGGTCAGGTCGGCGAGCATGATGGGCTCACGGCCGTTCAACTGACGCGCGTCGTGAAGTGGTTGACGGCGATCGGACAGCGAGGGGAAGCCGATGACGGCACCTGCGAAGGAAGAGGCCACGGCCGAACCGGCGCGTGTGCCGCGGCCGGGCGGCGTGGTGGTGGACTGGCTCACCACAACCGATCACAAGAAGATCGGCCATCTCTATCTGATCACGTCGTTCGGGTTCTTCCTGGCGGCCGGGCTGATGGCGCTGATGATGCGCGCCGAACTGGCCCGTCCCGGACTGCAGTTCCTGTCGAACGAGCAGTTCAACCAGCTGTTCACGATGCACGGCACGATCATGCTGCTGCTCTTCGCGACCCCGGCCTTCGCCGGTTTCGCGAACGAGATCATGCCGTTGCAGATCGGCGCGCCCGATGTCGCGTTTCCCCGGCTGAACATGTTCTCGTACTGGCTGTATCTCTTCGGCGGGCTGATCGTCCTGGGCAGTTTTCTCGTCCCGGACGGGCCCGCGAGCTTCGGCTGGTTCGCTTACGCGCCGCTGAACAGCATGACCCGCTCCCCCGGAATCGGCGCCGATATGTGGATCATGGGACTGGCACTGTCCGGTTTCGGCACGATCCTCGGCGCGGTGAACTTCCTGACCACGATCATCGGAATGCGCGCGCCCGGCATGACGATGTTCCGGATGCCGATCTTCACCTGGAACGTCCTGTTCACGTCGATCCTGGTCCTGCTGGCGTTCCCGGTGCTGGCCGCGGCGCTGCTGGTGCTGGAGTCGGACCGGCGGTTCGGCTCGATGGTGTTCGCACCGCAGAACGGCGGGGCGCTGCTGTGGCAGCACCTGTTCTGGTTCTTCGGTCATCCGGAGGTCTACATCATCGCGCTGCCGTTCTTCGGGATCATCTCCGAGATCCTCCCGGTGTTCTCCCGCAAGCCGATCTTCGGTTATCTGACGCTGGTCGGTGCGACCATGGCCATCACCGGTCTTTCGATAGTGGTGTGGGCCCACCATATGTTCGTGACCGGCGCCGTTCTGTTGCCGTTCTTCTCCTTCATGTCGTTCCTGATCGCGGTGCCGACCGGTGTGAAGTTCTTCAACTGGGTCGGCACGATGATCAACGGCTCACTGTCGTTCGAGACGCCGATGCTGTGGTCGATCGGCTTTCTGGTGAGCTTCCTCTTCGGCGGGCTGACCGGAGTCATTCTCGCCTCCCCGCCACTGGACTTCCATGTCAGCGACACCTACTTCGTCGTGGCGCACTTCCACTACGTGGTGTTCGGGACCGTGGTGTTCGCGATGTTCGCCGGTTTCTACTTCTGGTGGCCGAAGTTCACCGGGAAGATGCTCGACGAACGGCTGGGGAAGATCCATTTCTGGACGCTGTTCTTCGGCTTCCACATCACGTTCCTGGTGCAGCACTGGCTGGGCGTCGAGGGAATGCCCCGCCGCTACGCGGACTATCTGGCGGCCGACGGATTCACCACGCTCAACACGATCTCGTCGATCGGCGCGTTCCTGCTCGGAATGTCGACGCTGCCGTTCCTCTACAACGTCTGGAAAACGGCGAAGTACGGCGAGAAGGTGACCGTCGACGATCCCTGGGGATACGGCCGCTCCCTGGAGTGGGCCACTTCCTGCCCACCGCCCAGGCACAATTTCCTGACGCTGCCGAGGATTCGCTCCGAATCCCCCGCCTTCGATCTGCACCACCCGGAAGTGCCGGCCGGGGCGCTGTCGGCGCTGGACGCCGCCGACGAAGTGTCGCTGGACAAACGTCAGTGACGCCTGTCATCGGCCAGGCCTGACCGACCTGGCGTCACTGACAGGCCTGACTCACCTGGCGGCACTGCCCAGGCGTCACTTCCCCAGCGTCCGCCGGGCCTTGCGTCCCGCCGCCAGCGCCACGTCACCGAGGGCGTACGCGGCGCCCAGCACCTGTCCGCCGGCCGACAGCACGGCGGCGCGCCCGCGGCCGCCCCGCCGGGCGCGGGCCTCGAGCAGCCGCTGGAAGAGGGCCTCGTGCAGCCGGGCGATCCGGTCCGGGTCGTACTGCTCGCCCTTGACGGACGCCGCGCGGCCCATCGTGACGCGCAGTTCGTCGTCGTTGATCAGCCGCAGCAGCGCGGCGGCCATCGCGTCGATGTCGCGCGGCGGTACGAGCAGGCCGTCCACGCCGTCGGAGATGATCTCCCGCGGGCCGAGCGGACAGTCGGTGCTGACGACGGGAAGGCCGGCGCGCATGCCCTCGACGATCGTCATGCCGAACGACTCCATGCTGGAGGAGACGGCGAGGATCGACGCCTTCGCCAGCTCCGGCTCCAACGGCGAGGCGGGGCCCATGAGACGGACGGCGTCCTGCGCGTGGAGCTCGGTGACGAGGCCGGCCAGCTTCTTCCGCTCGGCGCCCGCACCGTACAGCCGCAGGGTCCAGTCCGGCCGTTCGGCGGCGACCTTGGCGAAGGCCCGGATCAGATCGTCGTAGCACTTCGCGGGCGCCAGCCGGCCGGCGGCGACCACGACCGGTGCTGTGCACGGCGAAGGGTCGACGTCGGAGGCCGGGACGCTGTTCGGCACCGGGGTGACCCGGACCCCCGGAATCCGGCGGCGGTAGGCGGCGGCGTCGGCCGCGGTGGTGGTGACGACCGCGTCCAGCCGTGGGTACAGCCGGCGCAGCAGGAGCACGAGCTTGGTGGAGTGGGTGTCGAGGGTGAGGTGCTCCTGGGCGACGCGCACCATGGTGCGCGGGGCCTGCCGCGCGATGTGGACGTTGAGCCCGGGGCGGGTGCCGACGACGACGTCCGCGTCGAGCTGCGCCAGATGGCGGGCGATGCGCTCGTCGGTGAGGGCGCTGTAGTGGTCGTGGCGGCGGTCGGACGCCGGGAAGACCGTGGCGGGGGTGGCGCGCCGCGGGTCGTCGAGGTCGGAGTCCTGGCTGTCCTTGCGCAGATCGACCAGGTGCCGCAGCCGGACGCGGGGGTCGTAGACGAACTGCGGTTCGTCCAGGTGCCGGAAGACGGAGACGATCTCCACATCGTGCCGCTCGGCCAGCTCGCCGGCGAGGGTGCACGTCGTACGGATGGTGCCACCGATTCCGTACGCGTTGTGGATCAGGAATGAGATGCGCATGCGTTTCCGTGTCTCCCGGTTGCCCGGCGGATTCCCCGCCCGTTGCCGTCCGCGGACGACAGACGGACGACAGACGGACGATAGCAAGATCTGGCCTTTGTCCCCTGCCGCGTCCAGGGGTCAGGGGTCCGCCTCGTCCAGGGGTCCCTGCCGCGCACAGGGGTCCCCTACCTCGTCGGGGGCGGGCGACGGACAGGCAGGTGCGGCGGGTGGCCGGCGGATCCGGCAGCGCGGCGAAGGTGACGGGTGCCAGGGCGAAGTCGACTTGTTCACTGATCGTCTTGTATCCCTCGGCCCGCAGCCCCTGGAGGAGCTGCTGCGGGTACCGTGCCGAGGCGGACTGGTTGCAGGAGACGACCGCGGCGGTCCTGGCCTGCTGCCCTTGAACCAGCGGTAGACCTCGGTACCCGCGTACAGCGTGCCGCCCCAGCCGGGGGTGCCCTCGCGGGGGGCGTCGCTCCCGTAGATCCCGTACAGGTGCGGATAGGTGTCGTACGCCCTCGGCGGCCGTGGCCGAGGTGAGCCGGACCTGGCCGGCCTTCGCGCGGACCTGGCCGAACCGGGGGTCGCCCGAGAACGCGGTGAGCAGCGGATGCTGGCGGTGTCACGGGCGCTGCTGACGCGGGCCCGGCTCGTCCTGCTGGACGAGCCGGGCCTCGGACTGTCATCCCGGGGCGCGGCGCTCGCCTACGGGGCGCTGGCGGGCCTCACGGCGGGCGGTGGGCGCACCGTCGTCGTGGCGGAGCAGCCGCTGCCCGCCGCGCTGCGCCCGGCGACCACCGTGGTCCATGAACTGCGGCGCGGGGAGGTGGTGTTCACAGGCGAGCCCGCGGAGTGTCCGGAATGAGCAGTGTCGTGCCGACGCCGAGCTGGTCCGGGTCGGCGCCGATCGCCTTCTGGTTGACCCGGTAGAGCTCCTGCCAGCCGCCGCGCACCGCGAACTTCGTGGCGATCGACTGCAGGGTGTCGCCCGCCACGACGATGTGGACGCGGCCCGTGAGGTGCTGCTCCTTGGAGCAGACCGGCCAGGCGTCCCAGCCCTGGACGCGCTGTACCTCCTGCGCGACGGCGATCTGCTGCGCCGGGGTGGCCAGGTCGGCCCGCGGCGCGTACTTCAGGCCGCCGAACTCCTCCCAGGTCGGCTGCCAGAACTGCAGGCCGCCGTAGTAGCCGTTGCCGGAGTTGATGTGCCAGTCGCCGCTGCTCTCGCACATCGCGAGGCCGTCCCACACCGCGGGGCGGGGAAGCTCCGGGGTGTCCGCCGGGGTGCCCGCGTGGGCGGCGGACCCGGTGGTGGTGGGCGTGTCCCCGTGCGCGGGCGGGGAGTCGGCGCGGGCGGGTGCGGCCGAGAGCGGGAGCAGGGCGGCCAGGACGGTGGCGGCGGTTGCCGCGAGAACCATGGCCCGGCGCCCGACCAGTGCGTTCATGCGATGAAATGAGGACAGGTCGTTCATAGCGGGTCACGCTAAGCACGTCCCGTCCGCTCCCGGCTCCCGCCGCGCCCGGCGCGCCGGGCGTCCCACCCGGTCGGAGCAGCCGCCCTGACCTGGCGTCAGGCCGAATGCCACGCCGGAGAGGTCGTCACCAGGCGGGCCACCAGGCCGGCGGGCGGACCGCCAGCGGGGCTCCGGCCGCCCGGGACGTGACCGCGATCGCGGCGCGCTCCTGGCCGCGGCCCGGGTGTTCGGCGGCCCGCGGCGGCTGCGCCTTCGGCCTCACCGTCTTCGCCTTCGGGGGTGTCGCCTTGGGAGTGCCGGCGGACGGCGCGTCGCCGTACGCTCCGGCGCGGCGGGCGCAGACCGGCCACGCTCCCCAGCCGCTCGACCGCTGCACCTTCGTCGCGATCGCGATCTGCTGCTCACGGGAGGCCTTGTCGGCGGTCGCGGCGTACTGCGTGCCGCCGTTCGACCGCCAGGTGCCGGCGGCGAACTGCAGTCCGCCGTAGTAGCCGTTGCCGTTGTTGATGTGCCAGTCGCCGCCGCTCTCGCACTTGGCGATGCGGTCCCACACTCCGCCGTCGGCCGCCGCGGCCTGTCCTCCCGCGGCCAGGACGGCCAGCGGGCTCAGTGCCGCCATGCCGGTGAACACAGCGATGACTCGGTACTTGGCCAAGACCATGGATTCCCTCTCTCCACGGACCCGGGGTTCCCCCTACGTGCCTCGAGAACGTGCACCGGCGCGTCGGACGCCGGTGCCCGTCCGAACCCGGGCGGTGCTCTTTGCACACGAGCCGAGAACCTAGACACCCCAGGTGCACCGAATCAACCAAATCCGGTTCGTTGCAGGCCACTTGGCGGTTACCCGAAGTAAGGACGTATTTTCGCCGTCCAATTGACGCGTCCTTGTCACCCTAAATCAGGATGGGTGCCGCGCCGGCTGTGACCCACTTCACCGCTGCAGGAACTTCCCTCCGGGCGGAACCTCGACATGGAGTGAGATCCTCCGGGTCGCCGGTCACCCTGCGCACCCGGCGGCGGGAACGGATGTGCCGTAGAGCGTGACCCTCACCACAGGTCGTCCGTTGTCACTGTGCGCGGGGGAACGCCCTGCGCAGCAAACCGCAGCCGCACAGTCAAGGAGGCCTCCGTGCCGCCCATGCTCGACGTCAGCGCCGAGGTACGCGCCGAGATCGGCGAGGAGGAGGCCACACGTCTGCTCGCCGGGGAGAACGCCCCGGGGACGTACGACTGCACCTCCTGCCGCACCCCCGGCGACACCGGCCAGGAGCGCACCAGCACCGTCCTGTTCGTCAGCGACGAGACCGCGGTGCTCGCCTTCGCCCACGCGACCTGCATCCCCTCGCAGGTGGTGCCGGTCTCGGAGGAGCAGCTCCAGGGCGCGGTGCGCAGCATCACCGCGGACGACGCGGCCGGCGGCACGGCCTCCGCCCTGGTGGACGGAGCCCGGGAGGCCGGGACCGCGGCCGCGCCGCGCCAGGCGGTGCTGGGCATCACCTGCGGGCTCGTCCTGGTGGAGGGAACGCTCCGCCCGGCCCTGGTGGTCGAGCCCACCGGCGCCATCAGCCGTCCGGGGTCCACCGCCGACGGGGACGACTTCCTCCCCCTCATGATCGAGCAGGGCTTCATGCCCCAGCTCGACCTGGCGGTACCGCCGCCCGCCCTGAGCGGCTGGTCGGTGCTGCTGGCCATGGGCCAGCTGCACGCGGTCCTGCAGCCGAGTGCCGGCGGCCCCGCCGTCTCCTGGTGGCAGGCCCACCAGCCGCTGCAGGTGAGCGACGGCTGGCGCAGCGCGGTGAACCGCACCAACGAGGTGTACGTCTACGCCGCCCCGGCCGACTCGATCGGCCGCCAGCCGCGCGAGGACCTGATGCGTGACGCGCTGGAGCGCGCGGCCGCCCGCGGCCTGCTGGTCGGCGCGACGATGCCGCTCTCGGGCACCTGAGCGGCACCTGAGCGGCCCGTCCGGCCCGGGGCACCGCCCTCACACCGCCGAACGGCGCAGCGCACGCTGAACGAACAGCGCACCGCTGAACGAAGGGGCGCGTACGGAAACCCGTACGCGCCCCTTCTCGTGCGACCGAAGATCCGCATTTACCCCGCGCTGCCCGCATCTTGGACGGTAAGCGCTCGTTGGCACATTCGTGCACACCTTTGACGCCTTCTCCCGAGTCCCCTACCAGAGCCAGATTCCGTCGATGCGCAGCGGGCAGGATCCCTCCGGGGTCAGCAGTGGCACGCCGATCTACGACGCTCTCTACTCGGAGTACCGCAGGCTGTTCCGGGCCCTGCCGGGTGACCGCTCCGGCGAGGAGGCCATGCAGTTCAACGCGTTCTCGGCGTGGCACGAGCAGCCGTACGACGCCGCGCCGGGCCGGCACCGCGGCAACCGCCCGGCCGCGGCGCTGCCGCCGGGCCGCACCGACAACCGGATGTACGGGCTCTAGCCGGGGTCACGCGGCCGGTGGTGAGGGGCGGGCCGCACGGGCCCGCCCCTCACCGGTCAGGACTACTTGTTGCGGCCGCGCTTCTCGCGCACCCGCACCGAGACCTGGATCGGCGTGCCGACGAAGCCGAACTCCTCACGCAGCCGGCGCTCGACGAAGCGCCGGTACCCCGCCTCCAGGAAGCCCGAGGCGAAGAGCACGAACCGCGGCGGCCGGGTGCCGGCCTGCGTGCCGAACAGGATGCGGGGCTGCTTGCCGCCGCGGATCGGGTGCGGGTGGCCGGCGACCAGCTCGCCGAGGAAGGCGTTGAGGCGGCCGGTCGGGATGCGCGTCTCCCAGCCCGCGATGGCGGCCTCGATCGCCGGGACGAGCTTCTCCATGTGACGGCCGGTGAGCGCCGAGACGTTCACCCGCGGCGCCCACTGGACCTGGACGAGATCCTGCTCGATCTCGCGCTCCAGGTAATAGCGGCGCTCCTCGTCGATCTGGTCCCACTTGTTGTAGGCGATGACGACGGCGCGCCCGGCCTCGACGGCCATGGTGATGATGCGGGTGTCCTGGACACTGATCGACTCGGTCGTGTCGATCAGGACCACCGCGACCTCCGCCTTGGTCAGCGCGGCCGCGGTCCGCAGCGACGCGTAGTAGTCCGCGCCTTCCTGCAGGTGCACGCGGCGGCGGATACCGGCGGTGTCGATGAACTTCCAGGTGATGCCGCCGAGCTCGATCAGCTCGTCGACCGGGTCGCGGGTGGTGCCGGCGACCTTGTCGACGACCACGCGGTGCTCGCCGGCGACGCGGTTGAGCAGGCTCGACTTGCCGACGTTCGGGCGGCCGATCAGGGCGATGCGGCGCGGGCCGCCGATACCCCCGCCGAAGGTCATCGCGGGCGCCTCGGGCAGCGCCTCCATGATCGCGTCGAGCAGGTCGCCGGTGCCGCGGCCGTGCAGCGACGAGACGGCGTGCGGCTCGCCCAGGCCCAGGTTCCACAGCGCGGCGGCGTCCGCCTCGCCGGACTGGCCGTCCACCTTGTTGGCGGCGAGCACGACGGGCTTGCCCGACTTGCGCAGCAGCCGGACGACGGCCTCGTCGGTGTCGGTGGCGCCGACCGTGGAGTCCACGACGAAGACGACCGCGTCGGCCGCCTGGATCGCGAATTCGGCCTGGGCGGCGACGGAGGCGTCGATGCCGAGGACGTCCTGCTCCCAGCCGCCGGTGTCGACGATGGTGAAGCGGCGGCCGTTCCAGTTCGCCTCGTAGTTGACCCGGTCGCGGGTGACGCCCGGCTTGTCCTCGACGACCGCCTCACGGCGGCCGATGATGCGGTTGACCAACGTCGACTTGCCGACGTTCGGGCGGCCGACGACGGCGAGGACGGGGAGCGGGCCGTGGCCCGCCGCCGCCAGGTCGCCCGCGACCTCTTCGAGGTCGAAGCCTTCCTCGGCCGCGAGTTCCATGAACTCCGCGTACTCGTCGTCGCCGAGCGCGCCGACGTCGCCGTGTTCGTTCTGGTTGTCCATGAAAGCTTCTCCGTCGATCAACAGTGGTGGCTGCGGTACCTGATGTGGTTCAGCGGCCGGTGGCTTGCTTGGCGTGGGCCAGGTGCGCGGTGAGGTGCTCCTGGATGCGCGACGTGGCGGCGTCCATCGCCGAACGGGTGCGGCGGCCACTGGGGTCGCCCGCATCGAACGGGTCGCCGAAAACGATGTCGATACGGCTGCGCAGCGGTGGCAGCCCGGATATCAGCCGCCCCTGGCGGGCGCTGCCCAGGACGGCGACGGGGACGACGGGCGCACCGGAGCGCACCGCGAAGTAAGCGAGCCCGGAGCGCAGTTCAGAGAAGTCGCCGACCCCGCGGGTGCCCTCCGGGAAGATCCCGAGCACTCCGCCGCGCTGCAGCACGCCGAGCGCGGCCGTGATGGCGGTCCGGTCGGCGCTGTAGCGGTCGACGGCGAGCTGCCCGATACCGCGCAGGAACGGGTCCAGCGGGCCGACGAACGCTTCCTTCTTGACCAGGAAGTGCACGGGCCGCGGCGAGGTGCCGATGATCATCGGCCCGTCCACGTTGTGCGAGTGGTTGCCCGCCAGAATGACCGGCCCGTGGGCCGGCACCCGCCAGGCGCCGAGGACGCGGGGCCGCCACAGGCCGTTCATCAGGCCAATGCCGATGCGGCGGCCGACCGCCGCTCCGCGCGGGCCGGGCGCCGTCAGGGTCTGGGACGTCACCGAGCCGCTCGCTTCTCCTCGATCAGGGTGACGATGCACTCGATGACCTGGTCGAGGGAGAGGTCCGTGGTGTCGACCTCTATGGCGTCGTCCGCCTTGGCCAGCGGCGAGGTCTTCCGGCCGGAGTCGGCCGCGTCCCGCTTGACCAGGGCGTCCTGGGTGGCCTGCACGCTCTGCGCGCCCTTGAGCTCACCGCTGCGCCGGGACGCGCGGGCCTCGGCGGAAGCGGTCAGGAAGATCTTGAGGGTGGCGTCAGGCAGCACCGTGGTGCCGATGTCCCGGCCCTCCACGACGATGCCGTCCGGCGCGGAGGCGGCGGCCGCGCGCTGCAGTCCGACCAGCCGGGTGCGCACCTCGGGCACCGCGCTGACGGCGCTGACCGCGGCGGTGACCTCCTGGGTGCGGATCGGCCCCGAGGCGTCCTCGCCGTCCACGGTGATGGTCGGGCCGACGGGCTCGGTGCCGGAGACGATGACGGGCTTGGCGGAGGCGTTGGCCACGGCCTCGGTGTCGCTCACGTCCACGCCGTTGCTCAGCATCCACCAGGTGATCGCCCGGTACTGGGCGCCGGTGTCGAGGTAGCTGAGGCCGAGCTTGGCCGCGACGGCCTTGGACGTGCTGGACTTACCCGTGCCCGAGGGGCCGTCGATGGCGACGATCACCGGAGATTCCACAGCGCGAGGGCCTTCCTTGGGCACGGTTACGGGGTGAGGACGGCCCGGCTGACGCCGGAGGCCATCCCATAAGGTTACCGGCCGGCCACCAGCACACGTACCACAGCCGTTGTCCCCGGCCGCCGGAACCCGTCGCACCGGGCCGCCGGGGCGGCTGCGGCGCCCTCGGGCACCGTCGCGGGACCCTCGTCGCAGGGTCCGCCGCGGGGCCCTCAGGAGCGGATGGACCAGCCCCGGTCACGCAGCGCGGTCGTCAGGGCCGGCGCCGCCGCCGGCTCCACCATGAGCTGCACCCGGCCGGCCTGCTGGCCCGTCGAGTGCTCGATGCGGACGTCCTCGATGTTCACGCCGGCCGCGCCCGCGTCGGCGAAGATCCGCGCCAGCTCGCCCGGCTGGTCGCCGATGAGCACCGCGACGACCTCGTAGGCCTTGGGGGCCGTGCCGTGCTTGCCGGGGACCCGGTCCCGGCCGGCGTTGCCGCGCAGCAGGATGTCCTCGATGCCGGCGGCGCCGGTGCGGCGCTTCTCCCCGTCGGCGGACTGCAGCCCGCGCAGCGCCTCGACGGCGCCGGTCAGATCGGTGGCGACCTCGGCGAGCACATCGGCCACCGGGCCGGGGTTGGCCGCCAGGATGTCCATCCACATGCCGGGTTCCGATCCGGCGATACGGGTGACGTCACGGATGCCCTGCCCGCACAGCCGCACCGCGGTGTCCTCGGCGTGCTGCAGCCGGGCCGCGACCATGCTGGAGACCAGCTGCGGGGTGTGCGAGACGAGCGCGACGGCCCGGTCGTGCTCGTCGGCGTCCATCACCACCGGCACGGCGCGGCACAGGGCGACGAGTTCCAGGGCGAGGTTGAGCACCTCGGTCTCGGTCTCCCGGGTGGGGGTCAGCACCCACGGGCGGCCCTCGAAGAGGTCGGCGGTGCCGGCCAGCGGGCCGGAGCGCTCACGGCCCGCCATCGGGTGCGTACCGATGTAGCGGGACAGGTCGCAGCCCAGCGCCTGCAGATCGCGGCGCGGACCGGCCTTGACGCTGGCCACGTCGAGGTAGCCGCGGGCCAGGCCGCGGCGCTGCGCGTCGGCGAGGGTGGCCGCCACGTGCGCCGGCGGTACGGCGACGACGACGAGGTCGACCTGGCCCTCGGGGGGCAGCGCGCTGCCCGCGCCGAGGGCGGCGGCGGTGCGCGCGACGGACGGGTCGTGGTCCTCCAGGTACACCTCGACGCCGCGCGAGACGAGGGCGAGCGCGGCGGAGGTGCCCATCAGGCCGGTTCCGATGACCAGGGCGGTCCTCACTGGGCGATGTCCTTGCGGAGCGCGGCGGCGGCGCCGAGGTAGACATGCCCGATCTCGCTCCTGGGCAGCTCGCTCTCGACGTGCGCGAGGATGCGGACCACGCGCGGCATGGCGCCCTCGATGTCCAGTTCCTGGGCGCAGACCAGCGGCACGTCGACGATGCCGAGCCGGCGTGCGGCCACCGCCGGGAAGTCGCTGTGCAGGTCAGGGGTGGCGGTGAAGATCACGCTGATCAGGTCGTCCACCGCGAGCCGGTTGCGCTCCAGGAGGGCGGTGAGCAGCTCGGACACCTGTCCGTGCATGTGCTCCGCCTCGTCCCGCTCCAGCTGGACGGCTCCGCGGACCGCTCGTACCGCCACGTCACTGCTCCCTCAAGCCCGTACATCCGAACCCGGCAAGCGTAACCAAGTGATCAGGCACCCGGTCGCGGCGACCGCCCTGCGAGACGGGCGGCCGGCGCACGGCACGGGGTGCGTCCCGCCATGGTCACGCCCTTCCGAGAGACCGGCCGGGGTCGCTTCCCGCGTCTCTCCCGGCGACGAACAGGGTCAATCTCTCCCAGGGCGGACACATCCGCCACTTGGGCGTCACCGGCTTCCGGTACAACGATGCACATGATCCTTCACCTCGTCCCGCTGGACGCCTGGCTCCACGAGCCCGACCGCCCGTACGCGCCCGCCTCCCTCGCCGAGGACGGCTTCGTGCACTGCTCGCCCGACGAGGCCGTCACCCTGGCCGTCGCCGACGCCTTCTACCGGGAGACGGCCGGGCCGCTGATGGTGCTGCTCATCGACGAGGAGACGCTGGACCACCCGGTGCGCTGGGAGGCCGCGGACCCGGCCCCGCCGCCCGGCGTCGCCGAGGGCACCCTCTTCCCCCACGTGTACGGCCGGATCAACCGCACGGCGGTCACCGGGATGCTGGAGGTCGAGCGGGACCCGGTGGGCCATCCGTTGCGGCTCACCCCCTGGTCATAATCGCCCCATGCCCGGACACGAACTCGTACGCCGTCACACCGTCTACTCCTGCGTCATGGGCTCGCGCGCGTTCGGGCTGGCCACCGAGGGCAGCGACACCGACCGCCGGGGCGTCTACGTGGCACCCACCCCGCTCTTCTGGGGCTTCGCCAAGCCCCCGACGCACGTGGACGGCCCGGCGGAGGAGCAGTTCTCGTGGGAGGTGGAGCGCTTCTGCGAGCTGGCGCTGCGCGCCAACCCCAATCTCCTCGAGTGTCTGCACTCACCCCTCGTGGAGCGGCTGGACGACACCGGCCGCGAGCTGCTCGCGCTGCGCGGCGCCTTCCTGTCCCGGCAGGTCGACGCCACCTTCCGCGGCTACGCGGCCCAGCAGCTGCACAAGATCGAGCGCGACATCCGCAACCACGGGGTGCCGCGCTGGAAGCACGCCATGCATCTGCTGCGGCTGCTGATCAGCTGCCGTGACGTGCTGCGCAGCGGTGAACTGCGGATCGACGTCGGCGAGCACCGGGAGCGGCTGCTGGCCGTCAAGCGCGGCGAGGTCTCCTGGGACGAGGCGCGGGCCTGGATGGCGGAGCTGCACGACGCGTCGGACGCGGCCGCGAGCCGTTCCCCGCTGCCGGCAGAACCCGACCGGGCCCGCGTCGAGGACTTCCTGATCCGGGTGCGCCGCGCCTCGGCCGGCGCCCCGGACCCGATCCCGGCTCCCGCCTCAGATGCCGTCCCACAGGGCGCCGAACTCCAGTAGCTCCTCGCGGTACTCGATCCGCCCGGCCCACTCGGCGGGCCAGGCGGCCGCGCCGAGGTGGGCGCCGGCGAAGGCGCCGGCGAGGCAGGCGATCGAGTCCGAGTCCCCCGAGGTGCAGGCCGCCCGCCGCAGCGCGGTCACCGGCTCGTCGGGGAAGAGCAGGAAGCACAGCAGCCCGGTGGCGAGCGCCTCCTCGGCGATCCAGCCCTCCCCGGTGGCCAGACAGGGGTCCGCCTCCGGGTCCGGGTCGCGCAGCGCCGCCTCCAGCCGGTCCAGCGCCGCCAGGCAGTCGTCCCAGCCGCGTTCGATGAAGCTCGTCGGCAGCGGGTCCTGCGCGTACGTCCACAGGTCGTCCAGCCAACGGTGGTGGTAGACGGACCGGTTGGCGGTCGCGTAGCCGCGCAGCAGGCCGACCAGTTCGTCCGGCCGGGTGCCCTGCGCGAGCAGCAGCACCGCGTGCGCGGTGAGGTCGCTCGCCGCGAGCGCGGTGGGGTGCCCGTGGGTCAGCGCCGACTGGAGCTGCGCGGCGCCCGCGCGGGTCTCCTCGTCGAGCCCCGGCACCAGCCCGATCGGCGCCACCCGCATATTGGCGCCGCATCCCTTGGAGCCGGTCTGGCTCGCGTCCTGCCAGGCCCGTCCCTCATGGCTGAGCCGCTCGCAGGCCACCAGGCAGGTCCTGCCGGGCGCCCGGTTGTTCTCCGGCGACCGCCACCACTCGACGTACTCCTCGCGCACCGGCCGCGCCAGCCGCAGCGGTGCCAGCGGCCCGCGCTCCATCGCGGTGCGCAGACCGCGCCCGAGCGCGAGCGTCATCTGGGTGTCGTCGGTGACGATCGCCGGCCAGAGCAGGCCCATCTCCCGCCACGGGCCCATCTTCTTGAGGATCGAGGGCACATCGTTGAACTCGGTCGGGAACCCGAGCGCGTCACCGATCGCCAGCCCGATCAGCGCGCCGGTCGCCGGGCGCCGGCCGCCGCCGCTCATGCCGCCACCCGCGTCCGGACCACGAGGTCGTGCAGGGCGTCCTGCGCGCTGCTCTCCTCCGGCAGCCGGGAGACGGCCTGCGCCTCGTCCAGCACGGCGTGCAGCGTCTCGACGTCCCGGGCGACATGGGCGATGCCCATGCCCGTCGCCGGCCCGTGCTCCGCCACCGCCTTGGCCTCGATGAGTTCGGGGAGGTAGGCGGGGGCGGTGACCTGGCCGAGCAGTGTCGGCAGATGGGCCTCGACACCACCGCCGCGCATCAGATGGATACCGGTGAGCAGCGCGCGGAAGGTGTAGAGCAGCGGCTTGAGCTCGCCGTTCCTCTCGTACAGCCGCCACTGCGTCGCCGCGAACCCGCGGTAGTGGTGGGCGTGCCCGCGGGTGATCACACCGGGCGCCAGGGCGGCGAGCTCGCCGTGCACGTCACTGGTGTGCACGACCAGCGGGGAGAGCAGTTGCTCCAGCACATAGCCGTTGCGGCGCAGCATCAGCCGACAGAACTTCAGCAGGTCGTGCGTGACCAGATCCAGCTCCAGGCCCTCCCGGTCCCACATCCGGGTCTGGGTCTCCTCGCCCTCCCGCAGGCCGATGAGGTCGGCCAGGGGCAGGAGGTGGACCCCGCGCAGATCGACGTCCGAGTCACGGGAGGGGAATCCGTACAGGTGCGCGCCGGAGACGGTGGCGAGGAGCAGGGGCAGTCCCCGGCCGGTCAGCTCGGCGAGGACCGGGCGCAGATCGGGCAGTCCCGCGGCGCTGAGCGGGTCGGCGTGGATGGTCATGGTCACCATCCTCCACGGACCGCGGGCCGCCGGGCCAGTGGTTTCGGTGTCGGGTGCCCACGGAAACGGCCGGCCGGAACGGCCCTGAGGACCGTTCCGGCCGGCCGGAACGCGTGTGCGGGGAACGTGGCGGAACGACCTAGAGGTCGACCTCACCCATCAGCATGCCGACCTCGGTGTTGGTGAGGCGGCGCAGCCAGCCGGACTTCTGGTCGCCGAGCGGGATCGGTCCGAAGCTGGTGCGCACCAGCCGGTCGACCGGGAAGCCGGCCTCGGAGAGCATCCGTCGCACGATGTGCTTGCGGCCCTCGTGCAGGGTCACCTCGACCAGGTAGTTCTTGCCGAGGTTCTCCACGACGCGGAAGTGGTCGGCGCGCGCCAGACCGTCCTCCAGCTCGATGCCGTCCTTGAGCTGCTTGCCCAGGTCACGCGGCAGCGGGCCCTGGATCGCGGCCAGGTAGGTCTTCTTGACGCCGTACCGCGGGTGGGTCAGGCGGTGGGCCAGCTCCCCGTGGTTGGTCAGGAGGATCAGGCCCTCCGTCTCGGTGTCCAGCCGGCCCACGTGGAAAAGCCGGGTCTCACGGTTGGTGACGTAGTCGCCCAGGCACTGGCGGCCGTCGGGGTCCTCCATGGTGGAGACGACGCCGGCCGGCTTGTTCAGCGCGAAGAACAGGTACGACTGGGTGGCGACCGTCAGGCCGTCCACCTTGATCTCGTCCTTCTCCGGGTCGACGCGCATGCCCTGCTCGACGACGATCTTGCCGTTGACCTCGACGCGGTGCTGGTGGATGAGGTCCTCGCACGCACGGCGCGATCCCATCCCGGCACGGGCGAGGATCTTCTGCAGCCGCTCGCCCTCCTGGTCGTTGCCGAAGGTCTTCGGAGTCTTGATCTCCGGGCGGTTCTCGTAGCGGGAGCGGTTGCGCTCCTCGATCTTCGCCTCGAGCTCGCGCGACTTCGCGGGGATCGGCTTGCGGCCGAGGTTGCCGGTCGCGCGGTAGCGCGGCTTCTCGGGGGGCACGCCGCCGGGCCGGTTCGCGCCCGACTGGCCGGTGTTCCCGACGTCGTAGCGGCGCTCCTCGGGACGGGGGTTCTGCGCGCGCCGCTCCTCGTCACGCTGCTGGCCGCTGCCCGAGACGCGGGGCGTGCTGCCACCGCCACGGGGGTAACCGCCGCCGCGGGAGCCCGGGCCGCCGGCGCCGCTGCCACCGCGGGAGCCCGCGCCACCGGCGCCGCTGCCACCGCGGGAGCCGCCACCGCTGCCGGCGCTGCTGCCGCCACGGGAGCCGCCGCTACCGGAGCCCCCGCCCGCGCCGCGCGGGTTGCCGCCCCGGGGGTTCCGGTTGCCGCCGCTGTTCCTGTCGCTGCTTCGCATCAAAGTTCCGTCGTCGAGTGAGTCGTCGTATCTGCATCGTCCGGTGCATCCGGGTCGAACGACGGAACCCCTTCCAAGGAGTCCGCCTCGACGGCGTCCGCCTCCGGCAGGAAGGGGGCGAGCTCGGGTAGCTCGTCCAGGCCTCTGAGGCCCATCCGCTCCAGAAAGTAGTTCGTCGTCCTGTACAGGATCGCACCTGTTTCGGGTTCCGTCCCACCCTCCTCCGCCAGACCGCGCTGCAGGAGGGTGCGCATCACACCGTCACAGTTGACTCCGCGGACCGCCGAAACCCGTGATCGGCTGACCGGCTGGCGGTACGCGACGACCGCCAGCGTCTCCAGCGCGGCCTGGGTGAGACGGGCCTGCTGGCCGTCCAGAACGAACTTCTGCACGGCCGGCGCGAAGGCCGGCCGGGTGTAGAACCGCCAGCCGCCGGCGACCAGCCGCAGGTCGAAGCCCCTGCCCTGGGCGGTGTAGTCCTCGGACAGCGCGCGCAGGGCGGCGGCGACCGCGCGCTTCGGCCGCTGGAGCACCGTCGCCAGCTGCTCCACGGTGGCCGGCTCGTCCACGACCATCAGAACGGCCTCCAGCGCGGGCCGGAGGTCGAGGGCGGCCACCTCGGCGGAGAGCGGCCCGGCGGGCGCCGCTGCGTCGTCCGTCATTTTTCTTTGCCCTCCGGGTCGAATTCATCGGTGACGAGCCGCCGCGCGGTCTCCTGATCGCCGCCCGTCCAGCGCACGAGCAGCGCGCCGAGCGCCTCCTCCTGGTCCAGCGCGACCACTTTCTCCCGGTACAGCTCCAGGAGGGCCAGGAAACGCGCGACGACGGTGAGGGTGTCCGGGGCGTCCGCCGCGAGGTCGGCGAAACTGGTCTCCCCCAGCTCGATCAGCCGGGCCACCACCAGCTCGCCCTGTTCCCTGACGCTGACCAGCGGCGCGTGGATGTGGTCGGTGTAGATCTGCGGCACCGGCTTGGGCTGCATCGCCTTGACGGCCAGCTTCGCGAACCGCTCGGGGCCGACGCTGAAGACGACCTCCGGCAGCAGGTCCGCGTGCTGCGGTTCGAGACCGACCGTGCGGGGGTGGTGCAGCGCCTCCGCCTCCAGCCGCTCGGCGAAGATCGCCGCGATCCGCTTGTACGCGCGGTACTGCAGCAGCCGGGCGAAGAGCAGGTCGCGCGCCTCCAGCAGCGCCAGGTCCGCCTCGTCCTCGACCTCGGCGGTCGGCAGCAGCCGGGCGGCCTTCAGATCGAGCAGGGTCGCCGCGACGACGAGGAACTCGGTGGCCTGGTCGAGGTCCCAGTCGGCTCCCATGGCACGGATGTGCGCCATGAACTCGTTGGTGACCGTGGACAGCGCGACCTCGGTCACGTCCATCCGGTGCTTCGAGATCAGCTGCAGCAGCAGGTCGAACGGCCCCTCGAAGTTCACCAGCCGCACGGTGAACCGGCCGTCGGGTGCCTGATCGGGGACAGCGCCGGCCGGGGCCGCGGCGGGCGCCGCGGGCGGCTCCGGGGCAGGCGGCACCGCGGGATCCGCCGGTTCGACGGGCTCCGGTGACGCGACGGGGGCCGGTACGGCAGCAGGTGCCGGTTCCGCGACGGGTACCGGTTCTGCGACAGGCGCCGGCTCCGCGACAGGTGCCGGTTCCGGCGTCGGCTCCACCACGGGCGCCGTCGCCGCGGCCGGGCGGCCCGGCCCCCGGCCGAGGGCTCGGCGGGGCGGCTGGGGGGCGTCGTCGTCGGTGATCGGCATCGCTGTCCATCGTGCGGGGTCGGCGGGGGCGGCCCCCTGGCAGGGAGCCTACTGAGCCGCCCCGTCCGACGTCGCCGTGGCCACGCCGACCACCGCCCGGTGGATCAGCGGCCCCGCAGCCGGCGCACCAGGATGCTCGCGTCCCCGCGGGACTCCAGATCCGCCAGCACCACGGCGACCGCCTCGCGGACGATCCGGCCGCGGTCGATCGCCAGGCCGTGTTCACCGCGCAGCACGAGCCGCGCGTGTTCGAGATCCATCAGCTCCTCGGCGGAGACATAGACGGTGATCTTCTCGTCGTGCCGTTCACGGCCGCTGGGGCGCGGCCGCTGCTGTTTGCGGCGCGTCTGCTGGACCGGCACCGGGGCCGTGGGCGGCTGGCCCGCGGCCTGTGGCCGGCGGCCCTGCGGGATCCCCTCGCGGCCGCTGTGCTCGGCCGGGGTCCCGTCCTGGCCGCCGCCGTCGGGCGCTGTGCCCGTCTGCGGCTCGTTCCCGTCCGCCGGGGCGTCGGGTACCGGCCGCAGCCGCCCGTCGGCCTGAGGGGCCTTCTGGGCGTCCCCGTTGGCGTGCTTACGGGGCTGGGAGGCCTGCAGCCCCATTCCCCCTGTGGTGCGGAACAGTTCGTCCGCACCCGGGAGACTCACTCGGCGTGACACCGGGCGAGCACCTCCCTGGCGAGCTGACGGTAGGCGGCGGCACCAACGGAGTTGGACGCGTACGTCGTGATCGGCTCGCCGGCGACGGTGGTCTCCGGGAAGCGCACCGTACGGCCGATGACCGTGTGGAACACGTGCTCGTCGAAGGCCTCGACCACGCGGGCGAGCACCTCACGGCTGTGCACCGTGCGGGAGTCGTACATCGTGGCGAGGATGCCGTCGAGTTCGAGTTCGGGGTTGAGCCGTTCCCGGACCTTCTCGATGGTCTCGGTGAGCAGAGCGACACCGCGCAGTGCGAAGAACTCGCACTCCAGCGGCACGATCACCGAGTGCGCCGCGGTGAGCGCGTTGACGGTCAGCAGGCCGAGCGAGGGCTGGCAGTCGATGACGATGTAGTCGTAGTCGGCCATCAGCGGCTTGAGGGCGCGCTGCAGTGTCGACTCGCGCGCCACCTCGCTGACCAGTTGGACCTCGGCCGCCGACAAGTCGATATTGCTCGGCAGCAGGTCCATACCGGGCACCGCGGTCTTCAGCAGCACCTCGTCCGCCGCCAACCCGCGTTCCATCAGCAGGTTGTAGACGGTGATGTCGAGTTCCATCGGGTTGACGCCGAGTCCGACCGAGAGCGCGCCCTGCGGATCGAAGTCGACGAGGAGTACCCGGCGGCCGTACTCGGCGAGCGCGGCACCCAGGTTGATGGTCGAGGTCGTCTTGCCGACCCCGCCCTTCTGGTTGCACATCGCGACGATTTTCGCCGGGCCGTGGTCGGTGAGCGGATTGGGGATCGGGAAGTACGGAAGCGGGCGTCCCGTCGGACCGACCCGCTCGCGGCGCTGACGGGCAGCGTCCGGGGCGAGTGTGGCCGCGTATTCGGGATCCGGCTCGTACTCCGCGTCTGGGTCGTAGAACTGACCGTCCTGCAGATCGTCCTCGTATGGCGCCATGGCGTGTGTGGGGTGCGTCTCCGTGTTCTTGTCGGCCCGGCGTGCCTCGAAGGTGCGGACCGCGACGGAACCGACGGTCTCGAGCCTGTTGGGGCTCTCGACCTGAACGGTCATTCCTGGTTGACCACCCCCGGGAGCAAATGTCGACTCATTCACAAGTCGTCTTACCTCCTTGGTGACCAGGAAACTTCTCGATAGGTCAGCGCGACAGCATGCCGACGGTTGGCGACTCTATGGCGTGTCAGTGGTTCACAGCAACACAATCCGCCGGACACGGCACGATGTGTCGGTAACCGAACACCCCGCTGTCAAGGGCGTAACCGCGTCGTCGCCGATGTTTCAGCGAGGTACGAAACGGTGAAACTGGTACGTTCGACGCACTCGGCCGGGCCTTGAGTCTCCAAGGCCCGGCCGTTGTCGCCGTGTTGACGTGTAGACGTTTCGCGCGCCCGTCACACGCCCGCTGATCAGCCCAGCAGCGTGTGCAGGTCGGTGCTGTGCAGGTCGTGCGCCTCGGCGACCGGACCGTAAACGACCTGTCCCTCATGGGTGTTGAGGCCCAGGGCGAGCGCGGCGTCGCGGCGCAGCGCCTCGCGCCAGCCGCGGTTGGCCAGTTCCACGATGTAGGGCAGCGTGGCGTTGGTCAGCGCGTAGGTCGAGGTGTTGGGCACCGCGCCCGGCATGTTGGCGACGCAGTAGAAGACCGAGTTGTGGACCTCGAAGGTCGGGTCGGCGTGCGTGGTCGGACGCGAGTCCTCGAAGCAGCCGCCCTGGTCGATCGCGATGTCGACAAGAACCGATCCCGGCTTCATGCGGGACACCAGCTCGTTGGTGACGAGCTTCGGCGCCTTCGCGCCCGGGATCAGCACCGCGCCGATGACCAGGTCGGCCTCGAGGACGGCCTTCTCCAGCTCGAAGGCGTTGGAGGTGATGGTCTGGACGCGGGTGCCGAAGATCTTGTCGGCCTCGCGCAGCTTGTTGATGTCCTTGTCGAGCAGGGTCACGTGGAAGCCCATGCCGAGCGCGATGGTGGTCGCGTGCCAGCCGGAGACACCGGCGCCGATGACGACGGCCTTGCCGGCCTGGACGCCGGGGACGCCGCCGGGCAGCACACCGCGGCCGCCGACCGAGCGCATCAGGTGGTACGCGCCGACCTGCGGGGCGAGCCGGCCGGCCACCTCGGACATCGGGGCGAGCAGCGGGAGGGCGCGGTTCGCGGTCTCCACCGTCTCGTACGCGATGGCGGTGGTGCCGGACTCGAGCAGCGCGTCCGTGCAGGCGCGGGACGCGGCCAGGTGCAGGTACGTGAAGAGCGTCTGGTCCTTGCGGAGGCGGTGGTACTCCTCGGCGATCGGCTCCTTGACCTTCAGCAGCAGATCGGCGGTGGCCCACACCTCGTCGGCGGTGCTGAGGATGTTCGCGCCGGCGCCGGTGTACTCGGCGTCGGGGATGGAGGAGCCGAGACCGGCGCCCTGCTCCACGTAGACCTCATGTCCGTGGCGCACGAGCTCATGCACGCCGGCGGGGGTGATGGCCACGCGGAACTCGTTGTTCTTGACCTCGCGGGGGATGCCGACCTTCACGTCGATCACGGTCCTTGCACTCATTGGAAGACAGGAATGGCTGCAGCTGTCCGTACATGGCGCGAGAAAGCGTCACACGTCGGACCTGACCGCGATGTGCGCGGCGGAGCCCAGTCTAGTGAAGGAAGACTCTCTGTCTAGCCTTACAAAGTGATTAGTTTGGCCGAGAACGGTGACAGATTCGTAGGCCTGGGGCGCTGACACCTTCAGGCCACCGCTTTTCGGGGCCGCTCAGCCGGGGACTTCACCCGGGCTGAGCAGGCGCTTCGCGGCCGCGCGCTGCAGACGTGCGCCGCCCGGATCGCCGAGCCGGTCGAGGGTGTCGGCCATCCGCAGCAGTACGGCGCCTTCCAGCCGTTCGTCGCCGGCCTGCCGGGCCCAGTACAGGGCGTCACGACAGGTCCGCAGAGCGTCCTCGGGATGTCCCGCGTACTCCTGGACCCGCGCCGCCTCGCTCAGCGCGCGGGCCTGGGCCGGCAGGTCGCCGAGCCGCCGGTGGGCGCCCGCGGCGGCCCGCCACTCGCGCAGCGCGGTGCCGTACCGGCCGCCGTAGGTGTGCAGTGCGCCGAGCCGGCCGTGCAGCCGGGCCGCGTGGCCGGTCTCCCCGCGGGCCAGCCGCAGCGCGAGCGCCCTGCCGTACCAGTCCGCGGCCCGCTGCGGGTCGTCGAGCTCCAGGTACGTGCCGCCGATGGCCTCCATCGCCCGGCCTTCGGCCTCTCCGTCGTCACCGGTCCGCGCCTCGCCGAGGGCCAGCCGGTAGCGGTCCAGCGCCTGCCGGGTCCTGCCGGCCTCCACATCGAGGTCGGCGAGGTTGATCAGCGCCGCCGCCTTCTCGCGGGGCAGCCCGCGGCGGGTCGCCACATCGAGCACCAGGGCGTGCAGCTGATAGCGCTCCCCCGCCGTCTCCCGGTCCGCCGGATCCACGCCCAGTGCCCGCACCAGATTGGCGACCAACCGCCGGGCCAGGGTGTCGAGTTCCCCGTCGGCGACCGCGGCGTGGGCCGCGGCGAGCAGCGCGGGGAGGCGGGCCCGCAGCCATACGGCGGCGGCGGACCGCGATCCGAAGCGCATCGAGCGCGGCAGCCCCTCCAGCGACGCCCGGCCCGGGGAACCGTCGGGCTCCAGCGTGATGCGGCACGACTGCAGCAGCCGCACCGTCCGCTCCAGCATCCTGGCCCTGGCCAGCTGGACCTCGCCCGTCCGGTCCCGGGTCTCCAGCAGAGCCCGCAGCAGTGGTTCGAGGCAGCCGGGCACCCGGTACTGCGGGGGCAGCGGCGGATCCACCGGATCCGCGTGCAGCAGCCCGTGCGCGCCGAGGTCGTCCAGCGTGCTCTGCGCGGCGGTCACCGAGCAGCCGGCCAGCGCCGAGGCGATGTGCGAGTCCACCAGTCCGGCCGGCGCCAGCGCCAGCAGCCGCAGCATCCGGGCGGCGGTGGGCGGCAGCGAGTCGTAGACCAGCCGGAAGGCGCGCACCAGCTGGGGCGGCGCGGTGGCGCGCGGTGACGCCTCCGGCGCGGTGGCGTGGGCGACGGATGCCGCCGCCGGAGCGGGCCCGGCCGCAGGTTTCGGGGTCTCCTCCGCGCGCGCCTTCGGCTCGGACCCGGCCACCCGCTCGGAGCCCGCCTCGGTCCCGGTCCCGGGCGCACCGTCGGAGCCGGTCGCGGCAGCCCCTTCAGGCTCCGCCGGCGGCACGGCGCTGCGCCCGGCCTGGGGCCCGGTCTTCGCCGCGGTCCTCGCCGGCGGCGCCGGCTCGTCCGGTACCGCGCGCAGCCGGCTGGTGGCGTCGGTCACCGACAGCCGCGGCTGGGCGGCGAGCCAGGCGGCGACCAGTCGCAGCGCGGTGGGGTGCCCGGCGCACTCCTGGACGAGGGTCTCGGCCGCCCGCGGATCACAGGTGACCCGGGTCGGGCCGATCGCCTGCGACAGCAGATCGACGGAAGCGGCGGTGTCCAGCCCGCCGAGGGTGCACGGCCGGACGTCCGGGACACCCGGCAGCGGCCCCTCGGACGTGGCCACCACCAGACTGCCGGGCCCTTCCGGGAGCAGCGGCAGCAGCTGGTCGGCGTGCGAGACGTCATCGAGCACCAGGACGGTGCGGCGGCCCGCCAGTGCCGCGCGCAGTGCCGCGTACACCTCACCGGGCTCCGCCTCCGGCAGCGGCGACCCGGCGCCGAGGTCCCGCAGCAGCGCCCGCGCGGCCTGTTCCGGAGGGGTGCGCTCGCCGCCGCTGCCGGTGAGCCGTACGAAGTGCTGCCCGTCGGCGTAGCGCGCGGCGACGTCCCGGGCGAGATGGACGGCGAGCGCGGTCCGCCCGGAGCCGGGCCGTCCCGCGATGAGCAGGACGCGGCTGCCGTCCGCCACCTTGCCGCCCAGTGTGGCCAGGCCCGGCCGGTCGATGTCGGCCCGCAGCCCGTCCAGTTCCCTGCGGCGCCCGACGAAGTGCGGAACGTCCTCGGGAAGGGCGCAGCCCGGCACCGGCGGTGGGGGCGGGACCGGGTCCTTCGCCTCCGGCCCATGGCCGGGTGACGGCACGAAGTCCGCGTCGGCCACCGATTCACCGGCGTCCAGCACCTGATCCGCCACGGGCACTCTCCCGTTCTGCCTGCGCGCACGAGCCCGCCGCCGCTGCGAGCGGGAACACCATCGAGCCTAGGCCCTGTCCGAGCGATCACGAACGGCCACCGCGCGGAGTCCCGGCCGGCCGGACCCGGTGCACGGGGACATGCCCGGCCCGGGGCCCCCGCGCAGCCGATCCGCGCAATGATCACTCCATCGGATCAGCGGCGCGCCGGTACCGCTTACGCCGTGAAGGGCCGGGCGGGCCAGGGGGCCTCGGCGGGCCGCAGCGCGTCCACCCCGTCGCCCGAGAGCGCGGCGTGCAGGGCGAGGACCCCGGCCACCAGGCAGGTGTTGTGCACCTGGCCGGCCAGCACGTCGCGCACCAGCTCGGCCAGCGGCACCCGGGCGTACTCCATGTCGGCCTCCTCCTCGGAGACCTCGAACCGCTCGCCCTCCGCCTCGGAGATGTCACGGGCCAGGAAGATCCGGACGGCTTCGTCGCTGCCGCCGGGAGAGGTGTAGAGATCGGTGAGCACCCGCCACTCCCCGGCCTTGACGTGCGCCTCTTCGTAGAGCTCGCGCTGCGCCGCGTGCAGCGGGTTCTCGCCGGGCACGTCGAGGAGCCCGGCGGGCACCTCCCACAGCTTCTGCCGTACCGGGTGCCGGTACTGGCGCAGGACCAGGACCCGGCCGTCCCCGTCGAGGGCGACCACGGCCACCGAGCCCGGGTGGACCTGGTAGTCGCGCTTGGCGGTGCCGCCGTCCGGCATGACGACCTCGTCCGTGCGGACGCTCGTCTTCGCCCCGGCGAACGGCGTCGAGGTCGCGGTGACCTGCCACTCCTCGGCGATGTCCTGCAGCATGATGCCCTCCGTGAACCGGTGAGAACGTAACGGCCCGGTGCGCGCACCGGGCCGGCAGACAAAACGGTGCTGGGGACGGATCACGAAGATCCGTCCCCAGCACCGTACCGATCAATCGATGATCAGCCCTGCTGGCGCTTGACCGCCGCCGCGACCAGACCCGCGAAGAGCGGGTGCGGGCGCGTCGGGCGGGACTTCAGCTCGGGGTGCGCCTGAGTGGCGACGAGGTACGGGTGCACCTCGCGCGGGTACTCGACGTACTCCACCAGCTTGTTGTCGGGCGAGGTCCCGGAGAAGACCAGTCCGGCCTTCTTCTCCAGCTCCGCCCGGTAGGCGTTGTTGACCTCGTAGCGGTGCCGGTGGCGCTCCTCGGCGTACGGCTCGCCGCCGTACACCTCGCGCACGATGGAGCCCTCGGTGAGCTTGGCCGGGTACAGGCCCAGCCGCATCGTGCCGCCGAGGTCGCCCTTGCCGTCGACGATGTCGAGCTGCTCGGCCATCGTCGAGATGACGGGGTGGGCGGTCGCGGAGTCGAACTCGGTGGAGTTCGCGTCCGGGATGCCGGCCAGCGAGCGGGCCGCCTCGATGACGACGCACTGCAGGCCCAGGCAGAGCCCCAGCAGCGGGATCTTGTTCTCGCGGGCGTAGGTGATCGCCGAGACCTTGCCCTCGACACCGCGGTCGCCGAAGCCACCGGGTACGCAGACCGCGTCGACGCCGGAGAGGTGCTTCTTGGCGCCGGCCGGGGTCTTGCACTCGTCCGAGGTGACCCACTTGATGGTGACCTTGGCGTTGTTGGCGAAACCGCCGGCGCGCAGCGCCTCGGTCACCGACAGATACGCGTCGGGCAGGTCGATGTACTTGCCGACGAGCGCGACCGTGACCTGGTGCGCGGGCTGGTGGACCCGCTTGAGCAGGTCGTCCCACTGGGTCCAGTCCACATCACGGAACGGCAGGTCCAGCTTGCGGACGACGTACGCGTCCAGTCCCTCGGTGTGCAGCACCTTGGGGATGTCGTAGATCGACGGGGCGTCGATGGCGGCGACGACCGCGTCCTCGTCGACGTCGCACATCAGCGAGATCTTGCGCTTGATGGCGTCCGGCACCGGGCGGTCGGCGCGCAGCACGATCGCGTCGGGCTGGATGCCGATGCTGCGCAGCGCCGAGACGGAGTGCTGGGTCGGCTTGGTCTTGAGCTCACCGGACGGGCCGATGTACGGCAGCAGCGAGATGTGCACGACGAAGACGTTGTCGCGGCCGACCTCGTGCCGGACCTGGCGGACCGACTCCAGGAAGGGCAGCGACTCGATGTCGCCGACGGTGCCGCCGACCTCGGTGATCACCACGTCCACGTCGTCGGTCGCCATCCGGCGGATCCGGGACTTGATCTCGTTGGTGATGTGCGGGATGACCTGAACGGTGTCGCCGAGGTACTCGCCGCGGCGCTCCTTGGCGATGACCGTGGAGTAGATCTGGCCCGTGGTCACGTTCGCCGAGCCGTCGAGGTTGACGTCCAGGAAACGCTCGTAGTGGCCGATGTCCAGGTCGGTCTCGGAACCGTCGTCGGTGACGAAGACCTCACCGTGCTGGAACGGGTTCATCGTGCCCGGGTCCACGTTGAGGTACGGGTCGAGCTTCTGCATGGTGACCCGGAGGCCGCGCGCCTTCAGCAGCGCACCGAGGCTGGAGGCCGTCAGCCCCTTCCCGAGGGAGGAGGCGACACCCCCGGTGACGAAGAGGTGCTTGGTCGTCGTGGATTTGGGCGCAATTGCCAAGAGGGGGCTCCCGTGGTCGCGAGGTGAGGGTCGGGACGGCACGGAATCGGGGGGAGTGCCGTCGCGGCGGTTCAGTGGTTCAGCCCACCGGCCCACGGGCTACCAGGGTAACAGCGACCGTGGGCGGCTGTGTCCGGCGGCGACGTCACTAGCCTGCTTTTAGCAGCTCGCAAGGGGACTAATGGCATGCTCGGGCATGAGCGGAACAAGTGCACCCGACCGGCCCAGTGAAGACAACCGCCACGCGCGCACCTCCCTCCCCGACGACGTATCCTGCTCGGACACATCGCTGCGAGCCGGCCGGCACGGCATCAACCCCGCCCGCTCCCGGAACACGAGCTCGTCGAAAATCCCCAGACCGCAAGACCGGCCCTCCGAGGCCGGCGCCGTCATTCGACTGGAGATGCAGGTGGCCGGGCGCATCGAGGATTACGCACTCATCGGCGATATGCAGACCGCTGCACTGGTCTGCCGGGACGGCACGGTCGACTGGCTGTGCCTGCCCCGGTTCGACTCCCCCGCGGTCTTCGCCGGCCTGCTCGGAACCGAGCAGCACGGATTCTGGAGGCTGGGCCCGGCCCACGCCCCCGGAACGGGTCCGCCCGCGGCGACGCGACGGCGTTACCGGGGCGACTCCCTCGTGCTGGAATCCGAATGGGACACCCCGCGCGGCACGGTCCGGGTGATCGACTTCATGCCGCCCCGTGACGGCGCCCCGCAGGTGATCCGGATCGTGGAGGGCGTCAGCGGGCGGGTGCCGATGCGCTCCGCCCTGCGGATGCGCTTCTCCTACGGCCAGATCGTGCCGTGGGTGCACAAGGTCGGCGACCGCACGGTCGCGGTGGCCGGGCCGGACTCCGTCTGGCTGGACACCGAGGTCGACACGTACGGCAAGGACCTGACGACGTACGCGGACTTCACCGTCTCGCCGGGCGAGCGGGTGGCCTTCACCATCAGCTGGGAGCCCTCGCACCGCCCGCCGCCGTCGCTGCCGGAGCCGGAGGCCTCGCTGGAGTCCACCGAGCAGTTCTGGCAGGACTGGGTCGACCAGTGCACGTACCACGGCCCCTACCGGGACGCCGTGGTCCGCTCGCTGATCACCCTCAAGGGCCTCACGTACGGCCCCACCGGCGGCATCGTCGCCGCTCCGACGACCTCGCTGCCCGAGGACATCGGCGGGGTCCGCAACTGGGACTACCGGTTCACCTGGCTGCGGGACGCGGCGATCACGCTGTCCTCGCTGCTGCGCACCGGCTACCGGGACGAGGCGCGGGCCTGGCGCGAGTGGCTGCTGCGCGCGGTGGCCGGCGACCCGGAGAACCTGCAGATCATGTACGGCATCGCCGGCGAGCGCGAGCTCGGTGAGAACGAGCTGCACTGGCTGCCCGGTTACGAGGGCTCCACCCCGGTCCGGATCGGCAACGGCGCCGCCCACCAGCTGCAGCTGGACGTCTACGGCGAGGTCACCGAGGCCCTGCACCTGGCCCATATGACCGGGCTGGCCCGCAACGACTACGCGAGCCTGCTGCAGCTCAAGCTGATCCGCTATCTCGAATCGCACTGGAACGAACCGGACGAGGGCATCTGGGAAGTGCGCGGCCCCCGCCGCCACTTCGTGCACTCCAAGGTGATGACCTGGGTCGCGGTGGACCGCACCGTCAAGCTCATCGAGTCGGGCGAGGCGGACGGCCCGCTGGAACGCTGGCGCGAACTGCGCGACGACATCCACCGGGACGTCTGTGAGAAGGGTTACGACAAGGAGCGCAACACCTTCACCCAGTCCTACGGCTCCCAGGAGCTGGACGCCTCGCTGCTGCTCATCCCGCAGATGGGCTTCCTGCCGCCGGACGACAAGCGCGTCATCGGCACCATCGAGGCGATCCAGCGTGAGCTGAGCACCGAGGACGGCTTCATCCTGCGCTACCCGACCAACAGCGGCGACGACAACCTCGACGGGCTGCCGGGTGACGAAGGGGCCTTCCTGGCCTGCTCGTTCTGGATGGCCGACGACCTGGCGATGATCGGCCGGGTGGACGAGGCCCGCCAGCTGTTCGAGAAGCTGCTGGCGCTCCGCAACGACCTCGGGCTGCTCGCCGAGGAGTGGGACCCCCGGCTCAAGCGCCAGGTCGGCAACTTCCCGCAGGCGTTCAGCCATGTGCCGCTCATCGACACGGCGCTGCGGCTGAGTGCCTGCGGGGCGTACGGCGGCGGCTGACCCCGCAGAGGTCGCACGGGTGGCGGGGCCGTACGGCCCCGCCACCACCCTGCGGAGGGTTCAGCGGTTCAGCGCTGCGCCAACTCGTCGTAGATGCTGAGCACCTGGGCGACCGTGTCGTCCTCGGTCGGCCAGGTGGCGGCCTGGGCCCGCCCTGCCGCGGCGAGCGCGATCCGGCGCTCCGGTTCGTCGAGCAGCCGGGCCACCGTCCGGGCCAGCGCCCCCGGATCGCCGTACGGCACCAGCTCCGCCGCGTCACCGACCAGTTCGGGGATCCCGCCGACCGCGGTGGCGACCAGCGGCACCCCCGCGTGCAGGGCCTCCTGGGCGATCAGGGCGCGCGCCTCCCACCGGCTCGGCAGGACCACCACGTCGGCCGCGGCGAGCAGTTCCGTGACATCGGCCCGGCGGCCGATCAGCCGGACGGGCAGCCGCTCGGTGTCGATCCGCTGCTCCAGCGCGGCCCGCCGGGAGCCCTCTCCCGCCACGATGACCAGCGGCCGGGGGTCGTGGTCCGCCAGCATGCGGCAGGCGTCCAGCAGCAGGTCGTAGCCCTTGTGCGGCTCCAGCCGGCCGACGGCCAGCACCAGGGGCCGGTCCACCGCCCCGAACTCGGCCCGCGTCTTCTGCCGCATCCGCTCGGCGTCGCCGTGCGGCTCCGGGGCCGCGACCCCGGGCACCGGCACCGCGACCGGCGCCAGCCGCGCGTCCCGGGCGCCCAGCGACCTGGCCCGGTCCACCAGGTCGGACGAGGCCCCGAGCACCACGGCCGCGGCCCGCACCACCCGGCGCTCCAGCCAGCGCAGCAGCCGGGCCCTGGCACCCTCGGCGAGGACCGCGCTGTGCCACGTCACCACGAGCGGGGTGGAACGGCCGCTGAGCGCCAGCGACGACAGCAGCCCGGCGCGCAGGCCGTGCGCGTGCACCACATCGGCGTCCGTGCAGGCCACCCGCAGTTCCGCGACGACCGTCGCGTCGGACCTGGCCGCCCGGTGGGCGATCTCCACGCGCTCGAACCGGGCACCCGTGCCGGTGAAGGCGTAATCGTTTTCGGCGGCGGCCGGGCCGCACACCGTGACCCGCACTCCGCGGGCGACGAGGCCGCCCGCGAGCGAGCTGACGTGCGCACCTGCGGGACCGCCCGCCCCGCCCAGCACGAGGACGGCGTGCAGCTGTCCTCGCAGGGGGATCGGAGTGCTGCTCACCCGGGTACAGCTCCTGACTCGGCGTCGGACGACGGCTGTTGCGCCATACCCCAAGGATGCCAGGCCCCCACGGCATGCCGTGGGCACCGACCGCCTCCCGGCCCGGGTACGGGCGCCGTGGATCACTCGAACGAGTGCGCTTACGCGCCGTGCCGGACGTGGCCCCGGCCAGGCCCCGGCCGGGCTCAGCTGGTGGCGCGGGCCGCGGCCAGCAACTCCTCGGCGTGGGCCCGGCCGAGTTCGGAGTCCTCGAGCCCGGCGAGCATACGGGAGAGCTCCCGCACCCGGTCCTCACCTTCGAGAACGGTGACACCGCTGCGGGTCACCGAACCGTCGTTCGTCTTCTCCACCAGCAGCTGCCGGTCGGCGAACGCCGCCACCTGCGGGAGGTGGGTGACCACGACGACCTGCGCGGTCCGCGCGAGGCGCGCCAGCCGGCGGCCCACCTCGACCGCGGCCTTGCCGCCGACACCCGCGTCGACCTCGTCGAAGAGATACGTCGGCACGGGATCGGATCCGGCGAAGACGACCTCGACGGCGAGCATCACCCGCGACAGCTCACCACCGGACGCGCCCTTGGCGATCGGCCGGGCCGGGGCGCCCGGGTGCGGGGCGAGCTGGAGCTCGACCTCGTCGGCGCCGGTCGCGCCGAAGGCGACGAGCTGCCCGCCGACCTGGATCCCCTCGGGATCGGCGGTCTGCCGGATGGCCACCCCGACCCGGGCGTGCGGCATCGCCAGCTCGGCCAGTTCCGCGGTGACCGCGGCGGCGAAACGGTCCGCCGCCTCCGTACGGGCGTCGCTCAGCGCCTGCGCGAGCTCCCCGAGCTCGGCCCGCAGCGCGTCCCGTTCCCCGGTCAGCTCCGCGATCCGCTCGTCGTCGCCCTCCAGCTCACCGAGCCGGCCGGCGCTCTGCTCGGCCCAGGCCAGCACCCCGTCGATGTCCGAACCGTACTTGCGGGTCAGATGGGAGAGCACCGCCCGCCGTTCCTCCACCGCGGCGAGCCGCAGCGGATCGGCGTCCAGGTCGTCCGAGTAACCGGCCAGTTCCTGGGCGACGTCGCCGACGAGGATGCCGATCTCACCGATGCGTTCGGCGAGCGCCGCGAGCGCCGGGTCATGGGCGCGGACGGCCTCCAGTGCGCGCTGGGCGCCGGAGACGAGGGTGTTGGCGTCGTTGCCCTCCGGGTCCTCGGGGTTGCCCGCGAGCGCGGCGTGCGCGACGGCCGCGGCGGAGGCCAGCGCCTCGGCGTGGCCGAGCCGTTCGGCCTCGGCGGCCAGCTCGGTGTCCTCGCCGGGCAGCGGCTCGGCGTCGGCGACCTCACCGATCCCGAACCGGATCAGATCCGCCTCCTGGGACCGCTCACGGGCCCGGGTGGTCAGCTCGTCGAGCTCGCCCGCCACCTCCCGCAGCCGCCGGTACGCCGCCCCGTACTTCGCCAGCGGCACGGCCACGGCGTCGCCCGCGTACCGGTCCAGCGCCTGGCGCTGCCGGGCGGGGCGCAACAGGCCCTGCTGGTCGGTCTGGCCGTGCACGGCCACCAGGTCGTCGGCGAGCTCGCCGAGCAGCCCGACCGGCACGGAGCGCCCGCCGACATGGGCCCGCGACCGCCCCTCGGCCGAGACGGTACGGCTGATCAGCAGCGCGCCGTCGTCGAGTTCCGCCCCCGCCTCCTCGGCGCGGACGGCGGCCGGCGAGTCCCGGCCGAGCGTGATCCGCCCCTCGACCACCGCCGCCTTCGCACCGATCCGCACCAAAGCGGGATCGGCCCGGCCGCCCAACAGCAGGCCGAGGCTCGTGACGACCATGGTCTTGCCCGCACCGGTCTCGCCGGTCACCGCGGTGAAGCCGGGTGAAAACTCCACCACGGCATCCTCGATGACACCCAGCGACCGGATCCGCATCTCCTCCAACACGGATACGACCATACGAGGTTTGCGGCCCGGCGCGCGACGGGCATCGGCCACCAGCACTCGCGGGTTACTGCGGGGCACCCCGCCAGCCCGCGACGGGCAGGGCGAACTTCGCCACCAGACGGTCCGTGAAGGAGGCGTGGTGCAGCCGGGCGAGGCGTACCGGCACGGCGCCCCGCCGTACCTCCACGCGGGCCCCGGCGGGCAGCTCGACGGTGCGCCGGCCGTCGCACCACAGCACGCCGTGCGGCGTCTTGGGCTGCACCTCGACGGCGAGCACCGAACGCGGCGAGGTCACCAGCGGCCGGGCGAACAGCGCGTGCGCGCTGATCGGCACCATCAGCAGCGCCTCGACCTCGGGCCAGACCACCGGGCCGCCGGCCGAGAAGGCGTAGGCGGTCGAGCCGGTCGGGGTGGCGCAGACCACGCCGTCACCGCCGAATCGTGACACCGGACGGCCGTCGACCTCGGTCACGACCTCCAGCATCCGCTCGCGCGCCTGCTTCTCCACCGACGCCTCGTTGAGCGCCCAGTCGGTGTGCACCACATGTCCGTCGTTGCGGACGAGGACGTCGAGCGTCATCCGCTCCTCGACCTCGTACTGCTTGGTGACCACCCGGTCCACGACCTTGTCCAGGTCGTCCCGCTCCGCCTCGGCGAGGAACCCGACCCGGCCCAGGTTGACCCCGAGCATCGGCACGCCGGAGGCGCGCGCGAACTCCGCGCCGCGCAGCAGCGTCCCGTCACCACCGAGGACGATGATCAGTTCACAGCCCTCGACGGCCCCGGGGCCGCCCTCCGTCACCAGCTCCACCTCGGCGGGCAGCGGCAGTTCCGCGGCCAGGTCCGCGGCCTCGTCCGTCAGGACCCGCACCCCGATCCCGCAGCGCAGCAGGCCGAGCACGACCCGTTCCGCGCTGCGGATCGCGGCCGGCCGGCCGGTGTGCGTGAGCAGGAAGATCATGCGGCCCTTCGGCCCGGCACAGTCCTGCGTTTCGGTGTTCGTCGTCAACGGGGCCCCTCCGCCACAGCACGGTCGACATCCGCCGGGTCCAGATCAGGCGCACCGGCGCGCAGCCACAGAAAGTACTCCACATTGCCGGAAGGTCCCGGCAGCGGACTGGCGGTGACGCCCATGACACCGAGCCCGAGCGCCGCGCCCTGCCCGGCGACCGTCCGCACGGTCTCCGCGCGCAGCTGCGTACTGCGCACGACACCGCCGGTGCCCAGCCGCTCCTTGCCCACCTCGAACTGCGGCTTCACCATCAGCACGAGATCCGCGCCGGGCGCGGCGCACCGCACGAGCGCGGGCAGCACCAGGCCGAGCGGGATGAACGACAGGTCGCCGACGATGATGTCCGCGGGCTCGCCGTCGATGTGCTCCAGCGTCAGCTCGCGCACGTTGGTGCGGTCCTTGATGACGACCCGGTCGTCGCTCTGCAGCGACCAGGCCAGCTGGCCGTAGCCGACGTCCACGGCGACGACGGTCGCGGCGCCGTTGCGCAGCAGCACATCGGTGAAGCCCCCGGTGGAGGCCCCCGCGTCCAGCGCGCGCCGCCCCTCGACCTTCAGGCCGAGCGGGGTGAACGCGGCCAGCGCGCCGGCGAGCTTGTGGCCGCCGCGCGACACGTAGTCGGGTTCGTTGTCGTCCTTGGCCACCACCACGGCCGCGCTGGTCTCCACCTGCGTGGCGGCCTTGGTCGCGGTGGCGCCGCCGATGGTGACCCGCCCCGCGGCGATCAGCTGGCTGGCGTGCTCGCGCGAGCGCGCCAGATTTCGGCGCACCAGCTCGGCGTCGAGTCGGCGTCGTGCCACGTACGGTTCAGCTCCTGTTGTCGTCGAGTGCGGTGAGCGCGTCGCGCAGCCCACGGTGCACATCCTCGTACACCTCGATGTGGTCCGCGGTCGGCAGGTCGTCGGCGTCGCTCAGCCGCACGATCAGCGTGTCCACCGCGGCCTGGCCGGTGGGCGCCGGTGCCAGGCCCAGCGGAGCGATCCCGTTCTGCGGCCCCTCCCCGGGCAGCGGTTCACTCATCGGAGGCCGTCTTCTTCCGGGCGGCGGTCTTCTTGGCGGGTGCGGCCTTCTTGGCGGCGGGGGCCTTCTTCGCCGGAGCGGCCTTCTTGGCCGGCGTCGTCTTCTTCGCCGCGGAGGTCTTCGTCGCCGGAGTCGTCTCCTTGGCCGGGGTCGTCTTCTTGGCCGGGGTCGTCTCCTTGGCCGCGGGCGCCTTCCCGGCGGGGGCCGACTTCTTCGCGGCGGCCGCCTTCTTCGCGGGGGCGGCCTTCTTGGCGGGCGGGGCGGCCGGGGAGGTCTTCTTCGCCTTCGCCGGGGCCTTTGCCGGGGCCTTTGCCGGGGCCTTTGCCGGGGCCTTTGCCGGGGCGGACTTCGCCGACGTCGCCGACTTCGCGGACGTCACGGACCGGACCGGCGCAACGGGCCGCTCGGCGGAGGCCGGGCCGGCGGGGGCCTCCGGATCGACGGGGTACACCGGATCGGCGGGACCGGCCGGCTCCATCGGGTCGACCGTGATGCGCTCGAAGAGCGGTGACGCGGTTCCGGCGGGGGCCGCCCCGAAGCCGGCGTCCACGTCCTCCTCCTCGTCCTCGAGGTTCCGGACGCGGCGCTCCAGCGCCTCCAGGACCACACCGACCTTCGTCACCTCGTCGGCGACCCGTCCGACCCGGCCCATCGCCTTGTCGATCTCCTCGCGGATCAGCCCGATCAGCAGATCGCGGTTGGCCCGTCCGGCCGCCATCAGCTCGTCGGCCAGCGTCTGCACCTCCGGCGGAATGCTGTCGCCGATCCTGCGCTGGACGGCGTCGACATCGATCCCCGTCTGGTCGAGCAGCTCCCTGGCCGCCCCCACCGCCCGCCGCCGGGTCGCCTCGGTCAGGCCGCCCGCGATCTGCAGACAGGTACGCAGCGCGTCCCGCATCGCCCTCACTCCTCGCCTCGCCATTGCCTCGCCATTGACGTATCCGCACCTGACGCTACCCGTACTGCCCGGCTCACGGCGTACGGTGCCCTGAGGTACCGTCGATCGGACGGATCACATGATCGTGGCGCGGGCGACCCCGGCGCCTGTACGCACCACCCGAACGGGAGACGCCCGACCGATGGCGACCATCGAGGAGTGCCGCAGCGCACTCGACCAGCTGTCGGAGAACCTCACGCGGGCCAACGGCGACATTCGCAGCGCCACGTCCCTGGACCGGTCGCTGAGCTGCCACATCACGGACCTCGACACGACGTTCGTCGGACGCCTGACGGACGGCCGGATCCATGACGTGACCACGGTGCCCGGCGCGCCCGCCGAGAAGGCGCAGATCCGGCTGACGATGGCCGGCGACGATCTCGTCGCGCTGGTCGGCGGCGAACTGAGCTTCGCCAAGGCGTGGGGCAGCGGCCGGGTCAAGCTGGAGGCAGGCCTGCGCGACCTGCTGCGGCTGCGCTCGCTGCTCTAGCCGCAGCCGGCCGCCCACCGGCGGCCGACTGCTGACCGCCGCCCACCGACGGCCCGGACTCAGAACCCGAGCCGCGCCAGCGCCTTCCCTGCGTCCAGCTCGCACGCTCCGTCGCCCGCCGCCGCCCAGGCCGCCGCGCACAGGGCCCGCAGCCCGTCGAGAGCGTCACCGTCGCCCTCCACCGTGAGCGCGTCACCGTCCGCCGAAGCGGTCCAGCCGCCGCACCGCGCCCCGCCGCCGTCCGCCGAGACCTCCGGCTGCGGTTCCAGCAGCCCGCGCAGATCGGCCGCCACATAGGTCGGCCGGTGCTTCGGCACGGCGGCGAGCAGCTGCGCCGGCGTCGTCACGCCCGTCAGCACCAGCAGCGAATCGACCTCGGCGCCGGTCGCACCCTCGATGTCGGTGTCCAGCCGGTCGCCGACCACCAGCGGCCGCTCCGCGCCGGTCCGCAGGATCGTCTCGCGGTGCATCGGCGGCTGCGGCTTGCCCGCCACCTGCGGCTCGCCGCCGGTCGCGATCCGGACGACCTCCACGGCCGCGCCGTTGCCCGGCGCGATCCCGCGCGGGTTCGGAATCGTCAGATCGGTGTTGGACGCGAACCACGGCACACCGCGCGCCACCGCGAACGAGGCCTCCGCCAGCAGCGACCAGCGCAGCTCGGGATCGTAGCCCTGCACCACGGCCGCCGGATCGTCCTCCGCCGACGCCACCGGCTCGAGACCGCGCTCGCGCAGCGCCGTCTGCAGCCCCTCGCCGCCGATCGCCAGCACCCGCGAGCCCGCCGGCACCTGCTCGGCGATCAGCCGGGCGACCGCCTGCGCCGAGGTGATGACGTCGTCCGCGTCCGCGGGCACCCCCAGCTCCGTCAGATGCGCGGCCACCGTCCCCGGTGTGCGGGCCGCGTTGTTGGTGACGTAGGCGAGGTGCATCCCGTGCCCGCGTGCGGTGGCGAGCGACTCGACGGCGTGCGCGATGGCCTCACCGCCCGCGTAGACGACGCCGTCGAGATCGAGCAGGGCCGTGTCGTACGCGGCGTCCAGCGCCCGGTCGGAACCGCTCGGACTGGTCCGGTGGGTCATCGCGTGTCCGCTCCTCGTATGTCGTCCATCACCTTGATCATCCCCCATCGCCGCGGGCCACGTAGCATGCCCTGATGACCACTTCAGGACCCGCCCCCCACGGCCTGCGCCTCGCCCCCTTCCGCGGGCTCCGCTACGTGCCGGAGAGGGTGGGCAGCCTGGCCGCGGTCACGTCGCCACCGTACGACGTCGTGGTCAGGCCGGACGGGCAGCGTCATCTGGAGACCGCCGACCCGCACAACGTCGTCCGTCTCATCCTGCCCCACAACGCCGATCCCACCAGCCGCCACCGGCAGGCCGCCACGGCCCTCGACCGGTGGCAGCGCGAGGGCGTCCTCGCCGCCGACCCGGAACCCGGGCTGTACGTGTACGAGCAGCGTGACGGCGACCATCTGCAACGCGGCCTGATCGGCGTCCTGCGGCTCACGCCGCCCGAGGAGCGGATCGTGCTCCCGCACGAGGACGTCATGCCGGGGCCGGTGGCCGACCGTGCCGCCCTGATGCGCGCGACCGGCGCCAACCTCGAACCGCTGCTGCTCGCCTACCAGGGCGGCGCATCCGTCGCGGAGATCGTCGACCGCACGGCGGACACCGAGCCGCTGCTCGCCACCACCACCGAGGACGGCATCCACCACCGGCTGTGGTCGATCACCGACCCGGAGACCCTCGCCGCGATCGATGCCGACCTGTCGCCCCGCCAGGCGCTCATCGCCGACGGCCACCACCGCTGGGCGACCTATCTGCGGCTGCAGGCCGAGCAGTCCGGGCCGAGCCCCTGGGACCACGGTCTGGTGCTCCTCGTCGACACCGCCCACTACCCGCTGCGGGTCCGCGCCATCCACCGCGTGCTCCCGCGGCTTGCGGTCGCCGACGCCGTCGAGGCCGCCCGGCACGCCTTCCGCGTGACGGACGTCGACGGACCGCTGCCGGTGGCGCTGGACGCGCTGGCGGCGGCCGCGGCGGAGGGCAACGCCTTCCTGCTCGCGGGCGACGGCCGGTTCCGGCTGCTCGACCGGCCGGATCCGCTGCGGATCGACCGATCCGTACCGCACGACCAGCCGCGCGAATGGCGACAGCTCGACGCGACGGTCCTGCACAGCCTGCTCCTCGACGACATCTGGCGGGTACCCGACGTCCCGGAGCACATCAGCTATCTGCACACGACCGAGTCGGCCGTCGAGCAGGCGGAGCGGCACGGCGGCACCGCGGTGCTGATGCACCCCGTGGACGAGGCCGTGGTCCGCGAGCTGGCCCGCCAGGGCGTCACGATGCCCCGGAAGTCCACCTCCTTCGGGCCGAAGCCGGCCAGCGGGCTGGTCATGCGCAGCCTCGAACTGGGCTGAGCCGCCGGCGGCGGTGCGGTGAGCCGCAACGCAAAGAGGCGGCACTCGCGATGTCCGCGGGTGCCGCCTCTCAGTTGTCCGAGCACTCAGGCCTTGCTGGTGCCCGTTCCGGGCTCCTTGAAGGGCGAGTCCAGGAACGACGCCGGGTCGGCCTCGTCCGTGATGTCGACCTCGGCCTCGGCGATCTCGACGTCGTCATCATCGTCATCGTCGTCGTCCGCGTCGTCATCGGACTCCGCGTCGGCCGACGCGGCGGACTCCGCCGGGTCGTGCGACTCCGCGTGGTCCTCGACGAGGGCGTCCACGAACTCCACACCGTCCAGCTCGGCGAGCCGGTCGGAAGCGTCCGTGCTGCCGCTCTGGTCGGCTTCCGCCGCCTTGGCGAACCACTCGCGCGCCTCGGCCTTGCGGTCCACGGCGAGCAGCGCGTCGGCGTACGCGTACCGCAGTCGCGCGGTCCACGGGTTCATGGCGTTCGCCGCCAGCTCGGGGCCCTGCAGCGTCACCACCGCGGCCTCGGGCTGGCCCATGTCCTGCCGGGCACCGGCGGCGACGAGCCGCATCTCGACCTGACCGGCCTTGTCCAGCTTCTGCACCTCCGGCGCACCCGCCATGGCCAGCGCGCGCTCCGGACGGCCCATGCCGCGCTCGCAGTCCGCCATGACCGGCCACAGGTCCACGGAACCCGTCATCCGGCGCGTGGCGCGGAACTCCGCGAGAGCCTCGCCGTAGCGAGCGGTCGCGTACGAGGCGAAGCCGGCGGCTTCCCGCACGGCGGCGACGCGCGACGCGAGCCGCAGGGCGATCCTGGAGTACTCGTAGGCCGCCTCCGGGTCCTCGTCCAGCAGCTGCGCCACCATGACCAGGTTGCGCGCCACATCGTCGGCGAGCGTCTTCGGCAGGCTCATCAGCTCCTGGCGCACGCTCGGGTCGATCTCCTGGCCCGTGACGTCGTCCGGGATCGGCAGCCGCTTGACCGGCTCCCGCTCCTCACGGCGGTCCTCACGCCCGGCGCTCTCGAAGCGTCCGTGGCTCTCCTCCGCCGGCCGGCGGCTCTGGCCCCGGTCGTCGTCACGGCGCGGCCCACGCGGGGGTGCGTCACGGCGGTCGTCCTGACGCGGACCGCGCGGCGGCCCGTCACGACGGTCCTCACGCGGACGGTCGCCGCTGGGACGGCTGCTGCTCGGACGGTCACTGCTGGGGCGGTCGCTGCCCGAGCGCTCGTAGCGCGGGCGGTCCTCACGGGGACGGTCCTCACGCGGACGCTCGAAGCGCGGCCGGTCCTCGCGGGGACGGTCACTGCTCGGCCGGTCGCTGCTCGGCCGGTCGTACCGGGGGCGGTCGCCCTGGGGACGGTCGTCGCGGCGGAAGCTGCCACCACGGTCGTCCTGACGGGGGCCGCGCGGCGGGCCGTCACGGCGGTCGTCACGGGGACGGTCGCTGCTGGGGCGGTCGTAGCGCGGGCGGTCGCCCTGCGGGCGGTCGTCACGGCGGAAGCCGCCACGGTCGCCGCTCGGGGGGCCGGAACGCGGACGGTCACCCTGCGGTCGGTCGTCACGGCGGAAGCCACCGCCACGGTCGTCACGGCGGTCACCGCTGGGCGGGCCGGAGCGCGGACGGTCGGAGGAACGCGGGGGGCCGTCACGACGGTCATCGCGACGGAAGCTGCCGCCACGATCGTCGGGACGCGAGCCGCCGCGCGGCGGGCCGTCACGACGGTCACCACTCGGGGCGCCGAAGCGGGGACGGTCGCCCTGCGGGCGGTCATCGCGACGGAAGCCGCCACGGTCGCCGCTCGGGGGGCCGGAACGCGGACGGTCACCCTGCGGTCGGTCGTCACGGCGGAAGCTGCCGCCACGGTCGTCCGGACGCGAGCCGCCACGCGGCGGGCCGTCACGACGGTCGCCACTCGGCGGGCCGAAGCGGGGACGGTCGCCCTGGGGGCGGTCGTCACGGCGGAAGCCACCGCGGTCGCCGCTGGGCGGGCCGGAGCGCGGACGGTCGTCGCGGCGGAAGCTGCCGCCACGGTCGTCGGGACGCGAGCCGCCACGCGGCGGGCCGTCACGACGGTCACCACTGGGCGGGCCGGAACGCGGGCGGTCGCCCTGGGGGCGGTCGTCACGGCGGAAGCCACCGCGGTCACCACTGGGCGGGCCGGAGCGCGGACGGTCACCCTGCGGACGGTCGTCACGACGGAAGCCACCGCGGTCACCGCTGGGACGGTCCGTACGCGGGCGGTCTTCACGCGGACGGTCAGAACGGGGGCGATCAGAGCTCGGACGGTCAGAACTCGGGCGGTCGGTACGGGGTCGGTCGTCACGACGGTCATCCCGGCGGAAACCGCCGGCCCGGTCACCATCGCGGCGCGGGCCGCCGGTGCGGAAACCGCCCCGGTCGCCACCGCTCTGTCGCGGCTCCCGGCGCTCAGGCCGATCCGACCGATCCTCGGGCGAGTTGGACATCGTCGTAACTCCTTGGTTCGTGCTGCTGTAGTGCCAGTCTCTCGTACCTGCCGAGTGACCGCGCACCGGTGGGGCAAAACAAAAAGACCCTCGGTCCCAGCGCAGAGGCCGGGACCGAGGGTCCATAAAGATTGTTCGGCGGCGTCCTACTCTCCCACAGGGTCCCCCCTGCAGTACCATCGGCGCTGAAAGGCTTAGCTTCCGGGTTCGGAATGTAACCGGGCGTTTCCCTAACGCTATGACCACCGAAACACTATCGGGCCATCCCGCTGAACGGGATTATTGACAGTGCCAAGCGAACAAGCACACTTTTCAATTTAAGTAGTACTGGTTCAACCGGAGCGACTGTTCGCAACCCGGGAACCAAACAGTGGACGCGAAGCAAAAATAGTTAGACAAGCCCTCGGCCTATTAGTACCAGTCAGCTCCACCCGTTACCGGGCTTCCACATCTGGCCTATCAACCCAGTCGTCTACTGGGAGCCTTAACCCCTCAAAGGGGGTGGGAATACTCATCTCGAAGCAGGCTTCCCGCTTAGATGCTTTCAGCGGTTATCCTTTCCGAACGTAGCCAACCAGCCGTGCCCTTGGCAGGACAACTGGCACACCAGAGGTTCGTCCGTCCCGGTCCTCTCGTACTAGGGACAGCCCTTCTCAATATTCCTGCGCGCGCAGCGGATAGGGACCGAACTGTCTCACGACGTTCTAAACCCAGCTCGCGTACCGCTTTAATGGGCGAACAGCCCAACCCTTGGGACCGACTCCAGCCCCAGGATGCGACGAGCCGACATCGAGGTGCCAAACCATCCCGTCGATATGGACTCTTGGGGAAGATCAGCCTGTTATCCCCGGGGTACCTTTTATCCGTTGAGCGACGGCGCTTCCACAAGCCACCGCCGGATCACTAGTCCCGACTTTCGTCCCTGCTCGACCCGTCAGTCTCACAGTCAAGCTCCCTTGTGCACTTACACTCAACACCTGATTGCCAACCAGGCTGAGGGAACCTTTGGGCGCCTCCGTTACTCTTTAGGAGGCAACCGCCCCAGTTAAACTACCCACCAGACACTGTCCCTGATCCGGATCACGGACCGAGGTTAGACATCCAGCACGACCAGAGTGGTATTTCAACGACGACTCCACCATGGCTGGCGCCATGACTTCACAGTCTCCCACCTATCCTACACAAGCCGAACCGAACACCAATATCAAGCTATAGTAAAGGTCCCGGGGTCTTTCCGTCCTGCTGCGCGAAACGAGCATCTTTACTCGTAGTGCAATTTCACCGGGCCTATGGTTGAGACAGTCGAGAAGTCGTTACGCCATTCGTGCAGGTCGGAACTTACCCGACAAGGAATTTCGCTACCTTAGGATGGTTATAGTTACCACCGCCGTTTACTGGCGCTTAAGTTCTCAGCTTCGCCACACCGAAATGTGACTAACCGGTCCCCTTAACGTTCCAGCACCGGGCAGGCGTCAGTCCGTATACATCGCCTTACGGCTTCGCACGGACCTGTGTTTTTAGTAAACAGTCGCTTCTCGCTGGTCTCTGCGGCCACCCCCAGCTCAGGAAGCAAGTTCCCTCACCAGTTGTGGCCCCCCTTCTCCCGAAGTTACGGGGGCATTTTGCCGAGTTCCTTAACCATAGTTCACCCGAACGCCTCGGTATTCTCTACCTGACCACCTGAGTCGGATTAGGGTACGGGCCGCCATGAAACTCGCTAGAGGCTTTTCTCGACAGCATAGGATCATCCACTTCACCACAATCGGCTCGGCATCAGGTCTCAGACTATGTGTTGCGCGGATTTGCCTACGCAACGTCCTACACCCTTACCCCGGGACTACCACCGCCCGGGCTGGACTACCTTCCTGCGTCACCCCATCGCTTACCTACTACCACCTTGGACCGGCGGCTCCACCACTCCCCTTTGCCCGAAGGCTCCAGGACGGCTTCACGGCCTTAGCATCAGAGGGTTCGATACTGGGCGTTTCAAAGCGGGTACCGGAATATCAACCGGTTGTCCATCGACTACGCCTGTCGGCCTCGCCTTAGGTCCCGACTTACCCTGGGCAGATCAGCTTGACCCAGGAACCCTTAGTCAATCGGCGCACACGTTTCCCACGTGTGTATCGCTACTCATGCCTGCATTCTCACTCGTGTACCGTCCACGACTGGCTTCCGCCGCCGCTTCACCCGGCACACGACGCTCCCCTACCCATCCCCGCACCCGTTAGGGCTTCGCACGGGAATGACACGACTTCGGCGGTACACTTGAGCCCCGCTACATTGTCGGCGCGGAATCACTTGACCAGTGAGCTATTACGCACTCTTTCAAGGATGGCTGCTTCTAAGCCAACCTCCTGGTTGTCTCTGCGACTCCACATCCTTTCCCACTTAGCGTACGCTTAGGGGCCTTAGTCGATGCTCTGGGCTGTTTCCCTCTCGACCATGGAGCTTATCCCCCACAGTCTCACTGCCGCGCTCTCACTTACCGGCATTCGGAGTTTGGCTAAGGTCAGTAACCCGGTAGGGCCCATCGCCTATCCAGTGCTCTACCTCCGGCAAGAAACACGCGACGCTGCACCTAAATGCATTTCGGGGAGAACCAGCTATCACGGAGTTTGATTGGCCTTTCACCCCTAACCACAGGTCATCCCCCAGGTTTTCAACCCTGGTGGGTTCGGTCCTCCACGAAGTCTTACCTCCGCTTCAACCTGCCCATGGCTAGATCACTCCGCTTCGGGTCTTGGGCGCGCGACTCATTCGCCCTATTCGGACTCGCTTTCGCTACGGCTACCCCACACGGGTTAACCTCGCCACACACCGCAAACTCGCAGGCTCATTCTTCAAAAGGCACGCAGTCACGAGATACCAGCAAGCTGGTATCCGACGCTCCCACGGCTTGTAGGCACACGGTTTCAGGTACTATTTCACTCCGCTCCCGCGGTACTTTTCACCATTCCCTCACGGTACTATCCGCTATCGGTCACCAGGGAATATTTAGGCTTAGCGGGTGGTCCCGCCAGATTCACACGGGATTTCTCGGGCCCCGTGCTACTTGGGTGTCGTACAAGCAAGCCGTACAGATTTCAGCTACGGGGGTCTTACCCTCTACGCCGGACCTTTCGCATGTCCTTCGCCTATCCATACGGTTTCTGACTCGCCCAACAGTCGGCAGACTGCTGAAGTACGATCCCACAACCCCGCATACGCAACCCCTGCCGGGTATCACACGCATACGGTTTGGCCTCATCCGGTTTCGCTCGCCACTACTCCCGGAATCACGGTTGTTTTCTCTTCCTGCGGGTACTGAGATGTTTCACTTCCCCGCGTTCCCTCCACATACCCTATGTGTTCAGGTATGGGTGACAGCCCATGACGACTGCCGGGTTTCCCCATTCGGACACCCCCGGATCACAGCTCAGTTGACAGCTCCCCGGGGCCTATCGCGGCCTCTCGCGTCCTTCATCGGTTCCTGGTGCCAAGGCATCCACCGTGCGCCCTTAAAAACTTGCGCTAACTAGATGCTCGCGTCCACTGTTTAGTTCTCAAGCAACGACCAGTCACCCGTCTCCAACGCTTCCGCGTCGTTAACGGGGCCGGGGTGTAGAAGAAACAAAGGTCGTTCCCTCAGGACCCAACAGCGTGCCCGACCCACCAGCAATCCAGACGCTTTCCACGCCGAAGCAGTACTTGCTTCCGGATTCCCAGTGTGCCGAATAGTCAACGTTCCACCCATGAGCAACCACCGCCGAACAGATGCCGACGTAATGGCCCTGGACCGTCAATGACGGTCTAGATGCTCCTTAGAAAGGAGGTGATCCAGCCGCACCTTCCGGTACGGCTACCTTGTTACGACTTCGTCCCAATCGCCAGTCCCACCTTCGACGACTCCCTCCCTTGCGGGTTGGGCCATCGGCTTCGGGTGTTACCGACTTTCGTGACGTGACGGGCGGTGTGTACAAGGCCCGGGAACGTATTCACCGCAGCAATGCTGATCTGCGATTACTAGCAACTCCGACTTCATGGGGTCGAGTTGCAGACCCCAATCCGAACTGAGGCCGGCTTTTTGAGATTCGCTCCACCTTGCGGTATCGCAGCTCATTGTACCGACCATTGTAGCACGTGTGCAGCCCAAGACATAAGGGGCATGATGACTTGACGTCGTCCCCACCTTCCTCCGAGTTGACCCCGGCGGTCTCCTGTGAGTCCCCATCACCCCGAAGGGCATGCTGGCAACACAGAACAGGGGTTGCGCTCGTTGCGGGACTTAACCCAACATCTCACGACACGAGCTGACGACAGCCATGCACCACCTGTACACCGACCACAAGGGGGGCCGTATCTCTACGGCTTTCCGGTGTATGTCAAGCCTTGGTAAGGTTCTTCGCGTTGCGTCGAATTAAGCCACATGCTCCGCTGCTTGTGCGGGCCCCCGTCAATTCCTTTGAGTTTTAGCCTTGCGGCCGTACTCCCCAGGCGGGGAACTTAATGCGTTAGCTGCGGCACCGACGACGTGGAATGTCGCCAACACCTAGTTCCCAACGTTTACGGCGTGGACTACCAGGGTATCTAATCCTGTTCGCTCCCCACGCTTTCGCTCCTCAGCGTCAGTAATGGCCCAGAGATCCGCCTTCGCCACCGGTGTTCCTCCTGATATCTGCGCATTTCACCGCTACACCAGGAATTCCGATCTCCCCTACCACACTCTAGTCTGCCCGTATCGAATGCAGACCCGGGGTTAAGCCCCGGGCTTTCACATCCGACGTGACAGACCGCCTACGAGCTCTTTACGCCCAATAATTCCGGACAACGCTCGCACCCTACGTATTACCGCGGCTGCTGGCACGTAGTTAGCCGGTGCTTCTTCTGCAGGTACCGTCACTTGCGCTTCTTCCCTGCTGAAAGAGGTTTACAACCCGAAGGCCGTCATCCCTCACGCGGCGTCGCTGCATCAGGCTTTCGCCCATTGTGCAATATTCCCCACTGCTGCCTCCCGTAGGAGTCTGGGCCGTGTCTCAGTCCCAGTGTGGCCGGTCGCCCTCTCAGGCCGGCTACCCGTCGTCGCCTTGGTAGGCCATTACCCCACCAACAAGCTGATAGGCCGCGGGCTCATCCTTCACCGCCGGAGCTTTTAACCCACCCCCAGGAGGAGGAGAGTGTTATCCGGTATTAGACCCCGTTTCCAGGGCTTGTCCCAGAGTGAAGGGCAGATTGCCCACGTGTTACTCACCCGTTCGCCACTAATCCACCCGAAGGCTTCATCGTTCGACTTGCATGTGTTAAGCACGCCGCCAGCGTTCGTCCTGAGCCAGGATCAAACTCTCCGTGAATGTCTCCACGCAAGAGCGGCACCACCGGCCGGAATAAGGCCCGTGGTGCACAGCGTCCTCGCTGTGTAATTGCCTCCCACCAGTTCCCGTCCCGAAGGACCGGAGGGCAGAAGGACTTTTTCAAAGGAACCACCAAACGAAACCCGAATGGATTCCGCCCGGGGTGTTTTAAGTCTGGCGTTGACTTTTGGCACGCTGTTGAGTTCTCAAGGAACGGACGCTTCCTTCGGTGCCGTTTTACCGGCGCCCTCCGGGCTTCCCTTCGTGTTTCTCAGCTTAGCAGATCCGATTTCCCGTTTCTGCCACCCGCTGAGGCGGGTTTTTGTTTCTCGCCTTGCGGCGATGACCACTACGTTAGCCGATTTCCTGCCACGCTCATAATCGAGCTATTCGGACTGAATTTCGGCGCACCGAAAAGCAACCCTGTCGGGAAGTCGTAGTAGTGGGTGGCCACCCCCGCGGGGATCCGGACGAACCGGACGCACCGTTTCAAGCGGCTCGGACTACATTACGGAGGAGCGGCGGCAGAGTCAAGCTCGACCGCCGCTCAAACGCACGATTTCAGCCGACCTCGACGGCAGCCAGGCTCTTCTTGCCGCGGCGGAGCACGAGCCACCGGCCGTGCAGCAGGTCGGACTCGGCCGGCACCGCGTCCTCGCTGGTCACCTTGGCGTTGTTCAGGTAGGCGCCACCCTCCTTGATGGCCCGGCGGGCGGCCGACTTACTGGCCACCAACTCCACCGCGGTCAGCAGGTCGACGACCGGCTCCAGAGCCGTGACCTTGGCGTACGGCAGCTCGGAGAGAGCGGCCGCCAGCGTGGCCTCGTCCAGGTCCGTCAGCTCCCCCTGGCCGAAAAGCGCCTTGGACGCATCGGTGACAGCAGTGCACTGGGCGGCCCCGTGGACCAGGGTCGTCAGTTCTTCCGCCAGGGCACGCTGGGCGGCGCGGGCCTGGGGGCGCTCCTCGGTGAGGCGCTCCAGCTCCTCGATCTCCTCGCGGGACTTGAAGCTGAAGATGCGCAGGAACTTGGAGATGTCACGGTCATCGGCGTTCAGCCAGAACTGGAAGAAGGCGTACGGCGTGGTCATCTCGGGGTCGAGCCAGATCGCGCCGCCCTCGGTCTTGCCGAACTTGGTGCCGTCCGCCTTGGTGATCAGCGGGGTGGCGAGCGCGTGGACGGAGGCGCCCTCGACGCGGTGGATCAGGTCGATGCCGGCCGTGAGGTTGCCCCACTGGTCGCTGCCGCCGGTCTGCATGGTGCAGCCGTAGCGCCGGTAGAGCTCCAGGAAGTCCATCCCCTGGAGGATCTGGTAGCTGAACTCGGTGTAGCTGATGCCCTGGTCGGAGTTGAGGCGCCGGGCGACGGCTTCCTTGGCGATCATCTTGTTGACGCGGAAGTGCTTGCCCACGTCGCGCAGGAACTCGATCGCCGACATCCCGGACGTCCAGTCCAGGTTGTTCACCATCGTCGCGGCGTTCGGCCCCTCGAAGGAGAGGAAGGGCTCGATCTGCCCGCGGACCCGCTCGACCCAGTCCGCGACGACCTCGGGAGCGTTGAGCGTCCGCTCGGCCGACGGCTTGGGGTCGCCGATCAGGCCGGTGGCCCCGCCGACCAGGCCCAGCGGCCGGTTGCCCGCCTGCTGCAGCCGCCGGATGGTGAGGATCTGCACCAGGTTGCCGAGGTGCAGGCTGGGCGCCGTGGGGTCGAAGCCGCAATAGACCGTGACCGGGCCGTCCGCGAACGCCTTGCGCAGTGCGTCCTCGTCAGTGGATACGGCGATCAGCCCGCGCCACTGCAGCTCGTCGACGATGTCCGTCACGGTTCTCTTGTCTCCTTGGGTCAGTGCGATGAGTCGGTGCTCCGCGGTCCGCACACCATGGCGGTCGCAGAGCGTCTGTACAGCGTGTCCGAGAGTACGCGGTCATGGCGAGTCGTTATGGGCGGCGTCTCGGGGTGTGGGCACGGTAGGGACTGACGGTGGGGTCGCCGTCGATCCAGAAGCGCCAGGGGTGGACGGCTCCCGCACCGCCGACGCCGGTACGGGGCCCGGTGCGCACCAGGCCGGCGGGTGGCGGAGTACCGGTGAGGACGCGGAACGGGCTGCCGGCCGGTTCACCCGCAGGACCGGTATAGGGGTCGCAGACGTCGGATCCGTTGAGCGACCGGTCGACGGAGAGCGCGGTGGCCAGCCGGGCCGGGCCCTGGGCGAGGTCGGTGTCCTTGCGGGAGGTGGGACGGTTCGCGCGGGCGAGGTCCTCCCCACGGGTGATCTCGCCGCCCCGCAGCAGGACCCCGCTCGGCGTCCCCTCGGGGCCGCAGACCAGGTTCAGGCAGTGCCACATTCCGTACGTGAAGTACACGTAGGTGTGGCCGGGCGGGCCGAACATCACCGCGTTGCGTTCGGTGCGGCCCCGGTAGGCGTGCGATCCCGGGTCGACGGGTCCCGCGTAGGCCTCCACCTCGGTGAGGCGCAGCTCGATCGGGCCGTCCGGGGTGTCGCGGACGAGGATCCGGCCGAGGAGGTCCGGTGCGATGTCGAGGACCGGGCGGTCGAAGAAGGGCCGGGCGAGCGGGGCCCTTTCCGCGTCGGCGATCATGCGGTACGAGGGTACTGGAACCGTTCGCGGCGGTTCCGCGTTCGTAGAGACCGTAGATAACGTAAAGAAACAGTCAACCGCCGGTATGAGGAGTGGTACAACGTGGGCTTCAAGAAGCTGCTTGCGAGCATGGGTGCCGGTGGGGCGTCCGTCGAGACGGTGTTGACGGACCCGAACGTGGTGCCGGGCGGCATCGTCCAGGGTGAGGTGCGCATCCAGGGCGGTTCGGTCGCGCAGCAGATCGAGGGGCTCTCCGTCGGGCTGCAGGCCCGCGTCGAGGTCGAGAGCGGCGACAACGAGTACAAGCAGGACATCGAGTTCCACCGGCAGCGGCTGGGCGGGGCGTTCGAGGTGGCGCCGGGGGCCGTGCACACCGTGCCGTTCGGGCTGGAGATCCCGTGGGAGACGCCGGTCACGACGTTCCTCGGCCGGCATCTGTCGGGGATGAACATCGGGGTGACGACCGAGCTGGCGATCGCCCGCGCGGTGGACTCGGGTGACCTCGACCCGGTCAGCGTGCACCCGCTGCCGGCGCAGCAGGCGCTGCTGGACGCGTTCGGGCAGTTGGGCTTCGCGTTCAAGGCCGCGGACCTGGAGAAGGGGCACATCCGGGGGACCCGGCAGCGGCTGCCGTTCTACCAGGAGATCGAGTTCCGGGCCCCGCACCAGTACCGGGGGCTGAACCAGGTGGAGCTGACCTTCATCGCGGACGGCAACGAGATGGACGTGATCCTGGAGATGGACAAGAAGCCGGGGCTGTTCGGCGAGGGCAGCGACTCGTACCGGTCGTTCACGGTCGGGCTGCAGTCCTTCCAGGGCACCGACTGGGCCGCGTACCTGAATCAGTGGCTGGCGGAGGTCGGCGGCAAGCGCAACTGGTTCTAGGGATCTGGGCCCTGTCTTCAAACTGGCGGCGTCCGCCCGCAGGGCGGGCCCGACAACGCAGCGAGCGTGCGTGCCAGGCGCCGCCGGGCAGGCGCCAGTTTGAAGACAGGGCCTAGGCTCGGAGCGCGGAAGGCTGCCGCGGCGCAGGCCGGCGGCAGTCCATGACTGTTCTTGCGATCAGGAGGTGTCGAGGTGACCGAGCAGAAGCGGCGGCCGCTCCCCCACGAGTTCCATCCGCCGGTGCCGTCGTTCACGGTGGTGAGCGATGACGTGGCGCCGGGCGGGGTGTTGAAGGACGAGCAGGTGTACGCGGCCGGGAACACGTCACCGCAGCTGCGGTGGGAGGGCTTCCCCGACGGGACGAAGAGTTTCGCCGTGACGTGCTACGACCCGGACGCGCCGACCGGCAGCGGTTTCTGGCACTGGTCGCTCATCGACATCCCCGTGTCCGTCACCGAGCTGCCCGCGGGTGCGGGCAGCGGTGACTTCAAGGGGCTGCCCGAGGGCGCGCTGCACGTCAGGAACGACTACGGGACGCGGGACTTCGGCGGGGCCGCGCCGCCGCCGGGGGACGGTTCGCACCGCTATGTCTTCACCGTGTACGCGGTGGACACCGAGAAGCTCGGGCCGGACGCGGACGCCTCGCCGGCCGTGATCGGTTTCAATCTCCGCTTCCACACGCTGGGCCGCGCTCAGCTGATCGGCGAGTACGAGGCACCGGCCGGTACCTGACGGCCGGCGGCCCGCCACTCGGCAGTCGGGCCGCCGCGGCAGGCGGGCGCCCGTTAATTGCGTTGCGCCCCGGCGCCCTGAATCGCACAGTGGTACGTGTCTGGTGGTGGCCCACCATCACCGGGCAGCCGGTACCGCGGTAGCGGGGGCGGCGGGGCGTCGCGTCGTGGTGGTTCTCGCCCGCGCGCTGCCGGCCGTCCGCCGGAACCAGGTGTTTCCCGCCCGGTGTCCGCGCCGGCTGCCGTACGCTCCGGACGCTTCCGTTTCGCACGGGGGGAAGCGTCCGGGGCGTTCGGCGTTTTTCGCTGTCCCGCCGACCGCCACCCGCCCGGGATCCGCTCCCGCACCCCGCCGATCCCCTTGCCCCGCACGGAAATTGCGTTGTCCGCCGGGGGTCCGCGAGGCACAGTGGATCCACTTCGCCATGGGGCGGGGACGGATCCTTGGGGTGGGCGGAATGCGTGAGACTCTGGTGCTGAACGCGAGTTTCGAGCCGCTGTCGACGGTGTCGCTGCGGCGTGCCGTGGTGCTGGTCATGCAGGAGAAGGCCGTCGTCGAGCAGGCGCATCCCGGGCTGCGCATCCGCGCGGCGGCCGTCGAGGTTCCGGTTCCGCTGGTGATCAGGCTGCGGCGATACGTCCGGGTGCCCTTCCGACAACGGGCCTCGTGGTCGCGGCGGGGGGTGCTGGTGCGTGACCGGCACCGGTGCGCTTACTGCGGTCGCCGGGCGAGCACGGTGGACCACATCGTTCCGCGGTCGCGCGGTGGTGGGGACACCTGGCTGAACACGGTCGCGGCCTGCGCCGAGGACAACGGCCGCAAGGCGGACCGGACTCCTGAGCAGGCCGGGATGCGGCTGCTGACGCAGCCGTTCGAGCCGACGCCGGCGGACACGCTGCTGCTGGCGCTGGGGATCAGGGACAACGACGCGCTGCCGGGGTGGCTGGCGCTGCCGGCCTGATCCCGGTGGGGCGCGGACGGCGGCGGGCCCGGGACGGTGTGAGCACCGTCCCGGCCCGCCGCCGCACGCGGCCGGTCATCTGAGGACGAGCTGGACGATGGCCACGATGCCGACGGCGACGATGACGCCGCGCAGCGCCGCCGGCGGCAGCCGGCGGCCGATGCGGGCGCCGAAGATGCCGCCGAGGGTGGCTCCGGCGGCGATGAGGCCGACGGCGGCCCAGTTGAAGTCGGCGACGAAGAGGAAGAACACGGCGGCGATGCCGTTGACGAGCATGCCCAGGACGTTCTTGACGCCGTTGATCCGCTGCAGGTCGTCATGGAGCAGCAGGCCCATCAGCGACAGGTAGAGGACGCCCTGGGCGGCCCCGAAGTAGCCGCCGTACATGCTGGCGAAGAAGAGTCCGGCGAGCAGCAGCGGGCCGCCGTCGGTGGGGACCTCGGTGCCCTCGCGTTCGCGGCGGGCCTTGATGGCGCGAGCGAGGCGGGGCTGCAGTACGACCAGGACCAGGGCCAGCCCGATGAGCACGGGGACGATCGCGTCGAACGCGCTGGACGGCAGGGTCAGCAGCAGGATCGCGCCGGCCAGGCCGCCGGCCAGTGCGGCGGAGCCGAGCCGGATGACGCGCCGGCGCTGGCCGCGCAGTTCACGGCGGTAGCCGATGGCGCCGCTGAGCGAACCGGGCACCAGGCCGAGGGCGTTGGAGACGTTCGCGGTGATCGGCGGGAGGCCGACGGCGAGCAGTACCGGGAACGTGATGAGGGTGCCGGAGCCGACGATGGTGTTGATGGTGCCGGCGCCGATACCCGCCGCGAAGACGGCGAGTGCCTCCCAGAACGTCACGCTGTGCCCCTCGATGACCGGTGTCGGATACACCGATCATGCCCGAGGGTCAGTCCTTGTCGAAGCGTGGGGTCTCGCGGCGCGGGGCGGGGAAGTCGTCGCCGCCTCCGCTGTTGCCGTTGCTGCCGCCGTTGTTGCCGCCGCCGGCGCCGTTGGACGGGGCGCCGGGGAGGTTGACGATGCCGCCGAGGCCCTTGAGCGCGTCGTTGAGCTCGCTGGGGATGATCCAGAGCTTGTTGGCGTCTCCCTGCGCGATCTTCGGGAGCATCTGGAGGTACTGGTAGGCCAGCAGCTTCTGGTCCGGGTCGCCCGCGTGGATGGACTCGAAGACCGTACGGATGGCCTGGGCCTCACCCTCGGCGCGCAGCGCGGCGGCCTTGGCGTCACCTTCGGCGCGCAGGATGGAGGACTGCTTCTCACCTTCGGCGGTGAGGATCTGGGACTGCCGGATGCCTTCGGCGGTGAGGATCGCGGCGCGCTTGTCGCGGTCCGCGCGCATCTGCTTCTCCATCGAGTCCTGGATGGAGGTGGGCGGCTCGATCGCCTTGAGCTCGACGCGGTTGACGCGGATGCCCCACTTGCCGGTGGCCTCGTCCAGGACGCCGCGCAGCGCCGCGTTGATCTCCTCGCGGGAGGTCAGCGTCCGTTCCAGGTCCATGCCGCCGATGATGTTGCGGAGCGTGGTGACGGTGAGCTGCTCGATCGCCTGGATGTAGCTGGCGACTTCGTACGTCGCCGCGCGGGCGTCGGTGACCTGGTAGTAGATGACCGTGTCGATGTTGACGACCAGGTTGTCCTGGGTGATCACCGGCTGCGGTGGGAACGGCACGACCTGCTCGCGGAGGTCGATGCGGTTGCGGATCGTGTCGATGAACGGAACGACGATGTTCAGGCCCGCGCTCAACGTCCGCGTGTAGCGGCCGAATCGTTCGACGATGGCGGCACTCGCCTGTGGGATGACCTGGACCGTCTTGATGAGCGCGACGAAGACGAGCACCACCAGGATGATCAGGACGATGATGATCGGCTGCATGTCCACTCCCGCGCCGTTTGCGGACGTACTACGACATGATCAATTCTCGCAGACCACTGCGGCGGTGCGCTCAGGTTCGGCGAATTCCCGGAGCACGACCGCGGCGGCCGTTTCGGTTTGGCAGGCGTCCTCGGTCACATGACGACGGCCGTCGCGCCGTCGATCTCCACGACGTCCACCTTCTCGCCCGGGTCGAAGCTCCGTTCCTCGTCGAGGGCGCGCGCTGACCAGATCTCTCCGGCGAGCTTGATGCGTCCGCCGCCGCCGTCGACCCGTTCGAGGACGACGGCCTGCCGCCCCCTCAGCGCGTCGATCCCGGTGCGCAGTTCGGGCCGCTGCGTCCGGTGCTTGTAGGCGATCGGACGGACGACCGCGAGCAGTGCGACCGAGACGATCACGAAGACGATGACCTGGACGACGATGCCGCCGCCGAGCGCGGCGACGATCGCCCCCGCGACGGCGCCGACCGCGAACATCCCGAATTCGGGCATCGTCGTGATCACCAGCGGTATGCCGAGTCCTACGGCGGCGATCAGCCACCACACCCATGGGTCCACCTCCCCATCGTAGGGGGGCGGGGGTGATCTGTGACAGGCCTTCCGTGCGCGGGGGCGGGCGCGGGGAAGCACGAACGGGCGTGCCGCCGGGGGGCGTTACGGGCCGCTCCCCCCGGCCGGGCGGCCGATTCCTAAGAGAGCGGCAGTCCCGCGGCGGTCCAGCGGTCGCCCCTGCGCTCGACGACCAGCGGGAGGCCGAAGCAGCGGGAGAGGTTGCGCGAGGTGAGTTCCAGCTCGACCGGTCCTGCGGCGACGACCTTGCCCTGGCGGATCATGAGGACGTGGGTGAAGCCGGGGGCGATCTCCTCGACATGGTGGGTCACCATGATCATGGAGGGTGCGATCGGGTCGCGGGCGAGCCGGCCGAGGCGGCGTACCAGGTCCTCACGGCCGCCGAGGTCCAGGCCGGCCGCGGGCTCGTCGAGGAGCAGCAGCTCCGGGTCGGTCATCATGGCGCGGGCGATCAGGGTGCGCTTGCGCTCGCCCTCGGACAGGGTGCCGAACTTGCGGTCCAGGTAGTCGGACATGCCCAGCCGGTCGAGGAAGGCGCGGGCGCGGTCCTCGTCGACCTTCTCGTAACTCTCCCGCCAGTGCGCGGTCATGCCGTACGCGGCGGTGAGCACGGTCTGCAGGACGGTCTGGCCGCGCGGCATCTTGTCCGCCATGGCCGCGCCGGCCATGCCGATGCGGGGGCGCAGTTCGAAGACGTCGACGCTGCCGAGCTTCTCGCCGAGCACCTGGACGGTGCCGGTGGTCGGGAAGAGATAGCTGGAGGCGACATTGAGCAGGGTGGTCTTTCCCGCGCCGTTCGGTCCGAGGATCACCCAGCGTTCGCCCTCGGCGACCGACCACGAGACCTGGTCCACCAGAGCCCGCCCGTCGCGGACCACCGATACGTCCACCAGCTCCAGCACATCGCTCATGAGCGCGTTGTCTCCCATTGCAGTCTCGGTTGTCACGGGCAGAGCCCCGAGGGAAAACCTACGCCACGCGTCGGGCGCTCCACTCCTTAGGCTGGGGGGATGCTTGATGAACCTCGATCAGGACGGCTGGCGGCGTGGGGAAATGCCCTACTTGCCGGACTTGCCGCACCGGATGATGTCGCCCAGGAGGTCCTGGGCGAGGACGCGGTCCACCGGATGACCGGACTGCCGGGCGAGACCGGCCCGGTCGGGCTGACGCTCGGCCTCGGCCGGCTGCGCGCGCTCGGGACGACCGGGCTGCGGGTCGCGCTGCCCGCGCCGGGACATCCGCTGGGCCTCAGCGGCCCGGCGGATTTCAACGCGCGGGCGCTGGCCGCGGGCGAGGCCGTGATCGCGGTCGGCGGCCCGGCGCTCGGCCTCGTACCCGAAGTGAGCGAGGCCGGGCCGCGCGGCGATGTGCATGTGGAGGTGGAGTGGAAGTGCCTGGAGGTGCGGCAGGGCCCGCCGGCCGATGTGCCGTCGCTCGGCGAGGCCGAGCGGGAGCTGGCCGAGGCGCTGCGGGACACCACCGAGGCGCTGACCCGGCTGGACGTGGCGGGGGCGGGGCCGGCCGCGCAGGCCGCCCTGGACGCGTACCGGGCGCGTGCTGAGCGCGGCCGTGATCTGCTGGCGCCCGGCTATCCGCCGCGGGCGGTACGGGTGCTGGCGCTGGCGCAGCGGGTCGGCGCCCTGGTCGCCATCGCCTCCGACGGGCACGGGGGCGCGGTGAGCGCGTCGGAGATCGCCGCGCGGGCGGAGCTGCTGCGGCCGGTGGAGCGGACCGCGCGGCGGGCGCAGGTGGCGGCGTACAACGCGTACGTGGAGGAGTCGGAGCGCCGGGCCTGAGCCGCACCGGGATGACGTGGAAGGCCCCGCGGTCCGCCGGAGTCACCGGTGGAACGCGGGGCCTTCACGGTCGTGCGGGGCTGGTCAGCCGATGTTCGACGACGCGTTGCCGAACGCCGGGTTGAGCAGGCCGATCACGTTGACGGTGTTGCCCGTCACGTTGACCGGGACGTGCACCGGCACCTGGAGCAGGTTGCCGGACAGCACGCCCGGGGAGTCGGTGGCGGAGCCACAGGCATCGGCGCTCGCGAACGCGGAACCGGCGGAGACACCCGCGGCGATTCCGGTGACGGCGATGACCAGGGCGGCCTTTTTGGCAGTGTTCATGGGAAACGATCCTCCTGTTGCGGTACGGCCCAGCCGCGGGGCCGCACGGTGATGAACGCCCGGCCCGGCCGGATGACACGGGGCGCGGACCGGATACGTCCGAAGGGATCACCGGATCGAACGCACGGGGGTTCGATCGAACGCATCGGCCCCGGAGGCGGTGCCTCCGGGGCCGGTCGTCGCGGCGGGTCCGCGGGGGGACTACTGGTTGACGCACTCGTTCCCGAACACCGGGTTCAGGAGACCGATCACGTTCACGGTGTTGCCGCAGACGTTGACCGGGACGTGCACGGGAACCTGGAGCAGGTTGCCGGAGAGGACGCCGGGCGAGCCCTCGGCCACGCCGTGGGCCTCGGCACCGCTGTGGGCGGAGGCGACACCGGCTCCGGCCATGGCGAGCCCGCCCGCGACGAAGGTGACGGCCGCGGCGGTCTTCAGGATCTTCACTTCGAACTTCCTCCTTGCAGGGTGCACCGCGACCAGCCGCCGCGGTACTCCCTACAGAACGGGCCACCGGCGGTCAGGATGCGCCACCGGCCCCACATCCACCCGTCGGAATGAATCCGATACCGGAACAGACCGGTCCGGTATGGCCGGTCAGCCCGCCGGAGGTGCCCCGATGCCGTGTCTGACCGCCCACAGCGCGGCCTGGGTGCGGTCCGAGACATCGAGCTTCATCAGGATGTTCGAGACATGGGTCTTCACGGTCTTCTCCGAGAGCACCAGCGCACGGGCGATCTCCCGGTTGGAGCGCCCGTCGGCGATCAGCGTCAGCACCTCGCGCTCCCGTTCGGTGAGGGCGTTGCCGCGCCCCTGGCCGCCGGTGGGGAACTCCTGGGAGAGCAGGGCGTCGGCCACCTCGGGCTGGAGCAGCACATGGCCGGCGTGCACGGAGCGGATCGCACCGGCCAGCGCCTCGGGGTCCACGTCCTTGTACACGTAGCCGGCCGCGCCGGCCCGCAGGGCGGGGACGATGGTGCGCTGCTCGGTGAAGCTGGTGACGATCAGCACCCGGGCGGGGTTGCCGAGCTCGCGCAGCTTGCGCAGGGCGGAGATGCCGTCGGCGCCGGGCATCTTGATGTCCATCAGGATCACGTCGGGACGCAGTTCCTCGGCGCGGGCCACCCCCTCGTCGCCGTCCCCCGCCTCCCCTACGACGTCGATGTCGCCCTGGATCTCCAGGAAGGTCCGCAGTCCGCGGCGCACCACCTGGTGGTCGTCGACGAGCAATACGCGAATGCGTGCCTGCCCCGCTGGCTCAGCCACCGGGCACCTCCATCTCGATGACGGTGCCCTTGCCGGGCGCCGATTCCACTGTCAGGTGTCCACCCACGCCGCTCGCCCGGTCGCGCATCGAGACCAGGCCGAGATGACGTCCGGCACGGCGCACCGCGGACGGTTCGAAGCCGCTGCCGTCGTCGCGGACCCGCAGGACCGCTCCCTTGCCCCGGCCGAAGAGGCAGACGGTCACGGTCCCGGCGTCAGCGTGCCGCAGCGCGTTGTGCAGCGCCTCCTGGGCGACCCGCAGCAGCGCCTCCTCCTGGGCCGCGGGCAGCGCCTTGACCTGGTGGGACGTGAAGGTGACATGGGCCGCGTGGGCCCGGTCGAGCACCTCGGCCCCGGTCCGCAGGGTCGCGACGAGGCCGTCCTCGTCCAGTCCGGCGGGCCGCAGCTCGACGACGACGGCGCGCAGCTCGTCGGCGGCCTCGGCGGCGAGCGCCGCCACCTGCTTCAGCTCCTCCTTGGCGCGCGCCGGGTCGCGGTCGACCAGGGCGGCCGCGGCCTGTGCGGTGAGGCGCAGCGAGAAGAGCTTCTGGGAGACCGCGTCGTGCAGCTCGTGGGCGATGCGCGCCCGCTCGCCCGCCAGGGTGAGTTCGCGGCTGCGCTCGTGGAGGCGGGCGTTGGTGAGGGCGATGGCGGCGTGCGCGGCCAGGGTCCGCAGCAGCGTCTCGTCCTCCTGGGTGAAGGCGCAGTCGGTGGCGGGCCCGGTTCTGGGGCCCAGCTTGTTGGCCAGGAAGATCGCGCCGAGGATCTCCTCGCCGTCGACGACCGGCATCCCGATGAAGTCCGTCATGTCCGGGTGGGCGCGCGGCCAGCCCCCGAAGGAGTCGGACTGCGTGACGTCCGCGAGCCGCTGCGGGGTCGCCTCGTGGAGCATCGCGGCGAGGATGCCGTGCTGCCGGGGCAGCGGGCCGATCGCCTTCCACTGCTCGTCGCTCACCCCGTCGACGACGAACTGGGCGAACCCGCCGTGATCGTCGGGCACCCCGAGCGCGGCGTACTCGGCGTCGAGCAGCTCGCGGGCGGACGCGACGATCGTCTGCAGCACCTCGCGCACCTCCAGGTGCCGGCTCATCGCGAGGACCGCGTCGCTGACCGCTTCGATTCCGCCTCTGGGCGACCGCTTGGACATGTCGTCAACCTACCGGCGCCGCGGCTCCGGCGGATCGGGCCGGGGACCTAGGGCAAAGTGCCCCCCGACCTGCGGCGGACGGCCGAGGCGCGGGACACGTCGGCGTTCCTACGGTGAAGGGAGCCGCTGGGCAACGGGTCCGGTGGCGGCTCGGAGGGTGGGACGACGATGGCGGTGGCGATCATCACGGGGGCTTCGCGGGGACTGGGTCGTGCCCTGGCCGGGGCGCTCGCCCGGCGTGGCTGGGACCTGGTGCTCGACGGACGGTCCGAGGGAGCACTGAAGACGGCGGCGGCGGAGCTGGAACGGGAGGGCCCAGGACGGGTGGCGGCCGTGCCGGGCGATGTCACCGACGCCGCCCACCGGAGCGCGCTCGTCGCGGCGGCCCGCGCGTTCGGCGGCGTCGATCTGCTGGTGAACAACGCGAGCGCGCTGGGTGCCGAGCCGCTGGTGGCCCTGGCGGAGCTTCCGGTGGACGGGCTGCGCGCCGCGCTGGAGACGAACGTGGTGGCGCCGCTGGGGCTCGTACGGGAGGCGCTGCCCCTGCTGCGGGCGGCGGGCGGCGCGGTGCTGAACATCAGTTCCGACGCGGCCGTGGAGGCGTACGGGACGTGGGGCGGCTACGGGGCGAGCAAGGCGGCGCTGGAGCAGTTGTCCGCGGTGCTGGCCGTGGAGGAGCCGGGGCTGCGGGTGTGGTGGGTGGATCCGGGCGACCTGCGGACCGAGCTGTACACGGCGGCCGTCCCGGACGACGACCCGTCGGACCGGCTGCTGCCGGCGGACGTCGCCCCGGCCTTCCTGCGGCTGCTGGACGAGGAGGCGCCCAGCGGGCGCTACTCCGCTCCGGCGCTGCTGGAAGCACGGTGACCACGGTGGAGGGGCTGCGGGGGCTGCGGGTGCCGCCCGAGCTGTCGGCGCGGGTGCCGGCCGGGCGGCGGGACGGCGTACGGCTGCTGGTCGGTCGGGCGGCGGCGGGCGAGGTGGCGCACCACTCCTTCCGGGAGCTTCCCGGGCTGCTGCGGGCGGGTGACGTCCTGGTGGTGAACACCTCGCGGACGCTGCCCGCGGCGGTCGGCGGGCGGCTCGGCCGGGAACCGGTGACCGTGCACTTCTCGACCCGCCAGGACGACCACCGGTGGGCCGTGGAGGTGCGCAGGCCCGACGGGCGCGGCACGACGGTGCCGCGGGCCGGCGGACCGGCCGGGGCGGTCGTGGAGCTGCCGGACGGGGAGCGCCTGGTGCTGGAGGAGCCGCTGTCGCCGCGCGGGGACCGGCTGTGGCTGGCGCGGCCGTCGATGGCGGACACCGCCGCCTATCTGCACGGGCACGGGCGGCCGATCCGGTACGGCTACACCGAGCGGGACCAGCCGCTCGCGGAGTACCAGACGGTGTTCTCGGTGCCGTCGCCCGACGGCCGCGGCTCGGCGGAGATGCCGAGCGCCGGCCGTCCGTTCACCACCGGGATGGTGACCTCCCTGGTCAGCAGGGGTGTGCAGATAGCGCCGATCGTCCTGCACACCGGGGTCTCCTCGGCCGAGACCCATGAGCCGCCGTACCCGGAGTGGTTCGAGGTGTCGCCGAGCACCGCCTGGCAGGTGAACGCCGCCCGCAGCGGGGGCGGCCGGGTCGTGGCGGTCGGTACGACGGCCGTACGGGCGCTGGAGTCGGCGGCGGACGGCCGGGGCACCGTCCGCGCCGCGCGGGGCTGGACGGATCTGGTGTTGACCCCGGAGCGCGGGGTACACGCCGTGGACGGGCTGCTGACCGGGCTGCATGAGCCGGCGGCCTCCCACCTGCTGATGCTGGAGGCGGTGGCGGGCGCTCCGCTGCTGGAGCGGGTCTACGCGGAAGCCGTGCGCGGCGGCTATCTGTGGCACGAGTTCGGCGACGTGAACCTGCTGCTCCCGTAGGCGTTCCGGGGGCGCTTCCGGCGCCGATTCCGGGCGCGCTGCCAGGACACCTGAAAAGCCGTCACCGTACGCACCCCCGTCATGACGATCCGTCGATGGCGGGGGTGGTGCCGTGTGACCTGCCCGATAGGACGTACGTCACTTACGAAGCCGGATAGTGGACCGGGAGGGTGCCCACGGCGCGTAAGGGGCCCGTAAACACGCCCTGCCGTTCAACCCGCAACTACGACTTTCGTTAGTAATCGACCTCTTTGCCCTGCGGTTTTTACCCAGCTATCAATGCCGGAGTCCGCAATTGGAAGAGGTAACTCCCCCATGCAGCTCCCGACGCTCCCGAAGCTCGGCCGCCTGAACAAGGTGCATTCGTTCGCCGTAGCAGGCACCGCAACCGCCGCTCTGACGGTTCTGGCCATCACCGCTGGTGTCCAGGGATCCGACGGAACGGCCCTCGCCGCCGGCGAGCCCTCCAACATCGCTGTGGTCAGCACCGCCGGCCCGCAGAGCATTACCGACCAGGCCGGCGCCGCTTCGCAGCACGCCGCAGCCGAGGCCGCGGCCAAGAAGAAGGCGGCCGACACGGCCGCCGCGGCCGCGAAGAAGAAGGCGGCCGACGACGCCGCCAAGAAGAAGGCCGCTGACGAGGCCGCCAAGCGCAAGAAGGCGGAGCAGGCCGCGAACCGCTCCCACGAGCGCAAGGCCCTCGCCGCCAAGCCGAAGGCCGAGACCAAGGCTCCGGCCGCCGTCTCGTACTCGAACGACCTCGACGGCTGGATCAAGGAGTCGCTGTCGGTCATGGCCGCCCACAACATCCCGGGCAGCTACGACGGCATCTACCGCAACATCATCCGTGAGTCCTCGGGCAACCCGCAGGCCATCAACCTCACGGACTCCAACGCCATGGCCGGCATACCCTCCAAGGGTCTGCTGCAGGTCATCGACCCGACGTTCCAGCAGTACCACGTCGCCGGTACCTCCATGGACATCTACGACCCGGTCGCCAACATCACCGCCGCGTGCAACTACGCGGCCGCGAACTACGGCTCCATCGACAACGTCGACTCGGCCTACTGAGCACCGGTCCACCACGCCGAAGGGCGGCCGCACCCCCAGGGGTACGGCCGCCCTTCGGCGTTGTCGGTCCTGCGCGCTACTTGCGCATGACCTCCGGCTCGTGGCGGCGCAGCAGCCGCGCGACCACGACACCGCAGATGACCCCGAGTACGACCAGCACGCCCATGTCGACGATCCACTGGGCCGCGGTGTGCTCCCAGAGCTGGTCCGGGTTGGCCGCGTCCCACGGCATGAGGACGTTCAGCTGGGCGGTGGTGCCCAGCGCCGAGACGGCCCAGCGGGCCGGCATCAGCCAGGCGAACTGCTCCACGCCGATCGAGTCGTAGAGCTGGAAGAGCACCCCGGTGAAGACGACCTGGACGATCGCGAACATCACCAGCAGCGGCATGGTCTTCTCGGCGGTCTTCACCAGGGCCGAGATGATCAGGCCGAACATCATCGAGGTGAAGCCGAGCGCGATGACGGCCAGCGTCATCTCGATCGCCGGTGAGCTCTTGAAGATCACGCCCTCGGTGGGCATGGCCCGCGGGGCGAAGCCGATGCCGCAGATGATGACGCCCTGCAGGGCCGTGATCAGACCCAGCACGATGACCTTGGACATCAGGTACGCGGAGCGGGACAGGCCGGTGGCCCGTTCCCGTTCGTAGATCACCCGTTCCTTGATCAGTTCTCGTACCGAGTTGGCGGCGCCCGAGAAGCAGGCGCCCACCGCGAGGATCAGCAGGATCGTGCCCGCGTCCTTGTTGACCAGGTGGGCCTTGAGCGGACCCGGACCCAGACCGCTGTCGGCAGGGATGACGACGCTGACCACACCCAGCACCGCGGGCAGGATGAACATCAGCCCGATGAAGCCGCGGTCGGACGCGATCACCGACAGATAGCGGCGCACCAGCGTCAACAGCTGGGAACCCCAGCTCTGCGGCTTCGGCGGGCGGGTGGCCATCTGCGGGACGACCGCCACGGCCTGCGGGGCGGCGTCCAGGTCGGCCGCGTACATCTGGTAGTGCTGCGAGCCGTGCCAGCGGCCCGACCAGTCGTAGTCGCGGTAGTTCTCGAACGCCGAGAAGACGTCGGCCCAGGTCTCGTAACCGAAGAAGTTGAGCGCTTCCTCCGGCGGGCCGAAGTAGGCGACCGAGCCGCCCGGCGCCATCACCAGCAGCTTGTCGCACAGCGCCAGCTCGGCCACCGAGTGGGTGACCACCAGGACGGTGCGGCCGTCGTCGGCCAGACCGCGCAGCAGCTTCATGACGTCGCGGTCCATACCCGGGTCGAGGCCGGAGGTCGGCTCGTCCAGGAAGATCAGCGACGGCTTGGTGAGCAGCTCCAGCGCGACGGAGACCCGCTTGCGCTGGCCCCCCGAGAGGGAGGTGATGCGCTTGTCCGCGTGGATGTCGAGCTTGAGCTCCTGCAGGACCTCCTGGATCCGGTGGTTGCGCTCGTCGGTCGCGGTGTCACCGGGGAAGCGGAGCTTGGCCGCGTACCGCAGTGCTTTGCGGACGGTCAGCTCCTTGTGCAGGATGTCGTCCTGCGGGACCAGACCGATGCGCTGGCGCAGCTCGGCGAACTGCTTGTACAGGTTTCGGTTGTCGTACAGCACCTCGCCCTGGTCGGCCGGACGGTAGCCGGTCAGCGCACGCAGCAGCGTGGACTTGCCGGAACCGGACGGGCCGATCACCCCGATCAGCGACTTCTCCGGGACACCGAAGGAGACGTCCTTGAGGATCGTCTTCGTGGTGTTGCCCTGCGGGACCGTGACGGTCAGCCGCCGGGCGGAGAAGGAGACCTCACCGGTGTCGACGAACTCCTCGAGCCGGTCTCCGGCCAGCCGGAAGGTCGAGTGGCCGACGCCGACGATGTCGTTGGGGCCCAGCAGATGGCGCTGGATCGGCTGGCCGTTGACGTAGGTGCCGTTGTGGCTGCCCAGGTCGACGATCTCGAAGCGGCCGTCCGGGTGCGCCTTGAACTCGGCGTGGAACCGGGAGACCTGGAGGTCGGAGACGACCAGGTCGTTCTCCAGCGCACGGCCGATCTTGGTGACCTGGTTGATGGAGAAGTGGTGCATCGTGGTCGGGCTGCGGTGCTGCTGCCCGGCCTGCGGTTGCTGCGGCTGCTGCGGCCAGCCCTGCTGCTGCGGAACCTGTGCCGGAGGCTGGTTCCAGCCACCCTGCTGCGGCTGCTGCGGCTGGACGGGCGGCCGGTGCGGCTGCTGGACCGGCGGGGCCTGCCGTGCGGCAGGTGCCTGGTGCGGCTGCGCCAGCGACGTCTCCGCACTGTAGAGATCGGCGCTGACCTGCTGGCCGCCGCTGAAGTTGAGACGGGGGCCGTCGGTCGCGTTGCCGAGGTTCACGGCGGAGCCAGGTCCGACCTCCATCTGGTGGATCCGCTGGCCCTGGACATAGGTGCCGTTGGTGCTGCCGAGATCCTCGACGATCCAACTGCGCTCGCCCCAGCGGATGGTGGCATGCCGCCAGGAGACTCTGGCGTCGTCGAACACCATGTCTCCCTGCGGATCCCGCCCGAGGCTGTACGACCTGGATGGGTCGAGCGTCCAGGTTTGACCGTTCAATTCGAGTACGAGTTCAGGCACCCCAAGCCCCAAAAGTTGTCCCCCGGTATTTCCCCATGCGGGGAGTCTAGGGATTGCGAACATCGGGAGGAACTATTTCAGGCCCGGCAGTCGAACCGGAACCCGCCCTCCGATAAGTACGCCCGCCGGCAGCGTTGACTGCGCCCAAATGCCACCGGAGAGTAGTAACCGCCCAAGGACACGACCTCGGGGGGCCGGGATGACCGCTAGGACCACGCCCTGGGTGAGCGTACTGCTCTCCGCCATCGCGTCCGTGAGTTGGGCGTTTCTGGCCATGACGGGCACCGCCGCGCTCGGTCTGCATCTGCTCGGGGCGGACGCCGCCGGTTCGCTCGGACCGATGACGGCCGCGGTGGTGGCGATGGCGGCGGGCGGCCGGGTCCGGCCGTCGGGCGACGTCGCCGTGTTCGGGATGGACAGCGCCGGCACCCAGGGCGCCATCGGCGTCATGCCGCTGGGCGTGAGCCTGGTGGGCGCGCTGCTGCTGGTGTGGGTCTTCCTGCGGTCGTTACGCAAGGCCGGGACGGTCGTCTCCGCCGGTGAACTGGCCGCCCGGGTGCTGGCGGTCGCGGTGTTCTTCACCGCCGTACTCGGCGGATTGGCCTGGGCCGGCCAGGACACCATCGCCATCGACGGCGCCTCGCTCGGCGCTCCGCAGACCGGCGGCATCCTGGACAAGCTGCCCGGTATCGGGGACATCGGGGGCGGCGGACTCTCCGACGGTCTGCAGGGGCTGATCAAGGCCAAGACGTCGGTCGGCTTCCATGTCGACACCGTACCGACCCTGTTGCGCGGTCTGGTGTGGGTGCTGGTGGTGCTGCTGATCGCGCTGCTCGCCTCGCGCCGTACGCCGCTGCCGCCGGGCTGGCAGGGCGTGCACCGGGTGGTGCGGCCCGCCGTCTCCGCACTGTGCGGGCTGCTGGTGCTCGCCGTGGTGGCGGGGCTCGCCGCCGCCGGGTACGCGGCGGTCACCGGCGAGGAGCCGGGCCGGATCATGGGGGCCGCGCTCCTCGGCGCTCCCGACGGGGTCTGGCTGGCGCTGCCGCTGGGCCTGTTCGTCCAGTGGAAGGGCGTCGCGACCGGGGAGCTCGCGAAGGTGCTGCCCGATCCCTTCGACCGCTTGCTGAACAGCGGGGTCAGGGAACCCATCACGCTGGGCCGGCTCGCCGAGCTGGACGACCGGGTCTGGCTGCTGCCGGTCGCGGTGGCGCTGATGATGCTGACCGCCGGGGCGCTCACCGCGACCCGCACCCCGCTGGGGCCCGGATCGCGCGCCGGATACGCGGGGCGCTGCGCGCTGCGGCTGGGAGTCGCGTCGGCCGTCGCGTTCCCGCTGCTGGTGTGGCTGACCGGGGTCTCGGTGAACGCCGACCTGTCGGTCTTCGGCTTCGACGCCGTCGGGGCCGGGATAGAACTGCACGGCAGCGTCCCGCTGGCGCTGCTGCTGGGCGCCGCCTGGGGTGCGGGGGCGGGCGGCGTGGGCGCGCTGCTGGCGCTGGCGACCGGCGCCGCGGGGCGGCAGGCGGCGCCGCTGGCGCTGGGCCCGGCGCCGGGCGGCACGGCCGGCGATTCCGCGCGGACCTACCCGGCCGTCGCCTACGAGCCGGGGCCTTACGTTCCGAGCCCGGCGTACCGTCCCGAGGAGGACGGGCCGAACCCGTACAAGCAGCCGGCGGAGCCCGCCGGAGGCGCCGGCAACGACTCGCCGCACGCGGCCCAGACGATGGCCGGCGCCCCGCTGCCCCCGCCGCTGCCGCGCCGTTCCGGTGGCGGCGGCCGCACCGACAAATGGCCCGACCCGCCGGGCGAACCGCCGCCTCCGCCGGGAGCGCCCCGCAGGCAGTAGGGCGCCGCGCAGGCGGCAGGCGGGGGTGTCGGCGGGCATTCGGGTCGGATTCCCGCCGCGCGGGTCCGGATGGGTGTCCGCCACGCGGGACGGCTCGTCGCGTCCTTGAGGCCGCCGGATACGGTGGTGTCACCATGAACGACGCCACGCAGCCCATCCCTGTCGCCGCCGTTCCCTCCGCGGACGCGCCCACCCTCCTCGTCAAGATCTTCGGCAAGGACCGCCCAGGCATCACCGCCGGACTCTTCGACACCCTCGCCGCGTTCGGCGTGGACGTCGTGGACATCGAACAGGTCGTCACGCGGGGCCGGATGGTGCTGTGCGCGCTGGTGACCGCGCCGACCGCGCCCGGCGCCGAGGGCGAGCTGCGCTCGACCGTGCACAGCTGGTCCGAGTCGATCAAGATGCAGGCCGAGATCATCTCCGGTATCGGTGACAACCGGCCGCGCGGTGAGGGACGTTCCCATGTGACGGTCCTGGGCCACCCGCTGACGGCCGAGTCGACAGCCGCCATAGCGGCTTGCATCACCGCCACCGGCGGCAACATCGACCGGATCTTCCGGCTCGCGAAGTACCCGGTGACGGCGGTCGAGTTCGCCGTCTCGGGCGCCGATCCGCTGGCGCTGCGCTCGGCGCTGGCGATGGAGGCGGCCGCGCGGGGGGTGGATGTGGCGGTGGTCCCGGCCGGGCTGCAGCGGCGGGCCCAGCGGCTGGTGGTGATGGATGTGGACTCCACCGTCATCCAGGACGAGGTGATCGAGCTCTTCGCCGCGCACGCCGGGTGCGAGGCGGAGGTCGCCGAGGTCACCGCCGCGGCGATGCGCGGCGAGCTGGACTTCGAGCAGTCGCTGCACGCCCGGGTGGCGCTGCTGGCGGGGCTGGACGAGTCGGTGGTGGACAAGGTCCGCGCCGAGGTCCGGCTCACCAAGGGCGCCCGTACCCTGATCCGCACGCTCAAGCGGCTCGGCTACCAGGTGGGGATCGTCTCGGGCGGTTTCACCCAGGTCACCGACGACCTCAAGGAGCGGCTGGGGCTGGACTTCGCGGCCGCGAACACCCTGGAGGTGGTGGACGGGAAGTTCACCGGCCGGGTGACCGGGCCGATCGTGGACCGGGCCGGCAAGGCGCGGCTGCTGCGGAGCTTCGCGGAACAGGCCGGGGTGCCGTTGAGCCAGACCGTGGCGATCGGTGACGGGGCGAACGACCTCGACATGCTGAACGCGGCGGGACTGGGTGTCGCGTTCAACGCCAAGCCGGTCGTCCGGCAGGCCGCCGACACCGCGGTCAACGTGCCGTTCCTGGACACCGTCCTGTACCTGCTGGGCATCACGCGGGAAGAGGTCGAGGCGGCCGACGCGCTGGACGGCGCCCCGACGGAATCCCGCTAGGCCGGGGTCGGGATCCGCATCAGGCCTCGCCGCACGGTCCGCGCGGTCCGTCCGGACGGGCTCAGGCCTCGTGCGGCACCCAGTAGTCGGCCAGCCGGCCGACGCCGTGCTCGACGGACTTCCAGGAACCGGAGAACGTGACGACGCCGAAGGCCGCGGTCGGGAAGCCGCCGCGGTTCATCCGGGCCAGGGCGTCCGCCTCGGCGGTGCCCGCGAGGGCGTCGGCGAGGGCGTGCATGCCGGGGTTGTGGCCGATGACCAGCAGGGTGCCGATGTCGTCGGGGGTCTCGTTGAGCAGGGCCAGCAGCTCGCCCAGGCTCGCTTCGTACAGCCGCTCCTCGTAGACGGTCCTGGGGCGCTGCGGCATCTCGTGCGCGGCGAGCTTCCAGGTCTCACGGGTGCGGGCGGCGGTGGAGCACAGGACCAGGTCGGGGGCGATCCCCGCGTCGGCGAGCCGGCGGCCCGCTACGGAGGCGTCCGTGCGACCGCGTTCGGCCAGCGGCCGCTCGTGGTCGGCGACCGAGGGCCAGTCGGCCTTGGCGTGACGGAGTAGGACGATCGTGCGGGGCGAGTCGACGCTCATGCCCCTCAGCTTTCCAGAAAATCCGCGATCAGGCGCGGGGTAGCCGTTACGGCGGGCACCGGCCCGTGGGCGCCGATCGTCACGGGCCCCGGCATCACAGGAGGTGCTGGGCGATACCGGGGAGCGCGTCCGCGATGCGGGAGATGAGCTGACCGGCGGGCTCGGCCGCCGAGGTGTCGCTCCGGCCGGGTCCGGCGATCAGCATGAGCAGCGCGGCGAAGGCGAGCGCGGGCAGTGCGACGGCCCACCACGGGAGGCGCGTCTGGACCCCGCCGGCCCCCTGGCCGACCGTGTGCCGCGAGGGGCGGGTGGGTGCCTGGATGGACTGGGTGGACACGGTGACCGCCTCCGTGAAGTGCTGGAATGTTCTGACCCTTCGAAACTACGGAAGGGCACTCGACGATCCCATCGGGCGGGCCACCCACTTGACCCTGACCTGGCCCCCCTAGGGATGGTGGGGTTGTCCCCACCATCGGCCTCAGGGGCGGCGGTTCAGCCGAACTTGGCCGCGACGGTCGCGATGATCGCGACGAAGGCCGGAACAGCCAGCATCAGACCGATGATGATCATCAGTCGCTTCTGGCTGTGCGGGGGGTTGGGCTCAAGTACGGGCATGGCCCCAGTCTCGCACCGGCGCCGGAAAGGACCGCGGCGGGGTCGCCCGCGGCGCGGTCACAGTTCGTCCTCGATGTACCGGTTGCGTCCGGCCAGCACGCCGACGACGATCTGCGGCACCATGAGCGCGGCCATCAGCGCGATGGGCAGGTCCCAGCCGCCGCTGTGCTGGTAGAGGGCGCCGACCAGGATCGGTCCCGGGATCGAGATCAGATAGCCGGTGCTCTGCGCGAAGGCGGACAGCCGGACCACTCCCGCGCCGGTGCGCGAGCGCATCCCGACCATCGTCAGGGCCAGCGGGAAGGCGCAGTTGGCGATGCCGAGCAGCAGCGCCCACACCCAGGGGGCGCCGGCCGGGGCGAGCCACAGGCCGGTGTACCCGGCGAGGCCGAAGAGCGCGAGGACGACGACGAGCGGACCCTGGTGCCGCATCCGGCCGGCGAGCGAGGGCAGCGCGAAGGAGAGCGGGACGCCCATCACCATCGTCACGGCCAGCAGCGCCCCTGCGGTGCCGGCGGAGAGCCCGGCGTCGCGGAAGATCTGCGGCATCCAGCCCATCGTGACGTAGGCGGCGGTGGCCTGCAGGCCGAAGAAGCAGGCCAGCGCCCAGGCCGTACGGCTGCGGATGATCCGTCCGGTGTTCCCGTCGGTGGTGGTGGCGGGGCCGCTGCCCGCGGCGGCGGGCCGCGCGGCGGCGCTGCGGTCCCGGACCAGGCCGAGCCACGGCACGATCGCGACGACGGCGAGCGCCGCCCAGACGCCCAGACCGAGCCGCCAGCCGTGGCCCATGGCGGAGGTCAGGGGCACGGTCGCCGCGGCGGCGGCCGCGGTGCCGAGGGAGAGCGCCATCGAGTAGAGCCCGGTCATCGCCCCGACCCGGTCGGGGAAGTACCGCTTGACGATCACCGGCATCAGGATGTTGCTGACCGCTATGCCGGCCAGTGCGACGGCGCTGGCGGCGAGGAAGAGCACGGTGCCGCTCGCGAACGGGCGCAGCAGCAGTCCGGTGGCGATGGCCGCCATGCCCGCGCACACCACGGCGCCCGCGCCGAAGCGGCGGGCCAGTCGCGGGGCGGCGATGCCGAAGAGCGCGAAGCACAGGGCGGGCACGGAGGTGAGGAACCCGGCCACGGCGCCGCTCATGCCGAGGCCGGCCCTGACCTCCTTCATGAGCGGCCCGAGGCTGGTGACGGCGGGACGGAGGTTGAGCGCGGCGAGCACCAGCCCGGCGAGGACGAGGCGGCGCGTCCAGACGGGCAGCGCCGACGTCTCCGGCCCGGGAGCGGCTTCGGAGACCGGCGCGGACCCGGGTGCGGATCCCGGTCGGGACACGGCTTTGTCGCGGTCGAGGGTGAGGGGTTCGTCATCGCGCATGCAGCCATCATAGAATGATGGGATGAATCTCGGACCACTCCCCCGGCAGTCCACGCTCGCCGACCAGGTGATCACCCGGCTGCGCACCCAGATCACGTCCGGTGAGTGGCCGGTCGGCTCCCGCATCCCGACGGAACCCGAGCTGGTCGAACAGCTCGGCGTCGCCCGCAACACCGTCCGCGAGGCGGTCAGGGCGCTGGCCCACAACGGGCTGCTCGACATCCGGCAGGGCTCCGGCACCTATGTCGTGGCCACCAGCGAGCTGGCGGGCGTCATGCAGCGCCGGTTCGCCGACGCCGATCCGCGGCATGTCGCCGAGCTGCGCAGCGCCTTGGAGGCGTCCGCCGCCGGGCTGGCCGCCGCCCGCCGCACCGACCGCGACCTGCGGCATCTCGACACCCTGCTGGAGCGCCGCGAGCGGGCCTGGGAGTCGGGGGACGCCGCCGCGTTCGTCGACGCGGACGCGACGCTGCACCTGGCGGTCGTCGGCGCCTCGCACAACGAGGTGCTGGTCGAGCTCTACGCGGACTTCGGCGAGGTGCTGCGCGACTTCCTGCGCGCGGACGTCGGCGAGGTGCTGCGCCCGGAGCAGCACCTGGACCACGCCCGGCTGGTCGAGGCGATCCGCGCGGGCGACGCGGAGACGGCGTCGGCCGAGGCCGCCGGACACGCCTTCCACTGCCGGGGGCTCGGCACTCCCTGATCCCCGCGGAGCACGGCGAACGCCCGGCCCCGGACGCTGAGGAAGCGTCGGGGACCGGGCGTCTGCCGTGTGTCAGGAGCGGTACGGGTCAGGCACCGACCGCGTGCAGGCCGCCGTCGACGTGGATGATCTCGCCGGTCGTCTTCGGGAACCAGTCCGAGAGCAGGGCGACGACACCGCGGCCGGTCGGCTCCGGGTCGGACATGTCCCACTCCAGCGGGGAGCGGTGGTTCCAGACGTCCGCGAGCTCGCCGAAGCCCGGGATGGACTTGGCGGCCATCGAGCCGATCGGTCCGGCCGAGATCAGGTTGCAGCGGACGTTCTGCTTGCCCAGGTCACGGGCGAGGTAGCGGGACGTCGCCTCCAGCGCGGCCTTGGCCGGGCCCATCCAGTCGTACTGCGGCCAGGCGTACTGCGCGTCGAAGGTGAGGCCGACGACCGAGCCGCCGCCGTTGCTCATCAGCGGCAGGCACGCCATGGTGAGCGACTTCAGCGAGAACGCGGAGACGTGCATCGCGGTGGCGACGGACTCCCACGGGGCGTTGAGGAAGTTGCCGCCGAGCGCGTCCTGCGGAGCGAAGCCGATGGAGTGCACGACGCCGTCCAGGCTGCCCAGCTCGGCGCGTACGGTGTCCGCGAGCGAGCCGAGGTGCTCGGCGTTGGTCACGTCCAGCTCGATGACCTTGGTGGGCTTCGGCAGCTTCCTGGCGATGCGCTCGGTCAGGGTGGGCCGCGGGAAGGCGGTGAGGATGATCTCAGCGCCCTGCTCCTGCGCCAGCTTGGCGGTGTGGAACGCGATGGAGGACTCCATCAGCACTCCGGTGATCAGGATGCGCTTGCCTTCGAGAATTCCACTCATGGTGATCAGTGACCCATGCCCAATCCGCCGTCTACGGGAATGACGGCACCAGTGATGTATGCGGCCTCTTCGGAGGCGAGAAAGCGGACCGAGGAGGCGATCTCCGCGGTCTGTGCGTAGCGGGCCAGCGGGATCTGGCCGACGATCTTCGCGCGCTGCTCGTCGGTGAGCGCGCGGGTCATGTCGGTGTCCACGAAGCCGGGAGCCACGACGTTCACGGTGATGTTGCGCGAGCCGAGCTCACGGGCCAGCGAGCGCGCGAAGCCGACCAGGCCGGCCTTGGAGGCGGCGTAGTTCGACTGGCCGGCGGAGCCGAGCAGGCCGACCACCGAGGAGATGAGCACGATGCGTCCCTTGCGGGCCCGCAGCATCTTCCGGGCGGCGGCCTTGACCACACGGAAGGTGCCCGTGAGGTTGGTGTCCAGGACCGAGGTGAAGTCCTCGTCGGTCATCCGGAGCAGCAGCTGGTCGCGGGTGACGCCGGCGTTGGCGATCAGCACCTCGACCGCGCCGTGCTTCTCCTCGATCTCCTTGTAGGCCTGCTCGACCTGTTCGGCGTCCGTGATGTCGCACCGCACCGCGAGCAAGCCCTCCGGCGGCTCGCCCGAGCGGTAGGTGATGGCGACCTTGTCACCCGCGTCGGCGAAAGCCTGGGCGATGGCGAGGCCGATGCCCCGGTTTCCTCCGGTGACGAGAACCGAGCGGCTCAACGGATCACCCTTTCCCATAGTTGTGGCTATCACCACGAAACTATCGGTCCGGGCAGCGATACAGGGAACCGGCCCCGACAGGGGCGTCCAGCCGTCCCTGTCGGGTCCCTACAGTCGGCGGGGTTACGCCTGTGTGCGGGCTGCGGTCCGGCGGCGGCCGCGGAGGATCATTCCGACGGCTCCCGCGGCGAGAACGGCGCTGCCGCCGAGTGCCGTCTTCAGGGTGCCGGCGGCCTGGCCGCTCGCTGCCGTGTTCTGGGTGACGAGAGTGGTGTCCCCGCCGTGGCCGTGGTGGCTGACCGTCGACCGGCTCGCTCCGGCGGCGATCTGCTGGTCGCTGGGCGCGGCCGGGGCCTTGGCGGCGGCGCCCTGTCCGAAGACGACATCGGAGCAGCCGTAGAACGCCTCGGGGCTGTCGGTGCGCTGCCAGACCTGGTAGATCAGGTGGCGGCCGGAGCGGCTGGGCAGCTGCGCGGTGAAGTTGTAGTAGCCGCTCGTCGCGGAGGAGCTGGTCGGGTAGGTGGCGATCGGAGTGGCGTCCAGGTCGGACCACTTGAGCGGCTTCGTCGGGTCGTAGCCGGCCTTGGTGATGTAGAGGGTCATGACGCCGCGGTGGGGTGCGGTGACCCGGAAGCCGACGTTGAACGAGCCGGCGGCGACGCTGGTGGCGGGCCAGTCGGTACGGGCCATGTCGAGGGCCTTGTACTTGTCGCGGTTGGCCGAGCACAGCTTGCCGTCGGGAATGATGTCCCGGCTGTGGCCGTCGGCGTTGGCGATGTTCACCTCGTTCCAGTCGTAGAGCGGCTGGGTGCCGCTCATGGCGACCAGGTCCTTGCAGACCTGCGACTGCGGGTGTTCCGGGCCTTCGGCGTAGCAGGCGGATATCCGGCTGACGGGACCGCTGAGGGCGCCGTGCGCGCTCGCGGACACCGGGGTGAGGGCGACGAGCGCCAGTGCCGCGGCGCCCGCGGCGCCGACGGCCGCGGCGTGGCGGAACGCGGGCAGCCGCGGCGGGGGTACACGGAGTGCCGGCTGGTGGGGGGCTGACATGTGGGGGCTCCTTGTCGTGCTGTATCTCGTGACTGCGCGGACAGGGGCGTGGGGGGACAGCAGAACGAGCATAGGATTGGTCTGGACCAACGACAAGAGGCCTGCCGTTATTGACTTCTGATGGAGCATCACGCCGCAGTTCGGGTCGCCCTTCTACAGCAGCGCCCTGGAGCGCGCGCTGAGTATCGTGTCGGCCAGAACGCCGATCCGGGCCTGGAGATCCTGGTGCGGGAGCGTGAGGTCCAGTACGTGCCGGTGCAGCCGGACGATGCCCTCTCCCACCGGTACATGCACGATGTCCTCTACGCCGCTCACATAGACGAGATGTCCGTCCTTGAGTCCGAACCGGATGCAGTAGGCGAGCATCTGGTACAGGTCACCACGCTCCCGTTCGGGCTTGTACTTGGCGTCGGCGACGACGGCGGGACCGGAGAGGTAGTGGACGAGGTCCGGTTTGAGCGGGTGCCGCCGGTCCACGTCCAGGGAGTACGAGGTGTCCCTGGTCTCCGCCCGGCCGCCGGCGCGCTGCCGCAGAGCTTCACCGAGGGCCTGGCCGAGGAACGTCTCGTAGACCCGCCACATGGTCATCAACATGCCGTCGACCCTGACGAGCCGGCCGTTGTCCAGCTCGTAGGAGTCGCCGTTCAGGATGAGGGCTGCCAGGCCGAGGGCCTGCTGGTAACGCCGGTTGAGCCGGGTGGGGGCCCACCGGGGCAGCGGGGCGCCCGGTACCGGAGCGACGACTCCGTCCAGGCGGCCGGCAAGTCCATGAAGGGCCGTGCGGCAGCCTGGATCGAGCCCAGGGGTGCGCAACAGACGGCGTACCGCACCCAGCAGCAGCTGGTTCTCGGGGATGTCGGTGGTGTGGTCGTCGTAGACCACTTCCAGCGGCAGGGCGAGGCCGGGCCGGCGGCGCAACTGGGCCGAGGACCGCAGCCGGCCGCGCAGTACCGGCAGGGTGTCCTCGGTCTCCCGGTAGCCGAGCAGCGCGCCGGGGCGCAGAGCGCGGCCGGCCGACCTGGCGAACGCGTACCCGACCGCCGGCAGCAGATCGGGACGGGCCGCCCCGTCGACGGGTTCCTCGGACCAGCGAATGTGATCCGCCGCGTATCCCAGCAGGTACAGAATGCGGTCTATGGGGATCTTGGGCGCGATGGAGAGCTGAACGGCGGCCGGTCCGCGGCCGAGCCGCACCGCGCCGACCACACCCTTGGCACCGCGCGCCCGCAGCTTCCATGTGTCGCCGGGTCCTGTCCCGATCTCGACCAGCTCGGATTCGCTGAGAGTCCCGGCCTGCTCCCGGGTCAGGGTCCACGGTGTCCAGCCGCCGCTCTCCTTCAGGCGGACCCGGGGCTCGCTGCTCATGGCGCGAGAGGGAGGCCGAGGTGCTCACGGATCGCTTCGAGGCCGTACCGCAGGTGGACGTCGGTGCCATCGCCCCAGTGGTATTCGGTGAGCAGCGGCAGGATCTCGGTGCGCCAGAGGCGGTCCAGGGCTCGCGGTCCGCTGTGTACCACGGGGCGCATGAAGTACGAGGGACCGACCCGGAACTCACGTTCCTGGTCCGCCCCTTCGCCGATTCTGCGATTGAGTTCATCGAGCAGCATCGCGGTGTCCTCGGGCAGCGCGTTGGCGGCGAGCCAGGAGCGGAGTATGGAGGAGGCGGGTGCGGTGTCGGGGTGCAGTTCCACGAAGGAGAAGCGGCGGCGCATGGCGGCGTCCATGAGCGCCACACTGCGGTCCACGGTGTTCATCGTGCCGATGAGGTAGAGGTTCGGCGGGAGCCGGAACCCGCGGCCCTCGTCCGATCCGTAGAGCAGGTGCACGAACTCCTTGCGGTATTCGAGAAGGAAGTACAGCTCGCCGAAGACCTTGGCGAGGTTGCCGCGGTTGATCTCGTCGATGACGAGGACGAAGATCTCGGCGGGCCGTTCGTCGGCGGAGTCCGCAAGCCTGCGCAGCGGCCCCTTGACGAGGTCGAAGACGATGCCGGTGGATGCCTGGGCGGACCCGGATGCATCCCGCTCGTCGTGCTTCGTGTCTTTACGGGCGGCCGCCGCGGTGCGCGGCCTGAAGCCTTCGAAGAAGTCCTCGTAGGAATACGCGGGGTGGAACTGCACCAGCCGGGTGTTGGTGGGGTTGCCGCCGGTCAGATGCCGGGCCAGTGCGAGGGCGGTATAGGTCTTTCCCGTGCCGGGCGGACCGTGCAGGATCAGCTGTCGCTTGTCCCGGAGCAGTTCCACGCACTCCTGGAGCCACTCCATGTCCTCCTCCCGGATGGTGAGTTCCGCGGCCAGATCGGTGGTGGCGTCCGGCAGCACCGGGGCAAGGGCCGGGGCGGAGGGGGCCTGTTCCGGCTCCACCCCGATCAGCGCCTCCAGGTCCCCCGCGTACTCGCTGGCCTCCACCAGCCGGGCGTCCGCGTCGGCGAGTCGTCCCGACATCCCGGACGGCAGATCCTTGAAAAAGTCCAGTGGTGCGTCAAGGTTGCGCCAGTCGACCGTGCGCTGGACGACGGCCCGGCCGCCGTCGGAGGTGGCAAAGCGGACCGGGCCCCGGACGACTCCGAGATACGTCCTGGCCCCATCGGTGCAGACCACGATGTCCCGTTCGCTCATCCGGGACAGGAAGGTGTGGAGCTCGCCGGTCAGCCGCTCGCGCCGAGCCGGCGTGGCGCTGGAGTACGCCTGGTCGATGACGGTCCGAACCCGCTCGCGCCCGGCGCCTTCGCCGAGCACCGGCAGCCGCTCCGCAGGCAGCGTCACCACGCCTTCGTCCCGCCACAGGGTTCTGATGAGGTTCGCGCCCGCCTCGTCGGTACCCCGCACGATCCACACCCGGCGGGGCGGCTCGGGAACCGTACCCCCGTCGGGTGACTCCCCCAGCACCAGCGCGGTGAGTTCCTCCGCCGCCAGCCGCGCCCCGGGCTTGGCTCGCACCACATCGGCGCTGGAGCGGGCCTCGTCGTACAGCTCGTCGCGCTCCAGCAGCCTGCGCCATTCATCGAGCTCGGTAGGGAGTAAACCCAGTTCGGGCCATACGTCACCGTCGTACCCCAGTGCCAGGTGCCAACCGCTGGGCCGGGTGCCCTGGAAGCAGGCGGCCAGCGCGTCGGCGTCGACCTCGTACTCCGCGGCCAGTTCGGAGATGCGAACCCAGCGTCCGTCGGGCAGCTCCGACAGCAGCGCGGCGGCTGCGTCGAAGCCGGGCCGGTTCGTGCGCCATGCGAGGTACCGGTTGATGGCTTCGCTGAAGAAGTCCTCCGGCGCCGGATGTTCCGTGAGGGCCTGCTCACCGAGCCCGGTGAGCCGCCACTTGCGGCCGGTCCTTCGCAACCAGCCGGCCTTGACGAGATTGGTCCCGTTGTGGCTGAGATTGGTGTCCCAGCCACTGGTCGCCTCGGGCGCCGCCTGCTGCCAATCCTCTTCCAACGTCGGGTCCCGTCGCAGAACCAGCGGCCACAACTCCCGCCAGACAAGGCCGTCCTGCAGGTTCTCGGAGAGAATGACGGCCGCGCTGTGTACGGCGGCGGCGCTGATCTCGAACGGTGTCCGCACGGGTTCCTTCCGGGGTGGGGCAGACGAGCGATGGCGTCGGCCGGGCGCGTTCATCCTGAGGCTATCCCCGGGGCACGACAACCGGTCCAGGGGCCGGGTGCGGCCCCCTCAGGGGGATCCGCCCAGGCGCCCCGGCCCGGGGTCCCTGTCGCCGGTCGGCACAGGCCGGGCCGAACCCCTCTTGGCGTACTGCTCTGGCAGACTGGCCGCAGGCGACCAGGAGGCGCTGTGACATGGCGCGAATCACGATTCGGGAGTGGATCAGGACATGACCGCTCAGCACGCAGAACACGACGGGCCGCTGATTCCGCAGCCTGCCATGACGAGGGAGGCCCTGCGGGAGGCGGTCAGACGAATCGCCTTGTCCGACCTTGCCGTGCTCGACCGGGAGTGTGCCGAAGCCTTCGACCGGGCGGTGCAGACCCAGTCGACCAGTCCACTGCGCTTCTTCCTCACCAAGTGGGCGACCTTCGTAGCCATTGAGCGCTGGCCCTCACGGGCCGCTGCCCTGCACGGGGCCGAACGGATCTCCGGCGATCCTCACAGCACCGAGGAACAATTCCGGTCCGCCATGGACACGATCAACCGCATCCTCGCCGAGGCCCAGCAGGAGATCGGTCTGTGACCAAGCGCGGCGAAGGCGTCGAGGACGACGCCGGATGGGCCTTCGAGTACGACCCGAGCGCTGAATGGGTACTCGGAGACCTTCCGGATGCCTGGCGCGAGGAAGTGGAAGGGATCGCGGTCGGCCTGGTCGACCTTGCCTCGATGGGGCTCGATCCCAAGGACGGCAGTCTTGAGGACGATCCCAACCCCATGCGGCTGCGAACCTACGAAGACGAGCGCCTGATGCTCTGGTACCAGACGATCCCGCACAGAAAACGCGTCTACCTCAAGCGGATCAACCTCTAGTCAGCGATTGGCGCCCGGGGCGCGAGTACGGCGAGCTGTCCCGCCGGACCGCCTTCTGCCACGAGGGGTGGTGGGGCATGGCAGCGAGCCGCACCACCTGCTGGGACAACGCCGACCAAGGGATCAACGGCTCACCGCGCGGGGGCAGGGTGCCGCTCCATGGGCCGGCTGCTCCTATCACGGCCTCTCCCAAGCGCTGCCAGGCCCTAGTTGCCCGGTCTGCCGCAAACATGGCCGCCGGCAGTCCGGATCGGTCTACCCGGCTGGACGAGCCAGCCGGCAGCGGATCTGTTTGCCGATCGGCGAGCGCTGGATGTGCCAGGCGGGCGCGAGCAGGTCCAGCAGCGGCAGCCCGCGGCCCGATTCGGCCTCGGGGTCGTCCAGGGCCACCCCGCTGCGGCGCGGCAGCATGCGCGGGTCGGGGTCATGCACGTTGACGGCCACCCCGAAGGACGGGACGTAGACCTCGACGACGACCGGGGCGTGCTCCCCATAGGCGCGGACGCAGTTGCCGACCAGTTCGGAGACCACCAGTTGCGCGGCATCCACGGTGTCGGCGCCGAACCGTGACCGGACAGCGTCTTGGCCGTCAACTCACGTACGGCCCGGAGGTTGCGGGCGGAGGCGAGTATGTGAACGACAAAGCCGGTGGGGTGGCAGCACAGGTGAAAGCCCGGGGTGGGGGGATAGCGTTCCGCGAGGGCGTGATCGCCGGAGAGCTCTGAGACTGGCGCAAGGGTGGCCGCTTCCCCTGTTCCGGGGAGGCGGCCCCTTGTGCGTCAGCCCCAGATGCCGAGTTGCTCGTCGCGCCCTATTTCGCTGACGCCGAACAGACCGTCCTGAGCCGTCGGCAGTTCGGCCCCGGGCTCCTCGGCCGCCGTCACGGTGGTCGGAGGTTCGGGCTCGGGACGCGGCGGGCGGGTCAGCGGGCTGGTTCCGGGGGCGTGACGGGGGCCATGGGCGGGGGGCGGGGCGAGGTCCGTGGTGTAGACGCCCTTGGCCATCGCCTCGTAGACGCGGATGATCTCGGTGCTGGTGGCGTGGAAGAGATCCGGGGTCTTGTTGCGGAAGGCCCGGAAGCTGTCCAGGATGACCGAAAGTTCCTCGCGGTCGATGCCGTAGAGATGGAGAAACGCAGCGTCCAGTTCGGCGCGCATGACGAAACGGCGGTCCTCGTCCCAGACGAACGGCGGTCCGTCGTCGCCGAGGTGCTGCGCCCAGGGCGCCATCTCGTAGGACGTGTAGGTCAGCTCCAGGACCCGGGCGCGGATCCACGGGGCGGATGGCTTGCCGCCGAGCCAGGCGACGGGTGTGTCGTAGGCATCGGGGGCGAGGACGGGAAGCTGCTCGAATACGAAGTAGACAAGCGACAACCCCGCATACTTCTGTCGGGCAGCAAAGTCCAGAACACGGCTGGTCAAGTTTGCCAGCAACGCATCAACTTTTCCGTGGGGATGCATAAGCGGGAACTTGTGTCCTACCGCGGTACGAGGTAGGACCGATGGGATGACCGTACGCATGTCGGCACCTCGGCAGACATCGCGCCAGCCCATCACCCAGTCGTACGGCCACTCCGTCTCCGGCTTTCCCGGCTCCGCCGCGAGCTTGGCCTGGACCAGCGGCTCATAGAGCCAGTAACGCGGCAATGGGAGTATTGCGGGATCAGTGTGGGACTCAACAGTCAAGCGGGGCAGCGTGCCTTTGTTAATCTGCGCTTGAGTAGCATTCTCATAGGTGGCGAAGCGACTGTCGAAGTGGTTAGCGAGCTTACCCTCGTAGAGCGGGAGGTATCGCTCATCACCCTTGACGAACACCGAGCCATCCAACGTCCAACCGCTGTCGATCAGCCGTTCAGCTGTGTCGGTAGCCGCCTCGAACATGCGCGAAAACCGCAACTCCCACGGGTTTGCCTCTGCCTTCCCCGGTTCCTTGCGCCATAGCAGATCCACTCTGCTGTGAATCCCCTCCAGTACACGCAGGTGCTCCGGCCCTTGACAGACCGGAGACGTGCCTGTATTTGGGTTGACCCGCCGGAATCCGTCCGCATCCATAGTGAACTCTCGTGCGTCCAGTTGCTCAGGACGGCGTGCGCGGAAGGCCAGCCGAACCCGTTCGTACCGCAGAGCCGGACCACAGAATGTGAATAGGCAGAAGGCATACCGATTCGTGACATCTGCGAAAAGCTTCTCCTCGTTCTCCATATCCAGCACCGTCACCAACTGCCGCTTTTCCACCAGGTCCGAGAAGAACACGGACGTCGTCATGTCCGTCGCAATGCCCGTTGGCAGCACCAGCCCCGCCATGCCCTTAGGCGCCAGCAAGTGCCGCGCCTTCTCGGCGAAGACCGAGTACGTATTAACGTCCCCGAACCCCGTCAGCGGGAAGATTCCCGAGCTGCGCAGCATCAGCGTCAAGCCGGCGGCCTCCCGTAGCGCTGTCTGAAAGCGGCGGAACATCTCGCGGTCGGCCTCGACCGGATTGCCGTGGTCATCCTGGCTCGTCAGCAGCGCAGCGATCTCGTGCTTGCGCACGCTCGCGTTGTCGGCGTCGGCGATGGCCTCGTGGCCCTCGGTGGTGAACCATTCCTTTTCCTGGATCTTGACGCGCTCCCAGGGCGGGTTGCCCAGCACCGCGTCGAATCCGCCTTGCCAGCCCGTGACGGAGTTGGTGTCGGGTGCGTCGCGGTCCTCGACACGGAAGACGTGGGGGAATTCCAGGTGCCAGTGGAAGAAGCGGTTGCGCTCGACGATCGCCCGCAGCTCGTCCTCTCCCCCGCCTTCCAGGTCCTGGCCCTCCTCCAGGTCGTGCAGGGTGCCGCTGGTGATGGGCGGGGGCGCCTCGCCGTGCTTGCGCCAGAGGAACGCGGCGCACCAGGCGTCGGCGATGCGCTTGAGCTTCCGCATCTTCGGGTCGCGCTCGAAGTCGCGGTGCTGTCGGGCGTGTTCGCGGACCTGGGCGAGGGTGCGGCCGGGGAGGAGTGCCAGCTCCTCGGCCTTCGTCCGCAGCCCCGCCGTGCTCGTCAGGACGAGGGGTTCGGTGAGGACGTGCTGGGAGCCCTGCTTCGGATCCGGGCGTTCCTTCTTGTTGTCGGCCTTGGACCGCCGGCGGACTTCGGGATCATCCCCGGCAAGTTTCGTGAAGGCGCCGTCGGGAAGCCCCTGCTCCAGCAGCACCGGGGTCGTCCCGAGCAGTGCGTTGCCGACCTTGATGCGGTCGTCGAGGTACGCCAGCGGCTCGCCCGGTCGCAGGGATTCCAGCCAGAGGGAGACCTTGGCGATCTCGGCGGCCAGCGGGTTGATGTCGACGCCGTGGACGCAGGCTCGTACGACCTTGGCCATGGCGTCCCGTACAGCGTCGGGCGCCGGCTCGTCGTCGCCGGTGTGCAGGACGGCGTACCGCAGGGCGATCCGCCGGGCGGCGGCGACGATCACATGGCCGGAGCCACAGGCGGGATCAACCAGGCGGATCTTGAGCAGGTCGCCGGGGATCCTGGAGGCGGCGTAACGGTCTATGACCGGATCGAGGGCGTTGTCGAGGAGCTTCTCGATGAGGACGCCCGGGGTGTAGTACGACCCGGTGGTCTTGCGCTGGTTGCCGGCGACCAGTTCCTGGAGCCAGAAGGAGTCGGCGCTCTCACTGCGCCGCGGCACGAGTTCCAGCAGGGACTCGTAGACGCTGCCGAGTTCGTCGGCGCCGAGGTGCCGGTAGTCGATGCGGGTCGGGCGGCCCTTGTCGTCCAGGACGATGGAGAGCAGTCGGACAGCGTCCAGGAGGTGCTCGTTGGGGAGCGCCGCGACGCGCAGCGGTTCCGGGCCGCCGGGGAGGAGGGCAGCGGCGCCGGGGGTGTCGTTGTCGGCGCGGAAGTAGAGGCCGCCGAGTTCGGGGAGGGCGAGGGCGCGAAGGCCGCCGTCCTTGCCAAGGGCGTCGAGGACGCGGACGAGGGCGGTCCACAGGTCCGTGTTCCGGTCGCCCTTGCGCAGGGAGGCGATGCGACGCAGCCGGGCGGTGGAGAAGTACTTGGTGTAGTGCTCCCGTGCGTTCTTGGCGGCGTCGGAGGGGTCGAGGAGGACGCCCCGGTCCTCGGCGACGATGAGGAAGATCAGCTGGTAGGCGAGGCGCAGCAGCTCGTGATGGAAGTCCTTCAGGGCCGGTTGGCTGCGGGCCAGTGCGTCACGCAGTTCAGGGTTTGCTGCAAGAAAGCCGGTGCCCAGGATCGTGAGAGCCCTTTTGACCTGGTCCCGGAGTCGGTCGCGGGCGCGGGTGCCGGTTTCGATGGCGTGTTGGCGCCACCATTCCAGAGGGCAGTCGGCAGGGCCGAGGTCGGGTGGGGCGGCTTCGCCGTCACCGTCCTCGTCCTCCTCACGGACACCGCCGACACCCCCGACATCACCGTCCTCGCCGACCGTGGAGGCTGCGCGGCGGCGCTTGTCCGGCTTCGGGGCGAGCTCGAAGCGGGAGGCGTGGAGCATGGTGAAGAGCAGCAGGAAGTCGGGGAACAGGTCCCTCTCGAAGATGCCTTCGAGGTCAAACTCGACGTAGGAGGAGCCGGTGATGGCGGTGGAGTCGCGCAGGACCCTGATGACGCGGCCGTTGGAGAGCAGGCCCCACAGCCGGGTATCGGAGACGTTGAGCAGGTCCTGAAGCATCGATTGCGGCGCACGGCTTTTGCCCGTCCGACGGTCCAGGGGGGTGTCCCAGGCGAGGAGGTGGACGGGGAGGTGCGGCTGCCATTCGTGGCTGACGCGGTACGGCTCACGCTCGGGGATCTTGATGCCGCCGCGCGGCGCGGCGGGCAGGCGCTGTCCGTAGCCGAGTTGGTCGAGCAGGATGTACAGCCATTGGTCGCGGGTGAGCCTGTCGGCGGAGGTGTTCTGCGGGTGGTCCGCGAGCTGCTGGCGGAAGCCCGCGTAGACGACCTTGAGGTAGTTCCACTTGCGGCTGGCGGCGTCGGTGAGGCGTTCGCCGCGCGGGAGCCCGTAGGCGGCGGGGGCGATGGCGAGCAACTCGCGGTCGCCCTCGCGGATGGCGCTGATGAGGGCGGCCGAGAGCAGGCCGCCTTCGATGCGGACTGCGGCGCTGGCCGGGAGGCGGTCAGGTGCGAGGGTGGTCACCGAGCGACTCCGGGGGCGGGGAGGTAGACGTACAGGCCGAGTACATCGGGCAGGTCCGGCAGGTCCGGTTGGCCGGGCGGGCCTGCGGGGGTGACGGTGATGCGGCGGGCGGCGGCGGCGCCTGCGGCCCGGCCGCGCTCACCGGCGTGCTGGCGGACGCGCTGGTGGGCGGCTGCGAGGCGGTCGGCGAGTTCGCGGCCGTGTGCCCGGAGGTGATCGGTGATATCAGGAAGTTCGCCGAGAGCGAGGTCGATGTGCTGGGTGCGCAGGCTCGCGTTCGCGTTCTTCTCCACGGTGGCCGCCAGCAGCCGGGTGATCTCGTCGTCGGTGAGCCAACTGGAGGTTCCGTCCGCGGGGTCGGCGCGCCAGGCCAGCAGGCGGGCGTCCTCGGCGACGAGTTCGCGGCCGGCGCGGCCGGCCCGGCCGGGGATGCTGAGCTGCATCCGATAGCGGGCGAGGAGCAGGACCGTACGTGCGGTTGCCGCCGTGGTTCTGATCACGCCGAGGCGGTGGGCGGGGCGGTCGCGGTCGGACACCTTGGGATCGAGGGCCGCGTCCAGGATGTGGCGGGCGATGGCTCGTACGCCGGGGTCGGTGCGGGCCAGGGTGTGTTCTCCGGGGGCGACGGGCAGGTCGGCGCGGAAGACGAGCTGCCGGGGATCGGTCGCGGACCGGCGACCCTTGGCCTTCGCGGTACGGGCGGTCCGCTGGCCGGCGCCGGGGGCGGTAACCTGCTCCTCGTCCTCGAAAACTCCCAGGGCGTGCTGAAGTCCCTTGGGCAGCGGGGCAGCCGGGGCGGTGAAACCGCCGGTGCGGGTGTCCGGACGGACGGGCGAGCCGAGAGCGGCGAGGGCCCCGCGGGCGAAGGCGGCGACGTCGCCGGGCTCGCCCAGGGCCTGGCGGAGTTCGGCGAGCTCACGCTCCACGTCCTCGGGGCGCATGCCGGCCTGGGCGAACTTGGTAAGGACCTTTGATTCGCGTTCCGCGGCGCTGTCCCACTCCTTGTGGAGCTTGTCGCGGGCAGCGCCGATCGCGGCGTCGCCACCGAGGTCGAGGTCGAGGGAAAGCTGTTCGGAGCCTGCGATGTCCTTGCCGCGCAGCAGCAGACTGCGGGAGAGGGCCTGCAGGACGTCCTCGCCTGCTTTCGGGAGGGGGACGACGACTCCGGTCTGGTCGGCGATGTCCTGGTGCTTGCGGATGAGAACTTCCAGCACCAGACCGTCGATGCCGGTATCGGTGTCGTAGAGCGTCACCGCCCGTACCGTGTCCCGCGACTGGCCGAAACGGTCGACGCGGCCTTCGCGCTGTTCGTGGCGGGTGGGATTCCAGGACAGGTCGTAGTGGACGACTCCGCCGAAGTGCTCCTGGAGGTTGACACCTTCGGAAAGGCAGTCGGTGGCGACCAGGACATGGCGTCCGCGCTTGGCGGTCAGCTTGTCGATCTCGGTCTGCCGGGCCTCGGGGTGCAGGGTGCCGGTGACGGCGGCGACATGGGCGGAGCGGCCGAGTTCCGTGGTGAGGTGATCGGCCACGTACTCGGCGGTGGGGATGTAGCGGCAGAAGACGATCGGGTCGTATCCGTCGACAAGCAGCGCCTTCACCTGGTCGGTGAGGGCGCGCAGTTTGGCGTCGTGCGCGGGACCGGAGAGGGCTCCGGCCCGCTTGGCGAAGTCGTTCAGCCGGCGGATATCGCGGGCGGCGCCGGGGGTTTGCGCTTCGTCGAGGTGGGCGCCGGGGACGGTGTCGACGCCCTCCTCGGGCTCGCCGTCGGTGAGTTCGAGGACGGACTCGCGGCCCAGGCGGTCGGCCTCCTCCTGGGACTTGGCAGCGGTGATCCTGGCCCGGACGGTGAGGGTGGCCTGCGCCGCGTCCGGGGAGGAGAGCACGCAGCGCAGCAGGGCCAGCACCGACCACCAGCTCATCCGCTGCCGCAGCGCGCCGCCGGAACGGCGCACCTGCTCGCGGGAGTAGGCGAGGATGTCCGCGACGAAGCGGGCGTATTCCTCGTCGAGCCGGTAGGGGTTGTCGGCGAGCTTGCGGTCGCGCGGGAAGGGGGTGTCCTGGCCGAAGAAGGTACGGATGTCCCCTCGGCGGCGCTGCACCATATGGCGGGCGAGGCTGTCGCGGTGGGCGGGCAGGCCCGGGTCGAGCCCTTTGAGTTCCGGGGAGAGCAGCCCGGTGAGTTTCGCGAAGGCGACCGGGTCGCCGCTGTGCGGGGTGGCGGTGACCAGGATCAGATGGCGTCGGCTGTCGGCTGCGAGTTGGGACAGCAGCTCGTACCGCAGTTGGTGCCCGGTGCCGGCCCCGACGCAGGTGTGTGCCTCGTCGACGATGAGCAGATCCGGACAGGTGCGCAGGAACGCCTCGCGGCGGTCCTGTTGCTTGATGAAGTCGGTGGAGACGACGGTGCACCGGTAGTGGTCGAAGATGGTGCGGCCGTCGGTCCCGACACTCTTCTGCAGCCGGTCGGCCGTGGAGGGCAGGACAAGTTCCGCCTCCAAGCCGAACTTCTCGCGGAGCTCGCGTTGCCACTGCTCCGCAAGAGCCGGCGAACACAGCACCGTCATCCGGTCGGCAGAGCCCTGCTCGAGGAGTTCCTTGGCGATCAAGGCGGCCTCAACCGTCTTGCCGATGCCTACGTCGTCGGCGATCAGCAGCCGTACGGTGTCCATCCGCAGCGCCATCATCAGCGGCACCAGCTGGTACTGCCGGGGCTGGACGGCGATCCCGGCGAGGCTGCGGAAAGGCCCGGCGGAGGAATCCGCCGCGATCCGCAGGGCGGTGCGCAACAGCCCGGCGGAGGTGAAGTCGCCGACCTCGTCCTTGCCCCGGACGGGCCAGCCGAAGCCAGGGTCACCGATCTCGTCCGGAAAGAGCCCGGCGGTGAACTCGACATCGCCGTCCAGTGGACGGGCGATGACCAGCTCCTCGGAGGTACCGGGCAGTACGACCCAGTCACGGCCGCGGGCGGACACCAGTGTTCCGACGGTGCGGGGGGCGGGAGGCCGGGTCATCGGGCACCGTGCCCGGTGCCGAAGACGTCAGGATGGCTGCGCACGGTTTCTTCCCAGTCCTTTTCGCTGTCGCTTGCGATTCTGATCACGAGCCAGCCCGAATTCATCAGACGGAATCCGGCTCGCTCATCATGCTGCAGGCCGTGGGCGCCCGAGATATCCAGGAAGACCGCCGCCTCCGCGCCGGGCAGATAGTAGATGAAGTCGGGCACCACGCCGGTGTCCGCCGCTTCGGCCGAAGCGGCGTCGGGGAGCCGGTGCCCGGTCTCGCGCAGCCACCGCACGAAAGCCCCGCCCGCCGGATGTCCGGCCCGCACGGTGAGTTCGGCGGCGGCACGCTGCGGATCGGCGGCGACCGGGTGGTCGGAAGTGGTGCGGGACGCGGCGAGACGCCGCAGGACCTCGACTGCGGCGTGCCGGTCGATACGGGTGTGGTAGCGCTGATTGGTGTAGGAAAGCAGGCAGTCGTAGCAGCCCAGCTCGCATCGTTCGTGAGCGCCCTCGGCGCGGTCCCTGTCCTCGTTGGTATCGGGGTCCCAGTGGATGATCTCCAGGGCAGTACGCGCGACAGTGGCGAGTGCGTGCTCGTCGTCGTGCAGCAGCCGCAGCACGCCCGCGCCGCCCTCCGCACCTTCGACGAAGAGCATCCGGGCCCGGCCTTCGTCGTCAGGCAGGTCCTCGCTGCTCAGCTCGGAGTCCTCCAGCTGGTAGTGAGCCTCGATGCCCCTCTCCAGGGCGTAGCGGACGGTGACGGCGGTGATCTCGTCAACGGGCTCGGCGAGCCGGAAAACGGCGATGTTCTTGTGGTCCTCGACGTACGGGATGACCTGCAGGGGGCGCTCCGCGCTGGAAATGGGGCTGAGCGCCTCATCCTCGGAGGTGGTTTCGGCCAGGGCCTCGGCGCGGCCCGCGCCGAGCCACTTGCCTTCGACGGGATTGAGCCAGAAGCCGGTGTCCGCGCTGTGCTTGCGCTTGCGGTAGCCGAGGTTGACCACCCGTACGGCCGCGGTATCGCCGTAGATGATGCGGGCGGTGGGACCGGTGGTGTCCGCTGCGGTCGCGCCGAGTTCACCGGGGCGGTGGCCGGTGCCGCCGTTGAAGCGGTAGAAGGTGCGCAGTTCGAAGCCGGACTTCAAGCGCTCCTCCTCGTCCGAGGAGATGCGGCGGCGGGGGGAGGCGTAGACGGTGCTCAGGTGCATCAGCCGGCTGAGGATGCGGGTGAGCGGCGTACCGCAGCTGTCGCAGAGGTCGGCGCCGTGCCGACGGTCGTGCCAGTAGCCGCAGCTTCCGCACACCTTGATGTCGGTGGTGGCGACCTGGCCGGGGGTGGATCCGTACGGAACCTGGACCCGGTCCACGGCGTAGCGGTGACCCTCGTGGTAGATGAGGGCGCCAGGCCCGAATTCACCGATGGCGATGAACCGGGGGCGCTGGATATAGGTGCCGTTCTTCTGGCCCAGCCTGCCTTCGGCCCGCTGGCCGGGGATGTAGGCGGCGAGCGGGAGGCGGGGGAAGGAGTAACCGGGAAGGAAACCTTCGGAGGCGAAGTAGCGGTAGGTGTAGAAATCGCTGAAGGCGCCCTCACCGCTCTCCTCGTTGCGCAGCAACTGTTGCTGGTGCTCGGCCTCGGCACGGCGGAAGCCGGCCCGGCGGCGCTTCTTCGGATCCACCGACAGGTCATTCACGATGCGGTGCTGCTGGTCCGCTTCGGCGAGGGCTGCGCGGTAGAGGCGGCGCCAGCGTTCGCAGTCGCTGTCGAGACGGCCGAGGGCGCCCCGTACGGTGTCCTCGATCCAACTGTCGTGCCACCATCTGGTGCGCTCCGCCAGCTCGGGGACGAGCGGCGCGAGCACCTCGGTGGCACGGACGATGGCACGGCGGCGGGCGGCCTCGTCGTCGAGGTCCGCTCGCATCCTGCGGGTCAGAGCGAGCGGCACCTGCTCACCGGGGGCGGGGGCGGGGGTCTCGGCGTCGATGAGCCCGGTGAGCCGCGGGCCGAGGGCGACTCCGGTCTCGGCGAGCCAGATGGCGCGCACGTGGGAACTCAGCAGCTCCTCGTTACCGAGGTCGAGACGGGGCGGGGTGACGCTGCCGGAGACCATCAGTTGGGGGCGGCGGAAGTAGTACTGATCGTGGGCGCTGCCGGTGGAGCAGTAGGTGGTCACCAGCGCGGGCTGGCCGGAGCGGCCAGCCCGGCCGGAGCGCTGGGCGTAGTTGGCTGGGGTCGGCGGGACATTGCGCATGCCGACGGCGTTGAGGGTGGCGATGTCGACGCCGAGTTCCATGGTCGGCGAGCAGTACATGAGCTGCAGTTCGCCGTCGCGGAAGGCCTTCTCGCGTTTCTCCCGCAGATCGGCCGGGACCTGGGCGGTGTGCTCGCGGGCGACCAGTCCGCTGAGCCCGGACGCCGTGACCCGGTACAGGTCTCGGAAGTACGTGTTGACGCGGGGCTCGGAGCCCGGGTCGTTGACCTTGCGCAGCGGGTCGGGCTCGGGGTGCACTCCGTCACCGGGCAGCCAGCACAGGGCCGCCGTGCTCACCTGGTAGCCGAGCGAGCCGTCCCGCTCCTCGCGAGCGACGCGGACGAGCCCTTCCGTTTCCAGCACCTTCAGCAGACTGCGGATCACCGCGTCGGCGTCCGCAACGGACATGCGTTTTCCGGCGAGGGCGGGCAGGGCCGCGAACTGGCCGGGACGGCGCAGGTAACGTCCGTACGCGCCGAGTCCGCTCAGGTGGACCGTCTCGTCGGAAGGCCGTACGCCCTTGGGGCTGGGACCCGCGAAGACCACCCGGGAGGAGACCCGGGGTTCGCGGGACGGGATGGCCCACACACCGAGCAGGTGCGCGTCGGAGATCCGGACCAGTTGATCGAAGCCGTCCACGGTGAGCAGCGACTCGTCGACAGCCAGTGAGCGGCGGAGTTCGTCCAGGAGGGTACGGGCCAGCTCCTCCCGGTGGGCGGAGGTATCGGCGGCGAGCGCCCAGTGTGCGCCCTGCCAGCACTGCGGGTCCTCGGCGATCTCATGGAGGGCGGTGTAGCCGAAGCGCAGCAGCCCGGTCTGGGAGAGGTTGGGCATGGTGATGCGCCAGCCGCGTTCCAGGTCGGCATAGACGCGGTAGGCGAGAACGGACCGCAGAGCGGACTGGGCCAGGTCCCGCTGGAGGTGCCGGGCTTCGGGGTTGCGGGCGAATGCGTCCAGGGGCAGGCCGAGCGCACCGGCCACCGCCTCGGGGAGGGCATCATGGCGCAGCCCCCCTGGGCCGGCCGCGGCAAGGGCCCGGTAGAGCGCGCCTCGTACCTGTGTGACCTGCGCGAAGTCGTTGAAGTGGCCGGCCTGGAGGCTGGCGTCCTGACGGTTGTCGACAAATGTGAGGAGTTTGCGGGCCCGGTCGTCGAGCTCCGTGTCGCCGCGCAGGGAGCGCACGATACTGGCGCTGATCAGGGAAACGGCGGAGCTCCGGCCCTCGGCGGAGAAGGTCGCCAGTTTCACGAAGTCGCTGACGCGCAACTGCTCGTACGAGACCCGGCAGCGCAGACAGAAACGGAAGGGGGCGGCGATCCACCAGGCTCGCAGCCCCTGGCCGGAAGCCGGGTCCTGGATCCGGCCGTCGGGGGCGACCCGGATCTCGCGGGGCAGGTCCTGTGCGCGGGCTTTGACGACGGCCCGCCGGTCGCGGTCGCCGGTCTCGACCCAGCTGTCGGGCAGCCTGCCGTAGATCTCCTCGGGGTCGGACGGCCAGGGGCGCTCCTGGCCGGCGTACAGATAACCGTCGCCGTCCTCGGCCGGGGCATCCGGATCCCGGCGGGCGGTCAACCGGTCGCCGTCCGCGTCCCGTTCACGGGTGACGACCAGGTACTCATGTCCGCAGTCGCGGCAGAACGCGAGGGGGATCAGCGGCTTCTCCCGCGCCTCGGGAACGCTCACCTGGTACTGACTGGTGAGGTAGCGCTCTCCGGGGGGCTCGAAGCTCGTATAGACGGTGTCGCCCTTGGAAAGGAACTGATGCAGCCGAAAGGCGAAGAGCGGGCGGCCATGGTCGGGGTGTGTCACGGCCGCACCCGCTCTGAGCATCGCCTCGATGGCCGGGCCACAGTCCTCCGCCGGCACGCCGCTGTCTGCGGCCAGAGCCCCGGCCGCCTCCGGGACGGTGATCGGGACGCGGCGTACCAGTCGGTCGGTGCCCTGCTCGCGCTGGAGGCCGAAGGAGTCCTCGATCCATACGGCGAGGGGGTCCTCGGACAGCGCGCGATAGCCGCTAGGCAGTCGTGGAGGCCGCTCGCCGGCCTGGCGGACGGCATCGGCCAGGGCTTCGCGGCGGGCTCGCGACGGCAGGTCCGGGCCGGGGACGGTGGACCGCTCCAGGGTCTCGCCGATCACCATCTCCGGCGGAACAGGGGCGCCGAAGAGCTGGGTGGCGATCTTGGAAATCGCGGTCCGCGCTTCCTCAAAGGTGCGGGCGGTGGCCATCGTCGCCGAGGTCCCGATGCACTGCAGCCCGGGGGACTCACAGGCATCGCGCAGCCGGCGCACCAGCAGCGCGACGTCCGCGCCCTGCCGTCCGCGATAGGTGTGCAGCTCGTCGAGAGCCAGGAAGCGCAGGCCGCGGGCCGCTCCGATGAGCTCGTGGCGTTCCTCGGGGCGGGTCAGGAGGTATTCGAGCATGACGTAGTTGGTCAACAGGATGTCCGGCTTGGCGCGCAGTACCGCGCTCTTCTGGTCGGACTTCTCCTGGCCGGTGTAGCGGGCGAAGGTGACCCGCCGCTCCTCCTCCGGAATGCCCCATTCCAGGTAGCGTTCCAATTCATGGACCTGGCTGTTGGCCAGGGCGTTCATCGGGTAGACGACGATCGCCGAGATGCCGTCCGGGTTGGGGTTCTTCAGTACGGCATCGACGATCGGCAGGATGTAGGCGAGGCTCTTGCCCGAACCGGTGCCGGTTGTCAGGACGTACGAGCCGTGCGAAGCGGCCGCGTCGAGCGCCTCCCGCTGGTGACGGTAGAGCGTGAGAGAGCGGGTGCCCGGGTCGGTCGCGTGCTCCTTCCGACGGAAGTAGCGGGCGCACTCGCGGTCCAGGACTCCGTCGTCGGCGAGCTGGGCGACCGTGCCGCCACCGCGGAAACTCGGGTTCAGAGAGATCCGGGGGTCGGGCCACCGCGTCTTACGTTCCCGTTCGCCCTCCAGATGCCGCTGGATCTCGGGGCTCCTCACCCCTACCAAGGAACTGGTGAAAGCGTCGTAGTCGGCGATGAGCTGCTGATGAACCCCGAAAACATCCACGGTGAAGGCAATCTCCCCTTACGTACCACGTGATGCCGGCCTCGCCACCCACCCCCGGGCCGCCGGTGGCGATCAGCCTACCGGGACCGGGGGGAGCCGGGCATCGAACGCGTCTGTCGGCCACGCCGGGACCCGGCACACAGGTGACCGCGCTCCGAACTGCCGTCACGTCCCGTACCGGCTGTCGGGAAAGGCGTGGCCGTCCGGGCTGTCCGAGCGGCATGATTCACTGCGCAGACCTGTCGCATCAGACCTGTCGAACCGGGCGAAGGAGAAGGCCGCTGTGCCTCACGAGGTCGATCAGTCATTCCTGGCGCTGCCGCTGCGGGCGCTGGCCGACGCGGCACTCGCCCGCGCCAGGGCGCTCGGAGCCGAGCACGCGGACTTCCGCTTCGAACGGATCCGCAGCGCCGCGTACCGGCTGCGGGACGCCAGGCCGTCCGGCACGTCGGACACCACGGACACCGGATACGCGGTCCGGGTCGTGCACGGCGGCGCCTGGGGCTTCGCGTCCGGCGTCGATCTGACGATGGACGCGGCGGCGCGGGTCGCCGGCCAGGCGGTCGCCATGGCGAAGCTGTCGGCGAAGGTGATCGCCGCCGCCGGATCCGACGAACGGGTCGAGCTGGCGGACGAGCCGGTGCACGCGGAGAAGGTGTGGGTCTCCGAGTACGGGACCAACCCCTTCGACGTCCCGGACGCGGAGAAGACGGCGCTGCTCGCCGAGTGGAGCAGCCGGCTGCTCGCCGCGAAGGGCGTCGCGCACGCGGACGCGTCCCTGATGACCGTTCAGGAGAACAAGTTCTACGCGGACACCTCGGGTACCAGCACCACGCAGCAGCGGGTGCGGCTGCACCCGCAGCTCACCGCGGTCGCGGTGGACCCCGGCAGCGGTGACTTCGACTCCATGCGCACCCTGGCCCCGCCGGTCGGCCGCGGCTGGGAGTACCTGACGGGCACCGGCTGGGACTGGGACGCCGAACTCGCGGAGATCCCGGAGCTGCTGGCCGAGAAGATGCTCGCGCCGACCGTGGAGGCCGGTTCGTACGACGTCGTCGTCGACCCGTCCAACCTGTGGCTGACGATCCACGAGTCGATCGGCCACGCCACCGAGCTGGACCGGGCGCTGGGCTACGAGGCGGCCTACGCGGGCACCTCCTTCGCGACCTTCGACCAGCTGGGCACGCTGAAGTACGGCTCCGCGCTGCTGAACGTCACCGGGGACCGCACCGCGGAGCACGGCCTCGCGACGATCGGCTACGACGACGAGGGCGTCGCCGGGCAGACCTGGGACCTGGTCAAGGACGGCACCCTGGTCGGCTACCAGCTGGACCGCCGGATCGCGAAGCTCACCGGCTTCGAACGGTCCAACGGCTGCGCGTACGCCGACTCCCCCGGCCATGTGCCGGTGCAGCGGATGGCGAACGTGTCGCTCCAGCCGGCGCCGGACGGACCGTCGACGCGGGAGCTGATCGGCGGCGTCGAGCGCGGGATCTACATCGTCGGCGACCGCTCCTGGTCCATCGACATGCAGCGCTACAACTTCCAGTTCACCGGCCAGCGGTTCTTCCGGATCGAGAACGGCCGGCTCGCGGGCCAGCTCAAGGACGTCGCCTACCAGGCCACGACCACCGACTTCTGGGGCTCGATGGAAGCCGTCGGCGGCCCGCAGACGTATGTGCTCGGCGGCGCCTTCAACTGCGGCAAGGCCCAGCCCGGCCAGGTCGCGGCGGTCAGCCACGGCTGCCCGTCCGCGCTGTTCCGCGGTGTCAACATCCTGAACACGACCCAGGAGGCCGGCCGATGAGCCCCCGCAGCACCGCTCCGCACGAGATCGTCGAGCGCGCCCTGGCACTGTCCCGCGCCGACGGCTGCGTCGTCATCGCGGACGAGGAGTCCAGCGCCAACCTGCGCTGGGCGGGCAACGCGCTGACCACCAACGGCGTCACCCGGGGCCGCACCCTCACCGTCATCGCGACGGTGAACGGCTCGCAGGGCGCCGCCTCCGGTGTGGTGTCCCGCTCCGCGGTGACCGCCGACGACCTGGAGCCGCTGGTCCGGGCCGCGGAGGAGGCGGCCCGCGCCGCGGGACCGGCCGAGGACGCGCAGCCGCTCGTCGAGGGGACCGCGCACTCCGCCGCCTTCACCGAGCCGCCCGCCGAGACCTCCTCCGAGGTCTTCGGGTCGTTCGCACCGGCGCTGGGCGAGTCCTTCGCCACCGCGCGGGCCGGCGGACGGCAGCTGTACGGCTTCGCCTTCCACTCGGTGACCTCCAGCTACCTCGGCAGTTCCACCGGGCTGCGGCTGCGGCACGACCAGCCGACCGGCACCATGGAGCTCAACGCCAAGTCGCCGGACCGCTCCCGGTCCGCCTGGGCCGGGGCCTCGACCCGGGACTTCAAGGACATCGACGTGGCGGCGCTCGACGCGGAGCTCGCACAGCGGCTCGCCTGGGCGGAACGCCGGATCGAGCTGCCCGTCGGCCGCTACGAGACGCTGCTGCCGCCGACCGCCGTCGCGGACCTGGCGATCTACCAGCTGTGGTCGTCCGGCGCCCGGGACGCGGCCGAGGGCCGCACCGTGTTCAGCAAGCCCGGCGGCGGCACCCGGGTCGGGGAGAAGCTCTCCGACCTGCCGCTGACGCTGCGCAGCGACCCGCAGGCACCCGGTCTGGAGTCGGCACCGTTCGTCATCGCGCACGCCTCGGGCGACGACACCTCGGTGTTCGACAACGGCCTGCCGGTCGGTCCGGTGGACTGGATCCGGGACGGGGTGCTCAACCGGCTGCCCACCACCCGGCACAGCGCGGGCCTCACCGGCCTGCCGGTGACCCCGGCCGGCGACAACCTGATCCTGGACGGCGGCGGCACGAAGTCGCTGGAGGAGATGGTCGCGGCCACCGATCGCGGGCTGCTGCTCACCTGCCTGTGGTACATCCGCGAGGTCGATCCGGCGACGCTGCTGCTCACCGGCCTCACCCGGGACGGGGTCTATCTCGTCGAGAACGGCGAGGTGACGGGCGCGGTGAACAACTTCCGGTTCAACGAGTCGCCGGTGGACCTGCTCGGCCGGGTCGCCGAGACCGGCCGCACCGAGCGGACGCTGCCGCGCGAGTGGAGCGACTACTTCACGCGGGCCGCGGCACCGGCCATGCGGATCCCGGACTTCAACATGAGTTCGGTCAGCCAGGGCGTCTGACCGGCCCTGCCAGGAGGATGACGACGGTGGACGAGAAGCGGACGGTCAAGGTCTCGAAGTTCCTGGCCCTGGTGCTGCGGCACGATCCGGGAGCGGTCGGGGTGACCCTCGACGAGGGCGGCTGGGTGGCGGTGGACGAACTGATCGCCGCCTGCGACCGGGCGGGCCGCCGCTTCTCGCGCGCCGAGCTGGACCATGTCGTCGCGACGAACAACAAGAAGCGCAACGAGTACTCGCCGGACGGCGGGCGCATCCGGGCCAGCCAGGGGCACTCGGTCACGGTGGACCTCGGACTGGCGGCCGCGCCGCCGCCCGACGTGCTGTTCCACGGCACCGCGACGACGACGCTGCCGCTGATCCTCCGGGACGGGCTGCTGCCGATGTCCCGTCAGGACGTCCATCTGTCGGCGGACGTGGAGACGGCCGTGCGCGTGGGTGCACGGCACGGCCGTCCGGTGGTGCTGGAGGTGGACGCTGCCGGGCTGGCCGCCGAGGGCCATGTGTTCCGGGTCAGCGCCAACGGCGTGTGGCTGACCGACCGGGTTCCGCCGGCGCGGCTGCGACAGCGCCCGGTCTGAGTCGCCAGGTCCGAGTCGTCAGGTCCGAGTCGTCAGGCGGCTTCCTTCTTGCCTCTGATCGCCGCCCACAGTCCGTCGCCGACGGCCACCACGGCGATGGCGCCGAGCAACTGCAGCAGGTGCCGGGTCCAGTCGATGCCGCTGGTGTCGTTGACGCCGATCCAGGTCGCCACCGCGTTGCCCAGGATGCTGCCGAGCATGCCGAAGATCGCGGTCAGCCACAGCGGGATGGACTGCTTGCCGGGCAGGATCGCTTTCGCGATCAGACCCAGAACCAGGCCGACGATGATCGCCCACAACCAACTCATGTCACACGCCTCCTCGCGTTCGAGTGACGATGCACTCGTGACGTCAGTCTGATCCGGGGTGGGCTACGCCGCATGTCGGGGGCGTCCATACGCCGTACGACGGGGTCCGCACGCCACTCGCGGGGCGGCCCCGGTCTCGAATGCGGCGGACCCGCGGCGTACCGTGAGAGAGGTCTGGGGCGGGTCCCCGCAACAGAATTCGGTACGGCCCGGTGGGCCGAGCAGGCGGTGGAATGTGACGCGGAAGCACAGTGACGGCGAGGTGTTCCGGATCACCGGAGCCCGGACCGGTCTCACTCAGGATGTACAGGGCAGGCAGCGCCGCTACGTCATCTCGATGCTGGTCCGTACCGCCTCGGTCATCGCGACCGTGACCTTGTGGAACGTCCAGCGGCCGCTGGCCTGGGTCGCGCTGGTGCTGGGCGCGCTGCTGCCCTATGTCGCGGTGGTCATCGCCAACGCGGGACGGGAGAACGCGCCGTCGCTGCCGTCGTCCTTCGTCCCGCCGCCGACCCGGCCGATGCTGGAGCCGGTCGTCCTGGAGGGTCATGTGGAGCCCGGAACGGAATATCCGGAGGGCCCTTCCAGCAGTCGAAACTGAGCCGCACCTGGCCGGAAACCTCAAGAAAAGCTCAGATCAATCATGAGGATCCACTCCTCGACCGGGGTGCACGCGTGACATACTTCGTACGCGCTCCGCATCCCCCGTCGGAGCGACGGACCGACGCCGGGCGGCTCCCCCCGTGGCTGCCCGGCGTCGCCATGTTTACTGGCAGCCATGAACGACGTGACGCCGATCTGCTCGGCCAAGGGCTGCCGCACCACCGCCGCGTGGGTGCTGGCATGGAACAACCCCAAACTGCACACCCCGGACCGCCGGAAGACCTGGCTCGCCTGTGACGAGCACCGGGAGCACCTGTCGCAGTTCCTGGATCTGCGGGGGTTCCTGAAGGACGTCGTGCCGTTCGCGGACTGGCAGGACCCGGCGAACCCCGCGGACCCTGTCACGCCGGCGGATCCGGCCGAACCGGGGGGTCCTGCGGCGTCCTGATAGCGGACGGAACCGCGGTCCGGCCCGCCTGGCCCGGGGCCGGGCCGGGGCCGTACCGCGGGGCCGGACGGGTCCTAGCCGCCGATCGCCGACATCGGGCGGTCGGGCTGCAGGAACGACGGGTCGTCGAGCCCGGAGCCGGCCTTCTTGCCCCACATCGCGGTCTTCCACAGCGCGGCGATCTCCGCGTCGTCGGCACCGGAGCGCAGCGGGGCGCGCAGGTCGGACTCGGTGCGGGCGAAGAGGCAGTCGCGGACCTGGCCGTCGGCGGTGAGCCGGGTACGGTCGCAGGCGCGGCAGAAGGGGCGGGTCACGGAGGCGATGACGCCGACCCGGGCCGGGCCGCCGTCCACCAGCCAGCGTTCGGCGGGGGCGGAGCCGCGGGCCCCGTTGGGCTCGGGGGTGAGCGTGAAGCGGGTCCTGAGGCTCTCCAGGATCTCTTCGGCGGTCACCATGTCGCTGCGCTGCCAGCCGTGCTGCGCGTCCAGCGGCATCTGCTCGATGAAGCGCAGCTCGTAGTCGTTCTCGACGGCCCACTGGAGCAGGTCAGGGGCCTCGTCGTCGTTGACCCCGCGCATGAGGACCGCGTTGACCTTGACCGGGGCCAGGCCGGCGGCGCGGGCCGCTTCGAGCCCGCCGATGACGTCATGGTGGCGCTTGCGGCGGGTCATGGCCTGGAAGACGTCGGGGCGCAGGGTGTCGAGGGAGACGTTGACGCGGTTCAGGCCGGCGTCGCGGAGCGCGGCGGCGGTGCGTCCGAGGCCGATGCCGTTGGTGGTCAGCGAGATCCGGGGGCGCGGTTCGAGGGCCGCGACGCGTTCGATGATGCCGACCAGGCCGGGGCGCAGCAGCGGCTCGCCGCCGGTGAAGCGGACGTCCTTGACGCCGAGGTCGGTGACGCCGATCCGTACCATCCGGACGATCTCGTCGTCGGTGAGCAGCTCGGGCTTGGCCAGCCACTGCAGGCCCTCCTCGGGCATGCAGTACGTGCAGCGCAGATTGCACCGGTCGGTCAGCGAGACCCGCAGATCGGTGGCCACGCGTCCGTAGGTGTCGATCAGCACGCGTTCCGCCTCCCTCGCGGGCACCAGGTGCGCCCGCCACTCCAGCTTAGGACCACGGTGACCCACCGCGTATCGCCGCAGCGTACGCGATGGGCCCCACAATGCAACAGTTTGTTGAACCCGTGGTCACCGGTGGTGGACGGCCGGTCAGTGGGCTCCGGCGCCGGTCATGGAGCGGACCTCCAGTTCCTTGTACTTCTCGAGGTCCGGCTCCTCCTTGGACAGGACCGTGCCCAGCCAGCCGAGCAGGAAGCCCAGCGGGATGGAGACGATGCCCGGGTTGCCCAGCGGGAACCAGTGGAAGTCCATGCCGGTGAAGAGGGAGTCGGCGGCGCCGGAGACGACCGGCGAGAAGATCACCAGGACGACCGAGGAGACCAGGCCGCCGTAGATCGACCAGGTCGCCCCCGAGGTGGTGAACCGCTTCCAGTACAGGCTGTAGAGGATGGTCGGGAGGTTGGCGGAGGCGGCCACCGCGAAGGCGAGCGCCACCAGGGCCGCCGCGTTGAGTTTGGTGGCGTACATGCCGAGCCCGATGGAGACCGCGCCGATCGCGACCGCGGCGATCTTGGCGGTGATCACCTCGTTCTTCTCGCTCACCTTGCCCTTGCGGATCACGTTGGCCCACAGGTCGTGCGCGAACGAGGCCGACGAGGCGAGGGTGAGGCCGGCGACGACGGCGAGGATGGTGGCGAAGGCCACCGCGGAGATCACCGCGAGCAGGATCGCGCCGCCGGTGGTGCCGGGGCCGCCGCCGACGTACTCGGCGAGCAGCGGCGCCGCGGTGTTGCCGGACTTGTCGCTCGCCTTGATCTTGGCGGCGCCGACCAGCGCCGCCGCGCCGAACCCGAGCGCGATGGTCATCAGATAGAACCCGCCGATGATGCCGATCGCCCAGTTCACGGACTTACGGGCGACCTTCGCGGAGGGCACGGTGTAGAAGCGCACCAGGATGTGCGGCAGTCCGGCGGTGCCCAGGACGAGGGCCAGGCCCAGCGAGATGAAGTTGATCTTGCTGGTGCTGTCGACGCCGTACTTGAGGCCCGGCTCCAGGAACTTGTGCCCCTGGCCGCTCTTCTCGGCCGCGGCGCCCAGCAGCGTGGACGGGTTCCAGTGGAACTTGTTGAGCACCAGGATCGTGATCAGCAGGGTGCCGAGGATCAGCATCACGGCCTTGATGATCTGCACCCAGGTCGTGCCCTTCATGCCGCCGATCGTCACGTACAGCACCATGACGATGCCGACCAGCGCCACGATCAGCCGCTTCGGGCCCTCGCCGGTGACACCGAGCAGCAGCGAGACCAGGGCGCCCGCGCCGACCATCTGGGCCAGCAGATAGAAGATCGACACGACGATGGTCGAGGTGCCGGCGGCGGTGCGCACCGGGCGCTGGCGCAGCCGGTAGGCGAGCACGTCGGCCATGGTGAAGCGGCCGGCGTTGCGCAGCGGTTCCGCGACCAGCAGCAGGGCGACCAGCCAGGCGACCAGGAAGCCGATCGAGTAGAGGAAGCCGTCGTAGCCGACGAGGGCGATGGCGCCGGCGATACCGAGGAACGACGCGGCGGACATGTAGTCGCCGGAGATCGCCAGACCGTTCTGGAACCCGGTGAAGCCGCGGCCGCCCGCGTAGAAGTCGGTGGCGTCCTTCGTCTGGCGGCCGGCCCAGACGGTGATGCCGAGGGTGATGACGACGAACACGGAGAAGAGCGTGATGATCAGGGTGCGGTGCTCGGACGCCGCCGCCTCGGCCGCCAGGTTGATCGTGCCGGTGGTCATGAGCGGTCCTCCAACGTAGCGTCGTTCTCCAGCCGCGCCCCGGGAACCTCGGCCGCCGGGTCGGCACCGACCGACGTGGTGCCGTTCTCCAGCCGCGCCTTGAGGGCCTCGGCCCCCGGGTCGAGCCGGGCACTCGCGTACCTGGCGTATATCCACGCGATGAGGAACGTGGTGAGGAACTGCGCGAGGCCGAAGACGAAGGCCACGTTGATGTTCCCGACGACCTTGGTCGCCATGAACCCGCCCGCGTAACTCGACAGGAGTACGTACAGCAGGTACCAGGTGAGGAAGGCGACGGTGACCGGGAACGCGAACACCCGGTAGGAGTGCCGTAGTTCGCCGAATTCCGGGCTCGCCTCGACCTCGGAGTACGAAGCGGGGGTCGGCGGGCCCGGGGTGGCGGACGGTGGTGCGGGGTCCACGGTGCCTCCATGAGTGATCTGCGTCACGTCGATGATCGGAGACCGCATGTTAGAGGGGTGACGGCGGGTGTTCAACAGGCCCTCGGTGAAAACTGCCGCCATCCGGATCAGGGCCGACACCGGGACCGGGGCGCTTCGTTGTACAGAGCGCCCAGCACCGCCACGAAGCGGCCCGGACGCGGCCGTGACGCAGCACCGAGGACATCGCCCGTGAACACCCCGCCGAGTTCCCCGCCCCCGGGTCCGCACCGACTGCCCTACGGGGCCGTCCGGTTGACCGTCCCGGTGGCCGCGGCACCACGGCCGGCCGGCCGCGCGGCGCCCGGGCGGTGGTACGGACCGCGGGTGGTCATACCGCTGTTGAGCATCGAGGCGCTGCGGTCCGGCCACGGCGGTGGCTGACGCGCCACCGCTTCGAACGGGAATCCGGTAGGAATCCGGGATTTCCACCGCAATCCATTGATGGCGCCACCGGTACGACGATAGCTTCCATCGTCATGTACCCGTCCAACGGCAACCGTGCCGTCAGGGCGGGTCGTTGGACGATTGGAGATCCCATGGTTCCTCTTCACAGACGGTCCGGACGGCGCCGCGTGCTCGCGGCGACCGTCGGGATGGCGCTGGCGGCAGCCGTCGCCGTACTGCCGGGCGCCGCTTCGGCGTCGGCGGCGGACAGTACGGTGGCGGCCGACGGCCCGCTGCTGTCCTACGTGGTCAACACCAGGGTGGACCACGGCACCGTCAAGAGCGTCGAACGCGCGATATCCCGGGCCGGCGGCCAGGTGGTCATCTCGTACGAGAAGATCGGCGTCATCGTCGTCCACTCGGCGAACCCGGGCTTCGCCGCCGCGATACGCAAGGCCCATGGAGTGCAGACCGCGGGCGCCACCCGCACCGCCGCCATCGCCCCCGCCTCGACCACCGAACTGGGCGCGCCGGAGCGGCTCACGGCCGCGCAGGTCGCCGCGGCCACCGCGGCCAACGCGAAGGCCGGCACCGCGCAGGAGCCGCTGGAGGCGAACCAGTGGGATCTCGTGGCCATCAAGGCCGACCAGGCCGCGAAGATCAACCCGGGCAGCCGGAAGGTCACGGTCGGTGTCATCGACACCGGCATCGATGACACCCACCCGGATCTCGCCGCGAACTTCTCCGCCTCGCAGTCCGCGAACTGCGTGGGCGGAGTGGCCGACACCACCCCGGGCGCCTGGCGCCCGTACGACCCGGCCAGTGACTACCACGGCACGCATGTGGCGGGCGAGATCGCCGCGGCGCGCAACGGCATCGGCGTGGCCGGTGTCGCGCCCAACGTCAAGGTCGCGGCCATCAAGGTCAGCGACCCCGTCACCAGCCTGTTCTACCCGGAGAGCGTGGTCTGCGCGTTCGTCTTCGCCGCCGACCACGGCATCTCCGTGACGAACAACAGCTATTACATCGACCCGTGGCTCTACAACTGCCTCGCCGACCCCGACCAGCAGGCGATCGTCGACGCCGTCAACCGTGCGTCGAAGTACTCCGAGCGCAAGGGCGTGCTGAACGTCGCCTCCGCCGGAAACTCCAACGACGACCTGGACTCGAACGCGCTCTCCGACGCGTCCAGCCCGGACGACGGCACCCCGGTCGTCCGCACCGTCGACCCGCACCAGTGCTTCGACATCCCGACCCAGCTGCCCGGTGTCGTCACGGTCTCCGCGACCGGCGTGCAGAACCTCAAGTCGTACTACTCCAGCTACGGCCGGGGCGTCATCGACGTCGCCGCCCCCGGCGGGGACAAGTACCAGATCCCCGGCAGCCCGGACAAGAACGGCCGGATCCTGTCCACCCTGCCCGGCAACACCTACGGATACCTGCAGGGCACCTCGATGGCCAGCCCGCACGTGGCGGCCGTCGCGGCGCTCATCAAGAGCAGGCACCCGCACGCCACGCCCGAGCAGATCCAGTGGCTCCTCAAGGCCGAGGCCGACAACCCCGGCTGCCCGACGGGCCTGTACGACCCGGACGGCAACGGGGTGCAGGACGCGACCTGCACCGGCCCGAAGCGGCTGAACAGCTTCTACGGGTACGGCATCGTCGACGCCCTGGACGCCGTCACCAAGTAGCCGTCACCAGGTAACGGCTGCCGATGACGCCGGGCGGGCCCGATCGATGGGCCCGCCCGGCGTTCGTCGTCAGAGCTTGACGATGACCTTCAGGGCGGTGCGCTCGTCCATCGCCTTGTAGCCGCCGGGGACGCCCTCCAGGCCGACCGCGTGGTCGAAGACCGGGGACGGGTCGATGGCGCCGGACAGGATGTCGGGGAGCAGCTCCGGGATGTAGCTGCGGACCGGGGCGACACCGCCGCGCAGGGCGATGTTGCGGTTGAACATCTCGCCGAGGTCCAGACCGGTGCCGCTGCCGTGCGGGACGCCGACGTAACCGATGGCGCCGCCGTCGCGGGTGATGCCCACGGCCGTCCGCATGGACTGCTCGGTGCCGACCGCCTCGATGACGGCGTGCGCGCCCTGGCCGCGGGTCAGCTCGCGGACCGCCGCGACGGCGGCCTCGCCGCGCTCGGCGACGACGTCGGTGGCACCGAAGGTGCGGGCGATGTCGGTGCGCGCCGTGTGCCGGCCGAGCGCGATGATCCGCTCGGCGCCCAGCCGCTTGGCGGCGAGCACACCGCACAGGCCGACCGCACCGTCACCGACGACGGCCACCGTCGTGCCGGGGCCGACACCGGCGCCGATGGCGGCGTGGTGGCCGGTGCCCATGACGTCGGACAGCGCGAGCAGCGCGGACAGCAGACGGTCGTCGGAGAGCGCCTCGGCGGGCAGCTTGACCAGGGTGGCGTCGGCGAAGGGCACCCGGACGGCCTCGCCCTGGCCGCCGTCGGAGCCGACCGAGCCCCAGAAGCCACCGTGCACACAGGAGGTCGTCAGGCCGTCGGCGCAGTACTCGCACACGCCGTCGGACCACATGAAGGGGGCGACGACCAGGTCGCCCGCCGTCAGTCCCGACACCTCGGAGCCGGTCTCCTCGACCACGCCGAGGAATTCGTGGCCGATGCGCTGCCCGGGCTCCCGGGCCGCCTCGCCGCGGTACGCCCAGAGGTCGCTGCCGCAGATGCAGGCGCGGACCACCCGGACGACGGCGTCGCCGGGCTGCCGGATCGCGGCGTCGGGCACGTCCTCCACCCTGATGTCGAACGGGGCGTGGATGGCGGTGGCGCGCATAGGGGTGTCCTTGCTGCTCAGCTCAATGGGGTGACTTCACGGTACGCCAGCGGTCCGGGGGCCGCACTCCGCGGGTCAGGGCGGGCCAGGGCAGGCCGGCGGGTGCGGGCCCGCGGCCGGTCACCGGCCGGCCGGGATCCCGGGAGCCGCCGCCAGCGCCGCCGCCAGATCGGCCCGCTGCCGGATGCCGAGCTTGCGATAGGTGCTGGTCAGATGGGTCTCGACGGTCCGGCGGGCCAGATGCAGCAGCTCCGCAATCTCCCCGTTGCCGTGGCCCGCGGCGGCCAGTTCCGCTATCCGCCGCTCGCTGCCCGTCAGGGCGCCCGTTCCGGTGTGCGGGATCCGGCGCGGGCGGGCGCCGCCGTCCCGCAGCGCCTGCCGCGCGAGCCGGGCCAGCCGTACGGCGCCGAGCCGCTCGGCGCGCGCGGCGGCCTCCCGCAGCACGTCGCGGGCCTGCCCTGAGCGCCCGGCGGCGGTCAGGGAGCGGCCCAGGCCGAGCTGCGCGGCGATCAGTTCCGGCTCGGCGGCCGGCTCCTCGCGCAGCCGGGTGACGGCCTCCTCGAGCAGTTCGATGCCGCGCCGGCCGCCGGTGACCGAGCCGAGCGCGCGCAGGGCGCGCCCCTCGGTGCGGGCCGTGCCCCAGATCCTGGCCAGCCGCAGCTCCTCGGTGGCGAGCGGCACCGCCTCACCGGCCCGGCCGGTCCGCACCAGGCTGTCGGCGGCCGCCGAGCGCCAGGCGGTGACGACCGGGCTCACCACACCGCGGGCGACCTGCCGCCGGCCGCAGTCGGTGAGGTCCTCCAGCGCGCCCGCGTCGTCGCCCCGCGCCGCCCGCAGCAGCCCGCGCGCGTACAGGAACTCGCACCACTGCCAGGAGTGGTCGGGGCCGGGGCCGGCGAGCCTCGCGGCGAGCCCGGCCGCCTCGTCGAGCCGGTCGAGTTCGGTGAGCGCGATCATGGTCTGGGCGCCGACGTGGACGTTGGCGGCGGGGTCCTGGTCGTCGACGAGCCGGGCGAAGTCCCCCCGCATGACGGCGGCCTCGGCCCGCACGCTCACCAGGCACTCGTGGCCGGGATGCAGCACCGGCTCGCCGAGCGGGATCCGGTCGGCGTACCGTTCCGCCTCGTCCAGCAGGTCGGCCCACTGCGCGACGGTGGCGACCGACCCCAGGACGTACGGCTCCAGCAGCGGGTCCACCGAGCCGTGCGTGAGCAGTGGACGCACCTGCTCCCAGGCCTGTTCCGCCGAGAGCAGCCCGGCGGCCGACTCGTACTCGGTGAGCATCATCTCGGCCATCGGGTCCGGGTCGCCGAGGTGCCGCAGCCGCAGCAGTTCGGAGATCATCTGCCGCCAGCTCTCCCCGTCGTGCGAGGCGATGAGCGCGGTCGCCGCCTGCACCGCGCTCAGCAGGTCCGGGCGGCCGGCGAAGCCGTCGGCGAGTTCGCGCAGCACGGCGATGGCGGCCGGCACCTCGCCGTGCGCGGCGAGCGCCGTGCCCAGCGCGCTGGCCACCCGCACCCGGCCGTGCCCGTCCTGCTGCACGCGCAGCGCCTCGGCGAGCCGCCGGACCCCGGCCGCCCGGTCGATCCGGACCTCCAGACAGCCCAGTTCGGTGAGCACGCTGCCGCGCCGCTCGGTGGTGAGGGGCTCGTCCAGCGCCCGGCGCAGATGGGCGACGGCCTGCGGCACGCCCTCGGGTTCCGAGCGGCTCTCCTGCGCGGCGGCGAGCAGCACATCGGCCGCCCACGCCTCGCCGACCGGCGGGACCGGCAGCAGATGCCCGGCGACGGCGCCGGCCCGGTCGCCGCGCTCGTGCAGCAGCCGGGCCGCGGTGCGGTGCGCCGCGTCCCGGCGCTCGCGGGGCAGGGTGTGCAGCACCGCGTCGCGCAGCAGCGGGTGGGCGAACCGGGCCGGCCCGCCGGCCTCGCCGTGTCCCGCGGCCAGGAAGCCGTGGTGCCGCAGTGCGGCGGCCCAGCCGGCCAGCCGCGCGGGATCGGCGGTCTCCGGCTCGCCGCGCGCCGGCCCGGCGCCGACGTGACCCGGCACCGTGAAGCCCTTCCGCCCGGTGCGCCGGCGCTCGCCGCGCTGCCATTCGGCCAGCAGGCCGAGCGGGTCGTGCTCGTCCTGCACCAGAGCGAGCGCGCAGCCGGCGTCGGCGGTCTGCGGGCCCGCCGCGGCCAGCAGCCAGGCGACGGCGTCGGCGTAGGCACCGGGGTGCAGTTCGGCGACGCTCGACGGGGTGCGCTCCGGCGGGCCGCCGGGGTGCAGCTCGGCCAGGTCCTGCAGCAGGGCGTGCAGCAGCAGCGGGTTGCCCGCGGTCGCCGCGGCGAGGCTGGGCGGCGGGTCGCCGCCGAGCCGTTCGCGGGCGATCGCGTCGACGGACGGCCCGCTCAGCGGCGGCAGCCGCACGGTGTGGACGAGGGAGGGGGCCAGGCCCCAGGCGATGCCGCGCGGGGCCGGCGTCATGTCGTACTGGTGACGCTCGGTCAGGATCAGCAGGACCGGCAGCCGGTCGAGCCGGGGCACCAGCCGGCCGAACCAGCCGCGGGAGGCCGGATCCGCCAGGTGGATGTCGTCGACGGCCAGCGCGAGCGGTATGCCGCCGGGTGACAGGTCGTCGATGGATGTGGCCTCGGGGGCGCCGTCCAGCAGCCGCCGCACGACGGCCGGCACGCTGCCGGCGTCCTGGTCGTGCTCGGCGCAGCGGGTACGGCGGACGTCCAGGCCCTGCCGCCGGGCGAGTTCGGCCGCGGCGTCCAGGAGGGCGGTCCGGCCGCTGCCGGTGCCGCCGCGCACCACCAGCAGGGCGCCCGCGCCCGCCTCGGCCCGTTCCGCGAGGCGTGCCGCGACGGCCAGCTGGCCGTCCCGTTCGCGCAGCCCGAACTGCTCCCCCACCGTGGCCACCGCACCCCTTCCGCCGCCGCGGTCCCAGGATATGCCGTGGTGTTGTCGTGGTTGATCTCGTGGTGGTCCACGATGGCCGGGCACCCCCGCCCCGGGCACTGTGGAGCCTGTAGCCGATCCACCGGGGGAACCCTCATGCACAGGCCGAGCCTGCCCACCGCGGTAAGCCTGGCCGTGCTTGCCCTCTCAGTGTTCGTGCTGGTGACGGCGGGCGGCGGCGCCAAGGACGCCGCACGTCCGTCACCGACCCAGGTTCCACCCGGGCCCACCTCCACGGCGCGGCCCGGCTCGGCACTGTCCGCCCTGTTCAGGACGGTGTCATCGCGCTAGACCGCGGCACACCGCGGTCCACCCGGTCTTCCGGCGGCGGGGTTCTCCCCCGTATTCCCCGCCGCCGGAGGTAACACCCGATCCACCGCCACCGGCACCGTCGGAGTCACCAGACGCGGACCGAACCTCCCGGTGCGAACGCCGGGCTGGTCGCGTCGGCGGGCGGCTCCTTCAGCGGCTCGGCGATCTCCGCCACCGTGGGGCCGGACTTCGCGGCGACCGCGTCCAGCAGCCCGAGGTCGAAGCCGTAGACGCGGGCCGCGTTGCCGCCCACCATCGCGGCGACCTCCTCGGCCGGGAGCCCGGCGAACGCGATCCGCAGCCCCTCCCTGGTGTAGGGATACGTGCCCTCGTCATGGGGGTAGTCGCTGCCCCACATGATCTTCTCCAGGCCGATCCGGTCGCGCAGCGGCACCTCGTGGGGGCGCATGAAGCTCGCCCCGACGAAGCAGTTGTCCCGCCAGACGGCCTGCGGGCCCTTGCCCATGGCGGCCGCCAGCCCGGTGCCGAACTTGGCCTCGGCGGTGGCCGCCCGGGTCGCGGCGCTGACCAGCCGCCCGTGGTAGTACTCCAGCATGTCGAGCACGGCGGGTATCCACCCCGAACCCTGCTCGGTGAGCACCAGCCGCAGCCCGGGGTGCCGCTGGAACGCCCCGCCGAAGATCAGGTGCCACAGCGCCCGGTGCGAGAACCACGTCGTCTCGACCATGAACACCGCGCGGGCCGCCGGTTCGTCGCCGAGCGGCGGGGAGGCCGAGCCGCCGTGGTGGTTCACCGGTACGTCCAGCTCGTCGCAGACCGCCCAGAGCGGGTCGTACACCGCCGAGTACAGCTCGGGGACGCCGGAGCCCGGTGGTGCGCCCGGCAGCAGGATGCCGCCGGTCAGCCCGTGCTCCTTGGCCCACCGCACCTCGCGGACCGCCGCGTCCACATCGTTGAGGAGGATCTGGGCGACGCCCGCGCGCCGGCCGGGGGCCTGCGCGCAGAAGTCGGCGAGCCACCGGTTGTGGGCCCGCAGCCCGGCCCAGCGCAGCTCGAACTCCTCCTTCGAGGGCGCGGGGGCCAGCAGCGAACCGCTGGGGAAGAACGGCGGCACGGTGTTGGGGAAGACGACCTCGGCGACGATGCCGTCCGCCTCCAGCTCCGCGAGCCGGCGCCCGGAGTCCCAGTTGCGCGGCGCTTCGGGGGCGATCAGGTCCTCGTACGGATTGACGTACGTGGCCGCCCACGCGTCGAACTCCTCGTGGTGCCGGGCCGCCAGGTACGGCCGGTAGTCGAGCAGGTCGGCGCCGGCGTGGCAGTCCGCCGAGATCACCGTGTAGCGGTCGTCGGGCCCGGGTCCGGGTCCGGTGGGTGCCGTCATGTGCCCGCCTCCATCCCCACGTACGGGAAGTCGTGCCCGGTCAGCCAGTGCCGTCCGGTGTCGCGGGCGCGCGCCCAGGACGCCTCGACGGCCGACTGGTCGTCCGGCTGGCCCAGTTCGGCCGGGGTGGGGCCGATCCGGCGGGCGATCGGGGCCAGTGCCGCGGTGTCGAAGCCGAAGGCCTCGGCGGCGGCCAGCCCGAGCATCTGCCGGGTCTCGGTCACCGGAATGTCGTGGAAGGTGTTCTTCAGCCACTCCCGGGTCGCGGGCCAGGTGCCCTCCGGGTGCGGGAAGTCACTGCCCCACAGGATGTTGCCGACCCCGATCTCGTAGCGCTGGGCCAGCTCGCGGCGCTTGGTGTTGGTGGCGCAGATGAAGACCTGGCGGTCCAGGTACTCGCTCGGCGGCCGCTTCAGCTCGGCGAACGGCGAGAGCTTCTTGCCGCCGTGCGCGCCGAGGTAGAGCCGGTCCATGAACCACAGCTGGTTCGGCAGCCACCAGCAGCCGGACTCGGCGATGCCGAACTTCAGCCCGGGGAAGCGCTCGAAGACCCCGGCCCACAGCAGGAACCACAGCGGCCTCGACGGCCAGAACGTCACTTCGCTGACGTAGATGCCCAGATGGTCCCCGTACTCGTGGTGCGGGGCCGATCCGGAGTGGGTGACGACCGGCATCTCCAGCTCCTGCGCCACCGCCCACACCGGGTCGTAACGGGCGTCGTGGTACGCCGCCTTGTCGACCCACCGGGCGGGGATCATCAGGGCGCCGAGGCCGGACGCCTTCGCCCTGCGGACCTCGGCCACCACCGCGTCCACGTCGCCGGTGATGGGCAGCAGCGCCACCCCGCAGCGGCGTTCCGGGCTGCGTTCGGCGCAGAATTCCGCGAGCCAGCGGTTGTGCGCCTGCGCGCCCGCCATCCCCAGGGCGGGGTCCTGGTCGCCGGAGAGCCCGAGGCCCACCCCGAAGGGCGCGGCGGTCTGGCTGTCGACGGCGTCGGCGTCCGGGAAGACGACCTCGGCCGCCACCCCGTCACCGTCGAGCTCCTTGTCGCGCTGCGCGCTGTCCCAGCCGCCGCGCAGCCCCTCCTCGTTGTCGCTGAACCACTTCTCCGCGAACGCCTCGTTGCGCACCCCGAGCCGCGTCATCGCCTCGCGGCGCGCCTGGCGCTGCCCGAGGAACTCGTCGAAGTCCGCGTGGAACCTGCTGTCGAGATACGGCCGGTACTGCTCCGTCGGCAGGCCTGCGTGGCAGTCCGAGGAGATGATCAGGTACGGATCCGTCATGGTGTCTCCTGTCCCCTCGTTCAGTCGAGAATGAAGTTCTCCAGATAGCCCGGGTCGGCCCGGTCGAGCATCGACTGCGAGCGCGCCCTGATCTGGGCGTCGGTGCGGTCGCTGTCGGGGAGCAGCCAGAAGCGGCCGGCTCTGATGCCGTCGGCCACGAAGCCGGCGACCTCCTCCACGGGGGTGAACGCCACCTCGTGCCCGGCCTCCTTCATCGCGGCCTCCCACTGGTCGAGGCTGCGGTACGGGGTGCGGCGCGGGGCCGACTTGGCGTACCGCTCGGGCCGGTTGCGGTGCGACTCCCACAGGCCGGTGCGGAGCATGTGGGGGCCGGGGAAGAGCACGGAGGCGCCGATGGCCGCGCGTTCGGCCTTGAGATGGGCGTAGAGCGACTCCGTCATCGTCACCACCGCGGCCTTGGTGACGGCGTACACGGAGGCGGTCGGCAGCGGGGCGATCCCGCCGTCACCCGAGGACGTGTTGACGACGTGCCCCGGTTCACCGGCCGCGAGCATCCGGGGCAGGAACGCCTGGATGCCGTGGAAGACGCCCCACACGTTGACCGAGAACGCCCACTGCCAGTCCTTGGGGTCGTGCTCCCACATCCGGCCCTCGGCCCCGGAGCCGACCCCGGCGTTGTTGCACAGCACATGGACGGCGCCGAAGGCCTGGTACGCGGCCTCGGCGAGGGCTTCGACGGAGGCACGGTCGCTCACATCGGTGAGCTGCCCGACGGCCTCGGCGCCGTTCTCCCGCAGCCGCCCGACGGCCTTGTCGAGCGCGCCCTCCTCGACGTCGGCGAGGACCACCTTCAGCCCGTCCGCGGCGAACCGTTCCGCCATGGCGTAGCCGATGCCGCTCGCGGCGCCGGTCACCACGGCCGTCTGTCCGGCCAGCAGGTCCATCAGGCCTCCCGGTGGGGTGCGTCGAGGAGTTGCTGGACGTCGTCGTAGCGCTGGTGGATGTAGGGCAGCAGCGCCTGTGCGCTGACCCGTTCGACGACCTGGCCCGACTGGTCGCTGGTCTTCTCACCGATGGTGATCTCGACGAGCCGGCGCACCGTGAGGTCGGCGACCGGGTCGTACGACGACTCGCGCAGCACCACGCTGCCGGTCATCGCTTCGAGCTTGCGCACCCGTTCGTGCCGGGTGCAGCGCACCAGCACCGGCTCGCCGTCGAAGCCGTCGCCGTCCACGGCGGGGAGGAACTTGAAGTAGAAGTCGGTCTTCTCGGTGACTCCCGGCAGCGGCAGCGGGCCGCTGACCGCGCCGGCGACCTCGACGAACGCGATGCCGTGCCGGGCGAGTTTCGCCATCACGACGTCGCCGACCCGCTCCACGGTGACCTCGCCGAGCTTCTTCGGTTCGCCGAAGACCTCCCGGCCGCCGATCAGCGCCCGTTCGGTCGTCATCGGCATCACCAGCGGATACCAGCCCTCGACGCCGTCGTAGCGTGCCGAGACCGCGACCGAGCCGGCGCCCAGCGGGTGCCCGAACAGGTCGACGCGGCTGATGTTCACCCGCACCAGGGGCCGTTCCCCCGGCTTGAGCGGCGGCGGCAGGACCTGCGCCACCACGTCGGGGTCGGTCTCCCAGACCGCCACCACCCCGGTCGACCAGATGTCGGGTAGCTTCCCGCCGGCCGCCTTCGCCGCCTGCATCTCGGCTTCGCTCCGCGGGCCGTACCGTACTCGCGCCATGTCGTGCCGCCCTTCGTTCATGTCAGTCACACGGGTGCGTCATGAGAGATTCGGGACGAGCTCTGTAACACAGTTACACCGACGCGCTCGAAGGGTAAATAGGCGTGCACGGTCCACAATGGGAGCACCATGCCGCGCACCGCCCTGACCCGCGACGACGTACTCGACGCCGCTGCCGCACTTGTCCGGCAGCTCGGCCCCGAGGCGCTGACCATGCGCAAGCTCGCGGCCGAACTGGGCACCGCGGTCACGTCGATCTACTGGCACGTGGGCAACCGCGAATCGCTGCTCGACGAGCTGGTGGCCCGTACCGTGCGGGAGATGGGCGCCATCGCGCCCACCGGCCGCGGCCCGCTCGACCGGGTGCTGTCCATCGCCCGGGCCCAGCGCCGGATGCTGCGCGACCGGCCGCATCTGATCGCGATGGTGCACGAACGCGGCCTCACCGAGCTGATGTTCCTCCCCGCCCAGCAGGCCCTGGTCCATGAGCTGCACGACGCGGGGCTGCGCGGGGCACGGGCCGCCGAGGCGCTGCGCGCCATCGAGTTCCACGTCATCGGCTTCGTCCTGGTCGAACGCAACCGCGAACGTTCCCCCGCCCAGAGCCCCGCCGAACAGGACTTGTGGGACACCGCCGCGGCCGGCCACGACCCGGCGCTGGCCCGCGCGCTGGCCGCCCCGCCCGACCCCGAACGCCTCTTCACCACCACCACGCGCGCCCTGGTCGGCTCCCTGCTGTGTGTCTGAGTGTCAGCGGCGCCCCTTATTCTCAATGACCATGCTGGACAACCGCACCGAGCCGACCGCCTCCCCGTCCCCGTGGCCCGCCGCCTACCCGGACGGATATGCCGTGGTCGACGTCGAGACCACCGGTCTCGGCCGCGACGACCGGATAGTGTCCGCCGCCGTCTACCGGCTGGACTCCCGGGGCGAGGTCCAGGACCACTGGTACTCACCGGTCAACCCGCTGCGCGATCCGGGCCCGGTGTGGATCCACGGACTGACCAGCGCGATGCTCGCCGACGCCCCGCTCTTCCCGGAGATCGCCGCCGAGCTCGCCGAGCGGCTGGCCGGCCGGGTGCTCGTCGCGCACAACGCGGTCTTCGACTGGTCGATGCTGGCCCGTGAGTACGCGCGGGCGAAGTCCACCGCCCCGGTCGAGCAGCGGCTGTGCACGATCGTGCTGGCCAAGGAGCTCCGGCTGCCGCTGGCCAACCACAAGCTGGAGTCGCTCGCCGCGCACTACGGCGTCGTCCAGCAGCGCGCCCACCACGCCCTGGACGACGCCCGGGTGCTCGCCGAGGCGTTCCGCCCCAGCCTGCACCTGGCGGCCGCGGCCGGGCTGCCGCTGCCGCTGCACGCCTGCCGGCCGCTCACCGAATGGACCGAGGGCAGCGTGCCGGCGGCCCGCCCCGCGCCGGCCGCCGGTTCGTACGGCTCCTACCGCCCCAGCAGCTGGCGCCCGGCGCGCAAGCGGCCGTCCTGCCCGTACCCCAACCCGGGCCGGATGGCGCCCGAGGGCCCGCTCGTGCAGGGGATGCGGGTGGCGTTCTCCGGTGACACCGGGATCGACCGCGAACTGCTGGAGGACCGCGCGACCGACGCCGGGCTGCATGTCGCGTCCAGCGTCAGCCGTGTCACCAGCCTGCTCGTCACCAACGACCCGGACTCCCCGACGAGCAAGGCCGCCAAGGCCCGCGCGTTCGGCACCCCCGTCATCGACGAGCGGCGCTTCGCGGAGCTCCTCAAGGCGGTGACCCCGGCGCCGGGGGTACACGGCTGATCGAGTGGCGCGGCGGCGACGCGCCCGGCCACCTGTTGCCCACCGCGCCCGCGCCGCGCAATCTGTGCCCCATGGCCCGATGTGAAGTGTGCGGAAACGACTACGTCATGAGCTTTGAAGTGCACGCCCAGGGTGCGGTGCACGTCTTCGACAGCTTCGAATGCGCCATCCACCGCATGGCGCCCATCTGTGAGCACTGCCGGGTGCAGGTCGTCGGCCACGGCGTCGAGGCCGACGGCCGCTGGTACTGCAGTGCGCACTGCGCCAAGGCGGAGGGCGTGCACGGTCTCGTCGACCGTGTCGGCTCCGTCCCCAGCTCCTGATCCGTCCCCCACCGACCCCCTACCGGCGGGCACCCCGCGACCGAGTACGGTCGTGGGGTGTACCGCTTTCTGCTCTCCCGCCAGTGGGTGATCCTCACGCTGCTCGGCCTGGTCATGATTCCCACGATGATCAAGCTGGGCTACTGGCAGTTGCACCGTCACGAGCACCGGGTGGCCAACAACCACCTGATCAGCCAGAACGTCAAGGCCGCCGCCGTCCCGGTCGAGCGGCTGGCCGCGCCCGGCAAGGCCGTACCGCGCAAGGACCTGTACCGGTCGGTGAGCGCGACCGGTCACTACGACACCGCGCACGAGGTCGTCGCCCGCCAGCGCACCGCGGCCGACGGGCAGAAGAACGGGTACCACGTCATCACCCCGCTGGTGCTGGACGACGGCCGGGCGATCCTGGTGAACCGCGGCTGGATCGACGCCGACGGCGGGCTCACCGCGCTGCCGAAGATCCCGGCCGCCGAGTCCGGCGAGATCACCGTCACCGGGCGGCTGCGCCCCGACGAGACGAGTTCCAGCACCGGGATCAGGAACAAGAGCGGGCTGCCGGACCGCATGATCATGCTGATCAACTCCACGGATATGGCGAAGACCAGTGCGCAGCCGCTGCTCGGCGGCTATCTGGAGCTGGCCACCACGTCGCCCAAGCCCTCCGGCGCCCAGCCGGAACTGATCCCCGAGCCGGACGACTCCAGCATCGGCCCGCACATGGCCTACGCGATCCAGTGGTGGCTGTTCTCGGCGATGGTCCCGGTCGGCTGGGTCATCCTGGTGCGCCGCGAGCGCAAGGAGCGGGTCACCGGGCAGGAGTCACGGAAGAGCGTTCCGGTCGCGGTCTAACGGCGTCCCCGGCACGCTACGAGCAGGAGTGTGGACGAAAGGCGGCCCCGTGCCAGGACTGATCGAGGACTACGCGCTCATCGGTGATCTCCAGACCGCGGCGCTGGTCGGCAAGGACGGCTCCATCGACTGGCTGTGCCTGCCGCGCTTCGACTCCGCCGCGTGCTTCGCGGCGCTGCTCGGGGACGAGGAGAACGGCCAGTGGCGGATCGCCCCGGCCGGCGCCGACCAGTGCACCCGGCGGGCGTACCGCGGTGACACCCTGGTGCTGGAGACGTTCTGGGAGACCGCCACCGGCATGGTCAAGGTCATCGACTTCATGCCGCAGCGCGACCGCGCCCCCGATGTCATGCGGATCGTGGAGGGCGTCTCCGGCACCGTGCAGATGCGCAGCGAGCTGCGGCTGCGCTTCGACTACGGCAGCATCGTGCCCTGGATGCGGCGGGCCGACGGCCACCGCATCGCGGTCGCGGGGCCCGACTCGGTCTGGCTGCGCAGCTATCCGCCGCAGCTGCCCATGTACGGCAAGGACTTCTGCACCTACGCCGACTTCTCCGTGTCGGCGGGCGAGAGCGTCGCCTTCGTCATCACCTGGCACCCGTCGCACGAGACCCGGCCGCGCCGGATCGACCCGTACAACGCGCTGGAAACCAGCATCGAGGACTGGGAGAAGTGGTCGGCGCAGTGCACCTACGACGGCCCCTGGCGGGAGGCCGTGCTGCGCTCCCTCATCACCCTCAAGGCGCTGACCTACGCGCCGACCGGCGGTATCGCCGCGGCCGTCACCACCTCGCTGCCGGAGGAGATCGGCGGGGTGCGCAACTGGGACTACCGCTTCTGCTGGCTCCGCGACGCCACTCTGACGCTCAACGCGATGGTCTCCAGCGGCTACCTCCAGGAGGCCGCGAAGTGGCGGGACTGGCTGCTGCGCGCGGTCGCCGGGGACCCCGCCGACCTGCAGATCATGTACGGGATCTCCGGTGAGCGGCGGCTGCCCGAGTACGAGGTGCCGTGGCTGGAGGGGTACGAGGCGTCCGCCCCGGTCCGGATCGGCAACGCCGCGGCCGGGCAGCTGCAGCTCGACGTCTACGGCGAGGTGCTCGACTCGCTCTACCTGGCCCGGAACAGCGGGCTCTCCGACGACAAGCACGCCTGGAGCCTGCAGCGCGCCCTGATGGACTTCCTGGAGTCCAACTGGCGCGAGCCGGACGAGGGCCTGTGGGAGGTCCGCGGGCCGCGCCGGCACTTCGTGCACTCCAAGGTGATGGCGTGGGTCGCCGCGGACCGCGCGGTCCGCACCCTGGAGGCCCAGCCGAAGCGCGGCGGCGACCTGGCCGGCTGGCGCGCCATGCGCGACCAGGTCCATCTGGAGGTGTGCAAGCGCGGCTACGACAACGAGCGCAGCACGTTCACCCAGTTCTACGGCTCCACCCAACTGGACGCGGCGACGCTGCTCATCCCCCAGGTCGGCTTCCTGCCCTCCTCCGATCCACGGGTGATCGGCACGGTCGACGCGGTGCGCAGGGAGCTGAACCACGGGGGGCTCGTCCGCCGCTACACCCTGGACGAGAAGGCCGTGGACGGCCTGCCCGGCGACGAGGGCGCCTTCCTGGCCTGCTCGTTCTGGCTGGCCGACGCGCTGCACACGACCGGCCGCGAGCGGGAGGCCCGCGAACTGTTCGGGCACCTGCTGAGCCTGCGCAACGACGTCGGGCTGCTCGCCGAGGAGTGGGACCCGGTCTCCCGCCGCCAGCTCGGCAACTTCCCGCAGGCCTTCAGCCACATCGGGCTCGTCAACACCGCGCTGAGCCTGTCCGGAGTCCGTAAGGGAGCATGAGCGCATGGATCTGGGACTGAAGGACCGGGTGTACGTCGTCACCGGCGCCACCCGCGGGCTGGGCATGGCGGCCGCCCGTGAGCTGGCGGCCGACGGCGCGAAGCTGGTCGTCTCCGGGCGCTCGCAGGAGTCGGCGGACGCGGCGGCCACCGCGCTGGGCGGCCCGGGGAACACGATCGGGATGGCCGCCGACAACACCGGCGCGGACACCCCCGACCGGCTCATCGGCGCCGCCCGCGAGGAGTTCGGCCGGCTGGACGGCGTACTGATCAGCGTCGGCGGCCCGGCCGTCGGCCTCTCCGAGACGATCACGGACGACCAGTGGCGGGACGCGTTCGAGACGGTCTTCCTCGGCGCGGTACGGCTCGCCCGGGCCGCCGCGGCGGCGCTCGGCGAGGGCGGCGTGATCGGCTTCGTGCTGTCCGGGTCGGTGTACGAGCCGATCCCCGGCCTGGCCGTTTCCAACGGGCTGCGGCCGGGGCTGGCCGGATTCGCCAAGAACCTCGCCAACGAGCTGGGCCCGCGCGGCATCCGTGTCGTGGGGCTGCTGCCCTCCCGGATCGACACCGAGCGGGTGGCGCAGCTCGACGCCCTCAGCGGCGACGCGGCGGCCGCCCGCGCCCGGCACAGCGCCGCCATCCCGCTGCGCCGCTACGGAACCCCGGAGGAGTTCGGCCGGGCCGCGGCCTTCCTGCTCTCCCCCGCCGCCTCGTATCTGACGGGCGTCATGCTCCCGGTCGACGGCGGCGCCCAGCACGGCTTCTGACGGACGGCGTACGACGCCCGGCGCCCGGGGCGCCGGTCAGTTGACGCGGCTGGCGCGGTGCTTGACGGCGCGCAGCCGCGCCTCGGCCGGGAGGTGGTCGAGTCCCGCGGAACCGCCGGCGCGCTGCAGGATCTCGGTGTCCAGCCGGGAGACGACGGTGTCCGGGGCCGCGTGCGGCGCCAGGGCGAGGGTGAGGCGCGCGCGGGGCGCGGAGCGCTTGCCGGTCAGCACGGCGCCGGCCCGGTCCACCCCCTCCAGCGCCTCGGTCTCGGTGACCAGGACGTCCTCCAGGGCCCGGCCGCGCAGGACGGCGTCCTGGCCGTCGCGGCTGTCGATGCGCAGCTGGCGCAGCCGGTGGCTGCGGAACTGGGCCAGGAACCACCACAGGGCCGTCAGCACCAGCACCCCCAGGGCAGCCATGACGGTGGGCCACCACCAGCCGTCGCCGCGGTAGCGGGTGCGGTCCCGGGCCGTGAGGAGCACGTCCTTGGGGCCGTCGAACGGCCACCGGTCCGGCAGGGTGAATCCCCAGCGGCGCTGCAGGTCCAGGCTGCCGACCAGCACCGCGAGACCGGCGATCAGCAGGAGCAGGCCGGTCAGGGCCAGCAGGGTCCGGTTGAGGGAGCTGCGCATCGGCGGATCAGCCCTTCTGGGCACGCTGGACGTGGACGCCCAGGCTGGGCGGGCGGGCCAGCCCGAGTTGGACGACGCCCTCGGCCAGGGCGGTGTCCAGGTCGGCCCGTACTTCGTCCAGGTCACGGAAGTGGGACGCCGCGCGGGCGGTGATGCGGCGGCGGCCGACGCGGACCCGGACGGTGTGCACGCCGGAGACCTCCATCGCCCGGTCGCGCAGCGTGAGTTCGGCGGCATGCCGGTCCAGCCCCGCGCGCACCCCGGTGATGCTGCGCCGCATCGGCAGGATGTCGCGCAGGCCGGGGGTGACGGCCAGGACGATCAACCACAGACCGATCACCGCGGCGGCCGCGGCGGCGGTGATGACGAGCGCGTTGTCCAGCGGCCTGGTGGCCAGTTCGTGGGCCAGCCGCGGCCGCCAGCTCATCGCGGCGCGGTCGGTGCGGACCGCGGCGATGTCGTAGAGCAGGATCCCGGCGGCCCCCAGCACCACCAGCGCGGTCAGCGCCGACGGCACCCGGCGCTCCGACCAGAACCGGGCCGCGCGGCCCGCCGGCGGCTCGGCGGGGCGTTCGGCGGCGGACCCGCCGGATCCGTCGGGCTCGTCCGGCTCGTAGGGCCCGATGACCGGCAGCTGCCGTGTCGTGCCCTCGGGTTCGGGTTCCGTACCGGTCCCGGTCACCGCACCCTCCCCTCGCTCTGCCGCCGCGCCGTCGCGGAGTGCAGCCGCTCGATCTCGACGGCGACCTCAGGTACCTCCATACCCGTCAGCGACGTCACCCGGTCCGCGACATGGCGGCGCACCGAGCCGCAGACCGCCCCGAGATCACCCGGATAGCCCAGTTCCACCGACAACCGCACCCGGGCGCTCTCCTTGCGCACCGAGACCGACGCGTGCGGCGTACGGTCCGGCGGCACGAGCCCGTGCTCCGGGACGTCCGCGAGCACCTCGGACGCGGCCCGCGCGGCGATCTTCGCCACCACCCGGTCCGCGATCCTGAGCGCGCCCCGCTCCGCGGCCGGCAGGGTGACCGGGGCCGCAGCGGCCATCACCGCCGCCGGTCGCGGCTGCGGAAGAACTCTCCGGGCTCCAGATCGCCGTCCACGAACTTCCCGGCAACGAACCCGACCGCGCCGAGCGCGGCCACCAGCAGGAACGCGCCGAACCCGCCGAAGTACCCGGCGAATCCGAGCGCCATGCCCACGATCAGTCCGACCAGCGACATTCTCATCGTCCGCTCACCGTCCTCGCCTCACCGCTGTCGCCGGCACCGCCGGCCGCCGTCCCACCCGTCCGCGGGGTCGTCACTGGACCCTCTGCTCGCGGTCGTCCTCGTCGTCCTCGTCCGGCAGCTTCACGTCGCCGACCGCGACATTGACCTCGACGACCTCAAGGCCGGTCATCCGCTCGACCGCGGCGATCACGTTCTCCCGCACCGCGCGGGCCACTTCGACGATGGACACCCCGTACTCGACGACGATGTCCAGGTCGAGCGCGGTCTGCACCTCGCCGACCTCCGCCTTCACCCCACGGGTGACGGACTTGCTGCCGGGCACCCGGTCGCGCACGGCGCCGAAGGTGCGGGCGAAGCCGCTGCCCATCGCGTGCACGCCCAGCACATCACGGGCCGCCAGCCCGGCGATCTTCTCGACCACTCCGTCCGCGATGGTGGTCCGGCCGCGGGTAGCGGGGTCGCCCAGCGGCGCCCGCCGGCCGGGCGTCCCGGCACCCGCGCTCGTGCCCTTCTCCAATGTCCTGCCCTCGCCCACGGAATCGGGGCCCTCCGGCTCGGACAGGTTGCGCTGTGCCGCCTCGGTCATCGCGAGTCGTCCCTTCGTCTGGGCTGCTCCGTGCACCACACTATGTGCGCATGCCCTGCCGCGCCGTGGAGATGCGGTCAGGAAGCGCGGAGCGGGCCGCCGTTCGGGTGGTGCGCGGCGAAGGAGGCGGAGACCGGTGACTGTGGACCGTTTGGCCCGTGCGGTACGGGAGCAGATCGCGTTCGGGCGCGTGCTGCCGCTCGGCGGGGCGGGAGACGGGGTCTGGATCACCGAGAACGCGGCCGCCGACGCGCTGCGCGGGGCGGTGGCCGGGCTCACCGGCGTCCGGGTCGGCACTCTGCGCATCGGCCCGGAGGCGGTGGCGGAGCCGGCCACGCATGCGGATACGGATACGGATGCGGGCGGCGCGCCGCTCGTACCGGTCGTTCCGCTCGTACCGCTCGTACCGCCGAGTGCGGTGCCGTACGGCCCGCTGTGCGTGGCCGCGGCCTTCGAGGCCGCCATCGACCGGCCGCTGCCCGCCACCGCGGAGCGGTTGCGGACCGCTCTGTGGAGTGCGGCCCACGATCTGCTGGGGCTGGCGGTCACCTCGGTGGACCTCGACGTCACCGGCCTGATGGATCCCCCGGCCGGACCGGGTGCCCTCCCCGGCTTCGATCCCGCTCCCGCCCCCGTCCCCGCGCTCGCTGCGGGCGAGGACCCGCCGCCGGCCGGCAACGGGGTGGTCGCCGCGGCGCTCCTGGTGCCGGGGGTGGCCCGGGTGACCTCACGGCTCGGCGGCTTCGCGTCCGGACTCCGCACGGCCGACGGCGGCGATCCACCGGCCCGGGAGGTCCGGGTGCAGATCGCGGTCGTGCCCGGCCACCGCGCGCTGGATGTGGCCCGCGCGGTGGCCGCGGCGGTCACCGCGGCCGCGGAGCCCGGTTCCCCGGGCCCCGTCACGACGGCGGTCGTGGTCACCGCCATCGGGTGACCACGACCGGACATCGACCGGACATCGACCGGACATCGATCGAGCGGAGTCATCGGGCGGAGTTACTCGCCGACGCCGGCGAGGTCGCGCAGCCGGCGGCCCTGGGCGGCGCGCTCGGCGGGGCGCTGCTCCTCGTACGAACGGGCGGCGGCACCCTGCAGCAGGGCCTTGGTCTCGATGACGGCGTCACGGGGCGCGGCGAGCAGCTCAGCGGCGAGAGCCAGAGCGGTCTCGTCCAGCTCGGCCACCGGGACCACCACGTTGGCGAGGCCCATGCGCCAGGCCTCCGACCCGTGCACGAAGCGCCCGGTGGCGCAGATCTCCAGGGCCCGCGCATAGCCGACGAGGTCGACCAGCGGCTTGGTGCCACCGAGGTCGGGCACCAGTCCGAGGCTGGTCTCGCGCATGGCGAACTGCGCGTCGTCCGCGCACACCCGCAGATCGCAGGCGAGAGCGAGCTGGAAGCCGGCACCGATCGCATGGCCCTGTACGGCGGCGATGGTCACGATGTCGCTGCGCCGCCACCAGGTGAACGCTTCCTGGTACTCGGCGATGGTCGCGTCGAGCTGCTCGTCGGAACCGCGCGCGAGGTCGATGAACGACGGTTCGCCGTCGAAGCCCTCGGGCGTGAAGGCCTGCCGGTCGAGCCCCGCGGAGAAGGACTGCCCTTCGCCGCGGAGCACGACAACGCGCACGCTGCCCGGCAGGAGCCGGCCTGCCTCGACCAGGGCCCGCCACAGGGCGGGTGACTGGGCATTGCGTTTGGCCGGATTGCACAGTGTGACGGTCGCGACGGAGTCGTCGGCGGTGAGCCGCACTCCGTCACGCTCGAGCAGCACGGTGGGGTCGGGCATCGGGCACCTCCGAGCGAACCGCGGAATTGATTACCGAAGAGTAACCACCTGGTCGACACAGTCGTCGACCGGGTGGGCACGCTGGGGAATCCGGGTCGCGGGAGATGCCCTGCCCGTCAGGCCGTAGCGGCCTTCGACTTGCCTCGTGTTGCACCGCCGCGACCACGCAGGGTCACGCCGGACTCGCTGAGCATCCGGTGCACGAATCCATAGGAGCGGCCGGTTTCCTCGGCCAACGCCCGGATGCTCGCACCGGAGTCGTACTTCTTCTTCAGGTCTGCCGCGAGCTTCTCGCGCGCGGCGCCGGTTACCCGGCTGCCCTTCTTCAGAGTCTCGGCCACCCGTGCCTCCTCTAGGGAAGTGCGCTCTGGACTCTCATGATCACCCCTCGGCGCCTTCCTGGCCACCCATTCGGCAAGGTCCGTACGACAACATTTGAACCGGGGACCTTTTTCCGGCGGCCGGGTGGCACACGAAGATCCCCGAATTCGTCCGGCGCTTTCCGGACAGCTGTCCGGGCGCCGCGAAAAGCGGCAGGTCATCCATGGTCGGTAAGGAGTTTCCCGACGTCACACCACTGATCGACTCAGGGCGGCGGTCATACCGCGCCACCCGGTGGCGCGGTATGAGCTCGTCTCACACAGATGATGGATCACCCATAGGCCGAATGATCCACTGCCAGGTGATCAGGCGGGCCGATCGGACGGCACGGCCGATCCGGGCGGCGGGGCGGTCAGGCCAGCGAGACCAGATCCGCGTAGTCCTCGCCCCAGAGGTCCTCGACACCGTCGGGCAGCAGGATGATCTTCTCGGGGGCCAGTGCGTGCACCGCGCCCTCGTCGTGCGTCACCAGGACGACGGCGCCGCTGAAGGTGTGCAGCGCGCCGAGGATCTCCTCGCGGCTGGCCGGGTCGAGGTTGTTGGTGGGCTCGTCGAGCAGCAGCACGTTGGCGCTGGAGACCACCAGCGAGGCGAGCGCCAGCCGGGTCTTCTCACCGCCGGACAGCACGCCGGCCGGCTTGTTGACGTCGTCGCCCGAGAACAGGAACGAGCCGAGGATCTTGCGGATCTCGACCAGGTCGGTGTCCGGGGCGGCCGAGCGCATGTTCTCCAGGACCGTGCGGTCCGGGTCCAGGGTCTCGTGCTCCTGGGCGTAGTAGCCGAGCTTGAGGCCGTGGCCCGGCTCGATCTTCCCGGTGTCGGGCGTCTCGACGCCCGCCAGCAGGCGCAGCAGCGTGGTCTTGCCGGCGCCGTTGAGACCGAGGATGACGACCCGCGAGCCGCGGTCGATGGCCAGGTCGACGTCGGTGAAGATCTCCAGCGAGCCGTACGACTTCGACAGCCCGCTCGCCATCAGCGGGGTCTTGCCGCAGGGCGCGGGGTCCGGGAAGCGGAGCTTGGCGACCTTGTCCGACACGCGGACGGCGTCGAGGCCCGCCAGCAGCCGGTCGGCGCGCTTGGCCATGTTCTGCGCGGCGACCGTCTTGGTGGCCTTGGCGCGCATCTTGTCGGCCTGCGAGTTCAGCGACGCGGCCTTCTTCTCGGCGTTGCTGCGCTCGCGCTTGCGGCGCTTCTCGTCGGCCTCGCGCTGGGCCTGGTAGAGCTTCCAGCCCATGTTGTAGACGTCGATCTGGGTGCGGTTGGCGTCCAGGTAGAAGACCTTGTTGACGACCGTCTCCACGAGCTGGATGTCGTGGGAGATCACGATGAAGCCGCCGCGGTACGTCTTGAGGTAGTCGCGCAGCCAGACGATGGAGTCTGCGTCCAGGTGGTTCGTCGGCTCGTCGAGCAGCAGGGTGTCGGCGTCGGAGAACAGGATCCGGGCCAGCTCCACCCGGCGGCGCTGACCGCCGGACAGGGTCGACAGCGGCTGGCCGAGCACCCGGTCGGGCAGTCCGAGGGCGGCGGCGATGGTGGACGCCTCGGCCTCGGCCGCGTAGCCGCCCTTGGTGAGGAACTCGGTCTCCAGGTTGGAGTACTTCCGCATCGCCTTCTCGCGGGTGGCGCCCTTGCCGTTCGCCATCCGCTCCTCGTTCTCCCGCATCTTGCGCAGGACGGAGTCCAGGTCGCGGGCGGAGAGGATGCGGTCGCGGGCGAGGGTCTCCAGGTCACCGGTGCGCGGGTCCTGCGGGAGGTAGCCGACCTCGCCGGACCGGGTCACGGTGCCGCCGGCGGGCTGGCCCTCACCGGCGAGGACCTTGGTCAGGGTGGTCTTGCCGGCGCCGTTGCGGCCGACGAGGCCGATGCGGTCGCCCTTGGCGATACGGAAGGAAGCGGACTCGATGAGGATGCGGGCTCCAGCACGCAGCTCGAGGCCAGTGGCAGTAATCACGGGAAAAGCTCCAGGGCATGGCGAACGACAGAAAGGGGCGCGGGGGAGGTCGTACGCCGCCGGCTAATGAACGAGAGGGACTGCCATACAGGCCAGTCTACCGGGGTGTGGCAAGCCGGTTGTTGCCCAGGGGAGGGCGATGAGGTGCTACGCGCCCGAGGCCGTCGGCCACGATCGGCGACGGTGGCCCGCGGCGGCCTCCGCCCGTTCGGGCCTGGAGGGCCGGTGTGGGGCAAATCACCCATACTCGTCGTATGCAGTTCGACGACAACGCGAAACTGGACACGTCACAGGTGCAGGACCAGCGCGGTGGCGGCTCGTCCGGCGGCGGACCGTTCGGTGGCGGCGCTCCCAGCGGCAAGGTGGTCGGCGGCGGCATCGTCGGCCTGATCGTGGTCGTGATCGGGATCGTCCTGGGCATCAGCCCCAACCAGATGGGCCTGTCCGGCAGCGCCACGGACACCGCGCCGCGCACCGGCGCCGCCGCCGACCTGGCGCAGACGTGCGCGACCGGCCGGGACGCCAACACCCAGGAGCAGTGCCGGATCGTCGCGGTGGTCAACAGCGTCCAGGCGTACTGGACGAACGAGTTCCGGCAGCGCGGCGGCACCTATCAGCCGGCGCCGACCGTCTTCTTCGACCGGCCGATGCGCACCGGCTGCGGGGCCGCCGATCCGCGGACCGGGCCGTTCTACTGCCCCGTCGACCGGAAGGTCTACATCGACCTGAACTTCTTCGCGACGCTGCAGAGCCAGTTCGGCGCCGAGGGCGGGCCGTTCGCGGAGAGCTACGTCGTCGCCCACGAGTACGGGCACCATGTGCAGAACCTGCTGGGGACGCTGCGCGCCGCCCAGGACGGGCGCACCGGGGCCACCAGCAAGTCGGTACGGGTCGAGCTGCAGGCGGACTGCTACGCGGGCCTGTGGTCGAAGAACGCCACCATGACCATCAACCCGGCCACCGGCAGGCCGCTGATCACCGCGGTGACGGCGGACGACATCACCCGCGGCCTGGACGCGGCGGCCGCGGTCGGCGACGACACGATCCAGTCCCGCGCGCAGGGCCGGGTGACCCCGGACAACTGGACGCACGGCTCGTCGGCGCAGCGTCAGCAGTGGTTCGCCACCGGTCTGCGGACCGGCGACCTGGCGCGCTGCGACACCTTCGGATGACCCCCCGGCAGGGAGGGACGGCGACGGCCCGGCGGGTGTTCCCGCCGGGCCGTCGCCGATCGTCGTCGTCCGGTGCCCGAGCGGTCAGGCGCCGCCGGTGTGCACCTGGAAGGCGGCCCTGCGGACGGCCTTGGCGACCGCGGGGTCCGGGTGCGCGGCGGCCAGCGCCACGAGCACCTGGACGGTACGGGGGTGCCCCGCGCCGCGGATCTCCACCAGGAGCGACCGCACCGAGCCCTCCACCGCCGCGTCGAGATGGCTCACGAGCAGCTGGCCCTCGCCGTGGTCGGCGACGGCCGCGGCGGTGTCCACCCACAGCCAGGCGGTCTCCTCGCGGGTCAGCAGTCCCGCGACGGCCTCCGGGTCACCGCCGTCCTGCTCGGCCAGCCACAGCAGCGCGTAGGGCCGCAGCGTCGGCTCCTCGGAGGAGGCGCGGACGGCGGGCTCGGCGGGCGCACCGACCACCCGGAGCGCCTCGAAGGCCAGGCCGCGCAGCAGCGCGTCCTCACCGCGGGCGGTCTCCAGCAGCTCGGCGACGGCCAGGCCGACGGGGCGGGCGGCGAGCCAGGCGCGGTACTCGGCGCGGGCCGGGCCCGGGGAGAGCCGCGCGCAGGCGCGCAGCATCTTCTCCGCGGACTGCTCGATATGGCCGGCCGGGCCCTGGGCGGCCACACAGATCTGTTCCAGCTTGACCCAGACCGCCCAGTTGCCGAGCGGGGTGAGCGCGGCCTCCTGGGTGTCGCAGGAGGCGTCGCGCGGATGCAGCGCCCCGACCCCGGCAACCGCGTCGAGCACCCAGTTCAGCAGGGCGGGCAGCGGGTCGTGGGCACCGTCGGCGGGCGGCTCGTGCCGTTCGGTCCGCAGCTCCGCGACCCGCTGGCGCAGCAGGTCCAGCAGGGTGTCGACCGGTACCGGGCCCGAGGAGAGGTGCAGGAAGGACAGCAGCTGCGGGGTGGCCTCGACGACCTCGGCCACCAGCGAGGGGTCCGCCTCGGCGGGGTCGCCGGGGGGGTGCGCGAGGGACCAGGCGTCGAAGAGCGCGACCCAGCCGCGCAGTACGGCGGTGTTGTCGCGGTCCCAGGCGCGCAGCCGCCAGCCGGGGCGGGCGGCGCCCTGGTGGAGTTCGATCAGGCCCGCGAGCCGGGCCCGGTCCCAGCCGGACCGGATCTGCCGTTCCGTCAACTCCAGCTCGGCGGCTGCCTGCTGGACGTCGGCGTCCGGAAGTATCCCGGTCGGACCTGCGGTACCGGGTCCCGCTTCGGCCCACCGCGCGAGGCGGACCGTGTCGGCGAGTTCGGCGCGCGCCTGGCGGGCGAGCTCGGACAGCGCGGGGGTGCCCTCGGGCGGCCGCGGCGGGCGGGAGCGCCGCGCTGTCGCCGTGGGGCGGGCGGCGGAGCCCCCCACCGCGAAGGCCAGGGAGGGTCGTCGGGGGACAAGGCGGAGCGGAGTGTCTCGCGAAGTACGGGACGTCACTGGAGCAGTGTCCCGGGTGAGGCCCCAGAATCCCAAACGCGCTCCGGGGCGGCGCCCCTCACGCTGCGCTCCCGGCTCCGCGCCGAGCGCTACATCAGAGGGGTCAGGAAGCGTCGCAGGGCCTCTTCGTACGACGCCGGGTCGACGTTCCACATAGCGCTGTGGGAGGCGCCGGGAACGGTGTGGAGCGTGACCAGATCCGGTCGCTTCGCGGCGAGTTGTCGCGATCCTGACCAGGACGAGAGGGTGTCGTCCGGGCCGTGCACGACCAGCACGGGGACGCTCAGCCGGGCGGGGTCCGCGGCGTCCGCGATACGTTCCGCATGCAGCCCGGTGCGGCCCTCGGCGGCGCGCACGCCGAGCGGTACGAGCGCCCCCGGCACACCGTGGGAAAACGCCGCGGCGCGCACGGTCGATTTCCAGTCCAGGACGGGTGAATCGAGGATCAGCCCGCTGATCCGGTCCCGGAGCGCCGAGTGGTCGGCGGCCCGCAGCGCCATCGTGGCGCCCGTCGACCACCCGTAGAGCACGAACCGTTCGGCGCCGTACTCCGCGGCGTACTTCATCGCCGCGTCGAGGTCGCGCCATTCGGTGTCGCCGAGGTGTCCGAGGCCGTCCGGTGAGGGCGGGGCGCCGGGATCGTTGCGGTAGGCGAGGTCGAGCACCGGGAAGCGGTGGCCGTGCAGGGCCGGCAGGACGTTGAGCGGGAGTTCGCGGGTCGCGCCGAGGCCGTGCACGGTGATCACCCACGTCGAGCGGGCCCCGGGGACGAACCAGGCGGGCATCGGACCGAGTTCGCCGGGCACCAGCACCTCGGCGTAGTCCAGACCGAGGGCGCCGCGCGGGTCGCCCGCGTGGACCTGGGCCGTCATCCGGACCCGGGTGCCGGGGTCGAGGGCGCCGCTGTAGACCCGGTCGAGGCGCCGGGCCACCGTGTCCGGCGTCGTCCACAGCACCTCGCCGACCGCGGCGTGCACTCCGTCGCCGGACAGCCCGTAGACGCCCGGCCGCAGGGAGGCCAGGGCGCGGGTCATGCTGACCTGGCCGGGCGCGGTGGCGTGGACGGTGACCCGCTCGTCGGGTTCCGGGCCGTCGGGGGACGGTTTGAGGGCGAGGTCGGACACGTACCGTCCGGCCGCCACAGCGGCCGCGCCGGCACCGAGCACGGTGGTGGCGGCCACGGCCGCCACGGTTCGTATACGCATCGGTTCCAGTGTCGGCGGGGCGGCGCGATGCGGCCAGTGGACAGCGGCCGGCCGTGGCCCCGGGCGGTGGCGGCCGGGCTGCGTCAGCCGTGCGCCGTCGGCCGGGCCAAGTCGGCCGGGCGGTGTCAGCCGGGCTGGCCGTAGCCGCGCAGCCGCCCGCCCGCGTCGTCCAGCTCGGCGTCCGACAGCAGGGCGGGGGTCAGTCCGGGCACCGAGCGGGCGGTGAGCCAGACCTGGCACATCCACTCCAGCTGCGCCGTACGGTCGTACGCTTGATCGAGTGTGGCGCCGTACACGAGCGTTCCGTGGTTGCGCATCAGGCACGCGCTGCGGTCCCGCAGGGCCCGCAGCACCTGCGCGGCCAGTTCGTCCGTGCCGTAGGGGGCATAGCCGGCGACCCGGATCCGGCCGCCCATCGCCGCCGCCATGTAGTGGATCGCCGGAAGCTCGTCCACCAGGGTCGAGACGGCCGTGGCGTGCACCGCGTGGGTGTGCACGATCGCCCGCGCGCCCGTGCCGCGGTAGACGGCCAGGTGCATCGGCAGCTCGCTGGTGGGGCGCAGCCGTCCGGAGACCTGCCGGCCGTCCAGATCGACGGCGACGGCGTCGACGGGGCCGAGCCGGTCGTACGGGACGCCGGTCGGCGTCACCAGCACCAGGTCGCCCACCCGGACCGAGACATTGCCGGACGTACCGACCACCAGGCCGTCCGTGACACTGCGCCGGGCCGTGGCCACCAGCTCCGACCAGGCTTTCTCCATGGCATCGCGCATCCGTCGATCCTTACAGGTTGGGCGTTGCCGCGTCCTCGCGGGGCGCAGTAGCGTCCCGCACACCACCGGCCGCACACCACGGCCGCACCGGATCGCATCACGGATTGCAGGGGCATCATGACCACCGTCAACGGCGGCATCTCCTTCTGGTACTCGCAGACCGGCATCCCCGTGCCGCGCGAGCCCCTGCCGGGCGACACGACCGCGGACGTCTGCATCGTCGGTGGCGGCTACACGGGCCTGTGGACCGCCTACTACCTCAAGAAGGCCGTGCCGTTCCTGCGGATCACGGTGCTGGAGCAGAAGTTCTGCGGCTACGGGGCGTCCGGGCGCAACGGCGGCTGGCTGTACAACGGCATCGCGGGCCGCGACCGGTACGCGAAGCTGCACGGCCATGACGCCGCGGTCGCCCTGCAGCACGCGATGAACGAGACGGTGGACGAGGTGGTGCGGGTCGCCGCCGAGGAGGGCATCGACGCCGACATCGTCAAGGGCGGGGTGCTGGAGGTCGCGCACTCCCCCGCGCAGCTCGCCCGGCTGAAGGCGTTCCACGCGGCGGAGCTGGCCTTCGGCGAGAAGGACCGGCTGCTGCTGGGCGCGCGGGAGTCCGCGGAGCGGATCCGGGTCGCGGGGACCTCCGGCGGCACCTGGACGCCGCACGGCGCCCGTATACATCCGGTGAAGCTTCTGCAGGGGCTGGCGAAGGCCGTCGAGGCGCTGGGTGTGGTGATCCACGAGTCCACCACGGTGACCGAGATCAAGCCGAAACACGCGATCACCCCGTACGGCACGGTGCGCGCCCCGTACGTGCTGCGCTGCACGGAGGGCTTCACGGCCTCGCTCAAGGGGCAGAAGCGGTCCTGGCTGCCGATGAACTCCTCGATGATCGCCACCGAGCCGCTGCCCCAGCAGGTGTGGGACACCATCGGCTGGGAGGGCCGCGAGACGCTCGGCGACATGGCGCACGCCTACATGTACGCGCAGCGCACGGCCGACGACCGGATCGCGCTGGGCGGCCGCGGGGTGCCGTACCGCTTCGGTTCGCGGACGGACAACGACGGGCGTACGCAGCCGGCCACGGTCGAGGCGCTGCGCGAGATCCTGGTCCGCTTCTTCCCGGCGACCGCCGGCGTGGCGATCGAACATGCCTGGTCAGGGGTGCTGGGCGTGCCGCGCGACTGGTGTGCGAGCGTGGAGCTGGACCGGGCGACCGGGCTCGGCTGGGCGGGCGGCTACGTCGGCAGCGGCGTCGCGACGGCGAACCTGGCGGCGCGGACGCTGCGCGATCTGGTGCAGCTGGACTCGGGTCAGGGCCACGGCACCGACCTCACCGCGCTGCCCTGGGTGGGCCACCGGGTACGGCGCTGGGAGCCGGAGCCGTTCCGCTGGATCGGGGTGCACGGAATGTACGCGGCCTACCGCGGCGCGGACCGCCGTGAGCTGTCCGGGCGCAGCAGTGAAACGGACCCGGTGGCACGCGTCGCGGACCGGATCTCCGGGCGGCACTGAAACGGATTCCGGGGGCGGTGCCGAGCCGGATCCCGGGCGATGGCGCAGCCGCCCCAACACCCGGCATGGCCTGAAGAATCCGGTCCACGAGGGGCGGCACCATGCAGCCGCCGCCAGTTAACCTTCCGTTCACCCGGACTCCGTACGGTCGCCACCGCCACTGTCCGATCAAACGATTGCCTGGGTACATGGAACACATCACGCTCCTGATCGGAATCGTGATCGTGACCGCTCTCGTGTTTGATTTCACGAACGGTTTCCACGACACCGCCAACGCGATGGCCACCACCATCTCCACCGGCGCACTCAAGCCCAAGACGGCGGTGGCCATGTCCGCCGTGCTGAACCTCGTCGGCGCCTTCCTGTCCGTGGAAGTCGCCAAGACCATCTCCGGCGGCATCATCGACGAGAGCGCGGGGATCCGGCCGGAAGTCATCTTCGCGGGCCTGGTCGGCGCCATCGTCTGGAACATGCTGACCTGGCTGGCCGGGCTCCCGTCCAGCTCCTCCCACGCACTGTTCGGCGGCCTCATCGGCGCGACCCTGGTCTCCGTCGGCGCCCATGGCGTCAACGGCGACAAGGTCGTCATGAAGGTCCTGATCCCGGCGCTCGCCGCCCCGGTCGTCGCGGGCCTGGCGGCGATGCTCGCCACCAAGCTCACCTACCGGATCGGCCGCAACAGCGACCCGAAGGCGACCGCCAAGGGCTACCGGGCCGGGCAGATCGCCTCGGCCGGCCTGGTCTCGCTCGCGCACGGCACCAACGACGCGCAGAAGACGATGGGCGTCATCACCCTCGCCCTGATCACCGGCGGAGTCGTCGCCCCGCACGCCGACCCGCCGATGTGGGTCATCGTCTCGGCCGGCACCGCCATCGCGCTCGGCACCTACCTCGGCGGCTGGCGCATCATCCGCACGATGGGCAAGGGCCTCACCGACATCGAGGCGCCGCAGGGCTTCGCCGCCCAGACCGGCGCCGCGGCCACCATCCTGGCCTCCTCGCACCTCGGTTTCGCGCTCTCCACCACCCAGGTCTGCTCGGGCTCCGTGATGGGTTCCGGTGTCGGCCGCAAGGGCGCGGTGGTCCGCTGGAGCACCGCGGGCCGCATGGTCGCCGCCTGGGGCCTGACGCTGCCCGCCGCCGGCCTGGTCGCCGCCGGTGCCGCGCTGCTGGCCGGCCAGGGCGCGTGGGGCATCGCCGGGGTCGCCGTCCTGGCGCTCGTCGCCTGCACCGCGATCTGGCTCGCCTCGCGCCGCAAGCCGATCGACCACAGCAACGTCAACGAGCTCCCGGTCGAGCCGCAGGGTGCGGTCACCGCCGCCATCGCGGCCGTCAGCCCGCCGCCCGCCGGACCCGTCGCACCGCTCGCCGCGACCATCCCGGCTCCCGCGGCCGTCGCCACCCCCGTCGACGCCGCACCGGCCACGGCCTGATCCCGGCCCGGAAGGAATCAGCACCATGCAGATCGACTGGCAGGCCCTCGGTACCGTCCTCGGCGTCACCCTCGCGGTGACCATCGGGCTGGTGGGCGTCTTCACCCTCGGCATCGTCGGGCTCGCCAAGCGCGGGTCCGCCACCGACGGAACGGCCGCCTCCGGCGGTTCCGCCGTCCTGACCAGGACCGGCGCCTACGCGTGCTTCGCGCTCTGCGCGGCGGCGGTGGCGTACGGCATCTTCCTGATCGTCGCCTGATCCTCTTCCGAGCACCGCGCGCCGACGGCGCAGGCCCGCATCCGCGAACCCGCGGGTGTGGGCCTTCGCACATCTTCCGTCGCAGGTCAACAGCGAGTTGACGGGGTTCGCGGCACGTGGTGGACTGCCCGGTGCCATACGGCGGTAGGAGAGGAAGTCCGGTGTGAATCCGGCGCGGTCCCGCCACTGTCACCGGGGAGTGCACCCCCACCAGAACGTCAGCGCCGAGCGATCGGCCGGACGGTCGGGGGTGCGCGGATCCGGGAGCCAGGAGACTCTCAACCGCCGGTCACGTCGAACCAGGGCGCGGACCCTGAGTGAGGACTCCTGCCATGCCCGGCCGCCGTCGTACTCCACCGGATCCCCAGGCCCTGTCCCGTCGAGGCGTGACGGCGGGCTGACGCCGTGCGAGCCGGACACGCCTTCGCGTGCGGCGCCGCTCTCGGCCAGCTCGGCGACCTGATCGCGGGCGATCCACGCCGCGGCCACCCGGTCGCCGTGTTCGGCCGCGCCGCGACCGCCGCCGAACGCCGGCTGTGGCGCGACCACCGCGGCCACGGCGCGCTGTACACCGCGCTGTGCGCGGGCGGCGCGACCGCCGCCGCCGCGCTGGCCGCACGGGCCGTACGCCCCTCCCCCGCCGCCACCATCGCCCTGACCGCGGCCGCCACCTGGTCGGTGCTGGGCGGCACCTCGCTGGGCCGTGAAGCGCTGGCCGTCGCCGCGGCGCTGGAGGCGGGCGACCTCGAAGCGGCCCGCGAGCGGCTGCCGAACCTGTGCGGCCGCGACCCGCAGGCCCTGGACGCCGGGCAGATCGCGCGGGCAGTCGTGGAGTCCGTGGCCGAGAACACCTCGGACGCGGTCGTCGGCGCCCTGGTGTGGGGCGCGGCGGCCGGCGTGCCGGGGCTCGTCGGCTTCCGTGCCGTCAACACCCTGGACGCGATGGCCGGTCACAAGTCGCCGCGCTACCGCCGGTTCGGCTGGGCCTCCGCCCGCCTCGACGACGTCGCCGGCTGGCCCGGCGCCCGGCTGACCGCCGTCCTCGCCACGCTCGCCGGACCCGATCCGCGCGGCGCACTGCGCGCCTGGCGCCGGGACGCCGCCGGCCACCCCAGCCCCAACGCGGGCCCGGTGGAAGCCTCCTTCGCGGGCGCACTGGGCGTCCGGCTCGGCGGCACCCTCGCCTACGCCGGCCGCGTGGAGCACCGCGCCGTACTGGGCGCCGGCAACCGGCCGCCCGAAGTCGCCGACATCGCCCGCGCCGTACGGCTCTCGCGCCGCGTCGGCCTGCTGGCGCTGGCGGTCTGCGCCGGCGGACGGCTGGCCGTCACCGCGCTGTCGGCATCCACCGAGGAGGGAACCCGATGAGCGGTACACGCGGCGTGCGCCGCACCGGCGGAGGGCTGCTGGTCGCCGGGACCACGTCCGACGCGGGCAAGAGCGTCGTCACGGCGGGCATCTGCCGCTGGCTGGTCCGGCAGGGCGTGAAGGTCGCGCCCTTCAAGGCGCAGAACATGTCGCTGAACTCGTTCGTGACCCGCGAGGGCGCCGAGATCGGGCGGGCGCAGGCCATGCAGGCGCAGGCGGCCCGGGTCGAGCCGACGGCGCTGATGAACCCGGTGCTGCTCAAGCCCGGCAGCGACAGCAGCAGCCAAGTGGTGCTGCTCGGCAAGCCGGTGGGAGAGATGAGCGCCCGCGGTTATCACGGTGGGCCCGAGGGGTCGTCGTCCGCCGGAGGAACACCGTTCGGCGGGAAGCAGTCCACGCTGCTCCCCGTCGTCGTGGAGTGCCTGGCCGAACTGCGGGGCACGTATGACGCGGTGATCTGTGAAGGGGCGGGCAGTCCGGCCGAGATCAACCTGCGGCACAACGACATCGTGAACATGGGCCTGGCCCGCGCCGCGCGGCTGCCGGTCGTGGTGGTCGGGGACATCGACCGGGGCGGCGTCTTCGCCTCGTTCTTCGGCACGACGGCCCTGCTGAGCCCCGAGGACCAGGAACTGGTCTGCGGCTACCTCGTCAACAAGTTCCGCGGCGACGTCTCGCTGCTGGAGCCGGGCCTGGACATGCTGCGCGGGCTCACCGGCCGGTCCGTGTACGGCGTGCTGCCGTTCGCGCACGGGCTGGGCATCGACGAGGAGGACGGGCTGCGGGTCTCGATGCGCGGCGCCGTACGGGAGTCGGTCGTCACCCCGCCGCACGGCGAGGACATCCTGCGGGTCGCGGTCGTCGCCGTGCCGCTGATGTCGAACTTCACGGACGTCGACGCGCTGGCCGCAGAACCGGGCGTCGTCGTGCGCTTCGTCGACCGTCCGCAGGAACTCGCCGACGCCGACCTGGTGGTGCTGCCCGGCACCCGGGGCACCGTCAGGGCGCTGGCCTGGCTGCGCGAGCGCGGGCTCGCCGACGCGATCGTCCGGCGGGCCGCCGAAGGCCGTCCGGTGCTGGGCATCTGCGGCGGCTACCAGATCCTCGGCGGGACGATCGAGGACGAGATCGAGTCGCGGGCCGGCCGGGTGGACGGGCTCGGGCTGCTGCCCGTCCGGGTCCGGTTCGCGGCGGAGAAGACGCTGGCCCGGCCGGTCGGCGAGGCGCTCGGCGAACCCGTCGAGGGGTACGAGATCCACCACGGGGTCGCGGAAGTCCTGGGCGGCGACGGGCCGTTCATGACCGGCGACGACGGGCGGGCGCTGGACGGCTGCCGGTCGGGCGCCGTCTGGGGCACCCACTGGCACGGCTCGCTGGAGAGTGACGGCTTCCGCCGCGCCTTCCTGCGCCGGATCGCCGAACAGGCCGGCCGCCGCTTCGTCCCGGCCCCCGACACCTCCTTCGGGACGCTGCGCGAGGAACAGCTCGACCGCCTCGGCGACCTGATCGAAGAACACGCGGACACCGCCGCGCTCATGCGGCTCATCGAGGACGGCGCACCCGCCGGCCTACCCTTCCTTGCTCCGGGGGCACCGTGACCACCGTTCTGCTTCTGTCCACCGCCGACACCGACCTGCTGGCGGCCCGCGCCTCCGGTGCGGACTACCGGATCGGCAACCCGACCCGGGTCGGACCCGGCGACCTGGCCGCGCTGACCGAGGGCGCGGACATCGCCGTCGTGCGGCTGCTCGGCGGCAAGCGCGCCTGGGAGGACGGACTCGCCGCGCTGCGCACGTCCGGCATCCCGACGGTGCTGCTCGGCGGGGAGTCGGTGCCGGACGCCGAACTGATGGCGGAGTCCTCGGTCCCGGCGGGCGTCGTCGCCGAGGCGCTGCGCTATCTGGTCGAGGGCGGCTCGGCGAACCTGGTGGAGCTGGCCCGCTTCCTGTCGGACACGGTGCTGCTGACCGGTGAGGGCTTCGAACCCCCGGCCACCATGCCGCAGTACGGGACGCACGGCGGGTACCCGTTCACCGAGGGCCGCCCGACCGTCGGCGTGCTCTTCTACCGCGCCCACGAACTGTCCGGGAACACCGGCTTCGTGGACACGCTGTGCGCCGCGATCGAGGCGAAGGGCGCCAACGCGCTGCCCGTGTACTGCGGGACGCTGCGCGGCGCCGACGCCGGTCTGTACGCGCTGCTGGGCCGGGCGGACGCGCTGGTCGCGACCGTCCTGGCGTCCGGCGGCACCCGCGCCTCCGACGCCTCGGCGGGCGGCGACGACGAGGCCTGGGACATCGGCGCGCTCGCCGATCTGGACATCCCGGTCCTCCAGGGTCTGTGCCTGACCTCGTCCCGCGCGGCCTGGGCGGCCTCCGACGCGGCGCTGTCGCCGATGGACGCGGCGATGCAGGTGGCGATCCCGGAGTTCGACGGCCGGCTGATCACCGTCCCGTTCTCGTTCAAGGAGACCGGCGAGGGCGATGTACCGGTGTACGTCGCCGACCCCGAACGCGCCGCGCGCGTCGCCGGGATCGCGGTCCGGCACGCCGCGCTCAAGCACAAGCCGAACCCGGAGAAGAAGCTCGCGGTCGTCTTCACCGCCTACCCCACCAAGCACTCGCGGGTCGGCAACGCGGTCGGCCTCGACACCCCCGCCTCGGCCGTCGGCCTGCTGGACGCGCTGCGCGGCGCCGGATACGCCGTCGACGGGTACCCGGACAACGGCGACGAGCTGATCCACCGGCTGATCGCCGCGGGCGGCCACGACGTCGAATGGCTCACCGAGGAGCAGTTGTCCGCCGCCCCGGCCCGGGTCCCGCTCGCCGACTACCAGCGGTGGTTCGCGACCCTCGAACCCGAGCTGCGCGCGGGGATGCTGGAGCACTGGGGGGAGCCGCCGGGCACCCTCTACCTCGACGGCGAGGACATCGTCCTGGCGTCCCTGCAGTTCGGGAACGTCGTGGTCATGATCCAGCCGCCGCGCGGATTCGGGGAGAACCCGATCGCGATCTACCACGACCCGGACATGCCGCCGTCGCACCACTACATGGCGGCCTACCGCTGGCTCGACAACACGTTCGGCGCCGACGCGATCGTCCACATGGGCAAGCACGGCACCATGGAGTGGCTGCCCGGCAAGGGCCTCGGTCTGTCGGCGGGCTGCGCGCCGGACGCGGTGCTGGGCGAACTGCCGCTCGTCTACCCGTTCATCGTCAACGACCCGGGCGAGGGCACCCAGGCCAAGCGGCGCGGCCACGCCACCGTCGTCGACCACCTGGTGCCGCCGATGGCGCGCGCCGACACCTACGGCGACCTCGCCAAGCTGGAACAGCTCCTCGACGAGTACGCGCTCGTCTCCGACCTGGACCCGACGAAGACCCCGGCCGTCCGCAGCCAGATCTGGACGCTGGTGCGGGCCGCCGAGCTCCACCACGACCTGCACGTCGACGACCAGCCCGACGATGAGGCCTTCGACGAGTTCGTCCTGCACCTCGACGGCTGGCTCTGCGAGATCAAGGACGTCCAGATCCGCGACGGTCTGCACATCCTCGGCGGCGGCCCCGTCGGCGAGGCCCGGGTCAACCTGGTGCTCGCCATCCTGCGCTCCTCCCAGGTGTGGGGCGGCGTCGGCGCGGCACTGCCCGGTCTGCGGGCCGCGATGGCCGAGGCGTTCGGCCTCAACGAGAAGGCGCTGCTCGCCGAACCCGGCGCCCGGCTCGCGGTGCCCGCCGCGCTGACGGCGCTGGCCGAAGGACCCGCCAGGACCGCCGCCGACGCCGTCGACCTGCTGGAGACGCTCGCGCGCCGGCTGGCCGGGGCGATGGAGGAGTCCGGCTGGAGCCGGGCCGCGGCCCCCGGGATCGTGACGGAGGTGCTCGGCTCGCCCGTCCAGGACGCCGTGCGGATCCTGGAGTTCGCCGCCGAGGAGGTCGTGCCCCGGCTGGAGCGCACCACCGACGAGATCGACAACATCCTGCGCGCGCTGCGCGGCGGCTACGTACCGGCCGGCCCGTCCGGGTCCCCGACCCGCGGTCTGGTCAACGTCCTGCCGACCGGCCGCAACTTCTACTCCGTCGACCCGAAGGCGATCCCGTCCCGGCTCGCCTGGGACGTCGGCACGGCCCTCGCCGACTCGCTGCTGGAGCGGCACCTCACCGACACCGGCGTGTACCCGAAGTCCGTCGGCCTGACGGTGTGGGGCACGTCCTGCATGCGCACCCAGGGCGACGACATCGCCGAGATCCTCGCCCTGCTGGGCTGCCGCCCGGTCTGGGACGACGCCTCGCGCCGCGTCACCGGGTTCGAGGTGGTGGGCCTGGAAGAGCTGGGCCGCCCGCGCATCGATGTGACGGTCCGCATCTCCGGCTTCTTCCGCGACGCCTTCCCGCACGTCATCCAGCTCCTCGACGACGCCGTCCAGGCCGTCGCGGAACTCGACGAGCCCGCCGAGTCCAACTACGTCCGCGCCCACGCCGACGAGGACACCGCCGAGCACGGCGACCGCCGCCGCGCGACGGCCCGCATCTTCGGCTCCAAGCCGGGCGCCTACGGGGCCGGTCTGCTGCCGCTGATCGACGCCCGCAACTGGCGCTCGGACGCCGACCTCGCCGAGGTCTACGCGGTCTGGGGCGGCTACGCGTACGGCCGCGGCCTGGGCGGCCGCGCGGCGCGCGGTGACATGGAGCAGGCGTTCCGCCGCATCCAGGTGGCCGCGAAGAACGTCGACACCCGCGAGCACGACATCGTCGACGCCGACGACTACTTCCAGTACCACGGCGGCATGGTGGCGATGACGCGCCACCTGACGGGCGTCTCCCCCGCCGCCTACGTCGGCGACAGCGCCACCACCGACCAGGTCAAGACCCGCACCCTGGGCGAGGAGACGCACCGCGTCTTCCGCGCCCGGGTGGTCAACCCCCGCTGGATGGCGGCCATGCGCCGGCACGGCTACAAGGGCGCCTTCGAGATGGCCGCGACCGTCGACTACCTCTTCGGGTACGACGCGACGGCCGGCGTGGTGGACGACTGGATGTACCAGCGGCTCGCGGCGGAGTACGTGTTCGACAAGGAGAACCAGGACTTCATGAAGAAGTCCAACCCCTGGGCGCTGCGCGGCATCAGCGAGCGGCTGCTGGAGGCCGCCGACCGCGGGCTGTGGGCCGAGCCCGACCCGGAGACCCTGGACCGGCTCCGCGAGATCTATCTGCAGCTCGAAGGCGACCTGGAAGGCGACTCATGAGCACCCCGTACCCGTTCACCGCGATCGTCGGGATGACCGACCTGCGGCTCGCGCTGCTGCTGAACGCCGTATCGCCGGCGGTCGGCGGTGTGCTCGTGCGCGGTGAGAAGGGCACCGCCAAGTCGACGGCCGTGCGGGCGCTCTCCTCGCTGCTGCCGGATGTCGCCGTCGTCGGCGGGTGCCGGTTCTCGTGCGATCCGGCCGCCCCGGACCCGGCGTGCCCGGACGGCCCGCACGCGGTCGGTGCGGGCACCGCCCGCGCCGCGCGGATGGTGGAGCTGCCGGTCGGCGCGTCGGAGGACCGGCTGGTCGGTTCGCTGGACATCGAGCGGGCGCTGTCCGAGGGCAAGAAGTCGTTCGAGCCGGGGCTGCTGGCCGACGCGCACCGCGGCGTGCTCTACGTCGACGAAGTCAACCTGCTGCACGACCACTTGGTCGACCTGCTGCTGGACGCCGCGGCCATGGGCGCCTCCTACGTCGAGCGCGAGGGCGTCTCCGTCCGGCACGCGGCCCGCTTCCTGCTCGTCGGCACCATGAACCCGGAGGAGGGCGAGCTGCGCCCGCAGCTCCTCGACCGGTTCGGGCTGACGGTGGAGGTCGCGGCGTCCCGCGAGACGGACGAGCGCGTCGAGGTCGTCCGGCGCCGGCTCGCGTACGACGAGGACCCGGCGGCGTTCGCCGGCAAGTGGTCGGGCGACGAGGACGCGCTGCGGGCGCGGATAGTGGCGGCGCGGGCGCTGCTGCCGTCCGTGGTGCTCGGGGACCGTGCGCTGCGCCAGATCGCGGCGACCTGCGCGGCGTTCGAGGTCGACGGGATGCGCGCGGACATCGTGATGGCGCGTACCGCGACCGCGCTGGCGGCGTGGGACGGGCGGACCGAGGTCATCGCGGAGGACGTCCGGCAGGCGGCGCTGCTGGCGCTGCCGCACCGGCGGCGCCGCAACCCGTTCGACGCGCCGGGCCTCGACGAGTCGAAGCTCGACGACACGCTGGAGCAGAACAGCGGCGGCCCGGACCCGGAGGACGACCCGGATCCGGACGGCCCCGACGACGGCGGCGGGCAGCCGCCGGAGGGCGGTCCGGACGACGGGCCGCAGGACGGGTCCGAGGAGGGTCCCGAGGAGGGTTCCGCGCCCGATGAGCCCGCCGGGCAGCAGCAGGGCGGGTCGTCGGGCGGTGGCGAGCAGAGTGCCGCTCCGGCGGGCGAGCCGTTCAAGACCAAGGCGTTCACCATCCCCGGCATGGGCGAGGGCGCGGCCGGGCGCCGGTCGCGGGCGCGGACCGCGCACGGCAGGACGACCAGCGCCCGGCGGCCGCAGGGCCAGTTGACGAAGCTGCATCTGGCGGCGACGGTGCACGCGGCGGCCCCGCACCAGCGGGCGCGCGGGCGCAGCGGTCCCGGTCTGGTGATCCGGAAGGACGATCTGCGGCAGGCGGTGCGGGAGGGGAAGGAGTCGAATCTGGTGCTGTTCGTCGTCGACGCCTCCGGCTCCATGGCCGCCCGGCAGCGCATGACCGCCGTCAAGGGCGCCGTCCTGTCGCTGCTGATGGACGCCTACCAGCGGCGCGACAAGATCGGGATGATCACCTTCCGCGGCGCGGACGCCGAGCTGGCGCTGCCCCCGACGTCGTCGGTCGAGGCGGGCGCGGCGCGGCTGCGGGTACTGCCGACGGGCGGCCGGACGCCGCTGGCGGCCGGGCTGCTGAAGGCGCGCGAGGTGCTGCGGATCGAGCGGCTGCGGGACGCGTCCCGCCGGCCGCTGCTGGTCGTGGTGACGGACGGCCGGGCGACCGGCGGACCCGAACCCGTACAGCTGGCGGCGCGGGCGGCGCGGCTGCTGAACGCCGAGGGCGTGGCGTCGGTCGTCGTCGACTGCGAGTCGGGTCCCGTGCGGCTCGGCCTGGCGGGCGCGCTGGCGCTCGACCTCGCCGGGACCGCCGTGACGCTGGAGGAACTGCGCGCGGACACCGTGTCCGCGCTCGTACGTGATGTGCGGAGGGCCGCGTAATGCCGCAGGGACAGCCGAGCAGCGTGCCGGACGACGGGCTCACGACGCGCCAGCGCCGCAACCGGCCGCTGACCATCGTGCACACCGGTATCGGCAAGGGGAAGTCGACGGCCGCCTTCGGGCTCGCGCTGCGCGCCTGGAACCAGGGGTGGCCGATCGGGGTGTTCCAGTTCGTCAAGTCGGCGAAGTGGAAGGTCGGCGAGGAGCGGGCGCTGCGGGTCCTCGGCGACTCCGGCGAGGGCGGCACCGTCGCCTGGCACAAGATGGGCGAGGGCTGGTCCTGGGTGCAGCGCGACATCGCCGACAGCGAGGAAGCGGCCAAGGAGGGCTGGGAGCAGGTCAAGCGGGACCTGGCCGCCGAGACGTACCAGCTTTACGTGCTGGACGAGTTCGCGTACCCGATGCACTGGGGCTGGGTGGACACCGACGAGGTGATCCAGGTCCTCAACGACCGTCCCGGCACCCAGCATGTGATCATCACCGGCCGCAACGCGCCGGAGAAGCTGGTCGAGGCCGCCGACCTCGTCACCGACATGACGAAGGTCAAGCACCCGATGGACGCGGGCCAGAAGGGCCAGAAGGGCATCGAGTGGTGACGTCCCTCCCCCGTCTGGTCATCGCCGCGCCCTCCTCGGGCAGCGGCAAGACCACCGTGGCCACCGGGCTGATGGCGGCCTTCACCGGGGCCGGCCTCGCCGTGTCCCCGCACAAGGTCGGCCCCGACTACATCGACCCGGGCTACCACGCGCTCGCCACCGGCCGCCCGGGGCGGAATCTCGACGCCTTCATGTGCGGTCCCGAACTGATCGCCCCGCTCTTCCTGCACGGTGCGGCCGGAGCGGACCTGGCGGTCGTCGAGGGCGTCATGGGCCTGTACGACGGGGCCGCCGGGCAGGGCGAACTGGCGTCGACGGCACATGTGGCGAAGCTGCTGCGCGCACCGGTGGTGCTGGTCGTCGACGCCTCGTCGCAGTCCCGGTCGGTGGCCGCGCTGGTGCACGGCTTCGCGTCCTGGGACCCGGAGGTGCGGGTCGCGGGCGTCATCCTCAACAAGGTCGGTTCCGACCGGCACGAAGCGCTGCTCCGCGAGGCGCTGGACGAGTCCGGCGTGCCGGTTCTCGGCGCGCTGCGCCGAGCCGAACAGGTCAGTGTCCCCTCCCGGCACCTGGGCCTCGTCCCGGTCGCCGAGCGCAGCGCCGACGCGGTCGGCGCGGTGCGGGCGATGGCCGCCCAGGTCCGGGCGGGCTGCGACATGGAAGCGCTGCTGGCTTTGGCGCGCAGCGCCCCGGGTCTGGACGCCGACCCGTGGGACCCTGCGGGGCTGTTCCCCAGGCCCGCCCCTTCCCGAAACCGGGGCGCTGCCCCGGACCCAGTTGTGCCCACCCGTTCCGCCCTGCGGAACGATTGCCCACAACAGGGCGATGATTCAGCCCGTCCGGCGTTTGAGGACCGGGGTCCAGGGGCGGAGCCCTTGGTTTCGGGAAGGGGCGGGGTGGGGGAAAAGGCCCGCCGCAGGCGCCCCCTGGTCGCCGTCGCGGGCGGGCCCGCGTTCACGTTCTCGTACGCGGAGCACGCGGAACTGCTGACGGCCGCCGGAGCGGAGGTCGTCACCTTCGACCCGCTCCGCGACGAGCAACTCCCCCACAACACCGCCGCGCTGGTGATCGGTGGCGGCTTCCCGGAGGTCTACGCGCCGGAGCTGTCGGCGAACGAGCCGCTGCGCAAGGCCGTGGCGGAACTGGCGGCCTCCGGGGCGCCGGTCGCCGCCGAGTGCGCGGGGCTGCTCTACCTGGCGCGGGAGCTGGACGGCAGGCCGATGTGCGGCGTGCTCGACGCGACCGCGCGGATGTCGGAGCGGCTGACCCTCGGGTACCGCGAGGCGGTGGCGGTCTCGGACAGCGTGCTGGCGGAGGCCGGCACCCGCGTGCGGGGGCATGAGTTCCACCGCACGGTCATCGAGCCGGGCGCGGGCGCCACGCCCGCATGGGGGGTGACGCGGCCGGAGCGCCGCGTCGAAGGATTCGTCCACGGGGGCGTGCACGCCTCGTACCTGCATGTGCACTGGGCCGCGGTTCCGAGCGTGGCCCGAAGACTGGTGGAGAGGTGTTCCGAATGAGCGGGCGGCTGATCGGGGTCGGGGTGGGCCCCGGCGATCCGGAGCTGGTGACCGTCAAGGGTGTGAACGCCCTGCGGGCGGCGGCGGTGGTGGTCGTCCCCGTGATGGACACCCTCGAACGCGGCAGGGCCGAGGCGACGGTGCTGCACTACGTGGAGCAGGAGAAGGTGGTCCGGATCGTGTTCGCGCTGAACGAGCGGACCGACCGGGCACGGCGTGAGGCCGCGTGGGACGCGGCGGGCGGGCAGGTGGCCGAACTGCTGCGGACGCACGGCACGGTGGCGTTCGCGACGATCGGCGACCCCAACGTCTACTCGACGTTCACGTATCTCGCGCTGACCGTCGGGGAGCTGGTCGACGGCGTCGCCGTCGAGACCGTGCCCGGCATCACCGCGATGCAGGACCTGGCCGCGCGCAGCGGAGCGGTGCTGGCCGAGGGGACCGAGCCGCTGACGCTCGTGCCCGTCACGGCCGGGGCGGCGGTGCTGAAGGAGGCCCTGGAGGGGCCGGGCACCGTCGTGGCGTACAAGTTCGGCCGGCTGGCGGAGGAAGTGGCGACCGCGCTGCGGGAGACCGGCAGGACCGAGGGCGCCGTGTGGGGTTCCGCGCTCGGGCTGCCCGAGGAATCCATCCGCCCCGCCTCCGAGCTGCTCGAAGGCCCGCTCCCCTATCTCTCGACACTGATCGCTCCCGCCCGCCGGGACACCCGTGGAGGCAAGCTGTGACCGGCAAGGTGACCATCGTGGGGGCGGGGCCCGGCGCCGCCGACCTGCTGACGTTCCGGGCGGCCCGCGCCATCGCGGCCGCCGACATCGTCATCTGGGCCGCGAGCCTGGTGCAGGCGGAAGTACTGGAGCACGCCCGTGAGGGCGCGGAGATCCTGGACTCGGCGACGATGTCGCTGGAGGACGTCGTCGCGGTCTACGAGCGGGCGCAGGCCGAGGATCTGAAGGTGGCGCGGATCCACTCCGGCGACCCGGCCCTGTGGGGCGGTACGCAGGAGCAGGTCGACCGGTGCGACACGCTCGGCATCGAGGTCGAGATCATCCCGGGCGTCTCGTCCTTCTCCGCGGTCGCGGCGATCGCGCAGCGCGAGCTGACGATCCCCGAGGTCGCGCAGTCCGTGATCCTGACCCGGCTGGGCGGTGGCAAGACGCCGATGCCGCCGGGCGAGGAGGTACGGGAGTTCGCCCGGCACGGCACGACGATGGCGCTGTTCCTGTCGGCCGCCCGGTCGGGCCAGCTGGTCACGGAGCTGCTGGAGGGCGGCTATCCGACGGAGACGCCGGTCGTGATCGCCTACCAGGCGACCTGGCCGGAGGAGCTCGTGCTGCGCTGCACGATCGCGACGCTGGAGGAGACGGTCAAGGAGCACAAGCTCTGGAAGCACACCCTCTTCCTCGTCGGCCCGGCGCTCGCGGCGTCCGGCACCCGTTCGCACCTCTACCACCCGGGGCACTTCCACGGTTTCCGCCGGGCGGACCCGGCGGCCCGGCGCGCGTTGCGCGAGTCCAAGGCGTAAGCCACCCCCACCAGCCACACGACCCCGGAAGGAAGGGACGGCCTTGAGCCGGACGCCGTACGAGCCGTACGCCCAGCCCGGCCCGCGCGAGCCGGAACTGCCGCGTACCGCCGGCCCGCCCGCGCCCGGCGCGATCACCGTCATCGGCACCGGCACCACCGGCACGAGCACTGGCACGAGCACCGGCACCGACGGGCCCGCCACGGCTCCGGCCGGTGCCACGCTCGTCGTCGGCGCACGGCGGCATCTGGAGGCGGCGCGGCTGCCGGCCGGCGTGGAGCGGATCGTCCTCGGCCCGCTCGCCCCGGCCCTCGACGGCATCGAGCGGCACCTGGGCTCGCTGGACCACCAGGACCGGCGGGTGACCGTGCTCGCCTCCGGTGATCCGGGGTTCTTCGGCATCGTCCGGGCCCTCGGGGCGCGTTTCGGCCCGGAAGCCCTGGACGTCCGCCCGTCCTCCCCCTCCATCGCGGTGGCCTTCGCCCGGCTCGGACTGTCCTGGGACGACGCGGTCGTCGTCAGCGCGCACGGCCGCGATCCGCGGGCGGCCGTCAACGTGTGCCGCGCGCACCCCAAGACGGCGGTGCTGACCGGTCCCGGGGCCGGGCCCGCCGAGCTGGGCGCCGCGCTGGCCCGGACCGGTATCGAGCGCACGCTGGTGGTCGCGGCGGCCCTCGGCACGGCGGACGAGACCGTCGAGCGGGTCTCCCCCGCCGACGCCGCCGTCCGCGACTGGACGGGAACCGGTGTGAGCGTCGTGCTCTGCCTGGACGAGGCGCGGGTGCTGTCGCCGGTCCAGCGGATCGTCGCGGGACCGCCGCCCGCGCCGGCCGGATGGGCGCTGCCCGAGGAGGCGTTCGGGTACCGCGACTCGATGATCACCAAGTTCGAGGTGCGTGCCCTGGCCCTGTCCCGGCTCGCCCCGCGCACCGGTGACCTCGTGTGGGACATAGGAGCCGGATCGGGTTCCGTGGCCGTGGAGTGCGCCCGCTTCGGCGCCGCCGCGGTCGCCGTCGAGCAGACCCCCGACGGCATCGAGCGGATCCGGGCGAACGCGGCGGCCCACGGTGTGGACGTACAGATCGTGCACGGCGCCGCCCCGACCGTGCTGTCCCAGCTCCCGGACCCGGACGCCGTCTTCATCGGCGGCGGCGGGCGCGACCTGCCCGCCATCGTCGGTGCCTGCGCCAGGCGCGCCCGGCGGACCGTGGTCGTGACCCTCGCGGCCGTCGACCGCGTCGGCGACGTACGTGCCGCCCTGTCCGCGGCCGGCCTCGAACCGGACGGTCTGCTGCTGCAGTCCTCCCGGCTGGCACCGCTGCCGGGTGGCGTCACCCGGCTCGCCGCCAACAATCCCGTTTTCGTCCTGTGGGCCACCCGGCCCGGCACCGAAGGAGCAATTCTGTGATCGGCCTGATTTCCGCCACCTCGGCGGGGCAGCGCGGCTGCGAACACCTGGCCGCCGCCTGGCCGGACGAGGTCCGGGTCTACGACGGGCCGGTCCGCGAGGCGGTCGGCCGCGCCTTCGCCGAATGCGAGCAGCTGGTGTGCTTCCTCGCCACCGGCGCCGTCGTCCGCCTGATCGCCCCGCTGCTGCGGGGCAAGGACACCGATCCGGGCGTCGTCACGGTGGACGAGACGCACCAGCACGCGATAGCCCTGCTGGGCGGCCACGGCGGTGGTGCGAACGAGCTGGCGCAGCGCGTCGCCGACACACTGGGCTGCCGTCCGGTGATCAGCACCGCCACCGACGCCGCCGGGGTGCCGGGACTCGACATGCTGGGCTGGCCCGTCGAAGGCGCGGTCGCGGCCGTCAGCCGCGCGATCCTCGACGGCGACCCCGTACGTCTGGACACCTCCCATGGCGTCCACCCCCTTCCTGCTCTGCCACCCAACGTAACCGCCGCCACTGACAGTGACGTCTCACTGATCGTCACCGACCGTGTGACCGGCGCCGATACGACCGCCGGAGCCACCGTGCTGCTCCGCCCGCCGTCGCTGGTGGTCGGTGTGGGCGGCAGCCGGGGAGTGCCGGCCGACGAGGTGCTGACGCTGATCGGGAGCGCGCTCGCCGACGCCGGTCTGTCGCCCCGCTCGGTCGCGGCGCTGGCGACCGTGGACGCGAAGGCGGACGAGGCGGGGATCGTCGAGGCCGCCGAGCGGCTCGGGGTGCCACTGCTGACGTACACCGCGGACCGGCTCGCCGGGATCGACGTACCGAACCCGTCGGACGCTCCGCTGGCCGCCGTCGGCACTCCGTCCGTCGCCGAGGCGGCGGCGCTCGCGGCGGCGCCGGGCGGCGAACTGCTGGTGCCCAAGCGGAAGTCCGCGCCGCCGGAGGGTCCCGCGATGGCGACCGCCGCCGTGGCGCGGCGCCGTCCGCGCGGCCGGCTCTCGGTGGTCGGGCTCGGTCCCGGCGCACGTGATCTGCTGACGCCGCGGGCCCGCGAGGAGCTGCGCAGGGCGTCGGTGATCGTCGGCCTGGACCAGTACGTCGACCAGATCAGGGACCTGCTGCGGCCCGGCACCCGGATCCTGGAATCCGGTCTGGGCGCCGAGGAGGAGCGCGCGCGTACCGCCGTGGAGCAGGCCCGCGCGGGCCATGCGGTGGCCCTGATCGGCAGCGGTGACGCGGGGGTCTACGCGATGGCCTCCCCCGCGCTCGCCGAGGCCGCGGACGACATCGACGTCGTCGGGGTCCCCGGGGTGACGGCCGCGCTCGCCGCCGCCGCGATCCTGGGTGCGCCGCTGGGCCACGACCATGTGTCGATCAGCCTGTCGGACCTGCACACGCCGTGGGACGTCATCGAGCGCCGGGTCCGGGCGGCGGCCGAGTCCGATCTGATCGTCACCTTCTACAACCCCCGCAGCCGCGGCCGCGACTGGCAGCTGCCGAAGGCGCTGTCGCTGCTCGCGGAGCACCGGGAGCCCGGCACCCCGGTCGGCGTCGTGCACGCCGCGTCCCGGCCGGACGAGCGCAGCGAGGTGACGACCATCGCGGCGCTGGATGTGACGACGGTCGACATGGTGACCGTCGTGACCGTCGGCAACACCGCCACCCGCAACGTGGCCGGCCGCATGGTGACCCCGCGCGGCTACCGGTGGCAGGCATGACCGGCCCGCAGCCCGTCCGACGACCGGGAGGTTCCCTGTGACCCGCACCGTTCACCCCATCGAGCAGGAGTCGTTCCGCAGACTGCGCTCCCGGCTCGACACCTCGCACTTCCCGCCGCTGACGCGGGCCGTGGTCGAGCGGGTCGTCCATTCCAGCGCCGATCTGGAGTACGCCGGGGAACTCGTCTGTGATGAGGACGAGTTGCTGGCCGCCCACACCGCGCTGCACGCGGGCGCCCCGATCGTCGCGGACGTCGAGATGGTCGCCGCCGGGATCACCACCCGGCCGGTCGTCTGCCGGCTCAAGGACGGCCGCTCGGGTCCCGGGCTGACCCGCAGCGCGCACGCGATCCGGCTGGCCTACGAACAGGTCGGTCCCGGTGCGATCTGGGTGATCGGGTGCGCGCCGACGGCGCTGGAGGAACTGCTGACGCTGGACGCCGCGCCCGCGCTGGTGATCGGTCTGCCGGTCGGCTTCGTGGGAGCCGCGGAGAGCAAGGCCGCGCTGCGCGCCTCCGGCCTGCCCGCCGTCAGCAACATCTCCGAGAAGGGCGGTTCCGCCGTGGCGTCCGCAGCGCTCAACGCCCTGCTCTACACCGAACGTCCCACCGGACGTCCCACCGGACGTCCCACCGAACGTCCCGGCGGACCCGCCGCCGTGGAGACCCTCGCACCCCTCACCAAGGAGAACTCCCTGTGATCCCGCCCGCACTCCTGCTCGTCGGCCACGGAACCCGTGACGAGGCCGGAGCCGAAGCCTTCCGTGCGTTCGTCCGGCAGCTCGGCGAGCACAACCCCGGGCTGCCGGTCGGCGGCGGGTTCATCGAACTGTCGCCGCCGCCGCTCGCCGACTCGGTCGCGGAGCTGGTGGGCCAGGGCGTCCGCAGCTTCGCGGCGGTCCCCATGGTGCTGGTCTCCGCGGGGCACGCGAAGGGCGACATCCCGGCCGCCCTGGCCCGCGAGGAGCAGCGGCACCCGGGTACGACGTACACCTACGGCCGGCCGCTGGGCCCGCACCCGGGCCTGCTGACGATCCTGGAGCGGCGGCTGGACGAGGTGCTCGGCGACGACGACCGCTCGGACACCACGGTGCTGCTCGTCGGCCGCGGTTCGACCGACCCGGACGCCAACGCCGAGATATACAAGGTCGCGCGGCTGCTGTGGGAGGGCCGCGGCTACGCGGGCGTGGAGACGGCGTTCGTGTCGCTGGCCGCGCCGGACGTGCCCTCGGGCCTTGAGCGCTGCCGCAAGCTGGGCGCCGGCCGCATCGTCGTGCTGCCGTACTTCCTGTTCACCGGCATCCTGCCGGACCGGGTCCGGGACCAGGCCGCCGAATGGGCCGCCGCGCATCCGGCGACCGAGGTGCGGCAGGCGGCCGTCATCGGCCCGGAGCCGGAGCTGGCCGACCTGGTGATGGAGCGCTACCGCGAGACGCTCAAGGGCGATCTGCGGATGAACTGCGACTCCTGCGTCTACCGCGTCAAGCTGCCCGGTTTCGAGGACCGGGTCGGCCTGCCGCAGCAGCCGCACCACCACCCCGACGACCCCTCGGGCGACCACGGCCACGACCACCACCACGGTCCCCATGCCCACTCCCACTGACGGCGCTTCCGGTGCCGGCGGCACTCCCGGAGTCGACGGCGCCGACGGTTACGACCTGCGGCACCACGGCGACGCGGAGGTACGCGACGACGGCGGGGTACTGACCGACCTCGCCGTCAACGTCCGTGCCGGTACGCCGCCGGCCTGGCTGAAGGCGACGATCGCCGCGTCGCTCGACGGTCTGGCCGCCTACCCCGACGGTCGGGCGGCGCGGGCCGCCGTCGCCCGGCGGCACGGCCGGCCGGTGGACGAGGTGCTGTTGACGGCAGGCGCGGCGGAGGCCTTCGTGCTGCTGGCGCGGGCCTTCGCACCGCGTCACGCGGTCGTGGTGCACCCGCAGTTCACCGAGCCCGAGGCGGCGCTGCGCGCCGCCGGACACGCCGTGCACCGGGTGGTCCTGCACGCCGCCGACGGCTTCCGGCTCGATCCGGCGGCCGTTCCCGAGGACGCCGACTTCGTCGTGCTCGGCAACCCGACGAACCCGACCTCGGCGCTCCACCCGTCCGAGGTGGTCGCACGGCTGGCCAGGCCCGGCCGGACCCTGGTGATCGACGAGGCGTTCATGGACGCCGTACCCGGCGAGTCCGCCTCACTGGCCGCCCGCCGCGACGTGCCCGGTCTCGTCGTACTGCGCAGCCTCACCAAGACCTGGGGCCTGGCCGGGCTGCGGATCGGCTATGTGCTCGCCGGTGCTGAGCACATAGCCCTGCTGGAGCGGGCGCAGCCGCTGTGGGCGGTCTCGTCGCCGGGGCTGGCCGCCATCGAGGCGTGTGTGACACCGGACGCGCTGGCCGAGGCGGAACGGGCCGCGGCCGGGATCGCCGTCTGCCGCGCGTATCTGCTCGCCCGGCTGGGCGAGTTCGACGACCTGGAGGTCGCGGGCACGCCCGCCGGGCCGTTCGTCCTCGTCGAGCTGCCGGACGCGACGGCCGTCCGTGAGCGGCTGCGCGGCCTCGGCTTCGCGGTCCGCCGCGCGGACACCTTCCCGGGGCTCGACGGGCGGTGGCTGCGGATCGCCGTCCGCGACGCCGCCACGACGGACGCCTTCGTCGAAGCGCTGGCCAAAGCACGGAGTATGCGGGATCCAGAGTTCCCGAAGGTCAGTTCTTGATGCCGAGCGCCTGGATGTCCACCCCGCCCAGCGCGGGGTGGAGATAGACGTTGGTCAGCCGCGCCGAACGGTAGTTGAGCTGCCGCACGTACATGAACGGGATCAGGGTGCCCCGGTCCTGCGAGGTGGAGTCGACGGTGCGCCAGACGCTGTCGGCGGAGTTGCGGTCGGTCTTGGCGTCGGCCTCGTCCATCAGGTCCTTCAGCTGCTGGTCGGCGAGGGCCGCGTAATTGGACGGGCTGCCGGCCAGCAGCAGCGGGCGCAGGAAACCGGCCGGGGTGGGCCAGTCGGACTGCCAGGTGGTGAGGATGATGCCCCACCCACGCTCCTTGATCTTCTTCTGGTCGGGCAGGGTCGCGTACAGGTCCGCGGCCTCGGGGTACTCGGTCTTGGCGGTGATCCCGACGGCGGCGAGCTGGGTGCGCAGATTCTCCACCATGGCCTTGGTCCTGGGGTTGCCGCTGGCCGTGACGATGGTGGTCGAGAAACCGGACGCGTGCCCGCAGTCGGACAGCTGGCGCTTGGCCAGGTCGGGATAGGTGCGGCCGGCGGCCGTGCCGTACGTGTTCAGATGCGGGTCGTAGCCGCCGACCGTCGGTGGCAGCATCCCGCCCGCGACGTCCCCCGCGTCCTTGCCGCCGCCCGCGTCGCGCAGCGCGGTCCGGTTCGCCGCGTACTGCACCGCCCAGCGGCAGCGGTAGTCGTTCAGCGGCGCGACGGCGGTCTGCAGGGAGAAGTACCGGACGGCCCCGATCAGCGCGGAGTCGGCGTTCGCCTTGAGGCTGTCGCTGCCGAGGATCTTGGTGCGGGTGGCGTCCTGGACACCGGCCTGGGCCGGGTCCAGGTCGGCCTCTCCGCTGAGCAGCGCGGCGTCGACCACGTCGGCGCTCGCCGCGACCGTGAAGTCGACGGCGTCCGGCAGGGCGGTGCGGATGCCGTCGGTGGCCGGGTCCCACTTGTCGTTGCGCACCAGGCGCAGCTTCTTGTCGCGATCGTAGGACGCGATCTTGTACGGCCCGCTGGCGACCGGCTGCTTCTCGTAGTTGTCCTTGGTGTCCTTGGCCTTCGGCACGGGCGAGGACATCGGCAGTGCGAGCACGTAGGGGAAGTCGGCGAACGGCGCGTCGAGATGGAAGACGATGGTGCTGTCGTCCGGTGTGAGCACGCTCTTCAGGCCCAGCTGGTCCGGGTCGGTGTCCTTGTACGGGCCCGGATAGGACTGGCCCTGGTCGAGCAGGTCCCTGAGATGCGTCGGACCGCCGCTGAACAGGTCGGTCGCGAACGTCCGCTCGATGCCGTACTTGATGTCCTTGGACGTGATGCCCGTGCCGTCCTCGAACGTCACGCCCTTCTTGAGGGTGTACGTGTAGGTGAGGCCGCCGTCGCTGACCGTGCCGGTGGTGGTGGCCAGGTCCGGCGCGAGTTCGGCGCCCGCCCCGCTGGGCTGGGGGGCGAAGTCCACGAGCTTGCGCAGCAGGAGCCGGTCCAGGTTCCAGGCGAGCGGTGAGTAGGAGCGCGCCGGGTCCAGGGAGTCGGGGGCGTAGTACGACATCAGTTTGAGCGTGCCGCCCTTGGCCGTGGACGGGTTGACGGTGCCGTTGACCGCCCCGTCGTAGCCGCGGCCGACGGTCCGCTTGGCGATCAGGTCCAGGGCCGTGACGGTGTTCTCGTCCGGGCGCGCCGAGGAGCCGAGGCGGACGGCGAGCACCGTGCCGAGCGTCAGCACCACGGCCGCCGAGACGGCGATGAGGGCGCGCCGCCGCCCCTTGCCGCGGCGCGGATCGGCCGGCGCCGTGCCCCACTGCTGGGAGGTGTACGACTCGCCGGGCCGCCCGGAGGCCGGTGGCATCAGCTGCGGCAGCGGCGGCGGGACCGGGGTGTGCGGCGGGGTGTGCGGCGGGTTGTACGCAGGGTGCAGCGGCACGACCGGCCGCGGGGCGGGGGCGGGCGGCAGGGCCGGGGTGGCGCCGCCCCGGGGTGCCGCGAGCCAGCCGTTCAGGTCGTCGCGCATGACGGCCGCGCTGCGCGGGCGCAGCGCGGGGTTCTTGGAGAGGGCGGAGATGACGATCGCGTCCAGCTCGGGCGGTACCGCCGCGTTCCGCGCCGAGGGCGGCTCCGGGGTGGAGTGGATGTGGGCGTACATCACCGTGAGCGGCGTCGGGCCGGGGAACGGGACGGTGCCGGTGAGCAGTTCGGTCAGCATGCAGCCGACCGCGTACAGGTCGCTGCGCGCGTCGACCTCGCGGTCCTCGATCTGTTCCGGTGACATGTAGCCGGGGGTGCCGAGGGCGGAGCCGGTACCGGTGATCCGGGTCAGCGAGTGCACGACCCGGGCGATCCCGAAGTCGGCGACCTTGACGGAACCCGTCGACGTGATCAGGACGTTGGACGGTTTGACGTCCCGGTGGACCAGCCCGCGGGCGTGGGCGTGGGCGAGCGCGTCCAGGATGTCGCAGGTGATCCTGACCGCCCGTTCGATGTCCAGCCTGACCTGGCTGCGGGCCAGTTCGGCGAGGGTGCTGCCGTCCACGTACTCCATGACGAGGTACGGCACGATGTCCTCGTCCGTCCGCATCTCGTCCTGGTCGTGGACGGTGACGATGCCGGGGTGGTTGAGCCCGGCGGCGGCGCGGGCCTCGCGCGCGAAGCGGCGCCGGGCCTCGGCGTCCCGGGCCAGTTCCGGCAGGAGGGTCTTGACGGCGACGGTCCTGCCGAGCCGGGTGTCGTACGCGAGATGGACCCGTGCCATGCCTCCGGAGCCGAGCAGCTCCCGGATCTCGTATCTGCCCCCGAACAGCGCGCTGTCCATCGTGTCCCCCGACCCCGGCCCGTCCAGCGGACCCCGTGACCCCTGTGACCCCTGAAACGAACCCTGCGAACTCTGTCTGCTTTCCCCTGAACACAACAGTAGAGGGCGACGCCGACAACGGCGCCGCCCTCTCCCATTCCCCCTCGGACCCTCAGTCCCCCCTCGGGTCCCAATCCGGTCGGAACCGGACGTCTAGGCGTCCGTTTCCGCCGCCTGGGCGGCCGCCTTGCGGCGGCGGGACGTCAGATACAGCGCGCCACCGCCGACCACGACGAGCGCGCCCGCGCCCGCGGCGAGCAGCGGGGTGTTGGAACCGCTGCCGGTCTCGGCGAGGTTCTGGGTGGTGGGGCCGGTCTGCGGCTCCGAACCACCGCTGCCGCCGGTGCCCCCCGAGCCACTCGCGCCGCTCGATCCGCCGCTGCCGCCGGAGCTGCCACCCGACGCGCCACCGGAGTCGGCGCCGGTCGAGGACCCGCCGGACGACGCTCCCCCGGTGGAGGCACCACCGGCGGAGGCACCGCCGTTCGTGCCGCCGCCGTTCGCAGCGCCGCCGTTGTCGGCTCCCCCGTTGGTGGTACCGCCATGGGTGGCGCCGCCGTTGGAGGTGCCGCCGGTCGTCGGGTCGACCACCTTCGGTGTCTCGCACGTCGCCTCGACCAGGGTCACGGTGCCGGTCACGACCGCGACGTTCAGTTTCAGCGGATTGACCTTCACCTTCAGCTCCAGCCCGGTGGCGGCGGCGGTGCGCGACGTGGTCTGGGTCTTCGTCAGGTCGAGGCTGACCTCGCCGACCCCGGGCACCGCCACCTTCGTCGTCCCGGTGGCGGTCAGGGTGACCTTCTTGTTGAGCACCCACACACCGGCCAGGGTGGCCGACGCGGCCGGCTTCCGGCCCGCCTCGCAGGTCGCCTTGGAGGTGACCGCCTCGATCCGGATCAGGGACAGCAGCGGCAGGCCGGGCAGATGCACCTCGGCGCGGGCCAGGTTCGCGTAGCCCTCCGCCTTGTGCGCGTCGGCCGTCGCCTTGGCGGTGGCGACATCCGCCCGCAGCATGCTGAACGGCTTGCCGTGGTCGACGCCGTCCAGCTTGGCGGTGAGCGCGGTCTCGGCGGCGTCGGCCGGCGCCTTCACATCGTTGAGCGAGACGTTCAGCGGCACATGGACCGTCTTGTTCACCAGCGATACGTCGAGACCGGCGCGCAGGACGGTCGCGGTCGACCTGCCGCCCCCGGAGCTGCCGCCGGAGGTGCCCCCGGCGTTCCCGGAGGGATGCGCCTGGGCCGCCGGGGCGACGGCCAGCGCACCTGCCGCAAGCGCGACGGCCGCGCCGATGGCGGCGGCCGAACGGCGTGCGGGCAGGCTGAAGTTGGAGCTGTACACGGTGGAACCCCCACGAGTGGCTTGGAGTCAGCGGCGCCGCTTGAGGGGACAACGCGGCCGCCGGTGACCTCGGTCCCGCCATATTTACGCACTGAGAGTGAACTGGCGACTACCTGCAGCGAGTTCACCCATACGGGTGGTTTCCGGCACTATCTTCGAATCTTGCTGCACGCCCGTTCCCACCCGTCACCCGTGCCACGTGATGACGGCCCCCACCTCTGTTGACGCGCCGAGGCGTACGCGGTGGTGCTCAACGACCGGCACCCGCTCCGGGTAACGCTGCGTCAACCCACCACCCGTCCGCGCAGCACGATGCGCCGCGGATCGGCCAGCACCCGTACGTCGACCCGCGGATCGGTCGCGTACACGACCAGGTCGGCGGAGGCGCCCTCGGTGAGCCCGTCGCGGCCGAGCCATTCACGGGCGCCCCAGGTCGTGGCGGACAGCGCCTCGACCGGCGACAGGCCCGCCGTGACGAGTTCGGCGATCTCGTCGGCGATCAGGCCGTGGGCCAGCGAGCCGCCCGCGTCGGTGCCGGCGAAGATCCGGATGCCGGCGTCGTGCGCGGCACCCACCGTGGCGTGCCGGCGCTCGTGCAGCCGCCGCATATGGGCCGCCCAGCGCGGGAACTTGGCCTCGCCGCCGGCCGCCATCGCCGGGAACGTCGCGATGTTGACCAGGGTCGGGACGATGGCGACACCGCGTTCCGCGAACAGCGGGACGGTGTCCTCGGTCAGCCCGGTGGCGTGCTCGACGCAGTCGATACCCGCCTCCACGAGGTCACGCAGCGAGTCCTCCGCGAAGCAGTGCGCGGTGACCCGCGCGCCCTCCTCGTGGGCGGCGGCGATGGCCTCCTCCAGGGCGCCGCGCGGCCAACAGGCCGTCAGGTCACCGGCCTCGCGGTCGATCCAGTCGCCGACGAGCTTCACCCAGCCGTCGCCGCGCCGCGCCTCCTGGCGGACGTACGCCGTCAGGTCCCCCGGCTCGATCTCGTGCGCGTAGTTGCGGATGTAGCGGCGGGTGCGCGCGATGTGCCGGCCGGCGCGGATGATCCGCGGCAGGTCCTCGCGGTCGTCGACCCAGCGGGTGTCGGACGGCGACCCGGCGTCGCGCAGCAGCAGGGTGCCGGCCTCGCGGTCGGTCAGCGCCTGCTTCTCCGCCGTCTCCGCGTCCACCGGGCCGTGCGTGTCGAGGCCGACGTGGCAGTGCGCGTCGACGAGGCCGGGCAGCGCCCAGCCCTCGACGGTGGTCACCTCGAGCGGTCCGGCGGGCCGGTCGTACGAGATCCGGCCGTCCAGCACCCACACCTCGTCCCGGACGTCCTCGGGGCCGACCAGCACCCGGCCCTTGACGTGCAGCGCACCGCGATCACCCATGACACTCATGCCCAGCACCCTAAAAGGTCGGAGGTACGCTCGCGAAGGCACCCTCGGGCCCGACAGGGCCCCGGGCCGGCCCCAGACCTTCATCCGTACGGAAGAGACGCATCGTGACGCACCCCCTCCTGGACCTGCCCCCGCTGACCGCCGCCCGTTTCGCCGGGATCGAACGGCGTGTCGCGGCGCTGCTGGACACCGAGCAGGACGTCGTCATCACCCAGGGCGAGGCGCTGCTGCCCCTGGAGGGCTGCATCCGCGGCGGGGCCAGGCCCGGCTCGGCGGCGCTCAACGTGGTGACCGGCCCCTACGGGAAGACGTTCGGCGACTGGCTGCGCGACGCGGGCGCCGAGGTCACCGACCTGGCCGTGCCGTTCCACGGGGCGGTCACCGCCGAGCAGGTGGAGCGCGCACTGGCGGAGCACCCGGAGATCGACTTCGTCTCGCTGGTGCACGCCGAGGCGGCCACCGGCAACACCAACCCGGTGGCGGAGATCGGCGAGGTGGTGCGCGCGCACGGCGCGCTGTTCATGCTGGACGCGGTCGCGTCGGTAGCCGCCGAACCGCTGCTGCCGGACGCGTGGGGCGTGGACCTGTGCGTCATCGGCGCGCAGAAGGCGATGGGCGGCCCCGCGGGCGTGTCGGCGGTCTCGGTCAGCGCCCGCGCCTGGGAGCGGATGGCTGCCAACCCGGCGGCGCCGCGCCGCTCGTACCTCTCCCTGCTGGACTGGAAGGAGCGCTGGATCGACACCGGCCGCACCGCGCTGCCGCACGCGCCCGCGCAGTTGGAGATGCTGGCGCTGGAGGCGTGTCTGGAGCGGATCGACGCCGACGGCCTCGACGCGGTGATCGCCCGGCACCGGGCGGCCGCCACCGCGACCCGCGAGGGCGCGCTCGCGCTCGGCGGCGGTCTGGAGCCGTACGTGTACGAGGCGCGCGACGCCGCGCCGGTGGCGACGACGCTGCGGGTGCCCGCGGGCACCGACGCCACCGCGCTGGTGGCACGGGCGCTCGCCCTGGACCCGTCTGTTCCGCTCGTCGCGGGCGGTGGCGCGCTCGCCGAGGAGATGGTCCGCGTCAACCACTACGGTCCCGACGCGGATCCCGCCGTGGTCGCACGGAGCCTCGCCGCGCTGGGTTCGGCGCTTTCCGTATAGCGCTGCGTCACCCGATACTGCAGAGCGTAAGCACGATAAAGGACAAGAAAGCACTTCCGGGGAATTCGGCCTTTCGGTGGCCCATCAGGACCGAATTCCCGGGAAGTATTCTCCCGAATAGCTTCTGCCCAGCCTTCCGAAGGCTAAACGCACGGATTTCGTTAAGGTTTCCGGGGCGTCTCCGGGAATGTGACGGACTCCACACCAAGATCAAATCGCCCGGTTATATCCGTATATAACCGCAGGTCTCGCTGCGGATTCGGCCACCCGCCCCCGCCCGCGCGATAACACGACGAGTCGGCCGCGTAAAGACCTCTGCCCCATGCAATTCCACTTTCTGCTCGGTAGGTTCATTCCGCATGAACGCCGCTACGGAATTGAAGGCACCACTCGCTCGCGCATTCCTCGACACCCCCACAGTCGACGACGGCGGAGCGATGTGGCGCATCGCCCGCGATTCTCGGACGCTCGATCTCAACTCCTCGTACAGCTATCTCCTGTGGTGCCGCGACTTCGCCGGCACCTCGGTGGTGGCCCGCGACGCCGACGGGTCCCCGGTGGGCTACGTGACCGGATACCTCCGTCCCGATGAGCCGCAGACGCTGGTCGTCTGGCAGGTGGCCGTCGACGCGGCGCAGCGCGGCCGCGGTGTGGCGGCGGCCATGCTCGACCATCTCGCCGCACGCGTCGCCGTCGACGACGTCCGCTGGATCGAGACCACGATCACGCCGGACAACGCCGCTTCGCAGCGGCTGTTCACCTCCTTCGCCGAGCGCCACGACGTTCCGGTCGAACGCGAAGTCCTCTTCCCCGGTGCCCTGTTCCCCGACGGGCACGACTCCGAGGTGCTGTTCCGCATCGGCCCGACGGTCTGACGCCACCGCGTTCCGCTTCGCCCCACCCCCTGACTTCGCACCGCCTCCACCGCACCGTCTCCCGGAAAGCAGGCACAGTGACCATCACCGCACCCGACATGACCGTCTTCGAGTCCCTGGAGTCGGAGGTCCGCAGCTACTGCCGCAGCTGGCCCGTCATCTTCGACCGCGCACAGGGCAGCGTGATGTACGACGAGGACGGTCACGCGTATCTCGACTTCTTCTCCGGCGCCGGCGCGCTCAACTACGGGCACAACAACCCGGTGCTCAAACGCGCGCTGCTGGACTACCTCGAACGCGACGGCGTCACCCACGGTCTCGATATGAGCACCACCGCGAAGCGCACCTTCCTGGAGCGCTTCCAGCAGGTGGTCCTGGAACCGCGCGGCCTGGACTACAAGGTGATGTTCCCCGGCCCGACCGGCACCAACGCCGTCGAGGCGGCGCTCAAGCTGGCCCGTAAGGTCAAGGGCCGCGAGTCGATCGTCTCGTTCACCAACGCCTTCCACGGGATGTCGCTCGGCTCGCTCGCCGTCACCGGCAACTCGATGAAGCGGGCCGGCGCGGGCATCCCGCTGGTGCACGGCACCCCGATGCCGTTCGACAACTACTTCGACGGCCGGGTGCCGGACTTCCTGTGGTTCGAGCGGCTGCTGGAGGACCAGGGTTCCGGTCTCAACCAGCCGGCCGCCGTGATCGTCGAGACGATCCAGGGCGAGGGCGGCATCAACGTCGCCCGTCCGCAGTGGCTGCGGGCGCTGGCCGACCTGTGCAAGCGCCGCGACATGCTGCTGATCGTCGACGACATCCAGATGGGCTGCGGCCGCACCGGCGCGTTCTTCTCCTTCGAGGAGGCCGGGATCACGCCGGACATCGTCACGCTCTCCAAGTCCATCAGCGGCTACGGCATGCCGATGTCCCTCGCGCTCTTCAAGCCGGAGCTGGACGTCTGGGAGCCGGGCGAGCACAACGGCACCTTCCGCGGCAACAACCCGGCGTTCGTCACCGCCACCGCCGCGCTGGACGCCTACTGGGCCGATGGCCAGCTGGAGAAGCAGACGGTGATGCGCGGCGAGCAGGTCGAGACGGCGCTGCGGGAGATCTGCACCGCCCAGGCCCGCGCCGGCGCCGAGTACCGGGGCCGCGGTCTGGCCTGGGGCCTGCAGTTCATCGACCCGTCGATCGCCGGCCGGGTCTGCGCCCGCGCCTTCGAGCTGGGGATGCTGCTGGAGACCTCCGGCCCGCGCAGCGAGGTCGTCAAGCTGCTGCCGGCCCTGACCATCACCCCCGACGAGCTGGACGAGGGTCTGCGCACCCTCACGCGGGCCGTGAGCGACGTCATCAGCGAAACCCTCTGAGCCCGCACCCGGGCCTGACTTCGAACGGAAAGAAAGCAGAGGCAACCACGTGATCGTCCGATCCTTCAAGGACATCGAGGGCACCGACCGCGATGTGACCGCCGAGACCGGCACCTGGCGCAGCAAGCGCATCATCCTGGCCGCCGAGGGCGTGGGGTTCTCGATGCACGAGACCACGATGTACGCCGGGACCGTGACGTCCATGTGGTACGCCAACCACATCGAGGCGGTGCTGTGCGTCGACGGTGAGGGCGAGCTGACCAACGACGAGACCGGCGAGACCCACTGGATCTCCCCGGGCACGCTCTACCTGCTCGACGGCCACGAGCGGCACACCATGCGCCCCAAGACCGATCTGCGGTTCGTCTGCGTCTTCAACCCGCCCGTCACCGGGCGGGAGGTGCACGACGAGAACGGGGTCTACCCGCTGCTGACCGAGACCGGGGGCACCACCGCGACCCGTACCAAGACCCGGACCGAGACCGAGACCGAGGGAGCCTGACGCCATGACGACCACCACCGACACCATCACCAGCCGGTACCCGACCCGCGGCGCGTCCGAGGTCAGCACTCCCCGCCAGGACCCGGTCGTGTGGTCCGAGTACGGCACCCCGGGCCCGATCCAGCCCGCCGAGCTGCGCGGCTACGACCGGGACGGCTTCCTCACCGTCGACCAGCTGCTGATGCCGGGCGAAGTGGGCCGCTACCGCCAGGAGTTGGACCGGCTCTGTGCCGATCCGGCGGTCCGGGCCGACCCCCGCGCGATCGTCGAACCGAAGTCCGGGTCGATCCGCTCGGTCTTCGAGGTGCACAGGATCAGCGAGGTCTTCGCCGAGCTGGTCCGCGACCCACGGCTCGCCGACCGCGCGCGGCAGATCCTCGGTTCCGACGTCTACGTCCACCAGAGCCGGATCAACGTCAAGCCGGGCTTCGGGGCGTCGGGGTTCTACTGGCACTCGGACTTCGAGACCTGGCACGCCGAGGACGGCCTGCCCCGGATGCGGACGGTCTCCGTCTCGGTGGCGCTGACCGAGAACCATGACACCAACGGCGGGCTGATGATCATGCCCGGCTCGCACCGTACGTTCCTCGGCTGCTCGGGCGAGACGCCGAAGGACAACTACAAGCAGTCGCTGCAGATGCAGGACGCCGGCACCCCGTCCGACGAGGCGCTCACCGAACTCGCCGGGGAGCACGGCATCAAGCTCTTCACGGGCGCGGCGGGTTCGGCGACCTGGTTCGACTGCAACTGCATGCACGGTTCCGGCGACAACATCACTCCGTTCCCGCGCAGCAACGTCTTCATCGTCTTCAACAGCGTCGAGAACGCGGCGGTCGAGCCGTTCGCGGCGCCGGTGCGGCGGCCGGAGTTCATCGGCGCGCGGGACTTCACCCCGGTGCGCTAGCGGGCACGCCCCGCGGGGGCCGGGCTGCTTCGGGCGGCCCGGCCCCCGCCGGCATGTCAGCTGCCGTCGCGCAGGTCGGCGGGCGCGCCGGACCGGAAGGCGATCCGGTCGAAGACCGCCGTGCACCCGTCGGCGTCCGGGGACGGGCACTGCGTCATGAAGCCGACGCTCGCGGCCGCCGCCTCCTGTTCCGTGCCGAGGGCGAAGAGCCGGACGAACGTCCACCGCTCGCCGTCGTCCGAGGCGTGGAAGGCGAAGGCCCGGCCGGTGCGGGTGATCCGCAGCCAGACGTGATCCCCTGCCACCTCACAGCTGTTGGCGTCGTCGGAGCTGCCCCGGGTGACGACCGAGACGACGGTGTACCGGGCGGGCGACAGCTCCAGGCAGAGCTTGGCCCACTGCTCGTCGGCCACCTGGAGACAGAGCGCTCCGGCGTCGCCCGCGGCCCGCAGCCGGGCCGTCACCCGGGCGATCAGCTGGAAGTCGCCCGCCGGCGGGGTGCCGAGCAGCCGGGGCGCGTCGGCGGCCGGCACCCTCGGCTCCCGGCCGGGGTGGACGAAGCGGTCCTGGCCGGGTCCCGCGGTGAGGACGAGCACGCCGTCCTCGTAGCCCGGTTCGGCGGCCGGACCGTAGGCCCGCAGCCCGAACGGCAGCTCTTTCAGGTCCACTCCCTGCAGCTCCACTCCTGCGGCTCCGCTCCTTCAGCTCCGCTCAGATCTCCAGCCGGCCGTCGAAGCGGCGCGGCAGGTGGAGCGGGTTCTCGTCGCGCAGCTCCGCGGGGAGCAGGGCGACCGGGGTGTCCTGGTACGCGACCGGCCGCAGCCAGCGCTCGATGGCGGTCCCGCCGACGGAGGTCGAGGTCGACGTGGTCGCCGGGTAGGGGCCGCCGTGGTGCTGGGCGGGGGCGACGGCGACGCCGGTCGGCCAGCCGTTGACGAGCAGCCGGCCCGCCAGCGGGGTGAGTTCGGCGAGCAGCGCGGTGGCCGGGCCGTCCTCCTGTCCCGCCTCCTCCTCACCGATGTGGACGGTGGCGGTGAGGTTGCCGGGCAGCCGCTCCAGCACGGCGGTGATCTGGGCGCGGTCCTCGTAGCGCGCCACGACCGTCACCGGGCCGAAGCACTCCTCGAGCAGCAGATCGTGCGGTCCTTCGGCGGCCAGCCGGTCGGCGGGGACGGTGAGGTATCCGGCGCTGACGGTGTGCTCGCCGCCGGAGCCCGGGGTCACCGGGGCCTCGACGCCGGGGAGCGCGGCCCTGGCCTCGACGCCGGCGACGAAGGCATCACGCATCCGGACGTCGAGCAGGACGCCCGCGTCCGAGTCGCTGACGGCTGCGGTGACGGCCTTGAGCAGCCGGTCGCCCGCCGCGCCGGCCGGGGCCAGCACCAGTCCTGGCTTGACGCAGAACTGGCCGACGCCCAGCGTCATGGACCCGGCGAGTCCCGCGCCGATCTGCTCGGCCCGCTCGTCCGCCGCGGCCTCGGTGATCACGACCGGGTTGAGGCTGCCCAGCTCGCCGTGGAACGGGATCGGCTTGGGACGGGCTGCGGCCGCGTCGAAGAGCGCCCGCCCGCCGCGCACCGAGCCGGTGAATCCGGCGGCGCTGACCAGCGGGTGCTTGATGAGGTCGATACCGGCCTGGAAGCCGTGCACGACGGCGACGACGTCGGCGGGCAGCCCGACCCGGACGGCGGCGCGGCGCAGCACGCTCGCGCACAGCTCCGAGGTGGCGGGGTGGTCCGGGTGCGCCTTGACGACGACCGGGCAGCCGGCGGCCAGCGCGCTCGCGGTGTCGCCGCCGGGGACGGAGAACGCCAGCGGGAAGTTGCTGGCCGAGTAGACCGCGACCACACCGAGCGGGATCTTGTAGCGCCGCAGGTCGGGGCGGGGAGCGGGCTTCGCGGCCGGGTCCGCGTGGTCGATGACGACGTCCAGGAAGGCGCCCTCGTCGACGATGTCGGCGAACGCGCGCAGCTGGAAGGTGGTGCGGGCCAGCTCGCCGGTCAGCCGGCCGGGGCCGAGCGCCGTCTCGGCGTCGGCCGCCTCCAGCACCTGTGGGCCGGCCTCCTCCAGGAGGTCCGCGGCGGTACGCAGCAGGAGGGCGCGTACGCTGCGGTCGGCGAGCGCGGGCGCCGCGGCGGCCGCGGCACGTACGGCGCCGTCGATCTCCGCCGTGGTGGCCTCGTCCGCCACCTGCTCCCGCTGCTTCCCGGTACGGGGGTCGACGGACCAGACTGGAACAGCCACCGGGGGAACCTCCAGATTTGCCTCATGCGGATCAGCCACTGTTCGATATGCTGAACAGCGTCTTCACTTATGAATCTTTGAACCATTCCGGAGCCTACTTGCAGGGTCCGGGGCCGAACAAGAGGGGTCAGGACGATGTCTGCTGGCGACGGTGGCGGTTCTCAGGTCAAGTCCGCGGTCCGCACGGTCGAACTGCTGGAATTCTTCGCGGGACGACCCGGAATGCACAGCCTCGCGGCCGTACAGGAATCCGTCGGCTACCCCAAGTCCAGCCTGTACATGCTGCTCCGCACCCTAGTCGAGCTCGGCTGGATCGAAACCGATGCCACCGGAACGCGTTACGGGATCGGTGTCCGGGCGCTGCTCGTCGGCACCTCGTACATCGACGGTGACGAGGTCGTCGCCGCGGCCCGCCCCACCCTCGACCGGCTCTCCGACGACACCAGCGAGACGATCCACCTCGCCCGGCTGGACGGCACCAGCGTCGTCTATCTCGCGACCCGCCAGTCCCAGCACTACCTGCGGCCCTTCACCCGGGTCGGCCGCCGCCTCCCGGCCCACTCCACCTCGCTCGGCAAGGCGCTGCTCGCCACGTACTCCGACGAGCAGGTCCGCAAGCTCCTGCCCGAGACCCTCGAACCCCTCACCGAGCACACCCACACCGACCGCGAGAAGCTCATCGCGGAACTCGCGGTCATCCGGGAACAGGGCTTCGCCGTCGACCGCGAGGAGAACACCCTGGGCCTGCGCTGCTTCGGCATCGCCATCCCGTACCGCACCCCGGCCCGCGACGCGGTCAGCTGCTCCGTCCCGGTGGCCCGGCTCACCCCCGCCCACGAACAGATGATCAAGGACGCCCTCTTCGACGCCCGCGACCGCCTGACCCTGGCCACCCGCCGGCTGTGACCCGACGGAGCACCGTGGAAGCGGAATTCGCGTTCTCCGTCGACGATCTGCCGCCGCCCTCCGGGTTCGACCTCGGGCACATGGCGGTGACGGGGAACCTGGGTTCGTACTCCTCGCGCGGCCGTACGCCGGACCAGGCGATGATGATCTACGTTTCCGTCTCCCTGCTTCTCGACGGTCTGCGCTCGCTCGTCGAAGCCGGCCGCGGCGGCCGGGTGTTCGGCGCGGCCGACTCGTCCTTCTCGTTGAAGTTCTCCCTGACGAAGGACGGGACGATCACCACCCGGGCACCCGGGGGGCCGGTCGACCGGTCCGGCGTACGGGCTGTCGTCACCGCGGTGTGGGCGGCGGCCAGGGAGTTCGCCGATGTTCAGCTCCCCCTCCTGCCGGCGGACGACGCCGGCCGGCAGGATCTCGAGATGTCGCTGGCGGCCTTCGCCCCGCTGGTCACGCGTCCCGGGTAGCCGCGGCAGACCCGCGCGGCCGCGGCGGACCCGGTTCAGACGCGGGTGACCTGGCCGCAGCCCTTCCTCGCGTCGAGGGGCTTGCTGCGGTCGTAGGGGTCGACGGCAGAGGCGGAGGGGTCAGGGGTGGTGGCGCCGTCGGTCGGGTCGATGTTCGGGTGCAGGAAGCCGTCGGTGATGTCGCAGGCCGAATTGCCGAGGTCCTGGCGGTAGTCGGTGACCCAGAGCTTGCCTTCGGTCACCTGCGCGGTGCTGGGGTCGGCGACGCCGAAATCCAGCACGCGCCGCACGATGGTGCGGGAGACGGCCGTCGAGTGACCGTCCGCGGCGGTCACCCCGTAGACGAACGTGACGTCGGCGTGCACGGCCACCGAACCGCCCTTGCCCTCCTTGAACGTGATCAGGCCGCGCGTCTTGACCACGCCGCCCACCAGCCTCACCTCGGCCGGGTCGAACCGGGTGGCCACGGTCAGCGGGTTGTGATCCTTGTCAGGTGTGCGGAAGGAGGTGTCCCAGAGTGCGATGCCCTCCGTCTGCCGGGGGTCGACCAGGCCCATCGCGATCCGCGGACGCTCCCCGCGCAGCGTCGCCGGGTTGAGGTTCGTGTCGATGAGGAACTGCTTCGTCCGGTCCAGCGCGCCCTCCACCTGCTCACGCGTCATCCGGCCCACCGGCTTCGCCGCGGGCAGGACGATCCCGGCCTCGCCGTCCGCGTAGAGGAGGGCGGGCGAGCCGCGGAAGGGCTCCGCGAGCGTCGGGGCGTCCGCCATCGGGTCGGCGGACGGGGCGGCCGTGGGCGGCGCCGTCTCCGGCGGGAGGGTGGCGGGCCGGCCCGAGTCGTCGGAGCGGTACCCCGTCGTGTCGGCGGAGCCGCTGAAGTCGCCGTGCAACCAGTCCAGCGCGGTGGACGGATTGAGCACCACCAGCAGGACCACCACCGCCAGAGCCACGCCCAGCGCTCCGCGCAGCCGACGGCGGGTCGCCCGGCTTTCCCTGTCCTGCCAGGCGGGTCCGGTGCGCCAGCCCGCGGGCTCGCCCGGCTTCGCCTTCGCCGCCCGCCCCCACCGCTTGTTCTTCTTCTGCTGCCGCGCGGCCACTTCGGCCTCGCGCCGGAGCCGTTCGGTGACCATCCGGGCGCGTGCCGAGGGCTCCTTGGGAGCCTGCGCCCTGATGTCCTGTTCGGTGTCCTGGACGAACTTCTCCCAGACGTCGTCCGGTATGGCGGACTTGTCCCCGGAAGCGGGTGGTTCGGTGGTCACGGTAGGCCCCCCACAGGCTGTTTCGGCACGTGAGGGCAGTTCTACAGGCCGACCGCGCACCCTACAAATCGGTCCTGGAGCGCAGGGCGCCGAGGGCCGAGCGGACCGCCTCGAGATCCGCGCCGGACGCCAGGCCCGCGTGGTAGAGCCGTAGTTCGGTGGCGCCGAGGGCCGCCGCGTGGGCCACGTCGGCGGCCAGGGTGCGGGGGCTGCCGCCCATGCCGGCCACGACGGGGAAGTTGGCGGCGAGGACGGTGTCCGGTCGGCGGTGGGGCGCGAAGGGGCTCAGCACGGCGGCCCGTTCTGCCGCGCCACCGGCGCAGGGCAGGACCAGTCCGTCAGCGTGCGAGAGCACGTCCTCCGCGTCGACGCCGACGTTCGCGCCCGTCCGGTGCGGGCCGGGGTCGGCGTGCAGCAGGATCTGGAAGCCGGGGCCGGACCCGGCGCGTACCGAGGACACGATCTCCCGCTGGAAGTGCCGGGCCACCATGGCGCGCCAGGACAGCGTCGCGCCGGCCAGGTCCACGCCGAGCAGCTTCTCGACCTCGGCCCACTCGGCCGCGCGGTCGGCGGGCCCCGGCTCCCGCTCGCCGGACCACACGGGCACCAACGCCGTCCGCACGGCGCTCTGCAGGGCGTCGGGGTCCTGCCCGAGCCCCGCGTAGCCGTCCCGGCAGGTGCGGCAGAAGCACAGCGACATCAGGTACTGGGCGGCACCGCCCAGCGGCACTCCGCCGATCTTGTCGTGCGCGTGCAGATGGCCGACCCCGTACCAGCCGCAGGACTCCAGCTCGGTGCCGTCGGTCCCCGGCCGGACCGCCGCCTCCACCGCGAGATCGACGGCGTAGGCACGTACTTCCGGCTGGGCGATGCACGGCGCCCACGGGTAGCGGTCACCGTAGGCGTTGCGCACCGAGGTGCGCGGGAACTCCTCGCCCAGCCGGGAGTTGTGTGCGAGCACCACCCAGGAGTGGACGGACAGCCCGGCGGCCGACAGCGCGGCCGCCGCCTCCCCGTAGGCGTCCGTCGCCGGCACCCACGTCTGCGGGTACGGGCGCAGCGAGCGGCCGCTCCAGCGCTGGGGGTCCGGCGGGTAGAGCACCGCGGCGTGCCGGGCCGTGACGATGCGCTGCCGCGGATGGCGGGGGGTCAGGGCGCGGGTGGAGTGGTAGGCGGAGGCGAGCGTGACCTGCTGGACGCCGAGACCGGCGATCCGGCGCGGGGCGTCCGGGTCACCGACGACGTCCCACGGGTAGACGAAGGCGGAGGCTCTCAACTTGGCTCCTCAAGCAGCGGGTCGGCACACGCGGGCCCGATGCTGCCGCACCGGGCGCCCGTTCGTCAGCTGTCGCTCAGCAGCGCCATTCCGCGCTCGATCAGTTCGGCAAGCTCCTTGACGTGTGCGGGCGAGGGTTCGACGAGCGGCGACCGCACCTCGCCGACGTCCAGACCGCGCAGCCGGACGCCCGCCTTGACCAGCGATACCGCGTAACCGCGCCCCTGGTTGCGCAGCGAGACCAGCGGCCGGAAGAAGCCGTCGATGAGCCGGTTGACGGTCTTGTCGTCGCCGGTGTTCAGCGCCTTGTGGAAGGCGAGGGCGATCTCGGGCGCGAAGCAGAAGACCGCCGACGAGTACAGCAGCACGCCGATGCCGCGGTAGGCGAGTCCGGTGAGTTCGGCGGTGGGCAGGCCGTTGAAGTAGAGGAAGTCGCGCTCGGGCAGCTCGCTGCGCACCGCGCTGACGATGCGCTGCATCAGGTCGAGGTCCCCGAGCCCGTCCTTGAGGCCGATGATGTTGGGGATCCTGGCCAGTTCGACGACGGTCTCGGGTTCGAAGACGGCGTTGTCGCGCTGGTAGACGATGATGTCGAGCCCGGTGCCCGCGGCGAGGCCGGAGTAGTGGCGCAGCAGACCGGCCTGGTCGGGGACCACGAGGTAGGGCGGCATGGCGAGCAGCCCGTCCGCGCCCGCGTCCTCCGCCAGCCGCGCGAACTGCACGGCGAGCGCGGTCCCGTATCCGGCGCCCGCGACCACCGGCACCCGGCCGGCCGAGACCTCGACGGCCGCGGCGACACAGGCCCGGAACTCCTCGGGGGTCAGCGCGTGGAACTCGCCGGTGCCGCAGCACGCGAAGACCGCCGCCGCGCCCGCCTCGATGCCTTCGCGCACGTGCGCGCGGAACATGTCGAGATCCAGCTCACCGTCCGGGCCGTAGGCGGTGACGGGGAAGAACAGCAGGCCGTCGAGGCGCTCGGCAAGTGAGGCTGAGGTCATCGGATCCCCTTGAAGTTCTGTGCGCTCTTCTGGCTGTGCGCTCTTCTGATTCACGTCCATATTCGTGAACGCTGCCACGCTAAGCGAGTCCAGCCGCGCCGGTCAAGCGAACGGGCATGCCTTGACGGTGCCAGGGGCGCTCTTTAGCCTGTCCATAGATATGAATGATGTCCACGGAGGAGAACGATGCCTGCTCCCCGCACCATCCTGCTCACCGGCGCCGCGGGCGGCGTGGGCACCCTGATGCGCGAACTGCTGCCCGCGTACGGCTACGAGCTCCGCCTGCTGGACGTCCGGCCCGTAGCAGGGGCACCGGACGCCGTCACGGCCGATCTCACGGACGCCGACGCGCTGCGCGAGGCGGTCCGGGGCGTCGACGCGATCATCCACCTCGCGGGCATCTCGCTGGAAGCACCCTTCGAGAAGATCCTCCGTTCCAACATCGAAGGGACTTATCACCTCTACGAGGCGGCGCGCCAGGAAGGCGTACGGCGCGTCGTGTTCGCGTCCAGCAACCACGCGGTCGGCTTCACCCCGCGCCCCACCGGTGACGACCCGCTGATCCCGATCGGCACCCCGCACCGCCCGGACACCTTCTACGGGCTGTCCAAGTGCTTCGGCGAGGACCTCGCCTCCCTCTACTGGGACCTGCACGGCCTGGAGACCGTCTCCCTGCGGATCGGCTCCTGCTTCCCCGAGCCGACCTCCGTGCGGATGCTCTCGGTCTGGATGAGCCCCGCCGACTGCGCCCGGCTGCTGCACGCCGCGCTGACCGCCGAGGACGTCCGGCACACCGTCGCCTACGGCAGCTCGGCGAACACCCGCCTCTGGTGGGATCTGGCCACGGCCCGCACGCTCGGTTACGAGCCGCAGGACGACTCCGAGCCCTACGCGGCCGCCCTCATCGCCGAGCAGGGCGAACTCGACCCGGCCAACCCCGACCACGCCCACCTGGGCGGCCCCTTCTGCACCAATCCCCCGGTCTGGCCGTACTGACGGCGGAAGCGGACCGCGCGCCCGGCACGTTCTCCACGGATGACGCAAGGTAATGGAACCGCAAAGCCGGGTCGATCGTTACCCGGGCATGACCGCAATGACACCCGGCTCGAATGTCCCGCTCTCCGTACCGCGCGTAGCGGTGGACGTCACCGCACCCGTGCGGCTCGACGTATCGGGCCTGCTGCTCACCGCCGACGGCAAGGTGCGCTCGGACGACGACTTCGTCTTCTACAACCAGCCGAACGGCCCCGGCGTGACCCACCAGTCGGGCCGCGGCACCGGACCCGACTCCATCACCGTGGACACCGGCGCCGTGCCCGACGGCATCGAGAAGATCGTCGTGACGGCGAGCCTGGACGCGGCGGGAGCCACCTTCGCCGGCACCGAACCGACGGCCACGGTCCGGGACGCCGACAGCGGCAGCGTCATCGCGACGTTCACCCCGCCCCGGCTGGGCTCGGAGACCGCGCTCGTGGTCGCCGAGGTCTACCGGCGCGGCGGTGCGTGGAAGGTGCGCGCGGTCGGCCAGGGGTACTCCAACGGGCTGTCCGGGATCGCCACCGACTTCGGGGTGAGCGTGGAGGAGCCCGCCACCGCCGCTCCGGCCGCCCCGCAGGCACCCGCAGCACCGCAGGCACCCGCAGCCCCCCAGACACCGCCCGCCGCTCCGCAGGGCTTCGGCCCGCCGCCCGTCATGCCGAGCTCGCCCCCGCCGCAGCCCCCGGCCGCGCCCGCCGCTCCGGCAGCGCCCGCCGCTCCCACGAAGATCAACCTGGACAAGGGCCGGGTCAGCCTCACGAAGAACCAGTCCGTCTCGCTGGTCAAGGGCGGCAAGCCGCTGATGTCCTCGGTGCGGCTGGGCCTGGGCTGGGAGCCCGCCTTCGGCGGCCGGGCCATCGACCTGGACGCCTCCGTCATCGCGTACGGCCCGACCCGCAACCACATCGAGACCTGCTACTTCGGCCGGCTCAGCATCATCAACGGCGCCATCCAGCACTCCGGCGACAACCTCACCGGCGCGGGCGCGGGCGACGACGAGACGATCACCGTCCACCTCGGCGGGCTGCCGCCCGAGGTCACCGGCCTCGTCTTCACCGTCAACTCCTACTCCGGGCAGAAGTTCAACAAGGTCGCCAAGGCGTACTGCCGGCTGCTGGACGGCGCCACCGGTGAGGAGCTGGTGCGCTTCGACCTGACCAACGGCGAGGCCCGCACCGGGGTCCTCATGTGCAAGATGGTCAAGCAGTTCTCCGGCGAGTGGGAGATGACCGCCCTGGGCGACTTCATCGACTCCCGCAGCGCCAAGGGCATGGTGAAGCCGGCCGCCGCGGCGCTGTAGCGCCACAACGGCCGGCTGGTCACCTGATCAGCAGGGTCGGCCGGGGCGGCGGGTCAGCAGTGCTTCTGCCGACGCCAGGGGCCGGTGATCGCGAGCATGATCCCCGGCTCCTGGATGTTGGCGAACAGCGTGTGTCCGTCGGGCGAGAAGGTCACCCCGGTGAACTCGCTGTACGCCGGCTCCAGGTCGGTGCCGATGTTCAGCTCGTTACGGGCGATCGGGTAGGTCCGGCCGTCGTCCAGGGCACCGAAGAGGTGCTGGATGCCGGCGCCGTCCTCGGCGATGACGAGGCCGCCGTACGGCGAGACGGTGATGTTGTCGGGGCCGTCGAACGGGCCGTCGGCGCCCGGGTCGGCGTTGACGCCGAGCAGCACCTTGAGGGTCAGGGTGCGGCGCTTCGGGTCGTAGAACCAGACCGCCCCGTCGTGCTGCACCGGGCTCTCGTCACGGGCGTAGGACGAGACGATGTAGGTGCCGCCGTCGCCCCACCACATGCCCTCCAGCTTGCGGGCCCGGGTGACCTCGCCCGCCGCGAACTGCTTGCGCACCGACACGGTCTTCGCGTCGCGGTCCGGGACGTCGACCCAGTCCACGCCGTAGACCGTGCCGGTCTTCGTCGCCCGCGACAGGTCGTCGACGAACTTGCCGCCGGAGTCGAAGCACTTGAACGCCTGCAGCACGCCGGCGGTCTCGCCCAGGGAGTCCAGGTGCCCGCGGCCGTGGTGGAAGCCGGCCGGCGGCGTCCAGCGGTACAGCAGCCCGTTCGGGCCGGAGGCGTCCTCGGTGAGGTACAGGTGGCCGCGCTTGGGGTCGACGACGACCGCTTCGTGCGCGTACCGGCCCAGCGCCTTGATGGGCTTGGGGTCGCGGTTGGCCCTGCGGTTGTACGGGTCGACCTCGAAGACGTAGCCGTGGTCCTTGGTCATGCCGTTCTGGCCGGCCTTGTCCTCGGTCTCCTCGCAGGTCAGCCAGGTGCCCCAGGGAGTCGCGCCGCCCGCGCAGTTGGTGGACGTACCGGCGATGCCGACCCACTCGGCGACATGGCCGCCGTGCTTCGCGACCTCGACGACGGTGCAGCCGCCGGCCGCCGCCGGGTCGTAGACCAGGCCTTCGATGAGCGGCACCGGGTTCGGCCAGGCGGCCCTCTTGCCCTTCAGCTCATGGTTGGTGACGAGCAGCGTGGCACCGCGCACGCCCTCGAAGGTGGCCGTGCCGTCGTGGTTGGAGGGGGTGGACTCACCGGTCTCCAGCGTGGTGACGCCGGTGCGGGTGATGACCCGGTACGCGAAGCCCGCCGGCAGCCCGAGCAGGCCCTGAGGGTCCTCGACGATCGGTCCGTAGCCGAGCTCGGGCGCGTGGTGCCCGGCGGCGGCCCCCTTGGCGGCGGTCGTGGCCGGGGTGTCCGCGGCGAGCGCGCCCGGGGCGGTGGCGAGTACGTCGACGGCACCGGCCAGGACTACACCGGCACCGGTGATCGCCGTGCGCTGAACGAAGTCTCTTCGGGTGAGCGGCACTCTGGGCTCCTTCTGTCGCGGGCTGCGGCGGTTACGCTCCTGCCCCGACAAGAACTCCGTGTGAACTGCGTCCGGCCACGGGCGGGCCACGTACGGATGAGCTCGACAACGCGACCGGACCGGCTTCCTCCGGCCCGGCCGGCACCCGGCGCGACGGCGCCCCACCCCGGTATAGCGGCGCCCCGCCCCTCAGCGCAACGGCGCCTCGCCGCGCGGGCCGCAGGGCGCCGCACCATCCTGCGCGACGCCGTGCGGCCCGGAACGACGGCCGTCGGCGCGGTGTGGACCCCGCGTCGCCTGCCTCAGCCGTTCGCCTTGGAGCGGGCCTTGAACGCGGCCTTGCGGGCGGTCTTGGCGACCGTCTTGTCGGGGTGCAGCCGTCCCATCGCCTCCAGGACGTCCGACGTGGCCGGGTGGTCGACGCGCCACACCGCGTCGAAGAAGCCGTCGTGCTGGGCGACGAGGCCGGTCACGAGTTCGGCGAGCAGCTCGGGTCCGCTGTCCGAGTCGAGCTGCGCTGCCAGCGTGTCGACGGTCAGCCAGAACACCATCGCCTCGTCCGGCGCCGGCACGTCCCGCGCTCCGCGCTCGGTCAGCCACACCCGGGCCAGCCCGCCGAGCTGGCGGTCGCCGAGCACCTCGCGCAGCGCCGGTTCCGCGTCCGGGCCGAGCAGGCTGAGGGTCTGCTGGCACATCAGCCGGCGGCCGGGCGCGCCCAGGTCGTCGCCGGTGGAGGCGGTGAGGAGCTCGCGCGCCGCGTCGTCGGGCTTGCGGCCGTCGAGCCACAGTTCGGCCTCGGCGCGGGCGGCCTGGTCCGGGTAGTCGGTCATCGCGTCCAGGAGCACGGCCGCGGTCCGGTCGGCGAGGTCGCCGGTGGCGGGGGCGTGCGCGCCCGCGTCGAGCAGCCGGGCGCGGACGCCGAACACGCCGAGCGGGGTGAGCCGGACCAGGCCGTAGCGGGAGATCTCCTCCGGGTCGAGTTCCGCCGGCAGGGCCACGTCGCCCGCGCTCTCGTCCTCGTCGGTCTCCTCGATGAGCGCGTCGTCGACCGGCCGGTACTCGATCAGGCCGGTGGGTGCGAGCAGCCGGAAGTGGTCGTCCAGCCGCATCATGACCTCGGTGACCTCCTCGAGGACGGCGTCCGTCGGCTCGCCCATGTCCTCGGGGACGACGAGCGAGGCCGCCAGGACGGGCAGCGGCACGGACTCGTACCCGGCCTCCTCCATCGCGCTGTACGCGTACAGGTTGGCGAGCGCCGTGTCGAGGAACTCGGCCTCCTCCTCCGGGTCCCAGTCCAGCGCGTCGAGGTCCAGGACCCCGTCGTCGTCCAGGTCGCCGCCGATGGCCGCGCGCAGCCCCTCGAAGTCCGGCGAAGCGGCTTCGGCGAGGGCGGTCTCCGCGGTGGCGAGCCAGACCTCCAGGACGTCCTGCGGCTCGCCGGCGGCCAGTTGCGCGAGCGCCTCGCCGGGCAGTGCCGATCCCGCGGGGTCGCCGGGCTCGGTGGCCTCACCGGCGGCCTCGTCGATCTCCAGCTCGACCATGCCGGTGTCGATGGCGATGCCCCAGGCCTGCGAGGTCTCGGCCAGCCCGTCCTGGTCGGCGGTGAGGCCGAGTTCGGCCGCGGCGCGCAGCCGGTCGTCCGCGGTCAGCTCGCCCATGACGTCGACCCGGGTGCCGGGACCGGCCCAGCGGGCCAGCCGGACCGCGCGCTCCAGCAGCGGTACGGCGAGCGCGAGGCGTGCCAGCTCGTCCTCGGGAAGCAGCCGCACCGGCGGCAGGGCGAGGCGGTCAGCGGCCATGGCGGGGTTCTCCTCAACAGCGGTGGGGGGTGACGGCGCCGCGCCAGTGGGGCAGCGCGAACCCAGCCTAGACGCGTCGGCACGCGGCACGTCCGGTTCACCTTCCGGTCAAGGTTCGTTCGCTTTTCGTCCGTTGTCGGGCTCTTGACAACACACCTGCCGTACAAGGAAATTGACGCGCGTAGAACTCATACCGGAGACCGTTGATCGCACTCAGTGACGCGCTCGCCCGTATCCCTCACGGAGGCCACGTTGACCACCCCTCGCTCCATCGGCGCCATAGCCACCGCCGCGCTCGCGGCCGGACTGCTGGCCATGCCGCAGTCCGCGACCGCGAACACGACCGCCGCCGACGGCGTGCGCATTCACGACCTCCAGGGCGCCACCCGGCTGTCCCCGCTGTCCGGCCAGGCCGTGACCTCGGTGCCCGGCATCGTCACCGGCGTCCGCGCCTACGGCTCCTCCAAGGGCTTCTGGATGCAGGACCCGACGCCGGACGCGGACCCGGCGACCAGCGAAGGCGTCTTCGTCTTCACCAGCTCCAACCCCACGGTGGCGGTCGGTGACTCGGTGACGGTCTCCGGCACGGTCAGCGAGTACTACCCGGGCGGCAAGACCATCGGCGACCAGTCCGTCACCGAGATCACCAAGCCGGTGGTGACCGTCGTCTCCGCCGGCAACGCGCTGCCCGCCCCGGTGGTGCTGAACAGCGCCAACGTCCCCGCCGCGTACGCCCCGGCCGGCGACGCGGCGGCCGCCAACAGCATCGAGGCGCTGCCGCTGCGGCCCGCGACGTACGCCCTGGACCTGTACGAATCCCTGGAAGGGATGAACGTCCAGGTCGCCGACACGCGCGTGGTCGGCGCCACCGACCCGTACTCCGAGCTGTGGGTGACGGTCAGACCCAAGGAGAACCCGACCCCGCGCGGCGGCACCGTCTACGGCGGCTACGCGAACCAGAACTCCGGCCGGCTGCAGATCCAGTCGCTGATCCCGCTCGCCCAGCAGCCCTTCCCGACCGCGAACGTCGGCGATGTGCTCACCGGCACCACCGAAGGCCCGCTGGACTTCAACCAGTTCGGCGGCTACACCCTCACCGCGCGCACCATCGGCACGGTCACCTCCGGCGGTCTGCAGCCGGAGACCACCCGCAAGCAGAAGAAGGACGAGCTGGCGGTCGCGACGTACAACGTCGAGAACCTGGACCCGTCCGACCCGCAGACCAAGTTCGACCGGCTCGCCGTCGGCGTCGTCACGCACCTCGCCTCGCCCGACATCGTCGCCCTGGAGGAGATCCAGGACAACAACGGCGCCGTCAACGACGGTACGGTCGCCGCCGACCAGACGGTGAACAAGTTCATCGACGCGATCGTCGCCGCCGGCGGCCCGCGCTACCAGTGGCGCTCCATCGACCCGACGAACGGGACCGACGGCGGCGAGCCCGGCGGCAACATCCGCCAGGCGTTCCTCTACAACCCGGCGCGGGTCTCCTTCACCGACCGGCCCGGCGGCGACGCCACCACCCCCGTCTGGGTCTCCAGCAACCACGGCAAGGCCGCGCTCAGCGTCTCCCCCGGCCGTATCGCCCCCGGCGACAGCGCCTGGGCCGACAGCCGCAAGCCGCTCGCCGGTGAGTTCACCTTCCGCGGCAAGCCCGTCATCGTCATCGCCAACCACTTCGCCTCCAAGGGCGGCGACAACCCGCTGACCAGCCGCACCCAGCCGGTGGTGCGCAGCTCCGAGACCAAGCGCCTGCAGCAGTCCGTCCAGGTCAACACCTTCGTACGGCAGATCCAGGCGGTCCAGAAGGACGCCCGCGTCGTCGTCCTCGGTGACATCAACGACTACGAGTTCTCCGCCGCCGGCCTGCGGCTCACCGAGGGCCGCGCACTGAAGGACCTCGTCCTGACGCTGCGTCCCAGCGAGCGCTACTCGTACGTCTTCCAGGGCAACTCGCAGGTGCTGGACCACATCCTCGTCAGCCCCTCCCTCGGCTCGCCCGACTACGACGTCGTCCACATCAACTCCGAGTTCGCCGACCAGGCGAGCGACCACGACCCGCAGGTCGTCCGCATCCGCCCGTAGCGGCATGTGCGTGCCCGTAGCGGCATGAGGACCGGGACGCCCGCCGGTATCGGCGGGCGTCCCGCGCCCTTCTCGTCGCCGAGTGCTCCGGTAGCGTGGGGGTTCCTCGACGGGACTCACAGGGGGCGTTGGAGATGCGGGAGATCACTTCGGCGGCGGAACTGCGGGAACTGCTCGGGGAGCCGTCGCGGCGGGACGCGACGAAGGAGCGGCCGGGCCTGCACGAGCACGACAGGGCGTGGCTGGCCGCCTCGCCCTTCTGCCTGGTCGCCACCTCGGACGCGGACGGCAACTGCGACGTCTCCCCCAAGGGCGACCCCGCCGGGTTCACGCTGGTCCTCGACGACACCACGATCGCCCTTCCGGAGCGGTCGGGGAACCGCAGGGCCGACGGCTTCCACAACATCCTGGCCAACCCGCACGTCGGCCTGATCTATCTGATCCCGGGGCGCGGCGACACGCTCCGCATCAACGGCCGCGCCCGGCTGGTGCGTGACGCCGCGTTCTTCGACGACATGATCGTGAAGGGCCACCGCCCGCAGTTCGCGCTCGTCGTCGACATCGAAGAGGTCTTCTACCACTGCTCGAAGGCGCTGCTGCGCTCCGCGCTCTGGAAGCACGAGGCCTGGAACCCGGACGCGGCGCCGTCCCGGGCCCGGATCGCGAAGAGCCTGGAACGCAAGGACGAGGAGCTGGCGGACCTGGAGGTCTACTACGGCCCCCGGTACGCCGACAACATCTACAACTGAAAGAGCATGCAGAACGGCCGGCCCCTGTCGTGAAGGGGCCGGCCGTCGCGCTGTTCCGTTGTTCCGGTGCGTCAGTTGTGGCTGTGCAGCAGCTCGTTGAGGCCGCCCCACGAGCCGGTGCGCTGCAGGACCTCGACCGTGCCGGTGGTGGAGTTGCGGCGGAAGAGGATGTTGTCGGCGCCGGAGAGCTCCAGGGCCTTGACGATCCGGCCGTCCGGGAGCGTGACGCGGGTGCCGGCGGTGACGTAGAGGCCGGCCTCGACGATGCAGTCGTCGCCGAGCGCGATGCCGATGCCCGACTCGGCGCCGAGCAGGCAGCGCTCGCCGATGGAGACGACCTCCTTGCCGCCGCCGGAGAGGGTGCCCATGATCGACGCGCCGCCGCCGATGTCGGAACCGTCGCCGATGACGACGCCCTGCGAGATCCGGCCCTCGACCATGGAGGTGCCGAGCGTTCCGGCGTTGAAGTTGCAGAAGCCCTCGTGCATGACGGTGGTGCCCGCGGCGAGGTGCGCGCCGAGGCGGACGCGGTCGGCGTCGGCGATACGGACGCCGGCGGGGGTGACGTAGTCCGTCATACGCGGGAACTTGTCGACGCCGTAGACGGACAGGTGCAGGCCCTCACCGCGGGCGGCGAGGCGCGCGGCCTCGATCCCGGCGATCGGTACCGGGCCGATGGAGGTCCAGGCGACATTGGCGAGCAGCCCGAACAGGCCTTCCAGGTTCTGCCCGTTGGGGCGCACCAGACGGTGGCTGAGCAGGTGCAGGCGCAGGTAGGCGTCGTGCGCGTCGAGCGGCTTGTCGTCGGTCGAGGCGATGACGGTACGTACGGCGACGACCTCCACCCCGCGGCGCGGGTCCGGTCCGAGCGCCTTCGGCGCGGCGGCGCCCAGCAGCTCGGCGGCGCGCTCGGCGGTCAGCCGCTCGGTGCCGGCCGGACCGGGGTCGGCGACGAGCTCGGGGGCGGGGTACCAGGTGTCCAGGACCGTGCCGTCATCGGCGATGGTGGCAAGGCCGGCGGCAACGGCGCCGGTGGAGCGGTTAACGGTCGAAGCGGTCGTGTCAGTCATGCCTCGCACGCTAGCCGCTGGTCACGCCCGATGCCCAACCGGCCCGGCATGCGGAACGGGGATTCCGCCGGAGGCGTCGTGGCCGGGGGCTGCGCGAAGGCGGTCCGTCACGCCTTTCAGGGCGCAAGGCGCCGGCCCGTGCGTCAGCCGAGCAGGCGGGTGAACATTTCGCGGGCGTAGGCGCGGTCGTAGGTGCCTCCGGTCAGGAGGACCTGGAGGCAGATGCCGTCGATGAGGGCGATCAGGGCGCGGGCGGTGGCCGGGTCGGTGTGGGTGGCGAGCAGGGCGGTGGCCTGGTCGACCCATTCCGCCGCGATGGGGCGGACCGCCTCGCGGCGCAGGGCGGCGAGGTAGAGGTCGTAGTCCAGCTCGATCAGGGTCCGGTCGCCGGAGAGCCACACCTCCAGCAGCCGGGACAGCTCGTTCGCGAGAGCGGCCGACGTGGCAGGCCCGGCTCCTGATCCAGGCCCGGCTCCCGATCCCGGTCCGGCTTCTGATCCCGGGTCCGGTGCCGCGAACAGCGGGCTGTCCCTGATGGACTGGGCGAAGCCCTCGTTGGACTGGCGGAGGGCGGCGACGAGCAGGTCGTCGAGGGTCGCGAAGTGGTACGTGGTCGAGCCGAGGGGGACGTCCGCCTCGGCGGCGACCGAGCGGTGGCTGAGCCCGGCGATGCCGCGTTCGCCGACCACCCGGATCGCGGCGTCGATGATGCGGCGGCGCCGGTCGGGGTCGTAGCGGCGGGCCATCAGTGCGACCCGCCGAGGTTGAGCACGATGACGCCCGCGATCACCAGCAGCACCCCGAGGACCTTCGCGGCGTTCGCCGTCTCCCCCATGAAGACCATCCCGATCGCCGCGATGGTCGCGGTGCCGACGCCCGCCCAGATCGCGTACGCGGTGCCGACCTCGATCGTCTTCAGGGTCTGCGCGAGCAGCGTGAAGGCGATGACGTAGCCGGTGATCGTGATCGCCGACGGCCACAGCCTGCTGAAGCCCTCGCTGTACTTCATCGCGGTGGTGCCGAGTATCTCGGCGAGGATGGCGCCGCCCAGCATGATGTAGCCCATGTGTACAAGCGTACGCAACGATGCGTACGCCCGTACACATGGGCGCCGTTCCGCCGGGTCAGCTCACGGTGAACCAGGTCGCGCGGGACTTCTTCCACTCCGGGTGCGTGAGGTCCTTGGCCTCGGTGCCGTCGCCGTACAGGTCGGCCGAGCCGTCGTCGGTGACGAGCTGCGCGCGGGCGCCCGGCACGGTCAGGTCCGGGACGTCCACGACGGCCTCCCAGCCGCCCGCGTCGGTGGTCGGCAACTGCACGCGCTGGACCGGGGCGTGGCCCGGGACGCCGTCCCACGAGTACAGCGCGTACGGGTCGCTGTTGTCGTCGGCGGCCCAGGAGCCGGCCACGATCAGATACTGGTCGGCGGCGTTCTTGCGGATGTCGCGGATGCTGAGGCCGCCCAGGTCGAGCTCGATCGGGGCGCCGAAGGCGGCCTTGGTGCCGGTGATCACCTTGTCGATGTTGGTGACCGGCACGATCAGCGCCTTGCCGCCCGGCACGTGCGGGGCCAGCGGGGCACGGAAGCCGATGTACGCGGTGGTGGTGCTGCCGGGCGCGAACTCCAGGCCCTCGACGTTGAACCCGTCGATCTGCTTGGGCACCTCGCCGGAGGCGGCGCCGGCCGCGAAGCCGTAGTGGTTGCCGTTGGCCTTGTCCCAGGCGATCAGGTCGGCGCGCAGGTTCTTGTACTTGCCGCCCAGCGCGAGCTGGGTGCCGGCGCCCGAGCCGGTCACCGTCGTGGTGAACAGCGTGGCGCGGTCGGCCTTGATCTCGCCGTCCTTGTTGTTGCCCAGCGAGCCGGTCCAGTAGATCGTGTTGCCGACCCGGGCCGCCGCCTCGATGTCGATCTCCTTGGAGACCCCGAGCGAGGAGCTGAAGTCCCAGGTGCGCACCGGCGCGCCGGACGCGGCGCGGTCGTACAGCCGCAGCGTGTTGGACTCGTCATCGGCCACGACGGCGTAGCCGCCGCCGACGTCCACCGCGGCCGAGGCGTCGCTCGAACCGGTGAAGTAGCGGGAGTCCGCGGCGAACTGGACCGCCGGCGAGGCCGCGTAGTGCAGCGTCTTGGTCGCGGTCTTGCCGCCGAGACCGGTGACCTTCAGCGTCAGATCGGTGTAGCCGGAGCCGTGCGCGGCCACCGCGACCCGGCGGGCCCCGCCGGTCCCCGTCACCGTGACGTCGCCCGTGCCCGCGACGGCGGACTTCGAGCTGGCCGAGGCGGCCACCGTGAGCGCCGAGGCGTCGGCGCCGCTCTGCGAGACCGTCGCCGTGACCACCGGGTCGCCGGTCGCGCCGACGGCGCCCGACAGGTACGTGGCGGACAGCGTGATGACCGGGGTGCCGTAGCTCGCGGCGTGCGCGTGGGCGGGAGCGGCGAGGCCCATGGCGCCCAGGGCGAGAGCCGCACCCGCGGCCAGACCGGCCCTGCGGACGGACGGGGAAACGTAAGGCTGCACGAGGAGTGCCCTTCGACGTCGCTGATGTCGTGGCAAACCCTCGGGCACAGCCGCCAACGAGGGACACCCGCAGGGCATACATCCGGCGAACAACGGCGGACGGCCCGCACGCGCGAGGCGTGCGGGCCGTCCGGTGGTGCGGGCGGTGCGGGTGCAGCGCTGCGTGCTCAGCCGATGTTGAAGCCGAGCGCCCGCAGCTGCTCGCGACCGTCGTCGCTGATCTTGTCCGGGCCCCACGGCGGCATCCAGACCCAGTTGATCTTGAGGTCGGCGACGAGTCCGTCCGTCGCCGAACGCGCCTGGTCCTCGATGACGTCGGTCAGCGGGCAGGCCGCCGAGGTCAGCGTCATGTCCAGCGTCGCGACGTTCGAGTCGTCGATGTGGATGCCGTAGATCAGGCCCAGGTTGACGACGTCGATGCCCAGCTCGGGGTCGACGACGTCGTACAGCGCCTCGCGGACCTCCTCCTCGGAGGCCGGCTTGGTGGTGACTACGGACGCGGTCTCGACCGCGGCCTCGGCCACTTCTGCGTTGTCGGTCATGCTGACTCCCTTTCGGACAGCGCCTGTGCGGTCGCGTCCTTCCACGCCATCCAGCTCAGCAGGGCGCACTTCACGCGCGCCGGGTACTTGGAGACGCCGGCGAACGCGACAGCGTCCTCCAGCACCTCCTCCATCGCGTCGTCCGGCTCCAGCTTGCCCTTGGACTGCATCAGTTCCAGGAAGACCTCCTGGACCTTCATCGCCTCGTCCAGCTCGCGCCCGACCACCAGCTCGTTCATCACCGAGGCGCTGGCCTGGCTGATCGAGCAGCCCTGGCCCTCGTAGGAGACGTCCACGATCTTCGAGCCGTCGAGCTTCACCCGCAGCGTGATCTCGTCGCCGCACGTCGGATTGACGTGGTGCACCTCGGCGTCGCCGTCGCGCAGGCCACGCCCGTGCGGGTGCTTGTAGTGGTCCAGGATCACTTCCTGGTACATCGAATCCAGCTTCACCAGTCAGCCCTCACCCGAAGAAGTTCCGTACGTGCTCCAGTCCCTCGACGAGGGCGTCGACCTCCGCGGGGGTGGAGTACAGATAGAACGACGCCCGCGTGGTCGCCGGAATTCCGTAGCGCAGGCAGACCGGGCGTGCGCAGTGGTGTCCGACGCGGACCGCGATGCCCTGTTCGTCCAGTACCTGGCCCACATCGTGCGGGTGGATGTCCCCCAGCACGAAGGAGATCGCGGCGCCCCGGTCCTCGGCCGTCGTCGGACCGATGATCCGCAGGTCCGGGACCTCCAGCAGGCGCTGCACCGCGTATTCGGTGATGGCGTGCTCATGGGCCCAGATCTTGTCCATGCCGATGGCGTTGAGGTAGTCCACGGCCGCGCCGAGGCCGACGGCCTGGGCGATCGGGGGCGTACCCGCCTCGAACTTGTGCGGCGCCGGGGCGTACGTGGAGGACTGCATCGAGACGGTTTCGATCATCTCGCCGCCGCCGAGGAACGGCGGCAGGTCCTCGAGCAGCTCCTGGCGGCCCCACAGCACGCCGATGCCGGTCGGGCCGCACATCTTGTGGCCGGTGAAGGCCACGAAGTCGGCGCCGAGCGCCTGCACGTCGAGCGGCATGTGCGGCGCGGCCTGCGAGGCGTCGATGAGGACCAGCGCGCCGACGTCCTGGGCACGCCGGACGATCGCGTCGACCGGGTTGATGGTGCCCATGATGTTGGAGACCAGGGTGAACGAGACGATCTTCGTCTTCTCGGTGATCACCTGGTCGATGTTGGAGAGGTCGAGCCGGCCGTCGTCGGTCAGCCCGAACCACTTCAGCTTCGCGCCGGTGCGCTGCGAGAGCAGCTGCCACGGAACGATGTTGGAGTGGTGCTCCATCTCCGTGATCACTATCTCGGTCTCGCGGTCCACCCGGTAGGGCTCGTCGGCCCAGCCCAGCATGTTCGCCACGAGGTTGAGTGACTCCGAGGCGTTCTTGGTGAAGATCACCTCGTCACGGCTCGGCGCGTTGATGAACGCGGCGACCTTGTCGCGCGCGCCTTCGTAGAGCGCCGTGGCCTCCTCGGCGAGCACATGCACGCCACGGTGGACGTTGGCGTTGTGCTGCTCGTAGTACGCGTTCAGCGCGTCGAGCACCTGGCGCGGCTTCTGCGAGGTCGCAGCGTTGTCCAGGTACACGATCTTCTTGCCGTCGTGGACCATGCGGTCCAGGATCGGGAAGTCCTTGCGGATCGCCTCGGTGTCGAGGAGGCCATGCAGTGGTGTCACGCGGAAGCGCCGCCCTTCGTGCTGTATGCCTCGTAGCCCTCGTTCTCCAGCTTGTCGGCCAGCTCGGCGCCGCCGGACTCGGCGATGCGGCCGTTCGAGAAGACGTGAACGAAGTCGGGCTTGATGTAGCGCAGGATGCGGGTGTAGTGGGTGATCAGCAGCGTGCCGACCTCGCCGGTCTCGCGGACGCGGTTGACGCCCTCGGAGACCTGGCGCAGCGCGTCGACGTCCAGACCGGAGTCCGTCTCGTCGAGGATCGCGATCTTCGGCTTGAGAAGCTCCAGCTGAAGGATCTCGTGGCGCTTCTTCTCACCGCCGGAGAAGCCCTCGTTGACGTTGCGCTCGGCGAAGGCCGGGTCCATCTGGAGCTGCTCCATCGCGGACTTGACCTCCTTGACCCAGGTGCGGAGCTTGGGAGCTTCGCCGCGGATCGCGGTGGCCGAGGTGCGCAGGAAGTTGGAGACCGAGACTCCGGGGACCTCGACCGGGTACTGCATGGCGAGGAACAGGCCGGCGCGGGCGCGCTCGTCGACGGTCATCGCGAGGATGTCCTCGCCGTCGAGCGTGACGGTGCCGCTGGTGATCGTGTACTTCGGGTGGCCGGCCACCGAGTAGGCCAGGGTCGACTTGCCGGAGCCGTTGGGGCCCATGATGGCGTGCGTCTCGCCCTGCTTCACGGTCAGGTCGACGCCGCGGAGGATCTCGCGGGGGCCGTTCTCGGCCTCGACGGAGACGTGCAGGTCGTGGATCTCAAGCGTTGCCATGGGTGCCTCAGGACTCCTGGGTGACGGAGACGAGCACGTCGTCGCCGATGATCTTTACGGGGTATACGGGTACGGGCCGCGTGGCCGGCAGCCCGGACGGCTTGCCGGTGCGCAGGTCGAAGCTGGAGCCGTGCAGCCAGCACTCGATCTGACAGTCCTCGACCTCGCCCTCCGAGAGGGAGACGTTCGCGTGCGAGCAGATGTCGTTGATCGCGAACACCTCGCCCGCGGTGCGCACCAGGGATACCGGTGTGCTGTCGATTTCGACGCGCTTGGGCGTGTCGTCCTCCAGCTCGCTCAGCGAGCAGGCGACGACGAAACCTTGGGCACCTTGAGCCGTGGTCATCAGACGGACGCCTCCAGCTCCGCGTCGATCTTCGCCATCAGGCGCTCTTCGAGGTCGGGCAGACCGATCTGCTGGACCAGCTCGCCGAAGAAGCCGCGCACGACCAGCCGGCGGGCCTCGATCGTCGGGATGCCGCGGGACATGAGGTAGAAGAGCTGCTCGTCGTCGAAGCGGCCGGTCGCGGAGGCGTGGCCGGCACCGGCGATCTCGCCGGTCTCGATCTCCAGGTTCGGGACCGAGTCGACCCGCGCGCCGTCCGTGAGGATCAGGTTGCGGTTGAGCTCGTAGGTGTCGGTGCCCTCGGCGGCGGCGCGGATGAGGACGTCGCCGATCCAGATCGCGTGCGCGTCCTTGCCCTGCAGCGCGCCCTTGTACGTGACGTTGCTGCGGCAGTGCGGCGTGTCGTGGTCGATGAAGAGCCGGTGCTCCTGGTGCTGGCCCTCGTCGGTGAAGTACAGGCCGAACAGCTCGGCGTCGCCGCCCGGGGCGCCGTAGACGACCCGCGGGTGCAGCCGGACCAGGTCGCCGCCGAAGGTGACGATCACGGACTTGAACCGGGCGTCGCGGCCGACCAGCGCGGTGTGCTGGGCGACGTGCACCGCGCTGTCGTCCCAGTCCTGGACCGAGACGACGGTGAGCTTGGCGCCGTCGCCGATCAGGTACTCGACGTTGGCGGCGAGCGTGGCGTCACCGGTGTGGTCGATGACCACGACGGCCTCGGCGAAGGCACCGATCTCGATGATCTGGTGGCCGTAGGCGGTGCCGCCTTCGCCGTGCACGGCGATCCGGACCGGCTCGGTGAGCACGAGGTCCTTGGGGATCGAGACGACCGAGGCCTTCTCGAAGGAGCTGAACGCCTGGGCCACGACCCGGTCCGCGGGCTTGCCGGCCTTGCCGACGCGGGCGTCGGTGCGGTCCACCGTCTCGACGGTGACGCCCTCGGGGGCGGTCACGTCGACCCGGAGGCCGCCGTTCGCCTTCGCGGTGCCGTCGTGCAGGCCGCGCAGCCGCTCCAGGGGAGTGAAACGCCACTCCTCCTCGCGACCGTGCGGCACCGGGAAGTCGGCCACGTCGTAGGACGGCGCGGCGCTGACCCGGGCATCGGCGGGGTGACCCACCGTGATGGCACCTTCGGTGGTGCTGCCGGCAGGGATGTTGTCAGCCATGGCTTGTCGTACTGCTCTCTTTCTGGAGGAACGTCGTCGCGTCGCCGGTGGGCAGGCCGTCGGTCCGTCCGGGTGCGCGGGCGCACCCGGACGGGGACGTCGTACTAGCCGACGGAGCCTTCCATCTGCAGCTCGATCAGGCGGTTCAGCTCCAGCGCGTACTCCATCGGCAGCTCACGCGCGATCGGCTCGACGAAGCCGCGCACGATCATCGCCATCGCCTCGAACTCCGTCATACCGCGGCTCATCAGGTAGAAGAGCTGGTCGTCGGAGACCTTGGAGACGGTCGCCTCGTGGCCCATGGAGACATCGTCCTCACGGACGTCCACGTACGGGTACGTGTCCGAGCGGGAGATCGTGTCGACGAGCAGGGCGTCACAGAGCACGTTGGACTTGGCTCCGGCCGCGCCCTCGCCGATCTCGATGAGACCGCGGTAGGAGGTACGGCCGCCGCCGCGCGCCACGGACTTGGAGACGATGTTGGACGACGTGTTCGGCGCCATGTGCACCATCTTCGCGCCGGCGTCCTGGTGCTGGCCCTCGCCCGCGAAGGCGATGGACAGGGTCTCGCCCTTGGCGTGCTCGCCCATCAGGTAGACGGCCGGGTACTTCATGGTCACCTTGGAGCCGATGTTGCCGTCGACCCACTCCATCGTGGCGCCCTCGTAGGCGACCGCGCGCTTGGTGACCAGGTTGTAGACGTTGTTCGACCAGTTCTGGATGGTCGTGTAGCGGCAGCGGCCGCCCTTCTTCACGATGATCTCGACCACGGCGCTGTGCAGCGAGTCCGAGGAGTAGATCGGCGCGGTGCAGCCCTCGACGTAGTGGACGTAGGCGTCCTCGTCGACGATGATCAGCGTCCGCTCGAACTGGCCCATGTTCTCCGTGTTGATACGGAAGTAGGCCTGCAGCGGGATGTCGACGTGGACGCCCTTGGGGACGTAGATGAACGATCCGCCGGACCACACGGCCGAGTTCAGCGAGGCGAACTTGTTGTCGCCCACCGGGATGACGGTGCCGAAGTACTCCTGGAACATCTCCGGGTACTGCTTCAGCGCCGTGTCGGTGTCGAGGAAGATGACGCCCTGCTCCTCCAGGTCCTCACGGATCTGGTGGTAGACGACCTCGGACTCGTACTGGGCGGCGACACCGGCGACGAGACGCTGCTTCTCGGCCTCCGGGATGCCCAGCCGGTCATAGGTGTTCTTGATGTCCTCGGGCAGATCCTCCCAGGAAGCGGCCTGCTTCTCGGTGGAGCGCACGAAATACTTGATGTTGTCGAAATCAATGCCGCTGAGGTCCGAGCCCCAGGTCGGCATGGGCTTCTTGCCGAACAGTTTCAGACCCTTGAGCCGCAGCTTCAGCATCCACTCCGGCTCGGATTTCTTCGCGGAGATGTCGCGCACGACATCCTCGTTGATTCCACGCCGGGCGTTGGTGCCGGCGTCGTCCGAGTCGGACCAGCCGAACTCGTACGTGCCCAGCCCATCGAGTTCCGGGTGCGTGGTCTCCGTGGGAGCAGTCATGCGGGGTTCCTCCCGGCCGTACTGGCGGATGCGTTGTTCACTGCGGTATCGGTATTCACTGCGGTACCGGCCTGCTGTCTCTGCTGGTGTTGCGGGTGCTGCGGGATGTACGTCGTGCAGACGCCGTCGCCGTGGGCGATGGTGGCCAGCCGCTGGACGTGGGTTCCCAGCACGTGGGAGAAGACCTCGGCCTCCGCCTCGCACAGCTGCGGGAACTCCTCGGCGATGTGCGCCACCGGGCAGTGGTGCTGGCACAGCTGCTCGCCGGCGGGCTCCCGCGCGCCGGAGACGGCCGACGCACTGCGGGTGGTAGCAGCGTACCCGTCCTCACTCAAGGCCTTGGCGAGCGCCTGGGTGCGCTGGGCGGGGTCCGCCGCGTCGACGGCGGCACGGTAGCGGTCCGCCTGCTTGGCGACCCGGGCCCGGGCGAACGCGGTGACCGCGGCATCGCCCAGCTCCCCGCCACCGGCGGACTGCGCGATCCAGCGCAGCGCGTCGGCCGCGATCTGGTCGTAGGCCTGGTCGAAGGCGTCGCGCCCGCAGTCGGTGAGCGAGAAGACCTTGGCGGGGCGTCCTCGGGTGCGTGCCCCGTAGACCCGCTGCTCACGCGGCTCGACGATGTTCTCCGCGACGAGGTGGTCCAGATGGCGGCGGACGGCGGCCTGGGTGAGGCCCAGCCGCTCCGCCAGGTCGGCGGTGGTCGAAGGACCGTGGTCCAGGATGGACCGGGCGACCCGGTTGCGGGTACTCCGCTCCCCGGTCGTCTGCTCCTCCTGGGCCGCGCCGACGTTTTTCACAACTTCATTGTTGCGTAATTCATCAGGCCCCGGCAACCCATGCCGGATTCCACTCCCGGTGGAGTTCGTCACTTAGGTAAACCTAAGTTTACCTGCGGAATTGCTGAATCAAGATCTTTTCTCCGCGCTTTCCGTCCGGCCGCCGGGCGTCCCGCCCCGGGCGGGTTCTGGGCACCGACCGGCGCTCCTTAGACTCACAGGCATGCGAAGCGGCAGCACCAGTCAGTCACCGGCGGTCGAGATCGCCGGCCTGGTCAAGCGGTACGGAGACAAGTCCGCGGTGGACGGTCTGGACCTGACGGTGCCGGCCGGCTCGGTGACCGCCGTGCTCGGGCCGAACGGCGCGGGCAAGACCACCACCGTCGAAACCTGTGAGGGCTACCGGCGCGCCGACGCCGGGAGCGTCCGGGTGCTGGGCCTCGACCCGGCCACCCAGGGCGCCGCGCTGCGGCCGCGCATCGGAGTGATGCTGCAGTCCGGGGGCGTGTACCCCGGGGCGCGCGCCGAGGAGATGCTGCGGCACACCGCCGCGCTGCACGCCCGCCCGGTGGATCCCGCGCTGCTCATCGAGCGGCTCGGCCTGGAGTCCTGCGGCCGCACCCCGTACCGCCGGCTGTCCGGCGGGCAGCAGCAGCGGCTCGCACTCGCCATGGCCGTCGTCGGCCGGCCGGAACTGGTCTTCCTCGACGAGCCCACCGCCGGCCTCGACCCGCAGGCCCGCCGCGCCACCTGGGACCTCGTACGGGAGCTGCGCGCCGACGGGGTGACCGTCGTCCTCACCACCCACTTCATGGACGAGGCGGAACAGCTCGCCGACCAGGTCGTGATCATCGACCACGGCCGGTCCATCGCCCACGGCACGCCCGAGGAGCTGTGCCGGGGCGGCGCCGAGAACACCCTGCGCTTCACCGGCCGCCCCGGCCTCGACCTCGTCTCGCTGCTCAAGGCGCTGCCGGACGGCACCGCGGCGGCCGAGCTGACGCAGGGCAGCTACCGGATCGAGGGCGCCGTCGATCCCCAGCTGCTCGCCACCGTCACCTCCTGGTGCGCGCAGCACGGCGTCATGCCGGACCGGCTGGCGGTCGAGCGCCGCACCCTTGAGGACGTTTTCCTCGATCTGACCGGCAAGGAGCTGCGGGCGTGACGACGGCAGAGAACACGGCAGCGGACACGGCATCCGGAGCGGGCGGAACATTCGTTCCCGACCCGGGCGCGGCGCCGCTGTCCCGCATGATCGGCGCGCAGACGGCGTTCGAGACGAAGATGCTGCTGCGCAACGGTGAGCAGCTGCTGCTGACCGTCGTGATCCCGGCCCTGCTGCTCGTCCTGTTCAGCGCCGTCTCGATCGTCGACACGGGTACCGGCAAGGCCGTCGACTTCCTGGCTCCCGGCATCCTGGCGCTCGCCGTGCTGTCCACCGCGTTCACCGGCCAGGCCATCGCGACCGGCTTCGAGCGCCGCTACGGCGTGCTGAAGCGGCTCGGCGCCTCGCCGCTGCCGCGCTGGGCGCTGATGACCGCGAAGACCGGCTCGGTGCTGGTCACCGAGGTGCTGCAGATCGTGCTGCTGACGGCGATCGCGTTCGCGCTGGGCTGGTCGCCGCACGGAAACCCGCTCTTCGTGGTGCTGCTGCTCGTGCTGGGCACCGCCGCCTTCTCCGGGCTCGGCCTGCTGATGGCCGGCACGCTCAAGGCGGAGGCGACGCTCGCCGCCGCGAACCTCGTCTTCCTGCTGCTGCTGGTCGGCGGCGGGATCATCGTGCCGCTGGACAAGTTCCCCGGCCCGGCGCAGGACGTGCTGGCGCTGCTGCCGGTCTCCGCCCTGTCCGACGGGCTGCGGGACGTGCTGCGGGACGGCGCGGGCATGCCCTGGGGCAATCTCGCGATCCTGCTGGCCTGGGCGGTCGTGGGGCTCGGCGCGGCGGCGCGCTTCTTCAAGTGGGAGTGACGGGGGCCGGCGCCGCCCCCGTCCGGAGCCCGTTCAGCCCGGCATGATGCAGTCGACGAAGCGGGCGAACTTCTTGTCGTGCGAGCCCGCGGCGACGAACGCGTCGGCCGGGTGGTCGACGATCCGGCACATGTCGTAACGGACGCTGGTCGGCAGCTGCGCACCCGCGGCGGGCCGGTACTGGTGGGCCCCGGAGAGCTGGCACATGTCGTACCGCACCAGCGGGCCGCTCGCGCCGATGTTGTAGCGGTGCGCGGTGAGGCCGTCGGAGTACTGCTTGTACGACTGGGACGTGTCGTCGCAGTCGTTGAAGTGCACCGTGCCGCTGCTCCACTCGCAGTCGATGACCACGACCGAGGGGTCGCGTATCTCGAAGCGGATGTCCTCGGCGTGGAAGCGCTGCACGGAGTCGAAGTGCGAGGCGCGCGGGAAGCGGAAGAAGGCGCTCTCGAACCCGTACTCCGGGTGCGGCGTGGGGCGGCGGCCGGTGATGATGTAGCTGCCGCTGCGGCAGGTGATCGAGCCGCCGTAGGGGAACTCCAGGAAGTTGCCCCACTCGTAGGTGACCGTCATGTCGGTGAACCAGTAGTTGAGGAACTGGTCCTGCTGCTCGCGCTTCTCCGACCGCTGGGAGAGCCCGGAGTACAGGAACGCCTTGCGGTAGGCGCCGCCCACCCGGCAGGCCTCCCAGCGCATCTCCGAGTTGTTGTTGCTGCCGTCCAGGGCGAGGCCGTACTCCCACTCCCCCATCCACTCGCATTCGGAGAAGCGGTAGTTCTGGGCCCAGCCGGTGGAGTACGAGGAGAAGAACGAGGCGCCGGGCGTGCCCGAGGTGAAGCGCAGGCCCTCGAACGAGATGTTGCTCCACATGTTGTTGTTGCGGCACAGGTAGGCGTCCTTGGGCGACTTCGGCGCGAAGACGATCTCGCTGATCCGCATCCCGCCGCCGCGGAATCGCAGGCCGCTCGCGCGCTTGTCCGCCTTGTCACCGGCGAGCAGCGCACCCGGCTTCGTGATCAGGTACACCCCCGGCGGCACGTCGATCACGGTGTGCCCCACACCGTTCGAGATCCGTGACTCGGCGTAGGCGTACGCGGCGGCGAAGGCCGCGCTGTCGTCCGTCCTGCCGTCGCCCTTGGCCCCGAAGTCCGCCATGACGTCCGCCACACCGGGATGGTCGGAGTTCTCCGACGCCGCCGCGGGGGCGTTCCACTCCCCGCTCGCGTATCCCGCGATGCCCGCTCCCGCGACCACCGCGGCGCCCCCGTAGAGCATTCTCCGCCGGTTGACCGAACCGCTCTTGTCGGTTGTCATATTTCCCCCAGTCGCGGATCCTCCGCTCGATGTTAAGTGTGCCCGGCGCCTCCCGACCCCCTCGTGAAAAGTTGCACAAGCCGCCGCTTACGATGGGCGCGTGCCGAAGTTGCCCGAAGTCGCCCGTAATCCGCTCGCCTATCTCGACCAGCGCTGGACTCCGTCCGCCGTGACGGTCCGCCGGGCGACGCTGGCCGCCCTGGTGATGTCGGTGGTCATCGTGGCCACCGGTGGCGCGGTGCGGCTGACCGGTTCGGGGCTGGGCTGCCCGACCTGGCCCACCTGCAACGGGGACAGCCTGCTGGGCACCCGTGCGATGGGCATCAATCACACGATCGAAGTCACCAACCGCCTGCTGACGTACGTGCTCAGCGCGGCCGTCGGCTGGGCGATCGTGGCCGCCCGCTGCGCGAAACCGCACCGGCGCAGCCTGACCCGGCTGGGCTGGGCGCAGTTCTGGGTGGTGATGGGCAACGCGGTGTGGGGCGGCCTGACCGTGCTGACCAAGCTCAACCCGTACATCGTCTCCACCCACTTCCTGCTCAGCACCGCGCTCATCACCGTCGCGGTCCTGATGTGGCAGCGGGCCCGTGAGGGCGATGCGGAGCCCCGCCCGCTGGTCGGCAAGCCGGTACAGCAGCTGGCCTGGGTGCTGACCGCCGCGAGCGCGGCGCTGATCGCGGCCGGCACGATCGTGAGCGGTGCGGGCCCGCACCCCGGCGCCTCGTCCAAGGTGCACCGGATCGACCTCGACTGGAAGACCGTCGCGCAGCTGCACGCCGATCTCGCCTGGGTCGTGGTGGCCCTCACGCTCGCGCTGTGGTTCGTGCTGCGCGCCGTGGACGCGCCGGCCGGGCCGAAGGCCCGTACCCGGGACCTGTTCGTCGTACTGATGGCGCAGGGCGTCATCGGCTATGTGCAGTACTTCACGCACCTGCCGGAGGTGCTGGTCGGGCTGCACATGCTCGGTTCGGCGCTGATCTGGATCGGGGTGCTGCGGGTCGTGCTGTCGATGCGCGAACGCCCGTCGGTACAGCCCGGCATCCCGGGCCCGGCGCAGTCCGGGTCAGCGCTCGCGTCCACGGCCTGACCCGGCGCGGTCCGCGCGCCGCTCCAGCCCGTAGACCCGCCGCGCGTTCCCCGCGGCGATCATGCCCGCGACGCGCCGCGCGTCGGACGGCGTCCAGGCCCTGTCGGCCACCCGGTCGGTGACCAGCCGCTCCAGCGCCTCGCGGAAGAACCGGGCCCCGGTCACGTACAGCTCGGGCAGCGCGTACGCCCCGGTCGAGAAGAGCACCTTGCCGAAGGGCGCCAGCTCCAGTGTCTCGGCCAGGGCCGGCGCCGCCGGCGCGGAGCCGATGTCCGTGTGGACGTGCGCGAACGCGGCCGCCAGCCGGGCGGCCGGCCGGTGGTTCGGGAAGCTCCGTAAGAGCACCACATCGGTGCCGAGACCCGCGGTGGCGCGCAGAAACCCGGTGAGCCGCAGCGGGTCGGCGCCCGCCGGGCCGCGGATCTGCAGCGGCAGGCCGGTCGCGACGGCGTTCCACACCAGATGGCGCAGCAGCACCGGGTCGTCGAGCGGTTCACCGGCCGTACGTCCCGCCAGCCAGGCGCCGGCCGCGCGCCGTACCAGGCCGGCGTCGGGCGGCCCGGCCGGGAATCCGGGCGGACAGGTGTCGGACACCGAGAACGCGACGGCCGTCCGTGCCGCTCCGTGCACCGCCTCGGCGACATTGGTGAGGAACGCACCCGCGGTCCCCGAGGTGTCGGCGACCTGCTGCGCCAGCGGTTCCAGCCGGACGATCTCGTACGCCGCGGCGGCGGCCGCCGCGCCCAGTTCCTTGGGCGAGGTGAGGTCGGCGGGCAGTGCGGCGGACCCCGGACCAGCGGCGCCGTCCCGGGCTCCGGCTCCCACCGCGGCGTCCACCAGATAGCCGCCGATCCCGGTGCCGCGCAGCAGCAGCCGGGTGGCCTCGTACGCGCCCAGCTCCCGGCGCCCCGCCAGGTAGTGCGCGGGGGTGCAGTGCGGTTCCAGGCCCAGCAGGGGCGGGCACCAGCGGCGGACGGCGAAGCCGGCGGGACTGTCGAAGAGCGTGGTGCCGGGCGCGGCGGCCCCCGTGAGGAGCGCCTCGAACGAGCCGAGGCCCAGCTCCCCGGGGACGACCCCGTGGCAGTGCGCGTCCACCAAAGGTGGCAGCTCCAGCATCACTGACTCCTCGCACCGCCGGCCGGGACCGTTTCCCATGGTCCCTAACGGGCGGGCGGGGCGTCAGGTGTTGCTGGGACCGCCGATCTGGATTCCGGCCATCCGCGACCACTCGTACGGGCCGGTGCGCACCTTGGCGGCGAATTCGCCGTCGAAGTCCTCGTGCACGGTGACTCCGGCGCGCTCGACGGCCGCGACGGCCATGGCGTACGTCGGGGCCACCAGGTCGCCCCATTCGCCGTTCTCGCCGACGAGGACGATCCGGGCGCCGATCTCACCGATGTAGGCGATGTTCGCCTCGGCGCCGCCGCCGTGGCTCTTGGCGAAGGCACCGATCTGCTTCGCCAGCCTGGCGGTGCGGCGCTCGGCGCGCGGGTCCGCCTTCGGAGTCTCTTCCACGGTGTTCTGCGCGGTCTCAGCCATGAGGCAGATGCTACCCGTCGGTAATCAGTGAAGGAAAGGATCCACGGCCACGACGACGAAGAGCAGCGACAGATAGGTGATGGACCAGTGGAACAGCCGCATCTCCTTGAGCTTCGCGCCGCTGACCCCGGCCTTCGCCCGGCTGTACAGGCCGTGCGCCTCCTTGAGCCACATCGCGCCGAGCAGCACCGCGGCCACCGGGTACAGCCAGGAGGTCTCGCCCAGCGGCCACCACAGGGCCAGCGAGACGATCACCATGGCCCAGCTGTAGATGACGATCTGCCGCGCGACCACCAGGTTGCCGGCCACGACCGGCAGCATCGGCACGCCCACCCGCTCGTAGTCGTCCTTGACCTTCATCGACAGCGGCCAGTAGTGCGGCGGCGTCCACAGGAAGATCACCAGGAAGAGGACCAGCGCGGCCCACGAGACGGAGTTCGTGACCGCGGACCAGCCGATGAACACCGGCATGCAGCCCGCGATGCCGCCCCACACGATGTTCTGCGCGGTGCGGCGCTTGAGGCCGAGCGTGTACACGAAGACATAGAAGAGGATGGCCGTCAGCGACAGCGCCGCCGAGAGCGTGTTGACCAGGACCGCGAACCAGACGGTGGAGACCACCGAGAGCGTGATGCCGAAGATCAGCCCCTCGCGCGGCGACACCATGCCGGTGACCAGCGGACGCTGCTCGGTGCGGTGCATCAGGGCGTCGATGTCGCGGTCGATGTACATGTTGAGCGCGTTGGCACCGCCCGCCGACAGATAACCGCCCACGACGGTCGTCAGCACCAGCCACAGATCGGGGACGCCACCCGCCGCCAGGAACATCACCGGAACGGTCGTGATGAGCAGCAGTTCGATGATGCGTGGCTTGGTCAGCGCCACGAACGCCATGACACGAGCCGCGAACGGCCGCTGTCCGGAGCTCGTCCCGATGACCCCTGCGGGTCGGGATTCGACGGCCGTCACAAACACCCCTGGAGAGGATTAAGTCCAGCAAGTCCCGGTCCCGGACGTGAAGGTCCGGTAAGTCCTTGCGCGTACCACGCCACTGTAGACGTACGGAATACTCCGCCTGCCCCGGGGGGTGACCCGTGTTGCCGCCCGTCCTTCGCCGGGTGTTCAGGAGGCGAACGCGGCCGGGCCGGGGCAGGCTGTCAGTATCCCGGCATGCCGGGAATGGCCGTGCCAGGGTCCTGGTTGCCGGGAGTGCCGCCGGGAACGCTGCCCCGAGCAGCGGTCCGGCCGTCGTCCCGAGGGTCGAACGCTCGAAAAGGTGCACGCGCCTGCGGCGGTAGGCTCGACAACGCCGGGTAGGCGCCACGTCACCGGCATTTCGACATGTGGAGAGGAGCCCTGAACCAGGGTGAGCAGCAAGCCGACCACCACAGACCTTGAGTGGACCGATCTGGACAAGCGGGCCGTTGATACCGCTCGTGTCCTGGCCATGGATTCCGTGCAGAAGGTCGGCAACGGCCATCCCGGCACGGCCATGAGCCTCGCGCCCGCCGCGTACCTGCTGTTCCAGAAGCTGATGCGGCACGATCCGTCGGATCCCGACTGGACCGGCCGTGACCGCTTCGTCCTCTCGGCCGGTCACTCCAGCCTGACGCTCTACACCCAGCTCTACCTGTCCGGGTACGGCCTGGAGCTGGACGATCTGAAGGCGTTCCGCACCTGGGGCAGCAAGACCCCCGGCCACCCGGAGCACGGCCACACGGTCGGCGTGGAGACCACGACCGGTCCGCTCGGCCAGGGCATCGCCAACGGCGTCGGCATGGCCATGGCGGCCCGCTACGAGCGCGGCCTGTTCGACCCGGACGCGGCGGCGGGCACCTCCCCGTTCGACCACACCATCTGGGTCATCGCCGGCGACGGCTGCCTGCAGGAGGGCATCTCCGCCGAGGCGTCCTCGCTCGCCGGGCACCAGAAGCTCGGCAACCTCGTGCTGCTGTGGGACGACAACCACATCTCCATCGAGGGCGACACCGAGACGGCCGTCAGCGAGGACACCCTCAAGCGCTACGAGGCGTACGGCTGGCACGTCCAGCGCGTCGAGCAGCTGCCCGACGGCGACCTGGACCCGAAGGGCCTGTACAAGGCGCTGAAGGCGGCCCAGGCCGAGACCTCGCGGCCGTCGTTCATCGCGGCCCGCTCGATCATCGCCTGGCCGGCCCCGCACGCGCAGAACACCGAGGCCGCGCACGGCTCGGCGCTGGGTGACGCGGAGGTCGCCGCGACCAAGAAGGTGCTGGGCTTCGACCCGGCGAAGACCTTCGAGGTCGACGACGCGGTGCTGAAGCACGCCCGCGAGGTGGCCGACCGCGGCCGCGAGGCGCACGCCGTGTGGAACAAGCGGTTCCAGGAGTGGCGGGACGCCAACCCGGAGCGCTCGGCCGATTTCGACCGGATCGCCGCGGGCGAGCTGCCCGACGGCTGGGAGAAGGCGCTGCCGTCCTTCGAGACCGGCAAGAGCCTCGCGACCCGCGCCGCCTCCGGCAAGGTCCTGCAGGCGCTCGGCGCGGTCGTACCGGAGCTGTGGGGCGGCTCGGCCGACCTCGCGGGCTCCAACAACACCACGATCGACAGCGGCTCGTCCTTCCTTCCGGTGGGCAACCCGCTGCCGGGCGCCGACCCGTACGGCCGCACGGTGCACTACGGCATCCGTGAGCACGCCATGGGCTCGACGATGAACGGCATCGCGCTGCACGGCAACACCCGCATCTACGGCGGCACCTTCCTGGTGTTCTCCGACTACATGCGCCCCGCCGTGCGACTGGCCGCGCTCATGCAGCTGCCCGTCACGTACGTGTGGACGCACGACTCCGTCGGCCTCGGCGAGGACGGCCCGACGCACCAGCCGGTCGAGCACCTGGCCGTGCTGCGCGCGATCCCGGGCCTGAACATCGTCCGTCCGGCCGACGCCAACGAAACGGCGATCGTCTGGCGCGAGATCCTCAAGCGCCACGACTCCAAGCCCGCTCCGCACGGCCTGGCGCTCACCCGCCAGGGTGTGCCCACGTACGCGCCGAACGAGCACGCGGCCAAGGGCGGCTACGTGCTGTTCGACTCCGAGGGCGGCCGTCCGCAGGTCATCCTCATCGCCACCGGCTCCGAGGTGCAGCTGGCCGTCGAGGCCCGCGACGCACTGCAGGCCGACGGGATCCCGACGCGGGTCGTCTCGATGCCGTCCGTCGAGTGGTTCGAGGAGCAGGACATGGCGTACCGCGACAGCGTGCTGCTCCCGGACGTCCACGCCCGGGTCGCCGTCGAGGCCGGTATCGGCCTGACGTGGCACCGCTACATCGGCGCCCAGGGCCGGATCATCAGCCTGGAGCACTTCGGTGCCTCGGCCGATGCCAAGATCCTCTTCCGTGAGTTCGGCTTCACCGCCGACGCCGTCGCCAACGCCGCCCGGCAGTCCATCGACGCCGTCGACGCGGTCACCCGCTGACGCCCCGCACCCGACCAGTAGGAGATGTAATTTCCATGACAGACGCACTCAAGCGCCTCTCCGACGAAGGCGTCGCGATCTGGCTGGACGACCTGTCCCGCAAGCGGATCACGTCCGGGAACCTGGCCGAGCTGATCGACCAGCAGCACGTCGTGGGCGTCACCACCAACCCGTCGATCTTCCAGAAGGCGATCGTCGGCGGCGAGGGTTACGAGAGCCAGCTCACCGATCTCGCGGTCCGCAAGGTCACGGTCGAGGAAGCCATCCGGATGGTCACCACGGCGGACGTCCGCGACGCCGCCGACATCCTGCGGCCGGTCTTCGACCGCACCGAGGGCCAGGACGGCCGGGTCTCCATCGAGGTGGACCCGCGGCTGGCGCACAGCACCGCGGCCACCATCGCCGAGGCCAAGCAGCTCGCCTGGCTCGTCGACCGGCCGAACACCCTCATCAAGATCCCGGCGACCAAGGCCGGCCTGCCGGCGATCACCGAGGTCATCGGCCGGGGCATCAGCGTGAACGTGACGCTGATCTTCTCGCTGGCCCGCTACCGCGAGGTCATGGACGCCTACCTGGCGGGGCTGGAGAAGGCCAAGGCCGCCGGCCTGGAGCTCGCGAAGATCCACTCGGTCGCGTCCTTCTTCGTCTCGCGGGTCGACAGCGAGATCGACAAGCGCCTCGACAAGCTCGGCGGCGACGAGGCGAAGGCCCTCAAGGGCAAGGCCGCACTGGCCAACGCCCGGCTCGCCTACCAGGCGTACGAGGAGGTCTTCAGCTCGGACCGCTGGAACGCGCTGGAGAAGTCGGGCGCGAACAAGCAGCGTCCGCTGTGGGCCTCGACCGGTGTCAAGGACCCGGCCTACCCGGACACGCTCTACGTGACCGAGCTGGTCGCCCCGAACACCGTCAACACCATGCCGGAAGCCACCATGGAGGCCACCGCCGACCACGGCGAGGTCACCGGCGACACCATCCGCGGCACGTACGAGCAGGCCCAGGCCGAGCTCGACGCGCTGGCGGCCCTCGGTATCTCGTACGACGACGTGGTGCAGTTGCTCGAGGACGAGGGCGTCGAGAAGTTCGAGGCCTCCTGGAACGAGCTGCTGGAGTCCACTTCGGCGGTACTCAAGCGTCTGACGCCCGTGGAGGCATGAGTTGACCAGCAGCAATCCGCTGCGTGACGCTCAGGACCGGCGGCTCCCGCGTATCGCGGGGCCGTCCGGCCTGGTCATTTTCGGCGTCACGGGCGATTTGTCCCGTAAAAAGTTGATGCCTGCCGTGTACGACCTCGCCAACCGCGGTCTGCTGCCACCGGGCTTCGCGCTCATCGGCTTCGCCCGCAGGAGCTGGGAGGACGAGGACTTCGCCCAGGAGGTCCACGACGCGGTCAAGGAGCACGCCCGCACCCCCTTCCGCGAGGAGGTCTGGCAGCAGCTCGCCGAGGGCTGCCGCTTCGTGCAGGGCGAGTTCGACGACGACACCGCCTTCGAGAAGCTGAAGTCGACGATCGACGAGCTCGACAAGGCGCGCGGCACCGGCGGCAACTTCGCCTTCTACCTCTCCGTACCGCCGAAGTTCTTCCCCAACGTCGTGCAGCAGCTCAAGAAGCACGGCCTGTCCGAGGGGCAGGGCGACTCCTGGCGGCGCGCGGTCATCGAGAAGCCGTTCGGCCACAACCTGGAGAGCGCCCAGGAGCTCAACCAGCTGGTGCACGACGTCTTCCCGCCCAACGAGGTCTTCAGGATCGACCACTACCTGGGCAAGGAGACCGTCCAGAACATCCTGGCGCTGCGCTTCGCCAACACGATGTTCGAGCCGATCTGGAACCGGTCGTACGTCGACCACGTCCAGATCACGATGGCCGAGGACATCGGCATCGGCGGCCGGGCCGGGTACTACGACGGCATCGGCGCGGCCCGTGACGTCATCCAGAACCACCTGCTGCAGCTGCTCGCGCTGACCGCGATGGAGGAGCCCGGCTCCTTCCACCCGAAGGCGCTGGTCGCCGAGAAGCTCAAGGTGCTCGGCGCCGTGGAGCTGCCCAAGGACCTGGGCGCGCACACGGTACGCGGCCAGTACGCGCACGCCTGGCAGGGCGGCGAGGAGGTCGTGGGGTACCTGGAGGAAGACGGCATCGACCCCAAGTCGAAGACCGACACCTTCGCGGCGGTCAAGCTGGAGATCAACAACCGCCGCTGGGCCGGAGTCCCCTTCTACCTGCGCACCGGCAAGCGGCTCGGCCGCCGGGTCACCGAGATCGCGGTGGTCTTCAAGCGGGCCCCGTATCTGCCCTTCGAGGCCGGATCCACCGAGGAGCTGGGGCAGAACGCCCTGGTCATCCGGGTGCAGCCGGACGAGGGCGTGACGGTGCGCTTCGGTTCGAAGGTGCCCGGCACCTCGATGGAGGTCCGGGACGTGACGATGGACTTCGCCTACGGCGAGTCCTTCACCGAGTCCAGCCCCGAGGCGTACGAGCGGCTCATCCTCGATGTGCTGCTCGGCGATGCCAACCTCTTCCCCCGCCACCAGGAGGTCGAGCTGTCCTGGAACATCCTCGACCCGATCGAGAAGTACTGGGACACGCACGGCAAGCCCGCCCAGTACGCCTCGGGTACCTGGGGGCCGGCGGAGGCGGACGAGATGCTCGCACGAGACGGTAGGAGCTGGCGCCGGCCATGAGGATCGATCTGACGGACACCACGTCGTCCCGCATCAACGCCGGGCTCATCGAGGCCCGCCGCGCCATCGGCACCCCGGCCGTCGGCATGGTGCTCACCCTGGTCATCGTCACCGACGAGGGCAGCGCCTACGACGCCCTCAAGGCGGCCAGCGACGCGTCACGGGAGCACCCGTCCCGGATCCTGGCCGTCATCAAGCGGCCCGGCCGCTCACCGCGCGACCGCGCGATGGCGCGGCTGGACGCCGAGGTGCTGGTCGGCTCCGACTCGGGCACCGGAGAGACCGTCGTGCTGCGGATGCACGGCGAACTCGCCAACCACGCCGAGTCCGTGGTGCTGCCGCTGCTGCTGCCGGACGCCCCGGTCGTGGTGTGGTGGCCCGAGGAGTCGCCCGACAAGCCCGCCGAGGACCCGCTGGGACGGCTCGCGCAGCGCCGGATCACCGACGCCGCCGCGGCCGAGGACCCGGTGCTCGCCCTCGGTGAGCGTGCCGAGGCGTACGCGCCCGGCGACACCGACCTGGCCTGGACCCGGATCACGCCGTGGCGCAGCATGCTGGCCGCGGCCCTGGACCAGAAGCACTCCAGGATCGTCTCCGCGACGGTGGAGGGCGAGGCCTACAACCCGAGCACCGAACTGCTCGCGCTGTGGCTCGCCGACCGGCTGAAGGTCTCGGTGGAGCGCAAGGTCTCGGACGGGCCCGGTATCACCGGCGTCCAGCTGGTCACCGCCGACGGCGAGATCCGGCTGGACCGGGCCGACGGCCTGCTGGCCGAGCTGGCCATGCCGGGGCAGCCGGACCGTCATGTGGCGCTCAAGCGCCGCGAGACCTCCGAGCTGATCGCCGAGGAGCTGCGGCGGCTGGACCCGGACGACATCTACCGGTCGACGGTGAAGTTCGGTGTCGGCCGGCTGACCGACTCCGGTCCGAAGGACTCGGAGGAACCGGTCGAGGCGATCGAGGTGATCACCCCGGCCAAGGGCGCCAAGCAGGCCGGGACCGCCGCGGCCAAGTCAGCGGCCAAGGCTCCCGCCAAGAAGACCGTGCCGGCGAAGAAGGCGGCGACGGGCAAGGGGACGAGCTCCTGATGAGCACCCCGCAGGTCGTCGTCCACCGCGACAAGGAACTGATGGCGCAGGCCGCGGCGGCCCGGCTGATCACGAAGATCGTGGACGCCCAGGCCGCCCGCGGCTCCGCCTCGGTGGTCCTGACGGGCGGGCGCAACGGCAACGCGCTGCTCGCCGCCCTGGCCGGGTCCCCCGCACGGGACGCGGTGGACTGGGCGCGGCTGGACCTGTGGTGGGGCGACGAGCGGTTCGAACGGGAGGGTGATCCCGAGCGCAATGTCACCCAGGCCCGGGAGATCCTGCTCGACGCGGTGCCGGTCGATCCGGCGCGGGTGCACGCCATGCCCGCGTCCGACGGCGCCCACGGCCGTGACGTCGACGCCGCGGCGGCCGGCTACGCGGCCGAGCTCGCCAAGGCCTCCGGGCCGGAGGACCACGGCCCGGTGCCGACGTTCGACGTGCTGATGCTGGGGGTCGGCCCCGACACCCATGTCGCGTCGCTCTTCCCCGAGCACCCCGCGGTGCGGGAGACGGAGCGGACGGTGGTGGGGGTGCACGGAGCGCCCAAGCCGCCGCCGACCCGGATCTCGCTGACCCTTCCGGCGATCCGCTCGGCGCGCGAGGTGTGGCTGCTCGCGGCCGGTGCGGACAAGGCCAACGCGGTCGCGATGGCGTTGTCCGGCGCGGGCGAGATCCAGGCGCCGGCGGCCGGAGCACGCGGCCGCCGCCGCACGCTGTGGCTGCTGGACCGGACCGCCGCGGCGAAGCTGCCACCGCAGCTGTACCCGCCGGCTTCGGCGTAGCGGTCGTTCGGGTGTGGTGATCGGCCGCCGGCCGGGCTGGAACATCGGCCCGGCCGGCGGCCGTTCAGCTTCAGCGGCCGTTCAGCGGCCGCGCAGCTCCCGGTAGCGCCGGACCAGCGCCGCCGTGGACCCGTCCAGGCCCGGAATGGCCGCTCCCTCGCTGAGCGCGGGCTCGATCCGCTTGGCGAGCACCTTGCCCAGCTCGACTCCCCACTGGTCGAAGGAGTCGATGTTCCACACCGCGCCCTGGACGAACACCTTGTGCTCGTAGAGCGCGATCAGCTGGCCGAGCACCGACGGGCTGAGCTCGGTGGCCAGGATGGTGGTCGTCGGGTGGTTGCCGCGGAACGTCTTGTGCGGCACCAGTTCGGCGGGCACGCCCTCCGCGGCGACCTCCTCCGGCGTCTTGCCGAAGGCCAGCGCCTGGGTCTGCGCGAAGAAGTTGGCCATCAGCAGGTCGTGCTGGCCGGCGAGCGGGCCGAGTTCGCCGATGGGGTTGGCGAAGCCGATGAAGTCCGCCGGGATGACCTTGGTGCCCTGGTGCAGCAGCTGGTAGTAGGCGTGCTGGCCGTTGGTGCCCGGGGTGCCCCAGACCACCGGCCCGGTCTGCCACGCCACCGGATTGCCCTGCCGGTCCACGGACTTGCCGTTGGACTCCATGTCCAGCTGCTGCAGGTACGCGGTGAACCGCGACAGGTAGTGGCTGTACGGGAGGACCGCGTGCGACTGCGCGTCGTGGAAGCCGCCGTACCAGACGCCCAACAGGCCGAGCAGTAGCGGGACGTTCTCCTCCGGCGGGGCGTAGCGGAAGTGCTCGTCCACCAGATGGAAGCCGGCCAGCATCTCGCGGAAGTGGTCCGGGCCGATGGCGAGCATCAGCGACAGGCCGATCGCCGAGTCGAAGGAGTACCGGCCGCCGACCCAGTCCCAGAACTCGAACATGTTCGCCGGGTCGATGCCGAATTCGGTGACCTTCTCCGCGTTCGTGGACAGCGCGACGAAGTGCTTGGCGACGGCGGAGGTGTCGGCGTTCAGGCCGGTCAGCAGCCAGTTGCGGGCGGAGGTGGCGTTGGTGATGGTCTCGATGGTGGTGAACGTCTTCGAGGCGATGATGAAGAGCGTCTCGGCCGGGTCCAGGTCGCGCACCGCCTCGTGCAGGTCCGCGCCGTCGACGTTGGACACGAAACGGAGCGTCAGCCCGCGGTCGGCGTACGGGCGCAGCACCTCGTACGCCATCGCCGGGCCCAGGTCGGAGCCGCCGATGCCGATGTTGACGATGTTGGTGATGCGCTTGCCGGTGTGGCCGGTCCACTCGCCGGAGCGGATCCGGTCGGTGAAGACGGACATCTTGCTGAGGACGGCGTGGACGGCGGGCACGACGTCATGGCCGTCGACCTGGATGACGGAGGAGCGCGGTGCGCGCAGCGCGGTGTGCAGCACCGCGCGGTCCTCGGTGACGTTGATCCGCTCGCCGCGGAACATCGCGTCGCGCAGTTCGGCCACGCCGCTCGACGCCGCCAACTCACGCAGCAGCCGCAGGGTCTCATCGGTCACCAGGTGCTTGGAGTAGTCCAGGTGCAGATCACCGACCTGCAGGGAGTACCGGTCGGCGCGCTGCGGATCCTGGTCGAACAGTTCGCGCAGCCGCACCTCCCCCAGCTCTTCGCGGTGTTTGCCCAGGGCGTGCCATTCGGGCAGCTGGTCGAGCCGGGCACGGCCGTGCGTATTGGTGTCGGACATGGGTCCAAACTAATTGATGACGGCCGGTAGGAGCGCTATCACCCCGCAGGCGAAGAGCGCGGCGGCGGCGAGCGCCGGGGTGTTCAGTCCCCACGCCGCCGCCACCGCGCCGCCGAGCAGGGCGCCGAGCGGGGCCCCGGCGGTGGACAGGGTGCGGTTGGCGGCGCTGACCCGGCCCAGCAGGGCGGCGGGCGTCCGCTCCTGCATGAGGGTGACCTCGTTGACGTTCCACAGCATCCCCATGGCGCCGAAGAGCGCCAGCACGACGACCGCGACGGGCAGCGACCGTACGGTGCCGAGCACGATCAGGGCGCAGCTCTGCAGCACCAGTCCGGCCACCAGCGCTCGGGTCCTGCCCACGAGTTCGGAGATCCGGCCGGCCGCCAGACCGCCGGCCACGCTGCCGGCGCCGTAGGCGGTGAGCACCGCCGCGTAGCCGGAGTGCCCGGCGTGCAGCCACCCGGTGACGTGCAGGACCAGGGTGGCGATGAGCGCGCCCATCCCGATGTTGACGACGGTGTTGGCCGTGCAGAGTGACCGCAGGACCCGGTCCCGCCACAGCACCCGGATGCCCTCGGCGATGTCCTGCCGCAACGTTCGGCCCGGCGGGCGCGGCGCGCGCTCGCGTGGGGCCGTCCGTATGGAGGCGACCAGCGCCGCGGCGAGCAGATACGTCGCCGCGTCCACCGCGAACGGCAGCCCGGCGGAGAGGCCGATCAGCAGCGGCACCAGGGGCGCGCCCAGGAAGGTGCCGGCGATGGTCTGCCCGGTCATCAGCCTGGCGTTGGCGCGGCCGAGGCCGGCGGTGGGGACGACCGTCGGCAGCAGCGCGGTCGCGGCGTTGTCGAAGAGGGTCTGCAGCGTCGTCAGGACGAACGCCAGCACCAGCAGCAGGGCGACGCTCACCTCGTCCAGCCACACGGCGAGCGCGAAGCAGGCCATCAGCGCGCAGCGCACCGCGTCGACGGCCCACATGGCGCGCCGCTGGTCCACCCGGTCGGCGATCGCGCCGCCGAGCAGGCCGAACAGGATCCAGGGCAGGAATCCGACCGCCGTGACCAGTGAGACGAGCAGCGGGGAGCCGGTGAGCCCGACCGCGAGCAACGGCAGTGCGGCCGTGCGCAGTCCGTCGCCCAGCCGCGAGACCACCGCGGCGCTCCACAGCCGGCCGAAGCCGCCGCGCCAGGACGGCACGGCGCTCTCCACGGCCGGCCGCAGATCGCTGTCGTTCGCGGTCAAAGCTCCCCCCGGGCCAGGATGTGATCGGTCCTGGCACCGTAACGGCGGCCACTGACAACGCCCGTGGCGCCGGTGGGAATAGCCGGTTCAGAAACCGCCGCGGTGCAGCCGGCCCTCGTAGCGGGCCTCCAGAACGGCGTTGCGCTCGAATCCGCCGGGCAGGTTGGCCGAGATGTAGACCGGCGGTTCGTGCCCCTCGGCGGTCAGGATGCCGACCGCCTCGGCGACGACCATCTGCACGAGCAGCGCCGAGGTGATGGTGGAGACCCCGCACAGCGCGCCGCCGTCCGGCATCGGCAGCAGCGCGTCGCCGGCCGGCGCGCAGTTGTCGAGTACGGCGTCGGCGAGGTCGGCGAGCCGCTTTCCGCTGCTGTGCAGCGCGGGCACCGCGTGGGTGTGCTCCAGGGAGGTGAGGGCGATCAGCCGGTGCCCGGACTCCTTGACCTGGAGGGCCATGTCGACGATGGAGTTGTTGACACCGGAGTTGGAGATGATCACGAAGAGGTCCTGCGGCTGCGGGGTGGCCAGTTCGTAGAGCCGTTTGGCCAGGCCCGGGGAGCGTTCCAGCAGTGGGTCGGCGAGCACGGAGCGGTCCTCGCCGCCGCGCAGCACCAGATCGGACAGGCCGATGCGGCTGGTCGGGACGAGACCGCCGGCCCGGCCCGCGATCTCCAGCGCGGTGGCCTGCGAGTGACCGGTGCCGAAGGCGTGGACGACACCGTTGGCGGCGACGCTGTCGGCGATGAGGCGGGCCGCGGCGGCGACGGAGTCGGTGTTGGCTCCGATGGCCCGCTCGACGGCGGCGCGGCCGTGCTCGGCGAACTGGGCGGCGCTGAGCTGTGGTTCGGCCATGGCCGACCCTCCTTGGTTGAATTAACCATCACTCCGACGAATCATTGAAACAATGAGCCGACTATCGTGGTCACGTCAAGAGCCTCGCCAGCGCCACCGCGCCCGCACCGCCGTCCGGCACCGGGACGACCCGCAGCCCCATCGCCAGCGCACGCCGCGACAGCCTGCCCAGCAACGGCCCCGCCGGAGCCAGCAGACCGCCGGTGACCACCAGGGGTTCGCCCGCCACGGGACGCAACGCGGCGACGGTCCTGCCGAGTTCAGCGGCCGCCGCGTCGAGCAGTTCCCCGGCCACCTGGTCGCCGGCCCGGTCGGCGGCGACGACCAGCGGGCTCAGTGCCGCCAGCCGCACCGGCGGCTGCGCGTACACCAGGGGCACGATCAGATCCCGCAGCTCCCCCAGCCGCTGCCGGTCCGTCTCCGCCACCGGCCCGGGGAGGCCCGCCGCTTCGCCGCCGGACGCCAGGTAGTGCGCCGCCACCGCGCCGACCAGCGAGGTCCAGGGCCCGCGCCCGGTCAGTGCCCGCAGCGCCGCCCTGACGGCCTCCCGGCCCAGCCAGAAGCCACCGCCCTCGTCACCGAGCAGCCACCCGTCACCGTCCACCGTCAGCTCCTGCCGGCGCCCGGTGATGCGTGCCGAAGCGGCGCCGGTCCCGGCGATGAGCAGCAGTCCGTCGGCGGGCATGCCCGGCGCGGAGGCGAAGGCGATCTCGATGTCGCCGCGGACCGCCACCTTGGCGGCGTCGATGCCGGTCTCGGCGAGCGCCGCCCCGAGGCAGGACAGGGCGAGGTCGTGGCCGGCGTCGGGACCGGTGTCCGGGGCGGCGCCCGCGAAGCCGCCCAGCACGGCGGCCACCGAACCGCGCAGCTCCACCGGGACCGCGGCGCCGAGCGCGGCGGCCAGGTGCCGGGTCAGCTCCGGCCGCGGCACGCTCATCGCGTTGCCGGGACCGCCGGCGCCCTCGCCGATCACCCCGCCGGCGCGGCCGGCCCCGTCGGTCTCCGCCGGCCCGGTCCCGGCCGTCGCCCCGGCCGTCGCCTCGGCCAGATAGGCGCGGATCCGGGTCCCGCCCGCGTCGATGCCGACCACCAGCGACCGTCCGGCCGGAGTGCGCCGGCGGCCGTCGTCACCGCGATGGCTTCGGTTGTGAATTTCATTCATCACACCGCATGGTGATTGATAGATTCACTGACCGACAAGACCCCAGCCGAGACGAGTCGTCATGGTCATCGCCCTGATCCGCTCCGAACTCCCCCGCATGTCCGATTCCTTGCGCAAGGTGGGCGAGCTGGTGCTGGCGGATCCGGTGGCGGCCACCCGTGGCTCCGCGGCCGAACTGGGCCGCCGTACGGGCACGTCACAGGCCACCGTCACGCGTTTCTGCCATGCGCTGGGCCTGGACTCCTACCAGCATCTGCTGATCGAGCTGGCACAGGAGCAGGGCCGCAGCCAGGGCCGCGACGGCGAGGGGCCGCTCAGTCCGGTGCTGGGCCCGGACATCGGCCCCGACGACGATCTCGACCATGTCGTCGCGGTGGTCGCCCAGGCCGATCTGCGGGCCCTGCGGCACACCGTCGACAAACTGGACCGGGAGAGCCTGGAACGGGCCGCCCAGGCGCTCGCCAAGGCCCGCCGGATCGATGTGTACGGAGTCGGCGGCTCCGGAATCGCCGCCCGGGAGGCCGAGGCCCGGCTGTTCGGCATCGGCTGCGCCGCCCGCGGCTGGACCGAGGTGCACGCGGCGGAGACCTCCGCGGCACTGCTGACGCCCTCCGACGTGGCCGTGGCGATCTCGCACTCCGGCACGACGCGCGAGGCCCTGGACCCGCTGCGGCTGGCCGCGGAGCGCGGCGCGACCACGGTGGCCGTCACCAGCGACCCGCGCTCACCGATCGCCCAGGCCGCAGACATCCGGCTCACCTCGGCCTCGGCGGAGACCAGCTTCCGGCGCGGCGGCTACGGCACCCGGCACTCGGTCCTGCTGATCATCGACTGCCTGTCGGCCCGGGTCGCCCAGCTCACCTACGAGCGGGCCACCGCGGCGGTCGCACTGACCGCCCACATCGCCGACAGCCACACCGCCCGCGCCCGCCGCCGCTGACCCGGCACAGCCGTAGGCGGCAGAGGGCAGAGAGCGGTCGACAGGGGGCAGAAAAAATACCCCCGTTCGCCGGGTGACTCCCGGCCTCAGTCGTCGGCCGAGCTGGGAAGGTCCAGCTCGGCCGACGGCTGAGGCCACGGTCGGGCCCGCCCGGCGAACAAGGGGGATATCCGCGTGCCGTACGCGAGGAGATCTCTCAGATCTCGCCGCGGAGCTTCGCGAGGGCCTCGGCGAGGATCGCCTCGCCGTCGGCCGCGCTGCGCCGCTCCCGCACATAGGCCAGGTGCGTCTTGTACGGCTCGGTCCGCGGCGGCGCCGGCGGGTTCTCCTCGTCCTGCCCTGCCGGGAAACCACAGCGCGGGCAGTCCCAGGTCTCCGGGATCTGCGCGTCGCTGGCGAAACTCGGCTGGGTCTCGTGCCCGTTCGAGCACCAGAAGGAGATGCGGAGGCGTGGCGCGGACTCGCCGCGCTCGGCCTCTCCCATCGGCCCCGCTCCGACCCGACTGCCACGGATCGCGTTGCCACTTGCCACGGTCGTAACTCCCTGCGTGATGGTGCTGCGAGGTCGCCCAGTTTACGGAGACCTTACGTGCCGTCCAGTGGCAGGTGGTGTACCCGGCCCCGTAGGACGCCCTCCCATGATAAGCCGCGTTTGCGACGAGGCGTCAGTTCTCCCTGGACTCAGGGGAGTACGCCGCGGGGGTTACTTCTGGAACTTGAGCACCAGACCAAGTACGACAATGCACGTAAACCACAACAGACCGATCACCACGGTGATCCGGTCGAGGTTGCGCTCGGCCACCGAGGAGCCGCCGACGGAGGACTGCATGCCACCACCGAACATGTCCGAGAGGCCGCCGCCCTTCCCCTTGTGCATCAGCACCAGCAGCAGAAGCAGCAGGCTGAAGATGATGAGGGCGATGGAGAACCCGACTACCACGGCTGGACCAACTCTCTCGACTACAAATGGACGGCGCAGGGCCGAACCGGGCGCCAGTGCGCCGGTCCGGCCCCGACAGGGTACTTCGTGCGGGCCCGCTAGGCCCACCGCCTGCTGGTCCTACTGGTCCCGGAAGCGGACGATCTTGACGAACTCCTCCGCGTCGAGCGCCGCGCCACCGATCAGGGCGCCGTCCACGTCCGGCTGCGCCATGATCGCCGCGACGTTTCCGGACTTGACCGAGCCGCCGTACTGGATACGGACCTTTTCGGCCAGTTCCTGGCTGTACAGCTCGGCGAGGCGGCCGCGGATGGCACCGCAGACCTCCTGCGCGTCCTCGGGGGTGGCGACCTCGCCGGTGCCGATCGCCCACACGGGCTCGTACGCGACGACGATCGTCTCGGCCTGCTCGGCCGGGATGTCCCGCAGCGCGCCGTCGAGCTGGGCGAGGGTGTGCGGGACCTGCTGACCGGCCTTGCGGACGTCCAGGCCCTCACCGACGCACAGGATCGGGGTCAGCCCGTGCCGGTAGGCGGCCTTGATCTTGGCGTTGACGAGTTCCTCGTCCTCACCGTGGTACTGGCGTCGCTCGCTGTGACCGATGGCCACGAACGTGCACTTCAGTTTGGCCAGCATCGATCCGGAGATCTCACCGGTGTACGCACCGGAATCGTGCGCGGAGAGGTCCTGGGCGCCGTACTTGATCTTCAGCTTGTCGCCGTCGACCAGGGTCTGCACCGACCGCAGGTCGATGTAGGGCGGCAGGACGGCGACCTCGACGGCGTCGTAGTCCTTGTCGGTGAGCGCGAAGGCGAGCTTCTGGACGTGCGCGATGGCCTCGAGGTGGTTGAGGTTCATCTTCCAGTTGCCGGCCATCAGCGGGGTACGGGTGCTCATGCTGGGTCAGTCCTCCAGTGCGGCGAGGCCGGGGAGCGTCTTGCCCTCGAGGTATTCGAGGCTCGCGCCGCCACCGGTCGAGATGTGGCCGAAAGCGTTCTCGTCGAAGCCGAGGATGCGCACGGCCGCGGCCGAGTCACCGCCGCCGACCACGGTGAACGCGGGGCTGTCGATCAGTGCCTGGGCGACCGCGCGGGTGCCCTCGGCGTAGTCGGGGTGCTCGAAGACACCCATCGGGCCGTTCCAGAACACGGTGGCCGCGTCGGCGAGCTTCGAGGCGAAGAGCGCACCGGACTTCGGACCGATGTCCAGGCCCATCACGTCGGCCGGGATGGCGTCGACGTCCACGGTCACCGGGTTGGTCGGCGCCTGCGCCTTGAGGTCGGGGAACGCGCCGGCGGCGACGACGTCGACCGGCAGCACGAACTCCACGCCCTTGGCCTCGGCGCGCTTGAGGTACTCCTGGACGACCGGGATCTGGTCCTCCTGGAGCATGCTCTTGCCCACCTCGTGGCCCTGGGCCTTGAGGAAGGTGAAGACCATGCCGCCGCCGATCAGGATCCGGTCGGCCTTCTCCAGCAGGTGGTCGATGACGCCGAGCTTGTCGGAGACCTTCGCCCCGCCGAGCACGACCGCGTACGGCCGCTTCACCTCGGAGGTGAGCTTCTTCAGTACGTCGACCTCGGTGGCGATCAGACCGCCCGCGGCGTGCGGGAGGCGCGCCGGGAGGTCGAACACGGAGGCGTGCTTGCGGTGCACGGCGCCGAAGCCGTCACCGACGTAGAGGTCCGCGAGCGATGCCAGGCGGTCGGCGAAGGCGCCGCGCTCGGCGTCGTCCTTCGCGGTCTCGCCCGCGTTGAACCGCAGGTTCTCCAGCAGCACCACGCCGCCGTCGGCCAGCCCGGCCACGGCCGCCTGCGCGCTGTCCCCGACGGTGTCGGCCGCGAACACGACGTCCGTGCCGAGCAGTTCGCCGAGGCGTGCGGCGACCGGTGCGAGCGAGAACTGCGGGTCGGGCTCGCCCTTGGGGCGGCCCAGGTGGGAGGCGACGATCACCTTGGCGCCCGCGGCGACGAGCTTGGTGATGGTCGGGACGGCGGCACGGATCCGGCCGTCGTCGGTGATGGTGTCGCCGGAGAGCGGCACGTTCAGGTCGGCGCGGACGAACACCCGCTTGCCCGCGACCTGTCCCTCGTTCAGGAGGTCGTCGATCGTCTTCATATCCGGTGGGCTCCTCGTGGTCGACAAGGGACAGGGCCCGGCCGACGCGTCATCGCGTCGGCCGAGCCCTGTCACTCACATCTGCGTGGCTAGGCCGTGACTCAGAGCTGGCCGCCGACGAAGGTGGTCAGGTCCACCAGGCGGTTGGAGTAGCCCCACTCGTTGTCGTACCAGCCGAAGATCTTGACCTGGTCGCCCTGGACCATGGTCATCTGCGAGTCGAACGTGCACGAGGCCGGCTCGTTGACGATGTCCGTGGAGACGATGAGGTCCTCGGTGTACTCGAGGATGCCCTTGAGCTGGCCCTCGGCCGCCTTCTGGAAGGCCGCGTTGACCTCTTCCTTGGTGACGTCGCGCTCGACGGTCACCACGAGGTCGGTGATCGAGCCGGTCGGGACCGGGACGCGCAGCGAGGTGCCGTCCAGCTTGCCCTTGAGCTCGGGGATGACCAGCGCGGTGGCCTTGGCGGCACCCGTGGAGGTCGGGATGATGTTGATCGCGGCGGCCCGCGCACGGCGCAGGTCGCTGTGCGGGAAGTCCAGGATCTTCTGGTCGTTCGTGTAGGCGTGGACCGTGGTCATCATGCCCTTGACGATGCCGAAGTTCTCCAGGAGGACCTTCGCCATCGGCGCCACACAGTTCGTGGTGCACGAGGCGTTGGAGATGATGTTGTGCTTCGCCGCGTCGTACTTCTCGTGGTTGACGCCCATGACCACGGTGATGTCCTCGTCCTTGGCCGGAGCCGAGATGAGGACCTTCTTCGCGCCGGCCGCGAGGTGCTTGGCGGCGTCGTCGCGCTTGGTGAAGAAGCCCGTGGACTCGATGACGATGTCCGCGCCGAGCTCGGCCCACGGCAGGTTCGCCGGGTCCCGCTCCGCCATCGTCTTGAAGGTCTTGCCGCCGACGGTGATGGTGTTGTCGGTGTGCGTGACCTCGGCCTTGAGACGGCCCAGGATGCTGTCGTACTTAAGAAGGTGCACCAGGGTCGCGTTGTCGGTCAGGTCGTTGACACCGACGATCTCGATGTCCGCGCCCTGCTCAAGCACGGCACGGAAGAAGTTGCGACCAATACGACCGAAGCCGTTGATGCCTACCCGGATCGTCACGAACCGATCTCCTCGCTGATGTGCCGGAATACACTCCGGCTGCGAAATATGGGATGTCCCCGACCACCCACGACCCTACCTCGCCCACGTGTTCCCAGTGACATCGACGGCGCCCGGACGGGCTCTGAGCGCCCGCTCAGCGGCCGTTTTCCCAGTTCACCCCGCCTGTCACGGAGTGTCACCGTGGAAGCCGTCGGTAACCGCTCCGGATGCTGAGACGGCCGGTCCCACAATTCAACAAACCGTTCGGCGCCGCCACCGGGCCGCGTCCGCACGGCGGTTGGGCTTCCCGCCGGTTCCGCCGCGGCGGCGGCACCCGGACGCACCGCGCCCCGGTGTCCTGTGCGGAACACCGGGGCGTGCGGTGGGTGAACGGCGGCGCGGTCAGCCGACCATTTCCTCGGTGAGGTTCGCCTCGGTGCCGGGCATCCCCATGTCGGAGGCGCGCTTGTCGGCCATCGCCAGCAGCCGGCGGATGCGGCCGGCGACCGCGTCCTTGGTCAGCGGCGGCTCGGCGAGCGAGCCCAGCTCCTCCAGCGACGCCTGCTTGTGCTCGATCCGCAGCCGGCCGGCCGCCGCGAGGTGCTCGGGGACCTCCTCGCCGAGGATCTCCAGGGCACGCTGCACCCGGGCGCCGGCCGCGACCGCGGCCCGCGCGGAACGGCGCAGGTTCGCGTCGTCGAAGTTCGCCAGCCGGTTGGCGGTGGCCCGGACCTCGCGGCGCATCCGGCGCTCCTCCCAGGCCAGGACGGAGTCATGGGCGCCGAGCCGGGTCAGCAGCGCGCCGATCGCGTCGCCGTCCCGTACGACGACCCGGTCGACGTTGCGCACCTCGCGGGCCTTGGCCGGGATCTGCAGCCTGCGGGCCGCGCCGACCAGCGCCAGCGCCGCCTCGGGGCCGGGGCAGGTGACCTCCAGCGACGAGGAGCGGCCCGGCTCGGTGAGCGAGCCGTGGGCCAGGAAGGCGCCGCGCCAGGCCGCCTCGGCGTCACAGGTGGCGCCGGAGACGACCTGCGGGGGCAGGCCCCGGATGGGGCGGCCGCGGCCGTCCACCAGACCGGTCTGCCGCGCCAGCTGGTCACCGCCGGCGACCACCCTGACCACGTACCGGCTGCCGCGGCGCAGCCCGCCGGGGGCCATCACCACCAGGTCGGAGGAGTGGCCGAAGATCTCCAGGATGTCCTTCCGCAGCCGCCGGGCCGCGATCCCGGTGTCCAGCTCCGCCTCGATCACGATGCGGCCGCTCACCAGGTGCAGACCGCCCGCGAACCGCAGGATCGACGAGACCTCCGCCTTCCGGCAGCAGGTCCGGGTGACGGGGAGCCGGGAAATCTCATCCTTCACCGCTGCCGTCATCGCCATGGGCCGATCCTTCCACGCATACGAAAAATCCGGTCATACGCGGTGGCCAACAGCTCCGGATCGTGCCGCGGCCCGTCAGGGGCCGCTATCCGCGCCAGCTCGACCGTGCCGCACAACCGTTCGGCAGCCTGGGCCAGGCTCTCCCGGTCGGGCACGGCGGCCTCGTCGGCCAACACCACGTCGATGGTGAGTTTAGGGGCGTGTCGGGCCAAAACCTCCAAGTGACGCTGCGGAGAAAAGCCGTCGGTTTCCCCCGGCTGGGGTGCGAGGTTCAGTGTGAGGACCTTGCGAGCCCGGGTGTTCACCAGTGCGTCGGCGAGTTCCGGGACCAGCAGATGCGGGATCACCGAGGAGAACCAGGAGCCCGGTCCGAGGACCACCCAGTCGGCGTCCAGGACCGCCTGGACGGCCTCCGGAACGGCCGGCGGATCGGCGGGCAGCAACCAGACTTCCTGCACGTCACCGGGGGTGAGGGCGACCGTGGCCTGGCCCCGTACGGTGGTGGTCTCGTCGGGCTTCTCGGGGTCGTGCCCGCGGACGCTCGCATGGAGGTCCAGCGGCACCGCGGACATGGGCAGCACCCGGCCGTGCGCACCCAGTAGCCGGCCGACCCATTCGAGTGCCGCGACCTCGTCGTTGAGCTGCTCCCAGAGGGCGACAATCAGCAGATTGCCTACGGCGTGTCCGTGCAGATCGCCCTTGCTGACGAAGCGGTGCTGGATCACCTGCGCCCAGGTCCGCCCCCACTCGTCGTCCCCGCACAGCGCGGCCAGCGCCTTGCGCAGATCACCCGGGGGCAGGACGCCCATCTCCTCGCGCAGCCGGCCGCTGGAACCGCCGTCGTCGGCGACGGTGACGACAGCGGTCAGGTCGCCGGTGATCCGGCGCAGGGCGCTCAGCGACGCGGACAGGCCGTGGCCGCCGCCCAGGGCGACCACTTTCGGCGGTACTCCGGAGCGACGGCTCGTGCGACGCAGGCGCCGTGCCGTCCGGATCACTCGCGCCCCATGTCCCGGTGGACGATGACGGTCTCCACCCCGTCCGAGGAGAGCCGCGCGGCGAGCCGCTCGGACATCGCGACACTGCGGTGCTTGCCGCCGGTGCAGCCGACGGCGATGGTCACGTACCGCTTGCCTTCCCGGCGGTAGCCGGCGGCGATGATGTGCAGCAGCTCGGCGTACCGGTCCAGGAACTCCTTGGCGCCGGGCTGGTTGAAGACGTACTGGGCGACCTCGTCGTTCAGCCCGGTGTACGGGCGCAGCTCCGGGACCCAGTGCGGGTTCGGGATGAACCGGCAGTCGACCACCAGGTCCGCGTCGACCGGGAGCCCGTACTTGAAGCCGAAGGACATGACGGTCGCCCGCAGCTCGGGCTCCTCGTCGCCCGCGAACTGGGCGTCCATCTTCGACCGCAGCTCGTGCACGTTCAGGCTGGAGGTGTCGATCACCAGGTCGGCCTCGCCGCGCAGCTCGCGCAGCAGGTCGCGCTCCTTGGCGATGCCGTCCACGATCCGGCCGTCGCCCTGCAGCGGGTGCGGGCGGCGGACGGACTCGAAGCGGCGCACCAGGAGGTCGTCGGAGGCCTCCAGGAACACCACGCGGCGCTTGACGCCCTTGGTGTCGAGGTCCGCCAGCGACTCCCGCAGGTTGTCGAAGAAGCGGCGGCCGCGGACGTCCACGACGACCGCGATCCGCGCCACGTTGCCCTGCGAGCGCGCGCCGAGGTCCACCATGGTGGGGATCAGGGCGGGTGGCAGGTTGTCCACGACGAACCAGCCGAGGTCCTCGAGGCACTTGGCCGCGGTGCTGCGGCCGGCTCCGGACATGCCGGAGATGATCACCAGTTCGGGGATGGCCTCGGCGTCCTCACCCGCTCCACCGGTCGTCACGGTTGCTCCGTCTCCGTCGTTCTCTGTCATCGCTGTCTCCCCCGTTCCACTGAGGCGGCCCCCGGGTGCGGCCGTCTACTCATCCTCAATGATCTCTCCCGTGGCGGTGTTCACCGCGGGAACGGCGGGCGCGGCTCCGGCCAGGGCCGCGGCGACCGTCTCGGCCGTGCGGCGGCCGATGCCCGGCACCTCGCAGATCTGCTCCACCGTGGCGGCCCGCAGCCGCTTGAGCGAGCCGAAATGCTTCAGCAGCGCCTGGCGGCGTGTCTCGCCGAGGCCCGGCACCGCGTCCAGGGCGCCCGCCTTCATCGATTTCGATCGTTTGGTGCGCTGGTACGAGATCGCGAAGCGGTGTGCCTCGTCCCGGATCCGCTGCAACAGGTACAGGCCCTCGCTCGTGCGGGGCAGGATCACCGGATCGTCGTCGTCCGGCAGCCAGACCTCTTCCAGGCGCTTGGCGAGGCCGCAGACGGCCACGTCCTCGATGCCCAGCTCCGCGAGTGCCCGCTGGGCGGCCGCGACCTGCGGCTGTCCGCCGTCGACGACGACGAGCTGCGGCGGGTACGCGAACTTGCGCGGCCGGCCGGTCTCCGGGTCGATGGGCCCGCCCACCGCCTCGGTGACCTCGCCGCCCTCGGCGCCGACCTCGCCGCCGGCCGCGCCGACGTCCCACTCGCCCGTCTTCTGCTTCTCCTGCAGATAGCGGCGGAAGCGCCGGGAGATCACCTCGTGCATGGACCGGACGTCGTCCTGGCCCTCGAAGGACTTGATCTGGAAGCGGCGGTACTCGCTCTTGCGGGCCAGACCGTCCTCGAAGACCACCATCGAGGCGACGACGTCGTCGCCCTGGAGGTGCGAGATGTCGAAGCACTCGATCCGCAGCGGGGCCGTCTCCAGCTCCAGCGCCACGGAGATCTCCTCCAGCGCCCGGGAGCGGGTGGTCAGGTCCGAGGCGCGCTTGGTCTTGTGCAGCGCGAGCGCCTGCTGCGCGTTGCGCTGCACGGTGACCATCAGGTCCTTCTTGTCGCCGCGCTGCGGGACCCGGAGGCTGACCTGCGAACCGCGCCGCTCGCCGAGCCACTGGGTGAGCGCCTCGGCGGTCTGCGGCATCGCCGGGACCAGCACCTCCTTGGGGACGCCCTCGCCCTTCTCGTCGCCGTAGAGCTGCTGCAGGGCGTGCTCGACGAGGCCGGCGGTGTCGACCGCCTCGACCTTGTCGGTGACCCAGCCGCGCTGTCCCCTGACCCGGCCGGCGCGGACGTGGAAGATCTGGACGGCCGCCTCCAGCTCGTCCTCGGCGACCGCGATCAGGTCGGCGTCGGTGGCGTCGTTGAACACCACCGCGTTCTTCTCCAGGGCACGCTTGAGCGCTTCTATGTCGTCACGCAGCCTGGCGGCCCGCTCGTACTCCATCTCGCCGGCCGCCTCCCGCATCTGCTGCTCCAGGCGGCGCAGATACGTGCCGGTGCGGCCGGCCATGAAGTCGCAGAACTCCTCGGCGAGTTCGCGGTGCTCGTCCGGGGTGACGCGGCCGACGCAGGGGGCGGCGCACTTGCCGATGTAGCCGAGCAGGCAGGGCCGGCCGATCTGCGCGGACCGCTTGAACACCCCCGCGGAGCAGGTCCGTACGGGGAAGACCCGCAGCATCAGGTCCACGGTCTCGCGGATCGCCCAGGCGTGGGCGTACGGCCCGAAGTAGCGCACGCCCTTCTTCTTGGGCCCGCGCATCACCTGCACCCGGGGGAACTCCTCACCCATGGTGACGGCCAGCGACGGATAGCTCTTGTCGTCCCGGTACTTGACGTTGAACCGGGGGTCGAACTCCTTGATCCAGGAGTACTCCAGCTGCAGCGCCTCGACCTCGGTGCCGACCACGGTCCACTCGACGGACGCGGCGGTCGTGACCATGGTGGCGGTGCGCTGGTGCAGGTTGACGATGTCCTGGAAGTACGAGGACAGCCGCTGGCGCAGGCTCTTCGCCTTGCCGACGTAGATCACCCGGCCGTGCTCGTCCCGGAATTTGTAGACCCCCGGCGAGTCGGGGATCTGACCCGGCTTCGGTCTGTAACTGGAGGGGTCTGCCATGCCACCACCCTACTGGCGGGCGGTGACATTCCCGGTCCCGGCACGGGTCACGCGCGGGGACCGGGAATGACGGTTCAGCTACGCCGCATGGTGCGGCGGCGTACGCCGAAGGCGAAGGCGGTGATCAGCGCGAGACCGGCGCCGACCGCGCCGAGCGGGGCGCCCTTCCCGAGGTGCCCGTCCGCCGCGCTGTCCCCGGCGGCCTGCTCCTCGGGGGCCGCTGCGACAGCCGGAGCGGCGGCCGGACCGACTGCTGCGGGAACGGTCCCGGGAGCGGCTCCGGGAGCGGCTCCGGGAGCGGCCCCCGTGTCGTAGCCGCCGCCCAGACCCGCCCTGTCGTACGCCGAGCCGGGCAGCTTGTCCCCGTACCTTCGGTGGACGAGCTGCTGGTAGCCGGCCAGGGTCGTGCCGGCGGCGCCGACGGCTTTGACGGCGTCCGGATCGAGCGGCAGGACCCTGCCCCGCGCACCACGTACCAGGCGTCGATCTGCGGCTCCCGGAAGACCGTGGAACCGGGCTGCGCACCGCCCTTGGCGACGTAGTCGGTCTCGTCGCTCCCGGTGGCGATGTTCACCACCTTCCAGCCGGCCCCGCTGCGCACCGTCCACACGGAGGCGGTGTGCCCGTCGGCGGAGACCGCCTTGGTGGCGGCGAACTCCGGGAGCGCGACGGCCGCGCCCCTGTCCCCCGCGACGAAGCCGGGGTTGAGGGTGTTGACGGTGACGGTCGCGCCTTCGAGGTGCGGCGCCGCGGCCTTCGTGGCGCCCTTCAGGGCGGTGCCGCCGTCACGGGCGAAGAAGCGGGAGAGCGTGTCGAGGGTGGCCGGCGCCGCGGCGGCTTCGCGGGCGGCGGCGGGGGCTGTGGAGGCGGAAGCGGCGGAAGCGGCGGGTGTGTCGTCGGCGTGCGCCACGGGGACTGCGGCCAGAGTGAGCGTGCCGGACGCCAGCACGGCGGCGGCGCCTGCCGCGATCTTGTGTGTCGTGCTCGTCTTCATCGGCGCCTCACGCTCCGATCCGGTAGAGCGAATGGGTCCAGGAGAACGAGCTGTTGTTGACGTAGTACGAGTAATCCGCCCAGTTGTAGCGGTAGTTGGACGGCCACGGGTCTCCCCAGTAGACGAAGTTGGTGGCGGTGTCGTAGCCGTAGAGCACATGCATGTGCCCGCCGCCGGAGCTCCACGCGATACGGGTCTCCACCGGCCGGTTGGCGCTGATCTCGCTCTGCACGGTGGCGTAGCGCAGATAGCCGGTGACGTAGCTGCCGGGGTTGATGCCGGCCCAGTCCAGCGCGCTCTGCACGTTGTCCAGCGACGCCTGCCAGTTGCCGCAGGTCGAGCCCTGGGCCCGGTTGAAGGCCGCGTTGCAGAACTGGTTCTGCGAGTAGGAGCGGCCGAACCAGGTGGCGATGGTGTTGCCGCTCGCGGCCCAGCACCAGTTGGTGTTCTGCTGCGCCTGCATGGTGATGTTCAGCTGCTTCGCGCCGGCCAGGGTGCTGGTCGCGGCGGCGGGTGCGGAGAGGGGTGCGGAGAGGGGTGCGGCATGGGACGCGGGACCGGGTGCGGCACCGGTTGCGGCACCGGCTGTGGGGGTGCCGGTGATGCCGAGGCCGAGGGTCGCGGCGAGTGCGAGCACGACCGCCGCGAGGCGCCCGCGGCCGCGCAACCGCATGCGGAGGGGATGGAGCATGGCGTTCCTCCCTGTCGGGAAGTGGGGGGTGGAGGAGCGCGTCCGGACGCTGGATCAGAGCATCGGGTGTTGTCGGGGACCGGTCAACGGGCTTCAATGTGGGGGCGAGCCAGGTGTGAACGCCCGCGGTACGGGTGTGAACACAGGGCGCGGATCAGCAGGTCAGCAGCGTGCCGCGAGACGTACCGGCCACCACGTGGGTGAACGTTCACAGACCGCGCGGCCGGAGGAGCGCGATGTCGCAGAGAACCGCATTGTCCGAGGCGCTGCGCACCGGACCCTTCCACCACGCGCTGCGGACGGCCGTCGCAGCCCGCGGTCTGGCCCTGGAACGGGTGCGGCACCGGCTGGCGCAGCGCGGCGTGCGGGTCTCCGTCACCAGCCTCAGCTACTGGCAGAGCGGCATCCGCAGACCGGAGCGGGCCGAATCGCTGCGCGCCGTCCAGGCGTTGGAGGACGTCCTGGAACTGCCCGCGCACTCCCTGAGCCGGCTGCTCGTCCCCCGCACGACGCCCGACCGGCCGCCGGCCCGCTCGTACCAGTACCTGATGGAACCCGCCGCGGCCCTGGAGACCCTGCTCGCGGAGCTCGGCTCCCCGGCGGACGGCGGGCTCCACACCGTCGTGCACTACGAGCGGGTGCGGATCGGGGAGGCACGCGAGCTGCTCGCCCACGACTCACAGCATGTGGTCCGCGCACACCGCGACGGTGTGGACCGCTATGTGGCCATCCACCACGGGGACCCCGGCTGCGATGTCGAGCGGGTCCGGGTGCGGGCGGCCGACAACTGCCGCGTCGGGCGCGTCAGACGGCACCAGGAGTCCGGCGTGGTCGTCGCCGAGCTGCTCTTCGACGGCCGGCTCCGCGCCGGCGACACCGCCCTGCTCGGCTACGGCTTCGACGACGGCAGCGGCCCGCCGAGCGGCGAGTACGTCCGCGGCTTCCCCTTCGGAGGCGGCCAGTACGTCCTCCAGGCCGCCTTCGCCCCCACCACCCTCCCGGTCCGCTGCCGCCGCTTCGAACAGCCCACCCAGGGCGCCCCCCAACAGGCGGTGGCCGAACTGCTCCTCAACGGCCGCGGCACCGTCCACTTCGTGGAGGAGACGGTACGGCCGGGCCTGCTGGGGATCGCGTGGGACTGGTCCTGAGGGGTAGTGCCGACGCACGCAGGACGGATCCGTCGGGGTGGGGCCGGCCTGCGAGGCCGTGCGGTTCCTCATGCCCTGGGATGGTCAGGCCTTGGGGCCGGTGATCAGTTTGCCGCCCTCGACGCGTACCTCGACGGCGGGCAGTGGCTCGGTCGCCGGGCCCTGGACGACGGCGCCGGTCGTGGCGTTGAAGCGGCTGCCGTGGCAGGGGCAGGAGACGATGCCGTCCTCGACCTTGTCCACCACGCAGCCGGCGTGCGTGCACACCGCGCTGACCGCCTTGTAGGCGCCCTGGGTGGGCTGCGAGACCACGACCTTGTCGTCGCGGAACAGCTTGGCGCCGCCGACGGCGACCTCGGTGGCCGGGCCGAGGTCGACGGGACCGGTGGCCGCCGCCTTGTCCTTGCCGGATCCGCCGCAGGCCGTGAGGCCCAGGCCGGCGACTCCGGCGAGAGCCGCGCCCCGCAGGACGGTACGGCGGCAGGCGGCGTGCGGTTCGGTCATCGTGGTGCTCCAGGCTCAGGACGCGGAAAGGGACGCAGGGACTGATCTTGCGACCAGTACCCTACGTCCCGAACCTGTGCCTACCTGTGTACCGCTGTACCCGATCTACCGGTGTACCGGTGTACCGGTGTCAGGCCTTGCCCGCTGCCTTCTTGCGCGGCGCCGCCTTCTTGGCGGGAGCCGCGACGGCCTCCGCGACCGCGGCCTTCTTCGCCGTGACCTTCTTCGCGGTGACCTTCCTGGCCGGCTTGGCCGGGGCCTTCTTCGCCGCCGGCTTCTTCCGCGGCGACACCGCGGCGTCGCTCACCCGGTCACCGAGGATGTCCCGCAGGAACTTGCCGGTGTGGCTGGCCGTCGACCCCGCGATCTCCTCCGGGGTGCCCTCGGCCACCACCAGACCGCCGCCGTTGCCGCCCTCCGGGCCCATGTCGATGACCCAGTCGGCGGTCTTGATCACATCGAGGTTGTGCTCGATGACGATGACCGTGTTGCCCTTGTCGACCAGGCCCGACAGCACCTTGATGAGCTTGCTGATGTCCTCGAAGTGCAGACCGGTGGTCGGCTCGTCGAGCACGTAGACCGTCCGGCCGGTGGAGCGCTTCTGCAGCTCGCTGGCGAGCTTGACGCGCTGCGCCTCGCCGCCGGAGAGGGTCGGCGCCGACTGGCCGAGCCGGACGTAGCCCAGCCCCACCTCGTTCAGGGTGCGCAGATGACGGGAGATCGTCGGAACGGCCTCGAAGAAGTCCAGCGCCTCCTCGATCGGCATGTCGAGCACCTCGGAGATGGACTTGCCCTTGAAGTGCACCTCCAGCGTCTCGCGGTTGTAGCGGGCGCCGTGGCAGACCTCGCACGGGACGTAGACGTCCGGCAGGAAGTTCATCTCGATCTTGATCGTGCCGTCGCCCGAGCAGTTCTCGCAGCGGCCGCCCTTGACGTTGAAGGAGAAGCGGCCCGGCAGATAGCCGCGCACCTTCGCCTCCATCGTCTCGGCGAAGAGCCTGCGGACGTGGTCGAAGACACCGGTGTACGTCGCCGGGTTGGAGCGCGGGGTGCGGCCGATCGGCGACTGGTCCACGTGCACGACCTTGTCCACCAGGTCGTCGCCCTCCACCCGGGTGTGCCGGCCCGGGACGCTGCGCGCCCCGTTCAGCTCGCGCGCCAGGTGGGTGTACAGGATGTCGTTGACCAGCGTCGACTTGCCGGACCCCGAGACGCCGGTGATGGCGGTGAGCACCCCGAGCGGGAAGGACACGTCGATGTCCTGCAGATTGTGCTCGCGGGCGCCGTGCACGGTCAGCTGCCGGTCCCGGTCCACCGGCCGGCGCACGTCCGGCATCGGGATCGAGCGCTTGCCGGACAGATACTGGCCGGTCAGCGATTCCTCGTTGGCCAGCAGGTCCTTGAGCGAACCCGAGTGGACGACCTTGCCGCCGTGCTCACCGGCGCCCGGGCCGATGTCGACGATCCAGTCGGCGATCTTGATGGTGTCCTCGTCGTGCTCCACCACGATCAGGGTGTTGCCGAGGTCGCGCAGCCGCACCAGGGTCTCGATGAGCCGGTGGTTGTCCCGCTGGTGCAGACCGATCGACGGCTCGTCCAGCACGTACAGCACGCCGACCAGACCGGAGCCGATCTGGGTGGCGAGCCGGATGCGCTGGGCCTCGCCGCCGGACAGGCTGCCCGAGGCGCGGTTGAGCGAGAGGTAGTCCAGGCCGACGTCGACCAGGAACTTCAGCCGCTCGTTGACCTCCTTCAGGACCCGTTCGGCGATCTTCTTGTCGCGGGCGTCCAGCTTCATCGCGGAGAGGAAGTCGGCGCAGTCGCTGATCGACATCGCGGAGACATCGGCGATGGACCGGCCCTGGACGGTGACCGCGAGGACGATCGGCTTGAGCCGGGTGCCCTCACAGGTCGGGCACGGCACCTCGCGCATGAAGCCCTCGAAGCGCTCGCGGCTGGAGTCCGTCTCGGACTCCTGGTGCCGCCGCTTGACGAACGGGATCGCGCCTTCGAAGTTGGTCGTGTACGCGCGCTCGCGGCCGTACCGGTTCTTGTAGGCCACCTTGATCTGCGTCTTGTGCCCGTGGAGCAGCGCCTTCTTGGCGCGGACCGGCAGACCCGCCCAGGGGATGTCCGTACGGAAGCCGAGCTCCTCGCCGAGTGCCTCGACGAGCCGCTGGAAGTACCCCTTGGACATCCCGCCGGACCACGGCGCGACCGCGCCGTCCTCCAGCGACTTCTCCTCGTCCGGGACGATCAGCTCCGGGTCGACCTCCATGCGGGTGCCGATGCCGCTGCACTGCGGGCAGGCGCCGAAGGGCGAGTTGAAGGAGAAGGAGCGCGGCTCCAGCTCCTCGAAGGAGAGATCGTCATACGGGCAGTACAGGTGCTCGGAGAACATCCGCTCACGCTGCGGGTCGTCCTCGGGCAGGTCGATGAAGTCCAGGATCACCATGCCGCCGGCCAGCCCGAGGGCGGTCTCGACGGAGTCGGTGAGCCGCCGCTTGGCGCTCTCCTTGACGGTGAGGCGGTCGATGACCACCTCGATGGTGTGCTTCTCCTGCTTCTTGAGCACCGGCGGCTCGGTCAGCTGGATGGTCACGCCGTCCACCCGGGCCCGGCTGTACCCCTTGGTCTGCAGGTCGGCGAAGAGATCGACGAACTCGCCCTTGCGCTCGCGCACCAGCGGGGAGAGCACCTGGAAGCGGCTGCCCTCCTCCAGCTCCAGCACCCGGTCCACGATGGCCTGCGGCGACTGGCGCGAGATCGGCCGGCGGCACTCGGGACAGTGCGGCTTGCCGATCCGGGCGAAGAGCAGCCGGAGGTAGTCGTAGACCTCGGTGATGGTGCCGACGGTGGAGCGCGGGTTGCGCGACGTGGACTTCTGGTCGATCGAGACGGCCGGTGAGAGGCCCTCGATGAAGTCGACGTCGGGCTTGTCCATCTGGCCCAGGAACTGCCGGGCGTAGGAGGAGAGCGACTCGACGTAGCGGCGCTGCCCCTCGGCGAAGATCGTGTCGAACGCGAGGGAGGACTTGCCCGAACCGGAGAGCCCGGTGAACACGATGAGCGCGTCCCGGGGGAGGTCGAGCGAGACGTTCTTGAGGTTGTGCTCGCGAGCGCCACGGACTGTGAGTCGATCGGCCACGCCAGTGCGCACCTTTCATAGAAAAGGAGAGGGTCGGCACCCCCAGTCAGCCTAAACGGGGCGCCGTCAACATTTCTTCCTGTTGTGACACACCGAGCCTATAGCACGCGCATTCGATTTACGGAGGGCGTCCGCCATGTTCACCCGACCGAGTGATCGCGCTAGCGTCGTCCGTGCACCGTCGATCAAGCTGTCGAGCACGTTGTCGATCAGGAGGCCCTGTGTCCGTCCAACGACCCGACCCCGCCCGCGATGCGGCCGCCGTGCAGGCAGCCACCGAACGGCTGATCGAGGCGGTCGCGGCGCTTCCCGCCGCCGCGGTCGCCGAGCCCTCGCTGCTGCCCGGCTGGACCCGCGGCCACGTCCTGGCCCACCTCGCCCGCAACGCCGACTCGCTCGTCAACCTCCTCACCTGGGCGCGCACCGGCGAGGAGACCCCGCAGTACATCAGCACCGAGGTCCGCGACAAGGACATCGCCGACGGCGCGGGCCGCCCGCTCGCCGAGCACCTCGACGATCTGCGGAGCTCCGCCGAGCGCTTCGCGCTGGCCACCGGGGAGATTCCGCCGCAGGCCTGGGCCACCCAGGTCCGGATGCGGTCCGGCAAGGTGATCGCCGCGGCCGAGATCCCGTGGCGGCGGCTCGTCGAGATCAACTTCCACCAGGTGGATCTCGGAATCGGCTGCGGCTTCGACGATCTGCCGGCGGACTTCACCGGGCGGCAGCTCGAGGCGCTCCTCGACGGCCTCTCCGGTCACGAGGGCGTCGCCGCCGTGCGGCTGCACGACACCGGCAGCGGATCCTCCTGGGACCTCGGCGCCGCCACCGAGCCGGAGCTCACCGTCAGCGGCACCGGCAACGCCCTGCTGGCCTGGGTCAGCGGCCGCGCCAAGGGCGACGGCCTGACCACCGCCCCGGACCACCCGCTGCCCGTCCTCCCACCGCTCATCTGACGCCATTGACCTGGGCGCCATTAACCTGGGCGGCATGCCCTATAACGGAGAAGTGAAGGTCGGCGGCGCGCCGGACGTGCACGAGCTCACCGACCTCATCATCACCAAGGTCGCGGTCGGCCCGATGAACAACAACGCGTACCTACTGCGCTGCCGGGACTCCGGCGACCAACTGCTGATCGACGCGGCCGCCGAGCCCCGGACGCTGCTCGGCCTGATCGGTGACGACGGAATCGCCTCCGTCGTCACCACCCACCAGCACGGCGACCACTGGGGCGCCCTCGCCGAGGTCAAGGCCGCCACCGGCGCGCGCACCTACGCCGGGCGCTACGACGCGGAGGGCATCCCGGTCCCCACCGACGTGCTGGTCGAGGACGGCGACACCATCCAGGTCGGGCGGATCGAACTGACCGCCCGCCACCTGGTCGGCCACACCCCCGGCAGCATCGCCCTCGTCTACGACGACCCGCACGGCCACCCGCACCTGTGGACCGGCGACTGCCTCTTCCCCGGCGGCGTCGGCAACACCCACGACGACCCCGAGGCCTTCACCCGCCTCCTGGGCGACGTGACCACCAAGCTCTTCGACGCCCTCCCCGACGAGACCTGGGTCTACCCGGGCCACGGCAACGACACCTCCCTCGGCACCGAGCGCCCGCACCTCGCGGAGTGGCGCAAGCGCGGCTGGTGATCCGGCGGGGCCGCCCGGCAACGTGGCGGGCGTTCTACGGCTGGTGGCACCAGGTCCGGGCGATGTCGGCGTCCTTCCCTCACCGCACCGCCACGATTACGGTGCGCAACGGAACAACTACGCGCAGGACCGGCGACCCAGGAGGCCCCGTGAAGCTGACCTTCATCGGAACCACGTCCGACGACGGCGACTGCCCGACGCTGTACGCAACCGAGACCGGCGACATCGTCGTCCAAGGCGACCGTCTCATCGACCCCGAAGCCCTCGCGCAACTCCGGGACGTCAAGGATTCGGAGACGTTCGTCGTCATCCCGCGCGAGCTGCTCGTCCGCTTTGCCCCCAAGGAGTAGCCGGCGTGCCCGACATCATTCCCTTCCGTGAGGTCGCCCATCTGTTCACCGAGTTCAAGGACTCGGCTTGGCGGCTGGAAACGCAGCACGGGTACGCCTCCGACCGGGGCGGCCCGAAGTGGGAACGCTGGCAGCGGGGCGAAACTCTCGGCTACGACCCGGGGCACGCGTGGCACGCCAACGTCCGGGCGCAGACCCGCGAGGGCAGGCATTTCGAGCGGGTGCGGGTCGTCGACAGCCCGCCCACCGAGGGGCAACGGTTCCTGCTCGCCAGCGGCCTGGGCAACGTCGAGGCCGGCGAGGACATCCGGAACATGTGGCGGGCGGATGCCGAACGACTGGCGCTGCCGGGGTACGACTTCTGGCTCTTCGACTCCCGCACGGTCGCTCGGTTCCACTTCGACGAGGAGCAGCGCACGGTGGGCGTGGAGCTGCTGGAGGATCCGGCCAGTGTCGTAGCGGCCTGCCGGATCCGTGATGCTGCATGGCATCACGCAGTACCCACCGCCGAGTTCAGCGCGCGGGTACGTTCCATCGGGTGAGCACCGATTTCCAGAACGCCCGGATCTCCCTCGGCGTGCGGCTGCGAGAGCTGCGCGTCGAGGCCGGGCTGACCGCGCGGGCGGTGTCCCTGACCTGCGGGTGGCAGCCCTCGAAGCTGTCCAAGCTGGAGAACGGCAAGCAGACGCTGTCGCTGGCCGACGTCGAGGCGTTCGTAACCGCCGTGGGCCGTCCGGACCTAGCCCCGGAACTGTCCGGCCGGGTGCGGGGCATGGAGACCCGCTACCGGTCGTGGCGCCGGCAGCTGGCCGGCGGTCACCGCTCCCGCCAGGAAGCCGGGATCCGCGAGACCGAGCAGACCCGGATGATCCGGGCGTTCGAGGTCGCCCGCATCCCCGGCCTGCTGCAGACCGCGGAGTACGCCCGCAGCCTGTTCATCCTCAACGCGGAGTTCCGACAGACGCCCCGGGACACCGAGGCTGCGGTACGCACCCGCCTGCGCCGCCAGGAAGCCCTGTACGAGCCCGGAAAGGCCTTCCGATTCCTCGTCTCCGAGGCAGCTCTGCGGACCCTCGTATGCCCGCCGGAGACGATGCGCGGGCAGCTCGACCGACTGGCGGGTCTCGCCGGAATCGACACGGTGAAGCTGGGGATCATTCCGTTCGGTGTGCCGATGCGCCGCACACCGGCGCACGGGTTCTGGATCTACGACGAGCGGCTCGTCATCGTCGAGAACATCAACGCGGAACTGTGGCTCGACGAGGCCGACGACATCGCCTTGTACGTCCGGGCCTGGGAATGGCTCGACGAGGCCGCGGTGTACGGGCCGGCCGCCCAGCGGCTCATCGCCCGAGCGCGCGCCGCCCTGGACACTGCATGAGCAACACCCAGCAACCCTCCCTGTAGCCGGAGCAACACCGAGCAACTCCCGGGAATTGCAGCAACGAAGCTCCCTACCGTCTCGGATATGAGCACTGGTGGCGCCACCAACACCGAGACATCCCAGCCGTCGGCCATCGACCCGAAGCGGCTCACCGTCGACCAGCTCCGGGGCTTGGACTGCGCGTACTGCGCTGCCCGCCTTTACCGGGCCCGGCTCATCGACGTCGTGCGCGTCGGCGAAGGGGTGCACACAGATGACGTCCAGCTGTACGCCTGCCCGGCAACGGGTCGGCCCCATCTCGGTATTTCACTACCGCGACAGAACGTCCGGACGGTCGTTCTACGGCTGGTCGATCGCCATCTCGTAGGCGACTTCCCAGCGCACGTCCGGGACCGTGATGTCCGCCGTCTCGACGGGCCGGCCTTCGGTGTCGTAGTAGGTGCGCTCGATCTCCAGCAGCATGTCGCCGACGGAGATCCCGAGCAGGTTCGCCTGCTCCTGCGTAGCCCGTGCCGGACGCGGAACCTCGACGGCCGTCTCGATGAGGACGCCGATGCTCCGCATCCTTTCCACGACGCCGGCGCCGGCGAGCGGCCCCATCTCCGGCAGCACGACCGGGGTGCCGTCCGTGATCGCCATCGGTTCCCATGACTGCGACACCTGGACCGGCAGGCCGTCGGCAAGGAACTCGTACCGGGTGTGGACGGTCAAGTCGCCGGGCTGGATCGCCAAGCGCTGCGCGATGCCCTCAGGCGCGGGAACCCGGGCTTGGGAGTGCGACTCCCAACTGCCGTCCCGGCCCTGCTCCTTCATGTCAGCACGGAAGGGCGAGCCTCCGCGACGCTCACGATGGCGGGAGCGCACCATGCGCAGTCGCTCGCGAGGCTGGCGGACGTAGGTACCGGATCCGGCGCGACCTTCGAGAACGCCCTCGATGATCAGGCGTTCCATCGCGCGCTGCAGAACGTTGCGGCCGGTGTCGTAGTGCTCAGCGAGCTGGGCGCGGGACGGCAGCTTCTCGCCGACGGCCCACTCACCAGCCTTGATACGACGGCGCAGGTCATCTGCGACGTGCAGGTAGGGCGCCTCTCGCGGCATGCGGCTCTCCGTGCTGCCCCGGTATGTCGGAGCGGGCTGTACGGCTGCTGATGACATTGACAAGCTACTCCATCAGGTTCAAGCCAATGAAGTGGCACCACTCACCGTGATCACGCGTTCACCAGGGGGATACCTGTGCGCGCAAGGGTTTCGCACATCGCCGCCCGACTTCTTGCAGCCACCGGCGGCAAAGAGGTTGCGCACACCCGGCTTCCCGGTGGAGCCATCCGCCTGGAGGTAGTTGTGCCCGAGGACATCAGCGCGGCTGGTCGGAGCGCGGTACTCGCCGCGCTCGCCGACGCCGACGGCTATGGGCATGGCCGCACCGACGACGAACAGTACGTGTGGGCAACCATCGACAAGGAAGACCGGCCATGACCGACACCAAGGAGCAGGCACCCACGCCGCCCACCCACATGTCCGGGCACTGCCGGACCGCCTGCCCCGCCAGCCCCGGCCAGCAGCCCGGACCGGCCGCCGCGTTCCTGCACGAGCGCTGCACCCTTGCGGCCTGCGCCTGCCCGAGCCACCGGGGGGCCGTCCGATGAGGGAGCCCTTCGTCGGCTGGTGCCTGTTCTGCACGTTGGAGCTCGACGAGGACACGTATGTGACTGTCGGCTTCAAGGAGGCCGCGTCGGGTCCTGGCTGGCCGATGTACGCCTGTGGGTCCTGCGTCGTCGCCTACCGAGTGATCCCGTTGCCGGAACACCCTGCGGATACCACCGGCAGCCTCCGCTTCCGCGACCGCGAGCCGTTCGCGCCTCGAACCCGCTGAGCTCCCGCAGGCCCTAGGAGCGCCGCCTCATTCGTTGGCCCACTTCGCCCGCGTCCGTCTCCCACCAGGGGCGGGTCATTTCCGGGACGGCGGGGGCGGGCTCGTGGGCGGACGCGGGCGTCGTCGTGGTCGCGGGCTTTGCTGGGGCTGCCGGGAGGAGCTCCAGGTCCAGGCGGGCGTCGAGTTCGGCGGTTTTGGCTCGGTCCGTGCGCCACCACTGGGCGAAGACCGCGATCAGGAAGGGCAGTCCGACCAGTTCGGCGAGGGTGAGCATCAGGCCGCCGCCGATCAGCTGGTCCTGCTGGAGGGTCGGGCCCCAGGTGCGGGGCTGGGAGGCGTACCAGTGGCCGGCGACCAGGGTGCCGCTGGTCATGACGACGATGCCGGGGAGGGAGTCGAAGAGGCCGTCGAGGAAGACCAGGGCGGCCCGGACCGGGTGGGTGCACCAGCGGGGCAGCAGTTCCTGGTGGGTGAGCATCGGCAGGACGAACAGGCAGCCGGTCAGCAGCAGCTGGAGATGCATCAGCTGGCGGACGGCGTCATGGCGCAGCGCCGTCTCGAAGTAGGGCGTGAAGTAGATCGTCAGCTCGGAGCCGAGTACCGCCGCCGAGCTGACCAGCGGATACGTCAGCAGGCGCACCACCCGGCCGGTCAGGACGCCGTGCAGCGGGCCGTCCGGGGCCGCCAGGGCCAGTGGGTCGCCGAGGGCCAGGCCCAGGGGGGCGATCAGGTCCAGCACGATGTTCTGCACGGCGGCGGGCCAGAACAGCACCCGCCCGTAGACCGCCAGGCCGGACATCGTGGCGACCACGATCGCACCCAGGCCGAGCACGAGGAACGCCGTGGTCCGTGCGGCCGGCCAGCGGCCGCCGGCGCGACGGTGCCGCCGCACGCCCGCCACGTAGAACCCGCCCAGCAGGACCACGGCGGCGAGCGCCACGCCGTCCAGCTGCCAGGCGCCGAGGAACGTGGACACCGTCAGTTCCGGCAGAGCCGCCGCCGTGGTGCCGAGCGCAGCAGCCATGTCGTCCTCGTCCTCGCATCCGTCCGGTCCCGGCGGCCAACGCTAGACCTGCCGGGGTGGACGGATGCGAGCAGGGCCCGGCGTGTCGCTGCCGGGCCCCGCCCACCGCGCGTTACGCGTCGATGCTGTTCTTCTCGGCAGCCTCGGCCGCCTCGGCCGCCGCCTGCTTCTTGGAGGCGAACAGGCTGGTGACGGTGGTGACCGCGAGCACGGCCACGATGACGCCGAGCGAGACGGGGATGGAGATCTCCGGGACGTTCACCCCGGACTCGTGCATCGCGTGCAGGACCAGCTTCACGCCGATGAAGCCGAGGATGACCGACAGCCCGTACGAGAGGTGGACCAGCTTCTTGAGCAGTCCGCCGATCAGGAAGTACAGCTGTCGCAGACCCATCAGCGCGAAGGCGTTGGCCGTGAACACGATGTACGGGTCCTGGGTGAGGCCGAAGATCGCCGGGATGGAGTCGAGCGCGAACAGGACGTCCGTGGTGCCGATCGCCAGCATGACGACGAGCATCGGCGTCATCAGGCGCTTGCCGTTCTCGACGATGAACAGCTTCGTGCCGTGGTACTTGTCGGTGGACGGGACGCGCTTCTCGACGAGCTTGAGGAGCTTGTTCTCCTCGAACTCCTCGTCCTCGGGATCGGCCAGCGCCTCCTTGATCAGCTTCCAGGCGGTCCAGATCAGGAACGCGCCGAAGATGTAGAAGACCCAGGAGAAGTTGGCGATGATCGCGGCGCCGCCGGCGATGAAGACGGCGCGCAGCACCAGCGCGATGAGGACGCCGACGAGCAGCACCCGCTGCTGGTACTTCGTCGGCACCGCGAACTTCGACATGATCAGGACGAAGACGAAGAGGTTGTCGACGCTCAGCGACTTCTCGGTGATGAACCCCGCGAAGAACTCGCCCGCGGGCTGACCGCCCGCGAAGAGTGCCAGGCCGAGCCCGAACAGCGCGGCGAGGACGATCCAGACGACCGTCCAGATGCCCGCTTCCTTGATGGTGACGTCGTGCGGCTTGCGTCCGATGAGGAAGTCGACGGCGATCAGGGCACACAGACCCGCGATGGTCAGTGCCCACATGGTCAAGGAAACATCCACTGCGCCTCCGGTAGTTCACTACGAACAGTGAACGGTACCGGAATGCCCAAGAGAAGGCAAAGGTAAGGTCAAAATCCCAGGTTAGCGGCCATATGCCTGCCGAGCAGCCGCGACCTGACGGAGGACCTGGGGCACCACGTGACTACCCGGAGGCACGAGCAGCGGCTCATATGTCCAGGCATGGCCGACCCAGGGGTCCGCGAGATGGTCCTCGGGGTCGGGGTGAGCCGCATCAGGGACCGCCACAGCGGGTCGAGGACCGGGCCGTACGCCCGCGCGTCGTCCCGGTCGGCCACCATCAGCAGGTGCACACCGACCGACGGGCCCTCGTCGGCGAGGTAGCGCAGCTGGTTGACGGTGCGGTCGTCGAAGCCGTACGGGAAGTCGTTGACGATCAGCAGCTGCTCGGCGGTGTCCAGGTCCACCGGCAGCGAGTCCGGGGCGCCGGCCCGCATGGCCATCTGCACCAGGTCCACCCGCTCGGTCATCCTGCCGATCAGCGCCGCCACTCCGGCCGCGCCGGCAACGGGCGGCATCCGCAGGGTGCCCGACTCGGTCAGCGGGGTGAGCGCGGCGCTGCCGGTGCCGGCCGGGTCGATGACGTGCACCGAGAAGTCACCGGCCGGGTACGAGGCGAGCAGCCGGGCCGCGATGGTGACCGCGATCTCCATGGCCAGCCGCCGGTCCTGCGAGCTGTCGATCCACAGACCGCGCTCCAGCGGCAGTCTGACCAGCAGCGGGATCCGCAGTTCCGGGGTCTCGGGCAGATGCAGATTGCCGAGCCTGGCGGCCATCGGCACCTCCATCGGCACCGTGTAGCCGTGCCAGACCGGGCTCTCCCAGCCGGCGTACGGCGGCGGCAGCGCCGGTTCGACGACCTCGGACTCGGCGCGCAGCTGCGCCAGGTCGCGGTCGAGGACGGCACGGGCCTGGTCCATGAGGTCGGTCTGCTTGGCGCGGGCCTGGTCCCGGGCGGCGTCGGCGGCCGGACCGACGCGGGTGCGCGGGTCGGCCAGCAGCCGGTCCAGTTCCTGGTCCAGCCGGGACTCGGCGAAGTCGACCGCGCTGCGGTAGGCGGCGGTGGTGCGGGCCAGGTCCTCGAACATGCCCCAGACCTGGTTGTAGAGCCGCTCCTCCATCGTCCAGCCGCTGGCGTCACCGGCGACGGGCTGCGGGGCGCTCCCCGGGGGCGTGGCGTCCGCCGGCCGGCCGGGCGGCAGGTCCGGGGTCTGCGGGGCGGTGTGCCGCCGGGGGTGCTGGTAGCTGACCGGGCCGCCGGGGGTCGCCCCCGCGGACGACGACGCCGGGGATCCGGACTGCGGCCGGGGCGGCGGGGTGACCGAGCGGGCCAGCCCCTTCGCCACCGCGTCATGGATGCCAGCGGCGAGCCCGGCCGCCTCCGGAACTCCCTGGTCGAGCAGCATGGCGGCCAGGCCGCCCGCGTACCCCTGACCGACGGCGCGGACCTTCCACCCGCCCTGCCTGCGGTAGAGCTCGACGGCGACGACCGCGGTCTCCGGGCCGAGCCCGGTGATGGTGAATCCCGCGACCTCCGCCCCGTCCAGCGTGGTGACCGCGACATGCGGTGCGGCCACCACGCCGAAGGAGGCCGGAACACCGGCCGCGGTGGGGAGTGCGAGCAGCACATGGACCCGGTGGACGTCCTCGGAGAGGGCGCCCAGGTCCACCGCGAGCCGGTGGGAGGCGGCGGCCTGCTGGGACACTTCGAGGCCGGGCAGCTGCGGCGACCCGGGGTGGGCGATCCACTCCGTGCCGCTCACCCGCCCCTGCTCGTCACCAAGGGTGGCCACGGCCACCACCGGCGTGCCCGCCGTCACCCGGATCTCCAGACGGCCGGCGCCCTCGGGCCCGGCCGGGAGCGGATGATTCTGTCCCCGGACCAGCTCGGCAGCCATGCCGCCACCCCCCATTGGTGTTGTACGCGTCGTGCGTGTGCAGCTGTCGTGCGTGCGCTGCCGTCGTGCGTGTGCAGCTGTCGTGCGTGCGCTGCCGTCGTGCGTGTGCAGCTGTCGTGCGTGTGCTGCCGTTGTTCTCGTGATGCTGCTGTTCTCGTCGTGCCGTTGTTCCGTGGTGCTGTGGATCCGTGGTGCTGTGGATCCGTGGTGCTGTCGATCCGTGGTGCTGGGCGCCTGTGGAGTCAGAGCGCCGGCAGGATCGACGGCATCAGGTCCTGGAACGTACGGCCGGCGGCCGGCGTACCGATGGCGGTCATCGACCAGCCGCTGCCCGCGCGCTGCACCTTCGCCATGATCTGCGCGGTGTACTGCCCGCCACCGGTCAGGGTGTAGCGGGCCAGCTCCTGGCCGTTGGTCTCGTCGACGAGCCGGCAGAACGCGTTCTGCACCTCGGCGAAGGTCTGCCCGGTGAACGAGTTCACCGTGAAGACGATCTGGTCGATGTGGACCGGCACCCGCTGCAGGTCCACCAGGATCGACTCGTCGTCGCCACCCTGGCCGGCGCCGCCGACCACGTTGTCGCCGGTGTGCCGGACGGAACCGTCGTCGCTGACCAGGTGCCGGAAGAACACCACGTCCACCGGCTGCTTGTCGGCGAAGAGCACCGCCGAGGCGTCGAGGTCGATCTCCCGGGTGCGGCTGCCGAACAGTCCGCGGCGGGGCGCGGCCTGCCAGCCGAGCCCCATCCGAACGGCCGTCAGCGTCCCCCCGTCGGACTTGGTAAGGCTGATCTGCTGGCCCTTGGTCATGTTGACCGTCACGCGCTGTCCCCTCTCACCCGTCACCGGACTGTGTGCGGTTGCCCCGCACCCTAACAAGACGCCGGGACAGCGCACCTCGGTTCACCCCAGGGCAGGGTCTGTCCGGCGGATCAGCGGCTAGGGCCTGTCCGGTCGATCATGGGCGGCCCAGGCGTCGTCTGGTGCGGTGCCTCGCAAGGCGCCGGAGCGCCCGCATACCGGTTGTATTCGGGCGTTTCGGCAACGCCGCGAGGGGCCGTGCCAGGCGGCGAAGGGGTCGTTCGTGATCGGCCGGACAGGCCCTAGGCGATACCGGCCTCGCGCATCTGCCGCAGTTCCTTCTTCAAGTCGCCCAGCTCGTCACGGAGTCGGCCCGCGATCTCGAACTTCAGCTCGGCCGCCGCGGCGTGCATCTGCGCGGTGAGCTCGGCGATCAGGTCCGCCAACTCCTCGGCGGGCAGGCTCTGGGCCACCCGCTTGCCGCCCCCCTTGGACGACAGTCCCGGCACCGGGGCCTTGCCGCGCGAGCGCTGCCTGCCGGAGCCCAGCAGCTCCTCGGTGTCCGCGTCCTCGCGGGCGAACGAGTCGAGAATGCCCGCGATCTTCTTGCGGAGCGGCTGCGGGTCGATGCCGTGTTCGGTGTTGTAGGCGACCTGCTTCTCACGGCGCCGGTTGGTCTCGTCGATGGCCTGCGCCATCGCGGGAGTGATCGTGTCGGCGTACATGTGGACCTCGCCGGACACGTTTCGGGCCGCCCGGCCGATGGTCTGGATCAGGGAGGTGCCCGAGCGCAGGAAGCCCTGCTTGTCCGCGTCCAGGATCGCCACCAGCGACACCTCGGGGAGGTCCAGGCCCTCACGGAGCAGGTTGATGCCGATCAGCACGTCGTACTCGCCGGCCCGCAGTTCGCTCAGCAGCTCCATCCGGCGCAGCGTGTCGATGTCGCTGTGCAGGTACCGCACCTGGATGCCGAGTTCCAGCATGTAGTCGGTGAGGTCCTCGGACATCTTCTTGGTGAGGGTGGTGACCAGCACCCGCTCGTTCCGCTCCGTGCGCAGCCGGATCTCGTGCACCAGATCGTCGATCTGCCCCTCGGTGGGCTTGACGATGACCTGCGGGTCGACCAGTCCGGTCGGGCGGATGATCTGCTCGACCGCGCCGTCGCCGCGCGACAGTTCGTACTTGCCGGGGGTCGCCGACAGGTAGACGGTCTGGCCGATGCGCTCCAGGAACTCCTCCCACTTCAGCGGGCGGTTGTCCATCGCGGACGGCAGCCGGAATCCATGGTCGACCAGGGTGCGCTTACGGGAGGCGTCGCCCTCGTACATGGCGCCGATCTGCGGCACGGTGACATGCGACTCGTCGATGACCAGGAGGAAGTCCTCCGGGAAGTAGTCGATGAGGGTGTTCGGGGCGGTGCCCGCCTCACGGCCGTCCATGTGCCGTGAGTAGTTCTCGATCCCGGAGCAGCTGCCGATCTGCCGCATCATCTCGATGTCGTACGTGGTCCGCATGCGCAGCCGCTGGGCCTCCAGCAGCTTGCCCTGCTTCTCCATCGTCGCAAGGGTCGTCTCCAGCTCCTTCTCGATCCCCGCGACGGCGCGCTCCATGCGTTCCGGCCCCGCGACGTAGTGGGTCGCCGGGAAGACGTACATCTCCCGGTCGTCGCTGATCACCTCGCCGGTGAGCGGGTGGAGGGTGGACATCGCCTCGATCTCGTCACCGAACATCTCGATGCGGACGGCGAGCTCCTCGTAGACCGGGAAGATCTCGATGGTGTCGCCCCGGACCCGGAAGGTGCCCCGCTGGAACGCCAGGTCGTTGCGGGTGTACTGGATGTCCACGAACTTGCGCAGCAGCGTGTCGCGGTCGATCGTGTCACCGACCCGGAGCCGCACCATGCGGTCGACGTACTCCTGCGGGGTGCCCAGGCCGTAGATGCAGGAGACCGACGCGACGACGATGACGTCGCGACGGGTCAGCAGGGAATTGGTGGTGGAGTGGCGGAGCCGCTCGACCTCCTCGTTGATCGAGGAGTCCTTCTCGATGTAGGTGTCCGTCTGGGGGACGTAAGCCTCGGGCTGGTAGTAGTCGTAGTACGACACGAAGTACTCGACGGCGTTGTTCGGCAGCAGCTCGCGGAACTCGTTCGCGAGCTGCGCCGCGAGGGTCTTGTTGGGCGCCATGACGAGCGTCGGGCGCTGGAGCCGTTCGATCATCCACGCCGTGGTCGCCGACTTTCCGGTGCCGGTCGCGCCGAGGAGGACGACATCCTTCTCACCTGCGCGGATACGCCGCTCCAGCTCCTCGATGGCGGCCGGCTGGTCACCATTGGGCTGGAAGGGGCTGACGACCTCGAAGGGCGCCACAGTACGTTCGATGTCTGATACGGGCCGCATGGAACCACCGTACGGCCCAGCACTGACAAACCACGGGGATCACCGTGGGCGACGGCCGTGGGCGGGCTCGCGGACCGGCTCGTAGCGGGGCTGCTGGACCCCGGGCGGGTCCAGCGCCACCACGACCCCGGCCAGGAACAGGAACACCACCGGGCCGATCAGGACGGGCGCCAGGATCGCGGCGGGCGAGGCGCCGCCCAGGCCGCCGGCGATCCCCGAGTCGTGCAGGTGCACCCGGAGCGCGGCCATGCCCGTGTAATGCATGCCGGTGACCGCGACGCCCATGATGACGCTGGCCCCCATGCTCGCGGCGAAGCCCTTGACCGAGACCGCGGCCCACAGCGCCGCGGTGGCCGCCGCCACCGCGATGCCGATCGACAGGTACACCGTTCCGGTGTTGTAGGAGAGGTCCGCGTTCAGCTTCATCCCGGCCATGCCCAGGTAGTGCATGGCGGCCACCCCGACGCCGGTGATCGCGCCGGCGGCGAGCAGGACCGGTGCGCCGCGGCCGAAGAACCCGACCAGGAAGACGCCGGCGCCGACCACCGCGATGGCCACCCCGAGGCTCAGGAAGGTGATCGACTTGTCGTAGTTGATCTCCAGCTGGTCGACGGTGAACCCCATCATGGCGATGAAGTGCATCGTCCAGATGCCCGAGCCGATGGAGACGGCGCCCAGGGCGAGCCAGCCGGCCCGCCGGGACCGCTCCATCACGAGCGCCCGGACCGTGCAGCGCAGTCCGAGAGCGGCTCCCAGGCAAGCCATGACGTAGGCCACCACGGGGGTGATCCAGCCGTACGTGAATCCGTTGACCGTTCCGTACATGCCGTCCACGGCGGGCCTTTCCGGCGCATCGAGTTGGCACACGATAGGACGGCCCGGCGAACATCTGACCGAGTTTCAGATTCCCTTTACCGACCCGTGATCCGGGTGCACGGTGACGCGGTCCAGCGGCCCGTGCGGCCCCGAGCCGAGCGCCGCCCGAAGTGCCGCCACGACCTGCGCCGGACTCGTCGTCAGTGCCTCCGGAGGCACCCGGACGACCCGGAGGCCGCACGTGTCCAACGGGTTGGTGCCGGCCGCCGGTCCGATCACCAGGGCCACCCCCTCGCGCGCCCAGTAGGCGTCCGGCGATGCCAGGAACACACCGTCCAGGCGGAGTTCGGGCCGCCACAGCGGCGGCCGCGACCCCGAGAGCGCGACGAGCGAACGCACCTGGCCGCCCATCGGGCGGCGGACCCGTCCCGGCAACGCCAGCTCCCGCAGCGCCTCGTCGATCCCGGGCTTGCGGGACAGCGACGCGGTGCGCAGCTCGCCCGCCAGCTCGGCCGGGTCGATCCCGCGGTCCCACACCAGCTCGCGGAGCACGGCCCGCACCCAGTCCGGGTCGCACGACGCCCGGACCCCGTCCCCCGCGGCGCGCACCAGGGGCGCGACGGGCAGCTCGTCCACCAGCTCGGGGCCGGGAAGGGTGCGCGCATGGTGGACCCGCACCCAGGTGTGCGTCCTGAGCGCCCGCCCGGCCGGCACCAGGACGTCGACCACCCGCACCTCGGCCGGGACCAGGACCTCACGCATCCCGTGCAGGGCCAGCGCCGCGATCCCCGTCAGCTGCGCCTGCGCCGCCGGGTACCCGGCGTAGGCCAGGGCCGCCCGGCAGCGCTGCCAGGCGGACAGCGCGCCGCGCCGCAGCACCACCACCCTCGGCAGCACCCGCTGCCACGGCCCGCCCGGCCCGCAGCGCTTGCGCAGCGCCACCTCCGACACCCCGATGCCGGACAGCTGGCCGACCGTGACCACCTGCCGCTGGTCACGGGCGAGAATGCGCAGGGCCTGGGCAAAGTCGTTTCGCGTCATGACGGCCCCCTCCCCCACCCGAACCGCTCAACTACCCGCTGTGACAAGGCTGTCGAAGAGTGGCACCCGCCCGAGTGATCGCTGCGGCCCCGGCTGACGGACCCGGCCGGCGAACCCGGCTCATGAGGCAGGTGCAGGAGGCCGACGCAGAAGGCCGGCGCAGGAGATCGGCTCCCGGCCCGTTGTCAGTGGCCCGGCATACGCTGGCGGTATGACGAACACCGAGCAGCACGAGGTGGCGGAGCGGCCCGCCACGGTGGCCTGGACGCGGCTGGACACCCCGATCGGCCCGCTGCTGCTCGCCGCGACCGCCCAGGGGCTGGTCAGCGTCGTCTTCCGGGCCGACGACGAGGTGACGGAGGCCTTCCTGGAGCGGCTGGGGCGCCGGCTGGGCGCGGAGCCGGTCGAGGAGTCCGGGGAGTCGGGGCGGCTCGCCCCCGCCGTCCGCCAGCTGCGGGCGTACTTCGCCGGCGAGCTGCGCGACTTCACCCTCGATCTGGACTGGTCGCTGACCGCCGGCTTCAACCGCCGTGTCCAGCGGGAGCTCGCCACCGGCGTGCCGTACGGCTCGGTCGTCGGCTACCAGGACCTCGCCGACCGCGTCGGCGAACCGGGCGCCGCCCGTGCCGTGGGCACCGCCATGGGAGCCAATCCGCTGCCGCTCGTCGTCCCGTGCCACCGCGTCGTGGAGAGCAACGGGGGCATAGGCGGCTTCGGCGGCGGCCTGGAGATCAAGCGGACGCTGCTGGCCCTGGAGGGCGTGCTCCCGCCGCCCCTGTTCTGACGGCGCGGAGCGGACCACGGGACCACCGGGCGGCGCCGTCACCCGGTCAGTAGTGGCGGCAGCCCGGGTCCGGGGCGTCGACCGACAGCGCGTCGCCCTCGGGCAGGAGATACGTGACGTACAGGACGACCGGCACCGTGCCGAGGTTCTGCCCGTTGTGCACCTTGCGGGCGCCGTCCGGCTCGATGAACGACTGGCCGGCGCTGCTGCGCACCACCGAGCAGTCGGCCAGCGTCCTGGTCAGCGTGCCCGACTGGACGACGGCGATCAGCGGCCCCTGGTGGTAATGCCAGCCGGTCTCACCGCCGGGCGCGATGGTGACCGTACGCACCACGACGTCCGTACGCCCCTGGGTCCTGATCTTCAGTCCCTCGGCGGAGGTGCCCTTGGCCAGAACCGTGGCCGTCACCCCGCTGCCCGGTGTCGCCAGGGCGCCGGACGGCACCAGTCCCAGTGCCACCACACATGCGGCCACCGCCGCCGCTCTGCGGATCCGGCTCCAGCGCCTGCTGCTGTCCATGTGCGGGGTCCCTCCGGAACGGTTCAGGGAGCGTCGAAACGAGCCGCCTCAACATAGTCCGGCCGCGGGTCCAGAGCGGCGGCCAGCCGGAAGTGTCGCATTGCTTCATCCGGACGGTTGGCACGCTGCAGGGTCCGGGCGAGCGCGAAGTGCGCGAACGCGTTGTCGGGTTCCCGTTCCAGCACTATCTGGAACTCGAGCTCGGCCGGGCGCAGTTGGGCGGCGGCGAAGAAGGCTCGGGCCCGCAGCAGGCGCGCGGCGGTGTTCTCCGGGTGGGCGGTGATGACCGAGTCCAGCAGCTTCACCGCTCCGCGCGGGTCGCGGGCTTCCAACAACTGCTCCGCGGCACGGAAATCGATGACGTGGGTCTCGGGGGTCTGCTCGGGCACGGCCGCCTCCCTTCCATGGCTGGGGTGACGACTGATCGTCGGCACAGACATACCCAACGCGGTCCCCCGCAATCACATTCCAGGCGGTCCCACCCGGGGCGGCGCTAGGGCGCGAGGCGGTCGCGCAGCTGCTGCCAGACCCGTTTGACCTGGGGTTCGAGCGCCTCCAGCGGGCCGTCGTTGTCCAGCACGACATCGGCGATGGCGAGCCGCTGCTCGCGGGTGGCCTGTGCCGCCATCCGCGACCGGGCCTCGCCCTCGTCCATGCCGCGCAGCCGCACCAGGCGGTCAAGTTGGGTGGCGGGGGACGCGTCCACCACCACGACGAGGTCGTAGAGCTCGGCGAGCGCGTTCTCGGTGAGCAGCGGGACGTCATGGATCACGATGTCGTCCGGGCCCGCGGCGCCCTCCAGCTCGGCGGACCGGCGGCCCACGAGCGGATGCACGATCGCGTTCAGTGCCTGCAGCCTGGCGGGGTCGGCGAAGACGATCGATCCCAGCCCGGGGCGGTCGAGCGCCCCGTCGGGAGTGAGGATCTCCGTGCCGAACTCGGCCACCACGGCGGCCAGCCCCGGCGATCCGGGCTCCACGACCTCCCGGGCGATCTTGTCCGCGTCCACCACGACCGCCCCGTACGACGCGAGCAGCCGTGACACTTCGCTCTTGCCGGCGCCGATTCCGCCGGTCAGGCCCACCTTCAGCATGGCGTCAGCCTAGGGCCTGCCCAGCAGGACAGGCCCTAGGGTCTGTCGTCAGCTTCCGTCGTCCTCGCGGTCCGCGAGGAACCGTTCGAACTCGGCCCCGAGGTCGTCGGCCGACGGCAGGTCGACCGGCTCGGCGATGAGGTTCTCCCGGGTCATCGAACCGGCCACCGCGTCGTACTGGCTCTCCAGCCCGCGGACGACCGAGACCAGCTCGCCGTCGCCCTCGGCGACCTGGCGGTCGATCTCGCCGCGGACCGTGTGCGCCTCGGCGCGCAGCGCGTGCGCCACCTCGGGCAGGACCAGGCCGGTGGCGGCGGTGATCGCCTCGAGTACGGCGAGCGCCGCGTCCGGGTACGGGGAACGCGACAGATAGTGCGGCACGTGGGCGGCGACGCCCAGGACGTCACGGCCCGCCTCGGCAAGCCGGAGCTCGATGAGGGATTCGGCGCTGCCGGGCACCGTCGCCTCGTCGAACCAGCTGCGGTGGCCGGGCATCAGGTCCACCCGGTTGCCGTGCGGGGTCAGCCCGACCGGGCGGGTGTGCGGAACGCCCATCGGAATGCCGTGGAAGTTGATGGCCAGCCGCACCCCGAGCCGCTCGACGACCTGCAGCACGGCCGCGGCGAAGCGCTCCCACTCCACGTCCGGCTCGGAGCCGGTCAGCAGCAGGAAGGGCGTCTCCGTGGTGTCACGGACCAGGTAGAGAGCGATCTCCGGTGCCTCGTACCCCGACCAGTGGTCGCGCTCGAAGAGCATCAGGGGCCGGCGCGCGCGGTAGTCGACCAGCCGGTCGGCGTCGAACCTGGCCACCAGCTGGTTGTCGAGGCGGTCCAGCAGCTGCTCCGAGATCTGCTCGCCGGTGTCCCCCGCGTCGATGTACCCCTCCAGGTGGTACAGCAGAACGGGGCCGGTCTCCCCGACCGCCTCGTCCACGGCCTCGGCACCGCCCGGCACGAATTCGTACAGCCCCTGCGGATCCAGCACTGTGATCGTTCCTCCTCGTTCTTCCTCCTCGGAAACGTGCGAGGAGCTGGGAGCATTCCCGCATCCGGGCCCGCTTCACCCCCTGACAACGCGGAAGGCCCGCTCCCCTCTCGGGGAACGGGCCTTCCGTCCGTACGGCTACCTGCAGGTCAGAGCGTCAGCTCTGGCCGCCGGCCAGCTTCTCGCGGAGCGCGGCCAGTGCCTCGTCCGACGCCAGGGCGCCGGAGTTGTCGTCCGACTCCGAGGAGTAGGAACCGCCGCCACCGAGACCGGCGGAGCTGGCGGGACCGGCGGGAGCCGCAGCACCCTCGGCCTCCGCCTTCTCGTCGGCCTCGCGGGACTTGATGACCTGGGCCTGGTGCTGCTCGAAGCGGGTCTGGGCCGTGGCGTACTGGCCTTCCCACGCCTCGCGCTGGGTCTCGAAGCCCTCGAGCCAGTCGTTGGTCTCGGGGTCGAAGCCCTCGGGGTAGATGTAGTTCCCCTGGTCGTCGTACGACGCGGCCATGCCGTACAGGGTCGGGTCGAACTCGACCGTGGCCGGGTCGGCACCGAAGGCCTCGTTGGCCTGCTTCAGCGAGAGGCTGATGCGGCGGCGCTCGAGGTCGATGTCGATGACCTTGACGAAGATCTCGTCGTTGACCTGGACGACCTGCTCCGGGATCTCCACGTGGCGCTCGGCCAGCTCGGAGATGTGGACCAGGCCCTCGATGCCCTCGTCGACGCGCACGAACGCACCGAACGGAACGAGCTTGGTGACCTTACCGGGAACGACCTGGCCGATCTGGTGCGTCCGGGCGAACTGCTGCCACGGGTCTTCCTGCGTCGCCTTCAGCGACAGGGAGACGCGCTCGCGGTCCATGTCCACGTCGAGAACCTCGACGGTGACTTCCTGGCCGACCTCGACAACCTCGGAGGGGTGGTCGATGTGCTTCCAGGACAGCTCGGAGACGTGCACGAGACCGTCGACGCCGCCGAGGTCCACGAACGCACCGAAGTTGACGATCGAGGAAACGACGCCGGAGCGGACCTGGCCCTTCTGCAGGGTCGTGAGGAAGGTCTGACGGACCTCGCTCTGGGTCTGCTCGAGCCAGGCACGGCGGGACAGGACCACGTTGTTGCGGTTCTTGTCCAGCTCGATGATCTTGGCTTCGAGCTCCTTGCCCACGTACGGCTGGAGGTCGCGGACGCGACGCATCTCGACGAGCGAGGCGGGCAGGAAGCCGCGGAGGCCGATGTCGAGGATGAGACCACCCTTGACGACCTCGATGACGGTACCGGTGACGATCCCGTCTTCTTCCTTGATCTTCTCGATGGTGCCCCAGGCACGCTCGTACTGAGCGCGCTTCTTCGAGAGGATCAGGCGGCCTTCCTTGTCCTCCTTCTGGAGAACAAGGGCTTCGATCTCGTCGCCGACCTTGACGACCTCATTGGGGTCGACGTCGTGCTTGATCGAAAGCTCGCGGGACGGGATGACGCCCTCGGTCTTGTAACCGATGTCGAGCAGGACCTCGTCCCGGTCGACCTTTACGATCACGCCTTCGACGATGTCGCCGTCGTTGAAGTACTTGATCGTCGCATCGATCGCTGCGAGGAAGTCTTCCTCGGAGCCGATGTCGTTGACCGCCACCTGCGGGGTGGTGCGCGTTGCCTCGGTGCTGCTCGTCATATGGGGAAGGACTCCGGTACGGACAGAAGTTGTAGGTACTGCTACGCCAGGACCCGTTATCGCACAGCCGAAGCCGGACAGCCTTGAGTCAGACCTTCCAAATGATTCGGAGAGTCGCCTCAAGGACCGAGGGGATACAAGCCAGTGCGAGCGCAACCTGCTACGTCTGAGGTGCGCAGGCCCGCAGCGCAACTTGTAGCATACGGGGGCAGCCGGACACGGTCAATGCGCGAAGGGCCCACCTGGGGCAGAACAGCCCATACCCGGCGCAAGTCCCCCCGTCACAGGTCCAACCAGAGAGTACGACGACAACCGCGATGAGCCAAGGACCCGAACCAGAAGCCACCCGGCGTACCGCAGGCGTCACGGAAAGCAGCCGGGCCAACCGGGGCTGGTGGGACCGGAACGCGGACGAGTACCAGGTCGAGCACGGAGCCTTCCTCGGCGACGGGAACTTCGTCTGGGGGCCGGAGGGACTGGACGAGTCCGACGCCGGACTGCTCGGCCCCGCCGCCGAACTCGCGGGCCTGTCGGTGCTGGAGATCGGCGCCGGCGCCGCGCAGTGTTCGCGCTGGCTGGCCGCGCGCGGCGCGCGCCCCGTCGCCCTCGACCTCTCCCACCGGCAGCTGCAGCACGCGCGCCGGATCGACGAGGAGGCGGCGGACGGCGGCTTCCCGCTCGTCCAGGCCGACGCCGGGACGCTGCCGTTCGCGGCCGCCTCGTTCGACCTGGCGTGCTCGGCGTACGGCGCGCTCCCCTTCGTCGCCGACCCCGAACGCGTGCAGCGCGAGGTGCACCGGGTGCTGCGGCCGGGCGGGCGCTGGGTCTTCTCCGTCACCCACCCGATCCGCTGGGCCTTCCCCGACGAGCCGGGCCCCGAGGGGCTGACCGCGGTCTCCTCCTACTTCGACCGCACCCCGTACGTCGAGCAGGACGAGCGCGGGCTCGCCGAGTACGTCGAGCACCACCGGACCCTCGGCGACCGGGTGCGGGAGATCGCCGCGGCCGGCTTCCGGCTGGTGGATCTCGTCGAGCCGCGGTGGCCGGAGTGGAACACCCAGGAGTGGGGCGGCTGGTCGCCGCTGCGCGGCGGGATCCTGCCGGGGACCGCGATCTTCGTGTGCGTGCGGGACTGACGGCGGCCCCCGCCGCCGGACCGACGGGCACACTGGGCGGGTGATCCGCGCCAGTTCCCTCGACCTGCCCGTACAGACCGTCGTGCCCGCACTGCTGCGGGCGCTCGACGAGCGGGGCTGCGCCGTGCTCGCCGCGCCGCCCGGAACGGGGAAGACCACCCTCGTACCGCTCGCGCTGGCCGGGCTGCTCCCCCAGTACGGGGAGGTCCCCCGCCGGGTGCTGGTGGCCGAGCCGCGCCGGATGGCGGCGCGGGCCGCCGCCCGGCGGATGGCGTGGCTGCTCGGCGAGGGCGTCGGAGCGCGGATCGGCTTCACGGTGCGCGGCGAGCGGAAGGTGTCGGCGGAGACGGTCGTCGAAGTGGTGACGACCGGTGTGCTGCTCCAGCGGCTGCAGCGTGATCCGGAGCTGGCCGGTGTGGACACCGTCGTACTGGACGAATGCCATGAGCGGCATCTGGACGCCGACACCTCGATGGCCTTCCTGCTGGACGTGCGGGCCGCCCTGCGCCCGGAGCTGCGGGTGGTCGCGGCCTCCGCCACCACGGACACCGCCGCCTGGTCCGCACTGGTCGGGGGCGAGGACGGCGCCGCCCCGGTGGTCGAGGCGCGGGGCATCCTGCATCCGGTCGCCGTGGAGTGGGCGCCGCCGGCCCGCCCGGTGCGCCCGCCGCACGGGATGCGGGTCGATCCGGCGCTGCTGGAGCATGTGGCGGCGGTGGTACGGCGGGCCCTGCGCGAGAAGGAAGGGGACGTGCTGTGTTTCCTGCCGGGCGTCGGGGAGATCGCGCGGGTCGCCGGCATGCTGAGCGGGCTCGACGTGGACGTGCTGCAGCTGCACGGGCGGGCGCCGGCCGCCGTACAGGACGCGGCGCTCGCACCGGGCACCCGCCGCCGGGTGCTGCTGGCCACGTCGGTGGCCGAGTCGAGCCTCACCGTCCCCGGGGTGCGGATCGTGGTGGACGGCGGGTTGGCGCGCGAGCCGCGGGTGGACCACGCGCGCGGCCTCGACGCGCTGACGACCGTGCGGGTCTCGCACGCGGCGGCCCGCCAACGGGCCGGGCGTGCCGGGCGCGAGGGTCCCGGCACGGTGTACCGCTGCTGGTCGGAGGGGGACGACGCCGGGCATCCGCGCTGGCCGGCACCGGAGATCTCGGTGGCCGACCTGGCCGCGTTCGCTCTGCAGTCGGCCTGCTGGGGCGACCCGGACGCCGCCGGCCTCGCCCTGCTCGACGCCCCTCCGGCCGGCGCGATGGGCGCGGCCCGCGAGGTGCTCCTCGCGGTCGGCGCGGTGTCAGCGGACGGCCGCGCCACCGACCGGGGCAAGCGGCTCAGCCGGCTGGGCGTGCACCCGCGGCTCGCCCGCGCGCTGCTCGACGGGGCACGTGCGGTCGGTGCGCGGCGCGCGGCCGAGGTCGTGGCGCTGCTCAGCGAGGAGCCGCCGCGCGACTACGGCGACGACCTGGCCGCCGCCTGGCGGCAGGCCCGGCGCGGCGGCGACGGTTACGCGGCGCGCTGGCGCGCCGAGGCCGGCCGGCTGGAGGCGTCGCTGCGGCAGGCCGGGACCGGCGGCGGACCGGACGGGCCGCGCGGGTCCGGGGCGGCCGGCTCCGGTGGTGATGACGCGGCGGCCGGGCTGGTGGCCGCGCTCGCCTTCCCCGAGCGGGTGGCCCGGGCCCGCGGCGCCGGCACGTATCTGATGGCGTCAGGAACGGCGGCGGAGCTGGGCACCGGCTCCCGGCTCGGGACACCCGGCTGGCTGGCCGTCGCGGTCGCGGACCGGCCGGTGACGGCGGTCTCGGCGCGGGTGCGGCTGGCCGCGGTGATCGACGAGGCCACCGCCCGCACGGCGGCGGCTCCGCTGCTGGCCTCGGGCGAGGAGGTGCACTGGTCGGACGGCGACGTGGTGGCGCGCAGCGTGGAACGGCTGGGCGCTGTGGAACTCACGGCGCGCCCGCTGCGGTCGCCGGACCGGGCGCTGCTGCGCGCCGCCGTCGCCGAGGGGCTGCGGCGGGAGGGCACCGGGCTGCTGCGCTGGTCGCGCGACGCGCAGGACACCCGCCGCCGGCTGGCTTTTCTGCACCGGGAGTTGGGCGAGCCGTGGCCGGACGTCTCGGAGCAGGCGCTGCTGGACGGGATGGACGACTGGCTCGGCCCCGAGCTGTCCGCGGCCCGCCGGCGCGCGGATCTGGAGCGTACCGACGCCGGCGGCCCGCTCAACCGGCTGCTGCCCTGGTCCTCCGGCGCCGCCGCCCGGTTCGGCGAGCTGGCCCCGGAGCGGATCGAGGTGCCCAGCGGTTCACGGATCCGGGTGGACTACGAGGGCGACCAGCCGGTGCTCGCGGCCAAGCTCCAGGAGCTGTTCGGCTGGCAGGAGACCCCGCGGATCGCGGGTGGCCGGGTGCCGCTCCTCGTCCATCTGCTGTCCCCCGCCGGCCGGCCCGCCGCCGTCACCGCCGACCTCGCGTCGTTCTGGCGGGGCGGCTACCGCTCGGTCCGCGCCGAGCTGCGCGGCCGCTACCCCAAGCACCCGTGGCCGGAGGACCCGGCCGCCGCCGCGCCCACCCGCCGGACGAACCAGCGGCGTTGACCCCTCCAGGACGGCGCGGCGGCGGGGCTCAGACGGCGATCGGGTGCGGGTCGGGATCCGGGTCGCGCACCGTGTCGTCGGGGGCCGGGTCGGCCGGGCGGCGGCCGCGCGCCTCCAGGAGCAGGGAGAGCGAGAGCAGGACGACGCCCAGGATCAGGAAGCCCCAGGGGAGGTAGCTGGTCAGCAGCAGGATGAGCTGGCGCTGGGACTTCACCAGTTTGACGGTGGAGTCGATGTAGTCCTCGCGCATCTTCACATCACCGGAGAAGACGGTCACCGGCTTCGTGTCGGGTGCCTGCGGGAAGCGCAGCTCCTCCTGGTGGACCTCTTCGCCGTTGACCGGGGCACCGGTGGTGGGGTCGACCCAGAACTTCCGCACCGTGGTGTACCAGCGCTCCACCGAGCCGCCGAGCGAGGCCTCGGTGACGCCGCCGGGCATCTTCTTCGGCAGCGGGACCTTCACCCAGGGGACGGTCTGCTCGAAGTAGTAGACGGTCATGCCGCGGAACTTCTGCGTCGCCTTGTAGTGGATGGGCGCGGACGTCCGGGACTGCGCGTCGAAGTAGAAGTAGTCGCGCTTCTCGGTGAGGAACGGGAACTTGAACTCCACGCCCTCACGGTGCACGGAGTCGCCGTCGACGCTCTCGCTCGCGGTGTGGACCGGGTCCTGGGTGTGGGCGTCGAAGATGTAGCGCTCGGGGATCTCCGAGACCATCGAGCCGTCCGGGCCGGCCACGAAGGACAGCGCGTCCCAGACCACGACGTCGCGGCCGGTGTCCGCCTTGACCTTCTTGGACTCCTCGACGTTGCCCTTGAGCGTCTGGACGATGCTGAGCTTGGGGACGATCTCCGGCTTGAGCGAGAGGTAGTTGACGAGGAGGGTGGCGTTCTTCGCCTCCAGGACCACCGACTGGTACTCGTTGGCCGGCACCTTGGCCAGCCGTGGGAAGGCGTACCAGCGCATCAGGGGCGATAGGGTCGCGAAGAAGACGGCGAAGGCGAGCAGCACCAGGCTGGACTTGCGGCGCATCGGGACGCTTCCCCTCCTTTGTGGCTACGGGTGACCGTAGGCGGGTACGGCCGGTTTACGGATGGCTGGGGATCGTGGTCAGCAGCGGCTTGGGCGAGGTCTTCCCCGCGGGTGCGCCGACCGCGGTCATGGTGAGGACGAGCGCGAGAGCGGCGACGAGTCCGATGGCTGCGGCGATCAGGGCGCGCATGGCCGGACCTCCCTTGTGGACGACGACGTCGGCTGGGCCGGGGCACCGTAGCAATCGGGGGATCAGATGAGAACAGGTTCTACCGATCGAATGCGGCCACCGCGCGAACGAGCCCGGCCCCGCCGTGGAGGGCGGGGCCGGGCTCGTCGGGTGCGGGGTACGTCAGGTGGCGCGGTACGTCAGCCGGCGACGGCCGCCGGGCTGGTCGACGGGGCCGCGCTCGGGCTCGCGGGCGCGGTCGTGGCGCCCGTCGCGGTCGGTGACGGCGTCGGGGACGTGGTCGGTGTGGGGGTGGGGCAGGAGCCGTCGGTCGGCGTGGGAGTCGGCGCCGGCGTCGGGGTGCCGGTCGGGGTGGGCGTCGGCGAGGCGGACCCCGTCGGAGTGGGCGTGGGCGTCGGGCAGCCCGGGGTGGGGCTCCCGCTGCCCGTGGGCGTCGGCGTGGGCGACGGCGACGCGGTGCCGGTCGGCGTTCCGGTGGGCGTCCCCGGGCCGGTGGTCGGCGGCGTCGGCCGGCCGGTGGTGGTCGGTGCCGGCGAGACGGAGCCGGTGGCCGTGGCGGACGGGCGGGCGCCCGGCTTCGGCGCGGTGGTGGCCGGCGGTGTCGTCGGGCCGGTGCCGGTGCCGGGTGTGCGGCCGCTGTCCGGGACCGCGACGGCTCCCTGGTCCTTGAAGTGCTGGAACCAGGCCCGGACGGTGTGCAGGTAATCCTGCGAGTGGTTGTAGCCCAGGATCGCGCGGTCGATATCCGCGGAGACCGAGAGGTCGCGGTTGTCGGCGCACAGGTAGTGGCCGGCGGCGAGGGCGGCGTCGTAGATGTTGTTCGGGTCCTTCACGCCGTCCGCGTTGCCGTCGGCTCCCCAACTGGCCCAGGTCGACGGGATGAACTGCATCGGTCCCACCGCGCGGTCGTGGACGGTGTCCCCGTCGTAGGCGCCGCCGTCGGTGTCCGAAATGTTCGCGAACCCGGCGCCGTTCAGCACCGGGCCCAGGATCGGCTTGTACGTGGTGCCCTTCGCGTCGACGGCGCCGCCGCTCGCCTGACCCGATTCGACCTGCCCGATCGCGGCGAGCAGTTCCCAGGGCAGTTTGCAGCCCTGGTCGGAGGTGGCGATGGCCAGCTGCGCCCTGCGGTAGGCGTCCAGCACCGTGCCGGGCAGGCCCGTGCCGCCGGTGTCGATGCTCGTGCCGGTGCCGCCGGTGGGCGTGGGGCCCGAAGTGCCGCCCACGGCCAGTCCGCTGGAGCCGTCCTCGGGCGGCAGGGCGCTGTAGAACGGCGACCCGCCGTCGATCTGCGGGCCCGGTGGCGGCTTGGGGACGGCGCTGCGGGCCCGCTCCGCCTGGGCGAAACCGGGTGCCTGCGAGGCGCTGAGCGCCGCGACCGCCAGGGCCGCGACCGCCGTGCCCGCCGCCCCCCTGCGCATCGCGCGTATCCGCCGTCCGTATCGCGCTGCCATGTCCGCGGTCCCTCCCACGTGCGAGCTGAGCGCGTTACCGCGCCGCAACCCCACGGACCATACGGGAACTTCCGGCGCGCATCCACCGTGCGGTACTCCGCATACTGGTCCGAAAGGATCACTTCATGAGGGGGTCTGATGCCGTTCACCCTGAGCCACGCGGCGGCGGTGCTGCCGGGGCTGCGCCGGGACGGAACCGCCCGCGGGCCGCTGGTCGCGGCGGCGCTCGTCGCGGGTTCCTTCGCCCCCGACATCCCGTACTTCGCCGCCTCGGTGGTGTCCGGCGTCTTCGGGTTCGGTCATGTGACGCACTCGCCGGCGGCGGTCCCGACCCTCGATCCGCTGATCGCCGCGGGGCTGGTGGGCGGCTGGCTGTTCCTGCGCGATCCGCTGCTGGCGCTGCTGCCCGAGGGGTGGCAGGGGCGCGCCGGGGCGCTGTTCGACGGGGACCGGCGGCCGTGGTCGGCGCGCACGGCGGGCTGGTTCTGGCTCTCCGCGACGCTCGGCGCGGCCACCCACGTCGGATGGGACACTTTCACCCATTACGGACGGTGGGGGGTGCGGACGCTGCCGGTGCTGAACACCGTGGTGCACGGACAGCAGCTGTACCAGTGGCTGCAGTACGGCAGTTCGGCGGCGGCGCTGCTGGTGCTGGCCGCGTTCACCGCCCGCGCGCTGCGCGCCGCCCCGAAGGAGCCGCCGCCCGCCCGGCTGCCGCGGCTGACGGCCCGCGGGCGCGGCGGCGCGGTCGCGCTGCTGGCGGGCTGCGCGGTGGCGGGCTCGGTCGTCCGCTGTCTGCGGGAGTACGCGGTCAGGGCACCGACGTCCATCGGCGACGTGGTGCCCACGGCGGCCTTCGGCGCGGGCGCCGGGCTGGCGGGCGGCGCGCTGCTGTACGCGGCCGCCGCCCGGCTGCGCCGCAGGCGGCGCCGTCAGTGGGCCGCGGACTCCCAGTCCTTGCCGACGCCCACCGAGACGTCGAGCGGGGCCCGCAGCGGGTAGGCGCCGGCCATCTCGCGGCGCACCAGCTCCTCGACGCGCTCGCGCTCGCCCGGTGCGATCTCCACCACGATTTCGTCGTGCACCTGCAGGAGCATCCGCGAGGCAAGCTTCTCCTCGGTGAGCGCCTCACCGACCCGCAGCATCGCGAGCTTGACGATGTCGGCGGCCGAGCCCTGGATCGGCGCGTTCAGCGCCATCCGCTCGGCCATCTCGCGGCGCTGCCGGTTGTCGCTGTTGAGGTCGGGCAGATAGCGGCGGCGGCCCAGCAGCGTCTCGGTGTAGCCGGTGCCGCGGGCCTCCTCCACGACGCGCTGCAGATAGTCCCGCACCCCGCCGAACCGCTCGAAGTAGGTGTCCATCAGCGCGCCCGCCTCACCCGGGGAGATCCCCAGCTGCTGCGACAGGCCGAACGCGGACAGCCCGTAGGCCAGGCCGTACGACATGGCCTTGATCTTGCGGCGCATCTCGGCGTCCACCGCGTCCTTGGGGACGCTGAAGACGTGCGAGCCGACGGTGGTGTGCAGGTCCTCGCCGGTGTTGAACGCGTCGATCAGGCCCGCGTCCTCCGACAGGTGGGCCATCACCCGCAGTTCGATCTGGCTGTAGTCCGCCGTCAGCAGCGACTCGAAGCCCTCGCCGACGACGAAGCCCCGCCGGATCTCCCGGCCCTCGTCGGTACGGACCGGCACGTTCTGCAGATTGGGGTCGGTGGACGACAGCCGGCCGGTGGCGGCCACGGTCTGGCTGAACGTGGTGTGGATCCGCCCGTCGGGCGCGATCGTCTTGATCAGGCCCTCGACCGTCACCCGCAGCTTGGCCTGCTCCCGGTGGCGCAGCATGATCACCGGCAGCTCGTGGTCGGTCTGCGCGGCCAGCCACGCCAGGGCGTCGGCGTCCGTGGTGAACCCGGTCTTGGTCTTCTTGGTCTTCGGCAGGCCCAGCTCCCCGAACAGCACCTCCTGGAGCTGCTTGGGCGAGCCGAGGTTGAACTCGTGGCCCACCGCGGCGTGCGCCTCGGCCACCGCCTGCTGCACGGCGTCGGCGAAGCGCTGCTCCAGTGCCTCCAGGTGCGCGCGGTCGGCCGCGATCCCGGACCGCTCCATACGGGCGAGCAGCGCCGACGTCGGCAGCTCCACGTCCCGCAGCAGCCCCGTCGCGCCGTCCTGCTCCAGCCGGCCGGTGAACGCCGTGCCGAGGTCCAGGACCGTACGCGCCTGCGCCATCAGCGCGTCCAGCGCGGCGGAGTCCTCCTGCTCCTCGCCGAACGCCAGCTGCCCGCTCTCGGCGCCGGCCGGTGCCAGCTCACGGCCCAGGTACTCCACCGACAGCGCGTCCAGGGCGAAGGAGCGGCGGCCGGGCTTGATCAGATAGGCGGCGAGCGCGGTGTCCATGCCGACGCCGGCCACGGTCCAGCCGTGCTCGGCGAAGACCCGCATCACGTTCTTCGCGTTGTGCAGCACCTTGGGGCGGGCGGCGTCCGCGATCCAGGACGCGAACACCTTCTCGTCCGCCTCGGCCAGCTGCGCGGGGTCGAACCACACCGCGGGCCCCTCGGCCCCGGCCAGCGCGACCTGGGTGACGGTGCCGGCGCCCAGCGCCCACGTGTCGACGGTGGCCATGCCGAGCGGCGCCGTGCCGTGCCCCTCCAGCCACTCCTGCAGGCCGCCCTCGGTCAGCTGCGCGCCCTCCACGGCGACGCCCTCGGCGACCTGCGCCTCTTCCTCCCGCGCGCCCGGGTCCACCGCGAACAGCCGGTCCCGGAAGTTCTGGTTACGGAACTCCAGGGCGTCCAGCACGATGTGCAGCGCGTCGCGGTCGTACGCCGCGCGCTCCAGCTCCACCGGGCCGCACGGCAGTTCCACGTCGCGCACCATCTCGGTCAGCCGGCGGTTGAGCTTGACCGCGTCCAGGTGCGCGCGCAGGTTCTCCCCCGCCTTGCCCTTGACCTCGTCGGCCCGCTCCATCAGCGCCGCGAACGACCCGAACTGGGTGATCCACTTGGTGGCGGTCTTCTCCCCCACCCCGGGGATGCCCGGCAGGTTGTCCGACGGGTCGCCGCGCAGCGCCGCGAAGTCCGGGTACTGCGACGGCGACAGTCCGTACTTCTCCTCGACCTTCGCCGGGGTGAACCGGGTCAGCTCCGAGACGCCCTTGGTCGGGTACAGCACCGTCGTGTGCTCGCTGACGAGCTGGAACGCGTCCCGGTCACCGGTCACGATGAGGACGTCGAACCCCGCGGCCTCCGCCTGCGTGGCCAGCGTGGCGATGATGTCGTCCGCCTCGTACTTCTCCACCGCGAACCGCTTGACGCCCATCGCGTCCAGCAGCTCGCCGATCAGCTCCACCTGGCTGCGGAACTCGTCGGGGGTCTTCGAACGGGTCGCCTTGTACTCGGGGAACTCGTCGAACCGCCATGTCTTGCGCGAGACGTCGAAGGCGACGCCCAGATGCGTCGGCTTCTCGTCACGCAACGTGTTCGCCAGCATCGACGTGAAGCCGTACACGGCGTTCGTCGGCTGGCCGGTGGCGGTGTTGAAGTTCTCCACCGGCAGGGCGTAGAACGCCCGGTACGCCAGGGAGTGTCCGTCGAGCAGGAGCAGCCGCGGCCGGTCTCCCGCCGTGGATGCCGTGCCGGTCGCTGCGCTCGTCTTCGATGCCTTTGCTGCCACGTCCTCGATACTCCCATGTCCCACTGACAAGCCCCGCCAAGCCCCGCCAACCCCCGGCGGCGCCCGGCGGCCGACCCGGACGCGCCGGAGCGGCCGCCCCTCCCGCGTGGCAGGATCGGAGCCATGGCAGCGAAACCCCCGCGGGCGACCCGGTTCAGGACGCACCCGACGTCACAGCCCCGCAGCACGCCGCCGCGGGTCTGCCCGCGGTCGCGCACTCCCTGCGCATGGCCCAGCAACAGATGGGCGTGCGCCGCACCGCGCTCACCCTGCTCAAGGTCAACCAGAAGGACGGCTTCGACTGCCCCGGCTGCGCCTGGCCCGAGCCCGAGCACCGGCACAAGGCGGAGTTCTGCGAGAACGGCGCCAAGGCCGTCGCCGAGGAGGCGACGCTGCGCCGGGTCACCCCCGACTTCTTCGCCGAGCACCCGGTCTCCGACCTGGCGCGGCGCAGCGGCTACTGGCTCGGCCAGCAGGGCCGGCTCACCCAGCCGATGTACCTGGCGGAAGGCGCCGACCACTACGTGCCGGTGCCCTGGGAGCGGGCCTTCGACATCGTCGCGCAGGAGCTGCACGCGCTCGCGTCGCCCGACGAGGCCGTGTTCTACACCTCGGGGCGCACCAGCAACGAGGCCGCGTTCCTCTACCAGCTCTTCGCCCGCCGGCTGGGCACCAACAACCTGCCGGACTGCTCCAACATGTGCCACGAGTCCTCGGGCTCCGCGCTCACCGAGACCATCGGCGTCGGCAAGGGCAGCGTGCTGCTGGAGGACCTGTACCGCGCCGACCTCATCATCGTCGCCGGGCAGAACCCGGGCACCAACCACCCCCGGATGCTCTCCGCCCTGGAGAAGGCCAAGCAGCAGGGCGCGAAGATCGTCACCGTCAACCCGCTGCCCGAAGCGGGCCTGGAGCGCTTCAAGAACCCGCAGAACGCCCGCGGCCTCGCCGGCTCCGGCACCGCGCTGACCGATCTGTTCCTGCAGATCCGGCTCGGCGGGGACCAGGCGCTGTTCCGCGCCCTGAACCGGATGCTGGTCGAAGCCGGCGCCGTCGACCGGCCCTTCATCGACGAGCACACCCACGGCTACGAGGAGTTCGCCGCCACCGCGCGCACCACCGACTGGGACGAGGTGCTGCGCGCCACCGGCCTGGAGCGCGCGGAGATCGACCGGCTGCTCGCCCTGGTCCTGGACGCGAAGAGCGTCGTGGTGTGCTGGGCGATGGGCCTGACCCAGCACAAGCACGCCGTCCCCACCATCAAGGAAGTCGTCAACTTCCTGCTGCTGCGCGGCAACATCGGCCGCCCCGGCGCCGGGGTGTGCCCGGTGCGCGGCCACAGCAACGTGCAGGGCGACCGCACCATGGGCATCTTCGAACGCCCCGCCCCCGCCTTCCTCGACGCCCTGGAGAAGGAGTTCGGCTTCGCCCCGCCGCGCGAGCACGGCCTCGACGTCGTCCGCGCCATCCGCGCACTGCGCGACGGCACCGCGAAGGTCTTCTTCGCCATAGGCGGCAACTTCGTGGCCGCCTCCCCCGACACCGCCGTCACCGAGGCCGCGATGCGCAACGCGGCCCTGACCGTGCACGTGTCGACGAAGCTCAACCGCTCGCACGTCATCACCGGATCGCGCGCCCTGATCCTGCCCACCCTGGGGCGCACCGAGAAGGACACCCAGGCGGGCGGCGACCAGTTCGTCACCGTCGAGGACTCCATGGGCATGGTGCACGCCTCGCACGGCGCCCTGCGGCCCGCCTCCCCGCACCTGCTGTCGGAGACCGCGATCGTCTGCCGGCTCGCCCGCGCCACCTTCGGCGACGACACCGCCGTCCCGTGGGCCGCGCTCGAAGCCGACTACGACCTGGTGCGCGACCGGATCTCCCGCGTCGTGCCCGGCTTCGACGACTTCAACACCAAGGTCCGGCACCCCGGCGGCTTCACCCTGCCGCACGCCCCGCGCGACACCCGCACCTTCCCCACTGCCACCGGCAAGGCCAACTTCACCACGTCACCGGTCGAGTACCCGGCCGTCCCCGAGGGCCGGCTGCTGCTGCAGACCCTGCGCTCGCACGACCAGTACAACACCACGATCTACGGCCTCGACGACCGCTACCGGGGCATCAAGGGCGGCCGCCGCGTCGTCATGGTCAACCCCGCGGACGCGGAAGCCCTCGGGCTGCCCGACGGCTCCTACGCCGACCTCGTCGGCGAGTGGACCGACGGCACGGAACGCCGCGCCGACGGCTTCCGGGTGGTGCACTACCCGACCCCGCGCGGCTGCGCCGCCGCCTACTACCCCGAGACGAACGTCCTCGTTCCGCTCGACCACACGGCGGACACCAGCAACACCCCGGCGTCGAAGTCGGTGGTCGTCCGCCTGGAGGCGACGGCCCCGGTGCACGGATCGTGACTACCGTCAGGTAGAAAGTTGAGCCGTACACCGATTCACTGATCCACCGACACCACCGAACGATGACGATCGGAGCCGGCCGCATGGGCGAGCAGACGAGCACGCAGTTCCCGCAGGAGATCCTGGCGCAGTGGTCCGGCCTCGGCCTCGACCTGCCCGCCCTGTTCTCGGCCGGCCACCTCGGTGACCGCATGAGCATCCAGATCACCGAGGCGTCCCCCGACCGGGTCGTCGGCACCATGCCCGTCGAGGGCAACACCCAGCCCTACGGCCTGCTGCACGGCGGCGCCTCCGCCGTCCTCGCCGAAACGCTGGGCTCCGTCGGCGCGATGCTGCACGGCGGTCCCGGCAAGCTCGCCGTCGGCGTGGACCTGAACGCCACGCACCACCGCGGCATCCGCTCCGGCAACGTCACCGGCGTCGCCACCCCCGTCCACCGCGGCCGCTCCTCCGCCACCTACGAGGTCGTCATCACCGACGAGAACGGCAAGCGGGTCTGCACCGCCCGCCTCACCTGCATGCTGCGCCCCGCCAGCCCCGGCGCCACCACGACCTGACCCACCGGCCGGGCCCGCACCGTTGTCGCGCGGGCCCGGAGGCCCTAGCGTTTTCGGCAGGGGGGCGGCCATGGCGGCAGCAGGGATCCAGCACGCGCGGCACCGCCGCGCGCCCGCGCCCGTCCGCACCGCCTTACTCGCCGTCACCTACCGGGCCGGGCGCCGGTCCGTCCGCACCAGGGACGGCGGGCCGGACCGCCGGCACGTTCCCCCTGGTCGCACCGGGGTCCGGGCGCGGTGAGCGGCATCGGCCCGGTGGAAGGCCCCACCACCGGCACACCCACCACCAACTCCCCCCGCCCGGGCGGATATTGGGCCGTCCGCTGGGAAGTACGCCGGGCCGCGCTGTCCGACCGTGGCCGCCGTACGGTGCTGGCCGCCACCGCGGCCCTCTGCGTCATCGCGGTCATCGCCCTGGGCCATGCGATGCGCACCCCGGAGCCGGTGCCGGACCCCGGCCCGTGGCCTGCGCAGGTCACCTACATCGCCTACGAGTCGGGACATCCGCCGCCCATGTCCCCCGCCGGGTCCGGGGTGTTCCGTTTCACCGTGACCGTACGGGAGGGAACTGCGGTGACGATTCTCGGCGTTACTCCCTCATTCGAGGGACTCAGTGCCGAAATCGCCCCCTCGGTCCCATTGACCCTTAAGCAGGGAACAACGCGGCACATCACGATAAAGATGACCGTGCACAAATGCGCGGGGCTGCCGCTGGACGTGGATCTTCCCTTCCTCGACGTAACGCTGCGTAACACGCGCGCAATACAGAATCAGAGCTTCATCTTCGGCGGCGGCTATCCCCGCGACCTCTCCGCATTCCTGCACCGAATCTGCCGGCCAGGACCCGCCCGCGGCACTTCCACCACTTCCATCCCGTAGCGGAAGTGCGGGTTCTCGCTATCCGGACAACGCCATAAAACATGCGGACAGGGGGGCAAAACACCGCAAACCACCCAAGGAACCTCAACAGAACCTCAAGAGTTTCCATCCGGCATAACAAGACAGTCACACTCTTCCCGCACCGCTGCCCGAGTTCCCCACACAGGCCTAGAGTCACGGCCAGTCACCGCGCCACCGGATTCGCCAGTTCGGGTTCCAGCGCACGACTCGGCCTCTCACCAGAGCAGGCCGCGCCTGGGGAAAGGACTGATCGTGCGACACCGTTCCTTGCTGCTACTGACCTCCGTGCTCACCACTGGGGCCCTCACACTTACCGCCTGCGGATCCCGCAGCGACGACAGCAAGAAGGGCGACGACGGCGCCAACACCACCGTCGTCATCGGCGTCGACGCCCCCCTGACCGGCGACCTGTCCGCGCTGGGCCAGGGCATCAAGAACTCCGTCGAGCTCGCCGCCAACACGGCGAACAAGACCAAAGAGGTTCCGGGCGTCACGTTCAAGATCCAGGCGCTGGACGACCAGGGCAAGCCCGGCCCCGGCCAGCAGAACGCCACCAAGCTCGTCGGCGACAACACCGTCGCCGGAGTCGTCGGCCCGCTGAACTCCTCCGTCGCCCAGTCGATGCAGAAGATCTTCGACGGCGCGAACCTCGTCGAGGTCTCCCCCGCCAACACGAACCCGTCCCTGACCCAGGGCGAGAAGTGGGCCACGGGCACCAAGGCCCGCCCGTTCAAGTCGTACTTCCGCACCGCGACCACGGACGCCATCCAGGGCCCGTTCGCCGCGCAGTACCTCTTCGGCGAGGCGAAGAAGACCAAGGTCTACGTCATCGACGACCAGAAGACCTACGGTGCCGGCCTCGCCGCCACCTTCACCGGCGAGTTCACCAAGCTCGGCGGCAAGGTCGTCGGCACCGCCCACGTCAACCCCGACGACCGCGACTTCAACGCCATCGTCACCAAGGTCAAGGCCGCCGGCGCCGAAGCGGTCTACTACGGCGGCGAATACCCCGCCGCCGGCCCGCTGAGCCAGCAGCTCAAGGACAACGGCGTCGCCATCCCGCTCATGGGCGGCGACGGCATGTACAGCGCCGACTACGTCAAGCTGAACAAGAAGGCCGAGGGCGACCTCGCCACCTCGGTCGGCGCGCCCGTCGAGACCCTCCCGTCCGCGAAGAAGTTCGTCGCCGACTACGCGGCCGCCGGCTACAAGCAGGCCTTCGAGGCGTACGGCGGCTACTCCTACGACTCCGCCTGGGCCATCATCCAGGCCGTCAAGACCGTCATGAACGACAACGGCGGCAAGCTCCCGTCCGACTCGCGCGCGAAGATCACCGCGGCCATGTCCAAGGTCTCCTTCAACGGCGTGACCGGCACCGTCTCCTTCGACGAGTTCGGCGACACCACCAACAAGCAGCTCACCGTGTACCAGGTCAAGGGCGGCAAGTGGGCACCGATCAAGAGCGGCGTGTTCAACCAGAGCTGATCACCCGCCGATCACCGACCGACCCGCACCAGATCCACCGCAGCACCCCCCTGTAAGTACGCACCGGCCGCGCGGAACCGTCACCAGCGCCGCGCGGCCGGGCGTATCCGTCCCACTCCACGGAGGCCCTGCGGTGCACGAACTGCCGCAACAGCTGGCCAACGGCCTGATACTCGGCGCGTTGTACGGACTGATAGCAATCGGCTACACGATGGTCTACGGCATCGTCCAGCTGATCAACTTCGCCCATGGCGAGATCTTCATGATCGGGGGATTCGGCGCCCTCACCGCGTTCCTCGTCCTTCCCACCGGCACCGCCCTCTGGGTCGCACTCCCCCTCATGATCGTCGGAGGCATCGTCTGCTCCGTCCTCGTCGCCGTCGCCGCCGAACGGTTCGCCTACCGGCCACTGCGCAACGCCCCCCGGCTCGCGCCGCTCATCACCGCGATCGGCCTGTCCATCGCCCTCCAGCAGGCCATCTGGAAGTGGTACCCCGACGCGAACAAGGACCACCCCTTCCCGCGCTTCTCGGGTGACCCCTTCCACGTCGGCAGCGTCACCATCCAGCGCGGCACGATCTTCCTGCTCATCGCAGCCCCGGTCTGCATGCTCGCCCTGGGCCTGTTCGTCGCCAAGACCCGCATGGGCCGCGGCATGCAGGCGACCAGCCAGGACCCCGACACCGCCAAGCTGATGGGCATCAACACCGACCGCATCATCGTCATGGCCTTCGCCATCGGTGCCGCGTTCGCCGCCGTCGCAGCCGTCGCCTACGGGCTCAAGGACGGCCAGATCAGCTACCGCATGGGCTTCCTCATGGGCCTCAAGGCCTTCACCGCGGCAGTACTCGGCGGCATCGGCAACATCTACGGCGCCATGCTCGGCGGCATCACCCTCGGCATCGCCGAAGCGCTCGCCACCGGCTACATCGACAACATTCCCGGCATGGGCGAATTCGGCTCCGCCTGGAAGGACGTCTGGGCCTTCGTCCTGCTCATCCTCGTCCTGCTGATCCGGCCCCAGGGCCTGCTCGGCGAACGCGTCGCGGATCGGGCGTGATCGACATGACCACAGACACCACCACCCAGCACCAGGGGATCATCCCGCTCCCGGAGAAGGCCGCCCGCGCACTCGTCGCCATCGGCGCCGCCGCCACCGCGATCTCCACCTTCCTCCCCTGGACCTGGACCTCCGCATACCCCGGCGACCTCACCGTCGCCGGCTACCCCGGCGGCCTCCAGGTGCTCGCCCTCGTCGGCGCACTCCTCACGCTGCTCTTCACCGCCGCGTCCTACGGCGTACGGGGACTGCGCTGGCTGAACCCCGCCGGCAGCGACAGCCCCCTGTTCCTGCTCACCCGCGGGATGTTCGGCGTCGTCGGCTACACGGTCGTCAGCATCACCGTGGAACTCAACGGCATCGTCAACCTCGAACCCGGCGCCTACGTCGCGATCGTCGCTGCCCTCGCCGCGCTCATCGGGGCCCTCGCCCTGCCCAGCCGTGGCACCGCACCCGTCAACGTCTGGAAAGCTGTTTTCGGCGCGCTCGACGCGGACCCGCCCCCCAAACCCACCCGCACCCTCCCCTCCTGGGCGGAACTCCTCCTCATCGTCGCCGCGTTCGGCATCGGCCTCTACGTCTTCACGTACGGCATCGACACCGCGTACGCGGAACTCTTCGTCGGCTTCCTGATCATCGTCGCCTTCAGCTTCGCCGCCCTCACCAAGAGCGGCCTGATCGCCCGGCTGACCACCCTCACCACGAAGCACCGCAACGTCGCCATGGCCGCCGCCTTCGCCGCCGCGGCAGCCTTCCCCTTCACCCAGAACAACGACGCCTACACCTCCGTCGGCGTCAACATCCTGGTCTTCGCCACCGTCGCCCTCGGCCTCAACGTCGTCGTCGGCCTCGCGGGCCTGCTCGACCTCGGATACGTCGCATTCCTCGGCGTCGGCGCCTACACCGCCGCCCTGGTATCCGGCTCCACCTCCTCCGCGCTCCACATCCAGTTCCCCTTCTGGGCCGCAGCACTCGCGGGAGCCGCCGCCTCCCTGGTCTTCGGCGTCCTCATCGGAGCACCCACCCTGCGGCTGCGCGGCGACTACCTCGCCATCGTCACCCTCGGCTTCGGTGAGATCTTCCGCATCACCATGAACAACCTCAACGGCACCACCGGGCCCGACATCACCAACGGACCCAACGGCATCTCCAACGTCCCCGACCTCGACATGTTCGGGTTCAACTTCGGCGACAGCCACGAAACCGGCGTCAACAGCCTCGGCCGATTCGGCAACTACTACCTGCTGATGCTCGTCTTCACCGCCATCGTCGTCCTCGTCTTCCGCCGCGCCGGAGAATCCCGCATCGGCCGCGCCTGGGTCGCCATCCGCGAAGACGAAACCGCCGCCACCGCCATGGGCATCAACGGCTTCCGCCTCAAACTCCTGGCCTTCGCACTCGGCGCCAGCCTCGCCGGACTCGCCGGAGCCGTACAGGCACACGTGACCTACAGCGTCACACCCGACCAGTTCGAGTTCGCCGGAACCGCACCACCCAACTCCGCGTTCCTCCTCGCCGCCGTCATCCTCGGTGGCATGGGAACCGTCAGCGGCCCCCTCATCGGCGCCTCACTGCTCTACCTCATCCCGGTCAAACTGCAGTTCATGCACGACTACCAGCTCCTCCTCTTCGGCCTCGCACTCATCCTCCTGATGCGCTTCCGCCCCGAAGGCCTGGTCGTCAACCGCCGGTCCAAACTCGAATACCACGAGACCGACCAGCTCTCCGTCCCCGCACAACTCACCCTCTCCGACGCCAACGTCGGCACCAGCAAGGCAGGGGCGTGAGCGGCACCATGACCACCGACACCACCACCCCCAAGGCCGGGCCCGCAGCCACCCCCGGCACCCCACTGCTGAACGCCTCCGGCGTCACCATGCGATTCGGCGGCCTCACCGCCGTCCGATCCGTCGACCTCACCGTCAACACCGGAGAGATCGTCGGCCTCATCGGCCCCAACGGCGCCGGCAAGACCACCTTCTTCAACTGCCTCACCGGCCTGTACGTCCCCACCGAGGGCACCGTCAGCTACCAGGGCAAGGTCCTGCCGCCCAAGCCCCACCTCGTCACCCAGGCCGGCATCGCCCGCACCTTCCAGAACATCCGGCTCTTCGCCAACATGACCGTCCTGGAAAACGTGCTCGTCGGCCGCCACACCCGCACCAAAGAAGGCCTGTTCTCCGCACTCCTGCGCGGCCCCGGCTTCAAACGCGCCGAGACCGCCTCCCGGGACCGCGCCATGGAACTCCTCGCCTTCATCGGCCTCGAATCCAAAGCCGAACACCTGGCCCGCAACCTCCCCTACGGCGACCAGCGCAAACTGGAGATCGCCCGCGCCCTGGCCAGCGACCCCGGACTCCTGCTGCTCGACGAACCCACCGCCGGCATGAACCCGCAGGAGACCCGCACCACCGAAGAACTCGTCTTCGCCATCCGCGACATGGGTATCGCCGTCCTCGTCATCGAGCACGACATGCGCTTCATCTTCAACCTCTGCGACCGAGTCTCCGTACTCGTCCAGGGCGAGAAGCTCGTCGAAGGCACCAGCGAGGTCGTCCAGCGCGACGACCGCGTCATCGCCGCATACCTCGGCGAACCCTTCGAAGGAGCCCCGGGCGACGAGGAACTCGCCGAGGTCGAGGCAGCCGAATCCGCGACCACCAGCACCACCAGCACCAAAGGCACGGAGGGCGAACGATGACCGCACTGCTCGAAGTCGAGGACCTGCGCGTCGCCTACGGCAAGATCGAGGCCGTCAAGGGCATCTCGTTCAGCGTCGAAGAAGGCCAGGTCGTCACCCTCATCGGCACCAACGGCGCGGGCAAGACCACCACCCTGCGCACCCTCTCCGGACTGATCAAACCGCTCAGCGGCAAGATCACCTTCGGCGGCCAGTCACTGGAGAAGGTTCCGGCACACAAGATCGTGGCACTGGGCCTCGCCCACTCCCCCGAAGGCCGGCACATCTTCCCCCGCCTCACCATTGAGAACAACCTGCAGCTCGGCGCATACCTGCGCAACGACAAAGCCGCCATCACCCAGGACATCAAGCGCGCCTACGACCTCTTCCCCATCCTCGGGGAGCGCAGGAAGCAGGCCGCGGGAACGCTCTCCGGCGGTGAACAGCAGATGCTCGCCATGGGACGCGCGCTCATGTCGCGACCCAAACTGCTCATGCTCGACGAGCCCTCCATGGGCCTCTCCCCGATCATGATGCAGAAGATCATGCACACGATCGCCGAGCTCAAATCCCAGGGCACCACGATCCTGCTCGTCGAGCAGAACGCCCAGGCCGCCCTGTCACTGGCGGACCAGGGCCACGTGATGGAGATCGGCAAGATCGTCCTGAACGGGACCGGCGCGGACCTGCTCCACGACGAATCCGTGCGGAAGGCCTACCTCGGCGAGGACTGACACCCACATGACGAAGGGCCCGCACCGTAGAACGGTGCGGGCCCTTCGTCTCTGCTCCGCGGGACTACTTCTCCGGAACCTCATCGATCACGGCCTGCGCCACCTGCTGCATCGACATCCGCCGGTCCATCGACGTCTTCTGGATCCAGCGGAACGCCGCCGGCTCCGACAAGCCGTACTTCGTCTGCAGCACACTCTTCGCCCGGTCCACCAGCTTCCGGGTCTCCAGCCGCAACGACAGATCCGCGACCTCGAGCTCCAGCGCCCGCAGCTCCTGGAAGCGGCTCACCGCCATCTCTATGGCCGGCACCAGATCGCTCTTGCTGAACGGCTTCACGAGATACGCCATCGCCCCGGCATCACGGGCCCGCTCCACGAGCTCCCGCTGGGAGAACGCGGTCAGCATCAGCACCGGCGCGATCTTCGCCTTCGCGATCAGCTCGGCAGCGGAGATCCCGTCCAGGATGGGCATCTTCACATCCAGGATCACCAGATCCGGCCGGTGCTCCTCCGCCAGCTTGACGGCGGTCTCGCCGTCGCCGCAGTCGCCGACGACGGAGTAGCCCTCTTCCTCGAGCATCTCCTTGAGATCGAGCCGGATCAGTGCCTCGTCCTCGGCGATGACGACTCGCGTCGTCATCGGCGGTACGTGCGACTGCTCGTCTATGGGCTCGGCGGCGCTCAACGGGACTCCTCGATCATGGCGGGGTAATGCACCCATGAGCCTACCTAGCTCCGGTATGTTTGAGCCACGGAGGGTTTCCGCTATCCTCTGTTTCGAAGGGGCCCCGGTAGCCCAATTGGCAGCAGGCAATGGATTCAAAACCCATACAGTGTCGGTTCGAGTCCGACCCGGGGCACTCTACCTTGGATTCCAAGGTTGGCCGATGGTTGGCGATCTTCACTTAGTCGGGTGAACAGGCCTTCGAATCGGCGAGGTTTTGCGGCGTACGGACCAGCATCGGGTGAATGTACGATCTGGAAATACGGCGTCGAGCGCTCGGGCTCGTCGCGACAGGCCAGAGCCTGAACAGTGTCAGCAAGATCACAGGCATCTCGCGGTCCGCTCTCCGCGCCTGGCGAGTCGAGATCGAACCGCGCCGAGGCCACGACTGCGCCCGGTGCACGTCCCCGGCACGATCACCAGGTTCTACCGCCGCCTATGCCTATCTACTGGGTCTCTACCTCGGCGACGGATGCCTCAGCGCACAGCCGCGCGGCGTCTTCGCCCTCCGCATCGCCTGCGCGGACTCCTGGCCAGGTCTCATCGAATCCTGCGAAGCGGCGATCCGGGCGATCCACCCGGACAACGCTGTCTGCCGCGTGCGCAAGCAGGGTTGCACCATGGTGACGTCCACCAGCAAGCACTGGCCGTGCCTGTTCCCGCAGCACGCCCCGGGCAAGAAGCACGAGCGGCGCATCGCCCTCGAATCATGGCAGCAGGAGATCGTCGACGCCCACCCGTGGGAGTTCATCCGGGGACTCATCCACTCCGACGGTTGTCGGATCACCAACTGGACCGAGAAGGTCATCGGCGGCGAGCCGAAGCGCTACGAGTACCCGCGGTACTTCTTCACCAACAAGTCGGATGACATCCGCGCCCTGTTCAGCGACACCCTCGACAAGGTCGGCGTCGAATGGAAGATCACCCGGCGCGGCGAGGACCCGTACAACGTCTCCGTCGCGCGCCGCGCGTCCGTCGCGCTCATGGACCTGCATGTGGGGCCCAAGTACTGAGGGCAAGGGCAATTGGCCGCCGGGAAGCGGGAGTTGGTCGCGCGGGTAGCACAGGCCAAATTCGGCCAAAGGCCGTTTCGTGGCACATGTCACATCGCGATCATTCCGCGGCGGCGTTCGCACGCCAGTCCTAGCCTGGCAGCGCGGCCATCGGCTCGTGCCGGGCCGCACGACTCCTACAGGAGGAACGTTGAAGAAGATCTCTGCCGCCGTCGCGGCGGTTCTCGTCTCCGGCGTGATGGCCACTACGGCCATCACCACGGCTCCCGCCTACGCTCAGGATCGCCGGCCCGTCGCGGCTACGGCCAGCGCCGCGGGTTCATGGCATTTCACCGGAGGGCTTTACGCTGCCAAATCAGCGTGTGTGGATGATGGCCAGGAATATCAGCGTGAAGGTTTTCCGTACCAATGCCGTTACGCCTATTTTCCGTCCACCAACCAGTACCTGTACTGGCTCTTCATCTACAACTGAGGCCGGCACCGCGTCCTCCGGGGCGTCGGTGGCCTGCCGGATCTCGCGTCCGGCAGGCCTGGTCTGCGGTGTGAAGAACCGCGATGGTGTCCTCCCGGAACAGGCACGAGCCCCACGGGGTGGTCCGGCTACTTCGGGGAGTCGTCCTCGCCGATGTGGTGGACGCGCACCATGTTCGTGGTACCGGGTACGCCCGGCGGGGAGCCGGCCGTGATGACGACGATGTCGCCCTTGCGGCACTTGCCGATGCGGAGCAGTTGTTCGTCGACCTGGTCGACCATTTCGTCGGTGGTCTGGACCATGGGGCCGAGGAGGGTTTCGACGCCCCAGGTGAGGTTGAGCTGGGAGCGGGTGGCGGGTTCCGGGGTGAAGGCGAGGAGGGGGATCGGGGAGCGGTAGCGGCTGAGTCGGCGGACGGTGTCGCCTGATTGGGTGAAGGCGACGAGGTACTTGGCGCCGAGGAAGTCACCCATTTCGGCGGCGGCGCGGGCGACGGCGCCGCCCTGGGTGCGGGGTTTGTTGCGTTCGGTGAGTGGGGGGAGGCCGGAGGAGAGGATCTCTTCTTCGGAGGCGCAGATGATGCGGCCCATGACCTTGACGGTTTCGATGGGGTGTTTGCCGACGCTGGTTTCGCCGGAGAGCATGACGGCGTCGGTGCCGTCCATGATGGCGTTGGCGACGTCGGAGGCTTCGGCGCGGGTGGGGCGGGATGCGTCGATCATGGAGTCGAGCATCTGGGTGGCGACGATGACGGGTTTGGCGTTGCGCTTGGCGAGTTTGATGGCGCGCTTCTGGACCATGGGGACGGCTTCGAGGGGCATTTCGACGCCGAGGTCGCCGCGGGCGACCATGATGCCGTCGAAGGCGTCGACGATCTCTTCGAGGTTGTCGACGGCCTGTGGCTTTTCGATCTTGGCGATGACGGGGACGTGGCGTCCCTCTTCCTTCATGATGCGGTGGACGTCGATGATGTCCTGGGCGCTGCGGACGAAGGAGAGGGCGATGATGTCGGCGCCGATGCGCAGGGCCCAGCGGAGGTCTTCGATGTCTTTTTCGGAGAGGGCGGGGACGGAGACGGCGACGCCGGGGAGGTTGAGTCCCTTGTTGTCGGAGACCATGCCGCCTTCGATGACGATGGTGTGGACGCGGGAGCCCTGTACTTCGGTGACTTCGAGGGTGACGCGGCCGTCGTCGACGAGGATGCGTTCGCCTTTGGTGACGTCGGCGGCGAGTCCTTTGTAGGTGGTGCCGCAGCGTTGGCGGTCGCCTTCGACGTCTTCGACGGTGATGGTGAATTCGTCGCCGCGTTCAAGGAGTACGGGGCCTTCGGTGAAGCGGCCGAGGCGGATCTTCGGGCCCTGAAGGTCGGCGAGGACGCCGACGCTGCGTCCGGTCTCTTCCGAGGCTTTGCGTACGCGGTGGTAGCGGTCCTCGTGGTCGGGGTAGGAGCCGTGGCTCAGGTTGAGGCGGGCGACGTCCATTCCGGCTTCGACGAGTGCTTTGATCTGGTCGTAGCTGTCGGTGGCGGGGCCCAGGGTGCAGACAATTTTTGCTCGGCGCATGTTTCGAGCCTATGACTTACTGACGGGTAGGCAGATGGGTGGAGGCGACTGTCCAACGTCGGCTGGATTAACGGTTGTTGACAAGTGTCGAACGTGCATGGCAGTGCTCATGTGAGCAGCGTGGTGGGTCCTGGTGGGGGCCGGGTGGAGGGGTGCCGGGGTCAGCCGAGCGGGGGCGGGGTCATGGTGAAGTGTGCGGTGACGTGTGCGGAGACGTTCTGCCGTTCGGGTTCGAGATCGAAGGACTGCGGGGCGAGGTCGGCTGTGCCGGGGCCGCCGGCGGCGCGGGTGCTCATGGCGGCGAAGGCCTGTCGGGGGTAGGGGGTGGCCTGTTGGACGCCTTCGTCGGTGAGTTCGAGGAGGGCGGTGAGGGTGGAGCCGAGGGCTTCGGCGTATTCGCGGGCGCGTTGGACGGCGTCGTGGACGGCTTGTCTGCGGGCTGCGCGGTAGACGGGCGACTGGGGGCGCAGGGACCACCAGGGGCCGTCGACGGAGGTGAGTTCGAGGTCGGCGAGGCGGGTGGTGAGTTCGCCGAGGGCGGTGAAGTCGGTGAGGGTGGCGCCGATGCGTACGACGCCGTGGTAGGCGCGGATCTTTTCGCCGCGGTCGCGGCCTTTGTCGCGGAGTTCCGGGGTGAGGCCGATGGTGCCGGTTTCGATCTTTTCGACGGCTTCGCCGTAGCTCTTGATGAGGTCGAGGGCCTGGGTGTTGCGGCGGGTGAGGTCGTCGAGGGTGTGGCGGCGGTCGGCGCCGCGGGATCTGATGGTGACGGTGATGCGGGCGAGTTCGGGTTCGACCTCGAGGGTGGCTTCGCCGCGGACGCCGACGTGCGGGGCGTCGGTGGTTGGGTGGGTCCTGTCCGTTTCTGTGGCCATGTGCCCCACTGTCGCAGGCGGGGCATTTTCCGGCGGGACATCTGATGGAAACGCGTGGGGGGTGTTGCGGGGTGGGGTTCCTGCGCCAGAATCTACGCGCGTTACACCACCAGACAGACCGGGAGCCGACATGCCGCTCAACCGAAGGACCTTCCTCAACCGTTCCGCCGCCACGGGTGCGGGGGTGGCGCTCGCGGGCGCGGCGGGGGCCGTTGCCGGCGCCGCGCCGGCGCAGGCGCACGACGAGGGGCGGGGGCACGGTCACGGCCCGAAGACGTACTCGCTGCGAGTGCTGGGCACGACGGATCTGCACGGCCATGTCTTCAACTGGGACTACTTCACGGACAAGGAGTACGACGACAGCACCCACAACGACGTGGGTCTGGCGAAGATCTCGACGCTGGTGGAGCAGGCGCGTGCCGAGAAGGGCTGCGACCGGACGCTGTTGATCGACGCGGGTGACATCATCCAGGGCACGCAGCTGTCGTACTACTACGCGCGGGTGGAGCCGATCACCGGCACGGCGGGCAAGCACGGCAAGCGGCCTCCGGTGCACCCGATGGCGCTGGCGATGAACCACATGCGGTACGACGCGGCGGCGCTGGGCAACCATGAGTTCAACTACGGCATCCCGGTGCTGCGGAAGTTCCAGGAGCAGTGCGACTTCCCGTTGCTGGCGGCGAACGCGGTGGACGCGAAGACGCTGAAGCCGGCGTTCCCGCCGTACACGATCAAGCGGATCAGGGTGCAGGGCGGGCAGGACATCAAGGTCGGGATCCTGGGGCTGACGAATCCGGGGATCGCGATCTGGGACAAGGCCAATGTGCAGGGGAAGATGGCGTTCCCGGGTCTGGTGGAGCAGGCGAAGATCTATGTGCCGAAGCTGCGGGCGCTGGGCTGTGACGTGGTGATCTGCACGGACCACTCGGGACTTGACGGCAGTACGTCGTACGGGGACGCGCTGCCGTATCCGGAGAACGCGTCGTCGCTGGTGGCTGAGCAGGTGCCGGGGATCGACGCGATCCTGGTGGGGCACACGCACAAGGAGGTCGCGTCGCGCACGGTCGTCAACACGGTGTCCGGTAAGAACGTGGTGCTGTCGGAGCCGTTGATGTGGGGGATGCGGCTGAGTGTCTTCGACATCGGGCTGGAGTTCTCGCGGGGCCGCTGGTCGGTGACGTCGGTGGTGGCGGAGGTCCGCAACGCGAACGCGGTGGCGGAGGACCCGCATGTGGTGAAGCTGGTGAAGGCGGAGCACGACAAGGTCGTGGCGTATGTGAACCAGGTGGTCGGTACGTGCACGGTCGCGATGGCGGCGACCGAGGCGCCGTACAAGGACACGCCGATCATCGACTTCATCAACGCGGTGCAGAGCCAGACGGTGAAGGCGGCGCTGGCGGGGACGGAGTACGCGGCGCTGCCGGTGTTGTCGCAGGCGGCGTGTTTCTCCCGGACGGCGGCGATTCCGGCGGGTCAGGTGTCGCTGCGGGATGTGGCGGGGCTGTATGTGTACGAGAACACGCTGGACGCGCGGGTGCTCACGGGTGCGCAGGTGAAGGACTATCTGGAGTTCTCGGCGAAGTACTTCGTGCAGACGGCGGCGGGTTCGGTGGTGGATGTGTCGAAGCTGACGAACGCGGACAGCACTCCGGACTACAACTACGACGTGGTCGGCGGGGTGTCGTACGAGATCGACATCGCGAAGCCGGTGGGTTCGCGGATCGTGAATCCGACGTTCCAGGGTGCGCCGCTGGATCCGGCGGCGAAGTTCGTGCTGGCGGTGAACAACTACCGGGCGAACGGTGGCGGCAATTTCCCCCATGTGGCGGCGACGCCGTCGGTGTGGGCGAATTCGGACGAGATCCGGAACACGATCATCGCGTGGGTGAAGGCGAACGGTTCGATCGATCCGTCCGCCTTCGGCGGTGACAGCTGGAGGCTCACCCGCGACGGAGTGCCGCTGTTCTAGTCGGCACGTTGGAGGCGGCCGTCCCGTCGAGGCCGAAGGTGGTGAAGGACGTTCTGGCCGGCAGGGGGTAGGGCTCCTTGCCGGTCAGTGCGTTGAGGATGACGGCGGAGCGCCAGGCGACGAGGCCGAGGTCGGGGGCGCCGACGCCGTGGGTGTGGCGGTTGGCGTGCTGGATGTGGACGGCGCCGCTGATGGACGGGTCGAGGGCGAGCCGGTGGTCGGCGTCGATGCGTGGCCGGCCGGCGGCGTCGCGGCGCAGGTAGGGGTGGAGCGGGGCGAGCAGTTGGTCGATGGAGCGTTCGCGGTAGCCGGTGGCGAGGACGACGGCGCTGGTCTGGAGGCGGCTGCGGGTGCCTTGTTGTTCGTGTTCGAGGTGGAGTTCGATGCCGGTGCTGCCGAGGCGGCCGGCGGTGCGGACGGTGACGCCGGGGGTGAGGGTGGCGTCGGGCCAGCCGCCGTCGAGGGTGCGGCGGTAGAGCTCGTCGTGGATGGCGTTGATGGTGTCGTGGTCGATGCCTTTGTGGAGCTGCCACTGCTGGGGGACGAGCTGGTCGCGGACGGGTTCGGCGAGGCCGTGGAAGTAGCGGGTGTAGTCGGGGGTGAAGTGTTCGAGGCCGAGTTTGCTGTATTCCATGGGTGCGAAGGCGGGGGTGCGGGCGATCCAGGTGAGGCGTTCGCGGCCGGCGGGGCGGGCGCGCAGCAGGTCGAGGAAGACTTCGGCGCCGGACTGTCCTGATCCGACGACGGTGATGTGTTCGGTGGCGAGGAGCCGGGCGCGCTGGTTGACGTAGTCGCTGGAGTGGATGACGGGGACGGTGGGGGCTTCGGCGAGGGGTCGCAGGGGTTCGGGGACGTAGGGGCTGGTGCCGATGCCGATGACGAGGTTGCGGGCGTGGGTGCGGCCGAGGGCTTCGGCTTCGCCGTTGCGGTCGAGGTGGGTGTGGTCGACCTCGAACAGGGCGCGGCCGGGGTTCCAGCGGACGGTGTCGACCTGTTGGCCGAAGTGGGTGGTGGTGAGGGTGTCGGCGACCCAGCGGCAGTAGGCGTCGTATTCGGCGCGGTGGATGTGGAAGCGCTCGGCGAAGTAGAAGGGGAAGAGGCGTTCGCGGGTTTTGAGGTAGGAGAGGAACGACCAGCGGCTGGCGGGGTCGGCGAGGGTGACGAGGTCGGCGAGGAACGGGACCTGGAGGGTGGCGCCGTCGATGAGCAGGCCGGGGTGCCATTGGAAGGAGGGCCGTTGGTCGTAGAAGGCGGCGGTGAGGTGGGGGATGCCGTCGGCGAGGGCGGCGAGGGAGAGGTTGAAGGGGCCGATGCCGATGCCGAGGAGGTCGAGGGGTTCTTCTGGGGTGGCGGGTGCGGTGGGTTCGGCGGGTTCGGTGGCTTCGGTGGGTTGCGGGGTGGTGGGTGCTGTCGTCATCGGGCCGTGGTGCCTTCCGTGGTGAGGTGCAGGAGCGCTGTGAGGTCGGCGGGCCGGGTGTGCGGGTTGAGCAGGGTGGCTTTGAGCCAGAGGCGTCCGTCGGCGTGGGCGCGGCCGAGTACGGCGTGGCCGTCGTGCAGGAGGCGGCGGCGGACGGCGGCGACGTGGGTGTCGTCGGCGTCGGTGGGGCGGAACAGGACGGTGCTGATCTCGGGGCGGCCGCGCAGGGTGAGTGTGGGGTGGGCGTCGATGAGGTCGGCGAGGTGCTGGGCCTGGTCGCAGACGGTGTCGATGAGGGCGCCGAGTCCTTCGCGGCCGAGCGCGCGGAGGGTGACGGCGATCTTGAACACGTCGGGGCGGCGGGTGGTGCGCAGTGAGCGGCCGAGGAGGTCGGGCAGGCCCGCTTCGGTGTCGTCGTCGGCGTTGAGGTAGTCGGCCTGGTGGTTGAGCGGCCGCAGCGCAGTGGTGTCGCGGACGGCGAGCAGGCCGGCGGCGATGGGCTGCCAGCCGAGTTTGTGCAGGTCGAGGGTGACGGAGTCGGCGAAGGGCAGGCCGTCGAGACGGTGTGCTTCGCGGTCGCTGAAGAGCAGGGGTCCGCCGTAGGCGGCGTCGATGTGGAGTTCGGCGCCGTGGGCGGCGGTGTGGTGGGCGATCTCGGGGAGCGGGTCGATGGCGCCGGTGTCGGTGGTTCCGGCGGTCGCGACGACGAGGACGGGCCCGGGGTCGCCGAGCTCGCCGAGGGCGGTGTGGAGGGTGGCGGGGTCGAGGGTGCCGGCGGGGGTGGGCAGGACGTGGGCCGGCGGCAGGCCCAGGAGCCAGATGGCCCGCTGGATGCTGTGGTGGGCGTTGGCTCCGCAGACGACCCGCAGGGCGGGGGCGCCGGGGTGGCGTTCGCGGGCGAGCAGCAGGGCGAGGTGGTTGGACTCGGTGCCGCCGCTGGTGACGAGGGCGTCGGGGGCGCGGTGCCCGGGGTAGACGAGGGCGGCGAGTGCGGCGGTGGTCTCGGCTTCGAGGGCGCTGGCGGCGGGTGCCTGGTCCCAGGAGTCGAGGGACTGGTTGAGGGCGCTGGTGGCGAGGTCCGCGGCGACGGCGAGGGCCAGCGGCGGGCAGTGCAGATGGGCGACGCAGCGCGGGTGGGCGGGGTCGGCGGCTCCGGCGGCGAGGGCGTGGACGAGGGTGCGCAGGGCGTGTTCGGCGCCGGTTCCGGTGTGCGGGATGGCGGGGGCGCACGCGTCGCGTACGTGCCGGGCGACGGTGTCGGGGCCGCCGGCGGGGAGGGGTCCGCCGCGGGCGGTGGCGCCGGCGGTCAGTGCGTCGAGGACGGTGTCCAGCAGGGGGCGCAGGTGGCCGGGTCCTGTGATCCCTCCGGCGAGCTGGGGTGGCATGGGGTGGCCCCTTCGCGGTCGCTGCCTGTCGGGCGGGCGGTTCCGCCCGGTGTGCTCAACGAGAGCCACCGGTCAGGGGTATTGCGGGGCCGGTACGGAGGATCGGATTCCGGCCGTGCGGGGGTGGTCGGGCGGGGGGGTTCGGGGTGTCCGGTGCGTTGACGGCACGGCGTGGCGCAGGGTGCCCGCCCGGCCGGCGGGCACCCTGATGGAACGGTCCTGGCCGTGCCCTAGCCGCGGACGGTGTCGTCGGCCGGCTCGGGGTACGTCGCCCGGATCTTCAACGCCCTTTGCAGCTCGTGGAGTTGGTCGGCGAGCTGGCGGCGCAGCGCCGGCAGCGGGTTCGCGTCGCGCAGGCATTCGCCGCCGAACCGCAGGGTGGACATGTCGGTGGCCGTGGTGGGGAAGGCGTACCGGCCGGCGGCCGTGCCGAGGGCGGGGCCGCGGCGGGCGGCGACGGCGGTGGCCGCCGCGAAGTAGTGCGGCACGTACCCGTGCAGCAGATGGTGCTGTTCCGGCTGCCAGAACCCCTGGGCGGTGGCGGTGAACAGATACACCGACAGGGAGTCGTCGCCGAACATCGACGTCCAGGCGGCGTGTTTGGCCTGCGGGTCGGGGAGGGCGGCGCGGCAGCGGGCGGCGCCCTCCTCGCCGGAGGCGCTGGGGTCGCGGGCGAGTTCCGCGGCGATGTCACCGGGGGTGGCGGCGCCGAGGACGGTGAGGCGGAGCAGCAGCTGCCAGCGCAGTTCGGGGTCGAGGGCGGGTCCGTCGGTGATCCGGCCGGCGGTGAGCCAGTCGCGCAGCCGGGCGGTGTCGCCCTCGGTGCCGGCGCAGTCGATGAGGGTGCGGGCGGCGCTGAGGTGCAGGGCGGCGTCGGCGCCGTGCAGGAACGTCCGGCAGACACCGGCGAGCAGGGTCAGGTCGGCGGTGCGGCGGGCGGGGCCGCGGTAGCGGTCGATGAGCTGGCCGCGGGTGAAGGCGAGGACGCCCTGGACGATGGCGGGGTCCGTCTCGGCGGGCAGGTGCCGCAGCACGAGGTCGAAGTAGTCGCCGGGCGGCAGTTCGCCGTCGCGCACCAGGTCGCGGGCGGCGTTCCAGACCACGGCGCGGGAGAGCGGGTCGGGCAGGCCGCTGAGGCATTCGGTGACGGTGGTCCATGACTGGTCGTCGAAGCGGATCTTGGTGTAGCTGAGGTCGCCGTCGTTGAGCAGCACCAGGTCGGGGCGGACGGGGCGGCCTTCGGGCAGCAGCGGGACGCGGGGGGCGGCGAGGTCCGCTTCGAGGCGTTCGCGCAGGGCGAGCCGGCACGGGTCGGTCACGGCCCGGTCGTACAGGCCGACGTTGATGTGGTGCGGGCGGCTGCCGGTGCGGGCGATGAACGGTGCGGCGGGGCCGTCGAAGTGCGGCTGGAGGGTGTCGACGCCGGTGGTGCGCAGCCACTGCGCGGCCCATTTGCGGACGTCGCGGTCGGTGGCGCCGGCGAGGGACTCGATGAAGTCGTCGAGGGTGGCGTTGCCGAAGCGGTGCCGGGCCATGTGGTCGTTGACGCCCGCGAGGAAGTCCCTGGTGCCGAGCCAGGCGACGAGCTGCCGCAGTGCGGAGGCGCCCTTCGCGTAGGAGATGCCGTCGAAGTTCAGCATCGCGGAGGCGGTGTCGGGGACGGCTTCGGGGGCGACGGGGTGGGTGGAGGGGCGCTGGTCGGCGTCGTAGCCGTAGATCTTGCGGGCGATGGCGAAGTCGGTCCAGGTGCTGGTGAAGCCGGTGGCTTCGGCGAGCACCTGGTAGCCGAGGTACTCGGCGAAGGACTCGTTGAGCCAGATGTCGTCCCACCAGCGCAGGGTGACGAGGTCGCCGAACCACATGTGGGCCATTTCGTGGGCGATGACGACGGCCCGGCTCTGGCGTTCGGTGTCGGTGACAGCGGAGCGGTAGACGTATTCGTCGCGGAAGGTGACGAGGCCGGGGTTCTCCATGGCACCCCAGTTGAGTTCCGGGACGAACGCCTGGTCGTAGGAGTCGAAGGCGTAGGGCTCGTCGAAGATCTCGTGGTAGCGGTCGAAGCAGCGGCGGGTGGTGTCGAGGAGTTCGGCCGCGTTGCTCTCCAGGTACGGTCCCAGGCTCTTACGGGCGTGCAGGCCGAAGGGCAGTCCCGCGTGTTCGGTGCGGATGCTGTGCCAGGGGCCCGCGGCGACCGCGAGGAGGTAGGTGCTGATGGGTGGTGTCGTGGCGAGCTGCCAGTGCCCTTCGCCGGTGCGGGTGCGCTGCGCTATGCCGTTGCCGAGGACGGTCCAGGCGGGCGGGGCGGTGACGGTGACGTCGAAGACGGCCTTGAGGTCGGGCTGGTCGAACGTGGCGGCGAACGCGGGGCTGTGGTCGAGGCCGAGCTGGGAGTACGTGTAGACCTCGCCGTCGGCGGGGTCGGTGAAGCGGTGCATGCCTTCGCCGGTGCGGGAGTAGTGCATGTCCGCGTCGATCCGCAGTTCGTTGTCGGCCCGCAGCCCGGTGAGCGGGAGCCGGCCGTCGTCCAGGGTGCCGGGGTCGAGCGCGTGGCCGTTGAGTGCGGCGCTGTGCAGTGCGGCGGGCCTGAGGTCGATGAAGGTGGCGGCGCCGGCTTCGCGCGCGCTGAAGCGGATCACCGTGGTGGAGCGGAAGGTCGCGTCGCCGCGGGTGAGGTCCAGGTGGATCGCGTAATGGTGCACGTCGATCAGGCGGGCGCGGGTCTCGGCCTCGGCGCGAGTCAGGGCTGGCATGCCGGACATGCTGCCGTACGGGTGCCCGCAGGTCACGGCCCGGGGTGATCTGCTGTCTGGCGGGTGATCCTCCGGGGGTCGAGGTGGTCGGTGGACCAGCCGCCGGGGACGGTGCGGTACTGCTGTTCGCGGAAGCGTACGGGGGCGGCGCCGACCCGGCGGGTGAACAGCCGGCTGAAGTAGGCGGGGTCCTCGTAGCCGACGCGGCGGGCGACGGCGGCGACCGGCAGGTCGGTGGCGGCGAGGAGTTCCTTGGCGCGGCCGAGCCGGATGCCGAGCAGGTAGTCCTTGGGGCTGCAGTCGGCGCTGCGGCGGACCGCGGCGCGCAGTTCGGCCAGCGTCATGCCGTGCCGGGCGGCGTGTTCCGCGATGGTCAGCGGCAGGAACGCGTCGCGGGCGAGGGCGTCGAGCACCCGGTCGCCGTCGCCGGTGGTGTCGGCGCGGGCGCGGCGCAGGGCGACGAGGAGTTCATGGACGGCGGCGGAGCTCTCGACTTCGAGGAGTGGGTTTCCGGGGCGGGCGGCGCGGGCTATGCGGGCGATGACGGCGCGCGGTCCCGTGGTGTCGCTGAGCGGGACGATGGGCCGGTCGGGCTCGATGTAGCCGAGTTCGGTGTAGGTCGCGGCGGCGGGTCCGGTGAAGTCGACGAAGCTCTCGTCCCAGCCGCTGCCGGGGTGCGGCGCGTAGTGGTGTTCGGCGTCGGGGGTGAGCCACAGCAGGGTGGGCGCGGTGATCTCCACGGCGTCGCCGCCGCGGTGCCGGAACCAGCCGGAGCCGGCGCTGATGACGACGGCGACGTGGTGGTCGATGGTGCGCGGCCCGACGGTGGGCAGCGCTCCGTGCTGCATGCCGACGCCGAGGCATACGAGGCCGAGCCGGTGGTGGACCGGGTTCGGGGAGAAGTAGCGCATCCATGTGTGGAACATCGAGGACTGATCTTGGCTCATGGAGTGCGGTGCTGGCCAGGGGGTCGGGGCCGCGCCCCCGGCCCCCTGGCGGTTTGGGGTGTTATGCAGGGCCGAGGTCCGTGACGGTGAAGGTGTCGAGGGAGAACTCGGCGGTGCCGCTGTCGCCGGCCTTGCGCAGCCCCACCCAGGCGTCGCCGTCGGCGGGGGCGGTGAACTCGTAGCTGTGGGTGGCGGGCATCCGGGCGGCGGGCAGCACCGTCCGGGACAGTTCGGTGGTTTCCGGGCGGTCGGTGGCGGTGATCCAGGCGTACTGGCCGGCTTCCTCGTTCTCGTAGCGGAACGTGACGCGGTAGCGGCGGCCGGGGGTGAAGCGGGCGGTGTGCGGGACGGTGCGGTAGATCAGCCCGTCGTTCTCGCCGCGGGACTTGAGGGACTGGGTGCCGTCGATGATGTCGTCGATCACCTTGCCGTTCCAGCCGGCCTGGGTGAACGGGGAGTGCCGCTGCGCGATGTGGGTGCGCGGGTCGGTGACGTCGCCGGCGTCGCCCTTGACGAAGGCGCCCCAGCCCTGGGGGACGTTCTCGAAGTCCTCGTGGACGAGGGCGCCGGGGCTGCGGGTGGGGAGTGCGGCGACGACACGGACGTTGTCGAAGGTGACGCGGGCCGTTCCCTCGTCGGCGCTCAGGGCGAGGGTGACCGGGCCGCCGCCTTCGGGGACGGTGAACCAGGTGAACATCCGCTGCATGCGGGAGCCGTGCTTGCGGTCGGCGGCGACGTAGTTGCCCGCGGTGGAGGTGTCGGTCCAGTTGACGGCGGTGACGCCGTCGGCGGTGCGGACCTCCAGGGCCGCCCGGCGCCGCTCCCCCGCGGTGGCGCCGATCTCGACCTGGACGGAGGCCGCGTAGCTGCCGGGCCGCAGCCGCGACAGGCGCTGGCCGACGAAGGCGGCGGGGCCGGCGCCGATGACGAGTTCGTAGTCGCCGATCGGGTTGCGGACGACGGTCGCCGGCCCGTTGACGTGCCAGTCGTCGAGCCGGCCGGAGTGGAAGCCGGGGTCGTGGATCGCGGTGCCCTCGCCCCAGCCGGGGGCGGCCTGGCGGGGTGCCTGGTCGCGGTAGACGACGTAGGGCTGTCCGGCGTCGGCGGTCACGGTGACGGAGCCGGCCCGGACCGGCAGGTCGCCTGCGAAGCGGCGGCCCTGGTCGGTGAGGCGGTAGAGGCTGATGGTGCGGGCGGCCGCCCAGCCGGCCGGCAGCCGCCAGGTGGAGGCGCCGCCCGCCGGGTTGTAGTGGTAGAGCTTCGGCGGGTTCTTGGCCTGCCGCGGCTCCCAGGGCAGCAGGTAGCCGCCGCCGCGGTAGACGGTGCGGCCGTCGGTGGTGATGGTCTTCGTGCCGTCGGCGTCGGTCACCGAGGTGGCGGTGGGTCCGGAGAAGGTGATCTCGTGGTCGGTCCAGGTACTGATCGGGTACGCCTGGAGGTACTTGGCGGGCAGGTTCTCCGTCCAGACGGTGCGGTAGAAGGCGTTCCAGTCGGTCTTGCCGACCCAGCCCTCGAAGGTGCCGAGCTTGGCGGTGCCCAGCAGCGGCCACTTGTCGGCGAAGACGTCCTTCTGGTGGTGCCGCACCATGCGGATGAGCTGGGAGTTGATGCCGCGCGAGGTGTCGCCGCCGTAGTCGGTCTCGTTCGCCCAGTGCGACCACAGGGAGGAGCGCTCGAGGCCGTGGCCCCATTCGCTGGTGACGGTCCAGCCCTGGGCGCGCAGGTGCCGCTGGAGCCGGTCGGAGGTCCAGCCCGACTCGCGGAACACGTCGAGGTAGATGGTGTTGAGCGCCGGGTGGGTCTCGTCGCGCAGCTGCTGGAAGCGGGCGGCGATGTCGCCGCTGATCAGGTCGCGGCGGGCGTTGATGCGGTAGGACTGGTCGAGCCAGTCCCACTGCTTGTCGGTCTTGTCGACGAGCTGGTCGGAGAAGGCGTTGGCGACCGGGTAGGACTCGGTGGCGTTGACGTGGACGGCGAAGTCGCTGTTCCAGCGGGCGCCGCGGGCGACGAGGGTGTTGAGGTCGGCGAGGCCGCCCGCGCGCCGGTTGTAGTTGCCGCCGTAGTCGGGGTGCGCGGAGTCGTGGCCCTCGGACTGGTAGCCCTTGAGGAGGGTGAACTGCCGCAGCCCGTCGGTGGCCAGCGAGATCCGCTTGACGTTGTCGAGGGTGGCCAGGAACGGGTTGGTGGCCTGGCTGGCGAAGTTGAACGGGATGTGCGGGACGACCCGCAGGTGCTGGGTGTCGGCGCCGAGCGGGGTGACGGCGATGTCCCGCAGCGCGATCGCCGCGTCCTGCCAGTCGGTCTTCCCGTCTCCGTTGCGGTCCCGGGTGACGATGACCTTGGCGTACGGCAGCGGCTCGGTGTCGGTGGTGGCGGCGCCGGCGGCCCGGTGCGTCCACTGGCCGGGTGCCAGCCCGGATTCGATCCAGCCGTCGCCGGCCAGGGTCTGCCGCCAGAAGCGGCCGTTCTCCCAGGTGGTGCCCTGCGCGCTGACCGGCTTGTCGTAGACGGTGTTGCTCTCGATCGCGGCGCCGAGCGCGTCGGTGGCGACGACCGCGTAGGCGCAGCCGGTGGCCGCCGCCTCGGCAGGTGTGGTGGCGGTGACGCGGACCAGGGTGTCACCGCTGGTGGCCTTGTCGAGCTGCAGCTTCGCGGCGAGCAGGGTGGCCCCCGGCTGGTCGCTGCGTACGCTCAGCAGCCGCAGTCCGGGGATCTGCAGGGTGCCCACGCGCAGGCTGTCGGTGTCGGCGACGGCGGTGACACGGAATTCGGCGGTCCAGCCGTCGACGGTGATCTGCGCCTCGATACGGGTCCCGCCGTCGAGGGCGAGGGTGTACGTGACGCGGTCGGCGCGGACGGTGCTGGTGACCCGTGGGGTGTGGGCGGCGCCGTCGATGAGGAGGGTGCTCGCGGGGGCGGGCGCGCCGTGGATGACGGCGCCGGTGCCGCGGTCGGTGTAGGAGGCGATGCCGGGGAAGGCGGTGTGGACGCGGACGTCCAGGTGCGCGGAGCGGATCACCGCTTGTCCCGTGGCGGCCGTCGCGGCGGCGGCGCTCCCCTGTCCGGGGACGAGCGCCGCGGCCAGTCCGGCGGCCGCGGTGGAGAGCACCACCGCGCGGCGGCTGGGACCAGCTTCCATGCTGGTTTCGGGGGCGGACATCGCACTCCTCACTACGGCATCACTACGGCATCGTCACGGCATGGCGGTGCCGCTGGACGCACCGCCGGTTGCCGTGGGCCGCACGGCCGGTGTCTGCCGGCTGTACAGCTGCTTCACGGGTGGATCGCCCTTCACCTTGCGTCCCGGGGACCCGGCGCGCCCATGGACAAAGGTGTGCCGGTGTTGGACTCCTGGTGGGGCGGGATCAGCTGCGCAGCACCGCGCAGAGCGTGATCTCGGCCGCGACGGCCGGCCCCGGGTGCCGGACCGCCCACCCGGGCAGGCTGTTCACGCGGGCCCGCCTCCCGGCCCCGCGGCCAGCCCGCTCTCCCATGCCCAGGCCGCGATCCCGACCCGGTTGCGGGCTTCGAGCTTGATCTGCACATGGCCCAGGTGGGTCTTGACGGTGGAGAGGGACACGAACAGCTCGGAGGCGATCTCCGCGTTCGTCATACCGCGGGCCAGGCACCGCACGACGTCCTGCTCGCGTTCGGTGAGCGGCTCGGCGGGCTGCCGGACGGGCCCGGCCCCCGGTGATCCGGCGGCCGGCGCCATGTCGCGCAGCAGCCGCACGGTGATGGCGGGCGAGATCAGCGAGTCGCCGACCGCGGCGGCCCGCACCGCCTCGACGAGCATGGCGGGGCTGGAGTCCTTGAGCAGGAAGCCGCAGGCGCCGTTGCGGAGCGCGGTGTGCACGTACTCGTCCAGGTCGAAGGTGGTGACGATGACGACGCGGGGCGGCCGGACCACTTCGGGGGCGCACAGCAGCCGGGTCACTTCCAGGCCGTCGAGTTTCGGCATCCGGATGTCGAGGAGGCAGACGTCGGGGTGCAGCCGGCGGGCGGCGTCGAGGGCGGCTGCGCCGTCGACGACATCGGCGACGACGTCGATGTCCGGCTCGCTGTCCAGGATCATCCGGAAACCCGTCCTGACCATCTCCTGGTCATCGGCGATGACCACGCTGATCGTCATGCGTTCCCTTCGGCCGGTCCGGGGATCCCGTGTTCCTCCATGGGACCGGGGGTCCCCGGCACCCGCAACCGCAGAGCGGGCACAACGTACTGTTCCCGCGATCTTTGTGCCCACCCACGGAGGCACCACCACCGGTTTCCGCGTCTCCCCCGGTGCGGACGCGTAATCTCGAAAGGCCACCGGTCCGCACGGTGGCCGGCGGGGGAGATGGCTGTGACCGAGATCGAGCACGGGTTCCCGCACCTGGCCACGATCCAGAGCTCACTCACCGCGCTGTACCGGCGGCTGTCCGCCGACACGGTCGAGCAGTACCCGGCGAGCGTGCGCCCGGAGTCGGTGGAGTTCCCACCGGACGAGGACCCGTACCTGGGGGCGCAGCGCGTGGCGCGTGTGATGCTGCAGCACTTCCGGCTGCCGGACGCGCGGATGGTGGTGGGGTTCCGCGACATGGTGCACGCGGGCAGTGTCGAACTGGCGGCGGGCCCCGAGTACTTCGTCGAGCTGCACTCGCGCTTCAAGACGGACCGCCGCGATGTGGGCGCGGCGCTGGCGCACGAGGTCATGCACGTCTACCTGCACCGTCTCGGCCTGGAACTGCCCGGCACCCGCGACAACGAGATCCTCACCGACACCGCGACGGCGTTCCTCGGGGCGGGCTGGCTGCTGCTGGACTCGTACCGGGAGGAGCCGGCGATCCGGGAGGACCGGCTGATGATGTCCGCGTACAAGCTGGGCTATCTGACGCCGGAGGAGTACGGCTATGTGCTCGCGAAGCGGGCGCTGGTCTTCGGCGACGACATCGAGCCGTGGTTCAGCAGCCCGCTGGCGCGTGACGCCTACCGGGCCGGGCTGGTCCTCGCCGAGCAGGAGCGGCGGCAGCCGCCGCTGCTGGCCGCCGGCTGGGCGGCCCGGCGGCGCTACGCCAGGGACCGGCGCGCGGGCACCACGCAGGCCCCGGCACCACTGGGCGGGTACTCCTTCGAGGCGACGAACCCGCCGCGGGTCTCCTTCCCCTGCCCCACCTGCCATCAGCGGATCCGGGTTCCGGTGCGCGGCCGCGTCACCGCCCGCTGCACGCTCTGCCGGACGGTCCTGGAGTGCGACACCTAGGGCCTGTCCGGCCGATCACGAACGGCCCCTTCCTGAAACCGGGGCAACCCCCGGGCCCCCTCGCCTCAATCGCCGGCCGGGCTTCATCAGCCCGTCCCGGGGGCACCTCCCAGCGGTAGCTGGGGGATGAGGACCTTCGGGAAGGGGCGGGGTGGGGGAAACGGCTGCGGCGCCTGCCCCCCGTGGTCGGGGTGGGGCAGGCGCCGCAATTGTTCCGTACGTCGTCGGACGGGACAGCTGAGGCCGGTCAGACCGTGACCGGGCGGTCCGTCGGGCGGACCGGGGCGGGCAGGGTGCTGGCGCCGGTCAGGAAGCGGTCCACCGCGCTGGCGGCCGAGCGGCCCTCGGCGATGGCCCACACGATGAGCGACTGGCCGCGGCCCGCGTCACCGGCGACGAACACGCCGCCGACGTTGGTCGCGTAGCTCTGGTCGCGGGCGATGTTGCCGCGCGCGTCCAGTTCCAGGCCGAGCTGGTCGATCAGGCCGTTCTTCTGGTCGGTGCCGGTGAAGCCCATGGCCAGCGTGACGAGCTGGGCCGGGATGGAGCGCTCGGTGCCCGGCTGCGGCACGAACTTCCCGTCCTGGAACACCACCTCGACCAGGTGCAGCGACTGGACGTTGCCGTCCTCGTCGCCCTCGAACTTCACGGTGTTGACGGCGTAGACGCGCTCGCCGCCCTCCTCGTGCGCCGAGGTGACCTTGTACGTCATCGGCATCGTCGGCCAGGGCTGGTTGTCCGGGCGGTCGTCGGACGGCCGCGGCATGATCTCCAGCTGGGTGACCGAGGCCGCGCCCTGGCGGTGGGCGGTGCCGACGCAGTCGGCGCCGGTGTCGCCGCCGCCGATGACGACCACGTGCTTGCCCTCGGCGGTGATCGGCGGAGCGACGAAGTCGCCCTCCTGCACCTTGTTGGCGAGCGGCAGGTACTCCATCGCCTGGTGGATGCCGCCGAGCTCACGGCCGGGCACCGGCAGATCGCGGGCCTGGGTGGCACCGGCGGCGATGACGACCGCGTCGTAGCGCTTCTTGAGCTTGTCGCCCAGCAGGTCGGTGCCGATCTGGACACCGGTGCGGAACTTGGTGCCCTCGGCGCGCATCTGCTCGATACGGCGGTTGATGTGCCGCTTTTCCATCTTGAACTCGGGGATGCCGTAGCGCAGCAGGCCGCCGATGCGGTCGGCGCGCTCGTACACCGCGACCGTGTGGCCGGCGCGGGTCAGCTGCTGGGCGGCGGCGAGTCCCGCCGGGCCCGAGCCGATGACGGCGACGGTCTTGCCGGACAGCCGCTCCGGCGGCTGCGGGGTCACGTCACCGCTGTCCCACGCCTTGTCGATGATGGTGACTTCGACGTTCTTGATGGTGACGGCGTCCTGGTTGATGCCCAGCACACAGGCGGACTCGCAGGGCGCGGGGCACAGCCGGCCGGTGAACTCCGGGAAGTTGTTGGTCGCGTGCAGCCGCTCGCTGGCCGCGGTCCAGTCCTCGCGGTACGCGTAGTCGTTCCACTCGGGGATGAGGTTTCCGAGCGGACAGCCGTTGTGGCAGAACGGGATACCGCAGTCCATGCAGCGGCCGGCCTGCTTGCTGATGATCGGCAACAGCCCGCCGGGGATGTAGACCTCGTTCCAGTCCTGCTTGCGCTCCTCGACGGGACGCCGGTCGCACAGCTGGCGGGGCGTGGTGAGGAAGCCCTTGGGGTCAGCCATTAGCCGCCTCCATCATCTTCGCGGTGGTCTCGGACTCGGAGAGTCCGGCCTGCTCGGCGGCGTTCTTGGCGGCGAGCACTGCCTTGTAGTCCCTCGGCATGACCTTGCCGAAGCGGGTGAGGGTGGTTCCCCAGTCGCCGAGCAGCTTCTCGGCGACGGTGGAGCCGGTCTCCTCCTGGTGGCGGCGCACGACATCGTGCAGCCACGTGATGTCCTCGGCGTCGAGCGCCTCGACGTTGACCATGCCGGTGTTGACGTTGTCCGGGTCGAGGTCGAGGACGTACGCGATGCCGCCGGACATGCCGGCCGCGAAGTTGCGGCCCGTCTCGCCCAGGACGACGGCCCGGCCACCCGTCATGTACTCGCAGCCGTGGTCGCCCACGCCCTCCGAGACGACGGTGGCGCCGGAGTTGCGGACGCAGAACCGTTCGCCGGTCCGGCCGCGCAGGAACAGCTCGCCGCCGGTCGCCCCGTACGCGATGGTGTTGCCCGCGATGGTGGAGAACTCGGCGAGGTGGTCGGCGCCGCGGTCCGGGCGGACGATGACGCGGCCGCCGGACAGGCCCTTGCCGACGTAGTCGTTGGCGTCGCCCTCCAGGCGGAGCGTGATGCCCCGGGGGAGGAAGGCGCCGAACGACTGGCCGGCGGAGCCGGTCAGGGTGATGTCGATGGTGTCCTCGGGCAGGCCCGCGCCGCCGTACTTCTTCGTCACCTCGTGGCCGAGCATGGTGCCGACCGTGCGGTTGACGTTGCGGATCGGGAGCTGGACGCGGACCGGGGCGCCGGTGGCCAGCGCCTCCTCGGCGAGCTGGATCAGCGTGTTGTCGAGCGCCTTCTCCAGACCGTGGTCCTGCACCGTGACCTGGTGGCGGACCGCACCGTCGGGCAGCTCCGGCACGTACAGCAGCGGGGCCAGGTCCAGGCCCTGCGCCTTCCAGTGGTCGACGGCGCGGCCGGCGTCGATGAGCTCGGCGTGGCCGACGGCCTCCTCGATGGTGCGGAAGCCCAGCTCGGCGAGGATCTCGCGGACCTCTTCGGCGATGAACTCGAAGAAGTTGACGATGTACTCGGCCTTGCCGCTGAAGCGCTCGCGCAGCACCGGGTTCTGGGTGGCGACGCCGACCGGGCAGGTGTCCAGGTGGCAGACGCGCATCATGATGCAGCCCGAGACGACCAGCGGGGCGGTCGCGAAGCCGAACTCCTCGGCGCCCAGCAGGGCGGCGATGACGACGTCGCGGCCGGTCTTGAGCTGGCCGTCGGTCTGCACGACGATACGGTCGCGCAGCCCGTTGAGCAGCAGCGTCTGCTGGGTCTCGGCGAGGCCGAGCTCCCAGGGGCCGCCCGCGTGCTTGAGCGAGGTGAGCGGCGAGGCGCCCGTTCCGCCGTCGTGGCCGGAGATCAGGACGACGTCCGCGTGTGCCTTGGAGACACCGGCGGCGACGGTGCCGACGCCGACCTCGGAGACCAGCTTGACGTGAATGCGCGCCTTGGGGTTGGCGTTCTTCAGGTCGTGGATGAGCTGGGCGAGGTCCTCGATCGAGTAGATGTCGTGGTGCGGCGGCGGCGAGATCAGGCCGACGCCGGGCGTGCTGTGCCGGGTCTTGGCGACCCAGGGGTAGACCTTGTGGCCGGGCAGCTGGCCGCCCTCGCCGGGCTTGGCGCCCTGCGCCATCTTGATCTGGATGTCGTCGGAGTTGACCAGGTATTCGCTGGTCACGCCGAAGCGGCCGGAGGCGACCTGCTTGATGGCGCTGCGCCGGGCCGGGTCGTAGAGCCGCTCGGCGTCCTCGCCGCCCTCACCGGTGTTGGACTTGCCGCCCAGCTGGTTCATGGCGATGGCGAGGGTCTCGTGCGCCTCCATGGAGATGGAGCCGTACGACATGGCGCCGGTGGAGAAGCGCCGGACGATCGAGGAGACCGGCTCGACCTCGTCGATGGAGATCGGGGTGCGGCCCTCCTTGAAGTTGAACAGCCCGCGCAGCGTCATCAGGCGCTCCGACTGCTCGTCGACGCGGCTGGTGTACTGCTTGAAGATGTCGTAGCGGCGGGTGCGCGTGGAGTGCTGCAGCCGGAAGACCGTGTCCGGGTCGAACAGGTGCGGTTCGCCCTCGCGGCGCCACTGGTACTCGCCGCCGATGTCGAGGCGGCGGTGCGCGGCGGCGATGCCGGAGACCGGGTAGGCCTTGGCGTGCCGGGAGGCGACCTCCCGGGCGACCACGTCGAGGCCGGAGCCGCCGAGTTTTGTGTCGGTGCCGTGGAAGTAGGTGTCGACGAACTCGGTGTCCAGGCCGATGGCCTCGAAGACCTGCGCGCCGCGGTAGGAGGCGACGGTGGAGATGCCCATCTTGGACATGACCTTCAGGACGCCCTTGCCGAGCGCCTTGATGAGGTTGCGGATCGCGTCCTCGGCCTCGATGCCCTGCAGGAAGGTGTCCGCGCGGGCCAGGTCCTCGACGGACTCCATGGCCAGGTACGGGTTGACGGCCGCGGCACCGTAGCCGATGAGCAGCGCGACGTGGTGCACCTCGCGCACATCGCCGGCCTCGACGATCAGGCCGACCTGGGTGCGCTGCTTGGTGCGGATCAGGTGGTGGTGGACGGCCGAGGTGAGCAGCAGCGACGGGATCGGCGCGTGCTCGGCGTCGGAGTGCCGGTCGGACAGCACGATGAGGCGCGCGCCGTCCTCCATCGCGGCGTCGACCTCGGCGCAGATCTCGGTGAGGCGCGCCGCGAGGGACTCGCCGCCGCCCGCGACCCGGTACAGGCCGGACAGGGTCGCGGCGCCGAGGCCGGGCAGGTCGCCGTCGGCGTTGATGTGGATGAGCTTCGCCAGCTCGTCGTTGTCTATCACCGGGAAGGGCAGCACGACGTTGCGACAGGAGGCCGGGGACGGCTCCAGCAGGTTGCCGCCGGGGCCGACCGTGGAGATCAGCGAGGTGACGAGCTCCTCGCGGATGGCGTCCAGCGGCGGGTTGGTGACCTGCGCGAACAGCTGGGTGAAGTAGTCGAAGAGCAGCCGGGGGCGGTCGGACAGCGCCGCGATCGGCGAGTCGGTGCCCATGGAGCCGAGCGGTTCGCCGCCGGTCTTGGCCATCGGGGCGAGGATGACGCGCAGCTCTTCCTCGGTGTAGCCGAAGGTCTGCTGGCGGCGGGTGACCGAGGCGTGGGTGTGCACGATGTGCTCACGCTCGGGCAGGTCCTCCAGGGCGATCAGCCCGGCGTCGAGCCACTCCGCGTACGGGTGCTCGGCGGCCAGCGCCGTCTTGATCTCGTCGTCCTCGATGATGCGGTGCTCGGCGGTGTCGACGAGGAACATCTTGCCGGGCTGCAGCCGTCCCTTGCGGACGATCTTGCCGGGCTCGATGTCCAGGACGCCGGATTCCGAGGCGAGCACGACGAGGCCGTCGTCGGTCACCCAGTAGCGGCCGGGGCGCAGACCGTTGCGGTCCAGGACCGCGCCGACCTGGGTGCCGTCGGTGAAGGTGACGCAGGCCGGGCCGTCCCAGGGCTCCATGATCGTGGAGTGGTACTGGTAGAACGCGCGGCGGGCCGGCTCCATCGAGGCGTGGTTCTCCCATGCCTCGGGGATCATCATCAGCACGCTGTGCGGCAGTGAGCGGCCGCCGAGGTGCAGCAGTTCCAGCACCTCGTCGAAGGACGCGGTGTCCGAGGCGCCGGGGGTGCAGACCGGGAAGACCCGCTCCAGGCTGCCGTCGAACAGGTCGCTGTCGAGCTGCGACTCGCGGGCCCGCATCCAGTTGCGGTTGCCCTTGACGGTGTTGATCTCACCGTTGTGCGCCACGAACCGGTACGGGTGGGCCAGCGGCCAGCTCGGGAAGGTGTTGGTGGAGAAGCGGGAGTGCACCAGGGCGATCGCGGTGGCGGTCCGCCGGTCCGACAGGTCCGGGAAGAACGGCTCCAGCTGCCCGGTGGTGAGCATGCCCTTGTAGATGATCGTGCGCGCGGACAGCGACGGGAAGTAGACGTCGGCCTCGCGCTCGGCGCGCTTGCGCAGCACGAAGGCGGGCCGGTCCAGCGCCAGGCCGGACCTGGTGCCGGTGCCGGTGCCGTCGGCCACGAAGAGCTGGGCGAAGTGCGGCATCGTCGAGCGGGCGGTGGCACCCAGCAGCTGCGGCGCGACGGGGACCTCACGCCAGCCGAGGACGGTGAGGCCCTCTTCGGCGGCGATCCGCTCGATCGCGTCGACGGCCTTGGCGCGGTCCTCGGTGTCGACGGGCAGGAACCCGATGCCCACGGCGTAGTGGCCGGCCTCAGGGAGAGCGAATCCGGCGGCTTCGCGCAGGAAGGCGTCCGGGACCTGGAGGAGGATGCCGGCGCCGTCACCCGAGTCGGGTTCGGAGCCGGTGGCACCGCGGTGCTCCAGATTGCGCAGAACGGTCAGTGCCTGCTCGACCAGCGCGTGGCTGGCCTCGCCCGTCAGGGTGGCCACGAAGCCGACGCCACAGGCGTCGTGCTCGTTGCGGGGGTCGTACATTCCCTGCGGGGCGGGTCGCCCGTCCATGAACGCGGAACGCATCGGCTCTCCCGTCGTCGTCATTGGCATATATGCAGTGCCTGTCATAGGCATGCGCAATAGGGACGACGTTGGCCCTCTGCGATTTCGTGCAGGTTACATGATGACCGAGTGTTCGAGAAGCGGATACTCAGTTCCATCATGTGGACAAGGCGCGGTGTATGCAGGGAGTACGCAGTACCTACGGACCATGTCGTTACAGAGTTGCCCGGGGCGGATCCCGCCCGGCGCCACGGTCTGATGCCCGGTGGCGCGGTACCTGAAACGAGAGGGAAACAACACGAGGCTTGTGGCCTCGATCACGCGGCTCAGCCGACGGCGGTACCGATGAATGAACCCAATACGAAGGTAACCCCGGCAGCCGCTCCGCCCAACAGGAGCTGCCGGATTCCGCTGAACCACCAGGAGCGGGCCGTCACCCGTGCCACCGCGGCGCCGCAGGCGAACAGCCCGATCAGCGCCAGCACCAGCGCGGGCCACAGCGCCGTGGCACCCAGCAGGTACGGCAGCACCGGCAGCAGCGCGCCGAGCGCGAACGACACGAACGAGGAGCCGGCCGCCACCAGCGGCGACGGCAGGTCCGACGGGTCGATGCCCAGTTCCTCGCGGGCGTGTATCTCCAGCGCCTGCTCGGGGTCGGCCGACATCTGCCGGGCGACCTCCATCGCCAGCTCGGGCTCCACCCCGCGGGACACGTACAGCGCGGCCAGTTCCCGCAGCTCGTCCTTGGGGTGCCGGCTCAGCTCCAGCCGTTCGATGTCCAGCTCCGCCTCGACCAGCTCGCGCTGCGAGGCCACCGAGGTGTACTCCCCCGCCGCCATCGAGAACGCGCCGGCCGCCAGCCCCGCCAGCCCGGTGACCACGATCACCTTCGTGTCGACGGCACCGCCGGCGACACCGGTCATCAGCGCAAGGTTCGAGACCAGTCCGTCCATCGCCCCGAAGACCGCGGGCCGCAGCCAGCCACCGCTGACGTCCCGGTGGGTGTGGTGCGCGACGTGGTACGGCGCGGGCTTCTCATCGGTCTCGACGGCCGTCGACATGTTGGCGGTACTCCCTCCGGCCGGCGCACTCGCCCCGGTCCCCTCCCTGCGAACACCCCGAAGGTACGCGCGAATTCCGCCGCATTCCAGCTAGGAAAGGCTGTCCTACCTGCGAAAACACCGCGGCCGCCGGACTCGAATGAGCCGGCGGCCGCGGGAGGAGAGGGGAGGTTCAGGAGGATTTGGACGCCTCTGCGCCGTCGTTCTCGGACACCTTCGCGCCAGAGTTCAGGGCTTCGGAGTCCCCGGCGTCGGAGTCCTTGATACCGGAATCCTCGGCATCGGCGTCCTTGCCGCTCTTCTCGGCGTCCGCGTCCGCGGGGCCCTTGTCCAGGCTCACGTCGCCGCCCGCGGGCGCCGGCTCCACGACCGTCTCGACGCCCGGGTGCCACCGTGCCGACAGCACCATGTAGACCACGGCGCCGATGAAGACGACGATCGAGGTCCAGTCGTTCAGCCGCAGGCCCAGGATGTGGTGGGCGTCGTCGACGCGCATGTACTCGATCCAGAAGCGGCCCACGCAGTACGACGCGACGTACAGCGCGAAGGCCCGGCCGTGGCCGAGGCCGTACTTGCGGTCCGCCCAGATCACCAGCAGCGCGACACCGACGCACCACAGCGACTCGTACAGGAACGTCGGGTGGTAGGTGCCGCCCGGGTGGCTGTCGGTGGCGCTGATCTTCAGCGCCCACGGCAGGTCGGTGGCGCGCCCGTAGAGCTCCTGGTTGAACCAGTTGCCCCAGCGGCCGCAGGCCTGCGCCAGCGCGATGCCCGGGGCGAGGGCGTCCGCCCAGGCCGGCAGCGGGATGCCCCGGCGGCGGCAGCCGATCCAGGCGCCGACCGCACCGAGCGCGATCGCGCCCCAGATGCCGAGGCCGCCCTCCCAGATCTTGAACGCGTTGACCCAGTCCTTGCCGTCACCGAAGTACAGCTCGTAGTCGGTGATGACGTGGTAGAGCCGGCCGCCGACGAGGCCGAAGGGCACCGCCCACACGGCGATGTCCGCGACGGTCCCCTTCTGGCCGCCGCGGGCCACCCACCGCTTGTTTCCGAGCCAGACGGCTACGAAGACGCCGATGATGATGCAGAACGCATAGCCGCGGAGCGGGATGGGTCCGAGGTACACCACACCGCTGGACGGACTGGGAATGAAAGCGAGGATCTCCATAGCAGGGCCGACGCTACCGTGCCGGGCGGGTGGAGTGGCAACCAGCCCGGCTACGGACGCGTAACGGCCCTGCCGTCGTGATGCGGTCGTGATGCGGTCGGGGCGGGGGTCAGGACGTGGGGGTCGGCGTGACGGTGCCCGCCTTCTTGCCCTTGTTGGCCGCCTCGACCTGCTGCTTGAGCTTGTCCGGGGTCAGCGGGTCGGTCTGGTTTCCGTAGACGCTCTTGCCGTTGAGCAGGACGGTCGGGGTGGAGCTGAACCCGGACCCGCCGAAGGCGGCGGCCGACTTCTTGATCCAGGTGTCGTACGTGCCGTTGTTCACACACGCGGTGAAGGTGTCGGTCTTCAGCCCCGGCACCTTGTCGGCGAGCTCCAGCAGATACGCCTTGTCCCCGAACTTGTCCTCCCGCTCGTCCGGCTGGTTCTCGTAGAGAACGTCGTGGAACGCCCGGAACTTGCCCGCGTCCTGCGCGCAGACGGCGGCGTTGCCCGCGTTCAGCGAGCCGGTGCCGCCCATGTTGCCGTCGATGATCGTCACCAGGTGGTAGTCGGCCTTCAGCGCGCCGCTGTCCTCCAGGGAGTGCACGGTGTCGCGGAAGGTCTTCTCGAACATGCCGCAGCCGGGGCAGCGGAAGTCCTCGTAGACGGTCAGGGTGGACGGCGCGCCGGCCGCGCCGGTGGGGATGACGAGGTTGTCGTTGCCGGTCGCGCCCTTCGGGGACGCCACCGGTTTGGCCGGTTCGCTCGTGTGGTTGGCCAGCACCCCGGCCACCACCCCGGCAATCGCCAGGACCACGACGACGGCACCACCGACGATCAGTGTCCTCTTGCGCTTGTCGCGCGCCTTGTCCTTCTCGCGCTGTTCATGCATCGCCTCACGGGCGGTGCGCTTTCCTTCACGGTTCTTCTGGCTCACACCCCTGGACAACGAACCGGGGAGGCGTCGCTGCGCCTCCCCGGTCCCGATTCGCCCTAATGAGGGACTAAAACGATCTGTCCTACCGGCTCTGCCGGACCGCCCCGGTGCGCTTGCGGACGCCCGCCGCCAGCTCGCCGGCCAGCTCCCGCACCCCGGCCAGTCCCGTTTCCAGGTCGGGCGCGTCGAGCAGCCGCTTGACGAACGCGGAGCCGACGATGACGCCGTCCGCGAAGGCCGCGACCTCGGCGGCCTGCTCGGGGTTGGAGACGCCCAGGCCGACACAGACCGGCAGGTCCGTGGTGGCGCGGGTGCGCAGGACGAGGTCGGCCGCCTGCTCGCCGACGCTCACCCGGGTGCCGGTGACGCCCATCAGCGACGCCGCGTAGACGAAGCCGGTGCCCACCGCGGTGATCTTGGCGAGCCGCGCGTCGCGGCTGCTCGGCGCGACCACGAAGACGGTGGCCAGACCGTGCAGCTCCGCGGCCTTGCGCCACACCTCGGACTCCTCGACCGGCAGGTCGGGCAGGATGCAGCCGGCGCCGCCCGCCTCGGCGAGGTCGGCGGCGAACCGCTCGGCGCCGTAGCGGTCGACCGGGTTCCAGTACGTCATGACCAGCACCGGCGCTCCGGTGGCGGCGTGCGCCTCGCGGACGGTGCGCAGCACGTCCTTGATCCGGACGCCGCCGCGCAGCGCGATGTCGTCGGCGGTCTGGATAACCGGTCCGTCGAGCACCGGGTCGCTGTGCGGCAGGCCGATCTCGACGACGTCGCAGCCGCCTTCGAGCATCGCCTTGACCGCTTCGATGCCGCCGTCGACGGTGGGGAATCCGGCCGGGAGGTAGCCGACCAGCGCGGCCCGGTTCTCGGCCTTCGCCGCGGCCAGGGCCGCGTTCAACAGCGCGATGTTGCCGCTCACTTGGCTTCCCCCTGCTCGTTCTCGTTCTCGTACAGACCGAAGTAGCGGGCCGCGGTGTCCATGTCCTTGTCGCCGCGTCCTGAGAGGTTCACCAGGAGCAGGGCGTCCGGGCCCAGCTCGCGGCCGATCTCCAGTGCCCCGGCGAGCGCGTGCGCGCTCTCGATCGCGGGGATGATGCCCTCGGTCCGCGAGAGCAGGCGCAGCGCCTGCATCGCGTCGTCGTCGGTGATCGCGCGGTACTCGGCGCGGCCGGTGTCCTTGAGGTAGGAGTGCTCCGGACCGACGCCCGGGTAGTCCAGTCCCGCCGAGATCGAGTAGGGCTCGGTGATCTGCCCCTCGTCGTCCTGGAGGACGTAGGAGCGGGAGCCGTGCAGGATGCCGGGTTCGCCCTGGCTGAGGGTGGCGGCGTGCTCGCCGGTCTCCACGCCGTGGCCCGCGGGCTCGCAGCCGACCAGGCGGACGCCCGCGTCGGGGAGGAAGGCGTGGAAGAGGCCGATGGCGTTCGATCCGCCGCCGACACAGGCGACGGCGACGTCGGGGAGCCGTCCGGTGCGCTCCAGGATCTGCCGGCGGGCCTCGACGCCGATGACCCGGTGGAAGTCACGGACCAGTGCCGGGAAGGGGTGCGGTCCCGCCACCGTGCCGAAGAGGTAGTGGGTGCGGTCGACGTTGGCGACCCAGTCGCGGAACGCCTCGTTGATGGCGTCCTTGAGGGTGCGGCTGCCGGACGTCACGGAGACGACCTCGGCGCCGAGCATCCGCATCCGCGCGACGTTCAGCGCCTGGCGCTTGGTGTCGACCTCGCCCATGTAGATGGTGCACTCGAGGCCGAAGAGTGCGCACGCGGTGGCGGTGGCGACGCCGTGCTGGCCGGCGCCGGTCTCGGCGATGACGCGGGTCTTGCCCATCCGCTTGGTGAGCAGCGCCTGGCCCAGCACGTTGTTGATCTTGTGCGAGCCGGTGTGGTTGAGGTCCTCGCGCTTGAGGAACACCCGGGCGCCGCCCGCGTGCCCGGCGAACCGTGCGACCTCGGTGAGCGCGCTCGGCCGGCCGGTGTAGTTGACCATCAGGTCGTTCAGCTCGGCGGCGAAGGCCGGGTCGGCCTTGGCCTTCTCGTACTCCGCGGCGACCTCGTCCACGGCGGCGACCAGCGCCTCCGGGATGAACTTGCCGCCGAACGCGCCGAAGTAGCCTTCGGCGTTCGGGATCCGACCCTCGGGATCGGGAATGAAGAATTCTGACATGGCAGACACAGGAGTCCCCTGACAGTGAAATGCGATGGCTGATGGAAGTGTCGCGGCTCAGCCGCGACGCCATCGCATTCCGTTGACCTGTCCGGGCTCGCCGCCGATCACATAACGCACCCGACGGCCCAATACGCGACGCGCAGGCGCGCGGCAGCCGCGGGGGCGGCAGCCGGGCGCGAGGCGGGTCGCGATGGACATGGGGTCAGTTCCGCCCGAACCGCAGGGCGGGGTGGGCGCCGGCGGCCACGAGGTCGGCGACGGCCGCCCGCGGGTCCTTGCCGGTCACCAGGGACTCGCCGACGAGCACGGCGTCGGCGCCGTCGTTGGCGTAGGCGATGAGGTCGTGCGGGCCGCGGACACCGGACTCGGCGATCTTCACGATCTCGTCCGGGATCTCGGGCGCGATGCGCGCGAAGTTGCCGCGGTCGACCTCGAGGGTCTTGAGGTTCCGGGCGTTGACGCCGATGATCCGGGCGCCGGCGTCGACCGCGCGGGCGACCTCCTCCTCGTCGTGCACCTCGACGATCGGGGTGAGCCCGATCGAGGTCGCACGCTCGATGAGCGAGACCAGCGCGTCCTGCTCCAGGGCGGAGACGATCAGCAGGGCGAGGTCGGCGCCGTAGGCGCGGGCCTCCCACAGCTGGTACGCGGTGACGATGAAGTCCTTGCGGAGCACCGGGATGTCGACCTTGGCGCGGACCGCTTCGAGGTCGGCGAGGGAGCCGCCGAACTTGCGCTGTTCGGTCAGGACGCTGATGACCGCGGCGCCGCCCGCCTCGTAGTCGGCGGCGAGCCCGGCCGGGTCGGCGATGGCGGCCAGCGCGCCCTTGGAGGGGCTGGAGCGCTTGACCTCGCAGATCACCTTGACGCTGTCACCGCGCAGCGCGGCGACTCCGTCCATCGCTTCGCGTGCCTTGCCGGCCCGCTCCTTGAGCTCGTCGATGGAGACCTGAGCCTGCCGGTCGGCGAGGTCGGCGCGGACTCCGTCGATGATCTCGTCGAGCACACTCACGCGAGCGGTCCCCTTCCGGGCTGGGTGGTGGAGCACGGTCCGTGCACCGAAACGATCAAGCCAGTCAACGATCAAGCCAGCAAATGCTCGCGTCGGCTCACTGATGGTATCCGGCCGAGGGCGGAGGGCGCGCATCCGGTCGATCGCGGTCCCACTACCTGGACAAATGCGGCTACCAGGGGTAGCCGCCGGTTTCCCGTGGCACGGTTTCACCGGCCGCCAGGGGGAGGACCGGACACCACATGGCCGGTTCCTGCCATCGCCCGGCGTGTCGGCGCCACCGTGGCTCCGCTCCGCCGGGGGCCGGGCACGCGTCCGGCGGGGCGCTAGGGGGCGAGCGCGGATCCGAACGGCAGGTTCCGGGCGACGCTGAAGAACAGGACCACCGCGCCGATCGCCCACCAGTACGCCGGCCGCAGCCGGATCTCGAACGGACGGCCGCGCAGCGTCCTCGACAGCCACACCACCCAGACGACGGCGAAGAGCACGTAGGCCGCGACCGCCAGCGCGTTCAGACCGAGGGCCGCGCCGAAGTCACCGTGCGCGACCGCGTGGGCGCTGCGCAGCCCGCCGCAGCCGGGACAGTAGATCCCGGTGTACTTCAGCAGCGGGCAGACGGGGTAGTGGCCTGGGGTGTTCGGGTCGACCGCTCCGACGTACGCGAACGCGGAGACGACTCCCGCCAGCACCCCGAGCGGCACGGCGGCCCGCCGCAGCCGGCCGGCGGGCGGCGCGGGCTCCGGGGCGGACCACGGCTCGTGATGCGGCGCGGCGGCGCCGGCGGGCGGCGGCACGGCGGTCAGCTTGTCGGTCACGTGCCTGATTGTGCCCCGTGACGTACGAAGGCGCAGCCCCGGATCAGCCGGGGCCGCGCCCGCGTCGTGCGTGTCGTGCCGTTGGAGTGGGACGTCAGCTGTGGGCGGGCTTCCGGGGCTGGCCCAGGCCCATCGCGCGCATCACGAGGCCGACGACGCCACCGAGCAGGACCACGACCAGGCCCGCCCAGAATCCGAGCGGCTCGGCCATCACCATGAAGGCACCCGAGACGCAGAATCCGATGAAGGCGATTATGACGCCGGTCCAGGCGGCAGGGGTGTGGCCGTGGTTGGTGCCCGCCATGAGTGCTCCCAATATGTTCTCGGTCGGGGAAGTTTTCCTCGTCCATTCTTGCGCGTTCCCGGAGCGCTCCGTGCACGGGGGTGCGGCGTGGGCGGGCCCCCGTGCCGACACCGGTCGGCCCCCGGTCGGACCCGGTCAGCCCCCGGTCGGGTCCTCGCCGCGGTCGAGGGCCTTCCACAACTCCTCGGGGCGCTCGGGGTCCGGGGCGGGGCGCCCGGCCTTCCGGGACGGCAGGCCGGTGGCGCCGTCCCGGTCGTAGCGGTTGGACATCCCCGGCCAGTGGCGGCCGCGCACCACGGCGAGCACTCCGGCCGCGAACAGCAGCGCTCCCCCGGCGGCGGCGACCCACGGCCATGTGGTGGAACTCTCACCGACGACGGTCGTACTGGCCAGCGTCGTGGCGGCCGTGGCGGCCGCGGCCAGGGCGGAGCCGGGGCTGTCGGTGAGGGCGGCGGTCACGATGCCCACGCCGCACAGCACCAGGAGTCCCGAGACGACGGAGCGGCCGATGCCGCGGACGGCGAACACGGCGACCAGGGCGGCGAGGCCGACGAGCGCGAGCGCGCCGGGCACGCCGGTGATCTCGCTGCCGGAGACCGTGAGCGCCACCGAGCCCTCGGCGTACTTCGCGGTCCCGTGGGCCCAGGTCTTGCCCGCCGCGAGCAGCGTGACGGCGGCGCCGGCGACGCCGAGCAGCAGCGCGAGGGCCAGGCTGCGGCGGCCCGCGGCGCGGGTGCGCGCCGGCGGCCCCGGCACCACGGGGTCGGCGGCGGGTTCCTGGGCGGTCGCGGTGGGATCCGGCGCGGTCCCGGTCGGAACCGGGGCGGTCGCGGTGGTCGCGGATTCTTCGGCGGGGCGGGGCTGGGGCACGGCAGTCACGTAGACCACTATCGCGCGTCGGCCCGCGGGCGGCACAGGCGGGGGACCGATCAGGGACAGACCACCACGAGTCGATTTCATGCACCGACCAGTCCATGAGTGAGCAAGTTTTCGCCCATGCGATCACTGCCGAAAGCAAAGCGGAGGTAGAGACTCCGTCTGCCGTCTTGTTGACGTGCGCTCGTCACAATACGTTCGCGCCGATCCCCCGTGCGACCACCTCGCTCCGGCGGATCAACTCCCCCCGCACAGCCCCCGGTTCACAGCCACAGGAGGCAGTACGTTGCGCACAACCCTTACTCCGGCGTCGCTTCGGCGCGCCGGACTCTCCCTCACCGCCGTCGCGGGACTGGCCCTGGCGGGCTTCGCCATCGCCCCGTCCGCCGACGCGCAGCCGGTCGCGCGGACCGGCGCGGCCCAGAACGTCACCGTGAACGCGGATCAGGCCGTGCACACCGCTCGCGCCTGCGCCCTGCCCAAGGCGGGCGAGATGGCGTGCAAGGCGCTCCGCGTCACCAGCGGGACGGTGCACACCACCAATGTCCGTGGCACGACGATCACCCCCAACGCGGCCGCCGCCACCCCCACAGGTTACGGCCCGAGTGATCTTCAGAAGGCCTACGGGCTGACCTCCGCGGCGGCCGCCAACGGCGCCGGGCGGACCATCGCGATCGTCGACGCCTACGACGACCCGAACGCCGAGGCGGACCTCGGCGTCTACCGCTCGCACTACGGGCTGCCGGCCTGCACCACGGCCAACGGCTGCTTCAAGAAGGTCAGCCAGACCGGCAGCACCACCGCGCTGCCCACCGCCGACGCCGGCTGGTCGGAGGAGATATCCCTCGACCTCGACATGGCCAGCGCGATCTGCCCCAAGTGCAAGATCCTGCTCGTCGAGGCCAAGACCCCCTCGATGGCGAACCTCGGCACCGCGGTGAACCGTGCCGTCACCCTGGGCGCGAAGTACGTCTCGAACAGCTACGGCGGCGGGGAGTCCTCCTCCGACGCCTCCTACGACAGCAGCTACTTCAACCACCCGGGCGTCGCGATCACGGTCAGCGCCGGTGACTCCGCCTACGGCGCCGAGTACCCCGCCGCCTCCAAGTACGTGACCTCGGTCGGCGGCACCGCCCTCAAGACCGCCTCCAACGCCCGTGGCTGGACCGAGACCGTCTGGTCCACGAACAGCACCGAGGGCACCGGCTCCGGCTGCTCCGCCTATGACGCCAAGCAGTCCTGGCAGAAGGACACCGGCTGCGCCAAGCGGACCATCTCCGACGTGTCGGCGGTCGCCGACCCGGCCACCGGTCTGGCGATCTACGACTCCTACGGGATCGCCGCCGGGTACTACACCTTCGGTGGCACCAGCGCCTCGGCGCCGATCATCGCGGGGGTGTACGCCATCGCCGGCGCCCCGTCGTCCGGTTCGTACCCGACCTCGTTCCCGTACGCCCACACCTCGGCGCTCAACGACGTGACGAGCGGCTCCAACGGCAGCTGCTCGGGCTCGTACCTGTGCACCGCCAAGGCCGGATACGACGGCCCGACGGGTCTCGGCACCCCGAACGGCACCTCGGCCTTCACGGGCTGACGGCCCCGTGAAGCAGGCGGGGCGGCCCGGACCGGGCCGCCCCGCCTTCGCATGTCCCCACAGGTGTTCCCGCGGTCAGGCCTGCGCGTCGGTGTGCAGCCGGCTCGCGGTCGCCACCGCGCGCAGCACCGCCGCCGCCTTGTTGCGGCATTCGGTGTCCTCGGCGACCGGGTCCGAGTCGGCGACGACACCGGCGCCCGCCTGGACGTACGCCGTACCGTCGCGCAGCAGCGCGGTGCGGATGGCGATCGCGGTGTCGGAGTCGCCGGCGAAGTCCAGATAGCCGACGCAGCCGCCGTACAGACCGCGGCGGACCGGCTCCAGCTCGTCGATGATCTGCATCGCGCGCGGCTTGGGGGCACCGGACAGGGTCCCGGCCGGGAAGCAGGCCGTCAGCACGTCGAAGGCGGTGCGGCCCTCGGCCACCCGGCCGGTGACGGTCGAGACGATGTGCATGACGTGGCTGTAGCGCTCGACGGACATGAAGTCGACGACCTCGACGCTGCCCGGTTCGCACACCCGCCCCAGGTCGTTGCGGCCCAGGTCCACCAGCATCAGGTGCTCGGCGCGCTCCTTGGGGTCCGCCATCAGCTCCTCCCCCAGCGCCGCGTCCTCCTGCGGGGTCGCGCCGCGCGGCCGGGTGCCGGCGATCGGGTGCACCAGCGCCCGGCCGTCCTCGACCTTGACCAGCGCCTCGGGGCTGGAGCCCACGACGTCGAAGCCGTCGAAGCGGAACAGGTACATGTACGGACTCGGGTTGGTCGCCCGCAGCACCCGGTACACGTCCAGCGCGCTCGCCGGACACGGGGTCTCGAACCGCTGCGAGGGCACCACCTGGAACGCCTCACCCGCCCGGATCCGCTCCTTGATGTCCTCGACGGCTGCCTGGTAGGCCGCCGAGCCCCAGCGTCCGGTGAACTCCGGCAGCTCCGAGGCGGGCAGCTCGACGGCGGCCGACGCGGCCGGCCGGGCCAGGTCGGCGGCCATCGCGTCCAGCCGGGCGACGGCGTCGGCGTACGCCTCGTCGATGCCGGTGGCCAGGTCGTTGTGGTTGATCGCGTTCGCGATCAGCAGCACGCTGCCGTCCCAGTGGTCCAGCACCGCCAGGTCCGAGGTGAGCAGCATCGTCAGCTCGGGCAGCCGCAGTTCGTCCTCGCCGTGCTCGCCGATCTTCTCCAGGCGGCGCACGATGTCGTAGCCGAGGTAGCCGACCATCCCGCCGGTGAACGGCGGCAGCCCGCCGCCCGCGTGCAGGTCACGCGGGGTGTGCAGCGTCTCGACCGTGACCCGCAGCGCCTCCAGCGGATCGCCGCCGGTCGGCACGCCCACCGGCGGGGTCCCCTGCCAGTGCGCCTGCCCGTCGCGCTCGGTCAGCGTCGCGGCGCTGCGCACCCCGACGAACGAGTACCGCGACCACGAGCGGCCGTTCTCCGCGGACTCCAGCAGGAACGTCCCCGGACGCTCGCCCGCGAGCTTGCGGTACAGCCCGACCGGGGTGTCGCCGTCCGCCAACAGCCTCCGGCTGACGGGGATCACCCGGCGGTCCTCCGCCAGCTTGCGGAACGTTTCGAGGTCGGGCGCGACAGTAGCGGTGGTCATAGCGGCAGCGTAATGGGCCTGCGCGCAGGTGCCCGCTCAGCCCCGCAGATCCGGCCGGACGTACGCGGGCTCGACGTCGGCGAGGACGACGGCCCGCAGGTCCTCGGGAACGTCGCCGAGGGCCACGATCTGCATCGGGTCGGCCAGGGCGATGTCGGCCGCGGCGGCCAGCACCGCGTCGGCGGCCGCGGTGTCGGCTCCCGGCACCCCGTCGACCTCGTACACCACCAGGATCTTCTCCCGGGCATCCGCGACCCGGTAGCGCGTGAGGTACAGCCGCCGCACCGCGGCCAGCGCCTCGATCCGCGGCAGTGCGGCCGCCAGCAGCCGGGGCTGCGGGTCCGCGGACGCCTTGACCTTGATGTACGCGCCGGCCGGGAACGGCAGGCCCGCCGCGATCACCACATCGCGCTCCTCTGCGGCCACATGGATCGGCGAGGCGGCGCGCGGATCGATGATCAGACCGGCCGCGGGCGGCAGTTGGGCGAGCAGTTCCGGAACGGTGATCTGGAACAGCCGGTAGCCCTCGGGCAGATCGCGCCGGATCTCCTCCGGGTCGGTGTACGCGACGGCGCACAGCGTTCCGGAGACATCCGTGTAGAGCGGTTCCGGGCCGCGGTCGCCCGTCCGCACGCCGATCAGCACGATGCTGTCGGCGAGCCGGTAGATCAGCGGGGAGACCTCGATCGGCCGCGGGGTCGGGTCCGGGTGCTGGCTCATAGCTCGATCTCCGCGTTGACGGCGGGCAGGTCCCTGGGCAGCGGCGCCTCGATGCCCATCAGGTTCAGCTGGTCGCCCAGGCACATCCGGACGCCGCCGGATCCATCGGAATGTCTCGCGTAGGTGCCGAGCCGGATGGTGCCGGGGAAGACGAAGGTCTCCCGGAGGCGGTCCACGTGGAAGGGCTTCTCCAGCGTGAGCAGCCAGTCCCCGAAGTGGTAGTCGACGATGTGCCAGTCCTTCGTGATCCGGTTCCCCCAGGACAGCTCGGCCGCCACGATCGGATCGAGGTGCGCGTGCGGGTTCTCCCGCGTGCCGGAGGCCGCGATCGGCGCCCGGACATCGTCCGGCGTTCCGGCGCTCATCGGCTCGGCGCCGTGAGCTGGGAGCCGTACACCGAACTTCGGGTGATGCCGCCGACGATGGTGGTGCCGCCCGCGGCGGTGGCCGCCGTCCGGTTGTTGGTCAGGATCGGCGACCCGGACGGCAGGTCGAAGTTGTGCAGCGGGATGTTCTGCCCGGGGCCGACGCTGGCGATGCCGTTCGGCGAGACCGGCAGGACGTTGCCGCTGTGGTCGATGACGGAGATGGCGCCGGAGTCGATGTGCGACATCACGTCGGGGACGAAGTACTGCGGCAGGCCGCCCCCGCCGAACTGCGGGTTGGCGTTCGCGTAGGCGCCGGCCGCCGGCACGTCGGAGTTGAAGTGCAGGGTGACGCCCTCGGTCCGGTACTCGTGCTGGATGTACTGGTTGAGGTCGGACGGTCCCACCTGGACTCCCTTGCTGATCTCGGCGGAGTCACCGCCCAGCGACGCCATCGTCCCCTCCGGCATCGCGAATCCGGTGATCCGCGGGTGCAGCGCCTCGGCGTTGGTGCCGGCCGGGATGACGGTGTCGTGCCACAGGTCGATCCCCGGGTAGCCGCCCGAGCCCTGCCAGGCGCGCGCTCCCTGGGACGGCAGTTCCGACGCCGCCTGGGTGCCGCCGCGCCAGCCCTGGAGGCCCTCGGACAGGCTGGACCGGAACGAGCCGAAGAGCCCCGCCCCGTCACCGAAGCCGGCCCCGAAGCCGGTCAGCGCGCCGGAGGCGCCGTACCGCAGCTCGGTGGCCATCGACGTCAGCTTGCCCAGGGCGGTGAACGGCAGGGCGCGCAGCAGTCCCGGGATGGCCGAGCGGCCCTTCCACAGGGCCATCGCGCCGGTGCCGATGCCCTTGATCGCACCCCATCCGGCGCCCAGCAGATGGCTGCCCACCCCGAGCAGCCCCTCGGCGGCGAAGGCGCCCTTCAGGGCGCCCAGCGAGGTGAGGCCCTTCGTCATGGGAATACAGCTCAGCGCCGCGAGGGCCACGTCCCACAGGGTCGCTTTCCCCTGGGTGTACTTGGCGATGGTGTCCGCGAGCACCAGCAGCGCGGCCGCGAAGACGATCCAGGCGATCGGGCCGCCGATGATGAGCGCGATGATGCCGCCGACCGCGACCACGATCTTCGCGACGACGATGAGGCCGTTCCACGCCTTGGCGGCGAGGTCCCCGAGCTTGTGCCAGAACGAGTCCGGCGGGATGCCCGCGTCGGCGGCCTCGTGCAGCGATCTGCTCGCGGTGTCGGCGGCGGTGTTGCGCAGTTCCGCCGCCTGCCCGGCGAGCCGCTTGGCGGCGTCCAGCTGTGCCTGGGGGCCGCTGAGCTGCGACTGCAGGGAGGTGACCTGGCCCTGGGCGGCGGTGTGCTTGCGGGCCTGCTCCTTGACCTGGTCGGGGTCGGGCGGGGCGACCGCCTTGTCCAGTGTCGTGAGCGAGCCGTTGGCGGTGACGAGCTGCGCGTGCAGGCTCTTCACCTGGTCGTGGACCTGGCGGCCCTGGGAGAGCGCCCGGTCCGCCTGGCTCTGCGCCGAGTCGAGGGACGTCGCGTAGCCGTCGAGTGCGTCGGCGGCCAGGTGGTGGGAGTGCGCGACCTTGTCGAGCTGTCCGGGGAACTTGCCGATCGCCTCCTTGAAGACGTCGCCGGCGGCGCCGACCCACGTCATCGTCGCCTGGTCACCGGCGAGGGCCCGTACGTTCCGGGACGCCGCCTCGGCGTCGTCGGCGATCCGGCGGGTGGTGGTGGCGAGTTGGCGGACCCGGAAGACGTCGCCCGGGGTCGGATCCTCGTGCAGGTCGAGGATGAACCAGTCGGCCGGGCGGCTCACGATGTGGTCTCCACGAGGTCGGCGGCGCGGAACAGGCGGAAGGTGGAGCTGATGGCGTCGAAGACGTCGAGCAGCGCCGGCGCCACCTCCACGGCGGGGCTGCTGCACGAGACGATGGCGACGCGGTTCACGTCCCGCAGCGGTACGAAGGTCTGCATGGTGACGACGCGCATCGGGCGGCCGGACTCGTCCTCGATGTCCTCGACCCCGTGGCTGCGGGCGGCGGGCCCGGCGTCCGGGAGTTCGACGGTGGACAGCTCGGTCCAGGTGTCGCCCTCGGCCTTGGCCGTCTTCGCGCTGAGCGGTGCGAGCAGCGGGGACAGCCGGTCCTCGGCGTCGCTGCTCGCGTCGACCGGCCCGGCGACGAAGGAGACGGTGACGCAGGCGGGCAGCAGGCCGTCCGCGACCGATTCCGCCATCACCGCGCAGTAGACCGCGCCGGCGTTCCAGGCGGCCGCCGCCTGGTTGCGCAGCAGCCGGACGATGTCGGAGCGGCGCTCGCGCAGTTCGGGCAGGTCGGTGAGGCGCCGGCTGACGAGGTCGGCCGCCGAGGCGGCCCGGGTCGCGGGGCGGACGTCGACCTCGAACCAGCTGCCGGGGACGCGCAGCGTGTAGCCGACGCCGGTGTCGAACTTCGGGCCGCTCATTGCGGTGCCCTGGTGCCGTCGCGCAGCTGCTTGGCGAGGTCCTCGTCGACCTTGGTGTAGGCCTTCACGGCCTCGGTGACCATGGACGAAAGCACGCCGGCGGTGTTCTCGACATGGCCGCGCCCGTCCCGCCAGCGCTTCTCGAAGTGGTGCATCGCGTCGCGGACCCGGCCGTCGCCGTAGTCGGAGTCGAAGGAGTCGATCACCGAGTGGCTGGATTCGAGCCCCTGTTTGATCCGGGTGAGCTGGCCGGTGAACGCGTCCAGTGCCCCCAGGTCGTATCCCAGGTCCGTCATCGAACCCTCCCATCGATCCGCGGACCGACAGCTTGCCACAGTGGCCGATAACGTTTACGGCCAGGCGGGAAGGTCACCGGGATCGTGGCGGCGGACCCGGACGGAACCCGGGTCGGGGGGTCAGGGGCCCAGCGGCAGCGGGTCGGCGTCGAAGCAGGTGCGGTCGCCGGTGTGGCAGGCGGCACCGGTCTGGTCGACCTTGACGAGCAGGGTGTCGCCGTCGCAGTCGAGGGCGACGGACTTGACGTGCTGGACGTGCCCCGAGGTGTCGCCCTTGACCCAGTACTCGCCGCGGCTGCGGCTCCAGTAGGTGCAGCGGCCGGTGGTGAGCGTGCGGTGCAGCGCCTCGTCGTCCATCCAGCCGAGCATGAGCACCTCGCCGGTGTCGTACTGCTGCGCGATGGCGGGGACGAGCCCGTCGGCGGTGCGCTTGAGGCGGGCGGCCACGGCCGGGTCGAGCGGGGAGGACGGGGACGCGGGGGACGGTGCGGCGGTGTCGGGCATGCCTCTATTGTGCCGCCGGTCCCTCCGGCGTTTCGCGCCGCCCAAAAGGTGCGTTCGGTGATGAACACGGCAGGTTCACCGACCTTGATTCCCTAGTCGCTCGCCGTTGTCACCCGTATGGGGCATCCTTCGTGCATGGGTTTTCCTCCGCCTCCGCCGAACGGTCAGCCGCCACCAGGGCAAGGTGGCGGCTTCGGTCCGCCGCAGAACTTTGGTCCGCCGACTCCACCTCCTCCGCCGGGTGACGGCTACGGCTATCCGCAAGGCGGCCAGGGCGGTTACGGATATCCGCAGGGTGGTCAAGGGGGCCAGGGGGGCCAGGGCGGTTACGGCCCGCCCGGTCCTCCCGGACCGCCGGTGCCTCCCGGCGGCTACGGCTATCCGCCCGGTGGCGGCGGCTATCCCCCGCCGCCCGGCGGCGGAAACAACAACGGCCGGAACGCGGCGATAGCGATCGGTGCGGTGGTCGTCGTCGGGGCGATCATCGGCGGCATCGTCCTGGCCAGCAGCGGTGGCGACGACAAGAAGCCGGACGCGCTCACCAGCTCCAGCTCGTCCTCGTCCACCTCGGCGTTCCCGACGCCGACGGTGACGCTGCCGACCGACCTGCCGACGCTCGACATACCCACCGACCTGCCGACCACCGGCTCCACCACCAGCAGCCCGACCCCGGACCTGGTGCCGTACGTCGTGCTGAACCCGGGCAAGTGCTTCGACCACCCGGGCCTGGACAGCAGCGTGTCCGTCGTCACGACCCGCTCGTGCAGTTCGCCGCACGACGGCGAGGTCGTCGCGAACGAGACCCTGACCGGCAGCTTCACCACCGAGACCGAGCTCCAGACCAAGGTGCTGAAGCTGTGCGAGCCGGACGCCAAGAAGCGTCTCGCCCGGATCCCGGCCGACGGCAAGACCTATTACTACTACGCGCTGTATCCGTCGCTCATGACGTACCAGATCCAGAAGAAGGACACGATCTCCTGCTCGCTGACCCTCAGCAACAAGGTCGACGGGAAGAAGCTCACCAAGGCCCTGCCGTAGCCGCACGGCGAGGGGTGGACCTAACCTGACGTCATGTCGACTCATGCGCAGCGTGAACGTCTGCTCCTCGCCGATCTGCTGGAGAACGCCGGGGCGGGTGCTCCGACGCTCTGCGAGGGCTGGACCGCCCGCGATCTGGCCGCGCATCTCGTCGTCCGCGAGCGCCGCAGCGATGCCGCGGCCGGGATCGTGATCCCGCAGCTCGCCGCCCGGATGGAACGCGTCCGGCAGGAGTTCGCGCAGAAGCCGTTCGAGGAGCTGGTACAGCTCATCCGCACCGGGCCGCCGCGGATGTCGCCGTTCTCCCTCAAGCAGATCGACGAGGCGGCCAACACCGTCGAGTTCTTCGTCCACGCCGAGGACGTCCGCCGTGCCCAGCCGGAGTGGACTCCCCGTGAGCTGGACAGCGTCTTCTCCGACACCCTGTGGAAGCGCCTGGAGCGCATGGCCCGGGTCGCGGGCCGCAGGTCCCCCGTCGGGCTGGTCCTGCGCCGCCCCGACGGCCAGACCGCCGTCGCGCACAAGGGCACCCCGGTCGTGACGGTCACCGGTGAGCCGGGCGAGCTGACGATCTTCGCCTTCGGCCGCCAGGAGGCGGCGCGGGTCGAGACCGAGGGCGACAAGGCCGCCGTGGCCACGGTGTACGACACCAAGCTCGGCCTCTAGACCGGGCCCCGCTGCAAGGCCGTCAGCGGGCCCGAGTGGCGTCCAGCAGGATGCGGCGCAGTTCGCGGGCGGCGCGGGGCGGTGAGACGTCGCCGCGGTGCGCGACGGAGATGGTGCGGTGCAGGCCCGGGGCGGCGAACGGGGTGATGCGCAGGCCCGAGCGCTCCGCGACCATGCTGGGGACCACGGCGAGGCCCAGGCCGGCCCGGACGAATCCGAGGACCGCGTCCATCTCGCCGCCCTCGACGGAGAAGGTCGGTTCGAAGCCGGCCGCCCGGCAGGCCGCGAGGGTGTACTCCCGCAGGTCGTAGCCGCGGCGGAACATCACCATCGGACGGCCGCGCAGGTCCTCGATCCGCAGGTGCGCGCGGCGCACCGGAGCGGGATCGGCCGGCGCCGAGACCGCCACCAGCTCCTCGCGCAGCAGCTCCTCGGTGGCCAGGGCGGGGGCCTGGACGGGGAGCGGGGTGATGATCAGGGCGAGGTCGAGCTCCCCGGCGGCCAGTACCCGCACGAGGTCCTGCGAGCCGTCCTCGTGGACCACCAGGTCGACTCCGGGGTACCGCCGGTGGAAGTCCTTCAGGACATCGGGGACCAGGCTGGCGCACAGGCTCGGCGGCGCCCCGAGCCGCACCCGGCCGCGCCGGAGCTGGGCCACCTCCTGGACCTCGCGGCGCGCGGTCTCGGCGTCGGCCAGGATCCGGCGGGCCAGCGGCAGCAGGACCTCCCCCGCGTCGGTGAGGGTGATGTGCCCCCGGGCGCGGTGGAACAGCTCGGCGCCCAGCTCCCGTTCCAGCGCCCGGATCTGCTGCGACAGCGACGGCTGGGCCACATGGACGCTCTCGGCGGCACGGGTGAAGTGCCGCAGGTCCGCGACGGCGGCGAAGTACTGGAGCTGGTGCAGCTGCATGGTGCCAGCGTAGATCGCTGCATAGGCATTGCCTATGGAAAGCAGCCGCATCATGTCTTGGACGGATGGCGGCGCCCGGCCTAGCGTCCTGTCCATGGCACTGGCGACACGTACCGGACGGCGATCATCCCCCGCGGCGACCCTGTGGCGCTCGACCGTCGGCAAGAAGGCGGTCATGGCCGTCACCGGGGTGGCGATGCTGCTGTTCCTCGTCGGCCACATGCTCGGCAATCTGAAGATCTTCTTCGGTGCCCCGGAGTTCAACGCCTACGCGGCCTGGCTGCGCACCATCGGTGAGCCGGTGCTGCACCACGGCTGGTTCCTGTGGCTGATGCGGCTGGGCCTGGTGGCGGCCGTCGTGCTGCACGGCGTCGCCGCTTACCAGCTCAGCCGGCGGGACCGGGCCGCCCGGCCCGCGAAGTACGCCCACCGGCGGCAGCGCGCCAGTTACGCCACCCGCACCATGCGCTGGGGCGGGGTGATCCTCGCGCTGTTCATCGTCTGGCACCTCCTGGACCTGACGACGCTGACGGTGAATCCGCGCGGCCAGGCGCACCACCCCTACGAGAACATCGTCGCGGACTTCCGCAACTGGTACGCCGATGTCTTCTACATCGTGGCGATGCTCGCCCTCGGCCTGCACATCCGGCACGGCTTCTGGAGCGCCGCCCAGACCCTCGGCGCCAACAACGCCCGGCGGGACCGCGCCCTGAAAGCCCTGGCCAACGCCCTGGCGCTCGTCCTGACCTGCGGATTCATCGCCGTACCCGTTGCCGTCATGACTGGAGTCGTGAGCTGACATGACCGACTACTCGCACTGGACCACCGGCGAACCCGTCGTCGACACCAAGGCCCCCGAAGGCCCGATCGCCGAGCGCTGGGACCGCCGCCGCTTCGAGGCGAAGCTGGTGAACCCGGCCAACCGCCGCCGGCACACCGTCATCGTGGTCGGCACCGGGCTGGCCGGCGGCGCGGCCGGCGCCACGCTGGCCGAACAGGGCTACCACGTCGTGCAGTTCTGCTACCAGGACTCGCCCCGCAGGGCACACTCCATCGCCGCGCAGGGCGGCATCAACGCCGCCAAGAACTACCGCAACGACGGCGATTCGGTGCGGCGGCTGTTCTACGACACCGTCAAGGGCGGCGACTTCCGCGCCCGGGAGTCCAATGTGCACCGCCTCGCGCAGGTGTCGGTGGAGATCATCGACCAGTGCGTCGCCCAGGGCGTCCCGTTCGCCCGCGAGTACGGCGGCCTGCTCGACACCCGCTCGTTCGGCGGCGTCCAGGTGTCGCGCACCTTCTACGCCCGCGGACAGACCGGCCAGCAGCTGCTGCTCGGCGCCTACCAGGCGCTCACCCGGCAGATCGCGGCCGGCACGGTCGAGATGCACGCGCGGACCGAGATGCTCGATCTGATCGTGGTGGACGGCCGGGCGCGCGGCATCGTCGCCCGCGATCTGGTCACCGGACGCATCGACACCTACTTCGCGGACGCGGTCGTGCTCGCCTCCGGCGGCTACGGCAACGTCTTCCATCTGTCGACCAACGCCAAGAACTCCAACGCCACCGCCATCTGGCGGGCCCACCGGCGCGGCGCGTACTTCGCCAACCCCTGCTTCACCCAGATCCACCCCACCTGCATCCCGCGCTCCGGCGACCACCAGTCGAAGCTGACGCTGATGAGCGAGTCGCTGCGCAACGACGGCCGGATCTGGGTCCCGAAGGTGCGGGGCGACGAACGCCCGCCGAACGCGATCCCCGAGGACGAGCGGGACTACTACCTGGAGCGGCTCTACCCGGCGTTCGGCAACCTGGTGCCCCGCGACATCGCCTCGCGCGCCGCCAAGAACGTCTGCGACGAGGGGCGCGGCGTCGGACCCGGCGGGCAGGGCGTCTATCTGGACTTCGCCGACGCCATCGCCCGCACGGGCCGCGCCGCGGTGGAGGAGAAGTACGGCAACCTCTTCGAGATGTACGCGCGGATCACCGCCGAGGACCCGTATGCAACGCCGATGCGGATCTATCCCGCGATCCACTACACGATGGGCGGCCTGTGGGTCGACTACGACCTGCAGACCACGGTGCCCGGCCTCTTCGCCATCGGCGAGGCCAACTTCTCCGACCACGGCGCCAACCGGCTCGGTGCCAGCGCCCTCATGCAGGGCCTGGCCGACGGCTACTTCGTCCTGCCCGCCACCCTCAACGACTATCTGGCCCGGCATCCGCACGACACCGTGGACCCGACGCATCCGGCGGTCGCCGAGGCCGTCGCCGACACCGAGGACCGGCTCAACCTGCTGCTCGCCGTCAACGGCGACCGCACCCCCGAGTCCTTCCACCGCGAACTGGGCGAGCTGCTCTGGGACGAGTGCGGCATGGCGCGCACCGGGACCGGGCTGCGCAAGGCCCTGGACCGCATCCCGCAGCTGCGCGACGAGTTCTGGCGCCGGGTGAAGGTCCCCGGCTCCGGCGCCGACCTCAACCAGTCGCTGGAGCAGGCCAACCGGATCGCCGACCATCTGGAACTCGCCGAGCTGATGTGCCTGGACGCCCTGCACCGCGCCGAGTCGTGCGGCGGCCACTTCCGCGAGGAGAGCCAGACCCCGGACGGCGAGGCGGCCCGCGACGACGCTTCCTTCGCGTACGCCGCCGCCTGGGAGTTCACCGGCACCGGCCGCGCCCCCGTCCTGCACCGCGAAGACCTCGTCTTCGAGCACGTCCACCCCACCCAGCGGAGCTACGCGTGAAACTGACCCTGCGCATCTGGCGGCAGACCGGCCCCGACGAGCCGGGCCGGATGACCACCTACGACGTCACCGGCATCTCCCCCGACATGTCGTTCCTGGAGATGCTGGACCATCTGAACGAGGAGCTGATCCTCGCCGGCGACGAGCCCGTCGCCTTCGACCACGACTGCCGTGAGGGCATCTGCGGTGCCTGCGGCATGGTCATCAACGGCCGGGCGCACGGCCCCGAGCGGACCACCACCTGTCAGCTGCACATGCGGCACTTCACCGACGGCGACACCATCGACGTCGAGCCGTGGCGCGCCGCCGCCTTCCCGGTGGTGAAGGACCTCGTCGTCGACCGGTCGGCGTTCGACCGGATCATCGGCGCCGGCGGCTACATCACCGCGCCCACCGGCGCCGCCCCGGAGGCGCACGCCACCGCGGTGCCCAAGCCGGTCGCGGACACCGCCTTCGAGCACGCCGAGTGCATCGGCTGCGGCGCCTGTGTGGCGGCCTGCCCGAACGGCTCGGCGATGCTCTTCACCTCGGCGAAGGTCGTCCACCTCAACGTGCTGCCGCAGGGGGCGCCCGAGCGCGAGTCCCGGGTGCTGGACATGGTCGGGGCCATGGACGCCGAGGGGTTCGGCGGCTGCACCAACACCGGTGAATGCGCCACGGCCTGCCCGAAGGGCATCCCGCTGCCGTCCATCGCGGCGATGAACCGCGAGTACCTGCGGGCTCTCAGCAAAGGCCGGTGAACCGACGGACTCCTCAGCGGACCGGGTGACCGGCCTCGCGCAGCGCGTTCTTGACGTCCCCGATGCGCAGGTCCCCGAAGTGGAAGACCGACGCCGCCAGCACCGCGTCGGCGCCGACCGCCACCGCGGGAGCGAAGTCGGAGAGCTTGCCGGCGCCGCCGGAGGCGATGACGGGGACCGTGACGTGCTTGCGGACGGCCTCGATCATGGCGAGGTCGTAGCCGTCCTTGGTGCCGTCGGCGTCCATCGAGTTGAGCAGGATCTCCCCGGCGCCCAGTTCCGCGGCGCGGTGCGCCCACTCGACGGCGTCGATGCCGGTGCCCTGCCGGCCGCCGTGCGTGGTGACCTCGAAGCCGCCGGCCGCGTTCCGCCGGGCGTCCACGGACAGCACGAGCACCTGCCGGCCGAAGCGCTCGGCGATCTCCCGGATCAGGTCCGGGCGGGCGATGGCGGCGGTGTTGACGCCGACCTTGTCCGCGCCGGCGCGCAGCAGCTTGTCGACGTCGTCCGTGGTGCGGACGCCACCGCCGACGGTGAGCGGGATGAAGACCTGTTCGGCGGTGCGGCGCACCACGTCGTAGGTGGTCTCGCGGTCGCCCGAGGAGGCGGTGATGTCGAGGAACGTCAGCTCGTCCGCGCCCTCGGCGTCATAGAGCTTCGCCATCTCGACGGGGTCGCCCGCGTCCCGCAGGTTCTGGAAGTTGACGCCCTTGACGACCCGGCCGTTGTCCACGTCCAGGCAGGGGATGACTCGGACCGCGAGGGTCATTCAGGGGCTCCTCGATACGCTTCGACCTCGACCTCGACCAGCACCCGGGAGTCGACGAAGCCGTTGACGACGACCATCGTCGCGGCCGGCCGTACGTCGCCGAACAGCTCCTTGTGGGCGCGCCCGACATCCTCCGCGTCCCGGGCGTGGCTGAGGTACATCCGGGTGCGGATGACGCTGTCGGCCGCGAGGCCGAACGGCTCCAGCGCGGCGATCGCGTTGCCGAAGGCGAGCAGCGTCTGCTCGTACGGACTTCCCTCGCCCCGCACCACACCGCCGACCAGCGGCATGGTGCCCGCGACGATGACCCGGTCCCCGGCCGCGACGGCACGGGCGAAGCCCATGGTCTCCTCCCAGGGGCTGTGGTCGGACTGCACGCGGCGAACTGCGGGGGATTCGGTCATCGTGAAACGGCCTCCAACGCCTCTTCCAAGGTGAACGCCTTGGCGTAAAGGGCCTTGCCCACGATGGCGCCTTCGACACCTTCGGGTACCAACGTGGCGATCGCGCGCAGATCGTCGAGCGACGAGACGCCGCCGGACGCGACGACGGGCTTGTCGGTGGCGGCGCACACGTTCTTCAGCAGTTCCAGGTTGGGTCCCTGGAGGGTGCCGTCCTTGGCGATGTCGGTGACGACGTACCGGGCACACCCTTCGGAGTCCAGCCGGGCGAGCGTCTCGAACAGGTCGCCGCCGTCGCGGGTCCAGCCGCGGCCGCGCAGGGTGGTGCCGCGGACGTCCAGGCCGACCGCGATCCGGTCGCCGTACTCGGCGATGACCTTGGCGACCCACTCGGGCGTCTCCAGGGCGGCGGTGCCGAGGTTGACGCGGGTGCAGCCGGTGGCCAGGGCCGCCGCGAGCGACGCGTCGTCGCGGATGCCGCCGGACAGCTCGACCTTGATGTCCATGGAGCCGGCGACCTCGGCGATCCGCGCCCGGTTGTCACCGGTGCCGAAGGCCGCGTCCAGGTCCACCAGGTGCAGCCACTCGGCGCCCGCCTGCTGCCAGGCGAGGGCGGCGGCCAGCGGGTCGCCGTAGGACGTCTCGGAGCCGGACTCGCCGTGGACGAGGCGGACGGCCTGGCCGTCGCGGACGTCGACGGCGGGAAGGAGTTCGAGGCGGTTCGTAGCCATAGGAAGTGACGTCCTAGAGGTTCTAGAGGTGGTCGAGCCAGTTGGTCAGCAGCTGGGCACCGGCGTCGCCGGACTTCTCGGGGTGGAACTGGGTGGCCCACAGCGGGCCGTTCTCCACGGCGGCGACGAAGGGTTCGCCGTGCGTGGCCCAGGTGACCTTCGGGGAGCGGATATGGGGGTTGGTGACCTCCAGCTCCCACTCCCGCACCGCGTACGAGTGCACGAAGTAGAAGCGGGCGTCGGCGTCGAGCCCGGCGAACTGCCGGGTGTCCTCGGGCGCCTTGACCGTGTTCCAGCCCATGTGCGGGACGATCGGGGCCCGCAGCGGCTCGACGGTGCCGGGCCACTCGTCGCAGCCCTCGGTCTCGGTGCCGTGCTCCACGCCGCGCGCGAACAGGATCTGCATCCCGACGCAGATCCCCATCACGGGCCGGCCGCCGGACAGCCGCCGGCCGATGATCCACTCACCGCGGACCGACTTCAGTCCGGCCATGCAGGCGGCGAACGCCCCGACGCCGGGCACCAGCAGCCCGTCGGCGTTCATGGCCCGGTCGAAGTCACTGGTGATCTCGACGTCGGCGCCGACGTGCGCCAGCGCGCGCTCGGCCGAGCGGACGTTGCCGAATCCGTAGTCGAGGACAACCACGCTCTTGCTCATGGCGGCCCCCTACAGCGACATCAGGCCGGCACCGAACGCCATGAGCGCGCCGATGCCGAGCAGGACGACGACGCCCGTCGGAAGCTTCTGCCTCCAGAAGGAGTAGACGCCGCCGGCGAGGAAGAGCCCGAGGACGATGTAGACGGTCGATGCGGTGTTCACAGTGCGCCCTTGGTCGAGGGGAGGATGCCGGCCGCGCGCGGGTCACGCTCGGAGGCGTACCGCAGGGCGCGGGCCAGGGCCTTGAACTGGCACTCCACGATGTGGTGCGCGTTCCGGCCGTACGGGACGTGGACGTGCAGCGCGATCTGCGCCTGCGCGACGAACGACTCCAGGATGTGCCGGGTCATCGTCGTGTCGTACGAGCCGATCATGGGAGCCATGTTCTCGGGCTCGGTGTGCACCAGGTAGGGACGGCCCGACAGGTCCACGGTGACCTGGGCGAGTGACTCGTCCAGCGGCACCGTGCAGTTGCCGAAGCGGTAGATCCCGACCTTGTCGCCGAGCGCCTGCCGGAAGGCGGCGCCGAGCGCGAGGGCGGTGTCCTCGATGGTGTGGTGGGTGTCGATGTGCAGGTCGCCCTCGGTCTTGACCGACAGGTCGAAGAGTCCGTGGCGGCCGAGCTGGTCGAGCATGTGGTCGTAGAAGCCGACACCGGTGGAGACGGAGACTTCGCCCCTGCCGTCCAGGTCGATCTCGACGACGACGGACGTTTCCTTGGTGGTGCGTTCCACACGGCCCACGCGGGTCATACGGTCTCCTTCTGCATTGCGCGAACCGCGTCCAGGAACGCGTCGTTCTCCTCCGGGGTGCCCGCGGTGACCCGCAGCCATCCCGGTACACCGTTGTCGCGGACCAGGACGCCGCGGTCGAGGATCGCCTGCCAGGCGGCATGGCTGTCCGCGAAGCGGCCGAACTGCACGAAGTTCGCGTCCGAGTCCGTGACCTCGCAGCCCAGGGCGCGCAGTTCGGTGACCAGACGGTCCCGCTCGGCCTTGAGCTGCTCGACGTACCCCAGCAGCGTATCGGTGTGCTCCAGCGCCGCGAGCGCGGTGGCCTGGGTGACGGCCGACAGGTGGTACGGCAGGCGCACCAGCTGGACGGCGTCGACGACGGCCGGGTCCGCGGCGAGGTAGCCGAGCCGCAGCCCGGCCGCGCCGAACGCCTTGGACATGGTGCGGCTGACCACCAGGTTCGGCCGACCCTCGATGAGCGACAGCAGCGACGGCCGGTGCGAGAACTCGACATACGCCTCGTCGACGACGACCAGCGACGGTTTCGCGGCCTGCGCGGCCTCGTACAGCGCCAGTACGGTCGCGGCTTCGACGGCCGTGCCGGTGGGGTTGTTCGGCGAGCAGATGAAGACCACGTCGGGCCGGCGCGCGGCGATCTCCGCCACGGCGGCGTCCACGTCGATGGTGAAGTCGGCGCGGCGCGGCCCGGAGATCCACTCCGTGCCGGTGCCGCGCGAGATCAGCGCGTGCATCGAGTACGAGGGCTCGAAGCCGATCGCGCTGCGCCCGGGGCCGCCGAAGGTCTGCAGCAGCTGCTGGATGACCTCGTTCGAGCCGTTGGCCGCCCACACCTGTTCCTTGGAGACCGCGTAGCCGGCGGTGCGGCTGAGGTACGCGGCCAGCTCGGTGCGCAGCTCCACCGCGTCCCGGTCCGGGTAGCGGTTCAGCGCCCTGGCGGCCTCGGTGACCCGCTCGCCGATCCGCCGCACGAGGGCCTCGGGCAGCGGGTACGGGTTCTCGTTGGTGTTCAGCCGCACCGGGACGTCGAGCTGCGGCGCGCCGTAGGGGGTCTGGCCGCGCAGCTCGTCACGGATGGGCAGATCGTCGATGCGGGTCACCGCGGTACCTGCCAGTCGAACCGTGCGCGCAGCGCGGCGCCGTGCGCGGGCAGGTCCTCGGCGTCGGCGAGCGTCACCACGTGGTGGGTGACCTCGGCGAGCGCGTCGCGGCTGTAGTCCACGACGTGGATGCCGCGCAGGAACGACTGCACGGACAGGCCCGAGGAGTGGCAGGCGCAGCCGCCGGTGGGCAGTACGTGGTTCGAGCCGGCGCAGTAGTCGCCGAGCGAGACCGGGGCGTACGCGCCGACGAAGATCGCGCCGGCGTTGCGGACCCGGGCGGCGACGGCGGCGGCGTCCGCGGTCTGGATCTCCAGGTGCTCGGCGCCGTAGGCGTCGACGACGGCGAGGCCCTGGTCGATCGTGTCGACCAGCACCACGGCCGACTGCCGGCCGGCCAGCGCGGCCAGGATGCGCTCGCTGTGCTTGGTGACGCCGACCTGCGCCGCCAGCTCCTTCTCGACCCGCTCGGCCAGCTCCACCGAGGTGGTGACCAGCACGGCCGCCGCCAGGGTGTCGTGCTCGGCCTGGCTGATCAGGTCCGCGGCGACGTGCACCGGGTCGGCGGTGGCGTCGGCGAGGACGGCGATCTCGGTCGGACCGGCCTCGGCGTCGATACCGATCCGGCCCTTGAGCAGCCGCTTGGCCGACGCGACGTAGATGTTGCCGGGGCCGGTGACCAGGTTGACCGGCCGGCACTCCTCGGTGCCGTACGCGAACATCGCGATGGCCTGGGCGCCGCCGGCGGCGTAGACCTCGTCCACGCCGAGCAGCGCGCAGGCGGCGAGGATCGTCGGGTTGGGCAGGCCGTCGAAGTCCTTCTGCGGGGGCGACGAGACGGCGATGCCCTCGACGCCGGCCTCCTGCGCCGGGACCACGTTCATGACGACGGACGACGCGTAGGCGGCCAGTCCGCCCGGCACGTACAGTCCGACCCGCTCGACCGGCACCCAGCGCTCGGTGACCGTGCCACCGGGCACGACCTGCACCGTCGTGTCAGTGCGGCGCTGCTCGTGGTGCACGATCCTGGCCCGCCGGATCGACTCCTCCAGGGCGGCGCGGATCTTCGGATCCAGCTCCTCCAGGGCGCTCTCCAGTGCCGCGGCGGGCACCCGGACGCGCTCCAGGGTGACGCCGTCGAACTTCCGCGCGTAGTCGATCAGCGCCGCCGTCCCCCGATGGCGTACGTCCTCGCAGATGGGCCGCACCTGGTCCAGGGCGGCTTCCACGTCGAACTCGGCTCGGGGCAGCAGGTCGCGGTCGATGCCGTCCTCCGGGAAGGCGGCACCACGCAGATCGATTCGGGAGATCACCCTGTCAAGTGTAGAGAACGCTGTTCTCAGCCGTTCTCCGGTTCCACTCCCTGATACGTCCCCGGCCGGTGATCACGCCGGGCTACGGTTCCGTGTGTCGCACGGTGCGACACGGAACCGGGAGGGGACGCGGTGACCGAGCCGTCGGGGATCAGGGCGCCGGGTGACTGGACCGAGCCGGAGAAGGATCTGTGGAGCGCCTTCCGCCGGGGCGTGGTGCACGACCTGCGCACCGGCATCCCCGAGCGGGACGACCCGGCCACCGACCGGGCCTGGGGCCCGGAGCGGACGGTACGCGCCGAAGTGATCGCCACGCTCCTGCTGGACGGGCCGCCCGCCGAGCCCGGCCGGGTCGCGTGCGTCAAGCTCTCCGGGGCCCGGATCAGCGGCCAGCTGAATCTGTCGGGCGGCCAGGTCACCCCGTACGTGGAGTTGCACGACTGCCACTTCGACCAGCAGATCCTGCTGCCCGAGTGCCAGTTCACGACGCTGCGCATGGTGCACTGCTCGATCCCCCGCCTGGAGGCGGCCCGCCTCACCACCACCGGCGATCTGCATCTGCCGCAGTGCGCCATCGAGGGCGGCATACGGCTCACCGACGCGCACATCGGCACCGATCTGCTGCTCAACCAGCTCACGGTGGGCCGCGACCGGCACGGCCGGGCGATCGCCGCCGACGGGCTCAGCGTCGCCCAGGACGTCGAGGCCGAGCTGATGGACGTGACCGGTGAGATCAGCCTGCGCAGCGCCCGGATCGGCGGGCGGCTGAGCCTGCGCGGCAGCCTGCTGCACAACCCCTACGGCCGTTACGCGCTGAACGCCGCGCGGGTCACCGTCGAGCACACCCTCTATCTGAGCGCCGGCTGGATGGCCACCGGCGGGGACAGCGGCGGCACCCCGCCCGCCGGGGTGCGGACCCGCAACTTCAGCTGTGAGGGCGCGGTCCGGCTGGACGACGGCCGGTTCGGCAACGCGGTGATCATCACCCGGGCGCGGTTCCGGCTCACCGGCTCCCAGCAGCTGTCGCTGCGGCGGATCCAGACGCCGGAACTGCGCTTCACGCTCGGCCAGCCGCCGACCGGCACCGTCTCGCTGGCCGGCGCCCGGGTGGGCAACCTCACCGACACCCGGCAGAGCTGGCCGGAGTCCGGCGGCCTGGACCTGGCGGGCTTCAGCTACACCACGCTCAGCCCGGCGGGGGCGTTCCCGCTGCGCGACCGCATCGCCTGGCTGGCCGCCGCCACCCCGAGTACAGCCCGGAACCGTACGAGCACCTCGCCGCGGCGCTGCGGGCCGGCGGTGAGGACTCCGACGCGCGCGAGGTGCTGCTCGCCAAGCAGCGCCGCCGCCGTGAGGCGCTGCCGCTGGCCGGCACGCTGTGGGGGTATCTCCAGGACATCACCGTCGGCTACGGGTACCGGCCGGGCCGGGCCGCCGTGTGGATGGCGGTGCTGTGGGCGATCGGCGCCACCTTCTTCAGCCTCCACGCGCCGCCCGCGCTCAAACCCGACGAGGCCCCGCACTGGAGCGCTCCGCTGTACGCCCTGGACCTGCTGCTGCCCGTCATCGACCTGGGCCAGGACAGCGCCTGGAAACCGTCCGGCGGCGCGCAGTGGGCGGCCACCGTCCTCGTCCTGCTGGGCTGGATCCTGGCCACCACCGTCGCGGCGGGCGCCTCCCGGCTGCTGCGCAGGGGCTAGGGCGTGTCGTCACGGGGACGGTACGGAGCGACCCGGTGAAGCTTGCGCGGCGAAAGCACCCCGTCCGGCGACCGGAGCAGCACGTACGCTGTCCGATTGTGACCGCTCGCCTTCCGCTCTTCCCGCTGAACTCGGCCCTTTTCCCGGGCCTCGTTCTGCCCCTGCACATCTTCGAGGAGCGGTACCGCGCGCTCGTGGGCGATCTGCTCGCGCTGCCCGAGGACGCCCCGCGCCGCTTCGCCGTGGTCGCCATCAAGGACGGGAACGAGGTGGCACCGACCGGCCCGGACGGGGTGGACACCACCGCGGGGGCCGGGCTCGGCCCCGATCCGGCCAAGTCGCTGTTCCAGGTCGGGTGCATCGCGGAGGCCGCCACCATCGGTGAGCGCGAGGACGGCGGTTTCGAGGTGGTCGCCACCGGCACCACCCGCTTCCGGCTGCTGTCGGTCGACGCGTCGGGTCCGTATCTGACCGCCGAGGTGGAGGAGCTGCCGGAGGAGCCGGGCGAGGGGGCGGGCACGCTGGCCGCCGGTGTCGCCAGGGCCTTCCGCACCTATCAGAAGCGCCTCGCCGGAGCCCAGGACCGCACCCTCGTCGCGGTGCAGGAACTGCCCGACGACCCGTCCGTGCTGTCCTATCTGGTGGCCGCCGCGACGATCTTCGAGACCCCGGCCAAGCAGCTGCTGCTGGAGGCGCCGGACACCGCGGCCCGGCTGGCGGCCGAGCTGCCGCTGCTGCGCCGCGAGGCCGCCGTCATCGGCAAGCTCCCCTCGCTGCCCGCCGTCGACCTGACCCGTCAGCCGGCCAGCCTCAACTGACCGCCGGAGCGTACGGAGCAACCGGCGGGACCACCGACAGGACCACCGATCGGAGACGGCACGTCATGGCCAGGAAGTCCAAGGCGACCACCGGCGGCACCCCCGCCACCGTCGCGCTGGAGCAGGACGGCGCCGCCTTCACCGTCCACGCCTATGCCCACGACCCGGCGGCCGCCTCGTACGGCGGCGAGGCCGCCGAGGCGCTGGGCACGGCTCCCGAGCGGGTGTTCAAGACGCTGGTCGCCGATGTCGACGGGGCGCTGACCGTCGCCGTGGTCCCGGTCGCCGGTTCGCTCGACCTCAAGGCGCTCGCGTCCGCGGTCGGCGGCAAGCGCGCCGCGATGGCCGATCCCGCGGCGGCCGAACGCACCACGGGTTACGTGCTGGGCGGCATCTCCCCGCTGGGCCAGCGCAAGCGGCTGCGCACGGTCGTGGACGTCTCCGCCCTGACCCACACCACGGTGTTCGTCTCGGCCGGCAAGCGCGGCCTGGAGGTCGAACTCGCCCCGCAGGACCTGGTCCGGCTCACCGGCGCGAGCACCGCGCCGGTCGCCCGGATCCAGCAGATTTAGCGGAACCCCGCAGTCCTTCTGGACGATTGCGCCCGATGCGCGCACGGTGTCCCGGACGGAGCACCCGCGACGAGGGGAGCCGACACCATGTCCCGACGCACCCGCATGCGGAAATGGCGGATCAGGAAGCGCCGCGCCAACCACGGCCGGCGCCCGGCGTAGACCGCGGGCCCCCCGCGTTCAGGGCTCCCGTGCTCAGGACTCCCGCTGCCAGGGGTCCTGGTCGCCGGATCCCTGGGCGGGCGGGTTCTGATCGGCCGGGTTCCGGTCCGCCGGGTTCCGGTCGGCCGGCGGCGCCGTGAACGGTCCCTGGCCCGGAGCGGGGTGGGGCGCCGGGTGCGGTGCCGGGTACGACGTGTCCCACGACTGCGGCTGCTGCGGTTCACGCGGCCCGAAGGCCGACGTCAGGCAGAGGTGTACGAGCATGGCCGCAGCCGGCCAGGCGACGAGGGCGCCCTTGGCGCGCAGCCGCAGCGGGCCGTCGAAGACGACCTTCGGGCCGACCTCCTTGGCATGCGCGATCAGATCGCTCGTCGGGCCGAGCCAGACCCCGAGGCGCCAGGCGAGCACCGAGCCGAGCAGCCCGCCGACCGCCAGGCCGAGCACGACCCCGATGCCGCCGCGCCGCCGGCGCCAGAAGACCAGGGCCGCCGTCACCGCGCCCATCGCGAGTCCCAGCAGCACGAAGGTGCCGTCGGCGCCGACCGCTTCCTCGCCCTCGCTGTCCCTGAGGTAGATGGCCTTGCCGTCGGAGACCATCGGGATGAGGGGCGCGAGCCACAGCCACAGCAGCCCGAGCACGACCCCGGTCACCGCCACCGCGACGGCGACCAGCGCGCCCTCCCGCAGTTCGGCGGTGAACGCCGCACGTCCGTCCTTCGATGCGTCGCCGGAGAACTCCGCGCCCGGGTACTGCGGCAGGGGCGGCGGCTGGTCGTGCGGCGTCAGGGGTGCGGTCACCCGCCCATCGTGCCAGGTCCAGCCCGCCCGTCGCCCACCGCCACCCTGCCAAGGATGCTCTGCGGGCCTTCACGCATCCGCTTCACCGGCAGGCGGCTCGGCGGTACGCCCAGGTGGCGGCGGCCAGCGACACCACGCCGACGGCCGCGCACACCGACAGATCCGCACCCACCATGACCCAGTCCGGATGCGGGTCGAAGGTGCGGGCGAAGGCCTCCACGCCGTACGTGGACGGCAGCAGATCCCGGACGAGACCGATCGGTGCGGGCATGTTCCCGGCCGGCAGCACGCCCAGCAGCAGTGCCGCCGACATGCCCAGCTGACCGAAGAGCGTGGCCAGTTCCTGCTTCGGGGCCAGCAGCCCCAGCGCCGCGCCGAGCCCGGCCAGCGCGGCTCCGGCGAGCGGGACGACCGCCGCCAGCACCCACAGGTTCACCAGCGGCAGCTGGAAGAGCACACATCCGGTGACCGCCGTGGCGATCGTGCCGGGCACCGTGAACGAGGCGTACGCGCCCGCCGCGCCCAGCACCACCGCGGCGGGCGGCACCGGCAGCGTCGCGTAGTGGTCGAGGCCGCCGGAGGCGCGCAGCTGGCCGAAGTACTGGGCGAGCAGGTTGAGCGCGACGAAGGCCACCACCAGCACGCTGGACCCGGCGACCACCGCGCGCGCCGCCTCGGCGTCGCCGCCGTCGACGACCCCGCGCAGCATCACCATGATGCCGACCGACTGGAACGTGGCCACGAACAGCAGCGGGATCCGCGCCACCCGGGCGCGCGACAGCTGCGCCCGGTACACGGCGCCCAGCGCGGGCAGCAGCCGGGCGCGCGGCGCGAGCGGTGCGGCGGCGGAGTCCTCACGGACGGCCGGGACGGTGCCGGGCGTGGCGCCGGTCGTGCCCGGGACCACGGGCGCGGCCGCGCTCACCGTGCGCTCCGGGGCGTACGGCGGTGCGGAAGCCCGCCGCAGACAGACGTCATGCCTTGACCAGTCCCTTCTGACGGCCGCCGAGGGCCAGGTACACGTCTTCGAGGCTCGGGGTGGCGAGTGTGAAGTCGTCGAGTGCGGCGAAGGCCTGGCCGCCGGTGATCTCGGCGATCACGGCGCGGGCCCGCGCCTGCGGGAGCCGGAGCGTCCAGCGGCGGCCGGAGACCTGGGCGGCGGGGCGCAGCGCGGCCACCTCGGGCAGGTGCAGCGGCGGCTCGTCGCGCCAGACGAGGTCGAGCCTGACCTCGTCCGCGACGAGCACCTTGAGCCCGGCCGGGGTGTCACAGGCGATGACCCGCCCGTTGTCGATCACCGCGACCCGGTCGAGCACGGTCTCGGCCTCGATGACGTTGTGCGTGACCAGTACGACGGTGGCCCCGTGCTCGGCGCGGCGGCGGTCGACCGCCGCCCACACCGCCCGCCGGGCGACCGGGTCCATGCCGGTGGTCGGCTCGTCCAGGACCAGCACCGGCCGCTCCCCCACCAGCGTGGCGGCGAAGCACGCCAGCCGCCGCTGGCCGCCGGAGAGCCGCTTGATGGCCCGTCCGGCCAGCTCGGTGAGGCCCAGTTCCGCCAGCACGGCGTCGCGCTCGGCCCGCGCGGTGCGGGCGTCCAGGCCGCGCAGCCGGCCGGTGGTCTCGGCGGCCAGTGACACGGTCAGCTCGTCCAGGGCGGTGGATTCCTGCCCGAGGTAGCCGATCAGCCGGGAGGCGCGTTCGGGGTGGCGTACGAGGTCGTGGCCGAGCATGCCGATGGCGCCGGAGTCCGGCCGCAGCAGCCCGGTGAGCTGGCGGACGAGGGTGGACTTCCCGGCGCCGTTGGGTCCGAGCAGTCCGAAGATCTCGCCGCGCCGGATGTCGAGGTCGATGCCGTCGCTCGCGCGGACAGCAGGGGTCGCGGCGCCTCGCCGGCCACGCCCGGCCGGGTAGGTCTTGACCAGCCCGCGTACGGCGATCACCGCATCGCGGGCGGTGGCGGCTGTGCTGGGCGCCGCCTGCTCCGTGCCCGTACTCACGAGGATCGAGAGTACGCGTCGCGGCGCCCGGTCCGCGCCTCGGGTCCGGTTCTGCCCTCAAATGCCGGACCGGCGCGCACCGGTCCCGGCCCCTGCCCGGCGGTCAGTCGCCCGCGGGGGCGTGTTCGGCGACCGTGCGGGCGTCGACCTCGCGCCAGAAGCCCGCCCGGATGGCGTACCGGTCGTGCTCGTCGATCTGGTCGTCCTTGTGCGCGAGCAGTCCGAAGCGCGCGGCGTAGCGCAGCAGCTCGCCGTCGATGCGGTGCGGCACGCGCGGGTAGTGCGTGGACAGGGCCTGCAGGTGGGCGGCGTCGGTGAGGCGGGCGATCCAGCGGCGGGCGAAGACCTGGCCGACCTCGAAGGGGTCGCCGCTGACGGCGGTGATGTCGGCCTCGCGGTCCGCCCAGCGCTGTTCCGCGCTGGTGAGCTGGGCGAGCGTCGGCAGGCCGCTGGTGTCCGGCACGTCGGGGCCGTTGCCGGGGCCGCGTTCCGACCAGGTCTTGTCGGACGACCAGCGGAGCGTGGCGTTGGGGACGGGGTGCGGGACCGGGGCCTGCTGGACGCGGCCGAGCCCCGCGAGGTCCTTGGGGGTGGGCACCCCCTTGGCGGCGGCAGCGGCGGCGGCCGCGTCGGGGTGCTCGGTGTCGGCGGGTGCCGGGGCCGTGCCGTTCTTCGCCGGGTGGGCGTCGGGGTGGGAGCCCGGGTGTCCGGTGCCGGGGTGGGAGCCCGGGTGTCCGGTGCCGCCGCCCGAGGAGCCCGAGGGCTCGGGCAGCGGCGCGGACAGGATCGCCTGGATCTCGGGGCGCGGGGTGGGCGGCGCGCAGACGCCGGCGACCTCGCGGGCCCGGATCGCCCGGGTGATCCACTCGCGGTCCAGCACCCGGCGCTCGTCGGCCTCGGCGACCAGGTCCTCGGACTGGTTGTAGTCCCCGTCGGCGGCCTGCACGGCCCACAGGTGCACGGCGACGCCGTGTTCCTTCGCGGACATCATGCCGGGCAGCAGATCGCCGTCGCCGGTCACCAGCACCACGTCGGAGCAGGCCCGGTTGCGGGCGAGCTCGGAGAGCTCGGCGTGCATGGCGGCGTCGACGCCCTTCTGCGCCCAGCGGCCGTCGGTCCGGGTCAGCGCGCCCAGCCGGACGGTGACGCGCGGCATGACGCGCAGCCGCCGGTGCTCCGGCTGCGGGACGCGGTCGGGGGCGCCGTCGAACCAGTAGATCCGCAGCAGCGGCTGCCCGGTCTCCAGCTCCGCGCGTTCGCGGAGGCCCGCGACCACGGCGGCGTGGTCGACGGTGATACGCGACCGGGAAGGTTCACCGGCCAGAAGGCTCGCCGCGGCGCCCAGGAGATATCCGGCGTCCACCAGGACAACGCAGCGGTCCATGTTGCACCTCTTCCGGTCGTCCCCCGGCACGGATTTTCCCCGAGTCTGCCCCAATATCGGGACGTTATAAGCCGGAACTCGATCATCGGCGTGGCGGTTTCCGAAATTAAGGGGCTCCTCCTCCACCACCTGCCCGAAATGCGCGCTTCGTACTCGCGTGCAAGCCTGATAGCGGTTCAACGTCCGAGATCCCCTTTAGGAGGGACGATCGTGGGTAAGAACAAGAATCGCGAGCGCAAGGCCCAGGAGCAGGAACGCAGCCAGGCTGCGGAGGCCCAGGAGCAGGCGAAGAGCAGCGCCGCCCAGGAGCAGGTACTTCCGACCTCTGAGCAGGTCTCCCGCCGGCACCAGAAGAGGTTCGGCCACAACTGACCTCAGGCTGGTCGCACGCGACCGGCCCGGAGCGGTGGTACCCCTGGGCCCTGGGGTGCCACCGCTCCTCCTGTCCCGCGGCCGGCTCCGCGAACGGCTCCGCGGCTCGCCCTTCAGGGAACGCACGATCGAATTCCCGGCCCCCGGCATATTCGATGCCGGTATGTGCCACGTATCGCGATATCCGGTCCCGGGTATTTGCGGACGGGTAATTCCGCTCCACCGCCGCCGCCACCACCGCCATGGGGTTGCCGTCCCGCCCCAGCCGGCCGTCGGCCCGCCGCGTAGGCTCGCCCGTTGGAAGATCTACGGCACGAGCCCTGGAGGGGCGGCAGCGATGCCCATCGCACACATCACCGACGAGCAGCGCGGTGCGAAGATCCTCGACGTCTTCGGTACCGCGTTCGGCGAGCTGCTGGCCGCGGATCCGGCCGCGTTCCGCGTCAAGTTCCGCAAGATGGCCGCGTCCGCGTTCGCCTTCTACCGGGGCACGGCCTGCCTGTTCTACTCCGACCTGGAGGACGGCAAGGACAGCGGGCCGTATGTGGACGAGCGCACCGGCCGGGTGTGGATCCACGGCGACCTGCACGCCGAGAACTTCGGCACCTACATGGACGCCAACGGCCGGCTGGTCTTCAACGTCAACGACTTCGACGAGGCCTACGTCGGCCCGTTCACCTGGGACCTGAAGCGCTTCGCCGCCTCCGTCGCCCTCATCGGCTACACCAAGGCACTCGGCGACGACACGATCACCGGCCTGGTGCGCAGCTACGCCGCCGCCTACCGCGACCGCATCCGCGAGCTGTCCAAGGATGAGGGCCTGCCGCCGCTCACCCTGGACAGCGCGCAGGGCCCGCTGCTCGGCGCGCTGCGGCACGCCCGCTCGCAGACCCGTTTCGGACTGCTCGACTCCATGACCGAGGTCCGCGACTGGGACCGCCGCTTCCTGCCCGGCGGCGGCGCCATCGAGCTGGACGAGGCGACCCGCGAGAAGGTGCTCGCCGCCTTCGGCGCGTATCTGGAGACCCTCCCCGAGGCCAGCCTGATCCGCCCGGACAGCCACCGCGTCAAGGACGTCGTCGGCCGCCGCGGCATCGGCATCGGCAGCGCCGGCCTGCCCTCGTACAACCTGCTGCTGGAGGGCACCACCGACGCGCTGGAGAACGACGTCGTGATCTACATGAAGCAGGGGCAGACCCCGGCGGTCTCCCGGCACATCACCGATCCGGCGGTGCGCGGCTACTTCCGGCACGAGGGCCACCGCACGGTGATCTCCCAGCGCGCCCTGCAGGCGCACGCCGACCCGTGGCTGGGCTGGACCGAGCTGGACGGCGTCGGGCAGCTGGTCGCCGAGGTCTCCCCGTACGCGGTGGACCTCGACTGGTCGGACCTCGACGACCCGGCGCAGCTCGAGGCCGTCGTCGCGGACCTCGGCCGGGCGACCGCCGCGATGCACGCCGCCGCTGACGACGAGAGCGGCCACTCGCTGGTGCCGTTCTCCACCGAGGACGCCATCGACGAGGCCATCGGGCAGGACGAGGAGGGCTTCGCCGCGATGCTGGTGGACTTCGCCCACGCCTACGGCGCCCGGGCCCGCGCCGACCACCAGATCTTCGTCGACCTGTTCCGCAACGGCCGGATCCCGGGCCTTTAGTCACACAGGTTGGGGGCCCTTAGGCCCCACCTACGGATCGGCATGGCACACTCTCCGCCATGAAGGACATACGACCACCGCTGAGGGCGCTGCGTGCCGCGCTCTTCGCGGCGTTGTGCGTCACTCTCTCCTCCACCTCGCACGTACTGATGTCGCACACGCCCCTGCCGCTGGTGACGGTGGCGGGGGCCTACGGCGCGGTCTTCGCGCTGGCCTACGCGCTCGGCGGCCGGGAGCGCGGCTTCTGGCCGATCGCCGGGCTGCTGGTGCCGCTGGAACTGGCGGTGGACACGCTGTTCACCGCCGGTCAGCACACCTGCTACGGCCCCGGCGGCGGACCGGTCACCGGCTCCTGGCGCTCCCTGAACGAGGCGCTGCTGTGTCACGGCGGCCAGGTCGGCGGTCCACTGGCGGCCGTCCCCGGGGCGCCCGCCGCCACCGATCCGACGACCGGCCCGTGGCTGCTGCTCGCGACGCACATCACGGTGGGCCTGCTCGCCTCCTGGTGGCTGCGGCGCGGTGAGGCCGGTCTGCAGCGCGTCGTGCGCGCGATGGCCGCCGCCGCGTTCCGGCCGCTGCTCGTCGCGGTCGCCGCGCTGCGCGCCCCGGCCGCCCGGCCGCGGCCGCCCCGCTCCCGGCCCGGCCAGGCCGGCCCCTCGCGGTTCCGGCCGCTGCTGCACTCCCTCGTACGGCGTGGTCCGCCGTCGCTGGTCGCTCTCTGACCACCGGCTCGCCCACCACCCAACGTATGGACACGGAGACCTCATCACCATGAGCAGCAGAAACAGCCAGGCCAACAAGCAGGCAGCCCGTGAGCGGCTGCGCGCCGAGCGCGAGAAGCACGCGAAGAAGGCCAAGCTCAAGCGCCAGCTGCTGGTCGGCGGCGCCGTCATCGCGGCGATCGCGATAGCCGGCGGCGTGGCCGTGGCAGTCAACGAGATGAACAAGCCCGGCGAGTGGGCGGCCGCGGCGAAGAAGACCCTGGTCAAGCCCGCCAACACCTCGGGCACCGACGGCACGACGGTCGTCATCGGCGACCCCGCCAGCAAGTACAACCTGGACGCCTACGAGGACATGCGCTGCCCGGTCTGCGCCTCCTTCGAGCAGGAGTCCGGCGCGGCCGTGCTGAAGGGCGTCACGGACAAGAAGTACAAGATCACGTACACCATGGGCACGTTCCTCGACGGCAACGGCGGCACCGGTTCCAAGAACGCGCTCAGCGCGCTGGGCGCGGCGCTGAACGTCTCCACCGACGCGTTCACGCAGTACCACACGCTGCTGTACTCCAAGGACGTCCACCCCGAGGAGACCAAGGACGAGTTCGGCAGCGACGACAAGCTGATCGAGCTGGCCCAGAAGGTCCCCGCCCTCAAGGGCAACAAGGCCTTCGAGACCGCCGTGAAGAACGGCACCTACGACAAGTGGGCGCTGACCATGAGCGACAAGTTCAACAAGGCCGAGGGCGTCACCGGCACCCCGACCGTCAAGCTCAACGGCAAGGCCATCGAGGTCATCGGCCAGCCCTCCGCCACCGTCATGGCCGCCATCGACAAGGCGATCAGCGGGAAGTGACCCACCCACAGGGACCGGCCGGCAGGACGCGGCCGGTCCTTGTCATGTCCGGCGAGCGGACAGCCCGGCCCGCTCAGCAGTGACCGTTTTCGGCCAACTGCCCGACGCCCGGGCTGATTCCCGCCCTGATGCGTACCCGGAGATCCTCTATAGCCTCCGCTGCAGCGGTTACCAGCCGCACCAGCCGTCGTGAAGTTGAGGAGAACTATGCGCCCCTCCGTCCGACTCGCCACCCGCCTCACCGGTCGTGCCCCACGCCGCCTGCTCGGCGCCGCGGCCATCGCGGGAGCCCTCGCGTTCACCCCGGTGGCCGCCTCGGCGGGCACCGTCAGCGCCCACAAGGCCACCGCGAAGACGACGTCCGCCCAGCAGTGTGCGGAGGGCACTGCTGGAAACGCCGCAGCCCGCGAGATGCCCGGCGCGACCGCCCACGAGCCCAACGCCCTCACCCCGGCGCAGGCCAAGGCGATGGACCGCGACCTGAAGACCCGCACCGCGTCGCTGCGCCGGTCCGGCGTCAACTCCGTCAAGGCGAAGGCGATCTCGATCCCGGTCTACTTCCACGTCATCACCGACGGCGCCACCGGCAAGCTCACGGCAAGCCAGATAGCCGGCCAGATCGATGTCCTGAACAAGGCGTACGCCGGCCAGGGCGACGGCAACACCGCCACCCCGTTCACGTTCAAGCTGCTCACGACCGACTACACGGACAACGCGGCCTGGTACAACGTCGCCCCCGACACGGCCGAGGAGAAGGCCATGAAGACCAAGCTCCGCAAGGGCGGGGTGAGCAGCCTCAACCTCTACAGCGCCAACCTCGGCGGCGGACTGCTCGGTTGGGCGACCTTCCCCGAGTGGTACCCGGGCGACCCGAAGGGTGACGGCGTCGTCATCCTCGACCAGTCCATCCCCGGCGGCACCGTCACCAACTACAACGAGGGCGACACCGCCACCCACGAGGTCGGCCACTGGCTCGGCCTCTACCACACGTTCCAGGACGGCTGCACGGAGCCGGGCGACTACGTCGCGGACACCCCGCAGGAGGGCGAGCCGGCCTTCGAGTGCCCGGTCGGCAGCGACACCTGCACCGCCGAGGGCCTGGACCCGATCAAGAACTTCATGGACTACACGTACGACTCCTGCATGACCCAGTTCACCCCGGGTCAGGTCCAGCGCATGAAGGACTCCTGGCTGGCCTACCGCGCCAGCTGAGACCGAGCGGAGGGGCCGGGGGCAGGGGCCGCAGGGTCGGGGTTTCGAAATGCTGCCGAGCTATTTGTGAGCCGCCAGGCTCGTAAATAGTCGATTTCGAAGCCGCGACCCGGAGGCCCCTGCCCCCGTCCCCGGCGTCAGGACTCAGCGTCCAGATCCGCCAGGAAACCCAGCGCGACAGCCCACGTCCGCTCCGCGGCCTCCGCGTCGTAGTCCGGCAGCTCCGGGTCCGTGTAGAGGTGACCCGCTCCCCGGTACCGGTACACCTCGACGTCCGCGCCCGTCTTCGCCATCCGCAGGTACCACGCGTTGAGCCAGTCCTCCGACTCGAACGGATCCGGCTCCGCCACATGCAGCTGCACCGGCAGCTGATCCGTCACCGCGTCCTCCGCGATGTCCGACGTGCCGTGCAGGAGCAGCAGCCCGCGGGCCTTCTCGTCGCCCAGCGCGAGGGTCTGGGCGATGGAGCCGCCGAGCGAGAAGCCGGCGTAGACCAGTCCCTGGTCGGAGTGCGGAGCCGCGGCGGCGACCGCCCGCTGGAGGAGTTCCTCGCGGCCGATCGCGTCCTTGATCTTCATGCCCTCCTCGACGGTGTCGGTCGTCCGGCCGTCGTAGAGGTCGGGGACGTACACCTCGTGCCCGGCGGCACGCAGTCGCTCGGCGGCCGCTCGCACGGCGGCCCGGAGCCCATAGGCCGAGTGGAACATCACGATTTTCACGGGGCTGCCTTCACTCGCTGTCGGGTACGCGTCCATGGTGCCAGTTACCGTCAGGGGACAAAGCACTCGGAGGGAGCGCCTGTGGACATGGAGAACGTGCTGCGGCCGGTGATCGTCATCGGAGCGTCGGTGGTGGTGACCCTGGTCGTGGGCTGGGCCGTGGACAAGACGCTCGTCAAGGTCGACGCGCGGCACCCCGAGACCCCGCTGTGGGGCCTGCTGCGCCGCTGCCGGATCCCGTTCCAGCTGGTGCTGTGCACGGCGCTGCTGCGCGCCTCGTACCGGGCGGCGCATCTCGCCAAGGCCCATACGGCGGCTGTCGGCCAGATCCTGAGCCTGGTGCTGATCGGCGCCTGCGCCTGGCTGACGGTACGGGTCGCGTCGGCGGTGGTGGACGCCTCGTACGACCGCTACGCCTCGACCTCGCACAATGTGGCCCGGGTCCGGCGGGTCCGCACCCAGGTGACGCTGATCCAGCGGGTGGTGACCGCCGTCGTGATCGTGGTGGCGATCGCCGCGATGCTGTTCACCTTCCCCGAGATGCGCACCATCGGCGCCTCGATGCTCGCTTCGGCCGGGATCATCGGCATCGTGGCCGGTGTCGCGGCGCAGTCCACGCTGGGCAACATCTTCGCGGGGCTGCAGATCGCCTTCGGCGACATGGTGCGGATCGGCGACACCGTGGTGGTCGATGGGGAGTGGGGCACGGTCGAGGAGATCACCCTCACCTATCTGACGGTGCGGACCTGGGACGAGCGCCGCATCACGATGCCTGTGTCGTATTTCACCAGCAAGCCGTTCGAGAACTGGTCGCGCGGCGACCCGATGATGACCGGAACCGTCTTCTTCCACCTGGACCACTCGGCCCCGATCGACCTGATGCGCGAGCAGCTGCACCTGGTGCTCAAGGAGTGCGAGCAGTGGGACCAGCGGGCCTGGGGGCTGGTCGTCATCGACACCACGCCGACCACCATCCAGGTGCGGGCGCTGGTCACCGCCAAGGACGCGGACGACATCTTCACCGTCCGCTGCGTCGTCCGCGAGCAGCTGCTGGAGTGGGTGCGCCGCGAGCACCCGTACGCGCTGCCGCGGCTGAACACCGCGCCCGCGCCGGGGCTGGACGCGGAGCCGCCGCGTCCGCCGGCCGCCCCGCCCACCTCCGACGACATCGGCCCGGGGCCGGGCGCGCGGTAACGGCGGACCACGGAGCTCGGCGTACGGAGCTCAGCGCACCGAGCGCAGGTCCAGCAGGCGCAGCACCCGGTCCACGATCTCCGGGTCGGAGCCGGGCTCGCTGCGGGCGGCCAGCACCTCGTGCCGGGCGGCCGACATCATCTCGGCCTGGACCCGCTGTATGACCCGCAGCCGCTCGGTGCGCTTGGCGTGCGACTCACGGCGGTCGTCGTCGACGATGTCGGGCGAGATCCGGGCCCCGAGGTCGAAGGCGCGCCGCTGGAGCATCTCCGACACGTCCTCGTGCAGCGGCTCGACCAGCTCGATCTCCCGCAGCCGCTGCTTGGCCGCCTTGGTGGCACGCAGCGCGAGCCTCCGCTCCAGGTCGTGCTCGGCGTCGATGTTGCCGCGCACCCCGAGCCTCCTGACCAGCCAGGGCAGCGTCAGACCTTGCAGGACCAGGGTGGCCAGGACGACCGCGAAGGCGATGAACAGCAGCTCGTCACGGGCCGGGAAGGGGCCGTCGTCCGAGGTCAGCGGGATGGCGAGGGCCAGGGCGACGGACGCCACGCCGCGCATCCCCGCCCACCACATGACGACGGTCTCCCGCCAGGTCATCGGGATGTCCTCGTCGTGCCGCTGGTCCCGCCACCTGCGGGCCAGCCAGGCGGCCGGCAGCAGCCACACCAGCCGGACGCCGACGACCACGGCGATCACCAGTCCGGCGTGCGAGAGCATCGAGCCCCAGCGGCCGGCGCCGACGGCGAACACGTTGTGCAGCTCCAGCCCGATGAGGCCGAACGCGACGCCGGTGACGAGGGTGTCGACGATCTCCCAGAAGGTGGTGCCGGCCAGCCGCGCCGTCACATCGTCCGCCCCGACGGCGTGCTCGGCCAGGAAGAGCGCGGTGGTGAGCACCGCGAGGACCCCGGAGCCGCCGAGCTCCTCGGCGAGGCCGTACGAGGCGAACGGGACCAGCAGCGTCAGCCCGATCTGCAGGGTCGGGTCCCCGACGATGCCCATCAGCTTGTTGGCGGCCCAGCCGAGCGCCATGCCGATCGCGACCGCGACCACGGCGGACAGCACCAGTTCGCCGGCCGCGTGCTCGGCGGAGAACTTCCCGGTCACGGCCGCGGCGATCGCCACGTGGTAGAGCACGATCGCGGTGACGTCGTTGAACAGCCCCTCGCCCTCCAGGATCGAGACCATCCGCCGCGGCAGCCCCAGGCTGCCGGCCACCGCGGTCGCGGCCACCGGGTCGGGCGGCGCCACCAGCGCGCCGAGCGCGACCGCGGCGGCGACCGTCACCCCGGGCACGATCGCGTTGGCGACGACCGCGACGGCCGCCGTCGTGACGAAGACCAGGGCGACCGCCAGCAGGAAGATCGCCCGCTTGTTGGCCGCGAACTGCCGCCACGAGGTGCGCTGCACGGACGCGTAGAGCAGCGGCGGCAGGACGATCGGCAGAATCAGATCGGGGTCGATCTGCACGTTCGGGATCTGTGGCACCAGGGCCAGCACGATGCCGAACAGGGTCATCAGGACCGGTGACGGGAGCCCCATCCGGTCGCCCAGCGGCACCATGACGATGGCCGCGAGCATGAGCGAGAAGAACAGGACGAGCTGGTCCACGGCGGGCGGCTCCTGGGACTCCTGGGAAGGGACGCCTCAGGGTGCCACAGGCGGGGCGTCAGCCCAGGGAGCGCCGCATGGCGCGGTGTGCGATGCCCGCGTCGGGGAACTCCGGCCCGAACGGGGTGTAGCCCAGCCGCTCGTAGAAGGCGATCGCGTGCACCTGCGACTCCAGGTAGACCCCCGCGAGTCCGAGCCTGCGGGCCTCGTCCTCCAGCGCGGCGACCAGCCGGGCGCCGACGCCGCTGCCGCGCGCGGGCTTGAGCACCGCGAGCCGGCCGAGCACCGCGGTGTCCGGGTCGCCGCCGTTCTTGGCGGCGGCGTCGGCGCCCAGCAGCAGCCGTCCGGTACCGGCGGCCGGGGCCAGCGCGTGCACGGCCCGGTCGTCCTTGCCGTCCCACTCCAGCTCGGCCGGGACGTTCTGCTCGACGACGAAGACCTCGTGACGGATGGCGTGCACGGCCGCCATGCCGTCGGCGTCCCGCGCCGCGACCACGCGGACGTCCATCAGACGCTGTCCTCCCGGACGACGTCCAGGGCGCGCTGGAGATCGTCGGCGTACGCGCTCTCGAACTCCACCCAGCGGCCGTCCGACGGGTGCTCGAAGCCGAGCTTCACCGCGTGCAGCCACTGGCGGCTCAGGCCGAGCCGCTTGGACAGCGTCGGGTCGGCGCCGTACGTGAGGTCGCCGACGCAGGGGTGGCGGTGGGCGGACATGTGCACCCGGATCTGGTGGGTGCGGCCGGTCTCCAGCTTGATGTCGAGCAGGCTCGCGTGCCGGAACGCCTCGATGAGGTCGTAGTGCGTGACGCTGGGCTTGCCCTCGGCGATCACGGCCCACTTGTAGTCGTGGTTCGGGTGCCGGCCGATCGGGGCGTCGATGGTGCCGCTCATCGGGTCCGGGTGGCCCTGCACCAGCGCGTGGTAGCGCTTGTCGACGACGCGCTCGCGGAACTGCTGCTTGAGCAGTGTGTACGCGCGCTCGGACTTGGCGACGACCATCAGCCCCGAGGTGCCCACGTCGAGCCGGTGCACGATGCCCTGGCGCTCGGCGGCACCGGAGGTGGAGATCCGGTAGCCGGCGGCGGCGAGGCCGCCGATGACGGTCGTGCCGGTCCAGCCGGGGCTGGGGTGCGCGGCCACGCCGACCGGCTTGGAGATCACCACGAGATCGTCGTCGTCATGGACGATCACCATGCCCTCGACGGCCTCGGCCACGATCTGCACGGGCTGGGGCGGCGCCGGCATCTCGACCTCCAGCCAGGCTCCGCCGTGCACCCGGTCGGACTTCATCGCGGGGCTGCCGTCGATGGAGACCTTCCCGGAAGCAGCCAGCTCCGCCGCCTTGGTGCGCGAAAAGCCGAACATACGCGCGATGGCGGCGTCGACGCGCTCGCCTTCTAGGCCGTCGGGTACGGGCAGGGTCCGGGTCTCGGGAAGGGTACTCACCTGGTCGAGTATGACGGACGGCGGTGGCAGCTCCGTCCCGGCGGCCCGGACCCGGCGGCCGGCCGGCGGCCCGGCCGCGGCTCAGTCGCGGTGCAGGGTGCCGTCCGGGTCGAGGCCGCGGAAGGACAGCAGCACGATCAGGATGCCGCCGCAGACGATCGCGGAGTCGGCGAGGTTGAAGACCGCGAAGTGGGCGGGCGCGATGAAGTCCACCACATGCCCCTCCAGGAACCCCGGCGACCGGAAGACCCGGTCGGTGAGGTTGCCGAAGGCCCCGCCGAGCAGCAGCCCGAGCGCGATCGCCCAGGGCAGGCTGTAGAGCTTGCGGGCCAGCCGGGCGATCACCACGATCACCCCGGCCGCGATGATCGTGAAGACGATCGTCATGCCCTGGCCGAAGCCGAAGGCCGCTCCCCCGTTGCGGATCGCCTCGAGCCGCAGCCAGCTGCCGAGCAGGTCGATCGGGGTGTCGCGGTGTTCGAGGCTGGTGACCACCCAGAGCTTGGACAGCAGGTCCAGGGCGTACGCCAGCGCCGCCACCGTGAGCAGGAGGGCGATGCGCCGCTTGCCCCTGGGTGCGGTGAGCGGCGCCTCCTCAGGGGCTCCGGCCGCTGCCGTGGCCTCTTCGTCCCGTTCCTCGATGCCGTGCTCCGCTTCCGTCACGTGAGTCCCTCAGCCCTTGTGCAGCTTGTGCCGGCCAGGCCGGATCCTGGCTGTTGACGAGGGTACGTCACACCCGCGCGCGGGGTTCCCCCCGGCCGGGGGCAGGGGTTCAGCGACGCTCCTGCCGCTGCTTGCAGTCGATGCACAGGGTCGCCCGCGGGAAGGCCTGCATCCGCGCCTTGCCGATCGGGTTGCCGCAGGACTCGCAGCGGCCGTACGTGCCCTCGTCGAGCCGCTCCAGGGCGTGCTCGGACTGGGCGAGCATCTCGCGGGCGGTCGCCGCCAGCGACATCTCGTGCTCCCTGGTGATGTTCTTGGTGCCGGTGTCGGCGTCGTCGTCACCCGCGCCGCCCCCGGAATCGCGCAGCAGCCCCGCCACCGACGCCTCCGAGGACGCGATCTCGGCCCGCAGCCGCTCGGCCTCCGCGAGCAGCTCGGCACGGGCCTCCAGGACCTCGGAGGCGGACCAGGGGTCCTCCCCCGGCCGGACCGGGAGCACGCCGGGCTCCCCGGCCGCCCGGGAGGCGGGAACCGCGGACGCGACCGTACCGGCCGCCGTCTTCTTCGCAACCACCTTTTTGGCTCCCGTCTTCTTCACTGCCGCGGTCTTCTTCGCCACGACCTTCTTCACGGCCTTCTTGGCGGCGGTGGCCGCCTTCTTCGCCGGTGTCGTCTTCTTGGCGGCGGTCTTCTTCACGACCATGGCCGCGACCCCTTCACATTTTGTGATCTTGCTCGCGAATCGTGCCGGAACGGTAAAACGGCTCCGGACCCGCGGCAACGGGGCACGCCGCTTGATCCCCCCGTCACGCCCGGTGGGCCGACAGGTCTGCATCCTGTGTGCCCAGGTGTTCCACCAGGTATTCCGGTATTCACCGGTAGTGACGCCGGACGGCCGGACTTCGGTTGTCTTCATCAGGCCATTCGGGTCAGTGGGACCCGCCCCGCCGACCCGCGGAACCGGGCCGACAGGGCGGCCCCCGGCCCCGTACACTGGCCGCAGCGAAAGGCGTGGAAAGGGACGAGTAGCGCCGCACGCAGCCAAGAGCGACCCGGGGACGGTGGAAGCCCGGGGGTGTGCGCGACGCGAAGATCACCCCGGAGCCGCCGGAGGAAAGCCGCAGGGCGAGTAGAACCGGCATCGCGGCCCCAATCAAGGGGGTCCAGGGGGCGCCGCCTCCCGGGCCAAGAAGGGTGGTACCGCGGGAGCCCAGGCTCTCGTCCCTTCGTCGGAACACGGAAACACGTGACAGTCCGCCGGAGGCACCACCGATGACGCCGCAGTACCGCCAGGTACCCGCCCAGGTCGACCTGCCCGCTCTCGAGCACGAGGTGCTCGGCTTCTGGAGCGAGAACAAGATCTTCGCCCGCTCCCTCGACCAGTCCGAGGGGCTGCCCGAGTGGGTGTTCTACGAGGGCCCGCCGACCGCCAACGGCATGCCGGGCGCGCACCACATCGAGGCCCGCGTCTTCAAGGACGTCTTCCCCCGCTTCAAGACCATGCGGGGCCACCACGTGACCCGCAAGGCCGGCTGGGACTGCCACGGCCTGCCCGTCGAGCTGGCCGTCGAGAAGGAACTCGGGTTCACCAGCAAGCAGGACATCGAGGACTACGGCATCGCCGAGTTCAACGCGAAGTGCCGCGAGTCGGTGACCCGCCACACCGACGCCTTCACCGAGCTGACGACCCGCATGGGTTACTGGGTCGACCTGGACGACGCCTACCGCACGATGGACCCGCAGTACGTGGAGTCCGTGTGGTGGTCGCTGAAGCAGATCTTCGACAAGGGCCTGCTGGTCCAGGACTACCGCGTCGCCCCCTGGTGCCCGAAGGACCAGACGGGCCTGTCGGACCACGAACTGGCGCAGGGCTACGAGACGATCGTCGACCCCTCCGTCTTCGTCCGCTTCCCGCTGACCTCGGGCCCGCTCGCGGGCGAGGCCGCCCTACTGGTCTGGACGACCACCCCCTGGACCCTGGTCTCCAACACCGCCGTCGCCACCCACCCCGCGGTCACCTACGTGGTGGCGACCGACGGCGACGAGAAGCTGGTCGTCGCCGAACCGCTGCTGGAGAAGGCCCTCGGCGAGGGCTGGACCGCCACCGGCGTCAGCTTCACCGGCGCCGAGATGGAGCGCTGGACGTACGAGCGCCCCTTCGACTTCATCGAGATCCCGGACGCGCACTACATCGTCAACGCCGAGTACGTCACCACCGAGGACGGCACCGGTCTGGTCCACCAGTCCCCCGCCTTCGGTGAGGACGACCTCAAGGTCTGCCGCGCCTACGGCCTCCCCGTGGTGAACCCGGTCCGCCCCGACGGCACCTTCGAGCCGGAGGTCCCGCTCGTCGGCGGCGAGTTCTTCAAGAAGGCGGACGAAAAGCTGGTCGCGGAGCTCCAGCGCACCGGCCGCCTCTTCCGCCACGTCCCGTACGAGCACAGCTACCCGCACTGCTGGCGCTGCCACACCGCGCTGCTCTACTACGCGCAGCCGTCCTGGTACATCCGCACCACCGCCGTCAAGGACGCGATGCTGCGCGAGAACGAGAAGACCAACTGGTACCCGGATTCGGTCAAGCAGGGCCGCTTCGGCGACTGGCTGAACAACAACGTCGACTGGGCCCTCTCCCGCAACCGCTACTGGGGCACCCCGCTGCCGATCTGGCGCTGCGAGGAGAACCACCTCACGTGCGTGGGCTCCCTCACCGAGCTGTCGGAGCTCACGGGCTCCGACCAGAGCGGTCTGGACCCGCACCGCCCGTACATCGACGAGATCACGTTCTCCTGCACCGGCGAAGGCTGCGAACTCACCGCCGTCCGGGTCCCCGAGGTCATCGACGCCTGGTACGACTCGGGATCGATGCCGTTCGCGCAGTGGGGCTACCCGCACCGCAACAAGGAGATCTTCGAGAAGAGCTACCCCGCGCAGTTCATCTCCGAGGCGATCGACCAGACCCGCGGCTGGTTCTACACGCTGATGGCCGTCGGCACCCTGGTCTTCGACCGGTCCGCCTACGAGAACGTGGTCTGCCTGGGCCACATCCTCGCCGAGGACGGCCGCAAGATGTCCAAGCACCTGGGCAACACCCTGGAGCCCATCGCGCTCATGGACCAGCACGGCGCCGACGCCGTCCGCTGGTTCATGGCGGCCGGCGGCTCGCCCTGGTCCGCCCGCCGGGTCGGCCACGGCACGATCCAGGAAGTGGTCCGCAAGACCCTCCTCACCTACTGGAACACCGTCGCCTTCCAGGCCCTGTACGCCCGCACCGCCGGCTGGACCCCCAGCGCGAGCGACCCGGCCCCGGCCGACCGCCCGCTGCTGGACCGCTGGCTGCTGGGCGAGCTGCACGCCCTCACCCGTGACGTCACCGAATCCCTGGAGTCGTACGACACCCAGCGCGCGGGCAAGCTGCTCTCGTCCTTCGTCGACGACCTGTCCAACTGGTACGTCCGCCGCTCGCGCCGCCGCTTCTGGCAGGGCGACGCCGCCGCGCTGCGCACCCTGCACGACGTGGTCGAGACGATCACCCGCCTGATGGCCCCGCTCACGCCGTTCATCGCCGAGCGGGTCTGGCAGGACCTCGTCGTCCCGGTCACCCCGGACGCCCCGGACTCCGTCCACCTCTCCTCGTGGCCGGCCGCCGACGAGTCGGCGATCAACCCGACCCTCTCCGAGCAGATGCTGCTCGTCCGCCGCCTGGTGGAACTGGGCCGCGCGACCCGCGCCGAGTCCGGCGTCAAGACCCGCCAGCCGCTCTCCCGCGCCCTGGTGGCCGTCGCCGGCTTCGAATCCCTCGACCCGGCGCTGCACACGCAGATCACCGAGGAACTCAACGTGCTCTCCCTCGCCTCGCTCTCCGAGGTCGGCGGATCCCTGGTCGACACGACGGCCAAGGCGAACTTCCGGGCGCTCGGCAAGCGCTTCGGCAAGGGCGTCCAGGATGTCGCGAAGGCCGTCGCGGCCGCCGACGCGGCGGCGCTCTCCGCGGCGCTGCGCGACGGCACCGCCACCGTCGAGTTCAACGGCGAGCGGATCCCGCTCTCCCCGGACGAAGTGATCATCACCGAGACCCCGCGCGAGGGCTGGTCGGTGGCGTCCGACTCCGGCGCGACCGTCGCCCTGGACCTGGAGATCACCCCCGAACTCCGCCTGGCAGGCCTGGCCCGCGACGCGATCCGGCTGATCCAGGAGGCCCGCAAGAACTCGGGCCTGGACGTGGCGGACCGCATCGCCGTCCGCTGGCAGTCCGCGAGCGACGACCTGACCACCGCCCTGACCGAACACGCCACGCTGATCGCGGACGAGGTCCTGGCAACGGACTTCGCCCAGGGCACCCCTGACGCCACCTACGGCGAAGCGTTCACGGACGACCAGCTGGGCCTGACCTTCCACCTCCGCAAGCAGTAAGTAACGACCGAAGGCCGCCGCCCACCCCTTCCCCAGGGATGGCCGGCGGCCTTCGCCATGTGCCGGAGCGGGCTCGGACGCGAGGGGCCGGGACCGCAGGCGTGGGGGTCCGAAATGCTGCCGAGCTATTTGTGGGCCGCCAGGCCCGTAAATAGTCGATTTCGGACCCCCACGCCGGAGGGCCCGGGCCCGACCTCGCACCGGCCCGGAGCGCGCAAAACGGGCCGGGCCCCAAGGGAAGAATCCCCAGGGGCCCGGCCCGATGCTCGCCGCAGGCGCTAAAGCTGACGCGCCGAGCGGCAGGCGACTAGTTGTCGTCCTCGTCGATCAGGAAGCCACGCATCGGCGTCGGCGCCTGCTGCAGCGGCTGCGGGCTCTGCGGCCGCACCGGAGCCATCGGCTGCGTCATGGCCGGAGACATCTGCTGCTGGCCGCCGTACGTCGGGTTCGGGCCGCTGTGGCCCATGCCCTGGTTCCCGTACGCCGGGTTCTGGCCGGTGTTGTGGCCCATCGCACCGGCACCGGCCGGAGCCATGCCACCGCCCATGGATCCACCCATCGTGCCGCCGCCCATGGAGGACGGAGCGGGCAGCGACGCGGCGGCCGGGGCGCGCGGCGGAGCCAGCGAGTCGTCCGCCTGGGTCTCCAGCTGGCGCAGCTGGCTCTCCAGGTAGGACTTCAGACGGGTCCGGTACTCGCGCTCGAAGCCGCGCAGGTCCTCGACCTTGCGCTCCAGCGTGGCGCGGGCGGACTCCAGCGAGCCCATCGCGACGCGGTGCTTCTCCTGCGCATCCCGCTCCAGGGCGTCAGCCTTGGCACGGGCGTCCCGCTCCAGGCCCTCGGCGCGGCTGCGTGCCTCGCCGACGATCTTGTTGGCCTCGGAACGGGCCTCCGCGATCGCCTGGTCGGCGGTCTGCTGCGCCAGTGAAAGAACCCGGGCCGCGCTGTCGCCGCCGGGCGACTGCTGCTGCATGGGGTGGCCCTGCTGCTGCATCGGATGCTGCTGCTGCATGGGGTGCTGCTGCTGCATCGGGTGCTGCTGCTGGCCCATCGAGTTCTGGCCCATCGGACCCTGACCCATCGGGTTCTGGCCCATCGGGCCCTGACCCATGGGGCCCTGGCCCATCGGACCGGGACCGTGCTGCTGCTGGGCGCTCGGCCCGGCAGGCAGCTGCAGTGCGCCGGACTGCTGCTGGGGCTGCCCCATCTGCTGGGGCGGACCCATCTGCTGCGGCGGCACGGGCTGCGGTCCGGATATGGCCGCGGGGACCGGACGGTCCTGCGACTCCGGCTTGCGCATGCCCTGCTGCTGGTTCTGGGCGGCGGCTCGGGTGGCCGCGGCCAGTTTGGCCCGCAGGTCCTCGTTTTCTCGTAGGAGCCTGGTCAGCTCTCCCTCGACCTCATCGAGGAAGGCGTCGACCTCGTCCTCGTCATAACCTTCTCGGAGGCGGACGGTCGTGAACTGCTTGTTCCGCACGTCCTCGGGGGTCAGCGGCATCTCTTCACCTCAACGTGATCGTCGACATATCGGGAGTCCGCATCGTTCATCACAGACTCCCGACAACGCGGAGCAGGATGAGCACGATGATCATCAATACGAAGAAGGACAGGTCGAGCGCCACGCCCCCGAGACGCAGCGGCGGAATGAACCGCCGCAGAAGCTTGAGTGGCGGATCGGTGACAGTGTAGGTGGCCTCAAGGACCACCACCATCGGCTTCCCAGGTTGCCACGAGCGCGCGAACTGGAAGACGTAATCCATCACCAACCGGAAGATCAGCACGATCAGGAAGCACATCAGCACGATGTAGAGCACCTGTAGTGCGTAGCTCATCGCGCGTCCCTCTCCCCTGCTCGCCTTCGGCCTGGTGGCCGGATTTCCTCGGTGTGTGGTGCTCAGCTCTGGTTGAAGAACCCGCCCTCGGCGATGCGGGCCTTGTCCTCCGCCGTGACATCGACGTTAGCAGGCGACAGCAGGAACACCTTCTGCGTCACCCGCTCGATGCTGCCGTGCAGGCCGAAGACCAGGCCGGCGGCGAAGTCGACAAGACGCTTTGCGTCCGTGTCGTCCATCTCCGTCAGATTCATGATCACCGGTGTGCCCTCGCGGAAGTGTTCCCCGATGGTACGGGCTTCGTTGTACGTGCGGGGGTGAAGTGTGGTGATCCGGTAGGGCTCACGCTCGGACACGACCTTGGGCATGATCACCGGTGCGTTCTTCTCCATGCTGTGACGTTCGGGTGTGATGGACGCCACTGGGGCGATCCGCGGTTCGCGGGGCGCCGGCGCATGGACGAGTCGTGCCGGTTCGTCCCGTTGTGGCTGGTGCTGGGCGAGCTCATTGTGCTGATTGTGCTGACTGCGTGGCCTGTGGTTGCGCTCAGGCTCCGGCTCGGGTTCGAACTCGTCGTCGGGATCGAATCCCGGGCCGTCGTACCCGTCGTCCTCCACGAGGCCGAGGTAGACCGCCATCTTGCGCATCGCGCCGGCCATGCTCTGCGTCCTCTCAGCGGGGAAAGACCATATTTATTGCTGTGGTCCGACTTGTTTGGTGACGTTACCGGAGCCCGGGACGGACTCCGAGTACCGCAGTACCGACGCGTACATGTGTCGCTCCCGCCGCCACCGCCTGCTCCAGGTCGGCGCTCATCCCTGCCGAGACCATGGTGGCAGCCGGATGGGCCGCGCGCAGGCCGGATGAGATTTCCACCAGCCGATCGAAGGCGGCGCGTGGTTGGCCCCGGTACGGGCCGTCGAGCGGAGCGACCGTCATCAGCCCGTCGAGCCGGAGGCCCGGCGCCGCGGCGATCGCGTCGGCGAGGCCGCCGACGACGTCGGGCGCGACTCCGCCCCTGCTGCCCTGGGTCCCTGACTCGGCGTCAAGGGCCACCTGGACCAGACAGCCCACCTCGCGGCCGCGGGCGACCGCCGCGGTGGACAGCGCGCCGACCAGCCGGAGCCGGTCGACGGAGTGCACGACATCGGCGTAACCGACCACGGAACGGACTTTATTGGTCTGCAACTGGCCCACGAAGTGCCAGGTCAGCGGCAGATCCGCGCACTCGGCCGCCTTCGGGGCGGCGTCCTGGTCGCGGTTCTCCGCGACCTGCTGAACGCCGAGTTCCGAGAGAAAACGCACATCGCTCGCGGGGTAGGTCTTGGTGACCACCACGAGCGTCACGTCCTTGCGGTCGCGGCCCGCCGCGTCGCACGCGGCGGTGATGCGCTCCTCGACCCGGGCCAGATTCGCGGCCAGTTGGGCCTTGCGATCCGTCACTGCCTCGCTCACGTTCCTTCAGTCGATCCGATGGTACGAACATGGGATATCTCACCCGTAGCCGTCTCGAATCGGGCGAGTTGGGCGGATACACAGCGAACGGCGCTCATCGCGCCCCTTCCTGAGGAGGGACGAAATGCGCGCCGTTCACCGAGGGGCCGAACCCGGCCACTTCACGAACAAGAGGACAAGAAGGTCACTTCACCCGAGGAACTGAGGGAAGCTCACTTCAGGAAATCGGGTACGTCCAGCTCTTCCGCCGCGGAGTCCTGGTACGGACGGGCCGGCGGCACGTGCGGCGGGGCTACGGGAGTCGCCGGTACTTCATTGGAGGGGCCGACGGGCTCCGGCTCCTCGGCGCGGACCGGCACACTGCCGAGGCCGCTGTAGGAGGTCGGGCGCGGGGCCTCGGCCTGGTTGCCGACCCGGGCGGGGCCGGTCGCGGGGGTCTCCTCGCGGGCGCCGTACGCGCCGAGCACCTTGTCGCGGCTGCCCTTGGGCGGCGGCTGGCCGCCGTCGAAGCCGGCCGCGATGACGGTGACCCGGACCTCGTCGCCGAGCGCGTCGTCGATGACCGCGCCGAAGATGATGTTGGCCTCGGGGTGCGCGGCCTCGCTCACCAGCTGAGCCGACTCGTTGATCTCGAACAGGCCGAGGTCGGAGCCGCCGGAGATGGAGAGCAGCACTCCGCGGGCACCGTCGATGGACGCTTCGAGCAGCGGCGAGGAGATGGCCATCTCCGCGGCCGCGACCGCGCGGTCGTCGCCACGGGCCGAACCGATGCCCATCAGGGCGGAACCCGCTTCGGACATCACGGACTTCACATCGGCGAAGTCCAGGTTGATGAGACCCGGGGTGGTGATCAGATCGGTGATCCCCTGCACGCCGGACAGCAGCACCTGGTCCGCGGACCGGAACGCGTCGAGCACGCTGACCTGGCGGTCCGAGATGGACAGCAGCCGGTCGTTGGGGATGACGATGAGAGTGTCGACATTGTCGCGGAGACCGGCGATGCCGTCCTCCGCCTGGTTGGCGCGGCGGCGTCCCTCGAAGGTGAAGGGCCGGGTGACCACACCGATCGTCAGGGCGCCCAGCGAACGGGCGATGTTGGCGACCACGGGTGCGCCACCGGTGCCGGTGCCGCCGCCCTCGCCCGCGGTGACGAAGACCATGTCGGCGCCCTTGAGCACTTCTTCGATCTCTTCGCGGTGGTCCTCGGCGGCCTTGCGGCCGACATCGGGGTTCGCGCCGGCGCCGAGGCCGCGGGTGAGTTCGCGGCCGACGTCGAGCTTGACGTCGGCGTCGCTCATCAGGAGGGCCTGCGCATCGGTGTTGATCGCGATGAACTCGACGCCCTTGAGACCGACCTCGATCATCCGGTTGATGGCATTGACGCCACCGCCGCCGATTCCGACGACCTTGATGACTGCGAGGTAGTTCTGCGGTGCTGCCACGTCGAAGGCCTCTCGCCTCGAGTTACGTATGCCTGTGGGACGGTCGGTACGTTCGCCGGTGCTGCCCCGAACCCTAACGCTGAGGTTTAGGGTTACCAGTATGCCTGTCCCATGCGTTCCTTGGGACAGGACACTAAGTCGACAAGCGGTGTGCGTTCAACGAACACGCCGAACCTCCCGTTTTTCTTTTGACCCTATGTGATCACGGCCCGGTCGGGCGAACCAGGGGGCGAACCGGGATACCCGTCGTCAACTTCCCGATGCCGCAGGGGCGCTGGGAGCGCTTACATCGAATCTGTTCGCGTTTTTCGCGGCCTTCATCAGAGCGATCAGCACCGACGCCTTCTGCGCACCCTCTTCGGAGCTCCCCCACACCACGGTCCGGCCGCCGGACAGTTCGACGGTGACGCTGTCATAGGACCGCATCCTGATGACACGGGCATCCTTGCGGACGGAATCGGGGAGACTCGCGGAGACTTCGACGGCCGCCCGCAGCAGGCTCTTTGTTCCGAAGTGGAGAAGGCTCGGAGACTGATCCGGAGTCAATTCCACGAGAGGCGCACCGGCCGGCGCGGTGACGACGGTGGCGAAACGTACGCCTTCCACGTCCACTTCGATGAACTTTTCGCCGCTCTTCAGTACCGCGGAAGGCGTTCTCTCGGTCACTTTCAGGCCGATGCCGTGCGGCCAGTCCCGTTCGACGGTCACCTCGGCGATCCGCGGCAGGGCGGTGAGCAGCCGGCGTTCGACGGCACCGGTGTCGACCGAGGCGAGCGGGCCCCCGAGCGGAACGGCCGCGGCGGCGCGCACCTCGTCGGCGGTGAGCACCTTGGTGCCGCTGACCGTGACGTGCCGCGCCCGCAGCCAGGACGAGCCGTAGACCAGCCATGTCCCGGCGGCGGTCAGCACGGTGACGAGGACGAGCAGGATCAGCACGGCGCGGCGCGCGCGCCTGCGGCGGGCGGGCGTGCGACGCGCGGGGGCGGTCGGCTCCGCCTTCTCGCCGCGTTCGGCGGTGGTCGGTCCGGCCATGCGTTCGCCCCTTCCTGCGCCCTGGCCGCCCCCGGAAGCTGACCGGGGGCGCCCCTGGGCGGGCTTGCTGTCCAAGCCCGCCGGGGGGCTCCTATCCTGCCCGGCGGGCGGCGATCGCCTCGTACACCATGCCGACCAGCAGGTCGTCGGCGTCGGGGCGGCCGAACTCGGCGGCGTGCCGGGACATCTCGTACAGCCGGTGCGGATCGGTGAGCACCGGGAGGACGTTGCCGATGACCCAGTCCGGGGTCACCTCCGCGTCGTCCACCAGCAGCCCGCCGCCCGCCTTGACCAGCGGCTGGGCGTTGAGGCGCTGTTCGCCGTTGCCGATCGGCAGCGGGACGTAGGCGGCCGGCAGGCCGACCGCGGACAGCTCGGCGACGGTCATCGCGCCGGCCCGGCAGAGCATCATGTCGGCGGCCGCGTAGGCGAGATCCATCCGGTCGATGTACGGAACCGGGCGGTAGGGCGGCATTCCGGGCATGTTGTCGGCGACCGGAAGTTCGTTCTTCGGGCCGACGGCGTGCAGGATCTGGACGCCCGACTGCTGCAGTCGCGGGGCGACCGTGGCGATCACCTCGTTCAGCCGGCGGGCCCCCTGGGAGCCTCCGGAGACCAGCAGCGTCGGAAGGTTCTGGTCGAGGCCGAAATAGGCCCGCGCCTCGGCGCGCACGGCGGCCCGGTCGAGGGTGGCGATCGTCCGGCGCAGCGGGATGCCGATGTAACGGGCGTTGCGCAGCTTGCTGTCCGGGCTGCTGACGGCCACGCCGTGGGCGTAGCGCGAGCCGATCTTGTTGGCGAGGCCGGGGCGGGCGTTGGCCTCGTGGACGACGATCGGCACACCGAGCCGCTTGGCGGCGAGATAGCCGGGCAGCGCGACGTAGCCGCCGAACCCGACGACCACATCGGCCTTGGTGCGTTCCAGGATCTGCTCCGCGGCCTTGATGGTGCCGCGCAGCCGTCCGGGGACGGTGATCAGTTCGGGCGTGGGGCGGCGTGGCAGCGGAACGGCCGGGATCAGCGCCAGTTCATAACCGCGCTCCGGGACGAGCCTGGTCTCCAGGCCCTTCTCCGTGCCGAGCGCTGTGATTCCTACGGTCGGGTCCTGCCTGCGCAGGGCATCGGCGAGCGCGAGCGCAGGCTCGATGTGGCCGGCGGTCCCCCCACCGGCGAGTACGACATGCACCGAAATTCACCGCTTCCCGGACGGCCGTCCTTTGACGAACCGTCTCATCGTCCGTGACATCACCCCGGGTCCGCGCACGGCCAGTGCCGCTCGCGCCCCGGGCTCACTCCTTGCGAAGGAGATGAGCAACCCGATCGCGAACATCGTCGGCAGGAGGGCCGAACCTCCGTAGGAGAACAGCGGAAGCGGGACTCCGGCGATCGGCAGCAGGCCGAGCACCGCACCAATGTTGATCACGGCCTGAGCCGTGATCCAGGTTGTCACGCCACCCGCTGCGAACCTGACGAAGGGGTCCTCCGTACGACCGGCCACGCGGATACCCGCATAGCCTAGGGCCGCGAAGAGGGCGAGAACCGACAGCGTCCCCGCGAGACCCAGTTCCTCCCCGGTGACGGCGAAGATGAAGTCGGTGTGCGGCTCGGGCAGTTCGCCCCATTTTTCCATACTCGCGCCCAGTCCGGAACCGAACCAGCCACCGGATGCGAGGGCGTAGATCCCGTGCACGGCCTGCCAGCACTGGTCGTTGGTGCCCGGATCGCTCGCCGCGATGCAGCCGAGCCGTGACATCCGGTTGGGGCTGGTCTTGATGGCCAGGAACGCGAGGAAGGCCGCGCCGGAAAGCACTCCCACGAACAACCGGGTGGGCGCACCGGCCAGCCAGAGCAGGCCGAAGAGAATCGCGGTGAGGATGATCGTGGTGCCCATGTCGCCGCCGAGCATGATCAGGCCGAGCACCATGAATGTCACCGGCACCAGGGGCACCAGCAGGTGCTTCCACTGGATGAGCAGGTTCTTGTCGCTCTTGCGGGCCAGCAGGTCGGCGCCCCACAGGACGAGTGCGAGCTTGCCGAATTCGCTGGGCTGCAGCTGGAAAGGCCCGCCGAGAGAGATCCAGTTGGTATTGCCGTTGACCGTTTCCCCTATTCCCGGCACCTGGACCAGGCACATCAGGAAAACGGCGCCGAGCAGCAGCGGATACGCCAGCGCGCGGTGCAGCTTGACGGGCATCCGCGCCGCGGAGATCAGCAGCACGGTGCCGATGGCGGCGGCCAGCAACTGCTTGCGGAAGTAGTACGTGGAGGGGTAGCCGTAGCGCAGCGCCTGGATCATCGACGCGGAGTAGACCATCACCAGCCCGAGAACGGTGATGAGCAGGCTTCCGCCGAGGATCAGATAATACGCGGTGAGCGGCCGGTCCCAGGCCGCCTGGAGGCGGTCGTGGAGCCTGCGTGGGCCCCCCAGGGGGCCGGACCGCCGGGTCCTGGTCTCCTTGCGTGCCGGAGCGGGTACGGCGGGCCTGACGGGGCCCGCAGCGACGCGCTTGGCGGGCAGCACGCGGGCCGCCCCTTCCCGGGAACGGCGCTCCACGCCGCGGGCGGCGGAACGGTCGGCCGTCATGCGTCCCCTCCAGTGGTGCGGCGCCGGGGGTTCACGACCTGGGGGTCGTCAGCGGCGCGGGGACGCCCGGCTACTTGTCGTGTCCCGCGCTCTCGGGTACCAGGGCCCGCACGGCCTCGGCGAATGCCTCGCCACGCTTGCCGTAGTTGGTGAACATGTCCATGGAGGCGCAGGCCGGTGCCAGCAGAACCGTGTCACCCGGCCGGGAGAGCTCCCTCGCCGCCTCCACCGCCGCGGCCATCGCCCCAGTGTCGGTCCGTTCCAGGTCGGTGACCGGGACCTCGGGGGCGTGTCGCGCGAGCGCTTCGCGGATCAGCGCGCGGTCGGCGCCCATCAGCACCGCGCCGCGCAGCCGCGGGGCGGACCTGCGGACCAACTCGTCGAACGTGGCGCCCTTGGCGAGGCCGCCGGCGATCCACACGATGGACTCGTAGGCGGCCAGCGAGGCCTCGGCGGCGTGCGTGTTGGTGGCCTTGGAGTCGTCCACGTAGGCGACGTCGTCGACGGTCTCCACGAGGGCGATGCGGTGGGCGTCGGGCCGGAAGGCGCGCAGCCCGTCGCGTACGGCGGCCGGTTCGACGCCGAAGGCACGGGCCAGCGCCGCGGCGGCCAGCGCGTTGGCGATGTTGTGCGGGGCGGGCGGCTGGACGTCGGAGACTTCCGCGAGCTCCTGGGCGTTCTTGTGCCGTCCCTCGACGAAGGCGCGGTCGAGCAGGATGCCGTCCACCACTCCGAACTGGGACGGGCCCGGGCTGCCGAGGGTGAAGCCGATCGCGCGGGCCCCCTCCTCGACGTCCGCCTCGCGGACCAGTGCCTCGGTCGCCGGGTCCGCGGTGTTGTACACGCAGGCGACCTGGTTGCCCTCGTAGATCCGGCCCTTGTCGGCGGCGTACGCCGCCATGGAGCCGTGCCAGTCCAGGTGGTCGGGCGCGAGGTTGAGGACGGCCGCGGAGTGCGGCCTGACGCTGGGCGCCCAGTGCAGCTGGTAGCTGGACAGCTCGACGGCCAGGACGTCGTACTTCTCCTCGCCGAGCACGGCGTCCAGGACCGAGACGCCGATGTTGCCGACGGCGGCGGTCCGCAGGCCGGCGGCCTTGAGGATGGCGGCGAGCATCTGGACGGTGGTGGTCTTGCCGTTGGTGCCGGTGACCGCCAGCCACGGCGCTGGATTCTTGTCGGCCCCGCCACGCAGCCGCCAGGCCAGCTCCACATCGCCCCACACCTCGACACCGGCCGCCTCGGCGGCCGCGAAGAGCGGGCTCGTGGGCTTCCAGCCCGGTGCGGTGACGACGAGCCCGGTGCCTTCGGGGAGGGTGTCGCCGTCGCCGAGGCGCACGGTGACGCCCAGCTCCCGCAACCCCTCGGCCTCGGCCCGCTCCCGCTCGCCGTCGCCGCTGTTCACGACGGTGACGACGGCGCCCAGGGCGTGCAGCGCCCGTGCGGCCGGGACGCCGGAGACGCCCAGGCCCGCGACGGTGACGCGGACGCCCGCCAGTTCTGTTGCCACCGGGTGCGGCGCTGTCACGAGGCGGCCACCCAGCCGGCGTAGAACAGGCCGAGGCCGATGGCCATGCACATGCCCTGGATGATCCAGAAGCGGACCACGACCAGGACTTCGCTCCAGCCCTTGAGTTCGAAGTGGTGCTGGAGTGGCGCCATCCGGAAGACCCGCTTGCCGGTGAGCCGGAAGGAGCCGACCTGGATGACGACGGAGAGCGTGATGAGGACGAACAGGCCGCCGAGGATCGCGAGCAGCATCTCGGTGCGCGAGCAGATCGCCAGGCCGGCGAGCGCGCCGCCGAGGGCCAGCGAGCCGGTGTCGCCCATGAAGATCTTGGCCGGTGAGGTGTTCCACCACAGGAAGCCGAAGCACGCGCCCATCAGGGCCGCGGCGACGACCGCGAGGTCGAGCGGGTCCCTGACCTCGTAACAGGCGCCGTTGGCGCTGAGCGGGGCGCCGCACCACTGGCCGTACTGCCAGACGCCGATGACGGTGTAGGCGGCGAAGACCATCACGGACGCGCCGGTGGCCAGACCGTCGAGGCCGTCGGTGAGGTTCACGCCGTTGGACATCGCCAGGATCATGAACAGCGCCCAGATGACGAAGATCACTGGACCTATCGTCCAGCCGAAGTCCTGGGTGAAGGACAGCTTGGTGGAGGCCGGGGTCTGACCGCGCGAGTCGGAGAAGTTCAGCGCCAGGACCGCGAACGCGATGCCGACGATGAGCTGGCCGCCCAGCTTCGCCTTGGCCCGCAGGCCCAGGCTCCGCTGCTTGACGATCTTGATGTAGTCGTCCAGGAAGCCGACCAGACCGAGTCCCGCGGTCAGGAACAGCACCAGCAGACCGGACATGGTCGGCCGCTCGCTGGTGATGACCTTGGTCGCGGCATAGGCGACCAGGGTCGCCAGGATGAACGAGATGCCGCCCATCGTCGGAGTGCCGCGCTTGCTGTGGTGCGCCTTCGGACCGTCGTCACGGATCATCTGCCCGTAACCCTTGCGGGCCAGCAGCCGGATCAGCAGCGGAGTGCCGATCAGCGACAGGAAGAGACCGAGCACACCGGATACGAGAATCTGCTTCATCGCGCGGCGACCTCACCTTCGGTGCCGTCGAGCAGCGCCAGCGCCACGCGCTCCAGTCCGACCGACCTAGATGCCTTCACCAGCACGACGTCCCCCGGGCGCAATGCGCTGCGCAGCAGGTCGATCGCCGTCTCCGCGTCGGACACGTGCACCGACTCCTCACCCCACGAACCCTCGTTCTTGGCGCCCATATCCAACCAGGCGGCTTCCAAGCCGCCCACGGCCACGAGCTTGCTGACGTTGAGCCGGACGACCAGTCGCCCGACCGCGTCGTGCTCGGTGAGGGACTCCCCACCGAGTTCGGCCATCTCGCCGAGCACCGCCCACGTACGGCGCCCGCGCCCCATGGCGGCGAGCGCGCGCAGAGCGGCTCTCATGGAGTCGGGGTTCGCGTTGTAGGCGTCGTTGACGACCGTCACGCCGTCGGGCCGCTCGGTGACCTCCATACGCCAGTGCGAAAGGGTTCCCGCGGCGGAGAGCGCGGTGGCGATCTCCTCGACGGGCATGCCCAGTTCACCGGCGACGGCGGCCGCGGCGAGCGCGTTCGACACGTGGTGCTCACCGTACAGGCGCAAGGTCACTTCGGCGCACCCGGTGGGTGTGCGGAGTGTGAAGAGCGCCTGACCTCGGTCGTTGAGCCGGACATTCTCCCCGCGGACCTCGGCTTCTGCCCCTTCGCCGAAGAGCACGACGCGGGCCGAGGTGCGCGCGGACATCGCGCGCACCAGCGGATCGTCGGCGTTGAGGACCGCCACTCCGCCCTGGTCCGCGGCGGGCAGCGACTCGACGAGTTCGCCCTTCGCGATGGCCGTTTGATCGCGGCCGCCGAACTCACCGATGTGCGCGGCCCCGACGTTCAGGACGACGCCGATCCGCGGCGGGGTCAGCTCCGTCAGATACCGGATGTGGCCGATGCCGCGGGCGCCCATCTCCAGCACCAGGTGCTGGGTGGACTCGTCGGCGCGCAGCGCGGTGAGCGGCAGCCCGATCTCGTTGTTCAGCGAGCCGGGTGTCCACACCGTGGGAGCGTGCCGTTCCAGCAGTTGGGCCATCAGGTCCTTGGTGCTGGTCTTGCCGGCCGAACCGGTGAGGGCGACGGTGGTCGCGCCGAGCCGGGCGATGACGGTCCGGGCGAGGGCGCCGAGCGCGGCCACGACGTCGTCGACGACGATCGCGGGCACGCCGACGGGGCGGGAGGCGAGTACCGCCACCGCTCCGTCCTTCACGGCGCCCACCGCGTAGTCGTGGCCGTCCACGCGCTCGCCGGCGAAGGCGGCGAACAGCGCGCCGGGCACCACCTCACGGGAGTCGATGACCACGGGGCCCGTCACGCGCGTCCCTGGTTCCGGTATGTCGTGCATGCTCCCGCCGACCGCGTCAGCGACCTCGGCGAGGGTGAGTGGGATCACAGCTGTTCCTGGTCCTTCTCGATGGCGGCGCGCAGTACTTCCCGGTCGTCGAAGGGGCGTACCACTCCGGCGATGTCCTGGCCCTGTTCATGGCCCTTGCCCGCGACCAGCACGATGTCGCCGGGCTCGGCCCGGGCCACCGCGATGGCGATGGCGGCGGCCCGGTCGGGCTCGACGATGACGTGCCCGCGTTCGTGGGCGGGTACTTCGGCTGCTCCGTTCAGCATCGCGGCGAGGATCGCGAGCGGGTCCTCGGAGCGCGGGTTGTCGGACGTCAGTACGGCGGTGTCCGCGAGCCGCGCGCAGGCGGCGCCCATCGGGCCGCGCTTGTGCTGGTCGCGGTCGCCGCCGCAGCCGAGCACGGCGTGGATGCGGCCCTCGGTGGTCTTGCGCAGGGCGCGCAGCACGGACTCGACGGCGTCGGTCTTGTGGGCGTAGTCCACGACCGCGAGATACGGCTGGCCCGCGTCGACGCCCTCCAGCCGGCCGGGCACCCCGGGGACGGCGGCGACGCCGTCCGCGGCGGTCTGCGGGTCCATTCCGGCGATGACCAGCGCGGTGATCGCGGCGAGGGTGTTGGCGACGTTGAACGGGCCGGGCAGCGGGGCGGCGGCCCGCGCCGTCTCGCCCTTGGGCCCGGTGACGGTGAAGGTGCTGCCCAGCGGGCCGGTCTCGACGTCCGTGGCGCGCCAGTCGGCGTCCAGGTCCCCCTCGGCGGAGAACGTGGTGATGGGGACCCCGGCCTCGGCGACGAGCCGGCGGCCGTACGCGTCGTCCAGATTGACGACGCCGACCCGGCTGCGCTGCGGTGTGAACAGCCGCGCCTTCGCCTGGAAGTAGTCCTCCATGTCCGTGTGGAATTCCATGTGCTCGGGACTGAGGTTGTTGAAGACCGCCACGTCGAAGACGGCGCCGTCCACCCGGCCGAGCACCAGCGCGTGGCTGGAGACCTCCATGACGACCGACCGGACGCCCCGCTCGTGCATGACGGCGAACAGCGCCTGGAGGTCGGTGGCCTCGGGGGTGGTGCGCTCGCTCTTGATCCGCTCGTCGCCGATCCGCGACTCGACGGTGCCGATGAGGCCGGTGCTCCTGCCGTGCACGGCCCGCAGGCCGCCCTCGACGAGATAGGCGGTGGTGGTCTTGCCCGACGTTCCGGTGATGCCGATCTGCAGCAGGTCCTCGCCCGGTTCGTCGTAGATCCAGGCGGCCAGCGCGCCCATCCGGGCGCGTGGGTCGTCGACGGTCAGGACCGGCAGACCGGTGGCCGCCGCGCGCTCGGTGCCCGCCGGATCGGTGAGGATCGCGACGGCGCCCAGGTCCGCCGCCTGGGCGGCGAAGTCGGCGCCGTGGAAGCGGGCGCCGGGCAGCGCCGCGTAGACGTCGCCGGGGCGGACCGCCCGGGAGTCGTGGGTGATGCCAGTGGCGGGGGCGCCGTCCGCGGGCGGCTCCGCACCGAGCCGCGCGGCCAGCTCCGCCAGCGCTTTGGGTCGGACTGCGGACGGGCGGGGCGCGCCCGGCTGCTTGAGGGGGGACTGATCAGCTTTTGGCACGGCGGTGAGGTTACCGGGCTGGCCCCGGTCGGGGCCAAAAGACCCCCGGTCCCGGCCGGGTCGGTCGCCGTCGGATGTGATCGTTGTCACCTCTTCGATGGGTCGAACTCGACGGGCAGGTGCGGTGCCTCCGTGCCGGAGGGCGCGGCCTGCAGGGATTTGAGGGCGAATTCCATGACCTGCTTGAAGACCGGGCCGCAGATCTGCCCGCCGAAGTAGCTGCCGCTGGTCGGGTTCTGGATGACGCAGGAGACGGTGACCCGGGGGTTGTCGGCGGGTGCGAAACCCAGGAACGAGGCCGTGTACCCCTTGTACCGGCCGGTGACCGGGTCCACCCGGTTGGCCGTGCCGGTCTTGCCCGCGACCCGGTATCCGGCGATCTGCGCCTTGTTCCCGGTGCCCTGTTCGTCGCCGACCACGGACTCCAGCATGGTCGCCAGCGTCTTGGCGGTCTTCTCGCTGACCACCCGGGACGTCTTGGGCGCCTCGGACGGTACGAAGCGGCCGTCGGGACCGGTGATGCCGCGGATCAGGGTGGGCTCCACGCGGACGCCGCCGTTGGCGACCGTCGAGTAGACCGAGGTGGCCTGCAGGGCGTTGAGCGACAGTCCCTGGCCGAACGGGATCGTGTACTGCTGGGAGGCGTTCCAGTTCTGCGGCTTGGCCAGGATCCCGCGGGTCTCGCCGGGGAAGCCGAGCCCGGTGGGATCGCCGATCCCGAACTTCTTCAGATACGAGTAGAGCACCGCGTTCGCCTGCGCCTGGGTCTTGCCGAGCTGGCCGGTCGCCAGGATCGTGCCGATGTTGCTGGACTTGGCGAGCACCCCGTTGAGGGTCAGCGACCAGGTGCCGTGGTCCACGTCGTCGTGGAAGATCCGGTCGGCGCGCGGCAGGGTGCCGGGGACCGTGACGTGGGTCTCCGGGGTCGCGACGCCCTGGTCCAGGACCGCGGCCATCGACATCAGCTTGCTGACGCTGCCGGGCTCGTAGGCGTCCTGGACGGCCGCGTTGCCGAGCGCGTTGGCGCTGGCGTGGGTGAGGTCGTTCGGGTCGTAGCCGGGGGCGTTGGCCATCGCGAGGATCTCGCCGGTGCGGGTGTCCTGGACGATGACGTAGCCGCGGTCCGCCCGGGATTTCTGCACCTGTGCGGTGATGGCGCTCTGCGCCGCCCACTGGATGTCGCGGTCGATGGTCAGCTGCACGTCGGAGCCGGGCACGGCGGGGTGCTCCTGGACTCCGGCGGTCGGCACCTGGCGGCCGCTGGACTGGGCGTAGCGGATCCTGCCGGCCTCGCCCGCGAGCTCCTGGTTGAGCATCGCCTCGAGACCGCCGCCGCCGGCGCCCTCGCCGTTGACGAAGCCGATCACTCCGGCCGCGAGGTCGCCGCCGGGATAGACCCGCTTGGTGTGCGGATCGCTGAAGACCCCGGCCAGTACGTTGACGCCGCCCTTGGTCTTGGCGGCCTTGTCGTTCAGCGCCCGCTTGAGGTCCTTGATCTGGTTCCAGACCTGCGGGGACTGCTGTCTGGCGATGACCTGGTAGCGGGAGTTCGGGGTGGCGAGCTTCTTGGCGATGGTCCTGGCGTCGCCGCCGACGATCGGCGCGAGGAGCTCGGCCGCCTGCGCGGGCGCGTCCGTGGTCTTCGTCTGGGCGGAGGTGAACAGGAACGGGTCCGCGGTGATGTCGTACGCGTCGACGGTCGTCGCCAGGTCGGTGCCCGACCGGTCGGTGATGGTCCCCCGGTCGGCGGCGACGGTGTGCGAGACCCAGCGGTTGACGGCGGCCTTGGCCGCGTACGCGGGCGCGTCGACGGCCTGCACCTGCAGCAGCCGGACGACGAACGCGAGCATCACCAGCGTCAGCGCGACGCTGACGAGCCGCAGCCGGGGCTTGGGGCGGCCCAGCCGCAGCGGGGCCGGCGGGCGGGGCGGGCGCGGGCGGCGGGCGGCGGGGCGGCGGGCGGCGCCCGGGGCGGGACGGCCCGGCCTCCTGGCGTCCTGCGACCGCTGTGAGCCCTGTCCGGCCGCGCCCGGCGCCCCGGCCTTCCGGGGCCCGCCGGGGCCCGGCAGCCGCCCGCGCTGCGGGCGCCTCGGCTCACTCATGCGCACCGTCCCCCGGAGCGGTGCGCAGGATGCGGGGACTGGTCACGAGGTCACCTGCCCGTGGTCTGGGAAGTCTGGGAGCCGTGGGGGGTCCGCGGGGACCCGCCACCGGACGGCTTCGTGGTGGAGGTGCCGTTCGTGGAGGTGCCGTTCGTGGTGGGGGCGTTCGTCGTGGGGGCCGCGGTCGGCGGCGCCTGGGTGCGGACGGGTGCCGCGGTCGGCGCGGCCTCGGCCTCGGTGGGATCGCCGCGCACCGTGCCGTCCGGGTTCAGGAAGGCGGGGTTGCCGCCGGGCACCATGCCCAGTTCGCGGGCGCGGCGGTCGAGCGCGTCGGGCGCCTTGTACCGGTCCACGTCCTGCTGGAGCGCCTGCTCCTCGTCGGTGTACGTGGTGGTGTCCCTCTGCAGCCGGTTCAGCTCGAAGGAGTCCTGGTTCACGGCCCCGTTCAGCAGAAGCAGCGAGATGAGGCCGCCGGCCAGCAGCGCCACCACCAGCAGCACGAACGGCGCGCGGGCCGCCGTGGCCGACCGGGCCGCCCTCACAGGGCCTCCTCGCGGATCCGTTCCGCGCCGCGCAGCCGGGCCGGGGCGGCGCGCTTGTTCTCCGCGATCTCCTCCTCGGTCGGCAGTTCCGCGCCGCGGGTGAGCAGCTTCAGCCGGGGCTGGTACTGCTCGGGCACCACGGGCAGGCCGGGCGGCGCGGTGTTGGCCGCGCCCGCCGCGAACGCCTGCTTGACGATGCGGTCCTCCAGCGACTGGTACGACAGCACGGCGATCCGGCCGCCGACCGCGAGGGCGCCGATCGCCGCGGGGATCGCGCCCTCGACCGCCGCGAGCTCGGCGTTGACCTCGATGCGCAGCGCCTGGAAGGTGCGCTTGGCGGGGTTGCCGCCGGTGCGCTTGGCCGCCTGCGGGAGCACCTCGCGGATGAGGTCGACCAGCCGCGCGCTGTTGGTGAACGGTTCCTTCACCCGCTGCTTGACGACCGCGTCGACGATCTTGCGGGCGTACTTCTCCTCGCCGTAGGTGCGCAGGATCCGCACCAGGTCGCCCGGCGGATAGGTGTTGAGCACCTCGGCGGCACTGATGCCGGTCGTCTGGTCCATCCGCATGTCGAGCGGGGCGTCCTGCGCGTAGGCGAAGCCGCGGTCCGCCTCGTCCAGCTGCATGGACGAGACGCCGAGGTCGAACAGCACGCCCTGGACCCTGGGGATGCCGAGCCGGGCGAGGACGTCCGCCAGCTCGTCGTAGACCGCGTGCACCAGCGTGGCCCGGTCGCCGAACGGCGCCAGGCGCTCGGCGGAGAGCTTGAGCGCGGCGGGGTCGCGGTCGATGGCGACCAGCCGGGCCGACGGGAACGTGGTCAGCAGCGCCTCGCTGTGGCCGCCGAGTCCCAGCGTCGCGTCCACGACCACGGCGCCCGGTTCGGCCAGCGCGGGAGCCAGCAGGTCCAGGCAGCGGCGCAGCATCACCGGCACGTGCTTCGCGGGGGCGGCCCCGGCGGGCTCAGCATCCCCCGTGGTGGCGGCGGGCTCGGTGGTGGGGTCCGCGGGGGCGCCATGCGGCTCGGACTGCGGGGCGGGGACGGCGCTCATGGGGCCCTTCTCGGTTCTTCGACTGCTTCGACTGCGACTTCTTCGACTGCTTCGACATATGGCCTGGTCCCCGCCCGCTCGGGAGGGAAGTGGCCCTCTGGCGCCGGGGAAGTAGTGCCAGTGGAGCCGGAGAGCGGGAGGAGGCCGAGCCATACGTACACCGTGGTGACGCCGCGAGGAGGGGCCGGGGTCACAGTAATCCGGTCGGAACCTCCTCGGACAGGGCCGAAAAGGTGTCTTCCTGCGCCGCCAGGTAGCGGTCCCAGGCCTGGGCGGACCACACCTCGACCCGGGTGTTGGCGCCGATGACCGCACAGTCGCGGTCCAGCCCGGCGTACTCCCGCAGCGGCTGCGGGACGGTGATCCGGCCCTGCTTGTCGGGCACCTCGTCGGTGGCTCCGGCGAACAGCACCCGCATGTAGTCCCTCGCGGGCTTGGACGTCAGGGGCGCCCGGCGCAGTTCCTCGGTGACGGCCTGGAATCCGCGCAGCGGCCATACGTACAGGCAGCGCTCCTGGCCCTTGGTGATCACCAGGCCCTGGGCGAGCTGCTCCCGGAACTTCGCGGGCAGGACGAGGCGGCTCTTGTCGTCGAGTCGCGGCGCGTACGTTCCGAGGAACACCACACCTCCCGCAGCCGGGCCCCGCCGGGGCCCTGTCGGTATCCGGACGGGATCCCCGTCCGGGAACCGGGACCCCTGTCAAGAACGGGACCTGCCCCTACCTGCGGCGGGACCCCATTTCGCGCCACTTTACTCCACTAAGCCCCACGGTCAACGCACGCCACGGCCCGCGCGCCTCACCCCCAGGGGTGAGGGCCCCGACGCCTGTGGGTTACCTCACACAGCGGGCAATTGACCGACTTTTTCCCGCCCCTACAGCAGGTGGGACCGGTCCGCGCCCTCTAACGTCATTCACATGTCGATATCCGCAGCGCAGCCATCCGGACCCGGCTCCGAGCCCATCACCGAGCCCGCCTCCGTCATCGACCGGCTCGTGGGTGCCAACGAGCGCTACGCCGTCGCCTTCCACGACCCCGGCATGGACGCCCGGCCGGTCCTGGGCGTCGCCGTCGTCGCGTGCATGGACGCCCGCCTCGACCTGCACGCAGCACTCGGCCTCGACCTCGGTGACTGCCACACCATCCGCAACGCGGGCGGTGTCGTCACCGATGACACCATCCGCTCGCTGACCATCAGCCAGCGGGCTCTCGGCACCCGCTCGGTGGTCCTGATCCACCACACCGGCTGCGGCCTGCAGAGCATCACCGAGGACTTCAGGACCGAGCTGGAGCACGAGGTCGGCCAGCGTCCGACCTGGTCGGTCGAGGCGTTCACCGACATCGACCAGGACGTACGCCAGTCGATGGCGCGGGTGCGAACGTCCCCGTTCCTGGCGTACACGGACGATGTACGCGGTTTTGTGTTCGACGTCCACACCGGTCTGATGCGGGAAATCACGGCCAAGTAACGGCAGGCGAGTGACGCGGGGCGCTGTTCAAGGGAACAATGCATCGTGCGGCACCCCCTCGCCCGTCAGGGGCGCGTGGTGCACCGCATTCGGGGAGGGGCCGGTCCGTGGTTGGCCGCGCCCCAATGAACAGGCCGAGGAGAACCGGGTGACGACCTATGACGCGCGAGCCAGCCTCAGCGATCTGACCACGACGGCGGAGCGGGTGCGCCGGTCGGTGGAGAACGTGATCGAGGGCAAGCCCGAGGTCGTACGGCTTTCGCTGACCGTGATGCTGGCCGAGGGGCACCTCCTGATCGAGGATGTGCCGGGGGTCGGGAAGACGATGCTGGCCAAGGCGCTCGCGCGGTCCATCGACTGCTCGGTGCGGCGGATCCAGTTCACGCCCGACCTGCTGCCCTCCGACATCACCGGAGTGAGCGTCTTCGACCAGCAGCGGCGGGACTTCGAGTTCAAGCCGGGGGCGATCTTCGCGCAGATCGTGGTGGGGGACGAGATCAACCGGGCCTCGCCGAAGACCCAGTCGGCGCTGCTGGAGTCGATGGAGGAGCGGCAGGTCACCGTCGACGGCACCACGTACGAGCTGCCCAACCCGTTCATGGTCATCGCCACCCAGAACCCGGTGGAGATGGAGGGCACCTATCCGCTGCCCGAGGCGCAGCGCGACCGCTTCATGGCCCGGGTGTCGATCGGCTACCCGAGCCCGGAGGCCGAACTGCAGATGCTCGACGTGCACGGCGGTACGCCGCCGCTGGACGATCTGCAGCCGGTGGCGCACGCCCACGAGATCGTGAAGCTGATCGAAGCGGTGCGGACGGTGCATGTGTCGGACCCCGTGCGGCGCTACGCCGTCGCCCTGGTCGGTGCCACCCGCCACCACCCCGACCTGCGGCTCGGCGCCTCGCCGCGCGCGACCCTGCACCTGGTGCGGGCGGCCCGCGCCTCGGCGGCGCTGGACGGCCGGGACTTCGTCCTGCCGGACGACGTGCAGACGCTCGCCCCCGCGGTCCTGGCGCACCGGCTGCTGCCGACCGCGCAGGCCCAGCTGAACCGGCGGACGCCCGAGCAGGTCGTCGCGGAGATCCTGCAGCGCACGCCCGTCCCGGACCCGTCCGCCTCCCCGGCCACGGCGGCGTCCGCACAGCAATGGCGTCAGGCGCAGAGCGCCCAGCCGCCCGGCGTCCGGGGCTTGTGATGTCCGCCGACCCGCAGGCCGCGGGAGGTTTCCGTACGGCGCTGTCGGGGCTGACCACGCGCGGACGGTCCTTCTTCGCGGCCGGGGTCGCGGCGGCCGTCTGCGCGTATGTGCTGGGGCAGCCGGACCTGCTGCGGGTCGGGCTGCTGCTGGCGGTGCTGCCGCTGGTCTGCGTCGCGGTCCTGTACCGCACCCGCTACCGGGTGGCGGGCAGCCGGCGGCTCGCGCCGTCGCGGGTGCCCGCGATGTCCGAGGCGCGGGTGCACCTGCGGGTCGACAACGTCTCGCGCATCCCCACCGGGCTGCTGATGCTGCAGGACCGGGTGCCGTACGTGCTCGGGCCGCGGCCGCGCTTCGTGCTGGACCGGGTGGAGCCGGGCGGTCACCGCGAGGTGTCCTACCGGGTCCGCTCCGACCTGCGCGGACGCTATCCGCTGGGGCCGCTGCAGCTGCGGCTGACGGACCCCTTCGGCATGTGCGAGCTGACCCGGTCGTTCAGCGCGTTCGACACCCTGACCGTGGTGCCCCGGGTGGAGCCGCTGCCCGCGGTCCGGCTCGCGGGCGAGGCCTCCGGCTACGGCGACAGCCGCACCCGCTCGCTGTCGCTGGCCGGCGAGGACGACGCGATCCCGCGCGGCTACCGGCACGGCGACGACCTGCGGCGGGTGCACTGGCGCTCCACCGCGAAGTACGGCGAGCTGATGGTGCGCCGCGAGGAGCAGCCGCACAAGGCGCGCTGCACCGTGCTGGTGGACACCCGGCGGCTCGCCTTCTACGGCGCGGGACCCGACTCCGCCTTCGAATGGGCGGTGTCCGGAGCGGCCTCGGTCTCGACGCACATGCTGGAGCGCGGCTACTCGGTGCGGCTGCTGACCGACACCGGCAGCAGCGTCCCGGGTCCCGAGGGCGGCTTCGGCGGCGACTCCTCCGACACCGCCGGAGTGCTGCTCGACACCCTCGCGGTGGTCGAGCACTCGGACGGCGGCGGCTTCTCCCGGGCCCACGACGTGCTGCGGGTCGGCAGCGAGGGGCTGCTGGTGGCCTTCCTCGGGGACCTCGACGAGGAGCAGGCGACGATCGTGGGACGGATGCGCCAGCGGGCCGGCGGCGCGGTGGCGTTCGTCCTGGACAGTTCGGCATGGGCGTCCCGCGACGCCGTGGACCCGTACCCCGACACACCGCCGCCCGGAGCCGGCCCCGCCGCCTCCGGCGCCGACGGCGAGGACGGTCCGGGCACGGCTGCGGACGCCGGTGCCCGGCGGGCCGTACGGATGCTGCGCGAGGCCGGCTGGACGGTCCTGCCGGTGCCGCCGGGCGAGGGACTGCCCTCGCTGTGGCAGCTGGCGGACCGGTACCGCTCGCGTGAAGAGGCGGGAGCGAGCTCATGAGCGGACGCGCACGGCTGACGGTCTGCGCCGCGGCGGCGTCGATCATGGCGGCCTGCTCCCTGCTGCCGCTGGCCACCCCGACCGGCTGGATCCTCCAGGCGGCCTTCCTCGTCACGCTCCAGTCCTGCGTCGGCGCGCTGGCCCGGCGGGTACCGCTGGCCAGGCCGCTGACCGTCCTGGCACAGGCCCTGGTCAGCCTGCTGATACTGACCATGATGTTCGTCTCGAAGCAGGCCGTGGGCGGCATCCTGCCCGGCCCCAAGGCGTTCGTTGGGCTCGGCGACCGGCTCAGCGACGGCCTGCGGGACGTCAGCCAGTTCGCCATCCCCGCGCCGGTGACCCCCGGCATCCGGCTGCTGCTGGTCGCCGGTGTGCTGGTGATCGCGCTGGCCGTGGACGCGCTGGCGGTGACGTACGGCAGCGCCGCCCCGGCCGGGCTGCCGCTGCTCGCGCTGTACTCCGTCGCCTCCGGTCTCGCGGGCAGCGGCAGCCGCTGGCTGTGGTTCCTGATCGCGGCGGCCGGCTATCTGCTGCTGCTCCTCGCCGAGGGCCGGGACCGGCTGTCGCGCTGGGGCCGGGTCTTCGGCGGCGGCCCGCCGTCCACCGGCTGGGCGGGCGCTTCGGGGACCCGGTCCGAGGGCTCGGTCGTGGCACCGGTCCGCACCGGCCGCCGGATCGGGGCGATGGCCCTGGGCATCGCGCTGATCGCCCCCGCCGTGCTGCCCTCGCTGGGCAGCGGGCTGCTCGACCCGGCGGGCACCGGCACGGGCCCCGGCTTCGGCGGTGCCAACTCCTCGTCGGTCAACCCGGTGGTGGCGCTGCAGGACAGCCTCAACCAGCCGACCAACCGCGAGGTCCTGACGTATCGCACGAACGCGCCCAGCACGACGGACATGTATCTGCGCATCGTCGCGCTCGACAAGTTCGACGGCACGCAGTGGCGTTCCTCGGAACGCCCGGTGACCGCGATCCCCGAGGTGTTCCCGGCGCCGGCCGGGCTGGGCCCCGAGGTGAAGACCACCGAGGTCGTCACCTCGGTCGCCGCCGACGGTGACTACGCGCAGAGCTGGCTGCCGCTCCCCTATCCCGTCGAGAAGCTGACGGTCGACGGCCGCTGGCGGTTCGACCAGGAGGGGCGCACGGTCGTCGGCGATCGCAAGCAGACGACCAAGGGCGTGAAGTACAAGGTCAAAAGCCTGCTGGTGCAGCCGACGGCGGCGCAGCTGGCCACGGCACCCGATCCAGCGGCCGCGTTCAAGCAGGAGTACACCCAGATCCCGGACACCCTGCCGGAGGTGGTGAGCAGGACCGCGCTGGAGGTGACGCGCGGTGCGGCGAACCCGTATGAGCAGGCCGTGGCCCTGCAGAAGTACTTCCACTCCGGGGACTTCCGGTACAGCACGCAGGTCCGGTCGGGCACCGGGGTCGACGCGATCGCCAACTTCCTCCGGGACAAGCAGGGGTTCTGCGTCCACTTCGCCTTCACCATGGCGGCGATGGCCCGCACCCTGCACATCCCGGCCCGGGTCGCGGTCGGCTTCGCGCCGGGCAACGGGCCGCGGTCCGACGGCAGCGTGTCGGTGGGACTGCAGGACGCGCACGCCTGGCCCGAGCTGTACTTCGAGGGCGTCGGCTGGACCCGTTTCGAGCCCACGCCGTCGCGCGGCACCGCCCCCAGCTACACGGTGGACCAGCCGACGAGCCCCGGCGGCGGTCCGGTCGTCCCGGAGCCCGGCAAATCGGCGGCGCCGAGCGTCGGCGCCTCGGCCTCGGCGAGCTGCTCGGTCAAGGACAAGGCGCTGGGCGACTGCACCCCGGTCGGCCAGGACACGGGCAGCGGACCGACCGACACCGGGATCAGCGCCGGCCGGCTGGCGGGCATCGCCCTGCTGGCGCTGGTGGTGCTCGGAGTGCCCCTGCTGCCGCTGCTGTGGCGCCGCCGTGAGCGGTCCCGGCGGCTCGGCGGCGGCCACGGCCTGGCGGAGGGCGCCAGGACGCTCGCGGCCTGGCGGGAGCTCGTCGACACCGCGTGGGACTACGGGATCCTGCCCGACGACTCCGAGACACCGCGCCGGGCCACCGCCCGGCTGGTGCGGGAGGGTGAGCTCGACGAGGCGGCGGCGCGGGCCGCCGGCCAGGTCGCGGCCGCCGTGGAGCAGGTGCTGTACTCGCCCAGGCCGCGGCCGGTGGCCGGGCTGGCGGCGGATGTGCACCAGGTACGGGCCGGGCTGCACCGGACGGCAGGGCGGCGTGGACGGCTGCGCGCGGTTCTCCTGCCGCGTTCGGCCGCACGGGTGATCTGGCGGCTGTCGGAGCAGTGGTCGGTGCTGACGCGGCGCTGGTCCGCGGCCGTCCGGCGGGCCGCCGACGCGGTCCGGCGCCCTTCACGGCAGGCGTCCTAGAGCGGGGCATGACGAGGGGCGCGGAACCGGTTTCCGGTTCCGCGCCCCTCGTCGTACGTCGGAAAACTGTTGAGAACCCTCTGCCTGGGCGGCGGCCGGGCAGGCCCTAGCTGTCCTGCCCGTCCCTGCGGCGCTGCCAGCGTTCTTCGATCCGGTCCATGACCTTGCCCCTGCGACGGGGGTGGCCTCGGCCGGTGGTTGCGGCGGGCTGCTGCTCACCGGGTTTGCCGGCCTTCCGCCAGCCCGTGACCGCGAGCACGGCACAAGCCAGCATGACGAGGAAACCGACCACACTGATCCAGGGCTGCTGCTTGATCATTCCAGCCATCAGCAGCGCGATACCCACCAGGAAGCCCGCTACCGCTTGGTAGACGCGCCGCCGGGTATAGGTGCGCAGCCCGCTTCCCTCAAGCGCCGACGCGAACTTGGGATCTTCGGCGTACAGCGCTCGCTCCATCTGCTCGAGCATGCGCTGCTCGTGCTCCGAGAGCGGCACGGAGTCCTCCTACTCGTCGGTCGCGGGGGCGACCGGTCCGACCCTTATTCAAGGATAGGCAGGGATTCGCCCCCGTGAAACCCGCCCCACTACGCCAATCCGACGGGGGCTTCATTCCCCGTCCGCCGTTACGTCATGCCAGCATACGGTCCTGAACGGCTGACCGGGCGGCCTGTGACCGACTACTCCTGGTGCTGTGGCCGGTGGCCGGGTCAGCCGCGGTCGGCGAGCACGTGCAGTTGAGTGGCGATCGAGTGGAACGCGGGCTGCTCCGCGGCGGCCAGTTCCAGCTTGAGCAGCGCTTCCAGGGCGCCCGGCTCGGTGTCCACCAGCACTCCCGGGACCAGGTCGGCGAAGACCCGGACGCCGTGCACCGCGCCGACCCGCAGGCCCGCGTCGGAGACCAGGTGGGTGAGCTGCTCGGCGGTGAAGCGGCGCGGGAGCGAGTCCCCGTCGCCCCAGCGGCCGTCCGGGTCCCCTATGGCGTGCTGGGCCTCGGTGAAGTGGCCGGCGATGGCACGGGCCAGCACGGCGCCGCCGCGGCCGGCCGCCAGCAGGCTCAGGGTCCCGGCCGGGCGGAGCGCGCCGACGGCGTTGCGCACGCCCTCGCCCGGGTCGTCGACGTACTCCAGGACGCCGTGGCACAGCACGACGTCATAGCTGCCGGGCTCGACGACGTCGAGCAGGCCGTGGGTGTCGCCCTGGACGCCGCGGACCCGGTCGGTCACCCCGGCCTCGGCGGCCCGGCGCTCCAGCGCGAAGAGCGCGTCCGGGCTCGGGTCCACGACGGTGACCCGGTGGCCGAGGCGCGCCACGGGCACCGCGAAGTTTCCGGTGCCGCCCCCGGTGTCGAGCACGTCCAGCGGCTCTTCGGCGTCGCGGCCGCCTGCCTTGGCCTGCCGCTCCAGTGCGTCGCGCAGGACCTCCCAGACCACAGCGGTACGAAGGGACGCTCGGGGCGGATCGGATCCACCACTCCTTCACGGGACATGGCGGGCGGCTCCTCGCGGACGACAGGCTTGAACGAGCGCCCCCACTCTATCCGTGCGGTACCCGGCGGCCGGTCAATTGGCCTTCTGCTGCGGCAGGGCCGGAGGCAGGTTCGGGGGCCGGGTCGGGGGCAGGCCGTCGCGCAGTTCCGCGGGCAGGGTGGGCTGGAGCACCAGCATCCGTTCCACCAGGCGCAGGAACATCCCGGCGGCGCGCAGCAGATCGTCCGCGTCCCGCCAAGTGGCGGCGCCTTCTATGCCGGCTTCTGCGCGGGCCCGGCGGCGGGCGCCGTACTCGAACATGGCGCTCCATTCGCTGAGCTCCGGCGCGACTTCGGGCAGCACCTCCCAGGCGCTGCGTATCCGCTGTCGCCGTCTGGGGCCCGGCTCGGGACGGCCCCGCACGGCCAGCACCGCCGCCGCGGTCCGCAGGGCGGCGAGGTGGGCGGTGGCGTAGCGCTCGTTGGGGGTTTCCAGGACGGCCGCCTCGTCGAGTCCGAGGTGGGCCTGGGTGAGCAGGTCGAGCGCGGCGGGCGGAGCCGCCGCACGGCGCAGCACGGGATGGATGTCGCTTACGTGAGCAGCCATGACGAGCCTCCTGTCTTCGTACGACACATAGTGGGGCACACCACTGACAATCGGCCCTGACCTGCGGATATGCCCTTAGCACAGGTGTTCGGCACCCCCCACGGCGGGCCCCTCCCCGCGATGCTGCATACTTATCTTTTGTACTGACCAGTCAGTTCAAAAGAGGAGAGTGACTCGTGATCACCGCGGAGGGGTACGGGCTGCGCGGCCCGCGTGGGCGGGTGTTCGGGGATGTGTCGTTCAGCGCGCCCGCCGGCACGCTGATCGCCGTCGAGGGCCCGTCGGGCACCGGCCGCACCTGCCTGATGCTGGCGCTCACCGGACGCATGAAGGCCACCGAAGGGCACGCGGAGGTCCACGGACACCCGCTCCCCCGGCGCATGCCCGCCGTGCGCCGGATCAGTGCTCTCGGTCCCGTCGACGGCATCTCCGCCCTCGAACCGGCCCTCACCGTCGCCGAGCACCTGCGCGAGAGGGTGCTGCTGCAGCGCAGGTTCGCCTCCCGCGCCGCGCGCGACCGCGCCGATGTGGCGGCGGCTCTGAAGGCCGCGGGACTCGAGCTGGACTCGCTGGTCAAGGGCGAGCGGACGGCCGTACGCGATCTGGAACGGCTGGAGGCACTGCGGCTGGGCGTCGCCCTCGCACTGCTGCCGCGGCCGCGGGTGCTGGGGATCGACGACGTCGACCACAAGCTCGGCGACACCGACCGCGAGCTGGCCTGGTCGATGCTGCGCTCGGTGGCCGACGCGGGCACCACCGTCCTCGGCGTCTGCACCAGGGCGCCGGAGGACGCGCTGGTGGTCCCCACCCGGGCCGCCGGCACCGCCGCGCAGGGCACCACCGCCGACGCGACCGCCGACCTGACCGCCGATGCGACCGAAGAGACCGAAGAGGGGGCCGTCGATGCGTACACCGAAGCTCGCCGCGCTTGAGCTGAAGAAGTTCGGCCGGGGCCGGCTGCCGAGGGCGGCCATGGCCGCCCTCCTGCTGCTGCCGCTGCTCTACGGCGCCCTGTACCTGTGGTCCTTCTGGGACCCGTACGGGCGGCTCGACAAGATCCCCGTCGCCCTGGTGAACGCCGACCGCGGCGCGACCGCCGGCGGCAAGAAGATCGCGGCGGGCGACGAACTCGCCGCCAAGCTGCACGACACGGCCACCTTCGACTGGCAGGAGACGGACTCCGCCGACGCCACGAAGGGCCTGGAGAACGGCTCGTACTACCTGACGCTCACCATCCCCGCCGACTTCAGCGAGCGGATCGCGTCCAGCTCGGGCAGCCACCCGGAGACCGGCGCCCTGCAGGTGCGCACCAACGACTCCAACAACTACATCGTCGGACAGATCTCCCGCAGTGTGTTCTCGCAGGTCAGGGCCGCCACCTCGGCCGGCGCCTCGCGCGGCTTCTACGACCGGATCTTCGTGTCGTTCGCCGATCTGCACGACAAGACGCAGCAGGCCGCCCAGGGCGCGTCCGACGTGGCCGGCGGCGCCGGCAGCGCCGAGCAGGGCTCCAAGGAGCTCGGCTCCGGCATCCGCAAGGCCGAGCAGGGCGCGGGCCGGCTCGCCGCGGGTCTCAAGGACGCCAGGAAGGGCAGCGGTGAGCTGGCCACCGGTCTCACCACGCTCGACTCCGGCGCGGGCCAGGTCGCGTCCGGTACCCAGCGGCTCGTGGACGCGGTGAACGGCGCCTCCGACAAGATCGCGTTCGTGAAGGCCCACACCCGGGAGATCGGCGAGGCCTCCCGGATCGTCGCCGAGGGATCGCAGGCGATCAAGGACCATCTGGACACGATCGCCGCGCTGGCGCCGGACGCCGCCAAGGCGTCCAGGACCGCCGCCGACCTCGTACGGCAGCAGTACACGAAGCAGTGCGCCGCGACCCCCGCCACCGGCGACTGCGTCGCGCTGAAGCGCGCCGCCGACAAGACCGCCGAGGGCGCGACGCTGGCCGAGCGCCTCAACGCGCAGGTCGGCAGTCCCGCGTCGTTCGACCAGCTCGCCACCGACCTGGGCAAGCTGCACGACTACGCCCAGGAACTCGCCGCCGCCGCGCCGCATCTGTCCTCGGACATCAACGGCGCCGTGAAGGACATCGGCCGGCTCAACACCGGGGCCCACCAGGTCGCCTCCGGCGCCCACACGGCGGCCGGCGGCGCCCACACCCTCGACAAGGGCATCGGCACCCTCTCCCAGGGCGCCGACACCCTCAGCGGCGGCATGTACCAGCTCGCCACCGGCAGCAACCGGCTCACCACCGGTCTGACGCAGCTCACCACCGGCAGCGGGCAGCTCGCCACCGGTCTGCACGAGGGCGTCGACAAGATCCCGGACTACGACGCCCAGGAGCGCGACGCGCGCACCGCGGTGATGGCCGACCCCGTACAGCTCGCCTCGCAGTCCCTGCACCAGGCGTCCAACTACGGGGAGGGGCTCGCCCCGTACTTCATCCCGCTCTCCCTGTGGGTCGGCGCGATGGTCGGCTACATGCTCTTCCAGCCGATGAACCGCCGGGCGCTCGCCGCCGGGGCCGCGTCCTGGCGGATAGCGCTGGCCGGCTGGCTGCCGGTGGCCGCGGTCGGGGTGGCACAGGTGCTGGCGCTGATGTCGGTGCTGCACTGGGTGGTCGGGCTGCAGATGGCCCGCGCCGCCGGCACGATCGGCTTCCTGCTGCTGGCCGCGGCCTGCTTCGCCGCCATCATCCAGTTCCTGGGCGCCCGGTTCGGCCCGGCGGGACGGGTGCTCACCCTGGCGATGCTGATGCTGCAGCTGACCTCGGCGGGCGGCACCTATCCGGTGCAGACCAGCCCCGGCTTCTTCGGTGCCATCCACCCGTTCCTGCCCATGAGCTACGTCGTCGAGGGGCTCCGCCACCTGATCACCGGCGGCGACCTCTGGCCGGTCTGGCGGGCCTGCCTGGTGCTCCTGGCCTTCACCGGCGCCGCGCTGGCGCTCACCACCCTGACGGCCCGCGCCAAGCAGGTGTGGACCGTGGACCGGCTGCACCCGGAGCTGACCCTGTGAGACGGGGCCGCCCCGGGCAGGGACAATCGACGCCATGACCACCGCACGTCGTCAGGCCACGCGGCAGAAGCTCTACGAGGCCGCCGTCACACTCATCGCCGAGCAGGGCTTCTCCGCCACCACGGTGGAGGAGATCGCCGAGCGGGCCGGCGTCGCCAAGGGCACCGTCTACTACAACTTCGCCAGCAAGAACGAGTTGTTCGAGCAGCTGCTCCAGCACGGCGTCGGGCTGCTCACCGTCTCGCTGCGGGACGCGGCGGACGAGGTGGCCGCGCGCGGCGGCACCCGGGTCGACGCGCTGGACGCGCAGATCCGGGCCGGGCTGGCGTTCATCGCCCGCTACCCGTCCTTCACCCAGCTGTACGTCGCCGAGCTGTGGCGGACCAACCGCGCCTGGCAGGACACGCTGATGATGGTCCGCCAGGAGGCGGTCGCGGTGGTGGAGAAGGTGCTGCGCGAGGCGGTGGACAACGGGGAGCTCAGCGACGAGATCGACGTCCCGCTCACCGCGTCCGCGCTCTTCGGGATGGTGCTGGTCGCCGCCCTGGACTGGCAGGCGTTCCAGTCGCACCGCAGCATCGACGACGTGCACTCCGCCCTGTCCCGGCTGCTGCAGGGCCGGGTCAGCGGCGACTCCCGGCGGACATGACGGGATCGGGATGGCTGAGCGGACCTGAGTGAGCGCTGTTCTGGCACGTCCCGATCCCCCTTCGGACCGTGCCAGAACAGCGCTACCCGTACACCCCCGTTACGTCCGGGCCGCCCCTGCTCCGCCGCCCCGTGTCGGCGGTACCGGCACCGCGCCCGTCCGTGCCCCTACCTTCCCCCGAACGGGGGCCGGCGCCCATCCGCGCTCCTACTCAAGTCTTCGTCTAGGTACCGGTACTCATAACTGCGTGGTTTCGCCCCCGCCCCCTGTGGACGGTTCGCTACGATCCGGATCATGTCGGTACTTCCGCTCGTGTTCACCAGCGGCTGGGCGAGCGGGATCAACGCCTACGCCGTGGTGTTCCTGCTCGGCCTGATGGGGGCGACCGGGGTCACCGACGAGGTACCCGCGTCGCTGGAGCGGCCCGATGTGCTGATCGTGGCCGGGGTGCTGTTCCTGTGCGAGGCGGTCGCCGACAAGATCCCGTTCGTGGACTCGGCGTGGGACGTGGTGCACACCGTCATCCGCCCGGTCGCCGGCGCGGTGGTCGCGGCGCTGCTCGCCGGGCAGAACGGCTCGCTGCCGGAGCTGGCCGCGGCCGCGGTGGGCGGCTCCACGGCGCTCGCCAGCCATCTCGTCAAGGCCGGTACGCGGATAGCGGTCAACACCTCGCCGGAACCGGCCAGCAACATCGTCCTCAGCCTCGCCGAGGACCTCGGCGTCTCCGCGATCATCGTCTTCGCGCTCTTCCACCCGCTCGCCGCCGCGATCATCGCGGGCACGCTACTGGTGCTCGGCATCATCACGGTCGTCTTCCTGTTCTCCCGGATCCGCCGCTTCCTGCGCCGCTGGAAGGCCCGGCGCGCGGAGAAGCGGCTGGCCGCGCCGACCTGAGACGACCTGCGGGACGGCGCTGTCGGTGCCGCCCGATACAGTCCCTGACATGGCACGGATCGCGGTAATCGGCGCGGGTATGGGGGCAATGGCGACGGCGGCCCGGCTGGCCGTCGGCGGCCACCGGGTGGCGGTCTACGAGCGCTCGGCGACGTACGGCGGAGCCGTCGGAAGGTTCGCCAGGGACGGCTTCACCTTCGACACCGGCCCCGGTCTGCTCCAACTGCCCGCCGTCTACCGCGATCTGTTCGTCAAGACCGGCAAGGAGCCGCTGGAGAGCCGCGTCGGCCTGACGCAGGTCGATCCGGCGAGCCGCCATCTCTTCCCGGACGGCACGGACGTGTCGCTGCCCAACGCCACCCGCGCCGGCGTCATCAGCGCGCTGGACGGCGCGTTCGGCGCCGGCGCCGGAGAGCGCTGGAGCGAGGTGACCGGCCGGGCCCGCGAGGTCTGGGAGGCCACCCGCCGCCCGCTCCTGGAGGACGCCCTGGCGGCCGACACCACCCCGCTGGGCCGCGACCCGTACCCCGCCGTGCGGCGCGGGCTGTTCCGCCGCGGCGCCCCGACCCTCGCCTCCGTCGCCGAACGCGAGCTGGCCGACCCGCGGGCGGCCGCCCTGCTGACGAGTTACGCCCTCGCGTACGGCTTCGACCCGCGCACCGTCCCGGCGAGCGCCACCGTGCTGCCGTACATGGAGCAGACCTTCGGCGCCTGGTACGTGAGCGGCGGTATGCGGGCCCTCGCCGACGCGGTGTACGAGCGGTGCCTGGCGCGCAAGGTCGAGTTCCACTTCGGCGCCGGGGTCCTCGGTGTCAGGACCGCGGCGGACGGCCCGGCCTGCGGTCTCGACCTCGCCGACGGGCAGCGGATCGACGCCGACACGGTGGTCGCGGGGGCACCCCTGCCCGCGCCCGGCGAGTCCGGCCCCCGGGCCGCGGGAAGCATGCCCGGCAGGTTCGTGGTGTGCCTGGCGCTGCGCGGGTCCCGGCCGGCGGGCACCGCGCACCGCACCGTGGTGCACGCGGCGGACGGCCGCGCGGAGTGGGAGTCCGTCTTCTCCGGCGCCGGGCCCTGCGACTCCCCGACCGTGACGGTGCTGCGTCCCGACGACCCGTCGACGGTCCCCGCCGCGTCGCACGAGGCGGTGACCCTCCAGGTCACCGTGGCGACGACGGCCGGCGGGGTGGACTGGGCGGCGCCGGGCGCCGCCGCGGGCTTCGCCGAGCGGGTGGTGAAGGCCGCCGAGGCGGCCGTTCCCGGTCTGCGCGAGCGGGAGTTGTGGCGGGCGGTGCGCACCCCCGCCGACACCGAGCGGGAGACCGGCGCCCCGGGCGGCGCGGTGCCCGGCCCCGCCCTGGCGGGCGCGGGCGGTCTGCACCTCCACCCGGCCAACCGCTCCGCCGTCCCCGGGCTGTACTCCGTGGGCGGCTGGTCCCACCCCGGCGGCGGCCTGGCGCACGCCGGCATGTCGGGCGCGATCGTCGCCGACCTGATCGCGGGCGGCCCGGGCGGCAGCCGCTGAGGCCTGTCCGCCCCAGAGCGGGTGTCAGGACCTGGTAGGGGTCCTAGTAGCGATAGGGGTCGTACGGATCCGCGTACTGCGACTGCTCGTACTGCGGTTGCTGGGGCTGCTGCGGGATGTACGCCTGCTGCTGCGGGTCGTACTGCGGCTCGGCGGACTGCTGCTGCGGGACCCAGACACCGCCGGGCGGCGTGTCGTAGCCGAACTCGTGGTCGTACTGCGGGGTGTACTGCTGCTGGCCCGGGTCCTGGTAGGGAGCCGCGTAGGCGGGGTCGTAGTCCTGCTGGCCGCCCCACGCGTAGGCGTCCGCCGCCGCGGGCTGCGGCTGCTGCTCGCCGCCACCGCCCCAGCCCTCGTAGCCCTGGGCGCCGTAGCCCTCGTAGCCACCGCTGGTGTACGGGTCGGGGGTGTAGGACGACTGGCCGTCGTAGATCCCGTACTCGCCGGTGTCGTCGAGCACCGGCATCGCCTGGTAGACCGTCGCCAACTCGGGTCCCTCGGCGACCTCTTCGACCGGGCTGACCTCGAGGACGGGTTCGCCCGCCCCGGCGCCCGCACCGCGGGTGCCCTTCCGGCGGCGGCTGGAGCCGGGGCTGCCGCCGAGCGCCCAGCCGGTGGAGAAGCCCTGCCGGTAGGACATCGTCACGAACGTCTGGCCGGTGCCGAACGCGATCGCGCCGACCGCGATGACGATCGCGTTGCGGAGCGAGACCCCGCCGACCACACCCAGGAAACCCGCGAACGCGAGCAGCCGCCAGCGCAGCCGCGCCTTGTACTGCAGCAGCACCTCACCGAGCAGCCACAGCGCGACCACGCCGAACGCGATGTAGAGCAGCGTGTAGCCCATGTCCGCACTTCCTCACCTTACGAGCGGTCACGACCTCTGGTGCAGACCGAGATTCTCGTAGATTTCCAGCGACGCCGTGGAATGGTTAAGAGTAATGAAGTGGAGTCCGGGGATGTCCTCCGCCATCAGGCGCCGGCACATCTCGGTCGTGAACTCGATGCCGATCGCCCGCACCGCCGCCGGATCGTCCTTCACCGCGAGGATACGGTCCGCCAGCTCCGGCGGGAAAGGCGCGTTGCCCAGCTGAGCGAAGCGCTCGATCTGCCGCACATTGGTGACCGGCATGACCTCGGGAATGATCGGAGTCGTGCAGCCTGCGGCGGCCACCCGGTCACGCAGCCGGAAGTAGTCGTCCGCGTCGAAGAACATCTGGGTGATCGCGAAGTCGGCCCCGGCGCGGCACTTGTCGACGAAGTTCCGGGTGTCGGACTCCCAGTCGGTGGAGCGCGGGTGCATCTCGGTGAACGCCGCGACGCCGACGCAGAAGTCGCCGGACTCCTTGATCAGCCGGACCAGGTCGGCGGCGTACAGCAGGCCCTCGGGGTGCTTGACCCACTCGCCGAGCGGGTCGCCGGGCGGGTCGCCGCGCACCGCGAGGATGTTCCGGATCCCGGCGTCGGCGTACTGCCCGATGATGTTGCGCAGCTCGGCGATCGAGTGGTTGACCGCCGTCAGGTGCGCGACCGGGGTCAGGGTGGTGTCGGAGACGATCCGGTCGGTGGCGCGGACGGTGCCCTCGCGGGACGATCCGCCGGCTCCATAGGTCACGGACACGAAGGTCGGCCCTACCGCCTCGATGCGGCGGATGGCGTTCCAGAGCGTCCGCTCGCCCTTCTCGGTCTTCGGCGCGGCGAACTCGAACGAATACGACCGCTCGCCGGACGCGAGAAGTTCACGAATGGTGACCGCGTGATCGGTCCGGGTGGAAGCTGTCCCAAGGGCCATACCCGAAGGGTATCCGCGCCTCGCGACCGCCCGTAACCAGGACGGGCGATTTATCCGCTTGCGCCCCACCCTCGTCCATCCTTTGGACACGCGCTGGTGACGCGCGGGGTACGGGGTGGACGCCTGTCGGACACCCGGTGGCCGATCACGATCGGTCAGAGCGTGACCGGGCGGTTGCGGGCGCGCAGCGGGGGGAGCGCTCAGCCGTCGTACGAGGTGACGATCTTCGCCAGGGCGGCCGCCGCCGCGGCCGGGTCGTCGGCCTCGGTGATCGCCCGGACGACGACGATCCGCCGGGCCCCGGCCTCCAGCACCTGCTCGACGTTGGTCAGGTCGATCCCGCCGATCGCGAACCAGGGCCGGCCGGTCTCCAGCGAGGCCGCGTACCGCACCAGGTCCAGGCCGGGCGCGTGCCGGCCGGGCTTGGTCGGGGTGGGCCAGACCGGTCCGGTGCAGAAGTAGTCCGCGCCGGGCTCCACGGCGGCGGCCGCCGCCTCGGACTCCGCGTGGCAGGACCGTCCGATGACCACGTCCTCGCCGAGGATCGCCCGGGCGGCGGATACCGGCAGGTCGCCCTGGCCCAGGTGCAGCACGTCCGCGCCCGACGCGTGCGCGACATCCGCCCGGTCGTTCACCGCGAGCAGCTTTCCGTGCCGGCGGCACGCGTCGGCCAGGACCGCGAGCGCGTCCAGCTCGTCGCGGGCCTCGATCCCCTTGGCGCGCAGCTGGATGACGTCGACGTCCGAGCCCAGCACCGCGTCCGCGAACTCGGCGAGGTCGCCCCGGCCGGTCCTGGCGTCGGTGCACAGGTACAGCCGGGCGTCGGCGAACCGCTCACGGACGGTGTTCGGCGTGGTCATGGTGCGCTCCCCCTCGGTACGGCGGGTCCTGCTGCCCTCACGGGCCTGGGCGGACGGCTCTACAGGGCGAGCGCCTGGGCGCGGCGCTTCACCTCGGTCCCGCGGTTCTCCTTCAGCGCCTGGATGGGCGTGCCGGGCAGCGTCGGGTCCGCGGCGAACAGCCACTCCAGCGCCTCTTCGTCGCTGAAGCCGTTGTCCTTGAGGACCGTCAGCAGGCCGGGCAGGCCCTTGACGATGCTTCCCTCGCCGATGAAGTCGGCGGGGACCATCAGGACCCGGTTCTCACCGCGGCGGATCGCCAGGAACAGCTTCTCCTTGATCATCGGGCGGACCCGGGTGATGGGCACACCCAGTCGCTCGGCGACCTCGGGGAGGTTCAGCCAGGAAGGTACGAGGGCATCAATCTTTGCGTCGATCTCGGTCACGGGACAAGCGTGCCATCCCCGACGGGCACCCGCGTACCGGTTCGCCGCCGCCGGGCCTGACGGTTTGACCACAATTGCCGCGCAGACCCGCTTTTGGCCGCTACACGCCGGCGGGGCTGTTGCCCGGAGTGGGCTGTACCGCGGTCTTGAGCGGGACCGCGGGGTCGGCGACGAGGCCCGGGTCGAGGTGGGCGCCGCGTTCGATGAGCTTGCGGCCCTGGGCGAGGTCGCGCGGGCGGCCGACGGCGAGCAGCGCCGCGAGCACCCCGTCCCGCAGCCAGCAGACGGACCAGGCGGGCCCCGTCAGGTCGCCGCGCAGCAGCATGGTGTCGGTGGCGGAGTGGTGCCCGGCGTACTGCACGAAACGGCCGAACTGCTCGGACCAGAAGTACGGGACCGGGTCGTACACCTCGTCGCCGCCCAGCACGTTGGCGGCGGCGGCGCGCGGCCCCTGGACCGCGTTGTCCCAGTGGTGGACGAGCAGCCGCTCGCCGAAGCGCCCGGACGGGAAGGACGCGCAGTCCCCCACCGCGAAGACATCGGTGACGGAGGTCCGCAGCCGGTCGTCCGCCAGCACCGAGCGGTCGGGTCCCAGGGCGACGCCGGAGCCCGCCAGCCAGCCGGTGGCCGGCCGGGCGCCGATGCCGACGACGACGGCCCCGGCCCGCAGCCGCCTCCCGTCGGCGAGCAGCACCGCGCCGGGCTCGACGGCCGCGACCGCGGTCCCGGTGATCAGTTCGGCGCCCGCGTCCGCGTACCAGCCGCGCATGTGGTCGGTGACCGAGCCCGGCAGGACTCCGGCCAGCGGCCGGTCGGCCGCCTCGACGACGGTCACCGCGCAGCCCGCCTGGCGGGCCGCCGTGGCGAACTCCGCGCCGATCCAGCCCGCCCCGACCACGACGACATCGCGCTTCTCGTCGAGCACCGGCCGCAGCTCGGCGGCGTCGTCCAGGGTGCGCAGCATGAAGACGCCCGGGATGCCCTCGCTGCCGGGCAGTGCCACCGGATGGGCGCCGGTGGCGAGCACCAGCCGGTCGTACCGGACCGTTCCCTCGTCGGTGACGACGTGCCGTTCCGCGGGGCGCAGCGCGCTCACGTGCCGGCCGAGCAGCAACTCGACGCCGAGGCCGTTGAAGTCCACGTCGAAGGGCGAGCCCTCGGCCGTGCCGAGGAGTACGGACTTGGACAGCGGCGGGCGGTCGTACGGTGCGTGCGGTTCGGCGCCGAGCAGCGTGATGTCACCGCGCCACCCCTGTTCCCGCAACGACACAGCGGTCTGCACTCCGGCCATCCCGGCCCCGACGATCACTGCGCGCTCGGCGCTTGGCTGGCTCACACGATCACCGTAACGCCCCAATGATTACCGGCAGGCCACCAGTGCGAAATCCGATCCCCCTGTCTCGTGCTCCCCTCTCGCCCACCCCGTGCTCCCTTACCGCTGCTCGGGCCCGCGTACTAGGGTGGCGGGGCTAACGCACTCGCGGGAGCCCGGACGTACCGGGCTGAGAGGGCGGCTGACCGGCCGCCGACCGTACGAACCTGATCCGGGTCATGCCGGCGAAGGGAGGAGCGGGACACTCATGCATCCATCTCGCCACCGCTACGACGTCCTGGTCGTGGGCGGCGGAATCATCGGACTCGTCACGGCCTGGCGCGCCGCGCAGCGCGGGCTGCGCACCGCGGTCGCCGACCCGGCGCCGGGCGGCGGCGCCGCACACGTCGCGGCCGGCATGCTGGCGGCCGTCACCGAGCTGCAGTACGGCGAGCAGACGCTGCTCGACCTCAACCTCGCGTCGGCCCGCCGCTATCCGTCCTTCGCCGCCGAGCTCGAGGACGCCACCGGGCTGGGCCTCGGCTACCGGCGGTGCGGCACGCTCGCCGTCGCCCTGGACGCCGACGACCGCGCCGACCTGCGCGAACTGCACACCTTCCAGACATCGCTGGGGCTGCGGTCCGAGTGGCTGTCCGGCCGGGAGTGCCGCCGGCTGGAGCCGATGCTGGCGCCCGGTGTGCGGGGCGGCCTGCGCGTCGACGGCGACCACCAGGTCGATCCGCGCCGGCTGGCCGCCGCGCTGCTGCGCGCGGCCGAACTCGCGGGTGTGGCCCTGCACCGGAGCTCCGTGGCCCGGATCGAGACCGTCAGGGACCACGCCACCGGCGCGGTGCTGGACGACGGCACCGTGCTCGCCGCCGAGCAGACCGTGCTCGCGGCGGGCAGCCGCAGCGGCGTTCTGCCGGGCATCCCCGAGCACGCACTGCCGCCGGTCCGCCCGGTCAAGGGGCAGATCCTGCGGCTGCGCATCCCGCCCGGCTACGCGCCGTTCCTCTCCCGCACGGTGCGGGCCGTGGTGCGCGGCGGCCATGTCTATCTCGTGCCGCGCGAGAACGGCGAGCTCGTCGTGGGCGCGACCAGCGAGGAACTCGGCTGGGACACCACGGTCACCGCGGGCGGCGTCTACGAACTGCTGCGCGACGCCCACGAGCTGGTGCCGGGGCTCACCGAACTGCCGCTGGTCGAGACCCTCGCGGGGCTGCGCCCCGGCTCCCCCGACAACGCCCCGCTGCTCGGCCGCAGCGCGCTGCCCGGTCTGCTGCTGGCCACCGGCCACCACCGCAACGGTGTGCTGCTGACCCCGGTGACCGGCGACATCATGGCCGAGCTGCTCACGACGGGTTCGGTGCCCGAGTCGGCCCGGCCCTTCTCCCCCGCACGCTTCACGCTTCAGGAGCAGCCCGCATGACCGTCTCCGTCAACGGTGAGGCCCGCGAGATCACCGAGGGCCTGACCCTCGACCGGCTCGTCGCCTCCCTGACCGCCGCCCCTCGGGCGTCGCCGCCGCTCTCAACGAGACCGTCGTCCCCCGCAGCCGCTGGACCACCACCGCACTCGCCGACGGCGACCGCGTCGAGGTCCTCACCGCCGTCCAGGGAGGCTGATCCCGTGCCGCACCCCCCGCACACGGCCGGTGCCGCCGACGACACCCTGCGGATCGCCGGCGTCCCGTTCACCTCCCGGCTGATCATGGGCACCGGCGGTGCGCCCAGCCTGGACATCCTCGAACAGGCGCTGCTCGCCTCCGGTACCGAACTCACCACGGTGGCAATGCGCCGCCTCGACCCGGCGACGAAGGGCTCCGTGCTCTCCGTGCTGGGCAGGCACGGCATCCGGGTCCTGCCGAACACGGCGGGCTGCTTCACCGCCGGCGAGGCCGTCCTCACCGCGCGGCTGGCCCGCGAGGCGCTGGGCACCGACTGGATCAAGCTGGAGGTCATCGCCGACGAGCGCACCCTGCTGCCCGACACCGTCGAGCTGCTGGACGCCGCCGAGACGCTGGTCGACGACGGATTCACCGTCCTGCCCTACACCAACGACGATCCGGTGCTGGCCCGCAAGCTGGAGGACGTCGGCTGTGCGGCGATCATGCCGCTGGGGTCGCCGATCGGCTCCGGGCTCGGCATCCGCAATCCGCACAACTTCCAGCTGATCACCGAGCGGGCGGGCGTCCCGGTCATCCTCGACGCCGGGGCCGGCACCGCGTCCGACGCGGCGTTCGCCATGGAGCTGGGGTGCGCCGCCGTCATGCTGGCGTCGGCGGTGACCCGCGCCCAGCAGCCGGTTCTCATGGCGGGGGCCATGCGGCACGGGGTGGCGGCGGGGCGGCTCGCGTTCCGGGCCGGACGCATCCCCCGCCGGCACTACGCCGCCGCGTCGTCCCCCGTCGAGGGCGTCGCCGCGTTCGATCCCGAGCGGCCCGCCTTCAGCGGGGCCTGAGCCCCGGCCCGCTCCAGCCGGCGGATCCGGGTCCCGTGCCGGGTTCCGGTCCGCCGCCTGGAGCGCTCCCACCGGGGCGGACGGTCACGGTTGCGTCCCGGATCGCTACGGGCGGGACACAGTACGGCCGTGTTCGGCGAGACGGGTCGGCGACGGCTCGTAGACTTCCGTGTCGTGGATACGACCCTGCAGGACCCCCTCGTCGGGCAGACGCTCGATGGCCGCTACCGGGTCGAGGCGCGCATCGCCGTCGGCGGTATGGCCACGGTCTACCGGGCTGTGGACACCCGCCTCGACCGTGTGCTCGCGCTGAAGGTGATGCACCCCGGGCTGGCGGCCGACGCCGGTTTCGTCGACCGCTTCATCCGTGAGGCCAAGGCGGTGGCCCGGCTGGCGCACCCGAATGTCGTCGGCGTGTACGACCAGGGCACGGACGGCACGTTCGTGTACCTGGCCATGGAGTACATCGCGGGCTGCACGCTGCGCGACGTGCTGCGCGAGCGCGGCGCCCTGCAGCCACGTGCCGCACTGGACATCCTCGAGCCGGTGCTGGCCGCGCTCGGCGCCGCGCACCGGGCCGGGCTCATCCACCGGGACGTGAAGCCGGAGAACGTCCTGATCGGCGACGACGGCCGGGTGAAGGTCGTGGACTTCGGCCTGGTCCGGGCGGTCGACACCAACACCAGCGTGACGACCGGCTCGGTGCTGGGCACGGTCTCGTACCTCGCGCCGGAGCAGATCGAGCACGGCACCATAGACCAGCGCACCGACGTGTACGCCTGCGGCGTGCTGCTGTACGAGATGCTGACCGGCGGGAAGCCGCACACCGGCGGCACGCCGATGCAGGTGATCTTCCATGTGCTGAACGAGGACATCGCCCCGCCGTCCGAGGCGGTCCCCGGGCTGGCGCCCGTGCTGGACGCGCTGGTCGGCCGGGCCGCCGCGCGTGACCCGCAGCTGCGCCCCGCCGACGCCGTGGAGCTGCTCGCGCAGCTGCACACCACCCGTCAGGCGCTGAGCCAGGAGCAGCTGGACCTGGTGCCGCCGCGGGCGGTGCGGGACGCGCAGGAGCCGCAGGACGCCGTTCCGGGCACCGGCTGGCAGAAGGACTCGCCCGGCGCGCCGGGCGGCGACGAGGAGCAGACCAGCGTCATCGCCCGGCCGGTCCTGCCGGCCGAGGAGGAGCTCAACCGCACGAGCGTTCTGCAGCTTCCGCCTCCGCTGCCGCCGGTGCCGGCCGGCTCCCCGGGACCGTCGGGACCGGCGGGGCACCGTCCGCCCCGGCGCGGACCGCGGCGCGGTGTGCTCGCGGTGATCGTGGCGGCGCTGCTGATCCTCGGGGTCGGGGCCGGCGTCTGGTACATCAGCGACGGCCAGTTCACCAAGGTCCCGGCCGTCCTGGCGCTGCCGCAGGCGGACGCCCAGCAGAGGCTCGACCACGCGGGGCTGCACACGAAGGTCACCACCTCCTTCAGCCTCACCGTCCCCCGCGGCCAGGTGATCTCCACCGATCCCGGACCGGGCCGGCGCGTCCGCAACAACGCCGACGTCACGCTGACGGTGTCCAAGGGGCCGCAGGAGGTCCACGTTCCCGATGTCACCGGCAAGACGCTGGCCGTGGCGCAGGAGCAGATCAAGGGCGCGGCGCTGACGCCGGGCACGGTGACGCAGGAGTTCACGGAGGACGTGCCCAAGGGCGCCGTGATCTCCACGGACCCGCCGGCCGGTACGAAGCGCTCGCCGGACGCCGTCGTGTCGATCGTCGTCAGCAAGGGCGCCGCGGTGGACGTCCCCGACGTGATCGGGGACTCGGTCGCCGACGCCCAGCAGGCGCTGCAGGACGCCGGACTCACCGTCGTGCTCGCCCCGGAGAAGGTCTTCTCGGACGTGGCCGACAAGGACAAGGTGGCCCTCCAGACCCCCGGCAAGGGCGCCCAGGCGGGCGAGGGCGACACCGTCACGATCACGATCTCCCAGGGACAGCAGCTCTTCCCGGTGCCGGATGTGAAGGGCAGGAGCGCGGGCGAGGCCAAGCAGATCCTCAAGGACGCGGGCTTCGACATCCGGGTGATGCACGCGTTCTTCGGCGACACCGTGTTCAGCCAGTCGCCGGAAGGGGCGGGCAGGCGCCCAAGGGCGCCACGATCACCGTGTGGGTGCGGTGAACCGCAATCCCGTCGGCGGCCATGTGCACGTGGCCGGCGGCCTCGCGACCGTCGGGCTGGCCAACGCCGAGCGGCTGACGGCCGAGGCCGTCCAGGTCTTCGTGGCCAACCCGCGCGGCTGGGCCACCCCGCCCGGCGATCCGCGGCAGGACGAGCTGTTCCGCGCGGGCCGCGCCGCCACATCGGTGCCCGCGTACGTCCACGCCCCGTACCTGATCAACTTCGGCTCGGACACCGCGGCGACGGTCGAGAAGTCGGTGGAGTCGTTGCGCCACTCGCTGCGCAGGGGCCGGGAGATCGGCGCGCTGGGCGTGGTGGTGCACACCGGGTCAGCGACGGGCGGGCGGCCCCGCTCGGCGGCTCTGGCACAGGTGCGGGAGCACATGCTGCCGCTGCTGGACGAGCTCACGCACGACGACGACCCGTGGCTGCTGCTGGAGCCGACGGCGGGCCAGGGCGCCTCGCTCTGCTCGCTGATCGAGGACCTGGGCCCGTACGCCGACGCCCTGGACCGGCACCCGAAGCTGGGGGTCTGCCTCGACACCTGCCACGCCTTCGCGGCCGGGCACGACATGGCGGCGCCCGGCGGGATGAAGCTGCTGCTCGACGAGCTGGTGGACACCGTCGGCGAGGGGCGGCTGCGGCTGATCCACGCCAACGACTCCAAGGACGTGAGCGGCGCCCACAAGGACCGGCACGAGAACATCGGGGCCGGCCACATCGGCGCCGAACCGTTCCGCGAGCTGTTCCACCACCCCGCCACCGCCGGGGTCCCGCTGATCATCGAGACACCGGGCGGGCCCGAGGGCCATGCCACGGACGTGGCGCTCCTGAAGGCGCTGAGGGACGGTCCGCAGGACGGATAACCCCTTACGGGAGTACCCCATAGGGGTATACGGGCGGACCGCCGGTCAGAGCTCCGGGCCGTCCCCCGGCTCCTCCTGGTAGGAGTAGCGCTGCTCCGACCAGGGGCTGCCGACGTTGTGATAGCCGCGCTCCTCCCAGAAGCCGCGGCGGTCGGCGGTCATGTACTCCACGCCCCTGACCCATTTGGGCCCCTTCCAGGCGTAAAGGTGCGGGACCACCAGCCGGGCCGGGAAACCGTGCTCCGCGGTCAGCGGTTCGCCACCCTTGTGGGTGGCGAATATCGACTTGTCGTCGGAAAAGTCCTCGATCCGGAGATTCGAGCTGAAGCCGTACTCCGCCCACACCATCACGTGCGTGACGCCGGGCGCCGGTGGCGCGAGCCGCAGTACCGTCGCGGCGGAGACCCCGCCCCACTCCATGCCGACCATGCTGAACTTCGTCACGCAGTGGAAGTCGGCCTTCACGATCGAGTACGGCAGCGCCGAGAACTCCTCGTGGTTCCAGCAGTGTTTGTCCCCGTCGGCCGTGTTCCCGAAGACCCGGAACTCCCACCGGTCCGGCTTGAAACGCGGCACGGGACCGTAGTGGGTGACCGGCCAGCCCCGTTGTAGCCGCTGCCCCGGGGGAAGCTCTCCCGCACGGCTTTCGGACTGACCCATGACTCCATGGTGACAGACCGGACCCAGTGCTTCTGACCGGGCTACGCCCGATTCGGGACCGCCGGTCCCCACCGGATGTAAGCGTGCACTTACTGGATCAGCCGTGCCCGCAGTGCAAAGATGCGGCCATCTTGTCGATTCCCTTTGGAAGGACGGCGTTGCCATGCAGGGCGACCCCGAGGTCATCGAGTTCCTCAACGAACAGCTGACCGCAGAGCTGACCGCGATCAACCAGTACTTCCTGCACGCGAAGATGCAGGAGAACTTCGGCTGGACGAAGCTCGCGAAATACACCCGCTCGGAATCCATCGACGAGATGAAGCACGCGGAACTGCTGACCGACCGCATCCTCTTCCTCGACGGCCTGCCGAACTACCAGCGGCTGTTCCATGTGCGGGTGGGCCAGACGGTCACCGAGATGTTCCAGGCCGACCGCCAGGTCGAGGTCGAGGCCATCGACCGCCTCAAGCGCGGCATCGAGGTCATGCGGACCAAGGGCGACATCACCTCGGCGAACATCTTCGAGTCGATCCTCGCCGACGAGGAGCACCACATCGACTACCTCGACACCCAGCTCGAACTGGTGGAGAAGCTGGGCGAGCCGCTCTACATCGCCCAGCTCATCGAGCAACCGGAGAGCTGACCGGCGGAGGGCCCGGCCCCCGGCCCCGGCGAAAGTTCAGGCCGCTTCGGCCATCGTGGATTCGGTGGCGGCCAGCTTCGCCGTCGCAGGCTCAGCCGCAGGCGTCGCCGTACGGCCGAGCAGTGCCTGGATGCGCTTGACGCACGACCCGCAGTCGGTGCCGGCCTTGCAGGCCGAGGCGAGTTTGCGGGGGCTGCAGGCGCCGGAATCCGCGTGCTGCTTGACCTGCTGCTCGGTGATGCCGAAGCAAGAGCACACGTACACGCGGTTCACCCCTCTCGGGCGCCTGGGCTGAGGTTACCCTTACCTTACCCGGCGCGTCCGTAGGTGAAAAGCGGCAAGGGGCGCGGATCTGTGTGATCCGCGCCCCTTGTGCCGTCTGCCGGCCGTCCGCCAGGACTACTGGCCCCGGTACATCTCCGCGACCAGGAACGCCAGGTCCAGCGACTGGCTGCGGTTGAGCCGCGGGTCGCAGGCCGTCTCGTAGCGCTGGTGCAGGTCGTCGACGAAGATCTCGTCGCCGCCGCCCACGCACTCGGTGACATCGTCACCGGTCAGCTCGACGTGGATGCCGCCCGGGTGGGTGCCGAGGCCCTTGTGGACCTCGAAGAAGCCCTTGACCTCGTCGAGCACGTCGTCGAAGCGCCGCGTCTTGTGGCCGGACGCCGCCTCGTAGGTGTTGCCGTGCATCGGGTCGGTCACCCACGCCACCTGCGCGCCCGAGGCCGTGACCTTCTCGACCAGCGTCGGGAGCTTGTCGCGGACCTTGTCGGCGCCCATGCGGACGATGAACGTCAGCCGGCCCGGCTCACGGTCCGGGTCCAGCCGGTCGATGTACGTCAGCGCCTCTTCGGGCGTCGTCGTCGGGCCGAGCTTGATGCCGATCGGGTTGCGGATCTTCGAGGCGAACTCGATGTGCGCCCCGTCGAGCTGCCGGGTGCGCTCGCCGATCCACACCATGTGGCCCGACGTGTCGTACAACGAGCCGGTCCGCGAGTCGACGCGGGTCAGCGACGACTCGTAGTCCAGCAGCAGCGCCTCGTGCGAGGCGTAGAACTCCACGGTCCGGAACTCGGCGGGGTCGGTCCCGCACGCCGCCATGAAGTTCAGCGCGTTGTCGATCTCGCGGGCCAGCGCCTCGTAGCGCTGGCCGGACGGCGAGGACTTCACGAAGTCCTGGTTCCAGGCGTGCACCTGGCGCAGGTCCGCGTAGCCACCGGTGGTGAAGGCCCGCACCAGGTTGAGCGTCGAGGCGGACGCGTTGTACATCCGCTTGAGCCGCTCGGGGTCCGGGACCCGCTCCTTCTCGGTGAAGGCGAAGCCGTTGACCGAGTCACCGCGGTACGTCGGCAGGGTCACGCCGTCGCGGGTCTCGGTCGGCTTGGAGCGCGGCTTGGAGTACTGGCCGGCGATCCGGCCCACCTTCACGACCGGCACGGAAGCCGCGTACGTCAGCACCGCGCCCATCTGCAGGAGCGTCTTGAGCTTGTTGCGGATCTGGTCCGCGGACACGGCGTCGAAGGCCTCGGCGCAGTCGCCGCCCTGCAGCAGGAACGCCTCGCCGCGGGCGACAGCCCCCAGGCGGGTACGCAGCTGATCGCACTCGCCGGCGAAGACGAGAGGCGGATACGACTCGAGCTCCGCGAGCACAGTGCGCAGCGCCTCGGAGTCGGGGTACTCGGGCTGCTGCGCCGCGGGAAGGGATCGCCAGGTGTTTCCACCGGCTGCGGGGTTAGCGTTCACGGTCACACGACCACACTACGGGGTGACGACACGCGGAATCCGACGCCGCCCATTGGATGAGACGAGATGAGACGAGCCCCACGGCGCCGTCCACCGTGCGTTAGGGTTCCGACCATGTTCGCGCAACAGCACACCAACTGGTGGTGGCCCGCTCAACCGGCGGCCCACCTCATCGCGCGTACGTAACGACTCACCGCGAAGGCCGCCCAAGGGGCGGCCTTTTCTGTTTTCCCGGCCGCTCCCTCCGTTGTCCCGATCATCGGAAGGACCCGCCGTGCATCCCGTCCCCGGCACCGAAACCACCGCCACCGCCCTCGTCGAGCGGCTGCTCTCCCCCGGCTGCCCACCGTTCGCCCTGCTCCGCCGCCGCACCCCGGGCCGCGACGCCGACCTCGTCGAAGTGCTCCTCGGGCCGGTCACCGAGGCCGGCCGGCTGCGGGACATCACCCTGCCGGACGGTGCACCGGGTGCCGGCCCGGCGCTGGACGCGCTCGCGCTGGTGCCGTTCCGGCAGATCCGCGAACGCGGCTTCGACGTGCGGGACGACGGGACGCCGCTGGCCGTGCTGCGGCCCGACGAGACGTACGAGCTGCCGCTGGCGGACGTCCTCGCCGCGCTCCCGGACCAGGAGGTGACGGTCGACGACGGTGCGTTCGACGTGGACGACGACACCTACGCCGGGATCGTGGAGCGGGTGATCGAGGACGAGATCGGCCGCGGCGAGGGCGCCAACTTCGTGATCCGGCGGACGTTCCGGGGGCAGATCGCGGGCTACGGGCCGGGCTCCGCGCTCGCCCTGTTCCGGAAGCTGCTCAGCGGTGAGCGCGGCGCGTACTGGACGTATGTCGTGCACACCCCGGACCGCACGCTGGTGGGCGCCAGCCCCGAGGTGCATGTGCGGATGGCGGGCGGCACGGTCGTGATGAACCCGATCAGCGGCACCTACCGCTATCCCGTCACCGGGCCGGACCCCGAGGGGCTGCTCGCCTTCCTCCACGACCCCAAGGAGGTGGAGGAGCTGACGATGGTGGTCGACGAGGAACTGAAGATGATGTGCACCGTCGGCGACCTCGGCGGTGTGGTGGTCGGGCCGCGGCTCAAGGAGATGGCCCACCTCGCGCACACCGAGTACGAGTTGCGCGGCCGCACCACCATGGACGTACGGGACGTGCTGCGCGAGACGATGTTCGCCGCGACCGTCACCGGCTCGCCGGTGCAGAACGCCTGCCGCGTCATCGAGCGGTACGAAGATCAGGAGGGTGGGCGCGAAGCGCTTCAGAACAAGGGTGGTGGTGGGCGACGGGCGGGCGGGCGCGGCTACTACGCGGGCGCGCTGGCCCTGATCGGGCGGGACGCGGCCGGGACCAGGACGCTGGACTCGCCGATCCTGATCAGGACCGCGGACATCGACCCCGGCGGGCAGCTGAAGGTGCCGGTCGGCGCGACGCTGGTCCGGCACTCCGACCCGCGCGGCGAGGTCGCCGAGACGCACGCAAAGGCGGCCGGGGTCCTCACCGCGCTCGGTGTGCGGCCGGCCCCCGAGCGCGCGCCCGAACCCGCGTACCGGCTGGCCGACGACATCAGGGTGCGGGCCGCGCTGGACGCCCGGCGGGCGAATCTGGCGCCGTTCTGGCTGCGGATGCAGGTCGAGCCGTCCCCGGCCGACCGGCTCGCGCTGTCGGCGCACGCGCTGGTGATCGACGCGGAGGACACCTTCACCGCGATGCTCGCGCATGTGCTGCGCTCGTCCGGGCTGGGCGTCACCGTACGGCGCTACGACGAGCCGGGCCTGCGGGACGCGGCGCTGTCCCACGACGGTCCGGTCGTGCTCGGTCCCGGCCCCGGCAATCCGGCCGACGCCTCCGACCCGAAGATGCGCTTCCTGCGCACCCTCGCCGCCGACCTGGTCAGGGGTCACCGGCAGGGGCTGCTCGGGGTGTGCCTGGGCCAGGAGCTGCTCGCGGCGGAGCTGGGGCTGGACATCGTGCGCAAGGACGTCCCCTTCCAGGGCGCCCAGGAGCACATCGACTTCTTCGGCCGGCCGGAGACCGTCGGGTTCTACAACACCTTCACGGCGCGCTGCGACGACGCGACCGCCGAGGAGCTCGCCACCCACCGGGTGGAACTGAGCCGCGACCCGGTCACCGGCGATGTGCACGCGATGCGCGGGCCGGGGTTCGCGGGCGTGCAGTTCCACCCCGAGTCGGTGCTCACCCTGAACGGCACCGCGATCGCGGCGGAGCTGCTGGCGGCCGTGCTCACGCCGTCTCGCTGAACGCCGAGGCGTCCAGCACGGGGTCGGCGAGGACGGGGCCGACCAGCATCATGACCTCGGCGATCATCCGGAACTCGTCGGCGGTGCCGTCGACCACCAGGTCGGCCAGGGCCCGGGAGGGGGCGACATGCGCGGCATGCCGCTCCCTCCCGGTCTCCAGGTAGTTCAGCAGCGACAGCCGCGGGTCCTGCCGCTGGACGTCGATCTTGCGGAGGATCTTGCGGGCCAGCCGGATGTCGTCGGGGGTGTCGACGTACACCCGCCAGGTCGCCCGGCCGGCGACCGACGGCAGGGTGAGGGCGAACAGGCCCTCGACGACGACCAGCCGGTGCCGGCCCGAAGTGGCCGCGGCCTCGATCGCCGCGACCACCGCGAGCTCGTCGATCGAGCCGGGATGGTTCCAGTCCAGGACCTCGGACCCGCTCGCGCTGACCGTGCGCACCCCGCGCACGGTGTCGTGCGCGGGCACGTAGAAGTCATCGAGGTGGATCAGACCGATGGTCTCGTGATGGTGCAGCGACAGCGCCTCGGCAAGGGTTGACTTGCCCGATGCGGTGCCGCCTGCGACCGCCAGTACAGGTGTGCGCCACCTGTTCGTCACACCCGTCATACCGGGCGCTCCTCATGTGCTCAAAGGGGGAAAACGAAGCGGCCGGACAAGCCGGGTGGACGGAGAATAAGGCGCACTGATCGTCCGCTGCAAGCAGCAATGTTTCCGCGATGTTCAAGGTTCAGCCAAAGAAGACCCCGGCCTCCGTGTAGAGCTTCGGATCGACGGTCTTGATCCGGGCGGTGGCCTCCGCGATCGGCACCCGGACGATGTCCGTACCGCGCAGCGCGACCATCTTCCCGAAGTCCCCGTCGCGTACCGCGTCGATGGCGTGCAGCCCGAACCTGGTGGCCAGCCAGCGGTCGAACGCACTGGGCGTTCCACCGCGCTGGACGTGCCCGAGCACCGTGGTGCGGGCCTCCTTGCCGGTGCGCTTCTCGATCTCCTTGGCGAGCCATTCGCCCACGCCGGAGAGCCGGACATGGCCGAACGAGTCCAGGGTGCCGTCCTTCAGCACCATGTCCCCGTCCTTGGGCATGGCGCCTTCCGCGACGACCACGATGGGCGCGTAACGGATCTTGAACCGGCTCTCCACCCAGCCGCAGACCTGCTCGACGTCGAAGCGCTGTTCCGGGATGAGGATGACGTTGGCCCCGCCGGCCAGCCCCGAGTGCAGGGCTATCCAGCCGGCGTGCCGGCCCATCACCTCGACGACGAGGACACGCATGTGCGATTCGGCAGTCGTGTGCAGCCGGTCGATCGCCTCGGTGGCGATGTTGACCGCCGTGTCGAAGCCGAAGGTGTAGTCGGTGGCGGACAGGTCGTTGTCGATGGTCTTGGGAACGCCGACGCACGGAATGCCGTGCTCGTCGGAGAGGGTCGCGGCCACCCCCAGGGTGTCCTCGCCGCCGATCACGATGAGCGCGTCGACGTCGAAGGCGGCGAGGTTCTCCCTGACCCGGCGGATACCGTCCTCGACCTTGAGCGGATTGGTGCGCGAGGAACCGAGGATGGTGCCGCCGCGCGGCAGGATGCCCCGCACGGCGGGGATGTCGAGCGGCACGGTGTCGCCTTCGAGGGGACCCCGCCAGCCGTCCCTGAAGCCGAGGAACCCGTAGTCGTACTCCTGGACACCTTTGCGGACGATCGCCCGGATGACCGCGTTGAGACCGGGGCAGTCACCACCACCGGTCAGTACTCCGACCCGCATGGACTCTTCCCTTCGCCAGCACTGCGTTGCATTGCCTTACCGGGAACCAACTCGGGCAACGCTAGCGTGACTTGGGTCACATGCGGGATGGGGCGAACGGGGTCATTCGCCGTCGAGGCCGCGCTCGATCGCGTAACGCACCAGTTCCACCCGGTTGTGGAGCTGCAGCTTGCCGAGGGTGTTCTGGACGTGGTTCTGCACGGTGCGGTGCGAGATGACGAGCCGTTCCGCGATCTGCTTGTAGCTCAGGCCCTTCGCGACCAGGCGCAGCACCTCCGTCTCACGGTCCGTCAGCCGGGGCGCCTCGGGCTCGTCCGAGGACGCGGGGGCGGGGTCGGAGGCCAGCCGCCGGTACTCGCCCAGGACCAGCCCGGCCAGGCCCGGGGTGAAGACCGGATCGCCGATCGCCGTTCTGCGGACCGCCTCCACGAGCTCGTCGCGGCCGGCGGACTTCAGCAGATAGCCGGTGGCACCGGACTTCACGGCCTCCAGCACGTCCTCGTGCTCGCCGCTCGCCGACAGCACCAGCACCCGCAGCGCGGGATTGTCCGCGACCACGTCCTTGCACACCTGCACTCCGGACATCCCCGGCAGGTTGAGGTCCAGCACGATCACCTCGGGCATCGCCGCCTTGGCCCGGCGCACGGCCTCCGGCCCGTCCCCGGCCGTCGCCACCACCTGGTAGCCGGCCTCGGACAGGTCCCGGGCGACCGCGTCCCGCCACATCGGGTGGTCGTCGACCACCATCACCTTCACGGTGTGGTCCTGCTCGGGTTGCATGTCCCCCGCCATGTGACTGCCTCTCGTCCGGCCGAATCTCCGTGCCGGGGCAACTCTACAAACGCGGCGGGATGCGGAGCTCAGGGCGTGGGGCGCTTCTTGGGCAGCCGGAGTTCGACCTCGGCGCCCTGGCCGGGGGTGGTGACCAGCGTGGCGGTGCCGCCGAGATCGCGGAGCCGGCCGCGGATGGACTGCGCGACGCCGAGCCGGCCCTCCTGTTCGGCGTCGGCGAGCCGGCCCTCCGGGATGCCGGGGCCGTCGTCGCGGACGCTGACGAGGATTTCGCCGGGCTCGTCCTCCAGCAGGATCCAGGCGTGGGCCTGTTCCCCGGCGTGCGTGCGGACGTTGTCGAGGGCGGCGCCGACGGCCGCCGCGAGCTCGGCGGCGGCGTACGCGTCGACCAGCACCGGGGTGCCCGGTGCCGAGATCGTCACCTGTGAGCTGCCGTAGGGCGTGAGCAGTGCCCGGACGTCGCAGGGGCCGAGTGCCGCGTCCGCTGCCTCCTGGTCGGCCTCGGCGGCGCCGGTGCGCGAGCGGAGCGCCGCGAGCAGCCGGCCGCGGCGGACCGCGGCGGCGTTCTCGGGGTGGCGGGGGTTGGGGACGAAGCCGTCGGAGACCAGCGCCCGCAGCGCCGACTCCTGCTCGCCGGCCATCCGGCCGAGCGCCGCGGCCTCGCCGCCCACCTCACTGCCCCGGCGCTGGACCATGGCGAGCACCTGGAGCACGTTGTCGTGGATGTCCCGGGCGAGCCGCTCCCGCTCGCGGGTGGCCGCCTCGATCTGCAGGGCGCGGGCGAGGGTCCGCTCGCTGGCGCGGGCGACCTCGACGACATAGCCGATGGCGATGCTCGCCACCCACACCAGCAGAACGTTGTGCAGGCTGTCGCGGGCCAGGAAGCCGCGCTGGACGACGTTGGCGACGCCGACGAGCATGGAGGCGACCGCGGCCCAGCGCCAGCCGCCCTTGATCGCGAAGGCGAGGACGGATCCCGCCGTCCAGATGGACGGCAGCGTCGGGGTGCCCTCGACGATCCGCAGATGCGTGTCGACGACGGGGGTGAGCAGGATCCCGGTCAGCGCGATGGTGAGGTCGGCGAAGAGGAAGCGCTTGGTGCACCGTTCGGCGGACCGCACCCGGCCCAGGGTGAGGAACGTCCAGACGGTCAGCACCGCCATGTACCCGGCCCCGACCAGCGGGTGGCGGTACCCCCCGTAGGCGTCGCAGAACAGGGCCAGCGCATAGCCGAGGGTGAGCACGCGGTACGCGGTCAGCGCACGCCACAGCGGCTGCTCGACGGACATCCGGATCGTCTTCGCCGCCACCGCTCCCCCTCCCCCGACGGCCCGCCCGGGGCCCGTCCGGCCGGCCTAGGACCCGGCCGGCCGGCCCTTGTCCTGCAGAGCCTTCTCGGCGGCTTCCCGCTCGGCCCTCTCGGACTTCTCCAGCTCGGCCTGCCGCTTGGCCTCCTCCGCGATCTGGCGCTTCGCGGCGGTGGCGTAGATGTCCACGTACTCCTGGCCGGACAGCTTCATGATCTCGTACATGACCTCGTCGGTCACCGAGCGCAGGATGAAGCGGTCGCCCTCCATGCCGTGGTAGCGGCTGAAGTCGAGCGGCTTGCCGATCCGGATGCCGGGACGCACCGAGACCTTGGGCAGCACCTTGCCGGGCGGCTGCACCTTCTCGGTGTCGATCATCGCGACGGGGATCACCGGCGCTCCGGAGGCCAGCGCCACCCGGGCCAGACCGCCGGGCTTGCCCCGGTAGAGCCGGCCGTCGGGCGAGCGGGTGCCCTCGGGGTAGATGCCGAACAGCTCACCGCGCTCCAGCACCTGGATCCCGCTGTTGATCGCGGCCTCGCCGGCGCCGCGCGCGCCGGAGCGGTCCACCGGGAGCTGGCCGACGCCCTTGAAGAAGGCGGCCGTCAGCTTCCCCTTGACGCCCGGGGACGTGAAGTACTCCGCCTTGGCGATGAAGGTGACCGGCCGGTCGAGCATCGCGGGGAGGAAGAAGGAGTCCGAGAAGGAGAGGTGGTTGCTGGCAAGGATCGCCGGCCCCTCCTTGGGGATGTTCTCGATGCCTTCCACCCAGGGGCGGAAGGCGAGCTTGAGCGGCGAACCGATCGCGAGCTTCATCGCGCCGTAGAACAACCGAGGACCTCCTGTAGCTGACGCAAAGACCTTAACGCCAGTTCGACCCCCGGCACTCCCCGCGTCCACGCGACGGGGCTTACCGGGGGGTATGCGGGCCGCGTACGCTGAACTCCTGCCACCCTCCCCGCGGCGAACAGGAGTCCCACGGTGCCGCTCATGCCCGGAGCCGAGCCGTACAGCCACGACGGTGGCGAGATCGGCGTCCTGCTCTGTCACGGATTCACCGGCACACCGCAGTCCATGCGCCCCTGGGGCGAGTATCTGGCGGCCCGCGGCCTGACCGTGTCCGTGCCGCTGCTGCCGGGCCACGGCACCCGTTGGCAGGACATGCAGCAGACCGGCTGGCAGGACTGGTACGCCGAGGTCGACCGCGCGCTGCGCGAGCTGACGGCCCGCTGCTCGCAGGTCTTCGTCTGCGGCATGTCGATGGGCGGCGCCCTGACGCTGCGGCTCGCCGCGCTGCACGGCCACTCGATCAGCGGCATCGTTCTGGTGAATCCTTCGGTCAAGGCCGACAGCCACCAGATCAAGGCGGTTCCGGTGCTGCGCCATCTGGTGCCGTCGGTGCCGGGCATCACCAGCGACATCGCCAAGGAGGGCGGCCTGGAGGTCGGTTACGACCGGACGCCGCTGCACGCCGTGTACTCCCTCAGCCGCTTCTGGAAGCTCGTCAGAGCGGGGCTGCCGCAGGTCACGCAGCCGTTGCTGCTGCTGCACAGCCGGGTGGACCATGTGGTCCACCCGTCGAACACCGCGGTCGTCCTCAGCAAGGTCTCCTCCAGCGACGTCACCGAGATCGTGCTGGAGCGGAGCTACCACGTGGCGACGCTGGACCATGACGCGGAACAGATCTTCGAGGAGTCCTACGGATTCATCCGGCGCCTGGCGCCCGCGGTGGACAAGGAGGTGACGGCCAGTGGCTGAGCGCGAGGAGGACCAGGTTCCCGACGAGACCGCTCCCGACGCCTCCGAGCCGGCCGTCGCGGACACCGCCGACGGGGCGGCCCCTCCGCCGCTGGACGAGGACGCCGCCTGGGCCGAGCTGGTCGCGGGCTTCGACGACGAGCCCGAGCCGGGCACCGCCTCCTGGCCCGATGCCGAGAACCTCTCGCCCGCCCGGCCCGACGACCGGGCCGGTGACGACGACCCGGACGACGGGTCCGGCCCGCCGACCCGCAGCATCGTCGTCCACCCAGTGATCCACGGCCCGCGCGACTACACGGCCCATGAGGACGAGGACGAGGGCCACTACGTACCGCCGGAGCCCCCGCCCCTTCCGCAGGCCGATGTCACGACCAAGTTCGCCTGGCTCGCGGTACTGGGCGGGCCGCTGCTGCTGATCGTGTTCATCCTGCTCCAGCAGGAGATCACCTGGTGGGTCATGACGCTGGGCGTCGGCGGCTTCGTCGGCGGTTTCTGCACCCTCGTCACGCGGCTGCGCACCGGCGAGGACGACGACGAGCTGCCCGGCGGCGGCGCGGTCGTCTGACCGGGCCGTTTCCCGCGCGGTTCAGCCGCTGGGGACGACCGAAGGGGCCGACGCCGGGATCCGGAACGCGGCCAGCAGCGGCAGGTGGTCGGTGGCGGCCACCAGGTCCGCCGGTTCGACACCGGGAAGACCCTGCGGCACCCCGCACCCCAGCACCTCGACGCCCTGCGTCGCGAAGATCGCGTCGATGCGCTGGTAGGGGCGGTCCGGTACCGAGGTGAACTCGCCGCCCCACGGCTTGGTGGCCCAGGCGTCCTGGAGCTCCGCCGACAGCCGGCCGAACGCACGGCCGTCCGGATGGTCGTTGAGATCGCCGCCGGCCACGGCATACGGCTCGCCCATCCCGGCGAGCCGTTCCAGCAGCAGCGCGGACTGTCCGTCGCGTTCCGCCGCGCTGAGGCTGAGATGGCAGCTGAGCACGGAGAGCCGGGCGCCGCCGATCCGTACGACGGCGGTGGCGAAACCGCGCTGGTGCAGGCCGGGGGTACGCGGCAGCAGGATGTCCTCGGTGCGCTCGACATGGGCGCGCAGCGAGGAGAGGATCATCGGTCCCGCGGCGGTGGCGCCGCCGGTGACGGTGACCAGGCCGGTCTCATGGGCGAGCCAGGCGGCGGCCTTGCGCCAGCGGAAGAAGCGCGGCGCTTCCTGGAGCAGGACGAGGTCGGGGGCGCAGGCCTGGATGACCCGGGCGAGCGCCCCCCTGTCGTCCCGCATGGAGCGGATGTTGTAACTGAGCACGCGGACCACCGCCGAGTCACCCGGCTCGGTGGTCGAGGGCGGCAGGTCCGCGAGCACGGTCGTCAGCCCTGACGGGCCAGGTCGGCGGCGCCGACCAGTCCTGCCTTGCCGCCGAGCTGCGCGGCGAGCACCTGGGCATGCGGTCGGTACTGGCCGCCCACCAGCCAGCGGCGGAAGGACTTGCGGATCGGGTCGAGCACCAGCTCGCCCTCGTCCGAGACCCCGCCGCCGACGATGAACGCCGACGGGTCGAAGAGCGAGGCCAGGTCGGCCAGGCCCGCGCCCGCCCAGCGGGCCAGCTCACGGAACGAGTCGATCGCTACCGGGTCACCGCCCCGCGCGGCCTCGCTGATGTGCTTGCCCTCGATGGTGTCGGGGTCGCCGTCGCCGAGGGAGAGCAGCAGTTCCGCGTTCTCCGGCGTGGCCGCGGCGCGTTGCTTCGCGTAGCGGACGAGAGCGCGCCCGGAGGCGTACTGCTCCCAGCAGCCCTGGCTGCCGCAGCCGCACAGCAGTCCGTCCGGCACCATCCGTACGTGGCCGAACTCGCCCGCCACACCGAACCGGCCGCGGTGCAGCTTGCCGCCGATGATGATGCCGCCGCCGAGGCCGGTGCCGAGGGTGATGCACACGACGTCGTCGTGACCCTGGCCCGCGCCGAACCGGTATTCGCCCCACGCCGCCGCGTTCGCGTCGTTCTCGACGATGACGGAGAGGCCGACGCGCTGCTCGACCTTGTCCTTGAGCGCTTCGTGCCGCCAGTTGATGTTCGGGGCGAAGAGCACGGTGGCACGCTTGTCGTCCACGTAGCCGGCCGCGCCGATGCCGACCGCGTCGACCTCATGGCCGGTGCTGACCTTGCGCACCGCGTCCGCGATGGCGTCCACGACTGCCTCGGGGGTCGCCGGGGTCGGCACCTTGCACGTCTCAAGAATCGAGCCGTCCTCATCGACTACGCCGGCCGCGATCTTTGTGCCGCCGATGTCGACGCCGATGGTGAGTCCCATGTGTCCCTCAGTTTTCGGTCGATCCCCGCTTCAGCCAACCGTACCGGAGGGGAGGTCAGTCGAGGTCGATGTGCTCACTGGATGAGCCGGTGGATGCGTCGGGCGGTGTCTCGGAAGCGCGGTGTCCGGCGGCGGTGTCCTTGGCGGTCCACCGGGTTTCGTGTCCCGCGACGACCGAGCGGTAGGCGGCGAGCAGCTCGACGCCGGCCGAGGACAGATGCTCGAAGACCTCGGGGTTACGCTCGCGGATGGGCTCGACGACCGACTTGACCTGCGAGATCACGGTCTGGGCGGCGAGTGTCACCGCCGGGCTGCGGAATTCGGCGAGCTTCTCGGTGACCGCCTCGGCGAGCCGTCGCAGCTCTTCCGTGGCGCTGCCGACGCCCTGTCCTGCCTGCTCACGCCGCCGGGCGTGCTCTGCGGCGGTGTCCTCCGCGCTGGCCTTGGCCCACGCGTCGGCGTCGGGCCGGTCGGTGGTCTCGCTCATGACGGTCTCCCTCGCGGCGCTCCGGGGTTGTTCTACCGAAGGTACCCGAATGGACGCACTGCGTTCAGCGCGGCCAGAGGTCGGGATCCGGCGCGAACCGGACCTCCAGGGCCCCGTCGCGCAGCGCTGCGCCGTCGACGGTGCAGCGCCGCAGCGCGGAGGGCAGCGGGAGGATCCGGCGGAAACCTTCCGCGTCGACCACGAGTTCGTCACCCCTGCGGACCAGTCCGAGACCCTCACGGGTGGCCCCGGGCAGCGGCAGCCGCCAGCGGAAACGGTCCTCGGCGCCGGGCTGGTCCGTCACGCTCCACGGCTCGGCCGCACGGCCGTCCGCCCCGCCCGGCTCCGCCTCGGGACCCGGCGGTACGGCGCCGAGCGCGCCGAGGTCGTCGGTGCCGCGCGGTTCCCGTCCCAGGTGCGGCAGTTCATGGACGGCCGTACCGGTTCCGGCCAATTCGGAGCGCAGCGCGGCGAGTTCCTTGTGCTGGACGCCGGACAGCTCGGCGAGCCAGGGGTCGGGCGAGTGGTCCGGCAGCAGCCGGTTGGCGACCACGGCCTCCAGCCGGTGCCCGAAGAGCGCCAGTCCGGTCCTGGCGGTCCTGACCGCCTCGGCCCCGGCCGCGCCGGGCTCGACGACCAGCCGTACGGTCGTGCCGGCGGCCTCGATCACGGCCTGGGCCGCAGCGAGTTCGCGGTCGACGCGCTCGGCGGCCTCGTACGCCCACTGGGCCGGCATCGGCACGCCCGCAAGCTGGGCGAGCACCGGGCGCAGCGCCCTGGCCGCCTGGCGCTGGGCGGGGACGAGCCGTCGCAGGTAGCGGCGCAGCTGTTCGGGGAGGGCGAGGGCGGCGAGCGCCGCGGGGGTGGCCGGCAGGTCGACGACGACCACGTCCCAGCCGGCGGATCCGTCGGCCGATTCGCGCAGCGCGCGCAGCAGGGCCAGCGAGTCGGCGCCGGGGAGTTCGGTGAGTTCCTCGGGGTCCAGCGGTTCGGCGCCCAGCAGGTCCAGGAGGGAGCCGAGCCGGGACTGGACGTCCCGGGCGTCGGCCCGGAACGTCGCCTGGGTGTCTATCCGGTGGGCGCGCAGACCGGGCACGGCGCTGCCGTCCCCGTCGAGTACGGCGGCCGGCGAGGCGCCACGGTCCGTGGACAGCAGCAGGGTGCGGGCACCCTGCCGGGCCGCGCTCACCGCGGTGGCGGCGGCCGCCGTGGTGCGGCCGGCTCCGCCGGGGCCGGTGACCAGGACCGTGCGCACGGCGCTCAGCTCTTGTCGGGCGGACTGTCGGGCGTGCCGGCGGGCGGACCGGATTCGACGCGCTTCTTCAGACCGGCCAGCGCGCGGTCGATGATGACCTTCTCGGCCTTGCGCTTGATCATGCCGAGCATCGGGATCTTGACGTCGACCGTCAGCTGGTACGTGACCTCGGTGCGGGCGCCGCCGTCCAGCGGGGCGACCGCGTACGAGCCGTCCAGGGTGCGGAGCATCTGGGACTTGACCAGCGACCAGTGGACCTCGCTGTCGCCGACCCAGCGGTAGGCGAGCGTGTGGTCGTCCTTGATCGCACCGGCGTCCAGCAGCAGCCGGACCCGCTCCGCGCGGCCCTGGGCGTCGGCGGAGAGGATCTCCGCCTCCTTCACCTCACCGGTCCACTCGGGGTAGCGGTTGAAATCCGCGATGACGCCCATGACGTCGGCCGGGGCCGCCTCGATGGTGATGCTCGACTTGGTGTGTTCCGCCATCGCTGTGGCCCCTCCGGGACTTCGCGCCGTATGTCTGGGTCTGCTGGTGCAGGCTACCGCCTGCCGGTCGAACAACTGTCACCCCGGCACTCACCACTCCAGGGCCCATGGCCTGCGGGTGGCGTTGAAGTGTCCGACGTTGACGCACTCGGTCCTGCCGATCCGCATCCGCGGGACCAGCGGCTGGTGGACGTGGCCGAAGAGGGCGTACCGGGGGCGGGTGGTGCGGATCGCGTCGAGCAGCGCCTCGCTGCCGCGTTCGAAGCGGCGGGCGACCGTGTCGTAGCAGAGCTCGGGAACGGCGGGCGGGATGTGCGAGCAGAGCACGTCGACCCGCCCGAGCGCGGCGACCTTCTCGGCGTACTCGGCCTCGTCGATCTCGTACGGGGTGCGCATGGCCGTCCGCAGACCGCCGCCGACGAAGCCGAAGACCAGGCCGCCGATCTCGGCGGTGGCGCCGTCCAGGATGGTGGTGCCCTCGGTGGCGTACTCGGACCACAGCGCCGGAATGTCGACGTTGCCATAGGTGGCGTACGTCGGCGCGGGAAAGGCCGCGAAGAGTTCGGCGTACTGCTTCCGTACGGCGGTCTCGATGGCGCCGCGCCGGTCGATGCCCTCCCACAGCTCGCGGTCGAGGGCGCGGGCCTCCTCGAAGCGCTTGGCGGTCCGCAGCGCGACCATCCGCGAGGCGTTCGCCGCGCCGAAGAGGTCGGGGAAGATTCCCCGCGAGTGATCGGCGTAGTCCAGGAAGAGGACGAGGTCCCCGAGGCAGATCAGGGCGTCCGCACCGTCTCCCGCCCTGGCCAGAGCCTCCGCCGCACCGTGCACATCGCTCACCACATGGACCCGCATGGCCGTCAGCCTATCGCCGGTTACCTGCGGGTTACCGGTGCTCTGGACTACTGTTCGCGGAGCGGTTCAGCCGCACTCCTGGGTATGTGATGCATAAAACATCTGTACTGCACCCCTATCGCGAAAGCTTTACCGGTGGGTAACGTCCAGGCCGTCCAACTATCCCTCCGGGTGCGCCGTCGCGCCGATGAGGAGCACCAGCCTTGCGTGAGTTCAGCCTTCCGGCCCTTTACGAGGTCCCCGCGGACGGCAACCTGACGGATCTGATCCGCCGCAACGCCGCTCAGCACCCAGCTGTTCCGGTGATCGCCCGCAAGAACGCGGGCGGCGAATGGCAGGACGTCACCGCCACCGACTTCTTCTCCGAGGTCAGAGCCGCCGCCAAGGGACTGATCGCGTCCGGCGTGCGGCCTGGCGACCGGGTCGCCCTGATGTCGCCCACCCGGTACGAGTGGACACTCCTGGACTTCGCGATCTGGAGCGCCGGCGCGGTCGCCGTGCCCGTGTACGAGACGTCCTCGGCCGAACAGGTCGAGTGGATCCTCGGCGACTCGGGCGCGGTCGCCTGCATCGTCGAGTCCGGTACCCACGAGGACGCCGTCGCCTCGGTGCACGACCGGCTCCCCGACCTCAAGCACATCTGGCGGATCGACGCCGGTGCGGTGGAGCATCTGGTGCGCGTCGGAGCCGACATCTCCGAGAAGGTGGTGGACGAGCGGGGAGCGACCGCCGTCGCGGACTCCCCCGCCACGATCGTGTACACCTCCGGGACCACCGGCCGCCCCAAGGGCTGTGTGCTGAGCCACCGGGCCTTCTTCGCCGAGTGCGGCAACGTGGTGGAACGCCTCGCCCCGCTGTTCAGGACCGGCGAGTCCTCGGTGCTGCTGTTCCTGCCGCTCGCGCACGTCTTCGGCCGGCTGGTCGAGGTGGCGGCCGTGATGGCCCCGATCAAGCTCGGGCACGTCAGCGACATCAAGCACCTCACCGACGAGCTGGCCGCCTTCCGGCCGACGATGATCCTGGGCGTGCCCCGGGTCTTCGAGAAGGTGTACAACTCGGCGCGGGCCAAGGCGCAGGCCGACGGCAAGGGCAAGATCTTCGACAAGGCCGCGGACACCGCGATCACCTACAGCCGGGCGCTGGACTCCGCCGGCGGTCCGTCGGTCGGCCTGAAGTTCAAGCACAAGGTCTTCGACCGGCTGGTCTACAGCAAGCTGCGCGCCGTCCTCGGCGGCCGCGCCACGCACGCCATCTCCGGCGGCGCGCCGCTGGGCGAGCGGCTCGGGCACTTCTACCGGGGCATCGGCTTCACCGTCCTGGAGGGCTACGGCCTCACCGAGTCCTGTGCGGCGACCGCGTTCAACCCCTGGGACCGTACGAAGATCGGCACGGTCGGCCAGCCGCTGCCCGGCTCGACGGTGCGGATCGCCGACGACGGCGAGGTGCTGCTGCACGGCGAGCACCTGTTCTCCGGCTACTGGAACAACGAGGCGGCCACCGCCGACGCGGTCTCCGACGGCTGGTTCCACACCGGTGACCTGGGCACGGTCGACGAGGACGGCTATCTGTCCATCACCGGCCGCAAGAAGGAGATCATCGTCACGGCCGGCGGCAAGAACGTCGCCCCCGCCGTGATCGAGGACCGGATCCGGGCCGACGCGCTGATCGCCGAGTGCATGGTCGTCGGTGACGGCAAGCCGTTCATCGCCGCCCTGGTCACCCTGGACGAGGAGTTCCTGCCCCGCTGGGCCGAACAGCACGGCAAGGCCGGCCGCAGCGTGGCCGAACTGGCCAAGGACCCGGAGCTGCTGGCCGCCGTGCAGCACGCGGTGGACCAGGGCAACGCGGCCGTCTCCAAGGCCGAGTCGGTGCGCAAGTTCCAGATCCTGCCGAACCAGTTCACCGAGGAGTCCGGCCATGTGACGCCGTCGCTGAAGCTGAAGCGCAACGTCGTCATGAAGGACTTCGCGGGCGAGATCGAGGCGCTCTACCAGCACTGAGCGACGGAGCGCAGGCACGGAGAAGCGGCTCCCCCGGACCTCGTCCTGGGGAGCCGCTTCGCGTCAAGTGCCCTTACAGCAACGACTTCAGACGTTCCGCCAGCAGATCCCAGCGCCACGCCTCCTCGACCCAGCGCCGGCCGCGCTCGCCCATCCGCCGGCGCAGCTCCGGGTCGCCCAGCAGGGTGACGATCCGGTCCGCCGCCTGTGCGGGCGAGCCCCCGGGCACCACCCAGCCGGTCTCGCCGTCCAGCACCGCGTCCGGGGCGCCGCCCGAATCGCCCGCGACCACCGGCAGTCCGGTCGCCGAGGCCTCCAGGTAGACGATCCCCAGGCCCTCGACGTCCAGCCCGCCGCGGCGGGTCCTGCACGGCATCGCGAAGACGTCGCCCGCGCCGTAGTGGGCGGGCAGCTCCTCCCAGGGCACCGGTCCGGTGAAGCGCACGGAGCCGGTGACACCGGTCCGCGCCGAGAGTTCGGCCAGGTCCTTGGCGTACGGTCCGCCGCCGACCACCAGCAGCACCGCGTCCGGCACGGCGGCCAGGATCCGCGGCATCGCCAGGATCAGCGTGTCCTGTCCCTTGCGCGGCACCAGCCGCGAGACGCACACCACCACCGGCCGGTCCGCGAGCCCGAGCCTGGCCCGTACCGCGGCGCCGCCCGAGGCCGGGTGGAAGGTCTTCTCGTCCACGCCGGGCGGCAGTTGCACCATCCGCGCCGCCGCGGCGGGCGTGAGCGCCTTCGCGATCCGCGACCGCGTGTACTCGCCGAGATACGTGATGGTGTCGGTGCCCTCGCCGATCCGGCGCAACAGCTGCCGGCTCGCGGGCAACTGGGCCCATCCCGCCTCGTGGCCGTGTGTGGTGGCGACCAGCCGGCGGGCGCCCGCGCGGCGCAGCGCGGGGGCCATCAGCCCCAGCGGGGCCGCCGCTCCGAACCACACCGACGAGCAGCCGTGCTCGCGCAGCAGTCCGGCCGCGCGCCGGGTCACCCCGGGGGTGGGCAGCAGCATCGTCGTCCGGTCGCGGATCACCGGGAACGGCTGCTCGGCGTCGAAGCGCTCGACCTCGCCGCCGTCCGGCCCCTTCCACGTCGAGGCGTACACGACGACCTGTCCGGGATCCAGCCGCAGCGCCATGCTGTGCACGAAGGCCTGGATACCGCCGGGCCGCGGCGGGAAGTCATTGGTGACGATCAAGGTCTTGTCCATCGCCGCCGAGAGTAGCCGACCGGTGCCGGTCCCCGCCGGTCCGCACCGGTCCGCGTCCCGCCCCGCCGCCCGGCGTCAGGAACGGACTTCCGGTTCCTTGACGGGCACGCTGTCGTCGCCCGGCACATGCGCGCCGGGTACCGGGCGGCCGGTGTCGGTCCGGTGCAGCAGGACGACGCCGTCCTTCGCCCACAGCAGGGTGTAGCCGTTGTCGAGCAGCAGCAGGACGCGGTCGCGCTGGTCGTCCACGGTCGTGAAGGGGAACATCTTCCGCACGGTCTGGATCAGGACGTACTCGGCGTCGCGCGGGGTCGCGTCCGCGATGACGACCCGGGTGCGGCGGGTCAGCCGGGGCGCCGCGTTGTTGTCGGCCTCGACGGTGGCCCCCGTCGGCACCAGGCGCACGCCCTCGGCGAGCGCCCGTTCCGAGGGGCTGGGCGTCCAGGCGGCCGGCAGCAGCAGACTGCCCAGCCCGCACACGACCGAGATCAGCAGCGAACAGGCCACCGCCCCCAGCGTCCACCGCCGGACCGGCCGCCCGGTGTGTCTGCTGTGCAGCCGGGCCGCCGTCTCCACCACGGCGACCAGCAGGACCGGCCACAGGAAGGCGTCGTAGTGGTGGCTGGTCGCCCAGTGGCTGGGGTTGTCGGAGAAGACCCGCTCGGCGAGCAGCGGGACCGCGCACCACAAGGTCGCGGACCCGAGCGGCAGCAGGAGCAGCGGCCCCAGCAGCCACAGCAGGAGAACCGGTTTCTCCGGGTGGTCGACGGTCACCGCGAAGGCCGCGATCGGATCGGTCAGGAAGCGCATCGCCGCGGTCCCCATGTCCGGGCCGAGCGCGCTGTAGTTCCAGTAGTAGCCGGGCACCCCGCCCATCGCCGGTATCAGCACCCGGATCGCGAGCAGCGCCGCCACCGGCCCCAGCACGAACAGGGTGAGCCCGGTACGCACCGCAGGACGGTCCCCGTCCCGTCGGCCGCGGCCGATGAGGACGGCCCCGTACGCGGCCGCGAGCAGCCCCAGGTCCTCCTTGGTGCAGCACAGCAGGACGGCGCAGACCAGCACCGCGCCGTAGCGCCGGGCCAGCCCGCGCTCCAGCATCAGCAGGGTCAGCGGGACGGCGAAGGCGACCTCGTGGAAGCCGACCCCCGACGCGCGCAGCAGTGGCCAGCCCAGCCCGTAGACCAGGCAGCTCAGGTCGGCGGCCCGGCGGACGGTGGCCGGCGGCGCCTGGGCGAAGCAGTGCCCGGCGATCCGCCGCACGATCGGCACGCCCGCCGCGAAGAGCGCCGCCTGGGCGCCGATCAGCATGCGGGGGTCGTCCCACACCCAGTACAGCGGGGCGAGGAGGGCGAGGACCGGCGAGAAGTGGTCGCCCAGCAGGGAGAAGCCGGGCGGGAACTCGTGGTGGTAGTTCTTGATGGGCGAACGCGGCAGCTGGAAGTGCGCGTACCCGCGGACCGCCTGGTCGAATATCCCCAGGTCGAACCCGCCGATCCGGACGGTCGCCCACTGCTGCAGCCCCACGGCCAGCACGGCGGTGAAGCAGAGCACGGTCAGGGCGACCGTACGTATTCGGTCCTGCTGCCGCGCGGCCGGCGCGGCCGCCGCGCTCTCGCGCGCGGACGGGGATACGACGAGCTGTGCCACCGTTCGACGCCCTCCCTCGTGAACGAGCCTTCACCCTACTGGGCGCCGCCGCCGCGTCGTGGGCTCCCTCAGGTCCCTCCGGCCGCATGATGCACCGGGGAGTGGGCGGGGCTACCGCGCCGCGGCGATCCGCTCGGCCGACGTCGGGTGCGTACCGAACAGCACATGCAGTGCCCGCGGCGGCTCCGGATCGGCGATGTTCGCCACCGCCAGCCGGCGCTGCATCGCGATGAACCCCGCCGGATCCTCCGTCAGCCGCAGCGCGTGCGCGTCCGCCCGGCGCTCCACCCGCCGGCTCAGCGCGCATCCGAACGGCCCGGCCAGCGTCGACCCCAGCGCGGCCACCGCCGCGAGCAGCATCATCGACCGCGGGTCGGAGAAGCGGGACACGCCCGCGGCGTCGAGCAGCGGCTGCCGGCTGACCACCGCCGCCAGCACGCACACCCCCGCGGCCGCCCCGACCGCGCCGAGCACCGTGCCCCGCGCCACGTCCCGGTGCTTCACATGGCCCAGTTCGTGCGCCACGACGAGCTCGACCTCGCGCGGCTCGGCGGTCGTCAGCAGCGTGTCGTACGCGACGATCCGCCGGGTCCGGCCGAAGCCGGAGACGTACGCGTTGAGCGCGGTGGTGCGCCGGGAGGCGTCGGCCACGAGGACGTCGCGTACGGCGATCCCGTCGCGCGCCGCCAGGGCGAGGAGCGCGTCGCGCAGCGGACCCGGTTCCATCGGGGTGAAGCGGTTGAAGAGCGGTTCGAGGACGACGGGGGCCAGCCACGACAGGGCGACGGTGACGACGGCCGCACCGAGCGCCGTCCAGATCCACCACCGGGAGGTGGTCCCGGCGAGCGCGTAGACGGCGAAGAGCGCGCCGAGCGCGAGCGGTACGGAGACGAGCAGCCCGCGCAGCACATCCACCACCCAGCCGACCCAGCCCTGGGTGACCAGTCCGAACCGGGCCCGTACGATCCGCACCCGGGCGGCGAAGGGCAGCGCGACGAGCTGTCGCAGCAGCACCAGGGCGAGCCCGCCGCCGACGATCCGCGCGGCCCAGGAGTCGCCGAAGAGCCCGACGAGGCCGGCGCCGGCCGGGGTCAGCCCGAGGGCGAGAAGCAGCAGGAGGGACGCCAGCCGGCCGGCGAGGGCGGGCGGCCACTGCCCGCGCCGCAGTGCGCGTCCCCGCGCGATCTCCTCAGGGGTGAAATCCGCGTCCGGCACCCCGTCACCAGTACTGCTTCCACCCGTCGTCATGCCAACTCCCGCTGTACATAGGCGCGCCAGCGCGCGGTGAAGTCGTCGAGGCCGGTCCCGAGGACCGCCCGCAGGTGCGTGTCGAGGGAGCCGCCGGTGCCGGCGGCCCGGTACAGCTCGGTGAGTTTCGCGTCGCCCCAGTCGGCGGCGATCAGCCGGCAGGCGAGCCAGGCTCCCTCGTACGCCTGCGCCAGACCGCCGGCCGTCGTGCCGAAGCCGGCGTCGGACGGCAGGTTCCGCGGGGCCCTGCCCGTGGCCACGTCGCGGCTCAGTTCGGGCGCGTCCTGGCGGGCGGTGCGGCCGGTGCCGCCGTAGCCGACCCAGTCGGCGAAACCCTCGGAGAGCCACAGCGGGGTGGTCGCGGTGGTGGCGGCGCGGGTCGCGACATGGGTCGTCTCGTGCGTGAGCACGACCTGGCGGCCGAACGCGGACAGTTCCCCGAACGCCTCGGGGTTGATGATCACGCGGTCGGCCGGCGCTCCGGAGGATCCGCCGAGTTCGCCGGTGGTGACGGCGGCGATGCCACGGTAGGTGTCGGGGGCAGCGTGCAGCAGCGCTGCCATCCGCGCCAGCGAGGACGGCACTTCGACGACGACGCGGCCGCTCCAGCCGTTCCCCCAGGCCCGCCCCACCGCGGGCACCGCACGGTCGGCGGCGTCGGCGTAGGTCCGCAGCGCCGCCGGCCCGTCCGTCCCGAGCACGAGGCTGTGCGCTCCGCGCACCACCCGCACCGGGCCCTGGTCCCACAGCTGCTGGGCGTCGTGCCGGTCCCCGGCGACGTACCAGCGGCCGCCGCGCCGCACGAGTGTCAGTTCGGCGTCCGAGGTGACCGCCGAAGTGTCGTACCCGGTCAGCCGGTACCCGACCTGGACCCGCGCCAGCGCCCGGTCACCGCCACCACCGGCGTCGCCATCGGGACCGACACCCGTCACCCGGTACGACCACGAGGCGAGCGGCACCTGTGCCAGGTTCCGGAACACCTGCCGCTGCCGGTCCCGGAATCCCGGGTCGACGTCCGCGAGGAACGCCGTCTCGTCGCGGTGCAGCAGCGCCGCCGCCTGGCGGTCGAGCACCGACTGGACGGCGGGAGCGCCAGGGCCCGCGGGGACGACGGCAGCACCGCTCCCGCCACCGCCGCACCCGGTGAGCAGTGCCAGCAGGGTCAGCACGACGAGAACCGCCGCGCACCACGGCGCGGCGGTCCCGGGTCGTGTGCGCGCTGCCGCCATACGCCCGATCGTACGGGCGCCGCCCCCTGGCCCGGATCAGGGCCGGGCGGCCGACGGGCAGGTCAGGGCCGGGTGACCGCGGAGATCGGCATCATGTCGACCGGGTCGTAGCGCACCCGCGCGCCCGGGTACGGCGCGTGCACCACCCGGCCGCCGCCGACGTACATCCCCACATGGCTCGCGTTGTCCCGGTAGATCACCAGGTCGCCGGGGCGGGCCTGGTCGAGCGGGACCTGGTGGCCGGCGTGCTTCTGCTCCTGCGAGGTCCGCGGCAGCGACACCCCGGCCTTCCGGTAGGAGTACTGCATGAGGCCGGAACAGTCGAAGGACGACGGCCCCGTGCTGCCCCACACATAGGGCGAGCCGATCGCCGCCCGCGCGACGGCCACGGCCATCGCGGCGCGCGACGAGGAGGCCGGCAGATCCGGCAGGTCGGCCATGGAACGGCTGGAGCGCGAGGCCCGGCCGTCCAGGCCGCGGACGAATCCGGCGCGCTGCGCGGCCGGCATCTCGTTGAGGAGCCGCTGCGCCGCGCCGAGTTTGCCCTGCACGCTCCGCTTGCGGTCCTTCATCGTGGACCTGGCGCGTTCCAGATCGGCCAGTTTGGCCGCCGCCATCGACCGCTTCTGCTCCAGCGAGCGCTGCGCTTCCCGCAGTTGCGCCAGGTCGGCGGCCTGATGGGTGCTGATCCGCTCCAGCGCCTCGGCCCGCTCGAGATAGCTGTCCGGGTCGGAGGACAGCATGAGGGCCATCGTCGGGTCGATGCCACCGCTGCGGTACTGGGCCCCGGCGATCGCGCCGAGATCGTCCCGCATCCGGTTGACCCGCTCCTGGCCCCGGGCGGCCTGGTCCTGGAGGGAGGCCACCTCGTGCCGCAGCCGGGTGGCGCGCTCCTGCGCCGCGTTGTACTGCTCGGTGGCCTGTTCCGCCTGCTGGTAGAGCTGTCCCACCCGGGACGACGTGTCGGTCGCGGGGCCCGCCGGGTCGGCGGCCGCGACCTGGGCCGCCGCGCCCCCGGAGAGCGCCGCCGCGGCGGCCGCCGCGGAGAGCACGGTGACGCGGGAGGTGCGGGTGAAGCCGGGCTGCGGGGACCGCCGATGTGTTGCCACGGCTGAGACAGTAGTCAGACCATCACGCTGAGTTCAAAAACCGCGCGGCCATGACGGACGGGCGTCCTTCTCGATGCCCAGGTCACTGCCGCTCGGGCGTCAGCGGTCACCCTCCGATATCACTCGAATGAACCACGCCGCCGGCCGGAGGAGACGTGATTCCGGCCGGGCGGGAGAGTGAACGGGATCAGATCCGTACGCCGAACTGGAACGGCATGTTGCCGATCGCCTCGTAGCGCACGTACGCGCCCGGCTTGGGAGCGTGCAGCACCATGCCGTTGCCGGCGTAGAAGCCGACGTGGTGGCGGTCGCCGAAGAAGATGACCAGGTCGCCGGGGGCCAGCTGGCTCATCGACAGGTGGGGGCCGTAGTTGGCCTGGTCCTGGGACATCCGGGGTATGTTCACGCCGGCCTGCGCGTAGGACCACATGGTCAGGCCCGAGCAGTCGAACTTGCTGGGGCCCGTCGCGGACCAGCTGTACGGCATGCCGATCCGGGTCTTCGCCGCGGCGAGCGCGGCGGCGGCGCGCTGCGAGGGCGCCGGGATGTCGCCCAGGTTGGGCCGTTCGTTGCTGCGGCTCGCGCGGGCGTCCTGGTCCGCGATGGCGGCACGCTGCTGCGCGGTCAGCGAGTTGAGCACCTTCTGGGCCGCGGCGAGCTTGCTCTGGGCCGCTTCCTTCTGCTTGCCGAGTTCGGTGCGGGCGCTCTCCAGCGAGGCCATCTTGGTGGTGGCCTCGGCGCGCTGCTGGTCCAGGGTGCGCTTGACTTCCTGGATCTGCTTCAGCGACTCGGCCTGCTGGGAGGAGAGCTGGTCCATCGTGGACGCCTTGGACAGGTAGGTGTCCGGGTCCGTCGACAGGAGGAGCTGGAGCGTCGGGTCGATGCCGCCGTTGCGGTACTGGGCGCTGGCCATCGCGCCGAGGCCGTCGCGCAGGGTGTTGAGCGTGCCCTGCTCGCGCGCCACCTGGTCCTGGAGGTCGCCGACCTCTTTCTCCAGCTTGCTCTGCTGCTCCTTGGCCCCGTTGTACTTCTCGGTGGCCTGCTCCGCCTCGTCGTACAACTTGTCGACCTGGGACTTGACGTCCTTGATGTCGGGCTTGGCGGGGGCGGCGTTCGCGGCCTGGGAAGTGAGGGCGACGGCTGCGGCAGCGGTAGCGGTGAGTACGGTCACCCGCATGCGGCTTGTCGGCTTGGGACGACGGTGGGACGCCACGAAGGCGAGCTCCTTCTTCCTTCAGCCGCCTACCCGGTTGGTCGGCGGTCCCCCCTGCGCCGCCTCGTTCAGCCGCTGGTCCCACGGTTCTCGTGGTGCGGCTTGATCAACGGCGCGGAGGTTCGAGCCCCGACCTTAGTGACCTTCCTGTGATCGGTTCAAATCCTTGTAGGTAAAACTTCGGTCGCGACACGTTTTCTTTACGAACATCGAACGTGCAGTAGCGGTCATCTGACGCTGAGTTGACCGCAAACACCGACAAGGGCGCACCTGCGGAGGCGGTGCGCCCCGATCCGGGACCCGGCTCAGCCGCGCGCGAGCCGCTTGAGGAGCAGCGTCGAAGCGACGGGCCGCGCACCGGCCTTGGCGACGCCGTCGGCCACCTCACGGTCCGCGGAGACCACCACGACGACCCGCCCCGGCGGTTCCGCCCGCACCAGGCGGCGGATCAACTCGTCGGCGGTCTCCCCCGCCTTGCTGAACATCACCCGCACCCCGCGCGGCGGCGCCAGCAGCACCGGGGCGTCCAGGTCGGCCCCGTCGAAGACACAGGTGACCTCGGCGCCGCTCTGCGCCGCCAGCACCGCGAGACCGCCGAGCAGCCGCAGCCGCTGCTTCTCCAACGGCAGGGACGGATAACCGGTCTTGGTGACGTTGTACCCGTCGATCACCAGGTGCGCCTGCGGGAGCGCCAGCAACTGGTCGAGCAGCGCCGGGTCGTTCTCGGACAGGGCGCGCTGCGCGATGTCCTTGGGGCTGATCGTGCCGGGCGCGACCGCTTCGACGGTGTCGGCCGGCCGGACGCCCATGGTGTCGCGCGGTGGCAGCGCCAGTTCACGGCGCAGCCCGGTGGCCGCGTCCAGCACGGTGTCCAGCAGCAGCCGCAGCCGTACGCCCTCGGCGCTGCGGCCCTCGCGCACGGACCTGCGGCCCGCCTCCAGGGCCGCCTCGGCCTCGGTGACCCGGGTCCTGAGCCGGCGCGCCTCGTTCTCGGCGGCGGCCTTGTCCGCGGCGGCCGCGGCCCGGACCTCCTCCAGCTCGGTCTCCACCTTGCGCAGCGCCGCCTCGGCACGCTTCATGTCGCTGACCGCGCTGCGCAGCCTGCGCTGCGTCGTGTCGATCTCCTTGCGGGCCGCCTCCAACTCGCCGCGGCCGCGGGCGGCCTCGTCACGGGCCTGGAGCTGGAAATCGGCCAGTTCGTCCCTGAGGTGCTGCAGTTCGCGGGTGGTCTCGCCGTCGGCCCGTTCGGCCAGCGCGCGCTGCGCCTCCTCGCCGGCGGTCGCGACGATCTTGGCCCAGCCGGCCGGGCGCAGCAGATAGGCGGCCGCGGCCACGTCGAGCGGGTCCGCGGCGGGCGGCGGGGTGCCCGCCTCCAGCGCCTCGGCCAGTTCCGGCTGGGACTCGCGCAGCCGGGCGGCGATCTTCTGCCGGAAGGCGGGGTCGGTCTCCAGGGCGGTGGCCAGCGCGGTCGCCGCGAACTTGGCGCGCCGCGACGGGGTGAACCGGGCGTAGGGCCGCAGCGGGGACGGCAGTTCGGCGAGGGTGAGGCCGCCGAAGGCATCAGCGGCTATCGTCACGACCCGGTGCCGCACGCCTTCGGGCAGGGGTCGGTCCAGGGCCGGCTCGGCCGCCTCGTCGGCGCCGCTGCTCTCGGCCTGCGGGTGCCCGCCGGTCCCATCCACCAGTCACTCCCGTCCAGTGCTGTCGGCGCCTCCCCGGCCCCCTTCGATCCCTCTGGCCGCCGCCGTACAAGTCCATTGTCGCCGTACAGGGTCAACCCTGCGTCGAATCCGCTTCCGCTTCGACACCGGCGTCGGCGCCGTCCTCGGCTCCCGCACTGGGCCGGTCGACCAACTCGACCTGGTCGGCCGCGTTGCACCAGCGGCAGCGCACCGACTCCACGGTCTCGCTGAGCACCTCGGTCTCCTCGACCTTCGCCTCACCGGCGAGGTCCAGGTGGACGTACTCGACGACCTTGGTCGAACGCGTGACATCGAACCGGGTCAGGTTGCCGCACAGCGTGCAGCGCCACCGGGTCGTCGCGGTCGGCAGGGGAACCGGCATCGGGCGGACACCTCTTTCGGGACTTTCGGGTCGGCACGTGGCGTACGCGCGCGTTCCGGTTACCCTACGGCCTCCACGGCGGGCGGCGCTGCGGCGAGGCGCCCCCTGACCGATACGCCCGGTCCGTCATGATCGGTACATGGTCATCCCGGTCTACGACAAGAACCCGGTCCGCCGCACTCCCGTGGTGACGTACGCCCTGATCGCCCTGTGCACGGTGGTGTTCCTGCTCGGTCCGGTCTCGGGGTTCAACCCCTCCTACGGCACGGGTGACCAGCTCCAGTGCGCCCAGGCGGTCTATTTCGACCGCTGGGGAGTCATCCCCGCCGAGCTGTTCCACGGCCAGCTGCCGCTGGACCGGCTGGGACTCCCCGCCGGCTGCCCGACCCCGCACGCGTTCACCAAAACGGCCTTCCCGTCGGTGCTCACCGCGATGTTCGTCCATGGAAGTTGGCTGCATCTGATCGGCAACATGCTGTTTTTGTACGTCTTCGGCGACAACGTCGAAAGCCGCATGGGCCGCTTCCGGTATCTGCTGTTCTTCCTGGCCGCCGGATACCTCGCCACGTACGGCTTCGCGCTCGCCGGCGCCGACTCGACGCAGAGCCTGATCGGCGCCTCCGGCGCGATCTCCGGGGCGCTCGGCGCGTACCTCTACCTCTACCCCAGGGCGCGGGTGACGAGCCTGTTCCCGTTCCTCTTCTTCCTCCCGCTGCGCTTCCCGGCCTGGATGGTCCTCGGCTTCTGGTTCGCGCTGCAGTGGCTGGCCGCCCAGACCAGCCAGTCGGGGCCCGGGGTCGCCTATCTGGCCCACGTGGTGGGCTTCGTCTTCGGCTTCCTGGCCGCCTGGGTGTGCTTCCGCCGAAGCCCTAAGCTGGAGACCGCAGCCAGGGCGACCCAAGGAGACCTACAGCCGTGATCACCGCGATCGTGCTCATCAAGACCAGCGTCGACCGGATCCCGGAGATCGCCGAGGCGATCGCCGCCCTGGACAGCGTCAGCGAGGTCTACTCGGTCACCGGGACGTACGACCTGGTCGCCATGGTCCGGGTCTCCCGGCACGACGACCTCGCGGACGTGATCCCCGGCCGGATCAGCAAGATCCCCGGCGTCGAGGCCACCGACACGCATGTCGCGTTCCGCACGTACTCCCAGCACGACCTGGAAGCGGCCTTCGCTATCGGCCTCGAAGGCTGACGCGTCCGGCCGCCTCCCGGCGCAGCCGGCCGCTCAGTCGCGGGCGGGCACGCAGCGGCCGTCCTCGGTGCGGTAGTTCCACTGGGCGCCGTCCCTGACGAGTTCCGTGACGGCACCCAGGAAGCGGTCCACGTGCTCGTCGGGCGTGCCCGCCCCGAAGCTCACGCGGATCGCGTTGAGCGACTTCTCCCCCGGCTCGGTCTCCGGGGATCCGCACTCGCCCGGCTCGGTCGGCTCGCTGCCCAGCAGGGTGCGGACCAGCGGGTGGGCGCAGAAGAGGCCGTCACGCACCCCGATGCCGTACTCGGCGGACAGCGCGGCGGCGAAGTGCGAGCTGTTCCAGCCGTCCACGACGAACGAGATGACGCCGACCCGGGGCGCGTCGTCGCCGAACAGCGACAGCACCCTGACCTGCGGCACCTCTGCCAGCCCCGCACGGACCCGGGTGACCAGGCCCTGCTCCCGCTCCACGAGCGAGTCGAAGCCCGCCTCGGTCAGCGCCCGGCAGGCCGAGGCGATCGAGTACACGCCGATGACGTTCGGCGATCCGGCCTCGTGCCGGGCCGCGGTGGTGTGCCACTCGACGTCCACCCCGCCGTCGGCGCGCCGCGCGACCTTGCGGCTCGCGCCGCCGCCCGCCAGGTACGGCTCGGCCTCCTGCAGCCAGTCCGCCCGGCCGGCCAGCACGCCGGAGCCGAACGGGGCGTAGAGCTTGTGCCCGGAGAACGCCACCCAGTCCACGTCCAGCTCCGCGATGTCCACCGGGTGGTGCGGGGCGAGCTGCGCGGCGTCCAGCACGATGCGGGCACCGTGCGCGTGCGCCGCGTCGGCCAGCTCGCGGACCGGCCACAGCTCACCGGTGACGTTCGAGGCGCCGGTCACGCAGACCAGCGCGGGAGCATCGGGGTCGCGCTGCGCCAGCGCCGCCTCCAGCGAGGCGACGGCCTGCTCCGGGGTGCGGGGCGCGGTCAGGTAGGTGACCCGCGCGTCCCGCCACGGCAGCAGCGACGCGTGGTGCTCGGTCTCGAAGACGAAGACCTGGGTGCCGGCCGGGAGCACCGAGGCCAGCAGGTTCAGCGAGTCGGTGGTCGAGCGGGTGAAGACCACCTGGTCGCCCTCCCGGCAGCCCAGGAAGTCGGCCACCGTCGCCCGGCTCTGCTCGAACAGGTCGGTGGAGAGCTGCGACAGGTACCCCGCCCCGCGGTGCACGCTGCCGTAGTAGGGCGCGTACGCGGCGACGTCGTCCCAGACCCGCTGCAGGGCGGGCGCGCTCGCCGCGTAGTCCAGGGCGGCGTAGGTGACCTCACCGCCGGTCACCAGCGGGACCCGGACGTCACGGCCGAGCACCTCGAGGGGAGCGGTGGCCACGGAACCGGGGGTGCAGGTGGAAACGGGGTGCACGGACATGACGGAGCTCCTCAGGGACCTGGACCCCGGAAGCAGTCGCGAAGGGGCCCGCGCTTGCCGTAGACACCTCGCCTACGGCCCGGTCATCACCTGGGGCACCCCGCCACGGACGGAGGGTTGCCGGACAGCAAGCCAGGGCCAAATCGCTGTCACTCGTGACCTGACGAGAAGTATGCCAGCTGTCCTGCCGACGGCAAGCGGCATTCCGCGATGCGGACGGTCCTCCGGACGGGCCGGAGGGAAGCGCGCCGTCAGGACGAGCAGGCACCGTCCCGGTCCGGGAGCGCGGAGACCCCCGGACCGGGGAGCGGGAGGCGACCCGGCGAACGGGTGCTGGGGGCCTGCCCGGCGAAGCGGGCAGTGACCCACCGGACGGGCGCTGGGGCCTGTCCGGCGGGCCTTGGGCAGTCCAGGCGCCGTCTCCTGCACGAGGTCTCCCCGCCCGAAGGCGGGGAAAGAACCCTTCATGATCCGCCGGAAGGGCGTTACGCGTTGCTCGCCGCTACCCAGCGTTCCAGTGCGATTCTGGCCGCGCCCGAGTCGATGGCCTCGGCGGCGCGGTTGATGCCCTCGGCGATCTGGACCTCCAGGGTGGCGGATCCGGGGTCGAGGGCGACCAGGGCGGCGGCCGAGTTGAGGAGGACCGCGTCGCGGACCGGGCCGCGCTCGCCCGCCAGCAGCCGGCGGGCCACCTCGGCGTTGTAGGCGGCGTCGGCGCCGCGCAGGGCCTCGACGGGGACCAGCGGGATCCCGACGTCACGGGGGTCGAAGGCGACCTGGTCGACCTTGCCGTCCCGGACCACCCAGACCTGGGAGGTCGCGGTGGTGGTCAGCTCGTCCAGCCCGTCGTCGCCGCGGAAGACCAGCGCGGAGGAGCCCCGCTCGGCCAGCACACCGGCCATGATCGGCGCCATCCGGGCGTCGGCGACCCCGGTGGCCTGGGCGCGTACCCGGGCCGGGTTGGTGAGCGGGCCGAGGAAGTTGAACGTGGTCTGGGCGCCGAGCTCCCTGCGGGCCTTGGCCGCGTACCGCAGCGCCGGGTGGAACTTCACCGCGAAGCAGAACGTGATGCCAGCCTCCTCGGCGACCTCCACGACCCGCTTCGGGGTGAGCTCCAGATTGACCCCGAGCCGCTCCAGCACGTCCGACGAGCCACTCTGCGACGACGCGGCGCGGTTGCCGTGCTTGACGACCTTGGCGCCGGTGCCCGCCACGACGATCGCCGACATGGTGGAGATGTTCACCGTCCTGGCGAGGTCGCCGCCGGTGCCGACGATGTCCACCGTCCGGCCCGGCACCTCGATGAGGTTGGCGTGCGCGTACATCGCCCGGACCAGGCCCGACATCTCGTCGACGGTCTCGCCCTTGGAGCGCAGCGCGATGGCGAAGCCGGCGATCTGGACGTCGGTCGCCTCGCCGGTCATGATCTGGTCCATCGCCCAGGCGGTGTCGTCGGCCGTCAGGTCATGGCCGCGCAGCAGCTGGTTCAGTACGCCCGGCCATGAGGGGTTCGCCGAGCTGTCGCCGCCTGCCGGGGTCACAACGCTCATGGTCCACACTCCTGGTGGTCGGGTCGATACTGCGGGCCCAGCCTATCGGTGGCCGGGCACGGCGAAGGGCCCCGTCCATGTCATGGACGGGGCCCTTCGAGGTTGCCGTCAGCCGGCGTGAGGGATCAGCGGGCGATCAGTGGTGGCCGTGGCCACTGGTGATCTCCGCGTGCTCCTCGGGGGTCGGCTTGGGGATCTGGCTGGCCTCGCCGTAGAAGCCGTGCGACAGCTTGGTGCGCAGCTTCGTGATCGGGCCGATCTTGCGTTCCACGCCGTTCTCGTCGACCTCGGGGCCGGTTTCGATCGGCTTCGGCTGGTCGTGCGCGGTGAGCGTGTGCAGCGCCTCCGCGGAGAGCTGCTCGTGCACCTCGATGAACTCACCGTGCGGCAGCCGCTTGATCAGGCCGGTCTCGCGACCGTGCAGGACCTTGTCGCGGTCGCGGCGCTGGAGGCCGAGGCAGATCCGCTTCGTCGCGACGAACACGAGCACCGGGAGCACGAAGAACCCGATGCGCACGACCCAGGTGATCTGGTTGAGCGACAGGTGGAAGTGCGTCGCCCAGAGGTCGTTGCCGCCGCCGACGAGCAGGATGCCGTACCAGCTCAGCCAGGCCGCACCGAAGCCGGTGCGGACCGGGTGGTTGCGCGGCCGGTCCAGCAGGTGGTGCTCCCGCTTGTCCCCGGTGACCCAGGACTCGACGAACGGGTAGACCGCGATCGCGACGAGTACCAGCGGGAAGATCATCAGCGGGATGAACACACCCAGGGCCAAGGTGTGGCCCCAGGCGTTGATCTCCCAGCCCGGCATGACACGGATCAGGCCCTCGGAGAAGCCCATGTACCAGTCGGGCTGGGCGCCGGTGGACACCTGGTCCGGCCGGTAGGGGCCCATCGCCCAGATCGGGTTGATCGACGCGATCGAGGCGACCGCGGCGATGACACCGAAGACCAGGAAGAAGAAGCCGCCCGCCTTCGCCATGTACACCGGCAGCAGCGGCATGCCGACGACGTTCTTCTCCGTCTTGCCGGCACCCGGGAACTGGGTGTGCTTGTGGTAGAAGACCAGGATCAGGTGGGCCACCAGCAGGCCGGCCATGATGCCCGGCAGCAGCAGGATGTGCACCGAGTAGAAGCGCGGCACGAAGTCGGTGCCGGGGAACTGCCCGCCGAACATGAAGAACGACAGGTACGTGCCCACGACCGGCATGGACAGCACCGCGCCGTCCATGAACCGGACACCGGTGCCCGACAGCAGGTCGTCCGGCAGCGAGTAACCGGTGAACCCGGTGAACATGCCGAGGACCAGCAGCAGGAAGCCGAAGACCCAGTTGACCTCGCGGGGCTTGCGGAACGCGCCCGTGAAGAACACGCGCATCATGTGCACGAGCATCGCGGCCACGAAGATCAGCGCGGCCCAGTGGTGGATCTGGCGGACCAGCAGGCCGCCGCGCACCTCGAAGCTGATGTGCATCGTCGACGCGAACGCGTCGGACATGCGCTGGCCCTGCAGCGGAGCGTAGGGGCCGTCGTAGACGACCTCGGCCATGCTGGGGTGGAAGAACAGCGTCAGATACACACCCGTGAGGATGAGGATGATGAAGCTGTAGAGGCAGATCTCACCGAGCATGAAGGACCAGTGGTCCGGGAAGATCTTGCGCATGTTGGCCTTGGCCAGGCCGTAGATGCCGAGACGGCCATCCGCCCAGTCGGCGACCCGCTCGCCGGCCGGGGCTTTGCCCCGGCGCTGCGGGTTTTCAGCGGTGGTACTCATCCGCGCTCCCAGAAGCTCGGGCCGACGGGCTCCGTGAAGTCGCCGAGGGCGATGAGGTTGCCCTCCTCGTTCACGCTGATCCGCAGCTGCGGAAGGGCGTGACCGGCAGGACCGAAGATGACCCGGGCGCCGTCGGACAGGTCGAACGTCGACTGGTGGCACGGGCAGAGGACGTGGTGCGTCTGCTGCTCGTAGAGGCTGATCGGGCAGCCGACGTGGGTGCAGATCTTGGAGAACGCGACGATGCCCTCATGGGCCCAGTCACGCTCCCGCTTGTCCTTGATGTCGTTCGGCTCGAGCCGGATGATCATCAGGGCGGCCTTGGCGATCTCCTGCTGGAACCGCTCCTGGTTCTCCTCCAGGCCCTCGGGCATGGCGAAGGTGAGCGATCCGACGGGAACGTCCTCGGGCCGGAGCGGCTTGTTGGTGTTCTGGTTGATCAGCACCTTGCCCTTGGACCACAGGGTGTGCCGGAGCTTGTCGCCCGGCAGCGGTCCCAGGTCGCGCAGGAGCACGACACCGGAGAGCGGCACCAGGGCCAGCGCGCCGAACATCGTGTTGCGGATCAGCTTCCGGCGGCCGAAGCCGCTCTCCTTCGCGCCCTGCGCGAAGTCGGCCAGCACCTGGGCCTTGACCTCGGGCTCGGCCGAAATCGGGTGACGCTCGGCGGCGTGCTCCTCGTCGGACATCAGCGTGCGGGCCCAGTGGACCGCGCCGGCGCCGATGCAGAAGAGGGCAAGACCCAGCGTCAGCCCGAGCGAGAAGTTCAGCGCACTGACGTGGCCGAACGGGAAGACGTAGATGATCTTGTCGACGGGGAAGACCACGAAACAGGCGATGAAGCCGATCGTGGACAGCATCGACAGGAGGAAGAGGAACGCGATGGTGCGTTCCGAGCTCTTCGCGGCACGCTCGTCGATGTCCTGACGGCGGTGCTCGTGGGGCGGAAGGCCGGGGTCGGCGAACTCGTGGTGTCCGCGGACTGCCGGCTCGTCGCCCCCGTGAGCGTGTGACGGCTCACTCGGCAGGTTCTCTTCTGACTCTGACATGTCCTGACTCATGACTTCTTGGCCTTCGTGGTCCGGGCCGCAACCCAGATGGCGACAGCGATCATGGCTCCGAGGCCGAAGACCCAGGCGAACAGACCCTCCGAAACCGGTCCGATGCCTCCGAGCTCAAGGCCGCCGGGGCTGGGGGTCTGCTCGCCGTTCACGGCGTCGAGGTACGCGATGATGTCGGCCTTCGCGTCCTCCGGCATCGTGGTGTCGGGGAAGGACGGCATGCTCTGCGGGCCGCTCTGCATGGCCTCGTAGATGTGCTTGGGGTCCACGTCCTCCAGGCTGGGCGCGTACTTGCCGTTGGTCAACGCACCGCCCTTGCCCGTGAAGTTGTGGCACTGCGCGCAGTTCGTGCGGAACAGTTCCCCGCCCCTGGCGGCGTTCGCGCCGTCCGGGCTGTACTGCTCCTTGGTGGGTACCGAGGGACCCGGGCCCAGAGAGGCGATGTACGCGGCGAGCTGGTCGATCTGGGCCTGCGTGTAGATGTTCTTCTTCTTCGGGATCTGCGATCCCGGCTGCTGGGCCGGCATGCGGCCGGTGCCCACCTGGAAGTCGACGGCTGCGGCGCCGACGCCCACCAGGCTCGGGCCGTCGTTCTTACTTCCCTGGCCGGACGTGCCGTGGCAGCTGGAGCAGCCGACGGCGTACAGCTTCTTGCCCTCTTCGATCGCGAGGGACTGGGCTGTGTCGTCAGCCTGCGCCTTCTGCGCCGGCGCGAACGCGGCGTACAGCCCCCCGGTGGCCGCGAGCGCGAGAAGTAGGACGACAAGCGCCGCCAGCGGATGGCGCCGTCGTGCGGAGAGCTTTTTCACGGATTACCCCGGTCAGGATCTGTGTCGATGCTTCTGTCTGTGTCTGTCTGAACGTCGTTCCGGCCCGTGGCCGGCCCGCCGGTTACTTGATCAGGTAGATCGTGGCGAAGAGGCCGATCCAGACGACATCGACGAAGTGCCAGTAGTAGGACACGACGATGGCCGCCGTGGCCTGCTCGTGAGTGAACCTCTTGGCCGCGTACGTTCTGCCGAGGACCAGCAGGAACGCGATCAGACCACCTGTCACGTGCATCCCGTGGAAGCCGGTCGTGAGGTAGAACACCGATCCGTACGGGTCGGACGACAGCGAGAGGCCGTCGTTCTTGACCAGTTCGGTGTACTCGAAGATCTGGCCACCGATGAAGATCGCGCCCATCACGAACGTGAGCATGAACCACGCGCGGAGCTTCTTCACGTCGCCGCGCTCGGCGGCGAACACGCCGAGCTGGCAGGTGAGGGAGGAGAGCACGAGGATCGTCGTGTTCGTCGCCGAGAACGGAACGTTCAACGCCGACGCGTGTTCCTTCCAGAACTCGGCACCCGTCACCGAGCGAAGGGTGAAGTACATCGCGAAGAGGGCCGCGAAGAACATCAGCTCGGAACTCAGCCAGATGATGGTTCCGACGCTGGTGAGGTTCGGCCGGTTGACCGACGGGTGCGCGTGCCCGGTATCTACTGCTGTTGCTGTCGCCACGTCCGACATTATGTCGGTCCCTTATCTCGCGCTCACTCCGGGGGGTGCCATTCGGTGTGTCCGGCCCCGCAGGAGACCCGCGTGGCCTACCGAAGCCGTCCCCCGAAGGAGGGATGACGGAGCATCGGACGGATCTTGTCCTGGCCCGAAGGCTCCTCGCGGAGCTCTTCACGGGAGTAGCATCCGAGCCACTTGACGACGGACTCGACGACGATTCCTCGACGATCAGGAGGCACGATGCGGGCGACTGCCACGGTGCTGGTCTACAGCGACGACGCGAACACCCGGGAGCAGGTCCGGCTCGCCGTCGGGCGCAGGCCGGCGCCCGACCTGCCGCCGGTCGAGTTCCTGGAGTGCGCGACACTGCCGGCCGTCCTCACGGAGTTGGAACGGGGCGGTATCGACGCCTGCGTCTTCGACGGTGAGACGGCTCCCGCGGGAGGCATGGGCGTGTGCCGGCAGGTGAAGGACGAGATCTTCCAGGCACCGCCGGTGCTGGTGCTGATCGGCCGGCCGCAGGACGCGTGGCTGGCCACCTGGAGCCGGGCCGAGGCGGCGGTGACGCACCCCGTCGACCCGGTGGCGCTCGCGCAGGCCCTGGCGGGGCTGCTGCGCAAGCGCCTCGCGGTGACCGCGCCGGCCTAGCCGGCGCGGCAGCCACGGCCCGGGGCGGCTAGACCTCGGGGCGGAGCCTGGCCGGGGCGGCGGTGTTGTTCTGCACCGCCGCCGCCTTGCCCGCGCTGCCCAGCGCGCTGCCCTTCTTCCAGTCGGACCAGTTCAGGTTCCAGTCGCCGAACCCGTTGTCGAACGGAGTCATCGTCGAGCCCGCGCTGTTGACGACCTGGACGACGTCGCCCATGCGCACCTGGTCGAAGAACCAGTGCGCGTTCTCGGTGCTCATCCCGGTGCAGCCGTGGCTGACGTTGTCGACCCCCTGCGAGCCCTCCGACCAGGGCGCGGCATGCACGTACTCGCCGCTCCAGGTCACCCGGGTGGCCCAGTACACGGGGAGGTCGTAGCCCTCGGAGCTGCCGGCGGCTATGCCGATGCTCTCGCTCTGCATCCGGACGAAGCTCTCCTTGCCCAGGACGACCTTGACGCCGTTGCGCGTGGAGAAGCCGGGCTTTCCGGTGGTCACGGGTATGGTGCGGACGACGCTGCCGTTGCGCTTGAACGTCATCTCGTGGGAGCCCGCGTCCGTTATCGCCTCGACCCGGTCACCGGTCGTGAGCGACAGCGCCTTGGAGGATCCGCCGTAGAGGCTGTCCTTGATGTGGACGCCGTCGAGGGTGCTGCGGACCTCGATCTTCGCGTTCGCGGGCCAGAAGGTCTCCGGCCGGTAGTGCAGCGTGCGGTCGTCCACCCAGTACCAGGAGCCGACGGCGGCCTCCGGACTGGCGGTGACCTGCAGGTTCTGTTCGACCTTGGCGCGTGCCGCGGGGTCCTTGACGGGCACCGTCAGCATGGCGGTGACGGGCTGTCCTACGCCGTAGGTGCCGGCGTCGGGGCCGAAGGTGACCCGCAGCAGGTTGTCGGCGGCCGTCGTGTCGAATCCGACGGTCTCCCGGCCGGGCCGCCCCGCGCCGTCCTCGGTGCTCACCCGGACCGTGTAGTGGGCTCCTGCGGCCAGTGGAGCGGTGCTGTGCCAACGTATGCCGTCCGGGGAGAGTTCGCCCCTGACGTAGCGTCCTGCGGCGTCCGTGGCCGTGACGTCGGTGATCCGGTCGTCGTTCTTGGCGGTGATCTCCAGGGGCTTGTTCGGGTCCACCTTGCCGCCGTCGGCGAGGCTGTACGAAACCTCGCCCGCCGCGTCGTAGGGAGAGGCGGCCAGCGGATCCCCGCCGTCACCGCCGCATGAGGTCAGCCCCACCGCGAGAGGGGCTACGAGAAGCGCGTATCGCATCGCCGTCCGGCGTGTCGAGAAGTGACTCATGGTCACAAGGTATGAAGATTCGCCCGGATCGGCGCGTTGAGCGCATGCGAACGGGCTGGGCCCGGACACCGTGCGGTGTCCGGGCCCAGCCCGTGATGTGGTGCGGCGGTCGCCCGCCGGTCCTACTGCGTCCGGTCCTCACCGCGGTAGTACTCGAACACCCAGCCGTACAGGCCGATGAGGAGCATCGGGGCGGAGAAGTACAGCAGCCACCAGCCGAAGATCACACCGAGGAACGCCAGCGCGCCGCCGATGGCGAGCGAGAGCGGCTGCCAGCTGTGCGGGCTGAAGAAGCCCACCTCGCCGGCGTCGTCCGCGACGTCCGCGTTCTCGTTGTCCTGGGCTCCGGTGTCCGCCCGGCGGGCGGTGAAGGCCAGGTAGAACCCGATCATCACGCTGAGGCCGAAGGCCAGGAACAGCGCGGTGGTGCCCGCGGGCTCCTTGGACCAGTAGCCGTAGACGATGGCCGAGGCGAGGATGAAGACCGCCAGGCCGAGGAACATCTTTCCTTGGACCCTCACAGCTGCTTCCCCTTCTCCTCGTGCTCCTCGCCGCCGGCGACGAGGGCGCCGCGCTCAGGGTCGAGGTTCTGCTCGAGCTCCATCGCGGAGATCTCCGGGTGGTGCAGGTCGAACGCCGGCGACTCGGACCGGATACGCGGCAGCGTGAGGAAATTGTGCCGCGGCGGCGGGCAGGAGGTCGCCCATTCGAGGGAACGGCCGTAGCCCCACGGGTCGTCGACCTCGACCTTCTTGCCGTACTTCGCGGTCTTCCACACGTTGTAGAAGAACGGCAGCATCGACAGGCCGAGCAGGAACGAACTGATGGTGGAGATGGTGTTCAGGGTGGTGAACCCGTCGGCCGCCAGATAGTCCGCGTAACGGCGCGGCATGCCCTCGACGCCCAGCCAGTGCTGGATCAGGAACGTGCCGTGGAAGCCGAAGAACAGCGTCCAGAAGGTGATCTTGCCGAGCCGCTCGTCCAGCATCTTGCCGGTGAACTTCGGCCACCAGAAGTGGAAGCCGGAGAACATCGCGAAGACCACGGTCCCGAAGATCACGTAGTGGAAGTGCGCCACCACGAAGTACGAGTCCGAGACGTGGAAGTCCAGCGGCGGCGCCGCCAGGATCACACCGGTCAGACCACCGAACGCGAAGGTGATCAGGAAGCCGACGGCCCACAGCATCGGGGTCTCGAAACTCAGTGACCCCTTCCACATCGTGCCGATCCAGTTGAAGAACTTCACACCGGTCGGGACCGCGATGAGGAACGTCATGAACGAGAAGAACGGCAGCAGCACACCGCCGGTGACGTACATGTGGTGCGCCCAGACGGTGACCGACAGACCGGCGATGGAGATCGTCGCGCCGATCAGGCCGACGTAGCCGAACATCGGCTTGCGGCTGAACACCGGGATCACTTCGCTGATGATGCCGAAGAACGGCAACGCGATGATGTACACCTCTGGATGCCCGAAGAACCAGAACAGGTGTTGCCATAGCAACGCCCCGCCGTTCGCGGCATCGAAGACATGCGCCCCGAACTTCCGGTCGGCCTCCAGGGCGAAGAGCGCGGCGGCGAGCACCGGGAAGGCCAGCAGGACCAGCACACCGGTCAGCAGGACGTTCCAGACGAAGATCGGCATGCGGAACATCGTCATGCCGGGTGCGCGCATGCAGATGATCGTGGTGATGAAGTTGACCGAACCGAGGATCGTGCCGAAGCCGGAGAAGGCCAGACCCATGATCCACATGTCGGCGCCGACGCCCGGGGACCGGACGGCGTCCGACAGCGGGGAGTACGCGAACCAGCCGAAGTCGGCCGCGCCCGCCGGCGTCAGGAAGCCGGCCACCGCGATCAGCGAGCCGAACAGGTACAGCCAGTAGGCGAACATGTTCAACCGCGGGAACGCCACGTCGGGCGCGCCGATCTGCAGCGGCATGATCCAGTTCGCGAAGCCCGCGAAGAGCGGCGTCGCGAACATCAGCAGCATCACGGTGCCGTGCATCGTGAACGCCTGGTTGAACTGCTCGTTCGACATGATCTGGGTGCCCGGGCGGGCCAGTTCGGCGCGCATGAGCAGCGCCATGATGCCGCCGAGGATGAAGAAGAAGAACGAGGTGATCAGGTACATCGTCCCGATCGTCTTGTGGTCGGTGGTGGTGAGCCACTTGATGACCACGGCGCCGGGCTGTGCCCGCTTCACCGGCAACTCGTCCTCGTACGACTCGCCGATGGCGGCCGCGCCCTGATGGGGTTCGTTGAGAATGCTCATGTGGTCTTGGGCTCCGCATTCTTGGCGTTGCCCGTGGTGGCAATGCCCGCCGGGAGGTAACCGGTCTGGCCCTTCTTCGCCAGATCCTGCAGGTGCTGCTGGTACTGCTCCGGGGTGACGACCTTCACGTTGAAGAGCATCCGGGAGTGGTCCATGCCGCACAGTTCCGCGCACTTGCCCAGGAAGGTGCCCTCCTTGCTCGGAGTCACCTCGAAGACGTTGGTGTGGCCCGGGATGACGTCCATCTTCATGAGGAACGGCACCACCCAGAACGAGTGGATGACGTCGCGCGAGGTGAGGACGAACCGCACCGTCTCGCCCTTCGGCAGCCAGAGCGTCGGACCGGGGTTACCGGTGTCCTGGTTCTTCGAAGCGGGAGTGCCGAAGTCGTAGACGCCCTCGGCACCCACCGGGAACTTCAGCTTGTCGACGGGGATCTGCTCGAGCTCCTTGGGAGCCACCGCAGGGGACGACTTGTTGCCGTCCACGTCCTCGACGTAGTTGAAGGCCCAGCTCCACTGCATGCCGACCACGTTCACCACGTGGTCCGGCTTTTCCGAGGTCGCCAGAATCTTGGATTCGTCACGCGCGGTGAAGTAGAAGAACACCGCGATGATGATGATCGGGACCACGGTGTACAGCGCCTCGATGGGCATGTTGTACCGGGTCTGCGGAGGAACCTCGACCTTCGTCCGGCTTCGCCGGTGGAAGATCACACTCCAGATGATCAAACCCCAGACAAGTACACCGGTCGCCAGCGCGGCGGCCCAGGAGCCCTGCCAGAGCGCCAGGATCCGGGGGGCTTGTTCCGTAGCGGGGCTGGGCATGCCAAGGCGGGGGTATTCACAACCGGTAGCGGTCACAAGGACCAGCGCCGCGGCCAGCGCCTGCGGCAGCTTCCGCCGCACCGGGCGCCGCGACGAGCGGTCGGAGCCGTTGGGACTCACGTAGCGCCTTCCCGAGAGTCTCGCCCACGCGTCCGGGTGCCCGGCCGTCAGCTGGTCGGTCGGCCCTGGCGCGGGCAGGTAGGTGTGGATGTTTATGCGGACCAAACCCTACTGGACGCTATTTGGGGTCGCGCGGGGAGGGGGTCCAACGCGCCGGGGCACTTCCCGAAGGGATGGACCGGCATGCTCCGCATGCCGCCTGACGGCCCGCCGGGCGACAGGCGTAGCGTGCCGGGCGTGTCCTACTTCGATGCGGCTTCGGCCGCTCCCCTGCACCCCGTCGCCCGCCAGGCGCTGGTAGCCGCGCTGGACGAGGGGTGGGCGGACCCGGCCCGCCTGTACCGCGAGGGACGGCGCGCCCGGCTGCTGTTGGACGCCTCCCGGGAGGCCGCCGCCGAAGCCGTGGGCTGCCGCCCCGACGAACTGGTTTTCACTCCTTCGGGAACCCGTGCCGTTCACACGGCCGTGTCAGGGGCCATGGCGGGGCGGCGGCGGACGGGGCGTCACCTCGTGGTGTCGGCCGTCGAGCACTCGTCGGTCCTCCACGCGGCCGAGGCGTACGAGGCCACCGAGGTCGGGGTGGACCGTACGGGGCGGGTGGACGCCGCCGCGTTCGCCGCGGCGCTGCGGCCGGACACCGCGCTGGCCTGCCTGCAGTCCGCCAACCACGAGGTGGGTACGGTCCAGCCGGTCGCCGAGGCCGCCGGGCTGTGCCGGGCGGCGGGAGTGCCGCTGCTGGTGGACGCGGCGCAGTCGCTGGCCTGGGGGCCGGTGGAGGACGGCTGGTCGCTGCTCACCGCCAGCGCCCACAAATGGGGCGGGCCGCCCGGGGTCGGGCTGCTCGCGGTCCGCAAGGGCACGCGCTTCGCCGCCCAGGGCCCCACGGACGAACGGGAGTCGGGGCGCTCCCCCGGCTTCGAGAACCTGCCGGCCATCGTGGCCGCGGCGGCGTCGCTGCGCGCCGTACGGGAGGAGGCCGCGGCCGAGGGGGCGCGGCTGTCGGAGCTGGTCGACCGGATCCGCTCCCGGGTGCAGGTACTCGTCCCCGATGTGGAGGTCGTCGGCCACCCCACGCTGCGGCTCCCGCACCTCGTGACGTTCTCCTGCCTCTACGTCGACGGGGAGGCGCTGCTCGGCGGGCTCGACCGCGCGGGCTTCTCGGTCTCCTCCGGCTCGTCCTGCACCTCCAGCACACTGACCCCGAGCCATGTGCTGCGCGCGATGGGCGTCCTGTCGGAGGGCAACGTCCGGGTGTCGCTGCCGCCGGGCACCCCGGCGGAGGACGTCGAGCGGTTCCTGGGCGTGCTGCCGGAGGTCGTCCGCTCGGTCCGCGACCAGCTCGGCGCCCCGGCATCCCCCGCGGCGGACTCCGCCGCCGTGCCGGCCGACGTCTCCGGCGCCTCCGACGAGCCCGCGCTGACGGTCGACTCGCTCGGCAAGCGCTGCCCGATCCCGGTCATCGAGCTCGCCAAGGTCATCGGCGAGGTGCCGGTGGGCGCGGTGATCTCCGTGCTGTCCGATGACGAGGCGGCGCGGCTGGACATCCCCGCGTGGTGCCAGATGCGGGACCAGGAGTACGTCGGCGAGCGCGCGGCGGAGCGGGGTACGGCGTACCTGGTGCGGCGCAGAACGTGAGGAGGACGGCAGCGTCCCCCGGACTCCGCCGTGGAGTCCGGGGGACGGTGGCGTAGGAGGCTTCGGAGGCCTCGGAGGTCAGGAAAGGTGGATCTTGACCTCGGCGGCGGCCTCGTGGCCGTAGGCCTTGGTGAAGCGGTCCATGAAGTGGCCGCGGCGCAGCTCGTACTCCTGGGTGCCGAGCGTCTCGATGACGAGGGTCGCCAGCATGCAGCCGAGCTGGGCGGAGCGCTCCAGCGACAGGCCCCAGTCCAGGCCCGCCAGGAAGCCGGCGCGGAACGCGTCGCCGACGCCGGTCGGGTCGACCTTCGCCTCTTCCTCGGCGCAGCCGACCTCGATCACCGGCTGGCCGACCCGCTCGATGCGGACGCCCTGCGCGCCGAGGGTGGTGATGCGGGTGCCGACCTTGGCGAGGATCTCTTCGCCGGTCCAGCCCGTCTTCGACTCGATGAGCGCCTTCTCGTACTCATTGGTGAAGAGGTACGTGGCACCGTCCACGAGGAGGCGGATGTCCTCGCCGTCCATGCGGGCGAGCTGCTGCGAGGGGTCGGCCGCGAACGGGATGCCGCGGCTGCGGCACTCCTGGGTGTGCCGGATCATCGCCTCGGGGTCGTCCGCGCCGATGAGGACCAGGTCCAGACCGCCCACCCGGTCGGCGATCGGCTGCAGCTCGATCTGCCGGGCCTCGCTCATCGCGCCGGTGTAGAAGGACGCGATCTGGTTGTGGTCGGTGTCCGTGGTGCAGACGAAGCGCGCGGTGTGCAGCACCTCGGAGATGCGGACGGACGCGGTGTCGACGCCGTGCCGGTCCAGCCAGGCGCGGTACTCGGCGAAGTCGGAGCCCGCCGCGCCCACGAGGACCGGCCGGAGGCCGAGCACACCCATGCCGAAGCAGATGTTCGGAGCGACTCCGCCGCGCCGGACGTCGAGGGTGTCGACGAGGAAGGAGAGCGAGACCGTGTGCAGCTGGTCCGCGACCAGCTGGTCCGCGAAGCGGCCGGGGAAGGTCATCAGGTGATCGGTGGCGATGGATCCGGTGACAGCGATACGCACGACTGAATGCTCCTGCGGGGGCGGCGGCGAAGGTCGGCAAGGGCCGGAAGTGGGCCCTGGGCAACACGGAAAAGGCACAGCCATCGTATGGGGTGCTCCGCCGCACGGGGGAACCGGCCGCCGGACACGGAGAAACTACCCGATAGTAGGGCTTACCCCTTCCTGATCAAGTGCCTAGGGTCGAAGACATGGCTTCTACTTCGTCCCCACTGCCCCCCGTCGTCGAACCTGAATCCCGCTCCGAATCGCTCGCCGAACTGCTCGGCGACTGCCGTCGGATGGCGCCGCACTGGACGGTTCCCGCCCATGCGGCCCCCTCGGCGGCCGCTCCGTCGAGCCTGCACGGAATCACCGTGCCGCTCGCGTCCGCGCACGTCGTGGACGGTATGGCGGAGTACGGCGCCTGATCCCGGCCGGTCGCGGAACCGCGCGGTGGGAACCGCGCGGGCTCCGGCTCCGTCACAGCTGCATCTGACGGTACGGAGCCGAGGGAGCAAGCACGGTGAGCACCGAACGCAACGAAGACACGATGGAGCATCCCGTCCCCCGCCGCCGCATCCGGTCACCACTGGCCGTCGCCGCGATGGCCGCGGCGGTCCTGGTGGCTGGCGGCGGCGGGGCCTACTGGGCGACGGCGAACGCGGGCAGCAGTGCCCCCGACAGGAGCGAGAGCAAACCACCGGCGCCACTGGCGCTGGACGGCGCCAAGAACGGGGTCGCGGCCGGCACCGACAGCGGCGCGGCGGCCCCCACCGGGGCGCAGTACCAGGTCACGAAGCCGCTGCCGACCGGCCCGAAGGCTGCAGCGGTCTACCGGCCGCACGGCGACGTGACGCAGACAGCCGTCGAGAAGCTGGCGAAGGCGCTGGACGTGCCCGGCCCCGTCAAGCTCGACCACGATTTCTGGCGGGCGGGCGGCACCCCCGACGGCAGCGGGCCCTTCCTGCAGGTCAACCGGTCGGGCGAGGGCAACTGGTCGTACTCCCGGCTCGGCCCGATCGCCAAGTGCTACCGCATCACGCCGATGAAGCCGGGGGTGCCGAGCGCTCCGAGCGCGGGCGGGCCGAGCGCGGGCGTCGGTCCCGACTCGCCGGTCTGCTCCGGGCCCCCGGTCGCCTCGGCCGACGGTTCGGCCTCGACGTCGACGTCGCCCGCCGGGCCGGCCGGCACGGATGGTGGCGGGGTTTCCGAGGAGCGGGCGAAGCAGGCCGCCGCGCCGGCCCTGGCCGCTCTCGGGCTGACCGATGCCGCGGTGGACGCGAGCGAGACCGCGGGCGCGGTGCGCATGGTGAACGCCGACCCGGTGGTGGGCGGGCTGCCGACGCACGGCTGGCGCACCACCCTGCGGATCGGCGCGGACGGGCAGCTGAGCGGCGGTTACGGCCTGCTGGCGGCCCTCGACAAGGGCGACCAGTACCCGGTGATCGACGCGACGCAGGCGCTGAAGCAGCTGGAGACCGCCGGAGCCGGCGGCATGGACCACGGAGTCGGCGGCAGCTGCCCGTCGCCGCTCCCGAAGCAGCCGACGGCGCCGAGCGACGACAAGACCCTGCCACAGTCGATGCCGTGCGTGCCGGGTGCCGAGCAGAAGCTCGAGGTCCGCGGCGCCACGTTCGGGCTGTCGGCGCAGTTCGTGTCGGGCGCGCGGGCGCTGGTGCCGTCCTGGCTGTTCGACGTGGCACAGGCCGGAGTGGTGAAGGCGCACACCGTGGCGCAGCCGGCGGTGGAGGCGCACTACATCCAGGGCGCGCCGGGCACCGGGCTGCCGAGCGCGCCGGGTGAGCCGGGTGGCCCCGGCGCGACGACCGCGCCGACGCAGCCCGCCGACCCCGCGAAGCCGGCCGACCCGAACGCGCCGCAGAAGCAGAAGGCCGTCTCGTACACCGTGCGCGGCAACGTCCTGGAGCTGCACTTCTGGGCCGGGGTCTGCTCCACCTACGCGGCGACCGCCGAGGAGTCCGACACAGCGGTGACCGTGCGGATCACGGGAACGCACGACCCGGCCAAGCGGGTGTGCATCATGATCGCGAAGGACACCACCAGGACCGTGCAGCTGGCCAAGCCGCTCGGTGACCGCAAGGTCGTCGACCTGTACGACGGCACCGTCGTGCCGCTGAAGAAGTAGCCTGCCCGACGGTTGACGGAACGACGAAGGCGGCGGTCACCCTCTCGGGTGGCCGCCGCCTTCGCGTGCGATCAGTGCAAGATCAGTGGAACGAGTCGCCACAGGCGCACGAGCCGGTGGCGTTCGGGTTGTCGATCGTGAAGCCCTGCTTCTCGATCGTGTCCACGAAGTCGATGGAGGCGCCGCCCAGGTACGGGGCGCTCATCCGGTCGGTGACGACCTTCACACCGTCGAAGTCCTTCACGACATCGCCGTCGAGCGAACGCTCGTCGAAGAACAGCTGGTAGCGCAGGCCGGAGCAGCCACCGGGCTGAACGGCGACGCGCAGCGCCAGGTCCTCGCGGCCTTCCTGCTCGAGCAAGCCCTTGACCTTGGCCGCGGCGGAATCCGACAGGAGAAGTCCGTCGTTCGCGGTGGTCTCGTCCTGAACCGTCATCTGCTTCACTCCCGGGTTGTTCGGACTGCTGCCACCGACTGGTAACCGATGACCCCCCGGATTCATTCCGGGTCCGATACGTCTTTCCGCCAACAATGCTCGCACACCGGAGGCCGGGAACGGAATGCGTCACATTGACGCGACCCCCATCGTCAATCTGACACGAACGGGCTATCATAGATAACGTCAGGTAGACGAAAAGGCTGTGCTGCACAGAAAGGGCTCCGGGCCCGTGACCACCACAGAACCGCTGGATGTGCTGGATGTTCAGCCCACGCCGCTCGCCCTGCTGCTGCTCGGGCGGGAGTCCGATCCCCGTAGCGAGCGCGGAGTTGACTGCCCCGGCGACCTGCCGGCCGCGTCCGACCCCGACCTGGTCGAGCGCGCCCGCGCCGCCAAGGCGAAGCTCGGGAGCAGGGTCTTCATCCTGGGCCACCACTACCAGCGCGACGAAGTCATCGAGTTCGCCGATGTGACCGGTGACTCCTTCAAACTCGCGCGGGACGCGGCCGCCCGCCCGGAGGCCGAGTACATCGTCTTCTGCGGTGTGCACTTCATGGCCGAGTCCGCGGACATCCTCACGTCCGGCGACCAGGCCGTGATCCTCCCGGACCTGGCGGCCGGCTGCTCGATGGCCGACATGGCCACCGCCGAGCAGGTCGCCGAGTGCTGGGACGTGCTGACCGAGGCGGGCGTGGCCGGGACCACCGTCCCCGTCTCGTACATGAACTCGTCCGCCGACATCAAGGCCTTCACCGGCCGGCACGGCGGCACGATCTGCACGTCCTCGAACGCCGAGCGCGCGCTGGAGTGGGCGTTCTCGCAGGGCGAGAAGGTGCTCTTCCTTCCCGACCAGCACCTGGGGCGCAACACCGCGGTACGCGACCTGGGCCTGTCGCTCGACGACTGCGTCCTCTACAACCCGCACAAGCCGAACGGCGGCCTGACCGTCCAGCAGCTGCGCGACGCCAAGATGATCCTGTGGCGCGGCCACTGCTCCGTGCACGGCCGCTTCTCGATCGACTCGGTCGACGACGTCCGCGCCCGGATCCCCGGGGTCAACGTGCTGGTGCACCCCGAGTGCAAGCACGAGGTCGTCTCCGCCGCCGACTACGTCGGCTCGACGGAGTACATCATCAAGGCGCTGGACGCGGCCCCGGCCGGCTCCGCGTGGGCGATCGGCACCGAGCTGAACCTGGTCCGCCGGCTCGCCAAGGCGCACCCGGACAAGCAGATCGTCTTCCTCGACAAGACCGTCTGCTTCTGCTCGACGATGAACCGCATCGACCTGCCGCACCTGGTGTGGACGCTGGAGTCGCTGGCGGACGGCAAGCTCGTCAACCGCATCCAGGTGGACGAGGAGACCGAGCGGTTCGCCAAGCTGGCCCTGGAGCAGATGCTGGCGCTGCCGTGACGGCGCGGAAACGCTGAACGGGCGGGCCGGAACCCCTGGGGGTTCCGGCCCGCCCGTTCATGAGCGGTACGAGGTGCGAGGTGCGATCGCGCGGCTCAGCCGGGGATGAGCCCGTCGTCGCCGAGCATCTCCCGGACCTCCGTGAGGGAGGCGTCGGGAGACGGCAGGATCAGCTCCGACGGCTCCAGGGAGGCGTCGGGCAGCGGTTCGCCCAGTTCCCGTACGGCGTCGAGCAGGGCTCCCAGGGTCTTGCGGAAGCCTTCCTCGTCACCGGTCTCGATCTGGGCGAGCAGTTCGTCGTCCAGCACGTTGAGGCGGGTGAGATGGCTGTCGGCCACCTTCAGCTGCCCCTCCCCCATGATCCTGACGATCATGACGGCGCCTCCTAGTCGGTTCGGCTACGGCCCGGCGGTGGTCCTGCGTTACTGCTGTTCTGCGTTACTGCTTGTCCATCCGCGGCTTGTCCTCGGGCTGCTTTCCGCCCTCGATGGCCTGCTGCGGAGTGCCGCCGGCCAGTTCGGCCTTCATGCGGGCCAGCTCCAGCTCGACGTCCGTGCCACCGGACAGCCGGTCCAGCTCGGCCTGGATGTCGTCCTTCTGCAGGCCGCTCTGGTCGTCCAGGGCGCCGGACGCCATCAGCTCGTCGAGGGCACCGGCCCGCGCGCGCAGCTGCTCGGTCTTGTCCTCGGCACGCTGGATCGCCATGCCGACGTCGCCCATCTCCTCGGAGATGCCGGAGAACGCCTCGCCGATCTTGGTCTGGGCCTGGGCGGCCGTGTACGTGGCCTTGATGGTCTCCTTCTTGGTGCGGAAGGCGTCCACCTTGGCCTGCAGCCGCTGCGACGCGAGAGTGAGCTTCTCCTCCTCGCCCTGCAACGTCTGGTGCTGCGTCTCCAGGTCCGTGACCTGCTGCTGCAGCGCGGCCCGGCGCGACAGCGCCTCACGGGCCAGATCCTCACGACCCAGCGCCAGCGCCTTGCGGCCCTGGTCCTCATAGGTCGACGACTTCTTCTGCAGCTCGTTCAGCTGCAGCTCCAGGCGCTTGCGCGAGGTGGCGACATCGGCCACACCCCGACGTACCTTCTGCAGCAGTTCCAGCTGCTTCTGGTACGAGTAGTCAAGCGTCTCGCGCGGGTCCTCGGCCCTGTCCAGGGCCTTGTTGGCCTTCGCGCGGAAAATCAATCCCATCCGCTTCATGACACCGCTCATGGGCCTCGCGCGCCCCCTTCTCGGACTACAGCTCCAGCACCTCTACAGACCCCACAGTACGGGCCCTGGTTCCATTACCGCACTGTTCGGCGATGGATGCGCTCCTCCCTAGGGACGATCACGGTTCGGTGACCTAAGGCCCAAGGAGTAGGTGAAGGCTGGGGTTCCCGCCCCGGGGCACGTAACCTGGAGTCGTGTTCCGACGTCGTTCCCCAGATGAGCAGGCCTCAACCACCACGGTGCTTGAGGACCAGCCCCGCGACCCGCAGGCTCCCAAGGGTCGCCCCACGCCCAAGCGCAACGAGGCCCAGGGCCAGCGCCGCACCCGTGCCGTAGTGCCGACCGACCGCAAGGCCGCCGGCAAGCAGGCACGCGAAGCGCGCCGTGCCGAGATGGCTAAGCAGCGCGAAGCGCTGGCCGGTGGCGACGAGCGCTACCTGCCCGCCCGAGACAAGGGACCGGTGCGCAAGTTCGTCCGGGACTATGTCGACTCGCGCTACCGCGTCGCGGAGTTCTTCCTTCCGCTCGCGGTGGTCATCCTCGTCCTGAGCATGATCCAGAACACTCAGCTGCGGAACCTCTCGCTGCTGCTGTGGATGGTCGTGATCGTCCTGATCCTCGTCGACTCCGTCATCACGACGATCCTGCTGCGCAAGCAGCTGCGCACCCGCTTCCCGGACAAGAACCTGCGCGGTGCGGTGGCGTACGCCCTGATGCGGACGCTCCAGATGCGCCGGCTGCGGCTGCCGAAGCCGATGGTCAAGCGCGGCGTGAAGCTCTGAGCACCGGCAGATCCGGGTTCGAGGGCGGCGCGGCCGGCTGGCTGGGCGGTCTCGGCGGGCTGCGCAACGTCGTCCGCCAGGAACTGGTGGCGCGGCAGCTCGACGAGCAGATAACCGCGCGCTTCGCCGTGGGCCGCCGGCTGCGGGTGCTCGACGTCGGCCCCGGCCAGGGCACCCAGGCGCTGCGGCTGGCCCGCGCGGGGCACCAGGTCACCGGCCTGGAGTCCGACCCGGCGATGCTCGACGCGCTGCGCACCGCGCTGGCCGTCGAACCGGAGGGCATACGCGAGCGGGTCGCCCTGATCGCGGGTGACGGCCGGGAGACCGGCCGGCACTTCGGTCCCGGCAGCTTCGACCTCGTGCTGTGCCACGGGGTGCTGATGTACATGGCCGAGCCCGACCCGATGCTGGCCGCGCTGGCCCGGGTACTCGCGCCCGGCGGTCTGCTGTCACTGCTCGTGCGCAACGCCGACGCGCTGGCCATGCGGCCGGGGCTGCTCGGCGACTGGCCCGGAGCGCTCGACGCCTTCGGCAGCGAGACGTACACCAACCGGATCGGCCTCGATGTGCGCGCCGACCGCCGGGAGGCCGTGACCGCGACCCTGAACGGCCTGGGCACCCCGGTGCACACCTGGTACGGGGTCCGGGTCCTCACCGACGCCGCACCGAACGACGCGCCGGTACCGGCGGATCTCGAACCCCTGCTGGCCGCCGAGGAACAGGCCGGGCGAACCGACCCGTACCGCGCGGTCGCGGCCCTGCTGCACCTGTGCGGGGTACGCGCCTAGTCTCGACCGGCCGCGGGATCCACTCTTTCCGCCCCTGCAAAAGGGACACTTCGGTCATGAGTGGATCCATGACACGCCCTTTGGCCACCCGCCTGGCACGCCCCTGCGCCGCCGTCCTCTGCGCGGCGGCGCTGCTGGTGGGATGCACCTCCGGCTCGGACGAACCGGCCGCCTCCACGACGGGCTCGTCCTCAGCGACGTCCTCCGTCGCCGCACCCACCTCGTCCGACCAGCTGCAGAACGAGTACCAGCGCGTCGTGAGGAACGTGCTCCCGTCCGTCGTCCAGATCACCACGGACTCGGACCTCGGCTCGGGCATCGTCTACGACGACCAGGGCCACATCGTCACCAACGCGCACGTCGTCGGCGACGCCCAGAAGTTCAGCGTCACCCTGGTCACCGGCGGCAACCCGCTGGACGCCGTACTGGTCTCCTCGTACCCGGCGGAGGACCTCGCGGTGATCAAGCTCAGCAGTCCCCCGAAGGACCTGAAGCCCGCGAGGTTCGCCGACTCCGCGAAGGTGGAGGTCGGCCAGATCGTGCTCGCCATGGGCAATCCGCTGGGACTCTCGGGCAGCGTCACCCAGGGCATCGTCTCGGCGGTCGGCAGGACCGTCAGCGAAGGCGGCCAGGGCGACGGCGGCACCGGGGCCACGATCGCGAACATGGTGCAGACCTCGGCCGCGATCAACCCCGGCAACAGCGGCGGCGCCCTGGTGAACCTCGACAACGAGGTCATCGGCATCCCGACCCTGGCCGCCACCGATCCCCAGATGGGCGCGGGAGCGGCGCCGGGCATCGGCTTCGCGATCCCGGCCTCGACCGTCACCAACATCGCCGGCCAGATCATCAAGGACGGCCGGGTGACCGACTCCGGCCGCGCCGCCCTCGGCATCACCGCCCGCACCGTGATCGGCGACGACCTCCAGCCGTCCGGCGTCGCCGTGGTCTCGGTGACGGGCGGCGGGGCCGCCGCGAAGGCCGGACTCAAGGCGGGCGACGTCATCACCAAGATCGACACGACCGGGATCTCGACGCTGCAGTCCCTCACGGAGGCGCTGGCCGCGCACAAACCGGGCGACAAGGTCCAGGTGACGTACGAACGGGACGGCGCGACGAAGACGGCGGAGGTCACGCTGGGCTCGATCTGACGGCGTAGGGGGCGCCGCCAAGGGAGAGCGCCCCTTACGTCACAGCCAGGCCCCGGAATGCCGGGCCGCACAACCCGCACGTGGCGTGAGCCCGTCACCCATTTCCCACCGGGGCCTGGACGCGAGGGGCCGGGATCGCAGGCGTGGGGGTCCGAAATGCTGCCGAGCTATTTGTGGGCCGCCAGGCCCGTAAATAGTCGATTTCGGACCCCCACGCCGGAGAGCCCGGCCCCGACCCCGCACCGGCCGGTACCGATCCCGCAACCCCTACGGAGTTACTCCTCGTTCCCGTGCAGGCTCATCGGGCCGTAGATCTTGGTCTCCCCGTCGAAGAGCACGACCTGGTCCGCGCCGCCCTCCACCAGGTCCTTCCAGAGCTCACCGATCCAGGACTCCGCATCCCCCTGCGTCGTGAACTCCTCCGGCTGCACCGCGGGCGCAACCTCGGTGCCGTCGGCCTTCTCGAACCGCCACGTCCACGCCATGTATTTCTCCTCGGTCCTCGGTCCACAGCTGCTGCTGTCCGTCGTGTGCCTGTCCCGCAGGGTAACCGCATGGCGGACCCGGCGAGCCCGCCGTACGCGGACGCGAGACGATCGGGGGGTGGAACTGACACTGCTCGGCACCGGAGGCCCCGAGGGCCTGCCCCTGCCCGACTGCCCCTGCGCCTCCTGTGCGGGCGCCATCGGCGACCGCGACGGGCCGCGCGCCGCGACCGCCGTCCTCGTGGACGGCGTGCTGCTGCTCGACCTCACCCCCGGTCTGGCCTTCGCCGCCGCCCGTTCCGGGCATTCCCTCGGCGGTGTGCGGCAGGCACTGCTGTCCCACCCGCACGACGGGCCAGCCGTGGAGATCCCCGTCGGCCTGCCGGCGCCCGGCCGCGTTCCTGACGGGCAGGAGCTGACGCTCCTCACCGGGCACCGGGTACGCGCCGTCCCCACGGACGCACCCGGCACCGGCTATGAGATCGAGGGGCCGGACGGGATGCGCGCCCTGTACCTGCCGCCGGGCTGCGCCCCCGCCGGGGTCCAGGAGGCCGCCGCACCGTACAACGTGGTGCTGTTCGACGCGGTCGACCGGCCCGACGCGCTGGGGCGCCTGCGCGCCGCCGGCGCCGTGGGCCCGACCACCGACGTCGTCGCGGTGCACCTCGACCACAGCGCGCCGCCCGGCGCCGAGCTGCGGCGCCGGCTCGCCGCGCTGGGCGTGCGCGCCGTCCCCGACGGCACGACGCTGGTGGCCGGCGACTACCACGACGTACCGGACGTGCCCCGCCGCACGCTGGTGCTCGGTGGTGCCCGCTCCGGCAAGTCCGCCGAGGCGGAACGTCGGCTCGCCGCGTTCTCCGACGTCCTGTACGTGGCCACCGGCGGCTCCCGCGAGGGCGACCAGGAGTGGGCGCGCCGCGTCGCGCTGCACCGCGACCGCCGGCCGGGTACGTGGGCGACGCAGGAGACCTGCGACCTGGTGCCGCTGCTCGCCGTGGACGGCCCGCCGCTGCTCATCGACTGCCTCGCGCTGTGGCTGACGTCCGCGATGGACTCCGTCGGCGCCTGGGACGACGAGAGGTGGTCGTCGGGCGGCGAACGCGAACTGCACGCCCGTGTCGCCGGGTTGACGGCGGCCTGGCGCGGGACGCGGCGGACGGTGGTCGCGGTGAGCAATGAGGTGGGGTCGGGGGTGGTTCCGGCGACGGCGTCGGGGCGCCGGTTCAGGGACGAGTTGGGTCGGCTCAACGCTGCGCTGGCTGCCGAGTCCGAGCAGGTGCTTCTTGTGGTGGCGGGTCAGGCGTTGTCGCTGCGCGGCTGATGGGGCTGAGTCCTGGTCGGGGCCGGGCTCTCCGGCAGGGGGGTCCGAAATCGACTATTTACGGTCCCCCAACCTTCGGCCGGGGGTGCCCCCAGCGGCCCACAAATAGCTCGGCAGCATTTCGGACCCCCCTGCCTGCGATCCCGGCCCCTCGCGTTCACGCCCCGGTGGGGAATGGGTGACGGGCCCGCGCCACGTGCGGGTTGTGCCGTCCCCTCGCGTCCACGCCCCGGTGGTGAACAGTGCCGGCACGGCTCGGGAGGCGGGTGGCGGACCCCTGGCGGACACCGTGTCCTCCACCTCAGGCCCGCGCCGGCAGGCGCACCCCACGGCCGGAGGCCGGCCCTCGCCCGCGCGGCCCGTGCCGGCCGGCGCCGGCGGGCGCCCGCTTCCCCTGGCCCGAGGGGGAGCCGGTACTGTGCGGCGAATGAGCGGCCTGAATCTCGATGACTTCGGCTCCCTGGTGGAGCGTCCCGACGCCGGTGTGCGGCGTGACGCGCAAGACCGGTGGCAGCGGCTGGTGAGCCCTCCGGGGGCTCTCGGCAAGCCCGCGGAGCTGGCCGAGTGGCTGTCGGCCGCTCAGGGGCGGGTTCCGGCGCGGCCGATCGCCCGGCCGCGGGTGCTGCTGTTCGCCGGGGACCACGGGGTCGCGAGCCTGGGGGTGTCGGCGCACCAGGCCGGTACCGCGGTGGCGCTGGTCCGGTCGGTGCTCGACGGTGGGGCGCCGGTGAACGTGCTGGCGCGTCAGTTCGGGGCGCAGGTCCGGGTGATCGACATGGGCCTGGACTGCGATCCGGCGGAGCTGCCGGCCGATGTCACCGTGCACCGGGTGCGCCGCGGCTCCGGCCGGGTGGACGTGGAGGACGCGCTCACCGTCGAGGAGGCCGAACTGGCCTTCCGCGCGGGCATGGCCATCGCCGACGAGGAGGCCGACTCCGGGACCGACCTCGTACTGCTCGGTGACATCAGCGTCGGTGGCACCACGGCCGCCGGCATCCTCGTGGCGGCGCTGTGCGGTACGGACGCCTCCGTGGTGACCGGCCGCGGCTCCGGGATCGACGACCTGGCGTGGATGCGCAAGTGCGCGGCGATCCGCGACGGGCTGCGCCGGGCCCGTCCGGTCCTGGGCGACCAGCTCGAACTGCTGGCCGCGAGCGGTGGTGCGGACCTCGCCGCGATGACCGGCTTCCTGCTGCAGGCCGCCGTGCGCAAGCTGCCCGTCGTGCTGGACGGCGTCGTCACCGCGGCCTGCGCCCTGGTCGCGCAGCGCGTGGCGTTCCGGGCTCCCGACTGGTGGCTGGCGGGTCAGGCCAGTGGTGAGCCGGGGCAGGCCAAGGCCCTGGACCGGCTCTCCATCGAACCGCTGCTCGACCACGGCGTACGGCTCGGCCAGGGCACCGGCGCGCTGCTCGCGCTGCCGCTGCTGCAGGCCGCGGCGGCGCTGGCGGCGGAGCTGCCGGACGTGTCGGGCGAGCCGGTGGTGGAACGGGCCCCGGAACCCGTCAGGGAGCCCGTCGCCGTCACGTCGGAGGAGCCGCCCGCGGACCCGCCCCGCGACGCGACCGACACTCCGTAGAGCGCCGTTCCGCCCGCCCCTGCGGGGGGACCTGCGGGGCGTAGCCGGATCCGGCCACCGCCCCTGCGACGAGGATCCGGACATTCCGTCATAAGATCCACAACCATGGGAATGGGCAGCACGACACCGGGTCGCACACCGCAGGACGGGGAGGGCCGTCCGCATGTCTGGGGGCAGCGCTCCGCCGCCTACGCCGTCTGGTATCTGCGGGCCGTCGCCTTCCTCAACTTCCTCGGGGCGGTGTGGGTCTCCTTCGGGGCCGACATCCGGCGGCACAACATCGAGGACCTCTTCACCCCGTATCTGCTGACCGCGGGCTTCACCACGGGTGTGTTCGCGCTCTTCTTCGCCATCACGATGCGGCGGCGCAAACGGGCCGCCTGGGTGCTCAATCTCGTACTCAGCGGGCTGTTCCTGCTGGTGCTGGCGCTGACGATGGGCTTCCCCGAGTACCGGGACCACGTCCAGAACTGGATCACCCTGGGGCTGACCGGCTCCTTCGTGGCCGCCCTGCTGGTCGGCCGCCGTGAGTTCCGGGCCAAGGGCGACCGCTCCAATCCGAAGCACGCGATCCTGACCGCCGTCGGCGGCCTCATCGTGGGCTCGCTGATCAGCGCGCTGCTGGTCACCGCGACCAACAGCGAGCACGGCTCGGACTTCGGCGCCAGCTTCCGCTACGCGATCATGCGGATGATCGCGCTCGACCCGAATGACGACAATTACGCGAACATCTCAACGCCCGGGTGGGTGGATGTCGTCATCAACGTCATGAGTGCGTTGCTCTTCCTGCTCGTGCTGTACGTGGCGTTCCGCTCGCCGCGCGGCCGGGCACTGCTCGGCCCGCAGGACGAGGCCAAACTGCGCGGGCTCCTGGACCGCTACGGCGACCGGGACTCGCTCGGCTATTTCGCGCTGCGCCGCGACAAGAGCGTCATCTGGTCGCCGAGCGAGAAGTCCGCGATCGCGTACCGGGTCGTCGGGGAGGTGTCGCTGGCGTCCGGCGATCCGATCGGCGACCCCGAGGCGTGGCCCGGCGCCATCGACGCCTGGCTCGCCGAGGCCCGTGAGCACGCCTGGGTGCCCGCGGTGATGGGCGCGAGCGAGGAAGCGGGCGTGATCTACGCCCGGCACGGCCTGGACGCCCTGGAGATCGGGGACGAGGCGATCGTCGAGACCGCCGAGTTCACCCTGGACGGCCGCGCCATGCGGACCGTGCGGCAGGCGTACAACCGCGTCAAGCGGACCGGTTACACCGTCCGGATGCGCCGGCACGACGACATCCCCGCGGACGAGATGGACGCGATGCTGGAGCGCGCCGACGCCTGGCGCGACGGGGAGACGGAGCGCGGCTTCTCGATGGCGCTCGGCCGGCTCGGCGACCCCGCCGACGGGCGCTGCGTCATGGTCGAGTGCCATGACGGCGAGGGCGTGCCGCGCGCGCTGCTGAGCTTCGTGCCGTGGGGTCCGCGGGGGCTGTCGCTGGATCTGATGCGCCGCGACCGCGACTCCGAGAACGGGCTGATCGAGTTCATGGTCATCGAGCTGATCCAGCGCGCCGACGAGGTGGGCGTGCGGCAGATCTCGCTGAACTTCGCGATGTTCCGCTCGGTGTTCGAACGTGGCTCGAAGCTCGGCGCCGGGCCGGTGCTGCGGTTCTGGCGCTCCCTGCTGACGTTCTTCTCGCGCTGGTGGCAGATCGAGTCGCTGTACCGGGCCAACGCCAAGTACCGGCCCATCTGGGAGCCGCGCTACCTGCTGTTCGGCAAGAGCAGTGAGCTGCCGCGGATCGGTATCGCCAGTGCCCGTGCCGAGGGCTTCCTCGAAGCGCCGCGGCTGCCGTCCCCGCTGCGCAGACGCGACCGAGAGCGGACCGCTGCCCGGTGAGCCCCTTCAACAAGCGCCTCCGCGACTTCGCCTACGTCGAATGGGGCGGAATCTCCCGAGACGTCTGGTTCGAGCTGCGGACGAAGAAGCTGCGCGCGATCCCGCTGACGCTCTCCGCGTGCCTGTCCATCCTGACCCTCCAGGTGATCCAGCACTCCGGGAGCACCGGCACGGAGTGGGTCAACCGGCTCGGCGGTGTCTACGCGACGCTCCCGTGGTGGAAGGCGCTGCTGCGCACGCCTCTCTCGCTCTTCGTCCCCGACCCGTCCCTGCCGGTGTGGGGGCTGATCGCCCAGGTCGTCTTCATGTTCGGCATCGCCGAGATGACGGTCGGCCGCCGGCACACCCTCGGGATCGGGCTCCTCGCGACGCTCGCCGGCACGTCGTTCGCCCGCTACTCGCTCGCGGTCGGCCCCGACGGCTTCCTCGGGCTCCCGGTCTCCACCCTCGTGGTGCGCGACACCGGCCCGTCGGCGGCGGTCGTCGCCCTCGGCGTGTACGTGGCCTGCCGGTACCGCGCCTGGTGGACGGGGGGTGTGCTGATCCTCGCGATGCTCGTCGAGGTCGTCTTCATCGTGAACCTCGCGGGCTTCGAGCATCTGACGGCGATCGTGGCGACGCTCCTGCTGTGCGCCCTGGAGGGCCACCTCCGGCGGCGCCGGGAGGCGGAGCTGCATCGGGAGTCACCGCGGCAGCCCCCGGGTTAGCCCCCCGGGGTAGCCTCACGCGGTGACCGACTCCGCCGAGCCCTCGAAGGCCGGACCCGCGCCCGCCGCCTCCGTCGCGGACGCGCTCCGCTTCGCCTTCGGCACCCTCACCGCGCTGCCGGTGACCGTCACCCGCTGGGACCGGTCCGCCGCGCGCGGCGGGATGCTGTGCGCGCCGGTCGTCGGCGCGGTGGTGGGCCTGTGCGCCGCCGCGGTCGGCGGACTGCTGCTGCTCCTGGACGCGTCCCCGCTGCTCGCCGCCGTCGCCACGGCGGCCGTGCCCGCCGCCCTGACCCGCGGTCTGCATCTGGACGGCCTGGCCGACACCGCCGACGGGCTCGGCAGCGCCAAGCCCGCCGAGGACGCCCTGCGGATCATGAAGCAGTCGGACATCGGCCCCTTCGGCGTCCTGACGCTGCTCTTCGTCCTCCTCACCCAGGTCGCCTGCCTCGCCGCCCTCTACGCCGACAGCTGGTCCCACGGCGCCGCCGCGGCCGCCGTCTCCGCCGTCGTGGCCCGCACCGCCATGACGCTGGCCTGCCGCGACGGCGTCCCCCCGGCCCGCCCCGACGGCCTGGGCGCCGCCGTGGCCGGAGCCGTCCCGCTCCGCATCGCGACCCTCACCGCCGCCGGCACCCTCGTGGTCGCGGCCGCCGCCGGCGCCCTCTTCGGCCTCTCCCCCGCCCTCCACTTCGCCCTGGCCGCCCTCCTCGCCCTCACCACGGCCGAACTCCTCCTCCGCCACTGCCGCACCCGCTTCGGCGGCATCACCGGCGACGTCTTCGGCGCCCTGGCGGAAACGGCGGCGACGGCGGTTCTGGTCGTCCTGTCGCTGGGCTGACGGCACATCTGACCGGAAACGGTGGTCCGTTCCCTTACCGCACCCCGCAGGATGACTGCGAGTACACGGCCACGGGGGACGTTACGGGGGTCCGACGATGCAGCATCTGGCGTGTCCCGAGGGTCGCTGGGAGGTGGCGACGGCGCTGCCGCATGCCCGGCTGCGGCCGGGGGTGCAGCGGTATCGGGGGTACCGGCTGAACCTGGACCTGCCGCGGCAGCGGCTGGAGGTTCCGGACGGCGCGGTGACGCTGGTGTTCTCCTTCGACCAGGAAGTGCGGGTGACGGAGGCCCTGACGCCGTCGGCCCCCGGCAACGCCCACCGCTCGATGCTGGTCGGGCTGCGCACCACCGCCGGCCTCGGGCGGCACAGCGGCCGGCTGTACGGGCTGGAGGTCATCCTCTCGCCGTGGCAGGCGTATGCGCTGTTCGGGATCCCGATGCACGAGCTGGCCGACACCATCACCGACCCCATCGACCTGCTCGGCCCCCGCTGCCGCGATCTCGCCGACGCCCTCGCCTGCGCCCCCGGCTGGGCCCAGCGCTTCGACCTGCTGGACACCGCGTTCCTGCGCTGGTCCGAGGACGCGCTCCCCGTCTCGGACCGCGTCCGGTACGCCTGGCGGGAACTCGCCAGGACCTCCGGCGCCCTGCCCATCGGCGAGCTCGTCGCCGCTACCGGGTGGGGCTGGCGGCAGTTGGACACCCGCTTCCGCGCGGAGATCGGACTGACGCCGAAGGGCGCGGCCCGCGTCATGCGGCTGCGCAAGGTGCTGCGGCTGATGGCGGCGGACCTGCCGGTGGCGGGCATCGCCGCCGAGTGCGGGTTCAGCGATCAGGCGCACCTGAACCGCGAGTTCAAGGCGATGATCGGCCGTACCCCCCGCCAGTTCCTGCACGCCCGCGGCCTCGACTTCGCGGGCCCGCCCACGGTGGACCGGGTCGACGGCCAGGTCACCAGCGTCATCCTGACCTGACGCCGGCCGGCCGAGCCGCCGCGGGGTGCGAATTTCTTCAATACGGCGCGACCGCGGCTCTGCGAGCCTGCCGAGGTGTACGACATCAGAACGGCCCCGTCCGCTCCGGCGGCACTGCGGCGGTACCAGGAACTGCTCGCGGACCAGAACCGGTTGCTCGCCGAGCAGAACGTCCTGCTGGAACGTATTCAGGCCTTCACCGCCCTGGCCGCCGCACCGTCACCGACCGAAGTCTCCCGCCGCGACCCACCCGTCCTGCCGCCGACGCTCGTACAGCGCCACATCCTGCTGCTCCTCGCGGACGGCACCAAGGACAGCGCGATCGCCCGCCGGCTGGGCGTCAGCGAACGATCCGTCCGCCGCCACGTCGGCTCCCTCGCCGAACGGGCCGGAGCCAGCAACAGGTTCACCCTGGCACTGGCCGCAGCCCGCCTCGGCTGGCTACCGGCCTACGACCGGCTGTCCGCCTAGTACCAACCGGTACACACGGTGGTCCCGTTGAATCCGCACGCCCGCATGACGTAGCCCGCGTCGTCGAAGGCCGGTGTGTGGGTGTCGCTGCCCGACTGCTGCGTCGTCATCCCCATCGGCCCGGTCCACGTGGACCCACCATTGCTCGACCGGTCGACCCACACCTTGTTCCCCACGTTGGAACTGCTGATCCGCCCCCACGCACACCGGCTCGACGTGCTGTACCGCAGCTCGATGTACATGCTGCCGTTGTGCGCGGTCTTCTTGCTCACCGCGTTGCTCGTACTGCACGCCGCCGGCGCGCTGGGCGCCGCACTCGCGGCGGGGGCGAGGGTGACGACACCCGCCACGACGATGGCGGTACTTCCGATTCCTGCGGCGATCCGGCGCTTGAGCGAAGACATCTGCGATTCCCTTCGACTACCTGCTGGGACCCCCCGATCCCACCAGCCGAAGTCCTCCCGGACGAGGGCGAACAGGACAAGCGTCCCCTTCCGGACACCCGGGAACCATCGGGCTTTCCCAGGTCCCGGCCGCTGACATTCCCGTCGCACTGGGGCGCCGCTGAACCTCTTCGCCTGCGCCGCTCAGTCGTACTCCTCATCGGCGAACGGGTCCGGCTCACCGGTCCACGGATCCAGCCCCGCGTCGCGCAGGCGCTTCTCCTCATCCGCATGAAGGAATCGCGGATCAGCCTCTCCCCACAGCGAGAGGTCCCCCAAAGGGCATTCGTCGAACTCCGCCCGGAACACACGCAGCAGGAATCCCGGCATGCCACAGTCAAACGTCTTCCATTGTCGGCCGTTCTGATCCCACACCATCACCGGCCAACGGTCGGGGTCCGGACCATCCGTTACCCAGCACAGCAGGTCGGCACTGGAATCGATCCCCCACGTCACCAAGGACGCAGGGGCGGCCGCCAGGCCCTGCTCTCCAGGGCGAAGATCCCAATTGGCACGGGCATTGAGCGTCTCGGAAACCATGCCTTGAAACACGGCGTTCGGGCCGAACGGCTCCGGCGGAATCACTTCCAGGTAATCGTCGATGCCGCCCCCGCCGTACACCTCCATGAACCGCTTATAGTCCGCAGGAAACGAGAACCCCCATCCCCGTTCGACCGTGGCCCAGTCCACGACATTGCCCGCACCGGCGTGGGGAGGCATGATCCGCATCAATGCCTCGAAATCGGCCTCGGCCGTCATGGTGTCGCCTCTCCTCTGGATTTCCGCCCCGGTCAGTACGCCGCCAGTTCGAACCACATCAGCTTGCCGCACAGCCCGAACGGCTCCTCCCCCAGCGCGTATCCGCCGCACCGGTCCGAGAACAGGTCCAGCAGGAAGAGCCCGCGCCCGCCGTCCGCGTCCGGATCCGGCGCGAGGGCCGCCGGGAGTTCCGGGTTGTTGTCCCGGACCGTCACCCGCAGCCGGCGCGGCTCCCAGTTGAGCCGCAGCGAGGCCGGGCCCTGCGCGTAGCGGTAGGCGTTCGTCGCCAGCTCGGAGGTCAACAGGGCCGCCGTGTCGACGAGTTCACGTAAGCCGTGCGCCACGAGGATCGCCCGGACGGTCGTCCGGGCGATCCCGGGTGCGCGGGGGTCGTGCGGCAACTGGAGGTAGTACTCCCACGTTTCCGCTGGGCGGCGGGCGGGGTCGGGACACGACGGCTGCACGGCATACATGTTGCCCTCCGGACGGGGTTGAGTGGCGTGCGTCACACAGTAGGGCTTTGAGTTAGATGGTTTCTACCGAACACGGTAGATCTGTCGTCCAATGGACCCTCGGGACTCGGAACGGCAGACTTGGCCGCGATCGGAAAGAGGGGCCAATGCCGCCGAGGACAACGCCAACAGCACGTCAGCAGCGCCTGGGTGCCGAGATGCGCAAGCTTCGGGAGAAGGCGGGGATGTCCGCTCGCGAGGCCGGAGCGCTGCTGGGCGGGGACCAGGCGCGGATCAGCAACATCGAGACCGGTCGGGTCGGGCTCAGCGCGGACCGGGTCCGCACGCTCGCCTGCAACTACGACTGCTCGGACGACGGGTTGATCGAGGCCCTGACCGGGATGACCGGGGAACGCAGGCGCCAGTGGTGGGAGGAGTACCGGGGCGTTCTGCCGCCCGGCATGCTCGACATCGCCGAACTGGAGCACTACGCGGTCGAATTGCGTACCGCGCAGACCGTGAGCCTGCCCGGCCTGCTGCAGACCGTCGACCACGCGCGGGCCGTCTTCCGCGAGGCGGTGCCCGCTTTGCCGCCGCCGGAGATCGAACACCGGCTCTCCCACCGGATCAAGCGGCAGGCCGTCCTCTACCGGGACGCCCCGCTCCCCTACACCGCGGTCATCCACGAGGCCGCCCTGCGGATGCAGTTCGGCGGCCGGGCGGCCTCCCGCGAGCAGTTGCAGCACATCCTGGACATGAGTGAGCGCGACGGCGTCACCATCACGGCGATCCCCTTCGCCGCGGGTGGCTTCCCGGGCTCCGGTCAGACGATCGCGTACGCGTCCGGCGCCGTCCCGCAACTGGACACCGTCCTGCTCGACCAGTCACACGGCCCGGCGCTCCTGGACGCCGAGGCTCAGCTGGCCAAGTACCGCGACATTCTGGACCGGCTGGACCGGGTGGCTCTCAACCCCGGCGAGTCCCGGGACTTCATCCGTGAGATCGCCCAGAGCCTCTGAAAGGCAGGACCCTTGTCCACGTCGGACTGGCAGAAGTCTTCGCACTGCGCCGAGAGCAGCAACTGCATACAGCTGGCCGTCACCGGCGCCCGCGTATCCATACGCGAAAGCACCGAACCCGGGATGATCGTGACGACCACCCCCGCCCGGCTCAGGGCGTTCCTCGACGCCGTGAAGGCAGGGGCCCTCGACGCGCCCCGCCAGGCGTAGGCTCGACCGCGGCACAGGCGGCGCAGCCCTGGCGTGCCGCCCCGCGGGCGTGGCGGAATACGATGCGAGGGGCGCGGCCGGCCCACCCCTCGGCCGACAACATTCGACGGAACAGGACCACCCTCACCGTGACTGCACTGACACTCAGCACTTCCTCCGGCGCAGCGTTGCGCGCGGATGCCGTCGTCATCGGAGTGACCAAGGGCGCCAAGGGCCCCGAGGTCGCCGCCGGTGCGGAGGCCGTGGACGCGGCGTTCGACGGCAAGCTCGCCGCGACGCTGGAACTCCTCGGCGCCTCGGGCGGCGAGGGCGAGGTGACGAAGCTGCCGGCTCCGTCCGGCGTGAAGTCGGCGGTCGTGCTCGCTGTGGGTCTGGGTGAGACGCCCGCCGACGGTGCCGGCTACGACGCCGAGGCGCTGCGCCGGGCGGCCGGTGCCGCTGCGCGTGCGCTGAGCGGGACGAAGAAGGCGGCGTTCGCGCTGCCGGCGACGGACGCGGCGGGCGTGGAGGCGGTGGCGACGGGCGCACTGCTGGGCGCTTACGCGTACACGGCGTACCGGGTGGACAGCGCCGGCGGCAAGGGTCCGCTGGGCGAGATCGCCCTGGTGGGCGCCAAGCCGCGGGACAAGGCGCACAAGGCCGCGGCCGAGCGGGCGACCGCGGTGGCCGAGGAGGTCAACCGGGCGCGTGACCTGATCAACATGCCGCCGAACGACCTGAACCCGAAGGCGTTCGCGTCCGCGGTCCAGGCGGCGGGCAAGGAGCACGGCCTCAAGGTCGAGGTGCTCGACGAGAAGGCGCTGCTCAAGGGCGGCTTCGGCGGCATCATGGGCGTCGGCCAGGGCTCGGCGACCCCGCCGCGGCTGGTGAAGGTGGCGTACACCCACCCGAAGGCGAAGAAGACCGTCGCGCTGGTCGGCAAGGGCATCACGTACGACTCGGGCGGCATCTCCCTGAAGCCCCCGGGCCACAACGAGACGATGAAGTGCGACATGAGCGGTGCGGCCGCCGTGTTCGCGACCGTCGTGGCCGCGGCCAAGCTGGGCCTGCAGGTCAACGTGACCGGCTGGCTGGCGCTGGCGGAGAACATGCCGGGCGGCAACGCGACGCGCCCCGGTGACGTGCTGAAGATGTACTCGGGCAAGACCGTCGAGGTGCTCAACACCGACGCCGAGGGCCGGCTGGTCCTGGCGGACGCGCTGGCGCGCGCCTCCGAGGAGAACCCGGACGCGATCGTGGACGTGGCGACGCTGACCGGCGCGATGGTGCTGGCGCTCGGTACCCGCACGTTCGCGATCATGTCGAACGACGACGGCTTCCGCACCGTGCTGCACGAGACGGCGACGGAGTCGGGCGAGCAGGCGTGGCCGATGCCGATGCCGCCGGAGCTGCTCAAGGCGATGGACTCCCCGGTCGCGGACATCGCGAACATGGGCGAGCGGGCGGGCGGCGGCCTGGTGGCCGGTCTGTTCCTGCAGGAGTTCGTGGGCGAGGGCATCACCTGGGCGCACCTGGACATCGCGGGCCCGGCGTTCAACGAGGGCGCGCCGTTCGGCTATACCCCCAAGGGCGGCGCCGGCACGGCGGTCCGCACCCTGGTCCGGCTGGTCGAGAAGACCGCTGCGGGCGACGTCCTCTAAGACCTTCGAGGACCTTCGAAGACCTTTGAGCACAACCCCCGAGCGGACGCGCTTCCGGCCCCGCGTTTCAGCCGGAATTCAGTGCTCGTTTGTACGAAGGTACGGCCCCGGGCTAGCACGCCCGGGGCCGTACGCGCGACCGGGCAGGTGTTCGCCCTGAGCGAGATTCCAGCGCCCGGAGTGCCCCTTACGGGCCAGTAGCCTCCCGGGATGAGGCTTAAGTCCGTCTCAGACCCCGGCCCGGTGGCCCGTCCGCCGCGAACAAGTGCGAAGATGTTGGTCGGCACGACAGGGCCCAGTTTTCGAAGTTTTCAGACATAGCGGCCGAATTAACAGCCGCCGCCCGGTCACCACAGACCGGCTCCGGCGTACCCATGCATGGAGGACGTGACGTGGCGAACGACGCCAGCACCGTTTTCGACCTAGTGATCCTCGGCGGCGGCAGTGGCGGTTACGCCGCGGCGCTGCGCGCGGCGCAGCTGGGCCTGGACGTCGCCCTGATCGAGAAGAACAAGCTCGGTGGCACGTGTCTGCACAACGGCTGCATCCCCACAAAGGCTCTGCTGCACGCGGGCGAGATCGCCGACCAGGCTCGTGAGAGCGAGCAGTTCGGTGTCAAGACCACCTTCGATGGCATCGACATGGCGGGTGTCCACAAGTACAAGGACGACGTGATCGCGGGCCTGTACAAGGGTCTGCAGGGGCTGGTCGCCAGCCGCAAGATCACTTACGTCACGGGTGAGGGCCGGGTGTCCTCCCCCACCACCGTCGATGTGAACGGCGAGCGCTACACCGGCCGCCACCTCCTGCTGGCGACCGGCTCCGTGCCGAAGTCGCTGCCGGGTCTGAACATCGACGGCGACCGCATCATCTCCTCGGACCACGCGCTGGTCCTGGACCGCGTCCCGAAGTCCGCGATCGTGCTGGGCGGCGGCGTCATCGGCGTCGAGTTCGCCTCCGCGTGGAAGTCCTTCGGCGCGGACATCACGATCATCGAGGGCCTGCCGCACCTGGCCCCGCTCGAGGACGAGAACAGCTCCAAGATCCTGGAGCGCGCGTTCCGCAAGCGCGGCATCAAGTTCAACCTCGGCACCTTCTTCCAGAAGGCCGAGTACACGGCCGACGGTGTGAAGGTGACCCTCGCCGACGGCAAGGAGTTCGAGGCCGAGCTGCTGCTCGTCGCCGTCGGCCGCGGCCCGGTCTCGCAGGGCCTGGGCTACGAGGAGGCCGGTGTCGCGCTCGACCGCGGCTATGTCCTCGTCGACGAGTACATGCAGACCAACGTGCCGACCATCTCGGCCGTCGGCGACCTCGTCCCGACGCTCCAGCTCGCGCACGTCGGCTTCGCCGAGGGCATCCTGGTAGCCGAGCGGCTGGCCGGTCTGAAGGCCGTGCCGATCGACTACGACGGTGTTCCGCGCGTCACGTACTGCCACCCGGAGGTCGCCTCCGTCGGTATCACCGAGGCGAAGGCCAAGGAGCTGTACGGCGCCGACAAGGTCGTCACCCTGAAGTACAACCTCGCGGGCAACGGCAAGAGCAAGATCCTCAAGACCGCGGGCGAGATCAAGCTCGTCCAGGTCAGGGATGGTGCCGTCGTCGGCGTCCACATGGTCGGTGACCGTATGGGCGAGCAGGTCGGCGAAGCCCAGCTGATCTACAACTGGGAAGCGCTGCCGGCCGAGGTCGCCCAGCTCATCCACGCGCACCCGACCCAGAGCGAGGCGCTCGGCGAGGCCCACCTGGCCCTCGCGGGCAAGCCGCTGCACTCGCACGACTAAGCCCCTCACCACGCACCCCATCCGCACAGATCGTTAGGAGCAACCGCAACCATGGCGGTTTCCGTAACCCTTCCGGCGCTCGGCGAGAGCGTGACCGAGGGCACCGTCACCCGTTGGCTCAAGGCCGAGGGTGAACGCGTCGAGGCAGACGAGCCGCTGCTCGAGGTGTCGACCGACAAGGTCGACACCGAGATCCCGTCGCCCGCCTCCGGCATTCTGGCCTCCATCAAGGTGGCCGAGGACGAGACCGTCGAGGTCGGCGCCGAGCTGGCCATCATCGACGACGGCTCGGGCGCGCCCGCCGCCGCCCCGGCCGCTGCCGAGGCTCCGGCCCCGGCTCCCGTCCAGGCCGAGGCCCCCGCCGCGCCGGCTCCGGCCGCCGAGGCCCCCGCCGCGCCGGCTCCGGCCGCCGAGGCCCCCGCGGCCCCGGCCCCGGCCGCCGCTCCTTCGGGTTCCGCCGAGGGCACCCCGGTCCTGCTGCCCGCACTGGGCGAGTCGGTCACCGAGGGCACCGTCACCCGTTGGCTCAAGTCGGTCGGCGAGACCGTCGAGGCCGACGAGCCGCTGCTCGAGGTCTCCACCGACAAGGTCGACACCGAGATCCCGGCCCCGACCGGTGGTGTCCTCCTGGAGATCCTCATCAACGAGGACGAGACCGCCGAGGTCGGCGCCAAGCTCGCCATCATCGGCGCCGCGGGTTCCGCTCCGGCGGCTGCCCCGGCCGCCGCGGCTCCGGCTCCGGCCGCCGCCCCGGCACCGGCTCCCGCCGCTCCGGCCCCCGCCGCGGCTCCGGCCGCTCCGGCACCGGCCGCCCCGGCCCCGCAGGCCCAGGCACCGGCTCCGGTCGCGCCCGCCGCCCCGGCTCCGGCACCCGCCGCTCCCGCCCAGGCCCCCGCTCCCGCCCAGGCCCCGGCCGCCGCTCCGGCACCGGCCACCTCGGGTGACGACGGCGCCTACGTGACCCCCCTGGTCCGTAAGCTCGCCTCCGAGAACAGCGTGAACCTGTCCTCGGTCAAGGGCACCGGCGTCGGTGGCCGTATCCGCAAGCAGGACGTGCTCGCCGCCGCCGAGGCCGCCAAGGCCGCGGCCACCGCGGCCCCGGCCGCGTCCGCGCCCGCTCCGAAGGCCGCCCTGGTGGCGTCCCCGCTGCGTGGCCAGACGGTCAAGATGACCCGCATGCGCAAGGTCATCGGCGACAACATGATGAAGGCGCTGCACAGCCAGGCGCAGCTCACCAGCGTGGTCGAGGTGGACGTCACCAAGGTCATGCAGATGCGCAACAAGGCCAAGGACGCGTTCGCGCAGCGCGAGGGCGTCAAGCTCTCGCCGATGCCGTTCTTCGTCAAGGCCGCGGCCCAGGCGCTGAAGGCCCACCCGGTCGTCAACGCCCGGATCAACGAGGACGAGGGCACCATCACCTACTTCGACTCCGAGAACATCGGTATCGCGGTGGACTCCGAGAAGGGTCTGATGACTCCGGTCATCAAGGGTGCGGGCGACCTCAACATCGCGGGTATCTCCAAGCGGACCGCGGAGCTGGCCGGCAAGGTCCGGGCGAGCAAGATCAGCCCGGACGAGCTGTCCGGCGCCACCTTCACGATCAGCAACACCGGCTCGCGCGGTGCGCTGTTCGACACGGTGATCGTGCCCCCGAACCAGGCCGCCATCCTGGGCATCGGCGCGACCGTCAAGCGTCCGGTGGTCATCGAGACCACCGAGGGCACCGTCATCGGTGTCCGCGACATGACGTACCTGGCGCTCTCCTACGACCACCGCCTGGTGGACGGTGCCGACGCGGCCCGTTACCTGACGGCCGTCAAGGAGATCCTGGAAGCCGCCGAGTTCGAGACCGAGATCGGTCTCTGAGACTCCTGCCGCGTCCCTGACGCGGCGAGGTGATCGCAGTGCGACGCCCCCGACCCGGTACGCCGGGCCGGGGGCGTCGGCGTTGCGGCGGCCGGGGGCGTCGGCGTTGCGGCGGTGAGGACCGTCCGACAGAGAGGACTGTTCCGGCAGAGCGGACTACCTTGCCCCCGGGCCTGTCATTCGCCTTGTCGGCCACGCCGCACCTCCTGTAGTGGTACGTACTGCATGACCGTCGCAGCCATACCCGGCACTCTGTGCCAGGTTTCCTCCGGAGGCATCTTGCCGCTTCACATAGATCTGCTGACCGAGCCCACCGGCGCGCAGCTCCACGACTGGCACCAGGTGCTCACCGCCGCCCTCGGCCATGACCTGCCCGGTGATCCGGTGCCCTCGTCGGACGATGTGTCGGCCCAGCTCACGACGCCGAGCGCCGACGGCCGCAAGCTGCTGTGGCTGGCGCGGAACACCGCGGGGGCGCCGGTGGGAACCGCCGCGCTGCGGCTGTTCGACGAGCCTGGACGCTCCCACGTCGCCGCGATGGAGCTGTACTCGCATCCCGCCCACCGGCGCCTCGGCGCCGGTTCCCTGCTGCTGGACACCGCCGTGGGCGCGGCCCGCGGCGACGGGCGCCGCAGCCTCGTCACCAGAACCACGGTCGGGACCCCCGGCGACCGGTTCCTGGCCACCCGCGCCTTCACCCCGGCGCTGAAGCTCACCTGGCGGCGGCTGCGGTTCGACAGCATGGACACCGCAGCGATCGGCGCGCTCGCCGGCGAGCAGCACCCGGGCTACCGGCTGGAGACCTGGGAGGGCGTCGCCCCCGACGCCCTGATCGACGGCTTCGCGCTCGCCAAGCGGGCCATGGGCGCCGGGCCGGCCGGCGGGATCCCCCACGGCCATGTGCCGTGGAACGCCGAGCGGGTCCGGTCCGCCTCCGAGCTCTTCGCCAAGCGCGGCGAACAGCTGATCACCGTGACCGCGATCAGTGCCGCGGACGGTTCGGTCGCCGGGTACACCGAGCTGGTCGTACCGGCCGACGGCGCCGGCCGCGCGCTGCAGTACGACACGGCCGTCGTCCCCGGCCACCGCGGACACGGGCTCGGGCGCTGGATGAAGGCGTCGATGATCCAGCGGATCACCGCCGAGCTGCCCGGCGTGACGGAGATCGAGACCGACAACGCCGACGACAACCGGCACATGGTGGCGATCAACGCGGGGCTCGGCTTCGTGCCCGTCCGGCAGACGGTGGAGTACCGGCTGAGCCTGGCGGAATGATTTCCTCCGATCCGTTCCGCGACCGCCGGGGAGCGCGCTGCGACGTCATCCGGCCATTGAGCCCAAACGTGCGTAACGACACGGGCGCATACGGGGCACTCCGCGTGCGTCCGGCCCCGGCAACCGGGAAGCTGGACGCGTGATGGACGAGACGGAGTTCTGGGAGATCATCGACAGTACGCGCACGGCCGCGGACGGTGATCCGGAGGAACAGGCCGATCTGCTGATCGAGCGGCTCGCGCTGCTCGATCCGGACTCGGTCACGGACTTCGCGCGGCACTTCGAGACCCGCTTCGCGCGGGCCTTCCGCTGGGACGTGTGGAACGCCGCGGACATCATGCTGGGCGGCGCCGACGACGAGGCGTTCGACTTCTTCCGCTGCTGGCTGATCGGACAGGGCCGGCATGTCTTCGAGGGCGCCCTGCACAGCCCCGACGACCTGGCCTTCCTCGTCGCGGAGTTCGACCCGGAGGTCGACGGCGACGCCGAGGAGCTGGGGTACGCGGCGGACGAGGCGTACGAGCAGCTGACCGGGGTGCGGCTGCCCGACCTGGAGCTGCCGCCGCCCGGCGACCCGGAGGGCGAGCAGCTGGACATGGACGACACGGACCTCATGGCGGACCGCTTTCCCAAGCTGTGGGCCCGCTTCGGCTGACCGGCCCGACCGAGCAGGCGGGCCGACCGGCCCGGCTACGCGGAAGCGCTACGCCGCGGCGAAGCCCAGCGGCCGGCCCATCAGCACGTCGTCCACGTACGCGCCCTCCAGCAGGAACTCGCCCGGCAGCACGCCCTCGACCGCGAACCCCATCGACTCGTAGAGCCGCCGCGCCGGGGCGTTGTGGCCCAGCACCCGCAGGGTCATCCGGGTCGCGCCCTGCCGGCCCGCCTCGTGCAGCGCCGCGTCCATCAGCCTGCGGGCGATGCCGCGGCCGCGGCACCAGGTGTCCACCGCGAGCCCCTGTATCTGGCGGACGTGCGCGTTGCACGGCAGCGGGGTGGGCGGCACGATCCGCACATAACCGGCCACCCGCCCGTCGACCTGCGCGATGAGGATCTCCTCCGGCGTATGGCGCTCGTCGTAGAACGGCTTGCCGGGGTCGGGCGGCGGCTGCACCGCGTGCAGCGAGGACCAGGTGCGGACGTCGATCCCGACGAGGTCGGCCTCGTCGGCGTAGCTCGCCGAACGGACCATCACATCTGCCATGCCGGCAACTCTGCCACGTGCGGCGCCGCGCCCCCAGAGTGCCCCGCCGGGTCCCGGCGGCGGCAGAATGGGCCCCATGCGTATCGCAGTCACCGGCGCGTCAGGCCTGATCGGCTCCGCCCTCGTCCACTCCCTCCGCACCGACGGGCACGAGGTGGTCCGCCTGGTCCGGCGGGAACCCGCCGGCCCCGAGGAGGTCCGCTGGGACCCCGCTCGGCAGTCCGTGGACACCGACGGGCTGACGGGCTGCGACGCGGTCGTCCACCTCGCCGGCGCGGGCGTCGGCGACCACCGCTGGACCGCCGCGTACAAGAAGGAGATCCACGACAGCCGGGTCCTCGGCACCACGGCGATCGCCCGGGCCGTCGCGTCCCTCGACACCCCGCCCAAGGTCCTCGTCTGCGGCACCGCGCTCGGCTACTACGGCGACACCGGCGACCGCCGCACCGACGAGGACGGCCCGGCCGGCGAGGGCTTCCTCGCCGGTGTCGTCCAGGACTGGGAGGCCGCCGCGGAACCCGCGGCCGCGGCCGGCATCAGGACCGTCTTCGCCCGCACCGGGCTCGTCGTGTCCGACCGGGGCGGCGCCTGGGGACGGCTGTTCCCGCTCTTCAACGCCGGTCTGGGCGGCCGGCTCGGCGACGGGCGGCAGTACTGGAGCTTCATCTCCCTGCACGACGAGATCGCCGCGTTCCGCCACATCATCGACACCGCGAGCCTCTCGGGACCGGTGAACCTGACGGCACCGGAACCCCTCACCAACCGCGAGGTGACCGCCGCGATGGGCCGCGTCATGCACCGGCCCACCCTCGCCACCGTCCCCGCGTTCGCCCTGCGCATCGCGCTCGGCGAGTTCTCCCAGGACGTCCTGATGAGCCAGCGCGTGGTGCCGCGGCGGCTGCTCGACTCGGGCTTCTCCTTCGCGTTCCCGGGCATCGAGGACAGCATCCGGGCCGCGCGCGGGCACTGAGTGCCGAAAGGCTGAATCGCACCGTGCACCCGGTGCATCAGCCACGTGTGATGAGGGCATGACCCCTACCAGCGCCAGCTGACGCGAGCGGGGAACGAAGCCAACCTCCGGGAGGGGCATCGTGCTCTCAACAGCACGGCAAGCGGACGTCGTCGTGATCGGGGCCGGGCTCGCGGGCCTCGCCGCGGCGCACCATCTGATCAGTGCGGGGCTGACCGTCACCGTGCTGGAAGCGGGATCCCGGGTCGGCGGCCGGATGGCCACCGACACCGTGGACGGCTTCCGGCTCGACCACGGTCCACAGCTGCTCAACATGTCGTACCCCGAACTCCGGCGCACCCCGGGGCTCCAGGGGCTGCGGCTGCGCCCGTTCGCCCCGGGCGCCCTGGTGCGGGCCGGTGGCCGCGGCTACCGCGTCGGCGACACCCGCGGCACCCGGGCCCGGGCCGTGCTCTCCGCCGCCAGGACCCCGCTCGGCGACACCCTCGACCGGGCGGGGCTCGGCACCGCGCTCAACCGGCTGGCCGCCACCTCCACCGCCCGGCTCCTCGCCCGGCCCGAGACCACCACGGCCGCCGCACTGGCCGCCCGCGGCTTCGCCCCCCGCCTCCTCGACGGCTTCGTCCGGCCGCTGCTCAACGCCCTGCTCTGCGACCCGGAACTCACCACCTCCAGCCGGTGCGCCGACCTGGTGCTGCGCGGCTTCGCCCGTGGCGGAACGTGCCTGCCCGCCTCCGGCGCGGCCACCGTCCCGCAACGCCTCGCCGCCGCCCTGCCGCCGGGCACCGTCCGGCTCGGCGTCCGGGCCACCGCCGTCTCCGTCAACACCGTCGCCACCGACGGCCGCGGCACCGGCGAACTGCCCTGCCGCGCCGTGGTGGTGGCCACCGGCGCCCGCGCCGCCGGCGAACTCCTCCCCGGGCTGCGGGTACCCGGCTTCCACGCCGTGACCGTCGTGCACCACGCCGCACCGCGGTCCCCGCTGCGCGAGCCCCTCCTGGTCCTCGACGCCGACCGGCACGGTCCCGTCTCGCACACCCTCCCGGCCAGCGAACTCGACCCCTCCCGCGCCCCGTCCGGACGCGCCCTCGTCACGTCCGTCCTCCTCGGCCCCCAGGAGGACGGCGGCACCGACGACATCGCGGTCCGCAAACACCTGGCCGAGCTGTACGAGACCTCGACGGACGACTGGGAACCCCTCGCCACCCACCACGACCCCGAGGCCGTCCCCGTGATGACCGCCCCCCACGACCTCCGACGCCCCGTCCGCCTCCTGTGCGGCCTCTACGTCTGCGGCGACCACCGCGACACCAGCACCGTCCAGGGCGCCCTGCTCTCCGGCCGCCGTGCCGCCACCCACCTCCTGGCGGACTTCGACCTCCACCCGGCAGTGGTGACATCTCCGCAGCCGACGGAGGAGGCGGCATAGACGGCGACAGGCCTCCGGGAGCAGGAGAGAACCTCAGCCCACGGCCAACCCCAGCGCCGCCGCGCGCTCGTAGAACCCCCGCGCCGCCACCGTCTCCCGGAACGGCTCCAACCGCCGCCCGAAGTCCCGGACGTACTCCACCGCCCGGGTCGACCGCATCTCGGTCGCCTGCTGCATCGCCTCTCCCCCCAGCGCGCACGCCAGATCCACTTCCCCCAACCCCAGCCGCGCAGAAGCCAGCACCGTCCGGCAGAACACCCGGCTCCGCGCGTACGCCGGCCCGCGCAGCTGCAGCGACCGTTCCGCGTACTGGGCCGCCGCCCGGTACTGCTGCAGATCCCGGTGGCAGTGGCCGAACTCGTCCGCGAGCTGCGCCTCGTCGAAGAACCGCGCCCAGTACGGGACTTCGTCCCCCGCCCGCGCCGCCTCCAGCGAGCGCTCCGCGCGCGCCAGCGCGGCCGAGCAGGCCCGCATCTCACCGAGCAGCCCGTGTCCGCGCGCCTCCGCCGCGTGCAGAAGGGCCTGGACGACGGCGGGCGCGCTCGTGCCGACCCCCTGCTGCGCCACCCGCGCCAGCTGGACCGCCTCGCGCCCGTGCCCGAGGTAGACCGCCTGACGGCTCATCGTGACGAGGACGTAGCCGCCGTAGACGCGGTCGCCGGACGCCTGGGCGAGGCGTAGCGCCTGGACGAAGTAGCGCTGGGCGAGGCCGTGGGCGCCGATGTCGTAGGAGGTCCAGCCGGCCAGCCGGGTCAGGTCGGCGACCGCGCCGAACAGCCGCCGTCCGAGGGCCTCGCCGTACGTGCCGCGGAGCATCGGCTCGGCCTCGTGCTCGAGGTACCGGACGAGCGCCTGGCGGGCGTGGCCGCCGCCGTAGGTGTTGTCGAGGGACCGGAAGAGGTCGCCGACGGAGCGCAGCGCGGCGATGTCGCCCATGGTGACGCGCTGGCGGGGGACGGCGGCGCGGGCCGGCCCGTGGCCGCCGCGCGTCTGGGCGGGAATCCGGGCCCGGCCGGCGCGCTCCGCCTCCGACCCCCCGGAACCGCCACCGGCCCAAGCCCCGGCTCCGGCTCCGGCTCCGGTGGCACCGTCCCCTGCCTTGACCCCGTGCGCCACGTGCTCGTCGGCCCGCCCGATGAGCCAGTCGCGGCTCGGCACCACCAGTCCGGCCGGTGTGAAGGCGATCTTGCGCAGCTCGGCCTGGCTACCGGTGTCCTTCCGCCACAGTCCACTGATGATGTCGATCGCCTCTTCCGGTCCCGCGGCGAACTCCAGGCCCGCGTAGACCGGCGCGCACGCGTCGAGCCCGAGGTCCTGCGCGGACAGCCGCCGCCCCAGCCGTCGCGTGAAGACCTCGGCGATGAGCGCGGGAGTGGTACCGCGCGGCTGCTGGCCGCGCAGCCAGCGCGTCACGGAGGTCTTGTCGTAGCGCAGGTCCAGGCCGTGCTCGATCCCGAGCTGGTCGACCCGGCGGGCGAGCCCCGCGTTGGAGAAGCCGGCCTCGGTGATCAGGGTGGCGAGCTGGCGGTTGGGCGAACGCTGCGGGGATCGGTCCGTCATCGGCTGTGCGGTCCACTTCCTTCGAAGGACTCCGGAACGGCGTGAATGTAACGGCCTGTAGTACCGCGCTCACCACCAGAGCCTCAGATTCCCCCGAATGGGTGACAGCCCACCCCATTGACTTGCAAAGCCCTATCTTCCGGTCACCGACCGTGGTACCGACGCCCATTCCGAACGGCCCCGCGCCCGCTCCCAGCCCACTCCTGGCTCACTTCCGCCCGCTCCTGGCCCGCACCCGCCCCAGCCCTCCCCCGGCCCCATGCAGGCAGCTTCCGGCCCGGTCGTACAGTTGCAGGGGCGCCAACGAGGCGACTACGAGGAGCTGACGTGACTGACCTGCACTTCGTCCACCTGGGCTTCGGGGCGGACGCCGTCGAATACCAGGAGGCATGGCAGGAGCAGCGCAGGGTGCACGCCGCGCGCTTCGAGGACGAGATCCCCGACACCTGCCTCCTGCTCGAGCACCCGCCGGTCTACACCGCGGGCCGCCGGACCGCCGACAACGAGCGCCCGCTGGACGGCACCCCGGTCGTCGACGTGGACCGCGGCGGCAAGATCACCTGGCACGGCCCCGGTCAGCTCGTCGGCTACCCGATCCTCAAGCTGCCGCGTCCGGTCGACGTCGTCGCGCACGTCCGGCGGCTCGAGGACGCGCTGATCATGACCTGCGCCGAGTTCGGTCTGGAGACCACCCGCATCGAGGGCCGCAGCGGCGTCTGGGTGCTGGGCGACCCCGTCGAGCAGCGTCCGACGGGCGGCCTGACGCTGGACTTCGACCCCCGTCTGGCTGACGACGAATTCGACCCGCGGCTGAACGGCCCGGAGTACGCGCCGTCCAACGCCGGCCAGCGCCGCGAGGACCGCAAGCTCGCGGCCATCGGCATCCGGGTCGCCAAGGGCGTGACGATGCACGGCTTCGCGATCAACTGCGACCCGGACAACACCTGGTTCGACCGGATCGTGCCGTGCGGCATCCGCGACGCCGGGGTCACCTCGCTCTCCAACGAGCTGGGCCGCGACATCTCCGTCACCGACGTCGTTCCGGTGATCGAGAAGCACCTGCGGGCGGTGCTGGAGACCGCGGAGCCGCTCCCGCGCGCCGTGTAGGGGCGGGGGCAGGGCGGAGGTAGGCGGGCGCAGGCCTGGGGCAGGGCACGACGGGCCTTTCGTGGGCCGTGCGGGACCACGCCTGGCCTTCACCCTGGCCCTCACCCCCTTGGGGGAATGCCCCCATGAGCCTGTTGGTTGGCTCTGTTCGTATAGGTACAAACAACGGGCGTACCCTGGGGTTCGCCGAAGATTCGAAGACACGCTGGTGGAAGGGGAGTACCGGACGATGTCCGCTGTCGCACCCGACGGACGCAAGATGCTGCGCCTGGAAGTCCGGAACGCTCAGACCCCCATCGAGCGCAAACCCGAGTGGATCAAGACCCGGGCGAAGATGGGCCCCGAGTACACGAAGATGCAGGCGCTCGTGAAGAGCGAAGGCCTGCACACCGTGTGCCAGGAGGCCGGCTGCCCCAACATCTACGAATGCTGGGAGGACCGCGAGGCCACCTTCCTCATCGGCGGCGACCAGTGCACCCGGCGCTGTGACTTCTGCCAGATCGACACCGGCAAGCCGGCCGCGCTGGACCTCGACGAGCCGCGCCGTGTCGGCGAGTCCGTCGTGACCATGAACCTGAACTACGCCACGATCACCGGCGTCGCCCGCGACGACCTGGAGGACGGCGGCGCCTGGCTCTACGCGGAGACCGTCCGCCAGATCCACGCGCAGACCGCCGAGCGGGCCGAGGGCTTCACCAAGGTCGAGCTGCTGATCCCGGACTTCAACGCGGTCCCCGAGCAGCTCGCCGAGGTCTTCTCGTCCCGGCCCGAGGTGCTCGCGCACAACGTCGAGACCGTGCCGCGCATCTTCAAGCGGATCCGCCCCGGCTTCCGTTACGAGCGCTCCCTCGAAGTGATCACCAAGGCCCGCGAGGCCGGGCTGGTCACCAAGTCCAACCTGATCCTGGGCATGGGCGAGGAGCGCGAAGAGGTCAGCCAGGCGCTGCGGGACCTGCACAACGCCGGCTGCGAGCTGATCACCATCACGCAGTACCTGCGGCCCTCGCCGCGGCACCACCCCGTCGAGCGCTGGGTGAAGCCGCACGAGTTCGTTGAGCTCAAGGACGAGGCCGACCAGATCGGCTACGCCGGCGTCATGTCCGGGCCGCTGGTCCGTTCGTCGTATCGTGCCGGCCGGCTCTTCCAGCAGGCGATGGACCGCCGCCGGGAGACGGGCGAGCAGTCGGGCGAGCAGCCGGTGGCGGCACAGTCCGTGTGAGACCCCTCACGGTGACGCGGTGCGGCCACGCACCGCGTCACCACCTCCCGCCAGGCATGCGGCGCGGCGAAGCGGAATCAGGGTCGCGGCAAGGTTTCATGCGAGATTGACCGTGCGGTCACGGGCTGGTAACACAATGTGGCGAGCCTGGTTCACGCACACCCATGCGATTGCGATTCCGAGGCGTCCTGAGGGGACCCCCATGCAGGTCGAGTCCGCACAACTCCGCCAGAGCACCCTCCACCCCACAGTCACCGTCACCGGAGCCCTGCGCGCCATGGAGGCACTGCTGCTGGGCGGGGGCCAGCAGACCGCCCGTCGCAACGCCTGGTCGGCCGTGGTCGAGGACCGCCGCCGGGCCAAGGACCGGCGTGAGGTGCAGCACGTGATCGAGGCGCTGAACGCGCCCGCCGCCGGCCGTAACACGGGGCCGGATTCCTTCTGAGCACTGGTCCCGATTCCTTCCGGGCACAGGCTGAGCGCTGGGCTCCGCTCCTTCCGAGCACAGCACCGGCTTCCCCCTGACGGGGGTACCGGCGCCTTGGGGGCCACCGATGCGCCCACCGGCGCGCGGGCCACGTATCCTGTGCCGCATGGCGAGGAAGGAAACATCCGAGAACCCTGGGCGGCTTCAGCAGATCGCTCAGACCTACAAGATGACCAGGCGGGCCGACTCCAAGATCGGGCTCGTCGTTGCGGCTGTGGGAATCGTCACCTTCGGTGTCGTCCTCGCCCTCGGCTTCTTGATCGACCACCCCATCTACGCGGGCATCCTGGGCTTGCTGTTCGCGTTCCTCGCGATGGCGATCGTCTTCGGCCGCCGGGCCGAGAAGGCCGCCTTCGGGCAGCTCGAAGGCCAGCCGGGTGCCGCCGCGGCGGTGCTGGACAACGTGGGCCGCGGCTGGACCGTGACCCCGGCGGTCGCGATGAACAAGAGCCAGGACGTGGTGCACCGTGCGGTCGGCAAGGCCGGCGTGGTGCTGGTCGGCGAGGGCAACCCGAACCGGGTGAAGGCCCTGCTGGCCGCCGAGAAGAAGAAGGTGGCGCGCGTCGTGTTCGACGTGCCGATCACCGACCTCATCGTCGGCAACGAAGAGGGCCAGATCCCGCTCAAGAAGGTCCGTACGACGCTGCTCAAGCTGCCGCGCGTGCTGGCGGGCCCGAAGGTCACCGAGGTCAACGACCGTCTGCGGTCGCTCGGCACCCTCATGAGCAACATGCCGATCCCGAAGGGTCCGATGCCGAAGGGCATGCGGATGCCGAAGGGCCGCTGAACCCCGAACACCGACCACAACGCCCTCGTGGGCCGGGCGAGCCGAATGCGGCTCGGCCAGGCCCACGAGGGCGTTCACGTTGTCGGGGGGGTCGTCGCCGACGGTTGTGGGGCCCGGCCTTCGGCCTTCCGTCGACCAGGGCCTTCCGTCGGGCAGGGCCTTCCGTCGGGCAGGGCCTTCTGTCAGCCCGGGCCTTCTGTCGGCCAGGGCCTTCTACCGGCTAGATCCGGACCTGAACGGCCTGCGCCGCCTTGTCGTGCAGCCCGCGGCCGTCGCGGTCCCACACCAGCGCCGGGATCACCAGCAGCAGCAGGACCGTACGGAGCACCACCGGGCCGAGGCGGAGCCGCCCGCCGTCGACCCGGACCACCCGCAGGCCGAGCAGTCGCTTACCGGGCGTGCTTCCGACGCTGCCGAGGGTCACGACGCTCAGGGCTCCGAAGAGGGCCAGCGTCCAGGGATTGGACCCCTGGACGTCACGATGCGCGATCAAGCCGTATGCGATCACCAGACACAGCATCCAGTCGATGAACACCGCCGCGAACCGCCGGCCGACGGTGGCCAGCGAACCCGGCCCGTCCTTCGGCAGCCCCAGCCGTTCACCCCGGTAGCCGAAATCCGTGCCCATCTGCTCGGCGGCCGCGCGCGGTCCCGAGAGCCACGACCCGAGTGCATCCCTGTTGTCCACCCGTCCACCGTACTGTGCCGCCCCGGGTCACCCGTACGGTGCCTTCGCCGCCCGCGCGCGCCGCCTACGACCTAGCGGTTAACCTCGTCGAAACAAATGGGTCATGCTTGGGAAATCCCCGATCCCTATGGTCGGGGCCAGCGTGCGCCATCGCACTGGCCGCGCCTCGTGTTGCCATCCCGGACTCTTCGAGCCGGGTCTAGGAGGAGTTGGATGTTCCAGAACGCCGACGACGTCAAGAAGTTCATCGCGGACGAGGACGTCAAGTTCGTAGACGTCCGCTTCTGTGACCTGCCCGGAGTCATGCAGCACTTCACGGTTCCGGTCAGTACCTTCGACCCGACCGAGACGCTGATGTTCGACGGGTCGTCGATCCGCGGCTTCCAGGCCATCCACGAGTCCGACATGGCGCTCGTCCCCGACCTCACCACGTCGCGCCTGGACGCGTTCCGCAAGGACAAGACGCTCAACATCAACTTCTTCATCCACGACCCGATCACCGGCGAGCAGTACAGCCGTGACCCGCGGAACGTGGCGAAGAAGGCCGAGGCCTACCTCGCGTCGTCCGGCATCGCCGACACCGCGTACTTCGGCCCCGAGGCCGAGTTCTACGTGTTCGACAGCGTGCGCTTCGCGACCAACGCCAACGAGTCGTACTACCACATCGACTCCGAGGCCGGCGCGTGGAACACGGGCTCCGAGGACAACAACCGCGGCTACAAGGTCCGCTACAAGGGCGGGTACTTCCCGATCCCGCCGGTGGACCACTTCGCCGACCTCCGTGCCGAGATCTCCCTGGAGCTGGAAGCGTCCGGCCTGCAGGTCGAGCGCCAGCACCACGAGGTGGGCACGGCCGGCCAGGCCGAGATCAACTACAAGTTCAACACGCTGCTCGCAGCGGCCGACGACCTCATGCTCTTCAAGTACATCGTGAAGAACGTCGCCTGGCGCAACAACAAGACCGCGACCTTCATGCCGAAGCCGATCTTCGGCGACAACGGCTCGGGCATGCACGTGCACCAGTCGCTGTGGACGGACGGCGTGCCGCTGTTCTACGACGAGCAGGGCTACGCGGGCCTCTCGGACACCGCCCGCTACTACATCGGCGGCATCCTCAAGCACGCCCCCTCGCTGCTCGCCTTCACCAACCCGACGGTGAACTCGTACCACCGTCTGGTGCCCGGCTTCGAGGCCCCGGTCAACCTGGTCTACTCCCAGCGCAACCGGTCCGCCGCGATCCGCATCCCGATCACGGGCGCCAACCCGAAGGCCAAGCGCATCGAGTTCCGCGCGCCGGACCCGTCGTCCAACCCGTACCTGGCCTTCTCGGCGCTCCTGATGGCCGGCCTCGACGGCATCAAGAACAAGATCGAGCCGGCCGAGCCGGTCGACAAGGACCTCTACGAGCTCGCCCCCGAAGAGCACGCGAGCGTCCCCCAGGTCCCGACCTCGCTCCCGGCCGTCCTCGAAGCCCTCGAGAACGACCACGAGTACCTGATGGCCGGCGGTGTCTTCACCAACGACCTGATCGAGACCTGGATCGACTACAAGCGCACCCAGGAAATCGCCCCCATCGCCCTCCGCCCGCACCCGCACGAGTTCGAGATGTACTTCGACCTCTAAACGGTCCGGTCCGCCCACCTGGCGCGATCACCCCAGAGGCCTACTGACCTGCGGAAACAGTCCCCATCAGTTTCCACTGATCACGACCTCTTTCCACCCCCAGGTGCACCAGCAGTGCACCGAAGGGCGGAACGCCTGACGAAGAGTCAGAAGCATTGACTGAGCCCTGGCGCTCTCCTCACGGAGAGCACCAGGGCTCAGTGCTGTCCCCAGGCTGGTGAGTATCGGTTGGACGAGTCCGGCGAGCGCCGCCTGATTAGCCCGGCAGTTGCCGTAATCCCCGGCGGTATCGGACCTGGGCCTCGCACCACGACGCAGAATTGTCCCCGGTCAGTGACCGGGGACAATTCTGCGCGGGTCAGCGGGCCGGGTAGGCCGTCTCCACGTTGGTGTCCATGAGCGGGTCGAGGAGTTTGACGAGAGTGACCGTCGGCTCCTCGATCTGAGAGGCCGAGATCCTAGTCGGTTCGACGGACAGGGATACCTCGGCCCCGTTCTGGCGGGTGCCCCAGCCGGTCTTGGCGCAGGTGACCATGCCGTACCAGCGGACCGGCCGCAGCACCAGCCACGACCAGATCACCGCGAGCGGCATGAGCGCCCACGTGTACAGGCGGGACGCGAACGACTCGTCGGAACGGGCGATCGCCAGGTAGCGCAGGCCCTGCGCCCAGCCGATGAGGAACGGAACGACCGCGAACGACGACGGCGGAACATGCCCGTAGAAGAACGGTTCCACGATCAGAAGCCATCCGACGACGCTGGTCCCGAGAGCGAGCTGGAACCAGCGCAGCAGATGCGCCCAGTACGCCCACCTGGTCACCGGCAGGTAGCGAACTCGCCAGATCGAGCGGATCGTCGACCCGCGCATCCATCGCAGATACATGCGCAGGAGATGCCCGGCTTTCTCCGGTATCGCCGTGAACACCACCGCCGTCGACTGCTGCACCGTGCGCCCGCGGAGCAGCGCGTACAGGGTCAGCATCGAGTCGTCGGAGAACATGACCCGCCGGCCGAGGAACATTTCGTTGAGGTAGCTGGTCAGGTTGTCGCGGATGACCGCGGCCCGGTAGGCAGCCAGAGCACCGGAGTTGACGAGGACGGATCCCATCGCAGACAGGGCGGAGCGGTCGACGAGCTGCCCCGTCACGAACCACAGGTCGGTGATGCGGCCCAGGAGCGACGCCCGGTGGTTCGTGGCGAGGACCATTCCTGCGACGGACTGCACGCTGGGGCGGGCGAAGGGAATGAGGACTTCGTCGATGGCGTTGGGTGCCAGGCAGCTGTCGCTGTCGACGGTGATGTAGATGTCCGCCTGGGGGCTCTGCCGTACCCCATGAGCCTGAGCGTGGCGCTTCCCACCGTTGGGGACTCGCAGCCATGTTGCGGTGATCCCCGCGCCGCGGGCAGCATCCATCCACCAGGTGCGGACGGTGTCGTATTCGGTGCTGGTGGATCCGTCGTCGACGACGTGCACGGAGTCTGGCAGGCGGGTCTGGCGCAGAAGCGACTCCAAGCCGAGCCGCAGGTACCCCTCATCCTCGTTGAACGTCGGCATGAGGACGGCGACATGGAGGGCGTCGAGCTGACGTTTGATGCGAGGGGTGAGGCGGCGGGGCCGCTCACAGTGGTACATGACGGTCTGGGTGAGGAGCAGCAGGAACGTGACGACCCAGACGGCGGCGAGGCGGCCCCCGTTCTTGTCCCCGTATGCGGCGGCGTGGATGGCGTGTTGCACGGACCAGGCGGCGGCGAGCATGAGGGTGATGGCTCCGGCGAGCATGAGGCCGGAGCGGGTGGGATGTGCGGCGAGCACACCCGGATCGGTCACAGATCACCTACTGTGCGTCCGCGGCGGAATCCGAAGCGGATACCGAGCGCACCGATGGCGACGAGCGCTATAGCGGCGGCGAGAAGCCACCAACCGGTGATGACGGTGGTGCCGACGACGATGACGCCGGCCGCGGTTCCGGTCTTGGCGAGCTGCGCGTGATCCGACATGAAGTCCCCCAGGTTGTTGATTGCTGAACTGATTCGACAGGCGTGGCCGTGGTTTGGTTGTGCTTGTTGCATATCCGGGACATTCGGGTGAGAGTGCGGCATATTTCGCACGCCCCCCATTTCCGCTGGTGTACGCGGGGGGAGTGAGGGCTGGGCGACCGCGCGCGCCGCGATCTGGAGCGGCTCTCGCAGCGGCCTCGCCCACAGCCCGCACCCTGTCGGTCACGTCTCAGGCGGGCCGCCGGCTCCTTGCCAGGCGAGAGTCTCGGCGAAGGAGCCACAGCCGGCGAAAACGTTCCCGAAATGAACAGACGCTGCCTTGTGCTGCTGCTCGAATCCTGCATGGGGATCACTCCGCCAGGCGCTTCGTCAACCCAGCCCCGAGGTCGGATTTGCCTGCCCTATCGGTGAAGATATTGACGAGGCGCTTGACGCCGCGCGCCACGCAGGCGGCGGCGACATTGTGCGCCCCAACCACATTGGCCTGTACGGCGACCAGTGGCTTCCCGTCCTCCACGATCAGATTTGGCGCAGTGCCGTAGGTCGCCTCGGAGCCGCTGCGAAGGGCATCGGCTCCGGAGATCTTGCCCAGGGCTGTTCGGGAACATTGGCCTGGTTCCGTCCTGTAGGTGTCGATCTGACGATCGGCGCTGCAGGGGTCGGTACCGCTACCCTTGCTGGTTCGGAGGCAGTCAGTCATCAAGGAATTGCCTACGAAGTCACGCTGGGTTTCCCCCCACCGCTACTGTGTCGTAGTCGCCGCATTTGTCGGATGGGCCGGATGGACCCTTTTTGGTACCGAATGGCCGTGCGATCGATGTGCAAGAGATTTGAATTCTGCGAGCAGGTACTCCCCGGCGTCCATAGCCCCCGGCCAGTTGGCAGCGCCAATGGGGTCGACCCATCGGGTTCTTCTTTCACCGGTCGGGCGGTGGTACACCCGGCGCGTTCCCACGCTTCAGCGCGAGCGTTGGGGCCTTATGGAGCACCGGGGCATGACCTGACCTCAGACAGCCTGCGTGACGTTGGGCGATGGGGGAATGTCGAGCTGGTGCTGTGCCGGAGGGCAAGGAGCTGCTCGACCCCGCGCGGATCCGTCGACGAGGTCCGCACTATGAGCGCGGGGAATTAGGTCGACCCAGGGCGCGGTAGGTCCAGCCGGCGTTGCGCCAGCGGGTGGGGTCGAGGGTGCCGCGGCCGTCGATGATCTTTGGCTGGGTGACGCGGGTGGCGAGGGGCTTGGGGTCGATCTGGCTGTACTGGGCCCACTCGGTCAGGTGCAGCAGGAGGTCGGTGCCTTCGGCGGCGGTGATCGGGTCGTCGATGAAGTCGAGTTCGGGGAAGGTCTTGCGGGCGGTGTCGAGTGCCTTGGGGTCGGAGACGGTGACCTCGGCGCCGTGCTGGTGGAGTTGCTGGGCCACGTGCAGGGCCGGGGAGTCGCGGATGTCGTCGGTGTCGGGCTTGAAGGCGGCGCCCCAGATGGTGATGCGCTTGCCGGTGAGGGTGCCGTCGCACTGTTCTCGGGCGAGGTCGATCATGCGTTCGCGGCGGCGGTTGTTGATCGCGTCGACTTCGCGCAGGAAGGCGAGGGCTTGGTGGGCGCCGAGTTCGTTGGCCCGTGCCATGAAGCCGCGGATGTCCTTGGGCAGGCAGCCGCCGCCGAAGCCGAGGCCGGGGCGCAGGCCGCGGCGGCCGATGCGGGTGTCGTGGCCGAGGGCCTCGGCCAGCTCCATCACGTCGGCGCCGGTGGCTTCGCAGACTTCGGCCATGGCGTTGATGAAGGAGATCTTGGTTGCCAGGAAGGCGTTCGCTGCGGACTTCACGAGCTCGGCGGTGGCCAGGTCGGTGACGATGGTGGGTGTCCCGGCGTCGATGATTTTGCTGTAGCACTGGCGGAGCAGGGTCTCGGCCCGGGTGTGCTGGCCGGCGAAGCCCATGACGATGCGGTCGGGGCGCAGGGTGTCTTCGATGGCGAAGGATTCGCGGAGGAACTCGGGGTTCCAAGCGACCTCGATGTGGTCCGCTGCCGGGGAGAACTCGCGCAGGATGTCGACGATGCGCGGGACGGTCCCGACCGGAACGGTGGACTTGCCGACGATGACGGCGGGACCGTGCAATCGGGGTGCGAGCTGGCGGACGGCGGTGAAGACCTGGCCGAGGTCGTAGGCGTTGCCGGTCTTGGACTGTGGGGTGCCGACCCCGATGAAGTGCAGGTCTGCGTGGGCGGCGGCTTCCGCGTAGGAGGCGGTGAAGCGCAGGCGGCCCGAGGCGGTGTGTTCGGCCAGAAGGTCGTCGAGGTCACGTTCGTAGAAGGGGGCTTTGCCTGCGTTGAGGTCGGCGACCTTGGCCATGTCGCAGTCCATGCCGAGTACGTCGTGACCGAGTTCGGCCATGGATGCGGCGTGGGTGGCGCCGAGGTAGCCGCAGCCGATGACGGTGAGCTTCATGAAACGTCCTTCCGAAGGGGAGCGTGGCCGCCGCCCGGCGACCGGCTCCCTCCGTGGCGGAAGGGCGGTGTTATCCGGGGCGGGTGGCGAGGTAGCGGTGGATGCCGTCGCGGATGAACGGCGGGATGGTGAGGATGTCGAGGTGCTCGGGGGCGAAGAACTGGAGCTTGACGCCCTCGGCCAGCGGGAGGGCGGCTTCGTCGCCGTCCCAGGTGGCGCAGAAGAAGGAGATGAGCTGGCCGGAGCCCTGGACGTCTCGGCTGGCGAAGAGCTCGGTGAGGTCGGCGACGGTGAGGCCGGCTTCTTCGTCGAGTTCGCGGACGATCGCCTGGTTCGGGAGTTCGCCGTCGTCGGCGCCGCCGCCCAGCAGGCTCCAGTGGCCTGGCCAGGCGATGCCGAGGATGTCGTCGCGCAGGTGCATCAGGAGTTCGCCGCGGCGGTTGGTGATGATCGCGACCGCTCCGCGGGCGGTGGCCGGCTCCTGGGCGGTGGTGGTGTCAGGGTGCATCCGGACACCGTAGTAACGGAGTTGGATGTCATGCCGCAGCCCTCACCGTCTGGTCAGAAAACCAGGCGGCTGCCATCAGGGCCTGCATCTGGGACCGGTCGAAGCGCCCTGCGGGTTGCAGCCCGCGCTCCAGCAGAGGACGCAGGGTCGCTGGGGCTTCGTGCAGGACGGAACGGATCTGGGCATCGGCCCATGCCTTGAGCGGACCGGTGAGCCAGGAGGGCACCGGGCTGGCGAAGCCGAGTTTGTCCCGGCTGCCCCAGACCTCGGCAGGCAGACCCAGCGCCTTGGCCGCGTCGCGCAGGATCCTCTTGCCCTCCGCCGGGTCGCTGATCTTGTACTCGACCGGCAGGCGGTAGGAGAGCTCGACCAGGTCCCGCGCAAGGAACGGCGAGCGCCGTTCCAGCGCGAACGCCGAGGCGAGCTTGTCCGACGTCATGACCAGGGGCCGCCAGGCGGTGGCGAGATCCGCAAGGGTCAGCCCGCACGCCAGATCACCACCGGCCCGGTGCAGCGCATCAGCGACCACGTCCCCGATGCGGCCGCCAGGGTCCGGGCCGCGCAGGATCAGCCGGGTGATCGCCTCCGCCGGCTCCAGCGGTTCGCCCGCCGCGTGCAGAAGCTTCGCGGCCAGCGGCCGGTAGGACTCCAGGCCAGCGTCGATGACGGCGTTCGGACCGAAGAGGGCGAGCGCGTGGCGGACGTAGCCCATGAGGAATTCGTCCGGGCCCAGCCCGCCGACTACGACCCTGATTCCGAGGTCGGCGACGGCCTTGTAGGCCATGTGCTCGGAGAACGTCGACGCGTTGCCCATCGGGTAGTCCAAGGCGGCGACGATGTCCGGCAGGCATTGGACGAAGTCGGCGGAGCCCGGCTCGACGACGATCAGTTCGGCGCCGATGTCCCGGGCGATGGTGGTGGCGATGACGGATTCATCGAGGCGGTCCTGGCCCCGGTAGCGGACCGTGACGCAGACCGGTGGGCGCATGAGGTAGGCCAGCACCGACGAGTCCAGGCCGCCGGACAGAAGAAGCGCGAAGTCCCCGGAAGGGGCGCGCAACGGCACCTGTTCGGCCAGGGAGACGGAGAACGCGGCCAGCGCGCTCTTATAGGTGCCCTCGAACGGTTCTCGGTCTTCGAGGGCCCACCACGTGCGGTGCTCCAGCGAGCCGGTGGTGACGTCGAACGTCAGCAGACCGGCCGGGGCCAGGAGCTGGATGCCCTGAAAGGGGGTGTCGGCCCCGATCGGAGTCTCGATCGCGAGCATCTCGGGACGAACCACGAGCGGCGCGGTGCCGTAGCCGGTGAGCGTGGTGACCTCAGAGGCGAAGGCGAGCCGACCCCCGTCCAGCCGCCAGTACAGCGGCTTCTCCCCTAATCGGTCCCGAGCCAGGAACAGCCGCCCAAGGCGGGGGTCGTACACGGCCAGGGCGAACATGCCGTCCAACCCGTCCAGGCAGGACGGACCGATCTTGGCCCACGCCCGCAGCACCAGGTGCGCGTCGCTCTGCCCAGCGGACAGCTCGATCCCCCAGGCGGCAGCCATGTCCCGGTAGTTGTAGATCTCGCCGTTGAACGTCAGCAGGACACCGCTGTGCCGGTCGAGATAGGGGCCGGGCTGGGCGTTCGGGTCGACGACCAGCAGGGTGTTCATGGCCAGCACCGCCTTTCCATCGGTCGACGCGGCGTGAAGGGTGCCGTCTGGTCCTCGGTGGCGCTGGGACCAGCCCATGGCACCGACGGTTGCTTCGTGCCGGATGGCGTCCGGTCCTGCCAGTCCTGCGATTCCGCACATCTGGTTCACCCCCGAGCGTGATTGGTGGAACCCATCGGTGACGGCCGCCGCCGGGACAGTGCTGCCCTTCCCGACGGCGACCTGCCCTCAGACAACCGGGTCCGACCAGCGGCCGGGAGGGCTCGCAAGGGGGCTTGCAACTCGCGGGCGGGGTTCACGTACCGGTGGCCAGGCAATACCCTCGGTGACCCACCACACGTGGTTGGCGTACGACTTCTTGCTGCAAAGGAGTACGGGGTCGCGTGCAGAACTCTCCGGAGTGGAAGAGGGGGACGCCATGCCGTCGACCGCCCGCCGGAGCCTGCCGCCCAACGCGGACCTGGCCCGGCTCATCGAAGCGAGCGGCGTCAGCCGCAAAGCCCTCGCCCACCGCATCAACCAGCTCGCCCACCAGGCCGGGCTGACCACCGACTACTCCCACACCTCGGTGGCGAACTGGTGCCGGCGCGGCATGACCCCGAAGTGGCCGGTACCCCAACTCCTCGCCCAGGCCATCAGCGAACGCCTCGGACGACCAGTACGGCTGGCCGAGATCGCTATGAGCGAGGCGGAGACAGCGGACCCGGATGTGGGGTTGGATTTCCCCAGGGATCCCGCCGACGCCGTCCGCGTCGCCACTTCGTTCTGGAGTTCCGTGAACCGCCGCGACTTCCTCACCGGCAGCAGCTTCGCCGTCTCCGCCTTCACCACCCCCGTCACGCGCTGGCTGGTCAACCCCGCAGACGGAGCCGCCGCCCATCGCGGTGGCGTCCGCGTCGGCCAGGGCGACCTCGACGAACTGCGCGAGGCAGCCGACGACGCCCGCCGCTGGGACTCCAAATACGGCGGCGGGAACTGGAAGGCCAACTCCGTCACCGCCTGCCTCGAACAGCGCGCCACCCCACTGCTGCAGGGCTCCTTCACCGACGGCGTGGGCCGCGACCTGTTCTCCGTGACCGCCGAACTCTCCCGCCTGGCCGGCTGGACAGCCTTCGACGTCGGCCAACACGAAGCCGCCCAACGCCACTTCATCCAAGCCCTCCGCCTCGCGCGCGCCGGCGGCGACGTACAGCTCGGCTGCTACGTCCTGACCACCATGGCCATGCAATCCCTGCTGCGCGGCTTCGCCGACGAGGCCGTCGACATGGCTCAGGGCGCCTTCGAACGCGCCAAGGGCCACGCAGCACCGCGGGTGCTGGCCTTCACCAAACTCATCGAGGCCCGCGCTCACGCTCGCACCAACGACGCACGGGCCGCCTCCGCCGCCCTCGCCGCCTCCGAAAACCTCCTCGGCCAAGCGCGCACCGGCGGCCCGGAGCCCGCCTGGATCGACTTCTACAACCACGCGCGGCTGTCCGCGGACGCCGCCGAGGTCTTCCGCGACCTGAAGAACCCCAAGGCAGCCCTGGCCTGGAACCGGCAAGCCACCGCCATGCCCACCGGAGTCTTCACCCGCTCGGTCGGCATGCGCCTGGCCATCGTCGGCACCGCCCACCTCCAGGCCCGCGACCTCGACCACGGCCTGGACCTCGGCAACCGATCCGTCGACATCCTCGCCCGCGTCCAGTCCGCCCGCGCCCTGGACTACGTACGCGAGTTCACCACCGCCCTCACCCCCTGGCGACGCGAACCAGCCGTACGAGAGTTCCTCCACCGCACCCGCAAGGACCTCGGCATCGCCGCGTGACACGGCTACGAAGAGCCCGGAGATCCACGCGGGTGGGGCTCCACGGGTTGCCGATTTCGCGCGGCTACTGGACCAGACGCAGTACGGGTCGATGTTCCTGAACGCCCAGCAGTTCGCGGACACGGTTATGAGTCCATGCGAGCTCGTGTGCCAGCTGTGCCACCGATAGGTCTGCCTCTTTTGACGCCAGCTCGAAGGCTTGGCGCAGAACCGACGGCTGTTCTCCAGAGAAGTTGGAGACGGATTCGGACGTAAATCCGGGCTGTCCGTCAAGAGCTCGGAGACGCTGGTACGTCCGGCTCGTGGTTGCGTCCGATGTCAGGCCAAGTTCTCGGCATCGGTAGATGAGGGAATGGATGGACACGCCCCATACCTGTCTGAGTGCGGCCAGGCGTGCAAGGTCCATTCGCTTGGGCAGCAGCGGGATGATGCTGGCCTGAGGGGTGAGAAACTCGGCCGCGAAAGCGTCAGCTTCCTTCTCCTGGCGGCTGTCGCCCGTTGCATCGCCATGCAGTACGAGGTGGCCGAGTTCATGGGCCGCTGTGAACCGGTGCCTGTACACGTCGTCTGCTCGGTTGGCTGTAAGGATGACGAGCGGCCGGGCCGCGCGGGTGGAGAACGCGTCCACGGTGGAAGCCGAGGGATCCGTCGCAGGAGGCGTGACGACGACAATGCCGTGAGCCTCCATGCGTCGCACCAGATGGGTCACGGGCCCGTCGCCCAGCCCCCAGTGCAGTCGCAGTTCTCGTGCTGCTGAGGCTGGATCTGTTGGCAGTTCCGCCCCTGGATGGACTTCCCCCCCTGCGAAGCCGGGGAGATCCACGACCGGCAACTGGATCCGCTGCTCTAGGGCGTATGTGAGTTCCCAAACCTGCTCGGCGAACGCGAGCGCTCGCTCCCGCTGCGACTTCGGAGTACTGCGCAGGCTGCGGAAATGCGCCATCGAGGCGTCGAGCCTGTTGGCCGGCCGCCCGACGAGGAAGAACGTTGCTGGCACACCGAGAGTCTCGGCCAGCCGGGGGATCAGATCAGGACGAGGCCGGGAGACCCCCGTCTCGTACTGACCCACAGCAGCCGGGGTCACTCCGAGCTTCGTGGCCACGTCCTTCTTCGTCATCTCTGCCAGCCGACGCGCTTGCGTCAGCCGGGTGGGATCGAAGGCGTCGGAGATGGCACGGGGCGTCGTCCCCCGCTCCTCCAGGCCCGGAATGAGGTCTTGTTTAGTGGGTCGCATCGTCTTCGCTGGCTCGGTCCTCGGCTGTTTCCGGTTCAGACTGCGGCGGGACGTCGAGCAGACGGTCCGTGGTCGCGCGCGAGGACAGCGTAAGCGAGGGCTGGCTTCCCTCGGCGAAGCTGGTGTGCCTGCGCCCGGACGCTGCGGACTGCTTCGGGACGCTCGTCAGACGGGACTCGTGCGCAGTAACGGTGTGCGGCAGCACTAGCGGTTCGGGAGCAGTTGCCCACTGCAAGTGGCGGCCCTCTCCCAGCGCTGCGATGCCCCAATGCGCTTCCAGCAACTCGGAGGCATTACAAGCGAAGGGCACGAGAACCAAGCGGGTGCCTTGGGGAACAGTTGCGAGGCCGCCGCGCGGCTCCGCCATGACGGCAGTCCCTTCGAGGCCGAAGTCAAACGCGTCCTGCAGGTGCTTCGGCTCAGGAGCGAACGTGAACAGCTCCTTCACCAGCCGAGACTCATGGGGGATACGTGCCGTCCGCACGTCCGCCTTGGTCTTCGAGTACAGAAAGGGATAGATCAGACCGCGGCCGACAAGCATCAACTCGAAGGGAAACCCGAACGGATGGACGGGAACGGCTCCGGGCAAGTCCGTCAGCTCGTCCTGCACTCGTTCGAACTGGTTCTGCCACCGGGATGCCCCGTACGTGTGGTTGGTACGGGAGTCGGCCTGCTCTTGCGCAGCCTGAGCATTGGCCTGCATGTTCCGCAGAGCCTGTCCCAGAAGCAGGTGGACGGCTGGAGCTTGCTTGCCGAACACGTCAGTTGCCCAGGGTGAAACGGACCCACTCATGCGTGCGACTCCTAGGGTCGAACTTCGCATCGGAGCATTCCAGTACGCCCTGCACTTTAGTTGATGTCCTTCTTTTTGCACAATGGCTTCCGCACCTCGCTTGGTTCTTACCTTTCGCTCCCCCTCTTGGGGGTCGAGTGCGCCGATGGACGGCCAACCGGGCCGCCCCAGGTACTGCGGCGAACGGCCCGGCTTGAACGAAGTCAGCGCCGTCGGTGACGGGCCTGGTTGCTAGAAACGAAGGGGGCCGTCTCCTGGGAAGACCAAGGCGTTTGGGTAGTAGCCCTAGACGTACCGGTGGTGGAGCGGCTGCGGGCGGCTTCAGCTCGTGGGTTGGGTGCGGGGTTGCGGGCGGTGTGTTGGATGCGGGTGAGCAGGACGGTTGCGGGTTGGCGGGCGGTGGTCAGTTCGCGGCGGGCTGCGGCTTCGGTGAGGAGCTGGTGGGGTTTGTGGCCGCCGGTTTCGGCGTCGGCGATGACTGTGGCGAGGGCGGGCCAGTTGGGGTCGGCGAGGATGCGTTCGGCGTGGTCGGGCAGGGCGGCTCGGACGTCGGCGGCGAGGGTGTTGCGGACTTCTTCCTTGGGCTGGCGGGCGGTGAGGCCAGCGAGGTGGGGGGTGATCGCCTGGTCGTGGGCGCTCTGCAGGTGATGGGCGGCTTGGCGCGCAGCTTGGGTTTGCTGTTGGTGGCCGTGGCGTTCGTGCCAGCGGCCGGCGAGGATCGCGGTCCATATGAGAGTGGCAAGCATTGCTGTGAGGGCGCTGCCGTCGGGGCCGGTGGTGGCGTTGATGATGTCGCGGGCGGCGTGGCGAAGGTCGGCTGCGGTTTGGTCCTCGGCGTGGACCTTGGAGCGCTGGGCGCGGGCGAACGTTCGTGTGGCGGCTCGTAGCTCGGCCCGCAGTTCCTTGGGCGCGGACTGCGAGGTGGCTTCGATGAGCTCGCCGAGCGCGGCGATGTGGGACTGTCCGAGGGCGCCGTCATCGTCCCCGCCAGTGGTGGCGTCGAGGATGTCGGTGGCGCGGGTCCACGGGGTGCCGGGCCGGTTGCGGCGGGCGGTGGGGTGCTCCTCGGGCTTCCCTGTGTCGAGGCGAGCTTGGAGTTTCGGGAGCGTCAGGTCGGGGGCGATCTTCCCGCCGGGGATGTAGTTGGGCTGTCCGTTGGCCTTCAGGTCGCCGGGGCGGGCGGCGACGTAACCGATCGGGTCACCGGAGGGCATCCGGCGGATCTTGATCTGTACGCCTTCGGCCTGCAGGTAGGCGAAGAGCTCCTCAACGTTCGCGGCGTGAGGGATGGCGGCACGGATACGGTCCTGGAGCCATTGGTTGGCGGGCTCCTCCCAACCCAGGCGCTGGGCCTTGTGCATTTCGCCTTGGGTGGGGGCCCTGGTGGCGGTGCCGTCGCCGGTGGCGAGCTGGCGCAGCCCGTAGTCCCTCTCAATCTGGCGGCATTCTTGTCCGGCGCGTTGGCCGTTGTTGTGGCGTTTGGGTCGGCGGCCGTCTTCGCGGACGGTGGTGGCGAGGATGTGGATGTGATCGTCCGCGTGACGCACGGCGATCCAGCGGCAGGCGAAGTCGTCACCTGGCGGGGCGATGCCGGCGGCGCGGACGATGCGCTCGGCGATCTCCCCCCATTCGGCGTCGGACAGGTGCCGGTCTTCGGGTGCGGCGCGGACGGGGCAGTGCCAAACGTGGTCGGTGACCGGCTTGCCAGGCTCGCCGTTTCGGAGGGTGACGGGTTCATCGAGGTAGTGGGCGAGTTCGGTGAGGGTAGCCGTGGGGTCGCGACCGGGGTCGGGCATCGCGAAGTTTTCGAAGCTGGCGACGATGTGGGGGTCGTGGTGTTCGTCGTGGCGGCCGGGCCCGTAGAGGTAGGCGAGCAGCCCGCGGGTGTTGCCCCCGGAGGGCTTGATGGATGCGATCACGGCGGTCAGACCTCCTGACCGGAAGGCTCACGCAGGGCCTCGGCGATCTCGACCAGCAGGTGCTGTAGCTCGTCCAGGCTTCGGTAGGCGTCGGCTGGTGCCTCGTAGCCGCCGTTGTGGGCGCGGGCGATCTGGTTGACGTTGTGCCCGATCCGGCTGAGATGACGGATCACCTGCGATCGGAACAGGTGCAGCTTGCGGCGCTCTTCTGCAAGCGGCAGGTCGACGAAGAACCGGCCGTCGATGAAGGCCAGGGTGACGTCCGCGGCGAAACCGCCGGGGCTGCGGTAACCGTTCGCGGCAGCCGACACGTCCAGATGCTCACGCTCCTCGGGCCGGAACTGCAGCGGGCCGACCCGGGCTTGGCGGTTGACGCCGTTGAAGCGGCGGTTGGAGCGATGGGCGCTCTGCTCAGTGGGGCGTACGTCGGCGAGGATCTCGCGTTGCACTACGGGGAGCTTGTCCGGGTCGGGTCCCCCGGCCTGTTGGCCTGGCGCACCCTCGCGCCGGGATTCCTCCGCCACCCCTGGGGCGGAGACTCCTCCACTCCGGCCATAAGTCGGAGTTGGGGTACTACTGGCTCCGCCAGGAGCCCTCTTCCCGAACGCCCGGCGCCAGATGCCTTTCATCGGAGAGACCCTCGTGAACTGCTCTGATTCTTCGTCGCCGTCGACGAGGTGTCGGTCCTTCATCATCGTGCGGTCTCCTGCCGGGTAGATCGGTGATGCGGAGAGATGGGGCCAGAGGTGCGAAGTCGCGATGATGATCTGGGGGTCACTGGCGCCCCGAGCGACCTGGGCGTGCACTCGTACCTTCCGTCCCACCCGTCCCATGCCTGGTCAGCACAGGTACGAGTGGTCTCGCTGGTACGGGTCGACTCGTCCCAACGTGCTCCGGCCGTGAGGCATGGGGGTGCCGACGGCAGGTGGCTGGTACGGGTTGACTCTCTTCGGGGAAACGACCCGTCCCCGCGCTGACCTGCGCAGGGACGGGTGGTACGGGTCGTGCCGGGTTACGGGCTGGTGGGACCGGGCGTGGTGGGCTCGGGGCAGTAGCGCGTCCAGGCGTCGACGAACTGGGCGCGGTAGAAGCCCTTGCGCTGGCCGTCCCGGAAGCGGACGGTGCAGGAGTTAATGCCGTAGTCCTTCAGCAGGACCTGCAGCCCTCGTGGGCTCAGTCCCCCGTTGCCGTACTCGGCCCAGGGGGCTTCGGCGTCGGCGCGCAGGCGGCAGAGCAGGTCGGCGGTGCCAAGGGCGTGGGGGTTGCCGAAGCCGGCGAACGCGGTGCGGATGTCGGCGAGGATGCGGCTCTTGAGGCCGTTCTCCTCGTCCTGTCCGGCCTCGTGGTCGGTCATCGTCCGGCAGGCGGCGCGGGCAGTGGCGGGCCAGTGGCCTCCGGCGAGGTCGGCGACGATCACCAGGGGCTCCCAGGTGTCCGCCGCACGATCCTCGACCGGCAGCGGCGGCTCCATTTCGGCGGCGGTCTCGACCAGGGTTGCGGTCCATGCGGCGATCCGGTCACGGAGGTCGTTGAGGACGGGGATGTCCCGGCGGGAGCGGAAGGGCTGGACCTTTTCGTGCACTGCTCGACGGCGCATCCGGACGACGACCGCGCGATCCATGATCGTGTCGGGGAGGTCGCCGATCCCGGCCAGGGCCGCCATGGCGAAGGTCAGGAACTTGGTCGGCTTGTGCTCTGGGCCGGACACCCGGGTGGTGGGGCGGTTGCGCTGGTGACCGGCGTTGAGCAGGCCGCGCATCTCCTCATTCTTCTCCGCCACCTTGACGTTGCCGAACAGGGTGTCTGCCTCGTCAACCAGCAGGGTGGGCGGCTCCTTGGTGATCGATCGGAAGATCGCCGCCGGAGTGGAGTTGATCGTGATGAAGGGGGCGTGGACGGTGTCGTGCAGGACGTCCAGAAGGCGGGACTTGCCGCACCGCTTGACCGGGCCGACCACCGCCAGGCGCGGAGCGTGCTGCCACGCGGGCTGGAGGTGGGTGGCCGCCACCCACAAGGTCGTCGCGTTCAGGGCCTCCTGGCTGGGCATGACCACGTACCGGGTGATGGCTGTCCGCAACTCGTCCAGCAGTCCCGCGCCCTCGGTGACCGGAGCGTCGGGAACCTCGGTCGGTCCGGTCGGCTGACCGGGGTCACTGACCGGCGGCCGGTCACTCCCTCCGGTCACTCGGTCAGTGATTCCGGTCAGCCGGTCAGTGACCGGCGCATCGTCGGTGGCCGGGTCACTGGACCGGTGCATGCCGGGCAGACCGGGGATCGCCACCGGCGGCCAGAGGATCTTGGGGGATGCGCTCTGGGCGGGTGGGGTCGTAGGGTGCATGGTGAAGCTCCTCCCCTGGTCTCCTGGGCTGCCAGGCCCGTTGACCACGGTTGATCGTTTGAATCTCGGTTCTGGGGACTTCGCACGGCCCTCGGCGTTCACAGCGCCGAGGGCCGTATTGCGTTCGGGGCGCGGGCTCAGGCCGCGCGCTCTATGGACTGGGCGTCCAGCCATACCTCCACCTCCTGCCAGCGGTAGCGCAAGTGCCGGCCTACCTTGGTGGCCTTCGGGCCGACCCTCCGGTGGTTCCAGGCGTAGAGGGTCGCGAGCGGCACGCCCAGGTAGGCGGACAGTTCCTCCGGCGTGGCCAGGGGGCGTCGCTCCCCGTTCGAGGCGGTGCGGTGAATTGGCGGCATGGGGTTCTCCATCGTGATTCGGATCCGGTGATCGCGACCAACGTAGCCACATCGATCGCGTTCCATCCAGCGGCATTGTGGTGGGAAATCACGGCCGCGCCAAATAGCGCTCATGGGCGTCGGTGAGCGAACTCCAGACGGGCGGAACCCGCTGATTCTCGTGGGGCGAAAAATCTGGTTCAGAGGCGAATAGCGAGGTACGGTGCCCCGCCCCTTCGAAGGGGCGGGGCAGGCGTGGGTGCTCCGCTTTGCCCCGCTCCACTCCCCCGACTCCCGCCGACTCTCGATCCACCGTCCGCACTGGTCAGGAGACCATCCGGGCTGAGGGCTACTGGCCCCCCTCACGGCTGGCAGGTTGGCCCAGCCGCCCGGATGATCCCTGTTTACTTGTAGCGATGTGCCCGAATGATCCGCATGGATGGCGCCGCCACCCACGCGTATATCAGATGTCCCCGGCCGCGCAGTGGATGCCCTTATCCGCTCGCGCAGATCGGCTCAAGATTCTGGACTGGGCAGCACGAAACAACATCTTCGGCGGCACCATTTCTCCGAACCGGAAATCGATGCTACAAATCTCCTTCACGGCCAACCGACCCATCGATTCCGGACCGATCGGAGTCAGATCCGCACGCGACCTCGAACGCCTGCGGACGGGCGCGGCCACCTCCACCGGCAACCCGAAGGGGCTTCTCATCCATATCTTCGGCGGCACCATTTCTCCGAACCGGAAATCGATGCTACAAATCTCCTTCACGGCCAACCGACCCATCGATTCCGGACCGATCGGAGTCAGATCCGCACGCGACCTCGAACGCCTGCGGACGGGCGCGGCCACCTCCACCGGCAACCCGAAGGGGCTTCTCATCCATGGCCGAGCCGTACGACCGCTGGCACCTGAAGCGACCCGGCCTGAACGACGAGCGCTGCAAGGCGCACGGCAAGGTGCCGTCCAGGGAACACGGGCGCGGCAAGCGCTGGCTGGCGCGGTGGCGCGACCCGGATGGGGAGCAGCAGAGCGAGAGCTTCGTTCGACAGGAGGACGCCCGTCAGCGTCTGACGCAGATGATGGGCTCCGTCGATGACGGGACGTACATCGCCCCGAAGAAGGGCGAGACGCTCCTCAAGACGGTTGCCGAGCAGTGGCTGGAGAACCAGTCACTGCCGAACCCGCGCACCTACGCGCAGTACGAGTCCCGCGTCCGCAACCACATCATCGGGCCGTTGGGGAAGCTCAAGCTGAACCAGATCAAGGCGTCCACCATCCAGACCTGGATCAAGCGACGGCTTGAGGTTCTGGACGAGACGACGGTCGGCCTCATCTTCACGCACCTGGCGTCCATCCTTGCCATGGCCGTGGACGACGAGATGATCCCCAAGAACCCCTGCGAGACGGGGTCGGTCAAGCGCGTCAAACCGCGGCGGTCCAAGAAGGCCGCGAAGGACGTTCCCCTCACGTGGGAGCAGACGGACCTGCTGCAGAAGCACCTGCTGGAGCGATACCAGGCGGTCGTCGACTGCGGTCGCGGTCTCGGCATGCGCCAGGGCGAGATCTTCGGCTTCAGCCCCGACGACGTGGACTGGCTCTGCGTCGAGAAGACCGTCCACATCCGTCGGCAGATCACCCACGACCACGGCGCCCTCGTCTTCGCTCCGCTGAAGGGTGGGGACGACGACGATCTCAAGGACCGACACGTACCCGTCACCGACGAGCTGGCCATCATCCTCGCCGAGCACATACGGAGGTTCCCGGCGGTCGCCGTCACGCTGCCTTGGATGACGAAGGGCGGGCCGCCCGTCACCGTGCGGCTGATGTTCACCACGCGCGAGCGCAAGCCGCTCAACGGCAACTACTTCAACTACCTCTGGAAGGCGGCGCTTGAGGCGATCGGGGTCATAGACGCGATCAACGACAAGCCCGTGGGCAAGGGCCGGAAGTGGGAAAAGTGCCGGGACAAGATGATGCACGCCCTCCGGCACCTCTTCGCGTCCGAAGCCATCAATGCCGGCGTGGATGTCTACACGCTCGCCGATCTGCTCGGCCATGAAGACCCGGCCTTCACTCTGCGCAGGTACGTGCACCGCGTCGCGGGCGCCGTATCGAAGGCACGCAAGGCCATCGGGCAGAGGTACCGGTTGACCGCGTAGCGGGGCATGGCTGCGAGGCTGCGTCTCCGGTGCCCTCCAGAAGCCGTGCGGGGCTTACGCGAGCAAGCGTCGGGCTGCCTCGGTAATCTCGTCCAGCTCCTCTTGGCTGGCAACATTCCGACCATCGGCATCGTCCAGCAGGGCCAGCACAACTCGGCCGAAGGGCGCGAGTTCAGTGGGTTGGCCGAGCTCGCACCCCGCGTCCTCGAAGATCAGGCGGGCGCCCAGAACCGGATCGAGCTTTCCCTCAATGATCTGACCGGCCCACCAACGCGCCATGTCCCAACGCGCCTCGGTCAATCGTTCCGCTGTCAGCGGCAGCAGTCGGAGCTCCTCCAACATGCTGTCGAAGAGGTCAGCGGCCTCGCTGTGTTCGTTGCGCCCCAGCCCGGCCAAGAGGCAGAGGGATGGGGAGTCGACCCCCGTAAGAAGAGCGTCCAGCGCGGCCTGGATGTAATCCGGAGCGCCGATTTGGAGGTGGCTGTACGCGCGATCAGCCGCACAGATGCGGATCTGGCTGATGGCTTCGGTCGGTGTCAGCTGCTTGTCTCCGAGGTGCGTAGGGCAAGGACAGGTCCAGGGCTCGGGGGAAAGGTGAGGGCGCACGGACCTGGCTCCGCATGCATCGTGCTGATCTTGCCAGCCTGATCTTTACCGGTCGACGACATTACGGCCGCCCGCCCGACCCGACGCCCCGCACTCTCACAGGCAACTCCCGCCAGTCTTCGACCGCACCCTGCATGAGTTGCGCGATGCGCTCCTTGCCCTCGGTCTTGAAGACATCTCGTAAGCACGCACAGTCGGCGAGATCCCGATTGCCGGTAAGGCATACGTAGATGCCTGCGATCTGCAGACCACGCGCGGCAGCTGAGAGCTCCGCGTCGAAGGGCAGCGGGATTCTCCGTGCCAGTTCCTGAGCGAAGATCCGCTCGATCCGCGGCCGTCCCAGGAAGCCGAGCAGCCCACCGGCCGATCGAGCGACCACATCGTGCAGCTGATCCTTGCCCTTGAGAATGTCGCGGGCCAGCTGTGCAAGGTCGTCACAGCCCCTTCTACGGTGCCTTCTCACCAGCGTCTTCCACGTCTCGTCCGAGACGTATGTCGCCGCGCGGTCGGCGATCGCGGCAGCACCCCCGCCCTCCAACGCATCCGCACAGAAGCCGGCTACCGCCTGCAGTTGAACGCGCTCCAGCTGTAGAGCAGAGGGAGGGCTCGGCGTACGGCCCACGCTGCTACTAGGCGGACTGGGTCGCCGCGCAGCGACGGGGTGAGGCGCGCGAAGCGGTGCAGGAGCTCTCTTCGCCGCACGCCTTGCGGGGGTCGCCACACGCCCCGCCGGCCGCCCCCGGTGGTGGTGGCAGCGCGTGTCAGGAACAGTCACCCGGTTCTTACAGAGCGTCCCGTCGTCCGTTTGCGCACGGCATCTGTAGACCATGGCCGGAGTGTGACGACACATACCAATTGCTGACAACGGTGCCTATTCGGCCAGTTAGGCGGCGAGCTGTTGCCAGGGACCGCTACAGCGCAGTTCCCGAAGCAACCGCCGGTGCCGCCCACTGTCCCCCGACCTCCGGGGCCCCGCTCGTGCACCCACAGTGCACCGGTAGCCCCCACGCACAGCGTCCGCGCAGGTCAGAGACGATTCCCAGCTGTACTTCGACCTCTAACCGGTCCGGTCCGCCCACCCGGCGCGATCCTCGGAGTCAGCAGCATTGACCGAGCCCTGGTGCTCTCCTCACGGAGAGCACCAGGGCTCGGTGCGTGGCGCGCCATCCGCTAGAGACGGTGGGTCACTTGGTGGTCAGGTACATCCCTCCGGAGTCCCGGCCTGCCGTGTTGCGGCAGGAGTAGTTGCCGGTGGGGTGGGTGTTCAGCAGGGTCAGGCAGCTGCCGAGGGCGAGTTCGCCGTAGTAGTTCGGGTGCATCGACTCCTGGACGGTGCCCTGGGAGCTGCTCAGGCCGGCGTCGACGAAGCGTGCCCACTCGCTGGTGGTGGCGGACGGTGCCGTGCCCGGGGTGGCGAGGCTGGACGTCTTGGCGCAGACCTCGCGGCCCTGCAGCATGTCGCGCAGGTCCATGAACTGCACGCCCTTGGTGGCCGCGACGCCGGCGAGCGCGTTGGAGATCTGCGGGACCATCGAGTCGCGGGCCCAGTCGGCGTCGCCGTTCCAGAACGGGCAGCCGCCGGTGCTGGAACGGCTCCAGCCGCTCTCCGGGTAGCGCATCTCGGTGCTGCGCGGGATCGGGGACGGGTAGGACTGCAGCACGATCCGGTAGTCGCCCGGCGCGTAGCCGTCGGCGGTCATCACGGCGCGGATCTCGTCGATCGACTTGCCGACGCCCGCCATGGCCGCGCTCATCCTGGAGTCGATGACGCTCTGCTGGCTGGTGTGGCAGTAGGAGTACCAGATCAGGTAGTCCTTGACGCAGGTCGAGATGACGTCCGAGAAGCCGAGGTCGTTGCCGCCGATCGAGAGGGTGATCAGCTTGACGGTGTTGTTCGCGGCGACCGAGGCCAGCTGGTCGGCCTGTGGCGCCTCGCCCTTGAGGGACTGGCCGCCGTTGCCCGCCCGGAAGACGTTGGCCGTGGTGGCGCCGGAGCAGGCGAGGTTGACCGCTCCGGCCAGGCTGTTGATCTCGGCGGAGTCCGAGCGGTCGCACCCGCTCGCGTAGGTGCTGCCGTAGACCGTGGTGGGGTCGTAGCCGCTGCCGGTCCAGGCGCGGTCCGTGCCGTCGCGGCTGCCGCCGGTGGTGTCGCTGTTGCCCTTCCAGCGACCGGCCTCTCCGGAGATGTAGCTGTCGCCCATCGACACCCTCACGACCGGGCCGGTGGCGGCCTGAGCGGGGGCCGCGACGGCCAGCAGGCCCGCGGCGACGAGGGGTAGGGCGAGGACCGCGGCGAGCAGTCGCTTTGTTCTGCTGGTTCTGTGACAGCGTTCAGGCACGGCGGAACTCCTGCGGACGGCCTCCCGCACCGTGGGGTCAGGAGGCTCTGGGTGAGGGTGGGCCGCCGGCCGGTGGCGCGAGGAATGTGACACGCCCCACGTGGTTACCGCTAGGTAGCTGCAGCACCTTTCTCGCTCTGTTACCGACCGGTTCAGATCAGTCGCGAGCCGCCCCCCGCCGTTTCCCCGGGCGTCAGGCCCCGTCCGACAACAGGCCCTGGTCGGTGCCCGCGGCGAGGGCGTCGCCCAGCGGGGTGCGGTAGTAGAGGACGGAGCGGCCGGAGCGGGCGCGGTGCAGGAGGCCGGCCTTGCGGAGGACGGTCAGGTGGTCGCCGACCGCGCCGGGGGCGAGGCGCAGGCTCTGGGCGAGCTGCGTGGTGCTCGCGGGCTGGTCCAGGGCGGACAGCAACCGGGAACGTGAACGGCCGAGGAGTCCGGCGAGGGCGTCCGGTTCGACGGAGTCGGGCGTCTCCCACAGCGCGGCCGTGCCCCGGGCGGGGTAGATGATCGCCTTGGGCCAGGGGTCGTCGACGTAGGTGGCCAAGTGGGGCCAGACGAAGACCGACGGGATGAGCAGCAGCCCCTCCCCCGCGAGGGTGGTGACGCTGGCCGATGACGACGACGTCCGCAGGATGTCGATGCCGCCGTCGCGCCAGCGCACGTCGGGGTGCAGGCCGTCGAGGGCGGCCGCCCAGCCCGACCGGCCGAGCCGGCCGACCCGGTGGACGACGTCGCGCTCGCAGATGGCCCGCAGCTGCGGCCAGTCACGGGCCAGCAGACCGTGCCAGGCCTGGTCCAGGGCGTCGGCGACCCGCTCGACGACCGCGTCGCCGCGCAGCGTCGCCAGCACGCGCGGATCGCGGGACGGACGCGCGGCGAGGCAGAGTTCGGCCTCCTCGTGGGCCTGGGACAGGCTCGTGGCGCGGATCGCGGCGAGGTCGTCGTCCCAGGTCTGGGCGAGGCCGCGGGGCGGCAGCGCGACGAAATTGGCGCCGAAGGTGCGGGTGTGGAGCGCGAGCACCGCGTCGATGTCGGTGTCGCGGCGCAGCCGCTGGAAGGCCGGCATCAGCCGGGCCGACCAGGCGGCCGGCAGCCGCTGCCGCGACCGGCCCTCCAGATACCGCAGGAGGTTGCACAGCTCGAAGGCCGGCGACAGCGCGAACCTGCTGCGCAGCAGGTCGTCGGTACCGAACTCGAATCGCCGCATGCCACGAGCCTACGTCCGGCGGCCGTCGGGCTTACGTCCTGTGACGTAAGAATCGCCCTGGCGGGGGCGCCGGGAACAGGCTGCCCGTATGACGTTCACCCCTGCCCCGCCCCGGCGCACCACCTATCGGGAAGTGCTCGCGGACCAGCGCTTCCGGCTGCTCTTCGTCACCAGGACGGTGACGATCACCGCCGACTCCCTGCGGATCCTGACCCTCTCGGTGCTGATCTTCGCGACCACCGGCTCACCGCTCATGGGCGCCCTGACGTTCGGCATCGGTTTCCTCCCGCAGCTCGCCGGCTCGATGCTGCTCGGCTCGCTCGCCGACCGGGTCCGGCCGCGACGGCTGATCGCCGCGGGCTATCTGCTGGAGTTCGCCGCCGCCGTCGCGATGGCGCTCGCCCATCTCCCGGTGGCGTTCATCCTGCTGCTCGTCGCCGTCGTGGCCTTCCTGACGCCGGTCTTCCAGGGCGCGTCCAACCGCCTCGTCGCCGACACGCTGACCGGCGACGCGTACGTTCTGGGGCGGTCGCTGTCCAGCATGTCGTCGTCCGGCGCCCAGTTGCTCGGGCTCGCGGGCGGCGGGATCGCCGTGACGTTCCTGGGCTCGCGGCACGCGCTGCTGCTGAGCGCGGCCGCGTACCTCGTCGCGTCGGTGGCCGTACGGCTGCGGCTGCCCGACCTGCCGGCCCCCGACAAGGGGTCCGGGTCCGGCTCCCTGGTGCGGCACAGCTGGTCGGGCAACCGGGCGCTGTTCGCGAACCGCCGGGTGCGGAAGCTGCTGCTCGCGCAGTGGCTGCCGTCCGCCTTCGCGGCCAGCGCCGAGAGCCTCGTCGTCCCGTTCGCGGGGCGGCGCGGATTCCCGGACGGAACCGCCGGGTTCCTGCTGGCGTGCCTGCCGGTCGGCATGCTCGTCGGCAATCTGGTCGTCGGCCGCTTCGTGCTGCCAGCGACCCGGGAACGTCTGGTCGCCGTGCTGGTCGCGGTCATCGGGCTGCCGCTGGCCGGCTTCGCCTTCGGTCCGCCGTGGCCGGTCTGCGCGGTCCTGCTGCTGGTCACCGGTACCGGGTTCGCGTACAGCCTGGGGCTCCAGCGCTCGTTCCTCGACGCGCTCCCGGAGGCCAGCCGCGGGCAGGCGTTCGGGCTGCTCAGCTCCGGCATGATGACCGTGCAGGGAGTGGGGCCCGCGGTCTTCGGGGCGGCCGCCGAAGTGGTGTCCGTGGGGGCCGCCATCTCGCTCGCCGGTATCGCGTCGCTCGGCATGGCCGGCTACCTGGCCCGGGAGTCCCGCGGCGCCCGGCTGAGCCCGGCGGAGGCCGCCGGGACGGGCTGAGACCGGCACGATGTGGGATGAGGCCGCCCCGATGGGATGAGGCCGCCGGGACGGGATGGAAACACGACCGGGCGGGATGAGGATCCGACCGGGCGGGACCTCCGCACTTGGTGGCGTCAGGACAGCGGGCCCGCGCCCGTGCCCGCCCCCGCATCGTCCCCGGGGTCCGCGATCTCCTCCGGGGTGGGGAGGGTGAGGGTGGAGACGGCGCCGCCGTCGGGCGCGTTGGCGAAGCGCAGCTCGGCCCCGATGGTGCGGGCCTGCCCGACGGCGATCGTCAGTCCCAGGCCGTGGCCCTTGTTGCCGTTGCTGGTGGGCTCGGTACGGAAGCGCTGCGGGCCGTGGTCGATCAGGTAGCCGGGGTAGCCGTCGCCGTGGTCCCGGACGGTGATGACGGGGCCGTCGACGGTGATCACCACCGGAGGACGGCCGTGCCGGTGGGCGTTGCCGATCAGGTTGCCGAGGACCCGTTCCAGCCGGCGCTGGTCGGTGATGAGGCAGATGTCGCGGACGACACGGACCTCGGCGGCCGGCCCCGAGGCGGCGACGGCGCGTTCGGCGAGCAGCCCCAGGTAGTGGGCGTCCGGTTCGACCTTCTCGGTACGGGAGTCGAGCCGGGAGATCTCCAGCAGGTCCTCGGTGAGCCGGCGCAGCGCCTGGACCCGGTCCTGGACCAGTTCGGTGGGCCGGCCGGGCGGCAGCAGTTCGGCCGAGGCGTGCAGACCGGCGAGCGGGGTGCGCAGTTCATGGGCCACGTCGGCGGTGAAGCGCTGCTCGCTCTGCAGCCGGAGCTGGAGCGAGGCGGCCATCGCGTCCAGGGCCGCGGAGACGGCGGCGACCTCGTCCTGGGCGTTGGTGGGACCGGCGGTGCGGGGGTCGGCCACCCGGGCGTCGAGGTCGCCCGCGCTGATCCGGCGGGCGACGGCCGCGGTCCGGTGCAGCCGGCGGGTCACCCGCGAGACGGCGAAGATCCCGATCAGCAGGGTGCCGCCGATGGCGAGGGCGGACGACAGGATGATCGCCCGGTCAAGACCGCGGATGCTCTCCGCGCTGCGCGTGTAGTCCAGCGGTACCGCCAGCGCCTTCCCGCCGGCCGGACCCGCCGCCCACATCGTGCGGCGGCCGTCGACGTCGCCGAACATGGTGCCGCGCTGGCCGCGCAGCGCGAGGTCCCGGAGCCGGTCGGGAAGGTCGGGCGGGTTCAGCGCCGTGCCGCGGCGCAGCGGGTCGCCCGCTATGTACGCCTGGGTGGCGGTGTCGAGCCTGCTCAGGGCGGCGGTGCGGGCCTGGTGGACGGTCTGCCGGGTGACCATGACGTGCACGAGCGTGCCGAGGACCACCGCGACGACACAGCACATCGCGGTGATGAAGACGGCTGCCTTCCAGTAGAGGGTCGCCGTCCAGGCCGGCAGTCGCCCGCGCAGCCGCGTCCGGCGTCCGCGCGGCCTCATGGGGCGTTCGCGCGGCCTCGTCAGGCGTCCGCGCAGCGTCATCGGGACCGCTTCCACGAGGAGTCGGTGTCGCCGCTGTCCGGCGCGTGGTCACGGCGGCCGTGGCCGGGCGGAGTGGCGCGCCGGTAGTCGTCGCTCTGGATGGCCATGGCGCGCGTCTGCGGGTCCCAGGCGTAGACCGTGCGCTGCTCGTACCCCTCGGAGGGGGTGGGCTCCTGCACGATGAGGTCCCCGCCGGCCACCTGGACGGACATCGGCTTCGTCACGGTGGCGAGGATGCGGGTGAGCACACCGTTGTGGAGCGTGTAGCAGCGCAGTGCGAGGAAGCCGTCGACCATGTCGACACCGAGGACGGCGTCGGTCTTGCCGTCGCCCGTCAGGTCGTAGTACTCGGGGCTGCGGATCGGGCATCCGGTGCGCCCGGCGGCGCCCGCCTCGCAGGCGGCGGCCTTCGCCGCGGTCTCCTCGTCGAGCGCGTCCGCGCCGGAGAGTGCGTCAGGAGCGGCGGCCATCTCGGCCTGGATCACGGCGACCGGGTCCACGCTCCTGATGTCCCCTGAGGTCACCTTGGGTATGCCGGGCACCGGAACGGGCCGTTCGTTTCCCGAGTCCCCGGGCGGCTCCGTGGCCGGCGGCCGGTTCGGCCACAGCTTGGCGGGGGCGGACGCGACCGGCGTCGGCCCGGCGCTCTCGGCGTCATTCGTCGCGGAGCACCCGGTCATCAGCACGGCGGCGCCCGTCCCCAGCAGGGCGAGCGCGGTGCGGACGGCGGACAAGTCTCTCCCTGCGGCGGTCGGGGGCGGTGGCGGATCGGGGCGCGGATCGGAACATGAATCGGGGCACGGATCGGTCCATGAATCGGGGCACCGATCGCGATGATCCAGCTCCATTGTCCGACAGCCTCGTGCCGCGGGCCCGGCGCGGAGGTGTGCCGGTGGTCACGCGACCTCCAGCAGGTCCGGCTCGATGTCCAGCGTCCGGTGCAGTTCGTCCAGGCCCAGCGGGGTGACGCGGACGGCCCGGCGGGTGCCGATCCGGGTGGCCCAGCCCCGGTCGAGGACCAGGCGGCACAGCTCGGCGCCGGCCGTGCCGGCCAGGTGGGGGCGGCGTTCCGTCCAGTCCAGGCAGGGCCGGGCCAGCGGCCGGCGGGAGGGCGGGGCGGGGCTGTCGTACCCGGACAGGTCGGCGCCGAGGCCGGTGAGCCAGGCCAGTCCCGGCCCGGTGAGGGAGAAGCCGGCGTCCTGGCTCAGCAGGCCGCGCCCGGTCATCGCGTCGGTGATCGCGACCCCGAGCCGGCCGGCCAGATGGTCGTAGCAGGTGCGGCCCCTGGCCAGGGCCTGGCTCGCCGAATGGGCGCGCAGCCCGCCGCCGGCCGGCGCCTTCTGCGGGGTGACGTGGGCCGCCAGGTCCTCGATCATGCGGGCGGTGTCGGGGTCGGCGAGCCGGACGTAACGGTGTCGGCCCTGCCGCTCCTGGACCAGCAGGCCGCCGTCGACGAGCCGGGTGAGGTGCTCGCTGATGGTCGACGGCGCGACCCCGCAGTGCCGGGCCAGTTCGCCGGACGTCCAGGCGCGGCGGTCGAGCAGCGCCAGACAGACGGAGGCGCGGGTCTCGTCGGCGAGCAGCGCCGCCAGGGCGGCCAGGGTGGTGGGTGTGCGCGGACCGGTCATGCCGCCCATCATCGCCCCGCGACACTTCGGCACCCGCCAAAACGTCCCGCCCCTACTTTTCCGGCATGGACTTCATGAAAACGCGCGGCGAAAAGGCCCGCGAGCGCTGGTGGGACGCGCTCGTGCTGCTCTCGGTGATCTGGGGCAGCAGCTTCCTGCTGATGAAGGTGGGCGTGGGCGTCCTGCCGCCCGCCTACGTGACGCTGGTGCGGCTGGTCGTCGGCGCGGTGACGCTGCTGGTGTGGCTGCGGGCCACCGGCGGCCGGCTGCCGCGCGGCGCCGGCGTGTGGGGGCATCTGGCGGTGACCGGGGCGCTGGTGAACGTCGCGCCGTTCACCCTGTTCGCCTGGGGCGAGCAGCGGGTCTCCTCGGTCGTCGCCGGGATCTTCAACGCCGCGACACCGCTGCTGACGATGCTGGTGGTGACCGTGGTCCTGCCCGGGGAGCGGCCGGGAGCGCGCCGGCTGCTCGGGATGCCGATCGGCTTCGCGGGCGTCCTGGTGGTCCTCGGGGTGTGGCGCGGCGCCGACGGCTCGGACCTGGCGGGCCAGCTGGCCTGCCTCGCGGCGGCCGGCTGCTACGCGGTGGGCTTCCCGTACGCGCAGCGGTTCCTGGCCGGGCGCCCCGAGTCCACCGTTTCGCTCTCCGCCGCCCAGGTCGTGGTGGCGACGGTGGAGGCCGCCGTCCTGGCGCCGCTCGTCTCCGGCGGGCTGCCGGCCGCCGGCCCCGACGGCTGGACGCCGTCCGCCGTCGTCGCCCTGCTGCTGCTCGGCGTGCTCGGCACCGGGGTGGCGTATCTGCTCAACTACCGCATCATCCGCCGCGCGGGAGCCGTGGCCGCGTCCACCGTCACGTATCTGATGCCGCTGGTCGCGGTGGTGGCCGGGGCGGTGCTGCTGGGCGAGGGCATGACGTGGAACCAGCCGGCGGGGGCGCTCGTCGTGCTGCTGGGCGTCGCCGTCGGACGGCGGCGCGCGGGGAACGGGAGAGGTGCCACGGTGGTCCGCGCCGCCCCGGAAACGCCTCGACCGTCCCGGGCCGCCGCTACTACGCTCGGCCGATGACCAGCCCCCGGTGCCCCGCGAAACCACGTCCCGGCGACCGCGTCGCGGTGCTCTCCCCGTCGTCCGGCCTGCCGGGCCTGCTGCCGCTGCCGTTCGAACTCGGCCTGAACCGGCTGGAGAAGGAGTTCGGCCTGCGGGTCGTGGAGTATCCGGCGACCCGGAGGATGGGCTCCACCGCGCGGGAGCGGGCCGCCGATCTGCATGCCGCGTTCGCCGATCCGGACATCAAGGCCGTGATCGCGAGCATCGGCGGCGACGACCAGATCACCGTACTGCCGTACCTGGACGACGAGTTGATCCGCGCCAACCCCAAGCCGTTCTTCGGCTGGAGCGACAACACCTGCCTGCTGCACCACCTGTACGGGCTCGGCATCGTCGGCTACCACGGCGGCTCGGTGATGGTGGAGTTCGGGCGGCCCGGGGCGATGCACCCGGTGACGGCGGACTCGCTGCGGGCCGCCCTGTTCACCTCGGGCGAGTACGAGCTGGCGCCGGTCGGTGAGTTCAACGAGGTCAACGGGGACTGGGCCGATCCGGCGACCTTCGACGAGGCGCCGCGGATGACGCCCTGCGAGGGCTGGACCTGGCACCGGCCGGAACGCGTCGTGGACGGCACGAGCTGGGGCGGGAACGTGGAGATCCTGTCGTGGCTGCTGATGGCGGGACGGGAGACGGCGCCGGCCGGGAGCCACCGGGGCCAGGTGCTCTTCCTGGAGACGTCGGAGGAGATGCCGCCGGCGGTGGAGGTCTACCGGATCCTGCGGAACATGGGCGAGCGCGGGCTGCTGCGGCAGTTCCCCGCGCTGCTGATGGGACGGGCCAAGGCCTGGAGCATCGGCCGGCCCGACCAGCTCGACACGGCGGGCCGGGAGCGCTTCCGCGCCGATCAACGGGCCGCGGTCCTGCGGGCGCTGGCGGAGTACGCGCCGGAGACGATGGCGGTCTTCGACGTGGACCTCGGGCACACCGACCCGCAGGTCGTCATCCCGTACGGCGGGCGGATCCGGGTCGACGGACCCGCCCGGCGCATCACGGTCGGCTACTGAGTCGGGTACTGAGTCGGCTCCTTGGTCGGCTCCTGCATCGGCTCATGCGTCGGCTCCTGCGTCATGCCGCTCCGAGCCGTGCCCGAGCGGTGCCGCTCATCCGGCGGCCACATCGATGAGGACCTTGCCGACCGCGTTGTTCTCGACGGCCGCATGCGCGTCGCCCGTCTTCTCCAGCGGGAAGCGGTGCAGCGGCAGCCCGGCGTCCTCGCCGACGCGCAGCGCGCCGTCCGCGACGGCGGCCGACACGTCGGCGACGGCGTCGGTCTTCGCGCGCTCGGGGACGGTGTAGACGAGGACGCCCTGCCAGCGCAGGTTGGGCACCATCGCCTGCCGGACCGGGACGGTGATCTCGTCGCCGCCGTTGTTGGCGTAGAACGCGATGACCGCGTTCGGCGCGGCGACGGCGTGGTCGATGACGGCGTTCACGGCGGGGGCGACCTCGACGATGATGTCGACGCCGTCGGGCACCAGCAGCCGGATCGTCGCGGCGGCGTCCTGGGTGCGGTAGTCGATGACGTGATGGGCGCCGGCGGCACGGGCGAGTTCGGCCTTCCGGGTGCTGCTGACCGTCGTCACCACCGTGGCGCCGGCCCAGCGCGCCAGCTGGATCGCCGCGTTGCCGACCGCGCCCGCGCCGCCCGCGACCAGCACGGTGCGACCGTCGAGGGAGCCGGGGGCGAGGCGGTCGGGGCCGCCGTCCGCGAGCGTGAGGGTGCGGTGAGCGGTCAGCGCCGGGATGCCGAGGCTCGCACCGAGGTCGAAGGACGCCTCGTCGGGCAGGAACACGGCCTGCCGGTCCGGGAGCACCACGTACTCCTGCGCGGTGCCCTCGCTGCGCTGCCAGGCCGCCTCCCAGATCCACACCCGCTGCCCGACGCGCTCGGCCGCGACGCCCTCGCCCACCGCGTCGATCACCCCGGCGCCGTCCTGGTTCGGCACCTGCTCGGTACCGCCGGCCGGGCCGCCCGTCGCGCCCTGGCGCGACTTCCAGTCCGTGGGATTGACGCCCGAGACATGGACCCTGACCCGGACCTCCCCGGGTCCCGGCGCCGGAATCGGCCGCTCGGTCAGGGACAGTACGTCCGGTCCGCCGCTGCTGGTGTGAACGATTGCCTTCATAGCCGTCATACCCGGTTACAAGGCCCGGAGCCCGCGGCTTCTTCCCGCGATCCCGCGCCAGGGCGGCGCTAGGGCGGCGCCATAGCGGCGTTACAGGGGCGCTACAGGGGCTCCCTAGGGCGGATTCCCGCCATCCGCTTGATCCGCCGACCGCGAAAGACCGTGGTTTCCGGGGCCCGGAGAGTGATCCTGGCCGAAGATCCCGCCGAGATCCCGTCGCGGGGTCCCCGATCCTGAGCGAAGAAGGATGCCCGATGACCGTCGAATACATCCGCTACCGCATCACCGACCCCGAACGCCGTCCCGCATTCGAGAAGGCGTACACGACCGCCGCCGAGCAGCTGGACCTCGCGCCGCAGTGTCTGGGCTACGAGCTCTCGCACGGCGTCGAGGAGTCCGACCGCTACGTCCTGCGGATCGAGTGGACCTCGGTGGAGGCCCATGAGCAGGGCTTTCGCGGTGGACCGCAGTTCCCGCAGTTCCTGGCCGCGATCCGCCCGTACATCGGCGACATCGAGGAGATGAAGCACTACGAGCGCACCTCCGTGGTCTCCGGGGACCGGGCATGAGCGCCGGGGCGGCCGCGTCCGGCGGCACGAACGGGGGCGCGGAGCGCGGCGGTTTCTACGAGGCGCTGGGCGGTATCGACGGCCTGCGCCGGCTGACCGAGTCCTTCTACGTGGTGGTCCGCGCCGATCCGCTGCTCGCGCCGGTCTTCGCGCACTTCACCCCGACGCATGTCGAGCATGTCGCGGTGTGGATGTCCGAGGTCTTCGGCGGCCCGGCCGGCTACACCGCCGAGCTGGGCGGCCACCCCGGGCTGATCCGCAACCACCTGGGGCTGTCCATCACGGAGGAACAGCGCGCCCGCTGGGCCGAGTTGATGATCGCCACGGCCGCGAAGGAACTGCCCGACGAAGCGCTGCTGCAGCAGCGCTTCGCCGAGTACATCGAGTGGGGGACGCGGATCGCGCGGTCGGTCTCGCAGCCGGGCGTCGAACCGGGCAACCCGGGTCCGGTGCCGCAGTGGGGCTGGGACGGACTGAAGAAGCACTAGGCCGTTTCTGGCAGCGCCTAGGACCGGGATGACGCCGCCGTGAACAGTCCGCCGGCGGGCTGCGCGGTGTTGTGCAGCGGCTCCGGGGCGAAGTCGGCGGCCTCGGGTTCCGGCAGGACGACGGATCCGGCGCTCGGGGTGATGCGGGGCCGGCGCGGGGAGCGGTCGCCGGACGCACCGCCGTGTCCGCGGTGCACCAGGAGGCCGTTGACCGGGTCGGGTGCGGCGTCGAGCGCGGCCAGTGTGCCGGGCAGCTGCCGCCAGGACTCCCACTGCCATTCCTCGCGGAAGCGGACCTCGAGCACGACGCCCCAGGAGTGGGCATGCCACTCCCAGCTCAACGCGCCGTTGGTGACCGCCGATTCAATGAGCGACTCCGCATGGGCGTCGCGCCACTGTGCGGCGGAGGTCCTGGCGTTGAGGATCTCGATCGACCACCAGTCCGCAGCCATGTCTTCGACGATAGACACGCGGGCGGCGGAGGGCTAGGCCCGGAGGGGCGTCGGCCGGGCGGGTTGCCTGTTGCAACCCGCCCGGCCTCCGCTCCGTCAGCGCTTGTCGAGCGCTTCCTCCACCGAGGCGAGCGTCTCGGTGACGCGCAGCGCGAAGCGCGCGTCGCAGGGGTGGGGTTGTCCGGTGCGGGCGGCGGTGATCAGGGCGTCGATGGCGTTCCGCAGCGCCTCCACCGGGCCCTCGCCGAGTTCGGGGAGGGTGCGCACGCCGCGCTCACCGCGCAGCTCGACGCTGACTCCGGCGGCCGGTTCCGGCGCGGTCAGGCTGAGGGTGGCCGTGCTGGCCGCCCCGCTCGCGTGGCGCAGCGCCACATGGACGGTGTCGCCGCTGCCGCTGACGGCCGCGACATCGGTGACATCGCCGAACACCGGCAGGAGTACGGACAGCGCATGCGGTCCGACGTCCCACAGCGCGCCCTTCTCGCGGCGCCACGGGGAGGCCGCGAACGGGCTGTCGCCGCCGGCGAAGACCGAGCCGAGCCAGTCGGCGCGGCCGGTGAACCAGCCGCCCGCGGCGGCCTGTTCGTCGACCCACTCCCCCGTCGTCCGGTCGAAGCGGACGGTGAAGAAGACGACGGACGCGACGCCGGACGCCTCGGCGGCCTCGACGACCGCGCGGGCCTCGCCGACGGTCGCCGCGAGCGGCTTGTCGAGCAGCAGATGGCGGCCGGCCGCGGCGGCGCGGGCGGCCAGCGGGGCCTGGACGTCGGGGGGCAGCGCGATCGCGACGGCGTCCACGTCCGCGATCAGGGCGTCCACGTCGTCATAGGCGCGGGTGTCGAAGCGCGCCGCCAGGTCAGCCGCGGCCGCGGGCCTGCGGCCCCATACGCCGGTGAACTCGACCCCGGGGTGGGCGCTCAGGGCGGGCGCGTGGGCGATCTCCGCCCAGGGGCCGGTGCCCAGCAGTCCGACGCGGAACGTCATGAGGAGTGCTGCTGGTAGCTGGCGCGGTCGAGGTCACGGATCTCGACGGAGCTGTGGACGGTCAGGCCGTGCGTCGCGGCGGTGTGCTCGCGGACGAGCGCGAGCACCGCGGTGCTCAGCTCCAGCTTGGTCCCGGGGGTGCGGCCGTCCAGCAGCGCGACCTGGATGTGGATCATCGCCTCGTCGGTCCCGCCGTCCGAGATGACGATCTCGTCCAGCGGGCGGAAGCGGGTCTTGCAGCCGGACACCTGCGCGTCCGCGATCTTGGCGACCAGCGGGTGCAGGGCCTGTGCGAAGCCCTGGCGGTCGAAGGTGTCGGTGAGGGTGGCGGAGTAGTCCACGGCTATGTGCGGCATGTCGGCAGCCTACTCAGCGATGATGGGGCGATGCCCGCCATTGATCTCCTCGGACGCCGCCCCAGAACCTCTGGAGGCCGCCCCGGCACCCGGTCGCCCGCCCGCAGGGCGCCCTGGGCGGCGTCGGCCTATGTGGCCGCCGTGCAGTCCGGGGCGTACGCGCTGCGGCCGTTGCCGGAGGCGGACCGTGAGGCGGTGCTGCGCGCGCACTCCACCAATGTCGACAATCTGCGGGCCGGTCGCTGGCACACCCTCCTGACCAGTGCTTTTCTCGTGGAACGGCCGCTCGATCCGGCGTACGGGGCGATACTGCTCGGCGTTCTGGGCGGGGCCGAGGCCGTCTGGGGGTCGCGCCGCACGGCCGCGGTGTTCGCGGTCGGCCACCTCGGGGCGAGCCTGTTGGTATACGGCGGGCTCCGCGCGACGGACGCCTCGAAGGAGACGCGTTCGGCGGTGGACGTCGGAGCCAGCTACGGCCTGAACGCGGTGCTCGGGGCCGCCGCCGTCTCGCTCCCGCACCGCGCCGCACGGGCGGTGGCCGCGGCCGGTGTGCTGGGTCTCGTCGTGCGACCCCTGGTGCGGGAGGGGCGGACGTTCACCGACGCCGGACATCTGGCGGCGCTTCTGCTCGGTCTGGGCGCAGGTCGCACGGGTGCGTTCACACGGGGTTAACACAAGGGACACAGCCGGGAAAAACGTTCTTGCCATGCTGCCACCGGCTCGATCAACGGCGCTCGGCCGACACCCCTCGTTTCAGTGCACTACTGCACCCGCGAAGACAGTGGCTTGTTAAGGATGGCGCCCCGTGACCTACAAGGCTGAGTACATCTGGATCGACGGCACCTCGCCGACCGCCAAGCTTCGCTCCAAGACGAGGATCCTGGCCGACGGCGCCGAGCTCCCGACCTGGGGCTTCGACGGATCCAGCACCAACCAGGCCGTGGGTCACGCATCGGACCGCGTGCTCAAGCCGGTGTTCTCCTGCCCGGACCCGATCCGCGGCGGCGCTGACGTCCTGGTCATGTGCGAGGTGCTCAACACCGACATGACGCCGCACGAGAGCAACACCCGTGCGCTGCTCACCCCGATCGCCGAGCAGTTCGCCGGCCAGGAGCCGATCTTCGGCATCGAGCAGGAGTACACCTTCTTCGACGGCGCCCGGCCGCTCGGCTTCCCCGTCGCCGGCTTCCCCGCCGCGCAGGGCGGCTACTACTGCGGTGTCGGCTCCGACGAGATCTTCGGCCGCGACATCGTCGAGAAGCACCTGGAGAACTGTCTCACCGCGGGTCTGGCGATCTCCGGCATCAACGCCGAGGTCATGCCCGGCCAGTGGGAGTTCCAGGTCGGCCCGGTCTCGCCGCTGGAGGTCTCCGACCAGCTGTGGATCGCGCGCTGGCTGCTGTACCGCACCGCCGAGGACTTCAACGTCTCCGCCACCCTCGACCCGAAGCCGGTCAAGGGCGACTGGAACGGCGCGGGCGCGCACACCAACTTCTCCACCAAGGCCATGCGCGAGGGCTACGAGGCGATCATCACCGCCTGCGAGTCCCTCGGTGAGGGCAGCAAGCCGCTCGACCACGTCAAGAACTACGGCGCGGGCATCGACGAGCGCCTGACCGGTCTGCACGAGACCGCCCCGTGGAACGAGTACAGCTACGGCGTCTCCGACCGCGGCGCCTCGGTGCGCATCCCGTGGCAGGTCGAGGTCGAGCAGAAGGGCTACATCGAGGACCGGCGTCCGAACGCGAACGTCGACCCGTACGTCGTGACCCGCCTCATCGTCGAGACCTGCTGCACCGCGCTGGAGAAGGCCGGCCAGGTCTGAGCTTTCACCGGTGAATGACAACGGCTGAGGGGCCCGTCGAATCGACGGGCCCCTCAGCCGTTGTACCGCCGCCCGCGGACCTCAGCGGACGCCGGTCGGCGCGCCCGCCGCGTAGACGTCCCGGGCCGGCGGGGCCGGGACGGCCTCCTCGCCGTGCGAGACCTTCGGCAGCCAGCCCAGCCACCGCGGCAGGTACCAGTTGCGCTCGCCGAGCAGGACCATCGCCGACGGGAGCAGCAGCACCCGCACCACGGTGGCGTCCAGGAACACCGCCACGGCCAGGCCGACGCCCATCTGCTTCATGTCCTGCATCGACAGGGTGGCGAAGACCGCGAAGATCGCGACCATGATCGCGGCGGCGCTGGTGACCGCGCCCGCCGTGGAGCGCACCCCGTCGCGGACCGCCTCGGTGGTGCTCATCCCCCGGTCGCGGGCCTCACGGATCCGGGACACGACGAACACGTGGTAGTCCATCGACAGGCCGAACAGGACCACCAGGACGAACAGCGGCATCCAGCCCTCGATCGCGCCCACCGACTCCGTGCCGACCAGGGACGCGCCCCAGCCGTGCTGGAAGACCGCCGTCATGACACCGAACGCGGCGCCCACCGACAGCAGGTTGAGGAGGATGGAGGTGACCGCCACCGTCACCGAGCGGAAGCTGAACAGCATCAGCAGGAACGTCACGCCCATGATGAAGACGAAGACCGGGACAATGCCGCTCTTCAGCTGGCCGTTGAAGTCGACGGAACCGGCCAGGTCACCGGTGACGTAGGCGTGCTCCGCGACCGGGCCCAGGGTGTGCGGCACCAGGTCGTCACGCAGGGTGGCCAGGGCGTGCTTCGAAACGGCGTCGCTGCCGTTCCCCGCGAGCGGCACCTCGATCACCGCGATGTCCTGGTCCGCGTGGACCGCGGTGGTGACGCCCTTGCCGAACTCGTCCGACGCGGCGGCCTTCGCCGTGAAGCCGGCGATCGCGGCCCTGACGCCGGGCGCCTCGATGTCCCGGGCCTGCACGACGATCCTGGCCGGTGCGGGACCGCCCGGGAAGGCCGTGGTGATCTGCTCGAACGCGGTGCGCAGCGGGGCGTCGGCCGGCAGTTGCTTGTCCATCCCCAGCGACTCGGTGTGCATCCCCAGCGCGGGGACGGCCAGCGCCAGCAGCACTCCGGCGCCCAGCACCGCGAAGATCTTCGGCCGGGCGATGACGGGCCGCAGCACAGCTCCGGAGATCCGGCCCGCGGGACGCCGGCTCTTGTGGGCACGGCGGGCCCGGGAGGCGCGTCCGAAGCGCGGCAGCCGGCCCCGCTCGACCCGGTCGCCGAGCAGTGACAACAGGGCGGGCAGCACCGTCACGGAGCCGAGCATCGCGGTGAACACGACGAGGATCGTCGCCATCGCGAAGCCCTTGAAGAGCAGCAGCCCGGACAGGAACATGCCCGCCATCGCGACCATGACCGTCAGCCCGGAGACCAGTACCGCCCGGCCGCTGGTGGCCGCGGCGATCCGCAGCGCGGTCTCGGCGTCGTGTCCCGCCGCCCGCTCGTCCCGCTCGCGGCGCAGGTAGAACAGGCAGTAGTCGACGCCGACGGCCAGCCCCATCAGGAGCATCACGGAGCTGGTGGACTCGAAGATGTGCAGCTTGTGGCTGCCGACCGCCAGCAGGCCGCTCGCCCCGATGAACGCGGTGACCGCGAGCCCGACCGGCAGCAGCGCGGCGACCAGGGCGCCGAAGGCGACCAGCAGGATGCCGAGCGCGAGCGGTACGGCCGTCCACTCGGCCTTCGCGAAGTCCTTGGTGATGACGTCACCGAGCCACTTGCCGGCGCTGGCGTCCCCGAACTCGTCGATCAGGACGTCCTGGTGGCCGTCGCGGACCTTCTGCACCGCGTCGAGCACCGGCTGCACCCGGTCGCCCGCGTCCTCCTGCTTGCCCTTCATCTCGAAGCGGATCAGCGCGGAACGGCCGTCCTGGGACGGCAGCGCCGCCTGTACGGCCCCGACCTCGCCGGTGGCGCCGACCCCTTCGGCGACCGCCTTCGCCGCCGCCTTCCACTGTCCCGGGCCCTCGGAGCGGACCAGGACCATCTCCCCGGCCGGGTGCTCCAGGCCGTGCTCGGCCAGGATCCGGTCGGCGGCCGCCGAGTCGCCGGCGCCGTTCTCGTACGACTTCATCTGCGTCGTACCGACCATGCCGCCGATGACCGAGGCCACCACCACGAACAGCAGCCAGCCGATGATCGCCGTCTTGCGGTGACCGGCGCTCCACGCACCGAGCCGTGCCGCGAGATTGTCCTTCATCTCGTCGCTCCCCCAAGGATTCAGTAGATTTCTCCGACCCCCTGAAGGTAGGAATTCGCGGCGGCCGGCCCCAGCCGTCCAGACCCCCGGTCCCGATGGTGTCGCCAGGTACACCCCCTTGGGGGGCCACCGCCAGTGACCTGCGCGGACGCCGTCGGCAGACTGGGTGATGCCAAGATGGCGACGCAGACGGTTGACCGAACGGGGAGGGCGGCCATGAACATCCGCAACGCGGGACTCGCAGGTATCAGGGGACTCGCCCTGGCAGTACTGGGCCTCATCGAGTCGATCGTCCTCTTCGTGTTCGCCGTGGTCTCGATCTCCTTCATCAGCATCGGCATCGGCATCTTCACCACTCCGTGGATGATCGCCAGGGTGCGGGACCGGGCCGACCACCGCCGGGAGCTGGCGCTGCGCTGGTCCGGTGTCGAGATCGCCCGCCCGTACCGGCCCGCACCGAAGTTCCGGCCGGGGATCGCCGGCAGCTGGCGCCGTGTGGAGTGGGTGCTGACCGACCCCGCCACCTGGCGTGACCTGCAGTGGCTGCTGGTCGACATGACGGCGGGCGCGATCCTCGCGTACATCACGGCCGGACTGTTCCTGGAGGGAGCCTTCGGCTGGGTGCTCGCCGCCGGCGTCTGGCGGCCGATCGTGTCCGCGGGCGGCACGTACTGGTTTGCGTTCATCCCGGTGTCCAGCCAGACGACGGCCTTCCTTGCGGCCCTGCTCGGCACCGTCTGGATCCTGCTCGGCCTGCGCTTCTCCCCGACGCTGCTGCACCGCCACGCCCTGCTCACCCGGGCCTTCCTCGCCCCCACCCCGGCGGCGCAGGAGGCGGCGCTCAAGCGGCGGGTGGCCCGGCTGGCGGAGACCCGCTCCGACGCGGTCGACAGCTCCGCCGCCGAACTCCGGCGCATCGAACGGGACCTGCACGACGGCGCCCAGGCCCGGCTCGTCGCCATGGGCATGAACCTCGGCATCGTCGAGCACCTGCTCGAGCAGAACCCGGAGAAGGCCCGGAAGATCCTCTCCGAGGCCCGCCAGTCCTCCGCCGACGCCCTCACCGAACTGCGCGACCTGGTGCGTGGCATCCACCCGCCGGTCCTCGCGGAGCGCGGACTCGGCGACGCGGTCAGGGCGCTGGCGCTGCGCGGCCCGATCCCGACCGACGTCAACGTCGATCTGGCCGGCCGCTTCGAGGCGCCGGTGGAGTCGGCCGCCTACTTCACGGTCTCCGAGCTCCTCACCAACGCCGCCAAGCACTCGGGCGCCGAGCGCATCTGGATCGATCTGCGGCACGAGGACGGCATGCTCCGGGTCTCGGTCACCGACGACGGCAGCGGCGGCGCCGACGTCTCCCGCGGCACCGGTCTGCAGGGCATCGAACGCCGGCTCGGCGCGTTCGACGGTGTGCTGGCCGTGAACAGTCCGGTGGGCGGCCCGACGATGGTGACGATGGAACTCCCGTGCGCGCCGGCCGCCCCGGCGGCGAACCAGGTGCGCTAGAGCCGGACCGTTGACCTCAGGTGGCGAGTGGCCCCTGACCCCGTATCGGGTCAGGGGCCGCCGCGGTCTCCGGTCCTGTCCGGGGTCCTGTCTCCGCATCCGGCGCGGCGCCAGGCGCGGCGGAGCCGGTCGAGTTCGGCCAGCTCCGCCCGGGTCCAGGCCACGTTGGAGCGCTCCCGGACGAAGCGGCGGATCGCCTCGTTCGCCGCGGACACCGGATTCTGGTCGGCGGCGGACGGCGGCGGGACGGACATGTCCCTCACTGTGGGGCACCGGTGTGACAGCCGTGTGAGCCGGGATTAAGAGGCGGATGAAGATTCACTTTTGCCTGTGGGACGGCTGTGAGGTGGTGTGACGGGTGTGAAGGGGCAGGCTGGGATCCGCCCTCGCGGACCGGTTGTCAGAGGTGGCCGCTACGGTGGGCCGTATCCCATCAGCGCTGGCTGCGCCGGGAGGGCCCCGCCGACAGCGCGGCGGGGCCCAGCACCGTCCCGCCCCCCGCCACCCTGGAGTTGCCGTGCGCGTCGTCCTCGCCGAAGACCTCTTCCTGCTGCGCGACGGACTGGTCCGGCTGCTGGAGGCGTACGACTTCGAGATCGCCGCCGCGGTCGACAACGGGCCGGAACTGCAGCGCGCCCTGGTGGAGTTGCGGCCGGACGTGGCGGTGGTGGATGTGCGGCTGCCGCCGTCGTTCACCGACGAGGGACTGCAGGCGGCGCTCCACGCCCGGCGCGAGATCCCCGGCCTTCCGGTGCTCGTGCTCTCCCAGCACGTGGAGCAGCTGTACGCCCGGGAGTTGCTGGCCGACGGCAGCGGCGGGGTCGGCTATCTGCTGAAGGACCGGGTGTTCGACGCGGACCAGTTCATCGACGCGGTGCGGCGGGTGGCCGGCGGCGGTACGGCGATGGATCCGCAGGTCATCTCGCAGCTGCTGGCCCGCAATGTGCGCAATGAGCCGCTGGGACAGCTGACGCCCCGCGAGAGCGAGGTGATGGCTCTGATGGCCGAGGGCCGGTCCAACGTCGCGATCGCGGAGCGGCTGGTGGTGACCGAACGGGCCGTCGCCAAGCACACGTCCAACATCTTCGCCAAGCTCGACCTGCCGCTGTCGGACGACGACAACCGCCGGGTGCTGGCGGTGCTGGCCTACCTGGACCGTTCCTGATCTGCTTTTGCGCGGCGCCGTCCCGCAGGCGGCCGCCGCCGTGCTCGACTGACCGGATGCACGAGACACCTCCCCCCGGAGTCCCTGCCGAGGACGTCACCGAGACCATGGCGGAACGGCTCAAGGAACGGATCTACGCGACGATCACCATGATCGCCGTCGTCGTCGGCCTCACCATGGTCGACGACCTGGCGGCGGGCGAGGCGGCCGTGTCCGTCGCCGCCACGTCGCTCGGCCTGTGGCTGGCCACCCTCGTCGCGGACGACCAGGGGCACCGGGCCGTCCACCACCGCTCCACCACCTGGCCGGAGTTCCGCCGACTGCTGTACGTCAGCAGTCCGTTGCTGCTCAGCGCCGCAGGACCGCTGATCCTGATCGGTGTGTCCGCGACCGGGGCGATGGCCCTGCACACCGCCCTGGTCGCCGCCGCCACGGTCGATGTCGTCGGGCTCTTCGCCTGGGGCTTCCTCGCCGGTGTCCGGATGGGCGGCGGCATGCTGGCCGCGCTGGTCGCCGGCACGCTGGACACGGCGATCGGCGCGGCCGTCGTACTCGTCAAGCTCACCGCGGGCCATTAGGACGTGGATCGGGGCGGGTCACCCCGCCCGGCGCGCCGCGAACAGGAAGCAGCCGAATTCCACTGCGCGGACGTGCACCAGGGCGACCTCCGGGTCGCTGAACATCGCGGCCAGCTCCGCGTCCGCGGCGCCCGCCGCCGCCTCGTCGTGACTGAGCCGGACGAGGCGCCCGCCCAGGATGCGGCCGTCGGCGCTGTAGGCGCGGAAGACCCGGTCGGTGCCGTGCATCGGCAGCGGGTAGCCGTCGCCGGACGGCGGGCCGGGGCAGGCGTCGGCGTCGGCGTGCACGAACACCGGCCCCATTTCCAGGTACGGGCCCGGGTTCGCGCCGGTCTCCGCCGCCCAGTGGCGCAGCGGGGCGTACGAGAGCAGCGCGATCCGGTCGCCGGGCGCCGCGTGCCGCAGGCAGCAGCGCAGTGGGGCGCCGCCCTCCTCGTGGGTGCTCAGCTCGGGCGCCCGGCCCGCGTCGTCGGTGTCCCGCAGACGGGCGAGCAGGGCCGGGTCGATGGCGGAGGTGCGGAAGGCCGTGGTCTCGTGGGTGATGGTCATGGGTCAACGATCGCTCCGGACGCGGCCGGAATCCGGCGGGAATCGGACGTGGCGCTGTGGGGGGACCCGGCGCGCGGCGCATTGAGTGACCATCGCACCATTCACTCGTTTGACGGCATGTGGACACATCGGAAGCGACAGCGGCCGGACCCGTGGAGGTCGAGGAGGCCGAGGCCTCGATCGTCGAGAACTATCCGCACCTGGTGCGGCTGGCGTATCTGACGCTGCCGGCGGCCCTCGGCCGGCACCGCAGGGTGCTGGCCGCGCACACCCTCGTGCAGCGGGCGCTGCCGCGCGGGCGGCACGCGCCCGACCCGGTCGCCGCGGACACGGGCGGCCCGCGCGGTGGTCCACCCGATCCGGCGTACGCGCTGGTGCGCCAGGAGGTGCTGCGCGGGGCGGTGGCGCACGGCGCTGAGGACGGGTGGCGGAAGCGGGCCCACGAGGCGCGCTGCTGGCTGCCGTTGCCGCATGTGTGGGGGTTGCGGCTGCACCCCAAGGCGGGCGGTACGGACGAACTCGCCCTGGACCGTTCGCTGTCCGAGCTCGGCAGCCCCGCCCGTGCGGCGTTCGCGCTGAGCACCCTGGAGGGGCTGGCCGAACGCGAGGTGCGGCAGGTGCTGGCCGCGGCGGGCGTCGCCGATCCCCGCACCGCTGTCGCCGAGGCGGCCGCGGCCGCCGGTGAGGGCGGCGAGCCGGTCCGTGCGCTGCTCGGCGGCGGCGAGTTCGACCCGTGCACGGTGCAGGCGCGGCCGACCGATCTGCTGCGCCGACGGCAGCACATGCGGGCCGCGGGCCTCGCGGTCGCGGCCGTGGTGGTCGCGGCGGTGCTGCTGCCGCTGGCCGGCTCCGACGACGGCGACCCCGGTACGTACGCGGCCGGGACGCCCGCCGGATCCGCGAGCCCGCTGGAGTCGTCGGCACTGGTGCGGGCCGACGCCGCCCTGTGGGAGCACACGTCACGGATGGACTTCACCGCCTGGCCCGCCCGGGGCGGCCGGAAGGACGACACCGAACTGCTGCGCCGTGCGCTCGCCGTGTGGTCCCGGCCCGGGGAGCGCGTGCAGGTCTCGGCGACCCCCGGCACCTCGCGCGGCCTGCCCGCCCAGCCCCCGCAGCTGCTGTACGCGGGCGATGTGGGCGAGGCGGCGGTGGTCGTGCTCTACGACGGGATGCGGATCGTCCGGTACGCGGAGCCGCAGGACGGCAAGGGTTTCGCCGCGCTGGACTTCGCGCGGGTGGACGACGCGGACGTCACCACGGGTGCGGCCGTCGTCGTGGGCCGTGTCGACGGCAACACCCGCTTCCTGACCGCGCCCTGGGTCGACGACGCGCAGACCCGCGACCTGCTCCAGCCCGACCGGGCAGGACAGCCGCTGCACGTCGCGGCGGACGGGGTCACCGACCCCGTCCGCACCCCGGGCGCGGGCGCCCCGGCGGGGCAGTGCGGGACGGCGTGGCCGGTGCTGCAGTTCCGCTCCTCGGCGAAGATCGTCGAGCAGCACTCGTTCCTGCTGACCGATCTGGGCGATCTGACCCCGGTCCATCTCACCTACACCCCGCCCCCGGGCGGCACGTCCGCCCCGGCCCGGCAGCCGCGCGAGGCCACCGGGTCGCAGGCCCTGCTGAACTGGGCGCACAGCGCGTGCCGGCTCGGGGCGCTGCGCGGCCAGGGCGTACGGGCCGTCGAGAACTGGGAGTTCGCCCAGCAGCGGCTGCCCGAGGGCGGCGCCGCCGCGTCCTGGGTGTGCACGCGGACGGACACCTGGCGCGGTGCCGGGCAGGCGATGGTGCAGTTCCAGCCCCCCGGCTCGTCGCCGACCGCTCTCGCGGCGGTGGCCGCGCAGGCCCAGGACACCAACGCGTGCAGCCGGTTCGGCCAGCATGTGCTGGCCGGCGTCATGTGGAAGTCCCCGGCCGGCCACTGGTTCCTGCTCGCGGCCGGCAGCCGCGATGTCACCAAGGTCTCGGCCACCGGCGGCGTCCGCGCCAGCGCGGACGGCCAGCTGCTCGCCGTCCGCGCGGAACGCGGCGCGAACGCCAAGCTGACGGGCCGGCTGACGACCGGCAGGACCCTGAACGCGCTGGGCTAGAGAGTCAGCGACTGGGGACGGCCAGGGACATCGTGACGTGGTCGTCCACCTGACCGTCCTCGACCCACCCCTGGCGGGCGTAGAACGCCTGGGCCCGCCGGTTGGGCCCGAAGACCTCCAGCCGGGCGGCGGTCACGGCGGCGTCCCGCCAGGCCGTGACGCACGCCCGGTGCAGGGCGCTGCCGAGGCCCGCCCGCCAGAGCTCCGGGTCGACGTGGCACTGGAAGAGCTTCTCCTCGCCGGTCCTGAAGCCGAGCACCGCGAAGGCGACGACCCGGTCCTCGCGCAGCACGCAGAGCACCCTGCGGTCGGCCGACCCGATCGCGCGCCCGGTGCCCTCCCGGCAGCGGCGCAGTTCGTCGGGGCCGTTGTACGCCTCCTCGGGGAGATGCCCTCGTAGTACGTGGCGCGGGCCCTGCGGTGCACGTCGGCGATGCCGTCCAGGTCACCGGGGGCGGCGTCACGGATCGTGACGGATGGGGAGTTCATGATCCCCTGGACGTTCCCTCGGGGGCGGCCGGTTCCGGTCCTGGGGCTCCGGGTGAGAATGTCGGTCATGAGCGATCTTCAACGAGACGGTGTGATCTTCCGGCAGGCCACCGAGGACGACGTACCCGCCCTCGTCGCCCTGTACGACGGCGCCGCCCGCTGGATGCAGCGGCAGGGCATCGACCAGTGGAAGCCCGGCCAGAAGAGCGAGGACCACTTCCTGCTCCGCATGAAGGAGGGCGAGGTCTGGCTCGCCGACACCGGCGGCAGTGCCCCGGTCGGCGGCTGGGAACTGTGGTGGGACGACGAGCCCGCCTGGGGCCCGCAGCCCCCGGTCGCCGGCTACATCCACCGCCTGATGACCGACCGCGCCACCGCCCCGCCCCACCTCGGCCGCGCGATGCTCACCCACGCGGAACACCGCATCACCCGAACCGGCCGCACCCTGAGCCGCCTGGACTGCGTCGCGACCAACCCCCGCCTGCGCACCTACTACGAGTCCGCCGGCTACACCGTGACCGGCGAACAACCCCTGAAGGACGGCGGCAAGGGCAGCAGGTACGCGGTGACCCTCCTGGAGAAGCGACTCGTCGACTGACAGGGCCCGCCTCCCCGGGCGGGGAGGCGGGCCCTTTCCGTCGTTCCCCGCGGTTATCGCTTCGTGTAGATCGCGACCGTGCGGGCCGGAACCGTGAAGGTTCCGGTGGTCTTGTCGTAGGTGGCGGTCTTGACGATCGGGTCGGAGCCTGCGGACTGGAGCGGGTGGAGGGCGTAAGGGGTGCCGGAGAGGGCCGGGACTCGCTGGGTCCGGGCGGTGGGCGTGGCGTTGAAGACCACGACCAGGTCGCCGAGGCGCATCGTGATGACGCCCGGGGTCTCGTCCTGGCCCGACAGCGGGAAGGAGAGCCGGTCCTGGACCTGGGGGGTGGAGGTCAGGGCGAAGGCCGGTTCGGTGGAGCGGATCCTGAGCAGATCCTGGTAGGCGGCGGAGGCGCCGGTGATCTCGGCGCAGCCGGGGTGCAGGGCCGGGGAGGTGAGCAGCGGCTTGGCGAAGGGCCACTTGGGCTGGTTGTCGGCGGCCGGCGGGAGGCCGCGGCCGAAGCCGTTGCCGGTGGCGCAGTCCCAGTGGATGGCGTTGAACCAGTCACCGGAGTCGAAGGAGTTGCGGTCCAGGGACTTGGAGCGCAGCAGGTCGCTGCCCGCCTGGTAGAGCGCGGGGCCCTGGGAGAGCATGGCGGTCGATTCGGCGAGCACCTGCATGCGGGCCCGGTCGGCGGCCGTCGTGGCGGCCGGGAGCTTGAAGGCGAGGGCGTCGTACAGCGATTCGTTGTCGTGCGCGTCGACGTAGGCGAGCGCGTCGCCCGGGGCCGCCGCGTATCCGGCGGGCTGGCCGTTGTAGTCGACCTCGGAGCCGCGCACCTGCTTGCCGGCGGAGTCGGTGAAGGTGAACGCGCTCAGGTTGCCGGTGAGCCCGACCTTGATGAGGTCCTGGTAGTGCAGCAGCCGGGTCTTCTGTTCGGCCGGAGTGCCGTTGGCGGTCGAGGAGTTGGGGTCGGTGTAGAGGCCGCTGGCGAAGCCCTGCACGCCAGGGTCGGCGTCGAACGGGCTGCCGCCGCGTACGGCGTCGCGGGCCCGGTCGCTGAAGGTGGCGATGCCGGTGCCGGCCATGTTGGCCTGGGTGGCCTGCTCGAAGCGGGCGTTGTCGGCGACCTCGCCGAAGTTCCAGCCCTCGCCGTACATGATGATCTTCTTGCCGTCGACGCCGTCCCTGGCGAGGGTCAGCGCGTCCAGCGCCTTGCGGACGGCGAGGATGTTCGCCTTCGGGTGGTGGCCCATCAGGTCGAAGCGGAAGCCGTCGACCTTGTACTCCTTCGCCCAGGTGACGAGGGAGTCGACGACCAGCTTCCCCATCATCGCGTTCTCCGGCGCGGTGTTGGAGCAGCACGTGGAGTTGGCGACGGAGCCGTCCGGCATCAGCCGCTGGTAGTAGCCGGGCACGATCTTGTCGAGGACCGAGGTGTCGGCCTGCCCTGAGGCGGCGGTGTGGTTGTAGACCACGTCCATCACCACCCGCAGCCCCGCGTTGTTCAGGCCCTGCACCATCTGCCGGAACTCGGTGGTGCGGCCCGCGCCGTCCGGGTCGGTGGCGTAGGAGCCCTCGGGGACCGTGTAGTGGTACGGGTCGTAGCCCCAGTTGTAGGCGTCCTTGGCCGCGGCCTTGGCCACGCACTCCTGCTGCTTCTCGGAGTCGGCGGGGAAGGCGGCGAGGTCGCAGTCCGGGACCGCCTGGTCGGCGGTCTTCTCCGGGACGGTCGCGAAGTCGAACGCGGGCAGCAGGTGCACATAGTCCGTGCCCGCCTTGGCCAGCGCCCGCAGATGCGTCATGCCCGCCGAACCCGGAACCGTGAAGGCGCTGTACTTGCCGCGCTGCGCGGCCGGGACGGTGGTGTCCGCGACCGAGAAGTCACGGATGTGCAGCTCCTGGATCTGCGCCTGGGCCAGCGGCACCGCCGCCGGTTTGGCCTGCCGCTGCCAGCCCTTGGGGGCGAGCTTCGGGTCGGCCAGGTCGACGAGGAGGCTGCGGGCGGAGTCGGCGGTCAGGGCGACCGAGTACGGGTCGGTCACCAGGTTGGTGACCAGCTTCTGGACGCTCGGCGCCCAGACGGTGACCGCGTACCGGTACGGCTTGCCCGTCCAGTCGCGGCCGCCGGTCACCGACCAGACGCCGCTGCCGGCGTCGCGCCGCATGGGGACGGTCCTGCCGTCGATCTCCACCGCGACGCCGTGCGCGGTGGGCGCCCAGACCGACAGGGCGGGCCGGCCGTGGTCGAAGACCGGGCCGAGCGTCGCGCGCTGCGCCTTGGCGGCGTACAGGTCGTCGAGCACCCCCTGTGTCTGCACACCGGTGGCGGCGAGCAGCGCCCCGTTCGCGGCGCGCTGGGTGGCGATGAGCTGGCCGGGCAGCGCGGCGCCGATCCGGTCCCGGTCGCGCGGGTCGACGGTGAAGGCCGCGTACTCCTTGAGCTGCGGGTACTTCGCCTTCTGGGCGGCGGTCAGGCCGCCGGCGACCGGTGACAACCGCAGCCAGTGGCCCTCGTCGGACAGGGCGCCGTCCTTGACGGTGATACCGCCGTCGGGGGCGTAGACGAGCTGCTGGCTGGCGGACGCGCTCGCGTCGGTGTGCCAGGCGACGGTGTCGCGGTCGATCCACTGCGCCTGCGCCTTGCTCAGGTCGAGGTCGCCGCCCGTGCCCTTGGGCTGCGGGAGCAGGTACTTCTGCGTGCCGGCCAACAGCCACACCTCATGCCCGCTGGAGGCGAGGTCCAGGGACTGGTCGGAGGGCAGGTCCTTGGCGTCGCCGTTGTGAAGGATGTAGCTCAGCGAGGTGGCGCCCGGTGCGAGCGGCACCTCGTACACCGCACCATAGGCGTCGATCCGCGTCGGCTGGAGCGGCTTGGTCCAGTCGGTGGGCGTGGCGGCGCCGGTCCAGGTGTGCAGGCCCCAGTGGGCGTAGTCGCCGTCGGCGCGCTGGTAGTGCAGGACCGCCTTGGTGGTGTCCTGCGGCGGGTAGGCGCCGGTGGGCGGCGCGTTGAGCACCTCGGGGCTGCCCTGCTTGATCCACACCTCGCCGGTCTTCGTGAGGTCGACGGCCCGGTCCGCGTCGGTGTCCTTGACGCCGTTCTTGTCGACGGCGATGAAGCCGACGCTGGACGCGCCCGGCTTGAGCTTGACGTAGGCGAAGGCGCCGTAGGCGTCGCGCCCGGAGAAGGGTTTGCCGGCCGGCCAGGTGGTGCCTTCGCCGTCGGCGATGTCGCCCCAGGTGTACAGGCCCCAGTCGGTGTAGTCGCCGTCGGTGCGCTGGTAGTGCACGACCGCGTAGTCGCGGGAGACGGCGCTGGGCGGCGTCGGCACGACGGGTGCGCCGCTGGTGGTGGCTGCGGTCGCGCTGCTGGTGTGGCCGGCGGAGTCGGTCACCACGGCCTTGTAGCGCAGGGCGGTCCCGGCGGGGACGGCCGCGTCGAGCGCCTGGGTGACGGTGTAGGGCGCGTGGTCGGCGGAGCCGAGCACCTGCCACCTGGCGTTGCCGACCTGGGCGGCGAAGACCACCCGGTCGAGCTGCCCGCCGGTCACGCCGGCGGAGATCTCGACGGTGCCGGTGGCGCCGGCGGCGGGGGCGTGCAGCGCGATCGACGGCCGGGTGGCCGGGGCGCCGAGCGGCTTGTCCGCCTTGTAGACGACGGAGGACAGCGCGGGGACGGTCACGGTGGCCTTGCCGTCGCCGCCGCTGTGCACGGTGCCGGTGGCGCCGTAGAGCGCGCGGAGGTCCGCCCCGGCCGCGCCGGTCGGCACCGTCACGGTCTTCGCCTCGGCCGCGTTGTTCACCGCGACCAGGTACTCGGTCCTGGTCTTCTGGTCCGTACGGGAGTACGCGTACACGCCCGCGCCGTCGGCCGCGTACCGCTCGGTCTGCACGCCGTCGCGCAGCGCCGGGTTGTCCTTGGTCAGCTTCGAGAGCGCGGCGATCGTCCGGTACAGCGGCGCCGCGGTGTCGTAGGCGTCACTGGCGTGGGTGCGGTCGGTGCCCAGCTCGTCGTCGTCGAGGTAGTCGGCGACGTGGGAGGCGAACATGGTCTGCCGGGCGTCCTTGTCGCCGCCCGCTCCGGTGAAGCCCTGCTCGTCGCCGTAGTAGACGACGGGGTTGCCGCGGCTGAGGAACATCAGCTCGTTGGCGAGCCGGTCCCGGCGCACCAGCTCCGCGTCGGTGGCGCCGGGGTTGTCCTGCTTCAGGAACGTCCCGATCCGGCCCATGTCGTGGTTGCCGAGGAAGGTCACCGACTCATAGGCGTTGGCCTTGTCGGTGGTGTACCGGTAGTCCTGCGCGAAGAGGCCGGACAGCTTGGCCGCGGAGCCGCCCTGGGAGGCGTAGGAGCGTGCGGCGTCCTGGAAGGGGAAGTCCAGGGTCGCGTCGAGCCGGCCCTGGGTGACGTAGGGCGAGGTGATCGCGGTGTCGGCGGAGTAGACCTCGCCGAACATGAAGAAGTTCTTCCGGCCGTGCTGGGCGGCGTACGTGTCCAGCGCGGTGGCCCACTGGGTCCAGAACGGCAGGTCGACGTGTTTGACGGTGTCGATCCGGAAGCCGTCGATCGCGAAGTCCTTGACCCACTTCTCGTAGATCTTCTCCATGCCCTGGACGACCTCGGGACGCTCGGTCCACAGGTCGTCGAGGCCGGAGAAGTCGCCCTGGTCGGTGCTCTCCCCGGCGTAGGTGGAGTCGCCCCGGTCGTGGTACATCGCCGGGTCGTTGAGCCAGGCCGGGACCTTGACGTTCTTCTTCTCCGGCGCCACCACGGGCGTCCGCGGGAAGGAGTCGGCGTCGACGGCGGGGAAGTCCTTGCCCGCCGCGGCCGTCGAGTACCGGGTGTCGTCGAAGGGGGTGCCGTCCTTGCTCAGGTACGGGAACGCGCCCTTGGAGAGGTAGGAGTACGCCTTCTCCTTGTAGTCCACGACGTCGGCGGTGTGGTTGGTGATGACGTCGAAGAAGATCTTCATGCCCTTGGCGTGGGCGGCGGCGATGAGCTTCTTCAGGTCGTCGTTGGTCCCGAAGTGCGGGTCGACCTGGGTGAAGTCGGTGATCCAGTAGCCGTGGTACCCGGCTGACGCGTCCTTGCCGGTGCCCTGCACGGGCTGGTTCTTGAAGATCGGCGCCATCCAGATGGCGGTGGTGCCGAGCCCCTTGATGTAGTCGAGCTTCCCGGTCAGGCCCTTGAGGTCGCCGCCCTGGTAGAAGCCCTTGTCGGTGGGGTCGTAGCCGGTGACCAGCCGGGAGCCGGTGAGCCCGCCGGTGTCGTTGCGGGGGTCGCCGTTGGCGAAGCGGTCCGGCAGGACGAAGTAGAACTGCTCACGCGTGAGGTCGTGGCGGGCCGGCTGGGCGGCGAGCGCCGCGTCGGACGGCGGGGCGGGTGGCGCGGCGGCCAGGGCGGGCACGGCGGCCGGCACGGTGGCCAGCAGCAGTGCCGACACCACCGTCGCTGCCACACGTCGTATGCGTGCGGGTACGGACACGGGCGGGTCTCCTCGATACGGAAAGCTCGTGCCGGGGCACTACGCGCCGAGTCCCGCGGCCGCCCGGCAGCACCGCCGGGCGCTGCGGACGCTATCGCTGCCCGCTCCTTGCAGCAAGACCTTGCAACGGACTTCTTCAGGCCCTGGGCCTGCACCGGACATCCGCAGGTAACGGGGACGTCACATTCGGCGGACCCTGCGGAAACTTTCTTGCAGGCTCTTTCGCAAGGTCTTACATCGCTGTTACGTTCCTGCCCAGCCCGAGCAGCCGTACAGCACAAGCGGCGCGCATCACCCACTCCAGGGTGAACCGGGTTTTACCCTCATCAAGGAGACAGGTATGCGACGCGGCATATCCGCCGTGGCGATGGCCGCGGCCATCGTTCTCGGGGCCACCGCCTGTGGCGGCAGCAGCGACAACAAGAGCACCGGGGACGCGGCGAAGGACCCGGCCGGAGTCTCCGGGGACATCACGTACTGGGACACCTCGGACGCCACCAACGAGGCGCCTGTCTACCAGAGCCTGATCAAGGACTTCATGGCGAAGTACCCGAAGATCAAGGTCAAGTACGTCAACGTCCCGTTCTCCGACGTGGAGAACAAGTTCAAGACGGCGGCGCAGAGCGGCAAGGGCGCCCCCGACGTGGTCCGGGCCGATGTCGGCCTGATCCCGGAGTACGCCTCCAACCACTACATCGCCCCGCTGGACGGCACCGCCGCCCTCAAGGACACCGGCGACTTCACGCAGGGCCCGCTGAGCACCACCAAGTACGAGGGCAAGACCTACGGGGTCCCGTCGGTCACCGACACCCTGGGCCTGCTGTACAACAAGGAGCTCTTCGCCAAGGCCGGCATCACCAAGCCGCCGACCACGTGGGACGAGTTCATCTCCGTCTCGAAGACGATCAAGGCGAAGACCGGCGTCGCCGGCACCTACGTCAACCCGGACACCTACTTCCTGATGCCGCTGCTCTTCGGCGAGGGCACCGACCTCGCCGACGCGGCCGCCAAGAAGATCACGGTCAACTCGCCGGAGGCCGTCAAGGCGGTCACCAAGGCCAAGGAGATCTACGACACCTCGTCGGAGAAGGTCGACTTCGCCAGCGCCTACGACAACATGCAGACCTCGTTCAAGAACGGCAAGGTCGCCATGCTGATCCAGGGCCCCTGGTCGGTCGGTGACGACATCAGCGGCTCGGCCTTCAAGGGCAAGGAGTCGAACCTCGGCTACGCCCCGGTCCCGGCCGGCTCCACCGGCAAGCCGCAGGCGCCGACCGGCGGTCATGACCTCGCGGTCTACCAGGGCTCCAAGAACCTGGACGCCAGCTACCTGTTCACCGAGTTCATGACCTCCTCGGCCAGCCAGGTCACCATCGCGACCAAGACCGGCACCCTGCCGACCCGGACCTCGGCCTACACCCCCGCGGTGACCGCCGACCCGAAGATCGCCGGCTTCAAGAGCATCATGGACACCGCCCGCCCGCGGGTGGCGCTCCCCCAGGTCGCCAGCCTCTTCACCCCGCTCCAGCAGCAGTACGTGAAGATCCTGCAGGGCCAGGTCTCGGTCCAGGCCGGACTGAACGCCGCCGCCGCCGAATTCGGCAAGCTCCTGCCAGGCTTCACGGTCGCCAAGTAGCCACCGCTCCACAGGCACCAGACTCCGGTCCGGTCGGCCGGGGCCCCCGTCCTCCCCCTGGGAGGGCCGGGGCCCACGCGCCCGGCCGTCCGGGCCGGGCCGAACGCGCGGCCCCGGGGAACGAGCCACCCCGCCCGCCCCGTTCCGAGGGGCGCTCCGGGGCCGCGACACCACTCGCACCATCATCCGTAATCGTGGAAAGAGCCGATGAGTGATGACCACCGCAACCATTGACAGGCAATCGCGCGGCACGGCCCCGCGCGCCGGCCTCATGACGTCTTTCAAGCGGTCGTGGGACAAGCACTGGTACGCCTGGGCCATGGTCGCCCCGGTGGTCATCGTGATCGGCGTCCTGGTGCTGTACCCGCTGGGCTACGGCGTCTATCTGTCGCTCACCAACGCCACCGAACTGACCGTCGCCAAGAACATCGGCCCCGTGCACATCGCGGCCTCGTACGACGTCGTGGGCTTCGACAACTACTGGAAGATCGTCTCCGGCCAGGACGGCCACTTCTATCCCCGTCTCGCCTGGACGGTGATCTGGACGGTGTCCTGCGTCACCCTCACCTACGGCATCGGCATGGGCATGGCGCTGCTGCTCAACCGCCCGGTGAAGTTCCGGCTCTTCTACCGTCTCGCGCTGATCCTGCCCTGGGCCATTCCGGCCTTCGTCAGCGTCTTCGCCTGGCGGCTGATGCTCAACTCACAGTTCGGCGTGTTCAACTCGATCCTCACGCACGTCGGACTGCCGGCCCAGGACTGGCTCGGCACGCCCTTCGCCCAGAAGGTCGCCGTCATCATGGTCAACGTCTGGGTGGGCGTACCCTTCATGATGGTCGCCCTGCTCGGCGGCATGCAGTCCGTCCCCCAGGAGCTCTACGAGGCCGCCGAGATGGACGGCGCCTCCCCCTGGAAGCGGTTCGTGCACATCACGCTGCCGGGCCTGCGCCCGGTCAGCAACACCGTGATCCTGCTCGGGGTGATCTGGACCTTCAACATGTTCCCGATCATCTTCCTGCTGCTGGGCCAGAACACCAGCGGGGACACCGACATCCTCGTGACCTACGCCTACCGCCTGGCGTTCACAGGGGTGTCCGACTACTCCGGTGCCGCGGCGTACGGCATGGTCATCCTCGCCATCCTGCTGGTCTTCTCCACCTTCTACCGGCGCTACCAGGCCAAGACCGAGCAGGCGTAAGGAGCCATGACGATGAGTGCGACAGCTTCCACCAGCCAGGCGGGTACCGCCGGCACGTCCCGCTCCGCCGCGGTGGCCGCCCGCCGCCCGGGCCGCAAGCGCGGCGAACGCAGCCGCGCTGCCTCGCTCGCCCTGCACACCACGCTCCTGATCGCCAGCGCGGTCGCCATCTTTCCGGCGCTGTGGATCGCGTTCATCTCGTTCGGCCCGAAGACCGCGTGGACGGACCCGGGTGAGATCCTCGGCCATCTGAGCCTGCAGAACTACCGGAACATCCTGCACACCAACTTCCCGAAGTGGTTCCTCAACTCGGTGATCGTCGCGGCCGCGACGACCGTGCTGGGCGTCATGCTGTCGGCGAGCGCCGGCTACGCCATCTCGCGGATGAAGTTCCCGGGCCACAAGCAGTTGATGTGGATGTTCCTGACCACGCAGATGTTCCCGATGGCCGTGCTGATCGTGCCGCTGTACAACCTGCTCGGCACCCTCGGCCTCCTGGACAGTTACCTCGGTCTGATCGTCACCTACTGCACGATCTCGGTGCCGTTCTGCGCGTGGATGCTCAAGGGGTACTTCGACACCATCCCGCACGAGATCGACGAGGCGGGCCGGATCGACGGGCTCACCCCGTTCGGCACGTTCTGGCGGCTGATCCTGCCGCTGGCCCGGCCGGGACTGGCCGTCACCGCCTTCTACAGCTTCCTGACGGCCTGGGGCGAGGTCGCCTACGCCAGCCAGTTCATGAGCACCAACGAGAACTTCACGCTGGCGGCCGGCATCCGCACCCTCGCCACCGACCAGCGCGCGGACTGGGGTTCGCTGACCGCCGCCGCGGTGATCATCGCCATCCCGGCCGCCCTCGTCTTCTTCCTGGTCCAGCGCCACCTGGTCTCCGGCCTCACCGCCGGCGCCGCCAAGTCCTGATCCACCGCAGCGGCACCGCGCACACCCACGCCACCTGTCGTTCCCCCGCGCACATCAAGGCCCGCACGATCAAAAGGAAGTCATGAGCCAGCACCTCACCGACGCGCCCCGCTCCGCCGCCGACAACGCCGCCGACGCCGGGCGCAGAGACTGGTGGCGTGACGCGGTGATCTACCAGGTCTACCCGCGCAGCTTCGCCGACGGCAACGGCGACGGAATGGGCGACCTGCCCGGGATCACCGCCCGGCTGCCCTACCTCAGGGCGCTCGGGGTGGACGCCGTGTGGCTGTCGCCGTTCTACGCCTCCCCGCAGGCCGACGGCGGCTACGACGTGGCGGACTACCGCGCCGTCGACCCGATGTTCGGCACCCTGACGGACGCCGACGACCTGGTGCGGGCCGCCCACGCGCTGGATCTGCGGGTCATCGTGGACGTGGTCCCCAACCACTGCTCCGACCAGCACGAGTGGTTCAAGCAGGCGCTGCGCGAGGGCCCTGGATCGCCGATCCGCGAGCGCTTCCACTTCCGCCCCGGCAAGGGCGACAGCGGTGAACTCCCGCCCAACGACTGGGAGTCCATCTTCGGCGGACCGGCCTGGACGCGGACCGTAAACGCTGACGGCGCCCCCGGCGACTGGTACCTGCACCTGTTCGCCCCCGAGCAGCCGGACTTCAACTGGGACCACCCGGCCGTGCACGACGAGTTCCGCTCGATCCTGCGGTTCTGGCTGGACCTGGGCATCGACGGCTTCCGGATCGACGTCGCCCACGGCATGGTCAAGGCCGCGGGCCTGCCCGACATCGGCTCCCACGAGCAGCTCAAGCTGCTGGGCACCGCGTCGATGCCGTACTTCGACCAGGACGGCGTGCACGAGATCTACCGCAGCTGGCGCAAGATCCTGGACGAGTATTCCCCCGACCTCCGGCCGGGAGGTGCCCCCAGCGACCGGATCGCCGTCGCCGAGGCGTGGACGCCGACCGTCGAGCGCAGCGCCCTGTACCTGCGCCCCGACGAGCTGCACCAGGCGTTCAACTTCGAGTACCTGACGTCGGGTTGGGACGCCACCGTGCTGCGCCGGGTCATCGACACCTCGCTGGCCGCCATGGGTTCGGTCGGCGCGCCCGCCACCTGGGTGCTGTCCAACCACGACGTGGTGCGGCACTCCACCCGCTTCGCCGACGGCGACCAGGCGCTCGGGCTGCGCCGGGCGCGGGCCGCGACCCTGCTGATGCTGGCGCTGCCCGGCTCCGCCTACCTGTACCAGGGCGAGGAGCTGGGTCTGCCCGAGGTCACCGACCTGCCGGACGAGGTGCGCCAGGACCCGGCGTTCTTCCGCAACGCCGGCCAGGACGGCACCCGTGACGGCTGCCGGGTACCGCTGCCGTGGTCGGGCACGCGGGCGCCGTACGGCTTCGGTCCGGTCGAGGGCGGCCCCAGCTGGCTGCCGCAGCCCGACGCCTGGGCCGGCCTCAGCGTCGAGGCCCAGCAGGGCGACCCCGCCTCGACGCTGGAGTTCTACCGCGAGGCGCTGGCCGTCCGCCGCGAACACCCCGCCCTGGGCGCGGGTTCGGAGGTGACCTGGCTGGCGGCGCCGGAGGGCGTGCTGGCGTTCCGCCGGGACAGCGCCGAGGGCTCGTTCGTCTGCACCGCGAACGTCGGCGGAACCCCCGTCACGATCCCGGCCCCCGGCCGCGCGCTGCTCTCCGGCGCCGGTTTCACCGTGGACGGAGCCGACGCCGTCATCCCCGCTGACACCACGATTTGGTGGGCGATCTGACGTGGCTGCCATCCGTCCCCTAGCATCCGGTGCTGTGACCGCAAGGCTTGCTGACATCGCAACCCAGGCGGGTGTCAGCGAAGCAACGGTCAGCCGGGTCCTCAACGGCAAGCCCGGCGTATCCGCCACCACCCGTGAATCCGTGCTGGCCGCACTCGATCTGCTCGGCTACGAACGGCCGGTCCGGCTGCGGCAGCGCAGCGCGGGTCTGATCGGTCTGATCACCCCGGAGCTGGAGAACCCGATCTTTCCCGCGTTCGCGCAGGTGATCGGCCAGGCGCTGACCCGCGACGGCTACACCCCGCTGCTGGCCACCCAGACGCCGGGCGGCTCGACCGAGGACGAGCTGGTCGAGATGCTCGTGGAACGCGGCGTCGCCGGGATCATCTTCGTCTCCGGCCTGCACGCCGACTCCACCGCCGACACCGAGCGGTACGCCAGGCTGCACGGCCAGGGTGTGCCGTTCGTGCTGATCAACGGCTTCTCGGACAAGATCAAGGCGCCGTTCGTGTCTCCGGACGACCGGGGCGCGATGCGGCTGGCCGTCACCCATTTGGCGGCACTCGGACATGAGAAAATCGGACTGGCGGTCGGACCGAAGCGTTTCGTACCGGTGCTCCGCAAGATCCAGGGCTTCATCAGCAGCATGGAGGACGTGCTGGGCCTGACCGCCGAGCAGTCCGAACAACTGATCCAACACTCGCTGTACACGCTGGAGGGCGGCCAGGCGGCCGCGACGGCGCTCATCGCCTCCGGCTGCACCGCGATCGTCTGCGCGTCCGACATGATGGCGCTGGGCGCCATCAGGGCCGCCCGGCAGCAGGGCCTGTCGGTGCCCGGAGACGTCTCCGTCGTGGGTTTCGACGATTCCCCGCTGATCGCCTTCACCGATCCACCGCTGACCACCATCCGGCAGCCGGTGGCCGCCATGGGGCAGGCGGCGGTGCGGGCGCTGCTGGAGGAGATCGGCGGCACCCCCGCTCCGCACAGCGAATTCGTCTTCCTCCCGGAGCTGGTCGTACGGGGTTCGACGGCCGCGGTGCCCAGCGGCCAGACACCGCCGCAGCTGGTCCAGCAGTCGGCCGGAAGGCATACATCGAATGCCCAGGATCCGACCGGAGTCTGATCTGCGAGCTCGCGTGGGTCTGGCAGACTATTCCTCCATGGGGGAACCGACCGCGAAGATCCTGGCTGGCCGTACGGCCGCCCCGCCGCGCTCCATCGGTTCCGCTGATTCCGATGGAGCGCCGAGCGAGGGCCCTACGGCACCCCGCCATACCCTCGTGTCGAGGCTCCGCACCCCCCGCAGACCGCGTCTGTGGTTCGAGATCGCACTGATCGCGGTCAGTTACTGGGTGTATTCGCTCGTCCGGAACGCCGTCCCCGAGCAGCAGTCGGCGGCGATGCGGCACGCGAACTGGATCTGGAAGGTGGAGAACCACCTCGGCCTGGCCGTCGAGCACAGCGTCAACCACGCCGTGAACTCGGTGACATGGCTCATCGTAGGGATGAACTACTACTACGCGACGCTGCACTTCATCATCACCATCGGCGTCCTGGTGTGGCTCTACCGCAGACATCCGGGCCGCTACGGCCCGGCCCGCACGGTCCTCTTCATCACCACCGGCATGGCGCTGGTCGGCTTCTACTTCTATCCGCTCGCCCCGCCCCGGCTGATGCACGGCATCGACTTCATCGACACGGTCAAGGCGCACCACACATGGGGCTCGATGGCCTCCGGCGACCTGGCACATGTGTCCAACCAGTACGCCGCGATGCCGTCCATGCACATCGGCTGGTCGCTGTGGTGCGGCATCACCGTCGCGATGCTCGCCCGCCCGCTGTGGGCGAAGGTGCTGGGCATCCTCTACCCGCTGGCGACCCTGGTCGTGATCATCTCGACGGCCAACCACTTCTGGCTCGACGCCATAGGGGGCGCCGTGTGCCTGGGTGCCGGCTTCGCGTTGGTCTACGCGGTCTACGGCCGCTTCGTGTACCACCTGCCGCGCTACCCGGCCACCGCCCGCCGCCGCTGAGCCCGTCTCCGCGGTCCGATGGCCGGCACGCCCCGCACCCTCACGCCCCGCACCGGCACGCCCCGCACCCTCACGCCTCGTACTCGTAGAAGAGCCGCTCGACGACCGCGCGGGCCCGCCGGGTCGTCCTGCGGTACTCCTCCACCATGTCGCCGACGTGGCCGGCCGAGTAGCCGAGGTAGCGGCCCACGGCGGCGAGCTCCCGGCCGTCGCCGGGGAAGGTGTCCCCCGGGCGGCCGCGGACCAGCATCACCGCGTTGCGGACCCGGGTGGCCAGTACCCACGCCTCGTCGAGGACGGCCGCGTCGTCGGCGCCGACCAGACCGGCGGCGCGCAGGGCGTCCAGCGCCCGGCGGGTCCGGGTGGTGCGCAGTTCCTTCCGCCGCCCGCCGTGCTGCATCTGCAGCAGCTGGACGGTCCACTCGACGTCGGAGAGCCCGCCGCGGCCGAGCTTGGCGTGGGTGGTGGGGTCGGCGCCGCGCGGCATCCGCTCGGACTCCATCCGGGCCTTGAGCCGCCGGATCTCCCGCACCGCGTCCTCGTCGAGCCCGTCGGCGGGGTACCGCAGCGGGTCGATCAGCTCGATGAAGCGCTCGCCGAGGCCCTGGTCCCCGGCCATGGGGTCGGCGCGCAGCAGCGCCTGGCTCTCCCAGCCCAGCGACCAGCGCCGGTAGTAGGCGGCGTACGAGCCGAGCGACCGCACCAGCGGACCGCTCTTGCCCTCCGGGCGCAGATCCGCGTCCATGATCAGCGGCGGGTCGGCGGTGGGGATCTGCAGCAGCCGGCGCAGTTCGTTGGCGATCTTGAGGGCCTGGCCGGCGGCCCGGGCCTCCTCGGCGCCGTCGAGCGGTTCATGGACGAACATCACGTCGGCGTCCGAGCCGTAGCCCTGTTCGCGCCCGCCGAAGCGGCCCATGCCGATGACGGCGAAGCGGGTCGCCAGCGGTCCGTCCGCCGCCTCGACGGCGTTCACGGCCGCCCGCAGGGCGCCCACGACGGTGGTCGCGTTGATGTCGGTGACGGCGGTGCCCACCGCGTCCACGTCCAGCTCGCCGATGACATCGGCCGCCGCCGTCCGGAACAGCTCGCGGCGCCGGACGCCGCGGACCGCGGTGACCGCTTGTTCCGGGGTGTCGGCGCGGCCGACCGCGGCCAGCACCTCCTGTTCGAGCGCCGCCGCGGACCGCGGCCGCAGGCCCTCGGGGGCGCCGAGCAGGGCGACCGCCTCGGGGGCCCGCATGAGCAGGTCGGGGGCGAGCCGGCCGGAGGAGAGCACCCGGGCGAGATGTTCGGCGGCGGCGCCCTCGTCCCGCAGCAGCCGCAGGTACCAGGGGGTCTTGCCGAGCGCGTCGGAGACCTTGCGGAAGCCGAAGAGCCCGGCGTCCGGGTCGGCGGAGTCGCCGAACCAGCCGAGCAGGACGGGCAGCAGGGTGCGCTGGATGGCGGCCTTGCGGCTGACGCCGCTGGCCAGCGCCTCCAGATGACGGTAGGCGGCGGCCGGATCGGCGTACCCCAGCGCCTGCAGACGCTGCATCGCGGCGTTGTTGCTGAGCCGGGTCTCGACCGGTTCGAGCTGGGCGACCGCGTCGAGCAGCGGTCGGTAGAAGAGCTTCTCGTGCAGCCGGCGCACCTCGACGGCGTGCCGCTTCCACTCCCGGTTCAGCTCGGCGACGGGGTTGGCGCGAAAGCCCAGCGACCGGCCCAGACGGCGCTGCCCGGCCTCGTCGTCCGGCACCAGATGGGTGCGGCGCAGCCGGTACAGCTGGATCCGGTGCTCCATCAGCCGCAGGAAGCGGTAGGCGGCGTCGAGCGAGGCGGCGTCCGCACGGCCCACGTAGCCACCGGCGACGAGCTGGGCCAGCGCGGTGAGGGTGGTGCCGCTGCGCAGTGAGGAATCGGTTCTGCCGTGCACCAACTGCAGCAGCTGCACGGCGAACTCGACATCGCGCAGCCCACCGGGGCCGAGCTTCAGCTCCCGCTCGACGTGCGCGGCGGGGATGCCCTCCACGACGCGGCGGCGCATCTGCTGGACGTCGGTGACGAAGTGGTCGCGGTCGGCGGCCTGCCACACCATCGGCGAGAGCGCCTCGACGTACGCCAGGCCCAGTTCACGGTCGCCCGCCATCGGCCGGGCCTTGAGCAGCGCCTGGAACTCCCAGGTCTTGGCCCACCGCTTGTAGTACGCGACATGGCTGGAAAGCGTGCGTACCAGCGGGCCGTTCTTGCCTTCCGGCCGCAGGTTGGCGTCGACCGGCCAGATGGTGCCCTCGGCGGTGGTGTCGGAGCAGACCCGCATCATCCGGGCCGCCAGCCGCGTCGCGGCCCGCATCGCCCCGGCCTCCTCGGCGCCGTCGGCCGGCTCCGCCACGAAGATCACGTCGACGTCAGAGACGTAGTTCAGTTCATGGCCGCCGCACTTGCCCATGCCGATCACCGCGAGCCGGCACAGCGCCGCGTCCTCCGGTGCCTCGGCGGCGGCGATGGAGAGGGCCGCGCGCACGGTCGCGGTGGCCAGGTCGGCCAGCTCCGCGGCCGTCTGCACCAGGTCGCTGGTGCCGCACACATCGCGGGCGGCGATCGCCAGCATGCAGCGGCGGTAGGCGGCGCGCAGCAGGTCGGGGTCGGTGGCCGAGGCCAGCCCGCGTTCGAACTCGGCGACGCCGGGGTGCAGGTCGGCGGACTCGTACGTCACCAGGGCGTGCCAGTCGCGCGGGTGCCGGGCGAGGTGGTCGCCGAGCGCCTCGGAGGCGCCGAGCACCCCGAGCAGCCGGTCGCGCAGCGGCTTGGCGCTGGTCAGGGTGTCGAGCAGGGTCCGCCGCTCGCCCTCGTCCAGCACCTCCACCAGCCGGACCAGGCCCAGCAGCGCCTGATCGGGGTCCGCCGTCGCGCCGAGCGCTTCCAGGAGCACCGGATCGGTCCGCACCGCGGTCAGCCCCGCGGCCTCCACCAGCACCTCGGCCGCCGCCGGATCGGTGAACCCGTGGCGCAGCAGCCGGGAGAACGTGCTGCTCCGGCGCCCCTGCGGCAGTGACATCTCGCCTCCGGTACGTCATGCCTGCGATCAAGGTCCCAGCTGAGCGTAACCGCCCGGCCGCCGACCTGGAACGGCGTGCACCGGACGGTTCCCGCGCCGTCGGGTGACGGCGGAGCCGGTCCGGGCGGACGGCAGGACTCGTCCGAGTGGATTGCGGAGCCCGTCCGGGCGGCAGGCCGCGCGCGTCGCGGTGGGCCCGCACCGTTCGTTTCCCGGCCATTCACGTCGGCGGATCTTCTCACTTCCGCCGGCCGCTCCTACGCTGACAGCGCTCTGCGCCCCCATACCCCCACACCGGAGGTAAGCCGTGCCCGGCTTGTCGATATCCGTACCGCGTCGCCCCCTCACCGCCCTCGCCGCCGCCCTCGGGCTGGCCGGCGCGTCCGTCGGCCTGTGGGCCGGCCTCGGCGGCGCGTCCACCGCGCACGCGGCGGCCGCCGTCCCCACTCCGGACCACGTGATCGTCGTGATGATGGAGAACCACGCGTACAACCAGGTGATCGGCAGCTCCAGCGCCCCCTACATCAACTCGCTGAAGACCGGCGGCGCGAACCTCACCGCCTCGTACGGCGTCACGCACCCGAGCCAGCCGAACTACTACCAGGTGTTCTCCGGCAGCAACCAGGGCGTCACCGGCGACAGCTGCGTCACCCCCGGCTTCAGCTCCGCGCCCAACCTCGCCTCCGAGCTGATCGCCGCGGGCAAGACCTGGGGCAGCTACAACGAGACGCTCCCCAGCCAGGGCTCCACCACGTGCAGCAGCGGCAAGTACGCGCAGAAGCACAACCCCTGGTTCGGCTTCAGCAACGTGCCGACCTCCAGCGCCAAGACGTTCGCGCAGTTCCCTTCGGACTACTCGACGCTGCCGCAGGTCTCCTTCGTCGTGCCGAACCTGTGCAGCGACATGCACGACTGCTCCGTCGGCACGGGTGACACCTGGATCAAGAACAATCTCGGCGCTTACGCCACGTGGGCCAAGACCCACAACAGCCTGCTCATCGTCACCTTCGACGAGGACAACCGGCTGGCCGGCAACCGCATCCCCACCGTCCTCTACGGACAGCGCGTGACCCCGGGCAGCACCTCGCCGACCACGTACAACCACTACAACCTGCTGCGCACCCTCGAGGACATGTTCGGCACCTCGCACGCCGGGAACGCCGCCTCCGCGTCCGACATCACCGGCATCTGGACCAGCTGACCGTGACCGGAGCCGGCCCCATGAGCACCCGGAACCGGCTGCTGATCCTCGTCGCGGCGGTCGCCGTGCTCGCCTGTGTGGCGGGCGCGGCGGTCTGGCACGCGTCCGACCGGGCCGCCCGCAGGAACACCGAGCAGGCCGGCGGCCCGCCGGTCGTCCAGGGCGCGGTGTCGCTGGCCCCGGCCGGCCCCCGGCTCATGGTCTTCCGCAACATGGCCTGGGGTCCGCACCGCGATGAACTGGCCACCGTGCCCGCCGCCTCGCCCGGGGCGACCCGTACCGCCTCGGGCGTCCGCTGTCTGCGCTTCCACGCCGCCGCCGGCACCGGTATCTGTCTGCAGTCCGTGCACGGCACCGTCCAGGACACCTACCGCGCGGTCGTCCTCGACTCCCACCTCAAGGAGACCCGGCACTACCCGCTGAACGGGATCCCGACCCGCGCCCGGGTCTCGCCCAGCGGCCACCTCGCCGCCTGGACGGTCTTCGTCGGCGGCGACTCGTACGCGGGCACCGACTTCTCCACCCGCACCTCGCTCCTCGACGTCAGGACCGGCGCACTCGACGCCAGCCTGGAGGACTTCACGATCCTCAAGGACGGCCACCGCTACCGCGCCGCCGACGTGAACTTCTGGGGCGTCACCTTCGCCGACGACGGGCACTTCTACGCGACGCTCGCCACCGGCGGCAGCACGTACCTCATCCGTGGTGACATCGCGGCCCGCACCGTGACGACGCTGCGCCCGAACGTGGAGTGCCCGTCGCTCTCGCCCGACGGCACCCGCCTGGTCTTCAAGAAGCGCGTCCCGGGCCTGTCCCCCGACGCCCCCTGGCGGCTCTACGCCCTCGACCTCGCCACGCTGCGCGAGACCCCGCTGGCCGAGACCCGCAGCGTCGACGACCAGGCCGTCTGGACCGACGACCGCACCGTCGCCTACTCGCTGCCGGGCGACTTCGGCGCGGACCTCTACACGGTCCCGGCCGACGGCACCGGCACTCCTCACACCCTGACCCCCGCGGCCCTCGCCCCGGCCTACATCGGCTGACGCGCGGACCACCCCCGCGCAGGTCAGTCGTCCGGAAGGCAGTGGACCTTCATGGTGCGCTTCCGGTCCAAACCCGGCATCCGGGTGAACATGCGGTCCTCCCCGACCGGCGGGATGCTGGATGTATCGGCCTGGGGTCCGCCATGCCCCACGGCTGATGGAGGGTGCCCAGGGCGTCGGCGCACAACCGCCCACCGGCGGCCCGGCCGGGGAGCGGCCGGGTGGAGGAGGCGGCCCGAGTCTCGCCGAGGAGATCGCCATGGACGGCAGCACTCTTGAGGCGATGCGGACCGCGTTGCGCGGCCCGGTCATCGCTCCGCAGGATCCCGAATACCCGGAGGCCCGCAAGGTCTACAACGCCATGGTCGACAAGCACCCGGCCGCGATCGTGCGGTGCTCCGACACGGCGGACGTCATGGCCGCGGTCGACTTCATCCGCGAGCAGGGACTGGAACTCGCCGTCCGGGGCGGCGGACACAGCGGCGCCGGACTGTGCCTGGTCGACGACGGCGTCACCGTCGATCTGTCGCCGATGCGCTGGGTGCGCGTCGACCCCGCCGCGAAGACCGCCCGGGTCGGCGGCGGGGCACAGCTCGGCGATCTGGACCACGCCACCCACGCGTTCGAGCTGGCCGTACCCGCCGGCATCATGTCGACGACCGGCGTCGGCGGGCTCACCCTCGGCGGCGGCCACGGCCACCTCACCCGCAAGTACGGTCTGACGATGGACAGCCTGGTGGCGGCCGACGTGGTGCTCGCCGACGGCAGCTTCGTCACCGCGAGCGAGAGCGAGAACCCGGACCTGTTCTGGGCGCTGCGCGGCGGCGGCGGCAACTTCGGCATCGTCACCTCGTTCCGCTTCCGGCTGCACCCGGTGCACACCGTCGGTCTCGCGATCAGCCTCTGGCCGGTCGACCACATCCACGAGGTGCTGCGCTGGTACCGCGACTTCCTGCCGCAGGCGCCCGAGGACCTGAACGGCTTCTTCGCCGTCCTCTCCGTCCCGCCCGGCCCCCCGTTCCCCGAGGAGATCCACGGCCGCAAGATGTGCGGTGTCGTGTGGTGCTGGACAGGGGACCCGGACGGCATCGAGCAGGCCCTGGCCCCCGTGAACGACGCGGGCACGCCGGCCTTCCACTTCTCGACGCCGATGCCCTACCCCATGCTGCAGACCATGTTCGACGAGCTGATCCCGAAGGGCCTGCAGTGGTACTGGCGCGGTGACTTCTTCGACCGGATCACGGACGACGCCATCGGCGTGCACGCCAAGTACGCCGAGAACCTCCCCACCGACCTGTCGACCATGCACCTCTACCCGGTCGACGGAGCCGCGCACCGCGTCGCCCCGGGCGACACGGCATGGGCCTACCGCGACGCCATGTGGTCCGGCGTCATCGGCGGCATCGACCCCGACCCGGCCAACGCCGGGACCGTCAAGGACTGGTGCGTCAACTACTGGGAGGACCTGCACCCGCACTCCATGGGCGGCGGCTACGTCAACTTCATCGGCGCCGGCGAGAGCCAGGACCGCGTCAGAGCCACCTACGGCGACCACTACGACCGGCTCGCGTCGATCAAACACACCTACGACCCGAACAACCTCTTCCACGCCAACCAGAACATCGAGCCGGCCCCGTAGCCACCAGGGGCAGCCGCACCAACGACAACGGGCCGACAGCATGACGCCGCCGGCCCGGATGCCGTCAGGGAGGTGACTCCCCCTTACAGGTTGGGCAGGTTCTTGCGGAGCTCGAAGGCGGTGACCTCGCTCCGGTACTCCTCCCACTCCTGCTTCTTGTTGCGGAGGAAGTCATTTGCCTCTCGGCTCACCAGTCGCTCCTTCCTTCGACCCTGCCCCCACCAGCACGGCAGGAGGCGTCGTTGGTCATTGCTGGTGGTCGCCGGTCGCCCTCTGACGGCCCACCGACGGCCCAGACAGCCGTGAATTGCCCTGAGACGAGGTCCACTCCCCCGATACCGACTTGGGGAAGTGAAGTCCAGTTGATGCCGTCCTCGGTGTCATGCGCCCGATCAGCGGCAGGCTCATGCCCACTCGTGGCCCGCGCTCCCCGGCATCTATTGAGTATGCGTAGAACGAAAGGCGGGGCCCCACCTTGATCCGGTAGGAGCCCCGCTGTGCCCGCCAACAACCGACGCTGAGCTAGGCAACACCACCCGACATCGCAATCAGGAGCAGCACGATCACCGCCATGGCCGCCGCGGCCGCAGAGGGAGAAGGCTGCGACTGCACCCACGAGAGGACGGTGGCTAGAGCAGCCACGATCTCAAGCTCGCCCTGCACTCGCGGACCCTGCGGAAAAGTCATCTCTGACACCAAGCCACACCCTAAGGTTGTCCCAGAAGGCGCCGAGTGGCGCCTTCGATCAACTGTGGCCGTGCCAGATGGTGTTGCCGCTACTGGAACGCGTTGCCAGGTCTCTGGCAACACCCAACTCGTGATCGAGGCTGCCGACTTGACTGACAGTCCATATACTCTCCGCCCACTCGGCGACGAGGTACCCCAGGAGGCGGCTCAGCTAGCAGAACGCTTGCGCGAGGTTTTCGCAGCGTTGAACATCTCAGTTCGAAGGTATACGACGCGCACGCACAGGAATGCTGGAGCCGTCTCCCGGTACCTCAACGGAACGAGAGTTCCGCCATGGGATTTCATCACTGAGCTGTTCATCGAAGTAGCGAAAGATCGGAGAGTTCCGGTCAACGCTGAAGTAGTCGGCCATATTCGAAAATCACATAGGCGGGCCCTTCAAACAAGCAACAAGCGGCTGTATGAAGTACAGCGACTCCAAGATCAATTGGAAGATGCTGACCTGCGCGTTCGACAGGCAGGAATCCGCGAACAAGTCCTAATGGAAGGGCTTGCGGCCCGCGAGCAAAGGATTGCGCAACTGGAATCCAAGCAACTGGAGTTGACGTCACGTTGGGAAAATGACCTGCAAGAGCAGGAATCCCATGTGTCCGAGCTGGCCTTGCTCCAAGACTCAGCCGCGCAGGAGCTCGACAGCCTACGGGTAGAAGTCGCACTGTTGCGGGGTGAACTGAGGCAGGCGAAAGAGGCAAGTCGCCAGGCCGAGGATAGGTGCCAGACCTTGGAACAGCGGCTTGCGGAGGCCGAGGAGGCAACTCAGGCTGGTCAAGAAGCGAGAGAAGCGAGCGAACTGGAGGAGGCACAGAGATCAGCAGAGGAGGCCAAATCAGTTGTAGATGAACTGAGGCAACAGATCGAATCCATGATGACGGAGAACAGTTCTGCATCTCAACGCGTGAGTCGTCCATTGGCAGAGGCCCAGGAGCAGAAAGCCAATACAGCTAATTCTTGGCGTAAAAAAATGGCTAGCGGCAACGAGGGTGCCATCTTGCGCGACTGGCTACGCCTCGAGGCAAGAGGAGCCACAGTTGCTTCCCTGGAGACGAAAACCGCCATTGCAAAATACGGGTCGCTCGATCAGATTCAAGCAATTTGCTGGAGTCTTACAGAAATGGGAAAAACAAATATCGCCGGAGAGCTTCTGGGGTCTGCAGCGATCATCAGAGGCCTTGACTTCGTCAAAGAATTGATCCATTCGATTGAAGAAAAGCATGCAAGCCACAACGCCCAAGACCTTCTCACGAGGGCGTTCTGGCATTTCGCGTGGTTCGGAACGGGCACAGATATCGCCGAGTTCCTCGAGACCCCAAAACGCGAAAACTGGGAGTCCTGGGCACTTCTGATCGAGGATGAATGTGCCGCCCGCCGAGACTCCGTACCACTGGTCAATCTCCTAACGAGACTTGGCGATGATGAGAGGTCGAAAATGCTTGCGAAAATTGCAGAGTCTCGGCCTGCAGCGGAAATAGCACCACTCCTCCTAGTTATGGACAATGGCGGACATAGCGACTATGTCACCACACTACTGGCCCGAGTTTCGGAGCATCGGGAAAATGAACAGGCGAGCATTTTTGAGGCTTGGGAGCTTGCCAAAAGCTAGAAGGAGAACGAGGACCTGCTCATGGACCCAATGGCGCGAGGGGACGTTCTCCACAATTCCAGTTCCTCGTTTCCGACTAGGGCCCTCGCATTGAGTAAGTGAATATCCTTGATTGTCTACTTACCCAGGCCAGGAAGATGCGCGTTCACAGCACGCGCCTGGGCAGCCATATCCGATAGTTCGACCACCGTGACACCCGCGTTGCGCAGCGTCTCCACCCCGATGCAATCGCCGACGAACAGGGGCGGTTCTCTCCACGCGATGACGACCCTTCGCACCCCGGACGCCAGAATCAGTTGTGTGCAGGAGAGAGGACGGGACTTCCGCTGGCTGCAAGGCTCCAAGGTGCTGTACAAGGTGGCTCCCGGCAGCCGCGGGTCATTGGGCGCGAGCTTGGCGAGGGCTGACTCCTCGGCGTGTACGTGCGGATCGGTCTCGCGTGAGTATCCGCGCGCCATCTCCTCGCCGTGTTCGTCAACGATGATGGCTCCCACCGAGTAGGCGCCCTCCGCTGGCGGACAAAGGCGGGACAGTTCGATTGCTGCGGTCATCCAGCGTCGATCGTCGGTCGTTGTCACTCGTTGCTCTCCTGCTTGGGAAGGTAACGGAGCAGCACTACGTCACCGATAGTCCGAGCCTCCGCCAGGTGCATGCGGCGTGTGGACCCGCCAGGATAGTTGGCAGCCTGGAGGAACCGGGGAGCTTGAGGGTCCCCAACGACAAGTGGCGCAATGGCAAGGTGAATCTCGTCAGCGAGGCCCTGCGAGAGGAACGCAGTGTGGATCTGTCCGCCGCCTTCAACCATCAGCCGCTCAACTCCCCGGGCTCCCAGGTCATCGAGAAGCCTGCCGAAGTCGATATCAGCACCGGTGGACACAACGTCGGCCAGACCTGCCAGGCGCTCGCGCAGCTTCTCCGCTCCTGTGTCTGTTGTGTAGGCCAGCTTCTCGCCGCCGTGGTGCCAGAATTTGAAGTCGGCATCGAGGTTGCCGCTCGCCGAGACGGTGACTTTCAGCGGGTACTCAGGCTTGCCCGCAGCGACCCGGGCGGCACGACGTTCCGCGCTGTTGACCAGCAACCGCGGATTGTCGGCGCGCATCGTGCCGGCACCAATGAGGATGGCGTCCGACTCCGCGCGCACCTGGTCCACCCGGTCGAAGTCGGCGCTGTTGCTGAGGAGCAGACGCTCTGCGCTGGAGTCGTCCAGGTAGCCGTCAACCGAGGTGGCGGCGCTCAGAAGCACATACGGGCGGGGCATGGCGGGGCTCCTATGTGGTGTTCAGTGCGGGCGCTTGGACGCCGAGATCATGTCTGGTGGATCAGAGCGTCGTCCATCGCGCTCTTGAAGTCTGCAACGGCGGGTACCGCCCGCCACTTGTCGAGATCGCCATCGAGCCGGGCCAGCTCCTGAGTGATTCGCGCGGACCCGGTCTCGATCCCGATACTCAGGGCCTGAGCGCCTACCGTGGCCGCTTGCTCCGCTTCTCCTGCCCCAGCATGAGCTACGGCTTCGCGGGCCAGATAGACCCCGCGGTCTCGGTGATAGCCGGGGGGAAGCCTGACGATCGCGCCACGGAATCCCTCTGCGGCGGCGCGATGGTCCCCGAGAATGGCGAGACTGTGGGCACGCTGAACCTCTATGTAGGGAGCGTCCAACCACACGCCCCAAGGGGAGGCAGGGTCACTGTCCATTGTCCCCAGCAGTTCGCGTGCGTGCTCGTACGCCTGTTGGCAGGCTGCCGGGTCGTTGCGCAAGGCATGCCCGTGAGCGGCATAGGTCGCGGCCACGGCTGCGAGCCGGCTACGAGGGGCGGCCAGGTCCTCGGCAGCCTCAGCCACGTCCACGGCTTCAACGGGGTCCCGCATGTCGCCTGCGAGCTGACCGCGCCGGGCCAGCACATAGACGGTCAATTCCGGGTCGCCGGACATGTGGGACGCCTCCAGCGCCTCATGCATCCAGTGTTGAGCGGCGCGAAAGTCCCCAATGTCCTGGTAGAGCCATCCGCAGAGTTCCGAGTATTGGGTCTGCAATTGAATGAGCTGACGACGGTCGGTGCCTCGCCTATCGGCCCTTAGCGCCTTGATGGCGGCAATTTGCTGCTGCACCAACGGAATCACACGGTGTGGGCCGAACAGGTTGTCGTTGTCGATGAGCACCCGCCGGGTCTCCCGAAGGTGCTCGATCGGGTCCGCGCCAGACAACAGAAGGTTGGGCTGCCGGGGAGCGCTTGCGGCTGCCGGAAAGTCGGACGTGGCAGCGAGCGCGGCCCCCGCCCCGAGTGCCCCGATCATGGCGCGGCGAGACAGTGACACGAAGATGATCCTTCCGTCGTCGGTACGAACGGGGACGGAAATCCCCTCCGCCGACGGTGCCTCTAAGACCGCTTGTGCGGCCAGGGCCACAGGCTCTTTGGCCACATGGGTCCCCGGATTAGCCACATGGCCACGAAGCAGCACATCCAAGCTGGCGCCCTCAAGGATCGAGCGCTGGATCCGGTTCAGCGAGTCGCCGGCTTGGAGCTCCCGGTCGTACGCCTTCACCAGCTCGACGGACGCAGCCTGGCCGCCACGCTCTACACGGGCCATGTAGCTGGTGTTGAACCGGATGAGCTTGCTGAGCTTACCCAGGGACAGACCGCGCTGATTCCGCCACGAACGCATCTCCGCGCCGAGGTAGTGCAGAGGGCTGGCGTGCGGTGTCAGATCGTTCGGACGCTGTCCCACGCGATCCTCCCCATGAGGCCTACGTGACCGCCCGTGGGTGGCCACATTGAGCATCTGTCGGTCAGTCAGGCAGCCCGGTTACAAAGGTTGCAGAGGCAGTTTCCAGCCTATCGACGCAGACCAACAGACCGCACGTACTGAGTGCAGAGGAGGGGAAATGAACACAGCCGGGATTCGACGGACGGGCTCAGTTGGCGGGTCCAGCCGGATTGACGGACCCGCCTTCCAGGGCTTCCACCCGGCTACGCAGTTCGGAGAGCTCGGACGTGACGTGCGTCAGTTCAGCCTGAAGCTCGCGGATGCTCGAAGCCGCTTGCTGCGCAGTGGGCTCCCCCGCCGCCGGATCGACGACGTAGGTGCCGCTCCCTTGCCGGCCCTCAACCAGCCCTTCTTCCGCGAGCCGTCCGTACGCGTTCTGCACAGTCATGAGCGCTACACCGAGCTTTCCGGCGTAGCCCTTGGCACCCGGCAACCGCGCACCGGGGCCGTACACCCCGTCAGCGATGTCGTTGCGGAACGAGGCAGCGATCTCCTTGGCGTTGGGCTTCTTCTCAGGCTTCGCATCCATCCCTAGAGCGTACCCGACCTAGGTCATTTGCCCATTCGGGGCGAGAGGCCTTGACACACAGAAACCAACCTAGGTAGCTTGACGTTCAAGCAAGTGACCTATGTTACCTACATGGGTCGTCTGTACTGACGCACCCGCAGGACCGCAACGCCCAGAGGCCTCCCGTGAAACGGGGTCGAAGGAAGCGTCTGACCTTTGAGAACTCAACAGTGAGCTTGATTGGCGGGGTTCGATTCCCCGCCCCCGTGGCGACCGGGTGATGTCGTCTTGGCGGCCACTTACCTGCGTGCCGGCTCTGGAGAACACCCCTTGCGGGGTGCCACCCGGCACGCGCCGCCCTGCTGGCGTCAGAGCAGCAACGATGACGCAGATCACCAGCTCAGCCCCGGTATCCAGCCGTGAGGGCGCGGGATCAAATCCCGCCCGGGGCACTCCACCCACCCAACGACGGCACGCGGCCCCGGTGCTGGCACACCGGGGCCGCTGTTCGGGCCGTTCTCCCTGAAAGGAACCACGACCCATGAGGTACATCGGCACTGTTCAGGCGGCTGTTACCGCCGCTGAGTTCGACCATGAGCCGACCGACGCTGACCTTGCAGCCATCGACGTAGAGATGCCCGCGATCCTGGCGGACATCGAGTTGCTGGACGCACAGATTGCGGTACTGGATCGGACACCGTCCCCGTTCGATGAGCGGCGGATCCGCCGGGCCCGCCGGCGGGTGCTGGTGGCCCGCCGGGAGCTGGAGAACCAGGGCCTGTTCGGTTCGCGGGAGGTGGCCTGATGGAGTCCCAAACGCTCCCCTGGATGCCCATGGCGATGCTGACCAACAGCGGGGACCGCTGGCACCTGTACGTGGTGCTCCTGGACGCGACGGAGTGGCTGGAGCATGACTGGCAGCGCGCCGCCCCCGCCCCCACGCTCGCCGAACGCGAGCAGGTCCTGACCGCCCTGGGATACACGCTCGCCCCGGGCGAGGATTGGCGGTGGACCGAGGACCTTCAGACCTGCGATGACCCCGCATCCCCGGCGTTACTGCTGGCCGGTGCCACTGTGCGACCGGTCCCGGATCGGGGGCGGTGATGCTGGACTCCCTCACGTCCGCGCAGGTCGAGTCCGTAGAGCGCACCCTCAACCTCGGAACCTGGGCGATCACCGGCGGTGCGGTCCTGTACTCCGTGCTGACCGTCACGCCGTTAGTCGAGCACGTCACGCCGGCCGAGTGGCAATGGACTGCACCGATCCTGCCGCTCGTCGTGGACGCCGCGGTGGTCATCGTGATCCGTCTGGATGCGGTGGTCGCCCGCCTCGGCGGTTCCGGCGGCATGTGGCCGGCGGTGCTGCGCTGGATGACGGGCCTGATGACGCTCCTGCTGAACGTGGGCAACAGCGCACTGGCCCACGACCTGGTGGGCATGGCGGTGCACTCGGTGGCGCCGTTGCTGTTGATCGTCACCGCGGAAGCCGGCCGCGCCTACCGGCACGCGATCAGCACTGCCATGGACCGGATCGAGCGTTCACGAGCCGAGGACGAAACGGCCCGTGAACAGCAGGCGCAGCAGACCCGTGAACGCGAGCAGCAGGCCCGTGAACACGCTGAACACCAAGCCCGTGAACACGCACAGCAAGTCGAGCGTGAACGGGCGGAGCGGGAGGAACGGCTCCGGCGCGAGGAGCACGAGCACACAGCCCGGTTGGAGCGTGAACGCTTCGAACGCGAGGCTGAACTACAGCGTGAACAGCGTGAACACGCAGATCAGGTACGCCGCGAAGAGCAGCAACGCGAGGACCGCCAGCGCCGTGAACAGTACGAGCGCGAGAGTGAACAGCGCCGTGAACACCGTGAACAGACCGCCCGCGAACAGCAGGCACGCGCCCTCGAAACCGGACGCGAGCAAGCGCAAGCCGCGGTGCGTGAACACCCGCAACCGGACCCCGTGAACACCCCGCCGGAGATCGTGAACGCTCCGCCCGCGTCCGTGAACACCGACGGGGGCAAAGCGTCGGAGGTGCGAGCGCGAGAGATCGTCCGTGAGTCGATCGCGGCCGGTCGCAGTGTCCGGCAGATGGCGGACGAGACCGGCTGGTCGATCGGGTGGATCTCCGCTCGCATCGCGGAACTGCGCGAGCAGGCCACCGAATCGCCGCGGGCTGAGGTGATGGCCGGATGACCGCCTACGGCGCCTGCTTTGACCCGACCGGCGCGGTGCACGGCATACCCACCTACCCCTGGCGTTTGGCGCCCGAGGGAATGGCGACCCGCCGGCAGTTACGGGCCCAGGGTCTGCGGCCGGGTGGGCAGCCGGTGCGGGCGCAGATCATGCGTCCGCGCTACCGGCGCACTCCGCTGGTCGGGTTCCTGTACGCGGTCGCGGACGCCAAGCCCGTCCGGCCCATGACCCCGGGCAAGCGAACGGCGCTGGCCAAAGCGATGGCCGCCCGGCGCACGTGCCCGATCTGCCGGATCGATGCCGGGTACTGCATCCCGGCGTCGCTCGGCATGTGCGTCCCCTGCGCGTACCCCGACGAACAGTGCGCCGCGTGACCTGCGCTTTCCCCCGATGGCGGGGCCCGACCACGCCTCCTACAGCAAACGGTCGGGCCCCTTTCCTCCCGAAGGAGTGCTCTCAGCATGACCGAGGTCAGCACACAACCGGTAGCAGTCCCGCAGGCTGCCCCACCCCCCAATCCCCCGGCACCGCCCCTGCTCCAACTCCCGCCCCGGCAGCACCCGCAGTTGCCCACACGACGGGCGGTGTTCCGGCCGTGCCGCTGGCCGTGACCAGCGCTAACACCACCGTCGGGATGTTCGCCGCCGCGGCGTTGGCCGGCGGGCCGCTCGGCGTGGCGCTCGCGATGACCGGCGCGGTTGTCGTTGGCACGGTGGCCGCTACCCGCACCCGCCGGGACCGTGCCGCCCGCCGGCGCACGATGACGCGTGCCGCAGCGACCGGCCGCGGAACGCGTTCCGGCAGCGCGGGTAAGGGCCGTGGCCGGTCCGGCACGTCCCGGGCGGGAACGTCCGGGGTGGCGCCCGGCGGGACCGCGGGCGCCAAGCACCGCAAGGCCAACGGGCCTGGACGTTCCGCTACTACGGGGCATGGGTCCGGTCGGTCGGCTGGTGCGGGGCGGGTGGCGCAGGTCAAGGCGCTGCGTACCGCGCAGAACGGTGCGACACCGACCCGTGCCAGTCAGCGCGCGCAGACCACCGCCGCCCGCCGGGCCGTCGCTGACACCCGCCGGGGCGCGAAGTCAGACCGCCGCGCCGCGAACGCTGCGAGCAGGGGTCGGGCGGCTCAGACCCTGGCCAAGGGCGTGGAACGCGCCGCCCAGGCACGCACCGGGCTCACGACCAAGACCCGTGCGGCCCGCGACCGCCAGGCTGGTCAGGCCGTTGCCGCTCAGCGGTCCGCGGTCCGTAGCGCTCCGGCACGTCGGCGGGCGCGGCGGGCGATGGCCCGCTCCGCAGCCCGTATGCAGGGGCGCCGACTCCTGGCCGCAGCGCTGGCCGCGCCGCTGGGTGTGCTGGGGGCACTGTCCACACCGTTGGGTCGAAGGCTGGGTTGGCGGTGGCTGCTCTACCCGGGACGCCGGCTGTTCCGCCGCATCGTCGCCAACGCGCAGCGCGACAAAGCCGCTCGTGACGCGGAGATCCGTGCGCAACAGGAGGCCGAGGCAGCCGCGGCTGAGGCCGCGGCGCAGCAGGACCCGAATGAGGTCGGCGATCAGGTTGAGCGCCCTGACCAGCATGTTCCGAGTACGCCGCAGCACATCGTCCCTGAGGGAGTGCACGTGTCTGGGTTCAACTTCGAACAGTTCGCCTCCGAGATGGAGTCCTCCGCCAGTTCCTATGAGCCGGACGGGTGCATGGAGATCCTGGCCATGGTCGATCAGCTTCCCGAGGCGCTGACCGCGGTGGCCAACACGCTGCGGATTCTCGCGGAGCGCTCCGACACCGAGTTCCCGCTGGAGAAGGAGGTCGCTGCCGGGTTCGGCGAGATCTTCCAGGCCCTGATGGCCGCGGCTGCCGCGGCCGAGGAGCTGCCCGCCGTGTTCCGCACGGCGCATGAGCAGGACATCGCCCGCCACGAGGACCCCCGCAACGGGCCCGAGGCCGAGAAGGGCTGGAACGTATGAGCGCGGCAGCAACGACCGGCAAGAGCACAACGAAGCAGCAGGTCACGGGAGGCATTCCGCTGGACTGGACAGCAGGCCACGGCCCCGTGAGCGGGGCCCTGTCCGCGACGACCGGGGCGTTTGCCGTGGCCACGACCGGCGCGTCCACCGGGATGCCGCCCGGCTGGGCGCTGGTGATCGGGGTGGCCGGGGCGGTAGGGCACACCGTGGCCGGGGTGCGGTGGCGCAACGCCGGCCGCACCATCGCCGCCCGCTCCGCTTCCTGGCTCATCGCCGCCGGCTGGACCACCTGGGCCATGACCACCGGCCCCCTGACCTGGGCCGCAATCGGATCCCTCGCCACCATCGGCGTCGGCATGGGCGCCGCCACCCGGTCAACGAACCTCTACGAGGAGGCCCGCGAGGAGGAAGCCCTCGCGGTCGAAGCACGCCAGGTCGCTGCGGAGTTGAGCGCGGAACGGCGGGCGATCGCCGCGGAGTGGGTGGACCGGGTCAACCGGGTCTGCGGGATCATGCTCCGCGTGTTGGCGGTCGAGATGTGGCCGACCGGTACCGGGTTCACCCTCGACGCCGAACTCCCACCCGGCGGCACGACATACACCCGCATCGCGGGTGAGTCGGCCCGGTTGAGCGCGGACGCGAACCTGCCGCACGGCTGTACCGCCACCGCCATGCCCGGCGTACACCAGGGGCGGGTGTTGATCGACGTGACCACCGCCAACGTGCTGGCCGCGGAACTGACCTACCCGACCGACTACGCCCCGTTGTCGATCTACACCGGCATCCCCTGGGGCTACCGGACGAACGCAGAGCAGATCAGCGCTTACCTGCGCGAGCAGTGCGCGTTGGTGGTGGGGCAGACAGGGTCGGGCAAGACCAACATGGTGCACGTGATCCTGGCCGGGTTCGCCCGCGCCACCGACATCCTGACCTGGGTCATCGACCTCAACGCCGGATCCGCCGGGCTCCCCTGGGTCCGCCCGGCCCTGGACTCCCAAGGTCAGACCACCGACGGCATGCGGCCCGGGGTGGACTGGCTTGCGGGAACGTACAAAGAAGCCCTGACCATGCTGGACGTGGCGGTGAGAATCGCCAAGCACCGGAAGATGGCGTACCAGGACCTGATGTCGCAGGCCAACACCGACCTGCTCCCGATCAGCGCGAAGATCCCACAAATCATGATCGTGATCGACGAGGGCGCGGAGATCCTGGCCAGCAGCGACAAGACCATGCGCCCCCTGGCGGACAAGATCCTCGAAGTCATCCGCATCGCCCGCGCCATGGGCCTGCGCACCGTCCTGACCGCACTCGGCGCCACCGGATCCGTCCTGGGCAACCTCATGATCCGCCGCGAAGCGAAAGTACGGGTCGCGCTCACGGGCGGGGAGACGGAGGGCATGGACCTGGGCAAACAGTTCCCGGGTAGCCGTGGCCTGCGAGTGGATCAAGCCCCCTACAAGGGGTCGGGGTTCATGGGCACCCCGGAATCACCGGTCGCGCTGTTCAAGAACTGGCGGATCCTGCCAAACCAGATCCGCGACATCGTCGCCGCCACCTCCGACCGACACCCGACCCTGGACGACGCCTCCGCCCGCGCCGCCGGCCCCGCCTACGCGCGGCGGTGGGATGCCACCCGCACCGACTGGATGCGCGACCACCTCACCTACGTCACCAGTGCCGAGCCGGCGCGACCGGCTACGGCCGGGGGCGGGCTGAACCTGTCGGCCCTGCGGGGTACAGACAACGGTGAAGCGGACGCGTTGGCGGCGGAGTTCATGCAGCAGATCGACGACCAGTTCGGCACCACCGCCGAACCGACTCCCGACCCGGGCACGGAGCAGCCGCCCGTGCGTCCTGGGCTGAACCTGTCCGCGCTCAAGCCCGCGGAGGACTCTGGGGCTGCTGCGGGTGGGCCGGAGTGGTTGGCGGAAGCGATCGACGCGATCGAGTCCACCGGGGCGATGGGTATGAAGCCGGCCGCGGTCGCGGACATGGTGCGGCGGGACCGCAAGACCGTGCGGGCCGCGCTGCAAGCTGCGGTCGAGCGCGGCGAGTTGGTCTACCGGGAGAACGGGCCGCACTCGGCCTACGTCCACCCCGACCACGCCTGAAACGGCCACACACGGCTACTGGCCAGTGGGTAGTGGGGCACCACCCCACTACCCACTAGAACACCCCAGTAGAGCCCCCAGGGCCCGTCAACGGCCCTTTCTACTGGGGCACCCCACTACCCACTACCCACTAACCCGCACCCCGGAAGTCACCCAACGTGACCGACGGCCGTGCGCACCGGGGCCGGTCTTTGCACGTCCAGAGACCGGCCCGACTCATGCCCCAACCCGGCACCACCACCCGTGAGGAGGCACCACCATGCGCCATCGTCCGCCGCCCCCGATGCCCGGCATCGCCCCGCACATTCCCGCTGAGATCTACCGCCAGGCACAGCGCGAAGGACGACCGATCGTCGTCGTCCACACCACCGTTCCCGCCCCCCGCTCGGCCCGCACGTACCTGATGCCGCTCGCAGTCGGCATGGCCGGGGCACTCGGCGCCATGGGCACCATCGCCGCCGCCCTCGCCCTGTTCCAGTTCGCCGTACACACCGCAGCGCTCGTTGCCGGCGCGATCGGCCCGATCGGGATCGGAAGCGGCATCACGCTCCGCCTCGCCCGCAAATGACGCCCGGGGCGACCGCCCGCTCTCGCCAAAGATGCGCGGTCGCCCCGGCTCACCCGCTCTCATCACAGAACAGGAGAACTCCAGCATGACCCAAGACCCTGCCCGGGCGCTGCTACATGCAGCCCTGGAAGCAGCCGCACGAGGCTGGCACGTCATCCCCTTACGCCCCGGCGACAAACCCCCCGCCCTGCACGGCGAACAACGCTGCCCCCGCACCGGCGACTGCACGACCGGTCACCGCAAGTGGGAGCAACGCGCCACCACCGACCCCGCCCGCCTCCGCACCGCCTGGGCTACCGGCGCGTTCAACGTCGGAATCGCGACCGGCCCCTCCGGGCTGGTCGTGGTGGATCTCGACATGCCCAAGCCCAAAGAGCCGAAGGGCACGCCTTCCGGCGTGACGACCTTCCAAGCGCTCTGCGAGCGCGCCGGACACCCCGTCCCTGCCACCTACCGGACCCGGACCGCACGCGGCGGACAACACCTGTACTTCACCGCCCCGGACGGGGTCCGGCTGGGCAGCACACACAACGAGCGCTTGAAGATCGATACCCGGGCGTGGGGCGGACAGGTCGTCGCCGCAGGCAGTGTCACCCCGAACGGGTCCTACGCCGTGATGGACGCGCTGCCGGTCGCCCTGTTCCCGGAGTGGATCCAGGAGGCGCTGTACTCACGTCCGAGGGCTGCACGGCCCGTGATGGTGAGCCTGCCGGAGCGGGCCGGGCGGTACGCGCAGACGGTGCTGGAACGGGAAGTCGCCGCCGTGGCCGCCGCTCATGAGGGTGGCCGCGAGGCGGAGTTGTTCCGCGCGGCACGTGCCGTGGGCCGCTTCGTGGCCTGGGGAGACCTTGACCGGCACGTTGTCGAAGAGGCTTTTCAGGTCGCCGCTGAGTCCACAGGGCTGCCGGCGTCACAGTGCCGCTCGACCCTGCGCAGCGCCCTGGACTGGTCCATCCGCACCGCTCAGCCCCGGAGGACGGCATGAGCACCCCACAAGGGCCGGAGCTGAAAAGCCAACAGCTCACCCTGGTCGGACGGCCCGACGCGGCTCCGGCCGATCCCGCCACCGGGCGGGCGGTCGTTGCTCGAAAGACGCCGGCCGCAGGCCGTCCTTCCATGCCTGTCAGCCCTGACCGGCACAGCCCGACCGAAGGCCCGGCGTGGGTGATCGCGTGGATCCACATCGTCGCCCCGGAGGAGTGGTCAGCGCCGGTGTCCGCCCACGCGTGGTGCACCTGCGGCTTCGAGCGCCGCGCCACCACCCGCCGCGGCGTCCTGCGCGTCGTCGAACAACACCTCGCCCACCGGACCACCTGCCTACTGCGCAACCCTGCCGAAGGGAGGCACGCCGCATGACCAGCCCCACACCGCAGCCCACCACCCCCCTGGACGGGGCGGCCCTGCTCAACGAGGTGGAAGCCTTCCACCGCCGCTTCAACATCTTCCCCACCGAAGCCGCCTACGTCGCCGTCACCCTGTGGGACGCCCACGCGCACCTGATCGACGTCTTCGACGGCACCGCCCGCATCGCGTTCCTCTCCCCTGAACCGGGATCGGGCAAGTCCCGGGCGCTGGAGATCGTGGAAACCCTCACCCCCCGCGCCGCCACCACGGTCAACGCCTCCGCCAACGCCCTGTTCCGCCTGGTCGAATCACCCGAAGGCACCCCAACGTTGCTCTTCGACGAGATCGACACCGTATTCGGCCCCAAGGCAGGAGGGGACGAACTGGTCCGCGGGTTCCTCAACTCCGGCTACCGCCGCGGCGGCAAGTCCCTGCGCTGCGTCTCCGACGGCAACAACCAAACCGCCGCCTGGTTCTCGTCCTTCTGCGCCGTAGCCATGGCCGGACTCGGCTCCCTGCCCGACACGATCCTCACCCGCTCCGTCATCATCCGCATGCGCAAGCGAGCCCCCAACGAGACCTGCGAGCCCTACCGCCGACGGCAGCACGAGAAGCAGGGCAACGCCCTGCGCGACCGGCTCGCAGACTGGGCCCGTACCGTCCAGGATGCAGTGGCGGACGCGTGGCCGGAGATGCCCGACGGAGTCAGCGACCGCCCCGCCGACGTGTGGGAACCCCTCCTCGCCGTGGCGGACGCGGCCGGCGGGGACTGGCCCGAACGGGCCCGCGCCGCCTGCGTCGAGCTAGTCAGTGCAGCGCAGGACAACGAAGAGGCGTCCCTGGGCATCCGATTGCTGACGGACCTGCGCGACAAGGTGTTCTGCGGAGCGGACCGCGTGGCCACCGCCGTCATCCTCGAATGCCTGCTGGGCATGGATGACGCTCCCTGGGCCGACCTGGACGACAAGCCCATCACCTCCCGGGCCTTGGCCAAGCTGCTGGGCCAGTACGTCACCCCGGCGAACAAACCCATCAAGCCCCGCGGGATCCGCACAGCCAACGGCACTCCCAAGGGCTACTACGCCGACGACCTCACCGACGCCTGGACCCGCTACTGCCCTCCCCACTCCCCAGAATCCGCAACATCCGCAACGTCCGCCACATCGCAGGTCAGCAGGGGTGCGTCTGTGGCGGAAACCCTCCCCGGCACCCGCCACATCACCGCCGTACCCGACACAACCCCCGCCTTGCACGCCTCCGCGTAGCGGCACCCATCCGCCACACGCCACGTATCCGCCACAAACCCAAGCCGCTGACCTGCAATGTGGCGGCGTGGCGGATGTTGCGGACCTGCGAAGGGGGGCCAAGACCCCTCCCGATAGCGAGACCGGATCGAGGGAGACACCACCTCATGGCAACGCCCACCAAGACCGACCCGCGTGCCACTTTGCGCTGCGGCCTCCCGGACCGCTACCTCACCCCCGAAGACCTCATGGAACTGCTCGGTGTTCCGAGCGTCGAAACCCTCTACACCTGGCGTAAGAAGCGCGTTGGTCCGCCCGCATTTCGCGTCGGCCGGCACCTGCGCTACGACCCCGTCACTGTTCAAGCGTGGGTCGCCGAACGCATGGCGCAAGAGGCCGCCTAACACCCCTCCCTCACCGCCAGACCGGCCGGACAGCCAACAGGCTGTCCGGCCGATCTGCGCTCACGCCCGCTCCATGACCACGCCGAAAGGATCAGCTCACCATGGCTGGCCACATCCAAGACCGCTGGTACAAGACCGAGAAGGACGCGGCTGGGGTTCCCCGCCGCGTCAAGAGCGACCGCTACGGCATCGGGCTCCGCTACCGGGCCCGGTACGTCGGGCCGGACGGCACCGAGAAGAGCCAGTCCTTCCCCGACAAGCAGAAGCGGCAGGCGGAGCAGTGGCTCGCGCGGATTGAAGCGGACATGTCGCGCGGGCAGTACATCGACCCGGCTGCCGGCCGAACCACCTTCCAGCAGTACGGAGAGAAGTGGATTGCGTCGCAGGCCACGGATATGACCACCCGCACGGTGGTGGAGGTGCAACTCCGCCTGCATGCCTTTCCATACATCGGGTCACGCCCGCTCGGATCCTTCCTGCCAGAGCACATTCGGGAGTGGCTGAGCAGGCTGGAGAGTGCACTCCCTGTCGCGTCCTATCGGCGTGTCATCTTCAGCAGCGTCTCGGCTGTGCTCTCCGCGGCCGTGGACGACGGACACCTGCCGAAGAATCCGTGCCGGGCGAAATCTGTCCGGGCACCGCAATCGACCGCCCCGCGGGTCGCCCCGTGGGCCGCCGATCGGCTGTTCGCTGTACGGGCCGGATTGCCGGACCGCTTTCAGGCGATGGCGGACCTTGGGGGCGGGTGTGGACTGCGGCAGGGGGAAATCTTCGGGCTGCCAATCGACGCGGTCGGATTCCGAACCGGTTGGCTGCACGTGGGTTACCAGGTGAAGCTGATCAACGGAAAGCTGGTGTTCGCGCCGCCAAAGCGCGGCAAGGAACGTGACGTACCGCTGCCCGAGCATGTGGGGCGCGTGCTCAAGGCTCACGCGGAGCGCTTCCCGCCCGCCGCGGTCACGCTCCCCTGGCTCACGCCGGACGGCCCGCCCCTGACCAAGCGGCTCCTGTTCTCCAGGACGGATGGGGGCGCGGTCCGGCGCAACGACTTCAACACCCGGATGTGGAAACCCGCCCTCGTCGCCGCAGGGGTGATCCCGGTACCGAAGAAGGGCGAGACACACGAAGCGGCCCGCGAGCACGGCATGCACGCTCTCAGGCACTTCTACGCTTCGGTTCTGCTGGACGCCGGCGAGAACGTGAAGGCTCTCAGCCACTACCTCGGACACAGCGATCCGGGGTTCACGCTCCGGGTCTACACACACCTGATGCCCAGCAGCGAGGGGCGGACTCGGAAGGCCGTCGACAGCGTCTACGAAGCCGTCGGATCCGTGCCGGACGGCCCAGAGACGGCCCAGGGGCAGTGAGACGACTCCGGGCCAGCGGCAGAGTGCCGCTGGCCCGGACGTCATTACAGCGAGAGAGAAGCCCTCTGACCTGCGCCTACAGGTTGGGAAGGTTCTTGCGGAGCTCGAACGCCGTCACCTCGGAGCGGTACTCCTCCCACTCCTGCTTCTTGTTGCGGAGGAAGAAGTCGAAGACGTGCTCGCCGAGCGTTTCCGCGACCAGTTCGCTGCGCTCCATCAGGGTGATGGCCTCGCCCAGGTTCTGCGGGAGGGGCTCGATGCCCAGGGCGCGGCGTTCGGCCTCGGAGAGGGCCCAGACGTCGTCGTCGGCGCCGGGCGGGAGTTCGTAGCCCTCCTGGATGCCCTTCAGGCCGGCGGCCAGCAGGACCGCGTAGGCGAGGTAGGGGTTGGCGCCGGAGTCGATGGAGCGGACCTCGACGCGGGTGGAGCCGGTCTTGCCGGGCTTGTACATCGGGACGCGGATGAGCGCGGACCGGTTGTTGTGGCCCCAGCAGATGTACGAGGGGGCCTCGCCGCCGGCGCCCGCGGTGCGCTGCGAGCCGCCCCAGATGCGCTTGTAGGAGTTCACCCACTGGTTGGTGACCGCGGAGATCTCGCCGGCGTGCTTGAGCAGGCCCGCGATGAAGGAGCGGCCGACCTTGGAGAGCTGGAACTCCGAGCCGGACTCGTAGAACGCGTTGCGGTCGCCCTCGAAGAGGGAGAGGTGGGTGTGCATGCCCGAGCCGGGGAAGTCCGAGAACGGCTTGGGCATGAAGGTCGCGTGCACGCCCTGCTCCAGCGCGACCTGCTTCATCACCAGCCGGAACGTCATGACGTTGTCGGCGGTGGACAGGGCGTCGGCGTAGCGGAGGTCGATCTCCTGCTGGCCGGGCGCGCCCTCGTGGTGGGAGAACTCCACCGAGATGCCCATCGACTCCAGCATGGTGATCGCCTGGCGGCGGAAGTCCATGCCGACGTTCTGCGGAGTGTGGTCGAAGTAGCCGGAGTTGTCGGCGGGGGTGGGGATGCTGCCGTCGAGCGGCTTGTCCTTGAGCAGGAAGAACTCGATCTCGGGGTGGGTGTAGAAGGTGAACCCGAGGTCGGAGGTCTTGGCCAGTGCGCGCTTGAGGACGTAGCGCGGGTCGGCGTACGAGGGCGAGCCGTCCGGCATGAGGATGTCGCAGAACATCCGCGCGGTCCCGGGGCCCTCGGCGCGCCACGGCAGGATCTGGAACGTGCTCGGGTCGGGCTTGGCGATCATGTCGGACTCGTAGACCCGGGCGAAGCCCTCGATCGCCGAGCCGTCGAAGCCGATGCCCTCGTCGAAGGCCTGCTCCAGTTCGGCGGGGGCGACGGCGACCGACTTCAGATAGCCGAGCACGTCGGTGAACCACAGCCGTACGAAGCGGATGTCGCGCTCTTCGAGCGTACGGAGCACGAACTCCTGCTGCTTATCCATTTCCACCCATCCTCGCTGATCAGGCTGCCTGCTCCCGCGCCGCGGGGCACCTCGGGGCACATGAGCATCCCACCACACGGTTTCTGGCACGTTTCGGACCTCGTCCGAACGCACGAGCCGGTGGGGGCGTACTGCTGTGCCCATACTGCCTGCTGTTTTGCGCCCTGCGTAACGGGCGCCGGTGATCCGTCGGACACCTGTGGGGACCAACGCCCAGTTGTCGGTGCGCTTGTGTAGGGTCCTGTCAGGTTCCGATACCGGAGAGGGGTATGTGATGACGCGCCGGATGCTGCTGTTCGCCGCTCTCCTCCTCGGGATTTTCGCCATGCACACGGTGGGCCATCCGGCGGGCGGCGGCCATCAGGGGACGCGGTCCGCCGCGGTGGACCGGGCCTCCCAGCATGGCGCCTCCCCTCATGCGATGGGAATGGCGCAAACGGGTGCCGACCGGCACGAGCCGGCACCCGCGCACGAGCCGGCACTCGCGCACCGGCCCGCGCACGAGGCGGCCCCCGCGCACCGGCCCGCGCACGACACGAGCCCGCTGACGGTCTGCCTGGCCGTGCTCGGCACCGCCACCGCCGTCCTGCTCGCCGGCCTGCTCGCCGCCCTCGGCCTGCTCGCCGGCCCGCTGCCCGGCTCCGTCGCGGCGGCCCGCTCCCTTCTCCCCCGGGGCAGGTGGCCGTGGCCGCCGCCCCCACGGATACCCCTCTCCCGTCTGCCGGTGCTGCGCATATAGGACGCCGCCCGCCCGCCCCGGAGCCTGTGCCCCGGGACCGGTCACGCGGTCCGTCCTGCCCATCCATCGACACCCATGAGGTGTATTCAGCATGCGTACCTACCACCGCCGCGCCGTGCTCGGCGCGGGAATCGCCGTCGCCGGAGGCGGCCTGCTCGCCGCCTGTTCCGGCGGAGCCGCCACGTCAGGACATCCCGGGCACGGCAACTCCCAGTCCGCGGGCGACGGATACCTCGCGCCCGACGGCCCCGAGGTCGTCGCCGCGGAGAAGGCGCGAGCCGGGAGCGGTCCGGTCAGCGAGGTCCGGCTGACCGCCGTCGAAGGCGTCGTGGACCTCGGCGGGCCCACGGTCAAGACCTGGACGTACGACGGCGAACTGCCCGGCAAGGAGATCCGGGTGACGGCGGGCGGCACCCTGTCCGCGACGCTCGCCAACCATCTGCCGCAGGCCACGTCCGCGCACTGGCACGGCCTCGCCCTGCGCAACGACATGGACGGGGTACCGGGGCTGACCCAGCCCGTCATCAAGGCCGGCGCCGACTACGCGTACCGCTTCGCGGTCGCCCGGCCCGGCACGTACTGGTTCCATCCGCACACCGGCGTGCAGCTGGACCGCGGGCTCTACGCGCCGCTCATCGTCGAGGACCCGAAGGAGCCGCTGCAGTACGACCTGGAGTGGGTCGTCGTCCTGGACGACTGGGTGGACGGGGTCGACGGCAGCACCCCGGACGCGGTCCTCGCCGAGCTCACCAAGGGCGCGAGCACCACGGCCGCCGACGGCAGCGGCCAGAGCGGGACGGACCACTCCGGCATGGGCGGCATGGACGGCATGGAAGGGATGGACGGCCCGGCGAGCGGGGACCCGGCCGGGCCCAGCCGGATGCTGACGGGCGCCACCAGCGAGCTGCTCGGCGGCGACCCGGGCGATGTGAAGTACCCGTACTACCTCGTCAACGGGCGCACCCCGCAAGCCCCGCGCGGCTTCACCGCCAAGCCCGGCGACCGGATCCGGATCCGTTTCGTCAACGCGGGCGGCGACACCGCCTTCCGTGTCGCGCTCGGCGGGCACCGGATGACCATCACGCACACCGACGGTTACCCCGTCGTGCACGCCGCGACCGACGCGCTGCTGATCGGCATGGGCGAGCGGTACGACGTGCTGGTCACGGCGGGTGACGGGGTCTTCCCGCTGGTCGCCCTCGCCGAAGGGAAGGACGCGGCGGCGCTGGACGTGCTGCGCACCGGCGGCGGAACGGCGCCGACCGCCGCTGACCGCCCGAAGGAGCTGTCCGGGCAGCTCCTCCAGGCCGGCGATCTGCGGCCCGACCCGTCGGTGGCGCTGCGGGACCCCGGCCGGACGCCGGACCGCACGGTCGAGCTGCGGCTGACCGGCAGCATGGCCAACTACAACTGGGCCTTCGACGGGGCGGCTTACGATCCGGCGGTCCGCCATGACGTGCGGCAGGGCGAACGGGTCCGGGTGACGATCGCGAACAACACCCGGATGTGGCACCCCCTGCATCTGCACGGGCACACCTTTTCGCTGACCGGCGGCGGCGCCCGCAAGGACACCGCTATCGTGCTGCCCGGACGGACACTCAGCGTCGATCTCGACGCGGACAATCCAGGACTGTGGATGATCCACTGCCACAACGTCTACCACGCGGAGGCGGGCATGATGACGGTCCTCGGCTACCGGCAGTAACGGATCCCCGGTGTCCGGGGTGCTCCCCCGGACACCGGACCGGACGCGGAACCTTGCAGGATTGGCGCAAATTTCCCGCAAGAAACTTGCGAAACCTGTACTAGAGTTGACGTCATGACACGACGACTTGCCACGGTGGCAAAGAAGGTCGGGGTGAGCGAGGCGACCGTCAGCCGAGTGCTGAACGGGAAGCCCGGAGTCTCCGATGCGACCAGAGCCGCAGTGCTGACCGCACTCGATGTGCTCGGTTACGAACGACCGACCCAGCTGCGCGGGGAGCGTGCCCGGCTTGTCGGGCTCGTTCTCCCGGAGCTTTCCAATCCGATCTTCCCGGCCTTCGCCGAGGTGGTGGGTGGCGCCCTGGCACAGCAGGGGTTCACACCCGTGCTCTGCACCCAGACCGTCGGCGGGGTGTCGGAGGCCGACTACGTGGAGTTGCTGCTGCAGCAGCACGTCTCCGGGGCGATCTTCTTCGGCGGCCTGTACGCCCAGGCCGAGTCGTCGCACGAGCACTACGCCCGGCTCGCCGAGCGCAATCTGCCCACCGTGCTGATGAACGCCGCCATCGACGATCTCGACTTCCCGAGGGTGTCCTGCGACGACGCGGTCGCCGTGGAACAGGGGATGACCCATCTCGCGTCGCTCGGCCATGAGCGGATCGGCCTGATCCTGGGCCCGCCCGACCACGTTCCGTCGCGCCGCAAGCTCGCCGCGGCCCGCCGCTGGATCGGGCAGCGCGGCGGCGAACTCCCGGACACCGCCGTCGAACACGCGCTGTTCACCCTGGAGGGCGGGCAGGCCGCGGCCAGCCGGCTGATCCAGCGCGGCGTCACCGCCGTCATCTGCGCGAGCGACCCGATCGCCCTGGGCGCCATCCGGTCCGCCCGCCGCCGCGGGCTGTCGGTGCCCCAGGACTTCTCCGTCATCGGTTACGACGACTCGATGTTCATGAATTGCATCGATCCGCCGCTCACCACCGTGCGCCAGCCCATCGAAGCCATGGGCCGGGCCGCCGTCGACCTGCTGAGCGGTCAGATCAGCGGCACTCCGGTCGACCACGACGAGCTGCTCTTCGAGCCCGAGCTCGTCGTACGCGGCTCCACGGGTCCCGCGCCGCGGGCCGCACAGCCCCAGCAGCCGGGGGTGGAAGCGACCAGCAGATAGCGCCGGTCCGGCTCCGGCAGTCGTTGGCAACCCTCCCCGACACCACTGACTGGGAAACGGCTTCGTAATCAAGTCGTGTCTTTGCGAGCTTCGCGCGAAATCTTGCGGACATCTATCGGGTTCAGTACCTTGAGCCCACCCGAGACGGCGGCGCACACCCCGCGCCACGCAACCGCGCAGGGTTCGCAGATCTCAGAGCGCGGAGCATCGTCGCGCAGTGGTTCAGGGGAAGGGTTGATCAATGAAGACAAACCGCTACCGGACGCTGGTGGCCATCGTGCTCGTCGCTGGCGTCGGTATGACCGCCGCGGCGTGTTCCGACAGCAAGGACACTGCCAAGGACCCCGGCTCAGGCGACAAGAGCGCGAGCGCCAAGCTGGATCCCAGCACCAAGGTCACCATCAGCGTCGACTGCATGCCGCCCACCACGAAGGCGGCCGAGCGCAAGCAGTGGGTCGACGACATAGCCGCGTTCAAGGTGCTGTACCCGAACGTCACGGTGAACAGCAAGGACGGATTCCCCTGCGAGGATCCGGCCAAGTTCACGGCCATGATGAAGGGCGGCACGCAAACAGACACCTTCTACACGTACATGACCGACAAGGACCAGGTTCTGGACGCGGGTCAGGCCGCTGACATCACTCCGTACGTCACGCCGGAGACCGTCCCGAACCTCAACGACATCGACCCCAACGTCATGAACGTGCTGAAGGACGGCGGCAAGCTGTACGGCCTGCCCACCTCGAACTACCAGATGGGCCTGATCTACAACCGCAAGATCTTCTCCCAGGCCGGGCTCGACCCCAACAAGCCCCCGACCACCTGGGAAGGCGTGCGGGCCGCGGCCAAGACCATCCAGGACAAGCTGGGCAGCCAGGGCATCCACGGCTTCATCGAGAACGCCGGCGGCAACCAGGGCGGTTGGCACTTCACCTCGGAGCTCTACGGGCTCGGGGGCCAGGTGACCTCCGAGGACGGCAAGAAGGCCGCCTTCAACACCGACGAGAGCAAGACCCTCCTGCAGACCCTGCACGACATGCGCTTCACCGACAACAGCCTGCCCGCGACCCCCGGACTCGCGTGGGGCGACGTCCAGAAGGCCATGGGCACCAGCAAGGTCGGTATGTACGTCGGTGCTCCTGACGACATCCCGCTCGTCGTCCAGCAGTACCAGGCCAAGTTCGAGGACCTCGGCATGGCGCCGATCCCCGGCGGCAAAACCTCGCTGTTCGGCGGCGCCGACTACATGTTCAAGAAGTCGTCCACGCCCGACCAGATCAAGGCCGGCATCGCCTGGGTCAACTTCAAGTTCCTGACCCTGGAGAAGGGCCAGTTCAACTACCCCCGCAACAAGACGGACGGCATCCCGGTCGGACTGCCGCAGCCGTTCTTCTTCACCGGTGCGTCCAAGGACAAGGACACCTCCACCAAGACCGCGAACGCGACCGTACCGGTGGAGAACTTCGCCACCTACGTGGCCGCCCAGGTCCCGGTGAAGCCCGAGCCGCCGAACGCCCAGAAGATCTACACGGTCCTGGACAACGCGATGTCGGGTGCGCTGACCAACAAGAACGCCGACATCGGCAAGCTCCTCTCCACCGCTGAGACGCAGGTCAACACGCTGCTGGCCGCCAGCCAGTAGCAGCGAGCGCGGGGGCCGGCCGGAGCGCCGGCCCCCGCACCGCGGCAACCGTCCGCCGATCAGCAGCTGTGCCCACCGGGGATGCCCCCGGCCCCAGTCGAGGAGTTCTCATGACGGCGACCACCGTCTCCCACAACAAGGCAGAACGCGGTTCCGGGCATGCATCGCCGAGAGGTTCCCGGCGCCGTCCGGGACTTCCGGACGGGAACGCCCGCGCGGGGTTCGGCCGGAGACTGCGCCGCGATCTGCAGGCGCATGCATTCATGATCGGCGCGGTGCTCTGCTTCGGATTCTTCTCCTGGTATCCGATGGTCCGCGAAGTCATCATGAGCTTCCAGAAGACCAAGCGCGGCGAGACCACCTGGGTGGGCTGGAAGAACCTCGAAACGGTCTGGAACGACCCGGGTTTCTGGCCGGCCTGGCGCAACACGATGCAGTTCACGCTGTACGCGCTGGTGATCGGATTCGCGGTGCCGTTCGTCATCGCCATCGTCCTCAACGAATTCCGGCACGCCCAGGCGTACTTGCGCATCCTGGTGTATCTGCCGGTGATGCTGCCACCGGTCGCCGGGGTGCTGCTCTTCAAGTACTTCTACAACCCGGAATACGGCCTCTTCAATCACATCCTGCATTTCCTGCACCTGCCGGAACAGGCCTGGCTGGACTCGTCGAGCACCGCGATGATCTCCGTGGTGATCGCGGCCACCTGGATGAGCGCCGGCGGCGCCACCCTCATCTACCTGGCCGCCCTGCAGAACGTGCCCGGTGAGCTGTACGAGGCCGCCGACCTGGACGGCGCCGGGCTGCTGAGCAAGATCTGGCACATCACCATCCCGCAGACCAGGCCGGTCCTGTCGCTGATGCTGCTGCTCCAGATCGTGGCGACGATGCAGGAGTTCACCAACGTCTATCTGCTCACCGGCGGCGCCGGCCCCGAGAACTCCACCGGAACCGTGGTCTACATGGTGTACCAGTACGCGTTCCGCTACGACAGCTTCGGCAGCGCCTCGGCGCTCGGACTCATCATGCTGGTGGTACTCGGCGGATTCTCCGGCCTGTACGCGCGGCTCAGCCGCAACAGCGACTAGGACGGGGAGAAGGACATGGCAGCGAACCAACCGCAGCAGCGCACCCTGATATCCGCGGCCGCGCTGAACAGGCCCCGCGGGAAATTCATCTACTGGACCGTTCTCTCGCTGACCGTCGTGGTCTTCACCCTGGTCTTCCTGGGGCCGCTCTACTGGATGGTCTCCGGCGGCTTCAAATCCGCGCAGGAAGTGCTCCAGAATCCGCCGACGCTCTTTCCCAAGGACCCGAAGCCGGGCACCTACAAGACGGCGTGGAGCCAGCTGAAGATCGCCCGGCTGCTGTTCAACACGATGTACTACGCCTTCGGCGCGCTCGCCTTCCAGCTGGTCTTCGACGTGGCCGCGGCCTACGCGATCTCCAAGCTGCGGCCGGTGCTGGGGAATCTGATCCTCGGCATGATGCTGGCCACGCTGATGATCCCGGCCGCCGTGCTGATCGTGCCGCAGTACCTGACCGTGCTCGACCTGCCGCTGCTGCACATCAATCTGATCGGCACGCCCTGGGCGATCTGGCTGCCCACCGTCGCCAACGGGTTCAACATCTTCCTGCTGAAGCGGTTCTTCGACTCGATCCCCGAGGACCTGATGTCCGCGGCGGCGATCGACGGGGCGAGCCCGCTGCGGACCCTGTGGTCGATCGTGCTGCCGATGTCCAGACCGATCCTCGGTGTGGTGTCCATCTTCGCGGTGGTCAACGTGTGGAAGGACTTCCTCTGGCCGATGCTGGTGCAGCCCGACACGGACAAGCAGCCGATCAACATCGGGATCAACTCCCTGTCGCAGGGCGTGCCGCAGAACGTCCTGATCGCCGCGCTGGCCATCTCCGCCCTGCCGACGATCGCCATCTTCCTGCTCTTCCAGCGCAACATCATGTCCGGCCTGACCGCGGGCAGCCTCAAGGGCTGACCAGCGCTTCACCTGGACTGCACCCCTCAGAACTCCGCCGCCGGTCCCATGCCCCATCCCCGCTGAATGGCCGGCGGCGGGGTCCCTCCTGCCCGAAAGGACGTCTCCGTGGCAGACACCCGCCCGCCCGTCTCCGACCACCACCCCGCTGCGGGCGACTGGTGGCGCAACGCGGTCATTTACCAGGTGTACCCGCGTAGTTTCGCCGACGGCAACGGCGACGGGATCGGAGACCTCGCCGGTGTCCGGGCCAAGCTGCCGTACCTCGGCGAGCTGGGCGTCGACGCCCTCTGGTTCAACCCCTGGTACCCCTCCCCCATGTTCGACGGCGGCTACGACGTCGCGGACTACCGGGACATCGACCCGGTGTTCGGCACCCTGGCCGAGGCCGAGAAGCTCATCTCCGAGGCACTGGACCTGGGGATCCGCAGCATCATCGACATCGTCCCCAACCACGTCTCGTCGGCGCACCCGTGGTTCGTCGAGGCGCTGGCGGCCGGCCCCGGCAGTCCGGCCAGAGAACGCTTCTGGTTCCGGCCCGGCCGCGGCGAGCACGGCGAACTGCCGCCCAACAACTGGCCGTCCCAGTTCGGCGGGGTGCCCTGGACGCGGACCGTGAACGAGGACGGCACCCCCGGCGACTGGTATCTGCACCTTTTCGACAGCCAGCAGCCGGACCTGAACTGGGAGCACCCGGACGTGCGGCGCGAGCACGAGGACGTGCTGCGCTTCTGGTTCGACCGGGGCGCGGCGGGGGTGCGCATCGACTCCGCGAGCCTGCCCGTCAAGGATCCGGCCCTGCCGGACCTGACCGAGGAGCGGGACGGCCCGCACCCCTACGACGACCGCGACGAGCTGCACGACATCTACCGCTCCTGGCGCCGGATCGCCGACTCCTATCCCGGCAGCCGCGCGCTGATCGGTGAGGTGTGGATGCCCGACGCGGAGCGGTTCGCGCGGTATCTGCGGCACGACGAGATGCACACCGCCTTCAACTTCGACTTCATGTCGTGCCCCTGGGACGCGGGTCTGCTCCGCGCGTCCATCGACACGACGCTCGCCGCGCACGAGCCGGTGGGCGCGCCCGTCACGTGGGTGCTGGCCAACCACGACGTCACCCGCACGGTGACCCGTTACGGCCGCTCCGACACCGGCTTCGACTTCGCGACCAAGGCCCACGGCACCCCGACCGACCTGGTGCTCGGCACCCGCAGGGCGCGCGCCGCCGCACTGCTGACGCTGGCGCTGCCGGGCTCGGTCTACATCTACCAGGGTGAGGAGCTGGGGCTGCCCGAGGTCGAGGACATACCGGCCGAGCGGCTGCAGGACCCGATGTACCTGCGCTCCGGCGGCACCGTGCCGGGGCGGGACGGCTGCCGGGTCCCGATGCCGTGGTCGGGGAAGGAGTCGCCGTTCGGCTTCAGTCCCGACGGTTCGGCGCGGCCGCCGTGGCTGCCGCAGCCCGCCGACTGGGCGGACCGCTCGGCCGGGGCGCAGACCGGTGACGCCGACTCGATGCTGGAGCTCTACCGTTTCGCGCTGCGGCTCCGGGCGACCGAGCCCGGTCTCGGGGACGGTCCGATCCGCTGGCTGGGGAGTGCCGCGGGGGTGCTGGCGTTCCGCCGGACGGACGCTTTCACCTGTGTCGTCAACCTCTCCGACCAGGCCGTCGCGCTACCGGTGGACACCACCGTCCTGCTGGCCAGCGGTCCGCTCACCGGCGATCTGCTGCCGTCGGACACGGCCGTCTGGCTGCGGACCCGGGACGGATCCGGCGCCTGACGGATCCTGACGGAGCCCTGCGGGACACGGGTGCGCGACGTGTCGGGCCGACGCGATGTGCTGCCGGACACGCCTCTCCGCCAGGACATCGCGTCGGTGTGACGATTACAGTGGAGGGGTGCCTCAACTTCGCCTCGCCTTGAATCAGATCGACTCCTGCGTCGGTGACATCGCCGGGAACGCCGAGTCGATCGTGCACTGGACCCGGCATGCGGCCGAGCGTGGAGCCCACCTGGTGGCGTTCCCCGAAATGGTGCTGACCGGCTACCCCGTGGAGGACCTCGCGCTGCGGTCGTCCTTCGTCGAGGCCAGCCGGTCCGCGCTGGCCGAGCTCGCCGGCCGGCTGGCCGCCGAGGGCTTCGGGGAACTGCCCGTCGTCGTCGGCTATCTGGACCGCAGCGAGAAGGCCCAGCCGCGCTACGGGCAGCCCGCCGGGTCGCCGCGCAACGCGGCGGCGGTGCTGTACCGCGGCGGGATCGCGCTGCGCTTCGCCAAGCACCACCTTCCCAACTACGGCGTCTTCGACGAGTTCCGCTACTTCGTCCCCGGTGACACCCTCCCGGTGATCCGGGTGCACGGGGTGGACGTCGCGCTCGCGATCTGCGAGGACCTGTGGCAGGACGGCGGCCGGGTGCCCGCCGCCCGCGCCGCCGGCGCCGGGCTGCTGCTGTCGGTCAACGCCTCGCCGTACGAGCGGGACAAGGACGACACGCGTCTGGAGCTGGTGCGCAAGCGCGCCCAGGAGGCCGGCTGCACCCTCGCCTATCTGGCGATGATGGGCGGCCAGGACGAGCTGGTCTTCGACGGGGACTCGATCGTGGTCTCGGCGGCCGGCGAAGTGATCACCCGCGCCCCGCAGTTCGAGGAGGGCTGTGTACTGGTCGACCTGGAGCTGCCCGCCGCGGGCGCGGTGCCGTCCGGCGTCCTGGACGACGGCCTGGAGATCGAGCACGTCATCCTCTCCACCGAGCCGGTCGCGCGCTACGAGCCGGAGGTGGCCGGCGGCTACGCGGAGCGGCTGACCGACGACGAGGAGGTCTACACCGCCCTCGTCACGGGCCTGCGCGCGTACGTCACGAAGAACGGCTTTCGGTCGGTGCTGATCGGGCTGTCCGGCGGCATCGACTCCGCGCTGGTGGCCGCCATCGCCTGCGACGCGCTCGGACCCGCCAACGTCTACGGCGTCGCCATGCCGTCCCGGTACTCGTCGGAGCACTCGATCGGTGACGCCGAGGAACTGGCCCGCCGCACCGGGCTGAACCTCAGGACCGTCCCCATCGCGCCGATGTTCGACGCGTACATGGCGGCGCTGGGGCTCACCGGCCTCGCCGAGGAGAACCTGCAGTCCCGGCTGCGCGGCACCACGTTGATGGCCATCTCCAACCAGGAGGGCCACATCGTGCTCGCACCGGGCAACAAGAGCGAGCTGGCCGTCGGCTACTCGACCCTGTACGGCGACTCGGTCGGCGCGTACGGGCCCATCAAGGACGTCTACAAGACGACGGTCTTCCGGCTCGCCCGCTGGCGGAACGCGTCGGCCGCGGCGAAGGGCGGGACCCCGCCGATCCCGGAGAACTCGATCAGCAAGCCGCCCAGCGCCGAACTGCGCCCCGGCCAGGTCGACACCGATTCACTGCCCGACTACGACGTGCTCGACCGGGTGCTGGAGCTCTACGTCGACCGGGACCAGGGCCGGGACGCGATCATCGGCGCGGGCTTCGACCCGGAGCTGGTGACCCGGATCCTGAAGCTGACCGACACGGCCGAGTACAAGCGCCGGCAGTACCCGCCGGGCACCAAGATCTCGGCCAAGGGCTTCGGCAAGGACCGGCGGCTGCCGATCACTTCGCGGTGGCGCGAGACCGGCCGCGCGGAGAACTGACCTTCCCCCGGCTCACATCTGCAGGCGGGCGGCGACCGGCAGGTGGTCGCTGCCCGTCTTCTTCAGGGTCCAGGACGACATCGGCTCGATGCCCCTGACCATGATCTGGTCGATCCGGGCCATCGGGAAGTCGGCCGGCCAGCTGAAGCCGAAGCCGTTGCCCGCCGCGCCCTGCGTGGAGCGCATCTGTGAGGTGACGGACGCCAGCGAGCGGTCGTTCATGGTGCCGTTGAGGTCGCCGAGCAGCACGACCTTGGTCAGCGACTCCTGTGCGATGGACTGCCCGAGCGCGTCGGCCGCGCTGTCGCGCTGCCCGGCGGTGAAGCCCGCGTTGAACTTCACGCGCACCGACGGCATGTGCGCGACGTAGACCGCGATCTGGCCCTGCGGGGTGGAGACGGCGGCCCGCATGGCGCGCGTCCAGCCGAGCCTTATGTCGACCGCGTGCACGCCCTGGATCGGGTACTTGCTCCACAGCCCGACGGTGCCCTGCACCGAGTGGTAGGGGTAGGCGCCGGCCAGCGCCGCCCGGTACGCGGGGACCTGACCGGCCGCCAGCTCCTCCAGCGCGACGAGGTCGGCGCCGGCGGCGATGACGTCCTTCGCGGTGCCGGTCGGGTCGGGGTTGTCGGCGTTCACGTTGTGCGTGAGCACCGTCAGGTTGCCGCCGGACTTCTCGTTGTCGGTGAGCAGTCCGCCGAAGAGGTTGAACCACACCAGGACCGGCAGCAGTACGGCGATCAGCGCCGTCGCCGAGCGGCGCACCAGTGCCACCACCAGCAGCACCGGAAGGGCCAGGCCCAGCCAGGGCAGGAACGTCTCCAACAGGCTGCCGAGGTTGCCGATCCGGTTCGGTACGTCGGAGTGGAAGGACAACAGCAGGGCCAGGATCACCGCGAGCGCGGCGGTGATGATGCCTCTGCGCCACATGCCGTCGCGCTGCCAGCCGAAGCGCCGTCGCGCTCCTGAGGCCGAACGGTTCGGCTCGGGGCCGTCCGTGGTCGCGTCGGTCATGTGCGCCTGGGTCATATGGGGGGTCCTCACTGCCTTGCCGATTGCCATGCCGACCCTAAGGGATCGACATAAGAACCGACGGGCCGGAAGGGGCGGTGGGTTCCACCGGAACCCACCGCCACCGTCCCCTGTGACAAGACGCGTACATATCGGTCAACGCGGTCAACGCGGGCGCGCGCCCTCCAGAACCGTGTCGACGATCAGCTCCGAGAGCCCGTCCTCCAGCGACGCGCCCGGCCGCATCATGGCCCGGCTCAGCATCGGGCCGGCGAAGATGTCGCCCAGCAGTTCCAGGTCGAGTCCGGCCCGGATCTCGCCGGTTCGCACCCCGCGCTCCAGCACCGCGAGCATGGCGTCCCGCCGGGTGACGACCACGGTGTCGTGGTACTGCTTCCACAACTCGGGGACCTGCTGGAACTGCAGGAGGATGTTGCGCATCACGGCCGAGGAGCGCTTGGCCAGACCGCGCCGCCGGATGGCGTCGATCATGGTGACCAGGTCGTCCCGTACCGATGCCCCCGCCAGTGCCGGCGTCGGCTCGTCGATCGAGTTGAGTACGTCCATCAACAGCGCGTTCTTGCCCGGCCAGCGCCGGTAGACGGTGGCCTTGCCGACCCCGGCGTCACGGGCGATGCCCTCGATGGACAGCTCCCCGATCGTGACGCCCTCCTCCAGCAGCCGGAGCACCGTCTCGGTGATCGCGCTGTCGGCGGCGGCGCTGCGCGGACGGCCGCGCGGTGCGGCGTCGCTCCCGGCGTCGCTCATCGCTCCGCTCCGACCGCCTCCGGGGCCCGCTCTCCGCCTTGCTCCGGCACGGCGTCCTTGCGCGGCAGGAAGGCCAGCACCACGAGGGTGCCGACCACCGCGACGGACGCGGAGCCGATGGCGGTGATGTGCATGGCGTGGATGAAGGCGTTGTTCGCGGGCTGGACGAGGGCCTTGCCGGCGGGCCCCAGATTCTCCGCGACGCCGAGCGTCGCCTGGATGGACTCACCGGCCGCGTGCCGGGCGGGCGCCGGGAGACCGGCGAGGTGGCCGTCGACGCCGTTCCGGTACGTGGTGGAGAGCAGCGAGCCGAGGATGGCCACTCCGAGCGCGCCGCCGACCTGCCGGAAGGTGTTGTTGACGGCGGATCCGGAGCCGGCCTTCTCGCGCGGCAGCGACGACATGATCATGACGGTGGCGGGCGGCATGACGTGTGCCATCGCCGTACCCATCAGGAAGAAGATCACTTCCAGGATCCAGATCGGGGTGTCCTGGTCGAGCAGCAGGAAGCCCAGGAACGCGACGGCCGTCAGCGCCAGGCCCGTCGCGCACACCGCACGCGGGCCGAACCGGTCGACGACCAGCCGGGCGCGTGGAGCGAAGATCATCTGGGCGGCGGCGAGCGGCAGCAGCAGCACGCCGGACTCCAGGGCGCTGTAGCCGCGCACGCTCTGCGTGTAGAAGACGACGAAGAACGTCACGCCCATCAGCGCGAAGAAGACCAGTCCTATGGCGGCGACCGACGCGGAGAACTGCCGGTTGCGGAAGTAGTTGACGTCGAAGGCGGGGTGGTCGCTGCGCTTCTCGTACAGCACGAACCCGGCGATCACCACGAGACCAGCCAGGATCGTCAGCCAGACCTTGGGCTGGGTGAAGTCGCCGAGCTGACCGCCCTTGATGATCCCGTAGATCAGCACGACCAGGCCGACGACGGAGAGCAGCACGCCGACGGGGTCGAGACGGCCCGGGTTGGGGTCCTTCGAGTCGGGCACCAGGATGACCATCGCGACCAGGGCGACGGCCACGATCGGCACGTTGATCAGGAAGACCGAGCCCCACCAGAAGTGCTCCAGCAGCGCACCGCCGGTGATCGGGCCGATCGCGATGGCCAGGCCGACCACGCCGGTCCAGATGCCGATGGCCTTGGGCTGCTCGTCGCGCTCGAAGACGTTCATGATGATCGCGAGCGTCGCGGGCATGATGAACGCGCCGCCGAAGCCCATCAGCGCGCGGAAGGCGATGAGCTGCCCCGACGAGTCGGACACCGCGGAGAGCGCGGAGCCGATGCCGAAGACGAGCATGCCGAAGAGCAGCACCTTCTTGCGGCCCAGCCGGTCCCCCAGCAGGCCCGCGGTGAACAGCAGCCCGGCGAAGACCAGGGTGTAGGAGTTGATCGCCCATTCGAGCTGGCTCTGGGTCGCCCCGAGGCCGGTGGGGGCGGGCTGGGCGATCGTCTTCATCGCCACATTGAGGATCGAGTTGTCCAGCACCACCACCAGGAGGCTGAACAGCAGGACGGTGAGAATCGCCCACCTGCGGCGGTGGATCGCCTCGGGGATGGCTCGGGACTGACTCGAGGATATGGACATGGCTCCACGCTAGCCCGCATTTCCGATACGGGACCGTCTCGTATCGTAAAGCAGGGGTAAAAACAGGGGGGCTCTTTGCGTAGGCGGCCGCACGTGCCAGCATGGAAGGGATCCGGGGACGCCGTCAGGGTGCCTCGAGATGACTGAAGGAGCCGTTGCCATGACGCAGATTCCGGCTGCCCAGAAGCAATCCGACAGCGTCCGCGCGCTGTACGGGGGCACGGGCACGCGCCGCATCACCGTCCGCGACATCACCGCCGCCAAGGACCGCGGCGAGAAGTGGCCGATGCTCACCGCCTACGACGCGGTGACCGCCTCCGTCTTCGACGAGGCCGGGATCCCGGTGCTGCTGGTCGGCGACTCGATGGGCAACTGCCACCTGGGCTACGACACCACCGTCCCGGTCACCATGGACCAGATGACGATGCTGTCCGCGGCCGTCGTGCGCGGCACCAGCCGTGCCCTGATCGTCGGCGACCTCACGTTCGGCTCCTACCAGGAAGGCCCGGTCCAGGCGCTGCGCAGCGCGACCCGGCTGGTCAAGGAGGCCGGGGTGCAGGCGGTCAAGCTGGAGGGCGGCGAGCGCTCGCTGGCCCAGACCGAGCTGATCGTGCAGTCCGGCATCCCCGTCATGTCGCACCTGGGCCTGACCCCGCAGTCCGTCAACGCCATGGGCTACCGGGTCCAGGGCCGCGGCGACGAGGCCGCCCACCAGCTGCTGCGCGACGCCAAGGCGGCGCAGGACGCGGGCGCCTTCGCCGTCGTCCTGGAGCTGGTGCCGGCCGGACTGGCCGCCGAGGTCACCCGGTCGCTGCACATCCCGACCATCGGCATCGGCGCCGGCCCGGAGTGCGACGCCCAGGTGCTGGTGTGGACCGACATGGCGGGCATGACCGGCGACCGCGTGCCGCGCTTCGTCAAGCAGTACGCGCAGCTGCGCTCGGCGCTCGGTGACGCGGCGAAGGCGTTCGCCGAGGACGTGACGGGCGGGGCGTACCCGGCCGAGGAGCACAGCTTCCACTAGCGGGACGGGGTAGGGCAGGGCCGTTCCGGATCCGGACGACTCGTTCGCCGGCGGGTGAGTCGTCCGGGCCCGGGATGCGTACTACAGGGTGAGCGCCGCCAGCGGCGGCGAACCCCGCACAGTACGGGAAGTCATCATGCCTATCACCCTCACCAGCAGAACGGCGGCGGCCGGAGCTTTCGCCGCCGCGGCGCTGCTGGCACTCAGCGCATGCGGATCCTCGAATTCCGGCAGCGGTGGCGACACCACCCCGCCCCCGCCGGCCTCGTCCTCGTCGACCACGGCCGGCGCGGGGCTGGCGGCGGCGCAGGACGCCAAGCTCGGCGCGATCGTCACGGACGCCCAGGGCTTCACGCTCTACCGGTTCGACAAGGACAAGGCCGCCCCGCCGACGTCCAACTGCGCCGGACAGTGCGCGGCCATCTGGCCGGCCGTCGCCGCGGTCAGCACCGTCAAGGGACTCGACCTGCACCTCGTCGGCACGGTCACCCGCCCGGACGGCAGCAAGCAGGCCACTCTCGGCGGCTGGCCGGTGTACCGCTACAGCGGTGACGCCAAGGCCGGCGACACGCATGGTCAGGGCGTCGGCGGCACCTGGTTCGCGGTGGCACCCGACGGCACGAAGGCCGGCGGTACGGCGCAGTCGCCCGCACCGTCCGATACCGGGTCGAACGGGTACTGATGCAGAACCACTCATCGCCGACACTCGCGCCGCGGCGCCGGGTACGACAGGATGCCGCCGTGGACGGGGATCCCACCGGGCCGCTCCCGGAAGAGGAATTCATGCGCGCGCTGTACCGCGAACACGCGGGCGCGCTGCTCGGCTTTGTGCTGAACCTGGTGGGTGGTGACCGGTATCTGGCGGAGGACGTCGTCCAGGAGACGCTGCTGCGGGCCTGGAAGAGCGCGGGACGGCTGGATCCGGCGGCCCGTTCGCTGCGGCCCTGGCTGGTGACCGTCGCGCGACGTATCGTGATCGACGGCCATCGCAGCCGGCAGTCCCGTCCGCCGGAGGCACCGCCGGCCGCACTCGACCAGCTGCCCGCCGAGGACGAACTCGACCGGTCGCTGCGGCTCATGACGATCTCCGACGCACTCGGCGATCTGACCGAGGCGCACCGGCAGGTGCTGATCGAGACGTATTTCGCGGGCCGTACGGTGACCGAGGCGGCGGACGAGCTGGGCGTACCGCCCGGCACGGTGCGCTCAAGGGTGTTCTACGCCCTGCGGGCGCTCAGGAACGCACTGGAGGAGAGAGGGGTGACCACCTCATGACGGAGTACGCACCCGGACCGGGGGCACCCCCCGACCCGCACCTGGACGTCGGCGCCTACCTCATCGGCGCGCTGGACGACGACGCGATGACGCGCTTCGAGCAGCACCTCGCGGGCTGCGAGGAGTGCGGACGGCAGCTGGACGAGCTGAGCGGACTCGTACCGCTCCTCGGTGAGCTGCGGCAGAGCGGCGGCGTACCGGAGCCCGTGCGGGAGTGGCCGTCCGGCGCGACGTCCGCGCGGCCGCCGGCGCAGCCGTTCCCGCAGCCGTTCCCCGAGCCCGCCGCGCAGCCCTACGCCCAGCGGACCGTACAGCCGGCCCAGCAGATCGCGACGCACCGTCCCAGGCGGCGGCCCGGCCGCAGCCGGCGGCTGGTGCTCGCACTGGCGGCCTGCGGAGTGCTGGCCCTCGGCGGCTCGGCCGTCGCGGTCCTCGTCACCCAGCAGGACAGCGGGACGCCGGCGGCGGCCGCGCAGTTCACCGCGGGCGACCCGGCGACCGGGGCCAGTGCCACGGTCGGTGTCACCGGCAAGAAGTGGGGCACCCAGGTGGACCTCAAGCTCTCCGGCGTCAACGGCCCGCTGACCTGCAGTCTGGTGGCCGTGGGCCGGGACGGCAGCCGGCAGACCGTCGCCACCTGGTCGGTTCCGGCCGCCGGGTACGGCACCACCGCGCAGCCCGAGCCGCTCACCGTCCAGGGTGCGGCGGGCCTCTCCCCCACCGACATCACCGGCTTCGACGTCGTCACCTCCTCCGGGCAGCACCTGGTCACCGTTCCGACCGCGTGACGGCCGTGTGGTCGCCGGTCCACGGGCCGGCCGATCACCGTGTCATCGCCGTGTGATCGCGGTGTCAGCCCGGTGGGGGCGGTGTCGGTGGCATGTCGGTCCGCTGTCAGTGCGGCCCGCCATGGTTGACACATGACGACGCGACAGAGTGACAAGTTGGGCGCCGCCGTCGAGGTACGGGGGCTGGTCAAGCACTATGGCGAGACGAAAGCCCTGGACGGTGTCGACCTCGACGTTCGGCAGGGCACCGTGCTCGGTGTGCTGGGGCCGAACGGGGCGGGAAAGACGACGCTGGTACGGGTGCTGTCCACCCTGATCCAGCCGGACGCGGGCAGTGCCCGGGTCGCCGGATACGACGTACTCAAGCAGCCGCGGCAGCTGCGCCGGGTGATCGGTCTGACCGGGCAGTACGCCTCGGTGGACGAGAAGCTCTCCGGCCGGGAGAACCTCTACATGATCGGGCGACTGCTCGATCTGTCCCGCAAGGACGCGCGGTCCCGCGCCGACGGGCTGCTGGAGCGGTTCTCGCTCACCGAGGCCGCCAAGCGGCCGGCGAGCGGGTACTCCGGCGGCATGCGGCGCCGGCTGGACCTCGCGGCCTCCATGATCGGCAACCCGTCGGTGCTCTATCTGGACGAGCCGACGACGGGGCTGGACCCGCGCACCCGCAACGAGGTGTGGGCCGAGGTCAAGCGGATGGTCGCCGAAGGCGCGACGGTCCTGCTGACCACGCAGTACATGGAGGAGGCCGAGCAGCTCGCCGACGAGCTGACGGTCATCGACCGCGGCCGGGTGATCGCCAACGGCCGGGTGGACGAGCTCAAGGCCAAGGTCGGCGGGCGGACCCTGCAGATCCGGCCGAGCGACACGCTGACGCTGCCCGCGATGTCGGCGGCGCTCGCCGACGCGGGTCTCGACGGGGTGGCCGGCGCCACCGTCGACCACGCGGAGGGCGTGCTCAATGTGCCGATCCTCAGTGACGAGCAACTGACCGCGGTGGTCGGGCTGCTGGGCACCCGCGGTTTCGGCATCGCCGGGATAGGGACCCATCTCCCCAGCCTGGACGAGGTGTTCCTCTCCATCACCGGCCAGAAGCCGGACCAGGACGGGCCGTCCGGCAGCGCCGGGCAGGCCGTTCCCGGCGAGCGGTCCGGGTCCGTCACCGAGAAGTCCGACGCAGAACAGGGGGTAGCGGCATGAGCGCCGCAGTCATCACCACCACCGCGCCCGCCAAGGCGCAGTCCCACGAGGGCCGGATAGGGATCCGGGCCAATCTGCGGCACATCGGGGCGCTCGCGCGCCGCAACATGCTGCAGATCAAGGAAGACCCGGAGTCGATGTTCGACGCCGTGCTGATGCCGATCATCTTCACGCTGCTGTTCGTCTTCGTCTTCGGCGGCGCGATCTCCGGCAAGGGCCATCAGCAGGAGTACGTGAACTACGTGGTCCCCGGCCTGATGGCGATGATGGGCATGAACATCTCGATGGCCGTCGGCTCCGGCGTCAACCAGGACTTCAGCACCGGTGTGATGGACCGCTTCCGCACCATGCCGATCGCCCGGTCCTCGGTGCTGATCGCCAAGATCATCGTGGAGATCGGCCGGATGCTGGTCGCCACCACGATTCTGCTGGTCATGGGGTTCATCCTGGGCCTGTCGATCTCGACGTCCGTGTTCCACCTGCTGGCCGCGGTCGCGCTCTCGATGGTCTTCGGAGCCTCACTCATGTGGATCTTCATTCTGCTCGGGCTGTCGATGAAGTCCGTGCAGGCCGTACAGGGGGTGGCCATGCTCGTTCTGATGCCGCTGCAGTTCGGATCGTCGATCTTCGCACCGACGACGACGATGCCGGGCTGGCTGCAGAGCTTCACCGATGTCAATCCGCTGTCGAACCTGGCGGACTCCGCGCGAGGCCTGATGAACGGCGGGCCCGTCGCCCACTCGGTCCTGATCACGCTGGCCTGGTCGGTCGGCATCACGCTGGTGACGGCGCCGCTGGCCATCCGCAAGTTCCGCACCAAGACCTGACCGGCACCCGCCGGCCCGGTCCGGGCCGGCACCCGTGGCAGAGCCCGGGTCAGTCCTCGGCACGCATCAGGGCGATGGTCTCCATGGCGGAGAGGCCATCGCCCTCGGCGTACGCGGCGTCGTACGCGGCATCACCGATCAGCGCCCGCAGGGCCTGCTCGGCCTCCGCCAGTTCCAGCCGCTCCAGCGGGGAGGGGGTGGTGGGCCGCAGCCGGTCGTGCGCGCCGAGGATGGTCGCGGCCCGGCCGGCGAACGCCGCCGTCTCCTGCGGGGTGGCCGCCGAGGACGCCTTGGCGACCAAGATCGCCTCCGCCACCGGCACCAGCAGCATGCCGATCCGCGGCGCGATGACCTCGGTCAGCGTGCTGCTGCCCAACTCCTCGAGCCCCTCGCGCAGCAGCGCCAGGCCCCCGTCGGGGTCGCCGCTCCGGCAGGTCAGCCAGCCCTTGATCCCGCGCAGCATCCCCTGGATGAACGTCGGGACGCCGACCGGCGGGACGGCCAGCATCTCGTCGACCAGGGCGTGGCCCTCGTCGAGGTCCCCCGGCGGGCCAGCATCGCGCAGAGCAGGACGCGCCCGTAGAAGGCGGAGCCGCCCGCGGCGGGACCGATCTCGTCGGCGTCCTCGATCGCCGCCCGGAGCATCGTCTCGCCCGCTTCGGCGTCCCCGATGTTGACGATCATGTCGGCGAGCCGCACCTTGAGCAGCGGCACCTGCTGGTGCGAACCCAGCTCCCGGGCCATCGTGATCGCCTCGCGGCAGCACTCGGCCGAGCGCTCCCACTGACCGCTGTTCGAGCACGCCTCGGCCTCGGCGGCGAGCGCCTCGGTCATCCCCCAGCGGTCGCCGACCTGCGCGAACAGCTCCCGGCTCTCCCGGACGTCGGCCATCGACTGGTCGAGCTTCTCCGTCACGTCGTTGAGCGTCTTGGCCCGGATCTGCAGGGCGAACGCCAGCTCCCAGGGCCCGCCGAACTCGCGGCAGCTCAGCACCAGGTTGTCCGCGAGCTCCGGCAGCCGCTCGAACTCCCCGGACAGGAAGGCCGCGAAGGGACTCATGAGTCCCGGCCGCCGGGCGGTCTGCGGCAGGTGCGGCGGATAGGCCTCGATGATCGCCCGGCCGATCCTGGCGACCTCGGGCTCCCCCCAACGGGTCTCCATGCCGCCTTCGTTGGTGACGAACCGCATCATCCGCACCCAGCGCCGCGCCTCGTCCAGCTGCTCCCGGCCCATCGGCGGCGGCGTCTCGAGCGGCCCGCGCTCCACCGGTTCCAGCACGGGCGGTTCGTCGAAGGGGTCGGGTCCCAGTGCCGCAACGGCGGCCGGCCAGGTCAGCTGCTCGGTGTAGTAGTTGCGCATCTCCCAGAACCAGCCGCAGGCCAGCAGCAGGTACAGCGCCTCCTGCTCGTCGCCCAGCTCGACGGCGCGGCGCAGCGCGACCCGCAGGTTCTCGTGCTCGCGCTCCACCCGTGCCAGCCACAGCAGTTGCTCGGAGCCGCGCAGCTTCGGGTCGGCGATGCGGATGTACTCGCGGAAGCAGCGCAGATGGCGGCCCTCGACGACCGCGCGCTCACCGGACTCGTCGAGCCGCTCGGCCGCGTACTCGGCGATGGTCTCCAGCATCCGGTAGCGGGCGCCGTCATCGGTGAGGTCGGCGAGGACCAGCGACTTGTCGACGAGCGACCCGAGCAGCGCCGCGGCGTCGGCGGCGTCGATCCCGTCGCCGGAGCACACCTCCTCGACGGCCTCCAGCGTCCAGCCGCCCGCGAAGACCGCGAGCCGGCGCAGCAGGCTCCGTTCCGCCGGGTCCAGCAGGTCCCAGCTCCAGTCGACGACCGCGCGCAGCGTCTGCTGGCGGGGCAGTACGGTCCTGCTGCCGCCGGTGAGCAGCCGGAACCGGTCGTCGAGCCGGTTGGCGAGCTGGCGCGGGGTGAGGCTGCGCAGCCGGGCGGCGGCCAGTTCGATGGCGAGCGGCAGCCCGTCGAGCCGGCGGCACAGTTCGGCGCACGCGACCGGGTCGTCCTCCACGGTGAACCCGGGCCGGGCGGCGGCGCCCCGGTCGGCGAGCAGCCGCAGGGCGAACGGGTCCGGCAGCGGGTCCAGCGGCCTGAGCCGTTCACCGGGGACGCCCAGCGGTTCGCGGCTGGTGGCGAGGATCGTGACGTCCGGGCAGTGCGCGAGGAGCTGCTCCGCGAGGGCGGCGGCCGCGCCGATGACGTGTTCGCAGTTGTCGAGCACCAGCAGCAGGCTGCGGCTCGCGCAGTACTCCGCGAGCATCCTGGCCGGGTCCTTGGTCTTGCCCTCCGCACCCAGCGCCTGCTCCGTCACGCTGGCGGGGTGCAGCAGCGTCTCGCGCAGGCCGAGCGAGGTGAGCACCGCCTCGGGGACCGTCCGCGGATCGCTGACCGGTGCGAGTTCCGCGTACCAGACGCCGTCGGGCCAGCGGTCGCGGAGCAGGTCGCCGGTCTCCTGCGACAGCCGGGTCTTGCCGGTGCCGCCGGGTCCGGTGAGGGTGACCAGCCGGGCCGCGGCCAGGTCCTCGCGGATCGCGTCGAGTTCGGCCGACCGGCCGACGAAGCTGGTGAGGCGGGCGCGGGCGTTGCCGGAGCGGCGGGCGGCGGCGGGCGCGGGCGGCGGCCCGGGAGCGGGCTCGGCACCCGCGGGGAGCGCCGGTTCCCGGCCACTGTCCTGCGCCGGGTTCAGCAGTTCGGTGTGCAGCGCGCGCAGTTCGGCGCTCGGGTCGGTGCCCAGCTCGTCGGCGAGGTCACGGCGGACGTCCTCGTACGCGGTGAGCGCGTCGGCGGTACGGCCGGCGTCGCGCAACGCCCGGATGTGCAGGGCGCGGAGCGACTCGTTGAGCGGATGGGCGGCGGCGAGTCCGGCGAGTTCTGGCAGCTGCTGGGCCGCGCGGCCGAGCGCGAGCCCCGCGGTGAGGCGCAACCGGACCGCCTCCAGCCGCAGTTCCTCGCAGCGCACCGCGAGCGTGTCCCGGTCGGGCAGATCGGCGAACGCCGCTCCCCGCCACAGCGCGAGGGCGTCCTCCAGCAGGTCGGAGGCCTTCACCGGGTCGCCGTCGGCCAGCGCCCGGCCGCCCTCGTCCACCAGCCGCTCGAAGCGGTGCGCGTCGACCGCCTCGGGGGCGGCGCACAGCCGGTACCCGCCGTCGGCGGAACCGATGGCGTCATGGCCGATGGCCCGGCGCAGCCGCGCGACCAGCGCCTGGAGCGCTCCGGACGCGTTCGCCGGCGGATCGTCCGCCCACAATTCGTCGATCAGGGCCTCTGCGGTTATCAGCCGCCCGGGGCGCAGGGCCAGCGCGGTCAGCAGCGCGCGCAGGCGCAGCCCCGCGAGCGGGACGGGGGTACCGTCGTCGCGGAATGCCTGAGTGGTGCCGAGGATCGCGTAACGCACGCCCCCATCTTGCCCTCAATCACGGGACAGGCTTGTAAATTACGGCCGCCCGGCGACATGATCCCCGTATGAGCAGCACAGACACCCGCAGTGACCACCGGATCAGCCCGATCTTTCTGGGGATCGCGGCGGTCATGGCCGTATCCGGCTGGGCGGTGTGGAGCGGCTTCTCGTCGAGCCCCGGCTTCGCCGTCTTCCTCTTCGTGGTCTCCGGGTGGGTCGTCTCGCTGTGCCTGCACGAATACGCCCACGCCCGCACGGCGCTGCACAGCGGGGACATCACGATAGGCGCCAAGGGTTATCTGACCCTCAACCCGCTGAAGTACACGCACGCGCTGCTCAGCATCGTGCTGCCGGTGCTCTTCGTGATCATGGGCGGCATCGGGCTGCCCGGCGGCGCGGTCTTCATCGAGCGGGGCCGGATCCAGGGGCGCTGGAAGCACAGTCTGATCTCGGCGGCCGGGCCGCTGATGAACGTGCTCTTCGCGATCGTCCTGATGCTGCCGTTCGCCTTCGGCGCGACGGACTCGTGGCCGGTCGGCTTCCTGGCGGCGTTCGCGTTCCTGGCGATGCTCCAGGTGACGGCGGCGGTGCTGAACCTGCTGCCGGTGCCGGGGCTCGACGGCTACGGGATCATCGAGCCGTGGCTGTCGTACGACTTCCGCCGGCAGGTGGAGCCGTTCGCGCAGTTCGGTCTGCTGGCGGTCTTCGGGTGCCTGTGGATCCCCGAGGTGAACGTGGCGTTCTTCGACTTCGTCTACACCGTGATGGGCTGGTTCGACGTCCCGGAGGGCGCGATCAGGTACGGCTACACGCTCTTCAGGTTCTGGTCGTCCTGAGCCCTGGCGTCGGCCTTCGCCTTGCGCACGTAGTACCAGCACATGTTGCTGGACAGGCCCGCCAGCAGGATCCAGACGATGCCGGTCCAGCTGCCGTTCGCGAAGGAGACGACGGCCGCGGCGACCGTGAGCAGGAACACGGCGAGGGCGTAGACGGCGAGGCGGGGCATGGGGAGGAGCTCCTGTCCGGAAACCGGTGACATACGGTCCTGACGATTGTCCCCCACACCCCGCCGTGCCCCACGACTCGCCCGTCGCGCTACTTCGACGACACGACCTGGACGTCGGTGACGCGCAGCCCGGCGTGGGCCTTGTAGCGGCGGTTCACCGAGATCAGGTTGGCCACCAGCGACTCGACCTGGTGCGCGTTGCGCAGCCGGCCCGCGAAGACGCCGCGCATCCCCGGGATGCGGGCGGCCAGCGCCTGGACCAGGTCGGTGTCCGCGCGGACCTCGCCCAGCACCATCACATCGGTGTCGATCTCCGCGATCTCCGGGTCGGAGAGCAGGACCGCCGACAGGTGGTGGAAGGCCGCGGTCACCCGGGACTCCGGGAGCAGCGCGGCGGCCTGCTGGGCGGCGCTGCCCTCCTCGGGCTTCAGCGCGTACGCGCCCTGCTTGTCGAAGCCCAGCGGGTTGACGCAGTCGACGACGAGCTTGCCCGCCAGGTCCGCGCGGAGCGACTCCAGGGTCTTGGCGTGCCCGTCCCACGGCACCGCCACGATCACGATGTCGCTGCGCCGGGCGCACTCCGCGTTGTCCAGGCCCTCCACGCCGAGCCCCAGCTCGTCGGCGGCGGTCTGCGCGCGTTCCGCGTTCCGCGATCCGATGATCACCTTCTGCCCGGCCTTCGCCAGCCGGTAGGCGAGCCCGCGGCCCTGGTCGCCGGTGCCGCCGAGGACGCCGACCACCAGGCCGGACACGTCCGGCAGGTCCCAGGGGTCCTTGGCCGGTGCCTTGGCGGGTGCGGGGGCGGCGGGAGCGGTCCCGGGGGTGCTGTTCACATCGTCAGGGGAAGTCATGCGGGCGATCCTGCCACGCCCCGCGAACCGCCACTCGTTACGGGGGAAGTGCGGCGAGCGGACCCGCGCTGTGCCGCCGGTCCGGCAGGATGCCCGGCATGGACGCGGTACGGGTGGCGCTGTTGCGGGAAGTACTGGCGGGGACCGAGTGGCTCCAGACCACCCGGTCCTTCGCGGGATCACTGCGGGCCTCGGTGCACCGGCGGCCCGGCGGGCTGCTGCTGGTGGGGACCCGGGGTTACGAGCCCTGGCATCTGGCGGCGCACCTGGACGACGAGGCGGCGTGGAGCGGGCTGACCGGGCTCTCCCCGACGCTGGTGCGGTTCCGGATTCCGGCGGGGGCGCCCGCGCATCTGGCCGTGGGACTGCGGCGGCTGGAGGCCGCGCGGCGCGGGGAGACGGTGTTCGTGGTCAGCCCGGAGGCGCCGGGGGCCGCGCTCCTGGAGCGGGTGGCGGACGCCCGCCGGGCCGGCGCGACGGTGCTGGCGATGGACGCCGGCGACCCCGGACTGCACGAGCTGGCGCACGACGCGCTGACCGTACCGCTGGAAGCGACAGCGGTCCGCGCTCCGGAAGCAGAGCCGGAACCGGACGCCGGGCCCCGCCCGGAAGCGGATCCGCAGAAGGAGACCGCGCCGATGGGGATGGACCTGCTGCAGCACCTGGTGGCCGCCGCGGCCGGGGAGAACAGCCTGCCGGCCGCCCGCCGTCACGGCTCGTTCCGCGACCGGCTGGCCCGGCTGGCAGATCAGCTGACGTCACCGCCGCCGGCCCGCTGGTAGCGGACCACGGCAGCGGTCCTCGAGCACCGCCCGCGAAGATCCGGACCGGGCCCAAAACCATTTGCCCCGCGCGGCCCGGAAGCGGAGCATGCAAACCCGTGAACGACAGCCTTTCCGACCCCGACCCCGACCGCGAACCCGGCCCCGACCGCGAACCCGACCCCGGTCCGCCCCCGTCCCGGCTGCGAGCGCTGCTCCCCGACCTGGCCCCGTGGCGCTCCTCCCGCGACTTCCGCCTCATGTGGATGGCCGGGGTCGTGACGGTCTTCGGTACCTTCCTCACCTTCGTCGCGCTGCCGGTGCAGATCAAGGAGCTGACCGGGTCGGCGGTCGCCGTCGGTGCGATCGGCGCCGTCGAGCTGGTGCCGCTGATCGTGTTCGGGCTGTACGGGGGCGCGCTCGCCGACGCCATGGACCGCCGGAAGCTGATCCTGTACAGCGAGGCCGCGCTCGGCCTGCTGTCGGCGCTGCTGCTGGCCAACACCCTGCTGCCGCATCCGATGGTGTGGCCGCTGTACGTGGTGGCGGCGATGTCGAGCGCCCTGACCGGGCTGCAGCGTCCGGCGCTGGACGCGATCGTGCCGCGGATCGTCGCGCACGACCAGCTGTCGGCCGCGGCGTCGCTGAACGCGCTGCGCTGGCAGGTCGGCGCCATCGCGGGACCGTCGCTCGCGGGGGTGCTCATCGCCTTCGCCGGACTGTCGTGGGCGTACGCGATCGACATCGGGACGTTCGCCGTCTCGGTCGGCCTGACCGTGGGGCTGCGGCCCTCGCCCCCGGCGCGCGACGCGGACAAGCCGTCGCTGCGCGGTATAGCGGAGGGCGCGCGCTACGCCTGGAGCCGTAAGGAACTGCTCGGCACGTACGCGATCGACATGGCGGCGATGTTCTTCGCCTTCCCCACCGCGATCTTCCCGTTCCTCGCCGACGATCTGCACGCGCCGTGGGCGCTGGGCCTGATGTACGCGGCCGGGTCGGTCGGCTCGCTCGCGGTCAGCATGACCAGCGGCTGGACGTCGCGGATCCACCGGCACGGCCGGCTGGTGGTGATCTCGGCGATCGGCTGGGGGCTGGCGATGGCGGTCGCCGGATGGATGGGGAACATCTGGCTGGTCCTGCTGATGCTGGCGGTCGCCGGCGGCTGCGACATGGTCAGTGCCCTCGGCCGGATGACGATGTGGAACCAGACGATCCCGGACGAGCTGCGCGGCCGGCTGGCCGGCATCGAGCTGCTGTCGTACTCGGTCGGGCCGCAGCTCGGCCAGGTCAGGGCCGGTGGCATGGCGGCGCTGACCAGCGCCCGTGCCTCGGTCTGGAGCGGCGGTGTGGCCTGTGTGGCGGCGGTGGGGCTGCTGGCCCTGGCCCTTCCGAAGCTGATGTCGTACGACGCCCGCACCAACGAGCACGCCGTGCGGATGCGGAAGGCCCGGGCCGCACCCGCCGCCACGCCCGCCGCGCCCGCCGGGTCGCCGGCGTCCGCGGCGGCCTCAGCGCTCTGACCCGGGGCCCGGAGTCCGCGGCCCGGTGTCCCGGGCCCGGGACACCGGGTCGCCGGGTCGCCGGGTCGCCGGGACCTCAGGGCCCGGACGGCCCGGGCTCGTCGTCCGGGCCCGCCTCCTTGTCGTGCCAGCGGGGGTCCGTCTCCCACTGGAGGTTGCGGTCGGCGGCCGTCTGCATCGCGTGCTCGGCCTCGGCGCGGGTGGCGTAGGGGCCGAACCGGTCCTTGCCCGGGCAGTCGGGCCCTTCCTCGACCTTCTTGTGCTCCAGGCAGTAGAACCATTCGCCCGGCTTGCCGGCCGGCTTCTTCGCCCTGAACAGCGCCATGACTGCCTCCTGATGTACGAGTACCTGCCGCCAGCCTGCCCGATCGCCCGCCGATACACTCGTCGGCATGTCTGGTCAGTCGCTTCTCGTTCCCGGCAAGCTCTCCCCGCCGCGCCCGGTACCCTCCTCGATCCCCCGGCCCGAGTACGTGGGCAAGCCCGCGCCCACTCCGTACACCGGGCCGGAGGTGCAGGACGCCGAAACCGTCGAGAAGATGCGGATCGCGTCGCAGATCGCCGCGCGGGCGATGGTCGAGGCCGCCAAGCACATCGCTCCGGGGGTGACGACGGACGAGCTGGACCGTGTCGCGCACGAGTACATGTGCGACCACCGCGCCTACCCGTCGGACCTCGGCTACCGGGGCTTCCCGAAGTCGCTGTGCGCGTCGATCAACGAGGTCATCTGCCACGGCATCCCGGACTCGACCGAGCTGCGCGACGGCGACATCGTGAACCTGGACGTGACCGCGTTCATCCACGGGGTGCACGGCGACACGAACGCCACGTACCTGTGCGGTGACGTCGACGACGAGTCCCGGCTGCTGGTCGAGCGCACCGAGGAGTCGCTGAACCGGGCGATCAAGGCGGTCAAGCCCGGCCGGGCGATCAATGTGATCGGGCGGGTCATCGAGTCGTACGCCAAGCGCTTCGGCTACGGGGTGGTGCGGGACTTCACCGGGCACGGCATCAACACGTCGTTCCACTCCGGTCTGATCGTGCCGCACTACGACGCCCCGCACGCCACCACCGTGATCAAGCCGGGGATGACGTTCACCATCGAGCCGATGCTCACGCTGGGCACCCACGACTACGAGATCTGGGCGGACGGCTGGACGGTGGTCACCAAGGACCGCAAGCGCACCGCCCAGTTCGAGCACACCCTGGTCGTCACCGAAACCGGCGCAGAGGTGCTCACGCTGCCCTGACGGGAGCGGGGGCGCGCCGCGACGCGCCCCCGCATGCGACCGGTGAGACCCGAATCACTGGACTTCATGCGACCCCGCGGGTACTACAAAGGCAAGGCTCAGATAAGTTAGGCCAGCCTCACCGGCCAATCCCCATCTTGAGCGTCCTTGAGCAGCCTGGAGCCACGTATGTCCGCAGCCCGTCTCTCCGTCGTCACCGCTGTCGCGGTCGTCGCCGCGCTCGCCGCTGTCAGCGGCTGCTCCGAGAAGACGGACGCCAAGGCGTCCGACGCGATCCAGGTCACCGCGACCGACGACTCCTGCAAGGTCTCGAAGACCAGCTTCCCGGCCGGGCACGTGAAGTTCGCGTTCGAGAACAAGGGCTCCAAGGTCAACGAGCTGTACGTCTACGCCCCGGGCGACAAGATCGTGACCGAGCGGGAGAACATCGGCCCCGGCACCAAGGCCGACATCTCCGCCGAGCTCAAGGCCGGCGACTACGAGGTCACCTGCAAGCCCGGGATGAAGGGCGACGGCCTGCGCACCAAGGTCAGCGCCACCGGCGCCGGCGCGCCGAAGAAGAACGACCCGCGGCTGGACACGGCCGTCGCCGAGTACCGCAAGTGGGCGCAGAGCGAGGCCGACGCCACGATCCCGAAGGTCAAGGTCTTCACCGACGCGGTCATCAAGGGCGACGTCGAGGGTGCGAAGGCGGCCTTCGCCCCGTCCCGCACCGGCTGGGAGTCCACCGAGCCGATAGCCGAGTCCTTCGGTGACATCGACCCGAAGACGGACACCCGCGAGGACGGCCTGGAGCCCGGCCAGAAGTGGACCGGCTGGCACAAGCTCGAGAAGTCCCTGTGGGTCACCAAGTCGATCTCCGCGGACGACAAGGCGCTCGCCGCGCAGCTCCTCACCGACCTCACCGGCTGGCAGAAGCGCGTCGGCACGGCGGAGATCACCCCGACCAGCATGGCCAACGGCGCCAAGGAGCTGCTGGACGAGGTCGCCACCGGCAAGGTCACCGGTGAGGAGGACCGCTACAGCCACACCGACCTGTCGGACTTCAAGGCCAACGTCGGCGGCGCGCAGAAGGCCTACGAGCTGCTCAAGCCGGTCGCCTCGCAGAACAACCCCGAGCTGGCCAAGGAACTGGACAAGCAGTTCACCGCGATCAACACGCTGCTCGACAAGTACCGGACCGGCGCCACCTTCGTCTCGTACGACACCGTGAACGCGGCCCAGCGCAAGGAGCTCTCGGACGGCGTCAACGCGCTGGCCGAGCCGCTCTCCAAGCTCGCCGCGGCCGTCGCGAAGTAACGGAGTCCCCCATGGCTGACGAGAACACCACCGAAGCGGGCGCCCCCCAGCAGGACGGGGCGGACCGGGACAGCACGGCGGAACGGGCCAGGGGCCCGGTCTCCCGGCGGGCCGTCATCGGCTGGACCGGCGCCGGCATCGCGCTCGGCGCGGCCGCCGCGGGTGGTGCCGCGGCGGCGGTGCGCACCGGCAACGACGTGCAGCCGGCCGCCTCCGCGGGCAACGTCATCGCGTTCCACGGCGCGAACCAGGCCGGTATCACCACCCCGGTCCAGGACCGGCTGCACTTCGCGGCCTTCGACGTGAAGACCGACGACCGCGCGGAACTCGTCGCGCTGCTGAAGGAGTGGACGGCGGCGGCCGCCGCGATGACGGCCGGCAAGCCGGTCGGCGCGGGCGCCGTCGGCGGTCTGCCCGAGGCCCCGCCGGACGACACCGGCGAGGCGCTCGGCCTGCCGTCCTCCCGGCTGACCATCACCGTGGGCTTCGGCCCGACGCTGTTCGAGAAGGACGGCAAGGACCGCTTCGGCCTCAAGGCGCTGCGTCCCACCGCTCTCGTCGACCTGCCGGCGTTCCCGCACGACAACCTGGACGCGACCCGCAGCGGCGGCGACATCTGCGTCCAGGCGTGCGCGGACGACCCGCAGGTGGCCGTGCACGCGATCCGCAACCTGGCGCGCATCGGCTTCGGCAAGGTCGCCGTGCGCTGGTCGCAGCTGGGCTTCGGCAAGACCTCCTCGACGACGCCGGACGAGCAGACCCCGCGCAACCTGATGGGGTTCAAGGACGGTACGCACAACGTCGCGGGCAGCGACCGGGCCACGCAGGACGAGCACGTGTGGGCGGCCACGAAGGACGGCGCCGCCTGGATGGCCGGCGGCTCCTACCTCGTCGCCCGGCGCATCCGGATGCACATAGAGACCTGGGACCGCACTCCGCTCAAGGAGCAGGAGGACATCTTCGGGCGGAACAAGGGCGAGGGCGCGCCGGCCGGCAAGCAGCGCGAGCACGACACCCCGAACCTCAAGGCGATGCTGCCGACCGCGCACGTCCGCCTGGCGCACCCGGACAGCAACTCCGGGGTGACGATCCTGCGCCGCGGCTACTCCTTCACCGACGGCACGGACGGCCTCGGCCGGCTCGACGCCGGGCTGTTCTTCCTGGCCTACCAGCGCGATGTGCGCTCCGGCTTCATCCCGGTGCAGAACCGGCTGGCCAGGACCGACGCGCTCAACGAGTACATCCAGCACGTCGGTTCCGCGCACTTCGCCTGCCCTCCCGGCGTCCGCGACAGCGCCGACTGGTGGGGCCGCGGCCTCTTCGAAGGGAAGTGACCGGCGGTGATCGGTAACTATCTGATCGGGCTGCGCGAAGGGCTCGAAGCCAGCCTGGTCGTCTGCATCCTGATCGCGTACCTGGTGAAGTCCGGGCGCAGGGACACGCTGCTGCCGATGTGGGCCGGCGTGGCCGTGGCCATCGTCATCAGCGCCGCCTTCGGCGCGCTGCTGCAGTTCGGCTCCTCGTCGCTGGACTTCAAGGCGCAGGAGGCGCTCGGCGGTTCGCTGTCGATCCTCTCCGTCGGCCTGGTCACCTGGATGGTCTTCTGGATGCGGCGCACCGCGCGGCATCTCAAGCGCGAGCTGCACGGCAAGCTGGACGCCGCGCTCGCCATGGGGACCACCGCGATCGTCGCGACCGCGCTGCTGGCGGTCGGCCGCGAGGGCCTGGAGACCGCGCTGTTCGTCTGGGCCGCGGTGCAGGCCGCCGGTTCCGAGGACGGGTCGACGCAGCCGCTGATCGGTGTGGCGCTGGGCCTGGCCACCGCGGTGGTGCTCGGCTGGCTCTTCTACCGCGGCGCGCTGAAGATCAACCTGGCGAAGTTCTTCACCTGGACCGGCGCCATGCTGGTCGTGGTCGCGGCGGGCGTGCTCGCCTACGGCGTGCACGATCTGCAGGAGGCCGACTGGCTGCCCGGCCTCGGCTCGGTGGCCTTCGACATCAGTTCCACGATCCCCCAGGACAGCTGGTACGGCACCCTGTTGAAGGGCGTCCTCAACTTCCAGCCGGATCCGACCGTCGTCCAGGTCACGGTGTGGGCGCTGTATCTCGTACCGACGATGGCCTTCTTCCTCGCCCCCGGTAGGGTTGCGCCGACCGCAGCAGCCCCGAAGGAGCCGACGCCCAATGACCCGCCGCAGGTTGTCCCTGACAGCCGCAGTTCTGCTGCTCGTGCTGATGCCGGTGACGGGGTGCGTGACCGTGCACGGGGAGCAGGCGCTCGTGCCGGCGGTGACGAAGGCTGAGGCCGCCAAGGCCCTCGACCGTTTCACCCGGCTCAACAACGACGCCAAGCGGAGCTATGACCCGGCGACGCTGGCGAAGGCCGAGACCGGCGCGCTCGGCGCGATGGACCACGCGGGTCTGACGGCCCGGCACGCCAACCACCCGGAGGGCAATCCGGCGGCCGTGCCGCTCAAGCTCACCGACGCGCGCTTCCTGATACCGGAGCAGCGCGGCTGGCCCAAGTGGTTCGCCGCCGACACCGTCAGCAACGCCAGCGGCGACGCCCACTGGCTGCTGCTCTTCCAGCGGTCCGCCGTGAGCGAGCCGTGGAAGGCCTCGTACCTGGCGGTGATCGCCGCCGGCCGGATGCCGACGTTCGTTCTGGACCATGACGGGTACGCCGAGCCGGTGCCGCTGGACGGCTCGGGGCTGCTGGTCGAGCCCGGCCGGCTCAGCACCGCGTACACCTCGTATCTGCAGACCGGCACCGCGGCGACGCTGGCCTTCGCCGACGGCCCCCAGACCTCGCAGGTGCGCCAGCAGCGCCGCAAGGGCGCGAGCACCTCGGCCGCGGTCACCGAGTACGCCGATCAGCCGGTGGGCGCGGGCGAGTTCCCCCCGGTGGGGCTGCGGACCACGGACGGCGGGGCGCTGGTGTTCTTCGCCTCCCGCCACCAGTCGCGGCTGACCACGCCCGGCAAGCCGTTGAAGGTCGACGACCCGGACACCAAGGCACTGATGACCGGCACCCCGAAGAACTCGGTCACGCTGATCCGGGTGGCGGACCAGGCCGTCACGGTCCCGCCGGCGAACGACGCCCAGGGGAAGGTCGTCTTCCTGAGCCGTCTGCTGGGTCTGGTCTCCGCCAAGGGCGAGTGAACCGGTGGCCGGGTCAGGCGCGGAAGCGGACGCAGGCGGTCAGAGCCGCCAGCCCACCGTCTCGGGGACGTACTCGACCTGGGCGCAGGAGTCCATGAGGATCTCCAGGAGCGGCAGCGGGTCGGGGAGCGGGCGGTCGGGACCGCGGTCGGGCAGCCACGTCACGGCGCCGCCGGTGGGCAGCTTGGCGGGCGGCAGCAGGACGTAACTGCCGCGGCAGTGCCAGCGCAGACCGGGGTGCTCGTCGACGGTCTCGGGATGGCAGTCCAGCTCACAGGGCCACCACTCGTCCTCGTCGACGGGGGTGCCGCGGGTGGCGGTGAAGAACAGCAGGCGGTCGTCCCCGTAGGCGGCGACCGGACCGGCGTCCCCGTCCTCGGCCGCGAGCCGGTCCAGCGCGATCCTGCCCGCGTCGGCCGGCACGTCCAGGACGTCATGGCTGGCGCCGGTGGCGGAGATGAAGTTCGCGAGCGGCTGGGTGTGCAGCCAGTGGTCGATCTTCTGCGGATCCGTGGTGGCCTGGGTGTGCCAGGCGAACGAGACCGGGTGCATGCCCGGGGTGGGACAGCCCACGCGGTCGCACGAACATCCGTAGCCGGAGGGGTGCGCGGCCGGTGCGACGGGGAAGCCCGCGGCGGCCGCGGCGTTGATCAGTTCCTCGCGGGCCAGGGCGGGAGCAGATCCGGGATCGGTGTCCGAGCCTGCCGATCGGCGGCGCAGCCACTCGGACAACCTGCTCTTGCCTGCCATCGGGCTCCTTCCCTCGCCCCCGCGTCCATGGTCCACGGTACGCGGGTGGTGGGCATCATCCTGCCTCTTGTCCGGAATGAACGCACAGCCGGGGTGGAAGGACTGGAGTAGCGTGGTTCCCGACAGGCTGTCGGCATCCTCTTGACTTAGGTATACCTAACTTGCAAGGATTGCGGCACGCCCGAAGCAGGAGGTTCCCTTGACGCCGTCCCCGTTCTCCACCGTGATCCGCACCGCCAGCCACGATCAGCACACCGAGGCCGAGAACTCGACCTTCATGAGCGATCTGCTCGGCGGACGGCTCGGCGTGGACGCGTACGCCCGCTACACCGAGCAGTTGTGGTTCGTCTACCGGGCTCTGGAGGACGCGGCGCAGTCGCTGGCCGGAGACCCGGTCGCCGGCCCCTTCGTCCGTGCCGAACTGCTGCGCGTCGCGGAGCTGGAGCGCGACCTGGACCATCTGCTCGGCGCGGGCTGGCAGCGGCGCTCGGTCCCGCTGCCCGCCACGGCGGCGTACGCGGAGCGGGTCGCCGAGGTCGCCAGGACGTGGCCCGCGGGGTATGTCGCACATCACTACACCCGCTATCTGGGGGACCTGTCCGGCGGACAGGTGATCCGTGGCATCGCGGAGAAGACCTGGGGGTTCGAACGCAAGGGCGACGGCGTGCGGTTCTACGTCTTCGAGGGGATCGGCAACCCGGCCGCGTTCAAGCGCGAGTACCGCGAGCTGCTGGACGCCCTGGCCGTCGACGACCTGGAGAAGCAGCGCGTGGTGGACGAGTGCCGCAACGCCTTCGCCCTGAACAGCGCCGTCTTCACCGACCTCGGTGCCGCCTACCCGCTGAGCGCGTAGCACCCGCTGCGGTTCGACAGGACGCCTGCGGGACCCGGGAGACCGGGTCCCGCAGGCGTCTTCGCGTGCCGGGAGGGATGCGTCAGGAGGTGCGGCGGCGGGCCACGACGGCCGTCGCGCCGGCGCCCACCACGACGAGCAGTCCCGCAGCGCCGAGCAGGGCCGCCGACGGGGCGCCGGCGCCGGTGGCGGCGAGGGTGCCGCCCGTGGTGCCGGCGGTCGTGCCACCGGTGGTGGAACCGCCCGTGGTGCCACCCGTCGTGTCGCCGACGTTCACCGTGCCGCCCGTGCCGCCCGTGCCGCCGGTGGTTCCGGTGCCCGGCAGGCTCGCGTCCTTGTCGAGCGAGACGGCGACGGTGACGGGGTCGAGCGCGGCACCGGCCTGGTAGAAGCCGCCGAACGCCTTGGCGCCGTCGGCGGTGAGGGCCGCCTTCGCGGCAGAGACGGTGACGACCTTGCCGTCGGCCTTGGGCGCCACGGCGGAGAGCGTGGCGACGGTCAGGTCGTTGTACTGGCTGACCTTGCCCGTCTCGCGGTCCTTCGAGGAGACGTCGGCGGTCAGCGTGCCGGTGGCGCCCTTGACGGCCACCTTCACGTCGCTGAACTTCAGGTCGAGGCTGTAGGCGCCGTTCTCCTTGTGGCCCAGGAAGCGCACCGAGCCGGCGAAGCCCGCGTTGAGGGCCTTGGTGTCCGCGGTGTACGTGCCGCTGCCCTTCGGGAAGCGGTACGCGTCGGCACTCGCGGTGGCGCCGTCCGCCGTCTCGATCTTCCCGGCCGCGACCGGGCTGGTGACGTAGGAGCGGAAGGACGCCTTGACGCCCCAGTCCAGATTGCCGTCGACGACGTGCTGGACGGGGTCGGCGGCGTCGGTCGGCGTGGCGCCGGGCGTCGCCGGCGTCGTGACCGGCGGGGTGACCGGCGGCTTGGTGGGGGTGGTCGTCGGCGGGGTGGTGGGTGTGGTGGGCGGCGTCGCCTGGGGCTTGACGGTGAGGCTCGCGGCGTCGAGCTTGTCGCCCGCCTTGTACATGCCGTTGAACGCCTTGGAGCCGTCGGCCGTCAGCGCCGCCGGGATGCCGGCGAAGCTCATCGACCCGTCGGCGCCGCCGCCGGGACGGACCGCGGACAGGTCGAGCGAGGCGAACTTGACGTCATCGGCGGTCGCGCCCGCGGAGGTCACGTCGGCGGTGAGGGTGCCCGTCGTACCGACGGTGTCGATCTTCAGATCGGCGAGCTCGATGTCGAACCCGTGCAGCTTGGACGTGAAGCGCACGCTGCCGTCGAAGCCGACGGAGACGGCGTGGGTCGCCGTGTCGTAACTGCCCTTGGCCCCGCCGAAACGGAAGGTGCCGTCCGCGTTCTTCGTGGCGCCGCCGGCGGTCTCGATGGTGCCGGCCGCCATACCGGTGACGTAGTTCCGGAACGACTCCTTCACGCCCCAGTCGAGCGTGCCGCCGTCAAGGACGATCTTCGGTGCGCCCGGCGCGCCGGACGTGCCGTTGTCGGCGGCGAGCGCCGGAAGGCTCAGCGCGGTCGCGCCGACGGCGGTGGCCGCGGCTATCGCGAACGCGAGGGGGCGGCGGCTGCGGGGGCGGGGGTGGACGGTCATCGCGGGTGGTTCTCCTCGGAGGTGAAGGGTGAAAGGGGAAAGGGAGTTGTCGGGGACGTGCGGTGATGCGGTCGTGCGGTCGGGCAGTCAGGGGGCGGACGGAGTGTCCGGAGCGTCTGCGGCAGCGGGAGCGTCCATGGCGGCCGGGGCCGCTGTCGCGCGACGCCTGCGCCACACGAAGACGCCCGCGGCGGCGGCGACGAGGACGGCCGCGAGGACGGTCAACGGCAGGGCGGGGGCGCCCGATTCGGCGGCCGCGGCCTTCGGCTGCGGCGCCCGGGGTGCCGCGGCGGCCGAGGGGGCCGCCGTCGCGCCGGTGCCGAGGTCGGGCAGCGCGGGAAGGGCGGCCGAGCGGTCCAGCGCGACGGACACGGTGAGCGGGTCCATGTCGGTGCCGGCCGCGTAGAGCCCGTTGAACGCCTTGGCTCCCTCAGCCGTGAGCCTGGTCGGCACCTCGGTGAGGGCGACCAGCCCGTTCTTGGGGGCGAGGGTCGCGGCGGGGGCGTCGAAGGTGACGAACGGGGCGCCGTTGGCGAAGAGCGTGCCCTTGCCGCCGGCGATGGTGACGCGCACCGCGCCGAGGGCGAGGTCGAGTCCGTACTTCCCGCCCTGCTCCATGCCGAGGAAGCGCGCGGTGCCGGAGAAGGTCGCGTCCAGCGTGCCCTTGGCGCCGTCGTAGCTGCCCTTGCCCGCGCCGAAGCGGAAGAGCGCGCCGCCGTCCCTGGCGCCGCCGGACAGTTCCCAGCGGCCCTTGGCGATCGGCCCGGTGACGTATTCGCGGAAGGTGCGGCGCACGCCCCAGTCGACGGCGGCGTCGGTGATCGCCGGCTGTCCCGGCGCGGTCGCCGAGGACGTGGCGGTGGGAGTCGGGGTGGGCGTGACCGTGGGTGTCGCGGTCGGCTTCGCCGCGGCCGCGACGTCCGCCGACAGGCTCACCGGGTCCAGCGCGGTGCCCGCCGTGTAGTAGCCGGCGAACGCCTTCGCGCCCTGCGCGGTGAGCGTCGCGGGAACGGAGTTGAGCGCGACGGTGGCACCGCCGCCGCGCATGTCCACGCCGCCCAGCGCGAGGGCGGCCAGCGGGACCTGGGAGCTCGTGGTGACCTTGCCGGTCTCCTTGGACTTGCTGCTCATGTCCGCGTAGAGGGTGCCGCTGCCGCCGGAGATCCGGACGGTGGGGTGGCTGATGGTGAGGTCCAGCTGGTTGGAGCCGTCGGCCTGCCGGTGCCCGGTGAAGCGCACCCCGCCGGAGAATCCGGCGCTGAACGAACCCCGGTCACCGTCGTAGGAGCCCTGCGCCGAGTGGAACCGGAACTGGCTGCCGCCGACGGTGGCGGCGCCGCCGAGCAGGCTCCAACTGCCGTGCGCGATGGGGCCGGTGACATAGCTCTGGAACGAGGACTTGATCCCCCAGTCGAGCCGTCCGCCGGCCACCCGCCGGTCCGCCGCCTGTGCGGTCGTGACGGGCAGCAGCGCCGCGAGGAGCGCGGTCAGGAACGCCGTCAGGAGCGCGGCGGCGAGCACACGGGCTCGGCCGGATGACTGCATGGGGACCCCTCCATGGAGTAGAAACTGAGGTAAGGCTAACCTAAGCTATCGGCGAAGCGACGGGAACCCTCCCGTCCCGGGAACCGCACAAGGCAGGGTGAACAGTGCGAATTTGGCGGATCTCACGGCTGGCCGGGCCCCTGCTCCTGGCCGTCGCCCTCACGGCCTGCGGAGCGCAGTCGGGCACCGGCAGGCCCGCCGCGGCCGCCGGGGCACCGGCCCCGGCGGCCGACCGCGTCGAACCACTGGCCACCGTCCCGGTCCCGCGACTGCCCGCCACCGTGCGGTCGGTGGACGGCCGGTCGGTGACGGTCGGCAGCGCGGACCGGATCGTGCCGCTCACCGGCGGGCTCTCCGAGATCGTCTTCACCCTCGGCCTCGGGAAGAACGTCGTCGCCCGCGACATCACCGCCACGTTCGCCCAGGCCGCGAAGCTGCCGGTCATCACCCGCGCGCACGACGTCTCCGCCGAGGGCGTGCTGTCGCTGCACCCCACCGTCGTCCTCGCCGACACCTCCACCGGCCCGGCCGAAGCCGTCCAGCAGATCCGTGCCGCGGGCATCCCGCTGATCGTCTTCGGTACGGCCACCCGGCTCGGCGACGTCGGCCCGCGGATCGACGCGGTCGCTGCCGCACTGGGCGTCAAGGCGTCCGGGGACGAGCTGCGCCGGCGCACCGCCGACCGGATGGCCGCCGTCACCAGGACCGTTCCGGCGCCCGCCGGGGGCCGGAAGCTCAAGGTCGCCTTCCTCTACCTGCGGGGAACCGCCTCGGTCTACCTCCTGGGCGGGGCCGGCTCCGGTGCCGACTCGCTCATCGAGGCGGTGGGCGCGGTCGACGCGGGCAAGGACTCCGGGCTGGCGAAGGACTTCACCCCGATCACCAGCGAAGCCCTGGTCAAGGCCGCGCCGGACGTCATCCTCGTCATGACCAAGGGACTGGAGTCCGTCGGCGGCACCGACGGACTGGAGAAGGTCCCGGGCGTCGCCCAGACCCCGGCCGGAATGGACCGCAGGCTCATCGCGATCGACGACGGCACCCTGCTGAACTTCGGCCCCCGCACCGACCGGGTCCTGCGGCAACTCGCCGACGGCATCAAGGCGTCCGGGAGCACGGCGTCCGGAAGCACGGCGGCCGGGGCGCAGCGGTGAGTTCACGCGTCAACCGCGCCGCCACCGTCCTCAGCTGCGCCATGGCGGCCGTCCTGCTCGTGCTGTGCGTCGTCTCCGCCGGCACCGGCGCCTACGACATCCCCGCGGGCGACGTCATCGGCTCGGCCGCCCACCGGCTCGGCCTCGGCGGCGCGCGGCTCGACCGCGTCGCGGAGTCCGTGCTGTGGGACGTACGGCTCCCGCGCATCACCCTCGCCCTGCTCGTCGGCGCCTCCCTCGGCTGCGCGGGCGCCCTGATGCAGGGGGTGTTCGGCAACCCGCTGGCCGAACCCGGCGTCGTCGGGATCTCGTCCGGCGCGGCGGTCGGCGCGGTCGGCTCGATCGCGCTGGGGCTGAACTTCCTCGGCAACTGGACGATCACGGTGTGCGCCTTCGCCGCCGGGCTGCTGACGGTGCTGGTCGTCTACGGACTCTCCCGGTCGGGCGGCCGGACCGAAGTGGTCACCCTGGTCCTCACCGGCATCGCCGTGAACGCCTTCGCGGGCGCGCTGATCGGCCTGTTCATCTTCTTCGCCGACAACGCCCAGATCAGCCAGATCACCTTCTGGCAGCTCGGCTCGCTCGCCCAGTCCAGCTGGCCCAAGGTGCTCGCCGTGCTGCCCTGCGCACTGCTCGGGCTGGCCGTCGCCCCGTTCTTCTCCCGGCGGCTCGATCTGCTCGCGCTGGGCGAACGGCAGGCCCGGCACCTGGGTGTGGAGGTCGAGCGGATGCGGATCGTGCTCATCCTGGTCGTCGCGCTGCTCACGGCGGCCGCCGTGGCCGTGGCGGGGATCATCTCCTTCGTCGGGCTGGTCGTACCGCATCTGCTGCGGATGGCCGCAGGACCCGGCCATCGCTTCCTGGTGCCCGGCAGCGCCCTCGGCGGCGCGCTGGTACTGGTCGCCGCCGACCTCGCCGCCCGCACCCTCGCGGCCCCCGCGGAACTGCCGCTCGGCGTTCTGACCGCCCTCGTCGGCAGCCCGTTCTTCTTCTGGCTGCTGCGCCGTACCCGCAACCGACAGGGAGGCTGGGCGTGAACGGACCGCTCGTCAACAGGCTCTGGAGCCGCCGCGGCCGGACGCTGCCCGGCCGGCCGGGCCCCGGCGCCGTACTCGCCGGGACCCGCGCCCTGCGGGTACGGCTCGGCGAACGGCCGGTGCTGGACGGTGTGGACACCACCGTCCGGGCCGGCGAGGTGCTGGCGCTGGTCGGCCCGAACGGGGCGGGCAAGTCCACCCTGCTGGGCGCGCTCGCCGGGGATGTGCCGGCGGACTCCGGCGAGGTGCTGGTGGACGGCGCGCCGGTCGGTTCGTGGTCCGCGCCCGACCTCGCGCTGCGACGGGCGGTGCTGCCCCAATCGGCGCCGCTGGCCTTTCCGTTCCCCGTCGAGGACGTCGTACGGATGGGCCGCGCGCCCTGGGCCGGCACCGCGGCCGCCGATGAGGACGATCCGGCGGTGCGCGAGGCGATGGCGGCCACCGAGGTCACCGCGTTCGCCGGCCGGCCGTTCCCGGCGCTGTCCGGCGGCGAGCGGGCCCGGGTCGCGCTCGCCCGCGTCCTGGCACAGCGCGCGCCCCTGCTGCTGCTCGACGAACCCACCGCCGCCCTCGACCTGCACCACCAGGAACTGGTGCTGCGGATCTGCCGCGCCCAGGCCGACGGGGGCCGCGCCGTGGTCGTCGTGCTGCACGACCTGGGCCTGGCGGCCGCGCACGCCGACCGGATCGCGGTGCTGGCGGAGGGCCGGATCGCGGCCGACGGCGCTCCCGCCGACGTCCTGTCCGAGGAGTTGCTCAGCGCGGTGTACCGGCATCCGGTCGAGGTGTTCGCCCACCCCAGAACCGGCGAACCGCTCGTACTCCCCCGCCGCTGACGGCCGGGCGTGGGACAGGGCCGCCGTGATAGGCCGCCGTGTATGAAAACGATCGAGCGAACCACCCAAATGGTTCGATGCGTTTCGGCCGCCGAGGGTGGACGATTTGTGCGCGTACGTAACCCCCACGCGCGTACGCGACCCCCATCGGCGTTCCGCCGGAGCCTCAAACGACGAGGAGCCCGCATTGCGCACAGTCCGCACCGCCACACCCCGGCGGTACCTGATGTGCCCGCCCGAGCACTTCCGGGTGACCTACTCGATCAATCCGTGGATGGACCCGGCCAAGCCGGTCGACCCCGTACTCGCGCTCTTCCAGTGGGAGGAACTGCGGGACCGCTACCGCTCGCTGGGCCATACCGTCGAGGTCCTCGACCCGGTGGCCGACCTGCCCGACATGGTCTTCGCCGCCAACGGAGCCACCGTCGTGGACGGCCGGGTTCTCGGCGCCCGGTTCTTCAACGCGGAACGGACCGATGAGGCGCCGGCGCATCTGGCGTGGTTCCGCCGCAACGGTTACACCGAGGTGCGCGAGCCGCAGCACATCAACGAGGCCGAGGGCGACTTCGCCGTCACCTCGCAGTGGATCCTGGCCGGAATGGGCTTCCGCAGCAGCCCGCTCTCACACTCCGAGGCCCAGGAGTTCTTCGGCCGGCCCGTCATCGGGCTGGAACTGACCGACCCCCGCTATTACCACCTAGACACCGCGTTCGCCGTTCTCGACGACGCGGCGGGCGAGGTCATGTACTTCCCGGACGCCTTCTCACCCGGCAGCCGCAAGGTACTGGCCCGGCTCTTCCCCGACGCCCTGCTCGCGACGGCGGCGGACGCCGCCGCACTGGGGCTGAACGCCGTCAGCGACGGACGCCATGTGGTCCTGCCGCGCGGCGCCACCGGCCTGTTCGCACCGCTCCGCGAGCGCGGTTTCGAACCGGTCGCGGTCGATCTGTCGGAGCTCCACAAAGCGGGCGGCAGCGTGAAGTGCTGCACCCAGGAGCTGCGGTAGCTACCGTGCCTGCACATCCTCCACCACCGCATCGTCCCGCGTACCGAAGCGTTCCCCGTACGACGCCGTGATCGTCGGCGGCGGCCACAACGGTCTGGTGGCCGCCGCCTACCTGGCCCGCGCCGGCCGCAGCGTGCTGCTGCTGGAGCGGCTGACCGGCGGCGCGCGGCAGGGCGGACGGACGGGTCACCGGCCCCATCGGCGATACTTCCTCGGGTACGTACCGAGGAGGGCAGGATGACAGGTCGGCAGTGGCGCAGAAGCGGGAGCGGGGGCAGGTGGCACACCCTCGACGAGAGCGGCGGCGCGCTGCCCGCGCCCCGCAAGTGCACCGCGGACGTGATCGTGGACTGCGCGGTGTACGAGGACGGCAAGCGCTCCGCGACCCTGCCACCGCGTGAGGCGCTGGCGGCGGCCAGGGAGCGGCCGGGCGGTTTCGCCTGGATCGGGCTCTACCAGCCGGACGCCGAGCACCTCGTGGAGATCGCCGATGTGTTCGGCCTGCATCCGCTCGCCGTGGAGGACGCCGTCAAGGCGCACCAGCGGCCGAAGCTGGAGAGCTACGGCGACACGCTCTTCCTGGTGCTGAAGACGATCGTCTTCGTGGAGCACGAGAAGCTGACGGCGACCAGTGAGGTCGTCGACACCGGCGAGATCATGATGTTCCTGGGCAAGGACTTCGTCGTGGTCGTCCGGCACGGCAGCGCGCCGGGCCTGTCCCGGGTGCGCAGTTCCCTGGAGGCGCGGCCCGACCTGCTGGCGCAGGGTCCTGCGTCGGTGCTGCACGCGATCGCGGACCAGGTCGTCGACGACTACCTGGACGTCGCGGACCGGGTGGAGCTGGATGTGGACCAGCTGGAGTCCGATGTGTTCTCGGCCGGGCACGGCGACGACGCGGAGCGGATCTACCAGCTGAAGCGTGAGCTGATCGAGTTCAAGCGGGCCGTCCATCCGATGGCCCGGCCGCTGCAGCGCCTCGCGGAGGACCCGTACGCCGTCATCGGGCCCGAGGTGGGCCGGTATCTGCGGGACGTCGCCGACCATCTGTCCCATGTCCGGGAGCGGCTGGCGGGCTACACCGAGTTGGTGGACGGGCTGTTGTCGGCCAATCTCAGCCAGCTCGCCGTGCAGCAGAACACCGATATGCGGCGTATCAGCGCGGCCGCCGCGATCCTCGCGATCCCGACGATGATCGCCGGTTTCTACGGGATGAACTTCGAGCACATGCCGGAACTGAAGTGGACCTTCGGTTACCCGCTGATGGTCGGGGTGACGGCCGTGCTGTCCGCGGTGGTCTACCGGGCCTTCCGGCGCTACGGCTGGCTCTGAGCCGGCCGGCTCAGGAGTCCGTGGAGTCCGGGGAGTCCTCGGCGGGCGGCGGCCAGGGGTCGCCCGAGTCCGCGTCGCGGGCGGCGCGGTAGAGGTCGCCGTGCCGCTTCTTGGTGATGATGCTGCGGGAGAGTCCGTCGTCCCGGGTGCACAGGTCGAGCAGCACCTGGCCCTTGCGGATCTGCGGGTGCCGCACGACGCGCCCGGCGGCGGGCGCGGCCGGGAAGCGGGCGGCCGCGACGTAGCTGAACTTCTCGTCCTCGTACGGCAGTGAGCCGCCCTTGATCTGGCGGTGCAGCGAGGAGCGGTTCACCCGGGCCGCGAAGTGGCACCAGTCGGTGCCCTCTATCGGGCAGGTCCCGTTGTGCGGGCAGGGGGCGAGCACCGTGTACCCGGCGGCGAGCAGCTGGTCGCGCGCGGCGATGACCCGGGCGTAGCCGTCCGGGGTGCCGGGCTCGACGATCACCACGGCGCCCAGCGCCGCGCGGGCCGCCTCGGCGACGACGGAGACCTGGGCGGCGGCGTCCAGTTCACCGAGCACGTACGAGACGGTGACCAGGTCGGACTCGGGCAGCCGTACGGCGCCGCCCAGCGGGGCCCGGCGCCATTCGGTGTCCCGTACCGCCGCGGAGTCGGCGCCGGCGGCCAGTTCGCGGCCGAGGGTGAGGGCGGCGTCCGACCAGTCCAGGACGGTGCTGGTGTGGGTGTCCTGCCGCCAGGTGTCGGCGACCGCCCAGGTCGCCGCCCCGGTGCCGCCGCCCACGTCCAGATGGGTGGCCGGGGCCCAGGTGCCCGCCCGCGCCTGGAACTCCGCGAGCGCGGAGCGGACGGCGGCGTAGGTGGCGGGCATCCGGTACGCGGCGTACGCGGCGACGTCGGAGGCGTCCCGCAGGATCGGGGCGTCGGTCGGCGTCGCGCCTCGGTAGGCTGCGATCAGCCGGTCGACCGCCTGGGCCGCCCGGTTCGGCGGCAGACCGTCGAGCAGGCCGTTGAGCGCGGCGCGCAGGTCGTCGGGGGCTTGCAAGGTGGACACAAGCGACAACTGTAAGGGGCGCCGCCCCAGGCGCCGTCCCGGCCACCGGACGCTCACCCTCCGCATCCGGTCCAGTACCAGGACGGTACGTTCCGGGCGAGGTCACCCCCGGTTGTAACCATGAAGTGGACGCCCGCCATACTCCGTATGGCCATGTTGTGCAGCTGAGCTATTAACTTGGACACAACAACGGCTCGAATATACGTAAACCGCAGCGGATGACCACTCTTTTGGCCTAGCGTTCCGGTTTATCACGGCGCACTGCTGCTTGGGGAAGTAGCAACCGCGCCCACAGTTGGTCGCGATGTGCCAGGGGGGTCCATGCGGCGTGTCGAAGTACCCAATGGTCTGATCGAAGCCGAACCGAAACCCGTGCGGAGCAAGGCTCCGCGCGGACTCAGTGACAAACCGACGTGGTACCTGCCGGTGGCGCTAGCCGTCGACCTGGTGGGTATCGCACTGCCCGTGGCGCTCGTGTTCCAGGCGACGCGTCAACCGTACCCATGGGCATGCGCGGTGGTGGCCGCGGTGGCCTGGCTGTGCGTGCAGGCGGGCAGGCACCGCTATGCGGCGCGGTCCCTGGGCGAGTCCCGGGCCGCGTTGCCGGTCCTGTACGACTGGCTGATCCTGCTCGGAGTGCTGGCCGTCGCGCGTACCGCGGTCGGCGAGATCTCCGAGCCCCCGCTGGCGCTGCTCGGGCTCGCGCCCGGACTGCTGCTGACCGCTTCCTGCCGCAAGATGACGCACCGGCATCTCGCGGCGGCCCGCCGCGAGGCGCACGCGGTCCGCAAGGTCCTGGTGATCGGCGAGCCGAGCGCCGCGGACCATGTCGTAGGCCACCTGGCCGGACGCACCGACCACGCCTATGTGGTCGTCGGTGTCGTCCCGGTCGGGAACGCCAACCTCGAATGCGGCGCCCCGGTCAGTGCCCGGCTGGGCTCCGTGATGCCCAGCGCCCCGAGCGGCGACTCCGCGCTCGTGCTGGGCGCCGCCCGGGACCACCGCGCGGAACTCGTGCTGGTGGCACCGGGACCGCGGATGGCCGGAGAGCGGCTGAAACGTTTGTCCTGGGCGCTGCACGACGCGGGACTGCCGCTGGCGGTCCTGCCGGGACTGGTGGACGTGTCCATGCGCCGCGTCCAGCTCGCCGCGCCCGCCGGGCTGGCGATGCTCCACATCGCCCCGCCCACCCGGCGCGGGGTCCAGATCCAGCTCAAGTCGGCCATGGACCGGGCCGGCGCCGCCGCCGGTCTGCTGCTGCTGGCACCGCTGTTCGGTCTGATCGCCGCCGCCATCCGGCTCGGGTCACCCGGCCCGGCCTTCCACAAGCAGATCCGGCACGGCCAGAACTGCGCGCCTTTCACCATGTGGAAGTTCCGCACCATGGTCGTGGACGCCGAGGCCCGCAAGGCCGAACTGACGGCCGCCAACGAGAACGACGGCCTGATGTTCAAGATGCGCCGGGACCCCCGGGTCACCAGCGTCGGCCGGCTGCTGCGCCGCTGCTCGCTCGACGAACTGCCGCAGCTCGTCAATGTGCTGCGCGGTGAGATGTCACTGGTCGGGCCGCGCCCGCCGCTGCCGGAGGAGGTGGCCCGCTATGACGAGATCGAGCTGCGCCGCCTCGCCGTCAAACCGGGTATCACCGGACTCTGGCAGGTCAGCGGACGTTCCGACCTGTCCTGGGACGAGACGGTCGCACTCGACCTGCAGTACGTCGACAACTGGTCGTTCACCAGTGATGTCGACGTGATGGCCCGCACGCTCCGTGCTGTGGTCGACGGACGAGGAGCGTATTAGACCGGTGCCCTTCGTTCCTCCGCCCACCGACCCCTCACGCCTCGGACCGCCACTGGGTGTACACCGAGGCGATGCCGTCCCGCAGCGGGATCGTCGGCTTCCAGCCGAGATCCGTCAGCCGGGACACGTCCAGCAGTTTGCGCGGGGTGCCGTCCGGCTTGGTCGAGTCCCAGGCGATGGCACCCTCATATCCGACGACGTCCCTGACGGTCTGCGCGAGTTCGCGGATCGTCAGGTCGTCGCCGCAGCCGACGTTGACCGGCTCGTCGCCGTCGTAGCTGCGCAGCAGCAGCGCGCAGGCGGCGGCGAGATCGTCCACGTGCAGGAACTCGCGCCGCGGGGAGCCGGTGCCCCAGAGCTCGACGCTCTCCCGCCCGTCCCGCTTCGCCTCGTGGAAGCGGCGGATCAGGGCCGGCAGGACGTGCGAGGTCTCCAGGTCGAAGTTGTCCCCGGGACCGTAGAGATTGGTCGGCATCGCCGAGATGTACGAGGCGCCGTACTGCCGCCGGTAGGACTGGATCTGGACGATGCCGGCGATCTTGGCGAGCGCGTACGGCTCGTTGGTCGGCTCCAGCGGGCCGGTGAGCAGCGCGTCCTCGCGGATCGGCTGCGGGGCGAGCTTGGGGTAGATGCAGGACGAGCCGAGGAAGAGCAGCCGGCCGACCCCCGCCGCGTGTGCGCCGGCGATGACGCTCAGCTGGATCCGCAGGTTGTCCTCGATGAACTGCACCGGATAGGTGCTGTTGGCCATGATCCCGCCGACCTTGGCGGCGGCGAGCACGACCGCGTCGGGCCGGACCTCCGCCAGGAACCTTCCGGTCTCCGCGGCGTCGCGCAGGTCCAGTCCGTCCCGGCCACGGGTGATCACCTGGTAGCCGTCGGCGGTGAGCCGGCGGGTGACCGCCGAGCCGACCAGGCCGCGGTGTCCCGCGACGAAGATCCGGGCGCTGGGCGGGAGCAGTTCCCTCGTAGCCTTCATGACACCGGATTATGCCCTGCGGCATCACCCATTCGGGTCTGAGTCCAGCTTTCCGTACCAAACAGCAATATATCCGGATCCCTAAGGGGGGACCGCGTGAGCAAGAGCGCACTCATCACCGGCGTCACCGGCCAGGACGGCTCGTACCTTGCCGAACTGCTGCTCGCCAAGGGCTACACGGTGCACGGTCTCGTGCGCCGGTCGTCCAGTTTCAACACCGAGCGGATCGACCACATCTACCAGGGCCCGCAGGAGGAGAATCGTTCCCTCGTGCTGCACCACGCCGATCTGTCGGACGGCGTCGCCCTGGTGAACCTGCTGCGCGACCTGCGGCCCGACGAGGTGTACAACCTGGGCGCGCAGTCGCACGTCCGGGTCTCCTTCGACGCGCCGCTCTACACCGGCGACGTGACCGGGCTCGGCGCGCTGCGCCTGCTGGAGGCGGTCCGCGCGAGCGGCATCAGCACCCGCGTCTACCAGGCCTCGTCGTCGGAGATGTTCGGCGCCGCGCCGCCGCCGCAGAACGAGAGCACGCCGTTCCACCCGCGCAGCCCCTACGGCTGCGCCAAGGTCTTCGGCTACTGGTCGACGGTGAACTACCGCGAGGCGTACGGAATGTTCGCCGTCAACGGGATCCTGTTCAACCACGAGTCCCCGCGCCGTGGCGAGACCTTCGTCACACGGAAGATCACCCGCGCGGTGGCCCGGATCCAGGCCGGCCTGCAGGACCGGCTCTACCTCGGCAACCTCGACGCGGTCCGCGACTGGGGCTACGCGCCGGAGTACGTGGACGCGATGTGGCGGATGCTGCAGTGCGACGAGCCGGACGACTATGTGGTCGCCACCGGTGAGGCTGCTACGGTGCGGCAGTTCGTGGAGACCGCCTTCGCCCATGCGGGACTGGATTGGGCCGAATACGTTCGCTACGACCCGAAGTACGAGCGGCCCAGTGAGGTCGACGCGCTCATCGGGGATGCGAGCAAGGCTCACGACCTCCTTGGCTGGAAAGCATCGGTCAAGGTGGAAGAACTGGCTCGGATCATGGTGGATGCCGACATTCAGCACGTATCTGATCAGTTGGCGGGCGCAACTGTGCGCATAGATCGCTAAATCTCGCCAAAATTGCAGACTAGGGACTACTGAGCGCCCTACTCTGCCCTGCACCGTCGGCTGTACGAGCCACGGGCAAACGCTAGGGGCCTGGGGGGCTACGCATGCGTAAATTGGGGGTGTTCTCGGTTGCCACTGCTTTGGCGGCCGCGACACTGGGAGTGCTGACGTCGCACTCCGCGACGGCAACGACTCCGCCGGTCGCCATCACGGCGGACGACCTTTCGACCTGGCAGACCAACGGGATCGTCTGGGCCTTCGCCCAGGCGGACGGAGTGGTCTTCGCCGGGGGTACGTTCTCGGCCATCCGGCCGCCCGGCTCGGCAGCCGGCGTGAACGAGCAGCCCGCGGTCAACTTCGCCGCGTTCGACACCACGACGGGCGCACCCACCGGGTGCCACCTGTCCTTCACCGGCGGCACGGGAACGGTCCGCGCGCTCACCGTCTCGCCGGACCACAAGACGCTGTACGCGGGCGGCTCCTTCGGATCCGTCAACGGCGTCGGGGTGAGCAACCTGGCGGCGATCGACATCGCCACCTGCACCCCGCGGAACGACTTCCACGTCGCCGTCACCGCCACCGTGCGCGCGCTGACCGCGACCAGTGACACCGTCTACCTGGGCGGCGACTTCCAGTCCGTCGCGGGCCAGACCCGCGGCCACCTGGCCGCGATCACCACCACGGGCACCCTGAAGCCGTGGACGGTCGACACCGACGAGACGGCGCGCGCCGTCGAGGTGGCGGCCGACGGCACCCATGTGATCGTCGGCGGTGACTTCTACACCGTGAACGGCGCGAACTCGCACGCCCTGGCGGTGGTCGACGCGACCACCGGAGCCGTCACCAAGAACTACCCGAACGGCTTCTTCGACAACACGTCGGTCGTCAAGGACATCGTCACCGACAGCACCGGCTTCTACGTCGCCAACGAGGGCACCGGCGGCGGCGTGTTCGACGGCCGTACCGCCTTCAACAACAGCGACTGGAACCAGCGCTGGCGGGACACCTGCCTGGGCGCCACCCAGAACCTGGCGCTCTACCAGTCGGTCCTCTACAGCGGTTCGCACGCCCACGACTGCTCGACCATGGGCGAGTACCCGGACGGCAACCGCCACCACCTGCTGGCCGAGTCGGTCGACAGCCCGGCGCTGCTCCCCTGGTTCCCCGACACCAACGACGGTCTCGGCGAGCTGGTCGGCCCGCGCGTGCTGATCGTCGCTTCCGGCGGCGGCAAGGACTACCTCTGGGCCGGCGGCGGTTTCACCACCACCAACCTCAAGGCCCAGCAGGGCCTGACGCGCTTCTCGAGCGGTCCTGACACCGGGGCGCCCAGCGTCCCGCAGGTCGTCGCGTCGAGCGTGGAGCCCGGCAAGGTCCAGGTCCGCTGGCAGTCCAGCCTGGACCTCGACGACAACAACCTGACCTACAACGTGTACCGGAACAACGGTGCCACCCCGGTCTACACCGTCAGCGCCTCCTCGCTGCCGTGGGTGCGGCCGCAGCTCACCTTCACCGACACCGATGTGGTGGCGGGCACCTCGTACACCTACCGGGTGTCGGCGAGCGACGGCACCAACGTCAGCGCCAAGTCGGCCAACGCGACGGCCGTCGCCGCGGCCACCGCCGAGACGTACCCCGCCAGGGTGATCGCCGACGGCGCCGGCCTGTACTGGCGCTACGACGAGACGGCCGGCTACCTCGCGGACGCCTCGGGCAACCAGGTCGCCGGCGACAACGTCGGCTACTCGACCCGCCGGGTCGTCCCCGCCGCGGTCAAGGGCGGCAGCACCGCGGTCACGTACAACGGCACCAGCCAGTACTCCTACAGTGACCGCGCCTTCCCCCGCCCGACCTCGTACAGCGTCGAGACCTGGTTCAAGACCACCACCACCAAGGGTGGCAAGCTGGTCGGCTTCGGCAGCAACACCGACGGCCGGCTCAGCGCCAGCTACGACAAGCACATCTACATGACCAACAGCGGTCAGCTGGTCTTCGGCATCTACAACGCCGGACAGCGCACCATCGCGAGCGGCGCCGGCCTGAACAACGGCCAGTGGCACCACGTGGTCGGCACCCAGGGCTCCAACGGCCTGCGGCTGTACGTCGACGGAAACCTCGTGGCCAGCAACGCCGCGTACACCACCAGCCAGGACTACACCGGTTACTGGCACGTCGGCGGCGACCAGCTCTACGGCTGGCCGAGCCTTCCCGCGAGCAACTACTTCGCGGGCTCCATCGACGAGACCGCGATCTACCCGAGCGTTCTGACTCCCGCGCAGATCGCCCAGCACCACACCCTGGGGCTCACCGGATGATCCACCCGCTCCGGGCCACCGCCGCCGCCGTCATCACGACGGCGGCGGCGGTGGTGTTCCTGACCGGCTGCTCCAGCAGCCATGACACTAAGGCCACCCCGCCCGCGGGGACCGGCCCGACCGCCTCGGCCCCCGTCTCCGGCGGCCTCGACCAGAACCCCACCGCCACCGCCGCTCCGACCACTCCCGGGCCCACCGTCCCGGCGGCGGAACTGACCCCGGTGACGGGCTCCTTCACCAAGCAGCAGAAGCAGTACCTGACCGGCCGGGTGCCCAAGGGATCCGACCCCGCGGCCGTGCTCGAGCTCGGCCAGGAGTCCTGCGACAAGATCAAGTTCATCGCCAAGCGGGATCCCGACGCGGCGGCGAGCGGCATCGTCCTCGGCCAGATCGCGGGCGCGCACGACGCCGTCACCACGCTGTGCCCCGACCAGAAGCCGGTACTCGCCGCGGCGGAGCACGGTTTCACCGACGGTGCCTTCACCGTCGGGAGCAAGCCGAAGGCCGGCAGCGTCATCACCCCCGGCACCTACCACGCGCCGACCCCGTCCAAGACCTGCGCCTGGACGCTCACCGGCGCGAACGGCAAGCCGGTCTCCGGCAGCAAGGCCCTGGTCACCGTGCCGGCCGGCGCGCGCGGCTTCTCCAGCACGGGCTGCTCCGTCTGGCTCTTCTCGAAGGGGGCGTGAACGGGGTATGCGCGTCCTGCACGCCGTCACCCTGCACACGCCCAGCCACGCCTTCGGCGGTCCGACGCGGGTGGCGCTCAGCCTCTCGCGCGGGCTGATCGAGCGCGGGGTCGACGCCCGGCTGGTCACCCTCGGCGACGAGTTCGACGGGCCGCTGCCGAACGAGGTGGAGGGGGTACCGGCGCAGTTGTTCCAGGCCCGGCACCTCATCCGGCGGTTCGGTGTCGCGGGGATCACCTCCCCGTCGCTGCTGGCCCGGGCGCGCCGGCTGGTGAAGTCGGCGGACGTCGTGCACGTCCACCTCATGCGGGACCTCGTCACGCTGCCGATCGCGCTCGCCGCCCTGCAGTGCGGCCGGCCGCTGGTCCTGCAGACGCACGGGATGATCGACCCGACCGAGCGGCTCCCCGCCAAGATCTCCGACGCGTTCGGGGTGCGGCGGGTGCTGCGGCGGGCCGACGCGGTGCTGTGCCTCACCGAGACCGAGCGCCGCAACGTCAACGCCGTCGTGGAACCGGTCGAACTGACCAACACCGTACGGCTGGCCAACGGCGTCGAGCCGCAGGGCGAGTACCGCCCGGAACTGCGGGCGTCCTCGCACGGCGGGCCGCCCACGGTGCTGTACCTGGCCCGGGTGCACCCCGCCAAGCGGCCCGAGGACTTCATCGAGGCCGTCCCCGGCGTGCTCGGCAAGCACCCGGAGGCGCGCTTCGTGCTCGCCGGGCCCGACACGGGCGGCCTCGACGCGACCCTGGCCCGCGCCCGCGCGCTGGGGGTCGACGGGTCGGTGGAGTACGTCGGCGCCCTCGACAGGACCGCGGTGTACGAGCACCTGCGGCGGGCGGACGTCTACGTCATCCCGTCGATCCAGGAGTCGTTCTCGCTGTCCGCGGCCGAGGCCATGTCCGTGGGCACACCCGTGGTCGTCACGAAGACCTGCGGGCTGGCCCCGGACATCGAGGCGGCGGGCGCGGGCCGGCTCGTCGACAGCCGCGAGGAGACCGGCGGCGGGAACAGTGCCGAGAACGGCGCCCGGATCGCCGGTGCGATCCTGGAACTGCTCGACCCGGCGGTGCACGCGGCGGCCTCCGTCGCGGCCCGGCGGCTGATCCATGACTCCTTCACCATCGACGCGATCGTGGACCACCTGCAAAAGGTGTACGCGGACGTGCGACGCTGACCGGGTCGCACGGAGTGGGGGCTGGAGCCATGGCGGTTGACGTACGGGGAGCCGAAACGGGCACGAGGCGGTCCGAGGTGCCCGCGGTGTCCCCGCGGGCCGTGCTGTCCCGCGCCCTGGCGGTGCCGCTGGTGCTCGGCCTGGTCGTCTTCCTGCCCGCCGCCGTGGCCCTCCAGCCGGGTGCGGGCGTACACGACGAGGCGTACTGGCTGCAGCTCGCGCTGACCTGCTACGCCGGGGCCCGGCTGTCGTCGATGATCCTCACCACCCGCCGCCGGCGGCTCATCCAGGGGTCGTTCTGGCTGTTCGTCTACGCGGCGATGGGCGTCGCCTCACTCGCCCAGCTCGTCCTGGGCCGCGTCCCGACCCCGCTGGTCGGCCCGCGCAGCGATCTGTCGGCGGCCCTCGCGCTGACCCTCGTCGGCTGTGTGGCCTTCGACGTCGGCGTCCTGCTGGCCCGGCACCGCCCGGTGCGCACCGGGCGCAAGGAGCGCCCGGCGGCCTCCGTGAGCCCGCGCCGGCTGTATCTGCTGGTGCTGCTGGCGTTCGTGGCCAGCAGCTACTACGTCATGAAGCTCGGCGGGCCCGCGGTGCTGTTCAGCAGCCGCCAGGAGATCAGCGACACCCTCGCGGAGACCGGGGTGGCCACCGCCGGCTCGCACGCGGGCTCCGCGACGCTGCGCGGCTTCGGGACGGTGCCGGCCCTGCTGGCGCTGCTCTTCCTCACCCGCTGGCTGGTGACCTCGCGCATCGCGCGCCGGCGGCCGCTGCCGATCCTGCTGTGGATCGCCACCGCCGGGCTGAACGTCGTCGTCAACAACCCGATATCCAACGCCCGGTTCTGGTTCCTGACCGTGCTGTTCTCGGTCCTGTTCACGGCCTTCCCGCGCAGCCCGGTGATGTACCGCTCCGCGCTGGCCCTGGGCGTCGTCGCGGCGCTGCTGGTCTTCCCCTTCATGGACCGGTTCCGTTACGACGCGGCCGACTACAAGCCCATGGAGACCAACTCGGTCCTCGAGCCGCTGGCGCGCAAGGACTACGACCAGACGGTGATGTTCGCCAACGCGATCACCGAGGTGCACTCCGGCGCGGGCCACACCTACGGCCGGCAGCTCGCCGCCGCGGTCTTCTTCTACGTGCCCCGCTCCGCCTGGCCCGACAAGGCGCTGGACACCGGCATCATGCTCGGCGAGTGGATGGGCAACAAGAACACCAACCTCTCCTCACCGCTGTGGTCCGAACTGTGGCTGGATTTCGGACCGCTCGGGATGACCGGCGGCTTCCTGGGGGTCGGCTATCTGGCGGCCCGCGGCGACCGGCGGTACGCGCTGCGCACCGCGGACGGCGGGCGGCCGGGCGACATGACGGCCATCATCGTGCCGCTGATCGCCGGCTACTCCTTCATCCTGCTGCGCGGTTCACTTCTCCAGGCCTCCGGCCGGATCGGGATCGCCGTGCTGTGCCTCGCCATGGTCACTTCGTTCCGCACCGACCCGCGCAAGCTCCTGCGCTGACGCCGCCGAGGCGCTGACCGAGCCGATCCGCAGCCAGGTGGCGACCGCCTTGGCGACGGAGCCGAGACCCAGGCCCCAGGCCGCGCCGAGGACACCGCCCAGCGCGTAGCCGGTGAGCATGAACGCCACCGCCGCCAGGGAGAAGACCACCTGGATCGGCAGCGTGGTGCGCGGGCGCAGCACCCGCAGCGTCAGCAGCCCGCAGGTGCCGACCGCCATCGCGGTGTACTGGCTGCCGCTGGCCGGCAGCAGATGGACGGCGTTCGGCCAGGTGTCGCCGAGGAGCTGTCGGCCGATCCGGTCCGGCAGCAGGTACAGCACGGTCGCCCAGCTCGCGGCGACGGTGGCCAGTACGGCGGCGAGCACCGCGGTGGCGCGGACCTGGCCGCGTACGCTCTCCGTCCGGTTCAGCAGCGGCGGGCCGAACGCCGTCGAGGCGTTGAACAGGACGTTCAGTGGTCCGAAGAGGGTGGTCGCGCCGCGCAGCGCGCCGACCGCCAGCGGGGTGGCGAACAGCCCGAGGCCGAGGATCGCCAGCTGGCTGGAACCGTTGCCGACCCCGAACTCGACGACGAAGCGCTGCCCGAGGTGGCCGCGGCGCACATACTTCCGCAGGTCCGCGGGGAGGCCGCGCAGCAGCGGGGCGAGCAGGGCGATGGCGGTGAGGAGCGCGGGCAGCGCCGACAGGCCCCAGACGGCCACCAGCCGGGCGGGGCCCGCGCCGTGCGGCTGCACGGCCAGCGCGGGCAGCGCGACGGCGAGCCGTACGAGGTCGGCGGCCAGCGCGTAGTGCGGCAGCCGCAGCGCCGAGAAGCAGTAGCGGATCCCGTCCTGGGTCAGCGCGATGGGCAGGATGAGCCCGAGCACGGCGAGCGCGGCGGCGGTGTCGCCGGGCACGAAGGCCAGCACGGCCGCGGCCGTGAACCCGATGACGGTGGACGCGGCGACGGTGAAGAGCGCCGCGGACCGGCAGGCGGCCCGGATCACCCGGTCGTCACCGCGGACCAGCACCAGCGCCTGGCCGACGTAGCTGACGCCGACGCCGAGCAGGATGGTGAAGACCATGTAGACCATGGAGAAGACGGCGAACCCGGCGGCGCTGGACAGCCGCGCGGCGACCACCAGCACCAGGATGTTGGTGAGCGCCGACACTCCCTGGTCCGCGACGGAGCAGGCTATGGAGGCTTTCGCCCCCGGGACTCTCATGACACCGGCGACCGTTCGGGTTCCGGGAGGACCGCTTCCAGCAGGTCGGCCGCCGGGGACACGGGGGCGCTGCCGGCGTCCTCCGCGGGCGCCACGGGGAGGGGGGCCGTGCTGTCCGCGTTGCGGCGCCACGGCAGGGTGAATCCGGTGCTGCCCGACGAGTGCAGCACCGCGCCGAGCACGGTGCCGCCGGCGCCGCTGATGAGTTCGCGGACCCGCTCGAGGTCGGCCCGGTGCACCTCGCGCGGGTCGCAGACCACCAGGACGCCGTCCACCCGGTCGACGAGTGCGAGGGCGTCGGCGTAGGCGAGGACGGCGGGCGCGTGGACGATGACCGCGGACTTCGGGGCGTCGGCCTCGGAGATGAGCCGGGTGGCCGGTACCGAGGTCAGCGCGCGGGCGACGTTGCGGACCCGGCGGCCCGGCACCAGGTCGAAGGAGCCGGACTCACCGGCGTCGATGGAGATCTGGTGGCCGGCCGGCCAGCCGCCGTCGCCCACCGAGGGCGTACGGGCCCAGGCGGGGCGGGTGCCGTCGCCGGAGCGCAGCCGGTCGGCCAGCGTCGGGGTGCGCAGGTCCGCCTCGATGAGCAGGACCTCCATGCCGGTCTCGGCGAAGGACGCGGCGAGGTTGACCGAGACGGCGGTGGCGGTCTCGCTGGAGCCGCGCGGCGCGACCACCAGCAGCCGTCGGCGGTCGGCGAACCGCTGGTCGTAGGCGAGCCGGAAGGCCACCGAGCGGTACGCCTCGGCGAGCCGGCTCTCGGTGTTGTCCAGGGCGAGCAGCGGAGCCGGCTCACGGCCGTCGCGGACCCGCGGCAGCGTCCCGAGGACGGGGGCGCGCAGCGCGCGCGCCACATCGCTGTCGGAGCGGGCGGCCGGGTCGAAGACCAGCCGCACCCAGGCGGCGAGCAGGCCGATGGCGATACCGACGGCCAGGCCCAGGCCGAGGGCCATCGGCAGGCCGAGTCCGGCGGCCGAGGTCGGCGGGACGGCCGTGCGGATCACGTTGCCCGAGGTGGTGTCGAGGGCCTTCAGTTCGCTGATGTTGCCGTTGAGCTCGGAGATCCGGCCCAGCAGGTTGGTCTGCGCGTTGGTGTTGGTGGCGACGCTCGACGGGTCCTTCTGCTTCTCGATCTGCTTGCGCAGCGCCTCGGACTGCTTCACCAGCGGGTCCAGCTGGGTCTTGTAGCCGTTGACCATGATCGTGATGCTCGACACGGTCTGCTGCTGCCGGTTGTCCAGGTAGGCCTGGGTGAGGGCGTTGGCCCGGGCCGCCGCTTCCCGCGGGCTGCGGCCGGTGTACGCGAAGTCCAGTGCCGTGGTCTGCGGGGGTTGGTCACCTGCAGGTTGGCGAGCAGTTCGGTGGCCGCTTCCGGCTGTCCCAGCGCCTTGGCCGCACGCTCCGCGACGACACCGCTGGCGGCGGTCTGCCGCTCGGAGCCCATGTTCAGGATCTTGTCGGGGGTGGCACCGGTGGCGAACGGGTTCACGGTGGCGGCCCGGACGGTGATCTCGCTCGTCGCGACGTACTTGTCCGCTCCCGACAGCGCCAGTACGGCGCCGCCGAGCAACCCGATCACCACTCCGGCCACGATCAGTACCCGGTAGCGGATCAGCTGGCGGAACTGGTCGCGCAACAGGTCCGGTTCGTCATGCTGCTCGATCACGTGCGTGAAACCCCCTCAGGCGTGCGCTCCCCATGCGCTCGCTCATTATGCGCGTTCGTCACCGGATCAGGTGTCCGAATGCGCGGGCTCCGCGGCCTGCGCGGATTCGGCGAATGGTACTGGTGGCGCGGACGGCGCCGGCGGGGCGGTCTCCAGAACCTCGGCCACGAGGGCGTCGATCCGGTCCAGGCCCGCGGTACGGCTCAGGTGCGCGTCGGCGTAGCGGGGTCCGTTGGACCCCAGCTCGTCGGCCGACTCCGGGTCCTCGGCGAGTGCCAGCACCGCTTTCAGCAGCGCGTGCGGGTCCTCGGGCGCCACCAGGACGCCCGCGCCGGAGCGCAGCACCTCCTCCGCCGTGCCGCCCTCGGCCGCCACCGAGGCGACGACCGGCCGGCCGGTGGCGAAGTACGAGGTGAGCTTGGAGGGGATGCTCATGTCGAGGACGGACGCGCGCTGGGTGACGGCGAGGACGTCGGCGGCGGCGAGGACGTCGGGGAAGTCCGCGTCGTCGACCGGCTGCATGAACTCCAGGTTGGGTATCCCGCCGGCCAGCGCGCGCAGCTGCTCGCGCTGGTTGCCGTCCCCCATGAGGACGACGCGGACGGCCGGGTCCAGCCGGGCGGTCTCGACCAGCACCTCCAGGCCCTGCTTGAGCCCCATGTTGCCGGAGTGCAGGACGACGGTCTGGCCCTCCCGCCAGCCCAGCCGGGCGCGCATTTCGGCGCGGGGCCGGGAGGGGCGCGCCACGTGCGACCAGTTGGGGACCACGCGTATCCGCTCACGCGGTACGCCGAGCGCGGCGACCTTGTCGGTGAAGCTCTCGTGGATGACGCCGACCAGCGTCGCCCGCTTGAGCACGTACGCCTCGACGGCGCTCGCGGCGGCGGCCGCCCGGTCCCCGCCGCTGATGCCGCTCTGCTTGGCGGCGGCGCCCATCAGGTCCTGCACGATGGGGACATAGGGGACACCGTGCCGCCGGGCGGTGCGCGCCGCGAGGACGCCGCCGGCCAGGCTGGGCAGCTGCGCGACGACCACGTCGGGCCGGACGCGCGGCGGCGCGAGCAGACCGTGCACGAGCACCGACGCCTCGAAGAGGGCACGGCGTACCGCGGTCTGGCGCGGTGGCACGGTGTGCCGGCGACGGTGCACCCGCACCCCGCCGCGCTCCTCCTCGGTCCGCCAGACGCCCCGGTAGGCCGGGTCCGTCTCCCAGGCGGGGTAGTGCGGCATGCCGGCGAGCACCGCCACCTCGGCCCCGCCCGCGGCCCAGTGTTCGGCGATCTGCGTGGCGTACGGCCCGATGCCCGTGTGTTCCGGCGCGTAATTGGTTGAAACCAAGAACAGCCGTTTGTGGCGAAAACTGTCAAGAGCCGACACAGCGCGCCCCGTTCCCCCAGAAGTGACCAAGCGTCTACCCTAACTGTTCACCAGTGCTACATGTTGACGATTCCAGCCGGTCTTCGTTTCGCAAATCGTCGCTTAGTATCTGCGACGTCCGGCTATCGTCTGAGACTCACCATCGCCTTGGGCATTTCCAGGCGGGGCAGTACGGCTGGGGGGTCGTTTCGTGGCACACCGTGTCGGCTACGCGCCAGGGGTCTACGACCTCTTCCACGTGGGGCATCTCAACATCCTTCGGCATGCCCGGAGCCAGTGCGACTATCTCGTCGCGGGGGTGGTCTCCGACGAAATGGCCGAATTGGCCAAGGGGCGCCGGCCCATGGTCCCGCTGATCGAGCGGCTGGAGATCGTCCGCAGCGTGCGCTTCGTGGACGCGGCCTTCGTCGAGACCGTCCCCGACAAGGTGGAGACCTGGCAGCAGGTGCGCTTCGACGTCATCTTCAAGGGCGACGACTGGCGCGGCACCGAGAAGGGCGCCCGCCTGGAGCGGGACTTCGCGGCGGTCGGCGTCGAGGTCGTGTACTTCCCGTACACCGTGCACACGTCCAGCACCCAGCTGCGCCGGGCACTGGACATACTCACCGAGCCCGTCACTCCGGAAGGCGCCGAGCGCCACGGTTGAGCGGCCCGTCTCCCCGGCCGCCGTGGATCAGGCGACCGGGGATCAGGCGACCGGGGATCAAGCGACCAGGGATCAAGCCGCCGGGGTTCTAGCGACCGGGGTTCAAGCGGCCGGGGTTCAAGCTGCCGGGCTCAAGCTGCCGGGGCGCCCACGGCCTTCAGCTCGCGGAACCACTTCGCCAGGAACGCGCCCAGGAACAGCACGTACACCCCGCCGAGGAAGGCGTAGGCGTACAGGAACGCCCGCCCGCCGCCCAGCGCCAGGAAGACCACGCAGAAGACCCCGTAGTCGACGGGAAGCAGGGCCACGGCCCTGATCCGCGACGGGGCGGCCGGCACGGATCCGGGCGCGGCCTTCGGCTTGAGCTTTTCGGTCAGCAGCCCGCCGACGTAGATCATCACGGCGGCGAACTGGAAGCCGAGCGGCAGCAGCAGCCAGCCCTCGCCCGGCAGATCGAAGAAGCGGTAGAAGGAGATCAGCACCGCGGCGTGCACGCCGGTGATCTTCCCGCAGTCCACCACATGGTCCAGCCACTCCCCCGCCGGACTGCCGCGGCGCAGCAGCCGCGCCAGCTGGCCGTCGGCCGAGTCGAAGGCGAAGCCGATCACCAGCGCGAGGTAGACCGCGACCGACAGCGTCCAGGACGGGCGCACCAGCGCCACCGCCGCGATGGCGCTGTAGGTGAAGGCCATGCTGACCAGCGTCACCTGATTGGGTGTGAGTCCGACCCGGTAGGCGGCCGCGGCGAGCACCCGGCCGGCGGGCCGGTTGATGTAGCGCGAGTACAGCGACACCCCCTTCGCCGACTTCTGCGCGGTGCGCAGTTCTCGCAGCGCGGTGCCGAAACCGGCCTCCCGAACTGCCGTTGTCTCCGCCACGTAGCCCCCCACGTCATCCTGTCTGCGGCATGCCCCCGGCACACCAATGGCCGCTCGCGTACCGCGGGTCCACATCATGTCAGCCGACTCCGCCACGCGCCGCGCCGCCCCAATAACATCAAAAGATCGGGCATTGCGCCCTAAAGTGGTCCTCAATGTCCATGACCCGCCGTACCGTGCTGCAGGTCGCCGCCGCCGGAGCGCTGCTCACCGGCTGTGCGGACGGCCGGCCCTCCGCCGCCGGGGCCTCCCCGGATCCCGCGGCCAGCAAGGCGCCCCCCGAGCACCCGCCCGCCGCATCCGCCTCCGCTCGCCCCGCACTGCCACCGCTGCCGCCCGGCCTGCCCGCGCAGATCGAGCACGGGCCCAGAGACCGCCCCCAGGTCGCGCTCACCTTCCACGGCCGGGGCGAAACGGCCATCGCCACCGCCCTGCTGACCGAGGCGGAGAAGGCCGGGGCACGGCTGACGGTGCTGGCCGTCGGCGAGTGGCTGGACGAGTACCCGCAACTCGCCCGCCGGATCCTCGACGGCGGTCATGAGCTGGGCAACCACACCCAGACCCACGGCAACATCTGCGCGATGGGCGCGGCCGCCGCGACCGCCGAGATCACCGGCTGCGCGGACCGGCTGCGCAAGCTCACCGGTTCGCCCGGCCGCTGGTTCCGGCCCTCCCAGGCCCGGCTGGCCACCCCGCTCGTCGAACGCCTCGCCCGGCAGGCGGGATACGAGCACGTCCTCGCGTACGACGTGGACTCCCTCGACTTCACCGAACCCGGAACCGGGGCCGTCCGGGCCAAGGTGGCCAAGGACGTCGGCCCCGGATCCGTGGTGAGCCTGCACTTCGGGTACGCCGGCACGATCGCCGCACTGCCCGGGATCCTCGACGACCTGAAACGGCGCGGGCTGCGCGCCGTGACCACGACGGAGCTACTGACCTGATGCGTCCTGTGTACCGTGTGCGCCCCGCCGCCCTGCTCGCCGTCGCCATCGCCCTCGTGACCGCCACCGCGGGCTGCGGGAAGGACGGCACCGAACAGCACGCGCCCTCTCCCGCGGCCACCAAGGCCGCCGTCAGGTCGGCCCCGGCCAAGATCCTGCCCCAGGGCCTGCCGGGCATGCCGCCGGTGCTCGACCCGAAGGACGTCTACTCGGCGGACCGCCCCAACGCGCTCTCCCCGGTGGTGAAGGGCTTCCCGTCCCGGGTCTACGTGCCGAACACCAACTCCAACACGGTGTCGGTGATCGACCCGAAGACGTACAAGGTCATCGAGACGATCCCGGTGGGTGAGCAGCCGCAGCACGTCGTCCCGTCCTGGGACCTCAAGACGCTCTGGGTCAACAACGACGTCGGCAACTCGCTGACCCCGATCGACCCGGCGACCGGCCGTGCCGGCTCCATGGTCCAGGTGCACGACCCCTACAACCTGTACTTCACCCCGGACGGCAAGTACGCGGTGGTGATGGCCTCGCTCGACCGCGAGCTGGTCTTCCGCGACGCGCACAGCATGAAGATCAAGAAGACCGTCCCGGTGCCCTGCTACGGCGTCAACCACGCGGACTTCTCGCCCGACGGCCGGTACTTCATCGTCTCCTGCGAGTTCTCCGCGGAGCTGCTCAAGGTCGACACCGCGAAGATGGAGATCGTCGGCAAGCAGCGGCTGCCGTTCGACGGCGCGATGCCGCAGGACGTGAAGATGTCCCCCGACGGCAAGACCTGGTACGTCGCCGACATGATGGCCGACGGCATGTGGGTGCTGAACGGCGACACGTTCTCCAAGCCGACCCTGATGCCCACCGGCAAGGGCTGCCACGGCCTCTACGTCAGCCGTGACTCGAAGTCGATGTACATCTCGAACCGCGGCGAGGGGTCGGTGTCGGTGCTGGACTTCGCCACCAACAAGCTCATCCACAAGTGGGAGATCCCGGGCGGCGGCAGCCCCGACATGGGCGGTGTGTCCGCGGACGGCAAGGTGCTGTGGCTGTCGGGGCGCTACAACGCCGAGGTCTACGCGATCGACACCACCGACGGCCACACGATCGCCAAGATCCCGGTCGGCTCGGGCCCGCACGGTCTGGCGGTCTACCCGCAGCCCGGCCGCTACTCGCTCGGCCACACCGGCATCTTCCGCTAGGACCCCGGGGTTCGCCGGTTCCAGAGCCCCGGAGTTCTAGGGCCCCGGGGTCTCCGACGCCTTCAGAACGCTCCGGGCCAGGCAGGTGGCGGCCGCGGCCCGGGGCGCGCTGCCCTCCCGCCAGGTACGGCTGGGGTGCACCGAGTTGGTGAGCAGCACCAGGAACGTGTCGGTGGCGGGGTCGATCACCAGGCTCGTACCGGTGAAACCGCTGTGCCCGACGGCGCCGTGACCGGCCAGCTCGCCCATCTGGCCGGGGTGATCGGTCTCGAAGCCCGGGTAGGGCCCGCCGCCGTCGAGCAGCGCCCGGCAGAACAGGGCCAGGTCCCACGCGGTGGAGAAGAGCCCCGCGTGCCCGCTGACCCCACCCGCCGCATAGGCGTTCTCGTCGTGCACGACGCCGTGCACCATGCCGCGGTCGAGCTTGCCCCAGGGCCGCCGCTGGTCCTCGGTCGCGGCGATCCGGGGCAGCAGGGCGGCGGGCGGGTTGTAGCCGGTGTCGGTCATGCCGAGCGGCCCGGTGATCCCGTCCCTGACCAGGACGTCCAGCGGTTGTCCCGTGGCCCGTTCCAGCACCTGCTGGAGGGCGATCAGATTGAGGTCGGAGTAGATCCGGACGGTGCCCGGCGGGTGCAGCGGCTTCTCGTCCCACAGCAGCCGCAGCCGGGCCGGCACGGTGGGCAGGTCGTAGAACGGCAGCTCGGGCCGGAAGCCGGAGGTGTGGTCGAGCAGCTGCCGTACGGTGATGTCCGCCTTGCCCGCGGCGGCGAACTCCGGCACGTACGAGGCGACCGGCCGGTCGAGGTCCAGGAGCCGCGCGGCGACGACGGCCGTGAAGAGCTTGCTGACGGACGCCAGGTCGAAGACCGTGTCGGGCCGCATCGGCACCCACCGCTCCGGCGGCAGCTCCACACCGCGGTCGGCGGCCGCGTCGTAGCCCGCGTACCGCACCGCCCAGCCGACCGCCTCGTGCAGCGCGACGACCTGGCCGCGCCCGGCGAGCACGACCGCGCCCGCGCACCACGGGTGGTCCGGCGACGGCTCCAGGGCGGTCCTCAGCCCGGGGACGATCCGCCGCAGCTCTCCGGCGTCGAGGCCGGCCTCAGGGCAGGTACCTCTCGACAGCGGCGGCGCCATGCTCCTCCAGCTCCTTGCGGGCCCTCTCGATACGGGCGGGAGTGGGTTCGCGGCCGGAGAGCATCACCAGGTCCTCCGGATCGACCGCGTTCTCGGACCCGGTGTGCAGCACGCTGTCGGCGGTCTTGAACGCCCAGCGGTTCCCGTCGATCGGCTCGGACATTCCTGCCTCCTGATGACTACGGTGCATCCACCCTACGACGCCACGGGCGGCACAGCCCGGCGAAGCATCCGACGGCGATCAGCGCGCAGACGAGCTGGACCACCGCCATCGGGACCGCCGTGTGCTCCCCCGCGATCCCGACCAGCGGCGAGACGACCGCGCCGATGAGGAACGAGGTCGTGCCGAGCAGGGCCGACGCGGAGCCGGCCGCGTGCTTGGTGCGCATCAGCGCCAGCGCGTTCGTGTTGGGCAGCGCCAGACCCATGGCCGACATCAGGACGAACAGGCCCGCCGCCATCGGGACGAGCCCCACCCGGCCGAACATCCCGGACGCCATCACCAGCAGCGCCACGGCGGCCAGCGTGATGACCGCGAGGCCGACGCCGAGCGCCTTGTCGAGGCTGAACCGGCCGATCAGCACCTTGCCGTTGAGCTGGCCGACCGCGACCAGACCGACCGAGTTCAGGCCGAAGAGCAGGCTGAAGGTCTGCGGGGACGCGCCGTAGATGTCCTGCACGACGAAGGCCGAGGCGGAGATGTACGCGAAGAGCGCGGCGAAGGCGAAGCCGCCCGCGAGCATGTAGCCGGTGAAGGCCCGGTCGGCGAGCAGCCCGCGCATCGCGGAGAGCGTCTCGCCGAGGCCGCCGCTGTGCCGGTCCGCCGGGGCGAGGGTCTCGTCCAGCTGCCGCCAGACCAGCAGGGTGAGCAGCACGCCGATCACCGTCAGGACGCCGAAGACGCCGCGCCAGTCGGTGACCCGCAGCACCTGGCCGCCGATGACGGGCGCGATGACCGGGGCGACCCCGGAGACGAGCATGAGGGTGGAGAAGAACCGGGCCATCTCGACGCCGTCGTACAGATCACGGACGACGGCCCGGGCGATGACGATGCCCGCGGCGCCCGCCAGGCCCTGGAACAGCCGGAAGGCGATCAGCAGCTCGGCGCTGGGCGCGAAGGCGCAGACGGCGGTGGCGATGACGTAGACCACCATGCCGGCGAGGAGCGGACGGCGGCGCCCCCATTTGTCGCTCATCGGCCCGACGACCAGCTGCCCGAGCGCCATGCCGGCCAGGCAGGCGGTGAGGGTGAGCTGGATGGTCGCGGCCGGGCTGTGCAGCGCGTCGGTGACCTTCGGCAGGGCCGGCAGGTACATGTCCATGGAGAGCGGTGCCAGCGCGGTCAGCCCGCCCAGCACCAGCGTGACGAGCCACCCGGTACGGCGCTGCACGGCGAGCCGTTGCGCGTCGGATATTCGCGCGTCGGCGCTCGGGCCGGCTTCCTGCATGGGGCACCCCCGATAATCGTTGAAACCTTGCCTATCCTTTCAGGCATTCACACGTGGTCGAGACCTGATGAGGCGGACGCATGGTGCACGGCGGGCACGACGAGCATGGCGCAGACGGCGGACACGGCATAGAAGGCGTTTCCGGCTCGTCCGGTTCATCCGGCTCGTCCGGCTCGTCCGGCGCATCCGGTTCATCCGGCGCATCCGGATCGTCCGGCGCATCCGGATCGTCCGGAGCTGGGGGTGGCGCTGTGGGCGGCGCGGAGGGCGTGGGCCGTGACCGGCCGATCCGGTGGGGGATCCTGGCGACCGGCGGCATCGCCGCCACCTTCACCGAGGCCCTGCTGACCCTGCCGGACGCCGAGGTCGCCGCGGTCGGCTCCCGCAGCATCGGCTCCGCCAAGACCTTCGCCGACCGCTACGGCATCGATCGCGCCTACGGGAGCTGGGCCGAGCTCGCCCAGGACGACAGCCTCGACGTCGTCTACGTCGCGACCCCGCACTCCGCGCACCGCACCGCCGCCGGGCTCTGCCTGGAGGCCGGCCGCGCCGTGCTCTGCGAGAAGGCGTTCACGGTCAACGTCCGCGAGGCCGCGGAGCTGACCGCCCTCGCCGCCGACCGCGGCAGCTTCCTGATGGAAGCGATGTGGATGTACTGCAACCCGCTGATCCTGCGCATGGCCGACCTCGTACGGGACGGCGCCATCGGCGAGATCACCACCATCCACGCCGACTTCGGGATCCCCGGCCCGTTCGCCGCCGACCACCGGCTCCGTGACCCCGCCCAGGCCGGCGGCGCGCTCCTCGACCTCGGCGTCTACCCCGTCTCCTTCGCGCACCTGCTGCTCGGCGAGCCCGACACCGTCCGGGCCACCGCCCACCTCACCCCCGAGGGCGTCGACGACAACACCGGCATCGTCCTGGGCTGGGACAGCGGCGCACTCGCCCTCCTCAGCTGCTCCATCACCTCCGGCACCCCCGTCACCGCCTCGGTGACCGGCTCCACTGGACGCATCGAGATCCCGCACGGCTACTTCCACCCCGACCGCTTCACCCTCCACCGCGACGGCCACGAGCCGCGGGAGTACCTGCTCTCCGAGGTCACCGACGTCCCGGAGCGCGACAGCCTGCGGCACGAGGCCGCCGAGGTCATGCGATGCCTGCGGGCCGGCGAGACCCAGTCGCCGCTCGTGCCGCTGGCGGGGACGCTCGCCGTCATGCGCACCCTGGACGCCGTCCGCGAGCAGATCGGGGTGCGGTACCCGGGCGAGTGACGGATCGCTGACGGATCACTGACGGATCGCTGATGGTCGTCGGGCTCTGTTCGTGAGGCTCTGTTCGTGTGCCCGGGATCCTCCGGAGGGCCCGGCGCACGGCGCCCGGAGAATTAGGATCGGGTCCATGGCTGAGTTGCTGACGCACGACGGGACCTGGACGTTCGACGACAAGGTCATCCGTATCGTCCCAGGCCGTGACCGGGGGGTGCACAAGCTCCGGCAGACGCTGGGCGAGGTCGCCGTGCCGCTGCACGCGGTGGCCGGCATCGCCTACGAGCCGGGCCGCAAGGGCGGCAGGCTCCGCCTGCGGCTGCGGGACGGCGCCGACCCGCTCCTGTACGCCACGGGCGGCGGCCTGCCGGACGCCGCCGATCCGTACCAGGTGGCCGTGGACCCGGACCGTACGGGCGTCGCCGAGTACTTCGCCGACGAGGTGCGCAACGCCCTGCTGCTGGACCAGGTGCCGACCGGCCCGACCGACTCCTATCTGCTGCCCGGCCCCAAGGTGCCCCTGTCGGCGAGCGGCGGCGACGGTGCCGCGACCTTCGACGGGGACCGGGTGGCCATCACCTGGAACTGGATGGCGGAGGAGGGCAAGAAGTCGGCCGGCGCCCGGGAACTGGCGCTCGGCGATCTGGCCGGGGTGGAGTGGCGCCCCAACGTCGGCCTGGAGAACGGGCATCTGCGTTTCCGCGTCAAGGGCGCGCAGGCCACCACCCAGCCGCCCAAGCACGACCCCAACAGCATCGTCCTGTGGGGCCTGAAGAAGGAGCTCGGGCACACCGCGCTCCTCGCCGCGGCCGTCGCCGCGCGACTGCCGCACCCTTCCGACACCGGTCAGAGCGATGAGACCGGCCGGCGGCCCGAACTGCTCGCCAAACCGCCGGTACCGGCGCCCGAGGACGCCGTCCCGGCGCAGGTCACCGACCACGCCGAGGACCCGGACGCGCTGCTGCGGCGGCTGCGCGAACTGGGCGACCTCAAGCGCGACGGGATACTGACGGACGAGGAGTTCACCACCGCCAAGTCCGCCCTGCTGCGCCGGTTCGGCTGACCGTCGCCTTCTGCGCCCACGGGCTTGTGCCGGCTACTGCGCTCCGTGGCCCGGGGCGATGGCCGCGATGCGGGCGGCCAGGCCGAAGTCCTTGGCCGTCAGCCGGCTGCCGGCCGAATGCGTGGTGATCGACACGCCGAGCGTGTCGTATCCGAGGGTGAGATCCGAGTGGTGGTCCAGCTCGGCCTGCACCTGCGCGATGTGCACCGCGAGGATCGCGGCGGGCAGGTGCGCCAGCCGGTAGGTACGGACGAGAGCGGTCCCGTCCGCGGAGAGTTCCCAGCCCGGGAGTTCCGCGAGGCGGTCGGCGATCTCCTTGTCGGACAGCGGGTCGACGATCGGCATAGGGCCTCCTGCGGGACGGTGGTCACCTTCGGGGCTGCGGTCACCTTCGGGGCTGCGCTGATCTCCATCCTCGCACCGCATACCCTGCGATGCCATGAGTGAGATCCAGAAGGTGGCAGTGGTGACGGGCGCCGGATCCGGCGTGGGGCGCGCGGTGGCGCTGGCGCTGACCGGGGCCGGCTGGTCGGTGGCGCTCGCGGGCCGCCGGCAGGAGGCGCTGGAGGAGACCGCCCGGCTGGCGGCGGCGCAGTCGGCCGGGGACGCGGGGGCGGCCGGGGACTCCGGGGCGCTGCCGGGCGGCCGCACCCTCGTCGTGCCGGCTGACGTGACCCGGCCCGAGGACGTCGACCGGCTCTTCGCGTCGGTGCGGAGCGGCTTCGGGCCGCTCGGCCTGCTGTTCAACAACGCCGGGATGTTCGGGCCGCCGGTACCGCTGGAGGACCTCACGTACGAGCAGTGGCGCTCGGTCGTCGACGTCAACCTCACCGGCGCTTTCCTGTGCGCGCAGGGGGCGTTCCGGGCGATGAAGGAGCAGGAGCCACAGGGCGGCCGGATCATCAACAACGGCTCGATCTCGGCGCATGTGCCGCGCCCGAACAGCGTCGCGTACACGTCCACCAAGCACGCGATCACCGGCCTGACGAAGTCCCTGTCCCTGGACGGCCGCGCGTACCGGATCGCCTGCGGCCAGATCGACATCGGCAACGCGGCGACCGAGATGACCGCCCGGATGACGACCGGGGTCCAGCAGGCCGACGGCACCACGGCGGTGGAGCCGGTGATGGACGTGACCGACGTGGCGCGCACGGTGCTGCACATGGCCGGGCTGCCGCTGGAGGCGAACGTGCAGTTCGCGACGGTGATGGCGACGGCGATGCCGTACATCGGGCGCGGCTGACCGGCCGGACTCCGCAGGACCGCGGTTTGTTGACTATTCGTCAGCAAAGCTGTTCCGCTCTCAAGATCCTCGCGCTACGGTCCCGCTCCCGACCAGGAAGGGGATCCCCGTATGCGGACCGGAGCACGCGCCGCCACCGCGCTCACCCTCGCACTCGTCCTCGCAGGACCGCTCGTCCCCGCCGCCCAAGCGGCGGGGACGAGCCCTCCGGCAGCCCGAAAAACCCAGGCGCACGCGCCGGCCCCGGCCGCGGCGCACAGCCGCATCCTCACCGTCCCCGGCACCGTCAACGCCCGGGACACCGGCGGCTACCGCACCTACGACGGCGCCACCACCCGGTGGAACTCCCTCTACCGGACCGAGAGCCTGGCCAAGATCCCGCCGGCCGGCGTCACCGCCCTCGCCGGGCTCGGACTGCGCGCCGTCATCGACCTGCGCAGCCCCTCCGAGGTCCAGGCCGACGGCGCCGACCGGCTCCCGGCCGGGCCGGCACCGGTCGCGCTGCCCGTCGACGACACCGGCCTGTACCTGTTCATCGCGCAGGTCGTCGGCAGCGCCGACCCGGCCGCCCAGGAGGCGGCCCTCGGCGGGGACCGGGCGGCGCAGCGGATGCGGACCGCCTACCGCGGCTTCGTCACGTCAGCGGCGAACCGCGCCGCCCTCGGCGCCGCGATCCGCCGGATCGCGGACGCCACGGGCCCGGTGGTGGTCCACTGCACCGCGGGCAAGGACCGTACGGGCGTACTGATCGACACGGTCCTGCGGGCCGTCGGCGTACCGCAGTCCACGACCACCGCCGACTACCTGCTCTCCAACGACCTGCGCGCCGCCGCCGACCGGGCCGTACGCGACCAGGTCAAGCAGCTGGGCCTGATGCAGAACCCGGACCTCCTCATCCCGCTCCAGGAGGTCAGGACGGAGTACCTCGCGGCCTTCCGGGACCAGGCGGAGCACGACTACGGATCCTTCGGCCGCTTCCTGACCGACGGCCTCGGCCTCGACCCGTCGACACTGGTACGGCTGCGCCTGCGGCTGGTCGCCTGACCCGCAAAAGGCCCGGGAGGGGCCCGGGAGCGGCCCGGGAGCGGCCCGGGAGGCTTGACCAGGCTGCGGGAACATCGTGGCGGTGGTCGTCGTTGGTGCAGGTCATGACGTCGATTCACGGCACCGAGGTGCTTCGCTACACCGCCTTCTCCGACGACCCGGCCGGGGGCAACCCGGCCGGTGTCGTCCTGGACGCCTCCGGCCTCGGCGCGACGGAGATGCTCGCCGTCGCCGCCGAGGTCGGCTACTCGGAGACGGCCTTCATCACCGCCTCGGAGGGGCGCTCCCTCACCGTCCGCTACTTCAGCCCGAAGGCCGAAGTGCCGTTCTGCGGCCATGCCACGGTCGCCACGGCGGTCGCCCTCGGCGAGCGGATCGGCGCCGGTGACCTGCTGTTCTCGACGGCCGCCGGCGAGATTCCGGTCACGGTCGCACCGGACGCCTCCGGCGCGCTGCGCGCCACGCTCACCAGCGTCGAGCCGAAGGTCGAGGAGATCCCGGACGCGGCCGTCACCGAGGCGCTCGCAGCCCTCGGCTGGCCGGCCGCCGACCTCGATCCGGCCTTCGCACCCCGGATCGCCTACGCCGGCGCCCGCCACCTCGTGCTCGCCGCCGCGACCCGCGAGCGGCTGGCCGCGCTCGACTACGACTTCGAGCGGCTGGCCGCCTTCATGCTCAGCCTCGACCTGACCACCGTCCAACTGGTCTGGCGCGCCTCGGACTCCGTCTTCCACGTCCGCGACCCGTTCCCGGTCGGCGGCGTCGTCGAGGACCCGGCCACCGGCGCGGCCGCCCTGGCGCTGGGCGCGTACCTCCGCGACCAGCGGCTGGTCACCGCGCCCGCCGTCCTCACCCTCCACCAGGGCGACGACCTCGGCCGCCCGGGCGTCCTCACCGTCGAACTGCGTGCGGACGACCCCCGCATCCGCGTGAGCGGAACGGGGGCCGCCATCCCGGCCTGACCTCTCGTCAGGCCTTGTTCTCCCAGGGCCACTTGGCATCACGCCCGGCCTCCAGCAGCGGAACCATGCGGAACGCCGCGTCGGTGAGCCCGCCGAACGTGTGGCGGTTCGCGCCACCCGACGGCGCGTGGCCGGCGCGGTAGCCCGCGAGGTTCCAGGTGTACATCGGCACCGTGGCCGGGACCGCCACGGTGACCTCCTGGGTGTCCGTACCGGCCTGCTCGTCGGTGACGATCACCACCCGGTCGTGCCCCTTGAACTCCTGTCGCAGCGCGGCGGCGGTGTCCGTGCCGCCGCCCAGGAACCAGCCGCCGTCCTTCCACCGGCCGACGGCCTTGAGCAGCGACTCGCCCCGCGGCTGCGGGAACGCCTTCGTGCGCGCTCCCGGCTTGTCGCTGACGTAGTAGCGGGCGCTGGAGAACGACACGACATCGCCGCCGGCACACCGCTGTCCCAGCGCGATCCCGAACAGCGCGGCCGCGTCCCAGCGCATCAGCGTGCCGTCCCGGGAGAAACCGGCCTCCATGGACGAGCTGGTGTCCACCATGACCAGCGTCCGGCCGCCCAGCACCGGGATGTTGGCCAGCGACGCGGTGAGCGCCTTCTCCAGCGCGTACCCCCAGCGCAGCGACGGCGCCGCGTTGTACGCCGAGTAGAACCGCATCGGCAGCTGACGCGACCGCGCCACCTGCTCCGGGTCGGCGAGCCGCTTCGCGACCCCCTCGGCGACCTCGTCACTCACCTCGGCCTCGTCGAAGTTGCGGAGATTGCGCAGCAGCGCCATGTACCCCATGGACGGGATCACGGCCTCCCACGCGGCGGCGTCCATCGGCCCCTGCAGCCACCCCGCCAGCGCCTCCCACGTCATCCCCGCCGCCGCCAGCCGCGCCGCCCCGTCGGACCCGGTCACCAGCGCCCGCCGCTCCGCGACCGGCACCGCCATCAGCGCGCGGTGCGCGGTCAGCGTCTGGTTCGACGCCGGCGGCACCGCCGTGTCGGGGTTGTGCCGGCGGTCCAGCGCATAACGGAACAGCTCGCCCTGCCACGCCTTTCCGGCGTCCGGCGCGGCGTGCACCAGATTGAGGATGTCGCCGAACCGGTAACCCTTCGAAGCGGTGTCGTACTTCAGCAGCGACTTCCCGCTGTAGAGCCGCTGCACCGAATCCGCGATACCGCGCTTGACCGGCTTGGGCACATTACGGCCGTACCGAGACGTCCAGTACGCGAGCAGCTCACCGGGCTCGTCCGGCCGCCGCAGCACGGAATCGACGACGGCCCGGTTGGAAACACCCGGAACAACCGTCTCGCTCTTCCCGTCTTCAAGCCGCGCCTTGACGAATTCCGCGGCCCCGACAATCGCCGCCGTCCGCATATTGCCGTCCCCCCGCAGCCACCCGAGCAGCCCGGCCGTCCACCGCGGGTCCTCGACAGCGAGCTGCCGGACCAGAGCGGTGAAACGGTCGTCCCGCTGCCCGCCCGTCTCGTAAAAGGACTCCTGCCCAACGAAGTTCGCGACCGCGAGCAGGAACAGCTCGCTCTTGGCATCACGCAGATATCCGGCCCCACCCTGATGCGTGACGCTCCGCTCCCCCGAGCCGGCCACGGGCGAGACGACGGACGGCTTGGCCGTACGGGTATTGAAACGGGACATGAAGAAACCCCCCACAAGGAGGGGAGGCGCCACACACCGGACATGCCGGTGCTGTTGCCTCCCGAGATCAGTCCTGGCGGCGGTCGAGGGGATTTGAACCCCACGCGTGAACGCGTTTCAACCAGAGAAGTAACCGTCGCCTTCGCACCGGGAGGTGCAGAGAACAAGCGTCCAGAGATCAGAATCGGCTGAGGTGACAATGTGCTCTACCAACTGAGCTACACCGGTCTCACAACCGGCGACGGGACTCGAACCCGCGACACCACCATTACCATTGGAAGTAACCCCGGCCTGCGCACCTGGACATGCCCGACTCTAATGACCAACCGCCGGGGATTCACCAGGTTTTCTCAGCACAATCGGCGCCCCGCCCTGTTCGGGCCCTGCCCCTGACCAGCGGGGCGGTACAGGCGGCGGACGAGTCGGCCTGTACGCCGGGTTCATCGGCCACACCGTTCTGACCTGCACCTATGGAGTTAGAACCGGTTGTGACCTGCTAGGACGGGTTGCAGAGGCAATCGGAGGCAATCAGAGCCAATCGCTCTGGTTCGACCCCGATTCGACCCGACGCTCAGAGGCAATCAGAGGCAGTCACTCTGCTTGGCCCTGATCGTCGCCCTCGGTCGAGCCGCGTTGGGGACGTCTGCCTCCCATGGTGCCAGACACACCGAAGCCCTTTCAGGACGGCAATCCTGGAGGCTTCGCTGGCACCGTTCGGAGGTCGGTTCCGGATGCCACCCCTGGTTTAGCCGGCCTGGGTGAGCATCCTCGTCCTTGCGGGACAGACCCACATGCCACACGGCACACCTCCACCGCTCGATCACCCCCTCGGACTCCATCAGTTGCCCCAGGCTGCTGCTGACCTGGTCCTGCACGGTGATCTCACCGGCAAGTACGCGGTGGGCAGCTACAGCAAGCTCAGCGCCGACAAACGGAGCGTCGTGCTGCGCCCGGACCGGCAGGGCGAGTCCGATCATGGCCACCGGATCACCGCGGCCATCGCCTGCCACGTCGCTCGCCTCGGCGGAACCTTCGACCAGCTGATGCACCTGCTGATGCCTCCCGACCACCAGGGCGGCCACCACGCCCGGACCATCGAGCTGCGTTCTGGTCACGCTCGGGCCCGCGACTACGTCCACCGCGTATGGGCCAACGCCTGCTCGGCGATCAGCAGCAGCGTGGCGGTGGAGTCCCGGCACCATGCCCACGAAGACCTCGCGTCCCTGCGCGACCGGATCGAGACCACCCCATGGCGCGGCGAACGTGGTCGTACCGCCTTGCGGGTCCTGCGAGCCCATCTGAACTTCGCCGAGACTGCCGGGGGTCGCCAGCATGCCGCCAGTGAACGACAGGCAGCGGAAGAGGCGGGGATATCCCGCCAGACCCTGCGCAGGGCCTACGAAGGCGTACTGAAGCCGGGCGGGTGGCTCCGCCGACTGCGCGTGGGTCACGGCATCGAAGGCTCCACCTGGTACCTCGACGACGGCCACGCACACCGGACCGTTTCCTCCTCGTCTCATTACAGGACCACTCAGTTCCCCCCCGACCGGGACCTTGAGGAGTGGTCCGCCCCTGAGACAACCGTGACGGCCGACATCGACTCCACCGTCATCAGCCGCCTCATGGGCCACGACGCATTCGCCCACCGCGGTCTCGGTAGTCCCGGCCTGATGGTCATCGGAGCACTCCACCTCAGGCCCGGCCAGACCGCCAAGGAACTGATCACCACTGCCTCGGTGTCCCGCGCTACCGCCTACCGGACCTTGCAACGCCTAGCAGCCCACGGCGTGGTCCACCGAAACGGTACGACCTGGGCCTTGGCGCCCCATGCCCTGGAGAGCATCAGCCAGTCCCACGCCCAAACTCCTCTCTCGGAGAGGCAAGCGGAGTGGAGTTGGGACCCCATCGCCCAGCACTACGCCACCGCAGGCATCGCGGCACAGCGCAAAGCCCTCCACGCCACCGAGCGCGTGGCCTATCGGCAACCACTCGAACAGCTCTCGGAGCACCGCAGCAAGGCCCTGGTCATCGTCCGCGACGGCCGCCAGATCTTGGTGCCCACGCCACGCGGCGACGACATCCCGCCCGGGTGGCAGCTCCCCGGTGGTGCAGTCCTCAACCCCACTACCGGCCGCATCGCCCCGGAGTGGCGGGTCGCCACCGACGGCCGCCTCATCCTCATCACCCCAGCCGATCAGCGCACCTACGACGAGTTGGTCGCCGCACACGCCGAAGCCGTCAACGAGTGGGAATCCGCCGCATGAAACCGCTGCCCCGTCACGCGCAGGAACGGCGCCAAGAAGGACTCGACCTACGCACGCGCTACGACGCGGGTGCCACGGTCCGCGAACTCGTCGACGGCACAGGGCTGTCTCAGGGCACGGTGGTGAACCGCTTGCGGGCCGCAGGAACCGTGATGCGCACGCCGCAAGAAACCCGCCGCCATCGTGGTGCCGCTGCGAGACGCACCCTTCTCGCCGCTGGACTGCGTACCCGCTACGAGCAGGGGGCAACTCTCGGCGATCTCGTGACCCAATGCGGCCGATCCGCCCGAACGGTCCGCCGCCTGCTGCAGGAAGCCGGAGCCACCCTTCGGACGCCGCTCCAAGCACGCCAGCTGCGGAAGGCCACCGCCGCGTTTGTCCGCCACCAGCTGATGGCCGCGCTCCGAAGTCGCTACGAGGCGGGGCAGTCGGTCCCCGCGCTGGCCGCCGACCACGGCTGCTCCGTGACCACGATCTACCGCCTGCTCCGCACGGCCGGCACACCAATGCGACCCCCGCAACGCCCGGGTCCGCAGGGCCGGCGAGCGGGCCGTCCGCCCTAAGACCGCCGGAACCTGCCCCGCGCATGCGGCTCACCCAGGGCCGTCGCCACCCGTGACGACGGGGCGCACGTCGACCTGCCCGTCCACCCACACATTCCAGGAGCTTCAGTGATCATCGCCTATATCAGCCCCCGTACGAGCGGCAAGACCACCTCCGCCGGATGGCACGCTCACGCCCTCCATGAGCGCGGGTATCCGGTCGTCGCCTTCGAGGCCGACTACAGTCGCCAGCTCGCGGAGTGGGACGTGCGCTCCGGCGGATTCCCGTTCCCAGTCCAGCAGCAGGCCTCTCCCCTATTCCACAAGAACGTGCCCCCGGCCATGCGCCCCGAGCAGATCGGCATTGTCGACTGCGGACACGCCGAGGACCACCGCAACATCGTCCAGTCGGTACTACGCGTCACCGACCTCGCCATCCTCAGCACCGCCCCCACCACCGCGGACATCGACCGCATCGAACGCCTCCCCATGCGCGAACTGATCGACGACGTCGACGTACTTCGCCCCGACGGCAACCCACCCCCTACCTGGGTCCTCCTCAACCGCACCACCGCCAGCGCCAAAGCCACCGGCCAGTACCGCAACTACCTCCGCGAAGACGGCTGGAACGTCTTCACCACCACCATCCCCAACCGCCAGATCTACGCACAGTCCATGCTCGAACCCGTCACCGCCCGCGGATCCGCATACGACGAACTCGTCACCGAGATGATCGATCGCGGCCTCCTCCTCCCCTGGACGGGAGAGCTGCGATGAGCGGCCAGGACCGCGCCGCCGCACTGCGTACCCGACGCGAAGAACAGCATCTCGGAGGCAGCAACAGCCCAACGCCCCACCGGACGACCGAGCGCCCTGCCGACTTGGTCATCACCGCCGACATGATCGCCGCCCCGGTTGCGGTCGACGCCTCCGGCGAACTCACACCGGACGAAATGCATCAGCTCGGGGTTTGCGAACGGGCCGTCGAGAACCTTGCCACGGCGACGTGGCTCGCCGGCAAAGCCCTCCACACCATCTGCAACCGCATGCTCTACCGCCACACCCACACCCGCTTCGACACCTACGTCGAAGAACGCTGGGAAATCAGCGCACGCGCCGCCTACCAAATGATCGAGGAATGGCCCCTGGCCGAACGCCTCACCCAGACCATGGGGGAACCCGCAACCGCCTCGCACACCCGCGCGCTACTCCCCGTCGTAAGACGCTTCGGACTCACCGCCGCAACCGACCTCTACCAACAGATACGCGCACGCGCCGCAGCAGAGGACCGCCGGCTCACCGCCACCATCACCGGCCAGATAGTCCGACTGGTTCTGAAAACCGCAGGTTGGCCAGCCGAGGAAACCCAGTTCCAGGCAGCAACTCGTCAACTCATGAGCGCCGACGCCCTTCCACTCACGACGGGCAGCCGGGCAGAACGGCACGCCCTCACCACAAGCACGACGAGGCCTCAACAGCCACCCTCACCAACTGTGCAAAATTTTGCAGATAGTCACGAGGAGGTCACGGCCAAGCCTGCTGCTTCGATGGCAGGATCCGATCACGATCGCGTCCAAACTGCGAATGGCTTCCTGGGCGATCTCGCCTCGGAGAACATGCTTCAGAGCATCCTTGCTCGGGTCATTGCCATCGAAGGGGACATCAGTACAGCCGCCCTATCCGGTTCGGCCAACGTCGAACACGGCGGTCTGTGTCGAGCGATCGTTGAGCGGCTAACCCACGCGGCCGAGACATTGCGCGCTGCTTCAGGCTGAGCAACCTATGCGGCGCTCCCCACCTTTGGGGCCGACCCATCGACACCCACAGGTCGGTCGGTCCCAAGGTCCGGCGCTCGGATCAGGTCCAACTCGTTGAAGTGCAGGTCGTGGTCCGTCCGTGAGGGGCGTGCTCTCGCACGCTCCGGCCTGTCTGTCGTCCCTCGTCCCGCACGTGCCTTCCGCGATCGGATGGCTATCTCCTGGCCCTGCGGGCGTGCGGCGGGGATGAGTTCGCCCCGTTCAGAAGTGCTTGCCCTCAAGCGGTGGGCGACGGTATCTCTGCTGCGCGCAGGGCGCCTTGGGAAGGAAGTACCGGACAACGGACCGGCGAGGTAACAGTTTGCTGCCGGATTGGCTTCGAACCAAAGGGAGTTGAGGAACAAGGTTGCCTGGCATTTCCCGTCGTCGGAGGAAATCGGTCAACGCTTCGTCGTAGCCGCCAACGCCCGGGCCCCCGCAGGCGTCGAAGGTCAACGAAATCGCATGGTCAGTGGTGGGCAGTGAGTGCGGTACCCCGGGTGCGTCGAAGCCCCAGCTGTGCGGGGTGGGATGGCCGTAGCGGGCAACGATCTCGTCACGGGTCTCTGGGAGGCCCGTGGCGGGCAGTCCGCTCGCAGGCGCCGTGCTCGCCACGGGGTTCACAGCCGTGGCGAGTGGCGTGTCGGGCGTGGCCGGGCCGTCATTGGTTCGGCCGTATCAGGTCCGCGCAACCGGCGAGAGCGAACCCTGCCACGGATGCCAGAACGGCCCGCCGGCTGCGCTTCATTGTTTTCCTCATCTGTCACAGCGACCGTTGTTGTTGCGATGGCGCACTGCGGGAATTAGATGTGCGTCCGGCTCGCCGTCGCAGATTTGCGTTCCCGAAGGAAATGTATTCCGGCTACTGCCCATGCGACGAAGAGTTCAGCGGCGGCAGTCTCGATGAAGCCGTTCATGCGGTCTCCGCTGGCGATGAACTCAGCAAGATAGATCGCCCCCTGCAGGCTTCCGAATGCGAAGAGAAGGACGGATGCGGACAAAGCACGGGGGAGTTTCATCATCTTTGCACCTCTACTTTGGCAGGTCTGGTGATTCAGGCCTGGCCGGCGCCCGTGGGGCGCCGACCAGGCCGTTAAGCGATGAGATTCAACTGTCTAGCAGGACTGCGAAGCAGGATAGTAGTACCAGTACGGAACCCCGTTTATCCAGCGTGCGCTGGCATAGAAGTACAGGCACTTGCCTCGCTCTTTTGCTCGGTAGGCTTCCCACGTGATCCACGCCGCGACAGCGCCGATGATGTACATGATCGTGGCGGCGTATCCGCCTACCGCTGCGGCGAGGAAGGCATACAGCGTCAGGGCGTAGGGACCTTCGTTCGCTATTTTGTTGGTGCCCCAGCGATTGAAGGTGAAGCGCACGGACGCTCCGACATGCCAGCCCCATCCCCACCAGTCCCAGAAGGACCACACATGCGATGAAACCCTGCCCCACGAGGCGTAAAGGGTTTTGTAGTGGTTCCACCGTCCGTCGAGGTCGACCTTGTTGACGGGATCAGCGCCCGTGTACTCGTAGGCGTTGGCGTTACCTCCGGGTACCGGGTCGACCGACAGGAAACGGCCGGTGGAAGCGTTGTACAGACGCACCCCCATCAGCGTGAGTCCTGTCAGGGTCTCGTCCGAACGCTGGGCGCCGCCGAGCCACGCGTAGCGGACGGCAGCCTGGTTCGTCCGTACGTTGCCGTACTCATCGGAGTCGAGTACCACGGGGGCTTGTGACGTGTCGACAGGCAGCGCAAGAGCGATGTCGCCGTGCAGATTCTGCAGTTCCAGCACTGTGCCGCCCGTGGCGGTGGTGACAGCGGCCAAACTGCTGTCCGGACCGGCCACGTTGCGTGTGAGCGTCCCAGGCGATGAGTTCTCCACGGTCCAGCGCGGGCTGTCGGAGTCGGATCCGTAGTGGTTGACCTTGGCCGCCGTCTGCGTCCACGTGCCGGTGGCATTGGATTCCGTGGTCCAGGAGCGGAAACGGAAGTTGGAGTCCAGTGCCCAGGTCTGACGGGATGTTCCAGCAGTCTGCTGCTGCACGAGGTCGTTGGCGAAGTACGCCAGGCTGGTTCCGGGCAGGGCGGTAGTCCGGCCGAATGCGTCGTACGTGTACCCGGTGTTCACCAGCCTGTCGGCAGTGTCGTAGGTGTAATTGGTTGTCGTTCCGCCGGTGGTGGCGCAGTCGGCGTTGGGTGCGCCCACTGCCGTGGCGAGGGTTTTGCGGTTGGTGTTCTTGTCGAAGGTGTAACCGCGGGTGGTGCAGACGGCGTCAGTGCTGGTGTCCTGGACCTGCGTCAGGCGTCCGGTCGCGTCGTAGGTGTAGTTCTGCGAGGCGGTGACTCCGGGGGTGCCGGCGTGCGTGGCCCACCGGCCCTGGGCGGTTGCGGTGACGCTGTCCGAAACCAGAACCAGGGCGTCGCTGTCCCGCGTGTAGGTGCGGGCGGTTGCAGCCCCCGTGGGGTCGCGTCCCTCCTTCATGGTGTAGCCGCCGGGCAGCCCTTCAGCGATCATTCCGCCGTCGGAGTCGTAGGCTGCGGTGAAGCTGCCGGCCACGGAGTCGGTCACCTTGGTGACCATGCCCCGCGGGTCCACAGCGGTGTCGTAGGTGTAGGAGGTCGTGGACGGCACCGAATCGGTCACCGAAGTGGGCCGGTCGAGGGCGTCGTAGGAGGTCCTGGTGCTTCCGCCGTCGGCGTCGGTGTAGGACATCGGGCGGCCGAGGCCGTCGTAGGTCTTGGTGATCGTTCCTCCGGTGGAGGAAGTCTGGGTGAGCGGCAACCCGGTGATGGAGTCATAGGCGGTTGTGACCGAAGGTACCGCGGTGCCGATCCCCCGCTGACGGACAGTGTGGCGGGGCGTCCGGCGTTGTCGTAGCTGGTGGTGGTGGTGCGGGTCACGGAGTTCGCTGTTTCGGTGACCTTGGTGGTCTGGCCGAACAGCCCGAACTCCATCGTCTTGGTGGGCAGCTCGGTGGGGTTGCTGCCCCCGCCTGTGATGGCGGCCGCCGGTCCGGTCTGGCAGATAAGGTCTGCCCATTCCGGACGGCCGCCGCACGGGGCTGCCCCAGTGCCGGTGTAGTACGTCGTCAGCGTGGTACCGGCGTCGGTGCCCGAGGACGCCGGTTGACTGGTCTTTGTCACCTGACCCTGGCTGTTGTAGGCCGTCGTCGTGGTGAGGGCAAGCCCGGAGGGGTCTTCGGTGCTGCTGACGGGCTCGTCCTTAACCCAGTCGTACGCAGTCGACGTCACCTGCGGGTCGGCCAGGAGGTCGGGCCACGCGCGCGCCTGCGCTCCGGTCGTCTTCTTCGTGGGCTCGTTGGCCCCGTTGGCCGTGCCGTCCGTGGGGCGGCCGGAGTCGTACTCCGTCACTGTGTGCTGCCGGCCCGTGACCTGGGTGCCGGCGGAAGCCACCGTGGTGGTGCCGCTGATCAGGTTGGCGGACAGCGTGATCTGGTGCAGCGGTCCGTAGGTGTCTGTCTCACGGACCCCGGTGCCGTCGAAGACCGAGGTGGTGGACAGCAGTTGTGCGCGCTCACCCGTTGACAGTGCGTTGATGCCCAGGTTGGTGAGCTGCGTGATCTGGGCCGGGGTCGTGCCGAGGGCCAGTTCACGGTTCGCCGCCGTCAGGGAGCGGACCGCGTTGGCGTATCGGTCGTACTCGGTGACCGCGATGTGGTGCCCTGGTGTGGCATCGTCAACCCCGCGGCCCGAGGCGTCGAGATAGTGGATTCCCGCTCGCGCGTAATCACCGGCGCCCAGGGTGGTGCCGTCGCTGGAGGACGGCACCTGGTCGGAGGGAAAGATCGCGGTGGCATCGGTGGGCAGGTCGCTTTGACCCCAGGACGCGGTCGCCGCAGACCCGAGGTCGTTCGGAGCGCTGGCACCGGTCAGCGGGACGCCGTAGACGAGCGTGGTCGTGGCGGTGCCGTTGGTCTGCGTGGCACTGCCCGGGGTCAACGTCGGACGGGAAGCCGACAGGAGCATGCCCGCACCAGCAGTCGGGCTGGACCCAGCCTGGCCGTACACGAACGTCCACGGCAGCTGCCCGGGGGGCGTCAGAGTGGTGACGCGGCCGTTGGTGTCATAGCTGTAGGAGGTCTTGAGCGCCGGGGAGACACGGGGGTCCCAGGTCTCCCGAAGCCGGCCGCTGCTGTCGTAGGCGTACTGAGCCACCGTGGTGGCCGTGGAAAGCGTCGCGCCTGGAGCCGTCGCCCACAGCTTGACGGCGGACACCTGATCCTTCACATCACCGAAGGTGGACCCTGAGGCTGTGGTCGCCGAGGCGTAGATGAATTGCAGGATCCGGCACCCTCGGGTGGACGGATCTGCCGCGCAAGCGGCCAGTGTGGTGGCGGTGCTGGACGCGATGACCTGCTTGGGACGCGCCAGGGTCTGACCGCCCACGGTCACGGCCTCCGAGACCACCTGGGTGGTCGAGGTGGCCAGGCCGTTGGACAGCGAGCTGGTAACCGTCCATGCGGTTGCGGCCGGCGCAACCTTGGAGAAGACCGTCACCGTTCCCTGGGTGTCCGAGAGGGTGAAGTCGCCGGAGGTGAACGCTCCCTTCAGCGTCAGGTTTCCCGCTCCGGTTTCAGGGACCCAGCCGGTGTTCGCCGCGTTCGCGGTGAACTTGATCGTCGATCCCGCGCTGGTCAGGACGTCAAGAGAAGTGGCAGACGTCTTGCGGATGCTCGTGTAGTTCGACGCCGTCACTTCCGCCGTGGTGCCCGACAGCCATTCCTTGCCGAAGATGGGCGACTGGCCATCGGTGGCACCACCGGCCTGCGGGGAGCGCGAGGACGCTGACCGTGCAACCGTCATGCCGAAGAAGGTGGCGTCGGTGGCTGCCAGGGTGTAGTCACCGGTCAGGAGGTTGATCGCTCCTGGGCCCACGCTGGTGGTCGTGGCACCGTCCGCTGTGCGGTCGACCACGAGGTCGATGGAATCGGATGTCGCGCTCACCCCACCAGCGCCGGTGAAGTCGGCTTTGAGCTGAACGGCCCCGTCGGGATTGACCGTGGAGGTGGCGTTCCAGGCCAGGTTGGGGCTCTTGCCGGCGGTCAGAGCCACGGGCCAGGAGGTCAGCGCAGTACCCGCGTTGGTGACGTCGCCGGCCGGGATCGGTGCCCAGGCGTCGGCGTCGCCGCGGCGCCAGGAGAACGTGACCGCGTTGTACTTGGAGCTGTCGGCTTCCGCGGTCAGCGGGACACGGGCGGCAGTTCGGGTGCCGTCATCGGGCAGGGTGACGCCGCCGGGTCCGACGTGGAAGGTATAGGCGATCGGCTCGGACTTGTTCTCCGCCTTGTCCGTGGTGCGGACCTGGAGGGTGTTGGTGCCGGCCTTGGCCGGGGTGACGTTGAAGTTCACCGGGGTGGTGGTACCGCTGGTGGTGACCTTCGTCCAGGTGGTGCCGTCCAGGGACCACTCGATGCCGCTCTGGTCACCGGCAGGGGGAGTTGCGGTGAACTTGCCGACCTGGCCGGCGCCCTTGACCCAGGCCGCGGACGGGTAGTCGGTGGAGGTCACCGACGCCGGCGCCGACGGCGCGGAGGTGTCGACGGTGAAGTTCGTCCATCCACCCCAGCCCACGCTGTAATGGGTGCCGTCGTAGGAGGTGGAGCGGAACTTGTACGACTTGCCGTTGACCAGCAACCCGGCCGGCACAGTCACCGATGCCGGCTGCCCGGCAGGCACGAACGGCGAGGTGACGTTGGAGCCGACCTGGGTGCCGGTGGCGTTGTCGTAGACCTGGAAGGTGGCGTTGACCTTGTCATTGTTGGGATCGGCAAAGGTGTCCCGCAGTACCGGTGTGACGGTGTTGGTGTACCAGGTGCCCGCAGCATCCTTGAAGAACGGCGGACCTGCCTGCGGGTCCGTGCCGTTGCGCGGCCGGTAGTTGTAGGTGACGACCAGCTTCGGCGGATTGGACGCCGCGTTCGCGGAGTTCACCCGCTTCCACTGCGCGACAACGGTTTCGCTGGAAGCGCGCAGGCCCATGCCGGACGTGGCGTTCTTCAGCGACGCCCAGGTCTGAGCGAGGGTGGTGACGTCGGCGTTGATCCACCCGTCGGGTGCCGCGGTGCACGAGGGGTTGCCGCGGGTCTCCGTCGAGGTGGCGGACTTGGTGTGCCAGACCGGCTGCGCCGGCCAGCGGGTGGACGTGGATGCCTTATCGGTGTCCCATACCTCCCACGGGTACGCCGCACAGTCCACGTTGTTGCCCGCGTGGAAGTCCCACAGGCTCAGCTTCGCACTCGTCACCAGGGCGTCCGCGAACGGTGCGGTGTTCCAGGTGATGAAGGAGCGCGCGGTACGGGGTGTGCCGTCGGTGTTCGTGGTGCCCGGGTTGCCCAGGTCCAGCTCGGTATCGGTGGACTCATCGACCGTCACGCCCTGCTGGGCGTAGGTGTCGAAAACGTTTCCGAGGGTCGCGGTGGACGGGTCAACCGTGACAGGGAACTTCGTCTTCGGATCCGCCAAGAACTTGGTGTCCGGGGTGAAGACCAGGTCGACCGAGCCCTTGTCTGCGACGACCTTCAACGCCACCGGTGCCTGGTGGGTGTGCTCGCCGGAGACCGGATCGATCTGCGCGTCCCACATGGTGGGGGCGGGCATTACGGCCCGCTTGTTGTTCTTGGCATCGGTGAACTGCAGACTGCCGTCGGCGAGCTGCTTGACGCTCAGGCCCTTGGTCTTCAACGGCAGCGTGTAGGCGAAGCCCCCTGCGGCGGGCCGCTGGGCGATGTCGACGAACTGCTCGAAACCGGTACGGGTGGCCTCCACGACCAGGTTCGCGCCCGGAACGGCGTTGACATACGTGGCGCGTGTCCCGCTGAGTGTCGGCTTGGGCAGACCGCCCTTCCACTGCAGGGCGATCTGCTGATCACCCGCACCCAGCGTTACCAGATCACGAGCGGGCGCGGTGCCGGCATCGGTCAGCGAGCGGGCTGTGGTGCCGCCCCCACCGGCCAGCTTCAGACCCCGCGGGTGGGCCTTGGGCGCCACGCTGCCATCACCGTTTTGCACCAGGTCCAGATCGACAGGCCGCCACTGGCCGTTGTCCTTGAACCGGATCGGGCCGGCCGACACCTCCGTCGTCAGCGAACCATTCGCGTTCACCCACGTCGTGGAGGTCTCCGACCGCTCCGAGAGCGCCTCCACCTGCTTACCCGACAACCGCGCCGCTACCCGCGCGGAGGGGATGTCCGCAGCGGTCGTCGCGTAGTGTCCGGCCGTCTGCTGGGGAGCGGTCTTCTGCGGCGCGGCTATCGCTGCGCTGGTGCCGTCCAGCAGTGTGACAGCCATCGCGACCGCCACGGACACAGCTATGCGCCGCGTCCAAGTACCCCCCGGATTGGGCCAGGCGCTGCCACGCCAAGCCCTTATCCCTCTGGCTCTCATATGTCCCTACAGTCTGTTCCGGGCCCATGACTTGAGCCACTCAGGCGAACCGTAGCGAGGCCAAAAAGATGCTTCGTGCTCCCAAAGCGGACTTGTTGATCTTTACGGGACCCGCACATACGGAATCTTTACTCAGCTACTGGAACCGACCCTTGCGGCAGGCGGATCAGGGAACGATCAGTACCGAATCGGACACCACGACTGTCGAACCGACACTGCGGCTACCCGCAGTAGCTGCCGGTTACCGCGCGACCTGGCCCCCACCAGATCTTGTTGGTCTCATCCCGCGTTCTCGCTGCTAGCGTCTGCCTGTCTTTGACATGACACACAGGGCGCCTGGGCGCGCCGGAAGATCGAGGCAGGTCGTTGACTCGTAGACATCGCCGGTCGGGGAAGTTTCTGCCGATCGGCATAGCGGCCACGCTCATCGCGGGATCCGTGGCGGCCATCGGGACGTTCGCGCTGGCGGATCCGTCCGGCAGTGCCGCTCCCGTGCTGGATCCGGCGGCCGGACTGGAGCGGGAGTTCGCTGACGCCGCGCAGGAGTTTCACGTACCGCAGAGCGTGCTGATGGCGGTCTCGTACCATTTGACCCGGTGGGAGACGCACCAGGGCCAGCCCAGTACGGCCGGGAACTACAACGTCATGGGCCTGACCCAGGTCACGCCCAAGGACGTCGTGGAGCCGACCCGGGCGGAGCGGCTGTCGCATCTCAACATGAGTGGCGATCCCGCCCGGATGAAGAAGTTCAACCCCACCCGGGCGCTGCAGGGCGACGACGGCCAGGCCGAGACCTCCGACCCTCGCCTGCACACGCTGGATGCGGCGGCCGAGCTGACCGGTGCGACGGCCGGCTCGCTGCGTACCGATCGCGAGGAGAGCGTCAGGGGCGGGGCGGCGCTGCTGGCCGAGTATGAGAAGGAAGCGACGGGTTCGCTGCCCGAGGATGCGGGCCAGTGGTACGCGGCTGTGGCCCGCTACAGCCAGGCGCCGGACGCCAAGGGCGCCCAGCTGTTCACCCAGCGCGTCTTCCAGACCATCAACCGCGGCGGCAGCCGGGTCACCGCCGATGGGCAACGAGTCACCCTGCCCGCCGACCCGTCGGTGACCCCCGTGAAGCCGGCGAAGATGAAGCTGGCCGCGACGTTCGCCAGCACGGCCGCCGCTCCGACACCCGAGTGCCCGGCGGGCCTGAACTGCGATTTCCGGCCCGCGGCGTACAAGCAGAACAGCACGGATCCGGCTGACTACGGCAACTACGACGTGACGAACCGGCCGGCCGACGGTGTCGACATTCGCTACATCGTCATCCATGACACCGAGGGCGGCTACGAAGGTTCCCTGAGTGTCTTTCAGAACCCGGCGAAGTCCGCCAGCGCGCATTACCTGATCCGTGCCTCGGACGGTCTGGTCACCCAGCTGGTGCCGACCAAGGACACTGCCTGGCAGGCGGGTAACAAGACCCTCAACATGCATTCGATCGGTATCGAGCATGAGGGCTTCGCGATCAAGGCGGGGTCCTGGTACAGCGAATCGCAGTATGAGTCGTCGGCGGCGCTGGTGAAGTACCTCGCGACCCGCTTCGGCATTCCACTGGACCGCGAGCACATCATCGGCCACGACGAGGTACCCGGCCCGCTCGACGCCAACGTCGCCGGCATGCACTGGGACCCGGGCCCCTACTGGGACTGGAACCACTACTTCTCCCTGATGGGCGCGCCGACCGGCGACGGCGGCGGGGGCAGCCCCGTCCTGGCCGGCCAGGAGATCACCATCGCGCCGCCGTTCACCACGGCCAACCAGCCGGCCATCGTGTACTGCTCCCCCACCTGCGCGACGCAGACCCCGCGCCCGGCGAACTTCCTCTACCTCTACTCCGATGCCTCCACCAGCTCGCCACTGATCTCGGATCCGTATCTGCGGGCCGGAGCCGCGGGCAGCACGCAGGGGCCGGACTGGGCCGCCAAGGCCGTCACCGGCGGCCACTACGTGGTCGCGGCGGTGAAGGGTGACTGGACGGCGATCTGGTACGGCGGTCGGCAAGGCTGGTTCTACAACCCCGGCGGCCAGCTGACCGCCCCCGTCGGCACGAGCACGCAGCCGGTCGTCACCCCGAAGGCGGGGCTCGCCTCGATTCCCGTGTACGGCAGGGCCTATCCGCGGACGGCCGACTACACCGGCACCCAGGTGCCCGTCCAGGCGGACACCGACAAGGCGCTGACGAAGTACAGCATCAAGGCGGGGCAGGTCTACGTGCCCGGCGGGCCGACCGTGGCCGGGGACTACTTCTACGCCATGAACTTCGACAACAGCGCCCCCGGCGACCACACCCTGATCACCGGAACCACCAAGTTCATCCCGATCCGCTACAACCACCGACTCGCCTGGGTCCGCGCCGACGACGTGCAACAGATCAACAGCACCCGACCGTCCAACAGCGCCACTCGTTCCGACCTGGTCGCACTCGACAAGTCCGGCGTGCTGTGGCAGTACCAGGGCAGCGGCAGCGCCACGACCCCCTTCCTGTACCGCTACCGTCTCAGCGCCGGCTGGCAGGGCTACAACGCCCTGATCGACCTGTCCGGATTCCACGCCAACGGCACCGGCGACCTGATCGCCCGCGAGCCGTCGGGCACGCTCTGGTACTACAAGGCCACCGGCAACATCGCAGCCCCCTTCGCCACACGGGTCAAGGCCGGGACCGGCTGGCAGATCTACAACGCCCTCATCGGCGTGGGTGATGTGTCCGGGGACGGCAAGCCGGACCTGATCGCACGGGACACCGCCGGCATCCTCTATCTCTACCGCGGCACCGGCAACCCCGCAGCCCCCTTCACCACCCGCCTCAAGATCGGCACCGGCTGGCAGATGCACAACATGCTGGTCGGAGGAGGCGACCTGACCGGCGACGGAAAAACCGATCTGATCGCGCGCGACACCACAGGCGGCCTGTGGCTCTACCGCGGTACTGGCAACCCCGCGGCGCCCTGGGCCGCCCGCCTCAAGATCGGCACCGGCTGGCAGATGCACAACCTCATCGTCGGTACATCCGACCTGACCAACGACGGCAAGGCAGACCTGCTCGCCCGCGACACGACCGGCCGTCTGTGGCTCTACCGCGGCACCGGCAACGCGGCAGCCCCCTTCGCCGCACGGTCGCTCGTCACCACCGGTTGGCAGATGTACAACGCCCTCATCGGCTGACCGGTCGACGGCGCCGACAACCCGACCCGTCCAGGTTGTGCGCCCGCTGTGCGGCACCGGCTTTCGCCGGGGTCGCACAGCGGGCGCCCTATCCGTGACCCCCTGCTGCGGTCATGACCCTCGTCCAGGTGGAACACTGCCTTCGTTCAATCCCTGGACGAGGCTGTGGGGAAGTCGCATACTCGGTGATCGTCGCGATCCCGTGGGCGTCGCGACGCTCGCGATGATGATCTCGACGGACGGTCCGGCGGCAGTCCTCGGTGATGGCACCAGAGCGCGGGCGGGTGCCGGATGTTTCAGTGCAGGGCGTCGGACAGGCGCACGAACCGGTGGCCGGACGCCAAGAGCCGGGGTATTGCCCTGGCGATCCCTTCAGCGGTGCCGCCCTCCGGGTGATTCATGTGCCCGATCACGATCGACCCCGGACGGGCGCGGCGAACGGTGTCGTCCACCTGCTGGGGTGTAAAGGTCGCGCCGCCATCGCCGTTGACCGTGAACGCCACGACCTGCTCGTGCAGTGCGGTCACGATGCGTGCGGCGACGTCGTCGCAGTAGGCGGTACCCGGGCGGAAAAAACGCGGTGCGCGGCCGAGCAGCCGGGTGAGCTTGGCATGGTTTCCCGCAACCTCGTCATAGACCTCTCCAGCGCTCCGGGTGCCAGGGATGCCGTAGGCGGAGCGACCGGACACCGACAAGGGAGGATGCCGGGTCCCGTGATTGGCTATCTCGAACAACGGCTCACCCGCCAACTTGCGGAAGGCCACCGGGTTCGCGTCGATCCAGCGAGAGTTGAGGAACAACGTCGCTGGCACCCGACGCGACCGAAGGAAGTCGATCAGGTCACGGTCGTAACCGCTGCCACCCCGTCCGCCGCAGGCATCGAAGGTCAACGCGATCGCCCGCTGGGAGGCGGGCAGGGAGGTCACCACGCCTGGAGCGTCGAATCCCCAGCTCCGGGCCTTCAGTGCGCCGTAGCGGGCTACCACCGCCGCACGAGTGGGCTCGGACCTCACCCCCGAAGAGGGCGTCGCGGCCGAAGGGGGAGCCTTCGGCGGCCGCGCTCCTGGTGCAGACGATACGGGGGGCACGGCGGGGTGCGCCGGCTGAGCAGTACATCCTGCCGCAGTCGCGCCCGCTATGGCGGCCAATAGGGCGCGACGTCTCACGTGGGCTCCATCGTGGTCATGCCAGCCCATCGGCACGGCGCCTTTTACTACGGGGGCATTGTCTGTTGATATTACGGACGTGGTGCAGCCACCCGGCGCACGGCCGGACCGCGACGTCGTTGATCGCCGCGCCGAGACGCCGGGCAATAGGGGCGGCGCCTGCGAACCTGCCTGATGGGATCTTGGGCAGCGGGCACGTACTGCAACGGTCTTTGGTCTGACAGCTGGGCAGTTTCTGGTGGTGTGTGGCCGTGTCGTTTGTAGTGGCTGGCTGGTGCGGGCTTGGTGTTGTCGTCTGCGGCGCCAGTGTGACCAGTGCAGGACGTGGTCGATGCTCGGGTGGGATCGGGTGAGCCAGCTGATCGAGGAGAAGGTCCAGGCCGTGACCGACCCGGTCCGCGATGACGAGGTCGCCGGGCAGGCCGCCACCGGCCTGCTGCGACGCCCGGCGATCGCGCGCACGGTGATGCGGGACGACTCCACGCGGATGGCCGTCCACCAGGCCCAGTTCGACAACTCCGAAGAGGGCTCTGACCGTGATTCCGTGAACGATCATGAACGCGGACACTGACGCTCGCAGCCCGATCGGTCACGTACGACCGGCGGCCCTGCCGTCGGCGCGGTGGATCGGGCCCGGCCGAGGTGAGCCGGCACAGGGCAGAGCGACGATCTCGATGCGTTGTCGTCGGTTACGGCAGATGATCAGTCGGCCTGACGCCGGCAGGTGATGTAGAGCGGCGTGAAGATGATCCACAGGAACAGGCAGCCGAGAGCCCAGGCAGCGGGCGTGCTGACCTCGATCCTTCCTGCCGAGAAGTAGACGGGAGTCCCGCGCCCGCAGTGGGCCGAGGCGTCTTGGTGCACCCACAGCGCCGTCGCGACCACGAACAGCACGGCGACGACCGGAAACAGAGCGGAGGAGAGGGGATCCATCGCTGGGACCTCCCTTCACCCGGTTCTTCTCAACTCGTCGTGCGCACGATACCCGGCCGGGCGTCACCGGAACCGGCCGCAGGAGGGATCGGAGGGGGTTGGCGGCAGCCCGGTGGTCGCTGGGAGTTCGGCTGACTGCGGGCATGCCGGCTCTCAACAGAGGCCGCCTTGAAGGGGCGGAACGACGCCCGGAACTTCCACGCCCAGCCAGAGCCGGAAGAGTAGAGTCCACGTATGGGAAGGCAGACAACCGTCATGCTTTACGTGGCCGCCATGGTGGCCGTCGTGGTAGGCGTGGACGTCCTGTTCTTCAGGCATCAACTCTGGCCACGGCTGATGGCGAACATCGGGATCATCCTGGTGTTCGCGGCCTTCTACTTGAGGTTCCTGAAGCATCCCTGAGCGCTGACGACGACATCTCCAAGCGGATCTGACCGGCTCTGCATGAGACCCGGATAACCACTCGGTGATGCGCGGTGACGCTGATCGTCCCTGGGAAACAGCACAGCTTCGATCAAGCGAAGGACCACGCGAAGATCCTTCCCGCCAGGAGGCACTCCTGCATGCAGGCCGATGAACTGGCCTTTCACGGAACTGCGGTCAGAACCCCGAAGAGACCCGCGAGCAGACTCCGGCGGTGCGGCAGATCGAGCACACCATCGAGTATCTGGACCTGGTCGGCCGGATGGCGGACGTGCTACGGCAGCCGCACCCCGAGCATGGGTCCGATGTCGCTGCGGCTGGCCACGGCCCAGGCCCTGGGGCAGCGCTCTCACGCCGTGGACGTCAGGTGGTCCCGCAGGTGGCTGAGGGTGCGGTTCAGCAGGCGGGAGACGTGCATCTGACTCACGCCGAGTTCGGCGCCGATCTGAGCCTGGGTCATTTCTTGGCCGAAGCGCATGTTCAGGATCGCGCGGTCGCGTTCGGGCAGGGCGGCGATCAGCGGCTTGAGGGCGAGGAGGTTCTCCACCCCCTCCAGGGCCGGGTCGATGTCGCCGATCCGATCGGCCAGGGCCCGGTCGTTGTCGGCGCTGTCGTCGCCGCCGAGGGGCAGGTCCAGGGTTCCGGCGGTGTAGCCGTTGGACGCGACCAGGCCCTCGGTGACCTCCTCCGGAGTGATCTCCAGGAAAGCCGCGAGTTCCGGGACGGTCGGGTCCCGCTCCAGCCGCTCCGACAGCGTTTCCGCGGCCTTGGCGAGCTCGAGTCGCAGTTCCTGCAGGCGGCGCGGGACGTGGACGGCCCAGCTGGTGTCGCGGAAGAACCGCTTGATCTCGCCGGAGATGTAGGGGATGGCGAAGGTCGTGAACTCGACCTCACGGCTCAGTTCGAACCGGTCGATGGCCTTGATCAGGCCGATCGTGCCCACCTGGATGATGTCCTCGCGCGGTTCCGGGCGGTTGCGGAAGCGCCGCGCGACGAACGTGACCACGGCGATGTTCAGCTCGATGAGGGTGTTGCGGGCGTACTGGTACTCCCGCGTGCCTTCCTCGAGCGACTGCAAGCGGTCGAAGAACAGCCTCGACAGCTCCCGTGCGTCGGCCGGGGCGACCTTGCCCGCGTCCTCGATCCACGGCAGCGGTTCAGGAGTCGTGGTCGGAGCGGTGATGGTGGTCTGTGCTGCCGTGGTGATCGTCATGACTGCTCCTCATCCTCATCGGTCGGTCCAGCAACTGAGCGCCACTTACCCGGAGCACTGGACCGCACACCCGCCTCTTTCGTTTTCTGCGCTCGCCCGCCGCAGAGCCCGTCCGGTTCCGGTCCGGCGGGCAGGCCATCAGCTCTCACGGGGGCTCCCGCGTCCTGCGCGATGCACCGGCCAAGGCGGGTTCCATGATGCGCAAAAAAGTATTGTGGCCGCAATAGATAATCTGGTTCCTCTTGGCCACCGTTCTGCGCAGGGACTGCGGCCTGGAGGGCCGCATGTCGCCCGGCCTGCGGGGTACCCGGCATGCGGGATCTACGCACTCGTGGGAACCACCAGCGCTGGTGGCCACGCGTGCGGGCAACCGCCTCTGCCCCGCCCCGGTCGACGTCCTGGCCGGGGCAGCTGAAGAACGAAAAACCTGGCGCTGAAGGAGACACCCTCATGCTGATGCCTCACCCCGCCACGCTGCAGCAACTGATCGACCGCTACGAGGAACTGCAGGCAACGGAAGGCGCCAAGAGCGCGACGCCCGAAGAGCGCCGCCAGCTGGACGACACCACCTACACACTGTGCGTCTCCACCGGCACCCGGAACATCATCGACGCGCTGCGCATCGCGCGCCGCCACTGCGGTACATCCGCAGGTCAGATGACTACCGCAGCCTGACGCCGGTTGTCGGGAACCCGACGCTACTGCCGAGAGCAGGCACAGCTCCCCGAGCGCCTGTTCCCGGGCCTGCGCGGGCGGTGCCGCGTGCGTCCGGTGGGGTCAGCGCGTGGGCGCGTGATCACCAACAGCACCGTGATCACAGTGATCGTGCTGCCCCTCCTGGGCGCGAGCGTCCTGGGTGACGGGGTGTCCGGTCTCGGCCGCTGAGACTCCCACGCCACCGCCGTCGAAGTCACGGAAGCACCCGCGGAAAAATTCAGGCACCTTCAGTGACGGGCCCGGAGTGCTGAAGAGAGCAGACAGACGATCCACTCCGCGGACTGCCGCCCGCGACCAGCTTGAGCACCCCGTCAGACCGGCACACCAGCCCTCTGACCAGCCACTTCAAGTTGGCGCAGGATCAAGAGAGATCTTTGCGCGTTGGGTCGCCCTGCTGCCCGGTCGGCGATTCCCTTGTCAGAGGGCATGCAGTAGTTTCAGCGCTGCCGTGGCAAGCCTTCGGGCGGTGAAGGCTGGGTTGTTGGCGGGTAGTAGGAGATGGCTGATCGCCATACGGACGATCACGTCGGCTGCTGTCTCGAGGGCTTCTGGTTGTTGTTCCGGATATCGCTTGCTGAGCCAATCCTGCAGCAACCTCTGTCCCGCGTCGAAGATCGGGTCCGCTCGGGCGGTGAGGTAGGGGAGCAGGCTGTCAGATCCCTCGCGGGCGGCGGCTACGACGGCCCTTACGAGAGGTTGGGTTTCTGCCTCCGTGAGGACGTACAGGATGGCGCTTTCGAGGCAGTCCTGGGAGTCGGGGAGGCCTGGGTAGAGCGTATCGGCTACACCAGCGAGGAACTGCTGGGTTTCGCGGACCACCAGAGCGCGCCCGAGGCCGGCACGGTTGCCGAACTCTTTGTAGACGGAGGGGCGGGAGACGTGGGCGCGTGCCGCGACGGCGGAGAGGCTGACTTGGTCCCATCCTGCCTCGCAGGTCAGGTCGCGGGCGGCGTCCAGAACGCCCAGTCTCATCTGTTTGCGCCAGGCAACGCGCGGCGGGTCGGGTACCGGCTCACCGGGGACCATCTCCGTCCTGCGCTGCTGATGTGGGCCCATGGCATTAAGTCTGTCAGGGCTGTCGGGACGTTCCGCGGCGGGTGCAGGGAGGTGCAGCGTGCGGTGGTGCCGGCCCTGGGGGTACACACGGGGGGTGGGGGCCGACACCACGTTCGGGGCCCGAGGGTGTCGGGTGGTCAGGCGCGCTCGCGTCGGGCGATGAAGAGAAGTCCTCCTCCGATGGCGAGGACTGCTGCGCCGACACCGATCGGCAGAACGGGGTCGGAGCCGCCGGTCTTGGCGAGCGGGGTGCTCGTGTCGTCCGCCTTCGTGCCGGAGTTGACGTCCGCACCTGCTCCGGTGGCGTCGGCGCCCGCCGGCCCGTCCGTGCCGGGTGAGGTGTTGTCCTGGGCAGGGGCGGTCGTTCCCTGGGTGCCGGGCTGGGTGGTGCCTGCTGCTGTGCCGGCGTTGTTCGTCCCGAAGCTGTAGGCGCCGCGGTCGGGTGCATGGCCGGTCCGGTCGGAGCCGTTCATGTCGGTGTTCACGGCGGCGAAGGGGACGCCCGAGCCGATGGCGGGGGAGCCCGGGCTCAACCGGAAGTCCGCAGTGGCCTGGGTGCCGGCGTTGACGAACTTCGGATCAGTGATGAGGTCATGGGCGCCCTTGACCTCGGGGGCCTTGCCGCCGAAGTAGACGTTGTAGTCATAGGTGACATCAACGTTGCGGTACTTGCTGTTCGTGGCCTGACCTGGTCGTCCATAGGCAATGTTGTTCAGCAGCCGCACATCGGTGCTCTCGTGCGCGAAGATGTTGGCGTAGCTGTCCATGCGGGTGCTGCGGCCGTTCTTGTAGGCCGTGTTGTGGACGATGTCGACGTGCTGGCTCTTGTAGGAGTGGATGCCCGAGCCGCCGTTGTCGTACGACACGTTGTCGGCGACCAGCACGCGCCCGCGGTAGGCGGGAGAGTCAGCGTCGCCCTTGAGGGTGTCGATGATGATGCCGTTGCCGTCCGAGTAGCAGCCGCACTTCTCCCATTTGATCTTGGTCTCGTTGTCGTGGACGCGGTTGCCGGTAATGCGGATCTTGTACACCTTGGCGTCGCCGGCGCCGACGTCGCGTGGCGTGAGGATGGAGATGCCGCTGGTCGCGTAGACGGTGTACCACGAGTTGGCGTAGACGTGGTTGTCGGAGATCGTCATGTAGTCGGCATCGATCGCGCTGATGCCGCCGCCCGCGCAGCCGTGGACCTCGTTGCCGATCACCTGGATGTGGTGGGACCCGGCTCCCGTGCTGCGGTTCTTCTCCACCGAGATGCAGTTGGTGTTGAACGTGGGGTCCGTCTTGCTGGCCCCGTGCTCGGCCGCGGTCAGGGTGAGGGTGTCGTTGTTCCCCTTGACGTCCAGGCCCTTGATGGTGATGTAGGAAGCGCCGTTGACGGCGATCGCGTTCCACGCACGAACGGCGTGGATGACCGGGTGGTGGCCGGGGTAAGCGGCGAACGTGATGGGCGCGCCGGGCTTGCCTGACCGGGTCAGCGATATGACGTTGGAGCCTTTCGTGCGCTCCGAGTAGGTGCCGTTCATGATCGAGACGGTGTCGCCGGGGCCCGCGCTGTCCGCGGCCTTCTGGATCGTCCGGAAGGCCGCCTGGGGGGATGTGCCCGGATTGCTGTCGGAGCCGTTGGCGCTCACGAAGTACGTGCCGGTCGCGGCCTGCGCCGCACCGGTTCCCATCATGAACAGGCCCAATGGGGCGGTGGTCACGAGGAGGGCTGTGCTCACGGCGAGGCTGCGCGTGCGTTTCATGGTGCCTGATCTCCGAAGTTGTTCATGCGGAAGTGGTCGGTGCCCCGCAATGGGCCGGCCGGACAGACTCGCGGGACAGGCGATGAGAGGGGTGGGTGCTGGCGCGGTACACCTGGCGCCGGGCAGGAGCGTGGCTGCCGCTGGCGTCGGCGCCGCCCGCCGAACTGTGCTGTGTGGGCGACGAGTTGTGTGAGTGACGGTCGCAGACTCAGATTTCGAATGCAACCCGGAACAGGTTGTCAACGTTCTGATGGTTCGTCAGCTCAAGGAGCCGCGACTTCGGCCCTAGGGGTTCACCCGGCGAGTCATGCGTTCGAAGGACGGGCGTGTGGCATGTTCGGGCCGTAGCCTCCCCGATGCGGGAGGTGGTGCGGGGTGGCAGGGGGTGTGGGGCATGGATCAGCAGGCGCGGGTCGTGGTGCATCCGATGCTGGACGGGGAGCGGCGGGTGACTGTGGACGGTGCGCTCGTCGGCCGGGCGGTGGTGCCCGCCGACGTGGTGAAACTGGCCTGTCTGGCCGGGCTGAACGCGGACCACGCCTCCCTGCACGATCCTGGCGTTGTGGAATGGCGCGGCGACGGCCCGGAGATTTGGCAGCCCACCTGAACCGGCGCTGGGTTCCCTTCAGGGAAATGCTCCGGGGCTACGGAGGGCGGCTTTCCCGCAACCCCCCGGGCTCCGGAACCGTCGTTCCGCTCAGTCGGTGGACAGCGCTCGCAGGAGTTCGGCGACCTGCGGGTCGTCCAGGGCGTGCGCGACGTCGGCGAGGGCGACCACTCCGACCAGGTCATGGCCGACGATGACGGGCAGGCGTCGCACTTGGTGGGAGGTCATCGTCCGGATGATCTCGGCGGCGTCGTCATCGGCACCGATCGTGACGGGCTCGTCCTGGGCGAGGTCGCCGGCCCTGACGGTGGCGGGATCCTTGCTCGCACCCAGGACCTTCACCACGATGTCCCGGTCGGTGAGCATGCCCATCACCCGGTTGTGGGTCCCGCAGATCGGCAGCGCGCCGACACCCAGCTCCGTCATCTTCTGTGCGGCCCGCAGGATCGTCTCATCCGCCCGGATGTACGCGGCACCGGGCGTCATGATGTCGCGTGCGGTCGTCATGGCACGGTCTCCTTGAAACGTGTGGCCGAAGGGGGCCGACCGAGACTTCGCCGCCCCCGGCCGACCCCGCTCCTTCCTACGCCCGCACGGGTCGCCGCACGGGACACCACGACGCGCGAGACCCCGTGTGTCATCCCGATGCCTCAGCCCGGGGCAGGATCCGCCGGGCCTACGAAGCGGTGGCCCACTCGGCGCAGGAACTCGACCACATCCTGGTCGCTGTAGGAGATCGCGAGGGATGTGCTCCACCTCTCCGGTCCGAGGCGTGACCCGGCGCTCATCGGCGGTGGACAATCGGTGCACAACGATCGGCGCACTCCTCAGACCACCGGCCTGCGATGCCGCCCGGCAACCTGCACGTCCTTAAGGCCACCGCGGGGCGGCACAGCAGCGCGTGCCGTGGTCATCTCCCCGCGGCGGCGCCCCCGTCGGCAGCCGGGACGGTGCGGACTGTTCTCATCCCGGCGCCGTTCTGATCAGGCCCGGCGTGGGTCCGGACAGGGCGGGGGCCGCAGCTGTGATCGGCTGCGGCCCCGGGGGCGTGAGAGTGCCGGCGGTCAGCGCTTGAAGGCGTCCTTGATGTGCTCGCCGGCCTGCTTGGCATCACCCTTGGCCTGGTCGGCCTTACCTTCGGCTTCGAGGCGTTCGTTGCCAACGGTCTTGCCGACGGTTTCCTTGATCTTTCCCTTGGCCTTGTCCGCGATGTTCTCGGCCTTGTCTCCAGCTCCCATGAGGTTTCCTCCAAGATCGGTGCGGGTGGTGCATCCGGCCGCCTACCCAGCCCACCCAGGTCGATACCTGCCGTTTGCGCCCCTTCTCGGGGGCAGCGCGCCCACAGGCCGGCGTGCGGGCGCCTACTTGCAGCGACCGGCGGAAAATCGCGTGAATGAGCGATGCAACCTGGGGTATCCGCTGGTCAGGAGGTTGATAACCATGGGTCCGTTGCTTCTGGTTCTACTGCTCGCGCTGATTCTGTTCGGTGCCGGCTTCGCGTTGAAGATCCTTTGGTGGGTCGCCGTCGTCGTGCTGGTGGTCTGGCTGCTGGGCTTCGTCATGCGCGGCACGCACTCCGGCGGCGGCCGCAGTCGCTGGTACCGCTGGTAGCGGCCGCACCGCGGCACAACGCACCTCGTCAGGCCCCCGGCACCCATTCGCCGCCGGGGGCCTGACTTACGTCTGCCCACCCAGGATCGCTCGGGCCCGCAAGGTGGAGTCCGATCGGATACGAGTCGCGGCGGTGCTCCAGGGGTAGGCGACAGACGCCGGGGGCGGGACGTTGCGGAACTGATCCGTGGGCAACCTCCACCCGCCCCGCCCGCCCCCGCCGTCCGCCGGTTCTCAATGAGCAATACCACCTTCGACTTCCCGAACTTTGCGTCAGGGGTTTCTCGGTGCTGCCCGTGCATGAGCCGAACCGGCCGACTTGCTACGGCACTCTTGGCCGAGGTGAGATCGCCCGAATTTCGGTGCCACGAGCTCAAGGTCCAGGGGCACAGGACAGCCGACAGCGGGAAGGCGCCGGACAGGGCGCGTGTGGCTACGCCGGCGCGGCGACGGTGCGGGCGTGCAGAGAGGATGGCGGTGATCGGCAATGACGGAGAGGTTCATGGCGGCCCTGCGGCACAGCGGCGACGTCAGTACGGCACGCCGTTGGGCGCAGAGACAGGTGGAGGCCTTTCGGTGGGACCCCGCCTGGCGCCCGGATCCGGCGGCGGTGGCGTTGGTGGTCTCGGAACTGGTGACCAACGCGCAGCGGCATGTCGGCGGCCCGATCGGCCTGTCCCTGGCCTTGGACGTGCGTCGGCTGCGGATCGCGGTGAGCGACGACTCCCGCCGCCGACCGGTGGAGCAGTCCCCCGAGGCGGGCAGAGTCGGAGGACACGGGCTGCGCATCGTGGCGAGGCTGACCGGGGCATGGGGCGTGACATTGCGCGGCACAGGCAAGCAGGTGTGGGCCGACCTGGTCGCACCGGACCCGGTGCCGGCGCCGGTCCCCGGATGACGCCGAACCCGGCAGTAGCCAGCCGTCCGCAGTACCGCAGAGCGATGGGAGGGCGCACGGCACAGGCGCCCACCCCCGCCGAGATCGCCGCGTCGCGGGACCTGGCCACCGAGGAGTCATCGAGGTCTGGTGGCCAGCAACGGCTACACGGCCGGATCCCTGGCGGTCCTCACCTCTGAGGACGATGCACGCGGCGGCAACCTCGGCGATCGACCCGGGCAACTCGACCCCGCTATGAACGCCGTGGAGGACCTGCGGGCCCTCCGCGGCCGACGAACTCGGCCGGCTTCAGGACGCTGGCGACCGGGAACTGGGCTGCTGCTCAGGCCATGGACGCGGGTAGCAGTCGGTGCTGGATTTCGGCGGTCAGACTCAGCGGGGCGGTATGTCGGCCCCATTGGCAGAGGTCGGTGAAGGGCCGCTTGCCGATGATGCTGTACGCCATGGCATGGGCGCTGACCTCACTGCAGGAACGGTTCCCACCCGGTTGAGGGACCATCGAGGGCATCGTGGACGCTGTCCACGCCGCGGCCAGCCCCCGCGTCCAGGACCTCGCACAGGCCGCCGATGCTGCCGGTCCTGCTGCTCAGCTGCTTTCATGACGGCCTCGGCCCAATGGGGGCCCGCGGGTCCCTGCTTCCGGTGGGGATGGAAAGCTGGTGGGTATGGATATCCGTCGCAGGAACAACATCACTGTCACCGGCTGTGCGGACGGGCCGGTGATCCTGCTGGCGCATGGGTTCGGCTGTGACCAGAACATGTGGCGCCTGGTGCTTCCGAGGCTGGCCGAGGACTTCCGGGTGGTGCTCTTCGACTATGTGGGCTCCGGACGGTCGGACCCTTCTGCGTGGAACGAGCAGCGCTACAGCTCGCTGGACGGCTACGCCGGCGACGTCCTGGAGGTCTGCGAGGAGCTGGATCTGCGGGACGTGACCTTTGTAGGACACTCGGTCAGTGCCATGGTCGGGGTGCTCGCGGCGGCCAGGACGCCGCAGCGGTTCTCGCGCCTGGTGATGGTGGCTCCCTCCCCTTGCTACATCGACGAGGAGGGTTACCGGGGTGGGTTCAGCGCGGACGATATCGATGAGCTGCTGGAGTCGCTGGAGTCGAATTACCTGGGTTGGTCGGCGGCGATGGCTCCGGTAATCATGGGTAACGCGGACCGGCCGGAGCTCGGTGAGGAGCTGACGACGTCGTTCTGTGCGACCGATCCGGACATGGCGCGGGTCTTCGCCCGTGCGACGTTCCTGTCCGACAGTCGTGAGGACCTCAAGACGGTGACGGTGCCGACGCTGGTGCTGGAGTGCAAGCAGGACGTGATCGCCCCTCGCGAGGTCGGTGCCTACGTCAACGAGGCGATCCCCGGGAGCCGGTTGGTCACGCTGGAGGCGACGGGGCATTGCCCACAGCTGAGCGCACCGCAGGCCACCGCGGGGGCGATCGTCGACTTCATCAAAATGGCCCCATGATGTGCCGCACAGGCCAGGACCCGGATGGGGAGGAGGATCTGGACGCCACGGACGCGGTGTTCAGCTCGCTGCTGGAGGACAGTGCGGAGGAGCTGTACGAGCAGGCTCCGTGCGGCTACCTGTCGACGCTGATGGACGGCACCATCGCGAAGATCAACACCACGTTGCTGGGTTGGCTGGGCCTGTCCCGGCGGCAGGTGGTGGGCCTGATGCGGTTCACCGATCTGCTCACCGTGGGCGGCAAGCTCTACCATGAGACGCATTTCGCCCCCATGTTGCAGATGCAGGGCGAGGTCAGCGGTATCGCCCTGGAGCTCAAGGCCGCCGGGAAACTGCGGATGCCGGTGTTGGTCACCTCGAAGGTGAAGACCAGCGACGACGGCGAGCCGCTGCTGATCCGCACCACCGTCTTCGACGCCCGCGACCGCCGCGCCTACGAGAAGGAGCTGCTGCGCGGCCGCCAGGCGGCCGAGGAGGCCCGCAGGCAGGCGGAAGACGCCCGCCGGCAGGCAGAGGAGGCGCGGCAGCAAGCAGAGGAGGCGCGCCGGCAGGCGGAGGCCGACCGCGAACGGCTCCAGGAAGCCCTCGCCGTCCTGCAGCAGAACCTGCTGCCCGCCGCGCTGCCCACAGTTCCGGGCCTGGAAGCCGCCTCGTATTACCACACGGCCTCCCCGGACCTGCTCGGCGGCGACTTCTACGACCTGTTCCCCCTCGACACCGACCGATGGGCGTTCTTCCTCGGCGATGTATGCGGCAAGGGCCCCCAAGCCGCAGCCGTCACCTCCCTGACCCGTTACACCTTGCGGGCTGCCGCCCTGCACGACCCGGACCCCGTCACCGTACTGACCACGTTGAACACCGTGCTGCACGAGCGGTACACCAGTGGCGACACCCGCTACTGCACCGCCATCTTCGGCATCCTGCAACCCGGCGACCGCCAGGTCGGCCTGGACCTGGCCTCCGGAGGCCACCCCTCCGCACTGATCCAGCGCGCCGACGGCACCGCCGACTACCTGCCCACCCCCGGCGGCATGCTCGTCGGCGTCCTGCCTCAGGCCCAGTTCACCCCCGCCCGCACCCAACTGCTCCCCGGCGACACGCTGCTGCTCTACACCGACGGCCTGACTGAGGCCCGCACCGGACCCGACCGCGAGCTCTACGGCGAGGACGCCCTGCGCGCCTTCGCCGCCGCCCGGCCCCCAGCGGGCCCACAGGACCTGATCACCGCCTTGACCGGGCTCCTCGCCGGCTTCGGCGACGGACTCGACGACGACACCGCGCTGCTCGCCCTCGGCGTGCCCGCCCTCCTTCCGATCCCCGATCCCACCTCCGCGAGTGAACGCCTGACATGAGTGCGCTGACGATCAGCTTCCGAGATGCCGCGACCGGTCCCGTACTGGAGATCGCCGGTGACCTCGACTACGCGACGGCACCCGAAGTCCGCACAGCACTGGGCAACCTCAGCCTGAAAGCCGGGGAGCTGCTGGTCCTGGATCTGGCCGGGCTGGAATTCTGCGACTCCAGCGGCATCACGACTCTGCTGGCCGCCCGCAACCTGGCCATGGAACAGAGCGGCGGGATCGCCCTGGCCGCGGTTCCCGCCAACACCGCCCGCATCCTGCGCATCGTCGGCCTCGACCGGGTCTTCACCATCCACCCGGACACCGCAACGGCCACCGCCCCCAGCTCGGGACTGTCTCGGGTCTGGTGCAGGGTTGGGTGACAGGTTTGGTCACGCGGCTTGGAGGGCCGGTGTGGTCATGACGGTCTCGTACTCGACGGGGGTGAGCCGGCCGAGCGCGGCTTGCCTGCGGCGTCGGTGATAGGTCTTCTCGATCCAGGTCACGATCGCGATCCGCAGTTCCTGGCGGGTGCTCCACTTCCGGCGGTCGAGGACGTTCTTCTGCAGCAGGCTGAAGAAGGACTCCATGGCCGCGTTGTCGCCTGCCGCCCCGACCCTCCCTATCGAGCCTGCGATCCGGTGCCGGTCTAGCGCCCGAACGAATTTTCGGGACCGGAATTGCGACCCGCGATCACTGTGCAGAACGCACCCGGCGACGTTGTCACGTCGGGCCACCGCGTTGTCCAGGGCCGCGACAGCCAGGCGGGACTTCATCCGCGAGTCGATGGAGTAGCCCACGATCCGCTTGCTGAAGACGTCCTTGACCGCGCAGAGATACAGCTTCCCTTCAGCCGTGGGATGTTCGGTGATGTCGGTGAGCCAGAGCTGGTTCGGCCGGTCGGCGGTGAAGTCGCGGCGGACGAGGTCGTCGTGCACCGGTGGTCCAGTCTTCTTGCCCTTGCCGCGCTTCTTGCCGAACACGCTCCACCAGCGGTTGTCCCGGCAGATCCGCCACGCGGTCCGGTCCGCCATGCCGGCTCCCACGGAACGGGCTTCGTCGGCCAGGAAGCGGTAGCCGAACTCCGGGTCCTCGCGGTGGGCGTCGAACAACGCGTTCGCGCGATACGCCTGCTCGATCGAGGCGTCGGTCACCGGCTTGTCGAGCCAGCGGTAGTAGGGCTGTCTGGCGAGCTGGAGGACCCGGCACGTGACCGTGACGGGAACCCCGCCGACGGCCAGCTCCTTCACGAGCGGGTAGATCCTTTTCCCGGCAGATTCGCCTGCGACAGATAGGCCGCAGCCCGGCGCAGGACCTCGTTCTCCTGCTCCAGCAGCTTGATCCGCCGGCGCGCTTCCCGAAGTTCCGCGCTCTCCTGGCCGGTCACTCCGGGCTTGGTCCCCTCGTCGATGTCCGCCCGGCGCATCCACTTGAACAGCGTCATCGCGTGGACTCCGAAGTCGGCGGCCACCTGCTCGACCGTCACACCCGGACCACGGTTCCGCGCAACCCGCACGACGTCCTGGCGGAACTCTTCCGGATAAGGCTTGGGCACAGCGACATCCTTCCCACCCGCCCCACAGGGCAAGCCAGATCAGACGTCACCCGATCGTGCGGCAGACCCCTTTTGGTCGATCTCGCCTCGGAGAACATGCTGCAGAGCATCCTTGCCCGGGCTATCGCCATCGAAGAGGACATCCGTACAGCCGCCCTCTCCGGTTCGGTCAACGTCGAGCGCGGCGGGCTGTGTCGAGAGATCGTTGAGCGGCTGACCCATGCGGCCGAGACTCTGCGGGCTGCTTCAGACTGAGCAAGCTATGCCCGCTCCGCCTTCTTGGGGCCGCCCATCGACATCACAGGTCGGTCGGCCCCAAGGAATGACGACCGGGGCCGATGCTTGGGCAGCCATGGCGCAGAGGTGTTAACGAAGTATCAAGTGGCTCGTCACAGACCATAATTGAAAGGTGGGGCCAGGTGGCCCCGGGGCGGTCGGCAGCGGGGAGGCAGCGTCCGGTGAGCAGCGTGAACAAGGGGCTCCGAAAGATCGATGTGAGACTCAAGTGGGACCCCAGCCCCCTCGGGGAACCGCCCCGGCATCTCGACATCGTCGCTGCGACCTATTCCGTGGACGACCTTCACGGGCGGCCGGTATACGTCGTTCACTACGACAGCAGATCACCGGACGGCACCATCAACATGACCCGGCACAGCCAGACCGGACAGGGTTTCGGCTTCGTCGAGGTCATGGTGCTGGAACTCGACCGGCTGGCGTCCTCCTACGGGCGTGTCGTGGTGGGGGTGGTCATTCATCAGGACGGCGGGCGTCGCACCTTCGGTGCCATCGAGAACGCCGCCGTAGTGGTCGTTGAGGGGTACACGGAACTGCTGGCGGCCGACTTCACGCTGGTTGCGGGCTCCACCGCCACCGCGGTCGCGGAGTTCAGCAGGTTGAGTTCCGGCGAGTGGGAGTTCCACGAGATGATCCGCGGATTCGACAGCGACCCGTTGGCCTTCACCCAGGAGATGGGTGGTGTCGAGCGGTCCGGGCTGGATGGCGCTCCGGGGACGAGTTCGGCGGGGGCTGCCTGACCGTACGCGTGACCCCCGAGCACCGACATCGCCTGGCTGACCCGGCGCGGCAGGCAGCACCGCACCGGCTGTGCGCACGGGCCGGACACTGTCCTGCCTGCGATGCCGGCGCGCCCCACGTGCCCGCACGACGGGGTTCTCCTCGCTCTCCATACTGCTGCTCAGCGCGATCGCGTGTCGCCTGAGGCGCCACCTTCCGGCACCCGGACAGCCAGGTTCGGCTCGTCCAGCAGCCGCAGTGCCTCCCTCACCGGAACCTGGCCCTCCACGGGCCCACCTTCCACAGACCCCGCCAAGGTCGGCTAAGGGCCGCTCAGCGCAGCAGATCACAAACAGACGCTGCCTTGGCGATCCCCCTGCCACCCCGCTCCTCTACCGCGTGCTGCTGCCCGTGCGTCTACTACTCGTGAGCTGGCCCGTCAACGCGACGATGAAGCCGGCCACAAGCATCACCGCGCCGGTCAGTGTGCCCCACGCCCGGGTTTCGGGATCGCGGCTCAGCATGCCGAAGACAAGCTGCCAGCACAGGGCGAAGGCCACTATCAGTTGGCCCCATCCATAGAGACGAGGGTTGCGGATGTGGCGCCGATTCCTGGGCAGCACCCAGCCACGGGTGACCGCCGCGAGGCCGACGGCGGCGATGAGCGACGCTATGAGGAGAAGGGGCAGAGCAAGGTAGAGGTTCATGATCTCTCTCCCGCGCGCCGGACCCACGCCGGACGCCAGCGAGATCATGACACGGCAGTCACGCGCCTCCAGACGCTGCCCACGCGCCGATCGGCGAACGGCGTCAGATGGGATCGCCGCTGTAGGACAGTCCTGTTCGGTCCAGGCCGAGTTCGTGAAGCGCGGCGCGTAGGGTTGGGTCGGCGCGGTGGACGATGAGGGTAGTGCGGTGGGCGCGGGCGGCGGCCATCAGGGGGAAGAACACCGAGGCTGCCGCCGTGCCCAAGCGGGGAACCTGCGCGAAGTCGAGGTGTGCCTCGGTGGGTGAAGCCTGCAGGAGCGCCGCCAGCAGTTGTCCGATCGGTGCGGCGTTGGCGTGGTTGATCTCTCCGTGCAAGCTCACGACGAGGCGTTCACGGTCATTGCGGTGGACATGGACGATACGGCGCAGGGCGCGGGCTGCGCGCCACGCTTTCCATCCTCGTTCCGGCACGGTGATCTCCTTGTGGCTGCGCCGGTCCGGATGGCTCTGTCGGGTCACGGCAGGGCGCGAGCGGACCGGAGTTCTCCGGTGGAGGCGATGGTGGTGAGGATCAGTGCCGCGTGCGTCATGGCTATGCCGATGCCGGTACAGAGCAGGAGGGTGTCCGTGTCGGAGTGGACGAGGCGCGCCACGGTGGTGACCGCCGTGGCCCCGTAATACAGCAGCGCGCACACGCCCAGCATCCGGCGCCGAGTGCAGCACGGTGCCAGCCAGGGCAGCGGGGTGCCGGTTGTCAGCAGGACGCCGACCGGCAGCAGAACGGCGGTGCAGATCGCCAGGATCGTCCAGAGGACTGTGGCGTTCAACGGGGCCTGCCTGGGGTGGATGGTGCGGAGGGGCTGCGGGCTGGGATGCCTCGGTTGCCGTCGCTTGGCTGATCTTTCAGGCGAGGGCGAAGTAGCGGAGCCATATGTAGAGGCCGGAGACGGCGATGGTGACGGCCGCGACGGGGGCGCCGTAGCGGGTGAAGGTCCAGAAGGTGATCGGGGTGCGGTTGCGTTCCGCGATGCCCAGGACGACGACGTTGGCGGAGGCGCCGATCGCGGTGGCGTTGCCGCCCAGATCTGCGCCCGCTGCCAGGGCCCACCACAGGACGTGCCCGTGGGTGTCGCCCACGGTGTGGACGAGGTCGGCGGTGATGGGTGCCATCGTCGCGACGTACGGGATGTTGTCCACGATGCCCGACAACACGGCGGAGGCGCCGAGCAGCAGCATGGTGGCGCCCAGGGCGTTGCCGCCGGTGGCGTCGGCCAGGGCCGACGAGACTTCCTTGATCACGCCGGTCTCGATCAGGGCGCCGACCATGATGAACAGTCCGGCGAAGAACGCCAGGGTCGGCCACTCCACATCGGCCAGGACGTCGTTGGTCTTGACGGGGCTGATGGCGACCAGCAGCCCGGCGCCGAGCAGTGCCACGACGCTGGGTTCGTAGTGCAGGACCGGGTGCAGGACGAACGCGGCCACCACCAGGACGAGCACCGCCAGTCCCTGAACGAGCAGCCTGCGGTCGCGGATCGCCTCGCGTTCACTCAACGCCATCACCTCGGCCGCGAGCTTCCCGTCGTAGACGAACGCACGGCGGAACATGAACCGGCACATGACCGCCAGAACAGCGGTCAGGATCGCGGCCAGCGGCGCGAGGTGGACGAGGAAGTCGTTGAAGTTCAGGCCGGCGCGGCTGGCGATGATGATGTTCGGCGGGTCGCCGACCAGGGTGGCGATGCCGCCGATGTTGGAGGCCAGTACCTCGGCGATCAGGAACGGGGCGACGGGCAGATTGAGCCGCTCGCACACCAGCAACGTGACGGGGGCGACCAGCAGCACCGTGGTGACGTTGTCCAGCAGCGCGGACGCCACCGCCGTGATCACCACCAGCATCACCATGACCCGGAACGGCTTGGCGCGGGCACGCTTGACCGCCCAGATCGCCAGGAACTCGAATAGTCCCGTGCGGCGCAGCACGCCCACGATCATCATCATGCCCAGCAGCAGGAAGATGACGTTCCAGTCGATGCCGGAATCGGTGGAGAAGAAGGCGGCGTCCGCGTCGGTGGCGCGCAGCGCGAGCATGAGGGCCGCGCCGCCCAGGGCGGCGGCCACCCGGTGGACCCATTCGGTGATGATCAGGACGTAGGCGCCGGCGAATACCGCCAGCGCCGCCCAGGCGTGCCAGTTGCTCATGCGGTGGCCAGCAGGCGTTCCAGGAGCCGGGAGGCGGTGATGACGCCCAGCAGCCTGTCCTCGCCGTGTCGGCGGTCGGCGTCGTGTTCGACCACGGCGATCAGGGGGCTGCGGGACGTCGCCATCAGCGCCGCGACCTCCACCGCCGTGTCATCGGCGTCCGCGACAGGAGGTGCTCCGGCCTCTCTCGGCAGCACCTCCCCCACCGTGCGGCCGGCCAGTGCCTGGCACAGCCGGTCGGCGTGGGCCTCGTCGATCACCGCGGCCAGCGCCGGGTCCTCCAATACATAGTTCGGCACCAACAGGCGCACCAACTGCGAGGCGGGCAGGATCGCCCCGGGCATCCCGTGCCCGTCCAGCACCAGGACGGCCGGCAAGCGCTCCTCGGCCAACAGCCGGGCGGCGGTCAGGGCGTCATCGCCGACTCCGACGCTCGGGTACGGCTCAGCCAGATCACGTGCGCGCACGTCGGGGCTCCTTGCTGTGGGGGTCGGCGTCGTTCTTCGGGCCGGTTTCCGGGTCCGCGGCCGGTCCGGAGACCGGTGGTTGCGGATCGCGGCCTTCCACAACGCCAGCGGTGTCGTCGTCCTCGTCCTCGTCGTCGTCGTCGGGGATACCGATCAGGTCGTCGACGTGGAACAGGCGGGCGATGACGCCGCTGCTGGAGTGCACGGCGATGGAGACCGCGATACACACCGCGATCAGCGTGTACGCCTGTTCGCCCTGCGGGATGCCCGCCTGCAGCACCAGCAGCCCGTAGACCACCGAGGCGAAGCCCTTGGGCCCGAACCAGGCCGGGAAGGAGACGTGCATGCCGTCGGTGAACAACACCGTGAACAGCGCCAGGTCCGCGGTCGCGGTCACCAGGGGGCTGTCCGGAGCGATGTGCACCAGGCCCAGAGCGCCGTCACCCACAGCGGCACCGGCGAGCAGGAACAGCAGGGAGGTGGAGAGGACGGAGCGGGCGGCAAGACCGGACACCGCGAACAAGTACCACAGGAAGCTCCCTGGGTCGGCAGAAGGATCGCCAAAGCGATCGCCGACCAGTCTTCCCGGCACACCGTCACCGAACTTACACGACCCTTACGGTCTCTTGGCGCATTCCTGACGGTGTTCCCACGCGACCGCGCCCAAGGGGCCGCCGGATACGAAGTCCCGCGGGCCCAGGAAACGGCCGGGCCCGCGGCACGGTCACACCGGGGAGGGCGGACCCAGAGCGCGCGGGACGCTTTGGTGGGTGAGCGATCCCACCACCTGGGTGTGTTCCTGGTCCAGGACCGGCAGTCCGGTGCCCGGAGCGGCCACCAGTACGTGCAGGACGGCGGCCAGGGACATGTCGACCGTGACGGGGCCGGGGAACTCGGCCAGTTCGCCCGCCGTGGACGGGACACCGGGTCCACCGCCCGTTCCTTCGGCCAGGGCTTCGGCGACCGTGCCAGCGGTGAGCGTGCCCAGGTAGCGACCGTCGCTGTCCATGCCTGGCAGTACACCGTGGTCCGACACACTCAACGGAACAGAGCCAAGAAAAAGGCACTCCCCTCTTTGGCCCCTCCTCATCTGAGGGCCAAGACATGAGCTGGGCCGCGCCTCCGCGTAGTCACGTCGCTCCAGGCAAAGCTAGCGCCGTCATGTCACGACACCGCTAAGCGCTGCATACAGAGCGGCGCCCACAGGAGAGAAACCGGTTCCCAGTAGCGAAGGCCATGGATTGCGCGAGGAACGCGACCGCCAGAACCCAGCGGTGGGGTTGCCCGATCAGCGCGGTGGGGATATCGGCGAGGGGAAACACGGCCCCAGCAACGCATTTCCAGAACACCACATGGTCAGTGGTCCTGCTTCGGCGCCCACGGCTCACGCACGCCTGTTATGACCTAATTCTTACGGTTCGTTGTTCGATCATGCGAAGTTACCAAAAGAGAAGCATGGTGGAAGGAGCGGTCGACGCATGGCCCATCGAATCCCGTCCGTCGACGCGCCTGATGGAAACCGGTGGGCAGCAGCCCGTCGGGGCGCACGCCTGGAGGTCATCGTGAAGCTCAAAGACGAGATGCCCGTTGATCACCGGCTTCGCACGGTGTACCGGGTCGGCGCGGGCCTATGCGGCGTCGTGCTGCTGGTGTTCGGGGTCCTAGGGCTGGTGGACCAGCTGACGTTCCTGGACACCACTGGCCGTATGGTGGCCGGCCTGTCGAGTAACGGTCTGCTCAGCGTCCTGTCGCTGGTCTTCGGCGCTCTCCTGATCGGCGCGTCGGTCGTCGGCGGGAACATCGCCTCGACGATCGAGATCGCCGTCGGGTCCATTTTCATTCTCAGCGGATTCGTCAACCTGGCGCTGCTCGACAGTTCCTTCAACTACCTGGCATTCCGCATCCCCAACGTCCTGTTCAGCTTCGCCATGGGTCTGCTGGTCGCCACCTTCGGCATGTACGGCAGGGTCAGCGGCAGCCTCCCGCACGACAACCCGTACTGGCAGCAACGCCACCCTCAGGTCGCCCGCACCACCCCCGACCGCCCAGTTTCCGCTTTGCCCGGCAGGGGATCCCATCGCGCCCCCCGCATCCCCTGAACCGCCCCCCACAGCCCGCCGCACCGTCCCGGTTGTCCGCCCCGGCCACGTCAACAAGCTCTGGGACCTGGCCGGTGGCCCGTCGTCGGCCGTACCGATCGGCGTCACCCGCTCGGACGGTGACCGTCGGGGCTGGGGTCTCGTTGAGCCAGGTGTGACGGTGACAGGTCAGGACGGGATGGGTCTTTCCGGTCGGCGGCGTAAGCCTTCAGGCGGGGGAATGGTTCTCCCTCCGGGCGTGACGCCCCTGTACGAGGCGTTGGTGTCGCAATGGCTGCGGGCGGGCCGGATGGTCCCGGGGCAGGCGGACCAGCACTGGACCGCGCTGGTCGAGGCCGTCCCGTACCTGTCCGCTAGCTCGGTGTCCGGCGCTGGCCGGCATGACGCCGAATCAGCGGCCTCCGTCCCCTGGGGCCACTCCCTTCTCGTTCCCGGGCCGCGAATCTCTTGAGCCGGCAGAGGCGAGCTGCCCGCGGTGAGCTTCTGTCCCGGTCTTCATCCCGGAACTGAGAGCGCCCTCTCGTCAACCGTGCTCGGCGACCTTGACAGTGAAGGAAGGCGAGGGACAGCACATGATGCGTGCGGTGTGGAATCACGTGGTGAGCCACGAGGGGGGTGCGCAGCGCAGGGGCGCTGCAAAGATCCTGGATCTTGCGAGTGCGCTGGGTCAGGCGTACTGGGTGAGTGACAGCAGGTTGGCGTCCGGGTCTTTGAACCAGGCGATGCGGTGGCCGCCCGGAGCGGTCCAGAGTCCATCGGCGTCCTGGCCCATGCCCTCGAACACCACGAACTCGACCGAGTGCTGCGCGAGTTGTGCCATCACCTGGGCGATGTCCGGGACGACCCAGCCCAGGACGGTGAACGGCTGGGGCTCGAACGTCTCGACTTGGGTGACCCGGATCGTCGTGCCTCCGCCTTCCAGCACCAACGCGAACCCGTCGGATGCGGATACGGTCAGACCGAGCACGCCCTCGTAGAAGGCCCGTGACCGGACCGGATCCGTAGACGGCAAGAACGCCATAACAGGAGACGAACCAAGCATTTCCGCTCTCCCTCGTGACAGGTGATCCCACCTTGGCACACCCCTCGGCCGTGCGTGGTGATGCTCGCGGTGGGCCCACAAATCCCGAACGGGACATTCGAAACGCCAGTCAGGCGGAGGGTCAGGCCCGCCAGCAGCATCACCCGGGACCATCATCACTGTCAGGCGATGCCCCAGGCGGTCGAGCGGGCGGGTGAAGGGTTCGTAGGAAGCCTGGCGGAGACCAGCGGCGATGTTGCTGTGTCCGGCGTCGCGGAGCGTGTTGATCGCCAGGTTCCACAGGGTCGCCATGTTGTCGGGTCCGTGGCCGGTGTGGATCTTCGAGGCGTCCTCGCGAAAGGCGGTGTCGCAGACGAAGTGCAGCGGGTTCTCGATGGTCCAATGTGCCCTGGCGAGTTGACTGGGGTGAGGCCTGGTGCGAGGCCAGGTCGGTGATCGCGTAGACGGTCTGGCCGGTGGACGTCCTATTGACGCGGGTCTCCATCGGCGCCGGCCAGGTCGGCCAGGCCGCCCTGGACAGGCAGGGCCGATGGCCCGTCGGATCGTGGCGGCGCTCGGCGGGATGCGGACGCCCAACGCGCCCACTGTTCGGGCACCCAGTCGGGCCAGTGGTGTGCTGTGGGGCGTTCGCGGACCACTGTCCGATCGGCGTGTATGAGCGTGCGCCAGCCACCACCGCCGAGGCAACGACCACCAGCACCGCCACGAACGAGTGACCCACACCGCGCCGCCGACGGGGATCAGGCAGCATCCGCTCCACCAGCGGAAGTACTGCGACACCTGCCAAGGTGGACGGCTTGACCAGACAGCCGGTGACAGACTGACGACACATCGAAACTCCGGCACGGCAGGGCGACTTGGGAAAGCCACCCCGTTCAACCGGAGTTTCGTTGTTCCGTGACGGGTCACCCTCGACGCCCCACGCCACTACCACCTGCAGACCCACATGATCATCGGGACTTTGAAACGCCCCTGTGCGCAGAGTCGGCTGGGAGGGGCGGACTACTACCCGTCCGAGCTTATGGCGGGAGTACTTCCGGGGCTCCCCCGACTGCGTCGCTGTGTTTTTGGGAGGGTGCCCCCCACTACCACCTGTTGGATGCGAAGGGTGCGGTGAACCCCGATGCGGCGTGGCACTACCCGCGTCCCGCCCGTTCGCCCGGAGGATCAAGAACCATGTGGCGTTATGGAACGGCGTCACCATCGAAGGCACCCGGGAAGGCCCCGCGCACGGTCGATTGAACGGGTCGACAGCACCGGAAGAGAGCTGTTGCGGTGGAATATGGTTCCAACCCGGACGCAATAGGCGTGTTGGGGAGCGGTCCATGGCGCTGAGTGTGGTCTTGATCGTGAGGTCCGTGCCGCACCCGGTGCGGAGCTGTCTCACCCTCAGGGAGTCTTCATGATGCGTATCGCCAAGGCCGCCACGGTCGTCGCCGCTATGGGTGCCGCCCTGTTCGGCGGTGCGGGACTGGCCGCCGCCGACGCCGGCGCTGAGGGCTATGCGGTCGGCTCGCCCGGTGTGCTGTCGGGGAACCTGATCCAGGTGCCCATCCACATTCCGGTCAACGTGTGCGGCAACACCGTCAGCGTGCTCGGTGCGCTGAACCCGGCGTTCGGCAACCGCTGCGAGAACACTTCCGACCACCGCATGGGCGACCAGGGCGGTCAGGACAACCGCGGCGAGGGCAACTGGGGTCAGGACAACCGCGGCGGCGACGACCACAGCGGCCAGGCACAGTGGGGCAAAGACCACCAGGGCAGCGACATGCACGGCGCCGGCATGGACGACTGCGACCACTGATCGCGCTCCGGCGCGTGGGGCGCGCCTGATCGGATTGCCGGTCTAACGTCGTACGGCGGTGCGGCGTGCGCGGCCGGCCTACGGATGATCCAATTTCTGCCGGATCGTGTGCCCCGCCCCTCCAGAGGTATGTGGCTGGTGCACGGTCCGCTTTTCCCGCTGTCCTGGGAAGGCCGGGGGCTTCGTTCGGTGACCACAGCACCGGACGAAGCCTTCCTGCCGACCTAACACGGCACGCGCATTCGCCCGCGTTCCACGAACCCTTGTTCATGATGCGCGGGTCCGTTTGTGGTTTGTGGCCTCCACAGAAGCCGCCCTCAGGGTGTGTGGGCGGGGTTGGTGCAATCGTCGTAGCCATCCGGGTGGCCTGCGGCGCCGAACGAGATACCGGCATACCTGAGCCAAGAGCAATAGCGGATGCGGTCGTTGGATGCCAAAGCAGGGAGGGGCAGCGTCGCCGGAAGGAGCTGCCCCGACGGCCGGTACGCGCTGTCCCCTGGGGTCAGCGTCTGGTTGAGCTGCCGCTCCTGAGTCGCTGCGCGATGGCGAACGGCACTGCTTCCGCCAGATGCAGCACTGGGGGGAGGAGGTCTTCCCAGAAGGCGTCGACGTCGTGGGGCGACGCCGTTGTCAGCCGGAAGTCGGCGGCTTCGGACTCGTCCGGATACCGGCCGTCCGTCTGGGTGTGGGTGACGTTGAAGGAGGCGGTCTCCAGTAGACCGAGCAGGTCCTCCTGCTCCTTGCCCGCGGACCGCCAGGGCTCATCGGCCCGAAACTCCAGAAGTCGCGCGTAGGGGCCGGAGAAGATGCCGCGCAACTGGCCCAAGGTGGGTTCTTCCGCCGCCAGGAGTTCCAGGGTCTGGGTGCTGAGGGGTGGTCGACCGCAGATCAGGCGGTCCCAGACGGTGATGCCCAGGACGGTGGCCGCGCTGGCGTACCGCCAGGTGATCTCCCCGATGGTCCGCTCGTAGACGGCCGCTGCCGAAGAGGCTGCCCGCGCCGCGAGCTGATGGTGCGGCGTTGGGACCTGTCCGGTGTATCCCTCCTCCAGGTCGGCCTTGGCCAGCAGTCTTCGTGTCAGGGCGCGGGCGCATTCCCACTCTCCCCGCAGCTCTAGGTGCGCGCGGTTCAGGCATCGCAGTGCCCCCGACTCCGCACTGCTCAGCAGGCCGAGATCCCTCAGGTCGGGAAACCGTGGGCTCATCCGCTCCCCCTTCGCCTCAGCTGGGCTGCGGGAGGAGTGCGACCGCCCACGTGCCCGGGCTGGAAACGGTCACTCCCGCACAACCATCCAGCGAAGGACGCAATACCCAGATACCGGGACGGTGACGCCCGATGCGGTCGACTGGGCGCCGATGGCGATATAGGCGGCGGTACTCGGACCTCCCTGTGCCCGGGACGACGGCTGTCTGGGCCAGTGCCTGACGGCAGGCGTGCGCGAAGACGCCCACAGCCCGGAACACCCCGGTCGGCAGGCCGAAGACATCCCCGCAGACGTCTCGCCCGCGACACCGCCGGCCGACGATGCCCGCAACAGCCGTGTGGTAACCGCAGGTGGATGCCGGTCACTCGGGTGGCGTCACGGTTGGGGGCCGGGCGGCCACGTTCGGCCCAGGAGCGTTGCGGGGGCCCTGAGTCCATGGTGCCTTATTCGTAGCTTAAGTCACATAACGGGCACTCTGCGTATGGCTCCGTGTGCGGCTCCGAGCGCTCGCCGCACCCCGCCGTCACGCCGGCCATTTGGCAGGCACCGGCTCGAACCTGGAACGGATGTCCCATGCCACGATCCCGTCCGCGACGCCGTAAGAGTCCGACCCGCCCCGCCGAGCGAACCTTCGCGGCTCTGGGCACTCTCGCCCTGGTCGCCGCCGGCGTTCTGACGACCCTCGCTCCTGGGGTCAGCTCCGCCTCCAGCCACCGCGAGGCACCGCTGACCGCCGGTGACCCGAAGGTCGACAACACCGACGTGTACGCCTTCACCAGCCCCGACAAGCCCGACACCGTGACCCTGGTGGCGAACTGGATCCCGTTCGAGGAGCCCAACGGCGGACCGAACTTCTACCCGTTCGCCAATGACGCCCGCTACAACATCAAGATCGACAGCAATGGAGACGGCAAGCCCGACGCCACCTACACCTGGACGTTCACCGACCACATCCGCGACGACGCCAACCAGTTCCTCTACAACACCGGCGTCGTCAATTCTGTGGACGACGCGAATCTGAACTTCCGCCAGACGTACAACCTGACCGTCACCGACGCGAGCGGCAACACCAAGACCCTGCTCAAGGACGCGCCGGCGGCCCCGTCGAACACCGGCAAGGCGTCGATGCCCGACTACGCGTCGCTGCGCAGCCAGGCCGTGGTGCCGTTGGCGGAGGGCGGTCAGTCCTACGCCGGCCAGGCGTCCGACCCGTTCTTCCTGGACCTGCGGGTCTTCGACCTGCTCTACGGCGGGAACCTCAAGGAGAGCGGACACAACACGCTCGCGGGGTACAACGTCAACACCATCGCCCTGCAGGTCCCCAAGAAGGACCTCGCCCTCAAGGGTGATGCCACCCGCAACCCGGTGATCGGCGTGTGGTCCACCACCGACCGCAAGGGCGTCACGGTCACCGCCGGGAGCAGCAAGGGTGACGAGGGCTCGCAGTCCAAGGGCAACGAGAGCAACGAGGGCACGCAGTCCCAGGACAACGAGGGCAGCCAGGGCAACGACGCCAGGGGCGGGCCGCCCACCGGGGCGGGCTGGCACCAGGTGTCCCGGCTCGGCAACCCGCTGGTCAACGAGGTGGTCGTGCCGCTGAAGTACAAGGACGCCTTCAACGCGCTGACCCCGGACAAGGACCACACGGTCACGCCCGTCGTCGACAAGGTCAAGGACCCGATCGTCCCGAAACTCGTCCAGGGCATCTACGGCATTCCCGCCCCGGCCGCGCCCCGCGACGACCTGGTGGAGATCTTCCTGACCGGTGTGTGCAAGGACTGCGGACCGATCAAGGCCGACCTCAACTCGCAGCTGCTCAACGCCGACGTCCACAAGGACACCTTCACCCCCGCCGAGGAGCTGCGGCTGAACATGGCCGTGCCGCCGTCCGACAACCCCAGCCGCCTGGGGGTTCTGGGCCAGGACCTGGCCGGCTTCCCCAACGGCCGCCGCCTGAACGACGATGTCGTCGACATCGAGCTGCAGGCCCTGGAAGGCGCCGCGCAGACCGGGAAGATCGTTCCCGCGCTCGCGGCCGGTGACGGCGTCGACACGCCCTACCGCCAGACCGGTACCTCCTTCCCCTACGTGGCGCTGCCCAACACCGCCGCGGTCAACCAGGCCGACTCGCAGCGGCCCGACGGCGGCATCGGAGCCGGCCTCGGCGGCACGGCCCTGAGCGGATCCACCGTCGTTCCCGCCACCGCACTGGGCGGCGGCGCCCTGCTGGCCGTGGCCGGAATGCTGTACCTGCGCCGGCGCCGGCACGCAGGCCGTCCGTGACCACCCCCGCCGCACCTGGCCGCCTGCGCTCCGCACCGGAGCGCAGGCGGCCGCGGGGGCTGCGCAGGCTCCGCCCGGCACGCCCCCGCAGAGTGGCCGCATCCCTCGCCGTCCTGACGGGCATATCGCTGGCCTCCTTCGGCACCCGCGCCCTCATCACCACCGGCCCAGGACCCGCGAGGAGCGCGGACGTCGGAACCCTCCCCGTCACCCAGGGCGGGGACCGGGCCGCCTCCGCCGGAGCTTCCGCTCCGGCGCCGGTGCGTATCCGAATAGCCGGGATCGACCTCGACGAGACCCTGACCCAGCTGCAGGTGCAGCAGGACGGCCACCTCGGTGTCCCCGAGGACCCGCAGCAGGTCGGGTGGTGGAGCGAAGGCCCCCGTCCGGGAGATCCCGGGGCCGCGATCATCGTCGGCCACGTCGATTCACGTACCGGCCCGGCCGCGTTCTACAACGTGTCCTCCCTGCGACCCGGGGACGCGATCACCATCGACCGCGAGGACCACTCCCACCTCGCCTTCACCGTCCGGGCGCTGCGGCAGTACGACAAAGAGGATTTCCCCGACGACCAGGTCTACGCCACCGCCGGCGCCCCCGCACTGCGACTCATTACCTGCGGCGGCACCTACGACAAGGCCCTGCACGAGTACCGCGACAACATCGTCGTCTACGCGACCCCCGCCGACCCACAACCCGCGGCACCGCCATCAGCCGCCTCCCCATCAGATGTCCCAGACCGGAGCGGGAATTGACCGAGTCCGAACACATGCGCCCCGCACGCCGGCACCACATCCGGCTCGCGGCGATCACCAGCGCCCTGGGAGTGGGGCTCTTCCTCGCCGGCGGCCTCGGCCTCTCTCCGTGGCCTGCCGCACGATCCGAGCACGGGACGCCCGCCGCCGACGCGGTGAGCGACCCGGTCGCTGACCCGCTCGCGGCGGACATCACCGGGCTGCAGGACCACCTGCGCAAGGCTCCGCAGGATGCCGTCGCGCTCGCCACACTCGGCCTGGACTACGTCCAGCAGGCGAAAGCCACCGCGGACCCGTCGTACTACCCCAAGGCGGAGGAACTGCTCCAGCACTCGCTGGCCGTGGAGAAGGCGGACAACTTCACCGCGCTGGGCGGCATGGCAGCCCTGGAGGCAGCCCGCCACCACTTCACCCCCGCACTTAGCTGGGCCCGGCAGGCCGTCGCGGTCAATCCGTACAACTCCTCGCTGTACGGCACCCTCGCCGACGCGTTCACCCAACTCGGCCGCTACAGCGAGGCTGCCGACGCCGTGCAGCGCATGGTCGACCTCAAGCCGGGGACACCGTCGCTGTCTCGTGCCTCGTACGTCGCGGAACTGCGCGGGGACACCGACACCGCCCGCACCGACATGCAGCGCGCTCTGCAGGACGCGGCCGGGCCCGCCGACCGGGGCTTCGCCCACTACTACCTCGGCGAACTCGCCTTCAACACCGGCGATCCGGCCGGTGAACTGGCCCAGGCGCAGGCCGGACTGCGTGAGGCCCCCTCTTCCGTCGCCCTGCTCCAGGCCAAGGCCCAGGCCGAGGCGGCACTCGGCACGACGGACGCCGCCATCGCCGACCTGACCCAGGCCGTCCAGCGAGTTCCCCAGCCCGAGTACGTCCTCGCGCTCGGTGAGCTCTACCAGTCCCTTGGCCGCACCCCGGAGGCGAACCAGCAGTACCGGGTCTTCAGGGCCGAGCAGAAACTCTTCGCAGCGGGCGGAGTCGCCCTCGACTCCGACGCCGCGCTGTTCGAAGCCGACCACGGCAACCCGCAGGACTCCCTCACCATCGCCCGCCAAGGTCTGCGGACCCGTCCGTTCCTCGAATCCCACGACGCACTGGCCTGGGCCCTGCACACGAACGGCCGCGACGACGAAGCCCTGGAGGAATCGAACGCATCACTCGCCCAGGGCACCCGTAGTGCCCTCTTCCACTACCACCGGGCTCTGATCCAACAGTCCCTCGGCGACAACGCGGCAGCGCGCAAGGATCTGACTCTGGCCCTGGCCATCAACTCCCGCTTCAACCCGCTGCACGCCCCCAAGGCGCGGGCGATTCTCGCCGCGCTGCCCAGCACACCGTAAGCAGGAGGCCCCCGTGGTCACCGCTTTACGACGTCGAGGCTCTGCGACGTCATCGCGGGCAGCAGTGGAGTGAAGGTGTCCCAGCGAGCGATCTCGCAGCCGTTCGCGCGAGAGAACTCCGCGTCGACGGCCCTGCCCTGCCACGTTCCGGTCACCCGCGCGGTGGCCGGCCCGCCGTACTGCAGCGTGCACAGCACTTCACCGGCCACGGGTGCGAACAACTCCTTTCCCGGTTCGGACAGCCGGTCGAGCGCATCGCAGGCGGACTGCGCATCCGCACGCACCCCAGACGCGGGATGGCAGTAGAGGTCAACGACCCCGTCGTTCAGGGCCCTGCCCGAGCTGGAGACCGAAACCCTGAGGTGGTCGCCGCGGACGGTGTCGGTAGGTCCGCTCGGTGCGGCCGAGGCCACCGGCGCGATGGCCGCAAGTGCCAGCGCGCCGAGTGCCGACGCGCGAAGGGAACGTACGAACATGCATTCCTCCTGAGCACTACCGCGGATCACCTCCGCACGAGCACAACGATGCCGCCCGCTCCCCGGTACCGGCCGCGCCATGCCGACCTGGTCTTGGCGCGAAGCCTGCCGGTCAGCCCTTGGGAGCGAACAGTTCCAGCGCGATGTTGTCAGGGTCCCGGAACTCCAAGATGTAGCCCGCACCGATGTCCTTGATGCCCTCGTGGGCGACGCCGCGGCCGTCCAGGACAGCCGCCGCCGCTTCCAACTCTCCGCGGTCGGCCACAGCAAGGCTGAGGTGATCGAGGCCGACCCGGTCCTCGTCGAAACGGTCCTTCGCGACCGGACGCAATCCCAGCAGGGACCGAGCTGGTAGATCACGCCTCCGAAGAGGAACGAGAGTTGTCGCCGAGTCTCCTCATCCGCATCGGACGGCAGTTGGAACGCCATCGGGAGGCCGAAGACCTCGTCGTAGAACGCCCGCGACCGGTCGATGTCAGTGACCGTGAGACGCACATGGGCGAAAGCACTCGGCGTGATCGGCATGCCGCAATGCTGCACCATCGGTGCAGCACGGCGCGTGATCGCAACACCTGCCCTACCGGTTCAGTCCGTTGCCTCATCGGCAGTCGACAGACCGGCCGTCCACTTCTCTTCGATGCGGCCGAGTTTCCACACCGCGATGGCGATGAGCCAGGTGGTGAAGAACAGGCCGACGATGAGGAAGCCGATGATGTTCAGATCCAGGCTGCCCACCCAGTCCCAGAACGGGCCGTGCAGATCGAGTTGGTTCGCGAGCAGTCCCAGCAGCTCGACGGTGCCGATGATGAGGGCGACGGCAACGGACAGCCCGGTGATGGTGAGGTTGTAGTAGACCTTGCGGACCGGCTTGGAAAAGGCCCATCCGTAGGCGAAGTTCATGAATGATCCGTCGATGGTGTCCAGCAGCGACATGCCTGCGGCGAACAGGACCGGCAGGCACAAAATCGCGTACCAGGGCAGGCCCGAAGCAGCCCCGGAACCGGCGATGACCATCAGGGCGATCTCGGTGGCCGTGTCGAATCCCAGGCCGAACAGCAGACCGAGCGGATACATCTGCCAGGGCTGGGTGATCGACTTCATCACCCGTCCCAACAACCGGTTCATGAAACCACGGTTGTTCAGTTGCTCCTGGAGCGCGGTTTCGTCGAAGTGGCCGGTCCGCATCTTCCGGAAGACCTTCCAGATCCCGGCCAGGATCACCAGGTTGATAGCCGCGATGATGTAGAGGAAGGCGCCGGAAACGGTGGTGCCGATCAGCCCGGTCAGGTGATGCAGCTTCGAATTGTCATCTTCAACCGGTCCGGCGAGGGCCTTGATACCCAGCGAGAGGAGAAACGCCAGGACGAAGACGATGCTGGAGTGGCCGAGGGAGAACCAGAAGCCCACCGAGAGCGGGCGCTTGCCCTCACCCATGAGCTTGCGGGTGGTATTGTCGATGGCCGCGATGTGATCGGCGTCGAAGGCGTGCCGCATCCCGAGTGTGTAAGCGGTCACGCCCATTCCGATGCCGAACGCCTTGGCTCCCACCGTGTAGTGCTCCGGCGCGACGATCACCACCAGCGTGAACCAGCCGATCACATGCAGCGCCAAGATGAACGCGGCCATGCCACCCAGGCGCGTCCACTCCTGTCGGGTCATCGATGTGCGCAGGCGCGTCCAGCGTGACACCGGAGCGGCGAGAGTTGACGGAGGAGGAGCGGGGACTGAGGTGAGCGCCATGGGACTGCTTTCTTCCGGTCCGGTCAGGCGTAGCCCACTCACCGTAGAAGCGTGAAGTTCCTACCTGCAACTGATTCGCAGTAAAGAATGAGCAATGCGCCGAATCGAAAGTTCGAGCACTGGCGACTTCGCCCGTCTGTGCGACTGGGCGATGCCGTCCCCTGAATGGCTGCACTGGTTCAGGCAACGGCGCTGCTCTGCATTTCCTCTCTGGCTGGGTCCCCGACCGAGGGAAATTCAACGCATAACCGCCCTGCGTGGTGCGGGATACGGGAAGAAACGGTCACTCAACACCCCTGCCCTAGTACATGACCTGGGCATCTCGATTCCCGTGTAGAAAATAGTTCCAAAAAATCCACCGGCGAGGTGGCTGGAAAACACTCCCCATTGAGTGGAGTTTCGTATCGGAACCAATCCGCAGTGCGCTTGGCTCCGAAGAGGACCCGGAGGCCCAATCCTCCGAGACCGTCCCCACGTTCTTGAGAGAAAAGACTCTTCATGACCGCAAACGCAGCACCCGCCGGCAGCCGCCGGTGGAAGTCGGCAGCGATGCTGCTGGCCCTCGGTTCGGCAGTCGCCGGCGCCGCACTGGCGGGGCCGGGATCCGGTGTCGGCCAGGCGTCCAGCCACCGCGAAGCACCGCTGGTCGCGGCCGACCCGCAGGTCGACAACACCGACCTGTACGCGTTCACCAGCCCGGACAAGGGCAAGTCCGACACGGTGACGCTCACGGCGAACTGGATCCCGTTCCAGGAGCCGAACGGCGGGCCGAACTTCTATCCGTTCGCTGAGGACGCGCACTACGACATCAACATCGACAGCCAGGGCACCGGCAAGCCGGACCTGACCTACCGGTGGACGTTCCGCAACGAGGACCGGCGCGGCGAGAAGACGTTCCTGTACAACAACGGCGTCGTGAACAACCTCAACGACAAGACGCTGCTGTTCCGCCAGCACTACAGCCTGCAGGAGATCCGCGCGGGCAAGAAGCCGGTCACGCTCGTCGCGGACGGCATCGCCACGCCGTCCAACGTCGGCAAGGCATCCATGCCGAACTACGGCAGGCTCCGCAACCAGGCGACGCAAAAGCTGCCCGGTGGCGGTCAGACCGTCGCCACACAGGCCGCGGACCCGTTCTTCCTGGATCTGCGGGTCTTCGACCTGCTCTACGGCGGCGATCTCTCCGAGACCGGGCACAACACCCTGAACGGCTACAACGTCAACACGTTGTCCATTCAGGTGCCCAAGTCCAAGCTCGCCTTCAAGGGCAACGCCAAGCGCAACCCGGTCATCGGCGTGTGGAGCTCCACCGAGCGGCGCACGATGCAGCTCAGCCCCGGCAAGCAGACCCCCACGGGTAAGTACGTGCAGGTCTCACGTCTGGGCAACCCGCTGGTCAACGAGGCGGTGGTGCCGGCCGGGCTGAAGAACGCCTTCAACGCGCTGCCGCCGTCGCAGGACCACAACCAGCCGAAGGTCGTCGCGAAGGTCCTCGACCCTGAGCTGCCCAAGCTCATCCAGGGCATCTACGGCATCCCGGCGCCCGCCACCCCGCGCAAGGACCTGCAGGAGATCTTCCTGACGGGCATCGCGAAGGCGGCCAACGGGCCGCTGGCCGTGGACCTGAACTCGCAGCTGATGAACCTCGACGTCAACAAGAAGCGGTTCGTTCCCGCCGAGGAACTGCGGCTGAACATGTCGACGCCGGTGACGGCCAACCCGGACCGGCTCGGCGTGCTCAACGGTGACTTCCAGGGCTTCCCCAACGGCCGCCGCATGGGTGACGACGTCATCGACATCGCCATCCAGGCGCTCGAAGGCGCCACTCCCGGGCACCTGATCCAGGCGCTGGCCGCCGGTGACGGCGTCAACGGGCCGGGCGTCCCGTTCGGGACCACGTTCCCGTACGTCGCTCTGCCGTACACCGGTTCGGTCAACCAGGCCGGCTAGTCCCGGCCAGCCCCACAGGCCGGTGCGGGCCGACACCATCTGCCCGCACCGGTCCACCGGACCCCGTCGTTGACGAACGCGTACGCCCATCGGTTCGTCCACGGCTCAGCACGCCCGTCCTCCATCGTCCTCCATCGTCCATCGTCCATCGTCCATCGTCCAGAGAGGGATGTCGTTCATGCGCCGCCTCGCCCTGATCGCCACCGCCGCCGCGCTGTGTGCCGGCCTGACCGGATTCGCGGCGCTGGAACACCACTCCAACCCCCCTCCTCCCGCAGCGGCACCCGCCCCGGCGGCCGGCTCGGCCCATACCGCGCTGTCGATCGGCGCGGTGGTGAGCAAGCTCCAGGACAAGCTGCGCCGGCAGCCGGCCGACGCGGCAGCGTGGGCGCAACTGGGCTCCGCATACGTCGAGCAGGCCCGGCTCACCGTCGACCCGACGCTGTACCCCAAGGCGGAAACGGCGCTGCGGCGTTCGCTGACGCTGCAGCCGGACATCAACACGGCCGCGCAGACCGGCATGGCCGGACTCGCGAACGCCCGGCACCAGTTCACCCAGGCCCGCACGTGGGCCGATCAGGCCGTCGCCGGCGACCCGTACGCATGGGCCGCCTACGGGGCACTGACCGATGCCCTCACCCAACTCGGCGACGACGCCGGAGCCCAGGCCGCCGTTCAGCGGATGCTGGATCTTCACCCCTCGACCGCGTCCTTCACCCGCGCCTCCTACACGCTGGAGCTGCAGGGCCGGACCGATGAGGCGGCGCAGGCCCTCCAGCGCGGACTGGAGGACGCCTCCAACCCGGCTGACCAGGCCTTCTGTCAGCACTACCTGGGCGAGCTGGCCTTCAACACCGGTGCCACCGCAGCGGCGTTGGAGCACTACCGCAAAGCGCTGGCGCTGGACCCGACCTACACCGCCGCCCTCGCGGGAGTAGCCCGCGCCGAAGCCGCGCTGGGCCAAACGGCCAAAGCCGTCACCGACTACCAAGCAGCCATCGCCCGCGTTCCCCAACCTCAGTACGTGCTCGAACTCGGCGAACTGCTCGAGTCCCTGGGCCGTACCGCGGAGGCCCGCGCGCAATACCGCGTCCTGGAAGCCGAGCAGAGGCTGTTCGCCGCCAACGGTGTCGTCGACGACCTGAACCTCGGCCAGTACCAGGCCGACCACGGCAACCCGGAACTCGCCGTCACCCTGCTCACCGCCGAATGGGGCCGCCGGCACAGTGTGCTGGTCGCCGACGCACTGAGCTGGGCCCTGCACCGGGCCGGCCGCGACGAAGAAGCGCTGCCCCTGGCCCGGGAAGCCAACCGGCTCGGGTGGCGCGACGCCACCCTGCGCTACCACCGCGGCGTCATCGAGCAGACGGTCGGCGACGACCAGGCCGCACGCACCGACCTGACGAGCGCCCTGTCGGCCAACCCCGCCTTCTCCCCGCTGCGCGCACCCGACGCCCGCGCACGCCTGGCCCGCCTCCAAGGACAACGATGACCCGCCTCCACGCCTACGCACGCCGCGCCGCACTTCTGCTCGCCGGGATTCCGGTGCTGCTGTCCCTGGCCGCACCCGCCGCGTCGGCACACCCGTTGGGGAACTTCACCGTCAACCGGTACGACGGTCTGACGGTCCACTCCGACCGGGTCGATGACCTGGTAGTGGTGGACACGGCCGAGATCCCCACCCTCCAGGCCATGCCCGCCCTGGACAGCGATGGCGACGGCCGGCTCAGCGCCGCCGAAGCTGCCGCGCACGCCCGGACCGCCTGCGCCACGGTCGCCCGCGCGATCCGTGCGACCGCCCAACCCCAGGGGACCAGGTCCTCACGCGCCGCCTCGTTGCACCTCCAGGTCATGACGACCGACTACCGGCTCGTGCGCGGACAGGCCGGTCTCGACACCGGCCGGCTCGAATGCCGGTTGAGCGCGCCCGCGGACCTGGGCGCCACCGGAACCCTGGAACTCACCACCGGGGTCGATCCGTCCCACATCGGCTGGCACGAGATCACCGCCCAGAGCGCCGGGACGCGGATCGGCTCCTCGGACGTCCCCGCCGCCTCCATCTCCAACGAGCTGCGGAAGTACCCCGCCGACCTGCTGTCCAACCCGCCCGACGCCCGCCACACCCGCGTCACCCTCGGCAACGGCCCGGGGGCCGTCGCGGCGAACGCGCCGGGCTCGGGACTGCTGGGCGGCTGGTACGCGACTCTGGACGCACGGTTGGGGTCCCTCACCGACCGGGACCGGCTCACCCTTCCCGTCGGACTGCTCGCCGTGCTGCTGGCTCTCGTACTGGGTGCGGGGCACGCGGCACTGCCCGGACACGGCAAGACCATCATGGCGGCCTACCTCGCGGGCCGGCAGGGCCGGCCGCGCGACGCGGTGACCGTTGCCACGACCGTCACTCTCACCCACACCGCGTCGGTCCTGGTCCTGGGCACCGCGCTGAGCGTGTCCTCCGCACTCGTCGGCGAACAGGCACTCGCCTGGCTGGGGACCATCAGCGGCCTCGTCATCATCGCCGCCGGAATCTGGCTCCTACCCGCCGCCCTGCGCACCGCGCGCACCCGGGCTGGGGCGCGGTCCGCAGACCAGGCCCCCGCACACGACGGCCACACCCACGGAAACTACGAGCACGAGCACGGCCACGATCATCCGCACAGCCATGATGTGGCGGTCGCCGCCGTCGCCGAGCCCGTCGGAGCCGGCGAACTCGTCACGGCTTCTGTCGGAAACCCGGCTGTCGCCGTGGCCGGCACGACGACAGAGGCGGCAATCGCCACGGGATCCGAGGCACACCACGGCCATGCGGCATCGAGCGCTACTGCTCACCAGCGCCACCAAAGCCACAGTGGCCACGATCACCCACACGGCCACAGCCATGGGGGGCACGGGCACAGCCATGGGCTGTTCGGTCACCGTCATCACGGTGGGTCGAGCGGCCGCAGGAAGGGCGGCCTCATCGGGATCGGCATCGCCGGCGGCCTCGTACCCAGCCCCTCCGCCCTGGTCGTCCTGCTGGGCTCCATCGCCCTGGGCAGAACCGCCTTCGGCGTCGTCCTCGTCCTCTGCTACGGCCTGGGCATGGCCGCCACCCTGGCCGTCGCCGGCCTGGTCCTGCTCAAACTGCGTGACCGAATCCCGGCCCTGAACGGCGGACGTGCCGGCCGACTCGCGACGTGGGGCGCACGCATCACCCCGCTGGGCACCGCACTACTCATCCTGGCCGTCGGGATGGGCACCGCACTGCGCGCCATGCCGCTGTGAACAGGCACCTCGGCCTCGCCATCACTCCAGAAAACAGGAAGACCACCATGGCATCGACTGCTCGCACCCGCTGGTCCACCCTGTTCGTGCTCGGCGCGCTCGCGCTCACCGGCTGCGGCTCCTCCGCAGCACGCACCGGGACACTCGACACCACCTCCGACAGCAAGAAACCCACCTGCCGAACCCACCAGAACGTGCTGCCCAGCCAGGACTACACCGGGGGAAGTGATGCCAAGACCCTGGCCGTCCTGGCGATGATGAAGTACTACACCTCCAAGGGAACGCTGCCCTTCTGCGACACCAAGCCCGCCACCGCACAGGACACCGCCTGGGCCAAGCTCTACACCAACCTCACCAAGCCCTGACGGCGCGGTCGCCTAGGAGGGCCTTAACCCCGGGACCTGTCTCCTGGCCTCCGCTGTGCTGGGTCGGTCGCGCGCGGTCACGGCGTGGTGAAGGTGTAACCGGCGTCCAACAGGCGTGGGATGTAGTCATGGAGAGCGGCAAGGGTCTGGGCCCGGTTTCCGCCACCGTCATGATTGAGGATGATGGCCCCCGGCTTGACCGTGCTCAACACGGTCGAGGTGATGTAATTCTGGCCAGGGCATCGCCAATCCTGAGGATCCACGCTCCACGCCAGAGGACTCATCCCCAGCTGGAAACACGCATCCAGCGCCTTGGGAGAGAAGTCACCACCAGGAGCACGGAACCAACGGGTACGGCATCCACCGGTGGCCCACTCGACGACGTCGCTGGTGCGCTCCAGTTCATCGCGGACGCCCCCGGACGACAGACGGCGCAGGTCGGGATGGGACCAGGTGTGGTTGGCGATCTGATGCCCGGCTTCATAGATCCGTGCGAGGACACTCGGGTTGTCGGCGGTGTTCTGACCCACCACCACGAACGTGGCGCGGATGTCGTAGTGGGCCAGAAGCGCCAGGATCCTTGGGGTGTACTCCGTGTTCGGCCCATCATCGAAGGTCAGCGCGATGGCCGTGCGATCCGGGTTCGACAGTTCGTACAACGGTGGCGTACGTAGAGCGGGTTCAGCTGGCTCAGTGGGAACGGGCACTGCCGCGGGGGGTGCCGCCGCGGCTGCTGGTGGAAGTGGCACGGCGTTCGTGGTCGGTGTGATGGGCGTCCGGCCCGTACGAGTAGCGCCGGGTTCTCCCTTGGCCGGTTCGGCGGATCGGGCGCAGCCGGCCATCAGGAGGCCGACGCAGGTGGCCAGGATGAATCGTCGCGGCAACGCCTTCGGGACCGGTTCCATGCCCCGGTCTCTCACACCCCCGCAGGCCCGGAAGGATAACCACACCGGTCCAGAGCTTGATTCAGCCAGGCAGACCGTTCCAGCGTGCCGGACGCGATGCCATCGAGTACAACCGGTCGGCGGAATCGCCCGTCCTCAGGGCCGGGCACCTCCCGGAGCGCGTCAGCGATCATCCAGTTCTCCCTGTTCGCCGGGGCAGCCGGCGTCCGGATGCCGCTTGTCCGCTAAACCGTGACGCGAGTTCGTCGCGACCTCTCCTGGTCCATCGCCTCGGATAACATTCCCTCTTCGATGCAGCAGACCGGACATGACGCCCCGTCGGTCCGGCGCCGCGACCGAGGGGAATCCTCCGCCCGTGACCGACCCCGCCGCTCTGGACCGCACCTTGCACTACACCGACGACATCACCGGCGGTGACATCGAGGCCATCGACGCTTTCCTCGCGCCCCGGCTGGCCGAGCAGCGCGACGATCACTACGGCACGCCCGGCTACAAGATGGCCTTCGCCCTGGACAGCCTCGTGCAGGACGCGGCCAACACCGCGCGCTGGCACCTGGACAAGCTGGCCAAAGACATCTTCCTCGACAGCCGGGACCGCCTGAGCTCCCGGCAGGACCTGCAACGCGCGTGGAACCGGCTGTGGAGCGCGGTCTACCCGTGGAACGCCGACACCGGCTACGACACCACGCGCTGGAACCACCTGGACTATCTCGACCCGCAGGACCGGGCCCGCCAGGAGGCAATCGCCGCACAGGCCGAAGCCGAAATGGGTGCCGGGGCCACCACCGCCCGAAAAGGTGGCCCGCGATAAGCACCGACGCCTGCGGGACCTGACAGACTCCGCACGTCCGCCGCCCCGGGGACCGGCCGGCCGCCACCCCGCTGTTGTGGGTGGCGGAGAAGCACCACCGTTCGTCGACCCACCCGCCGCATGGCGTCAGTGCTGTCGCGCGCATCCACGTTGTGCAGAACTGCCACCCGTGAACTGTCCGGTATCGCACCGGACTGGAGGGCGGCCGGACCTCTCCCCAGGGCCACCGACGGCAGCACGGACTACCTGCGCCGGCAGGTCCTGACTTTCGGCAGCGAGGAACTGGACGCCTCCGCCCTCGTGCTGGCCCTGGTGGGATTCCTTCCCGGCAACGACCCCGCGTGCGGTCAACCGTCCAAGCAATCCGATCGCAACTCACGGACGCGCGGGGGCTGGTACAGCGCTACCTCAAAGACGACATGCCGACGCAGGAGGACACCTTCCTGCTGTGTACTTTCTGGCTCGCCCACGCCCTGGCAATAAGCGGTGATGTCTCCGGAGCACGGCAGGTGTTCGGAAGAGCTCTGGCCCAAGCCAACGATGTGGGCCTACTCGCTGAGGAAGTCTCCAGTGCCACGGGCGAAGCTCTTGGGAACTACCCGCAGGCCCTCAGCCACATTGGCCTGGTCAACGCAGCCCGCGCCATCCACGAAGCAGAAGGCAGCTCGCAGAGATAGCAGACGGTGCCCTGCTCTTGTGGCTCCCCGACAGGCCGGGGTAAGTCTCCGCCGCTGGTCGGTGCCCGACAACCCACTTCTGTGTCCTGCAGGCGATCGGCGCCGCAGTGCGCTCCAGCCAGTGACGCACCCGGTGCCCCTTGCGGGCAGAACGGCGCGAATCGTAAGGAGTCGCTGCCGCCGTGCGTCAATGGTTACGACATACGGTCTTCTCGGACACTGTGTGTAACTGGGAAGGAACCGAGATGGACGCCCCTGACGACGGACAGGACGCCCGCCGCCCACCCCCCAAACCGCAGCCGCAGCCTCCGGCGGACGGGGCGAGCACACCGACAGACAGCGGCCCCGGGCAGCCAGCGGCGGAACCCTCACCCAAAGCTACGAAGCAGCCCGATACCTCCCCCGCCAGTGCCAACCCGGTGGCGAAGCCTGAGCGGCCCGGTCGGGTGCGTGCGTTGTTGGCTGCGGGACCGCCGCCGGGTCCTGCCCGGCCGGGGTTCTGGCGCAGCCCGTTGCGCGGTCCGTGGCTGACATCGGTGTTCGGGTTGATTCTGCTCGTGGGTATCTCGGTGCTGTTCGTGACCGGGCTGCTGTCCTACGCCGCGTACAACCCGGATCTGTCTCCGGTCAATGACCAGACCCCGGACAAGGGGATTTTGGGGTTCTACCTGTTCTCCTGGCCGACCCATCCGTACTGGCTCTACCGGCTCTTGCAAGGCGTGCACGTCACGCTGGGGGTGGTACTGATCCCGATCCTGCTGGCCAAGCTGTGGTCGGTGATCCCCAAGCTGTTCTCGTGGCCTCCGGTGCGCTCGGTCAGCCACGCGCTGGAGCGCCTGTCGCTGCTGCTCCTGGTGGGCGGCGTGCTGTTCGAGTTCATCACGGGCATTCTCAACATCCAGCTGCACTACATCTTCCCCGGCTCCTTCTACACCCTGCACTTCTACGGGGCGTGGGTCTTCATCGGCGCGTTCGTCGTCCACATCGCCTTCCGCATTCCGACCATGGTCCGCGCCCTGCGCAGCCGCCGGCTGCGTACCGAGTTGCGCACCCCGCTGGAGCGGACCGAGCCCGAACCCGCGGACGAGACGGGTCTGGTCTCACCGCGGCCGGCCGCGCCGACGATGTCGCGACGCGGCGCGCTGGGCATGGTGGGCCTGGGATCCGCGACCCTGCTCGTCGTCACGGCCGGGCAGAGCATCGGCGGGCCACTGCGCCGCACCGCGCTGCTTGCACCGCACGGCGGCCCGAACCCGGGCTCGGGGCCGGGCGGCTTCCAGATCAACAAGACGGCGGCCGACGTGGGCATCCAGGCCCGTGACATCGGGCCGGACTGGCGACTGACCGTGCGCGCCGGCGCCCGGCAGATCGTCCTCACCCGCGCCCAGGTCCTGGCTTTGCCACAGCACGGAGCCTCGCTGCCGATCGCGTGCGTGGAGGGGTGGTCCACCGACGACCAGGAGTGGTCCGGCGTGCGGCTCGCCGACCTGGCCGCGCTCGTCGGCCTGCACACCAGCCCACCGGGCGTCGCGGTGGAATCCGTACAGCGCGGCGGCGCCTTCCGGTCAACGGTGCTGCGGGACAACCAGGTCCGCGACACCCGGTCGCTGCTGGCGCTTCGGGTCAACGGCGCAGACCTCACCCCGGACCACGGCTACCCCGCCCGCATCATCGTCCCCGCCAACCCCGGCGTGCACAACACCAAATGGGTCACCCGACTCACCTTCGGGAGCACGCTGTGAAAAGCGTCGGCGAGCGCTACGGCGCATCCCCCCTGCACCTGTTGATCATCCTGTGCTCCTTCGCCCTCACCGCCTACGCCGGGACGCGGCTGCTCCAAGGCGACACGCTCCGCATCGCGATCTGGTTCGTGGGCGCCGCCCTCATCCACGACCTGGTCCTGCTCCCCCTCTACACCCTCACCGACCGCGCGACACAAGCCCTTCTCGGCTCCCGCGGCGGCACCGGGAAACACCGCACCACAAAGCAGTGGATCAACTACCTGCGTGTGCCAACCTTCGTCGCCCTGCTCTTGCTGATCACCTGGTACCCCCTGATCCTCAACAAGGTCCCCGGCTACCACGCGGCAACGAGCCTGCCCTCCGACGTGTTCCTCGGCCGCTGGCTGCTCATCACCGCCGCCCTCTTCGCCGCCTCAGCCCTCTGCCTGATCACCTCCATGTGGCGCCAACGCACCCCGCGCCCCCAGCCACCCACGCAGCCGGATCCAAACTCACCGCCAACTGACTCTCCATCTGCCGGACCAGGTCCTCAACCTCCACCTGGGCACAAGGCGCCGGATGACGACGCCTGAAACGGTGTGAGCACGTCTGACTGAACCGGACCTGCGACAACAACGTGACCGGAGCAGGCCTATGAAACTGGGAATGCGGACGTCCGATTTTCGTAAGGGTTAAATGGGCTAGATGTCGGGTTCTGCTTCGTAGGGTGAGGAGCGTGACCAACCCAACGACACCGCCCGTCGACGTCGTACTGCCGTGCCTGGACGAGGCCGGTGCCCTGCCCTGGGTGCTGGAGCGCCTTCCGTCCGGCTGGCGCGCGATCGTCGTCGACAACGGCTCGACCGACGGCTCCGCCGACCTCGCCGCCTCCCTCGGAGCGACGGTGGTGTGCGAGCCGGTGCGGGGCTTCGGCGCCGCCTGCCACGCCGGACTGCTCGCCGCGACCGCCGACATCGTCTGCTTCTGCGACTGCGACGCCTCGCTCGACCCCGCCCTGCTGCCGTCCGTCGCGGACCCGGTGCTGCGGGGTGATCTCGACCTGGTGCTCGGCCGCCGCAGGCCGACCTCCCGTGGCGCCTGGCCGCCGCACGCCCGGGTCGCCAATCTCGAACTGGCCCGGCGGATCCGCCGCCGCACCGGCCTGCGGTTGCACGACCTCGGCCCGATGCGGGCCGCGCGGCGTACCGCGCTGCTCGGTCTGGAACTGGCCGACCGCCGGTCCGGCTATCCGCTCGAAATGCTGGTCCGGGCGGCCGACGCCGGCTGGCGGATCGCCGAGACCGACGTCCCGTACGCGCCCAGGACCGGCCGCTCCAAGGTGACCGGCACCTGGCGCGGGACCTGGCAGGCGGTCCAGGACATGAGCGCCGTACTGCGGCAGCCGGCGGTCGGCCCGGCGGCGGACGGCCGGACCGCCGAGGTTCCCGCGCCCGCGCAGCCCACCCGGGCCGTTCCCGCCGGTCAGGCCGCCCGATGACCGGCGCTCCCGGCGGGACGACGCTGCTGGTGATCGCCAAGGAACCGGTACCGGGACGGGTCAAGACCCGGCTCACCCCGCCGTACTCGCCCCGGCAGGCCGCCGCGCTGGCCGAGGCGGCGCTCGCCGACACCCTCGACGCCGTGCTGCGCGCCCCGGCCCGCCGCCGGGTGCTGGTGCTCGACGGCGCGCCCGGTCCCTGGCTGCCGCCGGGCTTCGACGTCGTTCCGCAGGCGTCCGGCGGCCTGGACGAACGGCTGGCGGCGGCCTTCGCCGACTGCGCCGGGCCCACGCTCCTGGTCGGCATGGACACCCCGCAGCTCACCCCGGCCCTGCTGGAGCCGGCGCTGCGGCCGGACGCCTGGCACGGCTGCGACGCATGGTTCGGCCCGGCGGAGGACGGCGGCTTCTGGGCGATCGGCCTCGCCGAACCGGACCCTTCACTGTTCCCCGGGGTGCCGATGTCGACGGACCGGACGGGCGAGATCCAGCGCCGCCGCCTCACCGACGCCGGGCTGCGCGTCCGTGACCTGCCGGTGCTGCGCGATGTGGACACCGCCGCCGACGCCACCGAGGTCGCCGCCCGCGCACCCGGTTCGCGCTTCACCGCAGCCCTGCGGGCGGCCGAGCTCCGCCCGGAGGGCGTGCTGACGCCCCCGGGCTTCGCCGGAGCCGGCCGGACGGCGGCCCGGTGACGGCTGTGGACGTCGCGAGCGCGACGATCACTGAGCGCCCCCTGACCCCCGCCCCCTGGATTGACGACCCGTACGCGCACGCGATCCGTTCGGGACGAGGCCCGCTGTTCCTGCGCAGGGCCGACGGCTGGCTGCTGCCGCTGGACGTGGAGCGGTGGTGCGCGGCGCCGGACGCCGCCGACACCGCGCTGCTGTATCGGTGCCGGCGCGGCCCGGTGCTCGACATCGGCTGCGGGCCCGGCCGGCTGGTGGCGGCGATCGCGGCCACCGGGGTCCCGGTCCTGGGCGTGGACGTCAGCCCGGCGGCCGTGGCCCGCACCCGCGGCATCGGGGGTGCGGTGCTGTGCCGGTCGGTCTTCGACCGGCTGCCCGCCGAAGGCCGCTGGGGTACGGCGCTGCTGATCGACGGCAATGTCGGCATCGGCGGCGACGCGCGGGCGCTGCTCGCCCGGGTCGGCGAACTGGTCGCCCCTGGTGGCCGGTTGCTCGTCGAGGCGGCTGCCTACGACGTCGACGAGCGCTTCACCGTACGGGTGGAGGACGGCCGGGGACGGTACGGCCGCGACTTCCCCTGGGCGCGCCTGGGCGCGGCCGCGCTGCGATCCGCCGCCGACAGCACCTGCTGGACGACGGTCGAGGAGTGGTCCGTGGCCGGCCGCCACTTCGCGGAACTGGCCCGAAGCTGAGCCATGCGCTCCCACAGGCTGAAGACCACCCTTGATCGGCCCTTACGGATTAAGGACACCGCCATGTCGCAGTCCGCACAGGGCGGCTCCGCCTGCCACGGTGGGCGGTGTGGGAGTCCGCACCGTATGCACCTCAGTCCTCGTCGCCGCGCTGACCGCCGTCGTCGCCATCACCATCCGCATCGGAGGTTCTGAAGCGCACCCGCGGCACCTTCTGTACTGGTACGCGGCGGCCTGGGTGCTGTTCGCCGGAGCCGTGTGGGCGGTCCGTAAGGTGCCCGTGCGCGCCGCCGTGATCCTGGTGCTCGCCGGCAGCGCCGCGCTGTCGCTCGCCGCGCTGAGCGGGCCGCCGCGCACCAGCAGCGACATGTACCGCTACGCCTGGGACGGCCGGGTGCAGGCCGCGGGCATCTCCCCGTACGCCCATCCGCCCGCCGCACCGGAACTGGCCGGGCTGCGCGACCGCTGGCTCTTCCCAGCTGGACAGGTCTGCGTAGCCCCGGATCTCCACCCGCTGGGCGGCGGCTTCTGCACGCTGATGAACCGGCCTGGTGTGAACACCATCTACCCGCCGGTGGCGGAGGGCTGGTTCCTCGCCGTCCACGCGCTGTCGCCCGACGGCGCCCGCCACAAGCCGACCCAGATCGCGGGCGCGCTGCTGGCCGTCGGGACCAGCGCCGCCCTGCTCCTCGTCCTGCGGCGGCGCGGCGATCCACGGCGCGCGGCGCTGTGGGCCTGGTGTCCCGCGGTGTCCTTCGCAGCCGTCAACGACGCGCACGTCGACACGCTCGGCGTACTGCTGACCGTGCTCGCGCTCGGAACGTCCGTCCTGCCGCGCCGCGGCGCGCTGCTCGGCGCGGCCATCGCCGTCAAGCTGCTGCCCGCGGTCGTCCTGCCGGGCGCCCTCGCCCGCCGGGGCCCCCGCGACGCCGCGCGCGTCCTGCTGCCCGCCGTCCTGGTGATCGCGCTCACCTATCTGCCGTACATCCTGACCTCCGGCTTCGGCGTCCTCGGCTACCTGCCCGGCTATCTGCAGGAGGAAGGGTACGAATCAGGCAGCGTCCGCCGGTTCGCGCTGCTGCGGCTGTTCCTGCCGGACGACGTCGCCGCCCCGGTCGCGGTGGCCCTGATCGCGCTGACGGCCCTCTACGTCATGCGCCGCGGCGACCCCGACCGGCCGTGGAGCGGCGCACTGCTCGTCACCGGCACCGCACTGCTCCTGACCTCGCCCTCCTACTACTGGTACGCCCTGCTGATGATCGCGCTGGTCGCCCTCGACGGCCGCTGGGAATGGCTCGCCGTCCCCCTCGCGGGCACCGTGCTCTACATCGGCACTGCCATGGCGCTCCCCAGCGAACTACTCCAATCCTGGTCCTACGGGACCGCAGCAATGGCGGTGCTGGCCGGAGCGACACTGCGGGCGCACGGGAAACAGAAACGACAAGAAGCGGCTGTGTCACAGCCCACGCCAGCGACGATGTCGAACTAGGACGACCCACGACAGGCAGCTGAGCCTCGCCACGCTGCTCATGCCGAGGTGACGCATTCAGGCGTCGGCACGGCTGCGCGCCATAGGCAGGTGTCCCCGTCTTTGCAAGGGGCCACTGGTCTAGTCGATGGCGTTGGGGCCGTCGGTGGGCTTGTCCTTCTCGGTGTCCTTGCCGGTGCGCTTCGGCTTCGCGGGCTCCGCGGGGCCGCCGGCCGGCTTCAGGTAACCCTGCAGTTCGAGCAGGCCGTTGTCCTTGCCCGGACGGGGGTACTCGGTGGAGCCGCTCAGGTTCTTCCGGACCGAGTCCAGGATGGTCAGCCCCTGGCCGACCAGTCCCGCCGCGATCTCACTGAGGCCGTCGGCGCCGTTGAGGACGTTGACGTTGGCCCCGGCGAGGCCGCCGGCGGCCTCCTTGACGATCAGCGGCAGCTGGTCGATCAGCATCCGGTCCAGTGCCACCCGGTCGTACGAGGCCGCGGCCTCGGCCTGGATCTTCATCCGCTCGGCCTCGGCGATCGCCAGCACCTTGATCCGTTCGGCCTCGGCCTCGGCGGGCTTCACGATCTCGGCCCGCAGCTGCTGCTGCCGGAGCTCGGCCTGGCGCTGGGCCAGTTCGGTCTGGGCGATGAGCACTTCCTGCTGTGCGTGGGCCATCGCCAGCGGGCCGGCCTGCGCGGACTCCGCCTGCGCGCGGTCCACCTGGGCGGAGTACTCGGCCTTCACCACGGCGGTCTGCCGGGCGTACTCGGCCTGGTTCCGTGCGGCCACCTGCTCGGCCTCCACCGAGGCCTGGGTGGCCTGCGCCTGGGCGATCTGGGCCTGCCGCTGGATGGCGGCCTTGTGCGGTGCGGCCATCGCGGCGATGTATCCGGTGTTGCCGTCGTCGATCGACTGGATCTGCAGTGAGTCGACGGTCAGACCGATCTTCGCCATCTCCGTCTTGGAGGTCTCCAGGACCTCGGTGGCGAGCTTCTGCCGTTCGGTGACGATCTCCTCGACCGTCATCGAGCCGATGATGGAGCGCAGATGACCGGCGAAGATCCGGCCGGTCAGTACCGACATCTGGTCCTGGTCGGAAAGGAACCGCTGACCGGCGTTGACGATGCTCTCCCGGTCGTTGCCCACCTTGAAGGCGATCACGGCCGTCACAGACAGGGCGATGCCCTGCTTGGTCACACAGGTCTCGGCGACCTCGGCCTCGCACATCGCCAGAGTGAGGAAGCGGGTCTTGCGGAAGACAGGGAGCACGAACTTTCCGTGCCCGGTCACCACGCGGAACGGCGCACCTTCCAGTCCCCGCCTGCCGCCTGAAATCAGCATCGCCTCGTCGGGGGCGGGAACGCGATAACCGAACATTTCGTCTCCTTTAAGGGGCGTCGGTGACGCCGCCCAACGCATCCAGGGGATCTGCCCACTCGATGACGCCGACCTGTCCGAACGGTCCCCCGCCTTGACAGGTGTTTCGTGCAGTCGCCCTCTGAGCAGGTGAGTCAGGACGGCGGTTGGCCGCTTGGCTCCCGGACAAGGTGATCTTAGGCGGCGTCGGTGAGGGTGGCGAAGGCGACGATGTTGCCGAGATAGGTGTGGGTTTCGGGGTCCCAGTTGCCGCAGGTGATGAGGCGGAGCTGGGGTCGGTCGGCGTTTGTGGCGTAGACGTCGAGGGTGGGGAAGTCGTCCTTGGGGTAGGCCCGCACGGAGTCGGTGGTGAAGGCGGCGGTGGTGCCGTCGCTCCGGGTGACGCTGATGCGGGTGCCTGCGGTGAGGGCGCCCAGCCGGTAGAAGACGGCTGGCCCGGTCTCCTTGGAGTCGACGTGGCCGAGAATGACGGATGCGCCGAGCTGTCCGGGAGTGGGTGAGTCCTTGTACCAGCCGGCCTTCAGCGGCTTCCAGGGGACCTGGACGGTTCCGTCGGTGTTGCGGCCCAGGGACAGCAGCGTGGTGTGGACGCCGATGGCGGGGATGTCCAGGGACACCGGCACGGAAGCCGGGAGGACGTGTCCGGCTGAGGAGTGCGGCACCGGTGTGCCGGGTGGCTGGAGTGGTGTGGGGTGCGCCGTGGTGGCCGGGGCCGCCACGGCTGGGGGCTGGGGTGGCGGGGCGCTGCTGCTGGGTGCGCCGGTAAGGGCGACGGCGGCACCGGCTGCTGCCAGGGCCAGTGCCGCGGTGAGTCCGATGATGGTGCGGCGGCGGGTGCCGCCCCCCGCCGGACGGGGGGCGGCTGCTTCTGGATCCGGCTCGGGCCTGGTGCCGGGCCCGGTCCCGTCGGTCATCGCTGGGCTGCGGCGTTCCTGCGCCGCAGGATCAGAGTGCCGGCCAGTGCCGCGACCGCTGCGGCGCCCAGGCCGGTGGCGATCAGATCGGCGCTGTTGCTGCCGTTGGACGCCTGAGATGCCTGGGTGGCTCCGTCACCGGTTCCCGCTCCGCCGGTGGGCATGGAGTTCAGGGCGCCGCAGATGGCGGGCGCGGTGGCTTCCTGGGGGAGCTTCGGGTCCAGCTCGCTGGCGCCCAGGACGTTGTCGTACTTGCCGTTGTGGTTGTAGTCGATGCCGTGCACCACGATCACGGCGTTGTTGGCCCGCACTGCGGCCGCCACGTCCGGTGTCACGGTGATCGTGCGGGTGTAGTGGAACGAGCCGGTCGCCGGGAAGCGGTCGATGGCCAGCGCGCTGTTCGGGCTGGTGTCGCCCTTGGTGGTCAGGGACGTGCCGATCTTGCCGTAGGCGGGCAGACCGTCGGTGGTACTGATCGCCTTGTGCCCGTTGTGGTCATGGGCCGCGTCTGCCTTCGGGCATTCGCCCGAGCCCTTGATGTGGATGTGCTGGGCGTGCGGGGAGGCGTCGAGCAGCTGGTTGGCGGTCACCGAGACCGTGGCCTGGTTGCCCGACAGGGTGACGGTGGCGGTGCCGGATCCGTCGACCATGTTGGTGGCCACCGGGTCGAGGGTGGCCTGATAGTTCGCACCGCCGCTGGAGTCCTGTGCGGACGCCATCGCGGGCAGCGCCAACGGTACGGCGAACGCGGCTATACCCACCAGGGGCAGGAGAGTCTTGTTCATGGCTTGCTCCAAACGGAGCCCCGCGGCAGTCCGGTGCCGTATGGGAGGAGGGGCTCCTGTGCCATTGGGAGGAACAGCGACCGAGGCTTCGCCAAGGACGCCGGGATCAACTCACACCCCTTATTCGGAACTGACACCAGCAGCGGATGGGTCTGGGTCGCGGCAAAGCCAAGAAGCCGTCGTGCGGTGATCGCGTCCTCTCCGACTCCTCCGGACAAAACACGGATGTACGGGGAGTAGCGTCTGCCGGGTCTTCATCCGAGCATCGCCCCTGGTCAGGGTTTCCACGGTTGCGCATCGAAGCCGCGTGTGGAGGAGGACACTCTCGACAGCGAATTCGACCCAGATTCGACCCGGTCGGAATGTCCGCCCTGCAAAACGTGCTCTGACCTGCGGCGATATAAGGCGGCGGACGAGTCGGCCTGTACGCCGGGTTCTGTCTCCCGTGGTCCTTGCGGGCCATGGGGAGGCGGCCATCCATCTGGGACCGGCGTTGCCGCCGGCCTCGTGCGGTCTACCCGCGGACTCGGGCGGGCAGCCCTCAGTCATCCGCGCAGAGCCGCCTTACGGCGGCCCATTCTTGACCTTGCTCCAGGTGTGGTTTACCTAGCCGTCCAGGTCACCCTGGACGCTGGTGGTCTCTTACACCACCGTTTCACCCTTACCGGGGGCCTTGCGGCTCCCGGCGGTCTGTTTTCTGTGGCACTGGCACGCGGGTCACCCCGGGTGGGCGTTACCCACCACCTTGCCCTGTGGAGCCCGGACGTTCCTCGGAAGGATCACAAGGATCCCGCCGCGACCGCCCGGCCGGCTCGTCCGCCGTGCCGCCCATCCTAGTCGACGCGCCTGGGCGGCTATGCCGGGGCGAAGAGGACCTTTGACGTGCTGGGGTCGGCTTCGGTGAGGCGGACTCGGAGGTGGTGGCCGAGGTGGAGAGCGGGGGCGGACGGTGGGGACTGGATGCGGGCCACGACGGCGGGGTCGTCGAGATGGATCGTGCCGGTGCCGGGTTCGCGGTCGTCGAGGTCGATGACGAAGGCGTCGAAGATCTCGCCGACGCGGTCCTTGAGGAGGGCGGCCTCGATCAGGTCGACGCATTCGCGTTCGGCTCGGTTGGCGTGCTGGGTGCCCGCGGTCATCTCCTTGGGGAGGCCGGGGAGGGCGGCGCGGACCCAGTCCGGGGGCTGCTCGCCCGCGACGGCGGCGAGGCAGAGCTCGCCGGCGTAGCGGTCGACGAGGCGGCGCAGCGGGGCCGTGCAGTGGGTGTAGGGGGCGGCGACGGCGGCGTGTTCCGCGTGCTCGGGGGCGGCGCCGTCGAAGACCGTGTAGCCGGCGCCGCGCAGCAGGGAGGTGCACTCCTGCAGGAAGGCGGCGTGGTCGGGGCGCCGCGGATCGAGGGAGCGGATGACGTCGGCGTACGGGGTGCCGGCCGGCCAGTCGACCTGGAGGGCTTCGGCTACGCGCCTGAGCCGGTCGGCGGCGCCCTGAGGGGCGGCGGGGAGCGTACGGAGGATGCCGGTGCCGGACCGGATCATGAGGTCGGCGGCGGCCATGCCGGTGAGCAGGGAGATCTGGGCGTTCCAGCCGTCGGCGGGCAGCGGGGCGCGGTATTCGAGTACGTAGCCGTCGCCGTCGGGGCGCTGCTCGATCTCCTGCTCGGGAACGTTGAGGGAGATGCCGCCGCGGTCCCGTTCGAGCCCCTCCCGGAGCAGCCCGATCTCCTTGAGGAGGGCGACGGGCTCCTCCGCGGTGCCGTCGTCGATGGAGCGCTGGACGCCCGCGTAGTCGAGCTTGGCGCGGCTGCGGACCCGGGCCCGGCGGACGTCGGTCGCGGTGACCCGGCCGGTCGCGTCGAGGTCGATCCGCCACAGCAGGGCCGGGCGGTCCTGGCCGGGGAGCAGGCTGGCGGCGCCCTCGCTGAGGAGCTGCGGGTGGAGGGGGACGCGCTCGTCGGGGAAGTAGAGGGTCGTGACGCGGCGGTGCGCCTCGGCGTCGAGCGCGCCGCCGGGCGTCACGAAGGCCGCGACGTCGGCGATGGCGTAGTGCACCCGGTAGCCGCCGGGCGCGGTCCCGGCCCCCGTCCCCGTCCGGCGGGCCAGGTGCATGGCCTGGTCGAGATCGGTGGACGTCGGCGGGTCGATCGTGAAGAGCGGGATGTCGGTGGCGTCGAGCTCCGGCATCCGGGGACGGTCGGCGGCCCGCCGGGCCTCGGCGAGCACGGCGGCCGGGAACTCCTCCGGCACCTCGAGCCGGACGCGCAGCGCACGCAGCGCGTCGCGCAGCAGGGTTCCGTCGGCGGCCGGGACGAGCAGGTGGCGGCGGGGCATGAAGTGAGCGTATGACGGGCCGTAGGCTGCTCCCGGTTCGTGTTGGTCCGTCCGAGGGAGAACTGCTGTGCTCGTCCTGCTTCCGCCGTCCGAGGGCAAGGCCACCGTGGGTGCCGGTCCCGCCGTCGACCTGGCGTCGCTCTCGCTCCCCGGGCTGACCGGAACGCGGTCGACGGTGCTGGCGGAGCTGGTGGAGCTGTGCTCGGGCGACGAGGAGAAGGCCGCGGACGCGCTCGGGCTGAGCCCGGGGCTGCGCGGCGAGGTCGCCAAGGACGCCGGGCTGCTCACCGCGCCGACGCTGCCGGCCGGGGAGCTGTACACCGGCGTGCTCTACGACGCCCTGGGGCTCGCGACGCTCAGCTCCGCCGCCCGCAGGCGCGCGAAGGATTCCCTACTGGTCTTCTCGGGGCTGTGGGGCGCGGTGCGGATCACCGACCGGATCCCGTCGTACCGCTGCTCGATGGGGGTGAAGCTGCCCGCGCTGGGCGCGCTCGGGGCGTACTGGCGGGAGCCGATGGCCGGCGTCGTTCCGGAGGCGGCGGGCGGGGGCCTGGTGCTGGACCTGCGCTCGTCGGCGTACGCGAGCGCGTGGAAGCCGAAGCCGCGCAGCGAGCTCGCGGCGCGGACGGCGACCGTGCGGGTGCTGCAGGTGACGGTCGTCGACGGCGTCGAGAAGCGGTCCGTGGTGAGCCACTTCAACAAGGCCACCAAGGGCCGGCTGGTGCGCGCCCTCCTGGAGTCGGGCGCGAAGCCGAAGACACCGGCGAAGCTCGCCGCGACGCTGCGGGACCTGGGCTTCGTGATCGAGGAGCAGGCGCCGGGGAAGCTCGACGTGCTGGTGACCCAGATCCACTGAGCCCGGGGCGAACCCCGCGGCGGAACCCTGCACGACGCTGCCATTGCACCCTGCGCAACGCTCGTTGCGCAGGATGCCGGGCCGCAGGCAGGATGACGGGCATGACTTCCGTCCTCGACCTCGCCCCCGTCGTCCCCGTCGTCGTCCTGGAGGACGCCGCCGACGCCGTGCCGCTGGCCCGCGCCCTCGTCGCGGGCGGGCTGCCCGCGATCGAGGTCACCCTGCGGACGGCCGCCGCGCTGGACGCCATCGCCGCCATCGCGCGCGAGGTTCCGGACGCGGTCGTCGGAGCGGGGACGGTGCTGACGCCCGAACACGTCGGCGCCGCGGTCGCCGCCGGGGCCCGCTTCCTGGTCAGCCCGGGGTGGACCGACCTGCTGCTGGAAGCGATGCGCGCCTCGGGGCTGCCCTTCCTGCCCGGCGTCTCGACGACGTCGGAAGTGGTCGCGCTGCTGGAACGCGGCATAACGGAGATGAAGTTCTTCCCGGCCGAGGCCGCCGGCGGCACCGCGTATCTGACCTCGCTCGCCTCACCGCTGCCGCTCGCGCGGTTCTGCCCCACGGGCGGGATCGACGCGGCCGCCGCGCCCCGCTATCTGGCGCTGCCCAACGTCGGCTGCGTCGGCGGCACCTGGATGCTGCCCGCCGAGGCGCTCCGCGCCAAGGACTGGGGTCGCGTCGAGGCCCTCGCCCGCGAAGCCGCCGCCCTGCGCGGCTGAACCCCGGAGGGCCGGACGCGCCGGGCGGCGGCAAGGCAGGCAGGCAGGCAGGCAGGCAGGCAGGAAACGTAGGACACGTGGTGCCGTGAACACACCTGACCGGACCCCACCCGCGGACTACCTCAAGTGCGACGTGTCGTTCAGCAGGCGCAGCGAGGCGTTGCCGTCGGCGTAGTAGGCCACCTCCGACACGGACGCCGCCGAGAGCTCCATGCGGAACACGGACTCGGGCGGCGCGCCCAGCGCGAGCCGGACCAGCGTCTTGACCGGGGTGACGTGCGTGACGAGCAGCACCGTCTTCCCCGCGTAGCGCGCGAGGAGCTTGTCGCGGGACAGCGCCACCCGGCGGGCGACCGCCGCGAAGCTCTCCCCGCCCGGCGGGGCGGTCTCGGCCGATGCCAGCCAGTCGTCCAGTTCGGCCGGATACCGCTCCCGCACCTCGGCGAAGGTGAGCCCCTCGAAGACCCCGAAGTCGGTCTCGCGCAGACCCTCGTCGATCCGCACGTCGAGGCCGAGGCGGGTCGCGACGGCTTCCGCGGTCTGCCGGCAGCGGGCCAGCGGGGAGCTGACGATCGCCTGCACGGTGCCGCCGGCCGCGAACGAGATCGCGGCCTGCTGGGCCTGCCAACGGCCCTTCTCCGACAGGTCGGGGTCGGTGCCGCCGCTGCCCGAGAACCGCTTCTCGGGCGTGAGGGCGGTCTCGCCGTGCCGGAGCAGGACGAAGGTGGTGGGCGTCCCGAGGTCGGCCGCGGCCGACCAGCCCGCGCTCGGAGCGGTCTCCGGAAGCGCGTCCTGAACCGGCCCCTGGGCCGGCCGCTGAGCCGGCCCCGACCCCCGTTCGGACAACCGGCCCGACCCCCGTTCGGACAACCGGTCCGACCCCTGGGCCGCGATCCCGGCGCCGCCGCCCAGCCCGAGTTCGCTGCGCACGACGGGAGCCCCGGGCTCCCACTGCCGGCCCTTCTTGCCCGCGTCCATCGCCTCGTTCGCGAGCCGGTCCGCGTGCTTGTTCTTCTCGCGCGGGATCCACTCGTACGTCACCTGGCCGGCCGGCAGCACGGACTTGGCCTCGGCGGCGAGCGGGCGCATGTCCGGGTGCTTGATCTTCCAGCGCCCCGACATCTGCTCGACGACGAGCTTGGAGTCCATCCGGACCCGGACCGAGGCCTCGGGATCGAGGGCCTTGGCGGCCCGCAGTCCCGCGATCAGACCCCGGTACTCGGCGACGTTGTTCGTGGCGTGACCGATGTACTCGGCGGCCTCGGCGAGGGTCTCGCCGGTGGCCGGGTCGAGGACCACGGCGCCGTAGCCCGCGGGCCCCGGGTTGCCCCGGGACCCGCCGTCGGCCTCGACGACGAAACCACGAGCCATCAGAGGCCGGAGTCCGCGGTGCGGACCAGGATGCGCATGCAGTTCTCGCAGCGGACGACGGTGTCGGCGGGAGCCGCCCGCACCTCGCCCAGTTCGGTGATGTTGAGCTCCAGACGGCAGCCCTCGCAGCGCTTCTGGTAGAGCCGGGCGGCGCCGACGCCACCCTGCTGGGAGCGCAGCTTGTCGTAGAGCTTCAGGAGGTCGGCAGGCACGGAGCCGGCGACGATCTCGCGCTCCTTGACCGCCTTGGAGCCCTCGGCGTCGAGCTCGTTGAGCGCGGTGGACTTGCGGGTCTCGGCCTCAACGGCCTTGGCCTGCACGGACTCCAGCCGGTGGGAGAGCTCCTGGACCCGCTCCTGCATGGTCTCGCGGCGCTCCATGACCTCCAGGACGACGTCCTCGAGGTCGCTCTGCCGCTTGGCGAGCGAGACGATCTCGCGCTGCAGGTTCTCCAGGTCCTTCGGGGAGGCCGCCGCACCGGAGTCGAGCCGCTGCTGGTCGCGGGCGGCGCGCTGGCGCACCTGGTCCACGTCCTGCTCGGACTTGGTCTGCTCTCGGGCGGTGTCGCTCTCCTCGGTCTGCGCGGCGACGAGCAGGTCGCGCAGCTGGGTGAGGTCGGCGTTCAGACGGTCGAGCTCGGCGTGCTCGGGGAGGTGGTGCCGCTTGTGGTCCAGCTGCTGGATACGCGAGTCGAGCGCCTGGACTTCGAGGAGGCGGATCTGGTCGGCGGGGGCGGCGTTCAGCGGGGGGCTCCTGGGTGAGACTGCGGGCGCGAGGCGCTCGTTGGAAGGGTGGCTTCGGGCGACTGGCGGGAAGAACGGGCGGAAGAGGTGCTGGACAGAGCTTCCGGGGCCGGGGCGTGGGCCGTCCACGGGTCGGTGACCTGGTGCGACACATACGTCCGCAGGGCCCAGCCGTGCCGGTCCGAGATCTCGTCGAGCTGGCCCGCGGCCTGCTCGCACCACGGCCACTCGGTTGCCCAGTGTGCGGCATCGACCAGCGCGGGCCTACCGTCCGAGAGAAGTCCCTGCTGCTGGGCCTCGGAGGCCGGGTGGTGGCGGAGGTCCGCGGTGAGGTAGACGTCGACGCCCGCCGCGCGGACGTCGCCGAAGAGGCCGTCGCCCGAACCGCCGCAGACGGCGACGGTACGGACCAGCTGCTCCGGGTCCCCGGCGACGCGCAGCCCGGCCGCGGTACGCGGCAGGCCGCGGGCGGTGCGGGCGGCGAATTCGGCCAGGGTGAGCGGGATGTCCAGCTCGCCGATCCGGCCGAGGCCGCGGCGGCCGGACGGATCGGTCGCGTCCGGTACGAGGGGCCCGGTGATCCGCAGCCCGACGGCGCCGGCGAGGGCGTCGGAGACTCCGGGGTCGGCGCGGTCGGCGTTGGTGTGCGCGACGTGCAGGGCCACATCGTTCTTGATCAGCTTGTGCACGACACGGCCCTTGAAGCCGGTGGCCGCGACCGTCGTCGTACCGCGCAGGTACAGCGGATGGTGGGTGACCAGCAGGTCGGCGCCGATCCGTACGGCCTCGTCGGCGACCTCCTGGACGGGGTCGACGGCGAACAGCACCCGCGTGACCTCCGCCTCGGGATCACCGCAGACGAGGCCCACGGCATCCCACTCCTCGGCCTGGTGAGGGGGCCAGAGGGTTTCGAGCGCGGCGATGACGTCGGACAGTGAGGGCACGGGAGGAAGGTTACCGCCCTCCCCCGCGCCGACCGGAATCGCGGGCGGCCCGGAGACCGGTACCGGACGAGTACCGGACACCCGCCGGACACGCGCCGGACCCTTGTCCGGCAGGTACCGGACGGGCCGCCGGCCCGCGGGCCGGGCTACCCGACCGGCCGGGTGCGTCGGTCTGCAGCGAGAGCGCGGCGGCGACTGCAAGAGCGACCGCGGCAGTACTGCGGCGCCGAAGAAACGTGAAGGGACTCCTGGGGCAGAGAGGAACCCGAGGGACAACTGGGTGATTCTTACCTTTTACCCCGCAATGAGACATCCACCAAGTCCGGAAGGTGTTGTTCCGCTCACGGATCACAACCGGTGCCCAATCCTCCGGTAAACGGAAGAAGCGCCACCCTTACGTGTGAACTGCACCAACTCGCGCTGATCGTCCGGAAGTGCGAAAACTAGCGTCTTGTTCCAGAGGTGAACCAACACGTAACGGGATCTCCCTCCTGAGCGAGGGGGCTTTCAGCCGCACAGCTGAGGGCCGCCGTTACCAGCACCAGCCATCACCTATACGGGAGGTGACCTCAGATGGCTACGTTCCACGCAGGACAGAAGACCCACCAAGCTGCGCTTCCTCAACAGATTGCTCTGGAATTCGAGTCAGCAGACACCCCCCGGATCGGGGACGAAACGGGGCTCGAAGACCGCATTGCGGTACCCGGCGTGGAACATCTGCGAGGGGAGACACCTGACGCCTCACCTGGCGTTGGGCGCGTCACCCCCAACCCCGGGGTTGGGGAGCCGGGCCGCAAGGCCCATCCTGTCGTGTTCGTCCTGGACAAACACGGCGCACCACTTATGCCGAGCAGCCCGGCTCGAGCGAGGAAACTCCTCGCCAAGAAGCGCGCGGTCGTGGCCCGGCATACCCCGTTCGTCATTCGCTTGAAGGACCGCACCGCCGCCGAAGCATCGGTGGCCGGCGTGGAGTTGGGGATTGACCCCGGCTCCAAGCACACCGGAATCTCCGTCTTCGCCAGCACCGGGGACGGGGACCGTCGGGGCATGTACAGCATCGAACTCGTCCACCGGGGTGGACGGATCCGCGACAAACTCACATCGCGTGCCGCCTACCGGCGCGGACGACGGACCCGGAACCTGCGCTATCGCGCGCCGCGCTTCCTCAACCGCACCAGGCCCAAGGGCTGGCTGGCCCCATCGCTGCGTCACCGCGTCGAGACCACGATGTCGTGGTGCCGGCGCCTCGCACGATGGGCACCCGTCACCGCCGTTCATGTGGAACGCGTCGCTTTCGACACCCACGCCATCAGCGCGGGCAAACCGCTGGAAGGCGCCGAGTACCGGTACGGCACGTTGCACGGCACCGAGGTCCGCGAATATCTCCTGGCCACATCGGGCCGCGCCTGCACCTACTGCGGTATCACCGGTGTGCCACTGAACATCGACCACATCCATCCCAGAAGCAGGGGTGGCTCCGACCGTGTCTCCAACTTGTGCGTGGCCTGCATCCCTTGCAACCAGGCCAAAAACAACATTCCGGTCGAAGACTTTCTCAGGAACAGCCCCCAGCGGCTGGCGCGCGTCCTGGCGCAGGCCACATTCCCCCTCCGGGACGCCGCCGCCGTCAACGCAACCCGCTGGGAACTGTGGCGCGCGCTCGACGGGACCTTCCTCACCGTGCATACCGCATCCGGCGGCCGCACCAAATGGAATCGCATCCGGACCGGGCTGCCCAAAACCCATACCCTCGACGCACTGTGCGTCGGGGTCCTCAACACCGTCACCCAGCACCCCTCCACAGTGCTGGCGATCAGCGCCACCGGACGTGGCACCTGCACCCGGACCCGCACCGACAAATACGGCTTCCCTCGCCTGCGTCTGCCCCGCCAGAAGACATTCTTCGGCTTCCGGACCGGCGACCTCGGACGAGCTGTCGTCCCCCATGGCAAGAAAGCGGGGACATACACCGGCCGCATCGCCGTCCGAAACACCGGCAGCTTCAACATCCGCACCGCCAACGGCCTCGTCCAAGGCATCGGGCACAAGCACTTCCGCCTCCTCCAACAAGCAGACGGCTATGCCTATGCTTCCCGGCCCGAAGGACCCCTCACCTGACCGTGACCGAAAGACGTTCGTCACTCCGCGTCTCCCACCCCAGGACTCGTTTTCCTTCCGCAGCTGAAGCCTGGGTATCCACGAAAGAAGAGATCCGATGACGGCTTGTGCCATCGAAAGGGCCACGGTGTTGCGGGCGGGGTTCACGATCGCGTCCGACGGCTCGTACGCGGCCTGCCTCACCGACTCGGGCGAGGGGGGCTGGTACCCCGAGCGCTGGACGCTGGCCGGCCCCGAGCCGTACACCGTCCCGCTGCCCGGCAACCAGCCGGAGGAACCCGGCACCGAAGTGCTGCCGCTGCCCGACGGGCGGGTGCTCATCCGCCGCCGCGTCGCCGACCGCTTCGACCTCGCGCTGCTCTACCCGACCGGGCCCGGCACCGGGGAACTGCCGCTCGGCTCCCTGGAGTCCCTGGAGGGCCAGGAGGTACGGCTGCTGCCGCCGGTCGCCGGAGCGGCCTTCGCGCTGGCCCACACCGAGGGCGCCACCCAGGTGTGGCTCGTCTGCGGCAGCGGCGGCGGCAACCACAGCGGCGGGCCGCAGCTGCTCGCCACCGTGCCGGGCCGCTGCACCGGCGGCGTCTGGCTGGACCGCGCCGGCCGCATGCTCGCCCTCGACCGCGTCGGCCCGGACGGCGGCCGCACCAAGGCCGTCGCCGTCGATCTGCGACAGGGCGAGACGACCCCGCTGCTGCAGATCGCCGAGGACAGCAACGACCGGGTCCTGCTCGCCGAGCCCGACAGCGGGCTGCTCCTGCTGCGCAGCGACGCACCCGGCACCGACCGGCTCGGCTGGGGCGTGCTGGGCAGCCGGCGTCCGGTGCGCTTCCCGGAGGCGCTGCGGATGGCCGACACGGTCCTCACCCCGTTCGCCGCGCAGTCCGGTCAGATACTGATGCCGGAGGGGGCGGCGGTGGCGCTGCGCGCCGAGGGGCCGGACGGGGCCGCGCCCGTGGTCTGGCGGCCGGGCGAGCGGACGGTGACGTGGCTCACCGCCCCCAGGGCTGGCTCGCGGGCACCGGGCTGTGGTCGGCGCGCGGCTCCCTGCGGCTGCCGTACGCCTGCGCGCGCTGGCCGTTCGGGCTGAGCGAGTACGAGGCGCCGGCCGCGGCACCCGTGGCGGCCGTCACGGGTGGTGCACGGGCGGCGGTCGAGGGGGCCGCCGCCTGCGGGCCCGACGGGGACGAGCCGAGGCCGATGTCCGTGCTCCCGCTCCAGCAGGCGCCGCTCGACACGGCGCGGGCACGGTAACCCCGATGATCTCCGGACGCGGCCGCCGACTACACTCGCCGGGGGCTACGCATCCGGACCCCTCGGGCACCGAGGGTGACCAACGGGCGTACCCACAGGCCGAGTTGGGGATATTCGGCCGCTTCAAGCGCAAATCAGCACGCCATTCATCGGGGAGACGTTCCATGTCCGAATCCACATCCGACTCCGGCGAGGGTCACGACAACGCCGGGGGTCGCCACCGCGGTACCGCCTCGCCGCACGACAGCGACGGCGACCCGCACGGCCGCCACCGGCGCCCTGCGGGCAGCAAGGACTGAAGGACGGCCGGCTGACGAGACCCTTGGGTCTCGTCAGCCGGCCGGGCCGGAGCAGCAGGACTACTCGTGCTTGAGGCCCAGCACTTCCGTGGCCGCGAACGTGTGGTTCGGGTCGCGGTCCGCGTAGTACGGAGTCAGCAGGCCGTCGAGTTCGTCGTGGCTGAAGACGTCCTTGGCGGTGTCGAACTTGGCGGCGACGCGGGGGCGGTCGATGACCGCGACCATGCCGCCGTGCACCACGAAGAGCTGGCCGTTGGCGCGCGCGGCCGCGGGTGAGGCGAGGTAGCCGACGAGCGGTGAGACGTGCTCGGGGGCGAGCGGGTCGAGACCCTCCGCCACCTCCAGATAGCCCGCGAAGACGTCCTCGGTCATCCGGGTGCGGGCCCGCGGGCAGATCGCGTTGGCGGTGACGCCGTACTTGCCGAGCGCGAGCGCCGTGGAGGTGGTGAGCCCGACGATGCCGCCCTTGGCGGCGGCGTAGTTGGGCTGCCCGGCCGAGCCGGCGAGGAACGCCTCGGAGGAGGTGTTGACGACCCGGCCGTAGACCGGTCCGCCCGCCGCCTTGGAACGTTCCCGCCAGTGGACGGCCGCGAAGTGGGTCGTGTTGAAGTGGCCCTTGAGGTGGACGTGGATCACCGCGTCCCACTCCGCCTCCGACATGGAGAAGATCATCCGGTCGCGGAGGATGCCCGCGTTGTTGACCAGGATGTCGAGCTTTCCGTAGGTGTCGACGGCGAGCTGGATCAGCCCGCGGGCCTCCTCGAAGTCGGCCACGTCGCCGTGGTGGGCGATGGCCTGCCCGCCCGCCGCGACGATCTCGGCCGCGACCTCCTCGGCCGGGGTGGCCGACGCCGCACCGGAGCCGTCCCGGCCCGGCTGCCCGAAGTCGTTGACGACGACACTCGCGCCGAGCCGTCCCAACTCCAGGGCTTCGGCCCGCCCGAGGCCGCGCCCGGCCCCGGTGACGATCGCGGCCAGACCCGACAGTTGCTGCCCGTGCACAGACATCCTGGTCCTCTCAGCTACATCTACGGCGACAGGTGCGGGTTCGGATGGTTCACGTCGTTCGGACGGCTCAGATGGTGATGCAGGTGCGCAGCGCCTCGCCGGTGCGCATCTGGTCGATCGCGTCGTTGATCTCCTCCAGCCGCACCCGGTGGGTGATCAGGCCCTCCAGGTCGATGCGGCCGGCGCGCCAGAGCTTGATGACGCGCTCGTAGGAGCGCAGTACGTCGCCGCCGCCGTAGAGCGACGGCAGGATGCGCTTCTCGTCGAAGAACAGCTCGAACATGTTGATCTGCAGGTTGTCGTCCATGGCGCCGGCGCCGACGATGCACAGGGTGCCGCCGCGGCGGGTGTTCTCGTACGCGGTGCGGGCGGTGGCGGACTTGCCGACGACCTCGAAGACGTAGTCGAAGCCCTCGCCCGCGGTGATGCGGTTCTTGGCGTCGGCGAGCCCGTCGGGGGCGATGCCCTCGGTGGCGCCGAACCGCAGGGCCGCCTCGCGCCGGCTCTCGACCGGGTCGATGGCGACGATCTCGGCGGCGCCGAGCGCCCGCGCGCCCTGGATGACGCTGATGCCGACCCCGCCGCAGCCGATGACGGCGACCGAGGAGCCGGCCTCCACCTTGGCGGTGTTGATGGCGGCGCCGATGCCGGTGGTGACCCCGCAGCCGATCAGCGCGGCGATCTCGTACGGCACGTCGTCGGGGATCGGGACGGCGCACAGCGCGTCGACGACGACCTCCTCGGCGAAGGTGCCGGTGCCGGCGAAGCCGAAGACATCGCCGCCGGGGCGCTTGTAGTTGGGGGTGCCGGCGTTGAGGAAGCCGGCGATGCACAGCTGGGTCTGGCCGCGCTTGCAGGAGGCGCAGGCGCCGCAGGCCGGCAGCCAGCAGACCAGCACGCGGTCGCCGGCCTTGACGTTGGTGACGCCTTCGCCGACCTCGATGATCTCGCCGGCACCTTCGTGGCCGGGCACGAACGGCGCGGGCTGCGGCAGCACACCGCTCATCGCCGACAGGTCGGAGTGACACAGTCCGGTCGCCCGGATGCGGATCCGCACCTTGCCGGGCCCGAATCCCACCGCCTCGATGTCGTCGACGACTTCGAGCTTGTCCTGGCCTATCTCCTGCTGGATTGCTGCGCGCACGGGGCGGCTCCCTTCGCGAGGTGCGGAATGGTGCGGGGTGATGCGGGCGGTGCGGTCGTTCGCCGATGGAGTGCTGATGGAGTGCTGACGGAGTTACGCGTGTTCGACGACCGTGTCCGCGAGGACCGGTGCGTCGTCCCGGTCGGCCGAGGTCGCCGACACCTGGATGCGGCCGTCCTCGCGCCACATCCGCACGCGCAGCGTCTCGCCGGGGAAGAAGATCCCGGCGAAGCGGGTGGAGTAGGCGCGGACCCGCGCCACATCGCCGTCGAGCATGGTGTCGACGACGGCCTTGAGGACGATCCCGTACGAGCACAGGCCGTGCAGGATCGGCTTGTCGAAGCCGGCGACCTTGGCGAACTCGGGGTCCGCGTGCAGCGGGTTCCAGTCGCCGGACAGCCGGTAGAGCAGCGCCTGGTCCTCGCGGGTGGCGATCTCGGCGGTCCGGTCCGGCTCCCGGCCGGGCGCCTCGGTGCGGACGGAGGGGCCGCGGTCGCCGCCGAAGCCGCCCTCGCCGCGGACGAAGATCTGGGTGTCGGCCGCCCACAACGGCCCCTCGTCGTCGGCGACTTCGGAGCGCAGCACGATGACGGCCGCCTTGCCCTTGTCGTACACGGCGGCGATCCGGCTGGTCTGCACGGCCTTCCCGGTGACCGGGATCGGGCGGTGCAGCTCGATGCGCTGGCCGCCGTGCAGCACGGCGGCGAGGTTCACGTCGATCCCGGGTGCGCTGAGCCCGCCGGCGGCGGCGAGGCTGCCGCCCGCGACGGTGACGAAGCTGGGCAGGACCTGCAGTCTGCTCTCCAGCGTGTAGCGCAGCTCGTCGGGATCGGTGGCGGGCCGGCCCGCGCCCACGCCCAGGTGGTAGAGCAGGACGTCCTTGTGGTCCCAGGCGAGGTCGGTGGTGCGGGGTTCGGCCGCGGTGGCCTTCGCGACGTCGATGGGCATGGTCCGGCTTGCTCCTTCGCCGTGGGGACAGGGACGGGCACTGACCGGCGCGGGCGGGCGCCGGATACGGGCCGGCGGGCGCCGACGGCGGTGCCCGCGTGTCTTGGAGGACCCCGGCGCGGCTGTCCGCACCGTCGGCCGCGCCGGGGTCGATCACGGACTGCTAGAACGTGTTCTAGCAGTGGCTCATGTATAACGCATCGCCCTGAGCCTGTGAATAGCTGACGCACCATCAGATCACACCACCGGTGACATTTGTCCCGGCCGACCCCGTACATTCCCCTCTGCCGAGGTCAGGGGTGCTCTCCGTACCGTCGACGGCATGACGACAACCATGGCGAGCGAGCCCGCGGTGCGGTTCTCCGGGGCGGTCAAGGCCTTCGGCGGCGTCCGCGCCGTGGACGGGATCGACCTGGAGATCCGGCGTGGTGAGGCCGTGGCCCTGCTGGGCCGCAACGGGGCCGGGAAGTCCACCGCGATCGGCCTGCTGCTGGGGCTGGACGCGCCGGACGCCGGCGAGGTGCGGCTGTTCGGCGGCCCGCCGGAGCGGGCCGTGCGCCAGGGCCGGGTCGGCGCGATGCTGCAGGACGGCCGGCCGGTGCCGCGGGTCACCGTGCGCGAGCTCGTCACGTTCGTCGCCCGGACGTACCCCGCGCCGATGCCCGTGGACGAGGCCCTGGAGCTGGCCGGTCTCACCGGACTCGCCCGCCGCCGGATCGACCGGATCTCCGGCGGCCAGGCCCAGCGGGTGCGCTTCGCGGTGGCGCTGGCCGGGAACCCGGAGCTGCTGGTGCTCGACGAGCCGACCGCCGCTCTCGACGTCGAGGCGCGGCGCGCCTTCTGGGAGTCGATGCGCGGGTACGCCCGGCGCGGCAACACCGTGCTGTTCTCCACCCACTACCTGGAGGAGGCGGACGAGAACGCCGACCGGATCGTGGTGATCGACCGGGGCCGGATCGCCGCCGACGGCAGCGGCGAGCGGATCAAGTCCGCGGCCGGCGGCAACCTGGTCAGCGTCGATCTGGCCGGCTCCGGATCCGCCGGGCTGCGGCTGCTTCCCGGAGTGACCTCCGTGGAGATCCGCGGCGACCGGGCCCGGCTGCGGACCAGCGACTCCGACGCCACCGTGATCGCCCTCGCCGAGCGCGGCGCCGTCCGCGGGCTCGAAGTGACCGCCGCGAGCCTGGAGGACGCGTTCCTCACCCTGACCCGTGCGAACCCGACCCGTGCGAACCCGACCCGTACGAAGGAGACGATCTGATGCCGGTCCTGCTGGAGTACGTCAGGCTCGAAGTGCGCCGCGCGCTGCGCGATCCCGGATTCGTGCTGTTCGGCATCGGGATGCCGCTGGTGATGTACCTGCTCTTCACCAACCTCGGCGTCAGCGGGGACGAGAAGGACGACTACGCGGCCTACTCGATGATCGGCATGGCCGCGTACGGCGCGCTGGGCGCGGCGATCGGCACCGGGACCGGGGTCGCGGAGGACAAGGGCCTCGGCTGGCTGCGGCAGCTGCGGGTCACCCCGATGAGCCCGCTGCAGGTCGTGGTGGCCCGCGCCCTCACCAGCTCGGTGACCGTGCTCCCCGCGATCGGCTCGGTGCTGCTGGCCGGCGCCCTCGTCAACGGGGTGGACCTGGCGGCCTGGCAGTGGGCCGCGGCGGCGGTGCTGCTGTGGCTGGGCACCGTTCCGTTCACCCTGCTCGGCCTGGGCAACGGTTACGGCCTGACCGCGCAGACCACCGGGGTGGCCAACACGGCCTGCATGATCGCCCTCGCGGTGATCGGCGGCCTGTGGTTCCCGACCTCGCTCTTCCCCGGCTGGCTGGCCGAGATCTCGCGCTGGACGCCCACGGCCCGCTTCGGCGACCTCGGCTGGAGCGTCGTCGCCGGCCACGCCCCGGGCCCGGGCACGGTGGCCGTGCTCGGCGGCTGGCTGCTGCTGTTCGGCGGATACGCGGTCCTCTCTTACCGCCGGGGAGCGCGTACCGCATGATGTGGGCTGATCGACGCGGTGCGGGCTGGACGGGGAGTGGAACGGACATGGTCGACATGTGGGGGCTGCGGGCCTTCGGCCGGCGGGGTGGCTGCGGCGACAACGCGCCGCGGGACTTCGGCGAGGAGATCGACCGGATGAAGGGCCCGGACGGCGGGTCGCTCATCCCCTGGCTGCTGATGGCCAGCGGACCCGCCGTGGACGTGGCCGAGGGCCGGGTGGCGCTCCCCTGGCTGGCCGGTTCCGGCCTCGCCGCGTTCTGCGTCCTCTACATCTGCGCCGTCCGCGCCGGTTTCAGCGACCGCTTCAAGGGCGGCCCGGTACCGGTGCGGCTGCTGCTCGCGCAGGCCGCCGTCACCTTCGCCCTCGCCATCGGTTACGGGGGCAACTGGCTGCTGCTCTTCCCGCTGCTGTCGCTGGCGTGCGGTGTCAGCGCCCGCGGCCGCCGGCTCGGGATCGTGCTGATCGGGCTCAGCGCCTCGGCCGGGGTCATCGCGGGGGTGGGGCACCACGAGGACTTCTGGAACACCGCCACCCTCTCCTACGGCACCTTCCTGTCCGGCCTGGTCGTGTCGGTGATCCTCACCCTCTTCGACGCGGTCCACATGCTCAAGGCCACCCGGCAGGAGCTGGCGCGCAGCGCGGTGGCGGAGGAGCGGATGCGCTTCTCCCGCGATCTGCACGATCTGCTCGGCCACACGCTCTCCGTCATCGTGGTCAAGTCCGAGGCCGCGCGGCGGCTCGCGCCGCGCGACATGGACGCGGCGCTCACCCAGGTCGCCGACATCGAGGCGGTCGGCCGGCAGGCCCTCACCGAGATCCGCGAAGCCGTCACCGGCTACCGCGAGGGCAGCCTGGCCACCGAACTGGACCGGGCCCGGTCCGCGCTGTCCGCCTCCGACATCGAGGTCGTCGTGACGGAATCCGGGCCGCCGCTGCCCCCGCAGGCGGAGGCCCTGCTGGGCTGGGTGGTCCGCGAGGGCGTCACCAACGTCGTACGGCACAGCGGCGCTTCCTCGTGCGAGATCGAGCTGCGCTCCAGCGGCGGAAAAGCCCGCCTGACGATCACCGACAACGGCTCCGGCGTAAGCTCGACGACGGCTGCCACCACCACGGCGCACCGCATCGGCACCGGCCTCAAGGGCCTGTCGGAACGGCTCGCCGCGGCCGGCGGCTCCCTGGACTCGGGCCCGGCGCCGCGCCGCGGCTTCCAGGTGACCGCGGAACTGCCCGTCGAGGAGGAAAACGCCGCATGACCGACCCGATCCGGGTACTGCTCGCCGAGGACCAGGGCATGATGCGGGGCGCGCTGGCGCTCCTCCTGGACCTGGAGGACGACATCGAGGTCGTCGCCCAGGTGGCGGCCGGCGACCTGATCGTCGAGGCGGCGCTCGCCGCCCGGCCGGACATCGCGCTGCTCGACATCGAACTCCCCGGCCGCAGCGGCCTCGACGCCGCCGCCGACCTGCGCAAGCAACTGCCGTCCTGCCAGGTGCTGATACTCACCACCTTCGGCCGCCCGGGATATCTGCGCCGCGCGATGGAGGCGGGCGCCGCCGGCTTCCTGGTCAAGGACGGGCCGGTCGAGGACCTGGCGGGCGCCATCCGCCGTGTCCTGGCCGGCGAACGCGTCGTCGACCCGGCCCTCGCGGCGGCCGCCCTGAGCGCCGGCCCGAGCCCGCTCACCGCCCGGGAACAGGATGTGCTCAACGCGGCCGCCGACGGAGCGACCGTCTCCGACATCGCGGGCAAACTCCACCTCTCGGAGTCCACCGTCCGCAACTACCTCTCCTCGGCCATCGGCAAGACCGGCACCCGCAACCGCATGGAGGCCGTCCGCTCGGCCCGCCAGAACGGCTGGCTGTGACACCAGCCGTTCACCGCGCGCGGCGTCAGCTGGCCCGGGAGAGCCACGCGGTGGCGTTCAGTGCCAGGGCCGCGTTGGTGGCGGTGGTGTCGTTCCAGCCGTCGTAGAGGGTGTTGCCGGACTGGCCGGTGCCGTCGTCGATCGGGGAGCTGTCGCCCCAGACCGCGACCCGGCCGCTGCCGAAGGTGCTGGTGGCGAAGAAGGCTCCGGTGGCGCCGGTGGGGCTGTAACCGGTGCGCCAGAGCAGGCCCTTGACGGCGGGGTTGTCGGACGGCTTGAGCGTGAAGGTGGTGCCGCTGGCGATCAGGCTCTTGGTCACCTTGCCGAAGGTTCCGTTGAGCACCGGGTCGGTGCTGTCGTTGATCGCCGCCGGGTGGTCGGAGCTGATGCTCAGCTTGTCGACGGAGAAGCCGAACGGGTCGGTGCTGTCGACGGTGTTGTCGGTCATCAGATCGTTGATGATCTTGGGCGAGTCGGCACCGTCGTTGTTGCGGTCCGAACCGTTGTGGTCCGAGATCAGGAAGAGGCCGCCGCCGTTCTGCACGAACGTCATCAGGGCGGTCTTCTCCGCCGCGGTGAGCAGGACGTTGGGTTCCGGCAGCACGAAGGTGTCGAAGTTCGCCAGGTCCGTCGCGGCGGACGTCCCGTAGCTGATCTTCCCGCCCGCGGGCAGCGTCTTGAGCGAGTAGCCACCGGTCTTCTGGAGCGCCACACCCCAGGACGAGAGGGCGCCGGTCCAGTCCTTGTCGGTCTTGGGCGCGGAGTTCTGGCCCAGCGGGTCGGGCTGGCTGGTGCCGATGATCCAGTCGGCGTTGCCGGCCGTCTCGGCGTGGGCGTTGTCGAACAGGACGCGGTGGGGGGTGGCCGCGTGGGCGCCGTGAGCGGTCGCCGTCTGGACGGCGGTGCCCGCGATCAGGGCACCGAGGACGGCGAGAGCGCCGGTGAAGCGGCGGCGGGAACTGCTGTGTACAAGCATCCGGCGTACCTCCGTGGGGGGTGGGAGAGGTCGTGCGGTCGCCAAGTCTGCGCGCGTAGAACGTCGTGTGGGGAACGACCGGGCAACGTACCGTTGAACGGTACATGCCACGATCGCCCCCAACAACGGCCCCACGCGCCCCATCCGCGCACCTGACCGCACCCACTCACAACCCACGCACCGCCCACTCACCGCCCACTCACCGCACCCGCCGAACGGTCAGCCGGCGGGCCGCCGCAGCAGGGTGACGACCGCGGCGCCGCCCAGCCCGATGTTGTGCGCGAGGCCGACGCGGGCCCCCTCGACCTGCCGCGGCCCCGCCTCGCCCCGCAGCTGCCAGACGAGTTCGGCGGCCTGCGCCAGACCGGTGGCGCCGAGCGGATGGCCCTTCGAGATCAGACCGCCCGACGGATTGACGACCCAGCGACCGCCGTACGTGGTGGCCCCGTCGCCGATGAGCTTGCCGGACTCCCCCTCCCCGCACATGCCGAGCGCCTCGTACGTCAGCAACTCGTTGATGGAGAAGCAGTCATGGAGCTCGATGACGTCGACGTCCTCGATCCCGAGCCCGGACTCCTCGTAGACCGCGTGCGCCGCCGCCCGCGACATCGGCTTGCCCACCACGTCGATGCACGAGCCCGACGAGAAGCTCTCGCCGGTGTCGGTGGTCATCGCCTGGCCGGCGATCTCCACCGCCCGGTCCTCCAGACCGTGCTCGCGCACGAAACGCTCCGAGACCACCACCGCGGCGGCCGCGCCGTCCGAGGTAGGCGAGCACTGCAGCTTGGTCAGCGGCGAGTGGATGGTCCTGGCGGCCAGGATCTCCTCGACGGTGTAGACGTCCTGGAACTGGGCGTTGGGGTTGTTCGCCGAGTGCCCGTGGTTCTTGGCGCCGACCCCCGCCAGTTGCTCCGCCGTCGTGCCGTACCGCTCCATGTGCTCCCGCGCGGCGTTGCCGAAGATCTGGGCGGTCGGCGGGGTCATCTCGAACCCGTGCTTCGCCGCCATCACCCCGTAGTGCCGGGCGACCGGCGAGGTCGCGAAGTCACCGCCGCTCGAACCGGCGCCCAGCGCGCCCTTGGTCATCTTCTCGAAGCCGAGCGCCAGCACACAGTCGTTGAGGCCGCCGGCCACGAACTGCCGGGCCATCATCAGCGCGGTGGAACCCGTGGCGCAGTTGTTGTTGACGTTGTAGACCGGCACCCCGCTGAGCCCCAGCTCGTACACCGCCCGCTGGCCCGCCGTGGACGCCTGGTAGCAGTACCCGACCGGCACCTGCTCCACGAGGTCGTACGGGATCCCGGCGTCGGCCAGGGCCGCCGTGCCCGCCTCCTTCACCATGTCCCAGTACTGCCAGTCACGGGTCTCGGGCTTCTCGAACTTCGTCATGCCGACGCCGACGACGAAGACCTTGCTGGTCATGCGTACTCCTTCAGTCACGGGTTCAGTCACGGGGGAGGCCGAGGATCCGCTCGGCGACGACATTGAGCTGCACCTGCGTCGTACCGCCCGCGATGGTCAGGCAGCGCGCCATCAGGAATCCGTGCAGGGCGCGTTCGTCCGTGACGCCCTCCGGGCCGAGCAGTTCCAGCGCCAGTTCGGCGATGCGCTGCTGGTGCGGGGTCTGGACGAGCTTGCGCACCGAGGCGCCGGCGCCCGGCTCGAGGCCCGACACCTGCTGCAGCGTGGTCCGCAGACCGATGCAGGCCAGCGCGTGCGCCTCGACGAGCAGCCCGCCGAGCCGGTCGCGCACCACCTCGCCCGCCGCGCCGGCCCGCCCGATCAGCGCCTCGAGACCGGTGTCGAAGGCCACCTGGTCCGCCATGTGCACCCGCTCGTTGCCGAGTGTGTTGCGGGCCACCCGCCAGCCGCCGTCCACCTCCCCGACGACCGCGTCGCCGGGCAGCACGACATCGTCGAAGTACACCTCGTTGAACAACGAGTCGCCGGTGATCTCCTTCAGCGGCCGGATGTCGATGCCGGGCGTGTTCTTCATGTCCACCACGAAGTACGTCAGGCCCTTGTGCTTGGGCGCCGCCGGATCCGTCCTGGCCAGCAGGATCCCGAAGTCCGACCACTGGGCGGCCGACGTCCACACCTTCTGCCCGTTGACCTTCCACCGGCCGTCCGGCAGCCGCTCCGCCCGGGTCCGCAGCGACGCCAGGTCGGAACCGGCCCCCGGTTCCGAGAACAGCTGGCACCACAGCGCCTCGCCGCGCAGCGTGCGCGGCACATAGCGGTCCCGCTGCTCCTGGCTGCCGTGCGCGATCAGGGACGGCACCACCCAGGTGGCGATCCCCAGATCGCTCACCTTCACCCCGGCCGCCCGCAGCTCCAGCTGCACCGCCAACTGCTGCACGGGCCCGGCGCCCAGCCCGTACGGCGCGGGCAGATACGGCGCGGCGTACCCGGTGGGGGCCAGCGCCTGGCGCGCCGCGGCCGGATCGAGCCCGGCGGCTGCCGCCACCACCGTCCGCGCCCGCTCCCGGTAGGTCTCCGCCTCCTCGGGCAGATCGAGCCGCAGCTCCCGCCGGACCCCCTGCTCCGCCAGCTCCGCCACCCGCAGCCGGTAGGTGTGCCCCGCCCCGAGCAACTGCCGCACGGCGGTCGCCCGCCGCAGATACAGATGCGCGTCGTGCTCCCAGGTGAAGCCGATGCCGCCGAGGATCTGGATGCAGTCCTTGGCACAGCCGAAGGCCGCCTCGACCGCGGCGGCCGCCGCCATCGCGGCCGTCAGCGGCAGTACGTCACGCGCCGCGTCCCAGGTCAGCGCCCGCGCCTGCTCGACCCGTACGAGCATGTCCGCGCACGCGTGCTTCACCGCCTGGAACTGCCCGATGGGCCGCCCGAACTGCTCGCGCACCTTCGCGTACTCGGTGGCCGTACGCAGCGCCCAGCCCGCGATCCCGCACGCCTCGGCGGCGAACAGCACCCGGGCCAGCACCTCCACGACTCCCGGCTCGATCCCCAGCACCCGCTCGGGCGGCACCACCACCCGCCGCGCCACCACCTCGGCGGTGCGCCGCGTCGGATCGGCGCCGGACCGCTCGCGCACCTCCAGCGCCGCCGCGTCCACCGCCATCCACAGCTCACCGGCCCGCAGCAGGACCAGCCCGGCCGCCGCCCCGCCGAGCACCGGCGGAGCGGTGCCGTCCAGTACGTACCCGCCGCCCTCCGACGGCTCGGCCGTCATCGACCCCGCGCCCAGCGCGACCGCCGCGATCCTGCTGCCGTCCGCCAGCTCCGGCAGCAGCGCCTTGCCCTCCGCGGCCCGCCCCAGCACGGCCGCCGCCAGCACGGTCGGCAGGAACGGCCCCGGCAGACAGACCGCCCCCAGCTCCTCCAGCACGACCGCCAGATCCAGCAGCCCGCCGCCGCCCCCGCCGAACTCCTCCGGCAGATGCACCCCCAACAACCCCTGCGCAGCCACCTCCCCCCACCACACGGGCGCCCCCGCGTCCGGGTCCACCTCCGCGTCCAGCGCTGCGCGCACGGCTTCGGGGGGAACGGTACGAGCCGCCCACCCGCGGGTGGCTGCCGCCAACTCCTGGTGCTCTTCGGTGATTCCGATGCCCATGCGGACGGATACTAGAACGTGTTCCATTCTGACGGAAGGTCAGAAACGGGTTCGCCTCCGGCGAGGTTCAGGCAGAAACGCACCCGCGCCACACGCCTGCGGCGGGCATGCAGGTGCGTGGGCGCCCGCAGCACCGCCACGCCTGCGGCGGGCTTTCGCCCACCCACCCGCCCCTTTGCCTACCGGCAGGGTTGGCGCCCCGCGGCAGGGCTGCGCCTGCGGCGGGCCCTTCCCCACCCACCCACCCTTTGCCCGCGACCCGGCGGACCTGCGCCGGCACCCGGCCGGCGGTTCGCCTACGGCGGGGGCGCAGATACGCGAGGTCCTGCGGCGGGCCTTTGGCCGCCGGGGGCACCCGGCCGGATGGCCGGCCACCCGCCCTGGCCCCCGCCGAGGGCACGCAGCCCGCCGACGGGGAAGGCGCGGGCAGCCACCCCCGCCGTCCGGACGGGAGGGGGACGGGGCCGGAGGGGTGGGGGGTCGAAATGCTGCCGAGCTATTTGTGGGCCGCCAGGCCCTAAATAGTCGATTTCGACCCCCCACCCCGGAGGACCCGGCCCCCGCACCCACCACCCCACCTGGCAGGATGCCCGGACGACCACCCAGGCACAAACACAGAAGGCGGCGCCATGGCCACCCTGCATCCCCGCGTCCAAGCCGCCTTCGAGGCCGCCAAGGGGTTCATGCCGCTCGACGAAGGCCTCGCCCTCCACGCCGCCGCCACCGACGCCGCCGCGCGCCTCCCCGGGCTGCCCCTCCTCGAAGTGGGAACGTACTGCGGACGCTCCACGATCCTGCTCGCCGCCGCGGCCCAAGCGGCCCGAGCGGCCCAAGCGGCCCGAGCGGCCGGCACGGCGACCGGCACGGCGACCGGCACGGTGGCCGTCACCGTCGACCACCACCGCGGCAGCGAAGAGCAGCAGCCCGGCTGGGAGTACCACGACAAGGACCTCGTCGACCCCGAGGTCGGCCTGATGGACACCCTCCCCACCTTCCGGCGGACCCTGCACGCGGCAGGCTTCGAGGACGACGTCATCGCCATCGCCGGCCGCTCCCCGCAGGTCGCCGCGGCCTGGGGCAAGCCCCTCGCCCTGGTCTTCATCGACGGCGGGCACACCGACGAGCACGCCACCGCGGACTACGAGGGCTGGGCCCCGCACGTGGCGCCGGACGGCGTGCTCGTCGTGCACGACGTGTTCCCGGACCCGGCGGACGGCGGCCAGGCGCCGTACCGGGTGTACCGGCGGGCGCTGGACTCCGGAGCGTTCACGGAGGTCTCCGTGACGCGCTCGCTGCGCGTCCTGCGGCGCACCGGCGAGGGGATCTGAGACCGGGACCCGAGACCGGCATCCCAGCCGAGGATCCGGGACCGGGATCCGGGACCGGGATCCGAAACAGGGATCCGGGACGGCCGCCGCCGGCGGCCGATAGCATCGGAAGCGTGTTCAGCGACGAGTCGAGGATGAGCGGCAGGACCGGCGCCGTGGTCATTTCCGTGGCCGCGTTGGTGCCCACCTGCTTCGCGGGCTGGCTCGTGTACCAGTCGATGCACGGGCCGGGCGGCGACGACGGGGCCCAGCGGGTGCTGCCCCTGCCGTCGACGTCGGCCCCGGCGAACCCGAACGAGCAGACGGACGGCAAGGCCGAGTCCCCGACGTCTCCGGCGTCGGGGAGGCCGCCGTCGACGGATCCGCAGCGGAAGGCGTCCGGTACGTCCCCGGCGAAGGGGACGCCCGCCGCCCCGGCCGCGGCACTCCCGCTCAGCGGGAGGACCGTCGTCATCGACCCGGGGCACAACACGAACAACGTCAACCACACCGCGGACATCAACCGGCTCGTCGATATCGGGACGACTCGTAAGGAATGCGACACGACCGGCACGTCCACCAACAGTGGATACGCCGAAGCGTCGTTCACCCTCGACGTCTCCCGGCGGGTCCGCACCCTGCTCGCCGAGCGCGGGGCGAAGGTGCGGCTGACGCAGGACGGCGACCGGTCGTTCGGACCGTGCATCGACGAGCGGGCGCGGATCGGCAACGAGGCGCACGCGGACGCGGCCGTATCCATTCACGGGGACGGTTCGGCGGCGGGGAATCGCGGATTCCATGTGATCACCCCGGCGTCCCTGCACGCGGGGGCCGCCGACACGCGGCCCATCGTGGCGCCGTCCGGTCTGCTCGGTGCGGCGCTGAAGTCGCACTTCGCGACCGACACGGGCTCGGCGCCCGCGAACTACCTGGCGGACGGCACAGGGCTGATGGCCCGCAGCGATCTGGGCGGGCTCAATCTCTCCACCGTCCCCAAAGTGCTCATCGAGTGCGGCAACATGCGGGATGCGCAGGACGCGGCGCAGTTCACCGATCCGAAGTGGCGGCAGCGGGCAGCGGAGGGCATCGCTGACGGTATTACGGCTTTCCTCCAGGGAAAGAGGTGACCAACCGGTAGCCATTCGGCGCCGATTGCGCACCAGTTGCCGCACCCGGCTCACCGGGTGCGGACCACACCCTTACGATGGGGGGCCACTCCCGCGCCTCGCCCCTGAACTGGCTAGAGAGCGCTGCGCGTACCGGCGACAGCGACGAAGACACCGAGACCGACAAAGGACCTTACGTGAACATCCGCTCCCTGTCCCGAGGAGACGGCGCGGTGATCGGAGCAGCGGTGCTGCTGCTGATCGCTTCGTTCCTGCCGTTCTTCTCCATCGATGTTGGTTCAGGATCCGACGAGACGGTCAGTACGTGGAGCGCGGCGCTGTTCCCGCTGCTGCCGACCGTGACCCTCGCCGCCCTCGCGGCGGCGGCCCTGATCGTGCTCGGCCGGGCCATGGTGCCCGCGGGCCGCCAGGTGGCGGGACTGACCCTGGAGCAGTGGGGCACCGCGCTGGCCGTCTTCGTCGGCTGGGCGGCGCTGTGGTCGGCGTTCTCCACCGTCATCCCGGACGTGGGCCACGGCGGCGACGGCGACAACATCAGCAAGGGCGCCGGCGCCTGGCTGACGCTCGTCTTCGGCATCGCGTTCGCGGTCCTCGCGGTGCTGTCGTCCCGCCTTCCGGCCCTGCAGGCCCCGCTGATGGGCGCCCCGAAGCAGCCGCAGCCGTACGGTGGCGCGCCCTACGGTGCGCCGCAGCCGGGTCTGGGCCAGCCGGGCATGCCGCAGCCGGGTATGCCGCAGCCGGGTGGCTACGGCTACCCCGGCGCTCCGGCGCCCGACCCGTCGTTCGGCGGACAGCCGCAGCCCCAGCCGCATGCCTTCGGCGGCCAGGCGCCCGCGCCCGCACCGGCCCCGCAGTCGCAGCAGCCGGCACAGGGCCAGCCGCCGCAGTCCGGTTCCTCGGACTTCACGGCGTTCTGGTTCGCGGTGCCGGTGCCGCGTCCGCTGTTCGCGGAGGACGGTTCGCCGACGCCGATCGCCGAGCTGGCGCCGGGTACGTGGTACCTGGCGGTGGAGCAGCGGGGTGCGGCGCTGATCGCGCAGACGCAGGACGGCCGGCGTGGCGTGCTGCAGGACACGAGCGGCATTCAGCGCGGCTGACGTTCGCGACCGACGTGTGAGCCCTCGCCCGGAATCCGGGCGGGGGCTCATGTCTTTCGCCGCCCCGACCGGTGCCGTACAGTCCTGATCTGACGCATCGTCAGTTATCAAGGAGGCGGCACGCCATGAGGCTCGGGCTGGCACTCGGCTACTGGGGGCGTGGGCCGCGGCCGCGCGATGTGGAACTCGCGCAGGAGGCCGAACGCCTCGGTTACGACTCCGTGTGGACCGCCGAGGCGTGGGGTTCGGACGCTTTCACTCCGCTGACCTGGATCGCGGCGCACACGTCGCGGATCAAGCTGGGGACGGGCATCGCGCAGATGGCCGCCCGCTCCCCCACCGCCACCGCGATGCAGGCACTCACCCTGGATCATCTGTCCGGCGGCCGGATGCTGCTGGGGCTCGGGCTGTCCGGGCCGCAGGTGGTCGAGGGGTGGTACGGGCGGCCGTTCCCGAAGAGCCCGCTGACCGCGACCCGCGAGTATGTGGACGTGCTGCGGCAGGTCTTCCGGCGGGAGGGGCCGGTCGAGCTGGCCGGGCGGTTCCACAGCCATCCGTATTCCGGCGAGGACGGTACGGGGCTCGGTAAGGCGCTCAAGCCGATCACTCATCCGCTCCGGGCCGATCTGCCGATTCTGCTCGGCGCCGAGGGTCCGAAGAACATCGCCCAGACGACCCGGATCGCGGACGGCTGGATGCCGCTGTACTGGTCGCCGATGCGTACCGACGTCTACGAGCTGTCACTGGCCGAGGCCCCCGAGGACTTCATGGTCGCGCCCCTGGTGCGGGCCCAGGTGTGCGACGACGTGGCCGAGGGGCTGCTGCCGGTCAAGGCGATGCTCGGCTTCTACATCGGCGGGATGGGTGCCCAGGCGAAGAACTTCCACGCCGACCTGATGGCCCGGATGGGGTACGAGGAGGAGGCCCGGCACATCCAGCGGCTCTTTCTGGACGGGCGCCGGGAGGAAGCGGTGCTGGCCGTTCCGGACGCCTTCGCCGATGAGATCTCGCTGGTCGGGCCGCGGGAGCGGATCGCGGAGCGGCTGGAGATGTGGCGGTCGGGCCCGGTCACCGACCTGCTGGTGACCGCGCCCGATCCCGACACCCTGCGTGTGCTCGCCGAGTTGAACGGCTAGCGGGGACGATCTAGCCCCCGAGCTGGCTCGCCGACGGGATCTGGTCCTTGACCTCGGCGCCCGCCTGCTTGCCCGCCTCCTTCACACCGTCGATCGTCTTCTGGAACGTGCTGACCACGTCGTCCGTCGAATCGCCCTTGCGCAGCTTGCTGGGCAGGTCCTTGAGGGCGGCGATTCCGGCGGTCAGCGGGGCCACCAGCTTGGAGAGCGTCGGGTCGCCCTTGGCGTTGTCCGCCGCGGCCTTCAGCCGGTTGTAGGCGAACGCCCCGGCCAGACCACCCTTGACCAGGGCGAACGTCCGGCCGTCCGCGCCCTTCTTGAACGTCCCGGCGCGGTACGGCTTGATGATCCACTGATAGGTGGCGCCCGCCGCGAGCCCGGCGTTCGCGACGAAGCGGGTCTTGGCGAGCTTCTGCTGCTCCACCGTGGTCGACGGCGTCGGGCTGCCGGACACCTCGCTCTTCGCCTTGTCGTTGCACGCGGTCGTCGCGGTGAGGAGCGCACCGCAGAGCAGCAGCGCGGTCAGCAGGCGGCGCAAGGGGATGCCATTCGGCACGGTCGACCTCCGAGGACGTACGGGGCACACGTCCTCGCAGGATCACCCGGCCGGCACACCCCCGCCACTCGGGCGCCGGGACCGCCGGCCCGGTTGCCGGTGGCCGTCCGGGCCGTCCGGGCCGTTCAGAACGCCGTACGCGCCAGCCAGTGGTCCAGCAGCTCGCGGTCGCCGAGCACCTGCACGCGGTCGCTGTCCAGCGGCAGCCGCCGGTAGAAGGCGAGCAGCAGGTCGGTGAGGGGAGCGCGCAGGGCCACGTCGCCCTTGGCGTGCTCGCGCCGCCAGGTGACGGATTCCGGGCCGCGTTCGATCACCCATTCGGCGACCAGCCCGGCCGGGCTGTCGGTGGCGTGCAGGTGCAGGGTCTGTCCGTGGCCGCGCAGTTCGACGAGTTCCGGGGTCTGCTCGACCGCGAGCGGATCGGTGATGATCTCCAGCCACTCGTCGATCGCGTCCGCGGCCAGCTCGGCCGGTGCGTGGTACTCGCTCCAGGTGGCCAGCGCCGCGTCCGCCCGGTGCACCAGGGTCTCCAGGACCATCCGGCGGGCCCAGAAGCCCGCTTGCTGCGGCCGCGCCCAGGTCCATACCGGCAGTTCGGGACCGGCCTCGCGCAGCGTGGCCGCGAACCGCTCGGCACCCTCGGCCAGCCAGCTGTCGAGCTTCTCGCCGGCGGGTGCCTCGTAGTCCGGCACCTGGTTCTCGGGGAGGTACTTCTCGGCCCTGGTGCCGACGATCGTCTCCGCCCAGCGGTGCGCCTGGCCGACGTGGGCCGCCAGCTCGTGCAGGGTCCAGCCCGGGCAGGTCGGCACCTTGGCGCCGGGGTCGGAACCGCGGAGTGTGTCACGCAGCCGGGCGGTCTCCTCGACGATCGCCGTGCAGTACGCCTCGTGCTCCAGCCAGGCCATGCGCCGCCATCCCTCGTCTACTTCATATCGAAAGGATTTTCCACCAGCAGTTTCAACCAGCCTAACGGGGCAAGGCGAGGGTTATGTCCAGACGCTACCGAGGCAATCCCGCAGCGGCGATCATTCTGATCGTCGCAGATGTCGCGGCCCTGATCCTGATCCTGTGGATACTCATGTATCTGCTCGACGCCAACAGGGCCAATGACCTGGTCAACTGGGTCCACCATTCAGCGAATTGGCTCGCGGGCTGGTCCCTCGACCTGTTCACCATGGATTCGGACAAACTCCGCACCGTGCTGAACTACGGCCTGCCGGCCGTCGTTTACCTGGTCATCGGCCATGCCGTGGCCGGCCGGGTCAATCGGGCCTGATCCGGCGGCGCGGAAGAAACCGGCCGGAAGGCCGGCCGCCGGAGCCCGGCCGAGCCCTGGCGGCAACGTCCCCTGACAGCACGGCCGTACGTCCTAGCAGCAGCCCGCGTCGTCCGGAGCCAGGCCGATCGGGAGCCGCTCGCCCCCGAAGACCGCGGTGGTCGCCTCGTCCCCCCGAGCGCGGCCACCGCGAGCAGCAGTGCGCCGGCCGTCCAGGAGGTACGTTCCTCCGGCCAGACGGCGTCGTCGTCGTAGACGTAGCCCGTCCAGTACATCCCGTCGTCCCCGGTGCGCAGGTGCTGGATGTCGGCGAGGATCTCCACCGCGCGATCGGACTCGCCCATCGCCCACAGGGCGAGGGCGAGTTCCGCGCTCTCCCCGCCGGTGACCCAGGGCCGGTCCGAGACGCAGCGGACCCCGAGGCCGGGCACCACGAAGGTCTCCCACAGCGCCTCGATGCGCTGCTTGGCGGCGGGGCCGCGCAGCGCGGTGCCGAGCACCGGGTAGTACCAGTCCATGGAGAAGCGCCCCTTGTCGAGGAAGCGCTCGGGGTGGTGCAGCACCGCGTGACCGAGCAGGCCGGTCGCCAGTTCCCAGTCGGGCTGCGGCTCCTCGCGGTAGTCCGCGACGGCCAGCGCGCAGCGCAGCGCCTGGTAGATCGAGGACGAGCCGGTGAGCAGCGCCTCCTCGGGGAAGCTGCCGTCGTCGTCGCGCTTCCAGGCGATCTGGCCGCCGGGCAGCTGGAGCGCCAGCACGAACTCCACGGCGGCGGAGAGGGTCGGCCAGAGGCGTTCCAGGAAGGCGTCGTCGCCCGTGGACAGGTAGTGGTGCCAGATGCCCACGGCCACGTAGGCGACGAAGTTGGTCTCGCGGGTCCGGTCGAGGGGCTCCCCGGGCGCCACGGCCGCGTCCGCACCGGGCACGTCGCCCGCGTACGAGTAGGACGCGTACCAGGAGCCGTCGGCGTTCTGCCGGTCGGCGAGCCAGCGGTACGCGGCCTCGGCGCGGCCGTGTTCGCCCGCCGCGTCCAGGGCCATGGCCGCCTCGACGTGGTCCCACGGGTCGAGGTGCCCGCCGGTGAACCACGGTATGGCGCCGTCGGCCCGCTGGATCGCGGCGATGCCGGCCACGGTCAGCTCGGCCTGCTCGGCGGTCAGGACTCCGGGCAGGACGAGGTGTTCGGTACGTCCGGGACTCGTCACGCTTCCACCCGCGCATCCAGCACGGGGGTGTGCGGCTTGGTGGCGTAGGCCACGAAGCTCTTGCCGATCAGCGGGTTGAGCGCCTGCTCGGCGACCTTGGTGGCCAGCGGCTTCTTCATGATGTCCCAGACCAGGAGCTTGTGGTACAGCTTCACCGGCAGGGCCTTGTCGTTGTCGACGCCGACGGCGCACTTGATCCACCAGTACGGGGAGTGCAGTCCGTGCGCGTGGTGGGTGCCGTAGGGCTGGAGGCCGGCCTCGCGCATCTTGCCGAGCAGTTCGTCGCCCCGGTAGATGCGGATGTGGCCGCCCTCGACCTCGTGGTAGGCGTCGGAGAGCGCCCAGCAGATCTTCTCCGGGCCGAAGCGCGGCACGGTGATCGCTATCCGGCCGCCGGGCCGCAGCACCCGCACCATCTCGGCGAGTACGCCCTTGTCGTCCGGGATGTGCTCCATGACCTCGGAGATGATCACGACGTCGAAGCTGTCGTCGGGGAACGGCAGCTGGAGCGCGTCGCCCTCCATCGCGACGGCGGACGCGCCGGCCGGGGCCTCGCCCTCCGCCTTCATCGCCGCGAACCATTTCGCGACCTCGCGGATCTCGTCGCCGTTGCGGTCCAGGGCGACGACATTGGCGCCGCGCCGGTAGCACTCGAAGGCGTGCCTTCCGGCGCCGCAGCCCAGGTCGAGGACCCGGTCGCCAGGGGCGAGCGGGAAACGGGAGAAGTCGACGGTCAGCACGGAGCCTCTGCTTTCGTCCGGTGGGTCGGGGCGGGGGCGGCGGACTGGGCGGCGATCGCCGCTCGGTAGTGCTCGGCCGTGCCGATGGCGGCCTGTTCCCAGGTGAAGCGGCTGAGGACGCGCTGCCGGCCGGCCACGCCGAGGCGGCGCCGCAGGTCCGCGTCCCCGAGCAGCCGGCCCAGGGCGGTGGCGAGCGCGCCGGCGTCACCGGGCGGTACGGCGAGACAGGTCTCGCCGTCGGTCCCGGCGACCTCGGGGATCGCGCCGCCGGTGGTGGCGACCAGCGGGGTGCCGGTGGCCATCGCCTCGGCGGCGGGCAGTGAGAAGCCTTCGTAGAGCGAGGGGACGCAGGCGACCTCGGCACCGCGGATGAGGTCGACGAGTTCGGCGTCGGTGATGCCCTTGACGAAGTCGATGGCGCCTTCGAGGCCGAACCGGGTGATGGCGGCGGCGACCGGTCCGTCCTCGGCGCGCTTGCCGACGACGACGAGATGCGCGTCGGGTCGCTCCGCGCGGAGCTTGGCGAGCGCTTCGACGAGGTGGACCAGGCCCTTCAGCGGCACATCGGCGCTGGAGGTGGTGACGATCCGGCCGGGGATCTCGGGCACCGAGGCGTCCGGCGAGAAGAGCCGGGTGTCGGCGCCGATGTGGACGACGTGGACGCGGTCCTGCCGCACCCCCAGGTCCTCCACGATCTCGGCGCGGGAGGAGCCGGAGACGGTCAGCACGGACGGCAGCCGGCGCGCGACGCGCTTCTGCATCTGCGTGAAGCCGTACCAGCGGCGCACCGACAGCCGGCGCTTCCAGCTGGGCGCCGCGGCCAGGTCCAGCCGCCGGTCGACGGTGATCGGGTGGTGGATCGTGGTGACCAGCGGGGTGCCCAGGCCGAGCAGCCCGTAGCCGAGCGTCTGGTTGTCGTGGATCACGTCGAACTCGCCGCGCCGGGCCGCCAGGTGGCGCCGGGCGCGCAGCGAGAACGTCAGCGGCTCCGGGAAGCCACCGGTCCACATCGTGCCGACCTCGACCGCGTCGATCCAGTCGCGGTACTCGCGCAGCCGGGGATTGCGGAACGGGTCCGGCTGCCGGTACAGGTCCAGGCTGGGCAGCTCGGTGAGGGTCACCCCGGCACCGACGGCGTCGAGCACCGGATAGGGCTGGGCACCGATCACCTCGACGGTGTGGCCGAGCCGGGCGAGCTCACGGGAGAGATGGCGTACGTAGACGCCCTGGCCCCCGCAGAAGGGGTTCCCCTTGTAGGTGAGCAGCGCGATCCGTAGTGGCATGGCCTCAACGGTCACTCCCGGCCCCCTTCTCACTCACTTCCGCCGGAGCGTAACCGGTCGCGCTAATCTAGAACAAGTTTCAGACTCGAACGTTCAGAACCGAATCTACCGGCAGCGGCACGGCCCCGAATGAGGCGGACCAGGTGATTCGCACCACGACATCTGTCCTGCCATCATGCAACGCAGTGCCACGGTGACCGCGGATTACGGATGGAATGTCACGGAATGGGACATATGACAACAGAACCCAAGCCGCCGACTCCGTCGTCGCCCCTGCTGACCGAACGTCAGGAGGCGCGCCGCCGTCGCATCCTGCACGCCAGCGCGCAGCTCGCCTGCCGCGGCGGTTTCGACGCGGTGCAGATGCGTGAGGTCGCCGAGAACTCGGGCGTCGCGCTCGGCACGCTCTACCGCTACTTCCCGTCCAAGATCCATCTGCTGGTCGCCACCATGCAGGACCAGCTCGGCCAGATGCACGAGACGCTGCGCAAGCGTCCGCCGGACACCGCCGAGCCGGCCGACCGGGTCGCCGAGACGCTGATGCGCGCCTTCCGTGCGATGCAGCGCGAGCCGCATCTGGCCGACGCCATGGTGCGCGCCCTGACGTTCGCCGACCGTTCCGTGAGCCCCGAGGTCGACACGGTCTCCCGGCTCACCACCGCGATCATCCTGGACGCGATGGGCCTGGACGGCCCGCCCACCGCCGACCAGCTCTCCGCGGTCCGGGTGATCGAGCACACCTGGCACTCGGCCCTGGTGACCTGGCTCTCCGGCCGGGCCTCCATCGCCCAGGTGAAGATAGACATCGAAACTGTGTGCCGGCTGATCGACCTGACGGCGCCGGAGCCGCGCGGCTGAGAAGGCGCCTCAGGAACGGCACGCCCGGGACCTGGCGATACCGGCCGGGGGGATGTGCCGGAGGCACCCCCAGGTGGCCCCTGTCGCACGCACATTCCCGGCGTGCGGGGGGCACATGGGCGCACGGAATGCGCCTCCGTGCATCTCCTTGGCCGGATTGCGGGGCCATCCCTGACGACATCGCGGGTACGAATGGGGTTGCTCGCACGGTCCGGTCCACGGGGTTCTCGAAGGGGCAAATGTGATCCGGGTTTTACTAGTACATGACACATGGCTCATGCGATCCGCGCTCGCGGCGCTGCTGGGCAGGGAACATGACATCGAAGTGGTGGCCACACCATGGCGCAACGCACCAAGACGCGCCCGCTCGTTACGGCCTCAAGTGTGCGTGGTCGACGTGGAGTGTCCCGGCGCCGAACACGGCAACGTGGCCCAGCTGACGGAGTTACAGGACTACGCGGTCGGCCAGGAATGCGCGCTGCTCGTGCTGGCCACCGCGAGCCGCCCGGGGCTGCTGCGCCGCGCTTCGCAGGCGCGTGCGCTGGGGTTCGTCAACAAGGACGCACCGCCCGAGGAACTGGTCCGCGGGATCAGGAGAGTCGCTACGGGGGAACGTTTCGTCGACAATTCGCTCGCTTTTGATTTCCTCCAGGCCGCCGACATTCCGCTGACACCCCGTGAGTTGAGCGTGCTGTCACTCGCCGCCGAGGGCGCGTCCATCGGCGAGATCGCCCGCGTCCTGCACCTGTGCAACGGCACCGTGCGCAACTACATGGCCGCGATCACCCGCAAGACGGGCGCCCGGAACCGGGTCGACGCCATACGAATATCCCGGGTGGCCGGCTGGCTCTGACCAGTTCCCCACCAGGTCCCGGTAGAGCGCGGACCGCTCCAGCAGCTCCTCGTGGCCGCCGCAGACCGTATGCGTGCCGTCCATGACCAGCACCCGGTCCGCGCGCCGCGCCGAGCTGATGCGGTGCGCGATCACGATCAGCGCTCCACCGCCGGGGCGGAGTGCGAAGGCCCGTTCCGCACGGGCCTCCGCCGCCGGGTCGAGATGGCAGGTCGCCTCGTCCAGCAGCACCAGCGGCGCGGGCGACAGATAGGCGCGGGTCAGCGCCAGCAGCTGCCGCTCCCCCTGGGACAACGTGCCCGGCTCCGCGATGCCGTCCAACCCGCCCATCCGGTCCAGCAGTTCCGCCATCCCGACGGCCCCGGCCGCCGCCCGCAGCCGGCTGTCGGAGACCGGCTCGGGTCCCGGGCACAGGTAGGACAGGTTGTCGCGGACGCTGCCGGCGAAGACGTACGCCTCCTGCGGGATCAGCACCCGCATCCCCGGCAGTTCGGTGGCCGGCCGCTCCCGCAGTGGCCGCCCACCGAGTTCCACCACGCCCGCGCCCGGGCGCAGCAGCCCCCCGATGAGCCCCGCGAGGGTCGACTTGCCGATCCCGCTCGGCCCGACGACCGCCAGATGACAGCCGCGCGGCACCACGAGGTCCAGCTCCCGGACCACCGGCTCGGCCAGTTCCCCGTAGGCGAAGGTGACACCGCGCAACTCCACGGCGGGGGCGGCGGGTACGTCCCTGAGGGCGGGCACGTACGGCGCATCCCCGACAGGCGGTGCGTCCGCCGGGTCCGGTGCGGCGGCCTGCGGTACCAGACGGCCGAGGACGACGACGAAGCGCGAGCCGGCCGTGCCCAGCCCCTGGGTCAGGCTCTGGAGTGCCGGCAGCAGCGACTGGGTGAGGTAGGCGAGGGCGCCGACCAGCGCGCCCGCGGTCACCCCTCTCCCCAGCAGCCACGGCGCCGAGGCGAGCAGCAGCACGACGGGGAGCCGGCCGCCGACGCCCAGGGCCAGGGCGCGCAGCACTCCCCAGCGGGCGAGGACCCGTGACGCGCGGAATTCGGTGTCGATCCGCCGTGCGGCCTCCGCCGTCATCCGCTCCTCCGCGCCGCAGGCGGCGATGTCGCGCAGCCCGGCGGCCATCGCGCCCAGGCTCTCGGCCACGTCCTCGTTCGCGGTGAGGAAGGCCGCCTGGCGGCGGTTCATCGGCCGCAGCGTCAGACAGAAGAGCCCGAGCCCCACGAACAGCGGCGGCACGACGACGAGCAGCAGGACGGGGGCCAGCGAGAGCAGTCCGATGAGGGCGCCCGCGACGGTGAACAGGAACGACCGCGACACCATGACGAGACCGGCGAACGTGTCGCGGGCGATCTCGACCTGCTGGGTCAGCCGGGAGACGACCGCGGTGTCCGCGCCGTGCGGGTCGCGTACGGCGTCGTCCAGACCGCGGGCCACCACCCGCCGCACCAGGCCGTCACGCAGCGGCTCCACCAGGGCCGCGACCGCGCGGTAGACCCGGCCGGTCCCGAACGCGCCCGCCGCCACGGCCAGCGCGGCCAGCCCCAGCCAGCCGAGACCCACCCCGGCGCGCCCGGCGAGGAACCCGTCGTCCAGGGCCCGCGCCAGCGCGAATCCGGTCAGGAACGTCTCGACGGCCTCCAGCACCGACCACCCGAGGAGCGCGCCGACCACCCGCGGCCGCCGCCGCAGGAAGCGGATCCCCTCGGCCCGCAGGCCGGAGCCGGCCCGGCCGCCGCGCCGCGTCACCACGATCCCGCCTCCTCCGCCGCCCCTTCCCGATCGCGCTCAGAATCGCGCTCAGCACCAGCATCGGGATCGGTATCGGTATCGGTATCGGTCGGGGCGTGGAACACCGCCCGGTACTCCGGCAGCCGCCAGAGGTGGTCGTGCGGGGCGATGGCGCGGATGCGGCCGTCGTCGAGCCAGGCGACGAGATCGGCGCGGGCGGCGGTGGAGGCGCGGTGCGCGACGATCAGCCGGGAGCGGTCAGGGGTCGGGCTCAGCAGCGCCGCCGTGACCCGGAACTCGGTGACCGTGTCAAGACTGGACGTCGCGTCGTCGAGGATCAGCAGCCGGCCCGGGTGCGCGAAGGCGCGGGCGAGGCCCAGCCGCTGCGACTCGCCGCCGGACAGGAACGCGTCACCGCAGGCAGTGGCGTACCCCTCGGGCAGGAGCCGGATGAAGCTGTCGGCGCAGGCGGTGCGGGCGGCCTCGGTGACCGCGGCCCCGGCGGGCTCGGGAATGCCGAAGGCGATGGTGCCGCCGATGGTGCCGCCCAGCAGCGCGGGGCGCTCGAAGGCGTAGCCGACGGCGCCGCGCAGTTCGTCGTGGGAGAGCCCGTCGAGCGGTACGCCGTCGAGCTCCACGGTTCCCCGGTCCGGGTCGGCGAGCCGTCCGGCGATCGCGGCCAGCACGGACTTGCCGGTGCCGGACCGTCCGACGAGGGCCACGGACGTGCCGCCGGGCAGCGTCAGATCGAGGTCGTCCAGGACGGCGCGGCCGCCCCGTACCGCGGTGATGCCGCGCAGTTCGAGCCGTCCCGTGCCGCCGGCCGGTAGGTGTCCGGTCCCGTACGCGGTGGCCGGTTCGGCGAGCAGTTCGGCGAGCCGGCGGGCGGCGGTGCGGCTGCGGACCAGGCCGTTGATCTGGCCCACGGCCATGCCGAGCGCGGTGGCGAGCACGGCGTACCGCGAGGCCGCCAGCAGCTCGCCGACGCTCAAGTGCCCCTGGGAGACCCGGAGCCCGCCGACCGCGAGGACGGCGATCTGCAGCAGCGGGACGATGATGGCGGCCTGGGCGTTGGAGCGGCCCTGGACCTGCCACATCCGGAGCCCCTGGCGGCGCAGTTCGGGCAGCGGCTCCAGGACCCGGGCGATCTCGCGTTCGGTGGTCGCGGCGGCGGCGATGGTGCGGGCGCCGCCGAGCGCTTCGACGAGCCGGCCCGCGATCTCGCCCTGGGCGGTCTGGTAGCGCGCGACGCTGTCGGTGGCGCGGCGGACGAAGGCCCGCAGGGTCAGGGCGAGGACCGGCAGGCCGGCGAGGAACGCGACGGCGAGCCAGGGGTCGATGAGGGCGAGCGCGACGAGGCCGCCGACCGGGGTGATCACGGTGGCGAGCAGCGTGGCGAGCGCGGCCGGGGCGGTCCCGGCGTGCGCGGCGTTGCCGATCAGCCGGGCGACCAGGTCGCCGGGCGGGAAGCGGGAGGTGGCGCGCGGTCCGGTGGCCAGTACGTGGCGCAGCAGCCGACCGCGTACCCAGGCGGTGCCGCGGGCGTTGGTGACGCCGGTGATCAGCCCGTCGACCGCGTCGAGGAGGACGAGTACGCAGGTGAGGGCGGTGCACAGCAGGATCCAGTGGGTGGCCTGCGGGCCGCTGTCGCGGGTGAGCAGCAGGTCCAGGGTCCGGCCGAGGGCGGCCGGGAGGGCCAGCCCGATGAACGCGGAGGCGGTGGTGCACAGACAGAGCGCGGCGCTGCGGCCCGCGCTGTGCCGGACCGCCGCGCGCAGCAGCCGGTCGGCCTCGGCCGCGGTGGAGGTCCCGGTGGTCCCGCTGGTCCCGCTGGTCCCGCTGGTCTCCGTACCGGTGGAGGTCGCCATGTGGTGGAGGTCCTCACCTCGTTCGCGGTGACGGACACGGTCCCGGGCGGCGTGCTGCCGCCCGGGACCGCGTCCGTGCTCAACTACCTACTGGTGTCACAGGCAGAGAAGAACACTGCCGTGGCTGTTGGTGTCGCAGAGGAGGAGGCTCGCGGTGCTGAGGTCGCCGCCACCGCCGCCGCCGCCGCCGTGGCCCTGCGGGATTTCCAGGCTCTGAAGGTCGAGAAGTGCCATGGTGTAGTCCTTTCGATCATGGGGACGGGGTTGATGTTGTTCCAGCCCCGGTGAAGGGGCTGCTCTGGGGCCGCGTGAGCGGCGGGAGGAACGGGAGGGCCGCGGGCTGTTCGCCCAGTGCCGCGCCGAGCGCGAGCAGGCAGCCGGCCGTTCCGGTGTTGAGGTCCATGGAGAGCCGCATCATCTGGTCGCCGGGGAAGGCGAGCTGGCCCTGATAGGGCATCGCGTACCAGGAGAGTGCGGCGATCTGGGCGGCGAGGTGGCCGGGAGCCGCGTCCGGGGCCGTCGTGCGGCCGAGGTGCAGGATCATGCCGGCCCGTCCGTTGAACAGTCCGGGCTGTGCGTAGTAGCGCGATCTCGCGGCGGGCAGGATCCCGGCCCGCGCCCGTTCGAACTCCTCGTCGGGGCGGTGCGCGAGATAGTCGTCGAGGACCATGCCGATGCCGACGCTGCCCGCTCCGAGATAGGGCATGGTGCGGAAGCCCTCGTTGACGAGCCAGGTGCCCTCCCGGTCCTGGCCGCACTTGGCGAGGTCCTGGCGCAGCGCGGTCGCGGCGAGGTCGAGCAGCTCGGGCGCGCCGGTCCGCTCGTACAGGCGCAGGAAGAGCAGGGCGGAGCCGGTGGCGCCGCGCAGCAGCCCGGTGTGGGTACCGGGCTCGCCGGCCAGCCGGTCGGCGAGCAACTGGGCGGCCTCCACGGCCCGGTCCCGCAGTCCGCTCTCGCCGGTGGTCCTGGACAGGTGCTCAAGGGCCAGTCCCACACCGGCGAGACCGCCGTACAGGTCGGGCACCAGGCGCTGCCAGTTCTCGCCCAGTACGCGCTCGGTCAGATCGAGCGCGCGCGGGGTGTGGCCGAGCCGGTCGAGGACGAACGCGGTGCCGAGCAGCCCGTCGTAGAGGCCGAGCAGGGTGCCGGGCGGCGGCGGGTCGGTATGGCGCAGTAACCATTCCTCACCGGCTTCGTACCGCTCGGCGCCGGTCTCGGCGAGGGCGTACAGGACACCGGCGGCGCCGTGCGCCAGCCCGATCCCGCCGCCGTCGGAGAACTGGGCGACGTCGCCGGGGAACAGCCGGTCGTCGCGTTCCGGGGTCGCCGAGGCGAGGATCGCGGCGACCATCGAGTCGCGGCTGCGCGGCCAGTCGGCCGGCTCCACGGGTACGTACGGGGTCCGGCCCCGGGTGGTGGGACTGGTTCCGGTGATGGTCTCGACAGCCTCGTCGAGGAACTCCCTGGGCACCGGGAACTGTTCGGCGATCACGTCGGCCAGGTGTACGGCCTTGTCGCGGTCCACCACCAGCAGCGTCGTCATCGGCAGGAACAGCGCCAGCCGCAGACAGGCGAGCGCGTACCGGTCCACCTCGAAGCCCCTGCGGTCCGCCGGGGCGATGAAGCCGGGGTGGGCCAGGGCCTGGCGGGTGTGCTCGTCGATGTGCGCGGCGGCCTCGAAGTCCAGCAGCGAGACCGACCGTTCGTCGGGCCCGACCATGATGTTGAACATGTGCAGGTCGTTGAAGACCACACCGCGGCTGTGCACGGCGGCGACGGCCTCCTCGACCGCCGCGTGGATGCCCAGCGCCCAGTCGGTGTAGTCGGCGACGGCCGTGGGGTCGGGATCGATGGAGATCAGCGGATGGCGCTGGGCGAAGAACGAGTTGAGGGTGCGGCCCTCCAGGAAGTCCATCACCAGGAAGCGGTGGTCGCCCAGCACGAACCAGTCGCGGACCTCGGGGGCGATGCCCAGCCCCGACAGCCGTTCCAGGGCGGTCTTCTCGCGCTCCAGCCGGGCGACGGCGTCGGCCCCGTCCGCGGCCAGCCCGGCGTACGGTCTGGCCTCCTTGAGGACGACCTTCTCGCCGGTCCGCACGTCCTGGCCGGTGTAGACACCGCCGCCGTTGGAGAAGTGCAGGGCACTCTCGATGCGGTACGGGAGGTCGTTGGTGGTCGTGGCGTTGCGGGCGTCCAGGTGCGGCTGGAGGAACGCGGGCAGCGTCACCCACGGCGGGATGTGGAAGGCCGGCTCCCGGCGGTCCGGTACGAGCACCCCGTCGCCGTCCTCGACCGCGGAGACCAGCACACCCGAGCCGTCCACGCAGTACCGCTGGACGAATCCGCCGTAGCGGACGTAGAGCGGTCCCTGGTTCCAGCGCAGGTCGCTGAGGATGTACGGGCCGGCCTCGCCGCCGAGCAGGTCCTCCAGTTCCCGGAGGATCGTGTGCAACTGCTCGTCGTCCGAAGGGTAGATGGTGATGCACTTGCCGCTGGACGCCCGTCCCGCGTACTTGGAGTTGCGCAGGTGCAGGGCGTAGGGGCCGGGTACGAACTTGAACGGTATGCCGCGCGGGACGCAGTGGTCCCAAACCTTCGCGATGGTCTTCTCGGCGTTTTCCAGACACGCGGAGACATGGATCTTCCACCCCTGCGGGGGCGATCCGGGTCTGGGGACGCCGGCGCCGTCCACCGGCGTGAAGTGCAGCCAGTCACCGGAGCGTCCGGTGCGCCAGCCCTCGGGGACCGGGCGCTGGGCCGGCTCGTAGAGCGACGCACCGGATCCCTTGTCGGAACCGGAGCCCGTGGACAAGCGGTCCGGGGTCTCGTAGAAATACCTGTCGACTAGGCAAAAGACCTCGTACCGCTTGTCCATGACTCTCCCCCTCCGGCCTCGAGGTGCTGAGATTTTCACGTGGCCGAAACGGGGAACAGTCGCGTCCGTAACGAAACACCCGTGCAGAACGCATATGTGCGTAATGCACGGGTGTGCAGCCGCACGTCAGGACGTGTCCTGACCTGCGGCTGGACAGCTGTTCCGCACCAGGTCGTTACTCCTCGGGCGGGAAGACCGGCTCACCGGTGGCGAGCAGGGTGAGCGTGATCGCCTCCACCGGGCACCCTTCGGCAGCCGCCAGCACCTGTTCCGAGGCGTCGGCCTCGGCGGCGGCGGGGTGGGACTGCCGGGCGCCGTCGAGGGTGAAGCCGTCCGGGGCCGCGTTGACGCACATGCCGGAGCCGATGCAGACCGTACGGTCCACCTCGATGTGCCAGCGGTCGCCCATCAGCCCTCCGCCCCCGCCGTACCGGCCGGCGCCTGGTATCCGGCCGGCAGGTGGATCATCTTGTGCTCCAGGTACTCGCCGAAGCCCTCGGGGCCGAACTCCCGGCCCACGCCCGAGTTCTTGTAGCCGCCGAACGGGCCGAGCATGTCGAGGCTGAAGGTGTTCACCGAGTACGTGCCGGTGCGCACCTGGCGGGCGATGTCGATGCCGTGCTCGACGTCGGCGGTCCACACGCTGCCGGACAGCCCGAACTCGGAGTCGTTGGCGATCCGCAGCGCCTCGGCCTCGTCGTCGTACGGGAGCAGGCAGATGACCGGGCCGAAGATCTCCTCGCGGGCGATCCGCATGGAGTTGCTGACATCGCCGAAGAGCGTCGGTTCGACGTACCAGCCGGTGTCCAGTCCGGCCGGCCGGCCGCCGCCGGTCAGCACCTTCGCGCCCTCCTCCTGACCGATCTTGATGTAGTCGAACGAGCGCTGCTGCTGACGCTGGGCGACCAGCGGGCCGACCTCGGTGGCCGGGTCGAGCGGGTCGCCGACGACCAGCGCGGAGGCCGCCGCGGCGAAGCGCTCGGCGATCTCGTCGTAGCGGGAGCGCGGCGCCAGGATCCGGGTCTGGGCCACGCACGCCTGGCCGTTGTTCATCCAGGCGGCCGAGGTGATGCCGGGGACGGCGGTGTCCAGGTCCACGTCCGGGAGGATGACGGCGGCGGACTTGCCGCCCAGTTCCAGGGTGACGCGGGTGAGGTTGCGGGACGCGACCTCCATCACCCGCCGGCCGGCCCCGACCGAGCCGGTGAACGACACCTTGTCGACGCCGGGGTGGCCGACCAGGTACTCGCTGACCTCCCGGTCGGCCGCCACGACCGACAGCACGCCGTCGGGCAGCCCGGCCTCCTTGGTGATCTCGGCCAGCACGTACGCGTCGAGCGGGGTCTCCGGCGACGGCTTCAGTACGACGGTGCAGCCGGTGAGCAGCGCGGGCGCGAGCTTGGCGGCGGCGGTGAACTGCGGGACGTTCCACGGCACCACGGCCGCGACGACCCCGACGGGCTCGCGGCGGACCAGGATCGGGCCGAGGACGCCGGTGCGGTGCTCCTCGTAGGGGAAGTCGCGGGCGACGGTGATCGCCGCGTCCCACACCATCATCGCGCCGAGCGACTGGGCGAGGATGCTCCAGGAGTAGGGGGAGCCGTTCTCCGAGCTGATGAGACGGCCTATCTCGTCGTACCGGACCGCGATCGCGTCCTTGATGCGGGTGACGACGGCGATCCGCTCGTCGAGGGTCATCCGCGGCCACGGACCCTCGTCGAACGCCTTGCGGGCCGTGGCGACCGCGCGGTCCACGTCGGCGCGGGAGGCGTGCGGCACCCGCCCGATGACCTGCTCGGTGTGCGGGGAGATGACCTCGATGGTCTCGCTGCCGAGCGGGTCCACCAACTCCCCGCCGATGAACAGCTGTCCGTGTTCGATGAGGTCGGTCATTACTGGTGCCTCCTGCGGGTCGGCCCATACCTGACGCTGTTTCAGAACTGATACCAGTTCTAGTTATAGTGGGCAATGACTTCGTCGGCGAGAGGGGACCAGATGGTGCGCGTGACCGACCACGGCGGAGGGGTCTGGAGCATCCCGGTCCCGATTCCCGACAACCCCCTCGGCCACACGCTCGTCCATCTCCTGGACACCGACCGTGGTCCCGTGCTGATCGACACCGGCTGGGACGACCCGGACTCGTACGCCGCGCTGGAGGCCGGTCTCGTCGAGGCGGGCACCTCCGTCGCCGAGGTGCACGGCGTCCTCATCACCCACCACCACCCCGACCACCACGGGCTGTCCGCGCAGGTCCGGGAGGTGTCCGGGGCCTGGATCGCGATGCACGCCGCCGACGCGGACGTGGTGCGACGCACCCGGTCCGCCGAGCCGGCCCGCTGGATGTCCTTCATGATGGCGAAGCTCATCGCCGCCGGGGCCCCCGAGGAGCACCTCGCCCCGCTGCGCGCCGCCCGCGCCGCCGGCCGGCCGACCACCCTGCCGGGGCTGCGGCCCGCGCTCCCGGACCGGGACATCGAACCCGGCGAGCTCGTGGACCTCGCCGGCCGGCGGCTGCGCGCCATCTGGACGCCCGGCCACACCCCCGGGCACGTCTGCCTGTTCCTGGAGGAGAGCCGGCGGTTGTTCTCCGGCGACCACCTGCTGCCGGGGATCTCCCCGCACATCGGGCTGTACGAGGACCCCGACGACGAGGTCGAGACCGATCCGCTCGGCGACTACCTGGCCTCGCTGGAGCGCATCGGCCGGCTCGACCCCGACGAGGTGCTGCCCGCCCACCAGTACGCGTTCAAGGACGCGGCGGGCCGGGTGCGGGAGCTGCTCGACCACCACGAGGAGCGGCTCGCCGGGCTGGCGGCACTGATCAGCGACGCACCGCGCACGCCCTGGCAGCTCGCCGAGGTGATGGAGTGGAACCGCCCCTGGGAGCAGATCCCGTTCGGCTCCCGCAACATCGCCGTCTCCGAGGCCGAGGCCCATCTGCGGCGGCTGGTGAAGGCCGGCCGCGCCGAGGCCGTCCCCGGCTCCGACCCGGTCACGTACCAGGCGGTCTGACGGAACGGGCGGCCGGGGCACGGGCGGGCCGGGACCGGGAGCGGCACCCGCAGGGCATACGATGTTCGGGACAATTCCATCCACGTCCGAGCGGGGGAAGCCGGCGCGAATCCGGCACTGACCCGCAACCGTGAGCCGTCCCCAGGGCAGGGGCGGCGAGTCGGAGTACCCGCGCGGACGGGAGCGGCTCCCGGTCCGGCAGATGCGGCGACGTATCGGCGGTGACCGGCACCGTCGAGGTAACGGAGCCGGAGCCCGGTGCCCCGCGCATGGCGCGGGCTCGCAGCGGTGCGCCCGGCCACGCACCCGCTCAGCGAAAGGCATCAACCCCTCATGAACCTCCGTCGCAGCGCCGCCGCGCTCGCCGCCGCCACCGTGCTCGGTATGGCCGCGGTGCCCGCGGCCTCCGCCGACACCCCGCTGCCGCCGGGTCTCTACGGCACCGGGGACCCGACGTACGACGGGGTGTGGCGGCAGTCGTACGCGCTGCTGGCGCTGGACACCGCCGGGGTGAAGCCGGCCGACAGCGCCGTGGCCTGGCTGACCGGTCAGCAGTGCGCGGACGGCGGCTTCCCGTCGTACCGGGCCGACCCGGCGAAGGCCTGCGACGCCAAGACGGAGGACACCAACGCGACGGGCATCGCCGTGCAGGCGCTCACCGCGCTGGGCGGCAAGGACGCCATCGTGAAGAAGGCCACCGACTGGCTGACCTCGGTGCGCAACAAGGACGGCGGCTGGTCGTACAACCCCGGCGGCGCCTCCGACCCGAACTCCACCGGTGTCGTGATCGGCGCGCAGAGCGCTGTCCGGGAGGCCTCGGACAGCCTCAAGGCCTTCCAGTTCGGCTGCGACGCCAAGGCCGCCGACCGCGGCGCCTTCGGCTACCCGATGAACGGCAAGCTCACGGTGAACGCCAAGGCCACCGCCGACGCGGTGCGCGGCGCCCACGGCGCGGGATTCGTCGTCGCCCCGTCGACCACGAACGTGGTCGCGACCGCCCCGGACTGCGCGTCGCCCGACGCCTACAAGAAGCTCGACGCGGACGGTGCCGCCTCGGCCGGCGGCGCGTACCTGACGACGCAGCTCACCGCGGGCGGCGGCCACCTGACCGCCGTCACGCCGGGCGCGGACAAGCCGACGCCGGACTACGGCACCACCGCCGACGCCGTGATCGCGCTGGCCGCGATCCACCAGCGCGACACGGCGAAGACGTCGTACGACTGGCTCGCGAAGAACTCCGCGACCTGGTCGAAGGGCAACCCCGCGGCCCTGTCCCAGCTGATCCTCGCCGCCCACGCGACGGGCAACGACCCGCGGAGCGCCGGTGGCGCGGACCTCGTCCAGCAGCTGACCAACCTCGGCCCGAAGCCGGCCGCCGTGGCGAGCGCGAGCCCGTCGCCGTCCGACAAGACCGAGAAGAAGGACGACAAGTCCTCCTCGGCCACCTGGTGGATCGTCGGGGTCTTCTTCGTCGCCAGCATCGGCGTCGGGTTCCTCGTCAGCGGCCGCAAGAAGAAGCAGGGCTGATGCCGCGCCCCCGGCTGCGGGTCCTCGCCGTCCTGCTGGCGCTCGGCGCGCTGCTCGCGGTCTCCGCCCTGCCCGCGCAGGCCGCCGCGTACCGCTACTGGTCGTTCTGGCAGCGCTCCGGCGACACCTGGACGTACGCGCAGACCGGTCCCGCGCTGGACCGGCCCGCCGACGGGTCGGTGGAGGGCTGGCGCTTCGCGGCCAGCGCCGAGGCGCAGGACTCCTCGAAGCCGCGTGATGTCCCCGGCGCCACGTCGTTCGCCGCGATCTGCACGGGCACCCCGCCCAAGGGCGGCACCAAGCGCATCGCCCTCGTGCTGGACTTCGGCACCGCCGCCGACGCGGGCGGCGGTGCGGCACCGCCCGCGCCGCGTACCGCCTGCGCCCAGGTCCCGGGCGACGCGACGGGCGCCGACGCGCTCGCCGCCGTCGCCAAGCCGCTGCGCTACAACTCGGCCGGCATGGTGTGCGCCATCGCCGGCTACCCGAAGGCGGGCTGCGGGGAGCCGGTCGCCGAAGGCTCCGGCGGCTCCGGCACGGCATCGGCGTCGAAGAGCCCCGCGCCGCAGGCGTCGGGCGATTCCGGCGGTGACGGCGGGGGTCCCTCGGTCGGTTGGTTCGCCGGCATCGCCGCCGTCCTCGCCCTCGGCGGGGCGGCCCTCTGGCAGGCCCGCCGCCGGCGCGGATGAACACCGGGGTACGCCGGAACACCGCCGGCCGCGGGGCCGCCGTCGCCACCCGGTCGACGGCGCTGCACGCCGGGGCGTGGTGGCTGTGGGCGCTGGGGCTGGCGACGGCGGCGTCCAGGACCACCAATCCGCTGCTGCTCCTGCTGCTGGTCGCGGTCGCGGGCTATGTGGTCGCCGCCCGCCGCACGGACGCGCCCTGGGCGAAGTCCTACGGGGCGTTCCTGAAGCTGGGACTGGTGGTGCTGGCGATCCGGCTGGCCTTCGCGGTCCTGCTCGGCTCGCCGATCCCGGGGACCTACGTGCTGTTCAGGCTGCCCGAGGTCCCGCTGCCCGACTGGGCGCGGGGGGTCAGGCTGGGCGGGAAGGTGACCGCGGAGGGTCTGCTGTTCGCGCTGTACGACGGCATGAAGCTGGCCACCCTGCTGGTCTGCGTGGGCGCGGCGAACGCGCTCGCCAACCCGGCCCGGCTGCTCAAGTCGCTGCCGGGCGCGCTGTACGAGGCGGGTGTCGCGGTCGTCGTGGCGATGACCTTCGCGCCGAACCTCGTCACCGATGTGCAGCGGCTGCGCGCCGCCCGCCGGCTGCGGGGCCGTGACGACCGCGGGGTGCGGGCGCTGCTGCAGGTCGGACTGCCGGTTCTGGAAGGGGCGCTGGAGCGGTCGGTGGCACTGGCCGCCGCGATGGACGCCCGCGGCTACGGCCGCTCCGCCGACGTGCCGGCCGGGATACGCCGGACGACGGCCGCGCTGACGCTGGGCGGACTGCTCGGCGTGTGCGCGGGAACGTACGCACTGCTGTCCGCGTCCGGCGCCGGGTACGGCGTGCCGGTGCTGCTGCTCGGGCTGGTCTCGGCGCTGGCGGGGCTGCGGCTCGGCGGCCGGCGGTCGATCCGCAGCCGCTACCGGCCCGACCGGTGGGGGGCGCGGGCCTGGCTGGTGTCGGGCTCCGGGGTCGCGGTGGCGGGGCTGATGATCTGGGCGGCCTCGCACGATCCGCTGGCGCTGGCCCCGCCGACGATCCCGCTCGCCGCGCCCACGCTGCCCCTGTGGCCCGCGCTCTCGATCCTGATCGGGCTGCTGCCGGCGTTCGTCGCACCACCCCCGGCGCCGCCCCGGCCCACCCTGGTGTCCCCGGCCCAGCACGTCGGGCCGGCCCCGCAGGTCAGGCCGGCCCCGCACGTCGTCCCGGCCCCACACGTCGTCCCGACCCGGCACGTCATCCCCAAGCCGAACTCGAAGGAGGACCGCACGTGATCCGCTTCGAGCAGGTCTCCGTCCGGTACGACGACGCCGCGGAGCCCGCCGTCGCCGGAGTGGACCTCACCGTCCCCGAGGGTGAACTGTGCCTGCTCGTCGGGCCGTCCGGAGTCGGTAAGTCGACTCTGCTGGGCGCGGTGTCCGGCCTGGTGCCGCACTTCACGGGCGGGGTCCTGTCCGGCCGGGTCACCGTGGCGGGCCGTGACACCCGCACGCACAAGCCGCGCGAACTCGCCGATGTCGTCGGCACGGTCGGCCAGGATCCGCTGTCGCACTTCGTCACCGACACCGTCGAGGACGAACTCGCCTACGGCATGGAGTCGCTGGGCCTGGCGCCCGCCACCATGCGCCGCCGCGTCGAGGAGACCCTCGACCTGCTGGGCCTGGCCGAGCTGCGGGACCGGCCGATCGCCACGCTCTCCGGCGGCCAGCAGCAGCGCGTCGCCATCGGCTCGGTGCTCACCGTCCACCCCAAGGTGCTGGTGCTGGACGAGCCGACGTCCGCGCTGGATCCCGGCGCGGCCGAGGAGGTGCTGGCCGTGCTGCAGCGGCTGGTCCACGACCTGGGGACCACGGTGCTGATGGCGGAGCACCGGCTGGAGCGCGTCGTGCAGTACGCGGACCAGGTGATCCTGCTGCCCGCCCCCGGCGCCGCCCCGCTGCAGGGGGCGCCCGCCGACATCATGGCGCTCTCCCCCGTGCACCCGCCGGTGGTGGCGCTGGGCCGCCTCGCGGGCTGGTCGCCGCTGCCGCTGTCGGTGCGTGACGCGCGCCGGAAGGCCGGACCGCTGCGTGAGCGGCTGGCGGACCGTACTCCCCCGGCCGCGCCCGTGCTGCCGGCCGCCGCCGCGCCGGTGGCGGTGCTCGACCGGCTCTCCGTCCGCCGGGGCAGGACCGAGGCGCTGCGCCAGGTGTCGCTGACCGTCCGGCCGGGCGAGGCCGTCGCGCTGATGGGCCGCAACGGAGCGGGCAAGTCGACGCTGCTGTCCACGCTCGTCGGGCTGCACACGGCCGCCTCCGGCACGGTGACGGTCGGCGGCCTGGTCCCGTCCAGGACGAAGCCGGGCGAGCTGATCCGGCAGGTGGGCCTGGTGCCGCAGGAGCCGCGGGACCTGCTCTACGCGGACACCGTGGCCGGCGAGTGCGCGGCCGCCGACCAGGACGCGCAGGCCGCGCCCGGCACCTGCCGCGCGCTGGTCACCGCACTCCTGCCGGGCGTCCTCGACGAGACCCATCCCCGTGATCTCTCCGAGGGCCAGCGGCTGGCCTTGGCGCTGTCCGTCGTCCTGGCCGCCCGGCCGCCGCTGCTGCTGCTCGACGAGCCGACCCGCGGCCTCGACTACGCCGCCAAGGGCCGGCTGATCGCCCAGCTGCGGGCGCTGGCGGCGGACGGCCACGCGATCGTGCTGGCCACCCACGACGTCGAGCTCGCCGCCGAACTCGCCCACCGGGTGGTGATCCTGGCCGACGGCGAGGTGGTCGCGGACGGCCCGACCGCCGAGGTCGTGGTCTCCTCCCCCGGCTTCGCCCCCCAGGTCTCCAAGATCCTCGCGCCGCTCCCCTGGCTGACCGTCCCGCAGGTCGCGCTGGCCCTGGAGGAGTCGTCATGACGCCTCCCGGAACACCACCTGGAACGTCTCCTGCAACACCACCCGGAACGCCCCTCGGAACGTCTCCCGGACCACCACCCGGAACGTCTCCCGGGCTGCGACCGCGCGCCGACCGTCAGGTACGCCCCATCCGGCTCGGGCCGCGGTCCGTCGTCGCGCTGGCACTGATCTCCGCGATCGGCATCGCGCTGTTCGGCTGGCCGCTGCTCGCCGACCCCGGCACCGGGCTCGCCCACAGCAAGGACGCCCCCTGGCTGTTCGCCGCGCTGCTGCCGATGCTGATCGCCGTGGTGATCGCGACGATCGCGGACGGCGGGATGGACGCCAAGTCGATCGCGATGCTCGGGGTGCTGGCCGCCGTCGGTGCGGCCCTGCGCCCACTGGGCGCCGGCACGGCCGGCATCGAGCCGATGTTCTTCCTGATGGTGCTGTCGGGACGGGTGCTGGGCCCCGGATTCGGCTTCGTGCTGGGAGCCGTGTCGATGTTCGCGTCGGCGCTGCTCACCGGCGGCGTCGGACCGTGGATGCCGTTCCAGATGCTCTCGATGGGCTGGGTCGCGATGGGCGCGGGCCTGCTGCCACGCCCCGACACGCTGCGCGGCCGCGGCGAGCGGGTGATGCTCGCCTGCTACGGCGTCTTCTCGTCGATCTTCTACGGCACGGTCATGAATCTGCAGGGCTGGGTGACCATCGGCGGGCTGTCCTCCGGGATCTCCTACGTCGGCGGCGACCCGGTCCTCGACAACCTCCGCCGTTTCGTCGCGTACTGCCTCGCCACCTCGCTCGGCTGGGACCTCCCGCGCGCCGCCGTCACCGCGATCCTCACGCTCACGCTCGGCGCGACGATCCTCAAGGCGCTGCGCCGGGCGACGCGGCGCGCGGCGTTCGACGTGCCCACCGGTTTCCAGACGCCGGACGGCTGATGCAGCCGTCCGGTGCTCGAGGACCGGGGACCGGGGCGGAACCCCGGCCTACAGCCGCTGGATGATCGTGCCCGTCGCCAGCGCCCCGCCCGCGCACATCGTGATGAGCGCGAACTCCTTGTCCGTGCGCTCCAGCTCATGCAGCGCCGTCACGATCAGCCGCGCCCCCGTCGACCCCACCGGATGGCCGAGCGCTATCGCGCCCCCGTTGACGTTGACCTTCTCCAGGTCCTGGTCGAAGACCTGCGCCCAGGACAGCACGACGGACGCGAACGCCTCGTTGATCTCGATGAGGTCGATGTCCTTCAGCGACATCCCGGCCTTGCCGAGCACCGCGCGGGTCGCGTCGACCGGGCCGTCCAGGTGGTAGTGCGGGTCGGAGCCGACGAGCGCCTGGGCGACGATCCGGGCGCGCGGGCGGAGCTTGAGGGCCCGTGCCATGCGCTTGGAGGCCCACATGACGGCCGCGGCCCCGTCGGAGATCTGCGAGGAGTTGCCCGCGGTGTGCACGGCGGTCGGCATGACCGGCTTCAGCTTGGCCAGGCCCTCCATGGTGGTGTCCCGCATGCCCTGGTCGCGGTCGACCAGCCGCCACATGCCCTGACCGGCCTGCTGCTCCTCCTCGTTGGTGGGCACCTGCACCGCGAACGTCTCGCGCTTGTACCGCTCCTCCGCCCAGGCCCGGGCGGCCCGCTCCTGCGAGATGAGGCCGAGCCGGTCGACGTTCTCCCGGGTCAGCCCGCGCCGCCGGGCAATCCGCTCGGCGGCCTCGAACTGGTTGGGCAGATCGACGTTCCACTCGTCGGGGAACGGTTTGCCCGGCCCGTGCTTGGAACCGCTGCCGAGCGGCACCCGGGACATCGCCTCCACCCCGCAGCCGATGCCGATGTCGATCACTCCGGCGGCCACCATGTTCGCGACCATGTGGTTGGCCTGTTGCGAGGAACCGCACTGACAGTCCACGGTGGTCGCGGCGGTCTCGTACGGAAGTCCCATCGCGAGCCAGGCGTTGCGTGCGGGGTTCATCGACTGCTCGCCGGCGTGCGTGACGGTGCCGCCGACGACCTGTTCGACGGCGTCCGGCTGGATCCCGGTCCTGCCGAGCAGTTCGCGGTACGTCTCACCCAGCAGGTAGGCGGGGTGCAGATTGGCGAGCGCGCCTCCGCGCTTGCCGATGGGCGTGCGTACAGCTTCGACGATGACGGGTTCAGCGGCCATGAATCTCGTCCTCTCCTCGACCGGTCGGCGTCCCGGCGCCTCCGGCAGAACTAGAACGCGTACTAGTTCTGTCTGCAGTCTTATTACCCATGGAGCGCGGCGCGCAAGACTCGTGCACAAGCCTCCATGGGCCCGCACCCAATCCACACGGTCATTCCCCTTGCCACTTGTAGAACTGGTTACTACCTTCGAGCCATATCTGATGGACCGTCAGACATGGAGTGGCCGATGCCCTGCCCAGCGCTTCCCGAAGGCTTCGACTTCACAGACCCGGACGTGTACGAGCAGCGGGTACCGCTCCCCGAACTCGCGCAGCTGCGCCAGACCGCCCCCGTGTGGTGGAACGAACAGCCCTTCAACACCGCGGGGTTCGAGGACGAGGGGTACTGGGTCGTCACCCGGCACGCCGACGTCAAAGAGGTCTCGCTCAACCCCGACGTCTACTCGTCGTTCCTCAACACCGCGGTCATCCGCTTCAACGAGCACATCACCCGCGAGCAGATCGAGATGCAGCGGCTGATCATGCTCAACATGGATCCGCCCGAGCTGACCCGCGTCCGGCAGATCGTCCAGCGGGGCTTCACCCCGCGCGCGATCCGCCAGATGGAACAGACGCTCCGCGACCGCGCCCACCGCATCGTCGCCGAGGCGCGCGGCCGCCGGACGGGCAACTTCGTCACCGAGGTCGCGTCCGAACTCCCGCTGCAGGCCATCGCCGAGCTGATCGGCATCCCGCAGGACGACCGGATCAAGATCTTCGACTGGTCGAACAAGATGATCGCCTACGACGACCCCGAGCTGGCCATCACCGAGGAGGTGGGCGCCGAGTCGGCCATGGAGCTGATCTCGTACGCCATGAACCTCGCCGCCGCCCGCAAGGAGTGCCCGGTCAAGGACATCGTCAGCCAGCTGGTCGCCGCCGAGGACGAAGGCAACCTCAGCACGGACGAGTTCGGCTTCTTCGTCCTCGTGCTGTCCGTCGCCGGGAACGAGACGACGCGCAACGCCATCACCCACGGCATGCACGCCTTCCTCACCCACCCCGAGCAGTGGGAGCTCTACAAGGCGACGCGGCCGAGCACCGCCGCCGAGGAGATCGTCCGCTGGGCGACCCCCGTCACGTCCTTCCAGCGCACCGCCACCCGGGACACCGTGCTGGGCGGTCAGGAGATCAAGAAGGGTCAGCGCGTCGGCATGTTCTACGCCTCCGCCAACCACGACCCCGAGGTCTTCGACCACCCCGAGCGCTTCGACATCACCCGCGACCCCAATCTGCACCTGGGGTTCGGCGGCGGCGGCCCGCACTACTGCATGGGCAAGAACCTGGCGATCATGGAGATCGACCTCATGTTCAACGCCATCGCCGACGCGATGCCCGACATCAAGCTGGTCGGCGACCCCCGCCGGCTGCGCTCCGCCTGGATCAACGGCGTCAAGGAGATGCAGGTCAGCTACGAGGGCTGAGCCGGCCGGCGCATACGGCAGGATGAGGCCATGAGCATCGTGAAGATCAATGCCCTGACCGTCTCGGCGGAGATGCGCGAGACGCTGGAGAAGCGGTTCGCGGCGCGTGCCGGCTCCGTCGAGAACTCCGACGGCTTCGAGTGGTTCGAACTGCTGCGCCCGGTCGAAGGCACCGACCAGTACCTCGTGTACACGCGCTGGCGCAGCGAGGAGGACTTCAAGAACTGGATGTCCACCTCGATGCGCGGCCCGGGCGCGCACGGCGGCGGCGCGGGCGGCAGCGCGGGCGCGGGCGGCGGTGAGGGCGGCGGCGAGCGGCCCAAGCCGGCCGCTTCGGACTCCGCCCTGTGGTCGTTCGAGGTCGTCCAGCAGACGGCCCCCAAGAGTTAGGGCCTGCCCCGGCCCAGGGAACTGCGCGGCAGGACGCTCCCCCCGGCCTTCCCGGCCGGGGGGAGCGTTCTTCGTTCTGCCGGCCGGCATCAGTCCTCCGGCCGCACCGACCGCGAGGGGTCGTCGAGCCAGGCGGTCTCGCCCTCCCGCGTCACGGTGAGCCCGAACCGCGAGTGCTCAGGACGGCCCTGTTCCTCCCACCACCGGAAGGCCGCTTCCGTCTCGTCCCACAGCCGGCGCGGACCCGACTGCCAGACGCGCGCCTCGTTCTCCGCGTCCCGGAACATGACGCACGCCCAGGATCTGTCGGTCAGCCCGTAGAACCAGACGGGCCGCGCGCCTTCACGCTTGTCGGCCACGGCCTGCGAGCAGTCGGGCACGCGAAGGCCGAGGGCGAACGGGGCGGCGGTGTACGGACCGGTGACGAACTCGGCTTCAGTGATCGTCGTACGGGACGTGTCGGCGTCATTCATCGAGCCCGTGGCGAGATAGTCGTCGTGGTCGGGGCGGGACGACCGCTGAGCCCGGAGCTTCATGAATTCCACGGGGCGCGTGAAGTTCCCCATCGCCTTGCCGTCCTTCACCACCAGCCGGACCACGGCATCCGCGTTGGAGAAGTGCGTCCCCCATGGGGCGACGATGAGTCCGCCCGGGCGGGTCTGCTCGATCCAGGCACCAGGAATCTCCCGGAGCCCGACGGTGGCCAGAACGCGGTCGTACGGGCCCTGCTCCGCGCATCCGGCGAACCCGTCGCCCCTGACGACCACCGGGTACAGCCCAGCCGCGCACAGCCGCTCACGGGCACGGGCGGACACGTCGCGGTCCACCTCGATCGTGGTGACGTTCTCACCGCCAAGACGGTGCGTCAGCGCACCGGCCGTCTCGCCCGTACCGGTGCCCACGTCGAGCGCGTTCATGCCCGCGTCCACGTCCAGGGCCTGAAGCATCGCGTACACGACGGAGGGCATGGACGAGGAGCTGGTGGACACGTCCCCAGGTGCGGAGCCCGCGTGCTTCCCGTCATCCCACTGGGTAACGATGGGGATGTCGCTGTCCGCCGTGGCGTACCAGGTGTCGGGGTCGGCCGTTCGATCCACCGGGACGCTTGTCCCTGCGTCCATGTCGAACGGCCACATCAGGTCCGGCAGGAACGCGGCCCGGTCCACGGCCGCGAAGGTCGGAGCCCAGTCCGACGTCATCGAGTGCGTTTCAAGGAGGACGCGCCCCAGCTCCTTGCGGCCGGGGCGCTCCACCTGCGCAGGGTTCAGCGTCACCTGCGGCGGTTCCCGTCGCCGGGCGGGGTTCCCCCGTCGGGGCTGGGCGGGTCCTTCGGCGGGGTCCAGGGGGTGCCGGGATGCTTGTCCTTGTCGTCGCTCCCACCCCAGGTGGGGGCGGTGGCCCACAGACTCGTCATGCGTCGCTCCTTCGTTCGCTCTCACCACGGCGCAACTGCTGGGATTTTGCGGCCAGTTAGCCGATTCGGCTCCGGCCTACCGGTCTCGCGCCGTGAGTACGAAGTTACGGGGCGTGATGAGCGCCGACCAGGCGCACGCCGATGCACTTGCGACGACGGTTCGTCAGAAGTGCATCGCGGCCGTGCAGTTAGGCGAATACGCCCAGGTGGGATCCGACTTCACGCATCTCTGTCGTGAGGGTGCGGCGCTTCTTGGTGATCTCTTCGAAGGTGACGGCGGCCGATGCCTGGTGGCGGAACCACTCGGGTGCGATCTCGTCCAGCCGCGCGAGTTGCTCCATGGCGCCCGTCGCGTCACCTGTGCGGACCTGGGCGCGTGCCAGGTCGAGGTGGTACCGGTTGCCGTCGTTGGTGCTGGGGCCGCCAAGCCGCTTCCAGCTCTTCTCCTGCAGGTTCTCCTCGTCGCCGGACTTCCGGACCACCGCCCGGGCGTCCCCGGCCACCATGAGGTCTTCCAGTTCCTTCATGGACGCCGTCACGGGTCCGAACATCGACCAATGGCGCAGAAGGTTCTTGTGCGTCACCCCGACCGCCTTGGCCGCGGTGCCTGCGGCACGGCGAAGCGCCTTGGCCTCGTTGGGGCGGTTGTTCCTCGCCGCCGCTGCGGCTGCCTCCATCGCCAGACCGCCCCACGTCGCGTATGCGTCCGACGTGGCGCCCTTGATCTTCGGCTCGACCAGATCCATGGTCGCTACGGCTACATCCTCGGCCTCGTCGAAGCGTTCGGTCCGCATCAGCATCCAGCACATCCCGCCAACCCCCGAAGCGGCGACGAGTTGGTCCCCGGCGGCCTTGGCGTCGGCGATGGCCTCACGCACAGCCCCGTGAGCAAGGTCGTATTGGCGAATCTGCGTCAGGTACCGGCCGGCAAGCTGAAGGGCTTGCGAGCGGGCCACCAGGGCGTGCGCTCGCTCCTCGCCGGAGTCGTAGTACGCCACGGCATCATTGGCTCCGCGGATGAGTGCCGGGAGATCCGCGGCAATACTCCGGTAGCTGTCTCCGAAGTAAAGGACGGCGTTGTCGCGGGTCATCCGCTGAAGGCGGCGAAGGTCCGGCTCCGCTCCGACCGGGGTGACCTCGGAGCGGAGGCCGATGGCCGGTGTGAGGGCGATGCGCAGCTCGCGCAGGTTCAGACTGTTCGGATCGTCGTGCTTGACCGGCTCGGGCGGTCCGGCCTTCATCAGTTCAGAGGTCTTGATCTCCAAGGCGCGAGCGATGGCGTGAAGGGTCTCCATGCGCACCCCGTCGTCGCCTTGCTCGATCCTGCGAACCGGCCCGACCGAGAGACCGGCGCGGTGCGCCAGTTGCTCTTGACTGATCCCTTTCGCGCGCCGGTATCGCCGTAGGTTGTCTGCGAGTTCATCCGACATGCGTCACCACCCTTCACAGCCAGTGTACGCCGGTGGGGCGAAAGGGAAGAGCCCCTCCAGATCGCCCTGGAGGGGCTCTAGCGCCGGGGGCCCATGGCCACCACTCCGCCCGGAGGGCGGCGCGGCGCGGCCCGAACCGGCCGCTTCACGTTCCCGACCGCTGATCAGATACTGAGAAGCTGCTGCGTCAGGTCGCGGTAGCGCGTCAGCGCGACGCGCAGTTCCTCCGTGTCGGCCTTGGCGTCGTCGTTCTGCCAGGTCGACCGAAGGGTGCGACGGCGCTCGGCGAGCTTCTCGGTGAGCTGCTTGGCGGCCTGCTCGAGAACGGCGTCGGCCTCCTCCACGGACTTGCGCGGCTCGTCCACGAACGTGCCCATCGCGTGCTGCAGGCGCTCCTCCAGCCCGTCGCCCGAGCCCGCGGCTCCGCCGTGGCGGGCGGTGTGGGTCTCGGCGGTGTGCTCGGCGGCGCGGGGGACGCTGCCTTCGCCGGTGCGCGCGGCCTCGGTCGTACGCGCCGGGTCGGTGGCGCGGGTGGCGTCCCCCGTTCGCGGGGCGTCACCGGTGCCGCTGCGGGTGGGGTCGGCCACGTGCTTGGCCTCGCTCGCGCGGGTGGCATCGGTGGTGCGGGTGGACTCGTTCGTCCGCGTCGGCTCGTTCGTGCGCGCCGCGTCCGTCGTCCGCGCCGGGTCCGTCGTGCGCGGGGCCTCGGTCGGGCGGGCCGTGGCCGCTGCGTCCTTGCGCGGGTCGTCCGTGCGGCCGCCGTCAATGCGCGGCGGACGGGGCGGCTCGTCGGGGTTCTGGGCTGGGACCCGGCCGGTGTTCCGGTCCGGCGCGGCGCTGCCGCGGGCCTGGTCCTGGCTGATCTGGTCCTGGCGGGTCTGGTCCTGGCCTTCGCTCATCGTCTCTGCGCTCCTGACAGTTCGCTGATGTCTCGTGGACTACGGATCACGGCATGGGCCGGCGGCCTGACGGCCTCACGGCCCTGGTCCTGCGGGGGGTCGGTACCGGCGGTGTTCCGTCAGTTCTGCCGGCGGCCGAGCACGCCGTGGTGCTTCTCCGCGGCACGCGCGTCGGTGCGGTCGGCGCCGTCGTCGAGGCGCTCGGGGTCCGCGTCGCGGTTCGACGGAGCACGGTCCGCGTCTGCCTGGATGAGTTCCTCGAACATCGCGCGGGCCCGGACGAGCGCCTCGCGCATCTCCTCGGTGGAGGTGCCGTCGTCGCCGCGCCCGGCGATCTCATGGGCGTCGCGGTAGCCGTGCAGATGACGGGCGTGGTGCACCGACAGCGCGTCGAAGTGCTCGCCGGACTTCGCGCCCGGGAAGCCGCGGTCGCGGGCCAGGTTCTCGATCAGCGTGTCGGCCTCGCCGAGCGCCTTCGCGGGCGAGTCGATGAAGTGCTCCTGCACGGCGGTCCAGCGGGCCGTGTACTCCTCGCGGGCCTGGGTCGGCAGCGGACGGGTCGTGAGGCCCTCGTGCTTGCGCAGCCGTTCGGACAGTTCCTTCTCGGTGGCCTTGGTGTCACCGTCGTGACGGCGCAGGACCCGGTCGTACTCGGGCCCGAAGCGCCGGTGCAGGCTCCGGCCGCCCAGCCCACCCGGCCGGAGCATCACGGTCGTGAGAGCGGCGGCCAGAACGATGACGACCACGACGATGGCGATAATGACGCCAGTGGACATGGGAATGCCTCCCGTTTCTACGGGTCTGCTACGGGTCGAAGGACAGGGTGTGTTGCGTTGCCGGCTCATCGATCGGCTTGCCCGAAAGCGGGCGCCCAAACGTCGAACGCCCGTCCGGTCAGGGCCGGACGGGCGTACCTGCGGGGTCCGGGGGCCGGCCGCCGGACCGGGGGCGGGACACGCGTGTTACGGGTGCTGCTGGAGGGTCGGGTGGTGCGCTCCCGCGGCGGTCGCGCGAGCGGCGGGAGCGTCAGGCGGTGGCGCCGCCCGTCGCCGGGCGGCCCTTCTCCAGGCGGTCGGTGTCGCCGCCGCACAGTTCGCCGCTGAGTTTCGTCAGCAGCGCCGCGAGCTCCGCGTGCCGCTCCGGGTCCCAGTCGCCGAGCAACTCGCCCAGCACGGTCCGCCGGGCCTCGCCGAGTTGCGCGGCCATCGCCCGGCCGCTGTCGGTGAGGACCAGCGGATTGCCGTCCCGGACGGCCAGTCCGCGGGTCTCGACCTCGACGGCCGCCTCCTCGATGACGTCGGCGGGCACGGTGGTGCGCCGGGCCAGCTCGACCGGGTCGGTCTCGCCGCCCTTGGCCATCCGCAACAGCAGCCAGCTGGAGGCCGGATGGATGTCGAGCCCGGCCAGCTCGGTGATCCGCACATACAGGTCGCGGCGCGCCTCCCGGCTGCCGAGCACCGACAGCCCGCGGGCGATCTCCTCGATCGAGGACCGTTCCACCGGGTTGGTGCCCAGGGTCTCGCTGGCGTCCGGCACCGTCACGGAACCGCGCAGCGGCTGTTCCTTGAGGAACCAGGCCAGTACGAACGCGATCAGGGTGACCGGCACCGCCCACAGGAACACCGTGGTGATCGACTCCGAGTACGCGTGCACCACCGGACCGTGGATCGCGGCCGGCAGTGACTCCACGGCGCGCGGGTCGGAGGAGATCAGCGACGGGTCGAAGCCGGGCGGCAGCGGTGTGTGCGCGACCAGGGCGTCGATCTTGCTGTTGAGCTGGTTGGCGAAGACCGTGCCGAAGATCGAGACGCCGAAGGAGGCGCCGATGGAACGGAAGAACGTCGCGCCGGAGGTGGCGGCGCCCAGGTCCTCGTAGCCGACGGAGTTCTGGACGGCCAGGATCAGCACCTGCATGACGAGACCCAGGCCGAGGCCGAAGATCAGGAAGTAGAGACTCATCACCCAGGTGCTGGTGAACTCGTCGAGCTGGTGCAGCAGCAGCAGACCGATGGCCGTGATCCCGGTGCCGAGGATCGGGAAGATCTTGTAGTGGCCGGTGCGGCTGACGATCTGCCCGGAGCCGGTGGAGGACACCAGCAGACCGATGACCATCGGGATCATGTGCACGCCGGACAGCGTCGGTGAGAAGCCGTGGACGACCTGCAGGAACGTCGGCAGGTACGTCATCGCGCCGAACATCGCGAAGCCGATGACGAAGGAGATCACCGAGACGAGCCAGAAGGTGCGGATCCGGAACAGCCGCAGCGGCAGCACCGGTTCCACCGCCCGGCGCTCGACGACGATGAACACGGCCACCAGGACCAGGCCGAGCACCGCCAGCCCGATGATCTTCGGGGAGCTCCAGGCCCAGGTCGTGCCGCCGAGCGAGGTCACCAGCACCAGGCTGGTCGCCGCCGCGGCGACCAGCGCCATGCCCAGGTAGTCGATGCGGTGCGTGGTGCGGCGTACCGGGATGTGCAGCACGGCCGCGATGACGGCCAGCGCGACGACGCCGATCGGCAGGTTGATGTAGAACACCCAGCGCCAGGAGAGCTCCTCGGTGAACACCCCGCCCAGCAGCGGCCCGAGGACGCTGCTCGCGCCGAACACCGCGCCGAACACGCCCTGGTAGCGGCCCCGCTCGCGGGGCGGCACGATGTCGCCGACGATCGCCATCGACAGCACCATCAGACCGCCGCCGCCCAGGCCCTGGAGGGCGCGGAAGGCGATCAGCTGCGGCATGTTCTGCGCGATGCCGCACAGCGCGGAGCCGATCAGGAAGATCACGATGACGGTCTGGAAGAGCTTCTTCCGGCCGTACATGTCGCCGAGCTTGCCCCACAGCGGGGTGGCCGCCGTCGAGGCGAGCAGATATGCGGTGACGACCCAGGACAGGTGCTCGATCCCGCCCAGGTCGCTGACGATGGTCGGCAGGGCGGTGGACACGATCGTCTGGTCCAGCGCGGCCAGCAGCATGCCGAGGGCGAGCGCGCTGATGGCCAGGCGCACCGATCGCCGGTCCTGGATCTCGCCGGGGGCGGTCGGCGGTCCGGTCGGGGCCGTGGTCTCCTGCGCCATGCCGTGCTCCTCGCGTCGCGCCGCTTGATCGCGAATCAATATTCACACTATTCGCTCCGGTTTCGCGCTCTATGGACCCCCGGTAGTGCTGGACGGACCTGGGCACGGCATGCCCGCGGCGGCATAATCACTGCGTCTTGAGGTATCCGAGGACCGTTTGCGGGAGGGGAGCCCAGTGGCGCCGGAGGGGGAAGAGGGGCCGGAGCAGGGTGTGGCCACGGCCGCGGCCCGGTCGGCCGAACGGCAGATCGCGCTCGCGGCGACGGAGGGCTTCCACCCGCTGCGCGTTCGGCCATACGTGGCGGAGCCGGGCACCGGGCCCGCCGAGTCGACGGTCAAGCCGCTGATCGGGACGGCCGCGTACCGCCCGGCCGCCACCGACGTGAGCATGTTCCCGGCCACCGGCGCGGGCGTGTTCCCGGCCACCGACGTGGGCATGTTCCCGGCCACCTACGACGGCCTCGAATACCCGGCGGACGACGCTCCCGCCCACCCGGCCGGCGACGGTCCCGGAGATCCTGCGGACCTGTCCGCGGCGGGCCCCCACGAGTCCGGGCTGCTGCTGGACCGCACCGGCCACTCCGACTCCGACTGGAACGACGTCGAGGGTCCGGGTCAGCACCGCGGCGGCCGGCGCCGCCGGCCCCGCCGCCGCAGACGGGGCCTCGTCGTCGCGGCCGCCACGGTGGCCGCCACGGCGATGGCCGCCGGCGCGGTCGCCGTCGCCAACCAGCTGCTGAGCACGCCCGACCGGCCGGAGCGGGCGCTGCCGGACAACAGCAGCAGCGTCCCCGACGTCGTCCTGCCGACCAGTGACGCGATGGCCGCCGTGGCACCGACCGCCGCCCACGGCAAGGCCCCCACGGCCTCGCCGACGGCGACCCACCGTGCCCCGTCCACCCCGGTGACGACTCCCCCGGCCACCGTCGCCCCGGTGTCCGCGACCCCGTCCCCGCCCCCTGCAACGGTGGGCGACCCGGTGGTGCCAGGGCCCGACGCGACCCCGAGCGGCACTCCCGCTCCCACGAACCACCCGACGCTCGCGACCCCGGCGCTGCGGATGGGCGACACCGGCACCCAGGTCAGGGACCTCCAGCAGCGGCTGCGCCGCGCCTACGTGTACATGGGCAGCGTGGACGGCGTCTTCGACACGGAGGTCAGGGACGCCGTGGCGACGTTCCAGTTCTGGATGGGGATCACCAGCGACCCCGAGGGTGTCTACGGCCCGGCGACCCGGACCGCGCTGGAGCGGCAGACCTCCTGGTAGCCGCGTCTGCGAGGATCGTCCCGTGGCGATGGAGGAATTCGGGGCCGGTCAGTTCCAGCTCGTCCTGCTGCGGCGGATGGCGGACCACCGGCCCGAGCTGGTCGAGGAGGCGCTCCGTACGCTCGGCGCGTCCCGCGCGGAGCTGCGGGAGGCGAACCGCCGCTGGCAGGCGCGGCTGCACGGGCGGCACTCCCCGGGTGGTGAACGCCGCTACCGTGCCGTGCTCGGCCCGCCCGAGAGCACGATCGTCCGCCGTATCGGGGATCTGAGCTGCGAGGCCCTGCTGTGGCCCGTACCGCTCTGGCCGGAGCTGCGCTTCGAGGTGCTGTGCGCGCCCGGCGGCGGCGCGGTGTGGAACGAGTGGCTCATCCGCGCCCCGGGCGCCCCGTCACCGGTCCTGGAGAGTCCCGACGACCTCGTCCCGTGGTCCTGCACCGTCGACGAGGTCGCCCGCGCCTTCCGGCCCGCGACACCCCTGGAAGGCAGCGCCCCCACCCGCTGGCGGCTCGCCTTCGGCGACTCCTCGGCCGGCACCCGCCGCATCGCCCACTTCACCTGGGGTCTGCTGCAGTACGTCGAGGAGGCGTAGCCCCTTCCCGGCCTCCGTTCCCGGCCTCCGTTCCCGGCCTCCGTTCCCGGCCCCCGTTCCCGGCCCCCGTTCCTGGCCCCCCGGTGACCCGGACCGGGGGGCCACTGGCGCAACCGGGTCCCTGTTTTGTATCGTAGAGAAACAAAGTGGCTCCGCCCGTTTCCCCTGACCGGCGGGCGGGGCCACCGAGTACTTCCAAGGAGTCCGTATGCCGTCCACCCCGTCCACCCCGTCCGTCCTGACCGCCCGAGCGCTGCTCCTCGACATGGACGGCACCCTGGTGAACTCCGACGCCGTGGTCGAGCGCTGCTGGCGCCGCTGGGCGGAGGCGCAGGGGCTGGACGCGCGGGCGGTGCTGAAGGTCGTGCACGGACGGCAGGGCCACGCCACCATGGCGGTGCTGCTGCCGGACCGCCCGATGGCGGAGAACTTCGCCGACAACCGGCGGATGCTCGCCGAGGAGACCGCGGACCTCGACGGCGTCGTGCCCGTCCCGGGCGCCCCCGCCTTCCTGGCGTCGCTCGCCGGCCGGCCGCACGCCCTGGTGACGTCCGCCGACGAGGCGCTGGCTCGCGCGAGGATGGGCGCCGCCGCGCTGCCGATGCCGGAGGTCATGGTGACCGCGGAGCGGGTGAGCGCGAGCAAGCCGGACCCGGAGGGCTTCCTGAAGGGCGCCGCCGAGCTGGGCTTCGCCCCCGAGGACTGCATCGTGTTCGAGGACGCCGAGGTCGGCATCGCCGCGGCGAAGGCCGCCGGGATGCGCGTCATCGGCGTGGGCCCGCGCGCCGCCGTCCACGCGCCCACCGCGCACGTCGACTCGCTGGAGCAGGTGCGGGTGGAGGCCACCGCGGACGGCGGCCTCCTGGTCCACATCGGCTGAGCGCCGCACTTTCCGGCCGTAAGGCCTTAGCCCTTAGCCCTTAGCCCGCGATCGCCTCGTAGAGGCTGAAGACGGCGAGCAGCACCATCACCGCGGCGGCGACCTTCGTGATCAGCGCCAGCGGCACCCGCTTCATCAGCAGCCGCCCGCCGAAGATCCCCAGCCCGGCGACCGCCCACAGCGCGAGGACCGCGCCGAGGCCGAGGGCCACCGGATCGTCGTAGCGGGCGGCGAGGTTGGCGGTCATGATCTGCGTCAGGTCGCCGAACTCCGCGACCAGGATGAGCATGAAGCCGGTGCCCGCGACCTTCCAGAAGCTCTGGTCGGCGGGTTCGCGGACGCCCTCCTCGTCATCGTCCTTCTTGAACAGCAGCATGGCCGCGCCCGCGAGGAAGAGCAGCCCGACGACGCCCTGCACCCAGCGGTGCGGGAGCAGGGTCAGTACGCTGCCCGCCGCGATGGCGAGGGCGACATGGACGACGAAGGCGGCGGCGACACCGCAGAAGACGTACGAGGCGCGGTAGCGGGTGCCGAGCATGAGACCGGCGAGCGCGGTCTTGTCGGGCAGTTCTGCCAGGAAGACGACGCCGAAGACGATGGCGGCGACGGTGAAGCTGAACACGGGGCGGGATCCTCATCGGTCGGGCTGCCGCACCGAGAGCGCCGGGAAAAGGGGTCGCTTCGGCTCGACAGCGTCAATGGAAACGCTGCGGCCGAAGGTCTCGCTGGCCCGGTGGGAAACCCACCGTGCCTCCGGGCGCCGGCTCAGGATCTGAGCAGTATGTCGACGGTCCGGCGAAGAGCTACTCCCCTTCTGCGCCACCTATTCTACGCCACGGGTCAGCCGGCCCCTGGCGACCAGCTCCAGAACCGACGAGACCGCGACCGCCTGCACCACCAGCAGCGCGACCAGCACGAAGAGCTGAACGGCGCCCGCCATCACGGGTGATGCCCCGCCGAGCAGCATGCCGACGAACGCACCCGGCAGCGTGACCAGTCCCACAGTCCGCGTCTGGTCGAGCCCCGGCACCAGCGCACCGGACGCGGCGGGCCTGGCGATCTCCAGCCGGGCGTCCCGGTCCTCGAATCCCAGCGCCATCGCGGCCTCGACCTCGCCGTGCCGGCTGTGCAGCTCCTCCAGCGCGCGGCGCCCGCCGAGGACCGTCGCGGTGAGCGCGCCGCCGATGAGGATGCCCGCGACGGGGATCAGCGCGATGCCGTCGAGCGGCACGAGGCCGGTCAGCACGAGGAGCGCGACGACCGGCAGCGCGCTCACCCCGATCGGCACGGCCGCCCACCGCCAGCTGCGGTCGCGGGTGATGCGGCGTCCCGCGGTCCACACCGCGACCGCGTACATGACGGCGACGAAGGCGAGCAGCGCCGGCAGATAGCGAACGACCCAGCCGATGAGCAGCGAGACGACCGCGAGCTGCAGTGCGGCACGCAGCCCCGCGACGGCGATCCCGCGCGCGTAGTTCTCCCGCTCGTCCGCGAGATGGGCGTACGCGGCGACCCCGGTGGCCACCACGAGCAGGACGGCCAGCACGACGCCGAGGGTGCGGTCGACGGGCAGCAGCGAGGTGGTGGCGGCGGACGTCAGGGCCGGGAGAGTGGTGCCGGCGGCCGTACCGGCGGCAGGCGTGGTGGCGGCGGACACGACGGCGAACACGGGGTCACTGTAGGCGGGTGCGGGCCGGACCCAAGGGAACTGATGGTGCGCCACCCCTCGACATGACGTGATCATGTCGCCAATCTGTAACCTGCCGCACCTCGGCAGGCAATCCGGACCCGGCACGCTTACCGGGCCCATCACCCTCACAAGCACCCCCACCCCACAGGGAGTTCGCATGTCCCGGATACGCAATGTCTACGCGCGTCGACGCGTGAGTGTGCTCACCGCGTTCGCCGCCATCGCCGCCGCACTCGGGCTGCTCGTCGCCCCCACCACCGCCCAGGCCGCACCCCCCACGCCGCCGAGCGCCGCGACCGCCCGTACCGAACTGGCCGCACTGACCGTGCAGGCCGAGGGATCGTCCACCGGCTACAGCCGCGACAAGTTCCCGCACTGGATCACCCAGAGCGGCGCCTGCAACACCCGTGAGGTCGTCCTCAAGCGCGACGGCACGGGCGTCGTCCAGGACTCCTCCTGTGCCGCCGTCAGCGGCACCTGGCACTCTCCCTACGACGGCGCCACCTGGACCGCCGCCTCCGACGTCGACATCGACCACATGGTCCCGCTCGCCCAGGCCTGGCGGTCCGGCGCCGCCAGCTGGACCACCGCCCAGCGGCAGGCGTTCGCCAACGACCTGACCCACTCCCAGCTGCTCGCCGTCACCGACAACGTCAACCAGGCCAAGGGCGACAAGGACCCGGCCCAGTGGCTGCCGCCGCTGGCCTCGTACCACTGCACCTACGCCCGTATGTGGGTCTGGGTGAAGTACTCCTACTCCCTGACCGTCGACTCGGCGGAGAAGAGCGCCCTGACCTCCATCCTCAACGGCTGCTGACGGCCTGACGCGGTACTCCCGCCTCCCCTCCCGCGTCCGTACTCTTGGGCGCGGGAGGGGAGGCCGGTCACCTTGGCTGAGCTGCGTTTGGGTCCACTGCTGCGGTACGTGGGCGAGGACAGCGCGACCGTCTGGATCGAGGCGGACCGCCCGTGCGAGGCGGTCGTCGCCTGCGAAGGAGACGGCGGCGGGGCCGCCAGGACCTGGCAGGTCGCCGGGCACCACTACGCGCTGGTGACCGTCACCGGGCTGCGTCCCGGCGCCGGGACGCCGTACGCCGTGCACCTCGACGGCCGGCAGGTGTGGCCGCTGCCCGGCTCCCCGTTCCCGCCCAGCACCATCCACACCGCCGCGGGCGGCAGCGCCCCGCTGCGCGTGACCTTCGGCTCCTGCCGCTGGGCGGCGCCCGCGCACCACACCCGTGATCCGGTCGGCCCGGACGCCCTCGACTCCCTCGCCCAGGAGATCGTGCGGGACGGCGCCGCCCGCCCGGACGTACTGCTCCTGCTCGGTGACCAGGTCTACGCGGACGAGACCTCGGAGGCCACCCGCCGCTGGCTCGCCCGCCGCCGCGACCTCGCCGACCCGCCCTGGGACCAGGTCGCGGACTACGAGGAGTACACCCACCTCTATTACGAGTCCTGGCTCGACCCCGAGGTGCGCTGGCTGCTGTCCACCGTCCCCAGCTGCATGATCTTCGACGACCACGATGTGATCGACGACTGGAACACCTCGGAGGCGTGGCTCGGACAGATCCGCGGCACGCCCTGGTGGCAGGAGCGCATCCTCGGCGGCCTGATGTCGTACTGGGTCCATCAGCACCTGGGCAACCTCTCCCCCGCCGAGCTGGCCGCCGACGAGCTCTTCGCCACGGTGCGCGCCGCCGCCGACGGCACCGAGGCCGTCCGCGCCTTCGCCACCCGCGCCGACGCCGACGCCGCATCGGTGCGCTGGAGCTACCGGCGCGACTTCGGACGGGTCCGGCTGCTGATGGTGGACTCCCGGGCCGCCCGCGTCCTGGAGGAGGACCGGCGCTCGATGCTGGACGACGGCGAATGGCAGTGGGTGCGCGAACAGGCGCTGTCCGACGGCTCGTTCGACCATCTCCTGGTCGGCACCTCGCTGCCCTGGCTGCTGCCGCACGCCGTGCACGCCGCCGAGGAGTGGGACGCGGCGCTCTGCCGGGGCGTGCGCGGCCCGCGGTGGGCGGAGCGCGGCGAGAAGCTGCGGCAGGCGGCCGACCTGGAGCACTGGGCGGCGTTCCGCACCTCCTTCGACGCGCTCGCCGGCCTCTTCGCCGAGGTGGGCAGCGGGCCGCGGGCTCCCGCGACCATCTGCGTCCTGTCCGGCGATGTGCACCACGCGTACATCGCCGAGGCGCACTGGCCGCGCCCGGTGGGCAGCCGCGTCCTCCAGCTCACCTGCTCGCCGATCCACAACAGCGTCCCCGCGGCGATACGGCTGGGGTTCCGCGTCGGCTGGAGCCGGCCGGGCCGCTGGATCGGCCGCGCCCTCACCCGGCACGGCCGGCTCCCCGCGTCCGTCATCCGCTGGACGCGCCTGGGCGGCCCCTGGTTCGGCAACCAGTTGATGACCCTGACCCTGCGCGGCCGGCTGCTCGACCTCCGGGTGGCCGGCCCCAAGGGCTCGTTCGAGCCGTCGACACACCGGCGGAGGTGAGCGGTGCGATCTGTTGTCCGCCGGCTCGCGGCCGGGCGGCGGCGCACACCGCCATCAGCCGGTTCTCCAGCCGCCCCGCACGGGGTGTCCGGGATATTCCCCACACCGTGTCTACAACATCACGTACCCCTCACAGGTACCGGCCACCCCCTCTGGCGTACGCTGTACGGCTGGGAGCGGATGTAGATCCGCCCATACGCCAACAGGCAATATGTCGGACGGGGAGGCACGGTGCTCGAGGGTCTGGGCTCCTTGTTCGACTGGCCATGGATCTATGTACTCGTCGCGCTGTCCGTACTGCTCGACGTGTTCGTGCCGATCCTGCCCAGCGGGGTGCTGGTGATCAGCGCCGCGACCGCGGGCACCACCGGTGCGGGCGGCGACATGCTCGACGTGGTCGCGCTCCTGGTGTGCGCCGCCATCGCCTCCTGCCTCGGTGACATCGCCGCCTACCGGCTGGCCTGGCGCGGCGGCGACTGGTTCGACCGCCGCATGGCACAGTCCCGCCGGCTCTCCACCGCCCAGGAACGACTGGGCGAAGTGCTGACCAGGGGCGGAGGGTCGCTCGTCGTGCTCGCCCGCTTCGCGCCGGCCGGCCGCTCCGTGGTCAGCCTCGGCGCGGGTGTGGCGCACCGCCGGCCCAAGGAGTTCCTGCCCTGGTCGGCCGTGGCCGGTGTGGCCTGGGCGACGTACAGCGTGGGCCTGGGCTATCTCGGCGGCGAGTGGCTGGGCGCGAGCTGGCTCGGCACCTTCATGTCGCTGGTCGCCCTGGTGGGCACCGGCGCGCTGGCCGCCTATGTGTTCCGCCGCGGCCGCCGGACGGCGATGGCCGCGGCCCTGACCACCGTGCCGCTGGCGATCCCGCCGCAGCCCGCCGCCGCCACCGACCGCGGAGCGGTCGTCGAAGCGCTGTAGGCCGGCCCCCCGCACCCCTGCGTGGACGAAGTAACGGTAAGGAAAAATCTCCACGGCGCGCGGCCGGCCGGGGTCGGCCCGGGAGCACGGACGCAGGCATCAGTTCGATGCTCGGCGGGAAATAACGCGGCGGACCTGCTACACCGCCGAAGCCGTCAAAAGAGTGCGGCAACGACTTCCTTCTGGATGCATTCCGATCATTCCCGTACGCGTACGGTCAGAATCAGAACTCCGCCTCGGCCAGGACCAGTTGACCTCCGCAAAGGCCCCCCGCACCATAACTTGTCATATGCGGACACTGTCCCCATCGATCGTATGTTCCTATTCCCCGGCTCTGGCGTTTTTACGATTCATTCTCACTCGATCCAGCGATAGCCAGCGTGGAGGGTGACGAAAAAGAATGAGCCCGCATACCCCACCCCCTAATGCGAAGGACATACGCATGTCGGTTGATGCGGGCCAGGACGCCGCTCTCAGCACCCCGGGCGCCCCGGACAACAACTCGGCGCACACCAGCCTTGATACGGCTGCTGCCCGGAATCTGGCGACCACCACCAAGTCCGCACCTCAGATGGCGGGAATCTCCTCCCGCTGGCTGCTGCGCATGCTGCCCTGGGTACAGGTCACGGCCGGCACCTACCGGGTCAACCGCCGGCTGACCTACTCCGTGGGCGACGGCAAGGTGACCTTCGTCAAAACCGGGTCACAAGTGCGGGTCGTCCCCGCCGAACTCGGCGAACTCGCCCTGCTGCGCTCCTTCGAGGACACCGCGGTCCTCACCGCGCTCGCCGACCGCTTCACCCAGCGCGAGTTCGCCCCCGGCGAGCTCCTGGCCGAAGCAGGCCAGCCCGTCGACACCCTCTACCTCCTCGCCCACGGCAAGGTCGAAAAGCTCAGCGAGGGCGAATTCGGCGAGCAGAATCGTCTCGGCGTCCTCGCCGACGGCGCCCACTTCGGCGAACAGGGCCTGCTCGACCCGGAAACACCCTGGGACTTCACCGCCAAGGCCGCCACTACCACCACCGTGCTGGCCCTGTCCCGGCAGGACTTCCAGACCCTCGCCGACCAGTCCCCCGCCCTGCGCGCCCACATCGAGGCCTACCGCGCCATCCCCCGCCAACGGGTCAACAAGCGCGGCGAAGCCGCCATCGAACTCGCCTCCGGCCACAAGGGCGAAGCTGACCTGCCGTCCACGTTCGTCGACTACGAGGTCGCCCCCCGCGAATACGAACTGAGCGTCGCCCAGACCGTCCTGCGCGTCCACAGCCGCGTCGCGGACCTCTACAACGAACCGATGAACCAGATCGAGCAACAGCTCAAACTCACCATCGAAGCCCTGCGCGAACGCCAGGAACACGAACTCATCAACAACCGCGAATTCGGACTGCTGCACGCCGCCGACTACGACCAGCGCATCCAGCCGCACGCCGGCCCCCCGCTCCCCGACGACCTCGACGAACTCATCAGCCGCCGCCGCGGCACCCGCTTCCTGCTCGCCCACCCCCGCACCATCGCCGCCATCGGCCGCGAATGGACCCGCAAGGGGCTGTACCCCAGTTCCGTCGAGGTCAGCGGCAGCACCGTCCCCGCGTGGCGCGGTGTGCCGATTCTGAGCTGCAACAAGATCCCGATCAGTGAGGCCCGCACCAGCTCGATCATCGCGGTGCGTACCGGCGAGGACAACCAGGGCGTCATCGGCCTGCGCCAGACCGGCATCCCCGACGAGTACGAGCCCGGACTGAACGTGCGGTTCATGGGGCTGAGCGAGAAGGCCATCATCAGCTACCTCGTGAGCGCCTACTACTCCGCCGCGGTGCTGGTCCCGGACGCCCTCGGTGTCCTGGAGAACGTCAACATCGCCAACTGGCGCGACTAGAACGGCAAGCGGAAGGGCGGTGGCCGGGGATCCCTCCCCGGCCACCGCCCTTCTGTCGTGCGCCCCGCTCCGGCTCCGCTACTTCAGCGCCGGGAACAGGTCCAGGAACACATCGGGGGCGACCGCGATGCCCCGGCCGAAGGGCGCGTCGAGGTCCCAGATCAGGAACAGCAGGAACGCGATGAGCGCGCTGAACAGGCCGGCCAGCAGCAACTCCCGGCCCGAGCGGCGGATCTGCAGCGTGAAGATCAGCCCCACCGTCACCAGGGCGCCCGCGATGAGGCCGAACCACACCATCCCGGGCATCGTCGCGCCCGCGTTCTGGCCGCGCGCGGTGCGCGCCTCGTCGGCCACCGCGACCTGGTCCACCACCGGCTGGTAGGCCTGGGCGTCCAGGTCCCCCTTGGGCGCGTAGTCCGTCACGTCGCGGCGCACCGCCGACAGCAGCTCCGTCCCCTTCGGGGAGAGGGTGCCGTGGTCGGCCATGTACGGCCACTCCTTGTGGACCACGTACGAGACGTACGCGTCGACGTCCGTCCGGATCCGGTCCCGGACCTCGGGCGGATACACCTGCACGCGGGTGCTGACCTCGTGCAGGGCCTGCGCCTCACGCATCACGTCGTCCTGCGCCGCGCCCTGGCCCTCCCACACCCCGGCGATCGCCAGGCCCAGGACGATCGCGTAGATCACCCCGATCATCATCGTCATGTACTCGATGACGTCGGGTGTCTCGGTGGGGTCGTCGTCCACCGGGACGCGCCGCTGTCTGAGCACCACGACGGTGATGACGACCACGCAGGCCGCGGCCATCGCGATCACCAGAGCAATCCACTGCGACATGAGGAACTCCTAGCTGACGTAACTGACAGCGGGTCTACGGGTCACCGGTCGTCGGAACGACGTCAACGGGCCCTGCGGTACACGTGCGAACCCGGCCGGAGCACGGCCGCCGCGAGCAGTCCCGGCACCGTCGTGAGCAGCATCGTCATCATCAGCGGCTGCCGGTGGTGCTTGGGGGGCGCCGGTGCCGCCACGCGGACCGGCCAGTGCACGGGCGGGCGCGGCGGCGGGGCGTGCCGCGGCGACGGGGTCGGCGCGGGGGTGACGACGGGCTCCGGGCTGCTGCTCGGCGCCGGTTCCGGCGAGGGCTCGACACGGGGCGGCGGGGTGACCCGCGGGGGCGGGACGACCACGCGGTGCGTCGGACTCGGCGTCGGGTGCGGTGTGGGCACGGGGGTCGGTACGGGCGTGGGTGTGGGGCTGGGGGTCGGTGTGGGGGTCGGCGTCGGGGTCGGGGTCGGGGTCGGTTCAGGACACGACGGATGGTCGCCGTGCCAGTGCCAGTAGCAATGGCAGTGGTGGTGGTGATGCCAACCCCAGTGCCACTCACCGTGACCGGTGCCGTGAACGGAGCCGTGGCCGTCCTCGTCGCCGTCCTCGTCGCCGGACCCCTGTCCGTGGCTGTACGGGGCCTGGACGCAGACCCGCACCGAGCCGGGCTCCACCTGGACCGTGACCGGTCCCGGACAGTCCTCGCCGGCGACCGCGACCGGTACCAGCAACCCCGAACCGCACAGGGCGGTCCCCGCCGCCACCACTGCTCCTCGCAGGGCGGCCCTTCCCCACCGATTTCTCACACAACAGATCTTGAGGCCGCGCGAAGCGCGACTACGGCCCAGTTCGAACCTGTTCCCCCGAACGAATCAACGCAAGGTCATTAAACCTCGCACCAGTTCGAATATCAGCCGACAAGGCGCATCTCGTGCGGGGTGCCGTTGAGCCGCCGGCCGCCCTCCGCCGTGCACGTCACGATGTCCTCGATCCGTACCCCGAAACGCCCCGGCAGATAGATGCCCGGCTCGATCGAGAAGCACATCCCCGGCACGATCGGCCGCTCCTCGCCTTCCACCATGTAGGGCGGCTCGTGCGTCGTCACACCGATGCCGTGGCCGACCCGGTGGATGAAGTACTCGCCGTACCCCGCGTCCGTGATGACCTTGCGGGCCACCCGGTCGATCTCCTGGCAGGCGATACCGGGCCGGACCGCCTCGAAGGCCGTCTGCTGCGCCTCGCGCACGATGTCGTGCACCTTCCGCTCCTCGTCCGAGGGCTCGCCGACGTGCACCGTGCGTGTGGTGTCGGAGCCGTAGCCGTCCTTGAGGCCGCCGAAGTCCAGCACCACCATGTCGCCGTCGGCGATGGTCCGCTCCCCCGCCTCGTGATGCGGGTTGGCGCCGTTCGGCCCGGAGCCCACGACGGTGAAGTCGACCTGGCTGTGCCCGTACGAGATCAGCAGGTCCGCGAGGTCGCCCGCCACCTCGGTCTCCCGGCGGCCCGCGAACCGCACCTTCAGGATGTCGCCGTACGCGGCGTCCGCCGCCGCTCCCGCCGCCGCCAGCCGCGCCAGCTCGTGCTCGTCCTTGACCGCCCGCAGCATCGGCAGCACATCGGTCAGCGACGCGTACGCCGTACCGGGCAGCGTCCGCTGGAAGCCCAGCAGGTGCATCGCCCACGCCGAGTCGGAGATCCCGTAGCGCCCCTCGGGCCGCAGCAGCCCGATCGCCGCGTTGTAGGGGTCCTGTCCGTCGGTCCAGTCCGTCAGCAGGACCGCCCCCGCGCCCTCCGCCGTCTCGGCGTCCGGCCGCTCCAGGACCGGCACCAGCATCTGCGGCTCCTCGCCTGCCGCCAGGACGAGCATCGTCAGCCGCTCGGTGATCGCCGTGGGCTGGTACCCGCACAGATAGACCAGGTCCGGGCCGGGGGTCACGACCACGCCGGCCAGTCCCGCCGCGGCCGCCGCCTCCGCCGCCCGTGCCATCCGGGCCGCGTAGTCCTCCCGCGTGAACGGCTGGATACCCGCCATGACGCCTCCTGAGGCCGCCGGCCACCGGCGGATGCCGGACCGTACGGCTTCCAGCCTCAGGTCTCCCGACCCGGGGCGCGACCGGGGGCGGGACCGCGGCCCCGGTCGCGCCCCGGGTCGGGAAACGCCGGGAGCCCCCGGCCATTGCTGGCCGGGGGCTCCCGGATGGATCGAGCGGTGGGCGTGGACGGGTTCGAACCGCCGACCAGCGCCGTGTAAAGGCGCTGCTCTACCACTGAGCTACACGCCCTCGGAACGTGAAGTGACAGATTACATCGCCGAACCCCGTGCTCCCCAACCGGATACCAAGGACGGGTAAAGCATCGCCCGGCGTTCGGTCACGTGTCCGTGCAACCGGCCCGGGCCGTGTATTCGTCTTGGTCAGGTGGGAGACTGGAGCCGACAGACACCAGCGGCGGACCTGCGGGAGAGAGTCACTGTGACGACGGCACGCTCGTGGTGGCGGCGCGGCGACAATCTGCGCGCCGATGCCCAGGCCGCGAAGGACGCCGCCTCTCAGGCCTTCTACGAGCTGGACACCGCGCAGCGCGACCTGGACCTGTCGATAGAGACCATCAGCGCCGTCGACAACTCGCCGGCCGCGCAGCGCGCGCTGGCCGGGTTCCGGGCGCTCGGCGAGCAGATCGACCAGGTCAGCGGGGCGTACATCGCCACCGTCGACGCCCATGACCTGGACCGTGACGAGCTGGACACGGCGACCGCCACCCGGGCCCGTAACGAGCTGACGAAGGCGAAGGACGACCTCGACCGGGCCAAGGCCGACCTGGAGCGGTTCGCCGCGAGCCTCGCACCGCTGCTGGGGAAGGCCGAGACGCAGCTGGCCCGGCTGGCGCCGGCGGTGGAGCGGGCGCGGCAGGGGCTGTTGGCGGCGAGCAACGCGCTGGACGCGGTGCGGGCCGCCGGGCTGAAGGGCGACGAGCTGGCCTCGCGGCTGGCGGCGCTCTCGCCGGAGCTGACGAAGCTGAACCAGGGGGCCGGGACGCACGGCGTGCCGGAGACGCTGGCGCGCGCGGAGGACGTGCAGCGCCGTGCGGAGGCGATCCGGGCGGAGGCGTCGCGCCTGCCGGAGCAGGCGAAGGAGATCGACAAGCGGCTGGTCAGCCTGCGCACCCGCGTCGAGGCGCTGGCCACCCGGGCCGGTGGCGTCGAGCCGGTCCTCAGCGAGCTGCGGCGGCGTTTCTCGCTGGCGTGCTGGCAGGACCTGCAGCAGGTGCCGGCGCAGGCGGAGACCGCCGTGGCGCAGGCGAGTGCCAAGCTCGCGGAGGCCGTCAAGGCCCGCGACGACCAGCGCTGGGCCGACGCGACGTCCCGGCTGAGCACGGTCCGGGCGCTGCTGGACGACGTGGACGGGTCGGTCTCCGCCGCCGGTGACCGGCTGCGCCGGCTGAACGAGGTCAGCAAGGATCCGAAGGCCGAGGTCGAGAAGACCCGGTTCGCCATCCGTGACGCGCAGCGGCTGGCGATGCAGGGCCGTACGACGCCTGAGCCCCGGCACGCCCGGCCGCTGGACGACGCGGTGGCGCGGCTGGACCGGGCGCTCGCCGCGCTGGAAGGACGGCACCCGGACTACTGGGCCTTCCTGACGGAGACGGCGGCGGTGCGGGAGACCGTGAACCGGGTCGTCGCGAACATCCGTGAGGACCGGGCGCAGGGGCGCTGACGCTCGCTCTCCAGGGACCATCGGCCGGCGGGGCTATTCTTCGGGGCATGCCCCGATACGAGTTTCGCTGCCGGTCCTGCGGTACCACCTTCGAGCTGAACCGGCCGATGGCCGAGTCCTCCGACCCCGCGAGCTGCCCCGAGGGGCACGACGACACGGTGAAGCTGCTGTCGGCCGTCGCCGTGGGCGGCAGCGCGGCCGCTCCCGCGTCGGGTGGCGGCGGTGGCGGTGGGTGCTGCGGAGGCGGCTGCTGCAGCTGACGCTCCGCGTCGTCCGCATCCCTCCGCGTCGGGACCCGGTGTTCACCCTCGCGACATGTGCCCGTTCGTCGGTCCTCATGACCGCGTGCGACGTTCCTCTCTAAAGTTGGCTAGACAACTTATCGAGGACCGTATGGACCTGACCCGTCTCCCGGCGGCCTGGCTGCGGGACAACTGCCGCTGCGCCCAGTGCCGCGATCCGCGCAACGGCCAGAAGCTCTTCCAGATCACCGATCTGCCAGCGGACTTGGCGGTCGGCGAGGTGCGGGCCGGCGAGGCCGCGTTCGAGGTGGAGTGGCTCCCGGACGGCCACCGGTCCGTCTACGGGACCCGGTGGCTCGCCTCGGCGGACCCCGCCGACGGCGATGGCAGCGGGGACAGCGGCGACGGCCGCACCGAGGCCGGCAAGCAGCTGTGGTGCGCCGCCGATCTGGACGGGCACCTGCCCGAAGCCGGCTGGGAGGCGTATCTCGCCGACCCGGCCGAGCGCATACGGGTGCTGGAGTCCGTCCAGCGGCTCGGCTTCGCCCTGCTGCGGGACGTGCCCCGCACCGAACGGCAGGTGCTGGCCGTCGCCGGGACCTTCGGCCATGTCCGCGAGACGAACTACGGCACGCTGTTCGACGTACGCGTCGAGGCGGACCCGAACAACCTCGCCTTCACCGGCGCGGCGATCACCCCGCACACCGACAATCCGTACCGCGACCCCGTACCGACCCTGCAGTTGCTGCACTGTCTGACGAATGCCGCCGTCGGCGGCGACTCGGGGCTGGTCGACGGTTTCGCCGCCGCCGCGCTGCTGCGCACCGAGGACCCGGCCGCTTTCGAGGTGCTCACCCGCACCCTGGTGCCCTTCCGCTTCGACGACGCCCGCACCGCGCTGCGCGCCGACCGGCCGCTGATCGACGTGGACCCGCTCGGGCGGATCCGTGAGGTCCGTTTCAACAACCGGTCCATCGGGACGCTCCGGCTGTCGCGGGAGGCGCTGGACTCCTTCTACCGCGCCTACCGGACCTTCGGTGAGCTGCTGTCGCGCGCGGAGCTGCGGCTCGACTTCCGGCTGGCTCCCGGCGACTGCCTCATCTTCGACAACACCCGTCTGCTGCACGCCCGTACCGCGTTCGCCGAGAGCGGCGAGCGTCATCTGCAGGGCTGCTACGCCGACCTCGACGGGCTCGCGAGCACGCTCGCCGTGCTGCGCCGGGAGCGGCCGCTCGACGAACTGGCCGGCCTCTTCGACGGCGCGGGCGCCGAGCAGTACCTGGGCGAGGACGTCACCCAGGCCCAGCACATGCTGCAGGCCGCCTCCCTCGCGGAGGCCGCGGGCGCCGCGCCCGCCCTCGTCGCCGCGGCTCTGCTGCACGACGTGGGGCACTTCCACGGGGCGGTGAGCGGCGCGGACCTGATGGCCGGGACCGACAACCGCCACAGCCACACGGGCGCCGAGTGGCTGGCGCGGTGGTTCGGACCTGAGGTGACGGAGCCGGTACGGCTGCACGTGGCCGCGAAGCGGTATCTGTGCGCGGTGGAGCCGGAGTACTTCGGCCGGCTGTCGGAGGCCTCGGTCCACACCCTGCGGGTGCAGGGCGGGCCGATGTCGCAGAACGAGGTGCGCGACTTCGAGGCCGAGGCCTTCTGCGCCGAGGCGGTGCGGCTGCGCCGGTGGGACGAGGGCGCGAAGGACGTACGGGTGGCGGCCGCCGCGGACTTCGCCCACTACCGGCCGTTGCTGGCAGGGCTGTTGCGGTAGCACCGCACGACAGGAGGGGGTCCGCCGAACACCCGGACGGACCCCCTCGGCGTCAGCCGGGAGCTACGGCTGGAGCCGTCCCGCGAAGCGGCGCTCGAAGCCGTCGCCGGTGTCCGCCGTCACCGTGAAGTCGTACCGGCCCGCGGCGGCGGACGGGACGACCGCGGTCGCCGAGCCGCCGGGCGCGACCGTCACCTGGTGGCCGGGGTAGCTGAACACCGCGGGCTTTCCGCCCGCGTTGGTGAGCTTGAGGTGGACGCCGTCCGGTGCCTCGACCGCCGCCACCTCCGGGTGCGCCTTCGCCGGGTTGGTCCAGGTGCGGACGTCGCCCTTGCAGCCGCGCAGGAATCCGTCCGGGCCGTGGGTGTCGATGTCGTACGGGCCGCCGCTGACGGCCTGGGCGCTGAAGTAGTCCGTGATGCTGCCGCCCACCGGCAGTGTGTAGCGCCAGGCGCCGAACTTGCGGTGGTTGACGGTGTACATCGACAGTCCGGCACCCAGGGTGCCGAGGTTGTCGACGGTGATCCAGATCAGGCCCTTTGCGGCGTCGGTCCGCGAGGACGAGCCGAAGCGGTAGCCGGTGGGCAGCACCGGGCGGTCGCCCGGCTCCACCTCGGGGAAGTGCTGGACCACCGGCGGGAAGAGCGGCGGCAGCACCTTCTTGTGCTGTTCGGCCAGGTCCGCCAGCAGCTTCTTGGTGTCGGGCAGCGCGGGGAACGCCGTGGTGGACGTCCGGAAGTCGAACGCCGACATCAGGTCGCCGCAGACGGTGCGGCGCCAGGCGGAGATGTTGGGTTCGCGCACCCCCGTCCAGTTCTCCAGGAACCGCAGGACCGACGTGTGGTCGAAGACCTCGGAGTTGATGCGGCCGCCGCGGCTCCAGGGCGATATGACGATCATCGGGACGCGCGGGCCGAGCCCGATGGGCGCGCCGTTGATGAACTCGTCCGGGGTGCCGTCGGGGGCGGCCGGCGGGATGACGTGGTCGAAGAAGCCGTCGTTCTCGTCGTAGTTGAGCAGGACGACGGTCTTGGCCCAGACCTCGGGGTGGGCGGCGAGGGCTTCCAGCACGTAGGAGGAGGTGAAGTCCGCGCCCTGGGCCGGCGGGTGGTTGGGGTGCTCCGACTGGTCGGTGGGGGCCACCACCCAGCTGACGGCGGGCAGTTTCCCGTTGGCCACGTCCTGGGCGAAGTCGTCCGCGCCCCGCTTGACCATGCCGTTGACGTACAGCGGGGAGTCCTTGGAGGCGTTCTGGTACTGCTTGAACCAGGCCAGTGCGTTGTCGTCGTAGTTGTCCTCCTGCTGGTAGACCTTCCAGGAGATGCCCGCGGCCTGCAGACGCTCCGGGTAGGTCGTCCAGGTGTAGCCCTTCTCGCTGTTGTCGACGACCGGGCCGCCGGCGGTGCCGCGCGGGTCGACCGTTCCGGACCACAGGTAGAGGCGGTTGGGGTTGGTGGACGCCATGGTGGAACAGAAGTACTGGTCGCAGAGGGTGAAGGCATCGGCGAGCGCGTACTGGAAGGGGATGTCCTGGCGCTTGTAGTAGCCCATCGTGTACCAGGACTTGGCGGGGATCCAGTTGTTGTACTGGCCGTTGGCCCAGGCGCTGTGGGTGCCGTCCCAGGAGTGGTCCAGGTCGAAGATCCGCTGGGCGTCGGAGGTGGCGGTGTCCAGGTGCCAGGGCAGCAGGCTGGTGCCGCCGACGGAGCCGAGCAGCCGCTGGTGCAGGACGTCGGAGCCGTTCGGGAAGCGGAGCAGCGAGCTGTCGCCGTAGCCGCGGGCGCCGTTCAGCGTGCCGAAGTAGTGGTCGAACGAGCGGTTCTCCTGCATCAGGACCACGACGTGCTCGACATCGTCCAGCGTGCCCTGCCGTGCGGGCTCGGCCAGCGCCTGCTGCAGGCCGGCGGGCAGAACGCCGGTGCCGATGGCCGCGCCGGTGGCGACGGCCGAACCCAGCAGCGTACGGCGGGAGATGCCGGTTTTGGGCAGGCGGGAGAGGGCGGACACGGTGCCTCCTGGTCAGAGAGGTGCGGGGGGTTACTCGCGGTTACTGGCGAGTAGGATGATGGCAGCCGCACATGAACAGGGGAAGACCGGAGGCAGACCTTTCGTCAGATTCCCGTGCGACGGGAAAGTGAGGTGACCGCCGTCGAGTTGTGGACGGTGAAGGCGACCGTTCCCGGCAGGTAGCGGTCCTGCGACCACTCCACCGGGGAGCCCGCCGGATCGGTGGTGCGGCGCCGCTCGCGCAGCAGCGGATCGCCCACCAGGCAGCCGAGCAGCCGGGCGTCGTCGGCGTCGGCGAGGGCCAGGTCGATGGTGTGGTGGGCGTCGGTGAACAGCACGCCCTGCTCCTGGAGCGGCACGGTGTGCGAGACCGCGTGCGGGTCCAGCGCCTCGACGAGGGCGCCTATGTGCTCGGGGTAGACGGTGCGCTCCACCATCACCGGGACGCCGGAGAGGGTGCGGACCCGCAGCACCCGGTAGACCTCGGCGCCCGGTTCCAGCCGGAGTTGCTCGCGTTCGACCTCGTCGGCGGGACTGCGGATGATCTCCACCACCCGGCCGCCGGGCTCCTCGCCGATGGAGCGGGCCCAGCGGGTGAAGCTGAGCAGCTCGCCGAAGCTCTGCACCCGGGCGGTGCCCAGCACGACACGGCGGGTGCCGCGCCGGGAGGTGACCAGTCCGTCGGCCCGCAGTACGGCCAGGGCCTGGCGCACGGTGCCGCGCGAGACGCCGTAGCGGGTGGCGAGTTCGCCCTCGGCCGGCAGTCGGCCGCCGGACCCGTAGGCGCCGTCGGCGATGGCCTGCCGGAGATCGGCGGCCACCTTCCGGTACATCGTCTGCCGGCCGTCCGCCACGCTGCTCCCCCACGTCGATCACTGCTCCGGCGACCGAGCCTAGATCCTGTCCGCCGGATCACCCGCGGACGGCCCACCGACGGACCACACTCCGACCCTAACCGCCGATTCAACCGCCGATTCCGGGCCAACCGTGTCATTCCCGCGGCCGACACCGGAACGCAGTGGCGCGTTCATCCGCCGGACACTGGACTGCGGCGTACTGAGGTCGTCATTGTTCGAGTTGTACAGCCAACCCTGGCTATCTCCCGTCCCCATGGAGAGTCTCGTGATTCTGCCCCGCCCCCGGGCCGCCGGCCTCGCAGGTGTCCTCGCCATAGCTGCGCTCGGCCTCAGTGCCTGTGGCGCAGCACCCACCGAGAGCACGGCGGCCGACGGCAAGAAGAGTGCCGCCACCGCCACCTCCGCCACCGAGATGGGCGGGATGGACGCCCTGGTCGCCGCCGCGAAGAAGGAGGGCAAGCTCAACGCGATCGCCCTGCCGCGCGACTGGGCCAACTACGGCGCGCTCATCGACGGCTTCAGCAAGAAGTACGGCATCAAGGTCGAGGTCGAGAACCCCGACGCCTCCAGCCAGATCGAGATCTCCGCGATCAGCACCCGCAAGGGCCAGGACCGCGCCCCCGACGTCGTCGACCTCGGCAGCGCCTTCGCGCTCAGCGGCGCCTCGCAGGGCCTGTTCGCCTCGTACAAGGTCGCCGACTACGAGAAGATCCCGGCGGCCCAGAAGGACGCACAGGCGCGCTGGTACTACGACTACGGCGGCTACGTCTCGATCGGCTGCGACGCCAAGCGCGTCAAGGAGTGCCCCTCGACCTTCGCGGACCTCCTCAAGCCGCAGTACAAGGGCCAGGTGGCGCTGAACGGCAACCCGACGAAGTCCGGTTCGGCGTTCGGCGGCGTCTACGCGGCGGCCATCGCCAACAAGGGCTCCTTCGACAACATCCAGCCCGGTCTGGACTTCTTCGGGCAGCTGAAGAAGTCGGGCAACTACAACCCGGTGGAGTCGACCCCGGCGACCGTCCAGAAGGGCGAGACGCCGATCAGCATCGACTGGGACTACCTCAACGCGGGTTACACCGACGAGTTCAAGACGAAGAACGTCGACTGGAAGGTCTCCATCCCCAGCGACGGCGTCTATGCCCAGTACTACGCGCAGGCCGTGAACAAGGACGCGCCGCACCCGGCCGCCGCCCGCCTGTGGGAGGAGTACCTGTACAGCGCCGAGGGCCAGAACCTGTGGCTCAAGGGCTACGCCCGTCCCGTGCTGATGGACGCCCTCAAGCAGGCCGGCACGCTCGACGCCGCTGCCGCCGCCAAGCTGCCCGCCGTCGCCGGCACCCCGGCCTTCCCGACGCCCGCGCAGGTGGACGCGGCCAAGAAGACCGTCACCCAGGGCTGGGCCAAGGCCGTCTCCTGATGACCCTGAAGACCAAGGCGCCGGCCGGCATGCTGGCGGCGCTGCCACTCGTGCTGTTCATGCTGGTGGCGTTCGGCCTGCCCGCCGTCGCCATGCTGACCGGTGCCTTCAGTACGTCGAGTGACGCGCCCGGCGGCGCGCAGTGGACGACGGCGAACCTCACGGACTCCGTGCAGGGCGCCTACCTCACCGGACTGGTCAGCAGCGTCAAGCTGTCGGCGCTGTCCGCACTGCTCGCCGCCGTGCTCGGACTCCCCCTCGCGCAGGCCGTGGTGACCTCGCGTCACCGCGCCCTGCGCGAGGGTGTCCTCGCGGCGTCCGGCGTGCTCGCCAACTTCGGCGGGGTACCGCTCGCCTTCGCCTTCATCGCCACTCTCGGCAACGCGGGCGTCCTCACCGAGCACCTGGGCCTGACCGGTGCCGGCTGGAGCCTGTACACGTTCTGGGGCCTGGTCGTCGTCTACCTCTACTTCCTGCTGCCGCTGATGGTCCTGGCCATCACCCCGGCGCTGGAGGGCCTGCGCAAGCAGTGGCGCGAGGCCGCGCAGAACAACGGCGCCACCGGCTTCCAGTACTGGCGGTACGTCGCGCTGCCGGTGCTGGCCCCGTCCCTGCTCGGCGGCTACGTGCTGCTCTTCGGCAGCGCCTTCGCCGCCTACGCCACGGCCGCCGCGCTGGGCAGCGGCTCGGTGCCGCTGATCACCGTGCAGATCGCCGACGCGCTCTCCGGCAACGTCCTGGTCGGCCAGGGCAACATCGCGCTCGCGCTCAGCCTGGACATGGTCGTGGTCGCCGGGCTCGTCATGGCGGTCTACGTCCCCCTCCAGCGAAGGAGCGCACGATGGCTCGACTGACCCGCAAGCCGCTGTGGCGCGGCGCCGTCGGCCTGCTGGCCGGCCTGTACTTCCTGGTCCCGGTGGCCGCCTCGGTGATCTTCACCGTGGATGTCCCGGGCCAGGGCTTCACCCTGGACGCGTACAGCGGCATCCTCAGCGCGGACGGCTTCACCGACAGCCTGCTGCTCACCCTGGAGCTGGCCGCCGCGACCATCGTCCTGGTGATGGTGCTGCTGGTCCCGGCGCTCGTCGCGGTGCGCCTCGGCGCTCCCCGGCTGCGGCCGCTCCTGGAGATCATCTGCTCGCTGCCGCTGGTGGTCCCGTCGGTGGCGCTGGTCTCCGGCTACAGCAGTGTGCTGCGCTGGGGACCGGAACACCTCTCGCGCACCCCGCTGTTCCAGACGTTCACCGCGGTGCAGGACAAGCGGTTCCCGTTCGTCCTGGTCCTGGCCTACACGGTGATGGCGCTGCCGCTCGCCTACCGGGCGCTGGACTCCGGGCTGCGCGCGGTCGACGTCCGCGTCCTCGTGGAGGCCGCGCGCAGCTGCGGCGCGAGCGCGCCGCGGGCCGTCCTGCAGGTGGTGCTGCCCAACCTGCGCGGCGCGCTGCTGAACGCGTCCTTCCTGACCCTCGCGCTGGTCCTCGGCGAATACACCGTCGGCGCCCTGCTCGGGTACCAGCCGTTCGCGGTGTGGATCGTCAACACCGGAGGCAACCAGGCGCAGTTGTCGGTGGCCGTCTCGGTGCTGAGCCTGGTGGTCACCTGGATGCTGCTGCTGGTGTTCGCCATGCTGGGCCGTGGCGCCAAAGTCCCTCCCCCAGCTACCGCTGGGGGTACCCCCAACCGCCGGGCCGGCCGCGACGCGGCCGCTCCCGCACCCATCGCACAGGAGGTGGCATGACCGCCGCCACGGCTTCCACCGAGGCCACCGCGTCCGCCATGGACCCCGCCGACTCCACGACGGCCACCACCGTCGAGTTCCGCGCGCTCCGCAAGTCGTTCGGCGCCACCGTGGCGCTCGACGGCCTGGACCTGACCGCCCGACCCGGTGAGCTGCTCGCGCTGCTCGGCCCGTCCGGCTGCGGCAAGACCACGGCGCTGCGGATGCTGGCCGGCTTCGAACGGCCCGACTCCGGCCAGGTCCTGGTCGACGGCCAGGACATCAGCGGGGTGCCCGCGCACCGCCGCGACGCCGGGATGGTCTTCCAGTCGTACAGCCTCTTCCCGCACCTGACGGCCGCCGACAACGTCGCGTTCGGCCTGAAGATGCGGCGGACCGGCGCCGCCGAGCGCCGCAAGCGCGCCCATGAGCTGCTGGAGCTCGTCGGGCTGCCGCAGCACGCCGACCGCTTCCCGCACCAGCTCTCCGGCGGCCAGCAGCAGCGCGTGGCGCTCGCCCGCGCGCTGGCGCTGCGGCCCAAGGTGCTGCTGCTGGACGAGCCGCTGTCGGCGCTGGACGCCAAGGTCCGGGTGACGCTGCGCGAGGAGATCAGGCGGTTGCAGCAGGAGCTGCGGATCACCACCGTCTTCGTCACGCACGACCAGGAGGAGGCGCTGTCGACGGCCGACCGGGTCGCGGTGATGCGCGACGGCCGGCTGGAGCAGGTCGCGGCCCCCTCCGAGCTGTACGACAACCCCGCGACCGCGTTCGTCGCCGAGTTCGTCGGCACCATGAACCGGCTGCCGGGCGTCATGGCGGACGGTGACGTGGAGGTGCTCGGACAGCGGCTGCCGGTGCGCGGCGCCGCCCCGGCGCAGGGCCCGGTGGACGTCCTGGTCCGGCCGGAGGCACTGGAGGCCACCGCGGACGCGGACGGCCGCTCCCGGGTGCTCACCGCCGCCTTCCACGGCTCGGTCACCCGGCTCACCCTGTCGCTGCCGGACGGCGCGACGGTCAAGGCGGACGTGCCCAGCCACCGCGCGGCCACCCTGCCGGCCGGCGCGACCGTCACCGTGGCCCTCCCGCAGCGCCCCGTGCTCGTCGACGGACCCACCGCGTGACGCTTCAGGCGGTGCTCTTCGACATGGACGGCACGCTGGTCGACACCGAGGGGGTGTGGTGGGACACGGTCGCCGAGACCGCGTCGGCGCTCGGCTACACGCTGACCGAGGCGGACGTCCCCGACGTGCTGGGCCGGTCGGTCGACCACACCACCGGCCATCTGCTCACGGCCACCGGGACCGCCCGGACCCGTGAGCAGCTGGCGGCGGAGCTGGACGACCGCTTCGCCGAGCTGGTGGCGCGCGAGGTACGGCCGCGCCCCGGCGCGACCGTGCTGCTGGCCCGGCTGCGCGCGGAGGGGGTGACGACGGCGCTGGTGTCGGCCTCGCCGCGGCGGGTCGTGGAGCTGGTGCTCGACGTGCTCGGCCGGGAGAACTTCGCGGTCTCCGTCACCGCCGACGACACCACCCGCACCAAGCCCGCCCCGGACCCGTACCTGGCCGCCGCCCGGCTGCTCGGCGCCGATCCGGCCCGCTGTGTCGCCGTGGAGGACACCCCCACCGGGGTCGCCTCCGCCGAGGCCGCGGGGTGCCAGGTGCTGGCCGTGCCGTCCGTCGTGCCGATCCTGCCCGCACCGGGCCGGACGGTGCTGCGCAGCCTGGAGCAGGCGGGGCCCGCGCTGCTGCGCTCCCTCGTCGCGGACCGGGCGGCAGCCGGCGGAACAGTTGATGAAGAGGCCCGCCGGGAGGATGCTTGAGTTAAGTGGGGCATGTGGTTCCGCTTGCCCCCGCTTCCGCCAAGGAGGCCGCTCATGGTCATACGACTCGACGAGCATCTGCCCGCTGATCACCGGCTGAGCCAGGTCTACCGCGTCGGCGCGGGCCTCACGGGGCTCGTGCTGCTGGTCTTCGGCATCCTGGGGCTGCTGAACCAGGTCCCGTTCCTGGACACCCACGGAGACACGGTGGCGGGACTCAACACCAACGGCACGCTGAGTGTCCTGTCGATCGCCGCCGGACTGCTGCTCTTCGCGGGCATGGTCATCGGCGGGAACATCGCCTCGAACCTGAACATGGTCCTCGGGACCCTGTTCATCCTCAGCGGCTTCGTCAATCTCGCCCTGCTGGACACCAGCCACAACTTCCTGGCCTTCGAGATGCCCAACGTCATCTTCAGCTTCGTGGTCGGCCTGATGCTGCTCATCTTCGGCATGTACGGCCGCGTCACCGGCGGGCTCCCGCACGACAACCCGTACTGGCGACAGCGCCACCCCGAAGCGGCGGCGCGCGAGGCGGCGGCACGAGCGGCTGTGGCCGCCCGCCGGACCCCGCCTCGCGGGCTGCCTCAGCACTAGGGAGTGTCCGCGTACCGCCCGGGAGGATCTACCTCCGGCGGGCGATGGTGAGGCCGTCCGCGACGGTGAGCAGCACGTCGTCCATCCGGTCGTCCGCACGCACCCGGTCGTTGAAGGCGCGGATGGCCGCCGCGGGGCCCTCGACGGCCGGATCGGCGACCGCACCGTGGAAGAGCGTGTTGTCGGCGACGATCAGGCCGCCGGGGTTCATCCGCGGCACCAGCTCCTCCCAGTACGCGACGTAGCTGACCTTGTCCGCGTCGAGGAAGACGAAGTCGATCCACGGCCCCTCGGGCAGCGCGCGCAGCGTGTCCAGCGCCGGAGCGATCCGCAGGTCGATCCGGTCCGCCACGCCCGCCTTCGCCCAGGCCTCGCGGCCGACGGCCGTCCACTCCTCGGAGACGTCACAGGCGATGAGCTGTCCGTCCGCCGGCATCGCCTGGGCCATCGACAGCGTGGAGAACCCGGTGAACGTGCCGACCTCGACGATGCGGCGGGCCCCGACCAGCCGCACCAGGAAGGCGAGCAGCGGCCCCTGCTCCTCCGCGGTCTGCAGTCCCGACACATCGGCGAGCCGGGTGTGGGTGAGCTCGACGAGTTCCCGCTGGACCGGGTCCAGCGGCGGGTTGTGCGCGAGTACATATGCGTACAGCTCGGGGGTGAGCTGCGGATTCTTCGTCTCGTACAAGGCTTCTCCTCGGATGGACGCCACGACCTGACCCGCTCTCCATCGTGCACCAGGTCGTAAGGTGACGGGCATGCTCGTGGATGACGCCGTCGCCCTTGTGCCCAGCATTCCAGGCCGCAGGGCCCTGCTGGGGATGGCGGGCGCCCCCGCCGCGGGCAAGTCCACCCTCGCCCGCCGGCTGGTCCACGGGGTCAACAGGCGGCTCGGCGCGGACATGGCGGCGTACGTCCCGATGGACGGTTTCCATCTGTCCAACGCGCAGTTGGCACGGCTGGGACGGGCCGGCCGCAAGGGCGCGCCCGACACCTTCGACGTCGACGGCTACGTCCAGCTGCTGCGCCGGCTGCGCTCCAGCCATGAGCGGCCCGTCTACGTCCCCGAGTTCGACCGCCGGCTGGAGGAGCCGATCGCCGCCGGCCTGGTCGTCCTCCCACAGGTGCGGCTGATCATCACGGAGGGGAACTACCTGGCCGACGACGGGCCGGGCTGGGAGGCGGTACGCGATCTGCTCGACGAGCTGTGGTTCGTCGACGCCCCGCGGGCGGTGCGCGAGCAGCGGCTGCTGCGCCGCCACGTCCGCGGCGGCCGCAGCGAACCCGAGGCGCACGCCTTCATAGCGTCCAGCGAGCGCCCCAACGCGGACCGGGTCGAGGCCGCCCGTGCCAACTGCAACCGCGTGGTCACCACCAGGGAGTGACCGACGGCCTCCGCCGTGGGCGGGGTCAGGCGGCCGCGGCACCGTCCTCCGCGCCGGCCGCCACCTGCGCGAGCATCCGCCGCAGGATCTCCTCGCCCGCCGCGACACCCACCGTGGCGAGCGGCGTCACGTGCGGCGCCCGCCAGCCGCTGTCCGCCAGTTCGCCGTGCCCCGGCTGCCAGCCGGCGTCGGCGGCCAGGAGCAGATCGGCGTCCAGGAGGGAGTCGCCCGCGGCCAGCACCTGGTCGGCACCGGTCCGCCGTACGACCTCTTCGAGCGCCGCGCTCTTGCGCAGCGGCTTGGGGACCGTGTAGATCTTCCGGCCCTGCAGCGACACCGTCCAGCCGCGGCCGTCGGCCCACTCGGTCAGGTCCTTCACGAAGTTCTCGGGCAGCAGCGACCGCTCCACCACGAGGTACGCGAACAGGTCCTCGGCCACCCGCTCCTTGCGCAGCCACGCCGGGTCCGTCACCCGCGCCAGATGCGCGCGCACCTCGGCCAGCGGCACCGAACCGTCCGCGAGACGGCGGCGCATCTCGGCGTTCCAGTCCTGGTCGGTGCGGCCGTCGACCAGCAGATGGCCGCCGTTCGCGCAGATCGCGAAGTGCGGCACCGGGCCCGGCAGACTGATCCGCCGGTACTGCTTGCGGGTACGGGTGGTGGCCGGCACGAACTCCGCCTCGGCGGCCAGCCGCTGCACCAGCGCGGCGGCCGTCTCCGTCATGAACGACAGCGGCTTCGCCTCGTGCACCTCGACGCAGAGCAGCCGTGGCGCCTGCTCGTCGGGCATGCCGAGCGCGAGCGCGGCGGAGGAGTAGATCAGCGTCCGGTCCAGGTCGCTGGCGGCGAGGGTACGGAATCCGGCGCTCATCGGGCGACCGCCTTGCCGTCGGTACCGGTGGCACCTCTGGTGAACTGCGGGTGGATCAGGCCGACACACGAGTAGGGCAGCCCGTCCACCTCCTCCACCGGCACCCCGCGCTGCTCGGCGAGCAGCCGGACGTGGTCCAGGTCCGCGCCGGCGCCGCGCTGCGCCAGGATCTTCCACGGGACGCGGCGCAGCAGCACCCGCGTCGTCTCGCCGACCCCGGGCTTGACGAGGTTCACGTCCCCGATGCCGTACTCCTCGCTGATCCGCTCGACGGCGGCCCAGCCCTCCCAGGTGGGGCTGCGGTCCTGCGACCGCAGAGCCTTGACGTCCTCGGCGACCGCGTCGGCGACGTCGTCGAAGCGGGCCGTCACCGTGTCCAGGAAGAGCCCGGAGACATCCGCGCCGGCCAGCTCCTGGTAGAACTTCCCGCCGTGGAACTCGTCCGGTCCGATCAGGTCCGCGCGCAGCACGGTGCGCGAGATGAGCCCGGAGACGGTGGAGTTGAGGCAGGCGGAGGGGATGAGGAAGTCGTCACGGGTGCCGTAGGTGCCCACGCAGCCGCCCGGGTCCGCGAGCACCGCGATGTCCGGGTTGAAGTTCCCGAACGGCTTGACGGCCTCGGCCAGTTCCCGGGTGATCGCGCCCTTGCCGGTCCAGCCGTCGACGAAGACGACCTGCTCCGGGTCGTGGTGCTCGGCCAGCCAGCGCAGCGCGGTGGTGTCGATGCCCCGGCCGCGCACGATCGAGACGGCGTAGTGCGCCAGCTCCAGGCCGTGCGCGTGCTTCGCCCAGCGGCGTATCAGCACCCCGACCGGCGTCCCGGCGCGCGCCAGCGAGACGAGGACGGCGTCCGGGCCGCGCTCGGCGAGCACCAGCTCGGTGACGGCGCCCACCGCCCGCGCGATCCGGTCGGCCGAGGTGTCCAGCGCGGCGCGGAACAGCGCCTGGTACGCCTCGCTCGGCTGGTACTCCACCGGCAGCGACTCCGCGTAGTGCGCCCCGCCGCTCTGGATCGCCTCCTCGCGCTCCTCGGTCGGCGCCTCCAGCTCGACGTCCGACAGGTCCTTCAGCAACCATCCGACCTCGTCCGCCGCGTACGACGAGAACGCCGGACCGCGCAGGGGGGAGGGAAGCGTGGGGGTCTGGGCCATCTGCTGAACCTGTCCGTTCGGTTGGTACGCGGGCACGACCGCGAGCAGTACCTGCCCGGTGTGAGCCGCGAGATGCGCGAGCAGCCCGTCGGGCGCGTGCAGCGCCGGGGTGTCCCCCGCCGAGTCCACGACGGCGACGATCACGTCGAAGCCGCCGCCCGCGACGTTGTAGGCGTAGCGCGGGCCGGGCCCGTCGGAGGGGTCGTCGTGCGCGGGGAAGACGATCCGGCTGCGGATCGCGTAGCCGGGGTCGTCCACGGCCAGCACGGGCGAGCGGGTCGTGGTGGAGAACCGGACCTCGGCACCGGTCCCGTCCTGGATCTCCTGGGCGAGCCGCAGCGGCGCGTACATCAGCTCCTCGTTGCCGAGGACGAGGATGCGGCGCGGGTCCTGCGGCGGGAGCGCCCGGCGGACCGCCTCGGCCATCGACGGCAGCGCCGCCTCCAGCCGCTCCCGGTGCGCGGGCGTGAAGCCGTGCCGGCCGCCGTCCGGCAGCCCCTCGGGCCAGCCGAGGTCCACCCGGACCGCCTCGTACGCCGTCGCGGGCGCGGGCGGCGGGGTGACGCTCGCCCTGACGAGCGCCTGGCCGCGTTCCAGCACGCCCTCCGGCAGCCGGACCGTGCCGGACGCCAGCGACAGCAGGTCGATGCGCGCGCCGAGCCCGGCCGCGAACTCCGTCAGCCGCTCCCGGTCCGCGTCCGACCGCATGTCGACGAGCGCGACGACCACGTAGTGGGCGCGCGGGTGGCGGGCGTGCAGATCCCTGATGGTGTTGAGGACGGTCTGGCCCGTCGAGAACTCGTCGTCGACCAGTACCAGCGGACCGTCCCCGGTCAGCAGCTCCGGGTCCGCCGGCAGCAGCAGATGGCCCGTCGCGTGGCTGTGCTCCTCCTCGAAGCCGCCGGCCGCCGCGACCCCGGCGACCGCGCGCCGCGTCGAGTGCAGATACGGCGCGAGGGCGACCCCGTCGGCCACCGCGTGCCCGAGGCCCGTCGCGGTCTCCGCGTAGCCGAGGACGACGGACCGCGCGGCCTGCTCGTCACCGAGCAGCTCCCGCACCCGGCGGCCGAGGCCGTACCCGGCGGTGTGGACGTCGGAGGGATGCCGGGGAACGTGCTTGCCCAGCACGTTCGACACCAGCAGGTGCGCGCGCTTCGGGTTGTCCCGCAGCGCGAGCCCGAGCAGCTCGCTCAGCCCCTCACCTTCGAGGGCGATGTCCAGCCGGTCGGCGACCCACTGGCCGGACCATGTCGGTGTTGCTGCCATGCGGTGGTTCTCACTTCTGTGCGGCAGATCAGGCGCGGCGTTGATCAGGACGGCAGACAGGCCGCGAGCAGTTCCACGAAGCCGATGTCGGCGCGGGCCACCCCGAAGGTCTCGGCGCGGCGCATGGTGCGCTCGGCCCAGGCCCGGTGCGGCTTCACCTCGTTCATCTTGTTCGTGTAGGCGGAGCGCAGGACCCCGCCGCCGGTGCGGTCCTCGTGGAGGATGTCGGCGGCGTCGCAGTACTCCTCGTGCGTGACCACGTTCAGCGCGTGCACGGGGAACACATGGGTGGGGTGGATGCAGGTCTTGCCCTGCAGGCCGTTGGCCCGGTCCAGCTCGATCTCGCGCAGCAGCCCGTCCATGTCGTGCTCGATGAGCGCGGTGCGCAGGTCCTCCGCCTCCGGGGTGAAGGGGCTGCGGCGCAGCTGCGGCTTGAACATCCGCTCGTGGTGCCGGAAGTACTCCCACACCGGCCCGGTCACGGTGAACCCGGTCCCGTCGGCCCGTCCGAAGACATTGACGACGTCGGCGATCACCGAGGCGACGATCTGGACGTCGTAGGCCGTCATCGCGGGCGCCCGGCGCAGCGCGTACGAGGAGCAGAAGTCCGTCACGCCCAGCCGCAGGGCCAGCACGCGGTCCCGGTACTTGTCGACCGTGCGGTAGATCCCGGAGAGCGTCTCGACGCGGCTCTCCAGGTGCATCAGCTGCGGGGACTCCAGGACCGGCATGGCGAAGAGCCGGTGACCGCAGGCGGACTCCGCCCCGGCCAGCGCCTCCATGAAGGGGACGCCGCTCTCCTCGGTGAACTTCGGCAGGACGAATCCGGACAGCAGTCGCACGGTGTCACCGAGCCGCTGCACCAGGTCGACTATCTGCGCCGGGGTCCTGACCCGGATGAACAGCAGCGGAGGGTCGCCGGCACCCTGTCGCCGGTCGAGTTCGGCGAACTGCCGGACCAGATTGGCCTCGGCGTCCACGACCTCGCGGTCGTCTATCGAGTCCTCGAGGCACAGGACCATGGACACCACACCGTGCGCGGCCTGCTTCAGTACGTCGTCGGCCAGGTGCGGCCGGGTCGCCGGGCTGTAAAGGGTCGCGCCGAGGGCGACGGAGAGCGTGCTGGCGGAAGAGTCCGCGGTGAATTCCTGCGGCTCGCGGTGGAACAGTTCGTTCCGTACGTCCGTCGCAAGGTGTCCGAAGTGGCGCATATGCCCCCTTTTATGCATGGCTGACCGAATGGCATCTGGCGGATTATCGTACGTGCGGTCACACGACTGACGTTCCCCCCGTGCGTGAAAATCAGGTAACCCCCGCACGTCCGTCGTATGACCCCGCACGGCGCGTCCAGTCCCCTGCGTTGTGGCCCGCCCACCAGGGAAGGCAGGATGACCGCCATGACGCACGCGATGGTGAAGGGCTCGAACATCCCCCTGGACGTCCTGGGGATCAGGGCGGTGCTGCGCTGGAGCCCCGGCGCCGGCGTCCCCGACGTCGACGCCTCGGCCCTGCTGCTGGGCGCGGACGGCCGGGTCCGCTCCGACGCGGACTTCGTCTTCTACAACGAACCGAGGCATCCGTCGGGGCTCGCCCGGCACCTGCCCAAGAAGCGGGTCGCCGAGGGTCTCACCGACACCGTCGAGGTGGACCTGACGTCGCTGGACGCCTCCGTGGCCCGCGTCGTCATCGCCGCGTCCGCCGACGGCGGCTCCTTCGGACAGGTCCCCGACCTGCACGTTCTCCTCTTCGACACGGGTGCGCCGGTCCGCTCCGCACCGCTGGCGACCTTCGACGTCACCCCCGACACCGGCGACGAGACCGCGCTGATCTGCGGCGAGCTGTACCGCCGCGACACCACGTGGAAGTTCCGCGCGCTCGGCCAGGGCTACGCGACCGGCCTCGTCGGCCTCGCCACCGAATTCGGCATCGCCGTCGACGACGAGGCGGACTCCGGAGCGGACCCCGGCTCCGGCCCCGCCGCGGGCTCCCGCGAGCCCGTCCACGCGCCGCCCGCCGTCCCGGAGCCCGAGGCCACCTCCGCGTACGGCTACCCGCTCCCGGACCCCGCCCCCGGCCACGTACCCGCTCAGCCCGCCTACGGGTACCCCCAGCCGCCCCAGCAGCGCCCCCAGCCCGCCGCACCGGCCTACGGGTACCCGCAGCCGGTGGCGGCCTCCCCCGGCTTCGCGCTGCCACCCCAGGGCCCCCAGTTCCAGACCGGCCGCCGCTAGGCCCCGGGCGGGGTTCTGCCATCGGCGGGCCGTCACACCTTGGTCTTGTAGCCCCGGCCCCACTGCAGGCCCCAGCCGTACAGCCGGTCGATCTCGGCCTGGAACCCGTAGACGTACTTCACCTCGCGCCGCACCATCAGCTCGCCCTTGCGGTTCTCGATCAGCACCACCGCACAGGACCGCGCCTGCGGCTCGCGCTCGCTGAGCGGGATCTCGATCCGTGGACCCGAGCTGGGGAAGAGCGTGACCATGGCATGGGTGCGGTCGAAGGCGGGCGTGCCGTCGTAGATGTAGACGAACACCAGCAGCCGGACGAACTCGTCCCGCTTGTCGAAGTTGATGTAGATCGTCTCGCCCGAGGTGCCGCCGAACCGGTCGTCGCCGCTGAGCTTGACGTACGGCGGCTCGTTCAGGTCCCCCAGGAAGTTGCCGAGCGGCTGGACGACGCCCTTCGTCCCGTCGGCGAGCTCGTACATGCACGCCAGGTCCAGGTCGACGTTGACCATCGCCGGCCCCGCTGCCTGCACTATTTCCGGCTTGAACAGGTTCATCCGGCGGCCGAACAACCCGCCGCCGCCCTGTTTGTTCCACCCGCCGGTGTCCGAAGTCCGCATCTCCCACGACAGGTTGATCCGCAGGTTGCCGACGGCCGCGCCCTGTTTGCTCAGCGAGACCATGGGGTGCCGTTTCGTGAGCTCCACGGTGTGCGCGTTGGCGACGTCGAACTGTGACGCGCCACTGGGCCGCAGGAACTTCCACCAGGCCATGACTACCCCTCCCCTGAACGGACACCGCCCCCCGCCGGATCGGCGGGGGGCGGGACTTCTCGCTCCGGGGTTCAGACTGTCAGAGCTGTCAGACCCCGGATGAGACTTCCGCCGTATCGTTCGACCCCTCTGAGTTTTCCCCGATCCGCCGGTTTCGCACCACCGAGGACCAGTACGAAGCCGCGATCAGCACGACGCCGACGAGGCCGGTGATGACCTCGTTGATCTCGTACTTGATCGTGACGAGCAGGATGACCGCCAGCGCGCCGATCGCGTAGTGCGCGCCGTGCTCCAGGTAGACGTAGTCGTCCAGGGTGCCCTTGCGGACCAGGTACACCGTCAGCGACCGGATGTACATGGCGCCGATACCGAGGCCGAGCGCCATCTCGAAGATGTCGTTGGTGATGGCGAACGCGCCGATGACACCGTCGAACGAGAACGACGCGTCGATGACCTCGAGGTACAGGAACATGAAGAACGCGGCCTTGCCGGCCAGCCCGACGACGGCCACGGTGCTGCCCTTCTTGGCGCCCGCCTCGGCCTCGTCGTCCGCGTCGTCCTCGGCATCCTCCAGCTGGTCCTCGAAGTAGCCGGAGATCCCGCCGACGACCAGATACGTGATGAGCCCGGCGATCCCGGACAGCAGCACCGTCGCGGCCTTGTCGATCGTCCCGTCCCCGCCGTGCACCGGAACGCTGGTGGCGACCGTGGTCGCGGCGACGAGCAGCACGACCATGGCGATCACGACGGAGAGCATGTCCAGCTTGCCGAGCTTGCCCAGCGGCTTCTCCAGCCAGCCGAGCCACCGGATGTCCCGCTCCTCGAAAATGAAGTCGAGGAAGATCATGAGCAGGAACATCCCGCCGAACGCCGCGATCGACGGGTGAGCGCCGGTGACCAGCGCCTCGTAGCGGTCGGGGTCGTTGATCGCGACGTCGACCGCCTCGACCGGGCTGAGCTTGGCGGTGATGGAGACGATGACGACCGGGAAGACCAGTCGCATACCGAAGACGGCGATCAGGATGCCGACGGTGAGGAACATCTTCTGCCAGAAGGCGTTCATCTTCCGGAGGATCCCGGCGTTGATCACCGCGTTGTCGAATGACAGCGAGATCTCCAGGACCGAGAGGATCGCGACCACCGCGAGCCCCTCCCACCCCCAGAGGTACCCAGCCAAGGCCAGGCCGGCGGCAGTGATGCCGAACGACCAGCCAAATGTCTTGAGGAGCACGGGCTACCCAGTCCTTCTCTACGAGAGATCCCCCGCGTAGTCCGCGGCTTTGCCAAGACTCTACCGACCCACTCAGCAACTCCTCAGTCGGTGGGCCCCTTCCATATCGCATCCAGAGGATCCCCACAACATCACTAATACGAAACCCGGGGAACTTCCCGTCACTTCATGCTAATTCCCTCGTTGGAAGTGAAGTGATGTTCGTACGGTCCGATCAGAAGCGGGGGCATGGCAGGTGCATCACCCGGAGCTGGAGCAATGGGGCGTTCCCGCGCCGAGTCGGCGCGTGCCGGGCGGGGCCCGGCGGATGGAGCGACGGGTCGGGCCGGCCGGAACCACGGAGCGGACCTACCGATTCCGCTGCTATCCCAACCCCGTTCAGTCCCAGCAAGCAACCCGGATCCCGGAACCGTGCCAAGGCCCGGCGCAAGGTCGCCCGGCTCCACGCCCGTGTGCAGGACGCCCGCAAGGATGCGTTGCATCAGATCACTACTCGCCTTGTGCACGAGAACCAAGTGCTCGTGGTGGAGGATCTGGCCATCGCCAACCTCATGGGGTCAGCCACCGGCACCGTGGACGAGCCGGGCCGGCGGGTGCGGCAGAAGGCGGGCTTGAACCGCGCCATCGCGGACGCCTCATGGGGAGAACTGATCCGCCAACTGCATTACAAGGCAAGGTGGTACGGGCGCACGGTCGTTGTCGTCGACCGGTTCTTCCCGTCCACGCGGCGCTGCGCCGCATGCCATGCCGTGGACGGCGGAAAAGACCTGTCCGTACGGTCCTGGACCTGCCCCCACTGCGGCGCCGAGCTGGATCGGGACACCAATGCCGCGGCCAACCTCCGCACTGAGGGCCTGCGCCTGTACTGGGCGCTGGTGAGAGGGCTGCCCCCCGGCAAGAGTCCGCCGGCCGTGATCCGGCACCCCGGCCATCCGCCGGCCGCTTGAGCCGGCATCGCCAGTGCACCGAGTACGGACCGGCGGGCCGCCGGCCGTAAAGCCTGTGGAGCTCCGGTAGGACCGGCAGGGGCGGGGGAACCCGCACCGGCCGGCGCGGGGCGCGACCCGTCTCGTTCAGCGGCGGAGGAAGCAGGAACCCCCACCCGCGAGGGTGGGGAATCCCGGTCGGTCACGGCGGGGAGAGGTCAAGAAACGTTGACCCCGAAGTCCAGGGCGATGCCTCGCAGTCCTGACGCGTACCCCTGGCCTACTGCACGGAATTTCCACTCGCCGTTGTAGCGGTACAGCTCGCCGAAGATCATTGCGGTCTCGCTGGACGCGTCCTCGGAAAGGTCGTAGCGCGCCAACTCGGCCTGGTCGTACTGGTTCACGACGCGGATGTAGGCGTTGTTGACCTGGCCGAAGGTCTGGCCGCGGCTGTCGGCCTCGTGGATGGAGACGGGGAAGACGACCTTGTCGACGCGCTCGGGAACCTTGGTGAGGTCGACGATGATCTCCTCGTCGTCCCCTTCGCCCTCGCCGGTGAGGTTGTCACCGGTGTGCTCGACGGAGCCCTCGGGGCTCTTGAGGTTGTTGTAGAAGACGAAGTGTTCGTCGCTGAGTACCCGGCCGTTGGCGCACAGCAGGGCGCTGGCGTCGAGGTCGAACGGCGCCCCTGTGGTGGAGCGTGCGTCCCAGCCGAGGCCGATCATCACCTGGGTGAGATTCGGTGCGGCCTTGCTGAGGGAGACATTGCCCCCCTTGGCGAGCGTGACGCCCATGGTTTTCGCTTCCTCCCCGTGCGTGCTGAGGTCGGTACGTGCACGGCGCCGCACGCCCTGCCGGGTGTGCGGCGCCGCGAGGGGTTCAGACGTTGACGCCGAAGTCCTGCGCGATGCCGCGCAGTCCGGAGGCGTAGCCCTGGCCGATGGCGCGGAACTTCCACTCCGCGCCGTTGCGGTAGAGCTCACCGAAGACCATGGCGGTCTCGGTGGAGGCGTCCTCGGTGAGGTCGTAGCGCGCCAGTTCGTTGTTGTCGGCCTGGTTCACGACGCGGATGTACGCGTTGCGGACCTGGCCGAAGCTCTGCTGACGGCTCTCGGCCTCGTAGATCGAGACCGGGAAGACGATCTTGGCTACATCGGCCGGGACTCCGGCCAGGTTCACCTTGATGACCTCGTCGTCGCCGTCGCCCGAGCCGGTGAGGTTGTCACCGAGGTGCTCGACCGAGCCGTCCGGGCTCTTGAGGTTGTTGAAGAAGACGAAGTGCGCGTCGGAGATGACCTTGCCCTCGGGGCTGGCCAGCAGTGCGCTGGCGTCCAGGTCGAAATCGGCGCCGGTGGTGGTCCTGGCGTCCCATCCCAGAGCGACGATGACCGCCGTGAGATTCGGGGCCTCCTTCGTCAGTGAGACGTTGCCACCCTTGCTGAGGCTGACTCCCACGGGTCCTCCATACGGTCATGGGGTATCAGGCAGTACCCTCGCCCCCGTCGTGCGGTACACAGATCAACGCGTTGAGCTTAGTGAGCAGTTCCCGAAGACTGCAGCCCGTCGACTACAGCTCTTCGAGGGCCTTTGCGTAGTCATTGAGGTCCCGGGCGTCCGGAAGGCCGTTGACGACGGTCCAGCGGACGGTGCCGTCCTTGTCGATGACGAAGGTGCCGCGGACCGCGCAGCCCTTCTCCTCGTCGAAGACGCCGTAGGCGCGCGCGGCGTCCCCGTGCGGCCAGAAGTCGGAGAGCAGCGGGTATCCGAGGCCCTCCTGTTCGGCGAAGACGCGCAGCGAGAACGGGGCGTCGCAGGAGACGGCGAGCAGCTGCACGCCGTCGTTCTGGAACGTCGGCAGTTCGTCGCGCAGGGCGCAGAGCTCGCCGGTGCAGACGCCGGTGAACGCGTACGGGTAGAAGAGCAGCACGACGTTCTTCTCGCCGCGGAAGTCGGAGAGCCGCACGGTCTGGCCGTGCTGGTTCTTCAGCTCGAAATCCGGGGCCTTGCTGCCGACCTCGATCGCCATGCGGGCACATCCTCGTCTCGGTACCGGAAAGGTCACGGACAGTCTGTCACTGCCCTCCGGAGCCGAACGCACCGCGCCCCCGTCGACCGGGGTCGACGGGGGCGCGGAGCAGGGTCCGGTAGAGCTACCGCTTCGCGGCCCGGGCCGTCTTCGGAGTGACCAGGCGGCTGCCCGACCAGTCCTTGGCGGCGTTGACTGTGCTGGTTTGGGCCAGACCTGCGGTCTGGGCGGCCTCGCCGATCTCGCTTGGCTCGACGTGGCCCTCACGGCCGGTCTTCGGGGTCATCAGCCAGATCGGGGCGCCGTCGTCGATCGTCGACGTGGCGTCGACCAAGGTGTCGGTGAGGTCGCCGTCGTCCTCCCTGAACCACAGCAGGACGGCGTCGGGCACGTCGTCGTAGTCCTCATCGGCGAGCTCTTCGCCCGTGAGCTCCTCGATACCTTCTCGGAGCTCCTGGTCGCAGTCGTCGTCGTACCCGAGTTCCTGGACCACCTGTCCGGGTTCGAATCCAAGCCGGCTAGCCGGGTTGGTCCGGTCCTCCGCGTGGTCCGCGGTCGCGCTCACGCTTTGCCTCCTGTCATGGGGGGAAACTCCCCGCGCCTGTGCGGGGTTATTGGCGGTAGTCCACACGGACGCGGCGGATCGCGCAAGTACCCGGCCGCCGAGACCGCCTAAACGGTGACGTGTCACCGCAACCCGCACGTCCAATCGTGACGCAGATCACGCCGGTTTGCCGGGGTTGTGCACGAATGAAGTCTGGGGTCGGTCGTACGTCCGAGTGGGCGTAGAGTTCTGATTTGGCCTCTCGTAGGCCTGCTTCGCTGCGCACCTCTCCGTCTCACGGAGTGGCAGTTACCGCTCAGTAGAGATGACGTTTCTGGCGACGCGGTACACGATGGAGGCGGCGCGACCCAGCAGAGCAAGACCTAGTAGCGAAGGAACAGCGTGGCTTCCGGATCCGATCGCAACCCGATCATCATTGGCGGCCTTCCCAGCCAGGTCCCGGACTTTGATCCCGAGGAAACGGCGGAATGGCTCGACTCGCTCGACGCGGCTATCGACGAACGCGGCCGTGAGCGTGCCCGCTACCTCATGCTCCGCCTCATCGAGCGCGCCCGCGAGAAGCGTGTCGCGGTGCCCGAGATGCGCAGCACGGACTACATCAACACCATCGCGACCAAGGACGAGCCGTTCTTCCCCGGCAACGAGGAGATCGAGCGGAAGGTCCTGAACGCGACCCGCTGGAATGCGGCGGTCATGGTGTCGCGCGCACAGCGCCCCGGTATCGGCGTCGGCGGCCACATCGCCACCTTCGCCTCCTCCGCCTCCCTCTACGACGTGGGCTTCAACCACTTCTTCCGGGGCAAGGACGAGGGCGACGGCGGCGACCAGATCTTCTTCCAGGGGCATGCCTCCCCCGGTATCTACGCCCGCGCCTTCCTTCTGGACCGGCTCTCCGAGCAGCAGCTCGACGCGTTCCGCCAGGAGAAGTCGAAGGCCCCGTACGGCCTGTCCAGCTACCCGCACCCGCGGCTCATGCCGGACTTCTGGGAGTTCCCGACCGTCTCGATGGGCCTCGGCCCGCTCGGCGCGATCTACCAGGCGCGGATGAACCGCTACATGGAGGCGCGCGGCATCGCCGACACCTCCAAGTCGCACGTATGGGCGTACCTCGGCGACGGGGAGATGGACGAGCCCGAGTCGCTCGGCCAGCTGTCGATCGCCGCCCGTGAGGGCCTGGACAACCTGACCTTCGTCGTCAACTGCAATCTGCAGCGCCTCGACGGGCCGGTGCGCGGCAACGGCAAGATCATCCAGGAGCTGGAGTCGCAGTTCCGCGGCGCCGGCTGGAACGTCATCAAGCTGGTCTGGGACCGCAGCTGGGACCCGCTGCTCGCCCAGGACCGCGACGGCATCCTGGTGAACAAGATGAACACCACGCCGGACGGACAGTTCCAGACGTACGCCACCGAGACCGGCGGCTACATCCGTGAGCACTTCTTCGGTGACGACCAGCGGCTGCGCAAGATGGTCGAGGGCATGACCGACGAGCAGATCCTGCACCTCGGCCGTGGCGGTCACGACCACAAGAAGGTCTACGCGGCGTACGCGGCGGCCAAGGCCCACAAGGGCCAGCCGACGGTGATCCTCGCCCAGACCATCAAGGGCTGGACGCTCGGTCCGAACTTCGAGGGCCGCAACGCGACCCACCAGATGAAGAAGCTCACGACCGAGGACCTCAAGCGCTTCCGCGACCGGCTGCACATCCCGATCACGGACAAGCAGCTCGACGAGGGCTACCCGCCGTACTACCACCCGGGTCGCGACTCCGAAGAGATCCAGTACATGCACGACCACCGCAAGGCGTGCGGTGGCTATGTGCCGACCCGTGTGGTGCGCGCGAAGCCGCTGGCGCTGCCGGACGAGAAGGCGTACGCGCCGGCCAAGAAGGGCTCCGGCCAGCAGTCGATCGCCACCACCATGGCGTTCGTCCGCATCCTCAAGGAGCTCATGCGGGACAAGGAGATCGGCAAGCGTTTCGTGCTGATCGCCCCGGACGAGTACCGCACCTTCGGTATGGACGCGTTCTTCCCGTCGGCGAAGATCTACAACCCGCTGGGCCAGCAGTACGAGGCGGTCGACCGTGACCTGCTCCTCGCGTACAAGGAGTCGCCGACCGGCCAGATGCTGCACGACGGCATCTCCGAGGCGGGCTGTACGGCCTCGCTGATCGCGGCGGGCTCGGCCTACGCCACGCACGGCGAGCCGCTGATCCCGGTCTACGTCTTCTACTCGATGTTCGGGTTCCAGCGGACCGGTGACCAGTTCTGGCAGATGGCGGACCAGCTGGCGCGCGGTTTCGTGCTCGGCGCGACCGCGGGCCGGACCACCCTTACGGGTGAAGGCCTGCAGCACGCGGACGGCCATTCGCAGCTGCTCGCCTCGACCAACCCGGCCGTCGTCGCGTACGACCCGGCGTTCGGCTTCGAGATCGCGCACATCGTGCAGGACGGTCTGAAGAGGATGTACGGCGAGAACGCCGAGGACGTCTTCTACTACATGACCGTCTACAACGAGCCGATCCAGCACCCGGCCGAGCCGGCCGATGTGGACGCCGAGGGCATCCTCAAGGGTCTGTACCGGTACGCGGAGGGCACCGAGGGCACCGTTCCGGCGCAGATCCTGGCGTCGGGCGTGGCGGTTCCGTGGGCCGTCGAGGCGCAGCGGATCCTCGCCGCGGACTGGGGCGTCAAGGCGGACGTCTGGTCGGCCACCTCGTGGAACGAGCTGCGGCGCGACGCCATCGCGGTGGAGGAGCACAACCTGCTCCACCCCGAGGAGGAGCAGCGCGTCCCGTACATCACGAGCAAGCTCGCCGGTGTGCAGGGCCCGTTCGTGGCGGTCTCGGACTGGATGCGCGCGGTGCCGGACCAGATCTCGCGCTGGGTGCCGGGCACGTACCAGTCGCTGGGTGCCGACGGGTTCGGTTTCGCCGACACCCGTGGCGCGGCCCGTCGCTTCTTCCACATCGACGCGCAGTCGATCGTCCTGGGGGTGCTCACCGAGCTCGCCCGGGACGGCAAGGTGGACCGTTCGGTGCTGAAGCAGGCCGTGGACCGCTACCAGCTGCTCGACGTCACGGCTGCCGACCCCGGCGCCGCGGGCGGCGACGCCTGAGGTAGCCCCGAGGCGGTACGTCTCACGTTTCGAACGCCGGGCCCGCACCACTTTCCGTGGTGCGGGCCCGGCGTTCGTTCGTCTGCCGCGCCGGCTACTGCGCCAGCCAGAGGATGGCGACGACGGTGTCGAAGGCGCCGAGGACGACGGCGACGACCGCGGGGATCGACTTCGCGCCACGCCAGCTGCGGCCCATGGCGAGCCAGCCGAAGATGATCGCGAGGGGTCCGAGCACGATCCCCAGGACGAAGAAGCCGACGATGGCGCAGACGGCGCCGACGACGGCGATCGTTCCGATGTCGGACCGGTCGCGGGAACGCATACGGGTACGGGTGCGGGTTCGGGTGGCCATCGTCCCTCCGTAAGGTTTCGGGGCTCGCCGTTCGCGTTCCCCGCCCCCGGCCGCCCATGCGGTGTCAGTTCTCCCAGACCTTGAACGCCCGGACGGTGTAACGGGATTCGGGCACCCAGGTGCCCGTCGGATAGGTGTCGAACTCGGCCTCGGTGGCGCACTCCGCGCTCTGGTAGGTGGTGACCGGCCGGCCGATGCGGTTGACGAAGGACCGGGCGGGGGTGCCCGCGGGGAGCGGCACGCAGTTGTCGATGCCGGTGTCGGCGAGTTCGTGGGCCTGCCGGGCGCTGCTGTAGCCGGCCTTGCCCCACAGGCAGAGCTGGCCCGGATCGCAGGCCCCGGAGGACGCGGCGGAGGCCGGGGCGAGGGCGGTGACGGGCAGCAGCGCGGCGGCCAGGGCGGCGGCGGTGAGGATCGTGTTCATGCGGCTCAGGCTGGTGCGGCGGTCGCGGCGCCCACAAGAGCGGCCGGGCACGTTCCCCCTGATAGGGGGATTGCGTGCGGCCCGCCCCACGGGTAACAGCCGACCCAGTCGCTTGGCCCGTACAGTCACTTTCGAAACGTGACTTGAGTCACCCTTGGCTCAGGCATGGCCCTGCGTCTTCTACGCTGGCCGGGATACCGCAAACCTCCGAGGGGCCACCACACCCCCCGCGCACCTTCTGCCGACGGACCGGGTCGGCGTGCGCGTCCGGGACGATTTCGCGAGGCAATACTGAGTGACCCCATTCGATGAGCGCTTCAATGCAACGTCCATCCGGGCCCTGCTGGCCCTGGCCGTCATCTTCGTCATGCTCGCGACCACCGGCTGGACCGCCATCCGGCCGCACAAGGGCGCCGAGGATCCGCGGGCGGCGGCACTGGTGTCGTGGCTGCACGGCTCGGTGGCCGGGCACAAGCTGCCCAGCGCCTCGGCCGGTGCCGACTCCATAGCGCACTTCTTCGCGACGCTGACCGCGGCCCAGACCCGGCAGATCGCCAACCGCTACCCGCTCGTCGTCGGCAACCTGGACGGCGCGCCGGTGAGCGTGCGCTACCTGGCCAACCGGGTGGCGCTCGCCCAGACGCGCGTCACGGAGATCGCCCGTTCGCACAGCTCCCTGCTCACACCCGCCGGCCGCAAGGACGCGGACAAGCGCGCCCACCGCTACGCCTCGCTGCTGAGCGACGGCCGGCAGATCCTCGCCTTCGACCCGACCGGAGCCGGCCGGGCCGCCGAGGTCTTCGGTGATCTCGGTTCCGCCGACCGGGTGGCCGTGGTCGTGCCGGGTGTGGACACCGACATCAGCACGTTCGAACGCACCGCCAAGTCGTACGCGGCCCCGGTCGGCATGGCGCGCGCCCTGTACCAGGCCGAGCGCGCCCAGGACCCGTCCTCGCGCACCGCGGTGATCGCCTGGGCGAACTACACGACGCCGTCGGGTGTCGGTCTCGACGCCTCCACCGGTGAGCTGGCGGAAAACGGCGCGGTCCGGCTGAACTCGCTGGTCGAGGCGCTGCCGTCCACCGCGCGCATCTCGCTGTTCTGCCACTCGTACGGCTCGGTGCTGTGCGGGGTGGCCGCTCCGGACCTGCCGTCGGACAAGATCTCCGACATCACCGTCTTCGGCAGCCCCGGGATGCGGGTGAGCCGCGCCAAGCAGCTGCACACCTCCGCCAACGTATGGGCCGCCCGCGATCCGAGCGACTGGATCGGCGAGGTGCCACACCTGGAGATCGCCGGCCTGGGGCACGGCGCCGACCCCGTCTCGGAGTCCTTCGGGGCCCGTGTGGTCGGTACGGAAGGCGCTCTGGGCCACCCCGGCTACTTCGCGCCCGGCACCGAGAGCCTGGCGAACTTCACCGACATCGCCCTCGGCCAGTACAGCGCGGTGCGGTGCGCGCCGAACCGCGAGGACTGCGCGTCCGGCCTCGGTCAGGCCTGAGCCGGAGTCGTGGGGGTGGTTCCGGGCCTGGGGTCCGGAACCACCCCCACGCGCGTTTTTGCGGTCAGTTCGGCAGTTGATCCCACATTCGGCCCTACGATGAGCCACATGGGTGACGTTTTGGCCGGATCCAATGCCGTGTGGGAGTTCGACACGGATGCCGTGGTCATCCGGTACGAGCGCGGGGTGCGCAATTCGAAGCTGCTCCAGACGCTCGGCGAGCGCCGGATCCCGTACGCCGCGCTGACCGGCGTCGAGCTCGTTCCCGGCAAGCGCGGCACGGTCGTACTGCGCGCCCTGCCGCGGCCCGGCGCCGATCCGCTGATGGAAGCGGCGGGCGGGCAGCTGAAGGACTCCGCTGATCCCTACCGGCTGGTGCTGCCGGCCGACCGCGAGACCCTCGCCGAGTACTACACGGACGAGCTACGGGTCGCGGTCTCCGACAACGACACCGGCGAACCGGCCGACCGCTTCCTGGTCGCCGCGCCCACCGGGCCGCAGTCGTTCAAGGCGTACGACGCCAGGGCCGCCTTCGACGGCCGCACGGTGTCCTTCCGCTGGTTCTGGACGGGCGCCTCGACCGCCAAATGGAAGGCCGGCGACCAGCACTTCCCGGTCGCCGACCTGAGCGGGGTCGACTGGCGCTCCCCCGAGCTGCTGCACGGCTATCTGCGGCTGCGGCCGAACGACGACACCGAACGCCCCGGCGACCCCGACCAGAACCCGGCCGCGGTGGTCTTCGGGCTCGGCTACGGCCAGGTCCATGAATCGCTGCCGTTCGCCGCGTCCGTGCTGGCCGCCGTGCAGACGGCTACTCGCGCGCGGCGGAAGTAGAGCTCATGTCCGGGTAGCGGTCGCCCGCGACGTGCTCGGCGATCGGTTCCAGCCACTCCAGCTCGACCTGGTCGAGCGTGATCCGGGTCGCCCCGGTGTTCTCCAGCACGCGGCTGACCTTGCGGGTGCCCGGGATCGGCACCACGGTCAGCTGGTGCACCTGGGCCCGCTGCTGCACCCAGGCGAGCGCGATCTGGCCCAGGCTCGCCCCGTGCGCCTTGGCGGCCTTGCGGACCGGGTCCAGCAGATCCGCGTTCCGCCTGGCGTTCTCACCGGTGAACCGGGGCTGGTGCTGCCGGTAGTCGCCGCCGGCCAGATCCGTCGTGGCATTCAGGAACGAGCCGGTCAGGAAGCCCCGGCCGAGCGGTGAGTACGGCACGAAGGCCACGCCCAGCTCGGCGGCGGCCGGTACCGCGCTGCGTTCCACATCACGGCTGAACAGCGACCACTCGGACTGCAGCGCCGCGATCGGGTGGACGGCGTGCGCCTCGCGCAGCTCCGCGCCGGTCACCTCGGACAGGCCCAGGTGCCGGACCTTGCCCTCCGCCACCAGCTCGGCCATCGCGCCGACGGACTCCGCGAACGGGACGCCCGGGTCGCGGCGGTGCATGTAGTACAGGTCGATGACGTCCGTGCCCAGGCGGCGCAGGCTGCCCTCGACGGCCTGCCGGAGGTACGCCCGGTCGTTGCGGACGCCGCGGTACGTCGCGTCGTCCGCCCTGCGCTCGATGGCGAACTTGGTCGCCAGCGTGATCTCGTCCCGGTGCGCCTTCACGAACGGGGCGAGGAACTCCTCGTTCGCCCCCGAGCCGTAGGCGTCGGCGGTGTCGAAGAGCGTGACGCCCGCCTCGAGGGCCGCTTCCAGCGTCGCCCGCGCCGCGTCCACGTCGGTCTCGCCGTAGAACTCGCTCATGCCCATGCAGCCCAGGCCCTGGACGCCGACCAGCGGTCCGTCCGTGCCCAGCCGTACGCTGTCGATCTTTTCCGTGCTCGCGTTGCTCGCGTTGTCGCTCATCAGGGTCAGACCCTCTCCGGCGCCCGCTGGGCGCCCCCATACATGTCGATCTTGTAGTCCAGTACCGCGAGGGTGTCCTGCAGCTCGGCGATCCGCCGGTGCACGTCCTCACGGTGCGCCACGAGCAGCTCCTGCCGCGCGGCGAAGGTCTGCTCGCCCTCGCGCACCATCTCCGCGTACCTGACCATGTCCGCGACCGGCATCCCGGTCAGCCGGAGCTTGCCGACGAAGGCCAGCCAGTGCAGATCTCGGTTGGTGTAGCGGCGCTGCCCGGTGTGGGAGCGGTCGACGTGCGGCATCAGTCCGATCCGCTCGTACCAGCGCAGGGTGTGCGCGCTCAGCCCGGTCACCGTGACCACTTCGCTGATCGTGTACTGGTCCTGCCCGTCGGGCCGCAGAATCGACGCCTGGTCGTCACAGCTGGCGATCCGGCCGGCCCTGCTCCTCGCCACCTTCGTCACAGCCACCTGCGTTACCGTCATGCCCCTACGCTACGGACTTGGAGTGCACTCGAAGCAAGCGCCTCAGGAGATCTTTTCCGGCCGCGTTACGCTCGCCCCATGGAGAGCTTGCGTGAGATCCGGAACTGGCCCGTCCCCACGGCGGCCGCGGCCGTCGTCCGCCGGGACGGCACGGTGGCCGGGTCCCACGGCCCGGTCGGTGAGCCGTTCCGGCTCGCGTCGGTCACCAAGCCGCTGACGGCCTACGCGGCGCTGGTCGCCTGCGAGGAGGGCGTCTTCGAGCTCGACGACCCGGCGGGCCCCGAGGGCTCGACGGTGCGCCATCTGCTCTCCCACACCTCAGGGCTGGCCTTCGACCAGCACCGCGTGATGGCGCCGCCCGGTGACCGCCGGCTCTACTCCAACGCCGGGTTCGAGGTGCTCGCCGACCACATCGCCAAGGCCACCGGCATCCCGTTCCCCGAATACCTGCGGCAGGCGGTCCTGGAGCCGCTGGGGATGACCGCCACCACGCTGCCCGGCTCGGCCGCCGCCGACGGCGTCTCCACCGTCGAGGACCTCGTCCGCTTCGCCGCCGAACTGCAGGCGCCGCGCATCCTGCACCCGTCGACCCTCGACGAGGCCACGTCCGTCGTCTTCCCCGGCCTCAAGGGCGTACTGCCGGGCTACGGCCACCAGAACCCCAACGACTGGGGCCTCGGCTTCGAGATCCGGGACTCCAAGACCCCGCACTGGACCGGCGCCGCCTCCAGCCCGCGCACCTTCGGGCACTTCGGCCAGACCGGGACCTTCCTGTGGGTCGACCCGGACGCGGGCGCCGCGTGCGTCTGCCTCACCGACCGCGCCTGGGGCGAATGGGCTGTCCCGCTGTGGCCCGCCCTGACGGACGCGGTCCTCGCGGAACTGCGGGCCTAGGCCGGGTCGCGCGGCACCGGACGCAGCTCCCAGACGAGGTACTCCACCGGGCCCGCCGCCCGCACCAGGAGCCCCTCCTCGTCGGTGAGGCGCGCCGCGTCGCCCGCTTCGAGGGTCTCGTCGCCCAACCGGACGCTGCCGCGCACCACGTGCACGTACACGAACGGCGCGGCCGGCAGTTCGCCAGGGCCGCGGCCGACGGACAGCGCCGCGTGCGGCTGCCGGAACGGGACGAAGCGCGTGCCGTGTTCGACGCCGTAGCGCGGGCCGCCGCCGAACACCGCCGGCTCCAGCCACATCTGAAGGAACCTCAGCGGGCCTTCCCCGGCGTTGCGTTCGACATGGCGGACGCCGTCGCCCGCGCTGAGCAGCTGTGCCTCACCGGCCCGCACCACGGTCTCGTGGCCCGCGGAGTCCCGGTGTCCCAGCTCGCCCTCGATCACCCACGTCACGATCTCGACTCCCCCGTGCGGGTGCTCCGCGAAGCCGGCGCCGGGCGCCAGCCGCTCCTCGTTGCACGCCATCAGCGGCCCGAACCGCAGGTTGCCGGGGTCGTAGTGGGAGCCGAAGGAGAACGCGTGCAGGGTCTCGATCCCCGCGGCGGGATCACCCCCGGCGTATCGCTGTCCACCGCGCCGAACGTCGATCATTCGGCCACGGTACAAGCGACCGGCGCGCACCCCGGCGCCGTGCACCCCTGGGGATAAGGCAGTCTTGTCCCGTGCCCGACACTCCGCAGCCCCCGAAAAAGCCCGTCCGCGCTGAGCACGCCGCGACGCTGCGCCGACTGGAGAAGTCGTCCGGCCGGCTCGCTGCGAACGCCATCGCCCGGATGGATGAGCAGCTGCCGTGGTACCGGGCGATGCCACCGGAGAACCGGTCCTGGATCGGGCTGGTGGCGCAGGCGGGCATCGCGGCGTTCACCGAGTGGTTCCGGCATCCCGAGGCGCCGCAGGCGATCAGCACGGATGTGTTCGGGACCGCGCCCAGGGAGTTGACCAGGGCGATCTCGCTGCGGCAGACCGTGGAGATGGTGCGCACCACCATCGAGGTGATGGAAGCGGCCATCGACGAGGTGGCGGCGCCCGGTGACGAGTCGGTGCTGCGCGAGGCGCTGCTGGTCTACGCCCGGGAGATCGCGTTCGCCACCGCCCAGGTGTACGCGCAGGCGGCCGAGGCCCGGGGCGCGTGGGACGCGCGCCTGGAGTCGCTGGTCGTCAACGCGGTGCTGTCCGGTGAGGCGGACGAGGGGGTGCTGTCGCGCGCGGCGGCGCTGGGCTGGAGTTCGCCCGACCAGATCGTCGTGGTGCTCGGGACCGCGCCGAACGGCGACAGCGAGCTGACGGTGGAGGCCATCCGGCGGGCCGCGCGGCACGCGAAGCTGCAGGTGCTGACCGGGGTGCTCGGTGAGCGGCTGGTCGTGATCGCGGGTGGTGAGGGCGAGCCGCTCAAGGTCGCGAAATCACTGATCGCCCCGTTCGCGGCGGGCCCCGTGGTGGCCGGTCCCGTCGTCGGGGACCTGCTGTCCGCGACCCGTTCCGCACAGGCCGCGGCCGCCGGTCTGAAGGCGTGCGCCGCCTGGCCGGACGCGCCCCGGCCGGTCGTCTCGGACGACCTGCTGCCCGAGCGCGCGATGGCCGGCGACCGTTACGCGCGTGAACAGCTGGTGGAGGAGATCTACAGACCGTTGGAGGAAGCGGGCTCCGCGCTCCTCGAAACGCTGAGTGTCTACCTCGAACAGGCCTCGTCCCTCGAAGGGGCGGCGCGGATGTTGTTCGTTCACCCAAACACCGTCCGCTACCGGCTGCGACGTGTGACGGATGTCACCGGATGGTCGCCCTCCGACGTGCGTTCGGCGTTCACTCTGCGCATCGCCCTCATCCTGGGACGACTGTCCGGCGCCGATCAATCACCCTGAGTTTTTGTGGGACACCAACAAATCGTCCAGCAGTTCTTCGTCCCTGTCCCCACGGGCGGTGAGACCCGCCCGCGAGAGAGAGTGTGTACGTGCTCGTACTCGTCGCTCCCGGCCAGGGTGCCCAGACGCCCGGCTTCCTGACTCCTTGGCTCGACCTTCCCGGCGTCGCCGACCGCCTTCACTGGTGGTCCGCGGTGGCGGGGCTCGACCTTGTCCACTACGGCACGAAGGCCGACGCGGACGAGATCCGCGACACCGCCGTGGCCCAGCCACTGCTGGTGGCCGCCGGACTGGTCTCGGCCCTGTCGCTCTTCCCGCACCCGGCCGACGGCCGGCGTGCCGTCGGCGCGGTCGCCGGACACAGCGTCGGTGAGATCACCGCCGCCGCCGGCGCCGGTGTCATCACCGCGGAATCGGCGATGGCCCTTGTGCGGCAGCGCGGACTGGCCATGGCCAAGGCCGCGGCCGTCACCACCACCGGCATGTCCGCGGTGCTCGGCGGCGACCCCGAAGAGGTCCTCGCGCACCTGGAGAAGCTCGGCCTGACCCCGGCGAACATCAACGGCGGCGGCCAGATCGTCGCCGCCGGCACCGCGGAGCAGCTGGCCGCGCTCGCCGAGGACAAGCCCGAGAAGGCCCGCGTCATCGCCCTGAAGGTGGCCGGCGCGTTCCACACCCACCACATGGCTCCCGCGGTGTCCACGCTGGAGGCCCTCGTGCCCGGTGTGACCGTGCGTGATCCGGGTACCCGATATGTGTCGAACGCCGACGGCCAGGTCGTCGGCAGCGGCGACGAGATCGTCCGCCGGCTGGTCCAGCAGGTCTCCAACCCGGTCCGCTGGGACCTGTGCATGGAGACGTTCAAGGAACTCGGCGTCACCGCGATCATCGAGATGGCGCCGGCCGGCACGCTGGTCGGCCTGGCCAAGCGGGCCCTGCCGGGCGTCAAGACGCTCGCCCTGAAGACCCCGGACGACATCGACGCGGCTCGCGCGATCGTCGCCGAGCACGGCGACCCGGACGCCATCGGCGCGTCCCTGCCGCTCACCCTTTCCGCGGCCGAAGAGGAGTCACCCCAGACATGACGGCGAAGATCCAGCCCAGCCAGGGTGCCCCGTACGCGCGGATTCGCGGGGTCGGCGGCTACCGGCCGACCCGGGTGGTCCCCAACGAGGTGATCCTGGAGACGATCGACTCCAGCGACGAGTGGATCCGCTCCCGCTCCGGCATCTCCACGCGCCACTGGGCGAACGAGTCGGAGACCGTCGCCGAGATGTCGATCGAGGCCTCGGGCAAGGCGCTCGCCGACGCGGGTCTGTCGGCCGAGGACATCGGCGCGGTGATCGTCGCCACCGTCTCGCACTTCAAGCAGACGCCGGCGATCGCGACCGAGATCGCGTTCCGGCTCGGCGCGGGCAAGGCCGCCGCGTTCGACATCTCCGCGGCCTGCGCCGGCTTCGCCTACGGGCTGACCCTCGCCAAGGGCATGGTCACCGACGGCAGCGCCAAGAACGTGCTGGTGATCGGGGTCGAGCGGCTGAGCGACCTGACCGACCTGACCGACCGGGCGACCGCCTTCCTCTTCGGCGACGGCGCCGGCGCGGTCGTGGTCGGCCCGTCCGACGTGCCCGCCATCGGCCCCTCCGTCTGGGGCTCGGAGGGCGACAAGTCCGAGGTGATCGCCCAGACCGACTCGTGGGAGGTCTTCCGCGCCGGCGGCCAGCCGGAGACGGGGAAGTTCCCGGCGCTGCGCCAGGAGGGCCAGACGGTCTTCCGCTGGGCGGTCTTCGAGATGGCCAAGGTGGCCCAGCAGGCGCTGGACGCCGCCGGGATCACCGCGGACCAGCTCGACGTCTTCATCCCGCACCAGGCGAACATGCGCATCATCGACTCGATGATCAAGGCACTGAAGCTGCCGGAACACGTCGCGATCGCCCGCGACATCGAGACCACCGGCAACACCTCGTCGGCCTCCATCCCGCTGGCGATGGAGCGGCTGCTGGCCACCGGCCAGGCCAAGAGCGGCGACACCGCCCTGCTCATCGGCTTCGGGGCGGGTCTCGTGTACGCCGCAACTGTGGTTACTCTCCCCTAGTCACAACCCCTTCGCGGCGCCGCAGTCCCGCACGCCGCACTCCCCCGCAACACATAAGGAGCGCCGTAATGGCCGCCACCCAGGCAGAGATCCTCGAAGGCCTCGCCGAGATCGTCAACGAGATCGCCGGCATCCCGGTCGAGGACGTCCAGACGGAGAAGTCCTTCACCGACGACCTGGACGTCGACTCCCTGTCCATGGTCGAGGTCGTCGTGGCCGCTGAAGAGCGTTTCGAGACCAAGATCCCGGACGACGCCGTCAAGGACCTCAAGACCGTCGGCGACGCCGTCGACTACATCCTCAAGAACCAGGCCTGACACACCCCCTGGGACGACGCGTCTGTCGCCCGCCCTTCTAAACGTGGAGAGACAATTCCTGTGAACTCGACCAATCGCACCGTGGTCGTCACCGGTATCGGCGCAACCACACCGCTGGGTGGCGACAGCGCGTCGACCTGGGAAGGCCTGGTCGCCGGACGTTCCGGCATCAGCGCCCTGGAGCAGGACTGGGCAGCCGAGCTGCCGGTCCGCATCGCCGGTCAGATCGCCGTCGAACCGTCGGAGATCCTGCCGCGCCCGCTGCTCCGCAAGCTGGACCGCTCGGCGCAGTTCGCGCTGATCGCGGCTCGCGAGGCCTGGGCCGACGCGGGCTTCACCGGCAAGGCCGGCGAGGACTCCTCGATCGACCCTGACCGGCTCGGCACCGTCGTCGCCTCCGGCATCGGCGGCGTCACGACGCTGCTGGGCCAGTACGACGTGCTCAAGGAGCAGGGCGTCCGCAAGGTCTCCCCGCACACCGTTCCGATGCTCATGCCGAACAGCCCGTCCGCCAACGTCGGCCTCGAGGTCAACGCGCGGGCCGGCGTTCACTCGTTGGTGAGCGCGTGCGCCTCCGGCGCGGAAGCGGTCGGCTATGCCATCGAGATGATCCGCACCGGCCGCGCCGACGTGGTCGTCGCGGGCGGCACCGAGGCGGCCATCCACCCGCTGCCGATCGTCGCCTTCGCCAACATGATGGCGATGTCGAAGAACAACGACGACCCGCACGGCGCTTCGCGCCCGTACGACAAGGGCCGTGACGGCTTCGTCCTCGGTGAGGGCGCGGGCGTCATCGTCCTGGAGTCGGCCGAGCACGCCGCGCAGCGCGGTGCCAAGGTCTACTGCGAGGCGCTGGGCCAGGGCCTGTCCGCGGACAGCCACCACATCGCCCAGCCCGAGCCGACCGGCCGCGGCATCTCCGCCGCGCTGGAGCACCTGATCGCCTCCACCGGTCTGGACACCTCCGAGATCGTGCACCTGAACGCGCACGCCACCTCGACCCCGCAGGGTGACGTCGCGGAGGTCAAGGCGCTCGGCAAGGTGCTGGGCCACGAGCTGGACCACATCGCGATCTCCGCCACCAAGTCGATGACCGGGCACCTGCTCGGCGGCGCCGGCGGCATCGAGTCCGTCGCCACCGTGCTCGCGCTCCACAACCGCCTCGCCCCGCCGACGATCAACATCGTCGACCTGGACGACGAGGTCGACGCGAAGCTGGTCTCCACCAAGGCGAAGCCGCTGCCGGAGGGCCCGATCATCGCCCTCAACAACTCGTTCGGCTTCGGCGGTCACAACGTCGTCCTGGCGTTCCGCACCGTCTGACGGCCACAGCGCCGCAACGGCCTGTTCCCCCGGTCCACCGACCGGGGAACAGGCCGTTCTCGCGTCCGGCGGCTGCTCACGGGCAGGCGCCGACTACGGGCAGGCCACGACCTGAGCGGCCCAGGACAGACCGCCGCCGAAGCCGAGCAGCAGCACCGGGGCGCCCCGCGGGATCGTGCGGTCCTCGACGAGCTTGGAGAGCGCCAGCGGGATCGAGGCGGCGGACGTGTTGCCGGAGACCGTGACGTCGCGGGCCACGACGGCCTGCGGGGCGTCCAGTTGGCGCACCAGCGAGTCGATGATCCGCAGGTTCGCCTGGTGGGTGACGATGCCGCCCAGGTCCGCAGGGGTGAGACCGGCGCGGCGGCAGGCCTCGACGGCGACGGGCGCCAACTCGGTGGTGGCCCAGCGGAAGACCGTCTGGCCGTTCTGCCGGAAGCGCGGCTGCCAGTCGTCCTGGAGGCGGACGGCGTCCCCGCGGGCGGGGTCGGAGCCCCAGACGACGGGACCGATGCCGGCGTCCCCGCCCTCCTGGGCGCTGACGACCGCCGCGCCCGCGCCGTCGCCGAGGAGGACGCAGGTGGTGCGGTCGGTCCAGTCCGTGAGGTCGGACATCTTCTCGGCGCCGATGACGAGCGCGTGCCGCGCGGCCCCTGCGCGCAGTGAGTGGTCCGCGGTGGCGAGGGCGGTGACGAAGCCCGTGCAGGCGTTGTTGAGGTCGTATGCGACGGCCGACGGTATGCCCAGCCGGCCCGCGGTCCGCGCGGCGACGGTGGGGCAGCGGTCGATCGCGCTGGATGTGGCCACGATGACCAGCCCGATCTCGGCGGGGTCGAGCCCGGCGGCGGCGAGCGCCTTGCCGCCGGCCGCGGCGGCCAGGTCGGTGACCGACTCCTGGCGGGCGATGTGGCGGGTCGCGATTCCGGTGCGCTGCCGGATCCACTCGTCGCTGGTGTCGACGAGGCCGGCGAGGTCGTCGTTGGTGAGGACCTCACCCGGCTGGTAGTGGCCCATGGCGGCGATACGGCTTCCCGGTGCTTCCCACATGGCTGACTCCTCGGCTCGGTGCTGGCTGCTCGGTGTTCGGCTGTCGTGCCGAGCAATATAGCGTCCGACCGGTCGGACTCTAAAGGGCCCCCGATGACCGATACGATGGGTCCATGAGTCCCAGGAAGTCGGCCGCCGAGGCGCACCGCACCCGTGAGCGCATCGTCGAGCGCAGCGTCGCGGTGGCCTCGGTCGACGGTCTCGACGGGCTGACGATCGGCCGCCTCGCCCTCGACCTCGGCATCAGCAAGTCGGGCCTGCTGGGCCACTTCGGCACCAAGGAGGCCCTGCAGCTCGCGGCCCTGCGCCGGGCGTCCGAGGTGTTCTCCCGGGCGGTCTGGGAACCGGCCTCGGGCACCGAACCGGGGCTGGCCAGGCTGCGCGCGCTGTGCGAGGCGTGGACGACGTATCTGCACCGCGAACGCGCGACGTTCCCCGGCGGCTGTCTCTTCACGACCTCCGCCGTGGAGTTCGACGCCCGGCTGCCGGGACCGGTGCGGGACGCCGTGGTGAAACTCCATCAGACGTGGCGGCACCGGCTGCTGGCCGACATCCGGCACGCGGTGACGGCGGGCGAACTGCCGGCCGGCTCCGACCCCGAGCAGTTGGTCTTCGAACTGACCGGGATCTTCTTCAGCCTCAACCACATGGTCCAGCTCTTCGGCGACACGACCGCCCCCGACCGCGCCCGCCGCGCGGTCGCGCGACTGCTGGGCGGACCCGCCGCGAACTGAGCCGGATGCCGACCCAGGGTCTGCCGTCTGGATCCCTGCGGCGTCCACGGAGATCCAGACGACGGACCCTACGTGTCGAAGCTCGCGAAGTACGAGGCCGCCATGTCCTCGCCGCCGTGCCCCTGGCCGGCCGCGCGGCTGAAGCGCTCCGCGCCCGCGGCGGCCACGTCCAGCTGGACGCCGTGCGCCTCGCCCGCGGCGACGATGAGCCGGGCGTCCTTCAGCGCGCCGTCGACCGTGAAGTTCGGTGCGAAGTCGCCGCTGAGCATCGCCTCGGCCTTCAGACGCAGATAGGGCAGGTCGAGCGGGCCGCCGTCGAGCGCCTCGAAGAAGTTCCGGGGGTCCACGTCCAGGCCCCTGGCCAGGGCCATCGCCTCGGCCGCGCCGTTGGTGACCGCCAGCACCCAGCTGTTGAGAACCAGCTTGAGGCTGCTGGCCGTTCCCTTCCCGCCGTCGTCGCCCAGCCACAGGACCTTGCGCCCGACCGCGTCGAAGACCCGGCCCGCCACCGGCCGGGCGGCCTCCGGGCCGGCCGCCAGCACCGTCAACCGACCCGCTTCCGCGGCCGACCGGGTGCCGAGCACGGGCGCGTCGACGAAGTGCGCGCCGCGCTCGCGGGCCAGGTCCGCCAGCGGCGCCAGCGCGTCGGGCCCGACGGTGCACATCTGGGCCCACACCACGCCCTCGCGCAGCCCGGGGGACGCCTCCCGCATCGTCCGCAGCACGGACGGGCCGTCGAGCAGCATGGTGACGACGGCGTCCGCGCCGCGGACCGCCTCGACCGGGTCGCCGGTGATGTGCACTCCGGCGGCGGCCAGCGGCTCGGCCCGCGCGAGGGTGCGGTTCCAGGCGCGCACTTCGAGCCCGGCGGCGGCGAGATTGCGCGCCATGCCCGCGCCCATGAGGCCGGTGCCGAGCACCGCTACGGAAAGTGTGTCGTCCATACCGGCACGTTAGACCCCGCGACGGAACCTACGGCAGCGGGACCGGCGGAACGTGAGGGTTCGTCACACGACCTGGTGCAGCCAGCGCACCGGTGCGCCCTCGCCCGCGTACCGGAACGGCTCGAGCTCGTCGTCCCACGGTTTGCCGAGCAGCCTGGCGACCTCGGTCTCCAGATCCGCCTCACCCGTGCGGGCCCGCTGGAGCGCGGCGCGGAGCCGGTCCTCGGGGATGAGGATGTCGCCGTGCATGCCCGTGACGGCGTGGAAGATGCCGAGTTCGGGGGTGCAGCTGTATCTCTCCCCTTCGGCGGCCGGGCAGGGTTCGGCCGTGACTTCGAAGCGCAGCAGGTGCCAGCCGCGCAGGGCGGACGCCAGCTTCGAGGCCGTACCGGGCTCCCCCTGCCAGGAGAACTCGGCCCGCCAGGTGCCCGGTGAGACGGGCTGGCGGATCCAGTCGAGGCTTACGCGCACGCCGAGGACGCCCGCGACGGCCCATTCGACGTGCGGGCACAGCGCGCGCGGTGCGGAGTGAACGTACAGAACTCCACGTGTCGTCACCGGTACCTCCAGTGTGGGACGAGGTTCGCCTTCCCCAGCGGCCTCACGCCCGAACCGGCTGCTTCCGGGGCAACATTAGATATTCTGCACCATTGATAACAAACAGGACAAGAGTGAACTTCTGCCAACTGGGCTTCGGTAAACCTCCCACCGGTTCTCCTGGGTTGTCAGGGAAAAGCTACCGTGCGGCGTCTCCAGAGGAGTGACGTACCGTCGGGCTCGGACCAGATGTCACCCACTCGTCGGAGGGGATCACCGGATGCGACCGTTCCTGCGAGGTTTCCTGGCCACTGCCGCCGCCTCCCTGTTGCTGGCCGGATGCTCCGGCGGGGGACCCGCACCGCACGAGAAACCGGCCGTACCGGTCAGCCGCAAACCTGTTCCCCGGCCCACCCCCACGTGGAACGCGCACCCCGCGTCGATCGCCGCGCTGGGCGATTCCATCACCCGTGGCTTCGACGCCTGTTCCCTGCTGGCGGACTGCCCGGAGGTCTCCTGGGTCACCGGCACCCGCAGCCAAGTGGACAGCATCGCGGGCCGGGTGCTGAGCGCCACCGGTATCGCCGCCAACAGCTGGAACCTCGCCAGGAGCGGCGCCCGGATGTCGGATCTGCCGGACCAGGCGGTGGCCGCCGCCGCGAAGAAGCCGTCGCTGGTGACGGTGCTGATGGGCTCCAACGACGCCTGCCGGGACTCCGCCGACGACATGACACCGGTGGCCGACTTCCGCGCCGACTTCACCCGGGCGATGACCGGGCTGCACAGCGCCCTGCCGAAGTCCCAGGTGTTCGTGGCGAGCATCCCCGACCTCAAGCGGCTGTGGGAGGTGGGCAAGGAGAACCCGCTCGGCAAGCAGATCTGGAAGCTCGGCATCTGCCCCTCGATGCTGCGCGACGCGGACTCGGTGAGCGAGAGCGCGCAGACCCGGCGGGACGCGGTCCGGGCGCGGGTGGTGGCGTACAACCGGGTCCTCAAAGAGGTCTGCGCGAAGTACGAGCACTGCCGCTACGACGGCGGAGCGGTCTTCGACTACCGCTTCACGTCGGACGAGTTGAGCAGCTGGGACTGGTTCCACCCCAACGCCCAGGGACAGGCGCAGCTCGCCCGGATCCTCTACACGGCGGCCTTCGCGAAACCGTGAGAAGGGCCGTGCGGAAGGCCGTGCGGGAGGCCGTGAAAGAGCCACCCCGGAACCCTTCAACTCCCCTCTTCCTTGCGGACAGAAGCTGACCGCATGGGTCCGTAACGTACTGCTCATGGACACGAAGAACGCACTTCACCGGTACCGCTGGCTCGGGTACACCGCCGTCATCGCGGCGAGCGTCATGGACCTGCTGGACTCGACCGTGGCCAATGTCGCGGCGCCCGCGATCCGCACCGGACTTGGCGGCTCGTACGCCGACCTCCAGTGGATCGCGGCGGGCTACACCCTCGCCATGGCGGTCGCGCTGCTCACCGGCGGACGGCTGGGCGACATGTACGGCCGCAAGCGGGTCCTGCTGGCCGGGATCGCCGGGTTCACGCTCACCTCGATGCTGTGCGCGGCGGCGCAGTCCCCGCAGACGCTGATCGTGGCGCGGATCGCGCAGGGGGTGTGCGGCGCGGTGATGCTGCCGCAGGGCTTCGGGCTGACCCGGGACCTGTTCCCCGCCTCCGAGATGAAGAAGGCGTGGGGGATCTTCGGTCCGCTGATGGGGCTGTCCGCGGTGATGGGCCCGATCATCGCCGGTGTGCTGATCCACGCGGACCTGTTCGGCACCGGCTGGCGCATGATCTTCGGCATCAACCTGCCGATCGGCGCGTTCGCGTTCGTGATGGGCTGGAAGTACCTGCCGGACGTGGCCCCGACCGCCCGCGGCGCGCGGCTGGACCTCCCCGGGGTGCTGCTCGCCGGAACCGGCGCCTTCCTGCTGGTCTTCCCGCTGGTGCAGGGCCGTGAACTGGGCTGGCCCACCTGGGTGCTGGTGATGCTCGTCGCCTCGCTGCCGGTGCTGGCCGTCTTCGCCCGCTACCAGGTGCTGCGCAAGCGTTCCGGCCGCACCCCGCTGGTGGAGCCGAGCGTCTTCACCAAGCGGGCCTACGTCTCCGGGGTCGCGTTCGCCATCGCCTTCACCGCGTCCATGGGCGGCATGATCCTCACCCTCGGCATCTTCCTGCAGCTCGGCCTCGGCTACACCGCCCTGCACTCCAGCCTGACCACGGCGCCCTGGGCGCTGGGCGCGCTCTTCGGCTCCGCCTTCGGCGGCATCATGATGGCCCGCCTCGGCCGCCGCATCCTGCACCTCGGCCTGATCCTGATGGGCGGCGGACTGCTCGCCCTCTACGGTGTCTTCCAGTGGGCCGGCGCGGACATCACGGACTGGGACTTCGCGGCCCCGCTGCTGGTCGGCGGCGCCGGGATGGGCATGATCTTCGTGCCGCTCTTCGACATCATCCTCAACGGCGTCGACGGCCACGAGATCGGCTCCGCCTCGGGCACCCTGCAGGCGCTCCAGCAGCTCGGCATGACGCTCGGCTTCGCCGTCCTCGGCACCGTCTTCTTCAACATCCTCAGCGACGCCCGGCCCGGCCCCGCCGGCCACATCGAGGCCGCGCTGGACGCCGCGGGGACGACGGCGCTGTGCACGGTGGGGCTGATCGCGCTGGCCTTCGTGCTCGGCTTCTTCCTCCCGAAGACGGTCCGCTCCGCGGAGGAATCAGAAGAGGACGTCGCGGCCGGCCGCGAACTCGCACTCGTCTGAGAAGCACCCTCGAGCGCCGGACGGGCTGGACATTCCAGCCCGTCCGGCGTTTGAGGACGTTGTCAACCTGCCTTGCGCGCCATGAAGAACATGCTCGGCCCGAACGACACCTTCGCCAGCGGCGACTGGAGGGCGCCCTCGGCGCGGACCAGGGCCTGGTGGGGCACGAACTTCTTCAGCTTGCCGCTGCGCAGGCACTGCGGTCTTCCGCATGGACCGGGTTCCCCCCATGTCGATGCGTTCTCTCGCATGGACATGTCTAGGAGGCCGGAACGGTTCCCGTCGCGTCGTCATTGTCTTCGTCAATGTCCTCGCCGGGCACCGGATCCGGGTCGTCCGACGGATCGGCGCCGGGTACCGGGACGAGTTCGCGCACCAGCAGCGCGGCGCCCGCGACGGCGCCCGGCATCGCGAAGACGGCGATGACCGGCACCAGGAAGAGCAGGACCAGCGGCACGCCGAAGCCGAGCGCCAGCGGGAGCCGGCCGCGCAGCAGCCGCAGCCGGGTCCGCAGCGGGACCGAGCGGCGCTGCATGGCGACCGAGGTGAGCTCGGTGGTCAGGAAGAAGCCGGAGACGCAGATGCCCACGACGGGGACGACGGTCTGGCCGACCACCGGGATGAAGCCGCAGGCGAAGAGCAGCAGCCCGAAGGCCACCACCCGCGCCAGCACGGACAGGCTGTCCCGTACCGAGGTGAGGATCTCGCGCCAGAGCGGGATGCCGGGCTTGGGCGGGGCGCCGCCCTCCATCTCCTCGACGCGTTCCGAGAGCGATTCGTAGAACGGGTCGCCGATCAGCAGCGCCACGGCGGTGAAGGTCACCATCGCCAGCAGCAGCCCGCCACTGAAGACGATGACGGTCAGCGTCCAGCGCAGCAGCGACCGGAAGGGGCTGTCCCAGCCGTCCGCGAACGGCGTCGCCCAGGACGCCAGGTCGTCCGCCCAGAAGCCGAGGGCGACGAGCGCCGCGATGTACAGGACCAGGGCGATCAGGCCGGGCAGCAGCCCGAACCCCCACCACCTCCGGTGCCGCGCCACCCAGCGCTGGCCTTCCAGGAAGTACTTCACACCGGTCGTGAGATCACGCATGGGCGTCACCCTAACGACTGGGTCCGGCCCCCCGTCCGGGGGCCGGAAAGGGGCGGGGCGCGTCAGGGCGCCCCGCCCCCGGTCATGGGGTTCCCGCCCGGTGCCGCACGGGCCCGGGCGTCGGCGTTACGGCAGGTCGAGCGGGGCGCTCACCCGGAGGTCGGCGAGCGAGCGGCCGGCCTCGACCTCGTAGTGCCCGGGGACCAGCAGCCAGCCGCCGTCCGCGTCGTCCCACACCTCGGCGGCCCGGCGCGGCAGTTCGACGACGACCTCGGCGCTCTCCCCCGGCCCTGCCTGGACGGAGGCGAAGCCGGCCAGCCAGCGGGCCGGCCGCTCGACCGCGTCGGCGGCGGGGGCCAGATAGACCTGGACGACTTCCCGTCCGGGGCGTGAACCGGTGTTGCGGACGCGGACGGTGAGCGTGCCCAGCGCCTCGCCCTCGCCCTCACCGCGCTCGAACTCCGCCGACTCGTAGGCCCAGTCGGTGTACCCGAGGCCGTGGCCGAAGGAGTACGCGGGGGCGATGCCCGCCTTGTCCCAGGCGCGGTAGCCGATGAAGACGCCCTCGTCGTAGGAGAGCGTGCCGTCCCGCGGGGTGACCTGGGTGACGGGTACGTCCGCGAGGGCGACCGGCCAGGTGGTGGGCAGCCGGCCGCCCGGCTCCTCGGCGCCGAGCAGGACGTCGGCGAGCGCGGCGCCCGCCTCCTGGCCGGGGAACCAGCCGAGCAGCACCGCGGCGACGTCCTGGCGCCACGGCATCTCCACCGGGGAGCCGGAGTTGACGATGACGACGGTGCGCGGGTTCACCGCGGCGACCCGGGCGACGAGCTCGTCCTGGCGGCCGGGCAGCCGCAGATCGGTGCGGTCGAAGCCCTCGCTCTCGACGCGTTCGGTGGTCGCGACGACCACGATCGCCGTGTCGGCGGCGGCCGCCGCCGCGACGGCGTCCTCGATCAGCTGGTCGGGATCGCGCTCCGGCTCGCCGTGCACGAAGGAGAAGCCGATCGCCTGGATCGGGGCGTCGGCGAACTTCGCGACGGTGTAGGTGAGGCTGACGTCGACGGTCTCGCCCTCGGTCAGTTCCACCGTGCCGCGCGGCACCGGGGAGCCGAAGAACGCCTCGAACGGGTCGGCGTGGTCGGCGGACTGCTCGCCGTCGAAGAGCACGGTGCCGGCGACGACGAGCCGGAAGCCGCCGAGACCGCGGGTGCCGAAGGCGTGCGCGCCGCTCTCGCGGGGGTGAAGGTGCCGGTGGCCTCGACGGTGGTGACCTCGTCGTAGCTGACGCCCTCCGGCATGTCGCCGAGCCACTGCACCATGCCGTTGGGCATCCGCTCGGAGCCCAGCTCCCGGCCCTCGGCGTCGCGGGCGACGGCGCGCAGGGTGAAGCCCTTGTCGGCGACGGAGAGTTCATCGCTGGGGTCGGCGCCGACCGCGTAGCTCAGCGCGACGCCCTCGGGCAGCGCGGCGCGCAGGCCGTCGAGCGGGGAGACGATGTGGTCGGGGAAGACCTGTGCGGAGCCGCCGCCGAGCACCCGGGCGTCACGGGCCGCGGCGCCGATGAGGGCGATGCCGCGGACGGCCGAGGCGTCGATGGGCAGCGCGCGGCCGCCGCCGGCCACGGTCTCGTTGCGCACCAGGACGAAGGCGCGGCGGGCGATCTCGCGGGCCAGCGCCTCGCCGTCGATCCCGGCCGGGCGGTCCGCCGCGGCGACGGCGGCGGGGACACCGTCCAGGATGCCGACGCGGGCGGCGAGCCGCAGCACGTTGCGGACGGCCTCGTCGACCACCGGCTCCTCGACGCTCCCGTCCCGGACGGCGGCGGCCAGCGCCTCCCCGTAGACGGTGCGCGGGCCGGGCATGGCCACGTCCAGGCCGCCGTTGACGGCGCCGACGGTGTCACGGGCGGCCATCCAGTCGGAGACGATGTAGCCGTCGAAGCCCCATTCGCCGCGCAGCACCACGTTCTGCAGGTAGTGGTGCTCGCTCATCGTGGTGCCGTTGACGCCGTTGTAGGCGCACATGATGCCCCACGGGTGGGCGTTCTTGACGATGGCCTCGAACGGCGCCAGGTACAGCTCGCGCAGCGCGCGGGTACCGACCACGTTGTCGACGGTGAAGCGCTCGGTCTCGGCGTCGTTGGCCACGAAGTGCTTGACGGTGGTGCCGACGCCGCCCGCCTGGACGCCCGCCACATAGCCGGTGCCGATCGCCCCGGTGAGGTACGGGTCCTCGGAGTACGCCTCGAAGTGCCGTCCGCCGAGCGGGGAGCGGTGCAGGTTCACCGTCGGCGCCAGCAGGACGTGCACGCCCTTGCGGCGGGCCTCCTGGGCGAGGAGGTTGCCGGCCCTGCGGGCCAGCTCCGGGTCCCAGGTCGCGGCGAGCGCGGTCGGGCTGGGCAGCGCGATCGACGGGTCGTCGGCGGTCCAGCGCACCCCGCGCACCCCGATCGGGCCGTCGGACATCACCAGCGAGCCGAGGCCGATCTCCGGCAGCGCGGGCAGCGTCCACATGTCCTGGCCGGACAGCAGCCGTGCCTTCGCGTCCAGATCCAGCTTGCCCAGTGCGGCTTCCACCGCGTCCTCGATGGCCGTGCGCCCGGTGTCCGTCATCGTCTGCTCCCTCTGTCCCTCGGTGTCGTCCCGCGCCCATCCTCACCCCACCTACCTGTAGATCGGTAGGGTAAGTTACAGATACGTTACCCAAATCTTTCACCGATCAGTTTCGATTAGGCTCACGGCCGAACGAAGGGGGCACGGTGTCCAGAACGACCGGAGACCGGCGGGCGGAGATCATCCAGGCCGCGGTGGAAGTGATCGCAGAACGCGGCTACCGGGGGGCCTCCCTCGGCGCGGTGGCCGAGCGGGTGGGGCTGACCCAGCAGGGGCTGCTGCACTACTTCCCGACGAAGGAGGCGCTCCTGGTCGCGGTGCTGGCGGCACGCGACCAGTGGGACGTGGCCTCCACGGCGCTGCACGGCACGACGTGGCCGCTGGAGATGCTGACGTCCCTGGTCGAGTACAACGCGACCCGGCCCGGCATCGTGCAGACCTTCACGGTCCTGGCGGGCGACAGCGTCACCGAGGACCATCCGGCCCGCGCGTACTTCGAGGAGCGCTACCGGTGGGTGCGCGAGGGCGCGGCCGACATGCTGCGCGCGGAGTTCGGCGACCGGCTGCCGGGCGGCCTCACCCCGGAGCGGGCGGCCCCGCTGCTCGTCGCCGTCATGGACGGCCTGCAGGTGCAGTGGCTGCTGGAGCCGGCGGCGGTGGACATGGCGGCGGCGTTCCGCGACTTCGTCGCCCTGCTGGGCGGGACCGGGAACACGTAAGGGCCGCACCCCAAGGGGTGCGGCCCTTACCCGGCCGATGGCCGAACGGTGATCAGACGACGGTCAGCGCCACGTCGATGTTGCCGCGCGTCGCGTTGGAGTACGGGCACACCTGGTGCGCCTGCTCCACGAGGGACTGGGCGGTGGCCGCGTCCACGTTCGGGATCGAGACCGCGAGCTCGACCTTGAGGCCGAAGCCGCCGGCCGGGGTCTTGCCGAGACTGACCTTGGCGGTCACCCGGGAGCCGGATATGTCCGCCTTCTCCTGGCGGGCCACCACACCGAGGGCACCCTGGAAGCAGGCGCTGTAGCCGGCGGCGAAGAGCTGCTCCGGGTTGGTGCCGGCACCGTTGCCGCCCAGTTCCTTCGGCGGGTTGACGACGACGTCGAGCTTGCCGTCGTCGGTCGCGACCCGGCCGTCACGGCCGTTCTCGGCGGTGGCGACGGCGGTGTACAGGACGTCTACGGACTGGATGGTCATGAAAAGAACCCCTCCTGGTTGGTGCACTCGCGTGCATCGCCGCGACTCGCGCCCACGATCGCAACAATTTGTTGAAGAGCTTACTCCGGCAGGGTGACGATCATCTTGCCGGTGTTGTCGCCGCGCAGTACGCCGAGGAAAGCTTCGAAGTTGTTCTCGATGCCCTCGACGACCGTCTCGCGGTAGTGCAGCTTGCCGTCCCGGATCCAGCCGCCGACCTCCTGCACGAACTGACCCTGCAGCGCGGCGTGGTCGCCCACGAGCATGCCCTGCAGCCGCAGCCGCTTGCCGATGATCTGCGCCAGGTTGCGCGGGCCGCCCGAGGCCTCGGTGTCGTTGTACTGGGCGATGGCGCCGCACAGCACCGCACGGCCCCGCAGGTTGAAGGAGCTGATCGCCGCTTCCAGGTGCTCGCCGCCGACGTTGTCGAAGTAGACGTCGATCCCGTCGGGGGCGGCCTTCTTCAGCTGCTCGGCCACCGGGCCGTTCTTGTAGTTGAAGGCGGCGTCGAAGCCGTACTCCTCGACGAGGAGTTTGACCTTCTCGTCCGAGCCGGCGCTGCCGATCACCCGGGAGGCGCCCTTGAGCTTCGCGATCTGGCCCACCTGGCTGCCGACCGCGCCGGCCGCGCCCGAGACGAAGACCGCGTCGCCCTCGGTGAACGAGGCGACCTCCAGCAGTCCCGCGTAGGCGGTCAGGCCCGGCATGCCGAGCGCGCCGAGGTAGGCGCTGAGCGGCGCCGCGGCCGGGTCGACCTTCACGGCGTGCGCCGCGTCCAGGACCGCGTACTCGCGCCAGCCGAGCCAGTGCAGGACGTGGTCGCCGACCGCGAACCCGTCGGCGTTGGAAGCGGTGACGCGGCCGACCGCGCCGCCCGCCATCGGCTCGTTCAGGGCGTACGGCGGCGAGTACGACTTCACGTCGTTCATCCGGCCGCGCATGTACGGGTCGACCGACAGGTGCAGGTTGCGGACGACGATCTGGCCGGGGGCCGGCTCCGCGGTCCCGACCTCGCGCAGGGCGACGTCATCAGTGGTCGGCCACCCGTGGGGGCGGGCTACCAGGTGCCATTCACGGCTCTTCGGCATGAGGGGGATGCCTCCGTCCGCCATAGCTTGACTATGGCAAAGATTGATTTCCTCAAATAACGATGGACCTTGATGTTTGAGGTTGTCAAGTAACCGGGGGTACGCTGTGTCGCATGTCCCCCACGCCTCAACGTACCGACCCCCTGACCCTCGAAGTGGTCGACCTGATCGCCACGGTCGTGGCGCGCTACCACGAGGAGTACGAGGAGGCGGCCGCGAACCACCAGCTCACCGGTGCGCAGGCCCGCGTCCTGGCGCTCCTGTCCCGTGAGCCGCTGCCCATGCGGCACATCGCCCAGCAGCTGAAGTGCGAGCCGTCCAACATCACCGGGATCGTCGACCGGCTGGAGGCGCGCGGGCTCGCCGAGCGCCGGCCCGACCCGGCCGACCGCCGCATCAAGCTGGCCGCCGCCACCGACGAGGGCCATGAGACGGCGGCCCGGCTGCGCGGCGCACTGCACTTCGCCCGCGCGCCGCTCGCCGGCCTGTCCGACGAGGAACGCACCGCACTGCGCGATCTGCTCAAGCGCATGCTGACCTGAGCCGGCCTGGCCTGGCCTGGCCTGGCCTGAGCTGAGCTGACCTGAGCTGACCTGACGGCCGGCCCGCGGAGCCGAACCGCTACTCGCACCACCACAGGACGGGCTTGCAGGTCGGGCTGTGCGTGGGGTGCGGCGTCCGGGTCGGCGAGGGGGAGTCCGAGGGCGTCGGCGACGTCGGGGGCCGGCTGGTCGGCGAGGCCGGCCGGGTCGGCGTCCTGGGTCCCGACGGGGTCGCGGACGGCGAGCCCGACGGGGTGCCGGAGGTGCTCGCGGTGGTGGCCGGCTTCGAGTGCGCCGGCCGGGCCGTGGTGTGCCGCGGGGCCGGGCTGGACGCGCCGGCCTGCGGGACGGAGTCCCCGGCGGGCGCCTGCGACGGGCCGGTGTCCGCTTCCGGGCCGCTCGCGAAGGTCCCCGACGACAGTGCCGCCGCCGTGCAGACGACCAGGACGATGCCGACGCCCGCTCCCGTCAGCAGCCGGTTCCTGCCGCGCCGCCGCGCCCGGCGCGGCGGCCGGCGGCGGGCGGCCCGGCCGCCCGAGTGGTCCGGTTCCGGCGGGGTGGTCGGTGTCCCCGACACCGGCACGGGTTCCACGGGGATGACGAGCTGATCCACGGGCGTGCCGCACCCGGGGCACGACAGGGCGCCGTTGAGGTGCCGTCGGCACGAGTAGCAGTAGTCCATTGTGGTTGGGACGCTATGCGGCCCGTAGGTCACGGGTGAACGCGAACGTGTGAAACTTCTGGGAAGATCGCGGCCCCGCAGGGGCGTTGCCGGACAATCCGGTCCCCTTCCGGCGCCGCCCGCGCGGCGCCGGAAGGGCTGCCGGGTCAGTCGACCTCGGCCACCGCCTGCGCGAACTGCGCCGCGTACAGCCGCGCGTAGGCACCCTCCGCGGCCAGCAGTCCGCTGTGCGTGCCCTGCTCGACGATCGAGCCGGACTCCATCACCAGGATCACGTCCGCGTCGCGGATCGTGGACAGCCGGTGGGCGATGACGAAGCTGGTCCTGCCGTGCGCCAGGGTGGCCATGGCGCGCTGGATCAGCACCTCGGTACGGGTGTCGACGGAGCTGGTCGCCTCGTCGAGGACGAGGATCACCGGATCGGACAGGAACGCGCGCGCGATGGTGATGAGCTGCTTCTCGCCCGCACTGACCCCCGAGCCCTCGTCGTCGATCACCGTGTCGTAGCCGTCCGGGAGGGTGCGGATGAAGCGGTCGGCGTGCGCCGCGCGGGCCGCCTCCTCGATCTGCTCCTGGGTACGGCCCTCGGAGCCGTAGGCGATGTTCTCCGCGATGGTGCCGCCGAACAGCCAGGTGTCCTGCAGCACCATGCCGATGCCGGAGCGCAGGTCCTCGCGGGACATCTCGGCGATGTCCACGCCGTCCAGGGTGATCCGGCCCGCGGTCACCTCGTAGAACCGCATCAGCAGGTTGACCAGCGTGGTCTTGCCGGCGCCGGTCGGGCCGACGATCGCGACGGTGTGGCCGGGCTCGACGCTCAGCGACAGGTCCTCGATCAACGGCTTGTCCGGCTCGTACCGGAAGGCCACCCCCTCCAGGGCGACGCGGCCCAGCAGTTCCTTGGGCCGGGCGGCGTTCGCCGGGTCCGCGTCCTGCTCGGGGGCGTCCAGCAGCTCGAAGACCCGCTCGGCCGAAGCGACCCCGGACTGCACCAGGTTGGACATGCTCGCCACCTGGGTGAGGGGCTGGCTGAACTGCCGGGAGTACTGGATGAACGCCTGCACGTCGCCGATGGACAGCGCGCCGGTCGCGACCCGCAGCCCGCCGACGACGGCCACCAGCACGTAGTTGATGTTCCCGATGAACATCATCGCGGGCTGGATGATCCCGCTGATGAACTGCGCCTTGAAGCCCGTCCGGTAGAGCATCTCGTTCTGCACCCGGAAGGCCTCGGCGGACTCGTCCTGCCGCCCGAAGACCTTCACCAGCGAGTGGCCGGTGTACATCTCCTCGATGTGCGCGTTGAGCTTGCCGGTGGTCTTCCACTGCTGGACGAACTGCGGCTGCGCGCGCTTGCCGACCGCGGTGGCCACGACCACCGACACCGGCACCGTCACCAGCGCGACCAGCGCCAGCAGCGGCGAGATCCAGAACATCATCACCAGCACACCGACGATCGTGAGCAGCGAGTTCACGATCTGGCCCATGGTCTGCTGCAGGGTCTGCGCGATGTTGTCGATGTCGTTGGTGGCCCGGCTGAGCACCTCACCGCGCGGCTGCTGGTCGAAGTACGACAGCGGCAGCCGCGACAGCTTCGCCTCGATGTCCTCGCGCAGCCGGTAGACGGTGCGCTGGATGATGCCGGTGGCGGTCCGCATCTGCACGAGGCTGAACAGCCCGGCGGCCAGGTAGATCCCCAGGACGGTCAGCAGCACGCTGCCCACCGCCCCGAAGTCGATGCCCTGGCCGGGGGTGAAGTCCACCGCGGAGAGCAGATCGGCGACCTTGCCCTCGCCGTGCTGGCGCATGGCCTCGATCGCCTGCGCCTTGGTGGTGCCGGCCTTGAACTGACCGCCGATCACGCCCGCGAAGATCAGGTCGGTGGCGTGGCCCAGGATCTTGGGGCCCAGCACCGAGAGCGTCACGCTCGCCGTGCCCAGCGCCAGCACCAGGTAGAGGAAGAGCCGGTCGGGGCGCATCAGGCGGATCAGCCGCCGGAACGAGCCCTTGAAGTCCATCGACCGCTCGACCGGCCCGCCGCCCATGAAGCGCGCGGGCCCGGCCATCGGCGCGGGGCCGCGGCGGGGCGCCGCTTTCGCCGGGGTGGTCATGCTGCCTCCTGCTCGGTGAGCTGGGAGAGCACGATCTCCCGGTAGGTCGGGTTCTCCGACATGAGTTCGCTGTGCGTTCCGGTGCCCACCACCTGGCCCTCGTCCAGGACGATGATGCGGTCGGCGTCCCGGATGGTGCTCACCCGCTGCGCGACGATCACCACGGTGGCCTCGGCGGTCTCCCGGCCGAGCGCCGAGCGCAGGGCCGCGTCCGTCGCGTAGTCCAGCGCGGAGAAGGAGTCGTCGAAGAGATAGATCTCGGGCCGGCGCACCAGCACCCGCGCGATGGCGAGCCGCTGCCGCTGACCGCCGGAGACGTTCGTGCCGCCCTGGGCGATCGGGGCGTCCAGGCCGCCTTCGAGGTCCTCCACGAAGCCGCGGGCCTGCGCGACCTCCAGCGCGTGCCACAGCTCCTCGTCGGTCGCGTCGGGCTTGCCGTAGCGCAGGTTGCTCGCGACGGTCCCGGAGAACAGGTACGGCTTCTGCGGGACGAGGCCGACGGTCTCGGCGAGCAGCGCGGGGGCCAGGTCCCGGACGGAGGCCCCGTCGACGAGCACGTCGCCGCCGGTCGCGTCGTAGAGCCGTGGGACGAGCCCCAGCAGGGTGCTCTTGCCGCTGCCCGTCGACCCGATCACCGCGGTGGTCTCCCCCGGTCTGGCGACCAGGTCGACACCGCGCAGCACCGCCGCCTCGGCGCCCGGGTAGCTGAAGTCCGCGCCGCGCAGCTCCAGATGGCCGTGCCGGAGCAGCTTCGTGATGGGGGCGACCGGCGGAACGACGCTCGACTCGGTCGCCAGGACCTCCTCGATCCGCTCCGCGCAGACCTCGGCGCGCGGCACCATCATGAACATGAAGGTGGCCATCATGACGGACATCAGGATCTGCATCAGATAGCTGAGGAACGCGGTCAGGGCGCCGATCTGCATGCCGCCGCTCGCGATCCGGTGCGCACCGAACCACATCACCGCGACGCTGGAGACGTTCACCACCGTCATGACGACGGGGAACATCAGTGCCATCAGCCGGCCGGTCTGCAGCGACACGTCCGTCAGCTCGTCGTTCGCGCCGGCGAAGCGCCGCTTCTCGTAGTCGTCCTTCACGAACGCCCGGATCACCCGGATGCCGGTGATCTGCTCACGCAGTACGCGGTTCACCGTGTCGACGCGCACCTGCATGGTGCGGAACAGCGGCCGCATCCGGCGGACGATCAGCCCGATGAGGATGCCGAGCACCGGCACCACGGCCAGCAGCAGCGAGGACAGCGGTACGTCCTGGCCGAGCGCCATGATGATGCCGCCGACGCACATGATCGGGGCCGACACCATCAGGGTGAAGGTCATCAGCACCAGCATCTGGACCTGCTGGACGTCATTGGTGGTGCGGGTGATCAGCGACGGGGCACCGAACTGCCCCACCTCACGGGCGGAGAAGCTCTGCACCCGGTCGAAGATCGAGGCCCGGATGTCCCGGCCGACGGCCATGGCCGTCCTGGCGCCGAAGAACACGGCGCCGACCGCGCACACCACCTGGAGCACGGTGACCGCGATCATGATGCCGCCGAGCCGCAGGATGTATCCGGTGTCGCCCTTGACGACACCGTTGTCAATGATGTCGGCGTTGAGCGTGGGGAGGTACAGCGTGGCGATGGTCTGCACGAGCTGGAGCAGCACGAGCAGGGTGATGGGTCGCTGGTACGGGCGCAGGTGGGTGCGCAGAATTCGGATCAGCACACGGAATCTCTCAGAGTCGGCTTGATCGGCGAGCGATCCTATCTTCCGACATCCTGTGCCCGCATTCGTTTAAACCTCGGCAAAGGCCCCGGGGTGGGTCTGCTCCCGAACAGCTGTGTACTGCTGGCGTATCGCCTGCCCCACCGGGAGGTCGTCGCCCGGCTCCAGCACCTGCTGCGCGCCGGTCCGCCAGACGGGCGGCTCCTGCGCCGTCCCCGAGCCGAGCACCACACCCAGCGACCACGCCGCCTGCCGGGCAGCACCCAGCGCCGCGTAGTCCCCCGGCTGCGGGACGACCACCTGCGCCTTGAAGAGCGCCGGTGCGATCGCCCGCACGGCGGGCAGCTCGGCGGCGGCCCCCAGCAGGAAGATCCGCCGCACCGCGACCCCGCGTCCGCGCAGCACGTCCAACCCGTCCGCGAGCCCGCAGAGCATGCCCTCGAACGCGGCCCGCGCCAGGTGCTCGGGCTTCATGCTCTCGCGCCGCAGCCCGGCCAGGGTGCCGGCGGTGTGCGGCAGGTCCGGGGTGCGCTCGCCCTCCAGATACGGCAGCAGCACCAGGCCGTACGCGCCCGGAGTGGAGCGCAGCGCCAGGTCCGACAGGCCCGCGAGGTCCGTGCCGAGCAGCTCGGCGGTCGCGCGCAGCACCCGTACCGCGTTGCGGGTCTGGAGCAGCGGCAGATGCCGCCCGGTGGCGTCCGCGAAGGAGGTGACCGTCCCGGAGGGGTCCGTCAGGGCCTCGTCGTGCACGGCGAAGACGGTGCTGGAGGCGCCCAGCGAGACCACCGCGTCACCGGGGCCGACGCCCAGACCGAGCGCGGCCGCCATCGTGTCGCCGCTCCCCGCCGATATCAGCAGCCCTTCGGGGGTCTGCCCGGCCGGCTCGGCGGGACCGAGTACCTGCGGCAGCGCCACCTGGTGCCCGAGCGCCAGCTCCACCAGGTCGGGGCGGTACTCCCCGGTGGCCGCCGACCAGTAACCCGTGCCGGACGCGTCGCCGCGGTCCGTCGTGCGCCGCTGCGGCCGGCCCAGCAGCTGCCAGACCAGCCAGTCGTGCGGCAGCAGCACCTCGGCGGTGCGCTGCGCCGCCGCCGGCTCGTGCTCGGCCAGCCAGCGCAGCTTCGCCACCGGGTACGCGGCGTGCGGCACGGACTGGACGGCCTGCGCCCACTTCGCCGGGCCGCCGAGCGCCGCGGTCAGATCCAGGGCCTGCGGCTGGGCCCGCTTGTCACCGCGCAGCAGCGCCGGGCGGACCAGCACACCACCGGCGTCGAGCGCCAGCAAACCCTGCTGCTGCCCGGATATGCCGATCGCCAGTACGCCCTCGAGCAGGCCGTCCTTGGCGGCCTCGCCGAGCGACAGCAGCCAGGACTGCGGATCGCTCTCGGTCGGCTTGCCCGCCGGGGCCTCGCCCTCCACGGGATGGGGCGCGTACCCCTGCCGGAGCACCTCGCCGGTGTCCGTGTCGCACACGACGACGGTGGTCCCTGCGGTCGAACTGTCGATGCCCGCGACTTTCCCCATAGGGGGAGATGATGCCGCACGGCACCGTCAGGTGTTCGAGGTACCCCAGTCGTCCTCGGTGCGGCCCCGGTCGCGCAGCGCCCTGACCTTCGCGGTGACCGATTCCGGCATCTTGTCGCCGACCTTGGACCCGACGGCGTCGGCCGCCTTCACCGCGACCCCGCGCCCGGTCTGCGCCGCGCTCTCGGCGGCGTTGCGCACCGCCGGGTTCTGCGCGATCCGCTGGGCGCTCTTGCGCAGCTGCTCGTACCGCTCCCGCCCGGCCCGCGCCCCGAGCACGTACCCGACGACGGCTCCGGTGATGAACGTCAGCCGGTAGCGCATGGGCTCCACCCTTCCTCGTACTCGTACCGGGTCCGGCCCTCCGGGCCCTCCTGTGGACTGTGCTTCGCGCCTACCCGCTGTAGCCGGACGACAACCCCGGCGATAGGGGTTGGCGGAGCACCCCCCCACTTGCGCTAATGTATGTCTCGCAGCGAGCGCGCGCCGTCCGGTTGGTCCGGACGTGGCGTTCTTCGATGCGCACAGCGCAATCCCCTGTAGCTCAATTGGCAGAGCAGCCGGCTGTTAACCGGCAGGTTACTGGTTCGAGTCCAGTCGGGGGAGCGCGGTCCCCTGTAGCTCAATTGGCAGAGCATTCGGCTGTTAACCGGAGGGTTACTGGTTCGAGTCCAGTCGGGGGAGCCAACGACAAGAGGACCCCGTTGGGGTCCTTTTTCGTTTCCCGGGAACCGCCCGCCCCCTGATCGAAGTCCACTCAGTGATGCGTCTGTGACCCGCGAGGGCGACAGATCGTATGAGCAGCTATGCTGCGGCAGACGGCGCGTGAGGCGTGTCGTACGGGGCGGTAGCTCAGCCGGTTAGAGCAGCGGACTCATAATCCGTCGGTCGTGGGTTCGAGTCCCACCCGCCCCACCCTGGCCTGCTGGAGCAGACCCAACACGGCTCGCACCGACACCGATCCGAGCCGGACGTGCCGTCTCGGAGCTACGCCACATCCGCGCCGCACGAAGCGCGACCGGGTTCGGCGGTGCCTGATTCCCGCAGGAACCACGCCATCGGCCTCCACTGCCTGGCATGTTGCTTCGGAGTCCTTCGGAGTCCCACGTATCGCCCGCCATACCCCGCCGCTGGCGGCGATGGGACGGCGGCGTTCCCGCATCCCTAAATGTTGGTGATGTACCGTAAATGCATACATTGGCACCAAGGAGGCGGTCGCCATGTCAGTCACCCAGATTGATCTCGATGACGAGGCGCTGGCCGAGGCCATGCGCTTGATGGGCGTCACTACGAAGAAAGAGACGGTCAACACAGCCCTGCGCGACTACGTGGACCGGGTCAAGCGACTGGAAGCCGCCGAGAAGCTGGCCGCCCGCGGGGCACAGGGCGAGTTCGAGCAGGCTGCCGCCGCGCATGACGCTGTCAAGCAGGCCCGGCGAGCGGCCTTCGAGTGATCTCGTATCTCCTCGACACCTCGGCGTTGTGGCATCTGTTCCGCACCCCGGATGCGCTTCGGCCCTGGGAGGGGCACATTGCCGCCGGGGTGTTCCGTGTCTGTGAGCCGACGCGGACCCGGTTCCTGTATTCGGCCACCAGTCCGTTCCACCGGGACGAACTGGCCGAGGAACTCGACGCGTTGTGCCCGCTCTCGGCGGTGCCGAAGAACGCTTGGCGCTGGGTGGACACCGCCCAGTACAAACTCACCCAGCACGGCCAGCACCGCCCCGCCGGCCCGATCGACCTGCTGGTGTGTGCGACGGCGGTCCATCACGGCCACATCGTGCTCCACATGGACAACGACTTCGCCACCGTGGCCGGCATCCTCAAGGACGTGGAGCAACGCGACATCCGCACCTGAGCCGGGCCGCGAAGGGCGGCTCAGAAGATGTGAGCCGTCATGTTGCCGTGCAGCACCGGAGACGGGAGATCTGGTGCTGGGCCGGTCAACGCGGAGACTGCGTCCTTGCAGCTGTCTCCTACGGATCGTCCGATGGCCAGCGATCGATAGAGTTGCTGTGCGAATATCTGCGCCTGTACGTCACTCAAGGCCGAGGGCCAGCTGATCACCGTTGCTACGGTCTGGGCCAACTCATTGCCCAGCGGGGTGGAATCGCAGAAGTTCAGTACGGCGAGGCGGGGCGGAAAGCGGGCACGGGCGATCTGCGCGCAGAAGGCCTCATGGGCGATGCACAGATCTTTGCCCTCCTGGGTGAGATGGATGCCGCCGAAGGAACTGTGCGCCGCGATGTGGAGGGCAACCGGGGCGTGGGCATCCAGGGCGGGGCAGATCTCGGGCAGCCCGACACACGCCATCTCCGCCAGTAGGACGTAGCTTCCGGCGAGGGACTGCCGAATGCACGCGGCTTCCGGACCGAAGTTGTTCCGCCCTGGACGCGGGTCACCGGAGACGTAGAGAACCTTAAGCGTCGTGCCCGCCAGGGTGAGGGCACCTTGGTCGCGGCTCGGTGAGGGAATGCTGGCGGAAAAGTCGGAATTCTGCGACGAGGAAGCAGCGATCGACGCGGACTGCTGCTGGTCCACCGACGCTGACAAGGACGACCACCGTTGCCCTGGCCGAGGCCAGGGAGAATCCCGGGCCAGACGGCTGCCCACCCCGGGAGGCGCTGTCGCTGGTGGGGGCGCCGGGCGTGGCTTGGCTGCGGTCTCCCGCATCCGGTGCAGGAGTTCCTCCTGGGGGATGGCAAGGGCGAGGGCGAGGTCCGGCCAGCTCACACCTTCGGCGCGATAAGGCTTCGCGGCTTCGAGTGCCGCGTCCAGTGCGTCCTGCGCGGTCCGATAGCCGGATGCCGAGAGGAAGAGTCGGCCCACGTTGCTGAGGTCTGTGAGCTCTTCTACTGTCAGCCCGGGTAAGGGTGTCAGGGGCAGTGGGGGTTCCTCAGTCGGCATGGGCGTCGGCGCCGACATCGGAGTTGCTGGACTGGGTCGGGGCGGCTGCCGTCAGGAGGGTGGCGAGGTCGAGGAGCGCCTCGGCATGCTCCGGACGCCGCAAGGCGAGCCGGCGGAGGCGGCTGGCGCCGGCACCTCTCTGGACTTCGGAGCTCTGCGCTGCGGCCTCTGCAATGAGTTCGGCCGGGGAGGGGACGCCTGACACTGCGTCGGTGCGTGGCGATTCCGGAGTCGTGGTGGAGAACAGCGAGAACACGGAGAACAGGTATGGAGCGACGAACGACATTCTCCTGAGGGCTGGAGCTGCGAGGAAGAGGGGCAAGAGCGCGTCGAGTTGGCCCTGCTCGACGAACTCCATAGCTGTGTCGTGCGCTGTTGCGGGGTCGGTGACGGCGTCGTAGACATCTGGCGCGGGGAGGTGGCCTGCGAGTTGAAGGATGCCCAGGTGCTGGTTTGACGCTGGGTCGTCCCCTTGTGAGGCGAGCAGTTCGCGTACGAGAGGGTCGGCGGTCAGCTGGGGGTGGTTACTGAGGAATTCCAGGTCGTCTGGCCACGTAGGGGTGGCGAGCCATTGGCGAACCAAATCAGCCCTGGTGTGGGTCTCGTGGAATTCCTCCAATACCTGATCGAGGCCGCGTTCGTCTGCGGCGTCCAGCACGTCTGCAAGGTCACCGAGGCCGGCGACCTCCGGGTACAGCGCGCGGATCAGGTCGAGGGCAGCCCGGCCTTTCGGGGCCGCGAGGCCCGAATAGGCCCTCCGAAGGAAGGCAGCCTCCTCGGTCCACGTCGGAGCGGACAGCCAATCATTGAACAGGTCGACGGTCTCCGGTGAGCGATCGTCCTTCGTCCAGGCGGGCAGGTGCAGGAGGACTTGGTCCACGGACTGGCGCGAGAGCACGTCCTGGTTCAGTTCTTCGAAAAAACCCCGGACGGCCCGGCGGGAACGCCCGGCCCAGACGGGATCAGTGGTCTCATCCGCGCATTGTGCGGCGCGGAGCAGGTCTGTGGCCGCGCCGGTGTGGTCATCGTGCGAGTGGCGCCATCTTGCACGCGCGACGAGAAGTTCGGTTTGGGGACCGGCGGTAAGTTCCGAGACGGCTAGGTCGGAGGCAAGCCACGCTTCGCCAAGAAGCTGACGCTCATTCTGTCGGTCGAAGAGATTGTTGAGGGATTTGGCGAGGTCGGGGAGGAAGGCCGCGGGATTGGTCTGGGCGAGCGCGCGGTAAATCTGGACGGCTTCGGTGATCGAGACCAGGGCGCCATCCCGGTCCCCAGCGCCACCCTGCTGGACGGAGAGGTTGTTGAGGGAGCTGGCGAGGTCGGGCAGGAAAGCCGCACGGTTACTCTCGGCCAGCGCACGGCGAATGCGAACAGCTTCGGTGATCGAGGCCAAGGCGCCATCCCGGTCCCCAGCGCCACCCTGCTGGACGGAGAGGTTGTTGAGGGAGCTGGCGAGGTCGGGCAGGAAAGCCGCACGGTTACTCTCGGCCAGCGCACGGCGAATGCGAACAGCTTCGGTGATCGAGGCCAAGGCGCCATCCCGGTCCCCGATGTCACCCTGCTGGACGGAGAGGTTGTTGAGGGACATGGCGAGGTCGGGCAGGAAAGCCGCACGATTACTCTCGGCCAGCGCACGGCGAATGCGAACAGCTTCGGTAACCGAAACCAGAGCACCATCCCGGTCCCCAACGCCACTCTGCTGGACAGAGAGGTTGTTGAGGGAGCCGGCGAGAGCAGGCAGGAAAGCCGCACGGTTACTCTCGGCCAGCGCACGGTAAAGATCGACGGCTTCGGTGACCGAGACCAGAGCATCATCAAGATTCCCGATGTCACTCTGCCGGTTGGAGAGGTTGTTGAGGGAGCCGGCGAGAGTAGGCAGGAAAGCCGCACGGTTACTCTCGGCCAGCGCACGGTAAATCTGGACGGCTTCGGTGATCGAGACCAGGGCGACATCCCGGTCCCCGATGTCACTCTGCTGGTTGGAGAGGTTGTTGAGGGAGCTGGCGAGAGCAGGCAGGAAAGCCGCACGGTTACTCTCGGCCAGCGCACGGTAAATCTGGACGGCTTCGGTGATCGAGACCAGGGCGACATCCCGGTCCCCGATGTCACTCTGCTGCACAGAGAGGTTGTTGAGGGAGCTGGCGAGGTCGGGCAGGAAAGCCGCACGGTTACTCTCGGCCAGCGCACGGCGAATGCGAACAGCTTCGGTAACCGAGACCAGGGCGCCATCCCGGTCCCCGATGTCACTCTGCTGCACAGAGAGGTTGTTGAGGGATCCGGCGAGGTCGGGCAGGAAAGCCGCACGATTACTCTCGGCCAGCGCACGGCGAATGCGAACAGCTTCGGTAACCGAAACCAGGGCGCCATCCCGGTCCCCGATGTCACTCTGCTGCACAGAGAGGTTGTTGAGGGATCCGGCGAGGTCGGGCAGGAAAGCCGCACGATTACTCTCGGCCAGCGCACGGTAAAGCTCGACAGCTTCAGTAACCGAGACCAAAGCACCATCCCGGTCCCCAGCGCCACTCTGCCGGTTGGAGAGGTTGTTGAGGGACATGGCGAGGTCGGGCAGGAAAGCCGCACGATTACTCTCGGCCAGCGCACGGTAAAGCTCGACAGCTTCAGTGACCGAGACCAAAGCACCATCCCGGTCCCCAGCGCCACTCTGCTGGACGGAGAGGTTGTTGAGGGACATGGCGAGGTCGGGCAGGAAAGCCGCACGATTACTCTCGGCCAGCGCACGGTAAAGCTCGACAGCTTCACTGACCGAGACCAAAGCACCCTCCCGGTCCCCGATACCACCCTGCCGGACGGAGAGGTTGTTGAGGGACATGGCGAGGTCAGGCAGGAAAGCCGCACGATTACTCTCGGCCAGCGCACGGCGAATGCGAACAGCTTCGGTAACCGAGACCAGAGCACCATCCCAGTCCCCAACGCCACTCTGCCGGTTGGAGAGGTTGTTGAGGGAGCCGGCGAGAGCAGGCAGGAAAGCCGCACGATTACTCTCGGCCAGCGCACGGTAAAGATCGACACCTTCAGTGACCGAGACCAAAGCACCCTCCCGGTCCCCGATACCACCCTGCTGGTTGGAGAGGTTGTTGAGGGACATGGCGAGGTCAGGCAGGAAAGCCGCACGGTTACTCTCGGCCAGCGCACGGCGAATGCGAACAGCTTCGGTGATTGAGGCCAGGGCGCCATCCCGGTTCCCAGCGCCACTCTGTTGGACGGAGAGGTTGTTGAGGGAGCTGGCGAGAGCAGGCAGGAAAGCCGCACGGTTACTCTCGGCCAGCGCACGGTAAAGATCGACAGCTTCGGTGATCGAGACCAGAGCACCTTCCCGGTCCCCAGCATCGCTCTGCCGGACGGAGAGGTTGTTGAGCCATGTTGCTCGGGCTGCCAGTGCTTCCTCGGACGTATCGGCTGCGTCGGCTGGCTTGGAGCATTCAGCAGCTATGAGCGCAAGACCTCGTAGGGTGCTGTGGCCAATTGGCACGGTAACAGCCAGCTCGGCCAGTGGGAGCGATGCTCCCCCGGTCGCAGCGAACTGCTCCAAGGCCCCGACGAAGACGCCTCCCTGCGTGGCGGCCACCGACAGCGCCGGCCGCCACAGATCGGGGTGCGCCTTCAAGGCGGCCAGTGCGATGTCTGCGGCTGTGGACTCGTCGCGTGCCCCAGCGAACCGTGAAACGCTCACACACGCGTTCAGCTGCTCGTCCTCGTCCGCTGCATTCAAGCAATCGCGGAGCAGTGCGCGATCCGCGCCGAACACGCTGGATGCCAGGTGTGAGCCGAGCGGGTCCGGCCGGACTGCCAGGGTGCCGTCTTCGGGAGTGGCAGGCAGCAGGTCGGCGAAGAGTGCGGCGATCTCATCGCGCCGTTTGCCTTCGTCCGTCAACTCTTTGATTGCTTTGAGGCTGTGGTCGAGCCGTTCCTCCCTTGGCGCAAGGAGGCTGAGACAGGCGCCTGCTTCGCGCAGTATGCCTTTCGTTCGCTTCGAGGGTTTTCCGATCTGAGACCTGTAGGCCCGGACCCAATAGCCCAGCTCATGCTCGAGGATCCTCTCGTACAGCTCGTCCTCCGACCCGGGGAGTTCATCGGGGTCGCTTGATTGGACGGCGAGCCAGGCGAGCATGACCAGATCCAGAGTGGTCCACCTGCCGGAGTTGGGGTCAGGAGGAGGCTGGCGGCCCATGGCGGCGCCGTCCGAACCGCCGAAGGAACGCAACGCTGCCCGGTACACGCCCGCCTGACGGGGGTGGCGGGCTGCCAGCGCGCTGTCGTGCAGGGCGTAGGGATGCCCGTCCTCCTTGAGAGCCACGGAGATCTCTTCCTCCCACCAGCCGCTGACGGATCGCGCGGTCAGCAACAGACAGGTCGGCGCCTCACGCTCTCGCAGCGTGCGCAGCACATTGATGACGTCTGCGGACTTGCGATCCTCCACGTAGTCGACGACCACCAGCAGTGGGGACGCGACCTCGGCCAGCCAGGCCCGGTCCTGGGGATCGGGTTCACGGACGAGGAAGCCGCCGTACCAACCGGCGGCGGACAGCTGGTCGGCGAGTTCCGCCGCCAGGCGTGTCTTCCCCGCGCCGCCGACGCCGTGCAGCAGTGCGATCCGGGTGCGCGGACCGAGGGGGTCCGGGGCGGTGAACCAGTCCCGGAGGAAGTCGAGTTCGTCCCTGGGGTGAAAGCGGATGGCGTTGTTGCGGGCCCACAGAAGCTTGAGCGGGCCGCGGTCGTGGTCGTCCTGCGGCACCAGCAGGTAGGGAGGCGCGAGGACGTCGGTGGCGGGCCGGTAGGGCAGCGGGTGCGGCTCGATGTGTTCGTAGCCCAGGCCAATATCGAGTGTCGCCCGCGACCGGTCCGCTGCGGCTTCCCGCAGGAGCGCGGCACCATAGGCGACCGACTGGCTCCAGGACTGCTGCTCCCGCCGACGGGGGTCGGCCGCATCGATGCGGGAGGCGACGCCCGTGACGTCAATGGCGAGGAAGGCGCCGGGAGAGTCCTCGCTGTCGGCGAGTTGGTCGGTTAAATCCGGCGGCAGGGTGAGCCAGTCGGGGTCCTGTTCGTTGGCGCGGTATTCCCGGTGGGCGCGGTTGGACCAGTCGCCGTCGAGCCACACCGCGACCAGCGCGTGCGCGGGGTCGCCGGGCCTGGCGCCGGCCAGGACGATGATCAGCGGGTGGAGGCCGGCATCCAGGCAGGCTCCGGCGAAGGTGACCGCGAGATCCAGACAGGTGGCGTGCCGTGGGCGGCTGAGTACCTGGTCCGGCGGCCGGATGGTCTGGCGGCCGGGGTCGCTGGTGGTCGGCTCGTCGGCGTACTGAATGCTGCGGGCGGCGAAGGCCTCGTACAGGGCGCGGGCCCGCGTCATAGCAGGGCCTACCCCGGGGGCGGGCATGCTGGTGCCGAGCAGATCGGCTGGGGTCCCGTGGGTGTGTTCGCCCTGGCGTCTGCGCTGAACGTACTCGGTCAGGGCCCTGGGATCGTTGCCGGCCCATCGGCGCCATGCCGTGCTCATACGTCCACGTCGGTCCGTGCGTTCTCGGCGTCGACAACGCCCAGCACGTCCCCGGCTGAAAGGCGGCTGACCACCGGTACCCCAGTGGCAACGACCTCGACGGTATAGGCGCCGGCGCCCAGCGGCGGGAGTTCCGCCTGCCATCGGCCGTCACCGGCGGTCGCGCAGGGTAGCCAGATCATGCTGTCTCCCCCGTTGCCGTCCTGGGGGCGGGTCCGTACCTGCACCCGGGTCCGTTCGTCGGCCTGCGCGCCGTGCAGGGTCACGCCCAGCGAAACCGGCTCGTAGGCCAGGGCGGTCTGATCCAGATCGAGCCCGAGCCAGGGCGCGTCCGGTGCTTCCCCCCGTACACGATCAAGTGAGTCGTCCGTGTGCTCGGCCAGAATGTCGAGAACCACCGACGACGACGCGAGTGCCATATGGCGTTCCGGCGCAGCCCTGCGGGCCTGCATCTTCTTCTGCTCAATGGGGATGGCCGAGATCGCCGGCACCGTGCCGTCGCCGTGCCAGTGCGGGTTGGGCAACCAGCCCGCCGCGTCCTTCGTCACGGCTATCCCGGAACCGGAAGGCGCGAGCAGCGCCTGCTGAAGGGTGGCGTGCCCTCGGCCGAACACCGCTGTCACTTCCGGGCAGTCAGAGCCGCAGTACAGCTCGGTCCAGGCCGTCTCGATGTCCCGGTGGACGCCGAACGCGGCCTTCGCGCGCACTGCGAACGACGCGCCATCCGTGGCACCGTCCTCCAACTCGTACGGGTTGAGCGGTACGGCTCCGCCGGAACGTCCCACCGCCGGGTAACGCGGCAGGAGCTCGTACACCGACGGCCACTGACGCAACACTTCGGTGAACCGGGCCAGCCGCACGCGGCCCACCTTCATCCCGTTCGCCAGGACATCCAGCGCCTTCGGGGCACCGCCGTGCGGCGTACCCAGAGTGATGAGCGCCGCGCAGTCCGCGGCGCCGCCCAGGGGCCCCATCCAGTAGCGGGCGACCAGGCCGCCCATGGAATGCGCGACCACGATCACACGCCGCCGCCGTGCTCCGGCATGCTCACCGCCTAGGCGGGCCTGGATGTCGGCAGCAAGGCGTTCTGCCGCCTGCTGGATGCTGTACCGGAAGTCGTACGGGAAAAGGACCAGGTCAGCCCTGGAGTTCGGTGCGCACCCCGGTCGAGAGATGTCCACCAGCACGTCATCGAACTGATTGCGGATCTTGCGGACGAGGCCGTCATAGCCAGGAACGACGAATGGGCCGGCCAGCGTGATGTCCGGTAGCAGTCCGACGGGAACCAAATCAGGGTGCTCATCCAGCCCCAGCCGACCTGGTCGCGTCGCTGCAGCAACCAATCGCCGGCGGTGATCGTCCCAGCGAGCCGCACCCTTCGGCGTCTGCAGCACGCTGCCGCCGATCCCGGGCACCACGACGATCAGATGCTTGAGCCGCGCCATTGCGATCCCCCGATCTTGGCCACCACCCAAAATGGTGATGACATTTCAGGACCACTACGGTAGCGATGAGTTCAGACAAAACAGCATGGTTTGGCCGACTTGCTATAGAACTGGGATACACAGAAGCACTGAGATTCGCGCGGCCGGTCGCGAGGCCCCCGGTCCAGGGGAGCCTCTGCGCGTTGGAACGGGAATCCGCCCCAGGGGCTTGGCCGCTTCGCGGTGGGGCGATGGCGGAGAAGATGCCGGGGGTCCGCGGGCCGGGTTAAGGGCCGCATCCAAAGGGCCGTAGTAGTACGGGAACATGGCGGCTTGGGCACGTACGCGGGCGCATAGCCCGACGTTGCCGCTGTCGTCGGCCGCAGCACGAGCGGGGGGGTACCAGGCCTGCGATTGGCGTAGCTGTCTGAGCCATCGGCTGCGGCGGGCACGTGACGTACTGCCGACGGAGCCACATGACGCGCTCATCGATCAGATCGAGCTGGTTAGGCGTCACGCCGGCGCCGGCGAGCGTGCGGTCGACGGCCCTGCGAGTGGAGTCGATAAGGGTTTCGAAGAACGGCTTCCGTATCCGGATGTCTAACTCGATGCAATGTGCTTTCCGCAACCATTGCTAGTATTTACTCCCGCGATCAAAACCTCACTTTCGTCACAAACCCTGGGGCCGAACGAAGTGGCGCTCCGGTCGCGCCCGAACGTCACGTAGAACTGAAGTAGCGATTGCCCAAGTTGGTCCTTGTTGCCGCTGGGCTCCTCTGGAGTTACAGCATTAAGAAACACCAGCCACGCCGTCACAGTTTGCTGTGATCCGAGACCCGCGAGATTCATCTCAGGGAATCCATACCGAGGACAATGAATTCCATCCGTGAATTTAACAACATCCTCCGTAACGTAACCGTCGTTCTTCATGTGAACAGTCACCAACAAGTTGGCGGCGACGTTGGTCTGAAGGCGCGACGAAACAGTGATCGGAACCACCAGTGCCCGACCTGCCGGATAGCCCAAGGTGAGGTCGACGCCACCACAGCCATCCAGTGCCTGAGCAACGTCAGGCAGGGTACTCAATACCTCGACTGAACACTTGTGCTATGTTCTCGCGCGCCGAGTTCCACAACCCTGAAGCCATCGCTTCTACGATGCCCGTGACCGCAGCCCCAATGAGCAGGGCATCCGTGATGTTCTCTTCCCCCGACATAGGCCCCCCAGTCCGGTTTCCTCGAATAGTTCGAGGGAGTCTGTTATAGCAGTAGACCAACGCCTCCGGGAGGGCAACAACACTGAACAACCGAAATCTTTGACATCTGTCTCTTGCAACGGCTAACACAATGAGGTGGACCGGGTCCGATGGTCGTGTCCGGGGTGGGAGTTCGGCGTTCAGCCCGGCATGGGGACGTCACCGTGCATCGCGTCGGATGAACTGTGGGATCACCTTGAACCGCTGTGGCCGCAGCGAGCGGCGCTTCCGGTATCCGGGCCGCAAGGCATTGCCGGACCGGGAGGTGCTGTACGGGATCTTGTAAGTGCTGCACACCGGGATCCAGTGGGAGTACCTGCCGCAGCAGCTCGGCCCGTGCCCGCGGCACCCTGCCCACCTCCGAAGGTGACCCCGGGCGTTGCCCCTCAGCGGGCTGCGGAAGCCGGGTGGTGGGTGGAGCGCGTGCACGAGACCAACGACCCGGAGGATGCCGCGCGACTTCAACGGGCCGGGACTGGACGCCATCTGCGACTAACTCCCGTTCCGTTACCTGTGCTGGCCGGGAACGGCCCCGGGCGTGCCCGAACAGACGGTGCTCATGCACGACGACTCCGACGGCGAGCAGGTGCTCATCGACTACGTGAAGGACAGCTGCCCCACTCAACGAGGGCCCAGCCCTCGGCGGCGCCGAGTCCTCGAACTCCGAATCGGACGGCGAAAGCCAGGAGGTACCGGCAGCCCTGACCACTAACCGCGGCACCGTCGATTCCGGGCGGAGAGACCATCCGTCGAACTCCGAGACCGATCACGTCTCCTGAAGTGATATCGCAGTCTCTCCGTCGCCCTATGGAGTGGGCGAAAGGCCGAAGCTCTTGCCCCACGACGCCACTACGAACGCCGCGACAACCGTGGCGACAGCGACGCCGAGAGCCGACGACGAGAGAATGAGGGCCGAGGCGATTCCGGCCAACATCAGAGTGAAGATCACCAGAGTGAGTATCTGGCGCCGTCGCACGGTGCGGTCACGATGGGCATTGAGCAGGCTTTCGTCGTCGCTGTTGGCTGGAACCAGCTGATTGAGGTTGGGGCCTGCCAGGACGGTGAGCATCCGTCCTATTTCGCGCAGAGCTTGCTTGCGGCCGTCTTCTCGTTCCAGTTCCACCCCATCGCGAAGGGTGCGTACGTGTGCCGCCGCCGTAGCGTAGTGCCTCACGATACGAGGCATAGGTTCCTGTCCATCGGGAAGAGCCCGTTTCACCGCATATTTCTCCAAAGACAGCGCGAAGTCATTCAATGCTCGAACCGCGGGGATGTGTGGGGAATGGTAGGGGGACCCGCTGGTCCCAGGCTCCGGGCCAGACGTTTGGAAGGGAACCAGCAGGGCCATATAGGAACGCCGCGCTGTAGTGGTGACCACTTCGGTTGTCCACCGCTGCATACCCGGACCCATGGTCAGCAGATTCAACCCAACGGTGATGGCGATCGGTCCGACCAACACGACACATGCAAGGATCGGGCGCCACTGGTCTGAAGTACTACTCATGACAACCGAGAACAATGCTCCGCCGGCATTGAAGGCCAGTACGGACGTAATGATCGCCTTCATTGCCAGGGCACGTGACGACGCTTGGAACAACACGTCCTCCCGCTGCATGTAGTCCATGGTTGAGTCCGGCAGCGTCGCCAAGTCACTCGTTGCCATTTTCCGCACTAGGGCGGCTCGACGATCCTCTGCTCTCTTGATCGCCCGCTTCCACGCCGCACGCTCCAGCAACGTCCGATTGCCATGCCGCTGCGATGCCGCGGTCATCGTCACCACCCAAAGTGACATTGTCCAAGCGGTGATCGCCAGTGCGCCTAAATCGCCACGAGTCATAGCTGCCTTCCAAGAAGTCATGCCCCCTTGATCACCGCACGCGCTGGGATGCCGCTTCGGTTCCACAGGAGTCCCCTTTCGAGGAGACCGCACGCGCCCCAGCCGCCGCAGCTTGCCGCTGTGCTGGGCGCTGTGCAAACCGCTGGGGACGCCGGGGGCGCCCGGCTCCTACCCGCTCATGGGTTGATCACCAGCCGCGACCAGTTGGACCAACGACCTGATTTCACATCCTTGACCCGCACGTCGTACGTGCCCGACGGGTCGCCCGCCTCGCACAGCCAGGACCATGCGGAACTCCCGTTGGAGACCTCGCCCTCGTGGGTGTACCCCGTAGCGATCGGCTTGCTGTGATCCGAGGTGGCAACGATCTCGTTGTACGTGGTGCCGCCGTTGGTGAAGCCGGACGATTCATTGCTGAGAGAGTGAGAGGTCCCGGCCGCAGCGTCCGAGGCGTCGCACTCGCCGCCTGTCACCTTGAAGCTCGGGGCAACGGACGCTTTGGGGGGCTCCGACACGGAGATGACCGGGTTGGAGGGGACCGAACTGCCGCGGGATGGTCTCGGTGTAGGCGATGCACTCCCTGAACCACCTCCTGCCGCAGTCGTCGACCGGTGGTCGTCGTTCGGCACATGAGTTCCTGGTTCTCCGGACACGTCCATCGGCGTCTTGAGGGATGTCGGGACCGACGGGAACACCGGCACACCGGGGCTGGGCAGCGCGGAGCCCGGCGCGGCTTTGCTCTGCGAGACGCCGCCCGGACCGGGGTGCGCCGCTTCCGTGCCGTCGCCGAGGAACAGCATGGCGCCACCGCCGCCAACCAGGCCGACCAACGTGATGGCTCCGGCCGCCGATGTGAGCAGCTTGACGCGGTTCTTCGTCACCGAGCCATGCGTCCTGTTCCCCTTTCCATGGACAAGGTTGACGACGACGCCGCCGTCGCCGTCGCCCGTCTTGATGCGAGTGTCGCGCCCGGTACGCTTCCGGCCCTTCTTCTTCGGCTTCTTCCCCCTGGGTGCTTCCATCACTACCGGCTCCGCCCCTTCAACCCGCTCGTAGCATGCGCGCCAGCCGCCCACCGTGCTCCACTCCGGTGGCCGGGCGCCGTCGTGCGCGTGGCACGTCATGACCATGGACTGGATGTGCAGCCAGTCGAGCTCACCACCTCCGGTGAGCCGCCGCTGGAGCGTCGAGGAGTACACCGGGTACGTGGGACACAGGACCGTGGACTCCTTCTCCAGCTGGCTGTAGCTGATGTCACAGTGCTTCTTCAGGTCGATAAGGGCGCGCTTGACGTCACTCCATGTCGACACCGATTCAAGTCTGTTCTGGGCGTTATCGCTCACTTCCACCTCATATGCTGCCCGTCCCGAACATGGTGGGTAGAACATCAAGGCTGCCGCAAGATGAGGCGGGATGAGTGCGGAAGTGCCGTTGTGTGGCGCTCAACTCACCTTCGTAACAAATGACTTGATCACTCGTTCCGTGCGGGACATCCCGGTACGGCCCGGGATGCGCTGGGACGGGCGGGCCGGGCAGAGGGTGACGGGAGTCGGTGGGTCCCTTCGTGAAAGCGAGTCCTCATGTCCCTTCGCCTCGCCCTCGTACTGCTCGTTGCGGGCCTACTCCTGCTCTTCGGCGCAGTGGTCGGCCTCGCTGCCTACGCCACCGCGACGGCCGCCGGCGCCACGCCCGCTCAGGCGTTGGGAAAGGCTGCTAAAGCGGCCTGCACCGCGCTCGGCACCACTGCTGCCGTCCTCGGCTTCCTCGCCAGAGCGGCAGGGTTCGTCTAGTGCTCTGGGGATCGGCTGCCGGCAGGTGGAAGAAGTACCTGCGGGCCGTCGACGACAGGTCAGACCATGGAGACTCCCCGCGTCCGTCGGGAGGTCCCCGCAGGGAGCAGAGCCACGCCGTTCCCCGGATCGCCGTGGCCGAAGCCCAGCAGATCCTGCGGGCGAAGGGCTGGGGACCCGGAGGGCGTGAAGGCGGACCTGGACCCGGGGGCGAGCGGCGCATCGCCGCTCACGTGCGGGAGCAGGTGGGGCGTGACTTCGTGTTCATCACCCACTACCCGACGAGCATCCGGCCCCTCGCCCACATGCGCCCTGCGGGCCGGCCGGACGTGACACTCAAGTTCGACCTGCTGTGGAAGGGTCTGGAGGGCACCACAGGAGCGCAGCGCGAGCGCCGTTACGGCGTGCTGCTCGAGCTGGCCTCGGAGACGACCGCCCTGGCCTGCGTTCGGCGATGGAGGATGCCGGACACCAGAGCACTGTGGGTCCCTTGGAACGCAGTTGGGCGGCGATGGCGCGCCCATGCTGCCCGGGTGCATCAGTAGCGGCGATGTCGGCGCAGTACTCACTCCACAGGGATTCCGCGGACGGCCCGAGGCCGTACTGGGCCCGAATCTCTTGAATAATCGAGGGGGAAGCACGTTTCTGAACCAGCCCGAACAACTCCGGGCCGCAGGTGCTCGCCCAGGCGGTACCAGGTCGTGAAGGCGATGACCCAGCCCGATACGGCACCTTGTCTGTCGACCAGGGTGTTGTCGAGATCGAAGAGCGCCAGCTGTTGCAAGGTCCCGGACCCTAGCGTGGGCTGTACGGCTGGAGACGGTCGATTCCCACCTCCTGGGAGGGAGTGCCGACGCCGGACCGCGGCGTCTCACACGGCCAGCACCGCCAGCGCCGCCAGGACGGGGAGAGCGTCCCCATCAGGTCGCCGTTCCGAGTGGTGTAGTTGGAGACAGCAAGGGGATGGAGTGCCTGACGTCCCAGCGGTAGACACGGTTTTCGCGGCGTAGCTCGACCAGCAGGACTTCGTTGACGGTGAACTGCTGCGGCCGCAGTGTGCGCAGTTCCGCGATCGTGTCGCGGATGGCTGCCGCGTCCGTCTCCTGGTTGCAGTAGGCGACGCCCAGGTGCGGGCGGAAGTCGTGGGTCGGCTGGGGTCCGCCGATTCCCGCCTCCCGGCACGCGGTGCTCACCGCCCGGTGGAGCGCCCGCAGCGGCTCCCACGGCGCGAGGCTCATGCGTACGGCTCCGCGGGATCCGGTGACCGGGATGGCCTGGAGGTCGAACGCGGGGAGCTCACCGCACCGAAGCCGGGCGGCGGACGCGAGATCGGCCAAGGTCCGCTCGGTGATGTCGGGCGTGTCACCGACGCGGCAGACGGTGATGTGCAGGCCGTCGGACGGGATGATGTCGAAGCCGTCGCCCTCCAGCGGTTCCTGACAGCGGCGGGCCAGTTGCGCGATCTTCGGGGCGTGGTCCACGGTGAGGAACCAGTAGTAGCGGCGGGTGTCCGGTCCCCAGCCGGGCCGCTGCCAGTGATTGCCCAGGCCGGGCAGGGCGGCGAAGGCGGCCCATTCATGTTCAGCGATCACCTGGGGATCGGTCAGTGACGGAGGGGCCTCGACGGGAAAGACGGCGGAGCGGGCAGCCTGCTGAACCGGGTGCACCGCACTCCTCAGAGCCGTTCCGTATGCGAAGGATGGGCACCCGTCTCCGGCTGCACCGCGAGTGACCTGTGGTACCCGGGTGACGGGGTATCTCTCCGGTGATATCACCGTTGCGAGGTGCGCGACCACAGATCTTCCAGATGCTGGATGCACCGTAATGGTTCTTAGTTCCAAGGCTATTTGGAATCGGCCGGTGTCACGGGTGACCCTGTGAGCCGGATCGCTGACGGCACTTCAGGACCGGCCGCCCCCGTGGGCGGGGGCCCGACCCCCGATGGACCCCCACGGCAGTGGTCGAATGCGCCCCCCGGGGGCGGTCACCTCTCACCCGGCACCGTCGATCCGAGGATCCCCCTGATGAAGCAGATACCGAAGGGGCAGGTCGTCGCCCGCGGCCAGGCGATCCGCGTTTCGTACGCGGGCGTGGGACACGACCGCGAACGCCACGGCAGCGCCGGTCCGTTCACGTTCGCCTCTCCGGTCACCGCCCCGCAGGCCACCGGTGACCGTGCCGACGAGCGAAGAGGGAGCAGCGTGTGAGCATCTTCGAGGGCACCGTCGGATACCAGGCCGCTACCGGCCGGGCCTACCACCCGAGGCCGTCACCATGTCCAGTTGTCCCTACGGCACGGCGCAGCCGAGGAGTTCATGCCTCCGCACCGTTGGCGGGCGGACCTAGTGACGTTCTGCAGAGTCTTCCACTGGCTCGACGACCCGCCGTCCTGGCCCGCCTCAACCAGCATGTGGCGCCGCGCGGGGCGGTCGCCGTGCTCGCCGACCGCAGCTTGTGGACGGCCACCAATCCCTGGCAACAGGCGGTCCACAGCGTCGTGCAGGACTTCCTCGGCGACCGACGTCGCGCCGGCAGCGGCTCTTTCGCCGATCCCCCCGCCCCCCGGAGCCGTTCGGGCAGACGCTGCAGTCCTCGGCGTTCAGCCACGTCATCGAGACGTACGTACCAGTACACCGCACCTGGTCGGCCGACGGCGTCCTCGGCTATCTGTACTCCACCTCCTTCGCCGCGCCGCACCTGTTCGGTGACCGGCCCGACCGGTTCGAGGCCGCGGTGAAGCAGATCCTGGCCTGCTTCAGCGACAACGACACCTTCGTCGAGGACAACACCTTCGTCATCCATCTCGGCCGCCGGCCGGCCTGAGCAGCCCTCCACGACAGCAATGGCGAGCACGTGAGGTGGCACGCCGGTACAGCCCGGTGCGTCATGGAACACCACCGTCAGCCGGCTGCTCGCCGGGCTCGGCGACCTGGAGTACGCGCTGGCCCTCCTTGCCGGCCGAAAGCAGGCGGGTGACCCTTCGGGGCCCGGCGATCAGTCCAGGTAGCCGCGGAGCTGGTCCGCGAAGGCGTGGTCGCGGAGTTTGTTGAGGGTCTTGGACTCGATCTGGCGGATGCGTTCGCGGGTGACGCCGAAGATGCGGCCGATCTCCTCCAGCGTGCGGGGGCGGCCGTCGGCGAGGCCGTAGCGGAGCTGGACGACCTTGCGTTCGCGTTCGCCGAGGGTGGAGAGCACCGCTTCGAGGTGTTCGCGCAGCAGCAGGAAGGCGGCGGATTCGACGGGGACGTGGCGTCGCCGTCCTCGATGAGGTCGCCGAGGGCGACGTCGTCCTCCTCGCCGACCGGGGCGTGCAGGGAGACCGGTTCCTGGGCCAGCCGCAGGACTTCGGTGACGCGCTCCTCGGAGAGCTCGAGGTGGGCGGCGACCTCCTCGGTGCTCGGCTCGTAGCCGTGTTCCTGCAGCAGGCGGCGCTGGACGCGGACGACGCGGTTGATGAGCTCGACGACGTGCACGGGGACCCGGATGGTGCGGGCCTGGTCGGCCAGGGCCCGGCTCATGGCCTGCCGGATCCACCAGGTCGCGTACGTCGAGAACTTGTAGCCCCGGGCGTAGTCGAACTTCTCGACGGCGCGGATCAGGCCGAGGTTGCCCTCCTGGACGAGGTCGAGCATGGTCAGACCGCGTCCGACGTAGCGCTTGGCGACAGAGACGACGAGCCGGAGGTTGGCCTCGATCAGCCGGCGTTTCGCCATCCGGCCGCTGACCACCAGCCGGTCGAGGTCGACGGCGAGTTGGGAGTCCAGGTCCGGGAAGTTGTTCAGCTTCTCCTCGGCGAACAGACCGGCCTCGACCCGGCGGGCCAGTTCGACCTCCTCGACGGCGGTGAGCAGCGGTATGCGGCCGATCTCGCGGAGGTACTGCCGGAAGAGGTCCGCGGACGGGCCCGCCGCCTCCTCGCGCGACCGGCGCTCCCGGTCGTCGGCCTCGTCGTCGGGGTCCCGGGCCTCGGGTTCCCTGGCCGTGGAGCCCAGGGATTCCCGGGGCGCGCGGGGCTCCGGAGGTCCTGGAGGCTCGCGGGGCGCGGGGGGCGGCACGGGGGGTTCGGACGCCAGGACCTCCAGCGGCTCCGGTGGCTCCAGCGGCCCCGGTTGCGGCGCCGGATCCCGGCCGTCCTCCACTTCCCGGCCGTCCTCCGTTCCCCGGCCGTCCTCCGTTCCCAGGACGTCCTCCGCTTCCGGGTGGGTGGCGGCGTGGTTCTGCTCCGGTACCCGTTCCCTCGGCTCGGCCTCGGGTTCCGACAAGACCACCTCGGCCACGGTCGTCAGGGGGTGGGTCTGCACGGGAGCGACCTCCATGGTGAGCACAGTCACGGGCTCGGAGACGCGCGGCATTCGGACGGTCGCGGCCTGGCCGCTGGCCGTCCGGGAGTTCGCCGTATGCGGATCACCGGTCGCATCTCTGTTTGCAGAATCCGGTATTCCGCGCTCCGAGGACTCAGGCACCGCCCCCCAGTGTGGCGTACGGCACACCCCCGCCACGAGGGGCGTGCGCCGGGTTTTTCGGGCCGATGTCACGGGGTGCGTTCGATCGGTCACCGCATCGAACCCCGCTGGGGGAAGGCGGCGGGAGGCGGGCCTACAGCGCCGCGGTGCCCTGTTCGCGCAGCCGCTGGCCGTACTGCTGCAGCGCCCACAACTCGTTCTGGACGGCGCTGAGATCATCCGCACCGGCGCGTGGGCCGAGCCGGGTCAGATTGGCGCGGACCTCGCTGATGCGGCGCTCGACGGCCTGCCGCCGGACGGCGACGAGCTGCATGCCCGCGTAGACCTCGTCGGGGGCCCGCCGGGTGTGGGTGGCCTCGACGGCCAGTTCGGTGACGAGGATCCGGACGGTGTCGTCCGGGGCGACGTCCCGGACCCGGGCGAGGTAGCCGTCGTCCGCGTGCTCGGTGCCGCCGGCCTCGGCGATGGCGTGCCGGACGGCGGCGTACGGCGGGGCGGTGAACTCGTCCTCGCCGTAGGCGTCGAAGGCCGGCGAGACCAGGTGCGGGTGCTGGAGGGCGAGCTTGAGCAGCTCGCGCTCCACCCGGTGGGAGGGGCTGCGCAGATCCAGCCGGGGACCGCGCGGCGGCTGGGGGCGGGTGACGCCCTGGCCCGAACCGCCGGAGCCCTGACCCTGCCCCTGCCCCTGCCCCTGCTGACGGTCGCGGCGCGGCTCCGGGCCGCGCTGGCCGCGGTCGCGGGCCCAGCGGGCGAGCTGGGAGACCCGGCGGACGACGAACTGTTCGTCCAGGATGCCGAGCTTGGAGGCGAGCGACACCGCGTACTCGTGCTGGATGGAGGTGTCCTTGATCCCGGCGACGATCGGTGCGGCTTCCTCCAGGGCGGCGGCGCGGCCCTCGGCGGTGTCGGTGTTGTGCCGGGCGACGGCGCTGTGGATGGCGAACTCGAAGAGCGGCGAGGAGTGCTCGACGAGGTTGCGCACGGCCGCGTCACCGTCGGCGAGCCGCAGCTCGCACGGGTCCATGCCGCCGGGGCTGATCGCGATGGAGGTGCGGGCGGCGAACTTCTGATCGTCCTCGAAGGCGCGCAGCGCGGCCCGCTGACCGGCCGCGTCCCCGTCGAAGGTGAAGACGACGTGCGAGCTGGAGTTGTCCATCAGCAGCCGGCGGAGGATCTTGATGTGGTCCTCGGCGAAGGCGGTGCCGCAGGTGGCGATGGCGGTGGTGACGCCCGCGAGATGGCAGGCCATGACGTCGGTGTACCCCTCGACGACGACGGCCTTGCCGGTCTTGGCGATCTCCTTCTTGGCGAGGTCGATGCCGTACAGCACATGCGACTTCTTGTAGAGCGGCGTCTCGGGGGTGTTCAGGTACTTGGGCCCGTTGTCGTCCTCGCGGAGCTTGCGGGCGCCGAAGCCGATCACGTCGCCGGTGATGTCGCGGATCGGCCAGATCAGCCGGCCGCGGAAGCGGTCGATCGCGCCGCGGCGGCCCTCGCTGGCCAGCCCGGACGTGAGCAGTTCCTTGTCGGTGAAGCCCTTGCCGCGCAGGAAGCGGATGAGATGGTCCCAGCCGGCGGGCGCGTATCCGACGCCGAAGTGCTCCGCCGCGGCCTGATCGAAGCCGCGCTCGGTGAGGAACTTGCGGCCGATCTCGGCCTCGGCGCTGCCGAGCTGCTCGACGAAGAACTGCGCGGCGATCTTGTGCGCCTCGATGAGCCGGATCTTCTCGCCCTGCTGGCGGCCGGGGTTGTACCCGCCCTCGTCGTACCGCAGCACGATGCCGGTCTTGGCGGCCAGCCGCTCGACGGCCTCGGAGAAGGAGAGGTGGTCGAGCTTCATGACGAAGTCGAGCGTGTCGCCGCCCTCTTGGCAGCCGAAGCAGTAGAAGAGCCCCTTCGAGGGACTCACCTGGAACGACGGGGACTTTTCATCATGAAAGGGGCAGAGCCCTTTCAGGTTTCCCCCACCCGCGTTCTTGAGCTGCAGGTACTCCGAGATGACGGCGTCGATCGGGACCGCGTCCCGGACCGCCTTGACGTCCTCATCCTTGATCCTGCCTGCCACTCGTGAAGTCTAAGGCCCAGCTGTGACAGACCCTTGACCTCCACCGCGACCAGCCACTAGCTTCCCCAATTGTTAAGAATCTTTACTAATGGCGCGCGGTACCGACGGAAGGGTGGGCGCATGCCCCACAAGCACAGTCGACGACGCGGACTCGGCCTCGCGGCAGGTGCGGCCACGGCCACCGCCGCCGTCGTCGCGGCCCTGCTGAGCGGCGGCGCGGGTTCCGCCGAGGCCGCCACCACAGGACAGGTCCGGGTCAACCAGGTCGGCTACGACGGCAGCGGCGCCAAGGAGGCGTTCCTGCTGGCGAAGGGCGCCGTCTCGGGCGCCACCTGGAAGCTGCTCGACAGTACCGGCGCGACCGCCGCCACCGGTAAGACCGGCACCAGCCAGGGCAGCTGGAACAGCGCCTACCCGGCCGTCTACCTGATCGACTTCAGCTCCGTGCAGGCCGCCGGCACCTACCACCTGGAGGTCAGCGGCGCGGCCACCGGCGCCTCGCCCGCCTTCACCATCGGCAGCGCGAAGGCCGTCTACGGCAAGCCCGCCGCCGATGCCACCACCTTCTTCCAGGCCCAGCGCGACGGCCGGGACGTCATACCCGGGTCGCTGAAGCGCCAGCCGTCCCATCTCAACGACGCGCACGCCAGCGTCTACGACTGGCCCAAGTTCACCAGCGGCGACGGCGACACGATCTCCAAGGCGCCGGCCAAGCTCGGCGGCACCGTCGACGCCGAGGGCGGCTGGTTCGACGCGGGCGACTACCTGAAGTTCACCGAGACCACCACGTACGCCGCCGCCACGCTGCAGATCGCCGCCCGTGAGACCGGCGCCTCCCCCACGTCCGCGCTCGGCGCCGAGGCGCAGCACGGCCTCGACTGGCTCGACAAGATGTGGGACGGCGACACCAAGACCCTCTACATCCAGGTCGGCCTCGGCTCGGGTACCGACAACGGCAGCGTCGTCGGCGACCACGACGTCTGGCGGCTGCCGCAGAAGGACGACGCCGACACCGCCAACGCGTTCCTGCGCAACCGCCCGGTGTTCCGGGCCGGCGCCCCCGGCTCCAAGCTCAGCCCCAACCAGGCCGGCCGGCTCGCCGCCGACTTCGCGCTCGGCGCGCAGCGCTACGCCGCCTCGGACCCCGCGAAGGCCAAGAGCTATCTGGCGGCCGCCGCGCAGGTCTACACGCTCGCGGACACCAAGCCCGGCAAGCTCGTCACGACCGTCCCCTACGCGTACTACCCGGAGACCAGCTGGCAGGACGACCTGGCCTTCGGCGGCGCCGAGCTGGCGCTGGCCGCGCAGCAGCTGGGCGACTCCCGCGCCGCCGGCTGGCTCCAGCAGTCGGCCGCCTGGGCGAAGGCGTACGGCACGACCGGCGACACGCTCAACATGTACGACACCAGCGCGCTCGCCTACACGGACCTGGCGCGCGCCATCAAGGCGGCGGGGAACCCGGCCGGGCTGCCGGTCTCGTACGACACCCTGGTCGCGAACCTCAAGGCGCAGATCGCCTCGGGGCAGGCACGCGCCGCCAAGGACCCGTTCCACGCCGGCGCGGTCTACAACGACTTCGACGCCGACTCGCACACCCTCGGCCTCGCGGCCACCACCCGGCTGTACCGGGGGCTGACCGGCGACACCTCCGTCAACCGGTTCGCCGTCCAGCAGCTCGACTGGCTGCTCGGCGCCAACGCCTGGGGCACGTCCTTCATGGTCGGCTCGGGCACCACGTACCCCAAGTGCACGGCGGGGCAGCTCGGCAACCTCGCCGGGAGCCTGGACGGCAAGGCGCCGGTGGACACCGGTGCGATCGTCAACGGGCCCAACGGGACCGCGCAGTTCGCCGACGGGCTGGGCGACTACCTGGACGCCATGCGCAAGTGCCAGCCCGGCGGCGCGGACCCGTTCGGGACCTTCACCGGGCACGGAAGTCGCTATGTCGACGACGTCCGGTCCTGGCAGAGCTCCGAGCCCGCGCTCGACATGGACGCCTCCGGGCTGCTGGCGTTCTACCTGTCGAGCTGATCCGGCCGGGCCGGCCGGCTGATCACGAGGCTGTCCTCGTGATCAGCCGGCCGTCGTGGCCTGGCCGTCGTGATCAGCCTGGCCGTCGTGATCAGCCGGCCGTCTTGATCATGAATATGTAGTGCGGTCCGCTCGGTTCGACGATGAACTCCTCGCCGGTCGCGGTGAACCCGAGGTGCTCGTAGAAGCCCTGTGCGGACGTACGGCCGTTGCACCACACCAGTTCGGCGCCGCGCACCGTGGCCTCGGCGAGGCCGGCCCGCAGCACGGCCGCGCCGTAGCCCTGGCCGCGCACCTCGGGGGCGCTGCCCATACCCCGGAAGCGGTAGGCGGCGGCGCCCTCGCCGGGCAGGGTGTCGGGGAAGAAGGTGACGCACGCCTGGACAGCGCCCTCGTCGTCGTAGGCCGCGATGTGGAAGGTGGGCTCGCGGGAGTCCTCCGGGTAGATCGCGGTCTCGCGGGGCAGGCCGGTGCGGAGCACCGCCCAGCGCAGCTCGAAGATCTCCTCGACGGGTACGACGGCCGTGCGCATGACGTGGTCCTCCGCTGGTCAGTCCGGTCCTTCGGTCATTCCAGGAAGGAGGCTAGCGGCACGGTGGGGTCGGACAGCCGGTCGGGGTCGACGGTGCGGCCCGAGCGGATCAGCTGCTGGATCGGGTCGGTGACGTCCCAGACGTTGACGTTCATCCCGGCCAGCACGCGTCCCTCGCTGAGCCAGAAGGCGATGAACTCCCGCTTGCCGACGTCGCCCCTGCACACCACCTGGTCGTAGCTGCCCGGCGCGGCATGGCCGGAGAACTCCATGCCCAGGTCGTACTGGTCGGAGAAGAAGTACGGCACCCGGTCGTAGCTGACGTCCCGGCCGAGCATGGCGCGGGCGGCGGCCGGGCCGCTGTTGAGGGCGTTGGCCCAGTGCTCGACGCGCAGCCGGCCGCCGGAGAGCGGGTGCTCGATGTTGGCGACGTCGCCGGCCGCGTAGATGTTCGGGTCAGACGTGCGCAGCGACGCGTCCACGGCGATGCCGCCGCCCGCCGAGCGTTCGGCGAGGGTCAGCCCGGCGGCCTCGGCGAGCGCGGTGCGGGGAGCGGCACCGATCGCGGCCAGCACGTCGTGGGCGGGGTGCTCCTCGCCGTCGTCGGTGAGGGCGGCCAGCACCATGCCGTCCTGGCCGGAGATCCCGGTGAGCTTCGTGCCGAAGTGGAAGCGGACGCCGTGCTCGCGGTGCAGATCGGCGAAGACCCCGCCGAGCTCGGGGCCGAGCACCGAGTACAGCGGCGTCGGCTCGGGCTCCACGATGGTGACCTCGGCGCCGTAGCCGCGCGCGGCGGCGGCGACCTCCAGGCCGATCCAGCCCGCGCCGGCGATGACGATATGGCCGTTCTCGCGGCCGAGCGAGGTCAGTACGTGCTTGAGGCGCTCCGCGTGCGAGAGCCGCCGCAGGTGGTGGACACCGGCCAGTTCGGTACCGGGGATGTCCAGCCGGCGCGGCTCGGCGCCGGTGGCGAGCAGCAGCTTGTCGTACGGGAGGACGGTGCCGTCCCCGAGCCGCACGGTCCTGGCCGCGGGATCGAGGTGCACGACCGGCTGGCCGAGGTGCAGCTCGATGTCGTGCTCCGCGTACCAGGCGGTCTGCTGGACGAAGACCGAGTCGCGTTCCGCGCTGCCGATCAGAAAGCCCTTGGACAGGGGTGGCCGCTCGTACGGGTGCTCGCGCTCGTCGCCGATCAGGATCACCCGCCCGGTGAAGCCCTCCGACCGGAGGGTTTCCGCCGCCTTGGCGCCGGCCAGTCCCGCTCCGACGATGACGATGGTCTGGTCTGCGTCCACCACTGTGCGCCTCCCCAACAGATGCCGTACCTGCGAGCGTCCCTTACGTCACGCCTGGCGGGAAGAGCGCCGCGCCGAGTCGACAAAGCGCCCCTCGTATGCCTCGCGCGCCCGCAGTACTCCGGACAGGTGCTCGCGGGCCCGGTCACGGGCGGCCTCGGACACCCCCCGGGCCCGCCGCGTCACCGGCTCACAGCAGCCGGGCGGACCGGCCCGTCGTGAGGCGGGCGTGCAGTGCCGTGGCCGTCGCGTCGGTGAGCGACGCGATCTGGTCGACGACGGCGCGCAGCCGCGCGCTGTCGTCCGCCGCCTCGTCGAAGATGCCGCGGAACTGCGGGTCCAGGCCCTCGGGGGCGCGCGCCAGCAGCGCTTCCGACAGCTCCGAGATGAGGATCCGCTGCTCGGCGCGGCGGCGCTCCTGCGAGGCGCGCTGCATGACGTAGCGGTCGGCGACCGCCTTGAGGACGGCGCACTCCAGGCGCTGTTCGCGCGGCACGACCAGTTCGGCTCGGTACCGGGTGAGCCGCCCGGTGCCGTACGCCTCGCGGGTGGCGCGCTCGGCGGCCAGGCAGAACCGGCCGATGAGCTGCGAGGTGGCGTCCTTCAGCCGGGCCTGGGAGATGGCCGAGCCGTCGTAGCCATGCGGCCACCACGCCTGCTCCAGGAGCCGGTCGAGGGCCTCGGCCAGCTCGTCGGGGGTGGCGTCGGCCGCGTACCGCTCCCCCGCGCAGTCGAAGATGTCGGCGCGCTCGGCGTCGGCGAGCAGCAGGTTCGGGTCGAGGTGGCCGGCGTGCAGGCCGTCCTCCACGTCGTGCACCGAGTACGCGACGTCGTCGGCCCAGTCCATGACCTGGGCCTCGAAGCACTGCCGGTCCTCGGGGGCGCCCGCCCGCAGCCAGTCGAAGACCGGCAGATCGTCCTCGTAGGCCCCGAACTTGGGGCTGCCGGGGTTCGTGGGGTGGCCGCCGCGCGGCCACGGGTACTTCGTGGCGGCGTCCAGGGCGGCACGGGTGAGGTTCAGACCGACGCTCACCATCGTGCCGTCGGCGTCCCGCATGAAGCGCTTCGGCTCGATCCGGGTCAGCAGCCGCAGCGACTGCGCGTTGCCCTCGAAGCCGCCGCACGCCTCGGCGACCTCGGCCAGCACCTGCTCGCCGTTGTGCCCGAAGGGCGGGTGGCCGAGGTCGTGCGCCAGACACGCCGTCTCGATGAGGTCGGGGTCGCTGCCGAGCGCGGCGCCCAGCTCCCGGCCCACCTGCGCGCACTCCAGCGAGTGCGTGAGGCGGGTGCGCGGGCTGGTGTTCATCAGGGCCGAGCCCGGGTCGACCACCTGGGTCTTGCCCGCCAGCCGGCGCAGCGCGGCCGAGTGCAGCACCCGCGCCCGGTCGCGCTGGAACGCGGTACGGCCCGGCCGCTTGTCGGGCTCGGTCACATAGCGGTCGGTATCGGCGTCCCCGTACGGCCCGTACCGCTCGTACGGCCCGAGGTGCGCGGCCGCCGCGTCGGTCCGGTAGTTCGCTTCCATGCCTGTGACCGTAACGCTCCGGAGTGACAGACGCGCCGCCGCCACCGGTCCTCCGGCCCCGTACCGGGTTACGCGCTGGCGAGGTGCAGCGGCGCGGTCCGGCCGGCGGTGGCCAGCGCCTGGTCGTAGCGGTGCAGCACCAGGCGGGCCATGGCGCTGTGCGCGCCCAGCGGCGCCGCCGCGATCCAGGGCGCCCCGGCGGACGTCTGGGTGGCGAACCGCCCGGGGGCGGTGAAGTACGAGGCGACCGCGACCCGGTGGCCACGCGCGGTCAGCGCCCCGACCGCCTCCTCGACGGACGGCCCGGTGCCGGAGGCGTAGGCGGGCAGCACGGGGGCGCCGCCGAGCCGGTGGCTGAGGAGTTCGGCGGTGCGGGCGGTGTCGGCGGGCCAGTCGGGGTCGTGGGAACCGGCGGCCGCCAGCACGACGCCCGCGCGCCGCAGGCCCTTGCGCCAGCCGGCCTCCGCGAGGCGCACGTGCAGCGTCTCGGCGAGCAGCGGATGCGGGCCGAGCGGCGCCGCGGTCAGCCCGCGCAGGTGCGGGGCGCGGGCCAGCGCCTGCGGGATGTCCTGCTTGACGTGGTAGCCGTGGCCGAGCAGCAGCGGCACGAGCACCACATCGCCGCGCAGCGCGGCGAGCGTGTCGTCGAGCAGCGGCTCGTTCAGCTCGATGTGCCCGAGGTGGACGGGCAGGCCGGGGCGCAGCGCCCGGACCCGGTCGAGGAGCGCGCGCACGGTGCGCCGCGCCGCGGGGTCACGGCTGCCGTGCGCCACGGCGACGAGTGCCGGGCCGCGCGGGACCGCGGTGAGGGTGACGTGGGAGAGCTGGCTGCTGAGTTGAGCGGTGATCCGGTTCAGGAGCTGCGCCGTACTGTCGAAGCTGCCGGACAGGCCGGAGCTGTCGGTGCTGTCGGGACTGTCAGAGCTGCCGAAGCTGCCGGAGCCGTCGGCCGGGGCCTGGCCGAACTCCGGGTGCGGGTGCGGATGCGCTGTCGACGCCGTCATGGACCGAGCCTGAAGTGCGGAGGTTGCGCCCGCATTGCACAGTGATGACAAGTGTTTTCCTCGGTCTCACGAGCGTCAGGACGGCCTGTGAGCCCGCTGGGCGCGGACCCAGTCGCCGCCCGGGATGATCCGCCCCGACGCCCGCAGCGTCCGGGCCAGCTCCTCCCCCGCGAGATACACCCAGGCGTCGCGCCCCTGTCCTTCGCAGACCACGCGCACCGCCAGCCGCTCGTAGAGGTTCCCGCGCGCGCCCGGAACGTGGTCCTCCAGCCGGTCGAGGTCGGCGAGGACGGTGTCGTACTGGCCGGGCAGGGCGTCCAGCAGCTCTCCGTGCACGGTGTCGGTGACGGGTTCGGTGGCCGGGGCAGCGACCGCGTAGGGGTAGCCGGGCCCGTCGTACAGCAGGACTCCTGGCAGTACGGCGGGTCTCGGGGGTGCGGTACGGCCCTCCACCAGCAGGTGGTTGGCCTGGCCGGGACGCAGCGTCCCGTAGACGAAGAAGGGCAGGCGGGACGGGGGCGGCGGGGTCAAGGCGGCGGTCCTCTCATCGCTGGCGGCGCGGCTGCGTCCATCGTGCCCGGAACCGTACCGGCGCCGTACGCGTCGATCCGGACGACGGAGTGGATCCGAACGACCGAGTGGATCCGGACGACGGAGTCGACAGGACGCCAGACCGGGCGACGGAGTCGCTCAGCGAGGGGACGCCGAAATGGAGCCGGGCCGGATACGTGCGGCGGTGCCCGCCGTGCTGCGCAGGCTGCGCCCGCCGCGGACCCGGCGCGGCCGCCGGCTCCTCCTGCAGGCCGTGATGGCCTGCTGCGTTCTGGCGCTGCTGCCCGCGACCTGGCTGCAGGCCTCGGCGGACGGACGGGTGCGGGCGGTCGCCGACGTACCGCCGGAGCCGGTGGCGGTGGTGTTCGGCGCGGGCCTGGCGGACGGGAAGCCGACGCCGTATCTCGCGCACCGGCTGGACGCGGGCGCCGAGCTGTACCGGACCCACAAGGTCCGGGCGATCCTGGTGACCGGCGACAACAGCCGCACCGACTACAACGAGCCGGGCGCGATGCTCGGCTATCTGGAACAGCAGGGCGTGCCCGCGTCGAAGGTCGTGCTGGACTACGCGGGCTTCGACACCTGGGACTCGTGCAGCCGCGCCAAACGGATCTTCGGGGTGGACCGGGCGATCCTCGTCAGCCAGGGCTTCCACATCCGGCGGGCACTCGCGCTGTGCGACGCGGCGGGCGTCGAGGGGTACGGCGTCGGGGTCGACGAGCCGCACGACGTGACGTGGTTCTACGGCGGCGGGCGCGAGCTCGTCGCGGCGACCAAGGCGGCGCTGGACGTCGTGGTCAAGCCCGACCCGGTCTTCCTCGGCCCCCGGGAGCCGGGCGTGACGCGGGCCCTGGCCGCGGACCCGGCGGCCCGCTGACGGACGGCCGCCCCTCACACAGGGCGCCCGCCCCTCACAAGGCGCCCGGCGGTGCGCTGAGGTGCGCGTACCGGCCGCGTAACCGCGTCGCGTACGGGGGCGAAACACGTACGGCGCAGGCTGGGCGGATGAGCCCGAGCACCGTTGACACGCACTGTCCCTACTGCGCCCTGCAGTGCGGCATGGGGCTCGCGGTGCTGCCGGCGGGCGGCGTCGAGGTCGTGGAGCGGCCCGCGTTCCCGGTGAACCGGGGCGCGCTGTGCGGCAAGGGGCGCACCGCGCCCGAGGTGCTGGCGCGCGGCGCCCGGCTGACCGGGCCGCTGGTGCGCGGCGCCGGCGGCGCCCTGGAGCCGGCCGGCTGGGACGAGGCGCTCGACCGGGTCGCCGAGGGACTGCTGCGGACGCGGGCCGCGCACGGCCGCGACGCCGTCGGGGTCTTCGGCGGCGGCGGGCTGACGAACGAGAAGGCGTACGCGCTCGGCAAGTTCGCGCGGGTGGTGCTGCGCACCTCACAGATCGACTACAACGGCCGGTTCTGCATGTCCTCGGCGGCCGCGGCCCATCAGCGGGCCTTCGGTCTTGACCGGGGGCTGCCGTTCCCGCTGGAGGACATCGCCCGTACCGGCTGCGTGATCCTCGTCGGCTCCAACCTCGCCGAGACGATGCCGCCCGCGCTGCGATACCTCACGGAGCTGCGGGAGCGGGGCGGCACGTTGATCGTCGTGGACCCGCGCCGCACCCGCACCGCGGAGCACGCCGATCTGCATCTGCAGCCCCGGCCCGGCACCGATCTGGCGCTCGCGCTCGGACTGCTGCACCTCGCGGTCGCCGAGGGGTACCTGGACGAGGAGTTCATCGCGGAGCGCACGAGCGGCTGGGCCGAGGCGCGGCCGGGCGTCATGGCGCACTGGCCGGAGCTGGTGGAACGCATCACCGGGGTGCCGGTGCCGCAACTGCGGGAGGCGGTCCGGATGTTCTGCGCGACACCGGAGGGCATGGTCCTCACCGCGCGCGGCCCCGAGCAGCAGTCCAAGGGCACCGACACCGTCAGCGCCTGGATCAACCTGTGCCTCGCCACCGGCCGCGCCGGCCGGCCGCTCTCCGGCTACGGCTGTCTCACCGGGCAGGGCAACGGACAGGGTGGGCGCGAGCACGGCCAGAAGGCCGACCAGCTCCCCGGCTACCGCAAGCTGGACGACCCGGCGGCGCGCGCCCACGTGGCGGCGGTGTGGGGCGTCGACCCGGACGACCTGCCGGCGCCGGGGCGCAGCGCGTACGAACTGCTCGACGCGCTCGGCGTGGACGTGCACGCGCTGCTGCTGATGGGTTCCAACCCGGTCGTCTCCGCGCCGAACGCCACGCACATCGCCGGGCGGATCGCCTCGCTCGGCTTCCTCGCGGTCTGCGACGTCGTCCTGTCGGAGACGGCCGAGCTGGCGGACGTCGTCCTGCCGGTCACCCAGTGGGCGGAGGAGACCGGCACGACCACCAACCTGGAGGGCCGGGTGATCCTGCGCCGCAAGGCGATCGACCCGCCGCCGGAGGTCCGTACCGACCTGGAGGTGCTGAACGGGCTCGCCGCCCGGCTCGGCTGGGAGAAGGGCTTCCCCACCGACCCCGAGGAGGTCTTCGAGGAGCTGCGCCGCGCGTCGGCGGGCGGCCCCGCGGACTACTCGGGCATCACGTACCGGCGGATCGCGGAGGAGGACGGCGTCTTCTGGCCGTGCCCGCGATCGTCCTCGGACGCCGCGCACCCCGGAACTCCCCGCCTCTTCCTGGACCGTTTCGCGACGCCGGACGGCCGGGCCCGCTTCGTCCCGGTCCTGCACCGGCCCTCCGCGGAGGAGCCGTCCGCGGACTACCCGCTCCATCTGACGACGGGCCGCGTCCTGGCGCAGTACCAGTCCGGTGCCCAGACCCGCCGGGTCCGCGAACTCAACGTCGCCTCCCCCGGCCCCTTCGTGCAGCTCCATCCACAGCTCGCCGAGCGCCTGGGGATCGCCGAGGGCGACCGCCTCGCCGTCACCAGCCGCCGTGGCCGCGCCGTCGCCCCCGCGCTCATCAGCTCCGCGATCCGCCCCGACACCGTCTTCATGCCGTTCCACTGGCCGGGCGAGGGCCGCGCCAACACCCTGACGAACCCGGCTCTCGACCCGACGTCCCGCATGCCGGAGTTCAAGGTGTGCGCGGTACGGGTGGAGGCTGCGGGTCCCGCGAACGGCTGAACGTACGCTGGGCACTGTCCGGCAGATCAACAGAAGGAGCCGCCGTGCCCACGCCCCACACCTATGACACACAGGTGACCTGGACCGGCAACCTGGGCACCGGCACGAGCACTTACCGCTCCTACGACCGCTCCCACGAGGTCTCCGCCGCCGGCCTTCCCACCATCCTCGGCAGCTCCGACCCGACCTTCCGCGGCGACGCCACCCGCTGGAACCCCGAGCAGCTGCTCCTCGCCGCGCTGTCGCAGTGCCACATGCTCGCCTACCTGCACGTCTGCGCCGTCGGCGGCGTCACGGTCACCGCCTACACGGACCACGCGCACGGCACGATGGAGACCGCCCCCGAGGGCGGCCACTTCACCGAGGCGGTCCTGCGCCCGCAGGTCGAGGTCGCCTCCCAGGAGATGGCCGCCAAGGCCGCCACCCTCCACGCCGACGCCCACCGCGCCTGCTTCATCGCCAACTCGGTCAACTTCCCGGTCCGCCACGACCCGGTCATCACGGTCCGCGACGAGTCCTGACGCCGCCGGCGCGGCGGGCGCGGCGGGCGCGGCGGGCGCGGCGGGCGCCAATGTATAGTCGATCATGTATACTGATATATAGACGCTTGTACATCATGGAGGTGCGCTGGTGAGTCGAACCGTCATCGACCTGGACGACGAAGCCCTCGAAGCTGCCGCGAAAGAACTCGGCACCACAACCAAACGCGACACCATCAACTCAGCACTCCGCGAAGTCACCGCCCGCTACCGTCGACTGCGGTCCCTGGAAGAGGCACGCGAGCTGGTCGCGGACGGTGCCCTGGACGTGGACATCCTCCTGGACAAGCGCAAATACCGGGGCGGCGTCGACGAGGAGCCCACGGCCACCCGCAGGAGCGCGTGAGTGCGCGTCGCCGACTACCTCATCGACACCTCCGCCGTCGCCCGCATTCTGCTCGGCCGAACCACAGCCGAGTGGGATGACCGGATCGGCGCCGGCCTCGTCGCGATCTGCGACATCACGGAGCTCGAAGTTCTGTACTCGGCGCGGTCGGCCGCAGACCGCGAGCGGCTGAAGACGGCCCTCGACAGCCACTACGCCTGGTGCCCGATCCCGGATGGCACCTACCGGCGGGCGCGGGTCGTACAGGAGCAGCTCACCGCGAAGAGCGAGCACCGGAGCGCCGGGCCCATCGACCTCCTCGTGTCGGCCGTCGCCGAGCAATCGGGTCTGACGCTGCTTCACTACGACCGGGACTTCGAGACCATCGCTCGCACCACGGGGCAACCGGTCCGCATGATCGATCTTCGATAGCGACCGGTACGCCGCACGAACCGCGTCGGACCACCTCACTCGACCAGAACCCGGCCCGGTCAGGCCCTGGCGCGGAGGCGGCGGAGCATGCGGGCGTCTTCGAAGCCGACGGCTCGGGCGGCGGATTCGATGGTGGAGCCGTGGGAGATGAGGTGTTCGGCGCGCTCGACGCGGAGGACCTGTTGGTAGCGGAGCGGGGTGAGGCCGGTGGCTTCGCCGAAGCGGCGGGTGAGGGTGCGTTCGCTGATGCCGGAGGTGGCGGCGAGGGCGGCGAGGCCGAGGTGTTCGGTGAAGCGGGTGTCGATGAGGTCCTGGACGCGGTGGACGGCGTCGCTGAGGTGGGCGCGGTGCCGGAGCATCGCACTGGTCTGCTGTTCGTCGCCGTTGCGGCGGGCGTAGACGACCATGTTGCGGGCGATGCGGGCGGCGGCGCCCGGCCCGTGCCGGCCGGCGACGAGGTGCAGCGCGAGGTCGATGCCGCTGGCGATGCCGGCGGAGGTCACGACGCGGTCGTCGACCACGTAGAGCACATCGCGCACGACGGTGGCCCGTGGGTGGCGGACGGCGAGTTCGTCCTGCACGTCGTGGTGGGTGGTGCAGCGGCGGCCGTCGAGGAGGCCGGCCCGGCCGAGGGCTTCGGCGCCCGCGCAGATGCTGGCGACGACGCCGCCCGCGGCGTGGTGGTCGCGCAGCCGCTGGAGCGTGGACTCCGCCACGTGCCCGTTCTGGGTCAGCGTCCGGGACCGCCAGCCCGGGACGATCACCAGGTCGTCGGGGGTGAGATCGGGCCAGCTGGTGGCCGCCCGGAGCGGTAGGCCCTGGGCGGTCGGGATGTCTTCCTGCTCGGCGACGTAGGCGGTCTCGTAGCCGTAGCCGAAGTCGGCCGCGGTCGAGAACACCTGCGCCGGGCCCGCGAGATCCAGCAGATGCAGCTGCGGGACGAGCAGGAAGACGACCCGGGTCACGATCCGGTCAGCTCCTTGACGGTGGTCACCCGGGCGAACCGGCCGGCGAGCGCGTACTCGGTGCGGGCGATGATGTCGTCGGTCTGCAGGGTGCGGGGGTCGGCGAGGATCTCCTCGACCGAGCGGCCGGCCGGCGCGTCCCAGTGCTCGCAGGGGGTGGTGGCGGTCGCGTCGGTGACGAAGGTGACCTCGTAGCCGAGGTCGGACGCGAGCCGGGTCGTCGTCTCGACGCACTGCTCGGTGCGGATGCCGCTGGTGATGACCTCGGTGACACCGCGCGAGGTGAGGAGCTGCTGGAGGTTGGTGGTGGTGAAGGCGTTGTGCGCGGTCTTGGTGAGCACCGGCTCGCCGTCGAGCGGCGCCAGCCCCTCCATCAGCCGCACATGGCCACTGGCCGGGTCGAAGTCCCCGCCGGTGCCGGGCTCGCTGTGCAGCACCCAGACGACGAGGTCGCCCGCGTCGCGGGCGTGCGCCACGAGGCGGTTCACCTGGCCGACGATGCCGGGGTTGGACGAGGCCTGCCACAGCGGGCGCTGGAGAAAGGACTGCTGGACGTCGATGACGATCAGTGCTCGGTTCATGCCTCGATCCTGGCCCTCGGCGGAGTCCGCGGTACAGACACCATTGTGCCTCGATGCGGAACGATCCGGTCACCGGTCACGCGTCGGCGGACGGTCCGGCGGGCGGCACGGCGGGCGGCACGGCGAGGGTACGCAGCGCGACGAGCAGCGCCTCCTGGTCGGGCGCCGCGCCGAAGAACGCCGCGTCGGTCGCCTCGACCTTGGCGACCGCCTCGGTCGCCAGCCTGGCGCCCGCGGGCGTGATCCCGAGCCGCTTGGCCCGGGTGTCGCTCGGATCGGTCACGCGCGTGAGCAGGCCCTTGTCCTCCAGCCGGCGCAGCACCTGCGACGTCATCTTCACGTCCGTGCCGCTGTGCCGGGCCAGTTGGAGCTGGTTGGGCTGCTCGCCCTGGCCGTCGAGCCACCACAGCCCGGCCAGCAGGACGAACTGGGCGTGGGTGAGATCGAGCGGGGCCAGGGCCGCCGCGATGGCGCGCTGCCAGTGGAGGGAGGTACGCCAGAACAGGAAACCGGGGCTGTCGTCGGGTGCGGCCATCATCAGACCGTACCCGCCCCCACCGGCCGTAAGCGGATTCGGGGCCATCAATCTGCGCATCGATCATCTACGCGCAGTCTTTATTCCGGTCAGCTACGGCTCCGGGCCGCGCGACCGCCCGGCCCGGCCCCGTGCCGGCCGTCGTCCCGGCCCCCGACCGCCCGTCTCACAGCCGCCGACGTCCCGCGCTGAGGGCACCGTTCCCTCAGGGAAACGGACGCGATGCCGCCGGGTAACAGCCGCGCCGCAGGCTGACGGGCATGGACATCGACGCGGGCATGGAGATCGTGGTGGTGGGCGGCGGGATGGCGGGCGCGCGCCTGGCGCAGCAGCTCGCGCCCGCCGCCCCCGGCGTCCGCGTGACCCTGTTCGGGGAGGAGCGGCACGCGCCGTACAACCGGGTGCTGCTCGCCGAGGTCCTCGCCGGACGGTACGAGCCGGACGTCATCACGCTGCCGGACGCCGCCTGCACGATACGGCGCGCGGTGCGGGTGGACCGAGCCGAGCGCCTCGTCATCTGCGACGACGGTTCCGCCACCCGCTACGACCGGCTGGTGCTGGCCACCGGCTCCAACCCGGTGCTCCCGCCGCTGCGCGGCCTGTTCGAGGCCGGGCGGGGTGAACTGCCGCTGGGCGTGCACGCCTTCCGCACCATGGACGACTGCCTGGCGCTGTCCGGGGCGCTGCGCCCCCGCGTACGGGCCGTCGTCGTCGGGGGTGGGCTGCTCGGGGTGTCCGCGGCGCGGGCGCTGGCGGCGCGCGGCGCCCATGTCGTCCTGCTCCAGCAGGGCGAGTACCTGATGGAGCGACAGCTGGACGAGCAGTCCGGCAGGCTGCTGCGCGCGCATCTGGAGTCGATGGGCATCGAGGTCCACACGGAGTGCCGGGTGCGGGGGCTGCGGACCACGCCGGACGGTACATCACAAACCGCCCCGACCGTCCCAGCCGCCCAGACCGCCCAGACCGCCCCGACGGTCCGCGCCGCCCCGACCGTCCGCGCCGTCCGGTCCGTCGAACTCGCCGACGGCTACTGCCTCGGCGCCGATCTCGTCGTGCTCGCCTGCGGCGTGCGGCCCCGTACCGGCCTGGCGCAGGCGGCGGGCCTCGAGGTCGACCGGGGCATCGTCGTGGACGACGAGCTGCGGACGTCCGACCCGTTCATCCACGCGATCGGCGACTGCTCGCAGCACGGCGGTGTCGTGTACGGCCTGGCCAACGCGGCCCGTGAACAGGCGGACGCGCTGGCGCTGCTGCTCACCGAGGCGGCGCGGGGGCCCGTACCTGGCCGCCCGGCCGACCCACCGCGCTACACCGGCACCCGCGCCCTGACCCGGCTGACCCTCAACGGCTCCCCCGAACCCGAGCCCGGGCCCGCGCCCGCAGCCACCGCCGCAGAGCCCGCCCGCCTCGGCGCCACCGGGATCGCCCCCTTCGACCTCGCCGCGTTCGGCGACCCGCTGCCGGTCCCCGGCGACGACGTCCTGCGCCTCACCGACGCGACCCGAGGCGCCTACCGGAAGGTCGTCATCCGTGACGACCGGCTGGTCGGCGGGATCCTGCTCGGCGATCTCGCCGCGGTGGGCACGCTCGCCCGCACCTGGGAGGCCGACGAGCCGCTCCCGGCCACATCCGCTCCGCTGCTCCACCTGCTCACCAACGACGGAGGTTCCTGACCATGGCTGTTGACACGATGGCTGGCGGCACGACGGACGTTCCCACGGTTCCGACGATCGTGCTGGTCGGCCACGGCATGGTCGGGCAGCGGTTCCTGGAGGCGCTCGCCGACCGGGGCGTCACCGGGCGGGCGCGGGTGGTCGTGCTGTGCGAGGAGCCCCGCGCGGCGTACGACCGGGTCCATCTGACCTCGTACTTCTCCGGGACGACGCCGGACGAACTCGCCCTCGCCGAGGACGGTTTCCTGGAGAAGCACGGCATCGAGCTGCGGCTGGGGGATCCCGCGCTCACCGTCGACCGGGCGGCCCGCACCGTGACCGCCCGCTCCGGGCTGACCTTCGGGTACGACACGCTGGTGCTGGCCACCGGCTCCTTCCCGTTCGTACCGCCGGTCCCCGGCAAGGACGCCGAGGGCTGCTTCGTGTACCGCACCATCGAGGACCTGCTGAAGATCGAGGAGTACGCCGGGACCGGCGGCACCGGCACGGTCGTCGGCGGCGGGCTGCTGGGCCTGGAGGCGGCGGGCGCCCTGAAGGGGCTCGGACTGGACACGCACGTCGTGGAGTTCGCGCCGCGCCTGATGCCGGTGCAGATCGACGAGGGCGGCGGTGAGGCGCTGCGGCGCACCATCGAGGAGATGGGTGTCACCGTCCACACGGGCGTCGGCACCCAGGCGATCGTCGCGGGCGAGGACGGCAGGGTCGCCGCGATGTCGCTGTCGGACGGTTCGACGCTCACGACCGGCCTGGTGGTCTTCTCGGCCGGCGTCCGCCCCCGCGACCAGCTGGCCCGGGAGTGCGGACTGCCGGTCGGCGAGCGCGGCGGGATCGTCGTGGACGAGCAGTGCCGCACCGGGGACGAGGCGGTGTACGCGATCGGCGAGTGCGCGCTGGCCGCCGACGGCCGGGTGTACGGGCTGGTCGCGCCCGGCTACGAGATGGCGGAGACGGCGGCGAAGGCGATCGCGGGTGACGCCGGCTCCTTCCGGGGCGCGGACCTGTCGACGAAGCTCAAGCTGCTCGGGGTGGACGTGGCGAGCTTCGGCGACGCGCACGGCGCGACGCCCGGGTGCCTGGACGTGCTGTACTCCGACTCCCGTTCCGGTGTGTACAAGAAGCTGGTGGTCTCGCGCGAGGGTGTGCTGCTGGGCGGCATCCTGGTCGGCGACGCCGACTCGTACGGCATGCTGCGCCCGATGACCGGCTCGGTGCCGCCGGTGCCGCCCGAGCGGCTGGTGCTGCCGGCGGGCGCCGGCGGTCCGGTCGAGCTCGGGCCGTCCTCGCTGCCCGACACGGCGGTGATCTGCAGCTGCCACAACGTCACCAAGGGCGCGATCCTCGGCGCCGTTGCCGAGCACTCCTGCACCACCGTGCCGCAGATCAAGAAGTGCACCAAAGCCGGTACGGGGTGCGGGAGTTGCCTCAAGGTGCTGGGGCAGCTGCTGCCGGCCGCCGAGGACCAGGGGCTGTGCGGCTGCTTCGCGCACACCCGCCAGGAGCTGTACGAGATCGTGCGCGCGCTGCGGGTCACCTCGTTCGCGGCGCTGCTCGACAGCCACGGGCGCGAGGCGGCCAGGGGCGGCGAGGGCTGCGAGGTCTGCAAGCCGGCGGTGGCCTCCGTCATCGCCTCGCTGGCGCCGTCGATCGGCGCTCCGGTGCATGTGCTGGACGGCGGGCAGGCCGCGCTCCAGGACACCAACGACCACTTCCTGGCGAACCTGCAGCGCAACGGCTCGTACTCGATCGTGCCGCGCATCCCCGGCGGTGAGATCACTCCGGAGAAGCTCATCGTGATCGGCGAGGTGGCCCGGGACTTCGGCCTCTACACGAAGATCACCGGCGGTCAGCGGATCGACCTCTTCGGCGCCCGCGTCGACCAGCTGCCGCTGATCTGGACACGGCTGGTGGACGCCGGGTTCGAGTCGGGGCACGCGTACGGCAAGGCGCTGCGCACCGTGAAGTCGTGCGTGGGCAGCACCTGGTGCCGGTACGGCGTCCAGGACAGCGTGAAGATGGCCATCGGCCTGGAGCTGCGCTACCGGGGGCTGCGCTCGCCGCACAAGCTCAAGTCCGCCGTCTCGGGGTGCGCCCGCGAGTGCGCGGAGGCCCGCGGCAAGGACTTCGGGATCATCGCCACCGCGTCGGGCTGGAACCTGTACGTCGGCGGCAACGGCGGTGCCGACCCGCGCCACGCGGACCTGCTGGCGCAGGACCTCAGCGACGCGGAACTGGTCCGGCTCATCGACCGGTTCCTGATGTTCTACATCCGCACCGCGGACCGGCTGGAGCGCACCTCCGCGTGGCTGGAGCGGATCGAGGGCGGCCTGGAGCACGTCCGCGACGTCGTCGTGCACGACTCGCTGGGCATCTGCGACGAGCTGGAGTCCCTGATGTCCGCGCATGTCGCGGGGTACCGCGACGAGTGGGCGGACACCATCAACGACCCCGAGCGGCTGAGCCGCTTCGTCTCCTTCGTTAACGCGCCGGACGTGCCCGACCCCAGCGTCCGGTTCGTCGAGGAGCGCGACCAGGTCAAGCCCGATCTGGATCTGCTGGCCGGCCCGGTGCTGCTCGCCGGCCCCACCCTCGCCATCCGCACCCTCGAAGGGACGGTCACGGCATGACCATCGAACTCCTCCTCGACGACGCCTGGTTCCCGGTCTGCGACGACACATTGCTGACCCCGGGCCGGGGCGTCGCCGCCCTGCTGCCCGACGGCTCGCAGGCCGCGCTCTTCCAGGACCGGCACGGCGCCCTGTACGCGATCGGCAACCGGGACCCGTTCACCGGCGCCTACGTCCTGTCCCGCGGTCTGCTCGGCTCGGCGGCGGGCCGGGCGTACGTCGCCTCGCCGCTGCTCAAGCAGCGCTTCGATCTGGCGACCGGGACCTGCCTGGACGACGAATCGGTCAGTACCGACTCGTATGCCGTCAGATCCCTGTAATCCTCCATACGACCCGACCACGTCACGTAATGTGGCCGAGGCACAGCGAATTGACAAGGTTAGGTTTACCTAACCTAAGATCGAAGCGTGCTCAAGAACCAGCGGACGGCCGTCGCCGGCCAGCTCCCCTCCCCAGTCCGGCGGATACCGCTGTTCCTGCTCGGCGCCGTCGCGTTGACGGCGTGCGCCGCCGCGAGCCTCGCGTTCGGCTCGCGGCCGGTCCCCCTCGGCACCGTCCTCGACGCCCTGTTCCACCACGCCCACAGCCGTGACGCCGTGGTGGTCACCGGGCTCCGCGTACCGCGCACCCTCATCGGGCTCGCGGTCGGCGCGGCGCTCGGGGTGGCGGGGGCGGTCGCCCAGGGCGTCACGCGCAACCCACTGGCCTCGCCGACCACGTTGGGGATCAACGCGGGCGCCGGCTTCGCCGTCGTCACGGCCATCTACGCACTGCATCTGACGCACCCTTCGCAGTACCTGTGGTTCGCGTTCGCCGGAGCGGCGGCCGCCGCGCTCTTCGCCCAGACGCTCGCCCGGCGGGCGGGCGACCTGGACCCGGTGCGCCTCGCGCTGGGCGGCACGGTGCTGACGGCCGTCCTGGTGTCCTGGACCTCCGCCGTGATGCTGGCGAGCAACCGCACCCTGGACGAAGCCCGGTTCTGGCTCGCGGGCTCGCTGTCCGGGCGGACGCTCGACGTCCTCTACCCCGTACTCCCGCTGATCGCCGTCGGGCTGGTCATCGCGCTGGCCATCACCCCTGCGCTCAACGCCCTGGCCCTCGGCGACGAGACCGCGCAGGCCCTGGGCGTGCCGGTGGCCAGGATCCGGGTCGCCGGCGGCCTCTCCGTGGTGCTGCTCGCCGGCTCCGCCGTCGCGGTGGCGGGACCGGTCGCCTTCATCGGGCTGGCCGCCCCGCACCTGGTGCGGCTGGTGTTCGGCAACGACCACCGGCTGCTGGTCCCCGGCTGTCTGATCGCCGGCCCGCTGCTGCTGCTCGGCGCCGACGTCCTGGGCCGCGTCGTGATCGCGCCCTCCGAACTGGAGGTCGGCATCGTCACCGCCTTCCTCGGCGCGCCGCTGCTCGCGGTGCTGGCCCGGAAGGTGGCCCGATGACCCCGCCCACGACCCCGCCCGCCCCCCTGACCCCGCCCGCTCCCACCACGACGCCCGCTCCCACGACGACGAAGTCCCTCGTCCCCACGCTCCGCAAGGATGCCGAGGCTGCCTCCGCCGCCCCGAAACGGCGGCCCTCCCCCGGGCGCCGGACCGCGCTGCTGAGCGTCTGCGCCGTGGCGGCGATCCTCGTACTGGCCACCACCGCGCTCACCACCGGGCAGATCCCGATGCCCCCGCTCACCGCGCTGCGCGCCCTGATCGGCCTCGGCGACTCCGGCGACGTGCTGGTGGTCCAGGAGTTCCGGGCGCCCAGAATGGCGGCGGCGATCGTCGCCGGAGCGGGCCTCGCCGTCGCCGGCGGGCTGCTGCAGCGGCTGTTCCGCAACCCGCTCGCCTCCCCCGACGTCATGGGCGTGACCGGCGGCGCCTCCCTCGGCGCCGTCTCGCTGCTCGCCACCGGCGCCTCGCAGACCCTCATCCCGCTGGCCGCCCTCGGCGGCGGGCTGCTCGCCGCCGTCCTGCTCGGCGCGTTCGCCTGGCGCTCCGGACTCGGCGTCACCCGTCTCGTCCTGGTGGGGCTGGCCGTTCAGGCCGGCCTGGCCGCCGCCGTCAACCTGATGGTGGTGCGCTTCCCCGCCGAACTCGCCAACTCCGCGCTGCAGTGGACGACGGGGTCGCTCTACGGGCGGACCTGGACCGAGGTGTCCGCCGCGGGCGGCGCCGTGGCCGCCGCGATGGCCGCCGCGTTCGTCCTGCACCGGCGCCTCGCCGTCCTCGACCTGGGCGACGACTCGGCGGGCGGGCTCGGCCTGGCGCCGTCCGCCGCGCGCCTCCAACTGCTGCTCACCGCCATCGTGCTGGCCTCGCTGGCCGCCGCGCTCACCGGCCCGGTCGCGTTCGTCGCGCTCGCCGTACCGCACGTGGTCCGCTTCCTCGCCGGACCGCCGACCGCCGGAACGCTCGCGCTGTCGGCGCTGACCGGCGCCGTCCTGCTGCTCGGCTCCGACCTGGTCGTCCAGCATCTTCTGCCGGTGCACGGACTGCCCGTCGGTGTGGTCACCGCGACCCTCGGCGCCCCCTGGCTACTCGTCCTGATGATCCGTCAGAGCAGGCCCACGCACAGGAGTTTCGGATGACCGCCCGCGCCGACCGGCCGAACCGCACCAACCAGCTCTCCACCCACGGCCTGGACCTGCGCTACGGCGACCGGCTGGTGATCGGCGGCCTGGACCTCGTCCTGCCCGGCGGCGCCGTCACCGCCATCGTCGGCCCCAACGCCTGCGGGAAGTCGACGCTGCTGCGCGGGCTGACCCGGCTGCTCTCCCCCGCCGCCGGCACCGTGGCCCTGGACGGCGCGGACATCCACCGGATGCCCGCCCGCTCGCTGGCCCGCCGGATGGGGCTGCTGCCGCAGCAGCCGGTCACCCCCGACGCGATCACCGTCGAGGCACTGGTCCGGCTCGGCCGCTACCCGCACCAGCGGCTGCTCAGCCCCTGGTCGGCCACCGACCAGGCCGCCGTCGACGAGGCCCTGGAGCGCACCGGCACCACGGAACTGCGCGACCAGCACGTGGACCAGCTCTCCGGCGGTCAGCGGCAGCGCGCCTGGATCGCGCTGGCGCTCGCCCAGGACACCGAGCTGCTGCTCCTCGACGAGCCCACCACCTTCCTCGACCTGCGGCACCAACTCGACGTCCTCGACCTGGTGTCGGACCTGCACACCGAGTCCGGCCGCACCGTCGTCATGGTGCTGCACGACCTCGGCCAGGCCGCCCGGTACGCCGACCATCTCGTCGTCCTCCAGGAGGGCCGGCTGGCCGCGGCCGGGCCGCCCTCCGAAGTGCTCAGCGCGGCGCTGGTGAAGTCCGTGTTCGACGTGGACTGCCAGGTCATCCCCGACCCGGAGACCGGCACCCCGCTCGTCGTCCCCCGCGGACGCGCCAGACGGCACGCCACCGCCGTCGCCGGCTGAGCCCTGGCTGAGCTCCGGCTGAGCTGACGCCCTGACCTTTCTCTTTCCCCCGTCCCCATCTCCTGTCTAGCCGCTAGGAATCCCCACCCTCATGAACACCAGAGCCCCGCTCCGCCGCCGTCTCGTCCGGCTGATCGCCGCGCCCGTCGCCCTCGTCATCGGCGTGGGCGCGCTCGCCGCCTGCGGCAGTGAGACCCCGGCCAAGGACGACAAGGCGAACGCCGCGGCCACCGCCGACGGTTTCCCGCGCACCATCACGCACGCCATGGGCAGCACCACGATCCCCGCGAAGCCCAAGCGCGTGGTCGTGCTCGACACCGGCGAGCTGGACGACGTGACGATGCTCGGCATCACCCCGGTCGGCGCGGTCGCACCGCACCTCAAGTCCGAGGGCGGCTTCCCCGCGTACCTGAAGGGCAAGACGGATGGCACCAAGGACGTCGGCCCGTCCGCCGAGCCCAACCTGGAGCTGATCGCGTCCCTCAAGCCGGACCTGATCCTCTCCTCGAAGGTCCGCCACGAGAAGGTCTACGACAAGCTCAAGGCCATCGCGCCGACCGTCTTCACCGCGACCACCGGCTTCCCCTGGAAGGAGAACCTGGCGGTCCACGCCAAGGCACTCGGCCTGGAGAAGGAAGCGGCAGCGTCGCTGAAGTCCTACGAGGACCGCGCCAAGAAGCTCGGTGCGGCCATCAAGGCCAAGAACGGCGGCAAGGAGCCGACCGCCTCGGTCGTCCGCTTCGTCGCCGGCCCGACCCGGCTCTACCAGCTGGACTCGTTCAGCGGCGTCGTGCTGAACGACATCGGCCTGGGCCGCCCGGCCTCGCAGAACGTCCACAGCGCGATGCTGGAGGTCGGCCCCGAGCAGATCGACAAGGCCGACGCGGACCTGGTCTTCGTCACCGTCTCCGACGACCCGGCCAAGACGCAGCAGAGCGTCGTCGAGTCCAACCCGGTCTGGAAGGACCTGGGCGCGGTCAAGAACCACAAGGTCGTCAACGTGACCGACGAGACGTGGATGTCCGGCATCGGCGTCCAGGCCGCGATCAGCATGCTCGGCGACGTGGCCAAGGCCGCCGGCGTCGACCTGCCGAAGTGACGCTTGTAACGCTTCCCGTGTGAGAGGGGCGGGCCGCCACCCGCCGGCCCGCCCCCTCCCCTCCACACGTTCCCAGAACAGGACTCTCAGCCATGCGGCTGTATCTGCTCGCGCTCAACCCCACGGACTCCGTCACCGAGGGCTTCCTGCCGGCCGCCTCCCGGCTCGGTCTGGACGTCACCGTGCTCACCGACTCCCCCGCCGCCCACCAGGAGCTGTACGGCACCCAGGTGGACGTCGAGGAGTGCGACGTACGCGACTTCCGCGCCGTCATCACCCGGATCGCCACCGGCCACACCCCCCACGCGGTCTTCACCAACAGCGACCACCTGCAGACCCAGGCCGCCCTCGCCGCCGAGTACTTCGGGCTGCCCGCCAAGCCCTGGCAGGTGGCCCTGCGCGCCAAGGACAAGGCGCAGATGCGCCGCCACCTGGCCGCCACCGGCGCCGACACCGTGTGGTCCGCCGAGCTCGCGGCCGGCGCGGACCCCGTCTCGCTGCTCGAACTGCCGGTGCCCTACCCGTGCGTGGTGAAACCGCGCGAGGGCGTGGCCAGCGAGGACGTGGTCCTCGTCGGCGGCCCCGAGGAGCTGGTGCTGCGCTGCAAGGAGATCCAGGCCCGCCGCCCGCGGGCGGCGCTCGTGGCGGAGGAGTACCTCGCCGGCGAGCTGTACACGCTGGAGACGCTCGGCGACGGCCGCACCCGGCACGTGCTGGGCGGGTTCCACACCGAGATCTCGCCGCCGCCCTACTTCATCGAGGAACGCCTCACCTTCGTCCCCGCGCACCCCGAACCGGTCGTGGCGCAGATCCTCGCGCAACTGGACGCCTTCGGCGTCGGGTTCGGCGCCTGCCACACCGAGTTCGTGGTCCAGGACGGCCGGGCGCGCATCATCGAGGTCAACTACCGGGCCATCGGCGACCAGTGCGACCTGCTGCTCGCCGGGCTGCTCGACATCCCGCTCTTCGAGCACATCCTCCGCGTCCACCTCGGTGAGCCGCTCCCCGCCGACCTCGGCGCCCGCGACGACGGCCGCGCCCGGCTGGAGTACCCGTACGCGGAGCGGGCGGGCACCCTGACCGCCGCGCCCGAGGCCACCGAGCACACGGTGGACGGCGTCCGGCTGGTCTACCGGCCGCTGCGCGCGACCGGCGAACGGTACGAACTGCACCACACCAACCGGGACTACTTCGGCATCCTGCGCGCCACCGGAACCGACCAGGAGACGATCGACCGCGTCGTGACGGACTTCCTCGGGGCGCAGCGCTGGGAGATCACCCCGTGACGGCCACCGGGACCGGTACCGGCGCCGGGACGAGCGCGGCCGGGGAAGCCGGCGCGGACACCGATGCGGAGCTGATGCTGCGCGTGCTCAGCGCGCTGCTGCGCGAGGACGTCGTCGGGCTGCGCACCCGCTCCACCCTCGTCGAGGAATCCGACGGCAGCTGGCTGCGGCTGCCCTACACCTACGGTGGTGACGGGGACGGCGGCTACGAGAACGCGCTGCTGCTCCCGGTGACCGAGGACGGCTTCCAGAGCGAGTACGCCGCCCGGCTGCCGCTGCTGCGGCGCGCCTCGGACGGCCGCGAACTCACCGGCACCGACGCCGTACTGCGGGCGCTGCGCGCCCTGGCGGACCCCGCCGACCGGGCCGGCTTCGACGCGTTCGCCGAGGAGTGCCGGCAGACCGCCGCGACCCTGCGGCTGCACGACCGGGTGCGCGCGGAGGTGACCGGCCGGCTCGCGGAGCGGTACGGCGCCGACACCGCGTACTGGACGTACGCCCGCAGTCCGGGCTTCGACGCGCTGGCCGCCTTCCACGACCACCCGGTGTATCCGACGTCGCGCGGCCGCAGCGGGCTCGACGAGTCCGAACTGCGCGCCTACGCACCGGAGTTCCACGAGGACGTGGCACCGCGCTGGCTCGTCCTGCCCCGCGCGGCCGTGACGGAGTCCGGCGGCGGCCCCGCCGAGGCGTACGCCTATCTGTGGCCGACGCCCGCCTCCCTCGGCAGGCCGGAGCTGCGCGACACCCACACCGTGCTCCCGGTGCACCCGCTGACCGTCGGGACGCCGCTGGACGAGGCGCTGCGCGCCACCGGCCTGGAAGGGACCGCGTTCCTCGCCGAACAGGCGCCCCTTGCCCTCGTCCCCACCCTGTCCATGCGCACGCTCGCGGACCGTACGTACCCGCTGCTGCACCTGAAGCTGCCGCTGGCCACCGCGACCCTGGGGCTGCGCAACCGGCGGACCATCAAGCCGGGCACGCTCGCCGACGGGGCCGCCTGCCAGCTGCTGCTGAGCCAGGTGATCGCCCGCGAACCCCGGTTCCAGGACACCGTGCTGCTCGCCGACGAGCGCCGCTACGCGCACGCCGGGCACGAACTCCTCGCCGTCCTGCTGCGCTCCTATCCGGAGCACCTGCAGAACTCCGTCCTGGTCCCGATGGCCGCGCTGCTCGCCGGCGCCCCGGACGGCCGGCTGGTGATCGACCAGCTCGCCGACCGCTTCTACGACGGCGACCCCATCGCTCTCCTGGACGCCTGTCTGACGCTGCTGTTCGACTGGCAGACCACGCTCTTCGGCTACGGAATCGCCCTGGAGTCGCACCAGCAGAACATCTCTCTCGCCCTGGACCAGGACCGCGCGACGGGCACCACCCGGCTGCGGCTGGTCCTGAAGGACAACGACGGGCCGCGCATCAACACCGCGCGGCTGAGCCGGGCGCTGGGTGAACTTCCGTCCCGCATCGACGAGTTCGACGACGAGCGGATCTTCTGCGCCTCCGACGACCCGCTCGTCGACCTGTTCACCACCATCACCGTCCACCTGTGCGCGGGCTCGTACGCCTTCGGGCTCGCCGGCCACGGGCGGGCGCCGCTGGACGACCTGCTGCGGCTGGTCCGCGACCGGCTCTCCGAGGCGTTCGACCGCCTGGGCGGCGAGCCGGCCGAGCTGCTGCGCGACCGCGTGCTGAACGCCGAGCGGCTCCCGGTCAAGGCGATGGTCAGCGCCGGGACGCTGCTCAGCAAGGAGCGCTCCGGCGCGGCCGACATCAACAAGCACTACACGACAGGACCCAACTACCTGCTGGTCGGGACTGGTTCGCGGTGAGCGCCGAAGCGGCGACGATCTCCGCCGCTCCGGCTCCCACCCTGGGGCGCCGCCAGGTGCACGCGGTCGCGGCCTGCTACTTCGTGGCCTCGTTCGCCGCGCTCGGCCTGCCCCCGTACCTGACGTCGATCCTGCCGGAACTGGGTGACCCGACCGCCCACTGGGCCGGGCTGCTCTACATCGTCCCGACGGTCTTCGGCGGCCTCGCCGCCCCGCTGTGGGGGCGGCTGGCCGACCGCTACGGCCGCAAACGGCTGCTGCTGCGGGCCCAGCTCGGGCTGGCGCTGTCGTTCCTGCTGGCCGGGGCCGCCGACTCGCTGCCCACCTTCACCGCCGCCCTGGTACTCCAGGGCATCCTCGGCGGGACCTTCGCCGCCACCAACGGCTATCTCGCGGCTGGGCTGGACGGCACCCGGCTGTCCTGGGCCCTGACCCTGATGCAGGGCAGCGCCCGCGCCGCCCTGGTCGCCGCGCCCATCGTGGTCGGCACGCTGTCCCCCTGGCTCTCCCCGCACCGCCAGTACGCGCTGCTCGCCCTGCTCCCGCTGGGCGCCGCCGCGATGCTGCTGGCGCTGCCGGAACCGCGCGAGTCCGTCGTGGTCCTGGAGAAGCCGCTCGCGGAGCGGCGGATGTCGCCGCAGGAGCCCGAGCCGGTGGCGGTGGCGCCGCCGGTCACCGCGCAGCGCAGGCTGCTGCGGGAGCTGTACGTCTTCGAGTTCGCGTTCGTCTTCTCGACCGTGATCTCGTTCCCCTACCTCATCGCCCTGCTCGGGGACCGAATATCGGGGATCTCCCCGGTCGTCTCCGGGTCGCTCTTCGCCCTGCCGCACCTGTGTTACCTGCTCTTCGCGGCGCCCGTGCACTCCGCCTTCCGCAACCGCCCCCGGCTCGGTATCGCCCTGGGTTTCGCGGCGGTGGCCGCGGGTCTCGCCGGGCACGCCGTGGCCGGTTCGCTGATCACGTTCACGGCCGTCCGGCTGCTGCTCGGCGCCGGGCTCACCCTCGGCCTGGTCGGTCTGTCGCTGCTCGCCGCCGACGCGGTGCAAGGCCGTTCCCCGGGAAGGATGTTCGGCACCCTGGAGTTCGTCTCCAAGGGCGGAGCCGTCGCCGCCGGAGTGGTCGCCGCACTCGGCAACAGCGCGTTCGGACCGACCGCACCCGTACTCGCGGGCACCGCCGTCGCCCTGATCACCGTCGCAGCCGCCGTACACGCTCTCTTCTCGCACCCTTGATGGAGCCGTTGATGACGCTTCCCCTGCGCCTCGCGCAGCCCTCCGCCGGCCTTTCCGACAGCGGCCTTCCCGGCGCCGATGACGTCGTGGCCCACACCCTGCTCAACTGCCTGCTCCGCGAGGTCTCGGGACCCGAGCACCAGACCGCGGTCGCGGACGGCCACCTGCTGCTGCGGCTGCCCCGCGCGGGCGCGCTGCTGCGCGTCGCGCTGCGCCGCACCTCGCTGATCGGCGCGCACCGCTTCACCGGCCCCGTCGCGGAGCAACACGCGGACGAGTGGAAGGAGTTGGACTGGTACCGGCTCGCCGAGTACGTGCACGACGAGCTGTCGCTGCGGACCGGGGTGCGCAACGACGAGTTCCTGGACCAGATCGTCTCCAACCACCGGGGCGTCACCGCCGCCCTGTCGCTCCCCCGTCCCGTGCCCGGCGACGACGGGCTAGGCGCCCCCGACTACCTGGAGTCGGAGCAGTCGCTGCTGTTCGGCCACCGCTTCCACCCCACCCCCAAGGCGCGCACCGGCGACCCGGCGTCGTGGGCCGCGTACGCCCCCGAGGCGGGCGCGACGTTCCCGCTGCGGCACTTCGCCGTCCGCGAGCACCTCATCGCCGAGGAGCGCAGCGAACCCGGTGCCGCCGACCCGCTGGACCGGCTGCGGCCGGTGCCCGCCGGCTACCGGCTGCTGCCCGCGCACCCGTGGCAGTACGGGCTGCTGCACGACCACCCGGCGCTGCGCGCGGCCCTCGCCTGCGGCGACATCCTCGACCTGGGCACCGGCGACGCGGCCGCGACACCGACCGCGTCGGTCCGGACGCTGTACGACGGCGACACGTTCCTGAAGTTCAGCCTCAACATCCGGATCACCAACTGCCTGCGGAAGAACGCCGCTTACGAGCTGTCCGGCGCGGTCGCGCTCACCCGCCTGCTGGCGCCGGTCCTCGCCGACCTGGCCGGCCGTTTCCCGGACAGCGCCATGCTGCGGGAGCCCGCGTACCGCAGCCTCGCGCTGCCCGGCGCCGACGGGCGCCCGGACATCGGCCTGCTGGAAGGCTTCGGCGTCATCGTCCGCGACGGCCTGGACGCGCATCTGCGCCCCGGCGTCACCCCGCTGCTGGCCGCCGCCGTCGCCGACGAGTACCCCACCGGCTCCGCGCACATCTCCCGGCTCCTCGACGGGGCGGGCCCGCAGGCCGCCCTCGACTGGTGGACTGCGTATCTGCGACTGCTGCTCCCGCCGGTGCTCGCCGCCTACTTCGACCACGGCGTCGTGCTGGAACCGCATCTGCAGAACGTGCTGATCGGGGTGGACGGCGACGGCCTCCCCGTCCAGGTCCTCTTCCGCGATCTGGAGGGCACCAAGCTCGTCCCCGAGTACCACGCCGCCACCCTCGCCGCGCTGCCCGCCGACGTCGCGGCCCCCATGACGTACGACGCGGAACGCGGCTGGGACCGCGTCATCTACTGCCTGCTCGTCAACCACGTCGCCGAACTGCTCGCGGCCCTCGCCGATCTGCACCCGCACTCCGAGACGGCCCTGTGGGCGCGGGTGCACTCCGTGCTGCGCGAGTACGCGGACGCCCACGGCTGCCCGCCCCGGCTCAGCGCCCTGCTCGCCGGGGTCCCGCTGCCCGCCAAGGCCAACCTCCTGACCCGCTGGGAGCGCAAGGCCGACCGCGAGGCCGGCTATGTACGGCTGCCCTCACCGCTGGCCGAGGACGTGCTCTCCGGGGCTTCGGCCCCGGGCACGGCGGGCTGCGGAACCGGCGACGACAGCGACCGGACCGAGCCCTGGAGCACCCGATGACCCCGAACCCCTCCGCCGGCGCGGCGCTGCTGACCGACGCGGTCCGCGAACGGGCCGCGTACCTCGCCGCCGACGACCTGCCCGCCTACCTCTACGACCTGGCGGAGCTGCGCGCCCACGCCGCGGCCGTACGGGCCGCGCTCCCCGAGCGCGTCGAGCTCTACTACGCCGCCAAGGCCAACCCCGAGCCGGAGATCCTGACCGCGCTCGCCCCGTACGTCGACGGTTTCGAGGTCTCCTCCGGCGGCGAACTGGCCCACGTCCGCAAGGCCGTCCCGGACCGCCCGCTGGCCTTCGGCGGGCCCGGCAAGACCCCGGCCGAGATCGCGGCGGCGCTGGAGCTGGGCGTGGAACGCTTCCACGTGGAGAGCGAGTACGAGCTGCGGATGCTCGGCCACCTCGCCGCGGAACTGGCCCCCGGCCGGACCGTTCCCGTCCTGCTGCGCTTCAACCTGCCGGTGCCGGGCGCGGCGCTGGAGGGCAGCTCGCTGGCGATGGGCGGCCGCCCGACACCGTTCGGCCTCGATCCCGCACAGGCCGACGGTGCCGTACGGCTGCTCACCGACGGCAGCCACCCCCAGCTGGAGCTGCGCGGCATCCACGCGCACCTCGCCAGCGGCCTCGACGCGGCGGCGCAGCTCGCCGTGGCCGCCGAGGTGGTCGCGTTCGCGGTGGGCCTGGCCGCCCGGCACGGCATCGCGCTGCCCGAGGTGAACGTGGGCGGCGGCATGACCGTGGACTACGCCGATCCCGGCGCGCGCTTCGACTGGACCGCCTACGGCGAGGGGCTCGCGCGCCTCACCGCCGCCCACCCCGGTCTGCTGCTGCGCATCGAGCCGGGCCGCGCCCTCAGCGCCTACTGCGGCTGGTACGCCACCGAGGCGCTGGACGTGAAGCCCAGCCACGGCGAGGAGTTCGCCGTGCTGCGCGGCGGCACCCACCATCTGCGCACCCCGGCGACCAAGGGCCACGACCAGCCCTGCGCGGTCCTGCCCGTCGACCACTGGCCCCACCCGTGGCCGCGCCCCGCCGCCGAACAGGACCACGTCACCCTCACCGGCCAGCTCTGCACCCCGAAGGACGTCCTCGCCCGCCGGGTCCCGGCGCCCGGCCTGCGGGCCGGCGACCGGGTGGTGTTCGCGCTGGCCGGGGCGTACGCGTGGAACATCTCCCACCACGACTTCCTGATGCATCCCCGGCCGGGCTTCCACTTCCTGGGCAGTGCTTGAATCGGCCCATGACCGATCATGAAGTGCTCCGGGTGTTCATCGGCCCCGACGGCCGGGGCGGCAACCTGCTGGGCGTGGTGACCGCCGGCTCCTCCGACCCGGCCGCCCGCCAGGCGATCGCCGCCGAACTCGGGTACAGCGAGACGGTGTTCATCGACGACGCCGAACGCGGCGAAGTGCGGATCTTCACCCCCAGCGTGGAGCTCCCCTTCGCCGGCCACCCCCTCGTCGGCACCGCCTGGCACCTGAAGTCGTCCCTCCTGCGCCCGCCGGCCGGCGACGTCCCCGCCTGGACGGAGGGCGACTTCACCTGGATCCGCGGCCGCGCCGCCTGGGCCCCCGGCCGCCGCACCGAGCAGTACGCGACGGTCGCCGAGGTCGACGCCCTGCCCTCCCCGCCGCCCGGCGAGGGCTGGCTCTACGCCTGGGCCTGGGCCGATGAAGCGGCGGGCCGCATCCGCGCCCGCGGCTTCCCCCGCCGCGGCGACGCCATCACCGAGGACGAGGCGACCGGCGCCTCCGCGGTCGTCCTCACCGCCCAACTCGCCCGCCCCCTCGACATCCGCCAGGGCACCGCCTCCCAGATCCTGACCCGCCCGGGCCCGGACGGCACGGTCGACGTGGGCGGCCGGGTGGCGCACGTGCGCTGAACGAGGGGCCGGGCCATCTGCCCAGCCTGGATCGGCCTTCCGCCGTCACCGAACTCCTCGTCGGCTTCTTGCGCGGGACGGTCCCCGCGGCGGGGCGCTGACCGGCCGGAACGCCACGGGAGTACCTGCCGGCCGGGACCCGTGACGCACACGGCTCGTGCATCCGCGGCCCGCTCTCTAAGCTGACCGCCGGGGGATCCGGATTTCGGCCAGCGACACGAGGAGAACCGGTCACATGGGCTGGACTGCGAACGACATCCCCGACCAGACCGGACGCACCGCCGTGGTGACCGGGGCCAACAGCGGCATCGGGTACTGCGCCGCGAGGGAGCTGGCGCGGCGTGGCGCGCTGGTCGTCCTGGCGTGCCGCAGCGAGGAGCGCGGGCAGGCGGCGGCGGACCGGTTGGTGGCCGAGGTGCCGGAGGCGCGGGCGGTGTTCCAGCGGCTGGACCTGGGGGACCTAAGGTCGGTGCGGGCCTTCGCGGAGGAGTTCGCGGGCGACCGGCTGGATCTGCTGGTGAACAACGCGGGCGTGATGGCCCTGCCGTACACGCAGACCGCCGACGGGTTCGAGACCCAGTTCGGCGTCAACCACCTCGGTCACTTCGCCCTGACGGGCCTGCTGCTGCCGAGGCTGCTCGCGACCCCCGGGGCCCGGGTCGTCAGCGTCTCCAGCGGGATGCACGCGATCGCCAACGTGGATCTCGGGGACCTGAACAGCGAGCGCCGCTACCGCCGCTGGATCGCGTACGGCCGCTCCAAGAGCGCCAATCTGCTGTTCGTCCACGAGCTGGCGCGGCAGTTGGAGACGACGGGCGCGGACCTGGTGGCCGCCGCCGCGCACCCCGGCTACGCCGAAACGAATCTCCAGACGGCGGGCGCGAAGATGGAGGGCCGCAAGTCCGCCGAACGCGTCGCCGTCGTCGGCAACCGGATCATCGGCCAGTCGGCCGCGGCGGGCGCGCTGCCCACGCTGTACGCGGCCACCGCACCGGACGTGGCCCCGGACTCGTTCATCGGCCCCCGGTTCCTGGGCTGGCGCGGCGCGCCCAGCCGCTCCTGGCGCGCCTCCTGGACGAAGGACGACCGGGCGGGCGAGATGCTGTGGACGGCGTCCGAGCAGCTGACGGGCGTGACGTACAAGTTCTGACCCGGCGCACCAACGGGCCGGCGCCGCGCGGGTGCTACGCGCCGTAGAGCTCCTCCAGCACCCGCGCCACCCCGTCCTCGTCGTTCGAAGCGGCCCGCAGCGGCGCCGCGGCCAGGACGTCCGGGTGCGCGTTGCTCATCGCGTAGCCGGCTCCTGCCCAGGTCAGGGTGGACAGGTCGTTCGGCATGTCGCCGAAGGTGACCACCTCGGAGGCGCCGATCCCGCGGGCCGCGCACCACAGGGCGAGCGTGCCGGCCTTGGTGACGCCGGGCGAGCTGACCTCCAGCATGCCGGAGCCGCCGGAGTGCGTGACCTCGACGCCGGTGAGCGCGGCGTCGTGCGCCGCGGTCATCATCAGGTCCGCGTGGTGCCGCGAGGAGTGCACGAGCAGCTTGACGATGTCCTCGTCCGACTCCCACAGCTCGGCGGCGGTCTCCACGATCACCTCCTGGAAGTCCTTCTTCCCGAAGTCCCGCTCGCTGATCAGGCGGTGGCCGGTCTCCAGGGCGAGCGTCGAGCCGGGCAGCACCGCGACGAGCGCCTCCGCCGCCTTGCGCGCGACGGCCGTCGGCATCAGCCGCGCGTCGAGGAACTGCCGGCCGGGGACGTCGTAGACGATCGCGCCGTTGCAGCAGATCGCGGTCCCCTCGTGCCCGGCGCCCTCGGCGATGCCGTCCACGTAACGCGGCGGCCGCGCCGTCACGAAGACGACCTCGGCACCCGCGGCCGCCACCGACCGCAGCGCCCGCCGGGTCCGCTCCGAGACCGTTCCGTCGCTGCGCAGCAGCGTGCCGTCGAGGTCGGTGGCCACCAGCCGGGGAGGGGTTCGGGAGGGAGAAGCAGTCATGTTCGGATCATGGCAGATACGCCGGAAAAGGGTGGAGACGGGAGGTGGAGGCAGGGCGGCCTGCGGTGAAACGACGGGGGGTGGGGAGGGGGGCGGAAAAGGGTGGGGGCGGCGTCTCCGCACGAGACGCCGCCCCCGGTGAGGGTGGAGATGGTTCTACGGGGTGACCGGAAGCAGGCCGGTCACCGGCTGTCGTTGCCGGACGGGTCCGCCGCCGCGCGGCCCGCTTCGAGGCGGGCCACCGGGATCCGGAACGGGGAGCAGGAGACGTAGTCGAGTCCGACCTCGTGGAAGAAGTGGACGGACTCGGGGTCGCCGCCGTGCTCACCGCAGACGCCGAGCTTCAGGCCGGGGCGCGCCGCGCGGCCGGCTTCGCAGGCGGAGCGGATGAGGGCGCCGACGCCGTCCCGGTCGATGGTCTCGAACGGGGAGACGCCGAAGATGCCCTTCTCCAGGTACGCGGTGAAGAACGAGGCCTCCACGTCGTCGCGGGAGAAGCCCCACACCGTCTGGGTCAGGTCGTTCGTGCCGAAGGAGAAGAACTCCGCGGCCTCGGCGATCTGGCCGGCGGTCAGCGCGGCACGCGGCAGTTCGATCATCGTGCCGAGCGTCAGCTTGAGGTTTATGCCGGTGGCGGCCTCCACCTCGGCGATGACCTTCTCGGCCTCCTCGCGGACGATCTCCAGCTCCTGGACGGTGCCCACGAGCGGAATCATGATCTCCGGACGCGGATCGCCCTTCATGTCCTTGCGGTGCGCGGCCGCCTCGGCGATCGCCCGTACCTGCATGGAGAACAGACCGGGGATGACGAGGCCGAGCCGGACGCCGCGCAGACCCAGCATCGGGTTCTGCTCGTGGAGCTTGTGGACGGCCTGCAGCAGGCGCAGATCGTTCTCGTTGGCGTCCTTGCGGGACTCCGCGAGCGCCACCCGCACCGACAACTCGGTGATGTCGGGCAGGAATTCGTGCAGCGGCGGGTCGAGGAGGCGCACCGTCACCGGCAGGCCGTCCATCGCCTCGAAGAGCTCGATGAAGTCGGCCTTCTGCAGCGGCAGCAAGGCACCCAGTGCCTCGTCGCGCTCGCTGTCGGTGTCGGCGAGGATCAGCCGCTCGACCAGCTCGCGCCGCTCGCCGAGGAACATGTGCTCGGTGCGGCACAGGCCGATGCCCTGGGCGCCGAAGCGCCGGGCGCGGTTGGCGTCCTCGGCGTTGTCGGCGTTGGCCCGCACCCGCAGCCGGCGGACCCGGTCGGCGTAGGCCATGATCCGGTGGACGGCCTGGACCAGCTCGTCGGCGTCGTCGGCACCCGCGTGCATCCGGCCCTCGAAGTACTCGACGACCGGGGACGGGACGACCGGCACCTCACCGAGGTAGACCTTGCCGGAGGAGCCGTCGATGGAGACGACGTCGCCCTCTTCGATGACGATCCCGCCGGGCGCGGTCATCCGGCGCCGCTTGGTGTCGACCTCCAGCTCCTCGGCGCCGCACACACAGGTCTTGCCCATGCCGCGGGCGACGACGGCGGCGTGCGAGGTCTTGCCGCCGCGCGAGGTCAGGATCCCCTCGGCGGCGATCATGCCGTTGAGGTCGTCCGGGTTGGTCTCCCGGCGGATCAGGATGACCTTCTCGCCGGACCGCGACCACTTGACGGCGGTGTACGAGTCGAAGACGGCCTTGCCGACGGCCGCGCCGGGCGAGGCGGCGATGCCCCAGCCGAGCCGCGTGACCTTCGAGTCCTCCTCGAAGCGCGGGAACATCAGCTGCGCGAGCTGCGCTCCGTTGACCCGCTGCAGCGCCTCGGCCTCGTCGATCAGACCCTGGTCGACGAGCTGGGTGGCGATCCGGAAGGCGGCCGCCGCGGTGCGCTTGCCGACGCGGGTCTGCAGCATCCACAGGTGGCCGCGCTCGATGGTGAACTCGATGTCGCACAGGTCCTTGTAGTGCGTTTCGAGCGTCGTCATGATCTGCATGAGCTGGTCGTACGACGCCTTGTCGAGGCCTTCGAGATCGGCGAGCGGCACGGTGTTGCGGATGCCCGCGACGACGTCCTCGCCCTGCGCGTTCTGCAGGTAGTCGCCGTAGACGCCCTGGTGGCCGGTGGCCGGGTCGCGGGTGAAGGCGACGCCGGTGCCCGAGTCGGGGCCGAGGTTGCCGAAGACCATGGAGCAGATGTTGACGGCCGTGCCGAGGTCGCCGGGGATGCGCTCCTGGCGGCGGTAGAGCTTGGCGCGGTCGGTGTTCCACGAGTCGAAGACCGCGCGCACGGCGAGGTCCATCTGCTCACGAGGCTCCTGCGGGAACTCGCGGCCCGCCTCCTTGAGCACGATGCCCTTGAACTCCTCCACGAGTTGCTGGAGGTCGGCCGCGTCGAGACCGAGGTCGCTCTCGGCGCCCTTGGCGCGCTTGATCTCCTCGAGGGCCTCCTCGAAGAGCTCGCCGTCCACGCCCATGACGGTCTTGCCGAACATCTGCAGCAGCCGGCGGTAGGAGTCCCACGCGAAGCGCTCGTCCCCGGCCTGGGCGGCGAGCCCGGCCACCGAGGCGTCGGACATGCCGATGTTGAGGACGGTGTCCATCATGCCGGGCATGGAGAACTTGGCCCCGGACCGCACGGACACCAGCAGCGGGTTGTCCGGCTGGCCGAGCTTCTTGCCCATCTTCTGCTCGAGGGCGTCGAGGTGCGCACTCACCTCGTCGCGGAGCTCCGCCGGTTCGTGGCCGGAGTCCAGGTAGACCTTGCACGCCTCGGTCGTGATGATGAAGCCCGGAGGGACGGGCAGACCGAGGTTGGTCATCTCGGCGAGGTTCGCACCTTTTCCGCCGAGCAGGTCTTTGAGTTCCTTGTTGCCCTCAGTGAAGTCGTAGACGAACTTCTGCGATACCTGTTCCGACACGGGACTCGACTCCTCGTGAGGTCCCCCCGGACAGGGTCTGGGGGAGGGATGCCCTGACGGCGGGGAGCGTACCCATTCCCAAGGCTTTGCAGCACGTCCATCACCACATCAGACGGCCGTAACCACCCGTCTGCCACTAGATCGAAAGTAACGCGCCGCGGCGGTGCGCGCCCGATTCCGTTCACTTGTCGAACCGACGACCGCGCAGCGTGGTGCGTTCACCGATCGGAGTTCACTCAGCGTGAGAAATCGTTGATCAAGTGGACGGGCCGGGATGGCACTGAGTGCCATCCCTTGGAGAGGTGCAGTCATGGCTTCGCGCTCATCTGAGCGCAACCCCCATCAAACGTGGCGTGAATCACGCGCTCGCGAGAGCCCCGCTGGACGCTCCATCTCACCTTTCGGACGTCCGGGGACATCCGTCCGCCGAGGGGCGCCGCGCGAGGACGTCAGCCGCCCGACGTGTCCAGCTCGGCTTCCGGGCTGACGGCGGCGCAGTCGTACGGGTCGTTCAGCCAGCCGTCCGGGAGCACGACGCGGTTGTTGCCCGCGGTGCGGCCGCGCGGGCCGTCGGCGCTCTCGGGCCAGGGCTGGTCGAGGTCCACGGCGGCCAGGTGCTCGTCCAGCTCGGCGAGGGAGGAGGAGACGGCGAGGCTGCGGCGCAGCTGGGAGCCGACCGAGAAGCCCTTCGTGTACCAGGCGACGTGCTTGCGGAAGTCGATCACTCCGCGCTCCTCGTCGCCGATCCACTCGCCGAGCAGCTCCGCGTGCCGCCGCATGACGACGGCGACCTCCTTGAACGTCGGCCGGGCCTGCGCGTCCCCGCCCTCCATCGCGCTGACCAGGTCGCCGAAGATCCACGGTCGGCCGAGGCAGCCGCGGCCGACCACGACGCCGTCGGCGCCGGTCTCGCGCATCATGCGCAGCGCGTCGTCGGCGCGCCAGATGTCGCCGTTGCCGAGTACCGGGATCTCCGGGACGTGCTCCTTGAGGCGGGCGATGGCGTCCCAGTCGGCGGTGCCGCCGTAGTGCTGTGCGGCGGTGCGGCCGTGCAGGGCGACGGCGGTGACGCCCTCCTCGACCGCGATCCGGCCCGCGTCGAGATACGTCAGGTGGTCGTCGTCGATGCCCTTGCGCATCTTGATGGTGACCGGCAGGTCCCCCGCGTTCGCGACCGCCTCACGCAGGATGGAGCGCAGCAGGTTCCGCTTGTACGGGAGGGCCGAGCCGCCGCCCTTGCGGGTCACCTTGGGGACCGGGCAGCCGAAGTTGAGGTCGATGTGGTCGGCCAGGCCCTCGTCCGCGATCATGCGGACGGCCTTGCCGACGGTCACCGGGTCGACGCCGTAGAGCTGGATGGAGCGCGGCTTCTCGGTCGCGTCGAAGCGGATCAGCCGCAGCGTCTTGGAATCCCGCTCGACGAGTGCCCGGGTGGTGATCATCTCGCTGACGAACAGCCCCTTGCCGCCGGAGAACTCACGGCACAGCGTGCGGAAGGGCGCGTTGGTGATCCCGGCCATGGGGGCGAGCACCACCGGCGGCCACACGGTGTGCGGGCCGATCTGAAGTGGCATGGTGGCGTCAGCGGTCATGGCCCCATTGTCGCGTACGCCGGACGGGGATTTCGATGTACCGTTCACGTATATGTGTGCCCTTGGCCACGAGGGCGAGGAACGGCTGATCCCAGGAGGCCCGACGTGCCGGAACTGAGCTCCCGGCGCCGCATGCTCGTGCTGGCGATCTGCTGCATGAGCCTGCTCATGGTCAGCCTCGACAACACGATCCTCAATGTGGCGCTGCCCTCCATGCAGAAGGAGCTGCACGCCTCGGTCTCCGGTCTGCAGTGGACGATCGACGCGTACACGCTGGTGCTGGCCTCGCTGCTGATGCTCGCCGGCTCGACGGCCGACCGGATCGGCCGCCGCCGGGTCTTCCAGACCGGTCTGGTGCTCTTCACCGCGGGCTCGGTGCTCTGCAGCCTGGCGCCCAGCCTCAACTGGCTGGTCGTCTTCCGGATGGTGCAGGCGGTCGGCGGCTCGATGCTCAACCCGGTCGCGATGTCGATCATCACCAACACCTTCACCGACCCCCGGGAGCGCGCCCGCGCGATCGGGGTGTGGGGCGGCGTCGTCGGCGTCAGCATGGCGGCGGGCCCGGTGCTCGGCGGACTGCTCGTGCAGACCGTCGGCTGGCGTTCCATCTTCTGGATCAACCTCCCGGTCGGACTGCTCGCCCTGGCCCTGACCGCCCGCTACGTGCCCGAGTCGCGCGCCCCCAAGGCGCGCCGGGTGGACCCGGTCGGCCAGCTGTTCGTCATCGCCCTGCTCGGCTCCCTGACGTACGCGATCATCGAGGCGCCGGACGCGGGCTGGACGTCGCCGCTGATCCTCGGCTGCCTGGCGGTCGCCATCGGCTCGCTCGCCGGGCTGCTGAGCTACGAACGGCGCCGCGTGGACCCGCTGATCGAGCTCGGCTTCTTCCGCAGTGCGCCCTTCAGCGGCGCGACGGTCATAGCGGTGAGCGCCTTCGCGGCGCTGGGCGGCTTCCTCTTCCTCAACACCCTGTACCTGCAGAACACCCGCGGCCTCTCCGCCCTCGACGCCGGGCTCTACATGCTGCCGATGGCCGTCATGTGCCTGGTCTTCGCCCCGCTGTCCGGGCGGCTGGTCGGCAACCGGGGGCCACGGCTGTCGCTGGTGCTCGCGGGTACGGCGATGACGATCAGCGGCGTGATGTTCGCGGCACTGGACGCCGAGTCCTCCAACACGCTGCTGTTCACCTCGTACGTCCTCTTCGGCATCGGGTTCGGGCTGGTCAACGCGCCGATCACCAACACCGCCGTGTCCGGGATGCCGCGCTCGCAGGCCGGGGTGGCCGCCGCCGTCGCCTCCACCAGCCGCCAGGTCGGGCAGTCGCTGGGGGTCGCCGTGATCGGCGCCGCCATCGCCGCCGGGCTGCACACCACCGCCTGGTGGATCATCGCCGGCTGCGGCGCCGTCGTCCTGCTCCTCGGCACGCTGACCACCGGCCGCTGGGCCGCCGGAACCGCGGAACGGGCCGCGGAACGCTTCCGGGAGCCGGCGCCCCGGACGGTCGGAACCGAAGCGGTCACGAACTCCTGACTACGACCGGCCCGCCGACGCGAGAACGGGCCGCGGGCCGCCCGCGGCAGGGCCGCACAGCTCGTACAGCCGCTGCAGCCGGGTACGCGTCACCTCGTCCGCCGGGGTGTACGTCACGAGCCGCGGCCCGGAGCGCGGGCCGAGCCACAGATGGGTGAAGTCGAAGGTGAGCAGCCCGACCTGAGGGTTCAGATAGCGCTTGGAGCGGTTGTCCGGCTGCAGCACCTCATGGCGGTCCCACGCCTCGCAGAACTCCGGTGACGCCTGCTGGAGACGCTTTAGGAGCGACTTCCAGGCCGGCTCCGCGAGGTGCTCGGCCATCGCGGACCGGAATTTGGCGGCCATCAGCCGGATCACCTCTTCCCGGTCGATCAGCGCCTCGCGCCAGGCCGGGTCGGTGAAGGCGAGCCACATGATGTTGCGGTCCTCGAAGGGCCGCGCGTCCAGATCGTCGACCAGCCGCCCGTAGGTGCGGTTGTACGCGATCACGTCGTGCCGGCTGTTGGCGACGAACGCGGGCAGCGGTTCCAGCTGCTCCAGCATCAGGCGGATCTGGTCCGACATGCCGGGGCAGTCGGCGAAGGGGCTCGGGTCGGCGACCCCGGCGAGGGTGAACAGGTGCACGCGCTCGTTCGGGTCGAGCATCAGGGCGCGGGCGATGGCGTCGGCGACCTGCGCGGACACCTGGATGTCCCGGGCCTGCTCCAGCCACGTGTACCAGGTGACGCCGACCGCGGCGAGGCCCGCGACCTCCTCGCGGCGCAGCCCGGGCGTGCGGCGCCGCCGCCCCGCCGGCAGTCCGACCTGCTCGGGAGCGATGCGCTCACGGCGGCTGCGCAGGAACGAGGCGAGCTCGCGCCGCTTGATGTCGGCGTCCGACTCGTGCTGCGCGGGGGGCGTCGTCGTAGGCATGCTTCCAGCATGCCGGATCGCGGAGCCAGTTGCGTGGTGGTTCTTATACCTGGATAAACGCTCTCTGGTACCACCCTGAAAACGGGCGCATGGTTGCTCACGTGACCCCAATGGAACGTACTCCCGTCCTCCCCTCCCGTGCCCTGGTCCTGCCCCGGGTGACGCGCATCGGCACTCCCCCGGCACCCGCGGGCCCCGCCGCCCCGGCCGGTCCCGTGCTGACCGCACTCGGCCTGTTCACCGTGCTGCTCGGCGCGGCCCTGCCGCTGATCGACTTCTTCATCGTCAACGTCGCGCTGCCGACCATCGACCGCGACCTCGCCGCCGGACCGGCCCTGCTGGAGCTGGTGGTGGCCGGCTACGGCACCGCGTACGCCGTGCTCCTGGTGCTCGGCGGGCGGCTCGGCGACATGTTCGGCCGCCGCCGGCTCTTCCTCGCCGGGATGGCCGCCTTCGGCCTGACCTCGCTGGCCTGCGGCCTCGCGCCGGACGCCTGGACGCTGGTCGGCGCCCGGGTGGCGCAGGGCGCCGCGGCCGCGCTGATGCTCCCCCAGGTGCTCGCCACCATCCAGTCCTCCACCGCCGGAACGCGGCGCGCCCGCGCGCTCAGCCTCTACGGCGCCACGGCCGGCCTGTCGATGGTCGCCGGACAGATCCTCGGCGGCGTCCTGGTGGCCGCCGACATCGCCGGCACCGGATGGCGCGCGGTGTTCCTGGTGAACGTGCCGGTCACCCTGATCGGCCTGGTCCTGGCGGCCCGCACCATCCCCGAGACCCGCTCCGAGCGCCCCGCCCCGATCGATGTCCCGGGCACCGTCCTGCTGGCCGTCTCCCTGGTGACGCTGCTGGCGCCGCTGACCGAGGGCCGCGCCTCCGGCTGGCCGCTGTGGACCTGGATCTCGCTCGCCGCCTTCCCGTTCGCGGCCTACGCGTTCTACGCCGTCGAGCGCCGCGCGGACCGGCAGGGCCGCACCCCGCTGGTGCCGCCGAGCCTGTTCGAACTGCCCGGCATCCGGCGCGGACTGCCGCTCGTCGTGCCGTTCTCCATCGGCTTCGGCGGCTTCATGCTCGTGATGGCGGTGGCCCTGCAGCAGGGCCTGGCCTTCGGACCGGTCGCGGCCGGTGCCGCGATGGCCCCGCTGGCCGCCACCTTCTTCGCCGCCTCCCTGATGGGCCCGCGCCTGGTCGCGCGGTACGGCAGCCGGGTGGTCACGGTCGGCGGCCTGATCCAGGCGCTCGGCGTCCTCCTCCTGGTCGCCGCCGCCCTGCACGACTGGCAGCACCTGAACGTCCTCGCTCTCGCCCCGGGCATGGCGGTGGCCGGCTTCGGCCAGGGCCTGCAGCTCCCGGTGCTCTTCCGCATCGTTCTCGCGGAGGTGCCCGCCGAGCGGGCGGGTGTCGGCAGCGGCGTCATGGTCACCACCCAGCAGTCCGCCCTCGCCCTCGGCGTCGCGACCCTCGGCACCCTCTTCCTCGCCCTGATCCCCGCGGCCGGCATGCGGAACGCCCTGGTCATCACCCTGCTGGTCCAGCTCGGCGCGATCGCCCTGACGATCCTGCTCAGCCTGCGGCTCCCCCGCCATGTCTCCTGAACTGAATGACAAATATTGAAATCTGTCACTCCATATGCCATGCTTCAGACACCCCCTCCACCGTCCAAGGAGCACCCCGTGCTGAAGCGCACCCTCGGAACCACCGGCCCCTCCGTCTCCGCCCTCGGCCTCGGCGCCATGGGCATGTCGGCCCTCTACGGCGGCAGTGACGACGCCGAGTCGACCGCCACCCTCCACGCCGCACTCGACGCCGGCATCACCCTCATCGACACCGGTGACTTCTACGGCATGGGCCACAACGAACTCCTCATCCGCGACGCCCTGCGCAGCAGCTCCCAGGGCCGCGACCAGGCCGTCATCAGCGTCAAGTTCGGCGCGCTGCGCGACATCGACGGCGGCTGGTCCGGCTACGACGGCCGCCCCGCCGCCGTGAAGAACTTCCTCGCCTACTCCCTCAACCGCCTCGGCACCGACCACATCGACATCTACCGGATCGCCCGCGTCGACCCCGACGTGCCGATCGAGGAGACCGTCGGCGCCATCGCCGAGCAGGTCCAGGCCGGCCACGTCCGGCACATCGGCCTCTCCGAGGTCGGCGCGGACGCCCTGCGCCGGGCCGCGGCCACCGCCCCGATCTCGGATCTGCAGATCGAGTACTCGCTCTTCTCCCGCGGCATCGAGGCCGAGATCCTGCCCACCGCCCGTGAACTGGGCATCGGCGTCACCGCCTACGGCGTCCTCTCCCGAGGACTCCTCAGCGGCCACTGGACCCGCGAGCGCTCCGCCCGGAGCAGCGCCACCGGCGACTTCCGCGGCATGAGCCCGCGCTTCTCCGGCGACAACCTGGACCGCAACCTCGACCTCGTCGAGGCGCTCCGCAAGATCGCCGGGGCCAAGGGCGTCACCGTCGCGCAGGCCGCGATCGGCTGGGTGCTCGCGCAGGGCCCCGACATCGTGCCGCTCGTCGGCGCCCGCCGCCGCGACCGCCTCACGGAGGCGCTCGGCGCCCTCGACATCACCTTCGACGCGGCCGACCTCGCGGCCATCGAGTCCGCCGTCCCCGCGGGCGCGGCAGCGGGCGCCCGCTACCCGCAGGCACAGATGGCCCACCTGGACAGCGAGAAGTAACCCTCCCCCGGAGGGGGTGCGGGTACATCGACCCCCACAGCGCCGTCCCGCCTGCGGCGGGCGGCGGGAGTACGGGTACGTGCGTACGCCGCACCGTCGCGCCTGCGGCGGACTTCGGGCGCCGGCCAGGACGAACCTGCTGTGACGTGAGGGGGACGGGGCCGCAGGGGGAGGGGTTCGAAATGCTGCCGAGCTATTTGTGGGCCGCTGGGGGCACCCCCGGCCGAAGGTTGGGGGACCGTAAATAGTCGATTTCGAACCCCTCCCCCGGAGGGCCCGGCCCCCGACCCCCCACACTGGGGACGTACGACAACGCACCGAGAGGCCCCCATGCCGCCCGTGACCCTCACCACCGACCGCATCCTCGAAGCCACCGAGGACGTGCTCCGCCGCTACGGCCCCGCCAAGGCCACCGTCGTGGACGTCGCGCGGGTCCTGGGTGTCAGTCACGGCACCGTCTACCGGCACTTCGCCAGCAAGGCCGCGCTCCGCGAGGCCGTCACCCAGCGCTGGCTGGACCAGTCGCACTCCACGCTCGCCGCCATCGCGGCCGGCCCGCACCCCGCGCCCGAACGGCTGCGCCGGTGGCTGACCGAGCTGTTCGCGGCGAAGCGCCGCAAGGCCGGCGGTGACCCGGAGCTGTTCGCGACGTACATGGCGCTCGCGGGCGAGGCCAGCGCGGTGGTCGCCCAGCACGTCGAGGACCTCGTGGGCCAACTCTCCACCATCGTCAGCGACGGCCTCGCACGCAGCGAATTCTCGCTCCCCGAGTCCACCGACCCCGCCACCATCGCCCGCGCCATCTGGGACGCCACCGGCCGCTTCCACGACCCGGTGTACGCGGCCGAGTGGTCGCAGCCCGGCATCGACACCGCCTTCGACGCGGTCTGCGACCTCCTGCTGAACGGGCTTCGCCCTCAGGACGCCCCCGGTACCCCGCCCACATAGTCGACATCCACCGACCCCGACCCCGCCGTCGCGTCGATGATCCGCGGCGACGTGCTCTCCTCCAGACCCGCCGCGTACTCCCGCGACCCGCTCCCGCTGCGCCCGACCACCTGGTAGTGGGACCCCGGCGGGACACCGATCGTGACGGCGCCGGAGCCCACCTTCGCCGTCACCTTGTCCGGGGCCGAGGTGAACGCCAGGTCCAGCGAACCGGAGTTCGCCCCCACGTCCGCCGTCCGGGAGGAGAGCCCGGTGCCCTCGAGGGCACCTGATCCGGTGCGGGCCCAGACGGTGCCGCCGACGTCGGTCAGGGTCGTGGACCCCGAGGTGCTCGTCAGGTCCAGGCGGCCGGTCGTGCCGCGCACGTCCGTGGATCCCGAGGTGCCCACGACCTGGATCTCGATCTCCGGCGGGACGTCGAACTCCAGCTTCACCGAACAGTCCAGGCCGGTCAGCGACCACCAGCCGGGGCACTCCGCCTGCACCTTCAGCACACCGCCGTCCCACACCTTCCTGACCTGCGGCTTCGTCGTCGACCAGGTCAGCGTCTGCCGGACCCGCACCTGGCCCGCCGGACCGGGCCGCACCGTCACCGACGCGTTGCCCGCGTCCACCTGCAACCGCTGGACCCGGCCTCCCCCGGGCGGGACTTCGAGCGACTGGGTGGGCCCGGGGCGGTGCCCGCCGAAGTACGCCCAGGTCTCCACGGCCATCGGCGACACGATGAACAGCGCGCTGATCGCCGCGACCACCAGCCAGACCCCCCGGTGCCGGCGGCGATCACCACCCGCACCGCCCCCCGGGCTCACGCCCCCTCCAGGAACCGCAGCACCGCGAGCACCCGCCGGTGATCCCCGTCCGCCACCGGCAGATCGAGTTTCGCGAAGATGTTGTTGATGTGCTTGGCGACCGCGCTCTCGCTGACCACGAGTTGCTCGGCGATACCCGCGTTCGAGCGCCCCTCCGCCATCAGCGAGAGCACTTCGCGCTCGCGCGGCGTCAGCCGCTCCAGCGGGTCGGAGTTGCGGCGCAGCAGAAGCTGCGCGACGACCTGCGGGTCGAGCGCGGTGCCGCCGTTCGCGACGCGGCGCAGCGCGTCGATGAACTCCTCGACGTCCGCGACCCGTTGCTTGAGCAGATAGCCGATGCCGCCGCCGTGGGACGACAGCAGATCGGCCGCGTACCGCTCCTCGACGAACTGGGAGAGCAGCAGCACCGCGGTGTCCGGCCACTGCCGGCGGATCATCAGGGCGGCCCGTACGCCCTCGTCGGTGAAGCCGGGCGGCATCCTGACGTCCACCAGGGCCAGTTGCGGCCGGTGCTCGTCGACGGCCGCCAGCAGGGCCTCGGCGTCGCCCACTTCGGCGGCGACCTCGAAGCCCGCGGTCTCCAGGACCTTGACCAGTCCGATGCGCAACAGGACCGAGTCCTCGGCGATTACAGCCCGCACGGCAACTCCACAGTGATGATGGTCGGGCCCCCGGCGGGGCTGCTTATTCTGATCGATCCGTCGACGGAGCCGACGCGCTGCGCGAGCCCGGCCAGGCCGGTACCGCCCGCCACGTCGGCGCCGCCGATCCCGTCGTCGGTGACGGTCACCCGCAGGTCGTCCCCGCGCCACCGCACCTCGACGTCCACCCGCTCCGCGCGGGCGTGCTTGGCGACGTTGGCGAGCGCCTCGGAGACCACGAAGTACGCGACGGCCTCCACGGTGGGCGACGCCCGCCGCTCCATGTCCACCTTCAGATGGACGGGCAGCGGCGCCCGCGCGGCGACACCCGACAGTGCCGCGTCCAGACCCCGGTCGTCCAGGACGGCCGGATGCAGGCCGCGCACCAGGTTGCTGAGCTCCTCGATGGCTTCCTTCGCCTCGCGGTGCGCCTCGTCGATCACCTTGCGCGCCTCGGGCGGCAGGTCCTTGAGGGTGGCGCGGGCCAGGCCGAGGTTCATCGCGAGGGACACCAGCCGCTGCTGCGCGCCGTCGTGCAGATCGCGTTCGATCCGGCGGCGTTCGGCGTCCGCGGCGTCCACCACTCCCGCCCGGCTCTCGGCCAGGTCCTCGACGCGGCGCCGCAGTTCCCTGGCCCGGTTGGGCCCCAGCAGCGCGGCCGCGGCCGAGGTGTCGAGCCGGGTGACGGCGGCGGCCAGGAAGGGCGCCAGGAGCAGCAGGACGACCCCGGCGGCGGTGACGAGCGTGTACCGCTCGGTCCAGCCGGGCAGCCGGTCCTCGACGGGCAGCGCCCACACCCAGGAGAAGACCAGCGCACCGAAGATCCCCGCGACCCAGGTGCAGACGACGAGCACCGCTCCGGCCGCCGCCAGCGGGGCGGCCAGCAGGTGGTAGCCCAACTGCCGCCAGGTCGCCTCCGAGCGCAGCCACTGCCAGCCGCCGCGCGGGGTGTACCAGGGGCTCGCCCGCGGCACCCGGGGGACGTTCAGGCCCAGCAGCGACCAGAACCGGCTGCGCTGGAGCATCGTCAGCGGGCCACAGACCAGGGGCAGCGCGGGCAGCAGGATCACCGACCGCCAGTCCGTCACGAGGTCGAAGATCAGCAGGGCGCTCACCCCGGCCAGCGGCACGCCCGCCGTGACGAACGCCGTGTTCCGCCATGCCCAGGCCGACCACGGGGCGTATCCGGCGGCCTGCTGGAGTGCACGCCGCAGCGGCCCTGTTGATGCCATGCGCTCACCGTAGAGCCCCAGGTGGGGCGGTGTGCATCCCGTAGGGGTCCGCTCTCGGGGTATAGCCAGCACCACCACAGGTCGGTCCCGGGCGTTACTGACCCGCGCGGGTCCGGCGACGAGGCTGGTTCCGTACCCGACCGCCGGGTCCGGAAGGAGTTCCCCCACCATGTCCGTCCTGGAGATGCCGGCCACCCGGATCCGTCCGACCGCCACCGAGTACGGCGGCGCCGGCGCCGAGATCATCGAGTTGTACGCCGTCCCGGAGCCGGAGCCGCGCCGCCCCCGACCGCTCGGCTACGTCCTGATCGCGCTCGGACTGGCCCTGATCCCCTGGCTGTTCGTCCTCGCGACCTCGCTCCCGGCCACCGCGCAGGCGTCCCACTGGTCGACCGCCTGGGTGGGCCTGGACGCCCTGGAGGCCGTCGGCCTCATCGGCACCGGCCTCCTCCTGCGCCGCCGCGACCACCGCCGCGGCATCGTGGCCGCCGCCACCGCGATGCTGCTGGTGGTCGACGCCTGGTTCGACGTCACAACAGCCGCCCCTGGAGCGGACATCGCGTCCGCGCTCCTGATGGCGGCCTGCCTTGAGCTACCGCTCGCGGCCCTGTGCGCGGTACTCGCCGTACGGGCGTCCGCACGCGCGAACTGCCCCGGCTGACCCTGAGGCTCAGTTCATGCGTCCGCACACGCAAACGCCGGTGGGGCTTGATGTATCAAGCCCCACCGGCGCCTACGGCAACAGATCAGCAGCCGAGCAGTCGGCCACCCAGGTACGACTGGATCTGGTCCAGCGACACGCGCTCCTGCTTCATGGTGTCGCGCTCGCGCACCGTCACCGCGTTGTCGTCGAGGGTGTCGAAGTCGACGGTGACGCAGAACGGCGTACCGATCTCGTCCTGCCGACGGTAGCGGCGGCCGATGGCACCCGCGTCGTCGAACTCGATGTTCCAGTTCTTCCGCAGGTCGGTCGCCAGGCCCTTGGCCTTCGGCGACAGCTGCGGGTTGCGGGACAGCGGCAGGACGGCGACCTTGACCGGCGCCAGGCGCGGGTCGAGGCGCATGACCGTGCGCTTCTCCATGACGCCCTTGGCGTTGGGCGCCTCGTCCTCGTTGTACGCGTCGAGCATGAAGGCGAGCATGGCGCGGTTCACGCCCGCCGCCGGCTCGATGACGTACGGGAACCAGCGCTCGCCGGCTTCCTGGTCGAAGTACGAGAGGTCCTGGCCGGAGGCCTCGGAGTGCGCCTTGAGGTCGAAGTCGGTGCGGTTGGCCACACCCTCCAGCTCGGAGAACTCGTTGCCACCGAAGTTGAAGCGGTACTCGATGTCAGTGGTGCGCTTCGAGTAGTGGGACAGCTTCTCCTTGGCGTGCTCGAACCAGCGCATGTTGTCCGGGTTGAGGCCCAGGCCGGTGTACCAGTTCCAGCGCTGCTCCATCCAGTACTCGTGCCACTGCTCGTCCTCGCCCGGCTTGACGAAGAACTCCATCTCCATCTGCTCGAACTCGCGGGTCCTGAAGATGAAGTTGCCGGGCGTGATCTCGTTGCGGAAGCTCTTGCCGGTCTGGGCGATACCGAACGGCGGCTTCTTGCGCGAGGTCGTCTGCACCTGGGCGAAGTTGGTGAAGATGCCCTGGGCGGTCTCCGGCCGCAGGTACGCGACGGAGCCCGCGTCCTGGGTCGGGCCGAGGTGCGTCTGCAGCATGCCGGAGAACTGCTTGGGCTCGGTGAACGCGCCCTTGTTGCCGCAGTTCGGGCAGTTGATGTCGGCGAGACCGTTGGCCGGCGGACGGCCGTGCTTGGACTCGTACGCCTCCTCCAGGTGGTCCGCGCGGTAGCGCTTGTGACAGGAGGTGCACTCGGTCAGCGGGTCCGAGAACGTCGCGACGTGGCCGGACGCCTCCCAGACCTCGCGCGCCAGGATGACCGACGAGTCGAGTCCGACAACGTCGTCGCGCGAGGTGACCATGGAGCGCCACCACTGGCGCTTGATGTTCTCCTTGAGTTCGACGCCGAGTGGCCCGTAGTCCCAGGCGGCCTTCGAGCCGCCGTAGATCTCGCTGCACGGGAATACGAAGCCTCGGCGCTTGCTCAGGCTGACGATGGTGTCGATCTTGTCGGCGGCCACGGTGCTCTCTTCAGTACGACGAAGCGGTCAGTTGCCCCAGGTTACCGGCGGGCCCGGTCCCCATATCAAATCGGTTCCGGCGGAACTCCAGGGATCGAAGGCAATTGACAATCGTTTCCACTTCAGATGAAAATGAGTGTCATGAACAAACGCCACCGTCTGATACCCGCCGCCGTCGCCGGAACCGCCGCCCTGGGCCTGCTCACACTGAGTGCCTGCTCGGCTTCGGACGCTGCGGACGGCGCGGGGAGCAGCGGGAAACTGAAGGTCACGGCGTCCTTCTACCCCATGGAATTCCTGGCGAAGGAGATCGGCGGCGATCATGTCGCCGTGACGGCGCTCACCAAGCCGGGCGTCGAGCCGCACGATCTGGAGCTCACCCCGCGGCAGACCGCCGCCCTCGGCAAGGCCGACGTGATCGTCAACCTCAAGGGCCTGCAGCCCGCCGTCGACGAAGCCGTCAAGCAGTCCGGCGTCAAGAACACCGCCGACGCCGCGTCGCTGACCACGCTGGAGGAGCACGGCACCGAGGTCGACGGCCATGCGCACACCACCGGCGACAACCACTCCGGCGAGGGCGAGGCCGGCGCCGACCCGCACGTCTGGCTCGACCCGGTGAAGTACGCCGAGGTCGCCAAGGGCGTCAACACCACGCTCGCCAAGGCCGACCCGGACAACGCCGCCACGTACCAGAAGAACACGGACGTACTGGTCAAGAAGTTGGACGCGCTGAACAACCGGTTCAAGGACGGTCTCAAGAACCGCGCCTCCGACACCTTCATCACCACCCACGCGGCCTTCGGCTACCTCGCCGAGCGCTACGGCCTGGTCGAGGAGGCCATCGGCGGCATCGACCCCGAGGCCGAGCCCAGCGGCGCCCGCATCAAGGCCCTGCAGCAGCTCTCCGCGAAGCACCACGTCACGACGGTCTTCTTCGAGACGCTCGCCAGCAACGCCACCGCCAAGACCCTGGCCGGCGACCTGAAGCTCAGGACCGATGTACTGGACCCCCTCGAGGGCATCACCGACAAGTCCAAGGGCACCGACTACTTCGAGGTCCAGCAGAGCAACCTCAAGGCCCTGCAGACGGCGCTCGGCAGCAAGTGAAGGACGCGATGACGGAGCAGAGGACGGAGCACCTGGTGACGGAGGCGGGCATGACGGAGACGGACGGACGGACGGTCCCGGTCATATCCCTGCGCGGGGCGACGGCCTCGCTCGGATCCCGGCCCGTACTGCGCGGGGTGGACCTGGCGGTCGGCCGCGGCGAGGTCGTGGCGCTGCTCGGCGCCAACGGCTCCGGCAAGTCGACGGCGGTCCGCGCCGTCGTCGGCCAGGTGCCGCTCAGCGAGGGCCGCCTCGAGCTGTTCGGCACCCCGCTCAAGCGCTTCCGCGACTGGGCCAGGATCGGCTACGTCCCGCAGCGCACCACCGCCGCGAGCGGAGTGCCCGCGACCGTCCGCGAGGTGGTCTCCGCCGGCCGGCTGGCCCGTACCCGGCTGCGGCCGCTCGGCCGGGCCGACCGCGCGGCGGTCGACCGGGCGCTGGAGCTGGTCGGCATGGCCGACCGCGCCAGGGACTCCGTCAACGCGCTGTCCGGCGGCCAGCACCAGCGGGTGCTCATCGCCCGCGCGCTGGCCGTGGAGCCCGAACTGCTGATCATGGACGAGCCGATGGCGGGGGTCGACGTCGCCAGCCAGGAGATCCTGGCCGGCACCCTGCGCGAGCAGGTCGCGGGCGGCGCCACCGTGCTGCTCGTCCTGCACGAGCTCGGGCCGCTGGAGCCGCTGATCGACCGCGCGGTGGTGCTGCGCGACGGCTGCGTCGTCCACGACGGACCGCCGCCGCGCGCCGCCGGCCAGCACGCGCTGCCCGGCCACGACCATGTGCACCCGCACGCCGCACACGACGCCGAACCGATCAGGACGGGGCTGCTGAGCTGATGGACATCCTCGACTACGCCTTCATGCAGCGGGCCCTGATCGCGGCCGTCCTGGTCGGCATCACCGCCCCCGCCATCGGCATCTACCTCGTCCAGCGCCGTCAGGCGCTGATGGGCGACGGCATCGGCCATGTCGCGATGACCGGCGTCGGCCTGGGCTTCCTGCTCAACGCCAGCCCGATCTGGATGGCCACCGCCGTGGCCGTCGTCGGCTCCGTCGCCATCGAGCTGATCCGCTGGTACGGCAAGACGCACGGTGACATCGCGCTCGCGATGCTCTTCTACGGCGGCATGGCCGGCGGCGTGATGCTGATGAGCATGTCCGACACGGGTTCCAACGCGAACCTCGTCACGTACCTCTTCGGCTCGCTCAACACCGTCTCGCCGCAGGACGTCACGACCATCTGCGTGCTCGCCGCGTTTGTGGTGCTCGTCACAGTCGGACTGCGCCGGCAGCTCTTCGCGATCTGCCAGGACGAGGAGTTCGCCCGCGTCACGGGTCTGCCGGTCCGGCTGCTGAACCTGCTGGTGGCGGTCACCGCCGCCGTCACCGTCACCGTCGCGATGCGCGTCGTCGGCCTGCTGCTCGTCAGCGCCCTCATGGTCGTCCCGGTCGCCGCCGCCCAGCAGCTGTCCCGCAGCTTCGCGATGACGTTCGCGCTGGCCGTCCTCATCGGCGTCACGGTCTCGCTCTCCGGCGCCGTCACGTCGTTCTACGTGGACGTACCGTCCGGACCGACGATCGTTCTGCTGGCCATCGCCATCTTCATCGCCCTGGCGCTGCTCGCCGGTCCGCTGGCAAGAAAACGGGCCCGAGGTTCCGCTGCCACCGCGGAACGGTGCACCCTGGAGGTACCCGCCGCGCGCGTCCCCCAGGACGACGTTCGGGTTTAGGCCCGGTGGCCTGACACAATGACGACCGACCGGACATCTGGACGGTGACGGTTACGACCGAGAAGGAGGCGTCGGTGACGACCACCAAGCCCCCCGTGCAGGGCCGATCGACCCGGCAGCGCGCTGCCGTCGCCGCCGCGCTCGACGAGGTCGAGGAATTCCGCAGCGCCCAGGACCTCCACGACCTCCTCAAGCACCGCGGCGACTCCGTCGGCCTCACCACCGTCTACCGCACGCTGCAGTCCCTCGCCGACGCCGGCGAGGTCGACGTGCTGCGCACGGACGACGGCGAGTCCGTCTACCGCCGCTGCTCCGACGGCCACCACCACCACCTCGTCTGCCGCATGTGCGGCAAGGCCGTCGAGGTCGAGGGCCCGGCCGTCGAGAAGTGGGCCGAGGCCATCGCCACCGACCACGGCTTCGTCAACGTCGCCCACACCGTGGAGATCTTCGGCACCTGCGCCGAGTGCGCGACCGCGGATAAGGCCTGACGGCTCAGCGGTCGTAACAGGCGTACGAGCCGTCGGCCTGCCGCGCCAGCCCGTCGGCCCCGCCGCACCCCAGCATCGGCGCCACCTCCCAGGCCACCCGCCCGCCCAGCAGCACCAGACCCGCGACCGCGACGGCCAGCACGACGCGCGCCACCCGTCCGGTCCGGCGGGCGACCAGGCCGGCGCACAGCAGCGCGGCGAGCCCGAGAACCAGCAGCACCAGCACGGACCACGCGTGGTTCGCCCTGATCCCCGGGAACGCCCCCGGATCCGCCGCCTCGGTCGTCCCCGCCCCAGCGGCCACGATCAGAGCCGCGGCCACCACCAGCAGCCCCAGCGCCCCCAGCCCGCGTGCCACGGCGAGCACCCGCTCATCAGCATCCGCGCTCACGCGCTTCAGGCGCGCTTGTCCGCGTCCGGGATGAGGTCGTTCGGGAGGGCGCCGCCGAAGCGGCGGTCACGGGAGGCGTATTCGTGGCAGGCGCGCCAGAGGTCGCGGCGGTCGAAGTCGGGCCACAGGACGTCCTGGAAGACCATCTCGGCGTAGGCGGTCTGCCAGAGCAGGAAGTTGGAGGTGCGCTGCTCGCCGGAGGGGCGGATGAAGAGGTCCACGTCCGGCATGTCCGGGTAGTACAGGTACTTCGCGAAGGTCTTCTCGTTGACCTTCGAGGGGTCGAGCTTGCCGGCCTTCACGTCCGCGGCCATGGCGGCGGCCGCGTCCGCGACCTCGGCGCGGCCGCCGTAGTTGACGCAGAAGTAGAGCGTCATGGCGTCGTTGTCCTTCGTCTGCTCCTGGGCGACCTGGAGCTCCTGGACGACGGACTTCCACAGCTTGGGCATCCGGCCCACCCAGCGGATGCGGATGCCGAGCTCGTCCATCTCGTCGCGGCGGCGGCGGATGACGTCCCGGTTGAAGTTCATGAGGAAGCGCACCTCGTCGGGCGAGCGCTTCCAGTTCTCGGTGGAGAAGGCGTACAGGGAGAGGTTCTTGACGCCCAGCTCGATGCTGCCCTTGAGGACGTCGAGGACGACGGACTCGCCGACCTTGTGGCCCTCGGTGCGCGGGAGGCCGCGCTCCTTCGCCCAGCGGCCGTTGCCGTCCATGACGATGGCGACGTGCTGCGGCACCAGCTCCCCGGGGATCTTCGGGGGCACCGCGCCCGACGGGTGTGGGTCCGGAGTCCGGTACTCCGGTCGGGAACGGCCCAGAATCCCGCGACGTGCCATGCGCGTTGCCTCTCCTACATCTCGGTACTGCGTACTGCCAGGTCCACCGCGCGCTGCCGCGCGCTACTTCTCGACGAACTTCAGCGACCGCAGCCCACGCTCCAGGTGCCACTGCAGATACGCCGCGACCAGCCCACTGCCCTCCCGGCAGAAGTGCGGCTCGCAGGCGTCCGCCGTCTCCCAGTCACCGCCCAGCAGCGCGCCCAGCAGTTCCAGGGACTCCCGTGAGGGTACGACGCTTCCCGGCACACGGCACTCGGCGCAGACGACTCCTCCCGCTCCTACCGAAAAGAACCGATTCGGCCCGTCCATACCGCATTTGGCACAGTTGTCGAAGCTCGGCGCGTAGCCGTTCACGGCCAGCGAGCGCAGCAGGAAGGCGTCGAGGATCAGCCGCGGCTGGTGCTCACCGGCGGCCAGGGTGCGCAGCGCGCCGACGAGGAGCAGGTACTGCTGGACGGCCGGTTCGCCCTCGTGGTCGGTGAACCGTTCCGCCGTCTCCAGCATCGCCGTGCCGGCGGTGTAGCGGTCGTAGTCGGCCGCGATGGCACTACCGTACGGAGCGATCGTCTCACCCTGGGTGCACAACGGCAGTCCGCGCCCGACCAGTTCCCCGCCCCGCGCGAACAGCTGCACGTCGACGTGGCTGAACGGCTCCAGCCGCGCCCCGAACTTCGATTTCGTGCGGCGGACTCCCCTGGCCACCGCCCGCACCCGCCCGTGCCGGCGGGTGAGCAGCGTGATGATCCGGTCCGCCTCACCCAGCTTCTGGGTGCGCAGCACGATGCCGTCGTCGCGGAACAGACTCATACGGCCCATTGTCCCGTACGGGAGGGGGCCGCCGGGCCCGCCGGCCCGTGGAGCTACAGCTGTGCCCCGGTCCGGGCTCCGAGCAGCTCGTACCGGGGCACGGCGGGACGGTCAGACGAACAGCACCGAGCGCAGCTTCAGCCGCTCGGAGCCGTGGCCGCCGATGGGCCGCAGCCGGAAGGCGTCGCCCTCGCAGCCCGGGTCGGTGAAGACGACGGCGGTGGCGTCGGTGCGGTTCAGCGGGGTGTGCGCGGGCGAGCTCGACGACGGGTCGGCGACCTCCGGGAGGGTGATGCACTCGTGGCTCGGCGGGTTCTCCAGCGTGGCCGTCTGCGCACTGCCGTCCAGGCCGGAGTACGTGTAGACGAAGGTCCCGGTGGCCGCGTCCGCCGGGGCGGACAGGGTCAGGACGAGGGCGAGGGCACCGAGGGACGCGGCGACCGAATGACGAATGCGCATGGGGACAGGCTCCTGTGAGAAGGCGTACTGGACGCCTGAGCCCTTCCGCCGATGCGCCGGCGTTGCACCTCACCGGCCTGCGGAAACGATTCGCTGTCACCCGGACGGCCGCGCCCGGAGACGCGCCGTCCGGCATCGGGGGGACGTGTCAGGACGGCGCGCCCGCGGCCTCGGCAAGCAGCCGGTCGGTGTCCCCCGCGGGCAGCGACAGACAGCGGCCGACCGCGACCAGCGCCTCCCGCTCGGCGGGAAGGTAGGGACCGTCGGCGAGGGCGATCCGCGCGCCCTGCAGCAGGATCCGTTCGCGCCCCTGGGGCACGAGGTGCGCGGAGAGCGGCTCCAGGGCCTCGTGGAGCTCGATGGAGAGCCAACTGCCGCAGCCGTCGAGGGCGTCGGCGAAGGAGTCGGGGCCGAGGGCGTCGGCGGCGCCGGGGAACCGTCCCGCGTCGGCGACGATCGCCGCCAGCAGTCCGAGGAGCTGGTCCTCCGTGCAGTCGGTGAAGCCGGCGGCGCGCACCGCGCGGACGGCCTCTTCCCGGGCCGGCCGGCCGGCGGCCCCGCCCGCCGTCAGCACGGCGAGTGCGACGGTGTGGACGGCGTCGCGCAGCATCGCGGAGAACCGGGCCGTCGTGGGGTGGTCGAGCGTCTCGGCACCGAAGTGCCCGTGGCAGCCGCTGCATTCGATGACGACACCGGCCGGCCCCCGCGTCAGCAGGGGAACGTTGAGCACGGTGAGGCGCCGCGTGCCGCTGCGCCGGTGATAGGCACGGTCGCCACCGCAGTCGGGGCAGAAGAACTCGCCGTCGTCCTCGGTGTGCCATGCGGTGCGCACACCCCAGAAGCACAGCCCTCGCAGCTGAACCACGTTGCACCCTCCGGCGTTTCGTCCCGGTACGCACCGATCCGGCACGCACATGTGCGTAACGCCTCGGCAACGGTGCCGTTACTGCTGCCGTGATGTTAGCCACACCAGTGACGCGCAGTCAGTACCGCGTAAGGGGGGATTTCCGGATCGGCCGGCTCCGCACCGCGTCGTAGCAGGTCACAGCGGGTCGGCCCGGGAAGAGGATTGACGCGATCTCGCTGTTGGCCGGCACCCGGCGCCCGATGGGCGCAGGACAGGGGTTTCCGGACGGACCGGACACCTTCCGGGGCCCGTTCCGCCCGGGTCCCCGGACGCGCCAACGGCCGCGGCGGGCCGGTGAAGGCCGCCGCAGCCGTTGCCGCCGGAGTTCGTCCGCGAGCCGGCCGGACTCAGGAACGGATCCGGAAGGGCTCAGGAACGGATGTACTCACCCGAAGGCGTCACTCAGCGGGCCGCCCGGTTGACGGCCGAGACGACCGCCTTCAGGGAGGCGCGCGTGGTGTTGGGGTCGATGCCGATGCCCCACAGCACCTTGCCGTCGATCGCGCACTCGATGTACGACGCCGCCCGGGCGCTCGCGCCCTCGCTCAGCGTGTGCTCGGTGTAGTCCAGCAGCCGCGCGTCGATGCCGACCGAGGACAGCGCGTCGAAGAACGCGGAGATCGGACCGTTGCCGCGACCGGTCAGCACCGTCGCGACACCGTCCACGACGGCCTCCACGGTCAGCGCGTCGCCGCCGTCGGTCGTGGTCTCGGCCTGGGCGGAGCGCAGTTCGATGCGGCCCCAGGCGTTCTCCGTCGTCGGCAGGTACTCGTCGCGGAAGGACGCCCAGATCTCGGCCGGCGTGATCTCGCCGCCCACGTCGTCGGTCCTGGTTTGAATGATCTTGGAGAACTCGATCTGCATCCGGCGCGGCAGGTCCAGCTTGTGGTCGTTCTTCAGGACGTACGCGATACCGCCCTTGCCGGACTGCGAGTTGACCCGGATGACGGCCTCGTAGGAGCGGCCGACGTCCTTCGGGTCGATCGGCAGGTACGGGACGGCCCACGGGATCTCGTCGACGGTCTTGCCGGCGGCGGCCGCGTCGGCCTCCATCGCCTCGAAGCCCTTCTTGATGGCGTCCTGGTGGGAGCCGGAGAAGGACGTGTAGACCAGGTCGCCCGCGTACGGGTGGCGCGGGTGGACCTCCATCTGGTTGCAGTACTCGGTGGTGCGGCGGATCTCGTCGATCTGCGAGAAGTCGATCTCCGGGTCCACGCCCTGGCTGAACAGGTTCATGCCCAGGGTGACCAGGTCGACGTTGCCGGTGCGCTCGCCCTGCCCGAACAGGCAGCCCTCGATCCGGTCCGCACCCGCCATGATCGCCAGCTCGGCGGCGGCCACCGCGGTGCCCCGGTCGTTGTGCGGGTGCACCGACAGGCACACGTTCTCGCGGCGCGACAGGTTGCGCGACATCCACTCGAAACGGTCGGCGTGCGTGCTGGCGGCGGAGCGCTCGACGGTCGCCGGCAGGTTCAGGATGATCTCGCGGCCGGCCTCCGGCTGCCAGACGTCCATGACGCCCTCGCAGACCTCCAGGGCGAAGTCCAGCTCGGTGTCGGTGAAGATCTCCGGGCTGTACTGGTAGCCGAAGACCGTGTCGGAGCCCAGGATCTTCTCCGCGTACTCCATGACCAGCCGCGTGCCGTCCACGGCGATGGCCTTGACCTGCTCCTTGGTGCCGCGGAAGACCACCCGGCGGAAGACCGGCGCGGTCGCGTTGTACAGGTGCACGGTGGCCTGGCGGGCGCCGACCAGCGACTCGACGGTCCGCTCGATCAGCTCCTCGCGGGCCTGCGTCAGGACGGAGATCGTCACGTCCTCGGGGATCGCGCCCTCTTCGATGATGGAGCGCACGAAGGCGAAGTCGGTCTCGCCGGACGACGGGAAACCGACCTCGATCTCCTTGTAGCCCATCTTCACCAGCAGATCGAACATCGCCCGCTTGCGCGCCGGGGACATCGGGTCGATCAGGGCCTGGTTGCCGTCCCGCAGGTCCGTGGACAGCCAGCGCGGCGCCTTGGTGATCCGCGCGTTCGGCCAGCTGCGGTCGGCGATGTCGACGGCGTCGTAGGGCGCGTACTTGTGGATCGGCATCGCAGTGGGGCGCTGGCGCACGCTCGCCGCCGTGATGGGCGTGGGGCGGCCTACGGAATTCACGGGGTTCTGGGACATCTGCGGTGGGCTCCTCATGGGTCCGGCTCCAGTACGGCCGACGGCGATGCGCACGCCAGAACTCCGCGGGGAGGGGGTCGGCCTACGACTACAGGCCCTCGCCGCGGCAGCTAAGGAGAAGCAGCCCGAAACGCATGATGTGGACGACCATAGCCGAGCCCGCTCGGAAATCGCACCCGAAGCGCGCTCCCTCTCAGTATGCAAGACGAGTGGTTTTGTCCAGTAAAACCATGATCTTCCGTCCCTTTTCAGTAATCATCGTCGCAAGCAGTGACAGCCCCGTCGCCGCGTGCCACATTGCGGCCATGGACGCGACACCCACTTTCTGCACGATCATTCCTCCGCATGTCCTCGACAAGATGGCCACGTCCGAGGACCGCGCGCTCTCCGATCTCGCCCGCGCCACGCTGGAGCGGGACGCCTTCGAGCGCACCCATCGCCGGATGACGACGGTCATCGGCGCGCCATCCGTCGCCGGTGCGGTCGACTCCGACCAGCCGAAGCGGACGATCTACGACGCCAAGCACCAGACGGCGCTCCCGGGCCGCAAGTCCCGCGGCGAGGGCGACAAGGACAGCAAGGACCAGACCGTCAACCGCGCGTACGCGGGTCTCGGCGCCACCTTCGAGCTGTATCTGAAGGCGTACCAGCGGCATTCGATCGACGGCCAGGGTCTGCCGCTGAACGCGACCGTGCACTACAGCCGGGGGTACAACAACGCCTTCTGGAACGGCGAGCAGATGGTGTTCGGGGACGGTGACGGCGACATCTTCCTCGACTTCACCCTGCCCGTGGACGTGATCGGCCACGAGCTGACGCACGGCGTGACCCAGTACACGGCGAACCTGACGTACTTCGGTCAGCCGGGCGCGCTCAACGAGTCGATGTCCGATGTGTTCGGCTCGCTCATCAAGCAGTACGCGCTGCAGCAGACCGCCGACACCGCGGACTGGCTGATCGGCGCCGGACTGCTCGGCCCCACCATCCACGGTGACGCGCTGCGCTCGATGAAGGCACCGGGCACGGCCTACGACGACCCGAAGCTCGGCAAGGACCCGCAGCCGGGCAGCATGGACGGCTTCGTGACGACCGGCCGCGACAACGGCGGCGTGCACCTCAACTCCGGCATCCCGAACCACGCCTTCTATCTGGTGGCCGAGTCCCTCGGCGGGTATGCATGGGAGCAGGCCGGGCAGATCTGGTACGACGTGCTCACGGGCGGGCGGATCTCCCCGCAGGCGTCGTTCGCCGAGTTCGCCCGGCTGACCGTCTCGGCCGCACAGGAGCGGTACGGGGAGGGCGAGGCGCACCAGGCCGTACTGAAGGCGTGGTCGCAGGTCGGCGTCCCGACGTCGGCGGGCAATGGCGCGGACCTCCCGCGTCAGGCCGGACAGCCGGAAGGTGCGTCGGGCCAGCAGGGCTGAGGAGCAGCGTGCGCATAGAAGTGATCCGGTCCGGCGGCTTCGCCGGAATCGAGCGTCGGGCCGTGCTGGACACCACCGGCCGGCCCGATGCCGCGCATCTGCACGGGGTGGCGCGTGCGACCGTCGAGCAGGGCGGTTCCGCGCCCGCGCACGGGGTGCCGGACGGTTTCCACTACGAGATCACCGTCGACGGCCGCACCGTCCACTGCGCGGACCCGCATCTGACCGACGCGCAGCGCGATCTGATCCAGACGGTGCTGAAGGAAGGCGCGTGACGGGCGGCCTCAGGCGCTGGACGGCGCTTGAGGCCGCACCCGTCAGAACCCCAGCTTGCGCAGTTGCTTCGGGTCGCGCTGCCAGTCCTTGGCGATCTTCACATGCAGATCAAGGAAGACCGGCGTGCCGAGCAGCGCCTCGATGTGCTTGCGCGACTTGGTGCCGACGTCCTTGAGGCGGGCGCCCTTGGGGCCGATGATGATGCCCTTCTGGCTGGACCGCTCGATGTAAATGTTGGCGTGGATGTCGAGCAGCGGCTTGTCCTTCGGCCGGTCCTCGCGCGGGATCATCTCCTCGACGACGACCGCGATGGAGTGCGGCAGCTCGTCCCGTACGCCTTCGAGCGCGGCCTCGCGGATCAGTTCCGCGACCATGATCTGCTCGGGCTCGTCGGTGAGGTCGCCGTCCGCGTAGAGCTGCGGGCCCTCCGGGAGCAGCGGGATGATCAGGTCGGCGAGCAGCCCGACCTGGACGTCCGCGACGGCCGAGACGGGGATGATCTCCGCCCACTCGATGCCCAGCTCGCGGCCGAGCTCCGCGATCGCGAGCAGCTGCTCGCGCAGCACCTTGTCGTCGACCAGGTCCGTCTTGGTGACGATCGCGATCTTGGGGGTCTTGCGGACCCCCGCGAGCTCCTTGGCGATGTACTTGTCACCGGGGCCGAGCTTCTGGTCGGCCGGGACACAGAAACCGATCACGTCGACCTCGGCCCAGGTCGAGCGGACCACGTCGTTGAGCCGCTCGCCCAGCAACGTGCGCGGCTTGTGCAGACCAGGGGTGTCGACGAGGATCAACTGCGCGTCAGGGCGGTGCACGATGCCGCGCACCGTGTGCCGGGTGGTCTGCGGCCGGCTTGAGGTGATGGCGACCTTGATGCCGACGAGAGCGTTCGTGAGGGTCGACTTGCCCGCGTTGGGGCGGCCGACGAAGCATGCGAAGCCGGACCGGTGGACGGCCTCGGAGGACTGGGGACTGGCGCTCATGCGGCCCATTCTCCCCGATCGCGGCGAGCCCGGGTCACACCGGCACCCGTGAACCCGGGCGGCGGCCGGATGTGAGCGGCCGGAAACTCCTCCGCAACACGAAACACGGCGGAAACACGTCTGCCCACATCCGGAAACCGCCGACCGTGAGGCTCGTGTCCATCCACCGCCGTGCACCACCCCCCGCCGCCCCGGGAAGGGAAGTCCTCGTGCCGTACCTGTCGGCCGGAATCGACTCCGGAGACACCGCCTGGCTGCTCGCCGCCACCGCGCTCGTCCTGTTGATGACACCGGGCCTGGCCCTCTTCTACGGCGGCATGGTCCGCACGAAGAGCGTCCTCAACATGCTCATGATGAGCTTCGTGTCGATCGCGCTGGTGACGGTGGTCTGGCTGGTCGCGGGCTATTCGCTCGCCTTCGGACCGGACGCCGGCGGCCTCGGGCTGATCGGCGGCCTGGACCATCTGGGCATGCACGACATCGGCCCGACGAGCGTCACGGGCCATGTCCCGACGCTGCTGTTCGCCACGTTCCAGCTGACCTTCGCCGTCGTCACCGCCGCACTGATCAGCGGCGCCATCGCCGACCGCGCGAAGTTCGGCGCCTGGGTGGCCTTCGTTCTCGTCTGGACGCTTCTCGTATACGTCCCGGTGGCCCACTGGGTCTTCGGCACCGGTGGCTGGATCGTGGCGAAACTGGGCGCTCTGGACTTCGCGGGCGGCACCGTCGTCGAGGTCTGCTCCGGCGCTTCGGGACTGGCGCTGGCGCTGGTCCTCGGCCCGCGGCTCGGCTTCCGCAAGGAGGCCATGCGCCCGCACAACATCCCGCTGGTGGTGCTCGGCGCGGGGCTGCTCTGGTTCGGCTGGTTCGGCTTCAACGCGGGCTCGGCGCTCGGCGCGAACGGGCTGGCCGCGGCCGCGTTCCTCAACACCCAGGTCGCGGGCTGCGCGGGCCTGCTCGGCTGGCTGATCGTGGAGAAGCGCCGCGACGGCCACGCCACGACGCTGGGCGCCGCGTCCGGCGCGGTGGCCGGTCTGGTCGCGATCACCCCGGCCTGCGGCTCGGTGGACCTGATGGGGGCGCTGGTCGTGGGCCTGGCCGCCGGGGTGCTCTGCTCGTTCGCGGTCAGCTGGAAGTTCCGGCTCGGCTACGACGACTCCCTCGACGTGGTCGGGGTGCACCTCATCGGCGGCATCGTCGGGACCCTGCTCATCGGCTTCCTCGCGACCGCCACCATGACCGGCGGCCCCGAGGGGCTGTTCTACGGCGGCGGTCTCGGCCAGCTCGGCAAGCAGGCCGTCGCGGTGGCGGCCGTCGGGGGGTACGCGTTCACCGTCACGTACGGGATCGGGAAGGTCATCGACCGGCTGATGGGCTTCCGGGTCTCCGCGGAGGACGAACTCACCGGCCTCGACCTGACCGTGCACGCGGAGTCCGCATACGATCACGGCGTCGTCTCGCAGGGCGCCCCGCACGTGCACGCCTCGGCTCTCGCCCAGGCCCTTGCCCACGCCAAGAACAGGAGCTCCGCCGAATGAAGATGGTCACCGGCGTCATCAAGCCGTTCAAGCTGGACGAGGTGAAGACGGCGCTCCTGGAGCTCGGCGTCCACGGCCTCACCGTCACCGAGGCCAGCGGCTACGGGCGCCAGCGCGGCCACACCGAGGTCTACCGGGGCGCCGAGTACCGCGTCGACCTGGTGCCGAAGGTCCGGCTCGAGGTTCTGGTGGAGGACGCCGACGCCGAGGCCGTCATCGAGGCGGTCGTGAACGCCGCCCGCACCGGCAAGATCGGCGACGGCAAGGTCTGGTCGGTGCCGGTGGAGACGGCGGTACGGGTCCGCACGGGCGAGCGCGGACCTGACGCGCTCTGAGCGTTCGCTCGGCTTGAGGGCTTCTCTCAGCCGGCCTGGACAGTGACGCGCAGCGTCCCGTCGGGGCCCGCCAGGTACACCGGGGTCTCCGGGCCGCCGAGGTCGCGGACGGCGGCCCGGTCGGCGTCGGCCGGGGCCTCGGCGGCGGTGACGACGGCCGCCGCCTCCAGGGACTGCGCGCCGCTGGCGACCGCCATGGCGACGGCGGTCTGCAGGGCGCTGAGCTTCAGCGAGTCCAGCGCGACGGTGCCGGCGACGTACGTACGGCCGGTCTCGTCGCGTACGGCCGCGCCCTCGGGCACGCCGTTGCGGGCGCGGGCGGACCGCGCCAGGGTGATGATCTTCAGGTCCTCGGGCCCCAGCGGGGTCGCATCGCTCATACCGGCGAGCATAAAGCGCCCGCGAGGGCGGTGTCCGAGGCGGTGGTCCAAGGTGTCCGAGGCGGCGGTCCAACTCGGTGCGCAGACCGGTAACGCAAGACGGCCTAATGGGCCACCTGATCACGCTATAAGCGTCTTTTAGCCTTATTGCTGATGTTCGGTCATGTTCGGATTACTTCTTCCGCTCCCGGCGATACGTTCCCGGTGGCCGCCGAGGACACCGCCGGCGGCCACCGCAGCACGAAGGGCCCACGGGCCCATGGGCACATAGGAGGGGACCGACCTATGACCACCGGACCTGCTGTTCAACCGTTCGGCTCGCTGGGAGCCACCACCGCACGCGCGACAGGCGACCCGCACGTCGGGCCCGTGGTCGACGAGACCTGGGAGTTCGAGGGCGGCACCGCCTGGGTGTTCTACGCCGAGGGCCACACCGAACTGGTGAAGCCCGTCATCCTGAGCGACGGCTTCTCGATGGGACCGAGCAATCTCTTCCTGTTCTGGGAAGGGCTGGAACACGGCGAGTACCCGTTCGTCCGCGAACTGGGCTCCCGCGGCTATGACTTGATCATCCTCGGCTACGCCGAGCGGTCCGCGTCGATCCTGAAGAACGCGGAGGTCGCGATCTCCTGTATCAACCGCGCGAAGGACCAGCGCGCGGACAAGAGCGACCTCATGGCGGTCGGCGGGTTCAGCATGGGCGGGCTCGTCACCCGGTACGCCCTCGCCAAGATGGAGCACGAGGGCAGCAACCACGAGGTCGGCACCTACATCTCCTACGACAGCCCGCACCGGGGCGCCTGGATCCCGCTGAGCCTCCAGGGGCTGGCGCACTTCCTCGCGCCGATCAGCGACGGCATGAAGAACATGATCAACAGCGAGGCCGCCACCGAACTCATGTGGCGGCACAAGGAGAGCATCGCCGCGCCGGCGGTCGAGCACGAGAACCGCAGGATCTTCCTCGCGAAGCTGCGGGAGTACGGCTGGTGGCCGACCGGCCCCCTCAACCCGAACGGGATCCGCAAGATCGGCGTCGCCAACGGCTCCGGCACCGGCGAACCCAACGGTGTCCCGGCCGGAGAGCTTGCGCTGGAGATCACCGGCGGCCTCTTCAACAACACCGACCTCTACCTCCAGGACGACACCGAGAACCAGCTCGTCGCCTACCTCAAGGCGCTCCTCCAGCCCGCCAAGGAGGTCCGCACCCCGAGCCTGCCCGAACTCGACGGCGCCCCCGGCGGAACCCTCGAATCCTTCGGCATCGCCGCCGACGAACTCAACGGCGCCGGCCAGCCCGCCACCGCCCACTACCGCTCGATCGCCTTCGTCCCGGCCGTCAGCGCGGTCGCCATCCGTGACATCGACACCCACGAGGACCTCTACGCCGACATCAGCGCGATCCCGTCCCAGGAAAGCGAACTCGACGCGTTCCTGTGCGCCTCCCAGAACGAGGAACACACCCTCATGACGGAAGAGCTGGGCGGCTGGATCATCGACCAGCTGGAACTCAACAAGTAGCCCTCCGGGGGGAGGGGTGGGGTAGGAGTAGGGGAGGCCCGCCCGGGAGGGCGGGCCTCGTCCCGTTCAGGGCGGGCGTCCTTTCAGCCTCCGCCGGCAACCGTCTGCGGAATAGCGGTGGGGCGGCCACGCTGAGCGGCCTAGGTGGCCAGCCGCACTCCGGGTGCATCTCTCGGCCTGGCGCGCGTAGAACGGCCGGCAGGGCGAGGGAGGGGGCACGCCGGCGCGATCGACCGCCGCCGACGCAGTATTGGGCGAGCCGCCGTACCGCCGCCGCCAACCCCGCGCACCATACGCGGCACCGCAGGCCGCCGGATGGCTGGCGGGGGGCGACAGCTGCCGCGATGTGGCCGGCACCGGGAAAGCCTCCGGCCCTGCAGGGCCCATCCCCGACAACCCCCAGCCTCAGCCCCAGCCCCAGCCCCAGCCCCAGCCGCAACCTCAGCCGCACTCCAACGGGCGCGGTTCCCAGCCGAGTTGAGCGCAGAGCGTTCCGTGCAGGAGGTCGGGGTCGACGAGCCGGCGGTCCTGCCGGGGCGCGCAGCGCCAGTTCAGGGGCCAGGTGAGGCCGGTGAGGGCGGGGATGCCGACGTAGGCGTCACGGCCGCCCGACCCCAGACGGGTGGTACCCGGTGGCCAGCTGCGCCCTGCTGAACTCCCGGGCGCAACGAGGAAGTACATCCACCGGCACCCCGCCGACTCCCCGATCACCGGCCCCGGCTCACCGTTCGTGAGAGCTTCGAGCCGCCTCGCCAGTTCCTCGCCGACCCCTTCCGTGACCCGGACGGCGTCGAAGAAGACGCCCGCCTTGCGGAGCCGGTGCCCGGAGACCGGCAGCCAGGGGTGCAGGACGTTCGCTCGGTTACTTTCTGTATTCATACGTCCACTGTCGGCACGCACAGCTAGCCTGAACAGGACCGGAGCCTCGACAGAGGCCGGGTGGGGGTTCGGGTCGAACTCCCGTGGAGACGTGTGGAATCGAGCTGACGGGTGTGGGGTGGCGAGAATGGGTCAGAGCGCTGGATCCTCGGGGACCGCACGGTACTTCGCCGAGCTATTGCGTACGTTCCGCAAGTCGCGCGGCCTCACGCAGGCCCAGCTGGGCGAGCTGGTTCATGTCTCCGACTCGTACGTCAGCGCCGTCGAGACGTGCGAGCGCATCCCGTCGCCTGAGTTCATCGCGGCGGCTGATGAGGCGCTGGAGGCGGGTGGACTTCTGGCGATCGCTACTGAGCACTTGGCTCACGACCGGTACCCGGCCTACTTCAAGGACTTCGCCAAGCTGGAAGCGGAGGCGATGAGCATCTCCTCGTACAGCACCCACGTGCTCCACGGATTGCTGCAGATCGAGGAGTACGCCGAGGCTGTGATCAGCAGCGAGTTCCCGCCGCTGGATGAAGAGGAGATCAACCGGCTGGTAGACGCACGCGGAGCGCGCAAGGGACTGTTCGTCCGCAAGCCCACCGCGTTGCTCAGCTTCGTCATCGAGGAGTCCGTCCTGCGGCGCCAGGTGGGCGAGCGCGACATGATGTACGCCCAGTGCGAGCACCTGCTTAGTTGCGCAAGCATGCGCAACGTCACCATCCAGGTGATGCCACTGGCTCGTGGAAATCACGCCGGGCTGGACGGCCCCATGACTCTGATCGAAACCCCGGGACACAAGCAGTTGGTCTACCTCGAAGTACAGGGCAACAGTCAGATCCTTGCGCCCGCCGATGAGGTGGCCCGCTTCTCCCAGCGGTATGCGATGATCCGAACTCAGGCCCTGGGACTTGAGGAATCCGTGGCCCTGATCAAGGAGTTGGCGTCACAGCTATGAGCGACCTGATGTGGTTCAAGTCCAGCTACAGCGGCTCCAGCGGCGGCGAGTGCGTCGAAGTCGCTTACGACTGGCGCAAGTCCACCCACAGTGGCGGCGAGGGTGGCGAGTGCGTCGAGGTGGCTATCCACCCCACCACCGTGCACATCCGCGACTCCAAGGACCCGCAGGGACCGGCCCTCGCCGTTCCCGCCTACTCCTGGGCCGCCTTCGTCGCCTTCGCCGCCTCTCAGCCCAGCTGACCTGAGCCTCGGGGGTCTCGTGTTACTCCAGTCGGCTGCCGCGAACTACACGACGCTCTTCACGATGTTCGGCGCCATCACGGCGGCGCTCATCGCGGGGGCCGGGCTGCTCTATCAGATACGCCGTACGCGGGCGCTGGAGCGGGACAAGGCCACGTGGGCGGCCGAGCTGGAAGCGCAGAAGGTGCAGCACCAGCTCGATGTCGATCTGGAGGTGAAGCGCCGGACGTGGAACCACGAGCAGGAGACGGCCGAGCGGGAGCGCCGGCGGGCCGAGGCGGAGGCTGAGCGGGAGCGGGAGAGGGCCGCGCAGTTGGAGGCGACGGTCCATCGTGATCTGGAGCTCGGTGCGGCCGAGTACTGCGAGAAGCTGGCGCACGAGCTGTCGATGCTGCGCATCCTCGACCTGTCACGGCCGCTGGACCTGAAGAAGCTGTACGTCCAGGTCCGGGTGCAGGAGCAGGAGCACATGAGGTTCCTGAACGAGGCTGAGGTGAAGGCCCTCTTCCCGGATTTGCTGCCCGAGGTCGTTCAGGGCGTCTTCGACGACTCCGCCGGGGCGGCCCGCAGGCCGGTTCGGACCGCTCCCGTCACTCTCGCGCCCATGGAGGCGCTGCAACGGCATCAGCGCATCGTCGTTGTGGGGGATCCCGGCGCCGGCAAGACCACGATGCTGCGGCATCTGGCGTTCGTCATGGCCTCGCGACGCGGGACGGCCGGGACACCCGATCTGCCCGCGTACGTCGAGCTGAACCACTTCATGGCGAGCGAACACACCGACCTGCTCGACTACCTCGCCGAGTTCTGGGCCGACCGGTACGGGTTCGCGGGCTCGCGGGCCCATCTGGAGGCGAAGCTCACCGACGGGACGGCCGCCCTTCTGCTCGACGGCCTGGATGAGGTGCTGGGCGGCGGATCCACCGAGGAGGCGACGGCGGCGTACAACAACGTCGTGCGGGAGGTGAACCGGCTGGCGGCCCGGTTTCCGAGGGCGCCCATCGCCGTCACCTGCCGGCGGCACGGCTGGCGCGGTGGGCTGCAGCCGTTTCAGGTGATGGAGGCGCTCGACTTCGAGTGGCCGCAGATCAAGACGTTCATCGCGAACTGGTTCGGCGCGAAGGACGGGCGTACCGGCGCGCTGATGCACGCGCTGTCCGGGAATTCCCGGCTGCAGACGCTGGCCGCGAACCCCCTGCTGCTCAGCCTGATCGCCATCGTCTACGAGCGGGATCTCGAACTTCCTGAGCGGCGGGCGGCGTTGTACCGCCGATGTGTGGAGGTGATGTTGCGTGAGTGGGACGCCCACCGGCAGATCTCCCGGTACAGCCGCTTCACCACGGACAACAAGCAGGACCTTCTCAAGCAGATCGCCTGGCACTACCACCGGCTGGGTCAGCGCTATTTCGCCGAGGACGATCTGCTGACGCTCATCGCGGACTATCTGCCGACGATCGATCTCCCGCCGGGCGACAACCGCGCCATCCTCGACGAGATCGCCGCCCAGTACGGCCTGCTCAAGGCTCAGGCGCACGGCTGGTACGGGTTTCTGCATCTGACGCTCCAGGAGCACTTCGCCGCCACCGCTCTGTGGGAGCGCGGTCCCGAAGGGATCGAACTGGCGACGGCGAAGCGCTACGACCCGTGGTGGGAGGAGGTCATCCTGCTGCTCGCGGGATCGCTGCCGGACGCCACTCCCCTGCTGCTCGGACTGCTGCAGCTGCCGGTCGACGGATCCGGCCGGGAGGGCGACGTCCTCGATCTGCCGGACGACGATCTGTTCCACACGGACCTGCTCATGGCGGCGAGCTGCCTGACCGGCAGCCCCCGCATCACCGACACCCGGCTGCGGCAGCAGATCGTGCGCTCTCTCTGGCGGTTGTGCGAGACCACCCCGTACTGGAACGAGCGGGAACGGGCCGCACAGGTACTGGTGGCACTGCTCGGATCGGGACGCCAACTACCCGAGATCATCAACTACATCGCTGATGACCGGAACTCCGAAGCGACGCGGATGTCCCTGGTCACCACGCTGGGTACGCTCGGTGGCCGAGGGGTCGGCGACAGGCTGCTCGGGCTGCTCGTACTGCGGCCGGACCTGTCCGTGGAACTGCGGCAGCAGATCGTGTGGGCGGTGGGGAGACTGCGGGTCGCCGGCGCGGTACCCGCGCTCCTGAAGGAGCTGGCGGTCCAGGTCGCCCGTCCGGACACGTCCGCGACCGGCCCCAGGAGAGCCCAGGGCCTACGGACGGTCGTGGAGGCGCTGGGTGCCACCGGTGGCCCTGCCGACACGCTCCTTCTGCTCCTGGACCAGGAGGTCGGATCGAGGTACAGCTCTCTGGTCCAGGCTGTGGGACGCGCCTTGGTGCAACTCGATGATCCCGCCGTGCCCGACCTCATCCTGCGCCACGCGGAGCGGAGGGGCGGATGGAATCTGGGCTCCGGTGCGACCCTGGCCGGAACCTACTTGGAGATCGTCGGAGAACCGGGCTTCCGGTCGCTCCTCGATACTGTCCTCACTGGTTCGTTTTCCGAGTCGGACGCAGCCCTCATCATGGGCAACCTGACGGACTTCGTCACGAGGGGACACGGCCGGGACGCGCGGGACGATCTGCTGATCCTGGCCCGCGATGACTCCCGCTCCTGGCAGGTCCGCTGGCTCAGCATGGAGTGTCTGGAACATCTGCCGGGGAACCCGGAAGATCTCGTTTCGCTGATCTCCCATTCCGACCGGTACGTCGCGGTTTCCGCGGCGATCACGCTGGCAGCGTGGGGAGCACCGGATCATCTCCCCCTGGTCCAGGAGGCGATCCTTGAGCACGACCTGACAACCGTCATGGCCTCGTTCCCGCTCCCGGGCGGCTTCTGGAGCCGGTCCATCATCGATCGCGTGGTAAGGACCCTGACGGCCTACCACGATCCCGCATTCTCCCGCCGGCTCGCCAGGGCGGTGCCCGAGGACGAGCTCCAGTTGTCGTCCAAAGCCCGCTGGAATACGGAGTTCGACCCGGAGGCGGCCTCCGACCGCTATCTCCGATGGCTCAACGACCCGGGGTACGACCCGCTGGCGGTTTACGCGCCGTGGGAGCTGCCCCGTTCGCGCGTGCCCGGGGCCTTGGCGGGGATCCGCGCTCTCCGCTCCCAGCCGGACACCATCCGCGACCCCGCGACCAGCCGGCTCATGAGCGCGATCTCCGAGGTCGGCGACGACTCGGACACCGTCGTCGGACTCCTGTCGCTGGTCGACCTGTTCGGGAGCCTTCCGCACTTCGTCGATCAGGGTAACGGGGCGAACGAGACGTATCACGGCCTGCACCGGGCCCTCTATGTGGTCAGCCGCCGCGCCCGCGTGCGCGTGCTCAAGGACGGGACCGTCGTCCCGATCACGTCCGAGTAGCCGCGCCGCAGCGCTATTCGCTGCCGTTCACCGCGGCCGCCGGGCCGCCGTTCGACCCCGCTGTAGCGCCGATCGGCTCGACCAGCACCGTGCCGATGCGGTTGCGGCGGCCGGCCTGGGTTTCTGCGGTGAGGCGGAGGGCGGTGGGCTGGGCCGGGGTGTAGGCGCCGTCCTGGGGGAGTTCGACGAAGGCGGAGGCGCCGGGGATCGGGACGCGGCCGAGGGACTTGGCGAGGAGGCCGCCGACGGTTTCGACGTCGTCGTCGTCGAGTTCGACGCCGTAGAGGTCGCCGAGGTCGCCGATGTCGAGGCGGGCGGTGACGCGGTAGGAGCCGCCGCCGAGGTCCTCGACGGGCGGGACCTCGCGGTCGTACTCGTCGGTGATCTCACCGACGATCTCCTCGAGGATGTCCTCGATGGTGACGATGCCGGCCGTGCCGCCGTATTCGTCGATGGCGACGGCGACGTGGTTGCGCTCCTGCTGCATCTCGCGCAGCAGGTCGCCCGCGTTCTTGGTGTCGGGGACGAAGGTGGCGGGCCGCATGACGGAGGAGACGAGGTCGTTCTCGGCGTCGCGGTTGATGTGCACCCGGCGGGCGAGGTCCTTGAGGTAGACGACGCCGACGATGTCGTCCTCGCTCTCGCCGGTGACCGGGATGCGGGAGAAGCCGCTGCGCAGCGCGAGCGTCATGGCCTGGCGGATGGTCTTGAAGCGCTCGATCATCACCAGGTCGGTGCGGGGCACCATGACCTCGCGGACGATGGTGTCGCCGAGTTCGAAGACGGAGTGCACCATGCGGCGCTCGTCGTCCTCGATGAGGGACTCGGACTCGGCGAGGTCGACCATCGCGCGCAGTTCGGCCTCACTAGCGAACGGGCCGCGCTTGAAGCCCTTGCCGGGGGTGAGGGCGTTGCCGAGGAGGATGAGCAGGCCGGGGATGGGGCCCATGATGCGGGCGAGCGGCAGCAGGACGTAGGAGGCCGCCGTGGCCGTGTTGAGCGGGTGCTGGCGGCCGATGGTGCGCGGGGAGACGCCGACCGCGACGTAGCTGACGAGCACCATGATGCCGATGGCGACGCCGAGGACCTGCCACGTCTGGTCGAAGTGCCGGTCGCAGACGACCGTCACCATGACGGCCGCGGCCATCTCGCAGCCGACCCGGACGAGCAGCGCCACGTTGAGGTAGCGGGTGGGGTCGGAGGCGACGGCCATGAGCTTGTCGGCGCCGCGCCGGCCGGTGCGGACGGACTCCTCGGCGCGGAAGCGCGAGGTGCGGGCGATACCGGCTTCGGCGCAGGCGGCGAGCCAGGCGACGACGACGAGCAGTACGGCGGAGAGGACCATCGCCGTCAGTGGGTGGTGGTCGGGGCCGGGGAGGGGCCCTCGATGCCGCGCTCGGTGCGCCAGCCGTCGAGGATGGCCTTCTGGAGGCCGAACATCTCGGCCTTCTGGTCGGCTTCCTCGTGGTCGTATCCGAGCAGGTGCAGCACTCCGTGGACGGTGAGGAGCTGGAGCTCCTCGTCCATGGAGTGCTGCGTCTCCGCTTCCTCGCCCTGCTTCTTCGCCACTTCGGGGCAGAGCACGATGTCGCCGAGGAGGCCCTGCGGGGGCTCCTCGTCGTCCTTCCCGGGGCGCAGCTCGTCCATCGGGAAGGACATGACGTCGGTCGGACCGGGGAGGTCCATCCACTGGATGTGCAGCTGCTCCATGGCGGCCGCGTCCACGACGATCACCGACAGTTCGGCGAGCGGGTGGATCCGCATGCGCTGGAGGGCGTAGCGGGCGATGTCGAGGACCGCCTGCTCGTCCATCTCCCAGCCTGACTCGTTGTTGACGTCGATCGCCATGGTGCGGTGCGACTACTCTCGGTTAGGGGGTACGGGCTTTGCCGCCGTTTGCGGCACTTCGCCCGGCGTTCCCGTCGTCGAAACGCTCGTACGCATCGACGATGCGCCCCACCAGCTTATGACGCACGACGTCGGTGCTCGTCAGGCGCGAGAAGTGGACGTCCTCGACGCCCTCCAGAATGTCCTGCACCTGTCGCAGACCGCTCTTCGTGCCGTTCGGCAGGTCGACCTGGGTGACGTCGCCCGTGATGACCATCTTCGATTCGAAGCCGAGCCGGGTCAGGAACATCTTCATCTGCTCGGCGCTGGTGTTCTGCGCCTCGTCGAGGATGATGAACGCGTCGTTCAGGGTGCGGCCGCGCATGTACGCCAGCGGGGCGACCTCGATCGTCCCGGCGGCCATCAGGCGCGGGATGGTGTCGGGGTCGATCATGTCGTGCAGTGCGTCGACCAGCGGGCGCAGATACGGGTCGATCTTCTCGAAGAGCGTGCCCGGCAGGAAGCCGAGGCGCTCACCGGCCTCGACGGCCGGGCGGGTGAGGATGATCCGGCTGACCTGCTTGGCCTGCAGGGCCTGGATGGCCTTGGCCATGGCCAGATAGGTCTTGCCGGTGCCCGCGGGGCCGATGCCGAAGACGATGGTGTTCTTGTCGATGGCGTCGACGTAACGCTTCTGGTTGAGCGTCATGGGGCGGATGGTGCGGCCGCGGTTGGACAGGATGCTCTGCGTGAGCACCTGTGCCGGGGTCTCCCCCTCCGGGTCGGCCGCGTTGCCGTTGGTGCGCAGCATCGCGATGGACCTCTCCACTCCGTCTTCCGTCATCGGCTGGCCGGTGCGGAGCACCAGCAACATCTCGTCGAAGAGCCGCTGGATGAGGGCGACGTCCTTGGATTTCCCGGTCGCGCTGATCTCGTTTCCCCGGACGTGGATGTCGACGGCCGGGAAGGCCGTTTCGATCACACGGAGGAGGGCGTCTCCCGATCCCAGGACCGTCACCATGGGGTGCTTGGCCGGAACGACGAAGTGGGCGCGTGCCTGCGGCTGGTGCTGTGTCGGTGTCTGAGTCATGGGCCGGCCGGAGCCTGGGAAACCCACCTTCTGATGACGACATGCCCGGTGAGGGCCTTGGAACACCAAGGGTACGTCGGTGACCCTTCTGGCCCGAGGGGTTTTACGCCGGGTTTCGCGACCGGTTCCACGACCACCGCAATGACTGGTTCCGTGACGGGTGGGGTTTACGCGGGTGGGGTCCGTCCGAGGCTCAGCGCCTGCCCTTCCCCGCGGGTCCCGCCGGGCGGCGGAAGCCGATGGTGGGTACGGCCCGGGGCAACGGGCCGGGCCGAGTGCCGGACGGCAGCAGCGCGTCGAGGAACGCGTACCGGCGCATCACGTCCTGGTCCTGGTCGTCGAAGGACCTGGCGTGCTGCCACCAGGCGGCGATCTCGATCCAGCCGGGGGCCGACAGCGAGCCGCCGAATTCCTGGACGGACAGGGACGCCGACAGGCAGGCGAAGGCGAGCCGGTCGGTGAGCGGCCAGCCGGCGAGGGAGCCGGTGACGAAGGCGGCGACGAAGACATCGCCCGCGCCCGTCGGGTCCAGCGCCTCGATCAGCAGGGCCGGGACCTCGGCGGTCTCGCCGGTCGCGGAGTCCACTGCGTACGCGCCCTCGGCGCCGAGCGTGACGACGGCCAGCGGCACCCGCTCGGCGAGCTTGCGGGCGGCGGCGCGCGGGCACTCGGTGCGGGTGTAGTGCATGGCCTCGGTGGCGTTCGGCAGGAAGGCCGCGCAGTGCTCCAGGTCCGCGAGGTCGGCCGGGTCCCAGCGGCCGGAGTCGTCCCAGCCCACGTCGGCGAAGATCCGGCTGCCGTGCCGGGCCGCGTGCCCGATCCACTCCTGGCCGGGGCCGCCGGGCTCCAGGGAGGCCACGCAGGCGAGGGCCGCGGGCGGGCACTCGGGGGCGGGTTCCTCGGGCGGCGGCGCCTCGTGGCCGTGCGAGACCATCGTGCGCTCGCCCTCGTAGGCCATGGAGACCGTGACCGGCGAGTGCCAGCCGGGGATCCGGCGGGACAGCGTGAGATCGATGCCCTCCCCCACCGCCAGGCTGTCCCAGCAGTAGTCGCCGTACATGTCGTCGCCGAAGGCCGCGGCGAGCTTGGTGCGCAGACCGAGCCGGGCCAGGGCGGTGGCCATGTTGGCGATGCCGCCGGGGCTGGAGCCCATACCGCGCGCCCACGACTCCGTGCCCCGCACCGGCGCGCTGTCCAGACCGGTGAAGATGATGTCCAGGAAGACGGTCCCGGTCAGATACACATCGGATGCCGGGTCGCCGGGAGAGCGGACCCCGGCCAGCGGATCAAATACGGGCTGGTCGTCCATGAACAACACTCTGCCCGATGAGACTGACAGTGGAGGTCACAGACGCATGAGACTCGTGATTCTCGGTGGCGGCGGTTTCCGCGTGCCCCTGGTGTACCGGGCGCTGCTCGCGGACACGGGCGCCCCCGGCGCCTGCCGTGAGCTGGTGCTGCACGACACGGATCCGGTGCGGCTGCGGGTCGTCGCGTCCGTGCTGGCCGCCCAGGCGGCCGGGGTGCCGGGCGCTCCGGCGGTCCGGATCGCCCAGGACCTGGACGACGCGCTGCGCGGCGCCGACTTCGTCTTCTCCGCCATCCGGGTCGGCGGCACGGCCGGCCGGGTGTGCGACGAGCGGGTGCCGCTCGCGGAGGGCGTGCTCGGGCAGGAGACCGTCGGTGCGGGCGGGGTGCTGTACGGGCTGCGGACGCTGCCGGTCGCGGTCGCCATCGCGGAACGGGTGAAGGCGCTCGCCCCTGACGCCTGGGTCATCAACTTCACCAACCCGGCCGGCATGGTCACCGAGGCCATGGCACGGGTGCTGGGCGAGCGGGTGATCGGCATCTGTGACTCCCCGGTCGGGCTCGTACGCCGTGCCGCGCGCGCCGCGGGCGCCGACCCGGACTCCCCCGCGTTCCGCTACGACTACGTGGGCCTCAACCACCTGGGGTGGCTGCGCGGGATGTCGGACGGCGGCCCGGACCTGCTGCCGGGTCTGCTCGCCGATCCGAAGGCGCTGGAATCGTTCGAGGAGGGCAAGCTCTTCGGCGCGCCGTGGCTGGCCGCGCTGGGAGCGCTGCCCAACGAGTATCTGCACTACTACTACTTCGAGCGGGAGGCGCTGGCCGCGGTGCGCTCGGCCGAGGCGACCCGCGGGGAGTTCCTGGACCGGCAGCAGGGCGCGTTCTTCTCCTCCGCCGCGGGCCGGCCGGCCGACGCGTACACGCTCTGGGACCGGACCCGGCTGGAGCGCGAGGAGACGTACATGGCGGAGAACCGCGCCGCCACCGGCGGCTGGCAGCGCGATCCCCACGACCTGGACGGCGGCGGCTACGACCGGGTCGCGCTGGCTCTGATGCGGGCCATCGCGCGCGACGAGCGGACCACGTTGATCCTCAACGTGCCGAACGGGACGACCGTCCCCGCGCTCGATGCGGAGGCGATCATCGAAGTGCCCTGCGAGGTGGGCGCCTTCGGTGCCCGGCCACTGCCGGTGGCGGCGCCCACCGAGCACCAGGCAGGACTGATGCTCACCCTCAAGGCCGTCGAGCGGTCGGCGATCGAGGCCGCCGCCTCGGGCTCCCGGGCGGCGGCCCTGCGGGCGCTGGCACTGCATCCGCTGGTGGACTCGGTGGCGGTCGCGGGCCGCATCCTGGACGCCGCGCTGCCGCGGTAACCCGGGCGGCGGTACTCGGTGCGACGTGCTCCGGCCGGCCCGTGGGTCGGGCCGGCCGGTGCGTCAGGCCGCAGTGCTGTGCGTGCCGGCCCGTGGGTCAGGCCAGCTTGCGGCAGAGCAGGGCGTCCGGGGTCCGGCGGGAGCCGACGCGGCCGGTGTAGGCGATACCGGCCGCGTACTCGTCGGTGGCGCACTGCCCCTTGTAGTTCCCGGACGCGAACTCGCCGCCGGGACCACCGGCCGGGCGGTTGTCGCCCCGGTCGAACCAGACCGTACGGCCGGCGGTGCCCAGCGCGGCACGGGCCGGGACGCAGAGGGCCGCGGAGACGGCGGCGCCGCGGACGCTGTAGCCGTCGAGGAACTGTCCCGCCGGGCATTCCAGCTTGGTGTAGCCGCCCGCCCAGTCACCGCTCCTGACGTAGCTCTCGTCGCGGACGACGGTGTACTCGGGGGCCGCCGACCGCAGGTCACCGGCGCCGGAGTCGGTGCACAGACCGCGGTTCCCGGTGTGCGCAAGGCCGATCAGCCGCTGCCCGTCGGGGCAGGTGGCCTTGCGCGCTCCGGAGTCCCAGTCGGGCCCGCCGCGCATCCGCAGGGACCGGACGGCGTCGGCGTTGTCCAGGTCGAGCATGTTCCAGCGGGCCGGTACCGCCACCTGTCCGGTCCTGGAGGGGGCGGTGATCAGGTGGTTCCACGCGGCGGACCGCCAGTCGGGGCCGTCGAGGATGCCCGTGCGGTGCCCGGCCGCGTCATAGCGCACGAGCGCGTAGGCGTCGCCCTGGCCGTTCCCGCTCCAGCCGACCACCGGCCAGTAGGAGAAGTCGGTGTCGTTGGCCGCGAGGAAGTCGGTGAAGTTGGCGAACCAGGCGCGCGCCTTGGGGTCGTTCTCCTCGGTGCCGGTGCCGAACTCGCTCACCCACAGCGGCGCCGTGAAGTGCTGCCCCTCGGTGGTGATGAAGAACGCCTGCTGCTGCAGGACCGCGAACAGCTGGTCGCGGGTCATGTCCTGGTAGCGCGGGTCGTGCGTCTCGCCGGTGCCGTAGGCGCCGGTGTGGTTCGGGCCGGTGTATCCGTAGAAGTGCGCGGAGTACACGAGCTTCCCGGACCGCAGGAGGGTGTGGGAGAGGGTGCGGGCCGGTTCCAGGGTGGGGCGGCCGTGCGGGAGGCCGTCGGCCGGGATGCCGGTCCAGTTGATGCCCTCGACGATGATCAGCAGGTCCGGGTCGGCCTCGGTGAGGATCCGGTCGCCGGCCTCCTGCGCGGCGCTGAACCAGTCATGGCCGTCACCGCTCCCCCAGTTGGGGTCGTCGAGGATGGTGCGCCGCACCTCGTTGTAGAGGTCGGCGCCCACGACGCGCTTGTTGTCCTTGTAGCGGCGGGCCATGAAGACCCAGTCGTCCTCCCACTGGGCGGTCGACTGGGAGGTGTTCCAGCGCTCGTTGCCGTCCAGGCCGCAGCAGAAGCGTGAGGTGTTGGTGTGGTTGTTCAGGACGACCGCGAAGCCGTCACCGGTCAGGGCCGTGATGACGGCGTCGTACACCTGCAGCGGTGTCTTCCCGCGCAGCTGCGGGTTGGCGGCGACGGCGGCGTCCGGAACGGGCGTCGTGTTGTGGATCATCTCGTTGGAGAACGGCAGCCGGATGCTGTTGATCCCGAGCTGGTGGTAGCTGCCCAGCAGGGCGGGCAGACTCGCCCGGTCCAGCCCGACGGGCATGTTGTACGAGTCCTCGCCCGCGTGGTGGTTGGCCGGGTCGTCGATGTCACCGCTTCCGGTCCAGCTGCCCTGCGCACCACCCCAGTTGGCGGACTTGAGCTTGAACCGGTCGCCGTTCGCGTCGACGATGTAGCGGCCCCGGGCGGACAGCGGTCCGGTCCAGGAGCCGGCGAGTTGGGCGGCGGTGAGTTGAGCCCCGGTGGGCTGGGCGGTCGCGTCGGGGAGGTCCGGCGCGGCCTGGGAGGCCGGTATCGCGGGGCCTGCCAGGAGCCCGGCCACCGTGGCCAGGACCAGGGTGGAACGAGCCAGGATTCTGTGCATCAATGCCTGCCTTCAGCTGGGTTGCCGAGGACCGCGACGCCGAACGGTTCGAGGGTGATCCGGCGCTGGGGGTCACGGTCCTGGTGCAGCAGATCCCGGCGTTCGCCGGGAAGTTCCACGACGTGGGTGCCGTCGGTGTGATTGAGCAGGAAGAGGATGTCGTATCCGTCCCCGGCGCGCACCGAGGCCTGCACCCCGGCCGGCAGCCCCGGCAGCACCGGGGTGACCCCCGCGTCGGCGAGGGCGCGCTCCAGGACGGCGCGCATCGTCGCCTCGTCCGGGCGGGTGGCGATGTAGCGGGCCGTTCCGGCTCCGTACCCGTGGACCGTCGCCGCCGGGCGGCCGTCCCAGCCGGGGCCGGCGAAGAGCAGCTCGGGGGCGGCCCCGGTCAGGACCACGTCCTCGCGCCACAGGTCGGCGCTGCTCCGTCCGCCGCCGGGGGCCTCACTGTCGGCCGCCTCCCGCAGGGGGAAGGTCGCGCCCTCGTCGGCGGGCCAGAACTCCTCGACGTACAGGCCGAGTACGTCGCGCAGCGGCGCCGGGTAGCCGCCCAGGTGGACCCGGTCGTGCTCGTCGACGATGCCGCTGAAGAACGAGACGACCAGTGAGCCGCCGTCCGCGACGAAGCGGGTCAGCCGTTCGGCGTGCTCCGCCGAGAGGAGGTAGAGCCCGGGGACGACCACCAGGCGGTACCCGGACAGCTCGGCCGAGGGGTGGACCACGTCGACGCCGACCCCGAGGTCGAAGAGCGGTCCGTAGTGGTCGAGGGTGCGGTCCAGGTGCTGAATGCCGTTCGACGGGTGCGAGTCGAGCTCGACGGCCCACCAGCTGTTCCAGTCGAAGAGCACCGCGACCTCGTTGCGCAGCCGGGTGCCCGCGATCTCGGGCACCGCCGCCAGTTCCTGCCCGAGCGCCGCCACCTCCCGGAAGACCCGGCTGTCGGGACCGGCGTGCGGAATCATCCCCGAGTGGAACTTCTCCGCACCGCCCCGGGACTGCCGCCACTGGAAGTACATGACCGCGTCCGCGCCCTGCGCGACCGCCTGCCAGCTCCACAGCCGCATCTGGCCGGGCAGCTTGGGCGCGTTGCGCTGCCGCCAGTTGACGGAGGACGGCGCCTGCTCGGTCAGCAGCCAGGGGTCGCCGCCGCCCGCGCCCCGGATTCCGTCGTAGGACAGCGCGGCACCGACATGCGCCCGGTCCCAGTTCGGGTCCGGGTAGCTGTCGAAGGCGAGGACGTCCATGGCGGGCGCCCAGTCGTACATGTCGACGGTCTTGTGCCCCGCCAGGAAGTTCGTCGTGACCGGGATGTCGGGGGTCACGCGGCGCAGGATGCGCGCCTCCAGCTCGAAGCAGGCGCGCAGGGCGTCGCTGCTGAAGCGCTTGAAGTCCAGCTGCTGCGAGGGGTTGGGGTAGGTGGGCGCCGTGCGCGGGGGCAGGATCTGGTCGAACGAGGCGTAGCGCTGGGACCAGAAGTCGGTCGACCAGGCGTCGTTGAGCGCCTCGATGTCGCCGTAGCGGCCGACGAGCCAGCTCCGGAAGTCGTTCTCCGAGGCCGGGCAGAAGCACTCGGCGACATGGATTCCGTACTCGTTGCCGACATGCCACAGGCCCAGCGCCGGGTGGTCGCGGTAGTGCGTCGCGAGCGCTTCGACCAGCCGGCCGGCCCGGTCGCGGAAGACCGGGCTCGACGGGCAGAAGTGCTGGCGCCCGCCCGGGGCCAGCACGGTGCCGTCGGCGGTCACGGGCAGGATCTCCGGGTGCTGGGTGACCAGCCACGGCGCGGGTGACGCGGTCATGGTCGCCAGGTCGACGGTGATGCCGTGGCCCGCCAGATCGTCCATGACGCGGTCGAAGTAGGAGAAGTCGTAGGCGTCGCGCTCCGGTTCGACCCGGGCCCAGCCGAAGATCCCGAGGTTGACCATGGTGACCCCGGCCTCGGACATCAGCTTCAGGTCCTGGGCGCGGGTGCTCTCGGGCCACTGCTCGGGGTTGTAGTCGGCTCCGAAACCGAGGCCGCCGAGCCGGCCGCGAAGGCGGGCGGTCCTGGCGGCGGCGTCGGTCGCGGCAGGGTCGGGCACGTCGGCATCGGGCACGTCGAGGGAGGGGGGTGTGGTGTCTGTCATCGGTGTGTTGTGGCGCGGCGGGGCAGGCCCGACGGCTCGCGCCAGTTCTCCTTCGGCGTTGCGGGAGAGGACGGATAGGACGAAGGGACCGACGGCGTCGTCGGAGGGGTGAGGTACTGACCGGCCGGGCGAAGACTGCCCAGGCGCGCTATTGACGAACCGTCAGGAGGCAGGCGGTCCGGCGGTGCTGGCCCGGATCACCAGGCGCGGCGCCACGGAGCTGACGCCTCCAGTGCCCGCCTCGCCGGTGTGGATCTGGTCGAGCAGGCGGCTGACGCACTGCCTGCCGACCTCTTCGAAGTCCTGGTGGACGGTGGTGAGCGGGGGCAGGAAGCAGGACGCTTCCGCGAGGTCGTCGAATCCGACGATGCTCACCTCGTCCGGCACCTTCCGGCCGGCCTCGGAGAGCGCCCTGACGACGCCGAGCGCCATCTGGTCGTTGGCGGCGAACACCGCCGTCACCTCGGGTTTCGCGGCGAGTTCGCGCCCGGCGGCGTATCCGCTGTCGGCGCTCCAGTCGCCGTACAGCACCGGTGGCGTGGCGGCTCCTGCCGCCTTCAGCGTGCCGTGCCAGGCCTCGGCGCGGCGGCGGGCGGCGAAGGAGTCCTGCGGCCCGGCCAGGTGCCACACGCTGCGGTGGCCGAGGTCGAGCAGATGCCGGGTGGCCAGCCGCGCGCCCTCCGCCTGGTTGGTGTCGACGCCGGGCTGACGGCGGCCCTCCTCCCCGTCCACGACCACGACGGGCAGCCCGGACGGCAGCCGGAGGGTCGGGGTGTCCAGGATCTGGGCCTCGTTCAGGATGATGCCGTCGACCGCCTGCAGGGTCAGCCGCTCGAAGGCCGCCCGGACCGCGCTCTCGGTCTGCGCCCGGACGCTGACCACGTTGACCGAGTAGTCGGCGTCCTGGGCGGCCGCCACGATGGCCTCCAGCGTGCGGGCGTTGCCGTAGGCGTTGAGGCCGAAGCTGATCACACCGAGCATCCGGAACCGGCCGGTGGCCAGCGCGCGGGCCGCGGTGTTGGGGCGGTAGCCGAGCATCCGCATGGCGGAGAGCACCCGCTCCCGGGTGGCCTCGTCGACGTTGCTGCGGCTGTTCGCCACCCGCGACACGGTCTGGCTCGACACTCCGGCCATCGCGGCGACATCGGCCATGGACGGCGGACGGCTGCGTGCCGCCCGTGGATTCGCCATGCCCTGATCCTCTCACTGGAGATGCCCTGGAGGGGCGCCGGATGCGCATCATGTTTGCGTAAACACGGAGTCGCCGTCAATGGGCTGTACTCAGCCCGGGAAAGCCAGGTGATAAATCCACTCCAACACCTTATATGCCGCATAAACGCGAGTGCGACAGAACCCTTGACACGTTATTTGGTCACCGGCACACTTCCGAAACGTGCCGGTCATGTTGGCGCAAACATCAGCTGCAGCCCTCCCGAAGGACCTCCCGTGAGAGTCGATCTGGCCCCGTGCTGCCGCCGGGGCCCACGGTGAAGCGCGGCGCCCTGCGGCGCAACGTCACCGGATACGCGTTCTTCCTCCCGTTCCTGACCGTGTTCGTGATCGCCGTGGCCGCGCCGCTCCTCTACGCGATCCGGCTGAGCCTCTACCAGGAGCGCATGGTCGACGGCACGGTCTTCACCGGCCTCGACAACTACACGAAGGCCCTCAGTGACCAGCTGTTCACCGCGGGGCTGCTGCGGGTGTCGGCGTTCTTCGTCGTCCAGGTGCCGCTGATGCTGGTCCTCGCCCTGCTCGCCGCCCTCGCGATCGACAGCGGACGGCTGCTCTTCCCGGCCCTGTTCCGCATCGGCATCTTCGTCCCCTACGCCGTGCCCGGCGTGGTCGCGGCGCTGATGTGGGGCTACATGTACGGGGACCGGTTCGGGCTGGCCGGCGAGCTCGGCGACGCGCTGGGCACCCGGCTGCCCGACCTGCTGTCCGCGCCATGGATGCTCGGCTCCATCGGCAACATCGTGACCTGGGAGTTCGTCGGCTACAACATGCTGATCCTGTACGCGGCGCTGCGCTCCATCCCCGAGGAACTGTACGAGGCCGCGGAGATGGACGGCGCCGGCGCCTTCCGCAAGGCCTGGAGCATCAAGCTCCCCGCGCTCCGGCCCGCGCTGCTGATGGCCACCACGTTCTCGGTGATCGGCACGTTCCAGCTGTTCAACGAGCCGAGCATCCTGCAGACCCTGGCCCCGGCCGTCGTCACCACCAACTACACGCCCAACCTGTACGCCTACAACCTCGCGTTCAGCGGACGGCAGTTCAACTACTCGGCCGCCATCGCGGTGGTCCTCGGCCTGGTCACCGTCGTGGTCGCCTACCTCGTCCAGACGCTGACCGCACGAAGGGAGCGGATGCTGTGACGACCTCGGCTCCCGGCACCACACAGGCGGCGGCACCGCAGAGCGCGCCGCCACCCGCCCCGCCCCGCAAACCGGTGCGCCCCCTCACCCGCCGGCCGCGCCGCCGGCGGCGCGGGAGCACCGTGCTCACCGTCCTGATGGCGCTGATGCTCGGATACACCCTGCTGCCCCTGGTCTGGCTGTTCCTCAGCTCGACCAAGAACAGCGAGGGCCTGTTCTCCTCGTCCGGGCTCTGGTTCTCGAACGGCTTCCACCTGTTCGGCAACATCCACGACGTCTTCACCTACAACGACGGCATCTACCTGCGCTGGTTCGGCAACACGGTGCTCTACTCGGTGGTCGGCGCGGGCGGCGCCGCGATCTTCGCGACCATGGGCGGCTACGCACTCGCCAAGTTCGAATTCGCCGGCCGCCGGCTGCTCTTCGCCCTGGTGATCGGTGCGATCTCCATCCCGGGCACCGCACTGGCCGTCCCGACCTATCTGCTGTTCAGCGACGCCGGCATCGTCAACACCCCCTGGGCGGTGATCCTGCCCTCGCTCGTCAGCCCGTTCGGCCTCTATCTGATGCGGGTGTACGCGGCGGACGCGGTCCCCGACGCGATGCTGGAGGCCGCGCGCATCGACGGGGCGGGCGAGACCCGCATCTTCTTCACCATCTCGCTGCGGCTGCTCGCCCCCGGATTCGTCACGGTGCTGCTCTTCGCGCTGGTGTCGACCTGGAACAACTACTTCCTGCCCCTGATCCTGCTCAACGACCCGAAGTGGTTCCCGCTGACCGTCGGCCTCAACCAGTGGAACTCCCTGGCGAACGGGGGTTCCGGCGGTACCCAGCCGATGTATCCGCTGCTGCTCACCGGCAGCCTGCTGGCCATCGTCCCGCTGATCGTGGCGTTCCTGTTCCTCCAGCGGTTCTGGCAGTCCGGTCTCGCCGCCGGCGGCGTCAAGCAGTAACGACGTCCAGCAGTAACGGCGTCAGCCAGCAACGGCGCCAGGCAGTAACCGCATCAAGCGGCAACGGCATCACCCTTCCGCGTTCCCACCCTCGTGTACGCCCTTCCCAGGAGTGCCCACAGATGAACAGATCGCTGCTCACCGCCGCCACGGCCGCGGTGCTCGCCCTCGGACTCACCGCCTGCGGCGGTTCGGGGACCGGCACCGGCGGCAGTTCCCAGGCCGATCCGGCCGCGGTGCGGGAGGCCCTCGGCAAGCCCGCGGACATCACGTTCTGGACCTGGGTCCCGAACATCGACAAGACGGTGGCGCTCTTCGAGAAGAAGTACCCGAAGATCCACGTCAAGGTCGTCAACGTCGGTCAGTCCGAGGCGCAGTACACCAAGCTGCAGGCAGCGCTCAAGGCCGGCAAGGGTGCCCCGGACGTCGCCCAGATCGAGTACTTCGCGCTGCCGCAGTTCGCCATCACCAAGCAGCTCGTCGACCTCGCCGGCTACGGCGCGACCGGGCTCAAGGACAAGTTCGCGCCGTCCGCGTGGTCCCAGGTGAACGTCGCGGGCGGGATGTACGGCATACCGCAGGACACCGGGCCGATGGCGATGTTCTACCGCAAGGACGTCCTGGCCGGGCTCGGCGCGACGCCGCCCAGGACCTGGGACGAGTTCAACGCCCTCGCCAAGAAGATCCACGCGGCCGACCCCGACAAGTACATCACCTACACCGACCCCGGGGACGCGGGGACCGGCAACAGCATGATCTGGCAGTCCGGCGGCTTCCCGTACAAGGTCACCGGGACCACCGGGGTGGCGGCCGACCTCAAGGGCGACCCGGGGGCACAGAAGTGGGCGGGCACCTACGGCGCGCTGCTCAAGGACAAGCTGCTCGACACCACCCCGAGCTGGAACGACGCCTGGTGGAAGTCGATGGCCGCGGGCAAGTACGCGATCTGGATGACCGGCGCCTGGGCCCCCGCCGTCATGGAGCAGAACATGCCGCAGAGCAAGGGCCAGTGGGACGTCGCCCCGATGCCGCAGACCACCGCGGGCACCCCGGCGAGTGCCGAGAACGGCGGCTCCTCGGTCGCGGTCACCGCGCAGAGCGCCAACAAGGCGGCGTCCGTGGCCTTCGCGCAGTGGCTGGACTCCGACCCGGAGGCCGTCACCTCGCTCAACAAGGACGTGGGCCTGTTCCCCGCCACCAAGGTGCTGCTCGACGACCCCGCGTTCCGGAGCGCGACCGTTCCGTACTTCCCCGGGTCCAAGCCGAACGAGATCTTCGCGCAGATGTCCCAGGCGGTCCGCCCCGGCTGGCAGTACCTGCCGTTCCAGGTCTACGCGAACAGCGTCTACAAGGACTCGGTCGGCCAGGCCCTCAAGCCCGGCGGCGACCTCCCCGCCGCGCTGTCCGCCTGGCAGGACCGGATCACGACGTTCGGCAAGGAGCAGGGCTTCACGATGAAGTGACGGCCCGTCTCACGGACAGCACCGGTCGGGGCGTCGCGCGGGACGCCCCGACCGGTGCTGTGCTGCAGCCGCCGGATCCTCGCGCGTAGACCATCCTTGACCAGCCATGATCATGGGTCTAGGTTCACGGGATCACCCGACGTGCACATGACGTGAAGGAGCACCGCCATGCCCCGGACCCGAGCCCTGGCGCTCACCGCCGCGACCCTTGCGGTCGGCGCCACCCTCTACGGAATCGGCGGTGCCTCCGCCGGCAACTCGGTGCCGCGCAGCGACAAGCAGATCCCCAACCTCACCAACGTCGTCACGGAGATCAAGGCGTACTACGGCGACACCGTGGACGCCGCCGGTGAGCACGACGCGTCGCCGCAGAGCAGCTACGCGCAGCAGGTCGCGGGCATCGAGAGCAAGGCGAAGGACTACCTCAAGGACACCCTGCGGCACGAGGGTCACGGAAACGGGAGCGGCTACGGGAACGGGCACGGTGCCAAGCCCGCGATCGTCCTCGACGTCGACGACACGACGCTGCTCACGTACAACTACGAGCTGGAGGTGGGCTTCAACTACACGCCCGCCACCAACGACACGTACATCCGCACCAAGAACATGGCGCCGGTCTTCGGCATGCCGGACCTCGTCAACTGGGCGTCGGACCACGGCATCACGGTCTTCTTCCTGACCGGCCGCCCCGAGGCGCAGCGCGACCCGTCCACCGCGAACCTCGCCGTCGCGGGCTACAAGCCGGCCGCCGACGCCGCGCACTTCTTCCTGAAGAACAAGACGAGCCCGCCGGCGTACCTGCCGTGCGGCGCGACCTGCACGACGGTCGAGTACAAGGCGGGCACCCGCAAGCACATCGAGTCGCTCGGCTACGACATCGTCGCCAACTTCGGCGACCAGTACAGCGACCTCGAGGGCGGATACGGGGACAAGACCTTCAAGCTCCCCAACCCCATGTACTTCCTGCCGTAGGCGCCCTGAGTTAGGCGCACCGTCCGGCCCGGCCGCGGCTCCAAGGGGCCGCCGGCCGGGTCGGCGTCGTCAGTCGAAGACATACGCCTCGACCTCGGCGAGGTAGCGGGCCCGCAGGGCCTCGTCACCGTCGAGGAACGCCGCCTCGAAGGAGTTGCGGGCCAGCCCGCGCAGCGTCTCGTCGTCCAGGCCGAGCGCGGCACGGACCGCGTCGTAGTTGTCGCCGGCGTATCCGCCGAAGTACGCGGGGTCGTCGGAGTTGACGGTCGCCAGCAGGCCGGCGTCGAGCATCGCGCGCAGCGGGTGGTCCTCGATGCGGTCGATGCAGCGCAGCCGGACGTTGGAGAGCGGGCACAGCGTGAGCGGGATGCGGTCGCGGACGAGGCGGGCGACGAGCTCCGGGTCCTCCAGGGAGCGCAGGCCGTGGTCGACGCGCTCGACGCCCAGGACGTCGAGGGCCTCCCAGATGTACGCGGGCGGCCCCTCCTCGCCCGCGTGGGCGACGCGGCGCAGCCCCTCGGCGGCGGCCCGCTCGTAGACCTCGCGGAACTTCGACGGCGGGTTGCCGACCTCGGCGGAGTCCAGCCCGACGGCGGAGATCCGGGAGAGGTACGGTTTTGCCGCCTCGAAGGTGTCCAGCGCGGACTGCGCGGACTCGTCGCGCAGGAAGCACATGATCAACTGGGTGCTGATGCCGTGCCGTTCCCGCCCGGCGTCCAGCGCGCGGGACAGCCCCTCGACGACGGTGCCGATGTCGACGCCGCGCGCGGTGTGCGCCTGCGGGTCGAAGAAGATCTCGGCGTGCCGTACGCCCTGTTCCGCGGCGCGCGCGAGATAGGCGTCGGCGAGGTCGGCGAAGTCGTCCTCGGTGCGCAGCACGGCCATCAGCGCGTAGTACAGGTCCAGGAAGGACTGCAGGTCCGTGAAGGAGTAGGCGCGGCGGAGTTCGTCGGCGTCGGCGTACGGCAGCGAGATCCCGCCGCGCGCGGCGAGCGCGAAGGCCAGTTCCGGCTCCAGGGTGCCTTCGATGTGGAGGTGCAGTTCAGCCTTGGGAATGGGCACAGGGGATTCACTTCACAGTCGGTACGGCGGCGAGGGGTCGTACAACGGTACAGGTCAGCGCGGTGCGATGGCCTGGGGGCGGGAGCCTCAGCCGTGGCGAGCCTCAGCCGGGGCGGGAGCCTCAGCCGGGGCAGGAGCTGCTGCCGCCCAGGGCGGCCATGGCGAGGCCGACCTGCGCGGGCGTCATGGCGGGCTCGGGCAGCGGGTGGGCGCGCTCGGCGCGGAAGCCGTCCAGCAGCAGCGCGAGATGACGCCGCCAGGCGCGCGGCGCGACCTCCCGGGTGGCCTGGGTGATCCGCGCCTGCGACCAGATGAGGAAGGCCAGGTCCTCGGGCGTGAGATCGGGGCGTACGGCACCGGCCCGCTGGGCCCGGTGCAGGATGTCGCGGCTGAGCTCGAAGATGCGCAGCCGCAGCCGTTCCACCTCGGGTGACGACGGCAGCCGCATCGACGCCAGGTCGTTGAACCCCCGGTCGCCGGCCTGCAGGGCGCACATGTCCTCCAGATACCCGGCGAACCCTTCCCAGGGATCGTCGGCGGCGGCCCCGCGCTCGGCCGCCGCCAGCCACTCGGCGAGCTTCTCGGCGAAGATCTCCTCGATGACGTCGAGCCGGGTCGGGAAGTGCCGGTAGAGGGTGCCGATGGCGACCCCGGCGCGCTTGGCGATCGACTCCAGCGGCGCGTCGATCCCGTCCTGCGCGAAGGCGGTGCGGGCGACCGCGATCAGTGCGTCGCGGTTGCGCTGCGCGTCGCGCCGCAGGACACGCTTCGGGCAGCGAGAGCGGTCGGAGTCGGACATGTCCGCCAGTCTACCGAACCGGAGGCATACCTCAGGTTCGGTGGTACGGTATTCAACCTGAGGAACATGAGGGTCGCCTCAGGTTCGTCCCCACATTCCGGCATCCCGACCTCCCGAAAAGAGTCCCCCCATGAACACCGTCCTCTGGGTCCTGCAGGGCGTTCTCGCCGCCGCCTTCCTCGCGTCCGGGCTGATGAAGGTCAGCCGGCCCAAGGAGAAGCTCGCCGACACGATGTCGTTCGTGAACGACTACTCGGCCGGGATGGTCAAGCTCATCGGCGCGGCGGAGGCCCTCGGCGCGATCGGCCTGATCCTCCCCGCCGCGACGGACATAGCGCCGATCCTCACCCCGATCGCCGCCACCGGCCTCGCCGTGACGATGGCCGGCGCGGCGAACTACCACCTCCGCAAGAAGGACACGGCGAAGGAGCTCCTCCCGTCGGTGGTCCTGCTGGTCCTCGCCGTGGTGATCGCGTGGGGCCGCTTCGGGCCGTATTCGTTCTGACCCGGCCCTGCGTCACGCCCTCACGTCACGCCCTCACGTCACCGTGATCTTGAGGGTGTGGACGATCTGGTCGGCCGCCGTCGTCATCAGGTCGGCGAGGCCGGGCGCCGTCCAGGAGACGAGGACCATGACGGCGCTCTCGATCCCCGGCGGGCGCACCCCGTAGGTGACGGTCTCCATCAGGGAGCGCTCACCGCTCTGCCCGGTCCCCCGGCCGGCCAGCCCCTGGCGGATGCGGACAGCCGGCCCCGCCGGAAGCACGGCCCGCTCCACCTCCGGTTCCTGGAAGTCGCCGGTCGCGAAGACCTCGGTGATCCAGTCCAGCGTGATCGACGGCACCTTGTCGTCGGGGTGGACGACATCCACCTCCAGCACCGCGAGCGCCTCCTCGAACCCCTCCGGATACAGCCCGAACGCGAACACCGGCTCCCGCCCCCGGCTGTCGGCGGCCCGCTCCCGCAGGTCGTACATCAGCGCGTCGGCGTCGACCTCCGCCGGCGCCGCCGCCAGCTTCGCCGCCTGCTCCAGCGCCCACGCGCCGAGGTCGATGCCCGGCTCCAGGGGCAGCGGGATCCAGTCCTCGGGGCATTCGATACCGACGTTCCACGTGTCGTCGTTCACTGGCTCATGCGCTCCACTTCAGGGACAGCGCCACGGCGTCTGAGGTCCTTCACACGTTCCCAGCTCTCCTTGGCGATCTTGACCGGGTCGACCGCGTCACCCACCCTGCCCCAGCCGGGCGGGCTCAGCCGGGCGGCGTTCAGCGGCGCTTCGGCACCGGGATGCGCATCAGGTCCTCCGCCACGGTCAGTTCACCCTCGAAGCCGGCCTCGCGCGCCTGCCGGCCGAAGAGCGAGGGGTCGGTGTAGCGCTGCGAGAAGTGGGTGAGGACGAGATGACGGACGCCGGCTTCGGCGGCCACCTGGGCGGCCTGACCCGCGGTCAGATGGCCGTGGTCGCGGGCGAGGTGTTCGTCCTCGTTGAGGAACGTCGACTCGATGACGAGGAGGTCGCAGCCCGCGGCCAGCGCGTGGACGCCGTCGCAGAGGCGGGTGTCCATGATGAAGGCGAAGCGCTGGCCGGTGCGGACCTCGCTCACCTCGTCGAGGGTCACCCCGTCGAGCACCCCGTCGCGCTGCAGCCGGCCCACGTCCGGGCCGGTGATGCCGTGTGCGGCGAGGCGCGCGGGGATCAGACGGCGGCCGTCGGGTTCGACGAGGCGGTAGCCGTAACTCTCGACGGGGTGCGAGAGCTTGGCCGCGGAGAGGGTGAAGGCCTCCGTGGTGGCCAGCACGCCGTCAGCGGCGACCGGCTCCTCGGTGATCACGGCCGTCTCGCGGTAGGCCGTCGAGTAGCGCAGCCGCTCGAAGAAGTGCTGCCCGCTCGCGGGGTAGTGGGCCGCGATCGGGTGCGGGACGCGGTCCAGGTTGATCCGCTGGATCACCCCGGCCAGACCGAGCGAGTGGTCACCGTGGAAGTGCGTGACGCAGATCCGGGTCAGGTCGTGCGCGGCCACGCCGGCCAGCAGCATCTGCCGCTGGGTGCCCTCTCCCGGGTCGAAGAGGATGCCCTCGCTGTCCCAGCGCAGCAGATAGCCGTTGTGGTTGCGGAGCCGGGTGGGGACCTGGCTGGCGGTGCCGAGCACCACGAATTCACGGATGGACAAGGCGGTTATCCGGGGGCCACTCAAGGCCGCGCCCACCGAGGACGTGCGCGTGCGCGTGGAACACGGTCTGGCCGGCGCCCGCGCCGGTGTTGAAGACGATCCGGTAGCCGCGGTCGACGGTCTTCTCCGCCGCCGCCACCTCGCCCGCCTCGCGCAGCACGTCGACGGCGGCCTGCGGGTCGCCGACCGCGAGCGCGGCGGCGTCCGCGTAGTGCACCTTCGGGATCACCAGCACATGCGTGGGCGCCTGCGGGTTGATGTCGCGGAACGCCACCGTCGTGTCGGTCTCGCGGACGATCGTCGCCGGGATGTCCCCGGCCGCGATCTTGCAGAACAGGCAGTCCGCCTGGGGTTCTCCCGCCACGGGTGCTTCTCCCTCTTCCATCGTGGAAACAGTGGTCGTCGAAAGGCGCATCGTATCGGCCGGACACCGCCCGGCACGGTCAGGACGGGCCCTACGGCAGGTGCGGCGGTGTCTTGGCCGGGTGCTCGGCGAGGGATGCCAGGGCCAGGTCGATGGCGGTGTCGAGCTGCGGATCGGTGCCCGCTGCCCAGTCCTGCGGGCGCTGCAGCACCTCGACGTCCGGGTCGACGCCGTGGTTCTCGACGTCCCAGCCGTAACCCTCGAACCAGAAGGCGTACTTGGGCTGGGTGACGGCCGTGCCGTCCACCAGGTCGTACCGGCTGTCGATGCCGACCACGCCGCCCCAGGTGCGGGTGCCGACGACCGGGCCGATGTTCAGGGCCTTGATCGCGGCGTTGACGATGTCGCCGTCCGAGCCGGAGAACTCGTTGGCGACGGCGACGACCGGTCCGCGCGGCGCGTCCAGCGGGTAGCTCTGCGCGCGCAGGCCGCGCGGCAGGTCCCAGCCGACGATGCGGCGCGCGAGCTTCTCGATGACGAGCTGCGACGTGTGCCCGCCGCGGTTCTCGCGGACGTCCACCACCAGGCCCTCGCGGGCGACCTCGACCCGCAGATCGCGGTGCAGCTGCGCCCAGCCGAAGCCGACCATGTCCGGGACGTGCAGATAGCCGAGCCGGCCCCCGGAGCGCTCGTGGACGTGGGCTCGGCGGCCCGCGACCCAGTCGTGGTACCGCAGCGGCTCCTCGTCGGCGAGCGGTACCACCACGACGTACCGGACCGGGCCGCCGTCCGCCGGGGCCACGGTCAGTTCGACGGGCTTGCCCGCCGTACCGGTCAGCAGCGGGCCGGGCCCGGCGACCGGGTCGACGGCGTGTCCGTCGACCGCCAGCAGGCTGTCACCGGCGCGCACCGCGACCCCGGGTGCGGCGAGCGGGGAGCGGGCCTGCGGGTCGGAGGACTCGCCGGGCAGCACGCGGACGAACTGCCAGCGGCCGTCCTCCGCGCGGGCGATGTCCGCGCCGAGCAGCCCCTGGCGGGTCAGCGCGTCCCGGTGGCCGCCGGGCGGGGTGACGTAGGCGTGCGAGGTGCCGAGTTCCCCCTGCACCTCCCACATCAGGTCCATGAGGTCGTCGTGGGTGGCGGCGCGCTCCAGGACGGGCTTGTAGCGCTCGCCGACCGCGTTCCAGTCGACGCCGCTCATGTCGGCGCGCCAGAAGTTGTCGCGCATCAGCCGGTGCGCCTCGGCGTACATCTGCCGCCACTCGTCCTGCGGCCGTACGGTCACCCGGATCCGCGACAGGTCGACGGTGATGTTCGCGTCCGAGTCGTCGTCGTCCGACGACTTGCTGTCGGCGGGTACGACGCGCAGCCGGCCGTTCGCGGCCAGCAGCACCTTGGTGCCGTCACCGGTGACGGCGAAGTCCTCGGCGTCGTCCGCGAGTTCCTCGACGCGCAGCTGCTTGAGGTCGTAGCGCTCCAGGACGCTGCCGGGCGGCTGCGCCTCGGGCGTGGCCAGGGCGGTGCCGAGGGTGCCGAGCAGCGGGTGGCGCAGCCAGAGCAGGCCGTTCTTGGCGGCGGTCAGCGAGGTGTACCGGCCGGCTTCGACGGGGAACGCGACGATGCGGTCGGCGATGCCCTCGAAGTCGACGCGGGTGGCCGGGACGCGGGGGCGGTCCTCGCCGTCGGCGCTCTCGGCGTCCTTCTCGCCCTCGGACTTGTCGTCCTTACCCTCGTCGTCCGGCTCCTCGACCGGGCGGCCGTGCCGCTGCGGACCGAAGGGCGACGGGGTGGTGGCGGCCAGCGTGATCAGGTGCGGGCGGCAGGCGTTGGGGAAGGACAGGTCGAAGACGTGGGCGTCGTAGACCGGGTCGAAGGCCCGCTCGGACAGGAACGCGAGATGCTTTCCGTCCGGGGTGAACGCGGGCGCGTAGTCGTTGAAGCGCAGCGGGGTCGCGTCGGCGACGGACAGGTCCGACGTGGCGGCGATCCTGAGCTGCCGCAGCGGGTCGGGGCCTGGGTGCGACCAGGCGAGCCAGGCCGAGTCCGGCGAGAACGCCAGACCGGTCACATCGCCCGCGTCGCTGGCCGCGACCTCGCGCACCTCGCCGGTCTGCGTCTCGACGAGCAGCACCCGGCCGTCGTGCGAGGCGACGGCGATCCGGTGCCCGTCCGGCGACACTTCGAGTTCCAGGACCCGGCCGAGGCGGCCGGCCGCCAGCCGGCGGGGGGTGGCGCCGGGTGCCAGACCGGCCGCGGGGGAGAGTTCGAGGGCGTCCTCGCCCTCGGCGTCGGTGACCCAGACGACCTGCTGGTCGCCCTCGCCGCCGAAGGTGCGCGGCAGCCGCGTCCTGACCCCCGGTTCCGCGGCGAGCGCGCGCGCCGGGCCGCCCCGGTGGGTGACCCAGTGGGTGGTGCCGCGGACCTCGACGGCGCTGCCGCGCCCGGTGTGGTCCGGGCGGGCGTCCCCGAGGTGGTGCGAGGCGCGGACCGGGTGCGGCTGGAGGTCGGTGCGCTGGCCGCCGAGGCGGACCTCTACCGGGCGCGGCGTGGCCGACTCCAGGTCGTCGAGCAGGTGGAGTTCACCGGCGGAGCTGTACACGACGCGGGTGCCGTCGGTCGCGGCCTGCCGGGCGTAGAAGCCGTCGAGGGGGGTGTGCCGGCGCAGGTCCGAGCCGTCCGGGAGGCTGGAGTAGAGCGCGCCGGTGCCTTCGTGGTCGGAGAGGAACGCAATGCGCCCCCAACCTTCGGCCGGGGGTGCCCCCGTCTCGCTTCGCTCGCCCACCCACAGCGGGGATTCGAGGTTGCCGTCGAGGTCCGCGTGCAGCCGCTCGAAGTCGCCGCCGCCCGTCAGGTCGATCCACAACTTGCCCGCCGTGCCGCCCCGGTAGCGCTTCCAGGCCGCGGCCTCGCGGCCCATCGTCGCCGACAGCAGCAGCACCGCGCCGTCGGGCCCGTACGCCAGATCGCCGACCGGCCCGTACGGCAGCGTGCGCGCGGGCCCGCCGTCCAGCGGCACCGCCCGCGCCCAGGTGCGGCGCAGCGAGGGCTGGCCCTGCGTGCTGATCGCGACGACCTCGCCGTCCGGCGTCCAGCCGCGCACCGAGGTCTTCACGCTGCCCCAGTGCGTCAGCCGCCGCGACGGGCCGCCGTCGACGGGGGCCACGTGCACCTCTGGCGCGCCGTCGCGGGTGGAGGTCCAGGCGACCGTCGTTCCGTCCGGCGAGATGCGCGGATGGTCGACCGGCATGTTGTCGGCGCTGACGCGCCAGGCGCGCCCGCCGTCGAGCGGCGCCACCCAGACGTCGTCCTCGGCGACAAAAGCGACCAACTCACCGTTTACATGCGGATACCGGAGGTACGAAGGCTGTGTCACTCCGCCACATTAACCATGATCGAGGACGCGAACGAGCGCTTTGTCTTCAGCTTCTGGCGGATGCGGCGGAGGTTTTGCCGGACGGCCCCGACGTCGCCGAGCAGTCGCCCAGTCCGTTCACGTCGAAGACCGTACGCTTGCCGACCTGCGCGGTCAGCCGGCCGCGCACGCAGCGGCCGTCGAGTTGCTCCGTCACCCGGCCGGTGACGGTGATCTTCTGCTTGTCGGTGGTCTCGCCCTGACAGTCCACGGACGCGACACCCTTGACCGGTACGCCGGACACCCGCGGGCTCGCCGTGCCGGAGGCGGTCGTGGCGCCGTCCACCGAGGCGTGGCACGACATCCACTGCACCTTGATCCCGTGGTCCTGCAACGCCCGGGTGCCCAGCTGGTCCGTGGTGATCGACACCGCCGAAGCGGTCATCCCACTCGCCGGATCGCACGCCACCACTCCGCCGAACGCGGCCAGTGCGAGGCCTCCGGCCACTCCCCACTGCTGTAAACGCTTCATACCGGCAGGGTCCCGCCGTCCCGCCCCGCGCACATCGCCCACACGACGTAGAACGCCCCTTACGGGACCGGGATTTCGCCACACAGCCGGCGGTCCTCGGCGTTCTTCGAGCGGTCTTCGACCCCGTCGGCCGGAACCGCTCAGGACCAGCGGCCGGTGCGCCCGAGGAGCAGCGCGGTCGCGGCGACCCCGGCGGTCGAGGTCCGCAGCACCGTCGCGCCCAGCCGGTACGGCTTGGCCCCGGCGGCGGCGAAGGCGGCGAGCTCATCGGGCGAGACCCCGCCCTCCGGGCCGACGACGAGCACGATGTCGCCCTCGGACGGCAGCGCGGCATCGGCCAGCGGCGCGGAGCCCTCCTCGTGCAGGACGGCGGCGAACGCCGCCCCGCCGAGCAGACCCGCCAGCTGCCGGGTCGTCATCGGCTCCGTGACCTCGGGGAACCGCAGCCGCCGCGACTGCTTCGCGGCCTCCCGCGCCGTGGAACGCCACTTCGCGAGCGCCTTGGCACCCCGGTCGCCGCGCCACTGCGTGATGCACCGGGACGCCGCCCACGGCACGATCGCGTCGACACCGGTCTCCGTCATCGTCTCCACGGCCAGCTCGCCGCGGTCGCCCTTCGGCAGCGCCTGGACGACGGTGATCCGCGGGGCCGGCGCCGGTTCGGTGCGCAGCTCCGAGACGGCGACCTCCAGCCGGTCCTTGCCCTCGACGGAAGCGACCACGCCGTACGCTCCGGCGCCCTCGCCGTCCGTCAGGACGATCTCCTCGCCGACCGCGAGCCGCCGCACGGACACCGCGTGCCGCCCCTCGGCACCGGACAGCACCAGCCGTCCGCCGCTCCGCGACCCGTCCCGCAACTGCCCGGGTTCGACGATGAATACCGGCGCGGTCATCCGAAGGCCTTCCGTGCTGCGTTGAGTTCTTCCATGAGCACGGCGACGAGTTCGCCCGCCGGCAGGTCGCGGGCCAGCCGGTGTCCCTGCCCCGCCCACAGCGCCATCGCCTGCGGATCACCGGCCGCCGCGGCGGCCTTGCGGATGCCCGCGGTCAGATGGTGGATCTGCGGATATCCGGCGGGCGCGTACGGCCCGTGCTCGCGCATGAAGCGATTGACCAGCCCGCGCGCCGGACGCCCGGAGAACGCCCGGGTGAACTCGGTGCGGGCGTAGACCGGGTCGGTGACGGCGCGCTTGTGCAGCGCGTTGGCCCCGGACTCGGGAGAGACGAGGAAGGCGGTGCCCAGCTGCGCGGCGTCCGCGCCCACCGCCAGGACGGCCGCGATCTGGTTGCCGCGCATCAGCCCGCCCGTCGCGATGATCGGCAGCTGGACGGCGTCACGGACCTGCGGAACGAGCGACAGCAGCCCGAACCCCGCGTGGTCCAGCTCCGGATCGTCCCGGTGGGTGCCCTGGTGGCCGCCCGCCTCCGTCCCCTGCACGCACACCGCGTCGGCGCCCGCCCACTGGGCGGCGAGCGCCTCACCGGGTGTGGTGACCGTGACCACGGTGTACGTCCCGGCCTTCGCGAACGCGTCGAAGACCGGCCGGTCAGGGCAGCCGAACGTGAAGCTGACGACGGGGACCGGATTGTCCAGCAGGATCGCGACCTTGGCGTCGTACGCGTCGTCCTGCCCCGATTCGGGGTCGCCGAGCGGGGTGGAGTACCAGGCGGCCTCGCCCGCGAGCTGCTCGGCGTAGACCTCGACGGCGGACCGGTCGGCGGTGTCGGGCTGCGGAGTGAAGAGATTCACGCCGAAGGGGTTCGACGTCAGGCCGCGCAGCTGCCGGATCTCCTCGTACATCGCTTCCGGCGTCTTGTACCCGGCGGCGAGGAAACCCAGGCCGCCGGCGTCACTCACGGCCGCGGCGAGCCGCGGGGTGGACCCGCCGCCGGCCATCGGCGCCTGGATGATCGGGAACGCCGAGAACGACGAGAGATCGGTCAACGCGGACATACGCCCATCGTTTCACGCCGGGCGGGCCCGAACAGGTCGGGCCCGCCCAATGGGGGTACCCCCGGCCGGAGGCCGGGGGACGGTCGGAGCCGGCGGCCCCGCCGGACGCCGCCGATGGCCTCAGCGGCCGTTGAAAGCGTCCTTCAACCGGGAGAACAGCCCCTGCTGGCCGGGCTGGAAGTGACCGGTGGGCCGCTCCTCGCCGCGCAACTTGGCCAGCTGCCGCAGCAGGTCCTCCTGCGCGGCGTCGAGCTTGTTGGGCGTGATGACCTCGACGTGCACGATCAGGTCACCACGGCCGCCGCCCCGCAGATGGGTCACCCCGCGCTGGTGCAACGGGATCGACTGGCCGGACTGGGTACCGGGCCGGACGTCGATCTCCTCCATGCCGTCGAGCGTCTCCAGCGGGCACTTCGTGCCCAGGGACGCCGCCGTCATCGGGATCGTGACCGTGCAGTGCAGATCGTCGCCGCGCCGCTGGAAGGTCGGGTGCGGAAGCTCCCGGATCTCCACGTACAGGTCACCGGCGGGGCCGCCGCCGGGGCCGACCTCGCCCTCGCCCGCCAGCTGGATGCGGGTGCCGTTGTCGACGCCCGCCGGAATCTTGACCGTGAGCGTACGGCGGGACCTGACCCGGCCGTCGCCCGCGCACTCCGGGCACGGCGTCGGCACCACGGTGCCGAAGCCCTGGCACTGCGGGCACGGCCGCGAGGTCATGACCTGGCCCAGGAAGGACCGGGTGACCTGCGAGACCTCACCGCGGCCACGGCACATGTCGCAGGTCTGCGCCGCCGTACCGGGCGCGGCGCCCTCGCCGGAGCAGGTGCCGCACGTCACCGCCGTGTCGACCTGGAGGTCCTTGGTGGTGCCGAAGGCCGCCTCGTCCAGCTCGATCTCCAGCCGGATCATGGCGTCCTGGCCGCGCCGGGTCCGCGATCGCGGCCCGCGCTGCTGGGACTGCCCGAAGAAGGCGTCCATGATGTCGCTGAAGTTGCCGAAACCGGCTCCGAAGCCGCCCGCGCCACCGCCGCCGGAGGACGACAGAGGGTCGCCGCCCAGGTCGTAGACCTGCTTCTTCGCCGGGTCCGAGAGCACCTCGTACGCGGCGTTGATCTCCTTGAAGCGCTCCTGGGTCTTCGGATCCGGATTCACATCCGGATGCAGCTCGCGCGCGAGGCGGCGGAAGGCCTTCTTGATCTCGTCCTGTCCGGCGTCACGGCGCACGCCAAGGACCGCGTAATAGTCCGTGGCCACCTACGACTCCGCCAGGATCTGTCCGACGTAACGTGCCACTGCGCGTACCGCTCCCATCGTTCCGGGGTAGTCCATGCGGGTCGGTCCGACCACACCGAGTTTGGCGACTGCCTCGTCGCCCGAACCGTAGCCGACCGCCACAACGGATGTGGAATTCAAGCCCTCGTGAAAATTCTCATGCCCGATCCGCACGGTCATGCCCGAGTCGTTGGCCTCGCCGAGGAGCTTGAGGAGCACCATCTGCTCCTCAAGGGCCTCCATGACCGGCCGGATCGTCAGCGGGAAGTCGTGGTTGAAGCGCGTCAGGTTCGCCGCGCCGCCGAGCATGATGCGCTCCTCGGTCTCCTCGACGAGCGTCTCCAGCAGCGTCGCCAGCAGGATCGACACCGACGGCCGGTCGTCGTACTCGAAGCCGTCCGGCAGATCCGCCACCAGCGGCGGGACGTCCGCGAACCGGCGGCCCACCACCCGGGCGTTCAGCCGGGCCCGCACATCGGCGAGCAGCGTGTCGCTCATCGGCGCCGGGCAGTCGATGAGCCGCTGCTCGACCCGTCCGGTGTCGGTGATGAGGACCAGCATGATCCGGGCCGGGGCCAGCGCCAGGAGCTCGACGTGCCGCACCGAGGAGCGGGTGAGCGACGGGTACTGGACGACGGCGACCTGCCGGGTGAGCTGCGCGAGCAGCCGTACGGTGCGGCCCACCACGTCGTCGAGGTCCACCGCGCCGTCCAGGAAGTTCTGGATCGCGCGCCGCTCGGCGGACGTGAGCGGCTTCACCCCGGCTAGTTTGTCGACGAACAGCCGGTAGCCCTTGTCCGTCGGGATCCGGCCCGCACTGGTGTGGGGCTGGTGGATGTAGCCCTCGTCCTCCAGCGCCGCCATGTCGTTGCGCACCGTGGCCGGCGAGACGCCCAGGCCATGGCGCTCGGTGAGCGCCTTGGAGCCGACCGGCTCCTCGGTGCCCACATAGTCCTGGACGATGGCGCGCAGTACTTCGAGTCTGCGTTCGCTGAGCATCGCGCACACCTCCAGCCGTAGATCCCGCACCAGCACTGCCGTGGCCTGGCACTCATCCGATACGAGTGCCAGCATCCCCCGCAGTCAGTGTACGGCGGAGTAGCAAGGCCCCGGCAAGGGTCGCAACGGTAGCGCGCGGGGAGGGTCCCCCGGCGATAGCGTCACAGGGTGGATACCGCAGAGTCCGGCGCCGACGGCTGGGAGCACCTGGCTCCCGGCGTCGCCCGCCGCCGTCTTCCCTTCCTCGACGTCACGATCGGCCTGGTCGTCGGTGACGAGGGCGTACTGCTCATCGACACCGGCTCCACCCTCGCCGAGGGCGCTCGACTACGGCTGCAGGTGCGGGAACTGACCGGCCGCCCTGTGACGCACATCGCTCTCACCCACGCCCACTTCGACCATGTCTTCGGCGCCGCCGCCTTCTCCGGGGTGCGGGTGTACGGGCACCGGGCACTCGACGGCTGCCTGGAGCGCGGCCGCGACGCGCTCCGCGAGGACGCGGTCACGCACGGCGTCGACCCCGGGCCCGCGGCCGAGGCGGCGGACGTCCTGGTGCGCCCGGACCGGCTCGTCAACGACGGGTACGAACTCGGCCTCGGCGGCGGCCGCACCGCCCTGCTCTTCCACCCCGGCACCGGCCACACCACCCACGACCTGGCCGTGTACGTGCCCGGAACGCCCGCCGTCGTGTTCTGCGGCGACCTCGTCGAGGAGTCCGGCGAACCGCAGGCGGGCCCCGACGCCGTCCCCGCCGCCTGGCCCGCCACCCTCGACCGGCTGCTGGCGGTGGGCGGCGAGACCGCCGTCTACGTCCCCGGCCACGGCGCCGCCGTGGACGCCCGCTTCGTCCGCGCCCAACGCGACGCCCTGACGGCCCGGTTCACCGCGTCGTAGCCCCCGCCCAGGACGCTGTCCTGGATACGATCCGCCCATGCGCAGCAGAGAGTACGGTCCCGACCTCACCCCGCCCTGGAAGAAGAGCGTGCCCGCGCCCGAGGTGGCGGCGGAGCCGGATCTGGTGGTGGAGGAGGTCTCGACGGGCTTCTGCGGGGCGGTGGTCCGCTGCGAGAAGACGGCGGAGGGGCTGACCGTGACGCTGGAGGACCGCTTCGGCAAGCACCGGGTCTTCCCCATGGAGCCGCGCGGCTTCCTGCTCGACGGCGAACCCGTCACCCTCGTCCGCCCCCGCACCGGCGGTCCCGGCGCGCAGCGCGGGCCGCTGCTGTCCGCGTCGGGCTCGATCGCGGTCCAAGGCGCCCGCGCCCGGGTGGCGCGGGCGGGGCGGATCTACGTGGAGGGCCGGCACGACGCGGAGCTGGTCGAGCGGGTCTGGGGCCACGACCTGCGCGTCGAGGGCATCGTCGTCGAGTACCTGGAGGGCATCGACGACCTGCCGGCGATCGTCGCCGCGTTCTCCCCCGGCCCGGACGCACGGCTCGGCGTCCTCGTCGACCACCTGGTGCCGGGCTCCAAGGAGTCCCGGCTCGCGAGCCAGGTCTCCGGCGTCGCCGACGTCCTCGTCGTCGGCCACCCCTACATCGACGTCTGGGAGGCCGTGAAGCCCTCCTCCGTCGGCATCCCCGCCTGGCCCTCGGTACCGCGCGGCCAGGACTGGAAGACCGGCGTCTGCGAAGCGCTGGGCTGGCGGGAGACCACCGGCGAGGCCTGGCAGCGGATCCTGGCGTCGGTCCACACGTACAAGGACGTGGAACCGGCGCTCCTGGGAGCTGTCGAGCACCTCATCGACCACGTGACGATGGGCTCTGCCGCACCGTGACCCAGCGCTGCCCGTCGTCGTTCCCACGAAGGGATCTGGTCGAATGCTCTCCGCCTGCGCGGAGGTGAGCCGTCGATCAGTTCGTCCACTCGGCCGAGCAGAGCGTTGTCCCCGCCGGCGCGGGGGTGGCCTCAGTCGACCAGGTCCCGCACCACCGCGTCGGCCAGCAGGCGCCCCCGCAACGTCAGTACGGCCCGCCCGTCGGCGTAAGGACCGGCCTCCAGGAGACCGTCCGTTACCGCCTTCGCCGCGGCCGCCGCCCCCGCCGGTGCCAGCAACCCCAGCGGGCACCCCGCCGCCAGCCGCAGCTCCAGCAGGATCCGCTCGACGCGCCGGTCCTCGTCCGCCAGCAGCTCCCGTCCCGCGCCGGGGCTGCGCCCCTCGGACAGCGCCTGCGCGTACGCGCCCGGGTGCTTGACGTTCCACCACCGCACGCCGCCGACGTGGCTGTGCGCGCCGGGGCCCGCGCCCCACCAGTCCGCGCCGGTCCAGTACAGCTCGTTGTGCCGGCAGCGCCCCGCTTCGGTCGTCGCCCAGTTCGACACCTCGTACCAGTCGAATCCGGCCGCGGCGAACCGCTCGTCGGCGATCAGGTACCGGTCGGCGTGCACGTCGTCGTCGGTCATCGGCACCTCGCCGCGGCGGATCCGCCGCGCCAGCTGGGTGCCCTCCTCGACGATCAGGGCGTACGCGGAGACGTGGTCGGGTCCGGCGCCGATCGCCGCGTCCAGCGAGGCCCGCCAGTCGTCGTCCGACTCGCCCGGCGTGCCGTAGATCAGGTCCAGGTTGACGTGGTCGAAGCCGGCGGCGCGCGCCTCCGCGACACAGGCCTCCGGCCGGCCCGGGGTGTGTTTGCGGTCCAGGATCTTCAGGACGTGCTGCTTGGCGCTCTGCATGCCGAACGAGATCCGGTTGAAGCCGCCCGCCCGCAGCTCCGCGAGGTAGGCCGGGTCGACGGACTCGGGGTTGGCCTCCGTGGAGATCTCCGCGCCCGGCGCGAAGCCGAACTCGGCGCGGATCGCGGCCAGCATCCGGACCAGGTCGGCGGCCGGGAGCAGCGTCGGGGTGCCGCCGCCGACGAAGACGGTCTCGACCTGGCGCGGGTCGTCGCCGAGCACCTTGCGGGCGAGCCGGACCTCGTCGATCAGGTGGTCCGCGTAGTTCTCCCGTGAGGCGAGGACCCCGCCGGAGCCGCGCAGCTCGCTCGCGGTGTAGGTGTTGAAATCGCAGTAGCCGCAGCGCGTGGCGCAGTACGGGACGTGCAGATAGAACCCCAGCGGCCGGGCGCCCGCCCCTGCGAGCGCGCTCGCGGGCAGCGCCCCGTCCTCGGGCATCGGCTCACCATCAGGCAGTACGGAAGGCATGACCCCATTGTCCGCCCCCGGCGGCGGCGCTCGTCCCACCCGCTCGGGGACGGACCGCCGCCGGGCTCGCCCGGCCTGGTCTCAGGCCTCGCGCGATCCCGCGTACATGTCGTCGATCAGCGACTGGAACTCGCGCTCGACGACCGGCCGCTTGAGCTTGAGGCTCGGGGTCAGGTCGCCGTGTTCGACGTCGAGGTCGCGGGGCAGCAGCCGGAACTGCTTGATCTGCTGCCAGCGCTGCAGGTCCTCGTTGACCCGCGCCACATAGCCCTCGATCATCTCGCGGGCCTGCGGGGAGGCGACGACCTCGGCGTAGCTCCGTCCCTCGAGCCCGTTCTCGGTGGCCCAGCCGAGGATCGTCGGCTCGTCCAGGGCGAGCAGCGCGGTGCAGAAGTTGCGGTCCGCGCCGATCACCAGGACGTTGCTGACGAACGGACAGACCGCCTTGAACTGGCCTTCCACCGCGGCGGGCGCGATGTACTTGCCGTTCGAGTTCTTGATGATGTCCTTCTTGCGGTCGGTGATCGTCAGGAAGCCGTCCGCGGACAGCTCGCCGATGTCACCGGTGTGGAACCAGCCGTCGGGCTCGAGGACCTCGGCGGTCTTCTCCGGCAGCCCGTGGTAGCCCTGCATGATGCCGGGGCCGCGCAGCATGATCTCGCCGTCCTCGGCGATCCGGACCTCGAGGCCGGGCAGCGGCTTGCCGACGGTGCCGGTGCGGTACGACTCACCGGGGTTGACGAAGCTGGCGGCGCTGGACTCGGTGAGCCCGTAGCCCTCCAGGATGTGGATGCCGACGCCGGAGAAGAAGTAGCCGATCTCGGGCGACAGCGCGGCGGAGCCGGAGACGCAGGCCCGCAGGTTGCCGCCGAACGCCTCGCGGATCTTGGCGTAGACGAGCTTGTCGGCCACGGCGTGCTTCGTGGACAGCCCGAAGGGGGCGCTGGCCTTGCCGGTGAGGCGCAGGTTGTTCTGGGTGACCTTGGCGTACTCGCGGGCCACTTCCGAGGCCCACTTGAAGATCTTGTACTTGGCGCCGCCGCCCGCGCGGGCCTTGGCCGCCACGCCGTTGTAGACCTTCTCGAAGATCCTGGGCACGGCCGCCATGTAGGTCGGCTGGATCAGCGGCAGATTGGTGATGATCCTGTCGACCCGGCCGTCCACGGCGGTGACGTGGCCGATGGTGATGTGGCCGGCGGTGAGCACCTTGCCGAAGACGTGCGCCAGCGGCAGCCACAGGTACTGGACGTCGTTCTCGTCGAGCAGGCCGACCGACTGGATCGCGCGGGCCATGTAGGCCCAGCAGTCGTGCGGCAGCCGGACGCCCTTGGGGCGGCCGGTGGTGCCGGAGGTGTAGATCAGCGTCGCGAGCTGGTCGCGGGTGATGGCACCGACGGCGTCCTTGACGGCCTCCGGGTGCTTCTCCAGATACGCCGTTCCGCGCCGCTCCAGCTCGTCGAGCGAGAGCACCCAGCCGTCACCGGAACCGTCGGCGCCCTCGACGCCGGTGGCGTCGATCACGACCACATGGGCGAGCTCCGGAAGCTCCGCCCGCCGCTCGCGGGCCTTGCCGACCTGTACGGCGTCTTCCGCGATCAGCACGCGGCTGCCCGAGTCGGCGAGGATGAAGGCCGTCTCGTCGGCGTTGGTGCTGGGGTAGATCGTCGTCGTGGCCGCACCCGCGCACAGCACTCCGAGGTCGGCGAGGATCCACTCGACCCGGGTCGCGGAGGCGATGGCCACCCGCTCCTCGGGACGGATCCCGAGGTCCATCAGACCGGCCGCGATGGCGAACAACCGTCCCGAGGCCTGGCCCCAGGTCAGCGAACGCCAGCTGTCCGGGCCCCCGGCCGCGTCGATCACGGGGTAGCGGTATGCCTCCGCGTCGGGAGTCGACTCCACCCGTTCGAGGAAGAGTGTCGCCACGGATGGCGGTCGGGTCTCGATCAGCGTCTGTGTCTCTGTCACGACATCCTCCGGGCCCGCGCCTGCTCTGTTAACTCACCAGTAACCTCTGCGTCGCGATCAGAGTAGAGGCCCATCGCCCGGCGCGTAAGGGGCTCAGGGCCGCTCGTTGCAACCGTAACCAATCGTGTAGGTGCCAGGTACATGCTTCGGACGCGTCGCAGGTGGGGGTTGTGCCCGCGAACCGGGCCGGATGCGCGGAGGGCGCCCCTCCGTTTCCGGTGGGGCGCCCTGGGCGCGGAGTGTGACGCGAAGAACTACTTCTTGCCCTTGCTCTCGCTGCCGCCGCCGTCGGAGTCCGTGGACAGCACCGCGATGAAGGCCTCCTGCGGGACCTCCACGCTGCCGACCATCTTCATCCGCTTCTTGCCTTCCTTCTGCTTCTCCAGCAGCTTGCGCTTACGGGAGATGTCGCCGCCGTAGCACTTGGCGAGCACGTCCTTGCGGATCGCGCGCACCGTCTCACGGGCGATGACGCGGCTGCCGACCGCGGCCTGGATCGGGATCTCGAAGTTCTGCCGCGGGATCAGCTTGCGCAGCTTGTCGACCATCCGGACGCCGTACGCGTACGCCTTGTCCTTGTGCAGGATGGCGGAGAACGCGTCCACCTTGTCGTGGTGCAGCAGGATGTCGACCTTGACGAGGTCGGCGGTCTGCTCGCCCTTGGGCTCGTAGTCCAGCGACGCGTAGCCGCGGGTCTTGGACTTCAGGTTGTCGAAGAAGTCGAAGACGATCTCGGCCATCGGCAGGTCGTAGCGCAGCTCGACGCGGTCCGCCGACAGGTAGTCCATCCCGAGCAGCGAGCCGCGGCGGGACTGGCAGAGCTCCATGATCGCGCCGACGAACTCGTTGGGCGCGAGGATCGTCGACTTCACCATCGGCTCGTACACCGAGGTGATCTTGCCCTCGGGGAACTCGCTCGGGTTGGTGACGATGTGCTCGGAGCGGTCCTCCATCACCACGCGGTAGACCACGTTGGGCGCGGTGGCGATCAGCTCCAGGCCGAACTCGCGCTCCAGCCGCTCGCGGACCACGTCGAGGTGCAGCAGGCCGAGGAAGCCGACGCGGAAGCCGAAGCCGAGCGCGGCGGACGTCTCCGGCTCGTAGACCAGCGCGGCGTCGTTGAGCTGGAGCTTGTCCAGCGCCTCGCGCAGCTCCGGGTAGTCCGAGCCGTCGAGCGGGTACAGGCCGGAGAACACCATCGGCTTGGGATCCTTGTAGCCGCCCAGGGCCACGGTGGCGCCCTTGGACTGCGACGTGATCGTGTCACCGACCCTGGACTGCCGGACGTCCTTCACACCGGTGATGATGTAGCCGACCTCACCGACCCCGAGGCCGTCGGAGGGCGTCATCTCCGGACCGGAGATGCCGATCTCCAGCAGCTCGTGGGTCGCGCCGGTCGACATCATCTGGATGCGCTCGCGCTTCTTGAGCTCACCGTCCACGACCCGCACGTACGTGACCACGCCACGGTAGGAGTCATAGACCGAGTCGAAGATCATCGCGCGGGCCGGGGCCTCGGAGATGTTGGCGCCGACCGGGGCCGGCACCTTCTTCACGACCTCGTTCAGCAGGTCGCCCACGCCGACGCCGGTCTTCGCGGAGACCTTGAGCACATCGGACGGCTCGCAGCCGATGATGTGCGCCAGCTCCTCGGCGAACTTCTCCGGCTGGGCGGCCGGCAGGTCGATCTTGTTGAGCACCGGGATGATCGCGAGGTCGTTCTCCAGCGCCAGGTACAGGTTGGCGAGGGTCTGGGCCTCGATCCCCTGCGCCGCGTCGACCAGGAGGACGGTGCCCTCGCAGGCGGCGAGCGACCGCGAGACCTCGTACGTGAAGTCCACGTGGCCCGGAGTGTCGATCATGTTCAGGATGTGGGTCGGGGCCGTGGCGTCGCCGTCCGTGGGCGCCCAGGGCAGCCGGACCGCCTGGGACTTGATCGTGATGCCACGCTCACGCTCGATGTCCATGCGGTCGAGATACTGGGCACGCATCTGCCGCGGATCGACCACACCGGTCAGCTGGAGCATCCGGTCGGCGAGCGTCGACTTGCCATGGTCGATGTGCGCGATGATGCAGAAGTTACGGATCAGCGCCGGGTCGGTACGGCTCGGCTGCGGAACATTGATCGGGGTCGCGGGCACGCAGGGTCCTGTTTCTCGACGCTTGACGTCTGACGTCTGTAGGCGGATCGATACGTTGACCCCCATCGTCCCATGACTGGAGGCCTGGGACCGGTTTGGGAGGTCGTGCGGGCGGCTGGTAGCCTGGAGCACTGTGCCTCGTGCCCTGTGACCCGAGGCGCTCAGTCAAGTGTCTATGCAAAGTACCCGAACCTGAGAAGGCTCTTTCGTGGCGAACATCAAGTCCCAGATCAAGCGGAACAAGACCAACGAGAAGGCGCGCCTGCGCAACAAGGCGGTCAAGTCCTCCCTCAAGACCGCGATCCGCAAGGCCCGCGAGGCCGCGGCGACCGGTGACGTCGAGAAGGCCACCATCGCCAACCGCGAGGCCGCGCAGAAGCTCGACAAGGCCGTCAGCAAGGGCGTCATCCACAAGAACCAGGCCGCGAACAAGAAGTCCGCGCTGGCTCACAAGGTCGCCTCGATCAAGGCCTGACCGTTTGACCGGGGCCCCTGGGCCCCAGCTCGCCGGAAACGGAACCAGCGGCCCCTCTACCGCCCGGACCGGCAACCGAAAGACATCGCGCCGCGCTCGGCCGTTCGCCACGCGGGTGCGGCGCACACAGCATCATCCGAAGGCCCCGCAGCCATCCTCACGGGACGGCAGCGGGGCCTTCGGCGTTGCCCTATCCTCACGGCATGTCGACGCCGCCTGATCAGCCGAGCGCCTACCCGTATCCGGGTCCCCAGTCCGCCGCGCAGCCCTCGCCCGGGTTCGGGCCGCCGGTTCCGGCCCAGCAGAACCCGTACGCGCAGCCCGCGCCGCACCAGGTACCGCAGCAGCCGGGCCAGCCAGGGTCGTACTACGGGCCGCAGGGTCCGCCGATACCGCAGCTGCCTCCGCCGCCGGGCGGTGGCTCCGGCGCCGGGAAGGCCGTGCTGTGGGCGGCCGTCGGCGCGGTGGTCGCGTCCGCGCTCTGGGGCGGCGGGGTGCTCCTGCTCGGCGGGAAGGACAAGGACACCGCGACCGCCGACCTCAAGGGCTACAAGATCCAGTCCGATGTCTGCACGGCCACCGACGTCTCGGCCTTCAAGGGCAAATACCCGGAGAACGACAGCTCCCCGGTGACGTACACGCTCAAGCACGACGCACTGGACGACATGTACTGCGACATGGACCTGAAGATGTCGGGGTCTGGCTACGCGGACGCCTATCTGAACACCACGGTGCAGCTGCACAAGGTGACCGATCCGTCGGCCGAGTTCGTGGCGCGGTGGGAGAGCTACACACAGCGCAAGGGCGACTACAAGGCCGAGAAGGTCCCCGGCCTCGGTGACGCGGCCTATCTGGTCACCGAGGACACGATCAGCGGCTCGTCGGGCTCGCGCTCGGTGACGCTGGCCGTACGGGACGGCTGGATGACGTACCAGATGGCCTGGAGCATGTACCTGTCCTCGCTCGACAAGGACAAGACCCCGCCGACGGTGAGCGAGGTCACCAGCTGGGTGAAGAGCTCCACCACCGCGACGCTGGCCAAGCTGAAGAACTGAGCGGGGCGGACGGAGCGGGCCGGGGCGGGCCGGGTCCGGCCGGAGACCTACCGGACCGCCCGCGACCGCAGGAGCAGCCGGCCGGGCTGCTACGAGCGGTCGCGGGCGGCGCGGGCCACCGCCACGACGGCCTTCTCCAGGGCGTAGGCGGGGTCCGCGCTGCCGCCCTTGACCGCGGCGTCCGCCTCGGCGACGGCGCGCAGCGCGGCGGAGACTCCGTCGCCGGTCCAGCCGCGCATCTGCTGGCGCACCCGGTCGATCTTCCACGGGGGCATGCCCAGGTCACGGGCGAGCTGGCCGGGGTTGGCGCCGCGCGGGGCGGAGGCGAGCTTGCCGATGGCGCGCACGCCCGAGGCGAGGGCGAAGGTGATGCCGGGCAGCGGCTGGCCCACCGAGAGGGCCCAGCGCAGCCGCTCCAGCGCCTCCGCGGTCCGGCCGGTGACGGCGAAGTCGGCGACCTCGAAGCCGGTGGCCTCGGCGCGGCCGGTGTAGTAGCGGGTGACGACGGCCTCGTCGATCGTCCCCTCGACGTCGGCGACGAGCTGGGCGGCGGCGCTGGCCAGCTCGCGCAGGTCGCTGCCGATGGCGTCGACCAGCGTCTGGGTGGCCTCGGGGGTCGCGGAACGGCCCAGGGTGCGGAACTCGCTCCGGACGAACGCCAGCCGGTCGGCCGGCTTGGTCATCTTCGGGCAGGCGACCTCGCGGGCCCCCGCTTTGCGGGCCGCGTCCAGCAGGGCTTTGCCCTTGGCACCGCCCGCGTGCAGCAGCACCAGGGTGATCTCCTCGGCGGGCGCGTCCAGGTACGCCTTCACGTCCTTGATCGTGTCCGCGCCGAGGTCGTGCGCGTCGCGCACGATGACGACCTTGCGCTCGGCGAAGAGCGAGGGGCTGGTCAGCTCAGCGAGGGTGCCGGGCTGCAGCACTCCGGGGGCGAGGTCGCGCACATCGGTGTCGGCGTCGGCGGCGCGCGCCGCCACGATCACCTCCCGCACGGCGCGGTCGAGCAGCAGGTCCTCCTGGCCCACGGCGAGCGTGAGCGGAGCGAGCAGATCGTCTGGGGAACTCTTCCTGGCCATCGCCGACCAGCATCCCACGGGGTACTGACAGCGGCGGCCATGGCGGAGAATGGTCCGGTGAGCGACGTACGACATGTCCTGGTGCTGCCCGACCGCGATGCCGCCGAGGAGGCCGCCGAGGCGGCCATGGAGCGTTTCGGCCTCCCCTTCGAGCCACAGCTCGTCCGTGACGCGCTGGCCGGCGAGGACGACGCCGAGGACGCCCAGTGGCTGGTCGTGGTGGAGGACGAGGAGGGCCGCCTCGAGGGCGCCGCCCTGCACGCCCTGGCGGAGGAGTTCGACGGCTGGCGGGAACAGCCCCGCGAGTAGCGCCGCGCGTGGCCGGACGCCGGACGGGGCCCAGGTCAGGAGATCTGCCGGACGGGGCCTAGGTCCGGAGATCTGCCGGGCGAGGCCTAGGTCCGGAGATGTAGGGCCGCGGCCCATGGTGGCGTCCGCGGGCGTTCGGTAGCGTCCCGGGGCATGACGACCCCTGCCGCACCGCTCACGCCTGCCGCCTCTTCCGCCGCTGCCGTCCCGCCCCTTCCGGACGGGCCCCGGAGCCTGAAGCAGCGCAAGGACGAGGCGCTGCACCGGCTCGAACACGACGCGGACGTCTGGGTGGCCACCGCCGACGCCCAGGGGGCACCGTGCCTGGTGCCGCTGTTCTTCCTGTGGGACGGCGAGGCGCTGTGGCTGTCCACCCGCGGTACGAATCCCACCGGCCGCAATCTGCGGGACAGCGGGCTGGTGCGGGTCTGCCTGGGGCACACCCGTGACGTCGTCCAGATCGACGCCACGGCCAGCACCCTGACCGCGGCGGAGCTGCCCGTCGAAATCGGTGACGCCTTCGCCGCGAAGGGCGACTGGGATCCGCGCGGCGACGGACCGTCCTACCTGTGGTTCCGGGTCCAGCCGCACACCGTCCAGGCCTGGGGCACGGTGGCCGAGTTGAAGGAGCGGGACCTGATGCGGGATGGGCAGTGGCTGCTCTAACAGGAATCTATCGAGTTCGATAGCTCGGGTGATCCATTGCTTCGCATACACCATGGAACGGCAATATTGACGACGGATTTCGTTGTTCTGAATCTCTTGACGCGTTCTTGGCGCCCGGGGTTTGATGCCGGGGATGAAGCGGCCGTTCCGCTTCGATTTTCCCTGGACCGGAGGCGGTAAGCCCCCTCAGCACCATCCGATCGGACCCCGCATGACTGACACGCTGCGTCCTCCGCACTCCCCCATCGCGCCGCCCGTCACCCCGCCGAAGGCCCTCACCCGGTCCATCGGCGTGGTCGGCGGCACGCTGCTGACGCTGTCCTGCCTGACGCCCGCCTCGTCGCTCTTCGTCATCGTGCCGGGCCTCTTCGGGGATCTGGGTACCGGGACGGCGCTGACCATCGTGATCGCGGCCGTCCTGTGCATCGCGGTGGCCTTCTGCTACTCCGAGCTGGGCACCCTCATCCCGAGCGCGGGCGGCGAGTACGCCATGGTCGGGACGCTGATCGGCCGGCTGGCGGGCTGGATCGTCTTCATCCTGTCGCTGATCGTGGTGATGATCGTGCCGCCGATCATCGCGCTCGGCACCGGCGAGTACCTCGAACCGATCATGCACATCAACGCCCAGTGGGCGGGCGCGGGCGTCATGCTGCTCGCCACCGTCATGGGCCTGCTCGATCTGCGGGCGAACGCCTGGATCACCGGCGTCTTCCTGGTCCTCGAGGTCATCGCGGCCGGGGTCGTCGCCGTCCTCGGCTTCTCGCACTCCTCCCGTTCTGCGTCCACGCTCATCCACCCGGTCGTCGAGGCGACGGGCGGTGCTCCGGGCAGCCCGGCCACCGCCGCCCTCACCGGCGGCGCGATCGTCGCGGGGCTGGCCGTGGCGCTCTTCGTGCTGCAGGGCTTCAGCACCGCGGTGTACCTGTCGGAGGAGATGGAGAACCCGCGCCAGAACGTCTCACGGACCGTGCTGTGGACGCTGGGCATCGGTGCCGTGGTCGTCATCGTCCCCACCATCGCGATCACGCTGGGCGCGCCCGACATGCACACGCTGACCGAGGGCAACCTCTCGGCGATGGTGAAGGCCTGGAGCAACTCCGCGGTGGGTACGTTCGTCAGCCTGTGCATCGCGCTGGCGATCATCAACGCGGGCATCGTCATGGTCATCCAGAACTCCCGGGTGCTCTACGCCTCCGCCCGCGACCGCGCCTGGCCGCGGCCGGTCAACAAGGCGTTCTCCACCCTGAACAGCCGCTTCGGCTCCCCGTGGGTGGCCACCCTGGCGGTCGGCGTGCCGGGTGCGGCGCTCTGCTTCGCGCCGCTGGACACGCTCACCAACGTCACCGGCGTCGCGGTCGCCGGAATGTATCTGCTGGTCGCGATCGGCGCCCTCGCCTCACGGCGCGGCAGGCACAAGTCGCGGCCCGCGTGGCGGATGCCGCTGTGGCCCGTGATCCCGGCGGTCCTGATCCTGGTGATGGCGTACGTCCTGTACGTGCAGGAGATCAAGGACCTCGCGATCACCGGCGGCATCGTGGCCGTCGCCTGTCTGTACTGGCTGTTCTACCTGCGGCCCCGCCAGGACACCCGCTGGGTGATCACGGTGCCGGAGGAGCAGCTGGGTCTGGAGGACGAGCCCGCGCCCGCCACGGCGGGCTGAGAACAGCGCGATGGTGCGGCGGCGCGGTAAGTGCCGCGTCACGCCGGCTCCATCGTTGTGGCCTCCCGGGCCGGGATCTCCTCCTGGTCCGGGAGTTCGCGTATCCGGGGTACCGGCGAGGGCAGCAGCCACAGGACGCACAGCACTCCGCCGACGGTGGCGATCCACAGCGTGGGCCGCAGTCCGAGTGCCGTGCCGAGCACGCCGCCCGCGAGGGCGCCGAGCGGGCGGATGCCGTGGTTGAACATGCGGAACGCCCCGGTCACCCGGGCCCGAAGCCGGTCGGGGATGACGGCGCTCTGCAGGGAGCCGCTGGCTATGTCCAGCACCATCACCCCGAATCCGGAGATGAATTCGGCGAGGAAGAGCAGGCCGAGGACCAGCGGGGTGGGTCCGCCGGCCAGCGGCACCAGGATCAGCGGGGTGGGGAAGACCGCGAAGCCGAGGACGACCGCCGGGCCGATCCCGATCCGCCGGACGATCCGGCCGCTGAGAGCCGCACCGATGAGTCCGCCGACCGCCCCGGCACCGATCACCAGCCCCAGCACGCCCGCGTTCAGGCCGAGTTCACCGACCGCGTAGAGCACGACGATGGTGTGGAAGACGAAGTTGAAGAAGTTCACGGTCGCGGCGGCGGCCAGCAGCGGGCGCAGGATCCGGGAGGCCGCTATGAACCGCAGCCCGGCGGTGAAGTGCCCCTTCTCCGCCGGGGCGGCCGGTGGTTCCACCGGGGAGATGCGGGCCAGATAGCCGGCCGAGACGAGATAGGAGACGGCGTCGACGAGCAGCGTGAGCGGCGCGGCGAGTATCTGCACCAGCAGCCCGGCCACGCTCGGCCCGGCCACGAAGGAGAAGGCCCGGCTGCCGTTGACGAGCGCGTTGCCGTCCACGTACCGGCCGGGCCGCACGAGGGAGACGAAGAGCGTGGCGTTGGAGACGTCGAAGGCGACGCTGCAGGCGCCGACAGCGAAGGCGATCACATACAGATGGGTGAGGGTCAGCAGGTCCAGGGCGTAGGCGGCGGGCAGCGAGAGCATCAGCGCCGCGCGGACCAGGTCGGCGGCGATCATGATGCGCCGCCTGCTGCCCCGCCGGTCGGCCCACGCCCCCGCCGGCAGCGAGAACAGCAGGGCCGGCAGCAGACCCGCGGCGGAGAGCCAGCCCATCTGCGCGGCATCCGCGTGCAGCACCAGGACGGCCGCGAGCGGTATCGCCAGGAACGACACCTGGTCGCCGAAGAGCGAGACGGTCTGGCCGGTCCAGTACCGGCGGAACGGGCGTTCGCGCAGCAGCGCCGGCACGCGCTCGGCGACGTTCACGACTACTCCTCTGCGGGGTCGGGGGCGGGTTGGTGGGCGGGGTCGTTGCCGGGGGCCGGGTCGTCGGCGGCCGGATGGCCGGCAGGGGCCGCGGTGTCCCGGTCCAGGAAGGCGATCCGCAGGAAGGAGACACGCTCCGCGCCGTCGGGACGGAGTGCGGGATCCGTGTCCCGGTCGGCGAACGTCTCCAGCAGTTCGTCCACCTTCGCGCCCAGCGCGACCAGCTCCTCCGGGGTGAGATGGAGCCATCTGTCGCCGAACTGCTCCGCCTCCTGCCAGGCGCGCGACAGTTCACGGCGGGTCTCCAGCGCCTTGGTCATCTTCTGGAAGTAGTTCTCGGCGACGGCGACGGTGAGCGCGTCCGCCGCCTCCGCCACCGCGGGGTCGTCCGAGTAGCCGGGCCAGTCCGTGAAGCGCGCCGTCGCCCGCCACGGCTTCTGCCGGCCGTGGCCGCCCTCCGCCTCCTCGACGAGTCCGAACTTGGCGAGCACCCGCAGATGGTAGGAGCAGCTGGCGACGGACTCCCCCGTCAGCTCGGCGGCCCGCGTCGCGGTGAACGGACCCTCCCGGCGCAGCAGGCCGGTGAGCATCATCCGCGTCGGGTGGGCGTAGGCCCGCAGGGCGCGCGGGTCGGTGAGCTGTATCTGCCTCTCGGTCATGATGTAAAGATACCTTTAGAAAGAAGTCTTTACAACGAAGTCTTTACATAGCACTCCCCACCAGGGTGGCCCGGAGATCGTCCACACGGTCCCCCACCACCGCGACCGACCCGTCGGTGTCCGTCCGCAGCACCGTCGCGCCCTGCGCGCGCAGCGCGGAGACCGTGCGCGGCGCCGGGTGGCCGTACGGGTTGTCCGCACCGCAGGAGATCAGCGCCAGGCGCGGCCGGAGCCGGGCCAGCAGGACCGGGTCCTGGTACGCCGAGCCGTGGTGCGCGACCTTCAGCACATCCACCCGGGGCAGCCCGGGGACAGCCGCCAGCAACTGCCGCTGGGCCGGCGGCTCCAGGTCGCCCAGCAGCAGGAACGTCAGCCCCGCGGTACGGACCAGCAGGACGACGCTGGCGTCGTTCGGACCGTTGTCCGGCAGCTCGCCCGGGGTCACGGGCGGCCAGAGCAGCTGCCACTCCAGCCCTCCCAGCCGGCGCCGCTCCCCCGCCGCCGCGCGGACCACCGGGATCCGCGCGGCGGCCGCCTGTCTGCGGACGAAGGCCGCCTGCTCGGGCGGTTCGTCCAGCGTCGTGGTCTCGATCGCGCCGACCCTGCGGCCGCGCAGCACCCCCGGCAGCCCGTCCACGTGGTCCGCGTGGAAGTGGGTCAGGATCAGCAGCGCGATCGAGGTCACCCCGAGCGACCGCAGGCACCGGTCGACGAGGGCCGGCTCCGGCCCGGCGTCGATGACGACGGCCGAGCCGTCCGTCCCGGACAGCACCAGGGAATCCCCCTGGCCCACATCGCACATGACGAGCCGCCAGCCGGGCGGCGGCCAGCCCGTGATGACGCGCGGGAGCTGGACGGGCCGCAGCACGGCGAGCAGCAGCAGGAGCGCGACGGCCGCGCAGAGCCATGGGCGGGCCACCAGCCGGCGGCCCGTCGTGACCACCGCCACGGTGAGCGCGGCGAGCAGCAGGCCGCCGCCCCACCCGCCGGGCCAGCCGATCCCGGCACCGGGCAGTGCCGCGCCCCGCCGGGCGACGGCCGCGATCCAGCCGGTGGGCCACCCGGCCAGCCAGGCCAGCCACTTGGCGGCCGGCATCGCGAACGGCGCGGCGGCCAGCGCCCCGAACCCGAGCACCGTGGCCGGCCCCACCGCCAGTTCCGCGAGCAGATTGCACGGGATCGCGACCAGGCTCACCTGCCCGGCGATCACCACGATCACCGGGGCGCAGACCGCCTGCGCGGCGGCCGCAGCGCCCAGCGCCTCGGCCGGCCCCGGCCGCATCCCACGGCGGCGCAGAGCCGCGCTCCACCGCGGGGAGATCGTCAACAGCGCGCCGGTGGCCAGCACGGACAGCAGGAATCCGTAGGAGCGGGCGAGCCAGGGGTCGTAGAGGACGAGGAGCAGCACGGCCGCGGCCAGCGCCGGCAGCAGGGCGCGGCGGCGGCCGGTACCGATCGCCAGCAGCGTGATCAGGCCGCAGGCGGCGGCCCGCAGCACACTCGGATCGGGACGGCAGACGATGACGAACCCGACGGTGAGCAGCCCGCCGAGGACGGCGGTCGTGCGCAGCGGGATCCCGATCCGCGGGGCGAGCCCACGTCGCTCCGCGCGGATGGCGAGGCCGGGCGGACCGATGAGCAACAGCAGGACGATGGTCAGATTCGAACCGGAGACCGCTGTCAGATGCGTCAGATCCGTGGCGTGGAACGCCTCGCGCAGTTCCGGAGTGAGCCGCACGGTGTCCCCGACGACGAGACCGGGGAGCAGCGCCCGCGCATCGGACGGCAGCCCGTCCGTCGCCACGCGCAGCCCCGCCCTGAGCCGCCCCGCGAAGCGCTGGGTCGTGGTGGGCGGGCCACTGACGTGCGGCGGCCCGCGCACCGACAGCACGGCGGCGTTCCGATCGCCGGGCAAGTCCGGCGGTGCGATCCGTGCCGCCACGGTGACCACGGTGGACGGCAGCAGCCCGAGCCACGGATCGGCGGACGCCGCGGGCACCCGGCCATCCGCGGGAACCTGCCCGGCCGGGCGCGCACCCGGTCCCGGCCAGCGTCGTGCCGGCTTGCGCGGTGCGACTGCTTCGGCGATGACCAGGACCGGCGTGCGGACCTTCGTGGTCACCCCGTGCGCGGTGACCCGGACGGCCTCCGCCTCGACGATCACGGCGTCCGGGGCGCGGGCCGCGCCCCGGACGTGCGGGAGGGTCAGCCGCGGATCACCGGCGATCCTCAACTCGACGACGGCGTGGGCATGTTCGGCGGCCAGTGCCGGCAGCGGCCCGCGATGCCCGTCGGCCGCGTGCAGGGCCGCGACGGCCGTCGCCGCGGAAGCGCACAGCAGCGCGGTGGCGGTGGCCGCCGCCAGACCGGCCGCAGGCCGCCCCCGCCCGGCCGCCAGCAACGCCGCCCCCACCACAGCGGTGACCACCGCGCACCAGGCCGCCACCTCACCCGGCATCCCCAGCGCGAGCGCCGCCGCGAACCAGGCGGCGAGGGCCGGCGGCACGAGTCGCAGATCCGCGGGCCCCTCCTGGTGCGGGTTGGACGCGCCGAGCGGTGATGCCGCCGACGCGTGCACCGCCGAACGCGGCACGGCACCCGCCGTATCCGCCCGGCGCCCCGCGCCCGCGCCGGGACCCGCCCTGGGACGGGTCACGGCTGGACCAGGGGCTTGAGGTCGGAGAAGCGCCGGTCGCCGATGCCGGTCACATTGCGGAGCTGGTCGACGGAGGCGAAGCCGCCGTGCTGGGCGCGGTAGTCGAGGATGTGCCGCGCCAGGACCGGCCCGACACCCGGCAGGGTCTCCAACTGGGCGCTGGTCGCCGAGTTGAGGCTCACGGGACCGGCGGGGGCACCGCCGCCCGGCCCCGGGGCGGCGGGCGCGGGCGGCCCGCCGACGACGACCTGCTCACCGTCGGAGAGCACCCGGGCAAGGTTCAGCGCGCTGGTGTCCGTCCCCGGGAGCGCCCCGCCGGCCGCCGCGAGAGCATCGGCCACCCGCGACCCGGCGGGCAGCCTGAGCAGCCCGGGGCGCCGGGCCTTGCCCGCGACGTCCACCGTCAGGACCGTCTTCGCCGCCCCGGCGGCGGCCGGCACGGACCCGGGCGGCCCGGAGCCGTCCGCCCGGGATCCCTCCGGCCCGGAGCCCGGCGCGGACCCCGGCCCCCGCATCGGGGTCAGGGACGCACCGGCCGACGGCCCGTCGATCCGCGCCGGAGCCGAGACCGTCCGTGGCCGCCCGGTCCAGAAGTGCTGCACGGCGAAGCCGACGGCGACGGCCAGGACGACCAGCAGCGCGGCGGCGGTCCTGAACTCCAGGCCGCAGCGCACATACAGCCAGCCGCGGAAGGCACGTAACCGCTCGGCAGGAGTCTGCCGGAACCGCGCCACACCCTCGGGCCCCGGCGCCGACGTCACGGCCGAAGGAGCGACCGAAGGCGAGGCCGAAGGAGCAGCAGAAGAGCCAGCGGAAGTGACAGCGGAAGCAGCGAGCGGTGCCGGTGGAGGATCCGGGCGCGGGTCAGGGCGCTGGTCAGGGCGCGGGTCCGGACGCGGGTCCGGACGCGGGTCCGGTGGATCGAAGAGCGCGGCGGCGCGCTCCCCCACCGTCCCCTGGAGGTGCTGAACGCCCCGATTGCCCTGGAGGTGACTGCGGCGGCGGCTGATCGTGGTGAGCGCTGTGGTTCCCATGCCGCGAAACTAGGCGGAATCACCGAACGAATATGATCACTGCCAAATCCTGTGGATAACCCACGAGTTGTGGACAACTCGCTCACTCAATGAGGTGAAATCACCGCTCCGAGCAGCCCCGGCCCCGCGTGTGCGCCGATCACCGCGCCCACCTCGCTGACCACCAGCTCGTCCAGCCCCGGCACCCGCTCCCGCAGCCGTTCGGCCAGCGCCGCCGCACGGTCGGCGGCGGCCAGGTGGTGGACCGCGATGGCCACCCGCCGGCTGCCGGCCCGCTCGACGACGATCTCCTCCAGCCGCGTGATCGCCCGGGAGGCCGTACGGACCTTCTCCAGCAGCTCGATCCTGCCGTCCACCAGTTGCAGGATCGGCTTGACCGCCAGCGCCGACCCGAACAGCGCCTGCGCCGCACCGATCCGGCCACCGCGCCGCAGATAGTCCAGGGTGTCGACGTAGAAGTACGCCAGGGTGTCCGCCGCGCGCTTCTCGGCGGCGGCCACGACCTCGTCGGCCGTCCCCCGGACCCGGCGGTCTCGGCCGCCGCCAGGACCGTGAAACCGAGCGCCATCGCGACCATTCCGGTGTCGACGACCCGTACCGGAACGGGCGAGTCGCGCGCGGCGACCAGCGCCGCGTCATGGGTCCCGGAGAACTCCGCGGACAGATGCAGCGAGACGATGTGGTCCGCGCCCGCCTCCGCGGCGGCCCGGTAGCACGCGGCGAACTCCGCCGGGCCGGGTCGCGAGGTGGTCACCGGACGCCTGCGCTGCAGGGCTCTGGCGACCGCAGGGGCGGAGATCTCCGTGCCCTCTTCGAACGCCTCGTCGCCGATCACCACGGTCAGCGGAACGACGGTGATGCCGTGCCGGGCCAGGGCCTCCTGCGACAGGTAGGCCGTGGAATCCGTGACGATAGCGACATGCGGGGACATGTGCGGGAGGTTACCCGGGGCCCGGGCGTGGCGACAGTGCGGCCCGGGTCAAGATCGGCTGATGTGCTTGTGCGGCCCGGGTCAAGATCGGCTGATGTGCTTGGGATCGCCGGCGGGGCCGCCCGTGGGGCCACCGACCGGCAGTGTGCTGGGCGCCCAGTGCCGCAGTGCTCCGGCCTCGATGTCGATCTGCTGCGCCAGCGCGGTCAGATCGTCGTCGGCGAACTGCCGGGCCCGGTCCTGGGCGGCCCAGCGCAGCGCGTCGGCGGAGTGGGTGATCCGCTCGGTGCGCTCGGCCAGGGACGGCAGCCGGTCGGCGATCCGCGCCTTGTCCGGCTCGCGCTCCAGCACCTTCAGCTCGGTGTCCAGCACCCGCGCATGATCGTTGAGCCGGGCGAGCAGGGCGGACGCCTCGGAGAGCGAGGCGTCCTCGGCCGAGCCGGCCTCCAGCGCCCGGTAGGTGCTGTCGATGGAGGTGCGCAGATCCAGCCGGAGTTGCGCCAGCTCCCCCGCCGCCCCCATCAGCGTGTAGCGGCGGGCCTTGAGCGCGGTGTCCTCGACGACCCGGCGGGCCTGCGCGCTGCCGCGCTCCACGCCGCGCTTCACCGCTCGCACGGTCCGTACGGTGGCGACGACGCCCACCGCCACGAACGACGCGAAGAGCAGCAGCAGCACAACGACGGCGATATCCACGGGTGCTCCTCCGGTCGAACGGGCGCGGGCAGCCGGGTGGGCCCACCGTCAACGGTAAACGCACCGGGCGGATCGGTGGCTCTGTACGAACCCCCAATCCGCCCGTAAGGGAAACCCCTGGTACCCGGCGCACCGCCGGACACCAGGGGTTCAGCGCACTCCGTGGCGTCAGCCGGTGACGATGTTGACCAGCTTCGGCGCCCGCACGATCACCTTGCGCACCGCGGCCCCGCCCAGCGCCGCGACCACACCCGCGTCGGCCAGTGCCAGCGCCTCCAGGTCCGCGTCGGAGATCGTCGGCGGCACCTCCAGGCGTGCCTTGACCTTGCCCTTGATCTGGACGACGCAGATCACGGCCTCGTCCTGGACCAGCGCCGGGTCCGCGACCGGGAACGGCGCGTGGACCAGCGAGCCGTCGTGGCCCAGCCTGCGCCACAGCTCCTCGGCGATGTGCGGGGCCAGCGGGGCGACCAGCAGCACCAGCGGCTCGGCGATGGCACGCGGCACCGCTCCGCCCGCCTTGGTCAGGAAGTTGTTCAGCTCGGTGACCTTGGCGATGGCGGTGTTGAAGCGCAGGCCCGCCATGTCCTGGCCGACGCCGTCGATCGCCTTGTGCAGCGCGCGCAGCGTCGCCTCGTCCGGCTCGGCGTCGGAGACGGTGACCTCACCGGTCTCCTCGTCGACGACGTTGCGCCACAGCCGCTGCAGCAGCCGGTACTGGCCGACCACCGCGCGGGTGTCCCAGGGGCGCGAGACGTCCAGCGGGCCCATCGCCATCTCGTACAGGCGCAGGGTGTCCGCGCCGTACTCGGCGCAGATCTCGTCCGGGGTGACGGCGTTCTTCAGGGACTTGCCCATCTTGCCCAGCACGCGGCTGACGGGCTCGCCCTGGTGGAAGTAGGCCCCGTCGCGCTCCTCGACCTCGGTGGCCGGCACCGGGAAGCCGCGGCTGTCGCGGTACACGAACGCCTGGATCATGCCCTGGTTGTACAGCTTGTGGAACGGCTCGGAGGACGAGATGTGCCCCAGGTCGAACAGCACCTTGGACCAGAAGCGCGCGTACAGCAGGTGCAGCACGGCGTGCTCGGCGCCGCCGACGTACAGGTCGACGCCGCCGTGCGGCTGGCCCTCGCGCGGGCCCATCCAGTACTGCTCGATCGCGGGGTCGACCAGCCGCTCGCTGTTGTTCGGGTCCAGGTAGCGCAGCTCGTACCAGCAGGAGCCGGCCCAGTTGGGCATGGTGTTGGTCTCGCGGCGGTAGCGCCGGATCCCGTTGCCGTCACCCAGGTCCAGGTCGACGTTCACCCAGTCCGCGTTGCGGGACAGCGGGGTCTCCGGGCGGGTGTCGGCGTCGTCCGGGTCGAAGGTGCGCGGCGAGTAGTCGTCGACCTCCGGCAGCTCCAGCGGCAGCATCGACTCGGGCAGCGGGTGCGCCACGCCGGCCTCGTCGTAGACGATCGGGAAGGGCTCGCCCCAGTAGCGCTGCCGGCTGAACAGCCAGTCGCGCAGCCGGAAGTTGACGGTGGCCGCACCGATACCGCGGCCGGCCAGCCACTCGGTGATCCGCGCCTTGGCGTCGGCGACGCCCAGGCCGTCCAGGGAGAACTCGTCGTTGGCGGAGTTGACCAGCTTCGCCTCGTACGCGGCGAAGGCGTCGTCCCACTCCGCCGGGTCGGTGCCGCGGCCGTCGGAGGGCTGGACGACACAGCGCATCGGCAGCTCGAAGGCGCGGGCGAAGGCGAAGTCGCGGCTGTCGTGCGCCGGGACGGCCATGATCGCGCCGGTGCCGTAGCCCATCAGCACGTAGTCGGCGATGAAGACCGGGACCTCGTCCCCGCTGACCGGGTTCACGGCGTAGGCGCCGGTGAAGACGCCGGTCTTCTCCTTGGCGTCGGCCTGCCGCTCGACGTCGGACTTGGCGGCGGCCATCTTGCGGTACGCGGCCACGGCCTCGCCCGGGGTGGCGTGCCCGCCGGTCCACACGTCGTGGGTGCCCTCGGGCCAGGCGGCCGGGACGACCGTCTCGACCAGCTCGTGCTCGGGCGCCAGCACCATGTAGGTGGCGCCGAACAGTGTGTCCTGGCGGGTCGTGAAGACGGTGATCTTCTCGTCGCCGACGGCGAAGTCGACCCGGGCGCCCTCGGAGCGGCCGATCCAGTTGCGCTGCTGCAGCTTGATGGCCTCGGGCCAGTCCAGCGGCTCCAGGTCGTCGATCAGCCGGTCCGCGTAAGCGGTGATGCGCATGTTCCACTGGCGCAGCTTGGACTTGAAGACCGGGAAGTTGCCGCGCTCGGAACGGCCGTCCGCGGTGACCTCCTCGTTCGCCAGGACGGTGCCCAGACCCGGGCACCAGTTGACGCGCGACTCGGACGCGTAGGCCAGCCGGTACTCACCCAGCAGGTCGGAGCGCTCGATGGCGGTCAGCGCGTCCCAGGCACGGCCGTCGGGGGTCGGGCGGGCGCCGGAGGCGAACTGGGCGACCAGGGTGTCGATCGGACGGGCCCGGCCCGCCTCCTCGTCGTACCAGGAGTTGAAGATCTGCAGGAAGATCCACTGGGTCCACTTGTAGTACGCCGGGTCGATCGTCTCGACCGAGCGGCGCATGTCGTGGCCCAGGCCCAGCCGGCGCAGCTGGCGCCGCATGTTCTCGATGGCGTCCTCGGTGGAGGCCCGCGGGTGCGTCCCGGTGGCGACCGCGTGCTGCTCGGCGGGCAGCCCGAAGGAGTCGAAGCCCAGCGTGTGCAGCACGTTGTGGCCGGTCATCCGCTGGTGGCGGGCGTACACATCGGTGGCGATGTAGCCCAGCGGGTGGCCGACGTGCAGTCCCGAGCCCGAGGGGTACGGGAACATGTCCATGATGAATTTCTTGGGCTTGGCGGCCAGCTCGGCGTCGCCCGCCAGGTCACCGCTGGGGTTCGGCGCCTCGTAGGTGCCCGAGGCCTCCCAGAAGTCCTGCCAGCGGGCCTCGATGTCGGCGGCCAGCTGAGCGGTGTACTTGAAGGTCGGCACAGTACGGTGCGGCTCGGCTGCCTCAGTGGCGGCGGTGGTCTCGCTCATCGTCCTCGAAGCTCCATCGTGATCATGACGGGCGTACGCCGCGTCTGCTGCCTGCCTGCGGAAACGAAAAAACCCCTCGCACAGGAGGGGCCGCCGCACCGACTCGGATCGCTGTGGATCGCTGTCAGTGCGGCTTGCTAAGCAGAAGGCGTACGGCACGCATGGGGTCAGGTTACCGCAGCGCGCGAGGGGCCCGCACCGGGAATGCCCCGGTGCGGGCCCGTGCACCGGCTCAGGAGCTCAGCCCGTGCGCCGACCGTGCGGTCAGCGGTGGTTCTTCTTCGGCAGGTACGAGGTCACGTAGTCGGCACCGGGGGTGCCGACGCCGGTGACGTCGTCGAAGCCGACCGTGGCGTGCAGCGACGCGTCCTTGCCGAGGCTGCGGAGCGACGTGGTCGTGCCGTCCGCCGCGTCGACCCCGTTGACGAAGTCAACGCGGACGACCGCCTGGTCACGGCCCTGGCCCAGCGGGTGGTCCGTGACGTCGTGGTAGGCCGAGGTGGCGTACCGGTCGTAGATCAGCGGGTTGGCGAAGCCGACCGGGATCCCGTGCCGCGCCTGCTGCACGAGGGCCTGGACGCCGGCGATCACCGGGGCGGCGAGCGAGGTGCCGCCGATCCGGTACTCGCTGTACGCCAGCGACCCGTCCGCGAGGGACTGGGTCTGACCGACCAGGAAGCCGGTGTTCGGGTCGGCGACCGCCGAGATGTCCGGCTCGACGCGCTGCTTCACGCCGCCGCCGTTGGCGAGGGCGAGCGAGTCCGGAACGATGTTGCGCTGGTAGAACGGCTGCGCGTAGAGGTTGCTGGTGCCGCCGCCCGCGCCCGAGGTGTAGGCGCCCGGGAAGCCCGTCCAGCTGTTGCCGTCAGCCGACAGCACAGCCTTCTCGGTGCCCCATCCGGTCTCCCACTGGTACTTCTCACCCTTGCCGACGTTCAGCGAGGTGCCGCCGACCGAGGTGGCCCAGGGGGAGTTTCCGGGGGTGTCGACCTGCTTCTTACCGGTCTTGGCGACGTTGTCGCCGGAGTCACCGGAGGAGAAGTAGAAGCCGATGCCCTCGACAGCACCCTGCAGGAAGACCTGGTCGTAGGCCGCGGCCACGTCCGGGGTCTCATTGGCCTCGACGTCGCCCCACGAGTTGGAGACGATGTCGGCGAGCCGGCCGTCGACGACCTTGTTCAGGGCGTCGAGCAGGTCGTTGTCCTGGCAGGACGCGCCACCGACGTAGACGATGTCGGCGTCGGGGGCCACGGCGTGCACGGCCTCGACGTCGAGCGTCTCCTCGCCGTACCAGCCACCCGCGTCGCAGGCCTCGGTCGAGTTGTAGTCGGCGGGCAGCACCTGGGAGAGCTGGCCCTTGCGGTACGCCTGGTCACCGTTGTTCTTGGCGTACTTCTTCGCGTCCTGGACGATGTACGGCGAGGCGTACGCGTCCGTGATCGCGACCGTGACGTTCTTACCGGTGTAGCTCTTCGCACCGTAGGCGGCGCGCAGGTCCTTGCCGGTGTAGCCCTTGATCGCGTACGGCGCCTTGGTGCCGTAGGCGGAGGGGAGCTTCTTGTTGGTGTTCGAGCCGAAGTAGCTCGAGAACGGCCCGGCGTTCTTGAACACCGCGCCGGGAGGCGGCAGCGCCTCGTCGTGCTTGGCGATCTTGGGAGCGTTGTCCAGGCCGACGACCGTGAGCACCGCGCCGTTCAGCGCCGCCGGCGCGGAGGCCGTCGTCGCCGGGGCGTGGTAAGTCTTGCCGTCCTTGGTGAAGTTGTGCAGCTGGGTGCCGAACGCCTTCTCCGCGGCCGCCACGTCACCGCTCACGGTGATGTAGTGCTGGGTGGTACCGGCCACCTTGAGGCCCGAGGACTTCAGCCAGGCGGTGACCTGGGCTATCTGGTCCTTCGTCGCACCGAACCGCGCCTGCGTCTGCGCCGCGGTCAGATACTTGCCGTAGGAAGCCGAGTTCGGGTCGGAAACCGCGGTCGCATAGGCCGTGAGGCCCTTCGCGTCCCGGCCCGCCAGGTAGACACGGGCGGTGACGCCGCTGGCGTCCGCCGTGTCGCCCTTGTCCGCATTGGCGGTTGCCCACAGCGGCTTGGTGCCACTGAGCAGCTGCCTGTCGTGCGGTTGGTCGGCCTGCGCGGCAGGTGTGCCCAGCGCGAGCGCGCCGGCCATCAGCGGCAGCGCTGCGGCCACCGCCAGTCCGGCACGCGTTCTTTTGCGCTCAAATCTCATGAAACCCCCATGCGAAGCGAGTTGACGCCGATTACGGTGTCGCCGCTATGCGTACGGCTCGTACCGCAGAGCGCCACTCTTTCGCCGAAAAGCTCATGTCAGGGGCATGCAATTGCCAAGAGCAGGCCAAGGAAACGCCAGCGAACGGTAAGCGCGGCGCGCCGGTCACGGGGCGCCGGAGGCAGGACCCGGCCGGTGGGAACCGTGGCCGGGCCGATGGGAACCGCGCCCGATCGGCGGGCGCCGAAAGGGAATCCGGTACCCGAACGGACGACGTTAGCAGCGGCGGCAACGGCGCGGCCGGAGTTGTCGGAAGCCGGCCGCCGGGCTCCGCCGGCCCGCCTAGCGTCCCGGTCATGCGAATGCGCCAGCACCGCGCGCACCGGGAGCAGCGGACCCGCGGCGTCAACGACCGGGCGGGGCCCGGCTCCGCGCGCACGGTGCTCCGTATCGCCGTGGGCACCGCGACCACCGCCGGCGTCCTCATCCTGGCCCTCACCTCGGGGCCGGGAATGCGCGGATACCTCCGGTTCACCTCCGGCGTGCTCACCCTGGTGTCGCTCACCGCGACCGTCGTCTGGGGTCTGATCTCCACCGACCGCGCGCTGTTGGGACCGCGGCACCGGCTGCTCGCCCAGGCCGTGCACCGCGCCACCGCCGTCGGCGCGCTCGGCTTCCTGGTGCTGCACGTCTCGGTGCAGATCGCGGTCGGACGGGTCCCGGTCTCCGGCGCGCTGCTCCCCTCCGGACTGCTGCCGTTCGGCCCGCGGGGCGGCGCGGTGCTGATCGCGCTCGGCACCCTGTCCGGCTACCTCATGGTGCTCGCCGCCGTGACGGGCGCGCTGCGCAGTGCCTTCGCGGGCCGGTGGCGGGCCGGCCGGTGGCGGGTGCTGCACTCCTGCGCGTACGTCTCCTGGTGTCTGGCGATCGTGCACGGCCTCAGGGCCGGCCGCGCCCCCGCCGGCTGGGTGGTCGCCGCGTACGCCCTGTGCCTGGTGGCCGTCGCCGCCGCGCTCGTCGTACGGCTGCGCCCGCCGCGGGACGACCGCGGCGGCGGTGACCGGCGGCCTCCCGGCGCCGGCGCCGCGGCTCGCGGAGAAGGACGGACGAGAAGACGAAAAAGGCCCGACCGCCGGTTCGGCGATCGGGCCTTCTGATTGTGGAGCTACGGAGAATTGAACTCCGGACCTCTTGCATGCCATGCAAGCGCTCTACCAACTGAGCTACAGCCCCGCGTTGTGCCCCGCCGGGTTCCCCCGGCGACTCGGCATACATTACACGGCCCTGGGGGTGTTTCGCCAAATCGTTTACCGGGAAGCCGGGGGCTCACCTGGAGGAACCGTTGCCCTGCTGTTCCGAGGCCGAGCCAGGTAATGTCGGGATTCCGTGCCAGGTTCACCGGCGCCCCGTGCCCCCCACCAGTCTCCCTGGAGCAGCGCACTGTGACAGCGACGCAGCTGACCGCCGACACCCGCATGATTGCGGCCAGGACGTTCATTCTGCGGCGACCGACGCTGCTCGCCGCGGCGGTCTGCCTGGTCTCCTTCGCCGGCTTCTGGATGGCGCAGCGCGCCTCCCATGTGTCGATGATCGACCTGATGGTCTACCGGGCCGAGGGCGCGACCGTGCGCAACGGCGGCGACCTGTACGACATGCGGGCCACGTACGCGAACCTCCCGACCACGTATCCACCCTTCGCCGCGCTGATGTTCATGCCGCTGACGTGGATCGGCGTGGGCGGGATGCGCGCGGTGGCGACGGTGGCGAACCTGGGCCTGCTGGTGGCGCTGGTGCATCTGTCGCTGCGGCTGACCGGGCGGCCGGTCAAGCTGCCGGCCGCGGCGGTGACGCTGGCCGTCGCGTCGGTCGCGGTGTGGTGCGAGCCGGTGTGGACGACCCTGCGGTACGGACAGATCAACCTGCTGCTGGCCGTGCTGGTGCTGTGGGACCTGACACGGCGCGCGAGCCACCGCTGGGCCGGTTTCGGGACCGGGATCGCGGCGGGCATCAAGCTGACGCCCGCGCTGTTCGCGGTGTTGCTGGCGCTGGCCGGGGTGGCGCTGGGCTGGCGGCGGCTGCGCCGCGGCCACAGCCCCTGGAATCCGCACCTGCGGCGGGCCGCGGTGGCCGTCATCACGTTCATCGGGACGGTGGCGATGGCCGCGGTGGCGCTGCCGCACGACTCACGGCGGTTCTGGACCGAGATGCTCTTCGCGGCGGACCGGGTCGGCTTCGGCGAGGACACCGCCAACCAGTCGCTGCGCGGGATCTTCGCCCGCGCCCTGCACACCGGCGACCCGGGCAGCGGCTGGCTGCTGGCGGCCGCCGCCGTCGGCTGCGCGGGCCTGGCCGTCGCGGTCGCGGCGCTGCTCGCCGGGGACCGGCTCCCGTACAACGTGGCCTGGGCGACGGTGGCCTGCGCGGTGACCGCGCTGCTGGTCAGCCCGATCTCCTGGTCGCACCACTGGGTGTGGGGGGTGCCGATGGTGGTCCTGCTCGCCACCGAGGCGCTGCGCCGCCGGGACGCGCTGTGGGCGGCGGGGACGGCCCTGACGGGGGCGCTGTTCTGCTCGTTCATGCTGTGGCTGGTCCCGCACGGCGCCGGGCGGTTCGAACTGGGGCAGAACGGCGGGCAGATGATGTTGTCCGCGGTCTATCCGGTGATCGGCGCCGCGTTCCTCACGGTGACCGGCACGGTGGCGTTCCAGGCCTTCCGCAACGATCCGCGCCGGCGGCGGCGTTCCACGCCCGTGCTGTCGTCGCGGCGGTCGGCCGCGTACGACTACGTCAACCGCTGACCGACCCCCCTGCTTCGGCGGTCGCCCCCATCACATCCGCCTTGCCCGCCCCATCCGTCCCATCCATGCCACGGCAGAGCAGGTTGTCCTCGACCCGGGCCAGCAGCCGGGCCAGTTCCCTGCGGTCGTCGGCCGACAGCCCCGCGACGGTGATCTCCTCCAGCTTCCGCCACGCGTCCTCGACGGGCGCGCGCAGCGTGTGGCCGGCCTCGGTCGCCTCGACGAGGACCGCGCGCCCGTCGTCGGGGTCGGGGCGGCGGGTGACCAGACCGGACTGTTCGAGGCGCTGGACCATCCTCGTCACGGTCGAGGGGTCGAGGTCCAGCAGCTTGATCAGCTCGGCCTGCCGCTGGGGTCCCGCGTCCCACAGCCGCATCATCAGCAGCTCCTGTCCCGCGTAGAGCCCGGCGCCGCGCAGCAGCCGGCCGGCGGCCATGCGGTGGGCGCGGGCGGTGCGGAACACCGCGTGGCTGATGCCGGTACGGCCGGCGGGGGCCGGCGGCGGCGTACAGGCGGGGTCTTCGGTGGCCGCGGGGCGGCTCTTCGGGGTCATGAACCCATTATGTTGGCCGGCCAAGGAATGTGTCGCGCTACTTCCCCGTTGATTGATTGGCCGACCACATAACTTCCTGGGGAGACCCTCATGTCCAACGCCTTCGACCCCATCGACCTCGCCGGTACCCGGCTTCCCAACCGCATAGCGATGGCCCCGATGACCCGCAGCCGGGCCTACGGTCCCGGCGCCACCCCGACCCCGGCGATGGCCGAGTACTACGCCCAGCGCGCCTCGGCCGGGCTGATCATCACCGAGGGGATCCAGCCCAGCGCCGTCGGCCAGGGCTACCCCGACACCCCCGGGCTGCACAGCGCGGAGCAGATCGCCGCCTGGCGGACGGTGACCGACGCCGTGCACGCGGCGGGCGGCCGGATCTTCGCCCAGCTGATGCACGCCGGCCGGATCGGCCACCCGGACCTGCTGCCGGACGGGCTCGTCCCGGTCAGCGCCTCACCGGTGGCCGCCGAGGGCCGGGTGTACACCCATGAGGGGCCGAAGGAGTTCATCGCGCCGCGTGAGCTGGACGACGCGGAGATCCGGCGGACCATCGCCGACTTCGCGACCGCCGCCCGCAACGCGATCGAGGCCGGCTTCGACGGGGTCGAGATCCACGGCGCCAACGGCTATCTGGTCCACCAGTTCCTGGCCCCCAACACCAACCGCCGCACCGACGAGTGGGGCGGCGAGGACGAGGACCGCATCCGGTTCGCCGTCGAGGTGACGCGCGCGGTGGCCGGTGCGATCGGCGCCGACCGCACCGGTCTGCGGATCTCCCCCGGAAACCCGTACAACGACATCGCCGAGCCCGAGCCGGAGGCCGTCTACAGCGCCCTGGTGCGCGCGGTGGAACCGCTCGGCCTGGCGTATCTGCACCTGGTCGAGGGAGCCGACCGCGAGCTGACGCTGCGGCTGCGCAAGCAGTACGCCGGCACCCTCGTTCTCAACGTCTGGACCGAGCGGCGTCCCACCGGTCCCGACGCGCTCGCCCTCATCGAGGACGGCACCGCGGACCTGGTGTCCTACGGTGCCCTGTTCCTCGCCAACCCCGACCTGCCGCGCCGCCTCGCGACCGGCGGCCCGTACAACACCCCTGACTCCGCCACGTTCTTCGGCGGGGACGAGCGCGGCTTCACCGACTATCCGGCGCTGGTCTGAACGGAGCGGGCGGAGCGGAACAGTTCGCGGCGAGGCGGTCGGAGCGGGGCCGGGGCCGGTTGCTGACGGAAGCCGGGATGCGGGGAGGCGGTCCTGGCTTTGTGCGGCCTGGCTCCATCCGGCCCGACCACGTCCCCCCTGGCTCCGTGCGGCGCGGCTACACCTTGGCGCGGCGCAGCCCCAGCAGCGCCCCGGCCACCGCGACGACGGTCAGCGCCGCCGCGGTCACCGCGAAGGCATGGGCCGCGGGGTGCGGCCCCGCGACGTCGAGGCGGTTCAGGAACAGGGTGCCGAGGGTGGCCACGCCCACCAGCATGCCGAGCTGGGTGACGGTGGCCAGCAGCCCGCTGGCGTCGGCCGCGTCCTGCGGGGCCACCGTCCCCAGCGCGCGGGTGAGGGTCGGGCTGAACGCCGCGCCCAGCCCCGTACCGATCCCCGCCAGTCCGGCGAAGAGCGCGAACCCGCCGTGTCCGCCGCCGCGCAGCGCCAGACCGAGCACGGCGAACGAGAGGGCCGCGACGGCGAAGCCGGCCGGGGCCAGCCACCGGTGCCAGCTCCGCGGCAGACGGCGCCAGTTGAGGCCGACCCCGCCGAAGAACACCGCCGCGACGGCGAAGGTGAGGCCGGTGCGCAGCGCGCTGTCCCCCAGCCCGGTCTGCAGATGCAGGGCGATGCTGAACAGGAAGCCCGCGTTGACCGCCATGGCCAGGCCGATCATCGTCGCCGCCCGCGCCATCCCCGGCGCCCGCAGCACCCGCCCGGACACCAGCGGGGCGCCGCCGCGGCGCGCCAGCCGCGACTCCAGCACCGTGAACAGCGCGAACAGGACCACGCTCAGGCCCAGGCAGATCCAGCCCCACACCGGCCAGCCCTCCTCCTGCCCGAGTACCAGCGGCACGGTGAAGAGCGTCACCGCGGCGCCCAGCGTCAGGAGTCCCGGCAGGTCGAGCCCGCGCCGCCGTTCGGGGGCGCTGCGGACGTCGGCCGGGATCACCCGCGGCGCGATGACCAGCATGACCAGCCCGATCGGCACGTTCACCAGGAACACCGGCCGCCAGCCGGTGCCGAACAGGTCCGCGCTGACCAGCACCCCGCCGAGCGACTGGCCGATCGCCGCGCCGGAGGCGATCACCGCCGAGTAGACGCTGAGCGCCTTCGACCGGGCCTCGCCGGTGAACGTCAGCTGGATCAGGCTGAGCACCTGCGGAATCATCAGGGCCGAACCGGCGCCCTGGACGAACCGGAAACCGATCAGCTGACCCGTGGACTGGGCCAGGCCGCAGGCCAGCGACGAGGCCGTGAAGAGCGCCAGTCCTGACAGGAAGACCCGCCGGTGGCCGAGCAGATCGCCGATCCGGGCGCCGGTGATCAGCAGTACGGCGTACGCGATCGTGTAGCCGGCCACGATGAGCTGCAGCCCGGCACCCGAAGTGTGCAGATCGGTACGGATGGTGGGCGCGGCGACGTTCACGATGAAGACGTCGAGCAGGGCCATGAACTGGCCCGTCAGGATGATGCCGAGCAGCAGGCCGGTGCGCGGACGCCGGTCGGGGCCGGGGATGGTCTCCTTGTCGGTGACGGGGAACGGGAGCACGGAATTCGTCATGACCGCCAGCCTGCGCGCGGCGCGCTACTGGTAACGAGAGCCCTGTGATGCTGGTACCGGCAGCACCTGGCAAGCGCGCCCGGCCCGATGGAGGATGGGGAGATGCCCCGACGCCGCACCGAGCTGGCCGCCTTTCTCCGCAGCCGCCGCGCCCGCATCACCCCCGCGGACGTCGGCATGCCGCCGGGCCTGCGGCGCCGTACCCCCGGTCTGCGGCGCGAGGAGGTCGCGCAGCTCGCCGGGGTCGGGGTCACCTGGTACACGTGGCTGGAACAGGGCCGCCCGATCAACGCCAGTGTGCAGGTACTGGACGCGGTCGGCCGGGTGCTCCAGCTCGACGTGACCGAACGCGAGCACCTCTACCGGCTGGCCGGGGTGCCGTTCGTCCGCCAGGACGTCTCCGACGCGGAGGTGGTGGGCGAGGAGGTGCAGGGCATCCTCGACGCCCTGGACCCGCTGCCCGCCGTCGTCTACAGCGCGCGCTACGACGTACAGGCCTCCAACGCCGCCTACCGCGACATCTGGCCGGCGACCGCGTTCGTCCCGCGCGCGGAACGCAATGTGCTGCTGAAGCTGTTCACCATCCCGGAGTGCTGCTCGTCGATGGTGAACAGCGACGAGGAACTGCCGCGCATGGTCGGTCAGTTGCGCGCCGCGTACGGCCGGCATGTCGGGGAGCCGGTCTGGGAGACGTTCATCGCGCGCCTGATCCACGAGAGCCCGGAGTTCGCCCAGATGTGGGCACGCGGCGACGTGGCCTCGCCGGGACCCCGGCTCAAGGTGTTCCGGCACGCGTCGGTCGGGCTGATCAACCTGACGTCGGTGTCGCTGGCGATCGACGGCATGGCCGAGCACCGGATCGTCGTCTACACCCCGGCCGACGACACGAGCCGCGCGCAGATCGAGCGGCTGCGCACCATGGACGAACCGATGATCGGCTGCCCCGCGCACCGGCGGAAGGTCTCGGAGATCGTGGCGGAACGGGAAGCGGAACGGGCGGCCGCGCGGCTGCCCGGCCGGGTGGCGGAGCCGGTGGAGTCCCGCCTCTCGTAAGGGGCGGGACACCCGCACACCGGCGGCTCGCCGCACTGACCGAACCCGAGCGGGCGGCCCTCGCCGATGCCCTGCGGCACCTCTCCGAGTCACTCGGCGACACCATCGACTGACCCGCTCCCGGCCCGAGAACGTCCGACGCCCGAGCCGCACCCCGCTGACCTGCGGAAACGCAAAGATCCCGCCCGATCGCAGTGATCGGACGGGATCCCTATTGTGGAGCTACGGAGAATTGAACTCCGGACCTCTTGCATGCCATGCAAGCGCTCTACCAACTGAGCTACAGCCCCGCCGTTTCCAGCGGCTCGCGCTGGGAACGAGAAGAAGCTTAACCGGTTTCCGGGGCAGATGCGAAATCCGCCCGGTGATCCACCGGGGAGTGGATCAGTTGTCGTCGCCGAGCACCGGTTCGGGCAGCGTGCCCGCGTTGTGCTCCAGCAGCCGCCAACCGCGCGCGCCCTCGCCCAGCACCGACCAGCAGCAGTTCGACAGACCGCCGAGGGCCTCCCAGTTGCCCGCTTCCAGCCCCAGCAGCCGGCCGATCGTGGTGCGGATCGTGCCGCCGTGGCTGACCACCACCAGGGTGCCGCCGTCGGCCAGCTTGTCGGCCTCGCCCAGCACCACGGGCGCCGCCCGGTCCGCGACCTCGGTCTCCAGCTCACCGCCGCCGCGCCGTACCGGCTCGCCGCGCTTCCAGGCGGCGTACTGCTCGCCGTGCAGCGCGACGATCTCCGTGTGGGTCAGACCCTGCCAGTCCCCCGCGTAGGTCTCGCGCAGCCCCTCGTAGTGGGTCACGCCGAGGCCGGTCACGGCGGCCAGCTCGGCGGCCGTCGCGGAGGCGCGCTGCAGGTCGGACGCGATGATCGCGGCCGGTTCGAGAGCGCCGAGCAGCCTGGCGGCGCGCCGGGCCTGGGCGATACCGTCCGCGGTCAGCGGGATGTCGGTACTGCCCTGGAAGCGCTGCTCCAGGTTCCACTCGGTCTGGCCGTGCCGCCAAAGAACGATCCGGCGGCCGCGGCCCGTCGTGTGCCCGTTCAGCTCAGGTCTCCATCCGCTTCGGCGGCGTACAGCTTCGCGTGCTCTTCGCCCTTGCCGCGGGTGGCGACGGCGTCGGCGGGCAGCTCGATCTCGGGGCAGTCCTTCCAGAGCCGCTCGAGGGCGTAGAAGACACGCTCCTCGGAGTGCTGCACGTGGACCACGATGTCGATGTAGTCGAGCAGCACCCAGCGGCCGTCGCGCTCGCCCTCGCGGCGCACCGGCTTGGTGCCCAGCTCCTTGAGGAGCGCCTCTTCGATGCCGTCGACGATGCCCTTGACCTGCCGGTCGTTCGGGGCGGAGGCCACCAGGAACGCGTCGGTGATGGAGAGGACGTCGCTGACGTCATAGGCGATGATGTCGTGCGCGAGCTTGTCGGCGGCGGCCTGCGCGGCGGCCTTGATGAGCTCGATGGAGTGGTCAGTGGCGGTCACAGGTGAGGCTTTCGGGTCGAGGGCGTGTCTCTCCAGGGTCTCACGCCCCACGGACAGCCCCCGACCCGTTATCCATCAGGCCTGGTCAAGCCCCCCGAGCGGATTCCCGGCCGGTCCCGGGCCGCCGCTCAGGGGGGTGTCAGCCCTTGTAGTCCTTGCCGAGGACGACCGTGATGTCCGCATTCGCCGCGACCGTTCCCTTCTTCACCGCACCCGCCGGCAGCCCCAGGGTCTTGGCCACATCGGCCGCCGCCGCCTTGCGGGCGTCGTCGGCGTACACCACCTCGGAGGCCGGCTGCGACTTCGGGGCCGTACCGCCCGGCACGTAGGTGTAGGAGCCGCCGTTCAGGATCGCGGCCTGGGCCAGGCCCGCCGCCTTCCTGTCGCCGGTAGCGTCCTTGATCATCACCCTGGCCTGCGCCGAGGCCCCGGCGTTCTTCACGGTGCCGCCCAGCACGTCCTTCACGACGCTCTCGGTGGCCTGTGCGCTCAGCGTCCCGTTCGGCTGCACCGGCAGCAGCGCGGTGCTGTACGTGCCCGTCTTGGCCTGCTCCGCGAGCTGCGCCAGCGAGGCGCCGAGCGCGTTGATGGGCAGCGAGGGATCCGGGATCGAGTTCAGCGCGTCGACGGTCTTCGTCGCCGAGGCGGCGTCACTCGGCATCTTCGCGAGCACGGCCTGCATGACCTGACCGAAGCGGATGAGCTGCTTGGCCTGCGCCTCACCGGCGCCGCGGTGCGTGGCGTACGCGACGGCCCCCTGGCCGTTCAGCTCCTGCGCCTTGCCCTGGGTGACCAGGACCTTGCCCGCTTCCTTCCCGTTCACCGCGGTGTCGGTGTCCACGGTGATGCCGCCGAGGGACTCGACGAGGATCTCCAGATACGGGGTGTCCAGCCGCCAGCTGCCCTTGATGTCGGACCCGAGCAGCGTGTTCAGTCCCTGCCGGGTCGGCTCCTGGCCCTGGTCGATCTGCTTGCCGAGGGTGGTCGAACCGCCGTCGTCGGTACTGAGGGCGAGCGCGTTCGGCAGCAGCACCGTGGTGCCCTTGCCGGTGGTCCGGTTGCTGACCAGCAGCGCCGTGGAGGACTCCGAGCCGTCCACCGGCCGCAGGTTCACCACGATCACATCGCGCTTCTGGCCGCCCGCGCCGGCCGCCGCCGTGTTCTTGCCGGGGGCGCCGAGGCCGGGGATCCGGCCGGTCTTCCAGAGGTAGCCGGTGCCGCCGACCAGCGCCACCACGACCAGCAGCACCAGGGCGATCTTGCGCTTGCGGCCGCGCCGCTTGCGCTCGTCACGGCGCTCGGTGCGGGACTCCGAGAACTTCAGCCAGTCGATGACCTCTTCCGACTCCTCGTCGTCCTCGTCGACGAAGGCGAACTGCTCGGTGCGGTAGTCCTCTCCGGCCTGCTGCTGCGGCGGAACGGCGTCGGGCCCGGGGGCCTGCGCGGGTACCGGGGCGGCCGGCGGAGCGGCGGCCGGGGCGGACGCCGCGTAGTACGGCTGAGCGGGCGGCGCGCCGTACTGCGGCTGCGGCTGCGGCTGCTGCTGGTACTGCGGATCCTGGTACGGCGGCTGCTGCAAGGGCTGCGGCTGCGCGTACTGGGGGTCCGGATACGGCTGCTGCTGCGGGATCCAGCCCTGCTGCTGCCCGGCGTACGTCTGCGCCGGGTCCGCGTAGTACGGGTCGGCGTACCCCGGCTGCTGCTGCGTCTGCTGCGGCGGCGGCTGCTGTTGCCCTGGCTGCTGCTCCGGCTGCTGTGCATACGGGTCGTATCCGTACTGCTGCTGGTAGTAAGGGTCCTGGGGCGCGGGCGGGTCCTGCGGGGTGTACGGGTCCTGGCCGTTCTCAGGACCTCCCTCGGCGTATTGCCAACGGGGGTTTGCGTCGTTCACGAGGACCCCTTCACTGCGATGCGTCCGCTACCCGTCGTCCCGGTAGAGCCTGCGTTTGTCGATGTAGCGCACCACCCCGTCCGGCACCAAGTACCAGACCGGATCGCCCTTGGCCACTCTCTGGCGGCAGTCCGTCGACGAGATCGCCAGCGCGGGAACCTCGACCAGCGAGACCCCGCCTTCCGGGAAGCCCGGATCCGCCAGGGTATGCCCAGGACGCGTCACCCCGATGAAATGCGCCAGCGAGAAGAGCTCCTCGGCGTTCCGCCAGGAGAAGATCTGATTGAGCGCGTCCGCACCGGTGATGAAGAAGAGGTCCGCGTCCGCGTGCTCGTCGCGCAGATCCCGCAGGGTGTCGATGGTGTACGTCTTGCCGCCGCGGTCGATGTCGCTGCGGCTCACCGAGAACTGCGGGTTGGAGGCGGTGGCGATCACCGTCATCAGATAACGGTCCTCGGGTGGCGAGACCGGTTTGTCGGCCTTCTGCCACGGCCGGCCGGTCGGCACGAAGACGACCTCGTCGAGCTGGAACAGACTCGCCACCTCACTGGCGGCGACCAGGTGACCGTGGTGGACGGGGTCGAACGTTCCGCCCATCACGCCGATCCGCTTCTTCACGTTCCCAGGCATCGCGGAGACTAGTCCCGGTTGAAGCGGGTCGTGATCCACAGCAGGAGGAGCAGCGCGAACAGCGCGCCACCGCCCGTGAGATACGGGCTGAGGCTCTCGTGGTTCCCCCCACCCGACTCCTCGGCGAGGGTGGTCAGTGCGGCAGCTGCGTATGACGTCATGGTCGGCAGGACCTTTGCGGTTTCGAGGGTGGACGGGAAGACTCACGCACATCGTACGGGCGGGCCCTGTGGAACTTAGCGCAGGCTCCGCGCGTCCAGAGTATGTACCGGTTGGCTATCTGGGGGTTGGGTCACTATGTCCGTGCCGAACGATCCGAGCGACTCCACGGAGTCCAGTGGCGGTGCCGAGAAGGTGCCCAGCCGCACGCGAAAGCGCTTCCCGGGGATCTCCTCGAGGGCGTACGAGCATCCCGCCGACCGGTCCGCGCTCGTCGCGCTCCGCAAGCTGACCGGTTTCGACACCGCTTTCAAGGCGCTCAGCGGACTGCTCCCCGAGCGCTCGCTGAGACTGCTGTTCCTCTCGGACTCCGTCCGGGTGAGCGACCAGCAGTTCGCGCACCTCAACGTCATGCTGCTCGACGCCTGCTACATCCTGGACCTGGAGAAGGTCCCGTCGATGTACGTCACGCAGGACCCGCAGCCGAACGCGATGTGCATCGGCATGGACTCGCCGATCATCGTGGTCACCACCGGCCTGGTCGAGCTGCTCGACGAGGAGGAGATGCGGGCGGTCGTGGGCCACGAGGTGGGCCACGCGCTCTCCGGCCACTCGGTCTACCGCACCATCCTGCTGTTCCTGACGAATCTGGCCGTGCGGGTCGCGTGGATCCCGTTGGGCAACCTGGCGATCCTGGCGATCGTCACGGCGCTGCGCGAGTGGTTCCGCAAGTCCGAGCTGTCGGCCGACCGGGCCGGGCTGCTGGTCGGGCAGGACCTGCAGGCGTCGATGCGCGGGCTGATGAAGATCGCCGGCGGCAACCACCTGCACGAGATGAACGTGGACGCGTTCCTGAAGCAGGCCGACGAGTACGAGGCCGCCGGCGACCTGCGCGACTCCGTCCTGAAGATCATGAACGTGCTGCCGCGCACCCACCCCTTCACCACGGTGCGCGCCGCCGAGCTGAAGAAGTGGTCCGAGAGCCGTGACCACCAGCGGCTGATGGACGGGCACTACCCGCGCAGGGCCGAGGACAAGGACACCTCGGTCTACGACACCTTCAAGGAGTCGGCGAACCACTACGCGGAGAACGTCAAGACCAGCAAGGACCCGCTGATGGGCCTGATCCGCGACATATCGACGGGCGCGGGCGACATCGGCGGCAAGCTCAGGAACAAGTTCACCGGTCCGGGCGGCACGCAGACCAGCACCCAGGAGCGGCCGGCCGACGAGACGCAGGACGGCCCCGGGGACAGCCCGGAGAACGGCCCCCGCGCGGAGTGACACCGATTCCAGGCGCTCCCGGGCCCCGCAACGCCCTCGGGGGCCTAGGGAGCGGCTGAGGACGTGGCGAAGGGCGCCGCCGGGGTACCGGTGGCGCCGTTCGCCAGCCCCGCGCAGACGGAGGCGGCCGGCCGGTCGCGGTCGTACGGATCGGCGGTGGCCGGGCCCTGCGGCGACTGGCCGGCGAGCAGCGGCCGGAAGTAGTCGGCGGCCGGGGCCGTGCAGGACAGCGGCCCGGCGGCGACATCGGCCTGCACCACTTCCAGGTGGTGGTCGCGCAGGTCGTCCCGGTCGAAGCGGAACCGCATCTCGCGCCGCACGGTGAACAGCGACGTGGCGCCCGGCGCCGCCCCGGACCCGGTGACGCCCTGCACCGCGTAGACGAAGGTGTGGTCGGCGACGACCTCCAGCCGGTCGTCACCGACCTGGGACACCGTGATCGTGCCGTTCACCCGTACCTTCTGGTCGGCCAGCCGCACCTTGGCCGGATCCAGCCGCACCAGCCAGCCGGTCGCCGCGTGCTGCCCGTCGTCGCCCGGGGCGCTCAGACTGCGGTCGAACTGGTCGACCTGGCCGGGATCGATCAGGTCCCGGACGGCGCGCACACCGCCGCCCGTAACCGCTTCCGGGTCGAGCGCCGAGGCCACCAGGTACTCCTTGGTGCTGCTGAGCGCCTGCATCACCTGACTCTCGGTGAAGTCCCCGACACGGCGCGCGGTCGGCAGCGGAAGCCCTTCGGCACCGGCCCGGTAGTGCGCGGCCGGATCGTTCGCGTACAGCGACTTCACGTTCACGGCCGGTACCGGGCCCGGGGGCACCAGCGGTATCACCGTGATCCGCAGCGGCTCCACCGCTTCCGGTCCCGAACTGCTGTACGGATGACGAATGCCCAGGTAGATGGCGGTGCCGAAGGCGACGGCGATGAGCACGACCAGGATCAGGGCCTGCCGCGGGGCGCCGGCGACCGGCCACATATGGCGGACGCGCACCGCCCGCGAGGTCCCGTCCAGCCGCTCACGGGCCGAGTACTCCTGGATACGGGCAGCACGGACGAACGATTCGTCGAAGACGACGGATCGGTACTCGTCCTCACCACCTCCCGGGACTCCCTCAGGGGCGCCCTCAGGAGGGTCTCCAGGGGGACCGGCCATACCACAAGGTTAAGTCTCCGGAGGCACATATAAACGCCGTGATACGCGACAACTTCTGACAACAGCTCAGGGAAGCGGGGTGGCGGCCACCGGCGGCAGGGTCTGACTGCCGACCCGTCCGCTCGACGGCGGCGCCGGTACGGCGGGCTGCCGGCCGCCTCCGGCGCCCCGGTACACGGCCGCGAAGGTCAGCGCCACCACGCCGATTCCCATCAGCACGGCCAGCAGCCAGGCGAGTGAACGGTGCCAGCGGACACTGCCGGCACGGTACGGGCGGCCTTCGGCCATTCGGACGTGCTGCAGATACAGTTCGTCCGATTCACCGGTGTCGTACCGGACCGGATCGGCCGGAGCGGACCCGCCGCCGGACACGCTTTCGGCCTCGGCACGGGCCCGCGCGGCGGCGAGCATGCGCTGCCGCGCGGTGGGCTCGTGCACGGGCGCGGACCGTACGAAGTCCTCGTCGAAGACCAGGGATGCGAACTCGTCATCATCCGGCATCGCACCAGGGTAGTCCGGGCAACGGCGCTTTGGGCAGGGAGCGGATGAAATACACTGCCCGCCCGCCCAGTTGGCCCTGTGGACGGACCGCCGCGCTACCGGATGTGACCGTCGCCGGTCACGATGTACTTGGTCGACGTCAGCTCCGGCAGGCCCATCGGGCCGCGGGCGTGCAGCTTCTGGGTGGAGATGCCGATCTCCGCACCGAACCCGAACTCACCGCCGTCGGTGAACCGCGTCGAGGCGTTGACGACCACCGCGGCCGCGTCCACCAACTGGGTGAACCGGCGCGCCGCGGGCTGCGAGGTGGTGACGATCGCCTCGGTGTGGCCGGACGACCAGAGCCGGATGTGATGGACGGCCGCGTCCAGCGAGTCGACGACGCCCGCCGCGATGTCGTAGCTCAGGTACTCGGTCTCCCAGTCCTCCATGGTCGCCGGCACCACGGTGGCCTTGGAGCCGGTCCGCTCGGCCAGCGCCAGCACCCGCTCGTCGCCGTGCACGGTCACCCCGGCCTCGGCCAGCGCCGCCAGCGCCAGCGGCAGGAACGCCTCGGCGATGTCCTGGTGCACCAGCAGGGTCTCCGCGGAGTTGCAGACGCTGGGACGCTGCGCCTTGGAGTTGATGAGCACCTCCACCGCCATCGGGAGGTCCGCCTGCGCGTCCACGTAGACGTGGCAGTTCCCGGTACCGGTCTCGATGACCGGCACCGTCGACTGTTCGACGACCGTCCTGATCAGCGACGCTCCGCCGCGCGGGATGAGGACGTCGACCATGCCGCGGGCCCGCATCAGCTCCTTGACGGACTCCCGGCTCTCGCCCGGCACCAGCTGCACCGCGTCGGCCGGCAGCCCCGCGCCGCCGACGGCGTCCCGCAGCACCTTCACAAGTGCCTCGTTGGAGGCGTACGCGGAGGACGAGCCGCGCAGCAGCACCGCGTTTCCGGACTTCAGGCACAGGGCGGCCGCGTCCACGGTCACGTTCGGCCGGGCCTCGTAGATGATGCCGACCACGCCGAGCGGCACCCGCACCTGGCGCAGGTCGAGCCCGTTCGGCAGCGTCGAGCCGCGGACGACCTCGCCGACCGGGTCCGGCAGGCCCGCCACGTCGCGTACGTCGGCGGCGATGGCCGCGACCCGCTCGCGGGTCAGCGTCAGCCGGTCGATGACCGTCTCGCTGCTCCCCGCCGCCCGGGCCCGCGCCACGTCCCGCGCGTTCGCCTCGACGATCTCCTTCGTCCGCACCACCAGCGCGTCGGCGATGGCGAGCAGCGCGTCGTCCTTCACCGAGCGCGGCAGCGGCGCCAGGTAGGCCGCGGCGGCCCTGGCCCGGTAGGCGGCCCGCAGCACGGCGGACTCGGGCAGGGGGGAGGGCAGGGAGGGGGCGTCATGGCTGCTGCTGCTCATGTCAGGCAGCCTACGGCGCCTCCCGGGGACGGCGGGACGGGATTCCGGCCGTTGAGACGGCCCTCCGACCGGCCTGCCGGCTCCCCCGCCGCCCGGCCGGGGCGGGACCCGGGCCGGGCTGGGGGCACCACTCAGCGGTAGCCGGGGGCACGGGGGAAACGCTGCGAAGGCCTAGGGCCTGTCCGGCCGATCACGAACGGCCCATGATCGACCGGACAGGCCCTAGAAGGGGTGGACACCCACCGGCACGGCCGGCGGGGGGCCGTAGCCCTCGGAGATGCGCTGGTGATAGGTCTCACGGTCGATCACTTCGAGGCCGACCGTCTCCCATGGCGGGAGCTTGGCCGTCGAGCGGTGCTCGCCCCACAGGCGCAGCGCGATGGCCGCGGCATCGTGGAGGTCACGGGCCTCCTCCCAGTACCTGATCTCGGCGTGGTCATGGGCATATCGGCTGGTCAGCAGGAACGGGTGATCGTGCGCGAGCTGTTCCAGCGCGCGTCTGACCTCCGGGAGCGGGGCCCCGGGCCCGGAGACGCTGAGCGTGACGTGCCAGAGCCGGGAGCTGGTGCGCGCTTCCGGCTGATGGTCCGCACTGGTATCCGCTCCGCTGTCGACGCTGACCAGTGCCCGTTCGGTCGTCCCCCGGGGGAACGAACCTGGGCGCCCTCGTCTCACCGGCGGCCTCCCTGTGGCGTTCTGCTTTGCGAGCGCCGCCCGTCCCCGCGGCGGTATTGGCGACTCCTCCGCTTCAAAGTTGACCAGGGTGCGGGCTACCGCGGGGGCGTTTTCGACAAGAAGTCCCCGACTGGGTCTGCCGGGCCGGCCCTTCGCTCAGTGCTGGTGCAGCACAACGAGGTCGTCGCGGTGCACGACCTCGCGCTCGTACGCGGGTCCGAGTTCGCGGGCGAGGTCGTGCGTCGAGCGGCCGAGCAGCCGCGGCAGCTCCCTGGCATCGAAGTTGACGAGGCCTCGGGCGACGGCCCGGCCGGACTCGTCGAGCAGGTCGACCGGGTCGCCGGCCACGAACTGCCCCTCGACGCCGGTCAGTCCGGCCGGCAGCAGCGATGTGCGGCGCTCCGTGACGGCCTTGACCGCGCCCGGGTCCAGGCGCAGCGCGCCGCGCGGGGTGGAGGCGTGCGCGAGCCACAGCAGCCGGTCGGCGGACCGCTTGCCGGTGCGGTGGAAGAGCGTGCCGGTGACGCGGCCGGCGAGGGCGTCGGCCGCGTGGCTGGCGGAGGTGAGGACGACCGGGATGCCGGCGGCGGCCGCGATCCGGGCCGCCTCGACCTTGGTGACCATGCCGCCGGTGCCGACCCCGGCCTTGCCGGCGCTGCCGATGGTGACGCCCTCGAGGTCGGCGGGTCCCGAGACCTCGTCGATCCGGGTGGCGCCCGGCGAGCGCGGGTCGCCGTCGTAGAGGCCGTCCACGTCGGACAGCAGCACCAGCAGGTCGGCGCGGACCAGGTGGGCGACGAGGGACGCCAGCCGGTCGTTGTCGCCGAAACGGATCTCGTCGGTGGCCACGGTGTCGTTCTCGTTCACGACCGGCACCGCGCCCATGACGAGCAGCTGGTCCAGCGTCCGGTACGCGTTGCGGTAGTGGGCGCGGCGGCTGATGTCGTCGGAGGTCAGCAGCACCTGGCCGACCCGGATCCCGTAGCGGGAGAACGACGCGGTGTACCGCGCCACCAGCAGTCCCTGGCCGACGCTGGCGGCGGCCTGCTGGCGGGCCAGGTCGCGCGGCCGCTTGTCGAGGCCGAGCGGGGCGAGGCCCGCGGCGATGGCGCCGGAGGAGACCAGCACGATCTCCTTCGGGCCGTTCTCCCGGGCGGTGGCCAGCACGTCCACCAGTGCGTCGACGCGGTCCGCGTCCAGCCCGCCGGAGGCCGTCGTCAGCGAGGACGAACCGACCTTGACCACGACCCTGCGGGCCTCCACCACGTCCTGCCGCGCCGCTGCCACGTACGTCCCCTGTGCTCGCCTGTTCCCGTCGGTCCACCCGCCCCGATCCGTGCAATCTACGTGATCCGGGCCACCGCGCGGCCGGGCGTATCGCGCCCTGGACACCGCGCCCCGGGACCCGCCGGGGCGGCGGGTCCGGGAGGCGGGTCAGACCTCCGGACGCGGCTCAGGCCCGCGGATCACGGGTCAGGCCCGCGGGTCCGGGTGCCGCAGCTGCCAGCCGGCCCACGCCGAGGTGACCATCTGGCGGACGTCGTACCGGGCGGACCAGCCCAGTTCCTTGGTGATCAGCTCGGCCGACGCGACGACCCGGGCCGGGTCGCCGGCGCGGCGCGGGACGATCTCGGGCGCGAGGTCGGTGTGCCCCGACACCTCGCGGATGAGGTCGATCATCTCCGCCACCGACACGCCTTCGCCGGTGCCGATGTTGAGCTTCAGGGACGCCGAGGGGTCGGCGGTCAGCCGGCGCGCCGCGGCGACGTGGGCGGAGGCGACGTCCTCGATGTGAATGTAGTCACGGACGCAGGTGCCGTCCGGCGTCGGGTAGTCGTCGCCGAAGATCAGTGGCGCCTTGCCCTGGGCCAGCCGCTGGAACACCATCGGCACCAGGTTGAAGATCCCCGGGTCGCCGAGTTCCGCGGAGGCGGCGCCCGCCACGTTGAAGTAGCGCAGCGAGGCGGTGGCCATGCCGTGCGCCCGGCCCACCGCGCCGACCATCCACTCCCCCGTGAGTTTGGTCTCGCCGTAGGGGCTCATCGGGTCGCAGGGGGTCCGCTCGGTGACCAGATCGACGTCCGGCATGCCGTAGACCGCGGCGGAGGAGGAGAAGAGGAAGCGGCTCACCCCGGCGTCGGCGGCGGCTTCGAGCACCGTCTGCAGGCCGACGACGTTCTCGCGGTAGTAGTGCAGCGGGCGCTCGACCGACTCGCCGACCTGCTTCTTCGCCGCGATGTGCACGATCCCGCGCACCTCGTACCGGCTCAGGACGCGGTCCAGCACCGCCCGGTCCAGCACCGAGCCCTGCTCCAGGGGCACTCCGGCGGGCAGCCGTGCCGCGTCGCCGGTACTGAGATCGTCGAGGACGACCACCTGTTCACCGCTCTCGACGAGCGCCTTGACGACATGCGATCCGATATATCCGGCGCCGCCGGTGATCATCCAGGTCATCCGGTCAGTCTAAGTCGGTGAGTAGCCATGCGATAAACTCGGAGTGAACCCTCAGCAGGCTGCGCTCCCCCGGAGCAGGACCTCGGTTCGTCATTTCCCGCCACGGAAAGGTTGTCCTGACCCATGGTCCCTCGGCTCTCGGTGGTAGTGCCGATTTACAACGTCGAGATGTTTCTCGAGGAGTGCCTCGAATCCCTCGCCGGTCAGACGCTCCGTGAGCTCGAAGTCATCATGGTCAATGACGGTTCGACGGACAGAAGCGGCGAGATCGCCGCCGCCTTCGCCGCCCGCGACCCCCGGTTCCGTGTCGTCGAACAGACGAACGGCGGCCTTGGCCACGCCCGCAACACGGGTGTACGCAACTGCACTCCCGGGGTGGATTACCTCACATTCGTCGACAGCGACGACATCATCCCGGACTACGCGTACGAGCACTTCCTGTCGACGCTGGACGAGACGGGGTCCGACTTCGCGTCGGGCAACGTGTTCACGCTGGACTCGAAAGGCACCGCCCAGTCGGCCATGCACCGCAAGGCCACGGCGACGACGCGGCTGAAGACCCACATCACGCGGGACCCGGCGCTCATCGCCGACCGGCTCGCCCCCAACAAGGTGTTCCGCCGCACCTTCTGGGACAAGTACGAGATGGAATTCCCCGAAGGTGTGCTCTACGAGGACACTCCGTTGACGGTCCCGGCGCACTTCAGGGCCCGCAGCGTCGACATCCTCGGTGAGCCCACGTACTACTGGCGGCAGCGGGAGGGCGGCGCGGCACCGTCCATCACCCAGCGCCGCACCGAGCTGAAGTCGGTCCGCGACCGCGTGGCCGCCGTCGACTCGGTGAGCCGGTTCCTCGCCGCGCAGCCGGGCAAGGAGTACCGCAAGTACAAGCGCTGGTACGACGAGACGGCCCTCGCCAGCGACATCCGGATCTTCATCAACGTGCTGCCCGACGCGGACCAGGAGTTCCGCGATCTGTTCATGCAGGTCGCGTCGGACTTCCTGAGCCGGGTGGAGCCCCGCGCCCTGGACGCGCTGCCGGCCCTCATGCGGCTGAAGTGGCACCTGATCCGGCACGGCAAGCTGGACGAACTGCTCGAAGTCCTGTCGTACGAGAAGAAGGAGACCGGCGCGTCACTGCCGGTCGTCCGGCGGTTCCGCCGCTACGGCAAGTTCCCGTTCTTCGGCAACCGCACCGTGGGTGTGCCGAATCACGTGTACCGCCTCAAGCAGGAACTGGCGCTGCGCACCAAGGTGTCCTCGATCACCTGGCACGGCGACGAGCTGAAGATCGAGGGCTTCTCCTACGTCAGCAACCTGAACGTCCACAAGCGGCGGATGTCGCTCAAGGTCATCGCGCTGCGCAACAGCAAGTCCAAGCGCACGCTGGTCATCCCGGCGCGTACGGTCTTCCGTCCCGAGGCCACGTCGACCTCCGGCCAGAACCGCTACTCGTACGACTGGTCCGGCTTCGAGCTGACGGTCGACGCGCAGAAGCTCAAGCAGCGCGGCCACTGGAACGAGTCGACCTGGCGCTTCGCGATCGGCAACCTCAGCCGCGGCCTGCTGCGCAAGGGCGCCCTGAACCCGGGCGCCTTCGGCTCCGGTACGCACCCGCCGGTGCACTACGTCGACGCCGAGACCCGGATCGTCCCGCTATTCATCGGCGGCCGGCTGCGGCTGCGGGTGGAGAAGGTCCGCGCCCGGGTCACCGGGCACGAACTGACCGACGGATTCATCGAGATCCGCGGGGTGGCGGCCGGCGAGCTCGCCGAGGGCAGCCGGCTGAGCATGCAGCACCTCAAGACCCCCAGCTCGCACGAGTACCCGCTGGAGATCACCGGCAGCTCCCCCAAGGGGCAGACGACCTTCACCGTACGGATCCCGCTGGACGACATCGTCGACGGCCGGATGACGGAGATCGCGCTGTCGTCGGTCAAGGCGCCGGACAGCGAGACCTGGCGTACCGAGATCGTCGTTCCCGGTGAGCCCAAGTCGCGTCAGCTGATCGCCGACGACGATCTGGCGCCGGGCCGCTACGCGCTCGCGCCCTCGGCCTCGGGTCTCCCTCGTGAGCTGGCCCTGCACCGCAACGCGCCGGGCTACCTGCTGCTGAGCGACCGGATCGTACGGCCCGTCGTGGACCGGCTGACCTGGCAGTCGGACGGCTCGCTGCTGGTCGAGGGCGAGTGCCCGACCAGCGCCACCGACCCGGCGAACCTGGTGCTGATGCACCGGGCGCACCACGAGGAGAAGGTCTTCCCCGTGACGGTGGCCGACAACCGGTTCACCGCCACCCTCACCGTGCACGCCGTCCCCGGGATGGCCGGCACCCTGCCGCTGCGTCCCGGCCGCTGGAACCTGATGTTCCAGAACTCGGTGGAGGGCAACGAGCGCACCCCGGTCGTCATCAGCCCCGCGCTGATCGACGAACTGCCCGCCGAGACCATGGTCGCCGGCCGCAAGTACGTCGCGGCCGCGCACTCCTACGACCGGCTGGCGCTCGAAGTCACCGCGTCGCTGCGGACCGACGAGCAGGGCCCGTACCGGCAGCGCCAGCTGCGGACGCAGTTCTACCCCGAGGCCCGCACCCAGCCGCTGCGCGAATCCGTGCTGTACGACAGCTACACCGGCAAGCAGTTCTCCGACTCGCCGCGTGCGGTGTTCGAGGAACTGATGCGGCGCGGCGACGACCTGGAGCACCTGTGGGTCGTCCGCGACGAGCAGGTCGAACTGCCGCCGGGCGCGAAGGCCGTCCGCATGTGGGGCCGCGAGTGGTTCGAGGCGCTGGCCCGCAGCCGGTACATCGTCACCAACGCGCACCTGCCGTACTGGCTGAAGCGGCGTCCGGGCCAGGTCGTCGTCCAGGCCTGGCACGGCACCCCGTTGAAGAAGATCGGCCACGACATCGAGGACGTCCAGTTCACCAACGGGCGGTACCTGGAGAACGTGGCGAAGGAGTCGAAGAGCTGGAGCTTCATCGTCTCCCCCAACCGGTTCAGCACGCCGATCCTGAAGCGCGCGTTCGCGTTCGACGGTGAGCTGCTGGAGGCGGGTTACCCGCGCAACGACATGCTCTACGCACCGGAGCGCGACGAGATCGCCGAGAAGGTGCGCGAGCGCATCGGGCTCCCCGCGGGCAAGAAGGTCGTGCTCTACGCCCCGACCTGGCGCGACGACCAGTACTACGGCCCCGGCCGGTACAAGCTCGACCTCCAGGTCGATCTGGTGAAGGCCAAGCAGGAGCTCGGGGACGACTTCGTCCTCCTGGTCCGGCGCCACCCGAACGTGGTGGACACGGTGCCGGGTGCGGGCGAGGGCTTCGTCTGGGACGTCTCGGAGTACCCGGAGATCGGCGAGCTGTTCCTCGCCGCGGACGTTCTGATCACGGACTACTCGTCGCTGATGTTCGACTACGCGAACACCGGCCGTCCGATGCTGTTCTTCACCTACGACCTGGCGCATTACCGCGACCAACTGCGCGGCTTCTACTTCGACTTCGAGAAGGAGGCCCCCGGGCCGCTGATCTCCACGTCGGACGAGCTGATCGCGTCGCTCAAGGACCTGGACGCGGTGACGGACCGGTACAAGGACGCGTACAAGAAGTTCCAGGACGTCTTCTGCGACCTGGACGACGGCCAGGCCGCCGGCCGGGTCATCGACCGGATGCAGGAGCTGACCAAGGAGGACTGACCTCCCCGCTCCCAGCCGCGAAAGGGCGGCCACCCCTCGGGGTGGCCGCCCTTTCGGGTGAATCCGGCAGCAGGCGGCGGCAGCAGACCGGAAGGCGGCAGCGTCAGCGGCCGAGCAGCCGGCGCATCCGGGCCTCGGCGACCCTGCGGGCGCCCTGCAGTCCGTCGGCGACCCGCAGCACCAGCGCCCGGCCGCCGGTGACATGCGTCTGGACCAGCAGCACCCGGCCCGTGGGGCGCACCACGATGCCCCGGCGGGGCGCCTGGGCTCCGGCGGCACGCACCTCCACCGGGGTCGCGGCGCCGTCGGCGTACCGGATCTCGGCCCGTACGCTCCACACGCCCAGCTGTCCGGGGCAGGCCAGTGCACCGGTCGACAGCCGTACCTCGGCGGTCCAGCCGTCGCCGTCCGGGACCAGCGGTGCCTGCACGCCGACCGCGGGCCGGCTTCCGGTCCGCTCCTCCAGCTCGACGTGGACGGTGCGCGGGCCGAGCTCCGCGAGCCGCCCGTACAGCTCGTGCACACGCAGGCTCAGCCGGGTGCTGCCGCCCGCCCTGACGCGGCCGTCGACGGCCACCGGCAGTTCCGCGGTGGTCAGCAGGCCGAGTCCCACGGGCGGCGCGGCCGGGTCGTACGGGGGGATCAGCCGGGGCGGGCGGGCGGTCAGCTCCACCAGCCGGCCGGTGTCGGCGGGCTCCGGCGCGGCCAGGATCGCACCGGCGATCCAGCGGGAGACGACAGCCGCGCAGGCGATGCCCTCGGGGTCGAACCCGGCCAGGTACTCACGGGTGATCCGCCACCAGTCGGCCACGTACTCCGGGTCGCGCTGCGGGAGTTCACGCAGATACAGCGGCAGGTCGTAATCGCAGAACTTGGCCTGCGCGTGCAGCGCCAGCTCCTCGCGCCCGGCGTTGCGCAGCACCTCCACGACGCCGCGGTGGGCGGTGACGCGGGACTGCCAGTTCCTGATGGCGCCACGGCTCAGCGAGATCGACAGCTTCGCCGCCTGCCGGCGTACCTGCCAGTGGTAGACGACCTCGTCGGTCACCGCCAGCCGCGGGTCGGCGGCGTAGACGCGCGCGGTGAAGACGAAGTCCTCGTAGTGGAAGGCGCCGTCGGGGAACGTGATGGCGTGCTTCTCCAGGAACGCCCGGCGGTAGAGCTTGTTGACGGACAGGGTGTCCCACAGCATGCGGGGCCGGTCCTCGATCCCCTCGATCACGGTGCCGGGCAGATCGGCGCCCGCCGACCGGTCGTAGATCAGCGGGGCCCAGACGGTGGTCGCGCCGTCCGGGAGCTCCACGCGCAGGCACTGGCCCGCGACGACGTCGGCACGCCGCTGCTCGGCGATCGGCAGCAGGGCGCCGATGGCCCCCGGCGGCAGGACGTCGTCACTGTCCAGGAACATCACGTACGGGAGGGTGGCGGCGGCCATGCCGTCGTTGCGCGGTGTCCCGCAGCCCCCGCTGTTCGTCTCCCTGGGGAGGATCCGCACCCGCGGGTCTCCGGCGAACGGCGCGAGCGCGTCGAGTGTGCCGTCCGTCGAACAGTCGTCGACGACGATCACCTCGCCCACCTCGGGCCCCTGCGCGAGCGCGGACTCCACAGCGCTCACGATGCGGGAGGCGTCGTTGTAGACGATCACAACGATGCTGACGTGTCCCATACCCGACCCCATGTCCCTGACCATCAGGAGATCATCTCATCCGGCACGGGCCGGAAAGCCCCCGAGGAGCGCCTGACGCGGCACTCCTCGGGGCTGTTCGGAACGGCTGCTCAGAAGGCTTCGAAGTCGTCGAACTCCTGCTGCGCGTCGTCCTTGTCGCTCTTGTCGCGGCGGCGGTTGACGGCCGGGCGCGGCGGGTCGAAGCGGTGGTCCTCGCCGCGGCGGCCCAGCATCTCGGCGCCGGCTGCCATCGTCGGCTCCCAGTCGAAGACGACCGCGTTCTCCTCCTCGCCGATGATGATCTCGTCGCCCGCCTGGGCGCCGGCCTTCACCAGCCGCTCCTCGACACCGAGGCGCGAGAGCCGGTCCGCGAGGTAGCCGACGGCCTCGTCGTTGGAGAAGTCGGTCTGCCGCACCCAGCGCTCGGGCTTCTCGCCGCGCACGCGGTAGGAGCCCTCCTCCTCGGTGACGGTGAAGCCGGCGTCGTCCACCGCGACCGGGCGGATGACGACCCGGGTCGACTCCTGCGCGGGCTTGGCGGCGCGGGTCTCGGCGACGATCTTCGCCAGGGCGAAGGAGAGCTCGCGCAGGCCCAGCCGGGAGACGGCCGAGACCTCGAAGACCTGGTAGCCGCGGGCCTCCAGCTCGGGCCGGATGATGTCGGCGAGGTCCTTGCCGTCCGGCACGTCGATCTTGTTCAGCACGACGATGCGCGGCCGGTCGCCCAGGCCGCCGTACTCGGCCAGCTCGGCCTCGATGACGTCGAGGTCGGTCACCGGGTCACGGTCGGACTCCAGCGTGGCGGTGTCCAGGATGTGCACGAGCACCGAGCAGCGCTCGACGTGCCGCAGGAACTCCAGGCCCAGGCCGCGGCCCTGGCTGGCGCCCGGGATCAGGCCGGGGACGTCGGCGATCGTGTAGACGACCTCACCGGCGGTGACCACGCCCAGGTTCGGGACCAGGGTGGTGAAGGGGTAGTCGGCGATCTTCGGCTTGGCGGCCGAGAGCACCGAGATGAGCGAGGACTTGCCCGCGCTCGGGTAGCCGACCAGTGCCACGTCGGCGACGGTCTTGAGCTCCAGGACGATGTCCCGGGCCTTGCCGGGCTCGCCGAGCAGCGCGAAGCCGGGGGCCTTGCGGCGGGCCGAGGCCAGCGCCGCGTTGCCGAGGCCGCCGCGGCCGCCCTGGCCGGCGACGAAGGTGGTGCCCTGGCCGACGAGGTCGGCGAGCAGATTGCCGTCCTTGTCCAGCACGACGGTGCCGTCCGGCACCGGCAGGACCAGGTCCTGGCCCTCGGAGCCGGTGCGGTTGCCGCCCGCGCCGCCCTTGCCGTTGGTGGCCTTGCGGTGCGGGGTGTGGTGGTAGTCGAGGAGCGTGGTGACGTCCTGGTCCACGACCAGGATCACATCGCCGCCACGGCCGCCGTTGCCGCCGTCCGGACCGCCGAGCGGCTTGAACTTCTCCCGGTGAACGGAGGCGCAGCCGTGGCCTCCGTTACCCGCGGCGACATGCAGCTCGACGCGGTCCACGAAGGTGGTCATACGGATTGCCTCCAGATAAATACGGGATTGTCTCTGTACTAACGCACCAAGGGCGGACCCTCTTCCCGCGCGCGGTGCGCGTCGGGGAAGTGGGATCCGCCCTCAGTGGTGTGTCTGTGTTCGTTGCGGAGCCGTATTAGACGGCGGCCGGAACGATGTTCACTACCCTGCGGCCACGCGCGGTGCCGAACTCGACCACACCGGCGGCGAGAGCGAACAGCGTGTCGTCCTTGCCGCGGCCCATGTTCGAACCGGGGTGGAAGTGCGTGCCACGCTGGCGGACGATGATCTCGCCGGCGTTGACGACCTGGCCGCCGAAACGCTTCACGCCGAGAAACTGAGCGTTGGAGTCACGTCCGTTACGGGTGGACGATGCACCCTTCTTGTGTGCCATGTTCTCTCAGTCCCTTACTTCGCAGCCGCGGGGATACCGGTGATCTTGATCGCCGTGTACTGCTGACGGTGACCCTGACGACGGCGGTAACCGGTCTTGTTCTTGTACCGCAGGATGTCGATCTTGACACCCTTGTGGTGGTCCACGATCTCGGCCGCGACCTTGATTCCGGCCAGGACCCACGGGTCACTGGTGACGGAGTCGCCATCGACGACGAGCAGCGTCGAGAGCTCGACCGCGTCGCCCACCTTGCCGGTGGAAATCTTGTCTACCTCGACGACATCGCCAACGGCCACCTTGTGCTGGCGGCCGCCGCTGCGCACGATTGCGTACACGCGGAACTCACTCTCAAGCTCGAATCGGGTACTCCTGAAGCCAGCCATCCCTGTCCGACATTGGGGGGCCTCTCCCGGCGGACCGGGAGGGATTTGCTCAGGAGCGGGCGCAAAAACGCCGAAGGCCAAGGCTACGGGGCCCATGGCGCAGGGTCAAACCGGGTGGCCGGGCGGCCGGCGGCCGTAGTGCGGAAGGGCGGGCCCGAGGTCTCCGGGCCCGCCCTTCACCGTCTCAAGACGGCTTGTCACACCAGCAGTTGGGCTACTCGCTGTCGGCCGTGCCGGCGGTCTTCTTGGTGGCCGCCTTCTTGGCCGGCGCCTTCTTGGCGACGGTCTTCTTGGCCGCCGTCTTCTTCGCCACGGCCTTCTTCGCCGCCGGCGCCTTCTTCGCGGCCGCCTTGCGCGGCGCCCGCTTCTTGGGCTCCGTGACCGCACCGTCGGCCTCAGCGGCGTCCTGGACGGTCTCCGCGGCCTCAGGGGCGGCCTCGGTGCCGACGACCACCACTGCGGCGCCCTCGGCCGCCGGAGCGGTCACCTCGCGGGTCGCACGGCGGCGGGCCCGGGGCGGTGCGGCGGAGGGAGCGGGCTGCGCCGCTTCCACGACCGGCTCCGGCGTCGGCTCGACGACGGGGGCGGCCTCGACCACGGTGACGGGCTCGGCCTCGGAGGAGGCCGGTGAACCCGCCGGGGCGCTCACCTTGCGGGTGGCACGGCGGCGCGTACGGCCCGGGGCCGGCGCCTCCACGACCGGTTCCGCGACGGGTGCCGGTTCGGCGACCGCCACCGGCTCCGGCTCGGCGACCGGCTCCGGGGCCTCGGCGGCGGGCTCGATCACGAACTCGATCACCTCGGCGGCCGGCGTCTGCCGGTCGGCGAAGGGCGCGCCCGCCGGGGCGGTGGCCTTACGGCTCGCCCGGCGGCGGCCGCCACGGCCACGTGACGTCGCCGCGGCCTCGGCCTCGGCGGCGCTGCTGAACCACTCGTCGTCGGTCGCGACCGTCGGCACCAGTTCGGCCTCGGTCACCGCGACCGGCTCCAGCTCCGGGTACTCGTCCGCGTCCTCGTGCGCCTCGTACTCGTCGTTCTCGTTCTCGGTGTCGTGCTCGTGCGTGTGCTCGTCGCCCGCACCGGTCCCGGCCTTGCCGCGGCGCTTGCGCTTGCCGCCGCCACCGGTGGTCGTCGCCTGGTCCATGTGGACGATGACGCCGCGCCCGTTGCAGTGCACGCAGACCTCGGAGAACGACTCCAGCAGGCCCTGGCCGACCCGCTTGCGGGTCATCTGCACCAGTCCGAGCGAGGTGACCTCGGCGACCTGGTGCTTGGTCCGGTCCCGGCCCAGGCACTCCAGCAGCCGCCGCATGACGAGGTCGCGGTTGGACTCCAGGACCATGTCGATGAAGTCGATGACGACGATGCCGCCCAGGTCGCGCAGCCGCAGCTGGCGCACGATCTCCTCGGCCGCCTCCAGGTTGTTCCTGGTGACGGTCTCCTCGAGGTTGCCGCCCTGACCGGTGAACTTGCCGGTGTTGACGTCGACGACGATCATCGCCTCGGTCTTGTCGATCACCAGCGAACCACCGGACGGCAGCCAGACCTTGCGGTCCAGCGCCTTCAGCAGCTGCTCGTCGATCCGGTACGTCGCGAAGACGTCGACCTCGGAGGTCCACCGGGTGAGCCGGTCGGTCAGGTCGGGGGCGACCTGGCTGACGTACTCGTGGATGGTGCCCCACGCCTCGTCACCGCTGACGATGACCTTGGTGAAGTCCTCGTTGAAGATGTCGCGGACGACGCGGACGGTCATGTCCGGCTCGCCGTAGAGCAGCGTCGGGGCGTTGCCGCCCTTGGCACGCTTCTGGATGTCGTCCCACTGGCCCTGCAGCCGGTCGACGTCGCTGCGCAGCTCCTCCTCGCTCGCACCCTCGGCGGCGGTGCGCACGATGACGCCCGCGTCCTCGGGGACGATCTTCTTGAGGATGGTCTTGAGCCGGGCCCGCTCGTTGTCGGGCAGCTTGCGGCTGATGCCGGTCATCGAGCCCTCGGGCACGTAGACCAGGTAGCGGCCGGGCAGCGAGATCTGGCTGGTCAGGCGGGCGCCCTTGTGGCCGATCGGGTCCTTGGTGACCTGCACCAGGACCGACTGGCCGGACTTCAGCGCGCTCTCGATCCGGCGCGGGCCGTGGCCCATGCCGAGCGCCTCGAAGTTGACCTCACCGGCGTACAGCACCGCGTTGCGGCCCTTGCCGATGTCGACGAAGGCGGCCTCCATGGACGGCAGCACGTTCTGGACCTTGCCCAGGTAGACGTTGCCGACGTACGAGGTGGCCTGCTCCTTGTTCACGTAGTGCTCGACGAGGACGTTGTCCTCCAGCACGCCGATCTGGGTGCGCTCACCGCTCTGCCGGACGACCATGACGCGCTCGACGGCCTCGCGGCGGGCCAGGAACTCGGCCTCGGTGATGATCGGGACGCGGCGGCGGCCCTGCTCACGGCCCTCACGGCGGCGCTGCTTCTTCGCCTCCATGCGGGTGGAGCCCTTGATGGACGTCACCTCGTCGAAGCCGGTGCCCAGGCTGGGCTCGGCCTTGGCGCGCGGCTCACGGACCTTGACGACCGTGCGCTCCGGGTCGTCGGCGACCGTGCCGTCGTCCCCGCCCGAGTCGCCACTGCGGCGACGGCGGCGGCGCCGGCGACGGCTGCTGGTGGAGCCGTGGTCGTCGTCGTCCTGGCCACCGTCCGACGCCTCGGCGTCGTCCTCGGTGTCGTCCTCGTGCTCGTCGTCCTCGGCGGACTGCTCGTCGCCGTCGGCGGACTCGCCCCGACGGCGGCGGCGGCCACCACGGCGGCGGCGGCGCGACGGACGGTCGTCCGACTCGTCGTCGTCCTCGTCGGACACGGTCTCCTCGGACACCGCGTCGGTGGTCTCGTCCTCGGCCTCGACGGGCGCGGCTTCGGTCACCACGTCCTCGGCCGGGGCGCCGCGGCGACGGCGGCGGCGGCGCGAACCGCCCTCCTGCTCGTCGTCCTCGTCACGGGACCGGACGGCCGGAGCCTGCGGCTCCTCCTGGACCGGTTCCGCGGCGACGGGGGCGGTGACGGGCTCGGCGGCCTGGAAGACCGGCGGCTGGAAGACCATCGTCGGCGGGCGCACCGCACGGCGGCGGCCACGGGTCGGCGCCGGCTCGGCCGGGGCCTCCTCGGGCTCGACGGCCACCGGCGCGGCGGACTCCTCGGGCTCGACGGGCTCGACCGGACGGGCGGCCTCGACGGCCTGCTCGGCGGCGACGGCGCGCTTGCGGGTGCGGCGGTTGCGGGCCGGGGCCTCCGCCTCGGGTGCCTCGGCCACGGCCTCTTCGACCGGGGCGAACTGCGGGGCGGCCTCGGCGGTGCCCTTACGGGTCGCGCGGCGGGCGGCACGCGGCGCGGCGGGCACGTCGGTGTCCTCCTCGTCCGGCACGGCGGGCTGCGCGGCCGGTGCGGCCTGCGCGAAGGTGTCGTCCTTCGGCGCCAGCGCGCCCGGCTTCAGCCGGCGGGCACCGTCGCCCGCGGCCGACGAGGCCGACGGGGCGGAGGGAGCGACGCGCTTGCGGGAGGAGCGGCGGCCACGGCCCGGGGCCTCGGCCTCGGACGCGGCGGGCGCCGCAGCGGGGGCCGCGGCGACGACGGGCGCCGGGGCGGCGGGCGCCTCCTCGGTGAACTGCGGAGCCTGGGCGGGCGCGGCGACCTTACGGGTCGCGCGGCGGCGGGCCCGGGTCGGCGCGGCGGGGTCCACGGCCGGCTCGGCCGGTGCCTCGACAGCGGCCGGGGTCTCGGCGACGGGCGCCTCCTCGACCGCCTGCGGGGCCTCGGACGGCGCGGTGACCTTGCGGGTCGCACGACGACGGGCGCGCGGCGGCGCGGCGGAGGTGTCCGGGGCGTCAGCGGCTTCGGCGGGGGTTTCGGGCGCGGCGGCCGGTGCGGGCTGTGCGGCCACTGGGCTTTCGACGGCGTCGGGGGCCGCGGGGGCACCGGCCGGGGCCGTCACCTTGCGGGTGGCACGACGGCGGGCGCGCGGCGGCGCGGCGGAGTCATCAGGGGCGGCGGTGTCCTCTGCGGACGCCGGGCTCGCGGCCGACGCGGCCTCGTCGGCGGAAGTGGCCGGTATGGCCGGCGCGGCGGGCGGGCCCGCCGGGCGGGATACGGCGCGGCGGCGACGGCGGGGAGCCGTGGCTTCTTCGCTGGTCGCGGCGCCGTTGTCCGGCGCCTCGTTGGGCTCGTTGTGATCGAGCATTCGGGCAGTGCTCCCGTCATGCTCCCGGGCGCCGCGCTCTGTTCCGGTGGCGGCGGGCCGCGACGTCGGTCGTGGTGCCGCTGTCCGGGGGCGCGGGCGCCGCACGGGAGCTGTTGTCTCGCTCGTCGGCACGCCTGTGACGGGCCGACGAAAGTCTTATTAGGTCAGCGTCGCCGGGCCCGGGTGGCTCCCTGGCGCGTCGGCAACACGTCGACGGCGTTCCTACGCGGAAGCTTCCCCAGCCTTCGGCGGGGAGTCCCCACTCGGCACCGTCGCGGCGTCGCGATCTGGCGCGAGCGGGTCGGTGACCGTCCCGGACTCTTCGTGGAGCGGCCCCTGCGCCAGCCTGGTCACCGCTGCGGGGACCGGCGGCGCGAGGTCGGCCGTCACACGGAGGCCGGACAGGACGTCGTCGGGTCGCACGGCAGGTGTCAAGTGCCGAACAACTAGCCGCAGTATCGCACAGGCGACAGGCTCGGGCCTATCGGCACCCTGTTCGAGCGCGTCAACCGGCAGGACTTCGAGCCGGGTGACGGCGTCGCGCGCGTCGAAGGCGCGCATGCCGTTCTTGGTCTTCCGCTCGACCTGGACGGTCTCGGCGGCGAGGAAGAGGGCGACCGCGCGCTCCGCCTCGGCCGGCTCGACGCCGTCGAGCCGGAGCTGCCATACGGAGGCCTGCAGCCGCTCGGCGAGGCCGGAGGTACGGGCCTCCACCGCTTCGGTGATGTCGAGCCCGGTGGGCAGCGACTCGTCGAGCAGCAGCCGCAGCTTCTCGGGGTCGCGGACCTCGGTGAGGCCGATCTCCAGGTACTCGGCCTCGCTGCCGACGCCGGTGGGCGCGGCGTTCGCGTACGAGACCTTGGGGTGCGGGGTGAAGCCCGCCGAGTACGCCATGGGCACCTCGGCGCGGCGCAGGGCCCGCTCGAAGGCGCGCTGGAAGTCGCGGTGACTGGTGAACCGGAGGCGGCCGCGCTTGGTGTAGCGCAGGCGGATGCGCTGCACCGTCGGTGCGGGCGGTGGGCCTTCGGGCTGTCGCTTGCCCAGTGTCGTTCAGTCCCTCGTACGTCTGCGGGGGCCCGGTCGGGGCCCGTTTGTCATACCCAAGGTTACGCCGCGTCGCGCACAGGTGATGACGGGCCGTGCGGAGCGGCCGGGCCCGCGGGGTTTCGGCCAAAGTTCATCCGCCCCTCCGGTCAGCGCCATTCGCGTCTCGTATTCATAACGGGTCTGGACCGGAACCGTTCCGTGGGACCGGTCCGCGGATGTGATGAAGGAGCCCCCCGATGAGTCCTGAGCTCTCCCGGCGCACGCTGCTCGGCAGTGCCGCCGGAGCGGCGATGCTGTCCGCGCTGCCGCTGAGCGTGCAGACCGCGCTCGCCGCCCCCGCCAAGCCCGGCCGGCTGGAGGACATCCAGCACGTGGTGATCCTGATGCAGGAGAACCGTGCGTTCGACCACTACTTCGGCACCATGTCCGGCATCCGCGGCTTCGGCGACCGGACCGCGGTGCGCGGCATCAACGGCCGGCCGGTCTTCGACCAGCCGGACGCGTCCCGCAAGGACGGCTACCTCTCGCCGTTCGCGATGAACGCGGCGCACACCAACGCCTACCGACAGGGGGCGCCCGCCTTCGGCTACGTCGACTCCATGGGCGCGCGCAACGACGGCATCGCCGACGGCTATGTGTCCCGGCGCGGCGGCGGCTGGCTCGGCCAGGGCTACTACGAGCCGGCCGACATGCCCTTCTACAACGCGCTGGCCTCGGTGTTCACCATCTGTGACCACTACCACGCGTCCATGGAGACCAGCACCAACCCGAACCGCGAGCACTTCATGACGGGCACCAGCGGCGGCACCGTCCGCGATGTCGTGGTGCACGACAACACCGAGACCGCCGACGGCTACGAGTGGACGACGTACGCGGAGCGGCTGGAGCGGGCCGGCGTGAGCTGGCGGACGTACCAGGCGCACGACAACTTCGACGACAACGCGCTCGCCTGGTTCGCGGCCTTCCACCGGGCCAAGCCCGGCGAGCCGCTGTACGAGCGGGGACTGCGGATGGTCGGGGACGCCGCGCACAGCGGTGACCCGTTCGCGATGGGCGACGCGCTGGTCGCGGCGTTCGCCGCCGATGTGCGGGCCGACTCGCTGCCCCAGGTGTCGTGGCTGGTGGCGCCCGCCGCGCTGTCGGAGCACGCCGACTACGCGCCGCCGAACGGCGAGGACCTGACGGCCCGGCTGCTCGGGGCGCTCGCCGACAACCCCGAGGTGTGGGCGAAGACCGTCTTCATCCTCAACTACGACGAACACGGCGGCTTCTTCGACCATCTGCTGCCGCCCGTCCCCCCGGTCGCGGCCGGCCGGGGCGCCAGCACGGTCTCGCCGGACGGCGAGGTCGTGATGCGGGTGACGAAGGACGGCAAGACCTACCACCGGGTGGTCAGCCAGCACGGGAAGTACCGGGTCAAGGCCGCCGACGGGTCGCTGACCTGGTCGGACACCCTGCCGGCGGGCGAGAGCGTCGTCTCGGGCCCGTACCCGCTGGGCCTGGGCACCCGGGTCCCGATGATCGTCGCCTCACCGTGGACCCGGGGCGGGGTCGTCGACTCGACGGTCTTCGACCACACCTCCGTGATCCGCTTCCTGGAGCGGCGCTTCGGGGTGCGCGAGCCGAACATCAGCGCCTGGCGCCGGGAGGTCACCGGCGACCTGCTGTCGGTGTTCGACTTCTCCGGTGACGACCCGGTGTGGCCGGCGCTGCCCGACACCAGCGGCAACCGGAAGAAGGCCGAGGACGCCGGATCGCGCCCCGCGCCGACCGTGCCCAGTCCGCAGTCCCTCCCCCGGCAGCAGCGCGGCACCCGTCCGGCGCGCGCCCTGCCGTACGCGCTGCGGGTACGGCCGCAGGTGCGCAAGGGCCGGCTGGAGCTGGACTTCCGCAACCGCGGCCGGCAGGGCGCGGTGCTCGCCGCGTACCCCGCCCCCGGCGGCAAGCCGCGGTTCTACACCGTCGGCGCGCAGGGCCGGCTCTCCGACACCTGGACGATCGGTGACGAGGGCTACGACCTGCGCGTCCACGGGCCGAGCGGTTCGCTGTGGCACTTCCGCGGCGCCGCGCAGCGCCTGGAGGCGCAGCTCACGGAGGACACCGGGCACCGCCGGGTCGAGATCGAACTCACCAACGAGGAGCGCGCCGCCCGGACGTTCCTCGTCGGCGACCTGGCGTACGGCGACGGCATCCGCGAGGTGCGGGTCGGCCGGGGCGACCGCCGGACGGTGACCGTCAGGACCGGCCGTGAGGGCTGGTACGACCTCGCCGTCACCACCACCGACGACGTGCACTTCCTGCGGCGGTTCGCGGGCCGCATCGCCGACCGGCGGCCCGGGGTCACCGATCCGGCGATGGGCCTGCCGGACGCGCTGGCCGCGACCGTCCGGCTGGCCTCCGCCTCCACCACCATCGACGAGGCGATCCTCGTCCCCGGGAAGGCCGCCAGGGTCTCCGCGACCCTCACCGCCACGTCCGCCGCCGGCCGTGTCGAGGCGCGGCTCGTCGTTCCGCCGGGCTGGAGCGTGCGGAACGTCACCGCGGCGCCGTCGGCGCTGGTCGCGGGCGCCTCCGGCACCGCCGTATGGGACGTCACCCCGCCCGCGAGCCTCCCGGCCGGCGGCACCCACCGGCTGCTGGTGGTCTCCCGGGCCCGGGCCGGGGACCGCCTCGCCCTCGCCGAGGCCGAGATCGCGGCGCGCACCGCGCCGTCCATGGCCGGTCATCTGCTCGGTGAGGACTTCGAGTCGCTGGCCGGGGCGCTGAAGCCGGCAGTCGACCGCGGCTCCCCCGCCGACCTGCTCGGCTGGACGGCGGCGGCCCCGGCCGGCTGGACGGTCACCAACGCGGCGGCGATGCCGCAGGGCACCAGGGAGTTGCAGGGCTGGACGTTCATGACCAAGCGCTTCTGGTCGACCGGCGGCCAGGACCGGGCCGGCTTCACCCGCGGCCTGGGCATCGTCGCGGTCGCCGATCCGGACGACTGGGACGACACCGGGGCGCCGTCCGCCAAGGGCCGTTTCGACTCGACGCTCGCCTCCCCGGCGGTCGCCGTTCCGGCCGGGGCGACCACGCTGCACCTGGGCTTCGACTCCCACTACCGCCAGGAGGCGCCGCAGACCGCGACCGTCACGGCCGTCTTCGACACCGGTGAGGAGCGGACGCTGCTCACCTACAGCTCCGCCGCCACCGGCAACGACAACGCGGGCCAGGACATGGAGGACCGGTTCGTGACCAGTGAGCTGGCGGTACCGGCCGGTGCCAGGTCCGTGACCCTGAAGTTCCGCATGTTCAACGCGGGCAACAACTGGTACTGGGCCATCGACCACGTCCGGCTGGACACCAAGCCGATCACCGGCTGACGGCGGCTTCCCGCCGGGTCCCGGTCCCGCTCAGCGGTGACCCGGCGGAACGCGCCTGCCGGGCTCCGGGGCGCGCTTCACGAAGTCCGGGACGGGCGCCGCGCTCTGCTCCGGAAGGCGCGCGGCGCTCTTCGGCGCCCCGAACAGCATCCGGCGGGCGTCCGCCCGCGCCTCGCGTACGGTCACCCGCACGGTGCGCAGCGCGTCCTGAACGATCTGCCGTGCCTCACCGACCGCCCGGCCGGCCGGCGCGAGCACTTCGCGCCGCGTCCAGCGGCCGGCGGCGCGCGCGGCGTCGGCGGCGGGTACGACGACGGTGTGCCACACCCAGCGCGCCGGATCACCGATCAGGGTCCGCGCCAGCCACTTCAGCCCGCGCCCCGCCGCCCGCGAAATGTACCCGGCGACCCGCCAGGCATGGCCGAGCGCGGCGGCGATCTCCCGCCCCACCGGGGCCAGTACATGGCGGTAGAGCGCCACGAGCGGCACGACGAGCAGATACCCCAGCAGCCAGCCGACGGCCGTACCGACGGCCTCGGCAGACCAGGTGAGGGCCGTGCCGAGCGCCCGTACCGACCACACTGCGGCCCGGCCGAGCGGCGTCAGCACGTACCGGTGGAACGCGACCACCGGCACCACGAACAGCACGCGCCCGAGCCACAGTGCGGCGGTGCCGGACGCGCGGGCCGTCCAGACCGCGGCATGGCCGAGCGGGGTGAGCACATAGCGGTAGAGGACCACGGCCGGTACGGCGACCAGGTAGCGCAGCAGCCAGCCGGCGGCCGTACCGAGCGCCCGCACCGACCACCGGGCGCCGTGGCCGGCCGGCGTCAGCACGTGGCGGTACAGGAGCACCAGCGGAACGACGATCAGCACGCGCAGCAGCCACCGCACGGCCGCGCCGGTGCCGTGGCCGGTGGCCGTGAGGGCGGCTGCCAGAGCGCGGGCGGCGGGGGCGAGGACGGCGCTGTGGAGCAGCCGCAGCGGCCGGACGAGGAGGTGGGTCACGAGCAGGGCGACCCCGGTGCCGAACAGCCGCACCAGCGCGGCCAGACCGGATCCGGTGGCGCGCAGCGACCATGTCAGGCCCTGGCCGAACGGCGTCAGGACGTAGCGGTACAGGGCGCCGAGCGGCACCACGACCAGCGTGCGCACCAGCCACCGGGTGGCGGTGGCGGTGCCCCGGCCGGCCGGGACGAGTACCTTCGTCCAGAGCCGGACCAGGGGGGCGGCGATGAGCACGCGGCCGAGCCAGGCGAGGGCGCCGCCCAGCCATCCGAGGGCGCGGCCGGTGCCGCGGGCCACGGCGCTGAGCGGTTCGACGACGATGCGCCGCCACAGCCAGCCCAGGCCGGCGCCCAGAGCGCGGCCCAGGGCGGCGAGCGCGTCCCACGCCATCCGCACCGGAAGGATCACGACGAGCGCGAAGATCCGCACCGGCATCCGTATCGCGACCGTCAAGCAGCCCTGGTTGGTGTTCCGTTCCCCCGTCACGCTCATGCGCGCACGGTACGGGACGCCGGCCGGAACCCAGAAGCGGAGGGGCCCCGGGCAGTGCGCCCGGGGCCCCGCCCTACGTCCCCGTGCCCGTCAGACGGCCGCCGGCGCGGTGTTCTGCTCGGTGTCGGGGTCGATCCCCTGGAGGTACTCCTCGGTGATCTCCTTCGGCCCGAACGGCCAGACCTTTTCGAAGCGGGCCCAGAGGAAGAAGGCGACGCAGCCGAGGGCGACCCACGCCAGGGACCACTCGATGGGGTGACGGCCGGGCGAGTTCTTGTCCGCGTAGCCGTAGATCACCAGCCAGCCGACGAGGGCGATGAAGCTCGGCAGCGGGTAGAGCCACATCTTGTACGGCCGGTGCAGACCGGGCTGGCGGCGGCGCAGCACCGAGACGGCGAGGATCTGCGCGAGCGCCTGGACGATCACCATGACGGTGGTGAGCAGCTGGATGAGGGTGGCCAGATCGGTGTGGCGGCCGATGAGGAAGCCGATCGCGGTGATGACGCCCATGGTGGCCAGGCCGAGCATCGGGAAGCGGTGCTTGGCGTGCAGCTTCCCGTACTGGCGGAAGAAGACGCGGTCACGGGCCGCGTCGTAGGGCACCCGGGAGCCGCCGAGGAGTCCGGTGAAGACCGAGGCGAAGGCCGTGATGAGGATGAGGACCGTGACGGTGTCGGCGGCGCCCTTGCCCCAAGTCTTCTCCATCACCGCGGAGGCGACCGACGAGGAGGCGATGTCGTCGGCGTTGAGCATCCGGTGCCAGTCGATGACGCCGAGGGTGCCGATCTGGAGCAGCAGGTAGATCCCCATGATGCCGAGGATCGAGAAGATGATGGAGCGCGGCAGGATGCGCCCGGGGTCCTTGATCTCGGCACCCATGTACGCGGTGGTGTTGTAGCCGAGGTAGTCGTAGATGCCGATGGTGAGGCCCGCGGCGAAGCCGATCCAGAAGGTGTGGCTGGTCAGTTCGAAGGCGTGCGCGGGGTAGGTGAAGGCCAGGTCCGCGTCGAAGTGCGTGAACGCGGCGAGGATGACGAGCGCGACCGACAGGATCATCACGCACCACATGACGGCGGTGATCCGGGCGATGTGCTCGATGCCGCGCCACAGCAGCAGGACGACGAGCGCGATCATGCCGAGACCGACGGCGTCCCCCGCGTTCTGGCCCATGTCGGGGGCCAGATAGCCGAGGTACTGGACGAAGCCGACGACTCCGGTGGACATGATCAGCGGTATGAAGAGCATGGCCGTCCAGACGAACAGGAACGGCATGAGCTTGCCCGAGCGGTACTGGAACGCCTGCCGGAGGTAGACGTACGAGCCGCCGGAACCGGGCATCGCCGCGCCCATCTCGGCCCAGATCAGACCGTCGGCGAGCGCCAGCACGGCACCGGCCAGGAAGCCGATCACGGCCTGCGGCCCGCCGAACGCGGCGACCATCAGGGGGATGGTGACGAAGGGTCCGATGCCGCACATCTGGCTCATGTTGATGGCGGTGGCCTGGAACAGGCCGATGCGGCGGACAAAGCCGCCGGCGGGTGGCGGGGAGCCGGACACGGTGCCTCCCTGGGCAGGTGACGGGGACGGGGAGCGGACTGCCGTTTCGCCAGTGCAGGGGTTCGCCTCGGCGCCGGGCGTGCTTAAGTTAAGTACCTTTACTTGATGCGTCAAGGGGTCACGGCGATATGCATGAGAATGGTTCGATGAGCAGCAGCGACGGCGGTGCGGAACAGCCCTGGAACCGGCAGCGACTGCGCAGCAGCAACGAGCGGCTCCTGCTGGAGCGGCTGCGGACCGGCGGTGTCGCCTCCCGTGCCCAACTCGCCCGCGAGACCGGCCTGTCCAAGCCGACGGTCTCCAGCGCCCTCGCCTTCCTCGAACTGGCCGGACTCGTCCGCGAAGCCGGGCTGCACACCCCCGAACGCGGCCGCGTCGCCGTGCTCTACGCCCCCGACGCCTCCGCCGGCTACGCGCTCGGCATCGACATCGGCCGCGCGTGGCTGCGGGTCGCACTCGCCGACCTCGACGGAACGGTCGTCGCCCGCGCCGACGTCCGCAACCGCGCCCGCAGCTCCGCCGCGATGGCCGACCTCGTGGTCGCCACCTCCCACCAGGTCGTCGCCGACTCCGGCGTCGCCCCCGCCAAGGTCGCCCACGCGGTGGTCGGCACCCCCGGCGTGTACGACGAGGCGCAGCGCCGGGTCCGCTACGCCCAGCACCTGCCCGGCTGGGGCCGGGCCGGCCTCTTCGACCGGATGCGGGACGAACTCGGCGTACCGCTGGCCGTCCACAACGACGCCAACTTGGCCGCCCTCGGCGAGTACACCTTCGGTGTCGGCGCGGGCAGCAAGCTCTTCGTCTACGTCATGATCGGCACCGGCCTCGGCATGGGCGTGGTCTCCGAGGGCCGGCTGTTCACCGGTGCGCACGGCGCGGCGGGCGAGATCGGCTATCTGCCGTGGGCGGGCCCCGGCCACCACCGGCCGGACACCCCGGACACCCTGGAGGGCGCGGTGGCGGCCGACGCCGTCGTCCAGGCCGCCCGCGGGCTGGGCATGAGCGGCCCGCTCACCGCCAAGGACGTCTTCGACGCCGCACGGGCCGGGGACGTCGCGGCCGTGGCCGCCGTCCGCCAGGAGGGCGAACGGCTCGCGCACACGGTGGCGGCTGTGGCGGCAGTGCTCGACCCGGACCTGGTGGTGCTGGGCGGGGGCGTGGGGCACAGCGCGGACCTGCTGCTGAGCACGGTCCGGGACACCCTGCGGGCACTGACACCGCTACGGCCGAAGGTCGTTCCGAGCGGGCTGGGCGAGGACGCGGTGGTACTCGGTGCGGTGGCAACGGCGCTCGGGACCGCGCGGGACGTGGTGTTCGAACAGCGGTCGGCGTCGTCCTAGGACGACGCCGACCGCTGCGGTTGTTACTTGACGACCGTCAGCGGGAGCAGCTTCTTGCCCGTCGGGCCGATCTGGATGTCCAGGTCGAGCTGGGGGCAGACGCCACAGTCGAAGCACGGGGTCCAGCGGCAGTCCTCGACCTCGGTCTCGTCCAGCGACTCCTGCCAGTCCTGCCAGAGCCAGTCCTTGTCGAGGCCCGAGTCCAGGTGGTCCCAGGGCAGGACCTCTTCCTCGGTGCGCTCGCGGGTGGTGTACCAGTCCAGGTCGACGCCGGTGCCCGGGAGCGCCTTGTCGACGGCCCGCATCCAGCGGTCGTAGCTGAAGTGCTCGCGCCAGCCGTCGAAGCGGCCGCCGTCCTCGTACACCGCGCGGATGACCGCGCCGATCCGGCGGTCACCGCGGGAGAGCATGCCCTCGACGATGCCGGGCTTGCCGTCGTGGTAGCGGAAGCCGATGTTGCGGCCGTACTTCTTGTCGTTGCGGATGGCGTCCCGCAGCTTGGCGAGCCGGGCGTCGGTCTCCTCGACGCCGAGCTGGCCCGCCCACTGGAACGGGGTGTGCGGCTTGGGGACGAACCCGCCGATGGAGACCGTGCAGCGGATGTCGTTCTGCCCGGTGACCTCGCGGCCCTTCTGGATGACGTTGCGCGCCATGTCGGCGATCTGCAGGACGTCCTCGTCGGTCTCGGTGGGGAGCCCGACCATGAAGTACAGCTTCACCTGGCGCCAGCCGTTGCCGTACGCGGTGGCGACCGTACGGATCAGGTCCTCCTCCGAGACCATCTTGTTGATGACCTTCCGGATGCGCTCACTGCCGCCCTCGGGGGCGAACGTGAGGCCGGACCGGCGCCCGTTGCGGGTCAGCTCGTTGGCGAGGTCGATGTTGAACGCGTCGACGCGGGTGGAGGGCAGCGACAGGCCGACCTTGTCCTCCGTGTAGCGGTCCGCGAGGCCCTTGGCGATCTCGCCGATCTCGCTGTGGTCCGCCGAGGAGAGCGAGAGCAGGCCGACCTCCTCGAAGCCGGTCGCCTTGAGGCCCTTCTCGACCATCTCGCCGATGCCGGTGATGCTTCGCTCCCGCACGGGACGCGTGATCATGCCGGCCTGGCAGAAACGGCAGCCGCGGGTGCAGCCGCGGAAGATCTCGACGGACATCCGCTCGTGGACGGTCTCCGCGAGCGGGACCAGCGGCTGCTTCGGGTAGGGCCACTCGTCGAGGTCCATGACGGTGTGCTTGGACACCCGCCACGGCACGCCCGAGCGGTTGGGGACGACGCGGGAGATCCGGCCGTCCTCCAGGTACTCGACGTCGTAGAACTTCGGGACGTACACCCCGCCGGTCTTCGCGAGCCGGAAGAGCACCTCGTCACGGCCGCCGGGACGGCCCTCGGCCTTCCACGCGCGGACGATGTCGGTGATCGCCAGCACGGCCTGCTCACCGTCGCCGATCACCGCGGCGTCGATGAACTCCGCGACCGGCTCCGGGTTGAAGGCCGCGTGGCCGCCCGCGAGCACGATCGGGTCGTCCAGGGTGCGGTCGGCGGCGTTGAGCGGGATGCCGGCGAGGTCGAGCGCGGTGAGCATGTTGGTGTAGCCGAGCTCGGTCGAGAAGCTCAGGCCGAACACGTCGAACGCCTTGACCGGACGGTGCGCGTCGACCGTGAACTGCGGGACCCGGTGCTCGCGCATCAGGGCCTCCAGGTCGGGCCACACGCTGTACGTGCGCTCGGCGAGGACGCCCTCGCGCTCGTTGAGCACCTCGTAAAGGATCATGACGCCCTGGTTGGGCAGGCCGACCTCGTACGCGTCCGGGTACATCAGCGCCCAGCGCACATCGCAGGCGTCCCAGTCCTTGACGGTGGAGTTCAGCTCCCCACCGACGTACTGGATGGGCTTCTGGACGTGCGGGAGAAGCGCTTCCAGACGGGGGAAGACCGACTCGACAGGCATCAGAGATGTCTTTCATCAGCGGGCAGGGGGACCCTCAAGACTAGCGCGCCTTCGGAGTCACCCTCGCCCCGTGGAAATCCCGGCCGTGCGCCGCACCGGGTCACGGCCGGAAGTCGGCCTCGCGCCAGCGGTCGGGGAGCTGCTCCTCCACCTCGATCGCGCGGGCCCGTTCCAGCTGGCTGAGCGCGCCGTACGGGAAGGCGCTCTCGCCCGCCGCTACGGCCTCCTGCGCCAGCCGGGCGATCGCGACCCGGCACATCACGCTGTCCTGGTGTTCGCCCAGCAGCTGCTGCACGGACTTCATCCGGGCGGTGTGGTCCTTCGCCGGGGAGCCGAGCACCGGGCGGGCGGCCTCGGCGCAGTAGCGGGCGCGCTTGGCCGCCTTGCGGGCCTCGTGCAGCGCCAGATCGCGCTCCTGACCGCGTTCGACGGCCATGGCGGCCTCGATCAGCCTCCGCAGCCGGCGGTGGTCCCGGCGTACGGCCTTCTGCACCGCGGGTGTCGCGGGCGCCTTCGCGCCCTCCAGGTACGGCGGGTCCGCGAGCAGTGCCTCGACGGTGTCCAGCACCTGGAAGTAGTGCGGGCCGCCGAGCACCCGCAGCACGGCGGCGTGCGTCTCACCGTGCGCCTTGGTGCCCTCCGCGAGCAGCCGGCTGCGCAGCGTTTCGTCGATCAGGTCCGGGGCGAGCTCCGCGAGCCGCTCCTGCAGCCGCTCGGCCAGCACCTCCCGGTCGCGTTCCGTGCCCAGCACCGCGCCGAGCCACTTCAGCTCCTCGCCGACCGGGTCGGTCACCGCCCGGTCCAGCTCCCGGCGGAAGGTCTTCAGCGCGCTGCGGGCGCGCCGGGCCGCGACCCGCATCTGGTGCACGGCGTCGGGCTCGGCCCGCCGGACCTCGGGGTCGAGGGCGATGAGGGCCCGCAGCTGCTCGTGCAGATAGGCCAGCGCCGCGTCTCCTGCGGTGAGGAGCTCGGCGGGCGGTCCCGGCGGGACCGTCGCGGCCGTCAGCCGGTCGCCGAGGGCGCGGGCGAGCTTGGAGGGCGAGTCCGACCGGTGCAGGCCCGCGGCGGCCAGCCGCTGCTCGACGGCGTCGAGGAGCGCGGGCTTGCCGCCGACGAGCTCGACCTCGAACTCGGTCCAGGTGATCGCCACGGCCTTGTTCGCCGGTCCGGCTCCCAGCAGCTGCGCGGTGACGTGATCATGGGCGATCTCCGCCAGGGGCTCCCCCGCCGCGTCCAGCAGATGCTGCCGTTCGCGGTGGTTCTTGAGCCGCACGACGGGGATCAGCCGCCGCCCCCGGGTGTGCACGGCCACCTCGGCGGCCAGGTCCTTCGGGACGGTGCGGGTCGCGCGTCCGAGCGGGGCGTGCACCTCGGTGCGGGTGTCGGCCTCGGTGGTCGGCAGTTTCAGATGCCAGCCGGCGTCGTCCCCGCCGGTGCGGCGGCGCAGGGTGATCCTGCGGGCCGCGAGGCGCAGGTCCTCGGTGTCGAAGTAGACGGCGTCGAGTTCCGCCGGATCCAGGACACAGCTGCTGAAGACCTTGGGCAGCCCGCTGAGGTCGGGCGGCTCGAACCGGCCGTCCGCTTCGTACTTGCGCTCGGTCTCCCGCACACGCTTGCCCATGAAGGGAACGTAGTCGCGGGTTCCGCTGCGGGCAATGGTGCGTACCTTGCCACCGGCCGGTTCGTTCCGGCCGGTGGCGGCGGTCAGGCGGACATCGGGCGCTGTATCCGGACCGCCTGCAGCAGTCCGATGGCGATCCAGATCGCGAACATCGACGAGCCGCCGTACGACACGAAGGGCAGCGGCAGGCCGGCGACCGGCATGATGCCGAGCGTCATCCCGATGTTCTCGAACGCCTGGAACGCGAACCAGGCGACGATGCCGGCCGCGACGATCGTGCCGTACAGGTCGGTGGCGCTGCGGGCGATCGCGCAGGCCCGCCAGACGATCAGCCCGAGCAGGACGATGATCAGGGCGGCCCCGACGAAGCCGAGTTCCTCGCCGGCGACGGTGAAGACGAAGTCGGTCTGCTGCTCGGGCACGAACTGGCCGGTGGTCTGGCTGCCGTGGAAGAGCCCCTTGCCGAACAGGCCGCCGGAGCCGATCGCGATGAGCGCCTGGTGGGTGTTGTAGCCGACGCCCGCCGGGTCCAGGGCGGGGTTGGCGAACGCCGCGAACCGGTCGACCTGGTACTTGTCGAGCACGCCGAGCTGCCAGATCAGCCCGGCGCCCACGGCGCCCGCCGAGATCAGGCCCAGCACCCAGCGGTTGGAGGCGCCGGAGGCGAGCAGCACCCCGAGGATGATCACCGCCATCACCATCACCGAGCCGAGGTCCGGCATCAGCATGATGATCGCGATGGGCAGCGCCGCCCAGGTCAGGGCCTGGAGGACGGTGCGGTGGTCGGGGTGCACGCGGTCGCCCGCGTCCACCCGGGCCGACAGCAGCATCGCCATGGTCAGGATGATGGTGATCTTCACGAACTCGGACGGCTGCAGCGAGAAGCCGCCGCCGATCACGATCCATGAGTGCGCGCCGTTGATCGTGGTGCCCAGCGGGCTGAGCACCGACAGGATCAGCAGCACCGAGATCACGTAGAGCACCGGCACGACGCCGCGCAGCCGGCGATGTCCCAGCGCCACGACGCCCGCGGCGAGGCCGAGGCCGATGCCGGTGTTCATCAGATGGCGCAGCAGGAAGTAGTACTGGTCGCCGTGGGTGAGGTTGGTGCGCCCGCGGGTCGCCGAGTAGACGAGCAGCGTGCCGATCGCCGACAGCGCGAGTGCGGAGCCCAGCAGGACCCAGTCCATCCGGCGCAGTATCGAGTCCCGGGCGAGCAGTTTGCCCAGGGTGCTGCGTTCCGGGGTGAAGCGGCGGATCGTGTAGCCGCCGGCGCTCATGAGAGGTACCTCCGGCCCAGCAGGAGCTTGTCGTCGCGGCCGGGAGTGAGCGCGGCGAGCACCGGGCCGCCGGCGGGCACGAAGGGTGCGCCGGACGACGGGGCGAAGGTGGTGACGGCGGACGCGGCCCGGACGACGGAGCCGTCGTCGGTGAACTTCGGCAGCTTCGTCTCGGGGGTCGGCAGCAGCGCCTTCTTGCTGTCGATCGAGCCGTTGGCCTGGATGCCGTACATCGCCTCGTAGATCTTGCGGATCGCGGGGCCCGAACCGCCGGAGCCGGTGCCGCCCTGCGAGATCGTCATGACGATCGCGTAGTCCTTGGTGTACGTCGTCAGCCAGGACGTCGTCTGCTTGCCGTCGACCTCCGCGGTACCGGTCTTGGCGTGCAGCTGGATCTTGTCCTGCGGCCAGCCGGCGAAGCGCCAGGCGGCGGTACCGCTGGTGATGACGCCGGCGGTGGCCTGGTTGATGTACTTCAGGGTCTCGGCGCTGTCCGGCAGCTTGCCGGTGGCCTTGGGCGCGATGGGCTTGACCGTCTTACCGTCGGCGCTGACGATCGCCTTCCCTATGGTCGGCTGGTAGAGCGTGCCGCCGTTGGCGAGGGCCGAGTAGATCCGCGCCATCTGGACCGGGGTGACTAGGGTGTCGCCCTGGCCGATCGCGAAGTTGACCGAGTCACCGGCGCGCATCACATTGCCGTCCACGCAGTTCTCACGGGCGATCTGGGTCGCGTAGTCCTGCTTGTTGGTCTTCCCCTCCCGGCACCAGTAGTCCACGTTGGCCTCGTAGTAGGCCTGCTTCCACTGGCGGTCGGGGACCCGGCCCTTGACCTCGCCCGGCAGGTCGATGCCGGTCTTGGCGCCCAGGCCGAACTGGTGGGCGGTCTTGTAGAAGAAGTCCTTGGGGTTCTTGGGCTTGGTGCCGCCGTCCGCGAGCCACTGGTTGTACGAGAGGCCGTAGAAGACGGTGTCGCAGGAGATCTCCAGCGCCTTGCCGAGGTTGATCGCGCCGAAGCTCTCGCCCTCGAAGTTCTTGAACAGGCGGCCGCCGATGGTCATCGACGAGGTGCAGGGGTAGGCGCCGTCGAGCGGGTATCCGGCGTTGACGGCAGCCGACGTGGAGATCACCTTGAAGGTCGAGCCGGGCGCCGACAGGCCCTGGATGGCCCGGTTCAGCAGCGGGTAGTTCGAGTCCTTGCCGGTCAGCTGCTTGTAGCTGGCCGGGGAGATGCCGCCGACCCACGCGTTCGGGTCGTACGTCGGTGCGCTGGCCATCGCGATGACCTGGCCGGTGTGCACGTCCATGACGGTGACCGCGCCCGAGTCGGCCTTGTAGTTGGTGCCGGTGACGGTGTCGAAGGTCTTGCGGGCCTCCACCATCGCGTCGTTCAGCTCCTTCTCGGCGACGGCCTGGACGCGCGAGTCGATGCTGGTCACCAGGTTGGCGCCGGGTTCCGCGGGCGTGTCGCCCGCCCGGCCGATCACCCGGCCGAGGTTGTCCACCTCGTAGCGGGTCACACCCGCCGTACCGCGCAGCGCCGCGTCGTACTGGCGCTCCAGGCCGGAGCGGCCGACCTGGTCCGAGCGCAGCAGCGGGGTGCCGTTCTTCTGCGAGGAGGTGATCTCGTCGTCCGTGACGGGCGAGAGGTAGCCGAGCACCTGCGCGGCGTTGGCCTTGCTCGGCGCCGGGTAGCGGCGGACGGCGGTCGGCTCCGCGGTCACCCCGGGGAAGTCCTCGCGGCGCTCCATGATCTGCAGCGCCTGCTGGGTGGTGGCCTTGTCGGTGATCGGGATCGGCTGGTACGGCGAACCGTTCCAGCAGGGCTGCGGGGTCTTGGCGTCGCAGAGCCGGACCTTGGCGATGACGTCGGCGGGCGGCATGGCCAGCACCGCGGCGAGCCGGGTGAGGACGGCCTTGCCGTCGTCCTTCTGCTTGAGCAGCTCGGTGCGGCTGGCGGAGACCACCAGCCGGGTCTCGTTGTCGGCGATGGGCACACCGCGCGCGTCCAGGATCGCCCCGCGGACCGCGGGGGTGACGACCTGCTGGATGTGGTTGCTGGCCGCCTTCTCGGTGTACTCGTCACCGTTGCGGATCTGCAGGTACCACAGCCGTCCGCCGAGGGTGAGCAGCAGCGAGAAGACCAGGATCTGCAGGATGACCAGGCGGATCGTGACGCGGGAGGTGCGGCCGGTCTCGGGAATGTTAGACATCGGCGCGCTGCGCCTTCCTCGCGGGATTCGTGGCGGTGGGGTGCCCCATGCCGGAGGCCAGGGGAGGGTGGGCGCTCACAGTCGGCGGCCTCCCTTGGCGATGGAGCCGACCCGGCTGCCGCGGCCGACCCGGCCGAGCAGTCCGGCGCGCTGGCTGCCGATGCGGCTGCCGTAGCCGCCGGCCGCGTCCTCGGCGAGCGGATCGTTGTCGAAGCGTCTGGCCAGTGCCATCACCAGCGGGACGATGAACGGGGCGAGCAGCAGGTCGTAGACGGCCGCGGTGAACAGCAGCTTGGCGAGGCCCACGTGGGCCCCGGCGGTGTCGCCGACGAGGGCGCCGACGCCCGCGTAGAGCAGGGTGCCGCCGATCGCCGCCGCGACGACGACGAGCATCGGCATGGCGGCGGTCCGCAGCTGCCCGGTCTCGGGCTTGGCGAGGCCCGCCAGATAGCCGATGACGCACAGCACGAGGGCGTACCGGCCCACGGCGTGGTCGGCGGGCGGTGCGAGGTCGGCGAGCATGCCGGCGCCGAAGCCGACGAGCGAGCCGCCGACGTGGCCGTAGGTCAGCGCGAGGCCGAGCACGGTGAGCAGCAGCAGGTCGGGTACCGCGCCGGGCAGGTGCAGCCGGGCCAGCACGCTGACCTGGACGACCATCGCGACGACGACCAGGACGGTGGAGAGCAGGATCCGGTTGAGTCGCATGGTCAGCTCCTGGTGGTGGGCGCACCGGAAGGGGTGGCGCCCGGCTTCCGCGCCGGCGGGGCGACCTTGGCCGCGGTGGGCGACGGCGTGGGCTTGGGCGGCAGCACGCTGTCGCGCGGGTCCGTGCGCGGACCCTCGACGACGACGCCGACGATGTCGAGCCGGGAGAAGCCGACGTACGGCTCGACCTGGACCGTACGGGTCAGGCTGCCCGCGGACGGGTCGATCGCGACGACCCTGCCGACCGGGACGCCGGGTACGAACGGCTTGCCGGCCTGCGAGCCGAAGGTGACCAGCCGGTCGCCCTTGCTCACCTTGGCCTTGCCGTTGAGCAGCTGGACGCGCATCGGCCGGTCGCCCTGGCCGGTCGCGAAGCCCAGTTCCATCGAGCCCTCCATCCGGGTCCCGACGGTGAAGTCCGGGTCGTTGGCGAGCAACACGGTGGAGGTGGAGGGTCCGACGGTGGTGACCCGTCCGACCAGGCCGTCGCCGTTGATGACGGTCTGGTCGCGGAGGACTCCGTCAGCGCTTCCGGCGTCGATGGTGACCGTCCAGGAGAATCCCTGGGCGGCTCCTATGGCGATGATCTGAGCGCCCTTGATCGCGTACTGGCCGGCTCCCGCGGTCTTCAGGAGCTGGTCCAGTTCACGGGCCTTGTTGCGGGTGATGTCCTTGCTGCCGAGCTGCTGCTTGAGCTCCGCGTTCTCGCGTTCCAGGCGGCTGATCGTGCTGTGCCGTCCCCCGGAGTCGCGCACCGCGGAGATCGCGTTGCCGACCGGGTCGACGGCGGACGCCACACCCTTTTCGACAGGTCCGAAGGCCGAGGCCGCCGCCTGTCGGGGGCCGTCCATCGGTGACTGTTCGCCTCCGCGGATGTCCACGGTGATCAGTGCGAACGCGATCGCGATCAACAGCACCAGCAGAAGCCGGCTCTCTCGTGTGTCCCTCACGGGCGCCAGTCCGTGCCTTCCTCGAACGGACCGGTCGGCTGCGGTCCCCGGCCGGTCGAAGTGTGTGACGCAGTGAGAACGATCCCGCGGGCCGGCGGGCAGTCACCCGCACGCAGGACCGTGCGAACTCATCTGCGCGGCTGGGCGTCCAGAACCTGCTGCAACGCCTCGAACTCCTCGACGCACTTGCCGGCGCCGAGCGCCACGCAGTCCAGCGGGGATTCCGCGATGTGGATCGGCATTCCGGTCTCGTGCCGCAGTCGCTCGTCCAGCCCGCGGAGCATCGCTCCCCCGCCGGCCAGCACGATGCCACGGTCCATGATGTCGCCGGAGAGCTCGGGCGGGCACTTGTCGAGCGTCGTCTTGACCGCGTCGACGATCGCGTTGACCGGCTCCTCGATGGCCTTGCGGACCTCGGCGGCCGAGATCACCACCGTCTTGGGCAGGCCGCTGACCAGGTCCCGGCCACGGATCTCGGTGTGCTCGTCCTTCTCCAGCTTCGGGTCGAAGGCCGACCCGATGGTGAGCTTGATCTGCTCCGCGCTGCGTTCGCCGAGCAGGAGGCTGTACTCCTTCTTGATGTGCTGGATGATCGAGCTGTCCAGCTCGTCGCCGGCGACCCTGATGGACTGCGCGGTGACGATGCCGCCGAGGGAGATCACGGCGACCTCGGTGGTGCCGCCGCCGATGTCGACCACCATGTTGCCGGTGGCCTCGTGGACCGGGAGCCCGGCGCCGATCGCGGCGGCCATCGGCTCCTCGATGATGTGCACCTGGCGGGCACCGGCCTGGGTGGTGGCCTCGATGACGGCGCGTCGCTCGACCCCGGTGATACCGGAGGGCACGCAGACGACGACGCGGGGCCGGGCCAGATAACGCCGCTTGTGGATCTTGAGAATGAAGTAGCGCAGCATCCGCTCGGTGATCTCGAAGTCGGCGATGACGCCGTCCTTCAGCGGGCGGACCGCGACGATGTTTCCCGGGGTGCGGCCGATCATCTTCTTGGCCTCGGCGCCGACCGCCAGAATGCCGCCGGTGTTCGTGTTGATGGCGACGACCGAGGGCTCGTTGAGGACGATCCCGCGACCCCTGACGTACACCAGCGTGTTGGCAGTCCCGAGGTCGACAGCCATGTCACGGCCGATGAACGACATGTTGTTCGCCATGTGGATACGTCTGGCCTTCCCGAGCTTGAGCGGAGATTCCATCGTAGTCGCGCCCCACGGGGCACGGGGTCCGGGGTTCCGACGTCATTGTCATCAGAACACACAGCGTCCGCTGGTAATGGTGACGACGTGTCGGAGAGATTGGTTCCCGATAAAGCGTTGCATATGCCAGAGGCGACCGGATTTCTCCGGTCGCCTCTGAGCTGATTGGACGTCAGTCGGCGAGCCTGCACCGCAGGTCAGAGGGGGTATGGCCGGTCGGCACATACACCCGGAAGCGGGACGGCGGGCCGATTGTTCAGACCAGGCCCGGGAAGAAGAGCTTGATCTCACGCTCGGCGGACTCCGGGGAGTCCGAGGCGTGGATGAGGTTCTCGCGCACGATGCTGCCGAAATCCCCGCGAATGGATCCGGGGGCGGCGGCGATCGGGTCGGTGGGGCCGGCCAGCGCCCGTACGCCCTCGACGACGCGCTCGCCCTCGACGACCAGCGCGACGGACGGGCCCGAGGCCATGAACTCCATCAGCGGCTCGTAGAACGGGCGGCCGACGTGCTCGGCGTAGTGCTGCTCCAGGGTGCCGAGATCGAGCGTGCGCAGTTCGAGGGCGCCGATCGTCCAGCCTGCCTTGCGCTCGATCCGGCCGATGATCTCGCCGATCAGGCCGCGGCGGACGGCGTCCGGCTTGAGAAGGACAAGGGTGCGCTGGCTCACGGTACGGCTCCTACTGACGGTGACGGGTATGACGACATTACAAGGCGTGGTCAGGCCACCTGCGCCGAGTGCCTCGCCTTGGCCTCGTCGATCTTCCGGCCGAAGTGGATGGAGGCCCACCACAGGGCCGCGAAGACCACACCCAGGAAGTACATCGTCCCGACCCAGTAGCCGCTCACGACCAGGGCGACCTGCAGCGCCCAGCCGATCGCGAGGGCGCCGGGGCGGGACAGCATGCCGCACAGCAGCACGCACAGCAGCATGCCGGCGCCGCACACCGCCCACACCGTGCCGGCCGTCAGGTCGTCCTGCTTCATCGCGACGAGACCGGCGAAACCGATCACGAAGAACTCACCGATCAGGGTGCTCGCGCACAGGGTCCGCATCGTGCCGCCTCACTTCCGGCCCAGCAGCAGCCGGGCCTCTCCCACGGTGAACACCGATCCGGTGACCAGCACGCCCGCCCCCGAGTACGCGCCCTCGTCCTCGGCGAGGGTGATCGCGGCCTCGATGGCGTCGTCCAGCCGCGCCTCGACCTGCACCCGGTCGTCGCCGAAGACCTCGACGGCCAGCGCCGCCAGCACGTCCACGTCCATCGCCCGGCTGGTCGAGTTCCGGGTCACCACGACCTCCGAGAACACCGGCTCGAACGCCTCCAGCAGCCCGCGGACGTCCTTCTCCGCACTCGGACCGACGACGCCCACCAGATGGGTGAAGTCGAAGACCTCACTGACCGCGGCCGCCGCCGCCCGCGCGCCGGCCGGGTTGTGCGCGGCGTCCAGGACGACGGTGGGGCTGCGCCGGATGATCTCCAGGCGGCCCGGCGACGTGACGGACGCGAAGGCACCGCGGATGGTGTCGATGTCCAGCGAGCCGACCCGGGTGGTGCCGATGCCGAAGAACGCCTCGACGGCCGCCAGCGCGACCGCGGCGTTCTGCGCCTGGTGCTCGCCGTGCAGCGGCAGGAAGATCTGCTCGTACTCGCCACCGAGCCCGCGCAGCGTCAGCAGCTGGCCGCCGACCGCGATCTCACGGTGCACGACGCCGAACTCCATGCCCTCGCGGGCCACCGTCGCGTCGACCTCGACGGCGTGCTTGAGCAGCACGGTCGCGGCGTCGACGGGCTGCTGGGACAGCACGACGGTCGCGTCCTTCTTGATGATCCCGGACTTCTCCACGGCGATCTCGCCGGGCGTCGTGCCCAGCCGGTCGGTGTGGTCGAGCGCGATCGGGGTGACGACGGCGACCGAGCCGTCGATCACGTTGGTGGCGTCCCAGCTGCCGCCCATGCCGACCTCGACGACCGCGACGTCGACGGGGGCATCGGCGAAGGCCGCGTAGGCCATCGCGGTGAGCACCTCGAAGAACGACAGCCGGTGCGGCTGCGCGTTGTCCGTCATCTCGATGTACGGCTGGATGTCGCGGTACGTCTCGATGAACTTCTCGGCGCTGATCGGCTGCCCGTCCAGGCTGATCCGCTCGGTCATCGCCTGCACGTGCGGGCTGGTGTAGCGGCCGGTGCGCAGATGGAAGCCGAGCAGCAGCTGCTCGACCATGCGGGCGGTGCTGGTCTTGCCGTTGGTCCCGGTGATGTGGATGGCCGGGTAGGTGCGCTGCGGCTCGCCCAGGATGTCCATGAGTGCGGTCATCCGGTCGAGCGACGGCTCCAGCTTCGTCTCGGGCCAGCGCCCGGTCAGCTCCCCCTCGATCTCCCGCAGCTCACGCTCGGTCCCGGGGTCCTTGGGCGGGGCCGGTACGCCGTCGTCCGGCGTGAGCGGGACGGGCGTGCGCAGGGTACGGCTGCCTGCCTCGATCACCGCCATGTCGGCTTCCCGGACGGGCCCGCCGTCGGGGGCGTCGTCGTCCGGAGTCTCGTCGAACAGGTTTGCTGCCGCGTCGTCGTTCTGGGGGTGCTCGCTCACGCCGCCCAGTCTACGGAGCCGGTGCGGGTCCACATGCCCGGGTGAGCGGGCGGCGGCCCGCGCGCCCCCGGAGAACGCGGCGGACGCGGCGGACGCGGGGCCGACCCGTGGCGAACGGGCCGGCCCCGCGTCCAGGAGGTCCGGGTGGTGCCGCGGCTCAGCTCAGCGGCAGGGCGTCCAGCTGGGCGGTGATGCGGGCGATGTCCGCCTCGGCCGCCGCCAGCCGGACCCGGATCTTGTCCACAACGGGCTCGGGCGCCTTGGCGAGGAACGCCTCGTTGCCGAGCTTGCCCAGCGCCTGCGCCTTCTCCTTCTCGGCCAGCCCGATGTCCTTGGTCAGCCGCTTGCGCTCGGCCTCGACGTCGATCGTGCCGGACAGGTCCAGCGCGACGGTGCCGCCAGCGACCGGGAGGGTCGCGGTGGCGCTGAACTCGTCACCGGCCGGCTGCAGACGCAGCAGCTGGCGGATCGGCGCCTCGTGGGCCGCCAGGGCGCCCGCGAGGGTGAGCTGCGCGGGAACCTTTTGGCCGGGCTGCAGACCCTGGTCGGCGCGGAACCGGCGGACCTCGGTGACCACCTGCTGAACGCCGGCGATCTCCTTCTCGGCCGCCGCGTCCCGGAAGCCGCTGTCCTTCGGCCACTCGGCGATGACGACCGACTCGGCGCCGGTGAGCGTGGTCCACAGCGTCTCGGTGACGAACGGGACCACCGGGTGCAGCAGGCGCAGCAGCACGTCCAGCACCTCGCCGAGCACCCGGCCGGAGACCTCGGCGCCGCGGCCGCCCGCGAAGAAGGTGGTCTTCGACAGCTCGACGTACCAGTCGAAGACCTCGTCCCACGCGAAGTGGTAGAGCGCCTCGGAGAGCTTGGAGAACTGGTAGTCCTCGTAGAGCGCGTCCACTTCGGCGACGACCGTGTTGAGCCGGGACAGCACCCAGCGGTCGGTGGCCGACATCTCCTCGGCGGGCGGGAGTTCACCCTCGACCGTCGCGCCGTTCATGAGCGCGAAGCGCGTCGCGTTCCAGATCTTGTTGGTGAAGTTGCGGGACGCCTGGACCCAGTCCTCACCGATCGGCACGTCGACACCGGGGTTGGCGCCGCGCGCCAGGGTGAAGCGGACGGCGTCGGAGCCGTAAGTGTCCATCCAGTCCAGCGGGTTGACGGCGTTGCCGAAGGACTTCGACATCTTCTTGCCGAACTGGTCGCGGACCATGCCGTGCAGGGCGATGGTGTGGAACGGCGGGGTGCCGTCCATCGCGTACAGGCCGAACATCATCATCCGGGCGACCCAGAAGAAGAGGATGTCGTACCCGGTGACCAGCACCGAGTTGGGATAGAACTTCTCCAGCGACTCGGTCCGCTCGGGCCAGCCCAGCGTCGAGAACGGCCACAGGCCCGACGAGAACCACGTGTCGAGCACGTCGGTGTCCTGCGTCCAGCCTTCGCCGGTGGGCGGCTCTTCGTCCGGTCCGACGCAGACGACCTCGCCGGCCGGGCCGTACCAGACCGGGATGCGGTGGCCCCACCAGAGCTGGCGCGAGATGCACCAGTCGTGGAGGTTGTCGACCCAGCTGAAGTAGCGGGACTCCATCTCCTTCGGGTGGATCTTCACCCGGCCGTCGCGGACCGCGTCACCGGCGGCCTGGGCCAGCGGGCCGACCTTGACCCACCACTGCAGCGACAGCCGCGGCTCGATGGTCGTCTTGCAGCGCGAGCAGTGCCCCACGGAGTGCTGGTACGGGCGCTTCTCGGCGACGATGCGGCCCTCGGCGCGCAGGGCCGCCACGATGGCGCTGCGGGCTTCGAGCCGGTCCAGGCCCTCGAAGGGGCCCGGGACGGTGATGATCGCCCGCTCGTCCATGACGCTGAGGTTCGGCAGGTCGTGCCGGCGGCCGATCTCGAAGTCGTTCGGGTCGTGCGCCGGGGTCACCTTGACGGCGCCGGTGCCGAACTCCGGGTCCACGTGCTCGTCCGCGACGATCGGGATCCGGCGGCCGGTGAGCGGCAGTTCGATCTCGGTGCCGACCAGGTGCGCGTAGCGCTCGTCGTCCGGGTGGACGGCGACGGCGGTGTCACCGAGCATCGTCTCGGCGCGGGTCGTGGCGACGACGATGGCGTTGTCGCCCTCGCCGTAGCGGATCGAGACGAGCTCGCCGTCGTCGTCCTGGTACTCCACCTCGATGTCCGAGATGGCGGTCAGACAGCGCGGGCACCAGTTGATGATGCGCTCGGCACGGTAGATCAGCTCGTCGTCGAAGAGCTTCTTGAAGATCGTCTGGACGGACTGCGACAGGCCCTCGTCCATCGTGAAGCGCTCACGCGACCAGTCGACGCCGTCGCCGAGGCGGCGCATCTGCCCGGAGATCTGGCCGCCGGACTCTTCCTTCCACTGCCAGACCTTCTCGACGAACGCCTCGCGGCCCAGGTCGTGGCGGGACTTGCCCTCCTTGGCCAGCTCACGCTCGACGACGTTCTGGGTGGCGATGCCCGCGTGGTCCATGCCGGGCTGCCACAGCGTCTCGTACCCCTGCATCCGCTTGCGGCGGGTGAGCGAGTCGATGATCGTGTGCTCGAAGGCGTGCCCCAGGTGCAGGCTGCCCGTGACGTTCGGCGGCGGGATGACGATCGTGTACGGCGGCTTGTCGCTCTTGGCGTCGGCCTCGAAGTACCCACGCTCCACCCAGCGCTCGTACAGCTTCCCCTCTACCTCGGCCGGCACGTACGCGGTCGGCAGTTCGGGGGTGCTGTTCGGCCCGCCATGGGGGCTGCGCTGAGAGTTGTCGGTCACCCGGTCATTCTACGGGCGCCCCCGCACCGCTCGTTACGAAGCCGTAGCGGGCCCGGCGTAAGCGGCGGGTAAGACATCCGGAAGGATGGGTGCACGGTCGTTTACGGAGGGGACGAGTCATATGAGCTACAACCAACCGCCGCCCGATCCCGGCTACGGCGGGCAGCCGAACCCCTACGGGCAGCAGCCGCAGCAGCCCGGCGGATACGGCCAGCCCCAGCCGGGCGGCTACGGTCAGCCGCCTCAGCAGCCCGGGTACGGCTACCCGGCGCAGCAGGTCCCCCCGCAGCCCGGCCCGTACGGACAGCAGCCGCAGCAGGGCTTCGGCGGCTATCCGCCGCAGCCGCCGCCCGGGAAGAAGAACACGGTGTGGATCGTCATCGCCGCCGTGGTCGTCGTCGCCGCGATCGGTGGGGGCGCCTTCGCGCTCTTCCGTGGCGGGGACGCGGACAAGGGCACGGTCAGCAGCAGCGGCGGCACCACGGGCGGCACCAAGGGCAGCGGCAGCGACGACGGCAAGAAGTACAAGCTGACCGCTCCGCAGACCGTCGCCGGTGACTTCCAGCTCAAGGACCCGCTGGACGACGACAGCAAGACCGAGTTGAACAAGGTGCCCGGAGTCGCCAACCCGGCTCCGGCCGGTGGTAGTTACGAGAGCAGCACCAAGAAGAAGATGCTGTTCAGGGGCGTGTGGGGCACGGTCGCCGATCCCGGGAGGGAGGTGGACGCGCTCTTCGTCAGCGGCACGCAGGACATCACCAAGGAGGGTGACGCCGAGCTCGTCGGGACCCCGGAGAAGGTCACCCCGGACGGGCTCGACGGCGGCGCCGTCATGAAGTGCCAGATCGTCAGGTTCAAGGCGCCCACCACCAGCACCTCGCCGGTGAAGAGCGCGGACGTTCCGCTGTGCATCTGGTCCGACCGCAGCACCGTGGCCATGGTCATGGTCGTCGACCCGATCGCCGCCCTCACCGGCAGCGGCCCCAGCATCAGCGACACCGCGGCCACCACCGCGAAGGTGCGCAAGGACGCGCGCGTCGAGATCAAGTAGACCGCGGCGCGGCAGGCCGTGACCGCGTAGCGGTACCCGGCCACACGAAGCAAGACGTACGTTCCACGAGGGGAAGCACCACACATGAGCTACAACCAGCCGCCGCCGGGTTACGGCCAGCCGCAGCAGCCGCAGCAGCCCTACGGCCAGCAGCCGCCCCAGCCCGGGTACGGCGGCTACCCCCAGCAGCCGCAGCAGCCCCAGCAGCAGGGCTGGCCGCAGCAGCAGGGTTACCCGCAGCAGCCCCAGCAGCCGCAGCCGCAGCCGCAGCAGGGCTGGAACGGCCAGCAGCCCGGCCAGCAGCCGGGTTACCCACCGCAGCCGCCGCGGGGCAAGAGCAAGGCCGTCGGTGTGGTGATCGGCGTCGTGGTGCTCGCCGCGATCGGCGGGGGCATCTACTTCGCCACCAGTGGCGGTTCCAGCGGCAGTGGCGGCGGCTACAAGATCGCCTTCCCGGAGAAGATCGCCGACGGCAAGTACACCAAGTCGTCGGAGAACATCGGCACCCCCGAGACGGGCAAGTCGGACGCCGGCATCACCGACCCGACCAGCGTGCGGGGAACGTACAAGTCGGACAAGGAGACGGTCTCCCTCTCCGGCGGCGAAGGCAATGTCACGGACCCCAAGGCCGCGGTCGACAAGATCCTGTCGAGCGGTCTCAGCAAGAGCGGCTCCGAGGCCACCGAGCAGCACCCCGCCGGATTCGACGGCACCGTGATGAAGTGCGCCGGTGGCGGCTCGTCCATGCCCTACTGCGTCTGGGGCGACGACAGCACCGTGATGATCTCGATGTACATCAACATCGACCTCAGCGGTACGTCCACGCCGCCCTCGGCCGCCGACTGGGCGAACACCACGGCCAAGATCCGCAGCGAGATCCGCGTCAAGAAGTAGCCGCACCCGTGCGGTAGCCGCACAACGCGAAGGGGGCGCCCGGCAATTGCCGGGCGCCCCCTTCGGTGTCTGTCCGCCGAGCGCTAGGCGCTCTTCTGCTCGCCCTTGCCGATGATGCGCGGCTCGCGCGGCACCAGGGTCGGGTTGACGTTGGAGTGCACGACCTCGTCGGTGATGACGACGCGGGCGACGTCCTTGCGGGACGGCACCTCGTACATCACGGACATCAGCACCTCCTCCATGATGGCGCGCAGCCCGCGCGCGCCGGTCTGGCGGAGGATCGCCTGGTCGGCGATGGCTTCCAGCGCGCTGTGCTCGAACTCCAGCTCCACACCGTCGAGTTCGAAGAGCTTCTGGTACTGCTTCACCAGTGCGTTCTTCGGCTCCACGAGGATCTGCAGCAGCGCCTCGCGGTCCAGGTTGTGGACGGAGGTGATGACCGGAAGCCGGCCGATGAACTCGGGAATCATCCCGAACTTCACCAGGTCCTCCGGCATGATCTCCTGGAACTGGTTCGCGGCCTGGATCTCGCGCTTGGAGCGGATCGTCGCGCCGAAGCCGATGCCCTTGGCGCCGGCCCGCGATTCGATGATCTTCTCCAGGCCCGCGAAGGCACCGCCCACGATGAACAGCACGTTCGTGGTGTCGATCTGGATGAACTCCTGGTGCGGGTGCTTGCGCCCGCCCTGCGGCGGCACCGAGGCCGTCGTGCCTTCCAGGATCTTCAGCAGCGCCTGCTGAACGCCCTCACCGGACACATCCCGCGTGATCGAAGGATTTTCACTCTTGCGAGCGACCTTGTCGATCTCGTCGATGTAGATGATCCCGGTCTCGGCCTTCTTGACGTCGTAGTCGGCCGCCTGGATCAGCTTGAGCAGGATGTTCTCGACGTCCTCGCCGACATAGCCCGCCTCGGTGAGTGCGGTGGCGTCGGCGATGGCGAACGGCACGTTCAGCATCCGGGCGAGGGTCTGCGCGAGCAGCGTCTTGCCGGAGCCGGTGGGGCCGAGGAGCAGGATGTTGGACTTGGCGAGCTCGATGGCGTCGTCGTGGCCCCGGCCGTTGTTCTCACCGGCCTGCACCCGCTTGTAATGGTTGTAGACCGCGACCGAGAGGGCCTTCTTCGCCGGCTCCTGGCCGACGACGTAGCTCTCCAGGAACTCGTAGATCTCCCGAGGCTTGGGCAGATCCTCCCACCGCACTTCGGAGGACTCGGCCAGCTCCTCCTCGATGATCTCGTTGCAGAGATCGATGCACTCATCGCAGATGTACACACCAGGCCCTGCGATGAGCTTCTTCACCTGCTTCTGGCTCTTGCCGCAGAACGAGCACTTGAGCAGGTCGCCGCCGTCACCGATGCGTGCCACGAGGTGTTTCCCCTTCGCCTGGGATCCGCCTAGTCCAACGGAACCTGGTGCTTCTCTCATCGACGGTACCTTGCCGCGCCCCCCGTGCGGGCCCCCCTTGGACCTACTCAGTCCAAGGAGGGCGGTAACGCTTCCGCACTAAGGTGCCCCGCAGGGGTACCGCGACCTGCCCGTCAGACCGACGCGGAGGTCTTACGGGTGGAGACGATCTGGTCGACCAGACCGTACGCGAGGGCTTCCTCGGCGGTCAGGATCTTGTCGCGCTCGATGTCCTCGCGGATCTGATCGATCGGCGTGGTGGAGTGCTTGGCGAGCATCTCCTCCAGCTGCGCGCGCATCCGGATGATCTCGTTGGCGGCGATCTCCAGGTCGGAGACCTGACCCCGGCCGGTCTCGCTGTACGGCTGGTGGATCAGGATCCGGGCGTTCGGCAGCGCCATCCGCTTGCCGGGGCTGCCGGCCGCGAGCAGCACGGCCGCGGCGGAGGCCGCCTGGCCCATGCAGACCGTCTGGATGTCCGGCTTCACGAACTGCATGGTGTCGTAGATGGCCGTGAGGGCCGTGAACGAGCCACCGGGCGAGTTGATGTAGACGGAGATGTCGCGGTCCGGGTCCATCGACTCCAGGCACAGCAGCTGCGCCATGACGTCGTTGGCCGAGGCGTCGTCGATCTGCACGCCGAGGAAGATCACGCGCTCCTCGAAGAGCTTCGCGTACGGGTCGTACTCGCGCACGCCCTGCGAGGTGCGCTCGACGAAGCGCGGAATGATGTAGCGGGCCTCGGCGCCGAGCACACCTGGCGCCTCGGCCATCGTGCGCTCGTAGAGGCCGCTACCGGGGAAATTCAGGGAGTTCACTTTCACCGTCCTGGTGATGAGCAGTGGGCTGGGCGGGTTCGGCGGAGGGGGCCTGAGGTGCTCAGGCAGCCCCGGTGCCGCCACCACCCGGAACGCCGGAGGCGGTGAGCATGACCCCGTCCAGCAGGCCGTACGCGGTGGCCTCCTCGGCCGAGAACCAGCGGTCACGGTCGGAGTCCTTGGTGATCTGCTCGACGCTCTGGCCGCTGTGCTGCGCGATGAGCTCGGCCATCCGCCGCTTGGTGTGCAGCAGCTGCTCGGCCTGGATCTTGATGTCGGTGGCGGAGCCACCCAGACCGGCGGAGGGCTGGTGCATCAGGATCCGGGTGTTCGGCAGCGCGAAGCGCTTGCCGGGCGTGCCCGCGGTGAGCAGGAACTGACCCATCGAGGCGGCGAGGCCCATGGCGATCGTCACGACGTCGTTCTTGATGAACTGCATCGTGTCGTAGATCGCCATGCCGGCCGTCACGGAGCCGCCGGGCGAGTTGATGTAGAGGTAGATGTCCTTGTCCGGGTCAGCGGCGAGAAGGAGCAGCTGCGCGGTGATCTTGTTGGCGATATCGTCGTCGACCGCCTGGCCGAGGAAGATGATCCGCTCGTTGAGCAGTCGGTTGTAGACCTGGTCGCCGAGTCCACCGATGGTCGGCTCGCCGGCGGCGGAAGGCATCGGAGTCGTCACGTATCCACCTGCTCGTTGTCGGACGGCCCGGGGCCGTCTCAGCGTCTTCGTCTTCGCGTCTTCGCGTCTTCGGGTGTTCTCGGGCGGCTTCGGGGGTCGGTCCCCCAGCATCCCTACTTGGACCCTAACGCGCAGGTGGGGCCCAGCAATCCCCTACGCGAAACTGTTCGCTGTGAGCGCAGGCTCGGCGCCCGGGTAAGCAAAACGGGCCCGAACGCGGCTTCGCGTCCGGGCCCGTCGTGCGAACAGGTCAGGCCTTGTCGGAGGTCGCCTCGGCGGCGTCCTCGACATCGGTGGCGGTCTCCTCGTCGGAGCCGGCCTCCACCGTCACAGCACCCTCGTCCTCGACCTCGTCGTCCAGGTCGACCGTCTCACCGTTGGTGTCGGTGACCTTGGCGGCCTCGACGACCACCGCGAGCGCCTTGCCGCGGGCGACCTCGCCGACGAGCATCGGCACCTGGCCGCCTTCGACGACGGCCTGGGCGAACTGGTCCGGGCTCATGCCCGAGGAGGCGGCGCGGCGCATGAGGTGCTCGGTGAGCTCCTCCTGGTTGACCGACAGCTGCTCCTTGGAGACCAGCTCATCCAGGATGAACTGGGTCTTGATGCCCTTGGTGGCCTGCGCGCCGAGCTCCGCGTCGTGCTCCTCGGCGGTCTTGCCCTCGCGCTCCAGGTAGCCGTCCCAGTCCAGGCCCATGGCCGGGAACTGGTGGTGCTCCAGGTTGTGCTTGCGGGTCTGGATCTCGTCCGCCAGCAGCTTCTCCGGCATCGGGACCTCGACCAGCTCCAGGAGGGCGTCGAGCACCTTCTCCTGGGCCTGGGTGGCCTGGTCGTAACGCTTCATGTTCTCGAGGCGCTTGACGCTGTCCGCGCGCAGCTCCTCGAGGGTGTCGAACTCGCTCGCCAGCTGGGCGAAGTCGTCGTCCAGTTCGGGCAGCTCACGGGCCTGGACGGACGTCACGTCCACCTTGACCGACGAGGTCTTGCCGGCGGCGGAGCCGCCCTTGAGCTCGGAGTCGAAGGTGGCGGTGCCGCCGGCCTCGAGGCCGATGACGGCCTCGTCGATGCCCTCGAGCAGCTGGCCGGAGCCGATGGTGTAGCTGATGCCCTTGGCGACGCCGTCCTCGAGGACCTCGCCGTCCACGGACGCTTCGAGGTCCAGGACCACGACATCGCCCTCGGCGGCGGCGCGCTCGACCGGGGAGGTCGAGGCGAAGCGCTCGCGGAGCTGCTCCAGCGACTTGTCGATGTCCTCGTCCGACACCTCAAGGGCGTCGACGGTGACCTCGATGCCGGAGTAGTCCGGGATCTCGATCGCCGGACGGATGTCGACCTCGGCGGTGAACTTGAGGTCCTGGCCGTCGTTGAACTCGGTGATGTCGACGTCGGGCTGGCCGAGAACGTTCAGCTCACCCTCGCTGACAGCCTCCGTGTAGAACTTCGGGAGTGCGTCGTTGATGGCCTCTTCGAGGACCGAGCCGCGACCGAACCGCTGGTCGATGACGCGCGCGGGGATCTTGCCCTTACGGAAGCCCGGCACCGTGACCTGCTGGTTGATCTTCTTGTAGGCCGCGTCGAGGCTGGGCTTGAGCTCCTCGAAGGGCACCTCGACAGTGAGTCGAACCCGGGTCGGGTTCAGAGTCTCGACGGCGCTCTTCACGGTTGGGTCTCCTTGGGGCTGACATCAGGGGCTTTAGAGAATCGCGCCAACACCCGGTTCCCACCATGTGAGCGGAACCGGCGGCCGACGAGACGTACTACTCGGGGACTGCGCCCCTACGTCGCCCCGTATACAGGCGCCATTGCATAGTACCGGTACGACGGGCACGCCCGTCCCGCTCGGCAAAGTCATCTGGTCGGGGTGGCCGGATTCGAACCGACGGCCTTCCGCTCCCAAAGCGGACGCGCTACCAAGCTGCGCCACACCCCGCTGGTGCGAGACGTAGAGTACATGCCCTGGTACACGCGGGCGGCCAATATTCCGTCGCGACTTCAACTGAATCCCGGCCGGGTCACACACCCGGATTTACCGGTGTGCGGCGGGGGTGTGCGAGCCGCTACGATGCGGTGTGCCAGAATCTGTGGCGCTGCGGGCGTAGCTCAATGGTAGAGCCCTAGTCTTCCAAACTAGCTACGCGGGTTCGATTCCCGTCGCCCGCTCTGTACGGCTCCGGCCCGTGCCCGAGGACTTCCGTCCCGGTCACGGGCCGGCCGCGTTCCAGGGTGCCGGTGCGTTCTAGGGTGCCGGCCATGGAGATCTGGATCAATCCCGCCTGTTCGAAGTGCCGCTCCGCGCTGAGCACCCTGGACGCCGAGGGCGCGGAGTACACCGTCCGCCGCTATCTGGAGGACCCGCCGGACGCGGCCGAGCTGCGGGCGGTGCTGGGGCGGCTGGGGCTGGAGCCGTGGGACATCGCACGGACCCAGGAGCCGGCCGCCGCCGGGCTGGGCCTGAAGGAGTGGGGCCGCGCCCCCGAGGACCGCGACCGCTGGATCGACGCCCTCGCCGCCCGCCCCTCCCTCATCCAGCGCCCGATCATCACCTCCGACGACGGCACGGCCCAGGTGGCCCGCACCGAGGACGCGGTACGCGACGCACTGGGGCGCGGCGGCGCGGTGTAAGCGCTGTCAGTGGGCCGGGCTATCGTCCGGTGATCAACACGTAGAACTTGGGAGGGGTACGTGTTCCACTCACGACACCGCAGAAACCTGGCCCGCTGGGGCGCCGCCGTGGCGGCCGTCACGTGCGCGCTGGGCATGGCGACCACCGGCACCGCACAGGCCGACGCGTATCCGTACGCGCTGAGCGACCTGCAGACGCATCCGGGGAACGCCTGCGCCAGCGGGACCCCGCTGCCCTGGATAGGCAACACCCGGGTCGCGCTGAGCGCCCGGGTGGACGGCACCAGCCCGGCCGAGCCGCGGCCGTCGGTCCACTTCAAGGTCTGGAAGGGCGACGAGAACGCCCCCGTCGCGGAGGCGGTGCTCACCAGCCTCGCGGGCGGCCAGGCGTCGACGTTCTCGGTGCCGGACGAGCTGCTCCCGTCCGGGGAGGGGTACGCGTGGTCCGCGCGTCTGGAGAACAGCGCGGGCCCGAGCTCCGCGTGGGCCGCCCCGTGCGGCTTCTCGGTGGACCGTGACCGGCCCCCCACCCCGACGGTCGCGTTCACCGACGGCTACCCGAACAGCGGGCCGGGTGTGCCGGCCGGCACCGTGCGCAGCCTCAGGTTCACGGTCCCCGCGGGAAGCGAGGTGGACGGCTTCTGCTTCTCCGTACGAGCCGCCGACGAACCGGACACGAGCCACCCGACCGGTCCGCACGGCTGCGGGCCGCAGTGGGCGCCGGTCGGCCCGGACGGGACGGCGACCGCGACGTTCGTCACCCCGGACAGCTCGGGGCCGAGCAACGTCAAGGTCTTCAGCGTGGACCGGGCGGGCCAGCGGTCGGACACCGCCCGCGTGGAGTACTCGATCACCACCCCGTTCGTCGAGCCCCCCGGGGACTACTCCGGTGACGGCCACCCCGACCTGTTCAGCGTCGGGACCGACGGCAAGCTCTACCTGCACCCGGGCCGGGCTAACGGCACGTTCGGCGCGCCCGTGCTCTCGGACGGCGGGGACTGGCGGGGCACGCTGATCGCCCGCGCCGGGTACAACGTGCCGCTGTCCGGCCTCAACCAGGACACCGACCCGCGCAACGACCTCCTGGTGCGCCGAGGTTCGCAGCTGTTCGTCTACCCGGGCAACGGCAAGGGCGGATTCGGGACCCCGGTTCCGGCCCTGTCGGGCGTGGACACCCATGACTGGTCGGCGGCGACGCAGCTGGTCGTGAGCCCGAACCCGCAGTTCTCCGGCTTCCTCCTGGCGAAGGAGGGCGACCGCCTGGTCTATGCCCCGCTGGGACGCGACGCGGTGGTGGGCAGGGTGATCACCCTGGTGCAGAGCGGCTGGGCCGACAAGACCGTCGCGATCTCCGACCAGCTCGTGGACGGCGACCTGCCGAAGGTGTGGGTGCGCGACGGCGTGGCCGGCACCCTCTCCCAGTACCCGATCCTGCGCGACTGGAGCTCGGACCAGCTGGATCCCGGGAGCCTCGGCGACCCCACCGTCATCGCGGCTTCGGGCTGGAAGACGGCGCAGCACCCGCTCTTCCTCGCTCCGTTCGACCTGAACGGTGACGGCCGCAACGACCTGCTCGCCACCACCCGGACGCAGGGCCTGCAGCTCTTCGTCCCGGCGGCGGACGGGACGCTGGGCGCCCCGGCCACCGTGGCCCGCAGCGGCTGGCCCACCGGCCACAACCTGTTCTAGGACGGGTCCGACGGCCCACCCGTACGAGATCACCGCGGCCCCCTGCCACCCGGCAGGGGGCCGCGGTCAGTCGACCGGGACGCCCTGGGGGGCTTTGATGCGTTTCATAATCATTTGGGAGTTGACGTCGCTGACGCCCGGGAGGGAGATCAGCTTCTCGGTCCAGAAGCGCTCGTAGGCCTCGCTGTCGGCGACGGCGATGCGGAGCAGGCAGCCGGGGGCGCCGTAGAGGCGGTAGGCCTCGACCACGTCCGGGGTGGACTGGAGCTGGGCCTCGAAGGCGGCGACGGAGTCGCGGTCGCGGCGGACCTCGACGGAGGCGAAGACCTCGAAGCCGCGGCCGACGGCGGCCGGCTCGACGACGGCGCGGTAGCTTCGGATCACCCCGTCGTCCTCCAGCTGGCGCACCCGGCGCAGGCAGGGGGAAGGGGTGAGGCCGACCCGCTGGGCCAGCTCCTGGTTGGTCAGCCGGCCGTCGGCCTGCAGCTCGCGCAAGATTCGTCTGTCGATGGCGTCCATGGTGACATTTTCTAGCACTGTCGTGAGCATTTCGCGCCGTAATCAGCAATCAAATGTTGTCAATATCCGCATATCCTTGCTGTGGACTTATCAGACGGACTTATCAGACAACACGCGGAAGCGGGTCACAGTGCCGCACATCGTCGTCATCAGCACCGGGGGCACGATAGCCAGCAGGTGGCAGGGAGCCGGTTACGCGGCGGAGGCCGCGGGCCTGGAGGTGCTGGCCGCGGGGGCGATCCCCGAGGGCGTCGACGTACGGGTCGTGGACCTGTTCACCGTCAACAGCTCCCGGCTGACCACCGCCCACCAGCTGGAACTGCTGCGTACGGTGCACGAGGTGCTGGCCGACCCGGCCGTCGACGGCGTGGTCGTCACGCACGGCACGGACACCCTGGAGGAGTCCGCCTTCCTGCTGGACCTGCACCACGCGGACCGCAGGCCGGTCGTGCTCACCGGGGCCCAGAAGCCGCTCGACGCGGCCGACGGCGACGCGGCGGGCAATCTCTACGACGCGCTGCTGACGGCCTCCACCGGCCGGGACATCGGCGCGGTCATCGCCTTCGGCGGGCTGGTGCACGCGGCCCGCGGCACGGTGAAGAAGCACACCGTCGACGTCCAGGCGTTCGCCGACCCGACGGGGCTGCCGCTGGGCCGGGTGCAGTTCGGCCGGGTCACCTGGGGGCGGCACCGCCCCCGGCCGGAGGCGCTGCCGCTGCCCGCCGCGGACGTACGGCCGCCGCGGGTGGACATCGTGATGCACCACAGCGACGCCGATCCGGTGCTGTTCGACGCCGCGCTGGCCGCCGGCGCCGAGGGCATCGTGCTGGTCGGCACCGGAGCCGGCAACGCGACCCCGGACTTCGCGGCCGCCGTAGGCCGGGCGGTGGCGGCCGGTGTCCTCGTCGCGGTCAGCACCCGGGTGGCGGCCGGCGCGGTGGCGCCGATCTACACCGGCGGCGGAGCCGTGGACCTGGTCGAGGCGGGCGCCGTGCTGGCCGGCTCGCTGCGCGCGGGACAGGCCCGCATCGCGGTGCTGTCCGCCCTGCTGTCCACGCCCGACCGCGCGGACCGCCCCGCCGCGCTGCGCCGGATCGTGGACTCGACGTCAGAGCTTTATCTGGTTGATGGTGTCGGCAAGTGAGGTAAGGAAACGGTTCACCGAGGGCGCCATATTGGTCGACGCGATGAAGAAGCCGAACAGGGCGGCCACTATCGCGGGGCCGACCTTGATCGACTTCCCCCTGATCATGACCACCAGAATGACGCCCAACAACAGGACTACGGACAGGGAGATGGCCACAGCGGATCACTTCCTCTTCGGTACGCCGCAACGGTCCGGGGAGTCGCCGCGCCCCCGCGCCACATCCATCGTGCCACCAAGCAGCGACACTATGGACCCGGGAACCACATCGTTCCACGACAACCCGGCCACAAACAGGCGGCCTCAAGAACAGGGGTGGCGAACTGGCGTGCGGAACACCGGTGTTGGGGGGCGTGGTGACGGTGGTGCCGGAGGGGGCGCCGCGCCGTCAGTCACGGCACACGACCAGCAGCGCACGGTCGTCGTTGACGTCCTTGGCGACCGCCTCGATCAACCGCCAGGCGGCGCCGCGGAATCCCGTGGCGACGAACCGGTCGGCCTCGCCGATCAGCCGGTCGATGCCCTCGGTGATGTCCCGGTCCGCGGCCTCCACCAGACCGTCGGTGAACAGCAGCAGAACGTCGCCCGACCGCAACGTGCCCTTGACGCCGTGGAATTCGGCGCCGTCGTAGACCCCCAGCAACGGGCCCTCCGCCGCCATCTCCTCCCAGCGGCCGGTTCCCGCGCTGAGCTGCACGCCGGGCAGATGGCCGGCTGAGAGCAACTCGTAGTCGCCGCTCTCGAGATCGAGCACCAGGTGGATGGAGGTCGCGAAACCCTCGTCCCAGTTCTGGCGCAGCAGATAGCCGTTGGCGGCGGTGAGGAAGGCGTGCGGCGGCAGCGAGCCGAGCAGGCCGCCGAAGGCGCCGGACAGCAGCAGTGAACGGGACGCGGCGTCCATGCCCTTGCCGGACACGTCGGTCAGCACCGCTTCGAGCACCCGGCCGCCCAGCGTGCGGGTGGCGACCACGAAGTCGCCGGAGAAGGACTGACCGCCGGCCGGGCGCAGCGCCATCTCGGCGTGCCACCCCGCCGGGAGCCTGGGCAGCCGGCTCTGCACCCGGATCCGTTCCCGCAGGTCGAACAGCATCGTGTGGCCACCCCGCCACGGCACCCCGACCCGGCTGCGGAACTGGGCGATGAGCAGTCCGGAGAGGGCGACGGCGGAGACCACCAGGACGATGCCCGGGGTCACCCGGGACGGGCCGTCGCGGTACGGGCCGAGGACCGCGGCCTCGACGACCAGCGCGACCGCGGCGCTCGTGTAGAGCACCAGGAGGCTCGCCGGACGCAGCAGCAGGCCGCCGGTGAGGATCGGCAGGACGAGGGCGCTGGGCGGGCACCAGACGGGGATGCAGACGGTGGTGTAGGCGAGCGCCGGGACCGTGAGCATCAGCACGGTCAGGGCCAGCCAGTCCGAGGCGTCCCCGCGGAAGTAGTCGACGGCGGACTTGCGCAGGCCGAGGCGGACCCTGTGCAGCGACCGGCGCCACCGGGTGCCAAGACTGTCTCTTGCCGCGTCCTTACCCATGTTCCGGCGACCCTACCCACCCTTTCGGCGGCACGTCGATTCCCTGGACGGTGGGTCGCCGTCTGCGGTAAATGCGCTCGCATCACGGTAAGAGGGCTGGTAGGCAGGGTGTATGACGACCGAATTGCGGGTGCTTGACGCCGGGCAGTGGGACGACTGGTACGGGAAGTTGGAGCGCGCCTTCGGAGGCCCGGCCGAGTCCCGGGAGGAACGGGCGCTGTGGCGGGAGCTGACCGATTGCGAACGGTCGCTCGCGGCATGGGACGGGGACGAGATCGCCGGCACCGCGGGAGCGTTCTCGTTCCGGCTGTCGGTGCCGGGCGGCGCGCTGGTGCCGGCGGCGGGCGTGACGATGGTCAGTGTGCAGCCGACGCATCGCCGGCGCGGGGTGCTGACGTCGATGATGCGCAGACAGCTGGACGATGTGCGGGCGGCGGGCGAGCCGTTGGCGGTGCTCACCGCCTCGGAGCCGGCGATCTACGGCCGCTTCGGCTACGGGCAGGCCACGGACCAGATGCGGCTGGAGATCGACACCAATCGCGTCCGGCTGAACCTGCCCGCCGGGACCGACCGGGTCCGGCTGCGGATCGTGGCGCCCACCGCGGCACGGGAGGCGTGCGAGGCGGTCTACGCGCAGCGGGTCGCCGTCCGGCCGGGGATGCTCGCCCGGCAACCGGGCTGGGACCGGCTGCCGTTGCTCGACCCGAAGGGGAACCGGGACGGCGCGGGCGAGCTGCTGTGCGTGCTCGCCGAGGTGGACGGTGAGGTGCGCGGGTACGCGCGGTACGCGGTGCGGCCGATCTGGAGCCCCGCGACCGGTCCCGACGGCACGGTGCTGCTGCGCGACGTCGAGGCGCTCGACCCGGTGGCGTACGCGGCGCTGTGGAACTTCCTGTTCGGCCTCGACCTGACGTCCTCGGTACGGATCCGCAACCGGCCGGCCGACGACCCGGTGCTCCATCTGGTCTCCGACGTCCGCCGGTCCGGCATCGGGCTCCGCGACGGGCTGTTCGTCCGTACGGTGGACGTCGCCGCTGCCCTGGAGGCACGGACGTACGCGGCTCCGGTCGACGTGGTCCTCGACGTCGAGGACGCGTTCTGTCCGTGGAACGCCGGCCGCTGGCGGCTGGCGGGCGACGCGAAGGGGGCCACGTGTGCCCGCACGGGTGATTCCGCGGACCTGGCGCTCTCGGCGCGGGAGTTGGGGGCGGCGTATCTGGGCGGCTTCTCGCTCAGCGCCCTCGCGGCGGCGGGGCGGATCAAGGAACTGCGTCCGGGCGCACTGGCCGAAGCGTCGGCGGCATTCGCTTCCGACGTCAAGCCGTGGTTGCCGCACGGGTTCTGAGGTCGGGCGCCGGGCCCTCCGGGAGGGGGGTCCGAAATCGACTATTTAGGGCCTGGCGGCCCACAAATAGCTCGGCAGCATTTCGGACCCCCCTCCCTGCGGTCCCGGCCCCCTTGCGTCAAGACCCAGGGTGCTCCACCGCTTTTACGCTTCGGTCGCCGAAGGCTCTTGGCAGCGCGGGCACCAGAACAGGTTTCTCGCTGCCAGGCCCGCCGTGCGGATCTCTCCCCCGCAGATCAGGCAGGGCTGCCCGGTGCGGCGGTAGACGTAGACCTCGCCGCCGTGGTCGTCCTGGCGGGGCGGGCGGCCCATGGCTTCGGGCTCGTGTTCCGGGCGGACGGTGTCGATGCGGTTGTTGCGGACGCCCTCGCGCATGAGGGCGGCCAGGTCGGTCCACATCGCGTCCCACTGGGCGCGGGTGATGTCGCGGCCGGGGAGGTAGGGGTCGATGCCGTGGCGGAAGAGGACTTCGGCCCGGTAGACGTTTCCCACTCCCGCGATGATCTTCTGGTCCATCAGGAGTGCCGCGATGGTGCTGCGGCTGCGCGCGATGCGGTGCCATGCCTTGGCCGGGTCGTCCGCCGGGCGCAGCGGGTCCGGGCCGAGGCGGGCGTGTATCGCGTGCTTCTCGCCGTCGGTGATCAGCGCGCAGGTGGTGGGGCCGCGCAGGTCGGCGTACGAGTCCGGGTTGGCGAGCCGCAGCCGGACGGTGTCGGTGGGCGGCGGGGCCTTGCCGTCGCCGAAGCCGAGTTTGCCGAACAGGCCCAGGTGGATGTGGACCCAGCCCGTCCCGTCGAAGCCGAGGAACAGGTGTTTGCCGTGGGCGTCGACGCGGTCGAGGACCGCGCCGTCCAGCAGTGCGGCGCTGTCGGAGAACTTGCCCTGGGGGCTGCTCGCCCGCACAGGACGGCCGCCGAACCTCTCGAGGTGGTCGGCGGCCAGCCGGTGGATCGTGTGCCCTTCGGGCATGGTGCGGTCAGCCCTGCGGGTGGTGGGCCGGGATCGGGGGGAGCTCACCGGTGTTCTCGTACGCGGTGAGCATGTCGATGCGGCGGGTGTGCCGGTCCTCGCCGGAGTACGGGGTGGCGAGGAAGATCTCGACGAACTTGATCGCCTCGTCCTCGGTGTGCATCCGGCCGCCGATGCTGATCACGTTGGCGTCGTTGTGCTCACGGCCGAGGGCCGCGGTCTGCTCGCTCCAGGCGAGTGCGGCGCGGACGCCCTTGACCTTGTTCGCGGCGATCTGCTCGCCGTTGCCGGAGCCACCGATGACGATGCCGAGGCTGCCGGGGTCGGCGGCGGTGCCCACCGCGGCCCGCAGGCAGAACGGCGGGTAGTCGTCCTGGGCGTCATAGATGTGCGGACCGCAGTCCGTCACCTCGTGGTTGTTGGCCTTGAGCCACTCGACGAGGTGGTTCTTGAGTTCGAAGCCGGCATGGTCGGAGCCGAGATACACGCGCATACGGACGAGTGTGGCATGTCCGGAGGCGGGCAGAGGTCAGGGGGGCGCCGGGCGCGCTTGAGGGTTATTTGAGGTTAAAGCAACGAATTGGCCTCAGCTGTCCTCCGCTGTTCCGTAAGTGGTCGTTCCGGGTATTGGATGCGACCCCATGAGCTCACTTCCCCCCTCAGTCGTGACCGACGCCCCCCAACAGGAAGACAAGACTCCACAGCAGTCGTCCGGTCTCCAGGCCGGACTCAAGAACCGTCATCTGTCGATGATCGCGATCGGCGGTGTCATCGGCGCCGGCCTGTTCGTCGGCTCCGGCTCCGGTATCGCGGCAGCAGGCCCGGGCATCCTGCTCTCGTACGCCCTCGTCGGCACGATGGTCGTGTTCGTCATGCGGATGCTGGGCGAGATGGCGGTGGCCAACCCCACGTCCGGCTCGTTCTCCGCCTACGCGGACCGGGCGCTCGGCCGCTGGGCCGGGTTCTCCATCGGCTGGCTCTACTGGTTCTTCTGGGTCGTGGTGCTGGCGGTCGAGGCGACGGCCGGCGCGACGATCCTGCACGGCTGGGTGTCCTCGGTCCCGCAGTGGGCCTGGGCGCTGATCGTGATGGCGGTGCTGACCGCGACCAACCTGGTCTCCGTCGGCTCGTACGGCGAGTTCGAGTTCTGGTTCGCCGGGATCAAGGTCGTCGCCATCGCCGCGTTCATCGTCCTCGGCGGGCTCGCCGCCTTCGGCATCCTGCCGGGCTCCGACCACGAAGCGGTCGGTATGGCGAACCTCACCGGACACGGCGGCTTCCTGCCGAACGGGCCCGGCGCGATCCTCACCGGTGTGCTGATGGTGGTGTTCTCGTTCATGGGCAGCGAGATCGTCACCCTCGCGGCGGGCGAGTCCCAGAACCCGCGCAAGGCGATCACCAAGGCGACCAACAGCGTCATCTGGCGCGTCGGCGTCTTCTACCTGGGCTCGATCCTCATCGTGGTGTCCCTGCTGAAGTGGGACGACCCGGCGATCACCAAGAAGGGCTCGTACGTCGCGGCCCTGGACTCGATAGGCATCGCGCACGCCGGCGAGATCATGAACGTCATCGTGCTGACGGCCGTGCTGTCCTGCCTCAACTCCGGCCTGTACACCGCGTCCCGGATGGCCTTCTCGCTCGGGCAGCGCGGCGACGCGCCGGCGCGGTTCGCGCGCACCAGCAAGGGCGGGGTGCCGCGGAACGCGATCCTGGGCTCGGTCCTGTTCGGCTTCGTCGCGGTCTTCTTCAACTACGAGTGGCCGGACACGGTCTTCAAGTTCCTGCTCAACTCGTCCGGCGCGGTCGCGCTGTTCGTCTGGCTGGTCATCTGCTTCTCGCAGCTGAAGATGCGCCGGATCATCGAGCGGGAGGAACCGGAGAAGCTCATCGTGCGGATGTGGCTCTTCCCGTACCTGACGTGGGCGACCATCGGCATGATCTCGTTCGTGCTCGTCTACATGCTCACCGACAAGGACGGCCGCCCGCAGGTGCTGCTGTCGCTGCTGGTGGCGGCCGTGGTCATCGCGATCTCGCTGGTCCGTGAGCGGATGAAGAGCGGTCGCAAGGACGCTGTCGTCGGCTCGTAGCCGTGGAACGACGGCGGCCCGGTCCCCCAGGGGCCGGGCCGCCGTGCTGTCCGGCGGGTCAGCCGCGGCGGCCCACCAGCTGCCAGACGGCGGGCAGCACGCCCATCGCGAGCGCGGCCTTGAGGGCGTCACCGAGCAGGTACGGCGTCAGGCCGAGCGAAACGGCCTTGCCGAAGGAGAGATGGGCGGCCAGCGCCAGGTACGGCACTCCGACCGCGTAGATGATCACGCTGCCGAGCACCATGGCACCGGCCGTCCGCAGCACGGTGCGGTCCGCACCGCGGCGGGCGAGCGCGCCGACGGCGGCCGAGGCGAGCAGCATCCCGAGGATGTAGCCGAAGCTCGGCATGGCGGAGCCCGACGAGCCTTCCGCGAACCACGGCATGCCCGCGACACCCGCCACGGCGTACAGCGCCAGGGCCGCGAAGCCGCGGCGGGCGCCGAGCGCGGTGCCGACGAGCAGCGCGGCGAAGGTCTGGCCGGTGACCGGGACCGGGGAGCCGGGGACCGGCACCGAGAGCTGCGCGGCCAGGCCGGTGAGCGCGGCGCCGCCGAGCACCAGCGCCACGTCGCGCACCCGGGCCCGGGCGGCGGAGGAAGCGGGGAGCAGATCGGCGAGGACCGTCCCGGTCCGGGTGTCAGGGACAACAGCGGTGCTCATCGGTACTCCGTGGGTGAGAGGTCGGCCGGGCCGGATCCGTACAGGTGACGCCGCGACGCTAACGCAGCGGACAACCCAAGATCACCGTCGGCAGCCGACAAAGCCGCGCTCGGCGTCTTGGAGAGTTCCCTGCACCGGCCGGCTTTCCCCGCCGCGCTTGCGTTTCTCTTGTTTCAGCAGGTCACGTGATGCTCGTCACGGTCGGCGCGAGACACCCCGCCCGACGCGGACGGGTTTTGCGGAGCGTGCCCGGGCACGGGGACACTGTGGGGTCCCACCAAAGCCCACCGTTTCCTCCACCGTCCCCCCTCCCCCGATCCTGTGAGAGTTCGAGCACCGTGCACGAGGTATCTCCCCCGCCGAGCCGTTGTCGGCCGGGCTGAAGCAGCGCCATCTGACCATGCTCGGCCTGGGCGGGGTGATCGGTGCGGGGCTGTTCGTCGGCTCGGGCGCCGGGATCGCGGTCGCCGGGCCGGGGATCGTCGTCTCGTATCTGATCGCGGGTCTGCTCGCGATGCTGGTGATGCGGATGCTCGGCGAGATGTCGGCCGCGATGCCCGCCTCCGGGTCCTTCTCGGTGCACGCGGAACGGGCCTTCGGCCGCTGGGCCGGTTTCACGGTGGGCTGGCTGTACTGGCTGCTGCTGGTCGTGGTGCTGGCGGTGGAGGCGACCGGCGCGGCGAAGATCGCGAACGGCTGGCTGCCGTCGGTGCCGACCTGGGCGTGGGTGCTGCTGTTCATGGTGGTGTTCACCGCCGCGAACCTCGCCGCCGTGGGCAACTTCGGCGAGTTCGAGTTCTGGTTCGCGGCCCTCAAGGTCGGCGCGATCGTGCTCTTCCTGGTGCTGGGCCTGCTGGCGGTCCTCGGGCTGCTGCCCGACACCGACCCGGTGGGCCTGGCCGACCTCACCGGCCACGGCGGCTTCCTGCCCAACGGCTGGGACGGGGTGGTCTCGGGTGTGCTCGCGGTCGTCTTCGCGTTCGGCGGCCTGGAGGTCGTGACCATCGCGGCGGCCGAGTCGGACGATCCGGCGCGCGCGGTGGCGCGCGCGGTCCGCAGTGCGGTGTGGCGGATCCTGCTCTTCTACGTGGGCTCGATGCTCGTCATCGTGACGCTGCTGCCGTGGGACTCCGTCGTGCCCGGCGAGAGCCCGTACGTCGCGGTGCTGGACCGGATCGGCGTTTCCGGGGCGGCCCAGATCATGAACATCGTGGTGTTCGTCGCACTGCTGTCGGCGCTCAACGCCAATCTGTACGGCTCGTCGCGGATGATCTTCTCGCTCGCCGAGCGGGGCGAGGCGCCGGCCGCGCTGACGAAGGTCTCGCGCGGCGGGGTGCCGCGGCCGGCGGTGCTGGCGTCCGTCGCGTTCGGCTTCGGGTCGGTGCTGCTCAATCTGAAGTGGCCGGATTCGGTCTTCCAGTACCTGCTCAACGCGGTGGGCGCGGTGCTGCTCGTGGTGTGGAGCCTGATCGCCGCCTCGCAGCTGCGGTTGCGGCGGCGGCTGGAGCGCGAGGCGCCGGGGGCGCTCAGCCTGCGGATGTGGTGCTTCCCCTGGCTGAGCTGGGCGGCACTGGCGGGGATGGCCGCGGTCCTGGTGCTGATGCTGACCGACGACGCGGCGCGTCCGCAGGTGCTGTGGTCGGCGGGGGCGACGGGCGTGGTGCTCGCGGTGGCCCTCGGACGGGAGTGGCGGGAGTGGCGGGACCGCCGCCGGACCCCGGGCCGACCGGGCCGGTAGGGGCACCCGGGCCCGACACACTCCTGCTGCTAGCGTGCACTTGCATACGACTTGCAATAACCTAGCGGCCGGAGGAACTCGCGCATGCCCACGTACACGCTTCCTGAACTGCCCTACGACTACGCCTCGCTGGAGCCCGTGATCAGCGGCGAGATCATCGAGCTGCACCACGACAAGCACCACGCGGCGTACGTGAAGGGCGCGAACGACACCCTCGACCAGCTCGCCGAGGCCCGTGACAAGGAGCAGTGGGGCGGCATCAACGGGCTGGAGAAGAGCCTCGCCTTCCATCTCTCCGGCCACATCCTGCACAGCATCTACTGGTCGAACATGTCCGGTGACGGCGGTGGCGAGCCGCTGGACCAGGACGGCACGGGGCAGCTCGCGGACGCCCTCGCGGAGAACTTCGGCGGCTTCGACCGCTTCAAGGCCCAGCTCTCCAAGGCCGCGGCCACCACGCAGGGCTCCGGCTGGGGCGTGCTGGCGTACGAGCCGCTCAGCGAGCGGCTGATCGTCGAGCAGATCTACGACCACCAGGGGAACGTCGGCCAGGGCAGCGTTCCGCTGCTCGTCTTCGACGCCTGGGAGCACGCGTTCTATCTTCAGTACCGCAACCAGAAGGTCGACTTCGTCGAGGCCATGTGGCGCGTCGTGAACTGGCAGGACGTCCAGGCGCGCTTCGCCGCCGCCAAGGAGCGGACGAGCGGGCTGCTGCTGGCGCCGTAGGGCGCCCGAAGGCCGAAGGCCCCCGCGCGGTGGTGTCGCGCGGGGGCCTTCACCCTGTTCTGCCGAACCCTCGCCCGCCGACCCGCGTCAGCGGGGTTCGATGAGGTCCCAGCGGTTGCCGTACAGATCCTGGAAGACGACGACGGAACCGTAGGCCTCGTGCCGGGGCTCCTCCTCGAAGACGACGCCGGCCGCGACCATGTGCTTGTAGTCGCGGTCGAAGTCGTCGGTGTTCAGGAACAGCCCGACCCGGCCGCCGGTCTGGCCGCCGATCCGCGCCTCCTGCTCGGGCGTCGAGGCACGCGCCAGCAGGAGTCCCGTCCCCTGCCCCCGCGACCCGCGAGGATCCACGATCACCCAGCGGCTGCCGTCGTCGCGCGCGGTGTCCTCGCGCAGCTCGAAGCCGAGGGCGCCGGTGTAGAAGGCGATGGCCTCGTCGTAGTCGCGGACGACGAGGGTCACCAGTCCGAGGTGCGGCATCAGTCGAAGATCGGCCCGGCGGTCCGGGTGCGCTTGATCTCGTAGAAGCCGGGGGTGGAGGCCACCAGCAGCGTGCCGTCCCAGAGGCGGGCCGCGGCCTCGCCCTTGGGGGCGGGGGTGACGACCGGGCCGAAGAAGGCGACCTGCTCGCCGTCGGCGCCGGGAACGGCGATGACCGGGGTGCCGACGTCCTGGCCGACCTTGTCGATGCCCTCCTGGTGGGAGGCGCGCACCTCGGCGTCGTAGGTGTCCTTGTCAGCGAAGTCGATCAGATCCGCAGGGAGGCCGGCGTCCTCCAGCGCCCCCGCGATCGCCTCCAGGGTCGCGCCCTCGCCGCGGTTGTGGAAGCGGGTGCCGAGCGCGGTGTAGAGCTTCCCGACGACCTCGTCACCGAACTTCTGCTGGGCCGCGACGACCACCCGCACCGGCCGCCAGCCCTTCGGGCCGAGCAGCTCGCGGTACCGCTCGGGCAGCTCGTCGAGCTTGGACTCGTTGAGGACGGCCAGGCTCATCACATGCCAGCGGACCTCGACCGGCCGGACCTTCTCGACCTCCAGCATCCAGCGCGAGGTCATCCACGCCCAGGGGCACAGCGGGTCGAACCAGAAGTCGACGGGGGTCTTCTCGGCTGTGGTCACTTCTTCTTCTCCTCAGGAACAAAACCAACACGGCACGGGACTGCTCGTACCTCGGAAACCTCGGGATCGGGGGCGGCATTCCCGCCTGTCGCCCATTGGTGCGGCGTGGCAGTATTCGAATCGATCGACGATGCTGACAAAGGAGTCATCAGTGCCCGGTGAGAACCTGTCCCGCGACGAGGCCCGCGAACGCGCGCGGATCCTTTCGGTCGACGGATACGAGGTCGCGCTCGACCTGCGGTCGGCCACCCGGCCCGACGAGGACACGTTCCGCTCGGTGACCACGATCCGCTTCCGGTCCGCGCAGCCGGGCGCGGCCACCTTCGTGGATCTGCTGGCACCGTCGGTCGAGTCCGTGGTGCTGAACGGACGGGAGCTGGACCCGGCGGCCGTGTTCGACGGGACGCGGGTCGCCCTCGACGGCCTCGCCGCCGAGAACGTCCTCACCGTGGACGCGCGGTGCGCCTACAGCCGCACCGGCGAGGGGCTGCACCGGTTCGCCGACCCGGAGGACGGCGAGACGTATCTGTACACGCAGTACGAGCCGGCCGACGCCCGCCGGGTCTTCGCCAACTTCGAGCAGCCGGATCTCAAGGCGCCCTTCACCTTCTCGGTGACCGCGCCCGCGCACTGGACCGTCCTGAGCAACGAGGCTCAGGCCGGCCCGGCGCGGGACGCCGACCCCTCTTCGGCGACCTGGGACTTCGCGCCCACCAAGCCGATCTCGACGTACATCACGGCCGTCGTCGCCGGGCCGTACCACGTGGTGCGCGACCACTACTCGCGCACCTTCGACGACGGCACGGTGCTGGACATCCCGCTCGGCGCGCTGTGCCGGGCCTCGCTCGCGCCGCACTTCGACGCGGACGACATCTTCACCGTCACCAAGCAGGGCCTGGACTTCTTCCACGACACCTTCGACTACCCGTACCCCTTCGGGAAGTACGACCAGGCGTTCGTGCCCGAGTACAACATCGGCGCGATGGAGAACCCGGGCTGTGTCACGTTCCGCGAGGAGTTCGTGTTCCGCGGCAAGGTGACGCAGGCGGCGTACGAGGGCCGGGCCAACGTCATCCTGCACGAGATGGCGCACATGTGGTTCGGCGACCTGGTCACCATGCAGTGGTGGGACGACCTGTGGCTCAAGGAGTCGTTCGCGGACTTCATGGGCGCGTACTCGCAGGTGGAGGCGACCCGCTTCACCGACGGCTGGATCACCTTCGCCAACCGCCGCAAGGCGTGGGCGTACCGGGCCGACCAGCTGCCCTCGACGCACCCCGTCACCGCGGACATCCACGACCTGCAGGACGCCAAGCTCAACTTCGACGGCATCACGTACGCCAAGGGCGCGTCCGTGCTGAAGCAGCTCGTCGCCTATGTCGGTGCGGACGCCTTCCTGGAGGCGGCCAGGCGGTACTTCAAGCGGCACGCGTACGGGAACACCACGCTGGCGGACCTGCTGGCGGTGCTGGAGGAGACCTCGGGACGCGACATGGCGCAGTGGTCCCGCGCCTGGCTGCAGACCGCGGGGGTGAACTCGCTGACGCCGGAGGCCGTGTACGACGCCGAGGACCGGATCACCCGGCTGTCCGTGCTGCAGACCGCCGCCGCGTCGCACCCCGAACTGCGGCCGCACCGCGTCGCCGTCGGCCTGTACCGGCGGGCCGCGGGCGGCGCGCTGGAGCGCTACGCCCGCGCCGAGACCGATGTGACGGGGTCCCGCACCATCGTGACGGAGCTGGCCGGCGCCGAGCGGCCCGATCTGATCCTGGTCAACGACGAGGACCTGACGTACTGCAAGATCCGCTTCGACCCGGACTCCCTCGACACCCTGCGCAAGCACCTGGGCGATCTGTCCGACCCCATGGCGCGGGCGCTGGCCTGGTCGGCGGTGTGGAACATGACCCGGGACGCGCTGATGCCGGCCCGTGACTACCTCGGGCTCGTGCTGCGGTTCGCCGGGCAGGAGTCCGACATCGGGGTGCTGCAGTCGCTGCACCAGCAGGCGCAGACCGCGCTGCACCAGTACGCGTCGCCGGAGTGGCGCGCCGAGGGCGCCAGGGCGCTGGCGGACGGGGCGCTGACCGAGCTGCGGCAGGCCGAGCCGGGCAGCGGTCACCAGCTCGCCTGGGCGCGCTTCTTCGCCTCGGTGGCGGCGTCGGCGGCCGATCTCCAGCTGCTGAGCGGGCTGCTCGAAGGCAGTGCCAAGATCGACGGGCTGGAGATCGACCAGGAGCTGCGCTGGTCGTTCCTGGAGCCGCTGGCCGCCGCGGGCGAGGTCGACGAGGCCGTGATCGCGGCCGAACTGGCGCGCGACGACACCGCCTCCGGGCGACGGCACCAGGTGCGCTGCCTCGCCGCCCGGCCGTCGGCCGCGGTCAAGGCGCAGGTGTGGGCGTCGGTCGTGGAGTCCGACTCCCTGTCGAACGCGCTGGTCGAGGCGAGCATCGCCGGGTTCGACCAGCCGGGCCAGGAGGAGCTGCTGGCGCCCTACGCCGACCGGTACTTCGCCGTGATCGAGCGGATCTGGTCGCAGCGTTCGATCGAGATCGGCATGGCGATCGTGCGGGGCCTCTTCCCGCGGTACCGGATCGCCCAGGAGACCGTCGACGCGGCCGGCGGCTGGCTCGACGCGCACGCGGACGCGGCGCCCGCCCTGCGCCGGCTCGTCCTGGAGGCCAGCGACGACCTGTCCCGCGCGCTGCGCGCCCAGGCGACCGACGGCTAGGGCCTGGCCCCCACGTCCCGGCGTACCTTGCGGACCTGGGGGCACCTCCCAGCGGTAGCTGGGGGAGCGTCACCCCATCGAACGGTGACGCGGCGGGGTTCCGCCGTGAAGTGGGCCGGCTTCCGCCGCCCGTCCATCACACGGCTCGGGGCGTCTCCCGGCGGTATCCGGGGGCTGTCATCCGAATAGGTGAAATTCGCCCATCGGCATCCGAACGCCTGAACTTTAGTGCGGAGTTGTCCCGGTTTGTCGACGGCTGTGTAACAGCGGTTAGCGGGCGGTCCAGCGGCGGAACCAACCCGACATGAACCACAACGCACCGCACACCCCGCGCCCCCTGGACCACCTTTCCCGCACCCAGCAAAGGATCTTGACGACACGTCAGCTGCGCGAGCACGGCGTGACCGCGAGCACCCTGGCGGAACGGTGCCGGCCCGGCGGCCCGTGGCAGCAGCTGCTGCCGCAGGTGTTCCTGCTGCACGCGGGACCGCCCACCAGCGACGAACGGCTGCGGGCGGCGCTGCTGTACGCGGGCTGCGAGCCGGGCGGCACGGGCGGCCCCGGCGACGGCGAGGCGATGGTCACCGGGCTGGCGGCGCTGGCGCTGCACCGGTTCTCCTCGGTGCCGCCGCTGCTGGGGATCGACCGGATCGACGTCCTGGTGCCGCGCCAGCGGCGGCTGCGGGACGCCGGGGACGTGGCGATCCGCCGGGCGCACACGCTGCCCCGGCCGCAGCAGGTGACCGGACTGCCGTGCGCCCCGGTGCCGCGTGCGCTGGCCGACGCGGTGGCGGACCTCGACGACGCCGAGACCGTTCGGCGGCTGCTGACCGAGGCGGTGCGCGGCGGGCACTGCGAGGCCGCCGCGGTGGTCCGGGAGCTGAGCCGGGCCCGGCTGCTGTCCCGGCCGCACGTGGTGGACGCGGTGGACGCGCTGCTGGCGGAGGGCCGGGCGCTCGCCGAGGGCCGGCTGTACGAGATGGTGGCCTGCTTCGGCCTGCCGGACCCGGTGTGGCACGTCGATCTGCGGCTGCCCGGCGGGCCGTCGCTGGGCGGCGTGGACGCGTACTGGCCGGAGCACGCGGTGGCGGTGGAGATCGACGCGCGGGGACCCCGCCAGGACGACGACGCCCTGTGGTCGCAGTACGCGCAGAAGCGCGAGCACCTGGAGGGACTCGGCATCACCGTCGTGCACCTCACCCCGAAGAAACTGCGGGACACCCTGGAACAGCAGGCGACCGTGGTGCGCACCGCGCTGATGGCTTCGACGGACCGGACTCCGGCCGCTTACGTGGTCGTGACCCCGAGTTGACCGGCGCTTTACTCCTTTACGCGCGCTTTGCCGGTGATGGCGTATGGCGGAAATACGTCATGTCCACATCCTGCCTCGGACAACTCTCCACAAACACCGGTCGCTTACGTGACTCTTAGCGGTCAACCGGCACCGTTTTCCGAACAAGGATGCCCATGCCTCTCGATCACATACGCGCCAAGAGACGCGTGGCCCGCGTCGCGCTCGCCGCGGGCCTGGTGGCCGCACTGGCCGCGACCGGGTCCGCCACCGCGTTCGCCGACAACGCCCCCAGCGGCACTCCGACCGGCGGCCCCGCTTCCGCCCCGGTCAAGGCTTCCACCGACAAGCTCGGTTCTGCCGACGCGGAGCTCCTGGCCAAGGCCAAGTCCGACGGCGACAAGACCGTGACGATGATGATCGCCACCGCTCCCGGCGCCACCAAGCAGGTCGTCGACCAGCTCGGTGCCTCCGGCGCCTCGGTGGGGAGCACCTACGACAAGCTCGGCTATGTGCGAGCGACCGTCCCGACCGCCAAGGCGGACGCGGCGATCGCCAAGGCGCAGAAGCTGACCTCGGTCCACGGCATCGACCTCAAGCAGGAGATCGCGCTCGACGACCCGACCCCCGTGGCGGACACCGCCAAGGGCGCGAAGGCCAAGGGCAAGGCCGCCGCGAAGACCTACCCCGGTCCCAGCGCGAGCACCCCGGTGAAGAACCCGTACCAGCCGGCCTTCGAGACCGGCGCGGTGGACTTCGTCAAGAACCAGCCCAAGGCCGACGGCCGCGGCGTGACCATCGGCATCCTGGACTCCGGTGTCGACCTCGGTCACCCGGCGCTGCAGAAGACCACCACCGGCGAGCGCAAGATCGTCGACTGGGTCACCTCGACCGACCCCATAACCGACGGCGACGCCACCTGGCGCCGCATGACGGCCGCGGTCTCCGGCCCCACCTTCACCATCGCGGGCCGCACCTGGACCGCGCCGGCCGGCTCGTACATGTTCAACACGTTCTCCGAGGCCGCGACGGTCGGCGGCGACATGGCGGGCGACCTGAACCGTGACGGCGACACCACCGATGTCTGGGGCGTGCTCTACGACGCCGCCGCCGGCACCGTGCGCGTCGACCTGAACAACAACGGCGACTTCAGCGACGACGAGGCGCTCAAGCCGTACAAGAACGGCTTCCAGATCGCGCACTTCGGGACGGACAACCCGGCGACCGCCATCTCCGAGTCGATCCCGTTCGTCGTCCAGATCCGCAAGGACGTCCCGACGGACCCGTACGGCGGCGACTGGGTCGGCAAGAAGGCCGACTTCGTCAACATCGGCCTCGTCCAGTCCGAGCACGGCACCCACGTCGCGGGCATCACCTCCGCGAACGGCCTGTTCGGCGGCAAGATGACCGGTGCGGCTCCCGGCGCGAAGATCGTCTCCTCGCGCGCCTGCACCTGGAGCGGCGGCTGCACCAACGTCGCGCTCACCGAGGGCATGATCGACCTCGTCGTGAACCACGGCGTGGACATCGTCAACATGTCCATCGGCGGCCTGCCCGCACTGAACGACGCCAACAACGCGCGCGCCGAGCTGTACACGCGCCTCATCGACACCTACGGCGTCCAGCTGGTCATCTCGGCCGGCAACAGCGGCCCCGGTGCCAACACCATCGGTGACCCCGGCCTGGCCGACAAGGTCCTGAGCGTCGGTGCGTCGATCTCCAAGGACACCTGGGCGGCCAACTACGGCTCGCAGGTGGACAAGGCGTACCAGATGATGCCGTTCTCCTCGCGCGGCCCGCGTGAGGACGGTGGCTTCACGCCGACCATCACCGCGCCCGGCGCGTCGATCAACACGGTCCCGACCTGGGAGGCCGGCAGCCCGGTCGCCGAGGCCGGCTACAGCCTGCCGCCCGGCTACGCGATGCTGCAGGGCACCTCGATGGCCTCGCCGCAGGCCGCGGGCGCCAGCGCACTGCTGATCTCCGCCGCGAAGCAGAAGAACATCGCCCTGAACCCGGCCGCCCTGCGGACCGCGCTGACGAGCTCCGCGAAGCACATCGCGGGCACGCAGGCGTACGAAGAGGGCTCCGGTCTGATCGACATCAACGGCGCCTGGAACCTGATCAAGGCGGGTGTCTCGGCCAACGAGTACACCGTCAAGGCTCCGGTCAACACCGCGCTGTCGGCGTTCCTGAAGACCCCGGGCTTCGGCACCGGCATCTACGACCGGGAGGGCGGCCTCAAGACCGGCCAGACCCGGACGTACGACGTCACCATCACCCGCACCACCGGCTCCGACCGCCCGGTCAAGCACTCGCTGGCGCTGGTGAACAACGACGGCACCTTCAAGCTCGCCGGCAGCAGCGAGATCTCGCTGCCGCTGAACGTGCCGGTCACCGTCAAGGTCACCGCGAAGGCGAGGACCACCGGTCTGCACAGCGTCATCCTGACCGCGGACGACAAGCGCACCAAGGGCACCGACCAGCAGATCCTGGCCACCGTCGTGGTCTCGAAGCCGCTGGCCAAGCCCGCCTTCTCCACCAAGGAGTCGGGCGTGGTGCAGCGCAACAGCACCACCTCGTACTTCCTGAACGTGCCGGCCGGCGCCAAGTCCCTGGAGATCGCCCTCGGCGGCATCCAGGCGACCAGCCAGACCCGGTTCATCGCGATCAACCCGTACGGCGTTCCGATGGACGACACGTCCACCCCGTCGTGCTACCTCAACTACGTGAACCCGAACAACAAGTGCCGTCCGGACCTGCGGTCGTACACCGACCCGCTGCCGGGCGTCTGGGAGATCGAGGTCGAGGCACGCCGTACCTCGCCGCTGCTGAACAACCCGTACGCCGTCACGGCGTCGGTGCTGGGTGTGTCCTTCGACCCGGCCGTGCAGACCCTCGACGAGGCCAAGGTCGGTACCCCCGCCGCGGTCAACTGGAAGGTCACCAACGGCTTCGCCGCCCTTGACGGCAAGCTGAAGGGCGGCGCCCTCGGCTCCGCGCTGACCGCCCGCCCGACCATCGCGCAGGGCGAGACGAAGGAGACGACGCTGGTCGTCGGCCCCGGCGCCTCCCGGCTCGACGTGGCGATCGGTTCCACCTCGGACACCGGCGCCGACCTCGACCTCGAGGTCTACCTCGGTTCCACCAAGGTCGGTTCGTCCGCGGACGGCGACTCCGAGGAAGCCGTCAGCATCGCCAACCCGGCGGCCGGTACGTACACCGTCGTCGTGACCGGCTACTCGGTCCCGGCGGGCACCACGGAGTACAACTACAAGGACGTGTACTTCGCGGACTCGCTCGGCCAGGTCAAGGTCGACGAGACCAAGACCGTCTCGCTGGCGAACGGCGCCTCGGCGTCCTTCTCCGCGCAGGTCGTGGCCGCGTCCCCGGCCCCCGAAGGACGTCAGTTCTTCGGTGAGGTGCAGCTGCTGAACTCCCGCGGCACCATCGCCGGAACCGGCAGCGTCATCATCAAGAAGGTCACCGGCTGACCAGCATCTGATCAGCTGTAGGACCGCTTCGGGGCGGGTGCTCTCACGAGCACCCGCCCCGTCGTGTTCCCCGGTCCCGCTACTCGCGGGCCGCCCCCGCCTCGATCGGGCGGGTGCGGAGCAGCGCCCTGGCCGGCAGACCGGTGGCGGCCAGGCCCAGCAGGAGCACACCGCCGGCGATGGCGGCCGCCACGGTGGGCGGTACGTAAGGGGCGCCGCCGGTCAGCCCGCGGGCGATCGGGCTGAGCGTCGCCCAGGCGATGGCCGTTCCGATCACCAGGCCCGCGGTGCCGACGAGCAGCGCCTCCCAGCGCATCATCCCGAGCACCTGGCGGCGGGTGGTGCCCGCCAGCCGCAGCAGGGCGACCTCGCGGCGCCGGTCGAGGACCGTCATCACCAGGGTGTTGGCCGCCGCGACGGCGGCGAATCCGCCGAGCACCGCCGCCATCACGCGGTTGGCCCAGGCGTTGAGCTCCAGGTCCTTGTCGACCTGGGCGGTGTAGCCGGCGCGGTCGGTGACCGCGACGCCGGGGGCGTCGAGCCGTCGCAGCGCACTCGCGACGGCGGCCTGGTCGGCGCCCGCCGCGTCCCGGACGAGCACCTGGCTGTCGTACGCGGCCGACACGTGTCCGGCGACCGCGGCGCGCGGCATCAGCACCTCGCCGAGGCCCAGGCCGCGTTCGTAGAGGGCGACGACCCGGGGGTGCACCGTGGTGCCGTCGCCGAGCCGCAGTTCCATGCGGTCGCCGACCGAGACCTTGGCGGTGTCGGCGAGCAGGCTGTTCAGCGCGACGGTGTCGTTCGCCGCCAGCCCGGTCAGCGAGCCCTCCTTGACGCCGACGTCGAGCACCTTGGCCAGGTCGGCCGGATTCCCGGAGACCCCCAGCGTGGAGGCGCCGATGAAGGAGCCGGCCGAGCGGTAGAGGACTCCGGTGCGCAGGATGCCGACGGCCGCGTCCACGCCCTTCACCCGCGCCGCTTCCGCGGCGGTCGTGGACGGCAGCCCCGCGCCGGTGCCGCTGACGATCTGGTCGGCGACGACACCGTCGCGCACCTGCTCCGCGGAGACGTGCTTGATGGTGCTCTGCATGAAGACCAGCGTGCCGCAGAAGGCGATGACCAGCACGATCGGGGTGATCGCGGAGGCCAGCCGGCGGGAGTTGGCACGGGCGTTGGCGGCGGCGAGCGCGGCCGGCGCGGCCCCCGCCCGCAGCGGCAGTCCGAGGACGGTGGCGGCGAGCCAGGCGACGACAGGACCGAGCAGCGCGACGCTGAGCATGAAGAGCATCACAACGCCGAGCGCGATGTTGGCCGCGTCCTCCCCCGTGGCGTGGGCCGCGAGCGACGCCACGACGATGCCGCCGGCGAGGGCCGCCACGCCGAGCACCGTACGGACGGGTCCGGGGCGCCCCCGCTCCACCGCCGCCTCGCCCAGGGCCTGGCTGGGCCGGGCCTTGGAGGGCCGGCGGGCGGCCAGATAGCCAGCGACGAGCGAGCCGACCAGGCCCGCGCCGACCGCGCTGACCATGGGGATCCAGCCGGTGGACACCTGCAGCCCGGCGGGCACCGCACCGCGGTCGGCGAGCTGGCCGAACCACCAGTGGGCGAGCGCCAGTCCCGGCAGGATGCCGACCGCGCCGGCGAGCGGGGCGACGATCATCGCCTCGGTGGCGACGGTACGGCGGATCTGCCGCGGGGTCGCGCCGATCGCCCGCAGCAGGGCGATCTCCCGGCTGCGCTGGCCGATGGCGAGGGCGACGGTGCCCATGACGACGAAGATCGCGGTCAGGGCGGCGATGCCACCGAAGGAGCCGCCCAGCCCCGTCAGCATCTCCTTGCCGCCGGCGAGTTCGGGGTGCTCGACCTCGCCGCGGTCGTCCCCGGTCCGCACCAGGGCGTGCCCGCCGACGGCGTGCTCGGCCTGCCCGGCGAGCTGATCGGTGCTGACACCGGCGCGCGGGTAGACGGCGATGGCGTCCGCCTGGCCCTGGTGGCCGGCGAGCCGGCCCGCCGCCGCGTCCTCGAACCAGGCGGTGGCGGAACCGGACCCCGCCGCCGTCAGACCGGAGATCCGGTAACTGCCGGTACTGGCGGGCGTGACGAGGGTGACGGTGTCTCCGGTGCCGAGCTTCGCGGCGTGCGCCGTCGCGGCGTCGAGGGCGACCTCGCCGGCCGCCGGGGCGCGGCCCTCGGCGAGCGGCTTCGCGGCGGGGGCGGTGCTGATCGCGGTGGCCGACCAGTCGCGGCCGGTCAGCGCCGGCAGCGCCTTGCTCTGCACGGGGAAGGCCACGTCGGGCACGGCCGCGGCGACACCCGGTTCACGGGCGATACGGTCCGCGAGCCCGGCGTCGACGCGGGCCCGGTCGGGCAGCGGCTCGGCCTCCTCGTCGCGGTCCTCGCCGTGGCCGACGGTCATCCGGGCGTGCTGGTCGGCGGCGACGACCACCGGGGCACCCGCGTAGCGCTCGGGCGCGAGGTGCGCGACGATCCCGGTCTGCAGCAGGGTGCCGCAGGCGGTGATGACGGCGGCGGCGAACAGCAGGGCGATGAACGTGCCGGCGAAGGACGCCGGCCGGAAGCGCACGGAGGCGCGGGCGAGACCGTTCACGCGGCGGCCCTCGCAGCGCGCTCGGGGCGGGCGCCGGTGGTCAGCGCGACCATGTGGTCGGCGATCTCCGTCGGCTCCGGGCGCTCCAGGTGGCCGGCGAACGAACCGTCGGCGAGGAAGAGCACCCGGTCCGCGAAGGAGGCGGCGACCGGGTCGTGGGTGACCATCACGACGGTGGCGCCGAGCCGGTCGACGGCGTGCCGCAGCAGACCCAGCACCTCGCGGGCGGTGTTGGTGTCCAGGGCGCCGGTCGGCTCGTCGGCGAACACCACCTCGGGCTCGGTGATCAGGGCGCGGGCGATGGCCACCCGCTGCTGCTGGCCGCCGGACAGCTGACCGGGCCGCCGGCTTCCGTACCCCTCGAGGCCGACCTGCGCGAGCAGCTGGGCCGCCCGCCGCCGGTCGGGCCGGCCACCGGCCAGCCGCTGCGGCAGCAGCACGTTCTGCTGCACGGTGAGCGACGGCAGCAGGTTGAAGGACTGGAAGATGAAGCCGATGCGGCTGCGGCGCAGCTGGGTGAGCTTGTTCTCGTTGAGACCGGTGATGTCGGCGCCGCCCAGGTGCACGGTGCCGGCCGTGGGCTTGTCGAGCCCGGCGGCGCACTGCAGGAAGGTGCTCTTGCCGGAACCGGAGGGGCCCATCACCGCGGTGAAACTGCCCCGCGGCAGCGCCAGGTCGATGCCGCGCAGCGCGTGCACGGTGGAGTCGCCGCGGCCGTAGGTACGGCGGACCGAGCGCAGCTCGACGGCGGCACCCGAGCCCGTCCCGGTACGGCCGTGCGCGGTGTCACCGCTGGTCCGCGGCGGGTACTGCGGCGCCGCGGGGGCCGTGGGGGCGGTGCTGGAGTGCTTCGACCGGAGTCGCATGATGTCCTCTGTTTCGGTTGCCGACGACCCTTCCGAAGTTACGGATCACCGGGGGTCCCGGACCATGCCGGTTCCCGGCGTCTTGGGGGTGGGGAAAACCCGAGGCCGGAGCTGGTGCAGACCCTGATCCCGGCCCGCGCAGCGTGCGAGGATGGCGGTCAGTCTTCATTAAGGAGTGGCCTACCGTGCCTGGCACGAACCTCACCCGCGAGGAGGCGCAGCAGCGTGCTCGCCTTCTCACCGTGGACGCGTACGAGATCGACCTCGACCTGAGCGGCGCGCAGGACGGGGGCACCTTCCGCTCGGTGACCACGGTGCGTTTCGATGCCGCGAAGGCGGGGTCCTCATTCATCGACCTGGTCGCCCCGACCGTGCACGAAGTGGTGCTGAACGGCACCGCGCTCGACCCGGCGGAGGTGTTCGCGGACTCGCGCATCGCCCTGCCGTCGCTCCTGGCCGGCCGCAACGAGCTGCGCGTCGTCGCGGACTGCGCCTACACCAACACCGGTGAGGGCCTGCACCGTTTCGTCGACCCGGTCGACAAGCAGGCTTACCTGTACACGCAGTTCGAGGTGCCGGACGCGCGCCGAGTCTTCGCGAGCTTCGAGCAGCCCGACCTCAAGGGCACCTTCCGGTTCACGGTGAACGCCCCGGCGGGGTGGACGGTCATCTCCAACTCCCCGACGCCCAAGCCCGAGGACGTCAAGGACAACGTCTGGCGCTTCGAGCCGACGCCGCGCATCTCCTCGTACATCACCGCGCTGATCGCCGGCCCGTACACGGCCGTGCACAGCACCTGGGAGGGCGCGGGCCGCAGCGTCCCGCTGGCGATCTACTGCCGCCCGTCGCTGGCCGGGTTCCTGGACGCGGACGCGATCTTCGACGTCACGCGGCAGGGCTTCGACTGGTTCGAGGAGAAGTTCGACTTCCCGTACCCGTTCGCCAAGTACGACCAGCTCTTCGTCCCGGAGTTCAACGCCGGCGCGATGGAGAACGCGGGCGCGGTCACCATCCGTGACCAGTACGTCTTCCGCTCCAAGGTGACGGACGCGGCGTACGAGACGCGCGCCGAGACCATCCTGCACGAGCTGGCCCACATGTGGTTCGGCGACCTGGTCACCATGGAGTGGTGGAACGACCTCTGGCTGAACGAGTCGTTCGCCACGTACACCTCGATCGCCTGCCAGGCGTACGCGCCGGGCAGCAAGTTCCCGCAGTCGTGGACGACGTTCGCCAACTCCATGAAGACCTGGGCGTACCGGCAGGACCAGCTGCCGTCCACCCACCCGATCATGGCGGAGATCAACGACCTCGACGACGTCCTGGTCAACTTCGACGGCATCACGTACGCCAAGGGCGCCTCGGTGCTCAAGCAGCTCGTCGCCTACGTCGGCATGGACGAGTTCTTCGCCGGTGTGCAGGCGTACTTCAAGCAGCACGCCTGGGGCAACACCCAGCTGTCCGACCTGCTCGGCGCGCTGGAGAAGACCTCGGGCCGCGACCTGAAGAGCTGGTCGAAGGCGTGGCTGGAGACCGCGGGCATCAACATCCTGCGCCCGGAGATCACCCTCGCCGAGGACGGCACGATCACGTCCTTCGCGGTCCGCCAGGAGGCCCCGGCGCTGCCGGCCGGCGCCAAGGGCGAGGCCGTGCTGCGGCCGCACCGCATCGCCGTCGGCTGCTACGACCTCCAGGACGGCAAGCTGGTCCGCACCAGCCGTATCGAGCTGGACGTCGACGGCGAGCTGACCGAGGTGCCGTTCCCGCAGAACACCCGGCGCCCCGCGGTGATCCTGCTCAACGACGACGACCTGACGTACGCCAAGGTCCGCCTCGACGACGAGTCCCTCGCCGTCGTCCGCGACCACCTCGGTGACTTCACCGAGTCCCTCCCCCGCGCCCTGATCTGGTCCGCGGCCTGGGACATGACGCGTGACGGCGAGCTCGCCACCCGCGACTACCTGGAACTGGTGCTCTCCGGCATCACCAAGGAGTCGGACATCGGCGTCGTCCAGTCGCTGCACCGCCAGCTCAAGCTCGCGCTCGACCTGTACGCGGACCCGGCCTGGCGCGACACCGGCCTGGCCCGCTGGACGGAGGCCGCGCTGGAGCAGCTGCGCGCCGCCGCCCCCGGCAGCGACCACCAGCTCGCGTGGGCCCGCGCCTTCGCGGCGACCGCGCGCACCCCGGAGCAGCTCGGGCTGCTCGCCGGGCTGCTGGACGGTTCGCAGGTCATCGACGGCCTGGCCGTCGACACCGAGCTGCGCTGGTCCCTGCTGCACCGGCTCGCGGCGACCGGCCAGGCGGACGAGGAGGCCATCGCGGCGGAGCTCGCCCTCGACCCGACCTCGGCCGGCGAGGAGCACGCGGCCGGCGCCCGCGCCGCCCGTCCGACCGCCGACGCCAAGGCCGCGGTCTGGGCCGCGGTCGTCGAGGACGACAAGCTCGCGAACTCCGTGCAGGAGTCCGCGATCGGCGGCTTCGTCCAGACCGACCAGCGTGAGCTCCTGGCGCCCTACACCGAGCGGTACTTCAGCGCGGTCAAGGGCGTCTGGGACTCGCGCAGCCATGAGATCGCCCAGCAGATCGTGATCGGTCTCTACCCGGCCCTCCAGGTCTCCCAGGAGACCCTGGACGCCACCGACGCCTGGCTCGCCTCGGCGACCCCGGTGCCGGCCCTGCGCCGGCTCGTCATCGAGTCCCGCTCGGGTGTGGAGCGCGCTCTGAAGGCCCAGGCGGCGGACGCGGCGGCGGCCACCGCCTAGTACCGGCTCTGTACGGGAGGCCCCGGACCCGCCAGGTCCGGGGCCTCACGCATGACCAGAGTGACGCACAACACATCCATTTCTGGTAGGTTCGATTTTGGTTGTACCAAAAATGGACCTATTGATCAGGGTGGCCGCGATGGACAACTTCATCGGCCGGGAGCCGGAGCTCGCCGCGCTGAACCGCATGCTGCGGCGCGTCGCGGACGGCGGGCGGACCGGGCGGCCGGGAAAGGCCATGCTGATCCGCGGCCGCCGCCGGGTGGGGAAGTCACGGCTGGTCGAGGAGTTCATCGAGCGCTCCGGGCTGCCGAGCGTCTTCTTCACCGCCTCGCAGCAGTCCAACCCGGAGGCGGATCTGCGGATGTTCGTCGAGACCGCCGCGGCGTCCGACCTGCCCGGCGCCGCGACCCTGATCGGCCAGTCCCCCCGGGACTGGGACGCCGCCCTGCGCCTGCTGGTCGCCGCCCTGCCCGACGACCGGCCGAGCGCCGTCGTCCTCGACGAGATGCCGTACCTGATCAAGAACGACGCGGGCTTCGAGGGCACTCTCCAGAAGCTCTTCGACCGGGAGCTGTCCAGGAAGCCGGTGCTGCTGCTCTGCGTCGGCTCCGACCTGGCGATGATGGAGCGGCTCAACGACTACGACCGCCCGTTCCACCAGCGCGGCACCGAGATGGTGGTCCCCGCGCTCAGCCCGGCCGACGTGGCCGAGATGCTGCAGTTGCCGCCCGCCGACGCCTTCGACGCCTTCCTCGTCTCCGGCGGGCTGCCGCTCGTGCTGGAGGAGTGGCCCCGTGGCGCGGGGGTCTTCGACTACCTCGCCGAGGTCGTGGAGGACCCGACGTCGGCGCTGCTCGTGAGCGGGGAGCGGTCGCTGGCCGCCGAGTTCCCGGCCGACGCACAGGCGCGACTGGTGCTGGGGGCCATCGGGTCGGGTGAGCGGACCCGCACCCTGATCGGCCGGGCGGCCGGCGATCTCGCCCCCACCAGCCTCAACCGTTCGCTTCAACTGCTCACCGCGAAGCGGGTGGTGGAGGCGATCACCCCGCTGTCGACCCGCCCCTCCAAGGAGACCCGCTACTACGTCGCCGACCCGCACCTGCGCTTCTGGCTCGCCCTGCTCGGGCCGTACATGTCCGAGATCGAACGCGGCCGGGGCGACCTGACGTTCGCGCGCATCCTGCAGACGTGGACCTCGTGGCGCGGCCGGGCGATCGAACCCGTGGTGCGTGACGCCCTCTTCCGCATGCGGGCGGGCGGGGTACCCGACGACACCGGCGCGGTCGGCGGCTACTGGACCCGCAACAACGATCCCGAGATCGACATCGTGGCGGCCGACCGGGGGCCGATCGCCAAGCGCATCACGGCTGTCGGCTCCGTCAAGTGGCTGGAGAAGCGGCCCTTCGACGGGCACGACCTCGCCAAGCTGATCGTCCATCGCTCCCAGCTGCCCGGTGCGGACACCTCGACGCCACTGATCGCGGTGGCGCGCAGCGGTGTGTCGGTGGACGGTGTCCAGGCCGTGGGGCCCGAGGAGCTGATCACCGCCTGGCGGTGACCGGGCCGGAGGCACCGAGGGCGACGCCGGCCAGGATCAGCGCCATGCAGAGGATCTGCAGCGGACCGGTCCGCTCGCCGAGGAGGGCGAAGGAGAGCAGCGCGACACAGACGGGCTGCAGGTAGTAGACGATTCCGGCGCGGGCGGGGCCGATGAGCGAGATGGCCTTGTTCCAGGCGAAGAAGGCGACGGCCGAGGAGCACACCCCGACGTAGAGCAGCGGCCCCACCGTCCCGGCGGAGGGCGCGAAGCCGCCCTGCGTCACCAGGCTGACGACGTACACCGGCGCCAGGAGCGCCGCACCGAACGCGAAGGTGGCCAACAGGAACGGCAGTTGGCCGATCCGGGCCGGCTTGCGGCGCAGCAGCGCGCTGTACCCGGCGAACGACAGGGCGGCGGCGAGCATCCACAGGTCGCCGGTGGTGAAGTCGAGGCGGAGCAGCGCCGCCGGGGAGCCCTTGCCCAGCAGGGTGAGCACGCCCAGGAGCGCGATCACCAGCCCCACGGCCCGCCGCCCGCCGATCCGCTGCCGGGCGAAGACGGTGATCAGCACCGGCGCCGCCGCCATGATCATGCCCATGTTGCTCGCGGAGGTGGTGACCCCGGCCTGGTTGACCAGTGTGTTGTAGACGGTGATGCCAAGGAGCGCGGCGAACGCGATGTACCCGAAGTGACGTCTCAGCAGCGCCCGTTCCCGCCACGCCTGCCGCACCGCGAACGGCGCGACCGCGACCAGCGCGATCACCCACCGCCAGAACGCGGCCTGCACGGGCGGCACGCTGTCGTGCAGCGCCCGGGAGACGACGAAGCTCCCGGACCACACGACGGTCGCCACGGCCGCGAGCACGAGTCCGGCTCCGCCTCCGGCGGGGGTACGGGTGGCGGTGGCGGTTGTGGCGGTTGTGGCGGTTGCGGCGGTTGCGGGGGCGTGATCCAGGACGGTCACATGGCTCCTTCGGTCGGCGGTTTCCCCACTGTCGCCCCGGCCAACCGATCAGGTCCATCGAATGTTTCTGACCTATATGTTCAGTTGCACTAAACGGTGCGTCCCTGCTCCTCCGGTGACATTCTGGAAGGGAGACGCGGAGGTCGAGAGATGGGTATTTATGCCGAACAGGTCGTGCCGCGGATCATCAATGTCGCCTGCGGGGTGAAGGTGACCGTGCCCCTGCGACGCCGGGTCTGCGAGGGCCTGGAAGGCGAGATCGTCGAAATCGGATTCGGCTCGGGCCACAACATTCCCTACTATCCGGCCACCGTCACCGGCGTGACCGCGATCGAGCCCTCCGACGTCGGCTGGCGGCTCGCCGCCGACCGGGTCCGAGCAGCAACGGTCCCGGTGCGCCGCGCCGGCCTGGACGGCCAGTCACTCCCCTTCGGCGACGACAGCTTCGACGCCGCCCTGTCCACCTGGACGCTGTGCACCATCCCCGACGCCGACGCGGCCCTGCGGGAGGTCCGACGCGTCCTCAGGCCCGGCGGCACGCTGCACTTCGTCGAGCACGGGCTGGCCCCGGAGCAGGACGAGAACATTCGCCGCTGGCAACGCCGCCTCGAACCGGTGAACAAACGCCTCCTCGGCGGCTGCCACCTCACCCGGCCGACCGTCGAGATGCTGACGACCGCCGGATTCACCATCCGGGAGGTCGACATCTTCTACGAAGAGGGCGCCCCGAAACCCATGGGCGCCGCCGCACTGGGCGTCGCGGTTTCCCCCTAGCGGGAGAGACGACTCGGCACGGCCACCGGCACCGCCGGCACCGACTTCGGCACGGACACCGACGGCGCTGCGCGCCGGCTGTAGTGCAGCTGTCCCAGCAGGGTTCCGGTGAACGCGATGGCCATGCCCAGCAGTTGGACGGGGGTCAGGGCTTGGTCCAGGACGGCCCAGCCGATGGCGGCGGCGGAGATCGGGCTGAGGAAGCCGAGGAGGGAGACCGACGTTGCCGGGAGGCGGCCGATGCCGCGGAACCAGAGCCAGTACGCGGCGGCGGTGTTGGCGACGGCGAGGTACGCGTAGCCGGTGACGGCTCGGGCGTCGAGGGCGGGCGGGAGGCCCTCGACGAGGAGGGCGACCGGGGCGATCAGCAGGCCGCCGGCGGTGAGCTGCCAGCCGGTGAAGGCGAGCGGGCCGACGCCCTTAGGGCGTCCCCAGCGCTTGGTCAGGACGGTCCCGGCCGACATGCTCGCCGAGCCGGCGACCCCGGCGAGCAGGCCGAGGGCATCGAATCCGGCACCGGCCCGCAGGACGACGAGGCTGACGCCGACCGCCCCGATGACCGCGGCCGTGAGCGTACGGGCGCTGGGGCGTTCGCTGAGCAGGGCCGCCGCGAGGCCCGCCACGAACAGCGGGCCCACCGAGCCGACGACGGAAGCGACGCCGCCGGGCAGCCGGTAGGCGGCGAGGAACAGCAGCGGGAAGAAGGCGCCGATGTTGAGGGTGCCGAGCACTGCCGACTTCCACCACCAGGCGCCGCGCGGCAGCGCCCGGGTGGCGGCGAGCAGCACGAGCCCGGCGGGCAGCGCCCGCATCAGCCCGGCGAACAGCGGGCGGTCCGGCGGAAGGAGCTGGGTGGTGACCGCGTAGGTGGAACCCCAGGCCAGCGGGGCGAGGGCGGTGAGGGCGATGGTGGGGAGACGGGACATCTGCGGACTCCTCACGGGAGCAGCGGTCACGAGGGCGGGGCCGCGAGAACGGAGCCGGGCGACGACCGGGCGATCGGGGATCAGGCGGCGAACAGGCGGGGATCAGGCGGCGGGGACGAGGTCCGGCTTCGGGGAGGCGGCCACCGGGCGCGGGGCCGCCGGGTGGACGGCGTCGGATGCCAGGTGCGGCTCGAGCCGCACCAGGAGGAGCGCCGCGCCGAGCGTGGTGCCGATGAGCAGCAGCCACGGGAGCCGGCCGTCGACGGCCATCAGGCCGGTGAAGAGCGACGGGGCGATGGCCCGCACCAGCTGCCAGGAGAACTGGTAGGCCGCCATGTACCGGCCGCGTACCGCGTCCGGGGCGGCGGCGATGGCCAGGGCGCCGGCCGACGGGTTGTGCACCATCTCGCCGATGGTGTGCACCGTGATGATCACGGCGAGGCCGGCGCCGATCGCCCAGCCGGCCTGCGGGCGCACCGTGCCGAGCACGATCTGTCCGGCGAAGGCCACCGCGAAGAGCACCGCGCCGAGCGCCGCGGACCGGTTGCGGCGGGCGCCGCGGCGGCGCACGAAGGAGGCGACCAGGACGCCGCCCGCGGCGCACAGCACGGTGTTGACGGTGAAGGCGGCGCCGGTCAGGGACTCGGGGCCGTGCAGCCAGGTGGAGATGTAGAGCGGGTACAGGACGGGCAGCGCGGTGTAGCCCAGGGCGATGAGGAAGTTGGCCGCGGTCAGACCGAGGAACGGGCGGTCACGGAGCACCAGCCGGTAGCCGGCCTTCTGGCGGGCGACGGCGGCCGCGTCCCTGACCACCAGGACCGGGCGCACCCGCCACATCAGCAGCGCCGAGAGGATGAAGCTGGCCGCGTTGAGCCAGGCCGCCGCGGTGAAGCCGGCGTCGCCGCCGAAGCCGACGACGAGCGAGGCGAGCAGCGCGCCGGCGCCCATGCCGCCGTTGCTGAGCGCCCGGGAGGCGGCCTGCAGCCGGTCCCGGTCGGCGCCGCGGGCGATCTCGCCGAGGAAGGACTGCTGGACGGCGGGGAAGGCGCCGTCGCCGATGATCGTGACCAGGGCGACGACGGCGAAGGCGGGCACCGACTGGGCGAACGGGTAGAGCGCGAAGCCCAGCCCCCGCACCCCGAAGAGCACCAGCTGGACGCGGCGCGCCCCGAAGCGGTCGACGGCGGTGCCGGCCAGCGGCAGCGTGGTGAGCCCGATGAGCCCGGCCGCCGTGAGCACCGCGCCGACGGCGGCGAACGACAGGCCCGTGACGTGGTGGAAGAAGATCAGGGTGAAGGGGAGGTACATCCCGGAGCCGACCGCGTTGACGGTCATCGCGGCGAGCATCGACCGCTCACCGGGGATCCGCTGGGTGCTGGGCATGTCCGCTCCTGGGAGATCGTCGCCGAAGTAGCTCGATGGTGATTAGCTTACTACTAAGCGACTTACCGTCAAGCTACTTTCTTGCCAGCGATCGTCCCTCGTCCGATACTGGTGCGTATGACCACCCCCGCCCCGGATCCCCTGGACAAGATCACCGCGCAGTGGAACGAGGTCCGCCCCGACCTCGACACCGTGCCGATGGCGATCTTCGGCCGCATCTACCGCATCGCGCGCGCGGTCGGCGACCAGATGGAGAAGGAGTACGGGCGCTTCGGCATCAGCCGCGGCGAGTTCGACGTGCTGGCGACCCTGCGCAGGGCCGGTGAGCCGCACACCCTGTCACCGCGCGAGCTCTCCTCGACGCTGCTGCTCACCACCGGCGGCATGACGGGACGGCTGGACAAGCTGGAGCGCGCCGGCCTCGTCGAGCGCAGCCCGGACCCGCACGACCGGCGCGGTCTGCGGGTCACCCTCACCGAACGCGGCCTCACGCTGCTGCACGAGGCGGTGGGCGCCGGGCTCGCCGTGCAGAAGGCGGCTCTCGGCGCGATGGACGACGAGCAGGCCGCGCAGCTCTCGGACCTGCTGCGGCAGCTGCTCGGCTCGTCGGAACAGCACTGAGCCCCCTGCCGCGCATGCGGTCAGGGGGCCAGCAGGAGAAAGGCGTCAGCCGCGCTCTTGCTGCTGCTTACGGGTCTTGTCGGTCGCCATCACCACGCCGGCGATGATCGCGAACAGCGCGATCGGCGCGAGCACGAAGAGGCCGAGGGTCTGTACGACACTCAGGCCGGAACCCGGGTCGTCGCCGTCGTCGCGGGAGACCGCGAACGCGGGGGACGACATCAGCAGCATCAGCGTCGTCCCGGCGGTGATGACCCCGGCGCGCACGGCCTTCTTGTTGAGCTTCTTGTCCACGCCCTCAATGTAGTGAACGACCTCCGGGCCCGCACGCCCGGGGTGTCCTTATGGGGGTCCTTGCCCATGTCTTTACACGCCCATGTCCTTGCGACCTGCGGCAACGGAGGACGTCGTCACTCCGGGCGGGCCGCCAGCGCGGCCCGCACCTCGTCCAGCAGCGCGTGTAGCCGCGGCGATCCGGCCAGCTGCTCCAGGGTGACCGGCCGGCCCGCCGCGTCGGCCACCGGCAGCCGCCAGTTCGGGTACTGGTCCCAGGTGCCCGGCAGATTCTGCGGGCGGCGGTCGCCGACCGCGTCCGGCAGCCAGACGCCGACCATCGCCGCCGGAGTGCGCGCCAGGAACCGGTGGACGGCCTTGACGACGGCCTCCTCGTCGCCCGCGCCCTCCGGCAGCAGCCCCAGCCGGCCGAGCAGCGCGATCCACTCCGCGACCTCCGCCGCGTCCTCCGCCTGCTCCTCGGCCAGCGGCCGGGTCAGCAGCCCCAGCCGGTAGCGCAGCTCGACGTGCTCGCCCGTCAGCCGGGCCGCCGTACTGGGCAGATCGTGCGTGGTGACGGTGGCCAGACAGGCCGGCCGCCAGGCCTCCGGCGCCAGCGGTTTGCCGTCCCCGTCGTGGTTCCGCTCGAACCACAGCACCGACGTGCCGAGGATGCCGCGGTCGGACAGCTCCTCCCTGACCCCGTTCTCCACCGTCCCCAGGTCCTCGCCGATCACCACCGCGCCCGCCCGGTGCGCCTCCAGGGCGAGCACTCCGAGCATCGCCTCCGCGTCGTACCGGACATAGGCGCCCTCGGTCGGCGGCCGGCCCTCCGGCACCCACCAGAGCCGGAACAGCCCCATCACATGGTCGATCCGCAGCGCCCCCGCGTGCCGCAGCAGCCGGCTCAGCAGATCCCGGTAGGGGGTGTACCCGGTGGCGGCCAGCGCGTCCGGCCGCCAGGGCGGCAGGCCCCAGTCCTGGCCGCGTGAGTTGAACGCGTCCGGCGGTGCGCCCACCGACATGCCCCGGGCCAGCGCGTCCTGCATCGCCCACGCGTCCGAGCCCGACGGATGCACCCCGACGGCCAGGTCGTGCACGATCCCGATCGGCATCCCCGCGGCCCGCGCCGCCGTCTGCGCCGCGCCCAGCTGATCATCCGTCAGCCACGTGAGCCAGCAGTAGAAGTCCACCCGGTCGAGCAGTTCGCTGCGGGCCCGCGCGACCTGCGCGGACCGCGGATCGCGCAGCCCGGCGGGCCACGCGTGCCAGTCGGGACCGTGCACCTCCGCGAGCGCGCACCAGGTGGCGTGGTCGTCCAGCGACTGCCCCTGCTCCGCCAGGAAGTCGGCGTACCCGGCCCGGCGCCCCGGCTGCAGCGGCACCTTCCGCACCAGCCCCAGCGCCTCCAGCTTCAGCTCCCACACCGCGTCCCGGTCGATCAGCGCGTCCTTGTACAGCACACCCGCCCGCAGCGCCGCGGCCCGGCCGGCCAGCTCCACGGCCTGCGACCGGTCGTCCGGCGCCAGATACGCGTACTCCGGAACGTCCTCGACCCGCAGATACACCGGATCGGGGAACCGCCGGGACGACGGGCGGTACGGCGAGGGGTCCGTCGGCCGCCCCGGCACCGCGATGTGCAGCGGATTGATCTGCAGGAACCCGGCCCCCAGCGCCCGCCCCGACCAGGCCGCCAGATCGGCGAGATCGCCCAGGTCGCCCATCCCCCAGGAGCGTTCCGACAGCGTCGAGTAGAGCTGCGCCATGAAGCCGAACGTGCGCCCCGGCGGACCCGGCAGCCGCTCGGGCGCGATCACCAGATCGGCCCGCGCCGTCCGCCCGTCCAGCGCGGTCGCCCGCACCACATGCCGGCCGAGCGGAATCCGCTCCCAGTCACCGGCGTCGAACACCTCGCCCGACTCGGCCTCGATCAGCACCCGGGTCCCCTCCGGGAGCCCGAGCGGCAGCGGCCGGCCGGTCCGCACCACCGTGCACGGCGCCAGCAGCCGCTGCCGGTCGCGGTGCTCGTACGCGGCCAGCGCGTCCCGCACCGCCTGCGGCGTCGAGGCGTCCACCCCCAGCGCGGCCAGCACGGCCACCACCGTCTCCTCCGGCACCCGGGCCTCCCGGTCGGGCCCAGGGCGGTACGTCGTGTCCACGCCGTGCAGCGCGGCCAGCCGCTCCCGGTCCATCGGGCCTCCAAGATCACAGTGCGGGGTGGGGGTCACCCCAGCCTTACCCCACCGGACACCCCGTCAGACGCCGCCACCCCGCCCGGCACCGCTACCAACCCGCCGGCCGCCGCTCCCGCCACGGCGCCGCCGCCTCCACCTGAGCCGCGAGCGCCAGCAGCGGGCCCTCCGCACCGTGCGCCGCGCCGAGCATCATCCCGACCGGCAGCCCGCCGTCCGTCCACTCCACCGGCAGCGACACCGCCGGCAGACCCGCGATGTTCCACGCCCCCGTGAACGGCGTGAACGCGTACTGCGCCGCGAAATCCGCCGCCGGATCCGCGTCGTCGCGCAACGCCCCCACCGGCTGCGGCAGCTGGGCCAGCGTCGGCGTCAGCACCGCGTCGAACGGCGCCACCGCCGCCGCGAACTTCCGCCCCACCGCCTGCATCGCCCCCAGTGCCATCGCGAACCGCTCCCCCGACGCCGCCCGGCCGCGCTCCCGCAGCCACCGCGTCAGCGGCATCAACTCCCCCTCCCGGTCGGCCGGCACCGGCACCAGCAGCGCCATCACCTCCCACACCGGATCGAACGACCCGTGGTCCCCGGGCCCGAGCGGCTGCTCGACGTCCACCACCTCATGGCCCAGCCCCGCGAGCAGCGCCGACGTCCGCTCGTACGCCGCCAGCACCACCGGATCCACCGGCACGTCGACATCGGGCCGCGCCCACCGCCCGATCCGCAACCGCCGCGGCTCCCGCTCGCACCACTCCAGGAACGACGTCCCCGACGCCGCCACCGGCATCGGATCCCCCGGCACCGGCCCCGCCATCACATCCAGCAGCGCCGCCGCGTCCCGCACGTTCCGCGCGATCGGCCCCGTCACCGCCAGCCCCGTCACATCCCCGTACGGCGCCGGACTCACCCGCCCCCGGCTGGGCTTCAGCCCCACCACCCCGCAGCAGCTCGCCGGAATGCGGATCGACCCCCCGCCGTCGTTCCCGTGCGCGGCGGGCGCCAGCCCGGCGGCCACGGCGGCCGCCGCTCCCCCGCTCGACCCGCCGGCCATCAGCGCCGTGTCGTACGGGCTCCTCGCCGGAGGCGCCACCCGGCCCTCGGTGTACGCCGGCAGCCCGAACTCGGGCGTGTTCGTCTTCCCGAGCAGCACCGTCCCGGCGGCCCGCAGCAGCTCCCCGACGTGCGTCCCCGACTCGGCGACCTGGTCCGCGAACACCGCCGATCCCGCCGTCCACCGCACCCCCGCCACCGGCGTCAGATCCTTCACCGGCACCGGCACCCCCAACAGCGGCGGCAGCACCCCACCCTCCGCCAACCGCCGCTCCGCCCGCCGCGCGTCCTCGAGCGCGCGCTCGGGCGTCACGGTCACGTACGCCCCGACGGCATCGTTCAGCCGGTCGATCCGCCCGAGGTAATGCCGCGCCAACTCCGTTGGGGAGAGAACCTTGCCCCGGACCGCGGCGGCCTGCTCCAGCATCGTCAACTCATGAGGTTCGCCCATCCGGGCAGGGTAGTTCGGTCCGGGCGGAACCACGGGTACGCCGGCCCGTGCGAGCCGCTTCCGCCTGCGGCGGGCTGTTCCCCACCCACCCGCCCTTTCGCCTGACGGCGGGCTGCACAGCGGGATTCGGCGCCCGCGACGCCGTTGCGCCACGCGCCTCCGGCGGGGGTTCGAGTACGCGGGCACCCGCGGCACCGTTGCGCCTGCGGCGGGCATTCCCCACCCGCCCGCCCCATCTACGCCTACCGGCGGGGTGGGGCGGCGCCCGGGTGCACCGGGCCGCGGAGGTCGGCGGGCCGGTGGGCCGACGGGGTGGTGGTGACGTGAGGGGACCGGGGTCGGAGGGGTGGGGGGCTGGCGATATATGCCTACCGGCGGGGTGGGGCGGCGCCCGGGTGCACCGGGCCGCGGAGGTCGGCGGGCCGGTGGGCCGACGGGGTGGTGGTGACGTGAGGGGACCGGGGTCGGAGGGGTGGGGGGCTGGCGATATATGCCTACCGGCGGGGTGGGGCGGCGCCCGGGTGCACCGGGCTGCGGAGGTCGGCGGGCCGGTGGGCCGACGGGGTGGTGGTGACGTGAGGGGACCGGGGTCGGTGGGGCTGCCGAGCTATTTGTGGGCCGCTGGGGGGACCCCCGGCCGAAGGTTGGGGGACCGTAAATAGTCGATTTCGACCCCCCACCCCGGAGGGCCCGGGCACCGACCCCGAGCAAGCCGTCGGCAGGACAACCCGCGTTGACACGGCCGCCACCACAGTGATGGGCTCAGCGCTCATCACCGCGTGCCGCGAGGAGGACCCGTGCAGCCCTTGCGCAGCCGATCAGCCGTGGCATTGGTGGCCGCCGTCATCGGCGGTGTCCTCGGGAACGTGCCCGCCGCCGACGCCGCACCGGAGTCACCGCCGCGCCAACAGGAGACGCAGGCGCAGCCGTCCGTCTGGCCGCGCCCCCAGTCCCTCCGCGGCACGGGCGGCGAAGCCGCCCAGGTGACCCCCACCGTCACCCTCGTCGCCGCCCCCACGGCCGACCCGTACGCGCTCACCGTCATCCGCGACGTCCTCCGGGAAGCCGGCGCCCGCACCATCCTTGAAGCCAGGACGGCAACCACAACCGGCCTCACCGTCTACGCCGACGGCCCCGCCGCCGAAGCCCAGCTGAGCCGCCTCAAAGCCGAGCCGCAGGCGGACCTGCCGGCCGGTGGCTACCGGCTCGCCACCGGCCGCGACACCGTCGCCCTCGCGGGCGTCGGCACCGACGGTCTGTTCCACGCCGCGCAGACCCTGCGCCAGCTGCTCCGTGGAAGGGCCTTCGCCGCGGCGCTGATCCGGGACTGGCCGACCGCCAGGGTCCGCGGGACCGCCGAGAGTTACTACGGGGTCCCCTGGACCCAGGCCCAGCGCCTGTCGCAGCTGGACTTCATGGGCCGCACCAAGCAGAACCGGCTGCTCTACGCGCCGGGCGACGACCCGTACCGGCAGGCGGCGAAGTGGCGGGAGCCGTACCCGGCCGCGCAGCGGGCGCAGTTCCGGGCGCTCGCCGACCGCGCGGCGGCGAATCACGTGACGCTCGCCTGGGCCGTCGCCCCCGGCCAGGGACTCTGCTTCTCGTCGGCGGACGATCTGCGTGCGCTGACCCGCAAGGCCGACGCCATGTGGGCGCTGGGCATCCGCGCGTTCCAGTTGCAGTTCCAGGACGTGAGCTACACGGAGTGGCACTGCGGCGCGGACGCCAAGGAGTTCGGCAAGGGCCCGGAGGCGGCGGCCCGCGCGCAGGCACGGCTGACGAACGCGCTCGCCGATCATCTGACGGGCCGCACAGGCGCAGGCGCCGCCGATCTGTCCCTCATGCCCACCGAGTACTACCAGGACGGCCCCACGAAATACCGCACCGCGCTCGCAACCGCGCTGCGCCCCGGCGTCGCCGTGGCGTGGACGGGCGTCGGCGTGGTGCCCGAGCGGATCACCGGCACCCAACTGGCCACCACAGCGGCAGCGTTCAAGCACTCCCTCCTGACCGTCGACAACTACCCGGTCAACGACTACGCGCCCACCCGGCTCTTCCTCGGCCCGTACACGGGCCGGGAGCCGGCCGTCGCGAGCGGGTCCGCAGGGGTGGTCGCGGCGGCGATGCAGCAGCCGGTGGCGTCGCGGATCGCGCTGTTCACCGCGGCCGACTACGCGTGGAACGCGCACGGGTACGACGCCCAGGCCTCCTGGCAGGCGGCGATCGACGATCTCGCCGGTCCCGACCGGGGCGCCCGCGAGGCGCTGCGCTCGCTGGCGGGCAATGACGTGTCGTCGGCGCTCGGCGGTACGGAGTCGGCGTATCTGCGGCCGCTGCTGGCGGACTTCTGGACGGCGTACGGGTCGGCGGACCGCAAGGGGCTGCCGGACGCGGCCCGCCGGCTGCGGGCCGCGTTCACCACGATGCGGTGGGCGCCGGGCCGGCTCGCGGGGCTGGCGGACGGCTCGTTCGGCGGTGAAGTGCGGCCGTGGCTGGACCGGTTGGCGCTGTACGGCACGGCGGGCGAGCGGGCGGTGGACATGCTGCTGGCGCAGGCCCGTGGGGACGGGGCGGCCGGCTGGCAGGGGCGGCTGGCGGTGCAGCGGGCCCGCACCGGGCTCGGCGCGGGGACGGCGACGATGGGCGGCAGCACCGTCCTGGACACGTTCCTGACGACGGCGACCACGACGGCGGACTCCTGGACGGGCGGGCACGCCGACGCGCGGAAGGCCATCGTCACGCAGGGTTCGGCCCGGGCCACCGATCCGTCCCTGATGGTCGACGGCAAGGACGGCACGGCGTGGTCGAGCGACACGCCGCCGCAGGAGGGCGACGCGTTCGGGGTGGACCTCGGCCTGGTCCGGCCGGTGGGCGGGGTGCGGATCGTGATGGGCAGCGCCGCCGACTCCGAGGACTATCTGCACGACGCGGTGCTGGAGTACTCGGCGGGCGACGACGCGGGCTGGCGGTCGGCCGGCGCCTTCCACGACCGGCGGACGATCGCGGTACGGCTCCCGGCCGGCGCCCGCGCGCGCTTCGTCCGGCTGCGGGCGACGGGCGCGCAGCCCAGCTCGGTGGCGGTGCGGGCGTTCGACGTGCCGGTCGACGGGACCGCGGCGCAGGTGGTCGGCGGCGCCCCGGCCGCCCGTGCCGTCGCGGACGACGACGTGACGACCTCGTACCGGCCGGCCGGACCGGACGGGACCGAAGGGCCGCTGACCGTCGAATTCGGCGCCGCCCGACCACTGGAGGCGGTGACCGTGCTGACGGAACCGGGCGGCACGGCACAGGCCCCGGCCCCGGCCGCAGGCGCCAGCGCCACCGCCTCCCCCGCCTCCGTGGAGGTCAGGGTCCCCGGCAAGGGGTGGCAGCGTGTGGGCACCCTCGCGGACGGGTGGACGGAGCTGTCGGCCCACGGGGTGACGGCCGACGCGATCCGGCTCACCACGACCGGCGGCAGCGGTACCCCGGGCCCGAACCCGGTCCCGAACCCGGTCCCGGCCGTCCACGAGATCGTGCCGTGGTTCACCGAACCGCCGCGGATCACGCTGGACGACGCCGAGGTCGACGCGGAGATCGGCGGCGATCCGGTCACCGTCCACGCGGAGCTGCGCTCCGAACGGCCGCTGGACACGCAGGGCACGCTGGAGGCGGCGGCACCGAAGGGTGGCGCCCACGTGGAGGTGCCCGCCTCCGTCGTCGTGCGGCGCGGCGCGGCGCCGGTCGTACCGGTACGGGTGTCGGTGCCGCCCGGCTCCGCGCCGGGCACGTACTCCATTCCGGTGCGCTTCACGGTGGACGGCCGTTCGGCCGAGCAGTGGATCACCGTACGGGCCCGGCCGCGGACCGGCGGCCCCGACCTGGTCAGGGGCGCGCGGGCGACGTCCTCCGGGGACGAGACCCCGGCCTTCCCGGCCGCGGCGATCGCCGACGGCGACCCGGAAACCCGCTGGTCATCGCCGGTGCAGGACGATGCGTGGGTCCAGGTGGAGCTGGCCGCGCCGGCCCGGGTGGGCCGGGTGGTGCTGCACTGGCAGGACGCCTACGCCGCCCGCTACGCGGTGCAGACCTCGGCCGATGGGGTGACGTGGCACACCGCGGCGACCGTGCGCGACGGCAAGGGCGGTACCGAGTCGGTCCGCCTGGACGACGCGTCCGCCCCGTGGGCGGGGGCCCGGTTCCTGCGGGTGCACGGCGTCCAGCGGGCGACGAAGTACAGCTACAGCCTGTTCGGCGTGGAGGCCTACGCCGTCCTGCCGTGACCGGCCCACGCGAAACGGGCGCCCGGCGTCCGACGACCACGAAGCGGCCACGACACAGCAAGGTGCCGGCCGGGCCGGACCCGGTCGGCACCACGAACACAACCAGCCCCGCATCCACCGCGTCCGCAGACACCGGCAGACACCCGCGGACCCCGCGTCCGCGGACACCCGCAGACACGAAAGCCCGGATATCAGGCAGAGATGCCGTCAATCCGGGCCAGGGCGTCGTCCGCGCCGAATGGTTGCAGGTACGGCAGCCAGCGCGGGTCTCTGTGTCCCGTTCCGATGATCCGCCAGGCCAGGCCCGCCGGTGGTGCGGGTGTATGGCGCAGCCGCCACCCCAGCTCCGCGACATGGCGGTCCGCCTTGACGTGGTTGCAGCGTCTGCACGCGGCGACGACGTTCTCCCAGGCGTGCTGACCGCCGCGGCTGCGCGGGATGACGTGGTCGACGCTGGTTGCGGCGGCTCCGCAGTACGCGCACCTGCCGCCGTCGCGGGCGAAGAGTGCCCTACGGGTCAGCGGGACGGTGCCTCGAAAGGGGACTCGCACGAATTTGGTGAGTTTGACGACACTGGGCGCCGGAAGAGCGCAGGACTCGCTGTGCAGATAGGCGCCGGTTTCCTCGAGGCACACGGCCTTCTTGTTCAGTACGAGGACAAGCGCACGGCGGAGCGGTACGACGCCGAGCGGCTCGTACGACGCGTTGAGGACCAGGACATGCGGCACGGGTGCCTCCTTATACGCCGGCGGCGCGTGGCTCGCGCCGGGACGATCTGCCCTCAGTCTCTCCGGAAGCCGGGTGGCGGCGCCACCATGACCAGGTAACGGACTCAGGGTGTTTTCGACCACACTCCTTTACTTCCCCACCTTTCGGGCTGTTGGCCCTCGAACTTGGCAACGAGGCATATCCGTTAGCCCGTTAGTGTGGAGGGTCTGTCCCACAACGGAGGTTTTCCACCGTGTCCACCCCCGCACCGTCCCCGAGTGCTCCTGCAACCAGCTTTGACGACGCCCAGAAATCCGCGACCGAGGCCGCGGGCTGGGTCGAGGCCAACTGGGCGGACTGGCTCGGCGCGGGCCTGAGAATTCTGCTGATCATCGTCATCGCGCTGGTGCTGCGCGGGCTGGTCCGGCGGACCATCAGCAAGCTGATCGACCGCATGAACCGGGGCGTGGAGGTCGCGCAGGGCACCACCCTGGGCGGGCTGCTGGTCGTCAACGCGGAGCGGCGCAAGCAGCGCAGCGAGGCGATCGGGTCGGTGCTGCGCAGTATCGCCTCGTTCACCATCCTCGGCACCGCGGCGCTGACCGTGCTGTCGGTGCTGCAGATCAACCTGGCGCCGCTGCTGGCGAGCGCCGGGGTCGCGGGCGTCGCGATCGGTTTCGGCGCCCGGAACCTGGTGACGGACTTCCTGTCCGGCGTTTTCATGATCCTTGAGGACCAGTACGGCGTGGGTGACGTCATCGACGCCGGGGTGGCCAGCGGCACGGTGATCGAGGTCGGGCTGCGAGTGACGAAGCTGCGCGGCGACAACGGAGAGATCTGGTACGTCCGGAACGGCGAGGTCAAGCGGATCGGCAACCTGAGCCAGGGCTGGGCGACGGCCGTGGTGGACGTCCAGGTCGGCTACGCGCAGGATCTGGACCGGGCACGCGCGGTGATCGAGGCCGCCGCCGAGGACATGGCGAAGTCCGATCCGTGGGACGAGGCGCTGTGGGAGCCGGTGCAGGTGCTGGGCCTGGAGTCGGTGAGCGCGGACTCGGTGGTGATCCAGGCGCAGGCCAAGACGATGCCGGGCAAGGCCACGGCGGTCGCGCGGGAGCTGCGCTGGCGGATCAAGCGGGCCTTCGACGAGGCGGGCATCACGATCGTCGGCGGCACGCCGACCGCGGCCGTGGACGACACGGGTGTGCCGGCCGACCCGATGGTGGCGGTGGCGGCCCCTTCGGCGCTCTCCAACCCGGATTCACCGCAGGCGCTGGCGGCCCGTCCGGTGCCCTCGCAGGGGGCGGACGGCGCCAAGTAACCAGGCGCCCCTTGGGTCTCCTCCTTTCGGCGGTCTTGACACATGCCGCTGCCGGCCTCTGGCGCACTGCGCCGGGGGCCGCTTTCATGGAGGTAACGCTTTGGTCGACCTGTGGCCGACCCCCCTTGACGCTCCGCCGAAAGCGGGCCTACCTTTCGTTTCACCAATAGGAAAGTTTCCTAACAGTGAACTGAGGGAGGATGGCGCGCATGGCTGGCACCCCTGGAACCCCGCGCGTACTGCGCGCCATGAACGACCGCGCGGCGCTCGACCTCCTTCTGGAGCACGGGCCCCTGTCGCGAACCCGGATCGGCAAGCTCACCGGCCTCTCCAAGCCGACCGCGTCGCAGCTGCTGGCGCGGCTCGAAGCGGCCGGACTGGTACTGGCCACCGGCACCACGGCCGGCCGGCCCGGGCCCAACGCCCAGCTGTACTCGGTGAACCCGGCCGCGGCGCATGTCGCCGGGCTGGACGTGACACCGATACGGATCAAGGCAGCCGTCGCGGACATCACCGGCCGTACCGTCGGCGAGTTCGAGCTGCCGACCCCGGGCCGCCGCGCGCAGGGCACCGTCGAGCAGGTCGTGCAGGCGGTGGACGAGGCGGCCAAAGCCGCCGGGCTGAACCGCTCGGACCTGCACCGGGTCGTGATCGGCACACCCGGCGCCTTCGACCCGAGCACCGGCCGGCTGCGCTACGCCAGCCACCTCCCGGGCTGGCACTCCACCACGCTCCTCGACGAACTGGCCGCCGCGCTCGCCGTGCCGCTGGAGTACGACAACGACGTGAACCTCGCCGCGGTCGCCGAGCAGCGGGTCGGCGCCGCCCGTGACCACGAGGACTTCGTCCTGCTGTGGAACGAGGAGGGCATCGGCGCCGCCATCGTCATCGGCGGCCGGCTGCACCGCGGGTGGACCGGCGGCGCCGGCGAGGTCGGCTTCCTGCCGGTGCCGGGCACGCCCCTCGTACGGCATGTGACCAAGGCCAACAACGGCGGCTTCCAGGAACTGGCCGGCTGCGACGCGGTGGTGCGCATCGCGCGGGAACTCGGCCTCACCCCGGTCAGCGGGGCCCCGCTCGCCGATCTGGCCGCCACGCTGCTCACCGAAGCCGCGCGGTCGGCGGAGACGGCCGAACGGGACGGCACCCCGGACACCGGGCCGCACGCCGAGCTGCTGGCACGGATCGCCACCGGGCTGGCCACCGGCCTGGCCTCGATGGTCGCCGTCCTCGACCCGGAACTCATCGTCCTCACCGGCAGCGTGATCGTCGCCGGCGGGGAGCACCTCCGTGCCCTCATCCAGGCCGAACTGGCAGAACTCGCCGTGCCCAGGCCCCGGTTGGTGATAGGCGCGGTGCAGGAACACCCCGTCCTGTGCGGGGCGCTGCAGAGCGCCCTCGCCACCACACGCGACGAGGTGTTCGACACCTCGCGCTGACCCCCGCTCCCCCGCCGACCACCCTTCGACGCACCACCCACCGCAGCGTCACCGTTCCGGACCGGCCCCGACAGCCGGCCCGTTGGCTCCGCACACCCTTCGCCCGCCCGTCAACGACCCTCTCATCCCCCGGAGGAAGCGCAGTGTCCCGTACCAAGAAGGTGGCCGCCGCCGTCGCGGCCACGGCCGCGATATCGCTGTTCGCGAGTGCCTGTACCAGCCAGAGCACCACCCAGGCGAACGATGACGCCACCAAGGACGTCACCATCACCTTCTGGCACGGGTGGACCGCTCCCAACGAGCTCAAGGCGATCAACGACAACGTCGCCCGCTTCGAGAAGGCGCACCCGAACATCCACGTCAAGGTGCAGGCCAACATCACCGACGACAAGATCAACCAGGCGGTGCGGGCCGGCGGCGCCACCGCCCCCGACGTCGTGTCGTCCTTCACCACCGACAACGTCGGCAAGTTCTGCTCCTCGAGCGCGTTCGCCGACCTGGCGCCGTTCCTGAAGAAGGACAACATCGACCCGGCGAAGGTCTTCCCGAAGCCGATGCTCGAGTACACCCAGTTCCAGGGCAAGCGCTGCACGCTGCCGCTGCTCGGCGACGTCTACGCCCTCTACTACAGCCAGAAGGCCTTCAAGGAGGCCGGCATCGCCGGCCCGCCGAAGACCCTTTCGGAGTTCAAGGCCGACGCGGTGAGGCTGACGAAGTCCACCGGTGCCTCGTACTCCCAGCTGGGCTTCATGCCCAACTTCCACGGCTACGAGTCCACTCCCGGCCACTTCGCCGCCCAGTGGGGCGCCAAGTACTTCGACGCCAGCGGCAAGGCCCAGCTCGCCAAGGACAAGGGCTTCGCGGAGATGCTCACCTGGCAGCGGGACATGGTGAAGTCCCTCGGCGGCTTCGACAAGCTGGAGAAGTACCGCAACACCTTCGGTGACGAGTTCGGCGCCAAGAACCCGCTGCACACCGGCCAGGTCGCGATGGGCATCGACGGCGAGTGGCGGCTGGGCATGGCCAAGGAAGCCAACGCGACCTCCGACCTCGCCGTGGCGCCGTTCCCGGTCCCGGACGACCAGGCCGACACCTACGGCCGCGGCTACCTCTCCGGCACCATCGTCGGCGTCGCCAACACCAGCTCCAAGAAGAACGCCTCGTGGGAGCTGGTCAAGTTCATGACCACCGACACCCAGGCCGTCGTGTCGTTCGCCAACGCCATCCACAACGTGCCGTCGACGTTCGAGGCGCAGAAGTCCCCCGAGCTGACCGGTGTCCCGAAGGTCTTCCTCGACATCGCCCAGAACCAGTACAGCAACACCACCCCGGCCAGCATCAACGGCGGCGCCTACCAGGTGACGCTGCAGGACTTCGGATACGCCTTCGAGTCCGGTAAGAAGACGGATGTCCAGGCCGGTCTGCAGGGTGTCGACGCTCAGGTCGACAAGGACATCGCGCAGGCCAAGTGATGACGACCATCCATCCCCTGCTCAAGGCGAAGCGCAGGAAATCGACCCTCCGCACCCTCGGCTTCCTCTCGCCGTGGCTGATCGGCTTCACGGTCTTCTTCGTCTACCCGCTGCTGTCGACCGTCTACTTCTCCTTCATGAAGTACGACGGGTTCAACCCCCCGACGTTCGCGGGGTTCAAGAACTGGTCGTACGTCTTCAACGACTACCCCTGTTCTGGCCGTCGCTGCGGAACACCCTGTGGCTGGTCATCGTCATGGTGACGCTGCGGGTGGTCTTCGGACTCGGCATCGGTCTGCTGATCACCAAGATCAAGACCGGCGCGGGCTTCTTCCGCACGGCGTTCTACCTGCCGTACCTGGCCCCGCCGGTCGCCGCCACCATGGCGTTCGTCTTCCTGCTCAACCCGGGCACCGGACCGGTCAACCACATCCTGGACTCGGTGGGCATCCCGACGACGGGCTGGTTCACCGATCCGGCGTGGTCCAAGCCGGCGCTGACCATCCTGGCCGTGTGGGGCATCGGTGACCTCATGGTCATCTTCATGGCCGCGCTGCTCGACGTACCGAAGGACCAGTACGAGGCGGCCGAGCTGGACGGCGCGGGCGCGTGGGCGCGGTTCCGCTTCGTCACGCTGCCCAACATCTCGCCGATCATCATGTTCGCGGTGGTCACGGGCGTCATCCAGACCATGCAGTACTACACACAGCCACTGGTCGCGGGGAAGATCGCGTCCGGCATCATCGGCAACTCGGGCCAGCAGCTCGAGCCCGGTTACCCGGACAAGTCGACCCTGACCCTGCCCCAGCTCGTGTACAACCTGGGCTTCCAGCGCTTCGACTACGGCGCCGCCTGCGTGATCGCGCTGGTGCTCTTCGTCCTGGCGATGGCGTTCACGGCGCTGCTCATGCGACGCCGCAACGGCTTCCTGTCGGCGGAGGACTGATCATCATGACCCACGCAACTCTCGCCCCGCCGACCCAGGCGCCGGCCCCGCACGTCACCGCGGTGGCGGCCAGACGGACCGCGAAGCGCAAGGACGTACTGCACTGGATCGCGGTGCACTCGCTCGGCCTCGCGGCGGCGCTGTTCTTCGTCCTGCCGTTCGTCTTCGTCTTCCTGACGGCCGTGATGAGCGACAACCAGGCGCTCAGCCGCGACCTGTGGCCGCACGACTGGCAGTGGAGCAACTTCCGGCAGGTCTGGGACACCCCGGGCTTCCTCACCTGGTGGCGCAACACCCTGGTGTACGCGGTGTCCGGCACGGTGCTGACCGTCGTGTCCAGCCTGCCCGTCGCCTACGCGCTCGCGAAGTTCCGCTTCCGCGGCCGCAATCTGGTGATGGTGCTGGTCATCTCGACGATGATGCTGCCGCCCCAGGTCATCATCATTCCGATGTACCTGTTCTGGACCCGGCAGATGGGCATGGACGGGACCCTGTACCCGCTCATCATCCCGATGGCGTTCGGTGACGCGTTCACCATCTTCCTGCTGCGGCAGTTCCTGCTGACGATCCCGAAGGAGTACACGGAGGCCGCCAAGGTCGACGGCTGCGGCGAGCTGCGCACGCTCCTCACCGTGATCGTGCCGATGATCAAGCCGGCGATCGCCGCCGTGGGGCTGTTCCAGTTCTTCTACTGCTGGAACGACTACTTCGGCCCGCAGATCTACGCCAGCTCCAACTCGGCCGCCTGGACCCTCAGCTACGGCCTGGAATCGTTCAAGGGCGCCCACCACACCAACTGGAATCTCACGATGGCCGCCACCGTTCTGGTGATGGCTCCCGTGATCGTGGTCTTCTTCTTCGCCCAAAAGGCCTTCATCGAAGGCGTGACCCTGACTGGAGTCAAGGGATGAAACTGGCAGTTGTCGGCGGTGGCTCGACCTACACCCCCGAACTCATCGACGGTTTCGCGCGGTTGCGCGACACGCTGCCGATCGAGGAGCTGGTGCTGGTCGACCCGGCCGCCGAGCGCCTCGAACTCGTCGGCGGACTCGCCCGGCGGATCTTCGCCAAGCAGGGACATCCCGGAAAGGTCACCACCACCGCGAACCTGGAGGCCGGCGTCGCCGGCGCCGACGCGGTACTGCTCCAGCTGCGCATCGGTGGACAGGCCGCGCGCAACCAGGACGAGACCTGGCCGCTGGAGTGCGGCTGCGTCGGCCAGGAGACCACCGGGGCCGGCGGCCTCGCCAAGGCGCTGCGCACCGTCCCGGTCGTGCTCGACATCGCCGAGCGGGTCCGCAGGGCGGCGCCCGACGCCTGGATCATCGACTTCACCAACCCGGTCGGCATCGTGACCCGCGCCCTGCTGCAGGCCGGTCACAAGGCCGTCGGCCTGTGCAACGTCGCGATCGGCTTCCAGCGGAAGTTCGCCGCGCTGCTCGACGTCGCGCCCGGAGAGGTCCACCTGGACCACGTCGGCCTCAACCACCTGACGTGGGAGCGCGGGGTCCGCCTCGGCGGGCCCGGCGGCGAGAACCTGCTGCCCCGGCTCCTCGCGGAGCACGGCGACGCCATCGCCGAGGACATCCGCCTGCCGCGGGTGATCCTGGACCGGCTCGGCGTCGTCCCCTCGTACTACCTGCGGTACTTCTACGCGCACGACGAGGTGGTGCGCGAGCAGAAGATCAAGCCGTCGCGGGCCTCCGAGGTCGCGGCGATGGAGAAGCAGCTGCTGGAGATGTACGGCGACCCGAAGCTGGACGAGAAGCCCGAGCTGCTCTCCAAGCGCGGCGGCGCCTTCTACTCCGAGGCGGCGGTGGCCCTGGCCTCCTCCCTGCTGCGGAACACCGGCGACATCCAGGTCGTCAACACGTACAACAACGGGACCCTGCCGTTCCTCCCGGACGACGCGGTGATCGAGGTACCGGCGACGGTGGACGGCTCCGGCACCGAGCCGCTGCCCGTCGCCCCGCTGGACCCGCTGTACGCGGGCCTGATCGCCAACGTCACCGCTTACGAGGACCTCGCCCTGGAGGCCGCGATCCACGGCGGCCGGGACCGGGTGTTCAAGGCGCTGCTGTCGCACCCGCTCATCGGCCAGTACGAGTACGCCGAAGCGCTGACCGACAGTCTCGTCGCGCACAACCGGGAGCACCTCGCGTGGGCCTGAACGAACCGCTCGTGGCGGGTGGCGTCCTCGCCATCGACGCGGGCAACAGCAAGACCGACGTGGCGATCGTGGCCGCCGACGGGACGGTGCTCGGCACCGCCCGCGGCGGCGGCTTCCAGCCGCCGGTCGTCGGTGTCGACGCGGCCGTCGCGGCTCTGGCGGCCATCGTCGGCCGGGCCGCCGCCGCGGCCGGCCTGACCCTGGGCGAGCGGCCGCTGACCGAGCACACCTCGGCCTGTCTGGCCAACGCCGACCTGCCCGTGGAGGAGCAGCAGCTCGAACTGGCCGTGCACGCGCAGGGCTGGAGCCTGAGCACCCGGGTGGCCAACGACACGTTCGCGATACTGCGAGCGGGCGTCGACGAGCCGCGCGGCGTCGCGGTCGTGTGCGGCGCGGGCATCAACTGCGTCGGCATGCTGCCGGACGGCCGCACGGCCCGTTTCCCGGCGATCGGCAAGATATCGGGTGACTGGGGAGGCGGATCGGGTCTGGCGGAGGAGGCCCTGTTCCATGCCGCACGGGCCGAGGACGGCCGCGGCGGCCCCACGGAACTGGCCGTCGCGCTGCCCGCGCACTTCGGCCTCACCTCGATGTACGCGCTGATCGAGGCGCTGCACCTGGAGCACATCCCGCCGTCCCGCAAGTACGAGCTGACGCCCGTGCTGTTCCGCACCGCGGACGCGGGCGATCCGGTGGCCCGGGAGATCGTCAGCCGGCAGGCCGACGAGATCGTCGCGCTGGCGACCGTGGCGCTGGGGCGGCTCGGCCTGCTCGACGAGGAGGCCGACGTGGTGCTCGGCGGCGGTGTCATGGCGGCCGGGAACCCGACCCTGATGGACGCCATCACGGAGCGCCTCACCGCCCGCGCGCCGAAGGCCGTCACCCGTGTGGTGAGCGCCGCCCCGGTGCTGGGCGCGGCGCTTCTCGGCCTGGACCACGTCGCCGCGGATCCCGCGGTCCACGCCAGGCTGCGCGCGCACTACGCGTAGTGCCGTCCGCGACCGCCGGACGGGCCCGTTCCACGGGTCCGTCCGGCTTTTCGCGGGCGCCCCCGGAACCGGGCGCGGGTCCCGGGCGTGATGGGATACGGGTGAAGTTCGTACGGCAGGGCCGCATAGCGGGCAGTTCGCGCAAGATCCACGCAATCCCTAGGTGGATGACACCGCCTACGGCCATACTGCTGGCCAAGAGCTTGACTGCCGTGCGCAGGGGAGTTGTTCCGGGGGAGGGTCAGTGACACAAACGCCGACGGGGAGCGGAATCCCGGCCGCGCAGGGCTACGGTGCCCCGCCCGCGCCGCGCGTTCCCCAGCAGCCCGTGAGGCCGCCGGCCGCACCGCCGCCCCCGCCGCCACGGCGGCGGGCCTGGAGCGAGGGCGCGGACCGGCTGCGCGCCGCCGCGACGACCGAGCCCGGCCGGCTGCGGATCATCGGCGCGGTACTGGCCGTGCTGGTCGTGGCGTTCGGCGCGGTGACGGCGTGGCAGATCACCGACCGCGCCTCGGCGGCGAGCGACGTGGTCAACCACAGCGCCCCGCTGAGCGCCAAGGCCGCCGAGATCTACCGGTCGCTGGCGGACGCGGACACCACCGCCTCCGGCGGCTTCCTCATCGGCGGCCAGCAGCCGAAGTCCGTCACGGACCGGTACGACGCCGATCTGCGGACGGCGTCGAAGCTGATCGCCGAGGCGGCGGGGAACGCGCAGGGGTCCGCGACGACCCTGGAGCAGATCTCGCTGCTCAACCAGCAGCTCAAGGGGTACACCGAGGCGGTGGCGAACGCCGGTGTGTACAACCGGCAGGGCTACCCGGTGGGCGGTGCCTACCTGCGGTACGCCAACGAGCTGATGCGCCAGGACGGCGGCCTGCTGGACACCGCCGACAAGCTGTACAAGGCCGAGACGGCCCGGCTCGGCGAGGACTACGGCTCCGCCAAGGCGCTGCCGTGGCTCGCCTGGTCGCTCGGAGCGATCGCGCTCGGCGCCCTGCTGTGGGCCCAGCGGCGCTCGTACCGGCGCACCAACCGCGTCTTCAACCAGGGGATGCTGGCCGCCAGCGCGGCCTCCGTGGTGGTGCTGCTGTGGGCGGTGGTCGGCCACACGGTCGCCGCCTCCCAGCTCGATACGTCGTACGACCACGGGGCGAAGTCCCTGCAGGTGCTCAACAGCGCCCGGATCGGCGTGCTGCAGGCCCGCGGCGACGAGAACCTGACGCTGGTCGCCCGCGGCTCCGGCGCCTCGTACGAGACCAACTTCCAGGGCGGCATGTCGACCCTGGCCGGCAAGGACCCCAAGGGCGTCGGCGGCGAGATGGCACAGGCCCTGGCGCTCGCGGACGACGAGGCGGGCCGCGGCCCGGTCAACGACGCGATCAAGGGCGTTCAGGCCTGGCGGGGTCGGCACACCGCGGCCCGCGCCAGCGACAACGAGGGCAACTACGCGGACGCCGTCGCTCAGGTGATCGGCGGCAAGAACCAACAGGGCGAGGTGGTCAGCGCGACCACCGGCCAGTGCTTCGACGCGGTGGACGCCAGCCTGCGCAAGGCCGTCGACCATGAGCAGCAGGAATTCGAGCAGGCGGCGAACGACGGCCGCGGGGCGCTGACCGGGCTTCCGGCGGGTGCCGCGCTGCTGGCCGTGCTGGCCGCGGCCGGCGCCGCGCTCGGCATCGGACGCCGGCTGTCGGAGTACCGGTGACCGGCGTGACCGGCCAGGCCGGTGGAGGGAAGCGGACCATGGGCGAGGACACGCCGCGGACGCGGCGGACGCGCCGCAGTTGGCGCGGCTGGGGCGGAGTCGCGGGGATGGCGGCGGCCTGCGCGCTGGTCGTCACCGCGGTGGCGGTCCCGCTGCGCGGTGCCGGCACGCCGGACGGCGCGCGGTCGGCGACGCCCGAGGGCGTGCTGAGCGCCAAGTACGCCTCCACGGAGGACACCTGCGACCACCCGGAGGCCAGCGGTCAGCGGCCGTCGGCGGTGGACGGTGACGCCGTGCGGCGGATCAAGGAGCACGGCAAGCTCATCGTCGGCGTGGACCAGAACAGCTATCTGTGGGGCTTCCGCGATCCGGCCACCGGCCAGATCACCGGCTTCGACATCGACCTGGTGCGCGCCATAGCCAAGGACATCCTCGGCGACCCGGACAAGGTCCAGTACCTGACGGTGCCGACCGACCAGCGCATCCCCATGATCAAGGCGGGGAAGGTGGACATGGTGGTGCGCACCATGACCATCAACTGCTCGCGGCTGAAGGACGTGGCGTTCTCCACCGCGTACTTCGAGGCCGGACAGCAGCTCCTCGTCCCCCTGCAGGGCACCACCATCACCGGCTTCGACAACTCCCTCAACGGCCGGACGGTCTGCACCGCGAAGGGCTCCACGGGCGAGACCAAGCTCAAGGAGGAGTCGCACGGCGCCAAGGTCGTCCTCGTACCGAACCAGCTGGACTGCCTCGTGCGGCTGCAGCTGAACCTGGTGGACGCGGTGTTCACCGACAACGCGCTGGCGGCCGGCCAGGCCGCGCAGGACCCCTCGGTGCACCTCATCGGCCAGAAGGTCACCACGGAGCCGTACGGGGTGGCCATGAACCTCAAGGACACCGATCTGGTGGCCCGCGTCAACAAGGTGCTGGAGGATTACCGCAGCGGCGGCGTCAACAGCCCCTGGATGCAGGCGTACCGTCATTGGCTGGCCGCCAAGCTGCCGGATGTGACCGGACCGCCCGCACCGCTCTACAAGAACTGAACCACCGGGCCACCAGGGCCGGGAACACCAGGGCCGACCCAGCAGGACTGAGCTCCGCACACGACGTGCCGGTTACGGGAAAGAAGGTTCGATGGCGGAGGGGGCACCTCCCGGCCGGAGGTCGGTGGAGGGACCGTCCGGGCCGGTGATGGGCCGGGACGAGGTCGACCGTGCCCTGGCGCGGCTCGGCGCGGACCACGAGGCCATCGAGTCCTCGCTGCTCGCACTCCAGGACCACTCCGGCCGCAGGCTGCTCGAAGGCGCCGAGCTGACGGGTGTCACCAAGGAGCGCTGGACCGAGACGGATTCGGCGATCACCCTGCTGTGGTCGCACTTCGAGGCGTACACCGCTGCCCTCAACTCCGCGCGGGAGCTGCGCGGCCGCCGCCGCTGGCCCACCCAGACCGATCTGAACTCCCTCACCGAACTGCTGCGCGGCACCGGCGTCACGGTGTCCGGCGGCGCGGTCCCGGACGCCGCCCGCAGTCTGACCGGCCCCGCCGTGCTCACCGAACGGTTCAGCCTGGAGCAGCTGCTGGACCGGATGAACGGCTGGTACGAGCAGGCCATGACGATGGTCGCCGGCGCCGACTCCGTCTGGTCCGCGCTGCCCGCCCGTATCGATCTGCTCGCCGCGGACGTGCAGCGGGTCCGCTCGCTGGCCCACTCGGTGGGGGTGCGCCCCGGCGCCCACCCCTCGGGGGACGAGCTGGAGCGGCTCATCACCGATCTGGCAGCGCTGCGCGCCCAGGTGGTCTCCGACCCGCTGGCGTTCTGGCTGCCGGAGCCGAAGCCGGGCCGCGCGGACACCGCCCGCTACGAGCAGGCCGGCCGCCGGCTGGAGGAGCTGCGCCGCGAGGTCGACGCCGTGCTGCACGTGCGCGACGACGCCGACCAGCGGCTGCTGCATCTGCGGGACGTGCTGTCCCGGGCGGACCGCACCCTCACCGAGGCGCGCAGCGCGCGCGTCGAGGTGCTGGCGAAGATAGCGGCGTCGGAGGTGCCCGCGGTCAGTGGCCCGTCGTCCGCGCTGCACGAGCGGCTTTCCGCGGCCGACGACTACCACAGGACGGGTCAGTGGCACCGGCTGTCGCCGTTGCTGGACGGCCTGGAGCAGCACGCCGACGACGAGTTGCTGCGGGCCCGCGACTCCCTGACGGCGGTGACCGCGCCGCTCGCGGTCCGCGCCGAGCTGCGCGGCCGGCTGGACGCCTACCGCGCGAAGGTGGCGCGGCACGGCATGGCGGAGGATCCGCTGCTGATCGAACGGTACGACCAGGCGCGCCGCATGCTGTGGAGCGCGCCGTGCGATCTGCGGGCCGCGGAGTCGACGGTGCTGCGCTACCAGCAGGCGGTGGCGGAGACACTGGCCCCGAAGCAGTCCCAGCCCGCGGACAGGCGGGACCGCTGATGCGGGACCATCGGACAACGGGATCACCGAAGAGGGCTGGACGGTCGCCGGGCGGCCGCACGAGTGAACGAGGGGGGACACCGTGAGCAAGTGCCAACGGCCCGGCTGCGGCGGGGCTCTGGAGGACATGGGCGGCGGCGAGCTGTACTGCGACACCTGCGGGCTCGCCCCCGTGGCCGTCGCGGCGGCGAGCAGCTCGGCACGGTCGGCCGCCGGCGGCGGCCAGGACTCGGGGCGCTCGTCGGCGCACTCCTCCCGTTCGTCCAAGTCGTCTTCGCGGTCCTCGCGCCGCTCGGTGTCCGGGCGGCTGTCCCGCGCGCTCAGCGGCTCCACCACCGGGCGTTCGGTGTCGGTGCGCAGCTCCCGGAGCGCCGGCAGCGGCTCCACCCGCGGCAAGCTCGGCGCCGGCCTGGTCTCCGTACCGCCCATCCCGCGACCGGATCCGGCCGCGGCCGTCCTGGACAACCCGCAGGTCCCCGAGCGCAAGCGGTTCTGCAGCAAGGGCGACTGCGGGGCGCCGGTGGGCCGCAGCCGCGGTGACAAGGCGGGCCGCACCGAGGGGTTCTGCACCAAGTGCGGGCACCCGTACTCCTTCTCGCCGAAGCTGCGGGCCGGCGATGTGGTGCGCGGCCAGTACGAGGTCGTGGGCTGCCTGGCGCACGGCGGGCTCGGCTGGATCTACCTCGCGGTGGACCGCGCGGTCTCCGACCGCTGGGTGGTGCTCAAGGGCCTGCTGGACACCGGGGACGAGGACGCGCTGGCCGCGGCCGTCTCCGAACGGCGGTTCCTCGCCGAGATCGAGCACCCGAACATCGTCCGCATCTACAACTTCGTGGAGCACCTGGACCAGCGGTCCGGCACCCTCGACGGCTACATCGTGATGGCCTACGTCGGCGGCAAGTCGCTCAAGGAGATCGCCAACGACCGGCGCGGTCCCGACGGCAAGCGCGCGCCGCTGCCGGTGGCGACGGCCATCGCGTACGCCATCGAGGCGCTGGACGCGCTCGGCTATCTGCACAGCCGCAACCTGCTGTACTGCGACTTCAAGGTCGACAACGCCATCCAGCAGGAGGACCGCCTCGAACTGATCGACATGGGCGCGGTCCGCCGGATGGACGACAACGACAGCGCGATCTACGGCACGGTCGGCTACCAGGCCCCGGAGGTCGCCGAGCTGGGCCCGTCCGTCGCCTCCGACCTGTACACCGTCGCGCGCACCCTGGCCGTGCTGACCTTCGACTTCCAGGGCTACACCAACGTCTTCGCCGACAGCCTGCCCGACCCCGACAACATCGAGGTCTTCTCCCGCTACGAGTCCTTCTACCGGCTGCTGGTGCGCGCCACCGACCCGGACCCGGACAAGCGCTTCGCGTCCGCCGAGGAGATGTCGGACCAGCTGCTGGGCGTGCTGCGCGAGGTCGTGGCGCTCGAGACCGGCAAGCCGCGGCCCGCGCTGTCCACCCTCTTCGGGCCGGAGATCCGGGTGGTGGACACGGAGTTGGTGCACCCGCTGCCCGGCGACGCGTCCCGGCTCGGCGCGGACCGCCGCCGCAAGCCCGGCGCGGGCGCCGCCAACGGCGTGAACGGCGCGCCGCCCGCGTTCATCCCCCCGCAGGGCGGCGCCCAGCAGGGAGCCCTGGCGGGCACTCCGGGCGCGCCCGCTCTGCCGCCCGGCGCTCCCCTCCCGTACAGCGCGACCGTCGTCGGCACGGTGCCCATCGCCCCGGCCGCCCTGCCGGGTGCGGCGGGACCGGCGGGTGACGGGAACGGATTCGGCTTCCCGTCGGTCACCCGGCTCGACGCACCCGCCGCCGTACTGGCGCTGCCCGTGCCGCACGTGGACCCGTCCGACCCGAACGCCGGTTTCCTGGCGGGTCTGTCGTCCGCGGCGCCCGCCGAACTGATCTCGGCGCTGCAGTCCTCCCCCGTCGAGTCGGTCGAGCGTCGGCTGCGCGATCTGCGGGCCCGGCTCGAACTGGGCGACGGCGGCACCGCACTGCTCGTGCTGCAGGGGCTGGCGGACGACGACCTGGAGGACTGGCGCGTCGTCTGGCACCGCGGCCTCACCGCGCTGACCACCGGCGACCACGAGACGGCCGCGCTCTCCTTCGACGCGGTCTACGACGCCTTCCCCGGCGAGTCCGCGCCGAAGCTCGCGCTGGGCATCTGCGCCGAGGTGCTGGGCCAGCTGGACAACGCGACCGAGTACTACCGCCTGGTGTGGAGCACCGACCAGAGCTACGTCAGCGCCGCCTTCGGGCTGGCCCGGGTGCGGCTGGCGGCGGGCGACCGGCCCGGTGCCGTACAGGTCCTGGAGTCGGTGCCCGAGTCGTCGATCCACTTCACGGCGGCACGGGTCGCGGCGATCAGGGCCCGGCTGCGCGACCGGTCCCCGCACGAACCGCTGCTGGACGATCTGACGGCCGCCGGCCGGCAGGTCGAGCAGTTGCAGCAGCAGGGCCTCGACGCCGACCGGCGCGAGCAGTTGTCCGCCGAGGTGCTCGGCAGCGCGCTCGACTGGGTGCTGGCCGGCGGGCAGGGCACGCAGCCCGCCGCCGGCGCCCGTCCCGTGCTGCTGGGCAGCGCCCTGGAAGAACGCGGGCTGCGCTTCGGCCTGGAGCGCTCGTACCGAGTGCTGGCCCGGCTGGCCCAGAAGGACCGCACAAGGATCGAACTGGTGGAGCGGGCCAACCGTTTCCGCCCCCGGACGTGGGTGTAACCGAATGCCAGGACTGCCGGAGTCGGCCCAGTCAGCTCAGTCGATCAGCTGCCCCAGCTGCGCGGAACCGCTGGAGGAGGGCGACAGGTTCTGCGGCGTATGCGGCACGGACGTGACCGCGCCGCTCCCCGCCGCGGGCGCCGACCTGCCCGGAACCGGGTCCTCCGGCAACGGCTCGGCGGCGGCGGGCGCGGGGAACGGTGAGTTCACCGATCCCTTCGCGCTCGCCCCGCCGCAGAGCCCCGCCGGGGTCCCCGGGCAGTCCGCACCGGGACGGCCGGCGAGCGCTGACGCCCCCGCCGCGCCGCAGCCCGCCGCGGAGGTCACCGACCCCCGCGAGGAACTGCTCGCGGGACCGGCCCCGCAGGGGCGGACCTGTGTGGCGTGCGGGGTCGGCGGAGTCGACGCCGACGGATACTGCGAACACTGCGGGCACGCGCAGCCGCGACTGCGCGACCACCAGGAGCGCGAACTCGAAGGCGTGGCCGCGGTCAGCGACCGCGGTCTGCGGCACCACCGCAACGAGGACGCGTTCGCCGTGGCCGCGACGTCGCTGCCGGACGGGACACCCGCGGTCATCGCGGTGGTGTGCGACGGCGTCTCGTCGGCGTACCGCCCCGACGACGCCTCGGCGGCGGCCGCCGCGGTGGGCAGCGAGAAGCTGCTCGACGCGCTGGAGCACGGCAGTCCGCCGGAACAGGCCATGCACGACGCCCTGCTGGCGGCGGCCCACGCGGTGGCGGTGCTGGCCGACGAGGACGACGGCCGGCAGGGCCCGCACCACAACGCCCCGGCCTGCACCTGTGTGAGCGCCGTCGCCGCGGGCCCGGTCTTCACCGTCGGCTGGATCGGCGACAGCCGCGCGTACTGGGTCCCGGACGACCGGAGCACCCCGTCCGCCCGCCTCACCGAGGACGACTCGTGGGCGGCCCGGATGGTGTCGGCGGGGCTGATGTCGGAGGCCGAGGCGTACGCGGACGAGCGCGCCCACGCGATCACCGGCTGGCTCGGCGCCGACGCCGTCGAAATCGATCCGCACACCGCTTCCTTCCAGCCGGAGGGAACGGGTGTAGTGGTCGTGTGCACCGACGGGCTGTGGAACTACGCCGAGTCCGCGGCCGAACTGGCGGCAGTGGTTCCGGCCGACGCCCGCACCCGGCCGCTGCACTGCGCGCAGACGCTGGTGGGGGTGGCGCTCGACGGCGGGGGCCACGACAACGTAACAGTCGCCGTACTTCCGTTCCCGGCCACGGTGGGGCGGGCAGGATCCGAACCTGCGTAGAACCGGTCCCTCTCCGGGGGATGTCTTTGTGGACTGAGGAGCGCGAGGAGCTCACGCGATGGCCAATTTCTCCAAGTCGAACGTGCCGCAGTTTTCGGTCGACATCTATCAGAACGAGTACCTGCCCGAGGGCGGCCGCGAGGTCAATGCCATCGTCACGGTGACGTCGACCGGCGGCGGCACCTCCGGCGGTCACCCGCTGGCGGCTCCCGGTTACGCCACCGACGGCGCACCGGGCGGAGCGGTGGTGATCATGGTGGACTGCTCCGGTTCGATGGACTATCCGCCCACGAAGATGCGCAACGCCCGCGACGCGACCGCCGCCGCGATCGACACGATCCGCGACGGGGTGGCCTTCGCCGTGGTCGGCGGCACCCATCAGGCCCGCGAGGTCTACCCCGCCAACGGCGGTCTCGCGGTGGCCGATGCGCAGACCCGCGGCCAGGCCAAGCAGGCGCTGCGCAAGCTCACCGCGGGCGGTGGCACCGCGATCGGCACCTGGCTGCGGCTCGCCGACCGGCTGCTGGCGACCGCCGACGTGCCGATCCGGCACGGCATCCTGCTGACCGACGGCCGCAACGAGCACGAGAAGCCGGAGGACCTGCGGGCCACCCTGGAGGCCTGCGCCGGCCGCTTCACCTGTGACGCGCGGGGCGTGGGGACGGACTGGGAGGTCAAGGAGCTGACCGGGATCGCCTCCGCGATGCTCGGCTCCGTCGACATCGTCGCCGACCCGGCCGGGCTGAAGGCGGACTTCCAGGCGATGATGGAGACCGCGATGGGCAAGGAGGTCGCGGACGTGGGTCTGCGGCTGTGGACCCCGCAGGGCTCCGAGATCAAGTTCGTGAAGCAGGTCGCGCCGACGGTCGAGGACCTGACGGCACGCCGTACGGAGGCCGGTCCGCGGGCCGGCGACTACCCCACCGGCTCCTGGGGCGACGAGTCCCGCGACTACCACGTGTGCGTCCAGGTCCCGAACGCCGGTGTCGGCCAGGAGATGCTCGCCGCCCGTCTGTCGCTGGTCCTGCCGCAGCCGGACGGCACCTCCCAGGTGCTCTCCCAGGGGCTGGTGCGGGCGGTGTGGACGGACGACATGGCCGCCTCGACCCGGATCAACCCGCAGGTCGCGCACTACACGGGCCAGGCGGAGCTCGCCTCCGTCATCCAGGAGGGCCTGGAAGCACGCAAGTCGGGCGACATCGACGGGGCGACCGCGAAGCTGGGCCGCGCCGTTCAGCTCGCGAGCGCCTCGGGCAATGACGACACCGCGAAGCTGCTGGCCAAGGTGGTCGACGTGGTCGACGCGCCGAGCGGTACCGTACGGCTGAAGGCGCGGGTCGCGGACGCCGACGAGATGACCTTGGAGACGCGGTCGACGAAAACCGTCCGCGTCAAGAAGTAGCCGCGCTCGCAGGCGGAGGGGGAGCCAGCCGTATGTCGACTTGTCCGAACGGTCACCAGTCGGGAACCGACGACTGGTGCGAGGTGTGCGGCCACCGCATGTCCGCACCCGCCGTGCCGTCCTCCTCCGCGGCCTCCGGGCCCGCCGGGCCGGTGAGGTCCGGCTACGATCCGGACGCGACGGCGGCGGCCGAGCCGTGCCCGGCCTGCGGTACGCCCCGGGAGGGGCTGGCGCTGTTCTGCGAGGAGTGCCGCTACAACTTCCAGACGCACACCGCCACCACCTTCGTCGCCCCGCCCTCCCCGCCCTCGCCGGGGTTCCCGCCCTACCAGCGGTACGAGTCGCAGCGCTCGCGCCCGTCCCAGATGAACCGCCCTGCGGAGCCGCTGGCTCCGGAGGCGATCATCCCGGGCGGCTCGGGCGACTTCCTGCTGACGCCGCCGAGCGCGCCCTCCACCCCGTCGGCGCCGTCCCGGCCCGAGCCCGTCGCGGAGCCGGTGGTGGCCCCGATCGCGCCCGAGGTGACGACCTGGACCGCCACCGTGGCCGCCGACCGCGACTACTTCACCGCGATGATGGCCCGCAGCGGACCCGACGCCACCGGTCTGTACTTCCCGTCGTACTCCCCCGAACTGCGGCTGCCGCTGCTCGGCAACCAGATCACCATCGGCCGCCGCCGGCACAGCACGGGCGAGGCTCCCGACATCGACCTGTCCCGCGCCCCCGAGGACCCGGGCGTCTCGCACCAGCACGCCGTTCTGGTGCAACAGCCCGACGGCGGCTGGTCCGTCGTCGACCAGGACTCGACGAACGGCACCACGGTCAACGGGGCGGCGGACCCGATCCAGCCCTACCTCCCGGTACCGCTGAAGGACGGCGACCGCGTCCACGTCGGCGCCTGGACGACGATCACCGTCAGCCGCGGCTGAACCGTCACTTCTCCCCCGGCACGACGCCCGGGGCCGCCTCAGGCGGCCGGGACGTCCCAGACGTGCGGCCCGTCAGGGGCGTCGAGCCAGGTCCACTGGCGGCCGCCGTGGACGGAGAGGCCGTAGCGGTCACGCGCCGGCCGGGAGGCGCGCTGCCACAGGGCGTGGGCGCTCTCCGCGATGGCCCACAGATCGCGGGGGCCGGCCAGCAGGACCCTGCCGTCGCGGTCGGCGCGGGCGCTGGAGCCGTCGGGGGCGGTGATGGCGACGCCGCGGTCGCCGGAGGCCCAGCGGACCTCCAGGGCGCCCGTCCGCAGGGTCAGCAGGAAGCGGAAGAGATCGTCCTCCAGGATCCGCGGCGGCGTGCCGGACCAGCGGACCCGCTCCGGGGCGTCGTCCGGCGGCGCGTCCGGTGACCCGTCGTGCTGCCCGTCGTGCGGCCCGTCCGGTACGGGATCCTGCCGGTGGGAGGCGGCCGTGCCGCGCAGCGGGACGAAGTAGGCCGCGGTGCGCAGGAAGCGGCCCTCCGCACGGTCGGGGCCGGTGACGGTCAGCCGGATCAGCCCGCCCGCGAACGGCGCGAGGATCCGGCCGCCGGGGCGGCACTGGCGCAGCCACTCGACCGGCACGGACGGCAGCTCGCAGGTCGCGACGATCCGGTCGTAGGGCGCCCGGTCCGGGTGGCCGAGCGCTCCGTCGCCGGTGACGACGGCCGGTGCGGCGCCCGCCGTCGCCAGGTGCGCGCGGGCCGCGTCGGTGATCTCCTGGTCCAGGTCGACGGTGGTGACCGCGTCGTCGCCGAGACGGTGGGCGAGCAGCGCCGCGTTGTAGCCGGTGCCGGCACCGATCTCCAGCACCGTCCGCCCCTCCCGTACCTCCAGTGCCTCGGCCATCGAGGCCATCAGCGACGGCTGGCTGCTGGACGAGATCAGCCTCCCGTCCTGTACGTGCGTGACCAGCGGAACGTCCTCGTAGGCGCCGGTCAGCCAGCGGGCGCGCTCCTTCGGATCGGGGTCGTCCGCGGAGAGCCGTTCGTATCCGCCGGGCCGCGGACTGTAGTACTCGGGGACGAACAGATGGCGCGGCACCTGTTCGAAGGCCGTGCGCCACCCGGGGTCGGCCAGCCCGCCGGCCGCGACGATCTGCCGTACCAGCAGGTCGCGCAGCGCGTCCGCCGCCTCGGTGCGGTGCTCCTTCCGGTCCGCGTCCTCCATAGCTCCACTGTGCGGCGGCCGGGCCCGATCCGCGACGCCCCGCGTCCGCGCCGGCCAGTAACCGGTCCCGGCCTGGTCCCGCCCTCGTCCCGGCCCCGTCCTGGTCCCGTCGCGCACCGGGTCGTAGGTCCCAGGTCCTCCGCCGGGTCGTCTGAGACCATGGAGGAGTGCCGCACGCTTCCGGGGGCGACCCCGGTGCCCGTGCGCGGACCACGTCGACCGGCGCCGGGCCGGTGCGACATCTTGAGGTGGAGCTGAGTGAACGAGACCCCGCAGGACACGGCGCCGCAGCAGACGTTCTACGACGCCGTCGGCGGCGAGCAGACGTTCCGGCGGCTGGTGCACCGCTTCTACGAGGGTGTCGCGGCCGACCCCGAACTGCGGGCGATGTACCCGGAGGAGGACCTCGGCCCCGCCGAGGAACGGCTGACGCTCTTTCTGATGCAGTACTGGGGCGGCCCGCGCACCTACAGCGACAACCGCGGCCACCCGCGGCTGCGGATGCGCCACGCGCCCTTCCAGGTCGACCAGGCCGCGCACGACGCGTGGGTGCGCCACATGCGGGACGCGGTCGACGATCTGGCTCTCGCGCCCGAGCACGAGCGGCAGTTGTGGGACTACCTGGTGTACGCCGCCGCGTCGATGGTGAACACCGCGGGCTGAGCGGACCGCCGTTGCCGTTCAGCCGTGCTGTGACCGTCCGCTGACCGGACATCGAACAACGGACAACGGGTCACGATCGTATTGCGACAATTTTCTGCACTTCCTCACGCACGATCTGTTTGAGAGCATCCGAACAGCGGTCGAACGGGGGAGTGGCGTGACGGGGTTTGTGTTTCTGCGGGTCCGCGCGCACCGATTGCTGCTGACCGCCGCCCTGCTCACCGTGGTTCTCACCACCAGCGTGCTGGCCACCCTCGCCGCGTTCACCGGTGCCATCGGCGATGCCGGGCTGCGCCGCACGCTGGAGCACCAGTCGGCGGCGCGGACCACCGTCAACGTCCAGCTGACCGTCACGGCCGACGCCTGGCGGACCGCGGACGCCGGGATCCGCAAGAGCCTGGGGAGCGCGTACGACGGGCTGCCCGCGCAGGTGCGGTCCAGCATCAGGTCCGGTCCGTACGCGCTGCCGGCCACGCTGGGCGGTGCCGCGTCCGGCGCCCCCAAGGGCGCCGACCCGGACCTGACGCTGCTGGCCACCTTCGACCGGGCGCACGTGACGCTGGTCCAGGGCGGCTGGCCCACCGCGGTCGACCGCGGCACCGGCGTCGTACCGGTGGCGGTCCCCGAGCCGGTGGCCCGCTCCCTGGGCGTGCGGCCCGGCACCCTGGTCGATCTGACCAGCCGGCTCGGCGGCCCGGTGCTCCACATCCAGGTCACCGGCACGTACCGCCCGACCGACCGGAGCGACCCGTACTGGCAGCTCGACCCGATGGGCGGCCACGGCATCCGCACCGTGTCCTTCACCACCTACGGGCCGCTGCTCGCCGACCCGAGCGTCTTCGCCTCCGACCGCCTCACGCCCGCCGAGTTGTCCTGGCAGAGCACCGCCGACTTCCGGAACCTGGACGTGGCCGGGATCCCCGGGGTGCGGGACGACGTGCAGCGGACCATCGACGCCACCGCCAAGGACCCGGCGAACTCCGGCATCCAGATCTCCTCCGAGCTGCCCGACCTGCTCACCGGGGTGCAGCGCACCCTGCTGGTGACCCGCTCGACGCTGCTGATCGGCGCCCTGCAGCTGCTGATCCTGGCCGCTTTCGCGCTCCTGCTCGTCGCCCAGCTGCTGTCCGAGGAACGGGCCGGCGAGACCGCGCTGCTGCGGGCCCGCGGCGGCTCGCGCGGCCGCGTCGCCCGGCTGGCCGGCACCGAGTCGCTGCTGCTCGCGGTGCCCGCGGGGCTGGCCGCGCCGCTGCTCGCCGGGCCGGTCATCCGGCTGCTGGCCGGGCAGGGCGCCCTGGCCAGGTCCGGCACCGACCTGGGCGGCGCGATCGGTCCGGCCGCCTGGTGGGTGGCCGCCGGAACCGCACTGGCCTGCGCGTTCGCCGTCATCGTGCCGGCCCTGCGCAGCGCCGGGAGCTACGTCGAGGAGCGCTCGGCACGCGCCCGGCGCGGGGCGCTGCCCGCCGCGGTACAGGCCGGGGCCGACCTCGGGCTGCTGCTGCTCGCCGGGGTCGCCTACTGGCAGCTGTCGCGCCGCGCCTCCGACAGCGGGGTACTGAGCGCCGACACCGGCGGCAGCCTCGGGGTGGACCCGGTGCTGGTCGCCGCGCCCGCGCTGTGCCTGCTGGCCGGCACCGTGCTGATCCTGCGGCTGCTGCCGCTGGCCGCCCGGCTCGGTGAGCGCAGGGCGGCGCGGGGCAGCGGGCTGTCGCTCGCCCTCGCGGGCTGGCAGCTCTCCCGGCGGCCGCGGCGCGGCGCCGGAGCCGTGCTGCTGCTCGTACTGGCCGTCGCCATGGGCATGTTCGCGATCGGACAGGGCGCCAGCTGGGACCGGTCCCAGCGCGACCAGGCCGATTTCGCGGTGGGCGCGGACCTGCGGGTGACCGGCTCCACCACCCCGCCGTTCGGACAGGCGGGGGTGTACGAACACACTCCCGGCATCGCGAGCGCCGCCCCCGCGGCGCGGGCCCAACTGACGCTGCCCGAACAGCGGGTGGCCTCCGTTCTCATGATCGACACGGCGAAGGCCGGCGAGATGATGCGGTTCCGTCAGGATCTCGCCGACCGACCGCTGCCGGAGCTGCTCCGGCCGCTGCGGACCGACCCGTCCGGCGGGGCGAAGGAGACCGGCGGCTTCCCCGTCGACGCCACCGCCCGGCAGCTGCGCTTCACCGCGCAGCTCGACTCGGACGGGCAGGGCGGGGTCCTCGACTCGCTCACCGCGGTCCTCAGGGACGCCAACGGCATCATGTACGCCTTCCCCCTCGGCGAGGTCCCGGCCGACGGGAAACCGCACCTCCTGGTCCTGGACCTCACCGACGCGGCGGGCCGGACGGGCGGGTCCCCGGCCGGACCGCTGAGGCTCACCCGCGTGGAAGTCGACTACTCGGCCCCCGAGTTCGTCGAGAAGCACCGGCTCACCCTCGCCCCGGCGACCGTCGCCGCGGACGGCACCGTCCGCCCGCTGACGACCGCCGCCGGCTCGGCCTGGGCCGCGAAGGCGCAGATGCAGCGGGCCGACGCCGCGCTCGGCGGCAACTCCGCCCTCCAGCCGAACGCCGGCACCGTCACCAGCACGGCGGCCGGTTCCGCACTGACCGTGGACTACTCCACCGGGGCCACCCTGGCGGAGTCCAAGGGCGCCCATCTGTCCGTACATGTCGCCGAACCGGCCGCCCCGCCGCTCGCCGGGGTCGCCACCGACGCCTTCCTGCGGGCCACCGGCAGCAAGGTGGGCGGCGATGTCCGGGTCGAACTCAACGGCATCGAGACGAGCGTGCGCATCACCTCCGTGATCCGCGCGCTGCCCGGCACCACCGCGCCGCCGTCCTCCCTGAAGGACGGCGGGGCGCTGCTGCTGGACCTGCGTGCCGTGAACCGGACGCTCAACGCGGTGGGCGGCCGCGGCATGGAGCCCAGCGAGTGGTGGCTGTCGGCCCGGCCGGGCGCCACCGGGAAGGTCGCCGCCGCGCTGCGCGACCGGGCCGACATCGACGCGCTGCTGGTGCGCGACGAGACCGCGTCGGAGCTGCGGGCCGACCCGCTCGGCGCCGGTCCGCAGTCGGTGCTGCCGGCCGCCGTGATCGCCGCCGCCGTGCTGGCGGCGGTGGGCTTCGCGGTCAGTTCGGCCGGCGCGATCCGCGAGCGCAGCGGGGAGTTCGCGGTGCTGCGGGCGCTGGGGGCACCGCGCCGCAAGCTGGCCCGGATGATGGCCGCGGAGCAGGGCCTGCTGGTGCTGCTGGCCCTGGTGGTCGGGGTGGCGCTGGGCGCGCTGCTGACCCGGCTGGTCGTACCACTGATCGTTCTGACGGCGCAGGCGTCCCAGCCCGTTCCGGGACTGCTGGTCACCCTGCCGGTGGGGCCGCTGGCCCAGCTGATCGCCATCGTGCTGGTCGTACCGCTGCTGGTGGTCGTCCTGACGGCGGTCCGGCGCGGCGACCCGGTCACCGCGCTGCGCCGGCAAGGGGAGGACTGACATGACGAACGGGACCGAAGGTCTCCCGGCGGCTCCGCGGCCCGCCGCGCTCTCCTGGGTGCGGGTCCGGCTGCGCGCCGCTCCGGCCGCCGCCATCGCGATGGCCCTGCTCGTACTGGTCACCGCCTTCCTCGCGGCCGCGCTGCCGCGCGCGGTGGACCGCTACGAGGTCAAGGCGCTGCGGGGCTCGCTCGCCGACGCCAAGCTGCGCGACCGCACCCTCAGCCTCAGCGACTCCTCGTCGGGTGCGGAGGGCGCGGGTGACACGTCGCGGTTCGCGCCGGAGTGGCTCGCCGGCGTGGAGTCGGAGTTCCAGAAGCTCGTACAGCCGCCTCTGCGGCTGCAGCCGGGCCAGTCCGTGATCGGGATCAGGACCGGCAGCGACTCCGCGGCGCTGGATCCCGCGCTCCCCCGGCCGACCAAGGCGCTGAACCCGAAGACCGACCTCGTCGCCCAGCAGGGTCTGGAGCAGCACTCCCGCCTGGTGGCCGGCAGCATGCCGCGCGGCCCCGCTCCCGCCGACGCGTCGGGCGGGATGGACCGGGCCGATGCGGCGATCACCGAGCAGACCGCCAAGGTGATGGGTCTGCGTCCGGGCTCCGAGATCCACCTCAGCACCCTGGGCAGGGCGTTCACCGTCCATGTGACCGGCGTCATCGCGCCCACCGATCCCGGCAGCGCGTACTGGAACGAGGAGCAGGACGTCCTCACCCCCCAGTTGACGTCCCCTCCCCCGAAACCCGGCGAGTACCCCACGTTCTACTGGCACTTCACCGTGCTGATCGCGCCGGAGGCGGCACCCGCGCTGCTCAGTCTGGGCAAGGGCGCGTCCTTCTACTGGCACCACCCGGTCGACACCAGCCGCCTCACCGCCCAGGACGTGGCCCCACTCCAGACGCAGCTGGCCTCGCTCGACAGCGGCCCGGCCGCGACCGCCATGCAGGAAGGCACCGCGAGTTACCTCCACACCACGACCGGGCTCGGCCGGCTGCTCACCTCCTACGAACGCGACCGGACGGCGGCGCTGCCGCTGGTCCTGGTCGCCGCGATCGGTGTCGGCGCCACCGCGTTCGCCGTCCTGCTCATGGCCGGCGGGCTCGCGGCCGAGCGGCGGCGCGGCGAACTCGCCCTGCTGCGCTCGCGCGGCGGCTCCCTGCGCGGCATGGTCGGCCGGCTGCTCGGTGAGACGACGGCGGCCGCCGTGCCGGCCGCGCTCGCCGGAATCGCGCTCGCCCTCGTCCTGCTGCCGACCGACCGGTACCTGCTGTCCGTGCTGCTGGGGTCCGCCGTGGCCGTGACGGCCTCGCTCGCGCTGCCGCTGCGGGCCGTCGCCGCCCACGGCCGGCCGCGCCCGGCCGCACGCGAGGACGTGGCCGCCGCCCGGCCCTCCCGGCGCCGCACGGTGGCCGAGCTCACGGTCACCGTCCTGGTCATCGGCGCGGTGGCCGCCCTGCGGAGGCGGGGCACCGTCAGCGGCGCCGACCCGTTCCTGGCGGCCGCCCCCGTCCTCGTCGCCATCGCCGCCGCCCTGATCCTGCTGCGCCTGTACCCGCTGCCCCTGCGGCTGCTGGCCCGGCCCGCGGCCCGGCTGACCGGCGCCGTCACCCATCTCGGCCTGGCCCGGGCCGGCCGCTCCCCGGCCAGCGCCCAACTCCCGTTGCTGGCGCTGCTGATGTCGCTGACCGTGGCCTCGTTCGGCGGATCGGTGCTCGCCGGGGTCGCGGACGGCCGGGACGTGGCGGCCCGCGCGGCCATCGGCGCCGACGCCAGGATCGACGCCAACTTCGTCCTGCCCGAGAAGCTCGCGGCGACCGTCCGGCAGGTGCCCGGCGTCGCCAGGACCCTCGGCGTCCGCATCGAGCCCAGCGCCTCCACCACCGGCTTCGGGATGCCGTACAGCCTGGTCAGCGTCGACCCGGTCGCGTACGCCGCGCTGACCCGTTCCATCGGTCTGCCCGACTTCCCCGCCGACGCCCTCCTGCACGACGACGGCACCGGCCCGATGCCGGCCGTGGTCTCCCGGAACGTCGCCGCGAAGCTCGCGGGGGGAACCGTCCCCGTGGAGCCCGCCATCGGAACGACCGACATCAGGGCCGCGGCGGTGCTGGACCTCACCCCGGCGGCACCCAACGCCGACTTCGTGATCGTCTCGTCCGCGCAACTCGCCAAGCGCCACCCGGACATGAACTACAGCCAGTACACCGGCCCCACCGTGCTGATGGTCACCGCGGACGGTCCGATCGACGGCAAGGCGCTGCGCGCCGCCACCGCCAGGACCGGCTCCAACATGTTCGTGGCCCTGCTCAGTGAGCAGCGCGGTGTGCTCGCCGACTCGGCCCTGCAGACCGGGGCGCGGGGCATCTACCTCGCCGCGGTCGCGGGCGGCGCCGGCTACAGCGCGCTCGCGCTGTTGCTGTCCCTGCTCCAGGCCGCACCCCAACGCACCGCGCTGCTCGCCCGGCTGCGGACGATGGGCATGGGGCGGCGCGACGGGCGACGGCTGGTGTTCCTGGAAATGCTGCCGCAGGCGCTGCTGGCCGCGATCGGCGGCGTGCTCGTCGGCCTCGCGGTGATCCCGCTGCTCGGGCCCGGCGTGGACATCACCGCGCTGGCGTTCGGCAGCGACCCCGGCACGACCGCACCGGCCGGCCTCGGGCTGCGCGTCGACCCGCTCTCGCTGGCGCTGCCTTCGTTCGGACTGCTGGCACTGGCCTGCGTGGTGCTGCTGGCGCAGGTCTGGGTGACCGGACGGCGCCGAGAGAGTACGGACCTGAGAGTAGGAGACCGCTCATGACCCACACCACCGAGGGCGGCGCCGGCGGCGCCACGACCACCCTGGCCGACCTGGAACAGCGGGCGGCCGCCCGCCGCGAGCGGCCCGCCTACGGGCAGGACGCGCTCATCAGCTGCGACCGGCTGGTACGGATCTTCACGGCCGACGGCGTCGAGGTCCAGGCGCTGCAGGGCCTGGACCTGCTCGTCGCCAAGGGCGAGCTGATGGCCCTGGTCGGCGCCTCGGGCAGCGGCAAGTCCACCCTGCTGAACATCCTCGCCGGCCTCGACGTCCCGACCGCCGGCGCGGCTTCCGTCGGCGGCTACGACCTGCTCGACATGGACGCCAAGTCCCGGCTGCGCTACCGCCGCGAGGTCGTCGGCTTCGTCTGGCAGCAGACCGCCCGCAACCTGCTGCCCTATCTGACGGCAGCTCAGAACGTCGTGCTGCCGATGCAGTTGTCAGGCCGTGACGGGTTCCGCGCCAAGCGGCTGCACGCCGCCCGCGCCACGGAGCTGCTCACCATGCTCGGCGTCGGCTACTGCCACGACCGGCACCCCGGGCAGATGTCCGGCGGCGAGCAGCAGCGCACCGCCATCGCCGTGGCACTCGCCAACTCCCCGTCCCTGGTGCTGGCCGACGAGCCCACCGGCGAACTGGACTCCGCCACCGGAGAGCAGGTCTTCGCCGCGTTCAGGACCGCCAACGAGGAGCTCGGCACCACCGTCGTCGTCGTCACCCACGACCACGCCGTCGCCGACGCCGTACGCCGCACGGTCGCGATCCGGGACGGCCGGACGGCGTCCGAGGTGCTGCGCCACACCGAGATCGACGAACACGGCCAGGAGTCGGTCGTCGCCCGCGAGTACGCCACCGTGGACCGCGCCGGACGGCTGCAGCTCCCCCGCGACTACACCGCGGCGCTCTCCATCGAGAACCGGGTCCTGCTGGAACTGGAATCCGACCACATCGGTGTCTGGCCGGACCGGCCGGCGCCGCCGGAGCAGGACTGATCCAGCGGCTCGCGGGCGTGAGGCGTCGTGGTGCGTCGTGGTGCTTTGCCGCGTACCTGAGGCGGACGTGACCCCTGGCCGTCAGACGGGCGTGACGGTCAGGCCGGAGCCGAGGGCGGTGCGCCGTACGGCGACCGAGCCGTAGGGCGTACGCAGCCGCAGCCAGGCCCCCGCCGTCAGCAGCGTGAACGGCTCGTCGCGGCCACCCCGCAGGAAACCCAGGGATTGCGCCGCGTGCACGGCGCGCATCGGCAGCACCGTGTCCCCGACCGGCCGGGACCAGACCTCCTCGGCGAGCGCGTCGAGCTCGGCCCGCGTCCGCCGTTCCGGCACCAGCACTTCGGTGCGCGAGCGGAACTCCCCCACCAGCCGCTCCGCGGCGGCCCGTACGTCCTCGGGCGCGAACTCCGCGATCCGCTGCCAGCCGCCGCGCGGCGGCAGCAGCCCGGCCCATGCGGGGCCGGTGACGGACGGCGGGACGACGACGGAGTCGCCGCTGTCGCCGGCTTCGGCAGCGTCCCCGGAGTGCTCCTGGATGCCTTCCAGCAGCTGCCCCGCCGAGACCGTGGCATCGAGGTCGAAAACATGGCGGAGCGAGGCCGTGCGAATGGCGAGCACGCCGCCGAAGGGCGGCTGGCCGAACACGGCCAGCACCCCCTCCGTGGAACGCAGACGCACCACGGCGGCCTTGTCCCAGCGGACCAGCCGGCCCAGGAAGGCGGCGAGACCCGCCGCCTCCCCGGCGCCGGCGAGAAGCAGCCGCGTCATGCGGCGACGGCCTCTTCTGCCACGGCTTCCGCCGTCGACGGCGGTTCGTCGCGGTACGCCTCGAGGAAGGACCGTTCCTCCGCGCTGATCCGCCGCGGCCGCGCTTCCGCGAGGTTGTACGGGACCACGACCGTGGAGGCCCGTACGTACACGGTCTCCTCGTCCTTGATCTCGTACGCGACGGTCATCGAGGCCGCACCTATCTTCGTCACCCACGACTCGATGGTCACCGGCGCGTGCCGGTGGACCAGCGGTCGCAGATAGTCGATCTCGTGCCGGGCCACGACGGACCCGCCCGTGAACGACGTGCTGCCCTCACCGGGTGCCAGCCGGAACATGAAGTCGATCCGCGCCTCTTCCAGGTACCGCAGGAAGACCACGTTGTTGACGTGCCCGAAGGCATCCATGTCCGACCAGCGCAGCGGGCAGCTGTAGATATGCCGGGCCATCAGCCGCGGGTCAGCTTCTTGTAGGTGGCGCGGTGCGGGCGAGCCGCGTCGGCGCCGAGCCGCTCGACCTTGTTCTTCTCGTACGACTCGAAGTTGCCCTCGAACCAGTACCACTTGGACTCACCCTCGTACGCGAGGATGTGGGTCGCGACCCGGTCCAGGAACCAGCGGTCGTGGGAGATGACCACGGCCGCGCCCGGGAACTCGAGCAGGGCGTTCTCCAGCGAGGACAGGGTCTCGACGTCGAGGTCGTTGGTGGGCTCGTCGAGGAGCAGCAGGTTGCCGCCCTCCTTGAGCGTGAGCGCCAGGTTCAGCCGGTTGCGCTCACCACCGGAGAGGACGCCGGCGGGCTTCTGCTGGTCCGGCCCCTTGAAGCCGAAGGCGGAGACGTAGGCCCGCGACGGCATCTCGACCTGGCCGACGTTGATGTAGTCCAGCTCGTCCGACACGACCGCCCAGAGGGTCTTCTTCGGGTCGATGTTGGCGCGGCTCTGGTCGACGTAGCTGATCTTGACCGTGTCGCCGATCTTGACCGAGCCCGAGTCAGCGGGCTCGAGGCCCTGGATCATCTTGAACAGCGTGGTCTTGCCGGCACCGTTGGGGCCGATGATGCCGACGATGCCGTTGCGCGGCAGGGTGAAGGAGAGGTCGTCGACCAGGACCTTGTCGCCGAACGCCTTCGAGAGGTTGTTGACCTCGACGACGATGGAGCCCAGTCGCGGGCCCGGCGGGATCTGGATCTCCTCGAAGTCCAGCTTCCGCACCTTGTCGGCCTCGGCCGCCATCTCCTCGTAACGGGCCAGGCGCGCCTTGGACTTGACCTGACGGCCCTTGGCGTTGGAGCGGACCCACTCCAGCTCTTCCTTGAGGCGCTTGGCGCGCTTCTCGTCCTTGCGGCCCTCGACCTTGAGGCGGGTGGCCTTCTTCTCCAGGTACGTGGAGTAGTTGCCCTCGTAGGGGATCGCGCGGCCGCGGTCGAGTTCGAGGATCCACTCGGCGACGTTGTTCAGGAAGTACCGGTCGTGAGTGACCGCGACGACGGCGCCCGCGTACTTCGAGAGGTGCTGCTCCAGCCAGTTCACCGACTCGGCGTCGAGGTGGTTGGTGGGCTCGTCGAGGAGGAGCAGGTCCGGGGCCTCGATCAGCAGCTTGCAGAGCGCTACGCGGCGCTTCTCGCCACCGGAGAGGGTGGTGACGGGCCAGTCGCCGGGCGGGCAGCCCAGCGCGTCCATGGCCTGCTCCAGCTGCGCGTCGAGGTCCCAGGCATTGGCGTGGTCCAGGTCCTCCTGGAGCTTGCCCATCTCGTCCAGCAGCGCGTCCGAGTAATCGGTCGCCATGAGCTCGGCGACCTCGTTGAAGCGCTTGAGCTTGCCCATGATCTCTGCGGCGCCGTCCTGGACGTTCTCCAGGACCGTCTTGGACTCGTCGAGCTTCGGCTCCTGCATCAGGATGCCGACGGTGAAACCGGGCGACAGGAACGCGTCACCGTTGGAGGGCTGCTCCAGGCCGGCCATGATCTTCAGCACCGTGGACTTACCGGCACCGTTGGGACCCACCACACCGATCTTCGCGCCGGGCAGGAAGCTCAGCGTCACGTCGTCAAGGATCACCTTGTCGCCGTGTGCCTTGCGCGTCTTGCGCATCGTGTAGATGTACTCAGCCAAGAGAAACCGTCCGGCAATCGATGTGTGGGCAGATACACCCCATCTTGCCGTACGTCCACCCTGACGGGCGAACGAGTAGGTCAGAGGGCCCCGCCTGCGCCTTCTCCGCCGATCCCTGGGTCCTGGGACGGCCGCCGCCCGGCCGCCGCGTGCTCGCGGGGACCGGGCGGGAACGAGCCGGGGGCGGGACTCCAAGAGTCCCGCCCCCGTTACTTCAGGTACTTCAGCCTGCGGTACTGCCCGCTGCTACTGGCCTGCGGGAGTTCCGGCCGACTTCTTCCGGCGGAGGAAGAAGACCGCGCCGCCGCCGACCGCGACGAGCGCGACGGCGATGCCCGCGATCATCGGGGTGGCGCTGCTGCCACCCGTCTGAGCGAGGTCACCGCCGGTGGTGCCGGTGGTGGAACCGGCCGAGGCCGGGCTGGGCTGGGTGGTGGGGGTGCTCGGCGCCGGGGTGGGCGTACCGGTCGTCTTGCAGTCCAGAACACCCTTGAACGTCTTGGTGAAGCCGTTCGGGCCGGAGATCGTGATCTCGTACTTCTGGTCTTCCTTCACCGGGACGGTGATGGTCTTCGACTTGCCGGCCTCGATGGAGAACTTCTTGCCCGCGAGCTCGAAGGTGAAGGCCTCGTCGCCCTTGTTGCTGGCGGTGACGTCGACGCCGTTCTTGGCGCAGTCGACCGTGGCGGAGACCGCCGGGATCGGGCCCTTCTTGGCCCAGGTGCCCGTGGCCGTGGCCGTGGCGGTGGTGGCGCTGGAGCCCGCCAGGATCTGGACCTGGCTCTTGCTGTCGACGCCCGTGAACGCGCGGCCGACCGGAACCTGGGTGACGGCCGTGGCCGTCACCGACGTGGTGCCGTCGGCGGCACCCGCCGGGATGGAGAAGAAGAGCTGGTCACCGTTGCTCGCGGTGGTGACGGCCTTGCCCGACTTGTTGACGATCTTCACGCCGGCCGGGACGTCCAGGGCGGGCTGGATCTGCACGGGCGTGGTGGAGGTGGTGTGCACCGTCACCGGGCCGAGCTTGTCGCCGGACTTGCCGGAGACGGCGGGCGGGTCGAGCGTCAGCGTCGCCTTGGGCTCGGGAGTGTCCGTCGCCGTCTTGCCCAGGTACTCGGCGAGCTTCTTGGCGGCCGGGTCGTTCGCCTCGACATCAGCCTTGTCCGAGAAGCGCCAGATGGCGACCTGGGTACCGGCCGCGGCGGTCTTCTCGGTGAGCGGGCCGGACTTGGCGGCCTGGGCCAGCGCGTCGAGGTCGGCCACCTGCGGGTAGGAGTGCTGCAGGATCCAGTTGATCTTGCCCGCGTCAGCGTTGTTGTGCAGCGAAGAGGAGTCCCACGGGACCTCCTGGTACTTCGCGTGCTTCTGCGTCGGGTTGTGGATGTCGATGCAGTACGTCTGGATGGTGCCGCCACCGACGTCCATGGTGAACAGACCGGCGTTGACGGCCTTGTCCTTGCCACCCTCGTGGATGACGACGCCGTCCGACTTGTCGGCCTGCAGACCGCCCAGTACCGCGGTGGCACCGCCGTCCGCGAAAGCGGCTCCCGCGCCGGATATCGCACCGGCTGCGAGCAGACCCGTGGCCAGGCCCGCGGCGGCGAGGCGGGCAGCGCTTCGCCTCTGAATCTTGAACATGGAACTCCCCTTCGGGCGAAGCCGGGTCGTGAGGGTGGCCTCGCCTGCGGCTCCGAGAGCATCCGGGCCCCCGCAGTACCGAAGGAATCCTAGGAACCACAGGTATCGCGGCCACCAACAATCCCCTCCCATAACCGATTCGAATCGCAATCGTTATGTGATTAAGGGATGGTCATGAGAATGTCGATAAGTCACCGATGTCACTCACTCGTATAAAGCCGCACAAACGGGCCTCTCAGGACATCTCGACCGGTCGGGGCGAAAGGAGTTCCGGCCGGACCACCGACACCCGGCGGAACGCCGCCGTCCCCCGGGACAAATCATGTCCGATCGCCACCGCGTCGATGTCGGCGGCGACATACCACCGTCCGTCGTGCTCCTCCTCGCGGACCCGCAGCCGGCCCCGCACCACCAACGGCTCGCCGACCTGGACGGACGTCCGCACATTGGCCGCGAGCGTCCGCCACGCGCGCACCATGAAGAAGCTCGTACTGCCCTCGCTCCACGCCCGCCGCTCCGCGACCCAGCGACGCGCCGTCGTCTCCAGCCGGAACCGGATGACCGGCACCCCCGTCGCGGTCTCCCGGAATTCTGGCTGCGTCACGACATTCCCCACCACCGTCACCGACGTCTCATTCATCCGCCCGCTCTCCCCCCGCCGCCGAATTTCCCGCTCCCGAATGCCCTGAGAACATCGTGCACGAGCCGGACGGGGCGTGGAAAAACCGGACCGAATCTGTGGATTACCGGCCGGTTGTGGATATCTCCGTCACTCCTGGGAGTGAAATCCGGCCCGGGGTACCGACCCGAGGTACCGTCCCGGGACGCCGGGCAGGTCCAGGGGCACCGCGCCTCAGCGCCCGACCCCCGCCCCCAGGCCCCGGGCCCGGCTCCCGTCCTCAGCCCCCGGCCACCACCGCGTACTGCTCCCGCACCTCGCGATAGCGCAGCAATTCCGCCGCCACCGGCTCCAGCACCCGCGCCCGGCCGCAGTCCGCCGCGGCGGCCCGCAGCCGGCGCTCGGCCGCCTGCCCGTACCGGCGGGCCGGACCGCGCGCGGCGATACGGCAGGCCCAGGCGAGCGCCCGGCCGCCGAGGGCGCCGACCGCGAGCAGGACGACCGGCAGCCACCACGAAGCGTCGAGCGAACCGACGGCGATCGCGACCAGGCAGACCACCCCGGCCACCGCGAGGCTCATCAGCAGCCACTGGGCCGCACCCACCGCCGACCACCAGGCGGGCCGTTCCGGCTCCCCCGGCTCCGCGCGGCCCGCCGCCGTGTCCAGCGCCGCCGGCAGTCCCTCGCCGCCACGCCGCGCCGCGTCCCGCACCGCCTGCGCCCAGGGGACGGGCAGCCCCTGGGCGGCGTCGTCCGCGAGCGCCCGCACCGCCTCGTCCACCGCGGGACGGGACGCGGCGAGCCCGGCCGGCCCACGGGCCACCCGGTCCGCCCCGCCCTGGCGATCGGTGGTCAACCGCCCCCACGGGGTGCCGCAGGCCGCCTCCGCGGCGCGCGCCCAGTCACGTTCCGCGGCCTCACCGGCGCCCGCGACACCGACCGCGTCGGCCAACCGGTCGACGAAGTCCTCGCGCGCGGGGTCCGTCAGGCCCACCGCGCCCTCGCCCACGTACAGCGACTGCAAGCGGCCGGCGGTGCGGTCCACGTCGGCCGCCAACCGCCGGTTCGCCGCCCCCCGTTCGGCCACGATCTGCCCGAGGCAGGCCCGCAGATCGGGCACGCCGACCCCGCTGAGCGCCGAGACCGCGAGCACCACCGCGCCGGCGTCGCCGTGCTCGCCGACGGCGAGGCCGTCCTCGTCCAGCAGCCGCCGCAGATCGTCGAGTACCTGGTCGGCGGCGTCGCCGGGCAGCCGGTCCACCTGGTTCAGCACCAGCAGTGTGACGTCCGCGTGGCCGGCCAGCGGCCGCAGATAGCGCTCGTGCAGCGCGGCGTCCGCGTACTTCTCCGGGTCCAGCACCCACACCACCACGTCCACCAGCTGCAGCAGCCGGTCCACCTGGTCGCGGTGGCCGTGCGCGGCCGAGTCGTGGTCCGGCATGTCCAGCAGCACGAGCCCGGCCAGCCGCTCGTCCGTCCCGGGAACGCGGTCGGCGCCGTCCAGCACACTCCGTCTGGCGTAACGATCCTGCGGGGCGATGCCGAGCCGGTCGAGCAGTCCGGCCGCGCCCTCGGGGTCCCAGGAGCAGGAGACGGGGGCGGCGGTGGTCGGCCGGCGGACGCCCGTCGCCGACAGCTCCAGTCCCGCGAGCGCATTGAACAGCGTCGACTTGCCGCTCCCGGTGGCACCGGCCAGCGCGACGACCGTGTGGTCGAGCGACAGCCGCCGACGCTCCCCGAGCCGTTCCAACAGCGCTCCGGTCTCGGCGAGTTCGTCCGGGCTGACGCGCGTCCGGGACAGCCCCAGCAGCTCCCCGAGCGCGTCGACCCGGGCCGCGAGCGGATCGGGGAAGCGCGAGGCTCCGGAAGAGCCCCCGGAAGAACGGGCCCCGCTCCGTCCGGTGACACCCGTTCCTCCGGCGACGCCTGATCCACCGCCGGCACCCATTCCTCTGGCGGAGCCAGTTCCGCTGGCGGCACCCGTGCCGGTTCCTGCCGTGGAAGCCACCGCGATCACCTTTCCTTCTGCAGTAGGGACAGTGCGGCGATCAGCGAGGACTGCTGCTGCGCGGTCACGTCGAGGCCGTCCACGGGCGCCAGCCGCCGCTCGCACTCACCGCGCAGCAGCCCGGCGACCCCGTCCTCCAGCTGCTCCCGCGCCCGGTCGCGCATCCGCAGCGCGGCCTGCGCGCCGACGGTCTCCGCGAGCCGTTCGCCGGCGGCGCTCCCGCGCCGGCCGCCGAGCAGGACGGTGGCCAGCAGCGCCGCCGCGTCCTCCGGGTCGGCGGGGGCGCGATCCGCGTCGCGGGCGGCCCGCACCTCTGCGTACGCGAGGTCGGTGAGGCCCTCGCGCCACCGCGCGACCCCGGCGTCGATCCGGTCCGCGGCGGCCGCCCGGTCCGGGCGCCCGTCCGGCTCCGCGAGCAGCGCGGCCCCCGCACGGTCCCGCTGCCATCCGGCGGCGATCCGTTCGTCGGCCGCGTCGACCTCGGAGCGCAGCAGCGTCGCGAGCCCCTCGGCGAGCGCCGACTGCAGCGACTCCCGCCCGCAGTGCGGGTACTCCAGCCAGCGCGCCAGCGCCTCGCCGGCCAACGGCACCCCGGCCGTCACAGCGCCGTCGATCCGTTCGGCGGCCTCCGCGTACGCGTCCTCCGCGCCACGGGCCAGCCGTACCGCCGCCGCGTGCTGGACGGCCGAGGCCGAGGCCAGGGCCGGCATCCTGGCGCGCATCGAGTCCAGGACGCCGACCACGGTGCGGTGTGCCGCCTGCTGACGGGCGGCCGGGTCCTCGGCGTTGTGCGCCAGCCACTGGCGCAGCGCCGCGACCGCGGTCTGCGGCAGCAGCCCGCCGCCGCCCGCCGATTCGGGCAGCTCCGGAACGGTGAAGCGCGGTACGTCCCCGAGCCCGGCCTTCGTCAGCAGCGCCGCGTAGTGCCGGGCGACGTCCCCGGCGATCTGGTGCGGCACCCGGTCCAGCACGGTGGCCAGCGTGACGTTGTACTCCTTGGCTGTGCGCAGCAGATGCCAGGGCAGCGCGTCGGCGTACCGCGACGCGGTCGTGACCAGGATCCAGATGTCCGCCGCGCAGATCAGCTCCGCGGCCAGCTCACGGTTGCGCGCGACCAGCGAGTCGATGTCCGGGGCGTCGAGCAGCGCGAGCCCCCTGGGCAGCGCGTCATCGATCTCCAGCCGCAGCAGTTCGCCCTCCGCGGCCCCGTCCTCGTCCTGCGTCCCGGGGCGCGCGGACCAGGCGCGTGCCAGGCCCGGCAGGATCCGCGGATCGGCGAACCAGGCCCGGTCCGCGGGGTGGCACACCAGCACCGGCGTGCGCGTCGTGGGACGCAGCACCCCCGCCTCGCTGACCCGCCGCCCCACCAGCGAGTTGACCAGCGTGGACTTCCCGGCCCCCGTCGATCCGCCGACCACCGCGAGCAGCGGCGCTTCGGGGGTCCGCAGCCGGGGCACCAGATAGTCGTCGAGCTGTGCGATCAGCTCCTGGCGGGTACGGCGGGCCCGCGCGGCTCCAGGAAGTGGGAACGGAAAGCGCGCGACGTCGACGCGGTCACGCAGCGCGGACAGCGCGTCTAGCAGATCGGGCCGTACGTCCAAGATCGCCACAGTGGCAGAATGCCCCATTTTGGCGCATTTTTGAAGCGTATACCGCCCAGTTCACGCCTTTTGGGCTTGCACGCACCCGATACGGCGGTAAGGGAGCCGGACGAGACCCGGGCATAACGAGTGCACAACGGCCGCCGACTGAGGCGGAAAAAGCGGTGCAGCATTCGTACCCGCCTGCGATTATCGGACCGCTTCACTGAACCTCCACAACGTGTCACGGAGGTGAAGCAACCGGTAGAAGGTCCACCGCGCCCTATCCTTGACCCCGGCCAGGTCACGGAACCACCCAGGGGCGGAGACAGCCGCGGCCACTGTCCGGCCCCCATAGCTCAGTGGATAGAGCAGGTGCCTTCTAAGCACTTGGCCGCAGGTTCGAGTCCTGCTGGGGGCACCACCGCTTCACCCGTACCGGGGAAACCTTTCCGCAGGTCGTGCCGGTTCGGCGCCCTGTGTACGCACTGGGGGGCAGCGACTCACGTGAGTCGCTGCCCCCCAGTGCGTACGACGTCGCTGGCCCGCTCCCGGCGGGCGTACCTCATACGTGTCGACATTTCCGGTAGGGACGCGGCCGGCGTCCGTCCGGCACCCATTCGGCACCCGTTCGGCCCAGTGGTCGGCGAAGGATGGGCCGGTGGGGCTTTCGGGGCGGGTGACCGGTTCGCCAGCCGGGTGGGCGAGCAGGGGGCGGCTCCGGATGCAGGGCGGGGCGGGCTCGCCTAGCGTCAATGCGGGGGCTTACCTGCGATGGACGGAGTTTCCGTGGCGACTGCACGCGACATCATGCACAAGGGTGTGGAAAGCATCTCCGAACACGAGACGCTGGACGTGGCTGCCAAGCGGATGCGGGATGCGGGCATCGGCGCGCTGGCCATCACCGATTCGGACGGCGGACTGCGGGGCGTGCTCACCGACCGGGACATCGTTCTGCGGTGTGTGGCCATCGGGCATGACCCGTCGGCCATACGGGCCGCCGAGCTGATGAACGGGAAGCCCGTGACGGCCATGGCCGGCGACACCACGGACAGCGTCGTGGCCGCGATGGCCGACAAGCGCATCCGCCGGATTCCCGTGCTGGACGGCGACTCGCTCGTCGGCATGATCAGCGAAGCCGATATCGCCCGCAAGCTGGGCGCGGCCGAGGCCGGAAGGCTGGCAGCGGCGATCCGCGCCGACTAGGGGCCCCGCTGGCTGCCCCGGCTCTAACGGGCCGTGACCGTCAGCGTCACGTGCCTCCCCGGCGGGGTCGCCGGGAGCAGGATCCGCGCCTCGCCCGGGGCCTGCTGGACGAGGGCGCCGCGGGCGCCGGTGACGGACACCCTGGCGCCGTGCGGGAACGCGGTGGCGGGCAGCCGCAGTTCCGTCCAGGCGCTCCGCGAGACCGCGGTGGTGGTCAGGGCGAGGGTGTACGTGTGGGTGGCGGGGTCGTAGGACTCCGCGCCGGGCGTCCCGGCGATCGCCGGCGCGTAGGCGGCGAACACCGGCTCCTTGCCGGGCGCGGGTCGGCCGTCGGCGTCGTAGGCGCAGTAGCCACCGCCTTCGGCGGCGTGGCAGTCGTACCACAGGGCCCAGCCGGTGGCGAAGCCGCGCATGGACGCTGTTTGGCGGCGTATCAGCTCGGCGTTGCCACTGCCGGTGGCCTTCGCGGGACCCCATTCGCCGACCAGGACCGGCATCCTGTGGGCGGCCGGATAGGCGCGGATGACGGCTTCGTAGGCTTCGATGAACCCATCGGCGGGATCCCAGTCGGCGCCGTTCTCCACGGCGGTGTCGTAGTAGTGCGGGGCGTAGCCGATGCGGTCGGAGCCGTGTCGTGGGTCGCTGAAGCCGGGCAGTTGAGTGGGGACGCCCTGGCCGATGAGGACGGTGGGCTCGACGAACAGCCAGGCGTCCTGGTCGGCCGTGCGGACGGCGGCGATCAGCCGCCGGTACAGGCCGGCGAGCCGGCCCCGTTCCATCGCGGCGGAGTTCTCGATCTGGGTGGCCGGGTCGGTGGGGTCGCCGGTGAACGGCCCGAACGGCTCGTTGAACAGGTCGTAGCCCAGCAGGGACCGGTGGCCGCGCAGCGTCGCGGCGACCCTGGTGTACGCGGCGGCCTGGGCGGCCCGCAGGTCGGCGTCGTCGTAGAGGTGCCGGAAGGCCGCACCGACCGCCGGCTGGAAGTAGTTGGCGAACCAGTCGTCGCCGGGCAGCGGTTCGTAGGGGATGCCGTCGGTGCGGGTGGCCCAGGCGGGGACGCCGTTGAAACCGAAGGCCGGTCCGAAGACGTCCTGGTGCCAGTCGACGAGGACCAGGACGCCGTACCGGTCCGCCCAGTCCATGACCCGGCCGAGGTAGCGCAGATAGCCGGTGTCGTAGTGGCCGCGCCGCGGTTCGACCTTCTGCCACTGGATGTTGAGCCGTACAAGGTTGAAGCCGCTCGCGGCCAGTTCGGCGATACCGGCCTCGGTGACGGTGTCGGTCTTGCCGAGGTTGAGGCCGTGCAACTGGAGGGCGCGGCCCTGGCGGTCGGCGAGATAGGTCCGGCCGTCGGGGGTGGTGACGGTGCCGGCCGCCGCGCTCGCCGCCGCCCGGTGGGGAGCGGCGGCAACCGGGGCCGCCGGGTGGCTCTGAGCGACACGGTGGCTCTGGCCGGTCTGAGCGGTGGCGGGGAGGCTTCCGGCGCCCAGGAGGGCGGCGCTGACGGCGAGTGCGGTAGCGGTACGGCGCAGGCGCATGGCCCACCTCTCAGGCTCGGGTCCGTACGGATGGCTGCCGATACTGTCCGGTAGCAATCACAAGGGCAAGTGTTCGAACCGGACTTCTTCCCGGACTCCTTCCGGGACTTCTTCCGGGACTTCTTCGCGGTCAGCCGATCGCCTCGGCGGGCCGGACCCGCAGCGCGAGCCGGGCCGGGAGGGCCGTGGCGAGCAGGGCGAGACCCGCCGCCAGGGCCACGATCAGCAGGTATCCGGCGGGGTCGAGCCGCGGCGCCGCCGCTCCCGTCATGCCGAGGCTGAACGCGGTCAGAGTGGCCAGGGCTATCGCGGTGCCGAGCACCGCCCCGACGAGCACGACCGTCAGCGCCTCCAGCCGCAGCATCCGCAGCACCTGCCGGCGGGTGGTGCCCACGAGCCGCAGCAGCGCGAACTCCCTGGACCGGTCGGCGGTGGACATCGCGAGGGTGTTGACGACCGCGATCGCGGTGAAGGCGAGCACCAGGCCCATCGCGAGGTAGTTGACCTCGGCGTTGGACTGCTGGACCTCGGCCTGGACCGCTCCCGCCTGATCGTGGTCGAGGACGGCGACACCCGGGAAGCCCTTGACCGCCGCGCCGAGCGCCGCACGGTCCGCGCGACCGTCGGTGGCGACGAGGACGGCCGATGCGAGCGGATTGTCGACATGTCGTGCCGCCAGGTCGTGGGGCATCGTCAGATCGCCGAAGCCGAGGCCGCGGGCGTAGACGGCCGTCACCTTGAGAGCGACGGGAGTTCCGTCGCCGAGGGTGAGCCGTACGGTGCTGCCCGGCCGGACCCCCAGCCCGTCGGCGGCCACCTCGCTGAGCGCCATGTCGCCGTCGCCGAACCCCTGAAGCGTGCCCTGGGTGACGTCGGGATCCCAGGTCGTCGTCAGTCCGGCGGGGGTCACGCCCTGCGCTGTGTACTTCGAGAGGCCGACCCGGACGCTGGTCCGTACGACCTCGGTGACCGCGGTGACGCCGGGGACCTGGCGCACCGCCGCGGCGGCTTCGCCGGGCACACCGGGTGCGGTGGCGCCGAGCACCCACTGGGCGCGGTTGCCGGCCGAGGCCTGCTGCTGGGCGGCATGACCCATCGTCGTCTGTACGAAGATCACGGTGCAGGTCATCCCGACGAGCAGCGCGAGCGGGGTGACGGCCGCCGAGAGGCGCTTGGAGTTGGTACGGACGTTGGCGGCGGCGAGGTGGCCGCCGATACGCAAGGCGCGGAGCGGAACGGCCAGTACCGCGGCGGCGATCCGGGCCAGCAACGGCCCGAGCAGGGAGACCGCGACGGCGAGGACCACCACGGTCAGGAAGGTGGTCGGCGTGGACGCGGGTTCGGTGCGCAGGCCGCTGAGCACGACGAGCAGGACGATGCCGCCCGCGAGGAACAGCCCGCCGGCGAGCAGCCGGCCCCAGGGGGACATACGGGTCTCCATGGCGGCTTCGGAGAGCGCCTCGGCGGGCCGGATCCTGGCCGCCCTGCGGGCGGATATCCGGGCCGCGGACCAGCCGCCGAGCAGCGCGGCACCCACGGCCGCGAACATCGGGAAGGGGCTCCAGGCGATCCGCAGGGTGTCCGGCACGGCGCCGAAGCCGACGAACTCGGCGTGCAGCCAGTACGCGACCGGCAGGCCCGCGACGGAGCCGAGAGCACCCGCCGCGAGGCCCACCAGCAGCGCCTCCCTGCCGATCAGCTGGCGGATCTGCTTCGGGGTGGCGGCGATGGCGCGCAGCAGGGCTATCTCCCGGTAGCGCTGCTGGATGGTCAGCGCGAAGGTGCCGACGACCACGAGCACCGCGACGAGGAGTGAGGTGCCGCCGATCGCGCCACCCATGCTGACCAGTTTGATCCTGGCCATGGCCGCGTCGGGGGACTCCACCGGTCCGCGGTCGGCTCCGGTGTGCACCTGGGCCTTCGTGCCCCGCAGGGCGGCGGCGAGGTTCGTGGCGAGGGCTCCGGTGTCCGCGCCGGGTTCCGGCAGGACCCCGATCGCGGTGATCTGCCCGGGGTGACCGGCCAGCCGTCCGGCCTCGGCGGTGGTGAAGAACAGCGAGGTCTGCTGTCGCAGATCACCGTCCTGGGCAGCCGCGATGCCGGTGACGCGATAGCTGCGCGGGGCCCGGGTGGACTGGACGGTGACACTGCTGCCCGGCTTCAGGCCCAGCCGCGCGGCGAGTTCGCGATCGACGACGAGATCGCCGTCCGCCTGCGGGGCACGGCCCTCGGTGAGGGTGAAGGGCGTGAGTACGGCGGAGGCCCAGTCGTGGCCGAAGGACGGCTTTCCGCTCAGCGGACCGCTCCGGTCCGCACCCGGGCCCACCGCGTAGGCGGGGAAGGTGACTTCGGGGACGGCGTCCCGCACTCCTGGCACCTGGCGGACGGTCCGCACGGTGGTGTCCGGCAGCCAGGCCCGCTCCGCGAGCGGTTTGGCCTTGTTCTTGACCTTGGTCTTGCCCTTCTTCTCCTTGACGGTTGTCTGGTGCACGTTCTGGTCGGCTCCGACGACGATCGGTGCGGCCGCGTACCGCTCGGTCGCGATCTCGCCCCGGAGGCCGGTCTCCAGCAGCACCCCGCACGCGGTGACGAGCGCCGCGGCACAGAACAGGGCGAGAAAGGCTCCCGCGAAGCCGCCCTTGGGGGCCCGCAGGGTCTGCAGTGCGTAGTGCAGCATCAGGACCAAGCCCCCAGGTGCGTCATGCGCCCGGCCACCCGGTCGGCGTTGGGCTCGTCGTCACGGCCCGCGATGCGTCCGTCGGCGAGGTAGAGCACGGTGTCGGCGTACGAAGCGGCGACGGGATCGTGGGTGACCATGACGACGGTCTGACCGGTGCCGTCCACACAGCCGCGCAGGAGGCCGAGGATCTCCTTGGCGGTGACGGCCGCCAGCCGTACCGGCGCGAGCGCGATGCGGTCGGTGTCCGTGACAAGCGTGTTCATGACGGATCCCCGTTCGTGGTGTCGTCGGCCGGTGCCGGGAAGGCGAGGAACCGGGTGAGCACGTTTCGCGCGCCCTCCGGCAGTGCGTCGTCGGCTCGCTTGTACCGGTTGACCAGGGCGATGTACTCCTCGAAGAACTCGCGCAGTTCGGGGAGGGTCACCTGGATGGAGCCCCGGGAGTACGGCTGGCCGTCCGCCCATACACCGTCGATCTCGCGCTGGGACCGCTCGAAGAGCGCGAGGTCGGCGGCGAACGCGAGACGGTTCATCTCGTCGACGACCGGCCGCATCTCGTCGCTCTGCTCGGAGCGCTGCGGGAAGCGCAGGTCCGCGGGCGCGGCCCGCCACCAGCGCTCGCGCCCCCGTCCCGTCCCTTCGGCCTCCTCGACGAAGCCGTGCCGGTCCAGCTCCCGCAGGTGGTAGCTGGTGGCTCCGGTGTTCAGGTCCAGGGCGCGGGCGAGGGTGGCCGAGGTGGCCGGCCCGTGCAGCGCCAGATGTTCGAGGATCTGCTGGCGGCGTGGGTGCGCGAGCGCCTTGAGCGCCCCGAGATCGCCGATCTCCTTGATGTGTCGTTGCTTCGGCATAAGTACACAATGATTTGTGCACACTCACTTGTGCACTGGCGACGCCCCGCGAATTGCTACGGGGGTTAGCCCCACCCTGGTGCTGATCGTCACCTATCTGCCACGTTTGTCACTGTTACGCGGGTTCCGTGTCACAAACGATCAACAGGCCCATGCGGCTGTCAGTGCATGTCGTTCACAGGACAAGGGTTACTGATCAACAGCCACCCCACCGTAGGGAGGTGCGTGACATGACCGACCGAACCCTGTGGTCGTACGCAGAGATCGCCGCACATATCCGGGTCCAGGTCGATACCGTGCGCTCGTATCGCAAGCACGGGCACCTGCCCGCTCCGGACGTCGTGGAGAGCGGCAAACCCTTCTGGTATGCCGACACCATTCGAGCTTGGAGTGCCCGGCGGCCCGGTAACCGGGGCCGCCGGGATCCCGACTGACACCCGTACCCGGGCCGCCGGGACTCAGACCGCCACCCACAACGACCGGCTCCTGACCGGCGAACGACTACCGGACCGGCTCGGGGTCCCGCTCATGATCACGCTGCGGGGCACGAGCCGCCTCCGGCGCCACTCCCCCGCCGCCGCCCTCGCTTATGCCGAACCGGTCGTGGAACCGGCGCAGCGCGGGCGGCGCCCACCACGTGGCCTTACCGGTCAGCCGCATGACGGCCGGGACGAGCAGGGTGCGGACCACCATGGCGTCCATCAGGACGGCCAGGGCGATACCGAGGCCGAGCATCTTGGTGTTGGCCACCCGTGAGGTACCGATGGCCACCATGACGACCGCGAGGATCACCGCGGCCGCGGTGATGAGTCCGCCGGTTCGCCGCACGCCGAAGACGATCGCTCCCTCATGGTCACCGCTGCGGTCGTACTCCTCCTTGATGCGCGACAGCAGGAAGACCCCGTAGTCCATGGACAGGCCGAAGGCCAGGCAGAACATCAGCACCGGGAGGGTGGTCTCGATGCTGCCGGTCGCGGTGAACCCCAGCAGCCCGGACAGATGTCCGTCCTGGAACACCCAGACCACCGCCCCGAACATCGCGGTCAGGCTCAGCGCGTTGAGCAGCACCGCCTGGAGCGGTATCACCACGCTTCCGGTCAGCAGGAACACCAGAAGGAGGGTCACGACGGCGATCATTCCGACCGCCCAGGGCAAGCGGTCGGCGATGGCCTTCTGCGCATCGACCAGAACCGCGGCCTGGCCGGTGGCCGAGGTCCTGAACGGGGCGTCCACCGCTCGGATCTCGCCCACCAGGTCCTGGGTGGCCGCGTCCACGGCCTCGGTCCGGGGCAGCACGGTGAGGTACGCCGGGCCGCCGGAAGGGGCGGCGTAGGGACCGTCGACCGTGACGACTCCGGGCAGCGCGGCCAGCTTCGCCTTGTACCCGGCGAGCGCGTCCTGACCGGGGCTTCCCTCGGCGAGCACCGTGATGCCGCCGCCCGGAGTGCCGGGGAACGCGTCGCGTAGGTGCTGCTGGACGGCGTGCGACTCGGCGCCGGCCGGGAGCTGCCGATCGTCGGCCGTGCCGAACTGGATCTGCAGGAACGGCAGTCCGAGCAGCAGCAGGCCCGCGGTGGCACCTATGGCGAAGAGCGGAGCACGCCGCATCACCAGCCGGGCGAGCGCCGCGTATCCGGCTCCGGGCTCGCGCGGCTCCGCGGCGGAGACCCGTCGCCGCCACAGCCTGCGCAGATCCAGTGCGTTGACCCGGTGCCCGAGCAGCACCAGTGCGGCGGGCAGCACGATCAGTGCGGCGCCGGCCGCCAGCAGCACCACCGCGATACCGGCGTAGGCGAAGGAGCGCAGGAAGTACTGCGGGAAGACCAGCATCGCCGCGAGCGCGGCGGCGACCGTGAGCGCCGAGAACAGCACCGTACGGCCGGCGGTACGCAGCGTCGCGCCCACCGCCCCCAAGGGGTCGTCCCGGTCCGCCAGTTCCTCACGGAAGCGGCGCACGATGAACAGCGCGTAGTCGATCCCCAGCCCCAGCCCCAGCACCGTGGTCAGGCTCTGGGCGAAGAGGGAGACATCGGTGAAGGACGTGATGAGGCGCAGCACCGCGTTGGTCCCCAGGATCGCGATGATGCCCACGCCGAGTGGCAGCAGGGCGGCCACCGCGCTGCCGAAGACCATCACCAGCAGCACGAGCGTGACCGGCAGCGCGATCATCTCGGCGCGCAGCAGGTCCTCCTCGATGGTGCTCTGCAGCTCGTGCCGGACCGCGGCCACTCCGCCGATCCGCACGTCCACCGCCCCCTGAACGCCCCGGTAGGCGGGCGCTATGCGCTCGACGGCGGCGCCCACCGCATCGTCGCCGCCCACGATCCGGGCCGCGATCATGGCTTCACCACGGTCCTTGGCCCGCAACTCGGGGGCTCCGGTGGCCCAGTACGAGGTGACACCGGCGATCGAGGGGTCGGCGGCCAGTCTGCGGGCCAGGTCACGTCCGGCGGCGGCCACCTGCGGGCTGTCGACGCCCGCTCCGCGGCTGTCCACCAGCAGGACGAGATTGGGCTGCGAGGCGGGGAAGTGCTCCTCCAGCGCCTTGGTCGCGTAGGACGACTCCGAGTCCGGAGCCTCCCACCCGCCGCCGCTCAGCCGGTCCGCCACACCGCTGCCGGCGACCACGGCGAGGGCGGTGAAGAGCAGCGCGAGCAGCAGCGTCAGCCTGGGCCGGGCGGTGACCGCCCGGGTCCAGCCCCCGACGGCGTGCTCGCGGTTGACATCGGGCATCACTGAGGTGTCCCCTCCCCGTAGAACGAGCATAGAATGAAAAACACGAGCAGCCACTCGCGTTTTCAAGAATGCGAGCGACCACTCGTGTTTGTCAATCATGATTGGGGCCTACACGTGTCCGAGGTGGAGGAGAAGCCGCGCCGTCGCCAGGCGCGCGGCGAGCGCAGGGTGACGCAACTGCTGGAAGCGGCCGCGAGCGTGTTCTGCACGTCCGGCTACCGGGCGGCGAGCACGAACGCCATCGCGCGCGAGGCAGGCGTCTCCCCGGGCACGCTCTACCAGTTCTTCCCCAACAAGGAAGCCATCGCGGTCGAACTCGGCGGCCGGCTCATCCAGCAGATGCAGCAGGCCCACGGCCTGGTCTTCACTCCGGAGAACGCCGCCCTGCCGCTCTCCGAGATGATCGACCGGATCGTCGACCCGTTCATCGACTTCAACTGCGCCAACCCGGCCTTCCTCGCCCTGATCAAGGGCCCCGACACACCGGGCAAGGTCACCGACGAGCACGATCAGCTGCACGCCTCGCTGCTGGAACGCGTCGACCGGCTGATCGAGCTGCGCGCGCCGCTGCTCTCGGCCGCGGACCGCGCCCGCATCGCCGAGATCGCGTTCGCCATGTTCAAGACGGGACTGGAGCTCGTCGTCGCGCAGGAGGGCCCGGAACAGGACGCGTACATCAACGAGTTGAAGCGCCTGCTGTACCGCTATCTGGCCCCGTACGTCGGCACCGAGTCCCGCCCACCGCTCGGCCACCACTGAGCCGTAACGGGCACGGAAGCACGGGCGGCCGGCTCCAGCGCGGCTAGAGGCCCCGTGCGACTAGGGCCTGTCCGGCCGATCACGAACGGCCCCTTCGCCGCCTGGCACGGCCCCTCGCGGCGTTGCCGAAACGCCCGAATACAACCGGTATGCGGGCGCTCCGGCGCCTTGCGAGGCACCGCACCAGACGACGCCTGGGCCGCCCAAGATCGACCGGACAGGCCCTAGTTGCCCTGGCTAGCGACCCCGCCCGGCGGACTCGCAGAAATCCTTGTCCAGGACGCTCTCCGGTCTGGCGACCGAAGCCGGAACGAGCGCCGGGGCCGGGGTGGCCGGGAAACCGGCAGGAAGGGCAGCGGGAACGGCCACCGGCACCTGGCGGCGCTCCCGGGTCCTGGAGGCCCACTGGGCCAGCACTCCCACGGCCGCCACCAGCAGGGACACGCCGAGGCCGAGACCGACGGCGTACAGGGAGTTGGAGGCCGCGCGGCCGCTGAAGTAGCCGACGCCGACGGAGTACGTGGCCCACACCGCCTCGGCCACCCCCGCTCCGGCCAGGTACCGGCGTGCCGGATAGCGGACCACGCCCGCGGCGAGTCCGCCGATCAGGCGTCCGCTCGGGAGGAAGCGCACCGCGATGACGAAGGGCACCCCATGCCGCTGTATGCGCAGCGCGGCCCATCGCAAGAGGGCGGCCTGGCGCGGCCTGCGGTGGATACGGGATACGACGCGGCCGCTCACCGCCCGGCCGGTGCGGTGGATCAGCATGTCCCCGGCCAGCGCGCTCAGCGCGACGACCACGAGGACGAGAGTGAGGTCCAGCCGGCCCTGGGCGGCCAGTACTCCGCCGGTGACGAGCAGCACCGCGTTGGGCACGAGCGGCGGCAGCGTGGTGGCGGCCAGCAGCGCATACGCCCACACAACGTTTCCACCCCGCAGGTGCTCGACGAGACCGGCGGTGAAGTCGAGTGACGACACGAAGTGTCCAACGTCCATGAGGCTGCCCCTCTTCCCTCCCGTATCCCCAAGCTGGCAGGGGCGACTGGAGCGCTGCAAGAGAGTTTCGTCCCGATGGGGGGATTCCCAGGGGATTGCCAGGAACAGGTCATCCTCAGGGACCGGTCCGGGTCCACCTGTGGTCGCAGACCCGGGCATCGGGCGGGCCCGGAGTACCGCGGGGCACCGTTCGGGCCTTGCCCACCGGCCGTGCGCCTTCTACCGGCCGAGCAGCTCGCCACCGTTGCACTGCAGGATCTCGCCCGTGATGAAGGCCGCCTCGGGCGAGGCGAGGAACACCACGGCGGCCGCCACATCGGCGGGCCTGCCGACCCGGCCGACGAGGGTACGGCCGGCCCGGCGCGTCAGCTCCGCGTCATCGAGCCGGGCGCCGAAGAACTCGGTGCCGGCGACGGTGCCCGGGGCGACGATGTTGCAGGTGACGCCCTGCGGGCCCAGCTGGGCCGCCAGCGAGTGGTTCCAGGCGTGCAGGGCGGCCTTGGAGGCGCCGTACGAGCCGCCGCCGCGCAACGCCGCGACCGAGGTCACGGTGATCACCCGGCCGCCGTCCGTGGTGAGCCGGTCACGCAGTGACTCGGTCAGCAGCACCGCGGTGAGCACATTGCGTTCGAAGTCCCCGCGCCAGCGGGCCCGCACCCCGTGCGGCCCCGGCCCGGTCGCCGGCTCCCGGCTGCCGGCGTTGTTCACGAGCACGTCGACCCGGCCCGGAAGCCGGGTGAGCGCCGTCTCCACCTCGTCGGGATCGGCGAGGTCGCAGTCGACAGGAGTGACGTCGAGACCGTGCTCGCCGCGCAGCTCCTCGGCGGTGGCCCGGAGCACGTCCCGGCGGCGGCCGACGATCGTGACCCGGTCCCCCGACCCGGCGAGCCGGGTCGCGATGGCCCGGCCGATGCCCGTACCGCCACCGGTCACCACGATGTTCCGGCCCACTGCCTCGTTCTGTGCCATGCGCTCCGCCCCTCGAGAAGTGACAGCACGCTACGGGATGGACCGTTTCGGTCTGCGAGTGGGGCGGGCGTCCGGAAAGAGACGTAGATCACACCGAATGGAACGTAACCATTACCGCCACTCGTGGGTCTATGGAGGGGAACACCACGCTCCCGGGGAGCGTTGGTGGGATGAAAGAGCGGGTCGTCTTGGGGGACGGCCCAATCGCGTCGCCGGGGCGAAAGTGCCCGGAGAGCTTGAGCGGCCCTCTCGGACTTTCTCGTCCCGGCATAGCGCGTCACCCAGCACCCGGTACGGACCCGTGGGGGGATCCGATCCGGGGGACGGGAGCGCCCCGCGCCGGACCCGTGGGGGGATCTAGCGCGGGGCGCTTCTTCATGCTCCGCGAACTGTGCGCCGCGGCGTCGGCGGCGGTATGCACCGCCGCTTGCCGCGCCGCCTGTGGCCTGCGGTCAGCGGGACTCGACCGGAAGGTAGTCCCGCAGCTCGACGCCCGTGTAGATCTGCCGCGGGCGGCCGATACGGGATCCGGGCTCCTTGATCATCTCGTGCCACTGCGCGATCCAGCCGGGAAGCCGGCCGAGCGCGAAGAGCACCGTGAACATGGTGGTCGGGAAGCCCATGGCCCGGTAGATCAGACCCGTGTAGAAGTCCACGTTCGGGTAGAGCTTGCGCGAGACGAAGTAGTCGTCGCTGAGCGCGTGCTCCTCGAGCTTGAGCGCGATGTCCAGCAGCTCGTCGGACTTGCCGAGAGCCGAGAGGACGTCGTGCGCCGCGGCCTTGATGATCTTCGCCCGGGGGTCGAAGTTCTTGTAGACGCGGTGCCCGAAGCCCATGAGCTTCACGCCGTCTTCCTTGTTCTTCACCTTGCGGATGAAGGCGTCGACGTCGCCGCCGTCGTTCTTGATGCCCTCGAGCATCTCCAGCACCGACTGGTTGGCGCCGCCGTGCAGCGGGCCCCACAGGGCGCTGATGCCGGCCGAGATCGAGGCGAACTGGTTCGCCTGCGAGGAGCCGACCAGCCGGACCGTCGAGGTCGAACAGTTCTGCTCGTGGTCCGCGTGCAGGATCAGGAGCTTGTCGAGCGCACCCACCACGACCGGGTTGAGCTCGTACTCCTCGGCCGGAACCGAGAAGGTCATGCGCAGGAAGTTCTCGACGTAGCCGAGATCGTTGCGCGGGTAGACCACCGGCTGGCCGACGGACTTCTTGAACGCGTAGGCCGCGATCGTCGGCAGCTTGGCGAGCAGCCGGATCGTGGACAGGTGGCGCTGCTCCGGGTCGAACGGGTTGTGGCTGTCCTGGTAGAACGTCGACAGCGCGCTGACCACGGACGACAGCATCGCCATCGGGTGGGCGTCGCGCGGGAAGCCGTCGTAGAACCGTTTGACGTCCTCGTGCAGCAGCGTGTGCTGAGTAATTTCACCCTTGAAGGTGGAAAGTTCATCGACGGTCGGGAGCTCACCGTTGATCAACAGATACGCGGTCTCGATAAAGCTGCCACGTTCGGCGAGCTGTTCGATGGGGTAACCGCGGTAGCGAAGGATGCCCTCTTCACCGTCAAGGAAAGTGATCGCGGACTTGTAGGCCGCGGTGTTGCCGTATCCGCTGTCCAGGGTGACCAGACCGGTGTCGGCGCGCAGCTTGCCGATGTCGAAGCCCTTGTCGCCGACAGTGCTGTCGACCACCGGGTAGCTGTGCTCGCTGTCCCCGTACCGCAGTACTACAGAGTTGTCGCTCACGTCATTCCCTCACCGACGGTTTTGCCTCTTCTTCGAGGTGCCCTGACTAGGTCCACTGTCCCCCATTTGGCACTGGCGCGTGCACTCGGGGTCGGCCATAGGGCCGAAACATGGCACGGAGTGCCTATTTCGCGCCCTGAGCGAGCCGGTGATCGAGGGCGGTGAAGCGCCGACCGGCCGAGACGGTGCGTACCGCCTGGGCTATCGCCTTGCGCGACCCGACCAGAACCACCAGGCGTTTCGCCCTGGTAACAGCCGTATACAACAGGTTCCGCTGCAACATCATCCATGCCCCCGTGGTGACCGGGATCACCACGGCCGGGTACTCGCTGCCCTGGGAGCGGTGGATCGTCACGGCGTACGCGTGGGCCAGCTCGTCCAGCTCGTCGAAGTCGTACGGAATCTCTTCGTCCTCATCCGTGAGCACGGTGAGCTTCTGTTCCACGGTGTCGAGCGCCGTGACCACCCCGACCGTGCCGTTGAAGACGCCGTTCTCCCCCTTCTCGTAGTTGTTGCGGATCTGGGTGACCTTGTCGCCGACGCGGAACGTCCGGCCGCCGAACCTGCGCTCCGGGAGATCCGGCCGGGCCGGGGTGATGGCCTGCTGGAGGAGGCCGTTCAGCGCGCCGGCGCCGGCCGGGCCCCGGTGCATGGGCGCGAGCACCTGAATGTCGCGGCGCGGGTCGAGGCCGAACTTGGCAGGGATCCGCCGGGCCGCCACCTCCACCGTCAACCGCCCCGTCTCCTCGGTGTCCTCCTCCGGGAAGAGGAAGAAGTCGGGCAGCCCCTGGGTGATCGGCGGGACTCCCGAATTGATCCGGTGGGCGTTGGTCACCACACCGGACTGCTGGGCCTGGCGGAAGATCCGGGTGAGCCGCACCGCCGGGACCGGGCTGCCCGGGGCCAGCAGATCCCGCAGCACCTCGCCCGCGCCGACGCTCGGCAGCTGGTCCACATCCCCGACGAACAACAGGTGCGCGCCCGGCGGCACCGCCTTGGCCAGCTTGTTCGCCAGCAGCAGGTCCAGCATCGAGGCCTCGTCCACGACCACCAGGTCCGCGTCCAGCGGCCGGTCCTTGTCGTAGGCCGCGTCACCGCCGGGCTTGAGCTCCAGCAGCCGGTGCACGGTCGACGCCTCCATGCCCGTCAGCTCGGCCAGCCGTTTGGCGGCGCGGCCGGTCGGCGCGGCCAGCACCACCTTGGCCTTCTTCGCCTGCGCCAGAGTCACCACGGAACGCACGGTGAACGACTTGCCGCAGCCGGGGCCGCCGGTGAGCACCGCGACCCTTTCGGTCAGCGCCAGCCGCACCGCCTGCTGCTGCTCGGGCGCCAGATCCGCGCCCGTGCGGCCGGCCAGCCAGGACAGGGCCTTGTCCCACTGGACGTCCTGGAACAGCGGCATCCGGTCCTCCGGCCCGCGCAGCAGCCTGAGCAGCTGGCCGGCCAGCGAGATCTCCGCCCGGTGGAACGGCACCAGGTACACGGCCCGCACCGGATCGCCGCCCTCCGGATCCGGCACGGACTCCCGGACCACGCCCTCCTCGCCCACCAGTTCCGCGAGGCAGTCGATTACCAGTCCGGCGTCCACCTGCAGCAGCTTCACGGAGTCGGAGAGCAGCTGTTCCTCGGGCAGGAAGCAGTTCCCGCTGTCGGTGGCCTGCGACAGCGCGTACTGGAGCCCCGCCTTGACCCGCTCCGGGCTGTCATGGGGTATCCCGACCGCCTGGGCGATCCGGTCGGCGGTCAGGAATCCGATGCCCCACACATCGGCGGCCAGCCGGTAGGGCTGGTTCTTCACCACGGAGATCGACGCGTCCCCGTAGTTCTTGTAGATGCGCACCGCGATGGACGTGGACACCCCCACTCCCTGGAGGAAGACCATCACCTCCTTGATCGCCTTCTGCTCCTCCCAGGCGACGGCGATCATCCTGGTCCGCTTCGGCCCGAGCCCCGGCACTTCGATCAGCCGTTTCGGTGCCCCCTCGATGACGTCCAGGGTCTCGGTACCGAAGTGCTCCACGATCCGGTCGGCGATCTTGGGCCCGATCCCCTTGATCAGCCCCGAACCGAGGTATCGGCGGATGCCCTGGATCGTCGCGGGCAGGACGGTCGTGTAGTTCTCCACGGTGAACTGCTTGCCGTACTGCGGATGGGAGCCCCAACGGCCCTCCATGCGCAGCGATTCGCCCGGCTGCGCGCCCAACAGGGCGCCGACCACGGTCAGCAGATCACCGGCGCCGCGACCCGTGTCGACCCGCGCGACCGTGTAGCCGTTGTCCTCGTTGGCGTAGGTGATCCGCTCCAGGACGGCTTCGAGCACGGCGAGTCGCGCGTCCCCCATGGCCCGGCCTCCCCTCCCCCAGCGGCGCTCCGCGACTTTCCAGCGGCTGCCCGGCTGCTGCTCGTCGGCGATCTGGTCCGAAGGTACCGCCTGCCCCCGACACTCCGGGTACGCCTGTGGACAACCGCGGCGCCCCGCTGCGACGGCGCCCTGGACGCCGCCGGGCACCCCGTGGACAACCTCATCGTCTACGCGTCCCTGCGCTGGGCCCGCACAGCTCACGGACCGCCTAACGCGTTCGGCCGACCATCACGGGCCCCGGACCGCCTTCGCGCGTAGCGTCCGGAGTATGAGCGACCAACCGCTGCAGAACGAAGTGCTGTCCGAACTCGGCGACGACCAGATCCAGGAGATCGCCGGAGTGCTGGGCACGGATCCGGAATCGGCCCGGAAGCTCGTGGGGACCTCGGTCACCTCGCTGACCGGTGTCCTCACCGACGACGCGGTCACCCCGGGCGGCACCGCGGAACTCAGCCAGGCGCTGGAACAGGCCGCCGCAGAACCCGAGCCGCCGGCCGGAGCCGTCGGCTTCGCCGGGCTCGGCGGACCGGCCTCGGTGACGGGCGGCGGCATGCTGGTCGCCGTACTGCGCAAGGTGACGGCGCCGACCGCCCGAGCCGTGTCGAAGAAGACCGGTCTGCCGGTCGCGGCCGTCGCCGGGGCGCTCGAACTCGTCATCCCCGTGGTGGCGACCGTGCTCGCCAAGCGGGCCCGGTCCAAGAGATGAGCCCTGCGGGCATGCGGGGACGGTGACCTGTCCCCGGACAGACGAAAGGGGTCCGGCGTGAGCCGGACCCCTTTGCGTTTCCCCCCAGTACCCCCGAAGCCCCCCTCGGGCGCATATCACTACCTCAGTTCCCCGAACCCCTCCCGGGAACCTTGATGCCTATAAGACCGACCACCCCCCAGAAGGGTTGTACGCCCGACAGAATTAATTTGAAGATTCTTCAGAGCACGTGTTCGCGGTACCGGTGGGCGATCTCCGCGACCACTTCGGCGCCGTCCCGCGCCCACAGGGCGGGGTTGAAGATCTCCACCTCCACGGCGCCCGAATACCCGGCCGCGTCGACCTGCTCACGGAATCCGCGCAGGTCAACGCAGCCGTCACCGAGCTGACCGCGCCCCAGCAGCACGCCCTCGGGCAGCGGGGTGACCCAGTCCGCGAGCTGGAAAGCCGCGATCCTGCCCGCCGCGCCGGCGCGGGCGATCTGCGCCGGGACCCGGTCGTCCCACCACAGGTGGTAGGTGTCCACGACGACCCCGACCCGCTCGGCGGGGAAGCGCTCCGCGATGTCCAGTGCCTGGCCGAGCGTGGAGACGACGCAGCGGTCCGACGCGTACATCGGGTGCAGCGGCTCGATCGCCAGGCGCACCGACCGCTCGGCGGCGTACGGAGCCAGCTCGGCCAGTGCGTCGGCGACCCGCTCCCGTGCGGCCGCGATATCGCGCTCTCCTGATGGCAGCCCGCCCGAAACCAGCACCAGGGTGCCGGTTTCCAGGACGGCCGCCTCGTCGATCGCGGCCCGGTTGTCGTCCATCGCCGTGCGCCGGGCGACCGGATCGCTCGCGGTGAAGAAGCCGCCCCGGCACAAGGACGTCACCTGGAGGCCGGTTTCCCGCATCAGACGGGCGGCCCGCTCGACGCCGTACTCCTGCACCGGCGCGCGCCAGAGGCCCACACCGGGCACTCCGAGCCCGGCGCAACCCGCCGCCAGCTCGGGCAGCGACCACTGCTTGACGGTCTCCTGGTTGATGCTCAGCCGCGCCAGATCACCGGCCGTCGCGCCGCCAGCGGTCACAGGGCCGGCAGTCGTACGGCCCTGGCGTCTGATGTCGGGGCTCCCGCTGCCGGCGGTCCTACGGTCCGCGCTCATGCGGCGACCCCGTGGATGACGAGCAGCTGCCGCATCCGGGCCTCGGCCAGCGCCGGGTCGGGGAACAGGCCGAGACCGTCGGCCAGTTCGTAGGCGCGCGCGAGATGCGGGAGGGAGCGGGCCGACTGCAGACCGCCCACCATGGTGAAGTGCGACTGGTGGCCCGCCAGCCAGGCCAGGAACACCACACCGGTCTTGTAGTAGCGCGTCGGAGCGCCGAACAGGTGCCGGGACAACTCCACGGTCGGGTCGAGAAGCGCCCGGAAGCCGGCCGCGTCCCCGGTGTCCAGGGTGCGGACGGCGGCGGCGGCGAGCGGCGCCAGCGGATCGAAGATGCCGAGCAGCGCATGGCTGAAGCCCTGCTCGTCGCCCTCGATCAGCTCGGGATAGTTGAAGTCGTCGCCGGTGTAGCAGCGCACACCCTTGGGCAGCCTGCGGCGCAGTTCCACCTCACGCCGGGCGTCGAGCAGCGACACCTTGATGCCGTCGACCTTGTCGGGGTGGGCGGCGATGACGTCCAGGAACGTCTCCGTGGCCGCGTCGAGGTCCTCGCTGCCCCAGTAGCCGGCCAGCTCGGGGTCGAACATCGGACCGAGCCAGTGCAGAACGACCGGTTCCGCGGACTGGCGCAGCAGGTGGCCGTAGACCTCGACGTAGTCGTCAGGGGTCCTGGCCAGGGCCGCCAGCGCGCGGGACGCCATGAGGACGGCCTGCGATCCGGACTCCTCCACGACGGCCAGCTGCTCCTCGTAGGCGGCGGTCACCTCGGTGAGCGTCCGGGCGGGCGCGACGAGTTGGTCCGTGCCGACGCCGCAGGCGATGCGGCCTCCGGTGGCCCGGGCCTCGGCGGAGGAGCGGCGGATCAGTTCGGCTGCGGCCGCCCAGTCCAGACCCATGCCGCGCTGGGCGGTGTCCATCGCCTCGGCGACACCCAGACCCTGTGACCACAGGTGGCGGCGGAAGGCGAGGGTGGCGCCCCAGTCGATGGCCGCCGGTTCGCCGGCGGCGCTGCGCCAGGGGTCGGCGACGACGTGCGCGGCCGAGTAGACGACCCGGCTGCGCAGTTCGCCGCCCAGGGCGTGGACAACTGGCTCGGAACGCGGCACATAGGAACGTAGTTCCCCGGTGGCGCTGGGGAGCTCGATCGCTGCCCGGCCGCTCACAGGGACAGCTCCGGGACGTCGAGGCGCCGGCCCTCGGCGGACGACTTCAGGCCCAGTTCGGCGAGCTGGACGCCGCGCGCGCCGGCCAGCAGGTCCCACTGCCAGGGCTCGTCGAGCACGACGTGGCGCAGGAACAGCTCCCATTGGCTCTTGAATCCGTTGGTGAACTCGGCGTTGTCCGGGACCGTCTGCCACTGGTCTCGGAAGGGCTCGGTGACCGGGAGGTCGGGGTTCCAGACCGGCTTGGGGGTGGCGGAGCGGTGCTGCACCCGGCAGTCCCGCAGGCCCGCGACGGCCGAGCCGTGCGTGCCGTCGACCTGGAACTCCACCAGTTCGTCGCGGTTGACGCGCACCGTCCAGGAGGAGTTGATCTGGGCGATGGCGCCACTGTCGAGCTGGAAGATGCCGTACGCGGCGTCGTCGGCGGTCGCGTCGTACGGCTTGCCGTCCTCGTCCCAGCGCCGCGGGATGTGGGTGGCGGTCAGCGCCTGAACGGTGCGGACCCGTCCGAACAGCTCGTGGAGCACGTACTCCCAGTGCGGGAACATGTCGACGACGATGCCGCCGCCGTCCTGCGAACGGTAGTTCCAGGAGGGCCGCTGGGCGCTCTGCCAGTCGCCCTCGAAGACCCAGTAGCCGAACTCGCCGCGGATGGAGAGGACCTGTCCGAAGAAGCCGCCGTCGATGAGCCGCTTGAGCTTGAGCAGGCCGGGGAGGAAGAGCTTGTCCTGGACCACGCCGTGCTTGACGCCGGCGGCGGTGGCGAGCCGGGCCAGCTCCAGGGCGCTGTCCAGGGACGTCGCGGTGGGCTTCTCGCAGTAGATGTGCTTTCCGGCGGCGATGGCCTTGCGCACCGACTCCTCGCGGGCCGAGGTGACCTGCGCGTCGAAGTAGATCTCGACGGTCGGATCGGCCAGGACGGCGTCGAGGTCGGTGGAGATGTGCTCCAGCCCGTGCCGGTCCGCCATCGCGCGCAGCGCGTGCTCCCGACGGCCGACGAGGACCGGCTCGGGCCACAGCGTCGTGCCGTCCCCGAGGTCGAGTCCGCCCTGCTCGCGCAGGCTCAGGATCGAGCGGACGAGGTGCTGGCGGTAGCCCATGCGGCCCGTGACGCCGTTCATGGCGATCCGCACTGTCCTGCGTGTCACGTTGGGTCCTCCCCTTCGGCCGCTACCGCCCGTCAAGCGATAGCAAGCGCTTTCTTCTCTGGCACGCTAGCCGGAAGCGGGCCGATCCGACAAGGTGAGAACATGTCCGGCAACGGGCGGTGCGGTCCCGGGACGGGCCAGTAGGAGGTACGGACGCAGATGGCAGTGACCCTCGCCGATGTCGCGGCGCGCGCCGGGGTGTCGTCCGCGACCGTCTCGCGCGTCCTCAATGGCAACTACCCGGTCGCGGGCAGCACGCGCGAACGCGTCCAGCGGGCCGTCGAAGACCTGGACTATGTGGTCAACGGGCAGGCCAGAGGTCTGGCGGCCGCCACCTCCGACCTGGTCGGGGTACTCGTCAACGACGTCGCGGACCCGTTCTTCGGACTGATCGCGAGCGCCGTCCAGGCCGAGATCAGCGACCCGTCCGCGCCCGGCGGCGGCAAGCTCGCGGTGGTCTGCAACACCGGCGGCTCCCCCGAGGCCGAACTCACGTACCTCACCTTGCTGGAACGCCAGCGTGCGGCCGGCGTGGTGATCACCGGGGGCGCGGTCGAGGGCGCGGAGCACAGCGCGGCGGTCGCCGCCCGGCTCGCCCGGCTCGCGGAGTCCGGCACGCGGATCGTGCTGTGCGGACGGCCTCCGCTGGAGCCGGCCACGGGGATCCCCGTCGCGACCGTCGCGTTCGACAACCGGGGCGGCGCGCGGCGGCTGACCGAGCACCTGCTCTCCCTCGGCCACCGCCGGATCGGGTACGTCGCGGGTCCCGCCGACCGCACCACCACCCGGCACCGGCTGGAGGGCCACCGGGCGGCACTGGCGGACCACGATCTGCCGTCCACCGGTCCCGCCGTCGACCGGCTCACGGTGCACGGCTCGTACGACCGCTCCTCCGGCTATGACGCGGCGCTGGAACTCCTGCGCAGGGAGCCCGCGCTGACCGCCGTCATCGCCGCCAACGACACCGTCGCGCTCGGCGTGTGCGCGGCCGTGCGCGACCAGGGGCTGAGCATTCCGGACGATGTCTCGGTGGCGGGGTTCGACGATCTCCCGTTCAGCGTGGACACCGCGCCGGCCCTGACGACGGTCCGCATTCCGCTGCAGGAGGCGGGCGCCCGGGCCGGCCGCCTCGTCATGGGGCGCCAGGCCCCGCCGCCCGGCGGCCTCGCGACGATCCGTACCGAGCTGATGGTGCGGGCGTCCACGGCACGGCCGCGGGCCGGCTCCGCCTGAACCGTGGGCCGAGGGGTTCGCGGGACGCCCGGAAGGCCGTCGTGCGAGGGCGTCGCGGGATTCCGCAGGGCCGTTCACAGGGGCTCGCAGGGGCGTCGGGAAGTTATCCACAGGCCTTTTCGTGGCGTCCTCGTCGGCTTACCTTTGACTCAGGCAAAGGAATTTCGAGGGTGAATGCCGAGGTGCTCCCATGGCCGTGCAAGAGATCCGTGCCTTCAACCGCTTCTACACCAACCTCATCGGCGCGCTGGACTACAGCCGCCATCTGCATACTCCCTACACGCTGACCGAAGCGCGGGTGCTGTACGAGCTGGCGCACTCCCGGCGGACCGACGCCGCCGACCTCCGGGTGGAACTCTCGCTCGACGCCGGGCATTTGAGCCGCATGCTGTCGAAGTTCGAACAGGACCAGCTGGTCACCCGCGCGCCGTCCGAGCAGGACGCCCGGCGGCAGCGCATAGAGCTGACCCCGCAGGGCCGGGAGGCTGCCACCCTGCTGGAGAAGCGGGCGGAGGACGCCGTCGGGTCGCTGCTCAGCGAGGTGCCCGAGGAGGACCGCCCGCGGCTGGCCGAGGCCATGCGCACCGTCCGGGAGATACTGCGCGACGACCGCCGGCCGGCCCCGGCCCGGATCGAGCTGCGCGGACCGAACCCCGGCGACCTGGGATGGGTGATCCAGCGGAACGCGGCGGTGTACGCGGCCGAGTTCGGCTGGAACAGCGAGTACGAAGCGCTGGTGGCCCGCATCGTGGCGGACTTCGCCGCCGATCCGGATCCCGGTTGCGAGGCGCTGTGGATGGCGGAGCTCGACGGCGTGCCGGCCGGCTGTGTCTTCTGCGTCCGTGACGATGCGCCCGGCGTCGCGCGGCTGCGGCTGCTTCTGGTGGAGCCGGGTGCGCGCGGCCATCGGATAGGCGACCGGCTGGTGGAGCGCTGCATATCCTTCGCCCGCGACGCCGGGTACCGCGAGCTGGTGCTGTGGACGAACGATGTGCTGGGGGCGGCCCGGAAGATCTACCAGCGGGCCGGCTTCGAGCTCGTCGCGGAGATACCGCATCACAGCTTCGGCAAGGACCTCGTGGGACAGGACTGGCGCCTGGCGCTTTAGGCCGGATCGCGGCGGCGCGCACCGAGAGCGCCGTGGGAGGTTGACCATGCCCGGCGTGGTGCCTAGTGTCCGCCGGATGAAGCTCGCGTTCTCCACACTCGGCGTCCCCGCACTCCCCATCGAGCAGGTCGTCCGTCTCGCCGCTGAGCATGGTTTCCACGGTGTGGAGATCCGGGCCAACGCCGAGGAACCCGTCCACACCGGCCTGTCGGCGGCGGAACGGAGCGCGGTCGTGGCCGAGTTCGAGAAGTCGGGGGTGGAGATCCTGACGGTGGCGGCCTACGCCAAGGTCGCCGCGCCGGGTGACGACGAGCCGGTACTGACGGACCTGCGGGCCAACCTGGCCCTCGCGGCCGATCTGGGGGCCCCGTTCGTGCGGGTCTTCCCCGGCGGTGGGGAACTGCCGGCGGCGGAGGCCGACCTGTACGCCGCACGGCGCCTCGCGGCGGTCGCACCGGACGCCGCCCGCCTCGGAGTGAAGGTGCTGCTCGAGACGCACGACTCGCACCCGACCGGAGCGGACGCGGCCCGGATCCTGGGGCTGGTCGGGCACGGCAGTGTGGGCGCGATCTGGGATGTGATGCACACCTGGCGCGGTGGTGAGCAGCCGTCCGAGACCTACCCCGTACTCGCCCCGCACCTGGGGTATGTGCAGGTCAAGGACATCGCCTCGGCCGAGGACACCACTCCGCTGCCGCTCGGGGCGGGTGTGCTGCCGCTGGCGGAGACGGTGGAGGTGCTGAGCCGGGGGGACTGGGACGGCTGGCTGTGCTGGGAGTACGAGAAGCGCTGGTACCCGCAGGCCGCGGATCTTCCGGAGCTGCTGTCACCGGCCCGGCAGCATCTGTCCCGGCTGCTCGCCAACTCGGCATGACACCGGGGCCGGCCGTGCGCCGGTCGCGGGGCGGCCCGTACGGGGCCGCGCCATGCCAGGAAGAGAGTGCGCGGAGCCGGTCCATGCCAGGGGCGATCCGTGCGTTTTCGGCCAAACGGCGCATCACACCCTGCCCGGTGACCTCGGCCGACCCGACGATGGAGCCATGTTCAGCCACCGCACGGAACCGGTCGTGGAATCCGCCCGTCCAAGCCACATGCTGCTGATGAAGCTCCGTAGAGCCGTGTCGGTCGCGGTGCTGGCCGCGTCACTGACAGCCCTGTCCACCGGCTGCGGCCAGGACCGGCCCACCACCGGTGCGCCACCCTCCGACAGTGCCGGGGGCGACCACAGCCCCACCGCCTCGGCGACGGGGGTTCCGCCGTCGACCGGTGGTACTCCGTCGGGCAGTCCGTCGTCCGCCGGTACCGCGACCACACCCGTCCAGTCCGGGGCCCACGGGATCGAGTCCCGAGCCGTGTACCTCTCCGCCGGGGTGCACCGGCCACCCGCGGTGCACTCGGTGGTCAACAGCGAACTCGAGCTGTCCCGCTTCCCGAGCTGGTTCGCGGGATCCGATCCGACGGCGGCCCGCGAGATCGCCCAGCGCGCCCAGAAGACCGACTTCTCGCGCAATGTGCTGGTGGGCTGGGTGGAGACCACCGGCTGCAGCCAGGCCACCGGGGCCGTGCTGCTCGCCAGTGGCGACCGGCTGACCCTCGGGGTCATCCAGCCGAAGCCCAAGCCGGAATGCCTCGTCGCCTATCAGGTCACGGTGGTCTTCGAGGTGCCGCGCGACCGTATGCCGAAGCATCCGGTGTTCGGGACCGGAGGTGCGGCGGCCACCGCGCCCGGCCCCGGTACGACGGTGGCGTTCACGCACCTCGAGGGCGGGACCGCCCAGGGCCAGGGGCCCAAGGGTTCGGAAGTGACCCAGCCCGCCCAGCTGAACGCCTACCTGGCGGGTCTGCCCGCCGCCGGCGCCGCCGCCGTACGCGCACAGCTGGCCGCGCATCCGCTGAAGAGCGGTGAACGGCGCTTCGGATTCAAGCTGTCCGGTTGCCGGCCCACCGGCGCCGCGCTCCTCATCACTCCCGAGGGGCGGGTGTCGGCGTCGCCGACCGAAGGCGAGAACCTCCGCTGCATCCGGCCCGAGATCTACGCGGCGGTGCTGGCCGTCCCGGTGAATGTGCTGCCGACTCGCGTCACAGCCATTGACTGACGAAAACTTTCCGGCTATCCGTTTCAACTGAAGAAAACTTTCAGCGTGCTCATCTCCTCCAGCCGGAAGGAGTTCGACATGCACCACCAGCCATCCCGCCGCACCGTTCTCGCCACCGCGGCCGCCAGCGCCGTCACGGCGGGCGCCTTCGCCGCCGGCGTCCCGTCGGCCCAGGCCGCCGTCCCGGACCGCAGACTCATCCGCGCGATCATCGCGCGGATGAGCCGGGCGGAGAAGGTCGGCCAGCTCTTCGTGATGCGGGTCTACGGCCATTCCGCCACCGACCCCGACCCCGTGGACGTCGCGTCCAACCAGAGCGAGATGGGCGTCTCCGACGCCGCCGAACTGATCGCCAAGTACCACCTCGGCGGCATCATCTACTTCAGCTGGGCCCACAACACCCGGGACCCGCACCAGATCGCCGACCTCTCCAACGGCATCCAGCGCGCCGGGCTGGCCCATGGGACTCCGATCCCGCTGCTGATCTCCACCGATCAGGAGCAGGGTGCGGTCGCCCGGATCGGCTCCCCCGCAACGCTCTTCCCCGGCGGGATGGCGCTCGGCGCCGACGGCGATCCGCACGACGCCCGCGCAGCGGCCCATGTCGTCGGCACCGAGCTCGGCGCCATGGGCGTCAACCAGAACTTCTCTCCGGTCTCCGACGTGAACATCGATCCTGCCAACCCCGTGATCGGCGTACGGTCCTTCGGCGCCGATCCGCAGGCTGTCGCCGCTCTGGCGGCGGCCCAGGTCAAGGGGTACCAGGGGGCCGGCATCGCCTCCACCGCCAAGCATTTCCCCGGCCACGGCGACACCGGCACCGACAGCCATTTCGACCTGCCGGTCATCACCCACTCGCTGGACGAGTGGCGGCGGATCGACGCCCCGCCGTTCCGTGCCGCGATCGCCGCCGGGATCGACTCGATCATGACGGCCCACATCCTGGTTCCCGCGCTCGACGACTCGGGGGACCCCGCCACCCTCTCCCGCCCCATCCTCACCGGGATCCTCCGGGAGGAACTCGGCTACGACGGTGTCGTGATCACCGATTCGCTCGGCATGGCCGGTGTGCGGCAGAAGTACGGCGACGACCGGGTGCCCGTGCTCGCCCTGAAGGCCGGCGCCGACCAGCTGCTGAACCCGCCGCTCCTCGACATCGCCTGGAACGCGGTACTCGACGCCCTGACGTCCGGGGAGATCACCGAGCAGCGGATCGACGAGTCCCTCGTCAGGATCCTGGAACTCAAGGCCCGCAGGGGCCTGTTCCGCAATCCGTATGTCACGCATCAGGGCGTCGACCGGGCGGTCGGCATCCGGTCGCACCTCGCGACCGCCGACCGGATCACCGACCGTACCGTCACCCTGCTCTCCAACCCCTCCCGGATCCTGCCGCTGCCGCGCCGCGCACATCGGAACCTGCTCGTGGTCGGCGCGGATCCGGCCGCGCCGTCCGGCACGGGTGGCCCGCCGACCTCGGTCCTCGCCAAGGCGCTCACGGACCTCGGCCACCCCGCGCAGGCGCTGCCCACCGGCACCGCGCCCGGCCAGGCCGTCATCGACGAGGCCGTCGCGGCCGCCCGCGGCAAGGACGGCGTCGTCATCGGCACGTACAACGTCACGGCGGCCGCGGCCGGCCAGATCGCCCTGGTGGAGGCGCTGGTGGCCACCGGCGTCCCGGTCGTCCAGATCGCCCTCCGCAATCCGTACGACATCGCGTGGCTCGGCGGCGTCGCGGCCGGAATCGCCGTGTACGGCTGGACCGATGTGTCGATGCGCGCGGTGGCCCGGGTCATCGCCGGCAGGGCGGCTCCGACGGGCCGGCTGCCGGTCGCGGTGCCGCGCGCGGACGATCCGGAACAGACGCTCTATCCGATCGGACACGGGCTGAAATACCGGTAGCCGAGGCCCCCGGAGAACACATCGGGTCAGGTGTCGGGCGGTCCGGGAAGGTGCCGGGCCAACCCGGAGCCGGCGGGCCCTCCCCTCCGCCGGTTCCACCCCCTACCCTGACGTATGGGTGCATGTTGCGCGGGGGAAGCCTAGGGGGCCATCATGCGCGGGTACGGCCATTTCGGATCGTTTCTGCACACCGCGGTGGTCTCGGCCGCCGTGGTGTTCGCGCTCGCCCTCCTCACCGCGCTCGCGGCCTGCACACCGTTCCGGGGGACGGCGGGCGGCGGTTCGGGGGCAGGATCGGCCGCCCCTTCACCGACGCTGACGCCCGCGGGCACGGATACGGCGTTCCTCGCGGAGGGCGCGTGTGCGCAGAGCGATCCGCTGGGCTCGTACCGGGAGGTGGCGTGCTCGGACCCGAACGCCATCGCCGAGGTCACGGTCCGGTTCTACGGTCCGCTGCCGGATGCGTCATCGCCGGCGGCGCCGACCGCCGCCCAGGGGACCTCGACGGTCCCGACGGTGCGGGCGGGAGACCGGTGTCCGGAGACGACGGACTTCGTCCTGTCCGTGCCGTCCGGCCGGTCGCCGGGGTACGCCTGTATGCGCAAACGCGACGGCCCGCACCCCGGTGACCCGGGGGCGGGCGGTGGTCCGCGCACCATCGTCGGCGACTGCGTCTACACCGCGGGTGCCGGCCAGGTGAAGGAGACGGCCTGTGACCGTTCCAGCCGGAACAAGCCCGGGTACCGGGTGGATGTGATCGCACCTGATCGCGCGCAATGCCCGCCGGGAACGGCTCTGTTCGTGAGCGTCGGGCCGGCGGGCGTCGGATGCGCCCGCCGGCTGTGAACCCCGTCCTTGCTCAGATCACGCCCTGATCCCCCGGGCCGGTCCCGGAGCTCCGGGACCGGCCCGGGTCCCGGGATCACATCCGGGACCGGGACCCGCGCTACAGCGGGTGGCGCTCCATGACGTCGTTCGGTACGTCGAGCTTCGCGTCGAACGAGGGGGCGAGCGTCGTGGCCGGGGTGACGCCCGCCCACTTCAGCACCTCGGCGGTCGCCTTGGCGTTGTCCGCGGGCTTGAGCGCGGCGATGTTGGCGCCGTGGTTGGCACCGGGCGCCCACATCACGAAGGAGTCCTTCGCGCCCTTCCCGAGCCGGAACGGTTCTGCACCCCAGGGGTCGTTCGTTCCGTACACGAACAGCATCCGCTGGGCGTGGTGCTGCACCCAGTTGTCCACGTCGGGCATCGCCCACGGCTTGAAGGTCATCGGGATGGACCGCGGCACGTACGAGCGCGGCTGGTAGATGCCGGGGTAGCGCAACAGCCCCTTGAGGTGCGGGGTCGCGAAGGTGGGCGCGCCGAGCTGGGTGCCTGCCTGGTAGTAGTACGGCGTGTAGTACTCCAGGCCCTGGTCGGTGTAGAAGTCGAAGCCGGAGATGGTGTCGATGAAGCTGTACAGCTCATCGGTGGTCGCGGTCGGCTTGGGGACGGTCGGGCACTCCGACTCCAGGTGGTACTGCCAGAACGCCCACACCAGGTCCAGCACGACGTTCTCGTACGCCTTGTCGGCGCTGCCCACGGTGGTGAAGGTCAGCGCGTTGTCGTCGGCGTACTTCTGGTAGCGGGCGACGATCTCGTCCCGGCGTACCAGCGCCTCGCGCTGCACAGCGTTGAGCGCGGCGCGGCAGTCCGCGTTGCCGACGGTCTTGAAGAACTCCGTGTAGGCCGAGTCCTCCTTGTTGACCACGTCATTGGGCGCGACGTAGGCGACCGTGCCGTCCATGTCGTTCGGGTAGAAGCGGCGGAAGTAGGTGGCGGTCATGCCGCCCTTGCTGCCGCCGGTGTCGATCCAGTTCTGGTGGTAAATGCGGTCCAGCGCCTGGAAGATCCGGTGCTGGTCGCTCGCCGCCTGCCAGATGTCGAGCTTGGACCAGTCGGCCGGCTCGGCGGGACGGGACGGTGTGAAGAACCGGTACTCCATGGAGACCTGGTTGCCGTCGATGAGCCGGGTCGGCTCCGAACGGCTCGCGTTGGTGGAGAGCCCGTAGCCGGAAGTGAAGAAGACCGTCGGGCGGTCGGTCGCCTTGTGGAGCACCGTCAGCCGCTGCTGGAAGGTGCCCTTCCAGGGGCGGAGGTGGTCGATGGGCTGGGTGTAGTTGAGAACGAAGTACCGGTAGCCGGTGACCGGCTTCTCCTCGATGAGGGTCATCCCGGGTATCGCCAGGATGCGGTCCTTGATATCCGCACTCGCCGAGTCGACACGAGCCGAATCCGCACGAGCCGAATCCGCACCGGCCGAATCCGCAGCGGTGGCCGTCCCCGTCGCACCGGCCCCGACCGCACCGGTCGCGCCGACGAGCAGCATCAGTGACAGCAGCCATCTGAGCGCCTTACGCATGCACCCTCCCCTGGGTTCACGGACGTTGCCGCGAACCTAGGGGAGCGAGAGTCTTACCACCAGAGGGCGTTGGGACGGTGAAATATCAGGCGGCGGCCCGTACTTCACCGACGAATGTGCGCCACAACCGGGCGTATCGCCCGTCCGCGGCGAGCAGTTCGTCATGCGTGCCGTCCTCGATGACGCGGCCGTGGTCGAGCACGACGACACGGTCGGCGCGCGAGGCCGTGGTCAGCCGGTGCGCGACGACGAGCGTGGTGCGCCGCACCGCCAGCCGGTCGGCGGCCTGGTTGACCAGTCCTTCGGTGGCGAGGTCGAGCGCGGCCGTCGCCTCGTCCAGCAGCAGGATGTCGGGATCGACGAGCTCGGCCCGGGCCAGGGCTATCAGCTGCCGCTGCCCCGCGGACAGGTTGCGGCCGCGCTCGCTGACCCGGTGCAGATAGCCGCCGTCGAGCGTCGCGATCATCTCGTGCGCACCGACCGCCCGGGCCGCGGCCTCGACCTCCGCGTCCGTCGCGTCCATCCGTCCGTAGGCGATGGAGTCGCGCACCGTTCCGGCGAAGAGGTACGGCTCCTGCGGTACGACGCCCAGCCGCTGCCGGTAGGCCGTCATGTCGAGTTCGCGGATGTCGGTGCCGTCGACGAGGACGCCGCCGCCGGTCGGGTCGTAGAACCGGGCGACCAGCTTGACCAGCGTGGACTTGCCCGCGCCCGTCTCGCCGACGAAGGCGACCGTCTGCCCGGCCGGGATGCGCAGGTCCACGCCGCTCAGCGCCTCGGCGCCGTCCCCGTACCGGAAGTGCACGTCCTTGAAGGTGATCTCGCCGCGCAGCGACGGAACGGCCAGCGGCCGGGCCGCGGCCGGGGTGGTGCTCGGCACCCGCAGCAGTTCACGGATCCGGCCGAGCGACACCGACGCCTGCTGGTAGCCGTCGAAGACCTGCGACAGCTGCTGCACCGGCGCGAAGAACAGATCGATGTAGAGCAGGTACGCGACGAGCGCGCCCGCGGTCAGCGTCCCCGCGCCGACCCGCTGGGCGCCGACGATCAGCACCAGCGCGGCCGCACCGCTGGACAGCAACTGCACGAACGGGAAGTACACCGAGATCAGGAACTGTCCGCGCACCCGGGCCTCGCGGTACGCGCTGCTGCGCTCCGCGAACCGGACGGCGCCGACGCGCTCCCGGCGGAACGCCTGCACGATGCGCAGCCCGGCGACGTTCTCCTGGAGGTCCGCGTTGACGACGCCGACGCGTTCACGGGCCAGTTCGTACGCCCGGACCGACTTGCGCCGGAACACCCAGGTGGCCAGCACGAGCGGCGGAAGGGTCGCGAAGACCAGCAGCGCCAGCTGGACGTCCAGGGCGAGCAGCGCGACCAGGATGCCGAAGAAGGTGAGCACGCTGACCAGGGCGGTGACCAGTCCGGTCTGCAGGAATGTCGACAAAGCGTCGACGTCCGTGGTCATCCGCGTCATGATCCGGCCGGTCAGCTCACGCTCGTAGTAGTCGAGCCCGAGCCGGTGCAGATGCGAGAAGATCTTCACCCGCAGTGTGTAGAGGACGCGCTCGCCGGTCCTGCCGGTCAGCCGCGCCGAACCCCACTGCGCCGCCCACTGCACGACGACGATCACCAGGCCGGCGGCCGAGGCCGCCCAGACCGCGCCGAGCGCGGCCTCCCGGACACCGGAGTCGATGCCGTGCCTGATCAGCACCGGCAGCATCAGCCCGGCGATGGCGTCCGCCGCCACCAGCAGCAGGCTGAGCAGCAGCGGGACGCGGAAGCCGCGCAGCAGGCTGCGCAGCCCGAACTCCTCGTCGACGATGCGGGCCTGCGCCTCGTCCACGTCGGGGGTGTCGTTGGCGGGTGGCAGCGCCGCCACCTTCGCGAGCAGGTCGGGCGAGGCCGGCATCCCGGCCATCGCGGCGGCCATGCCGGCGGGTCCACCCGCCGCCGGGACGACGGGCGCCGGGGCGGCGCCGTTCTCACGTGCCTTGCCCTCGGCGGTCCCGTCCGCGGGGTGCGGCTCCCTGAGCCACAGCGCCGCCGTCACTCCGTCGGACACCTTGGACCCGTTGATCCTGCCGGTTCCGTTGATCCCGCCGGTTCCGTTGAACCTGTCGGACCCGCCGAACGTCTCGGACCGATCGGGCCCGTCGGACCCTTCGGACCCGTCGGACCCGGATGCGGTGGCGGTGCGCTCCGCCAGCCCGGTCGCGGCGCCCTCGCCCGACCAGGCGGCGGCGAGCACACCGGCCGGGTCGGCGGTGACGACGTCCGCGCCGAGCGCGTCCGGGTCGGTGAGCAGCTTGCGGAAGAGCGCGGAGCGCTCCTCCAGTTCGTCATGGGTGCCGATGTCCGCCAGCCGGCCGTCCTCCAGGACGGCGATCCGGTCGGCGAGCGCCAGCGTCGAGCGGCGGTGGGCGATGAGCAGTGTCGTCCGGCCGGTCACGACCTCGCGCAGTGCGTCGAAGATCTCCGCCTCGACCTGGGCGTCGACCGCCGAGGTCGCGTCGTCCAGGAGCAGCAGCCGCGGGTCGGTCAGGATCGCGCGGGCGAGGGCGACGCGCTGCCGCTGGCCGCCGGACAGGGTCAGGCCCTGTTCGCCGACCACGGTGTCGTAGCCCTCGGGGAGCGCCTCGATGAACTCGTGGGCCTGCGCCGCGCGGGTCGCGGCGAGCACCTGCTCATCGGTGGCGTCCGGGTGTCCGTAGGCGATGTTGGAGCGGACGGTGTCGGAGAACAGGAAGCTGTCCTCGGGCACCATGCCGATGGCGCCGCGCAGCGAGTCGAAGGTGAGGTCGCGGACGTCCTCGCCGCCGATCCGCACCGCGCCGCCGGTGGCGTCGTAGAAGCGCGGCAGCAGCAGCGAGACGGTGGACTTCCCGGAGCCCGAGGCACCGACGACGGCGACGGTCTCACCGGGCTCGACGCGCAGCGAGAAGTCGGCCAGCACCGGCCGCTCGGGGTCGTAGCCGAAGGTGACGTGGTCGAACTCGACGGTGGCCGCGCCGTCGGGCAGCGTCCGGGTGCCCTCCTCCAGCGTCGGCTCGGTGTCGATCAGTTCCAGGACGCGCTCGACGCCGGCCCGTGCCTGCTGTCCGACGGTCAGCATCATGGTCAGCATCCGCACCGGGCCGGTGAGCTGCGCGAGGTACGTGGAGAACGCGACGAACGTGCCGAGCGTGATCTGCCCGCGGGTCGCCATCCATCCGCCGAGCGCCAGCATGCCCACCTGGCCGATCGAGGGCACGGCCTGGAGGGCCGGGCTGTAGCGCGCGTTCAGCCGGATCGTGCGGAGCCGGCCGGCGAACAGCTTCTTGCTGACGCCCTCCAGCTTGTCCATCTCCTGCTGCTCCTGGCCGAAGCCCTTCACCACGCGGACGCCGGTGACGGACCCGTCGACGATGCCCGCGACGGCCGCGGCCTGCCCCTGGGCGTACCAGGTGGCGGGGAAGAGCCGCTTGCGGCTGCGGTCGGCGATGAACCACAGGGCGGGGGCGACGGCCAGCGCGACGAGGGTGAGGAGCGGGGAGAGGGTGAGCATCACGATCAGGGACAGCACGAACAGCAGCACGTTGCCGATCATCATCGGCAGCATGAAGAGCAGGCCCTGGATGAGCTGCAGGTCGCTGGTGGCCCTGCCGACCACCTGACCGGTGTCGAGCTCGTCCTGCCGCCGGCCGTCCAGCCGGGTCAGCGAGCGGAACATGTCGCTGCGCAGGTCGTGCTGCACATCGAGGGCGAGCCGGCCGCCGTAGAAGCGCCGCACATACGTCAGGACGTAGACGGCGACGGCCGCGACCACCAGCACGATCGCCCAGGGCAGCAGCGGACGGTCGTGGGCGAGCACCACGTCGTCAATGATCAGCTTCGGCACCAGCGGAACGAGCGCGGTGACGGCCATCCCGCCCAGTGACGCGCCCAACGCCAGCAGTACGTTGCGGCGGTACCGCCAGCAATAGCCGACCAACCGCCGCAACCAGCCCTGCTCCGGCTCAACCTTCGCCGATGTCACCCGGGTCCTCCCACTGATCCACGACTACCCGACGCTGCAACGCGCTGGCGTGCGAATTTCATCCTGCAGCAACAAACCGCAGCCAAAGAGGGGCCAAGGTCTCACTCTTCTCGGGCGATGGACCTAAGCCTTGCTGGAGCCGGGCGGCCCGCTCCTGGCGGAACGGGGGCCCGGTCAGCTCCCTATGAGATGGGTGGGGGCGAACATCCGCAGGTGCGCCGGGAGGACGACGACGGAGGGGCCCGGGGCGGCCAGCGCCGCCGCGAGGTCGTCGCGGAGGGTGCCGGGCGTGGTGGCGGTGGCCGGGACCCCGAACGACTCGGCGAGGGCGACGAAGTCCGGGCGCGCCAGCTCGGTGGCGGTCGCCTGGCCGAAGGCGTCGGTCATGTACTCACGGAGGATGCCGTAGCCGCCGTCGTCCACGATGAGCCAGGTGACGGGCAGGCCGTACTGCCGCGCGGTGGCCAGCTCGGCGATGGAGTACATGGCTCCGCCGTCCCCCGAGACGGCCAGGACCGGCCGTGTGGGATCGGCGGCGGCCGCGCCGAGGGCGGCGGGGAAGCCGTAGCCGAGGCCGCCGGCGCCCTGCGCCGAGTGCATGGTGTTCGGGTGCCGGGCGTCGAAGGCGGACCAGGCCCAGTAGCCGAGGATCGTCATGTCCCAGCAGCTGGGCGAGGTGTCGGGCAGGGCGTCGCGGACCGCGGCCAGCAACTGCTGCTCCAGGCCCAGGTCCTGGCCGGCGATCCGGTCACCGACGAGGGCCAGCACTTCGGCGACGGCCTTGGCGGCCTCCTCGTCCGGGCGCGGCACCGTCAGGTCGCACAGGGCGGCCAGTGAGAGCCGGGCGTCGCCGTGGATGCCCAGGGCGGGGTGGTTGGACTCCAGCTTCCCGAGGTCCGCCTCGATCTGGATCACCCGGCCGCGGGGGCGGAACGTGTGGTAGTTCGAGGAGAGTTCGCCGAGGCCGGAGCCGACGACGAGCAGCACGTCGGCGGCTTCGAGGAAGTCGGTGGTGTGCCGGTCCTCGATCCAGGACTGCAGCGACAGCGGGTGCTCCCAGGGGAACGCGCCCTTGCCGCCGAACGTCGAGGCGACCGGGGCGTCGAGCTGCTCGGCCAGCGCGAGGAGCTCAGCGGCCGCGCCGGACCGTACGACGCCGCCGCCGGCCAGGATGACCGGCCGCTGTGCCCCGGACAGCAGCCGGGCCGCCTCGGTGATCAGCTCGGCGCGCGGCTCCAGCGGGCGGGGCACCGCACGCAGTGCGGTGACGGGCGGGACGCCGGTATCGGCGAGCAGCACGTCCTGCGGGATCTCCACCCACACCGGTCCGTACGGCGCGGTGAGCGCGGACTCCCAGGCCTCGGCGAGGGCCGAGGGGATCTGCGAGGCGGTGCGGACCGTGTGCACGGACTTGACCACGTCCCGGAACGACGCCTTCTGGTCGCGCAGTTCATGCAGATAGCCGTGGCGTCCGCCGCCGAGGCCTGCGGTCGGGACCTGGCTGCTGATGGCGAGCACCGGCGCGGAGGCGGCGGCGGACTCCTGGAGCGCGGCGAGCGTCATCAGCGCGCCGGGGCCGGTGGAGACCAGCAGCGGGGCGACTCCGCCGGTGACCCGGGCGTACGCGTCGGCGGCGAAGCCCGCGTTGTTCTCGACGCGCAGCCCCACGTAGGTGAGCGTCGAGCGGCGCAGCGCGTCGAAGGTGCCGAGGGCGTGCTGTCCCGGCAGCCCGAAGACCGTGGTCGCGCCGAGCGCGGCCAGGGACTCGACGACGAGGTCGCCACCGTTGCGGGCCGTCACTTGGCGCTCTGGCGGGCCGCGGAGATCTGCCGGGACATGATCGTGGTCAGCTCGTACGCCGTGTGGGAGGCCGCGACGGAGGTGATCTCCGCGTGGTCGTACGCGGGGGCGACCTCGACGACATCGGCGGAGACCAGGTGGCAGGAGGAGAGCCCGCGGATGATCTCCAGCAGCTCCCGCGAGGTGAGGCCGCCGGCCTCCGGGGTGCCGGTGCCCGGGGCGTGCGCCGGGTCCAGGACGTCGATGTCGATGGAGATGTACAGCGGCCGGTCGCCGATGCGCTCGCGCAGCTGCTGCGCGACCTCGTCGACACCGCGGCGCATGACGTCCGCCGAGGTGACGATGCCGAAGCCCATCTTCTCGTCGTCGTCCAGGTCCTTCTTGCCGTACAGCGGGCCGCGGGTGCCGACGTGCGAGAGCGCCTCGGTGTCGAGGATGCCCTCCTCGACGGCGCGGCGGAACGGGGTGCCGTGGGTGTACTCGGCGCCGAAGTACGTGTCCCACGTGTCCAGGTGCGCGTCGAAGTGGAGCAGGGCGACAGGCCCGTGCTTGCGGGCGACCGAGCGCAGCAGCGGCAGCGCGATGGTGTGGTCGCCACCGAGGGTCATCAGGCGGGCGCCGGTGTCGAGCAGATCGTCGGCGGCGGCCTGGATGGTTTCGACGGCCTCGTTGATGTTGAACGGGTTGGCGGCGATGTCGCCCGCGTCCGCGACCTGGGCGAGCGCGAACGGCGACGCGTCCTGCGCCGGGTTGTACGGGCGCAGCAGCCGGGAGGCCTCACGGATGGCGTTGCCGCCGAAGCGGGCGCCGGGACGGTACGAGACCCCGCTGTCGAACGGCACACCGACCACGGCGACGTCCGCGGTGCCGACCTCGTCCAGCCGGGGCAGCCGGGCGAACGTGGCGGGGCCGGCGTACCGCGGGATGCGGGACGAGTCGATCGGTCCACGCGGTTCGTTGCTGCTCATCGGGGTGCCTTCTTTCGCGTTACTCGTGGTGTTTCGGTGTGATTCGAGTGTCCCCCGGCCCGCGGACAAGCGGGCCGGGGCTGTGGATAACTTCGGTCCGGTCCGGTCCGGGAACCGGTTCGACCCCGTGCCGGGACCCGGTTCAGCCCTGTGCGGGCACCGGTTCCGCGACGGCCGGGGCGGTGCCGCCGCGGCCCGCGAGCCGCTCGCGCCAGGCCGCCAGGACGGCCGCGTCGGTCGGCTTCGTGGCCAGGCTCACCACGGCGTACGTGACGAGCGAGGCCAGCAGGCCGTAGTAGACGGGTTCGTTCGCGAGGATGCCGTACCACCACATCAGGCCGACGACGGAAACACCGCCGGTCACGATCGAGGCGAGCGCTCCCGCTCCGGTGCCGCGCTTCCACAGCAGACCGCCGAGGATGGGCACCAGCAACCCGCCGACCAGGAGGTTGTAGGCGACGGTGAGCGCCTGGACGACGTCGTTGAGGACGATCGCGATGGCGATCACCGCGATGCCCATGATCAGGATGAAGATGCGGTTGCCGCGCACCTCGTCACGGTCCTCGCCCTCCTGGCCGCCGGTGACCGCGCCGCGCAGCCGCGACCAGATGTCGTTGTTGGCGACGGTCGCGCAGGCGATCAGCGCTCCGGACGAGGTCGACATGACGGCGGAGAGCGCGGCGGCGAGCACCAGGCCCCGGACGCCGACCGGCAGCGAGTCCTTGACGATGGTGGCGAACGCGTCGTCCGCCGCCCCGAGGTTCGGGTAGATCACCTTCGCGGCGGTGCCGATGACGGCGCCGGCGAGCGCGTAGACCAGGCAGTACGTCCCGGCGACCGTGCCGCCGAAGCGCGCGACCCTGTCGGTGCGGGCGGTGAACACCCGCTGCCAGATGTCCTGTCCGATGAGCATGCCGAAGGTATAGATCAGCACATAGGTGAAGATCGTCTCGCCGCCGATGCCCAGCGGGTCGAAGTACTCGGTCGGCAGCTTCGCCTTCATCGCCGAGAACCCGCCCGCCTTGACGATCGCGATCGGCAGGAGGAGCAGCAGGACGCCGATCGTCTTGACGACGAACTGCACCATGTCGGTGAGCGTGATCGACCACATGCCGCCGAGCGTCGAGTACGCGACCACGATGGTGCCGCCCAGGATGATGGCGAGGGTGCGGTCGAGGCCGAAGAGCACGTCGAAGATGGTCGCGTAGGCGATGGTCGAGGTGACGGCGAGCATCAGCGTGTACGCCCACATCACGACGCCGGAGATGACCCCGGCCTTGCCGCCGTAGCGCAGGTCGAGCATCTCGGAGACGGTGTAGACGCGCAGCCGGGAGATGCGCGCCGAGAAGAAGACGCTGAGCAGGAGCAGGCCGAGGCCGATCGCAAAGACCATCCAGGCACCGGACAGGCCGTGCTTGTAGCCGAGGCCCACGCCGCCGATGGTCGACGCGCCGCCGAGGACGATCGCCGCCATGGTGCCGGAGTACATCGTGGGACCGAGGCGGCGGCCCGCCACGAGGAAGTCGCTCTTGGACTTGGCGCGGCGCATCCCCCACCACCCCACAGCGAGCATGCCGACCAGGTAGACGACGATCACTGCGTAGTCGACAGCCATGGGCTCTCCTCCATCCGAAGCGCTTCACTGCATGCGGGCGATTCCGGGGATGACCCTAGGTGGCCGAAAGATGTCGCTGAAGTGTACGTTTCCTCCATTCAACGTCACTCCAGTGGATGGACCGCACATGCCGAGTCTGGCGCCGCCCACTCCCCCGGTACCGCTCGCCGACCTGCTGGCCCGCGCGGACCTGGGACTTCGGCAGGTCGCGGGTCCGCGCGAGGACATTCCCGTCCACTGGGTGCACACCAGCGAGATGGAAGACCCGGTTCCGTATCTCCTGGGCGGCGAGCTGCTGCTGACCGCCGGGGTGCACTTCCCGTCGGCGAGCGACACCACGGGGCGACGGAAAACGCGCCCGGACGACGCCGGCCGCGGCGCCACCGATGACGTCGGCGCCGGCCAAGCCGAAGACGACGACGGCGGTGTCGACGACGCCTATCTCGACCACTACGTGGCACGCGCCGTGGAGGCGGGCGCCGCGGCGCTCGGCTTCGGACTCGCCCCCGTCTACGACAGAACGCCCCGCGCCCTCGTGGAGGCGTGCGACCGGTACGCCCTGCCTTTGGTGGAGGTTCCGCCGCAAACCCCGTTCACCGCGGTCGCCCGGGCCGTCTGGCAGGCGATGGCCGAGGCCCGTCATCGCGAGCTGCGCCGGGTCACCGAGGCCCAGCAGTCCCTCGCCTCCGCCGCCGCCCGCCCCGAGCCGGTACCCGCCGTGCTGCGTCAGCTCGCCCACCATCTGGGCGGCTGGGCGGCCCTCCTCGGCCCCGGCGGCGGGGAACTGTACGGGGCGGGCGCCCGCCCCGGGCCGCCGGTCCGCGCGGCGCTCGGCCAGCTGGCGCAGGTCGTCAGGCCGCTGCCGGGCAACCGGTCGCAGACCGTCCAGGCCCCGTCCTCCGCCACCGACACCGTCGCCGGCGCGCATCTGGCGGCCTACGCGCTGGCCGGAAGCGCCCCCGGCGAGGGACTGGTGCTGGCCGTCGCGGCGGGGCGGCGCGATCCGGCCGACAACGCGCTCACCGGGGTCGCCACCGTGCTGCTCTCGCTGCTCACCGGCCCCTACCAGGGCACGGCCGACACCGACCGTTCCGCCGCCCTGGTGCGGCTGCTGCTCGGCGCACGGCCCGAGGACGTCGCGCCCCTGCTGACCGGTCCCACCCGTCCGGCAGAAACCGACAGCGGCGCTGAACACCCCGAAGCGGCCGGGCCGCACTGGATCGTGGTGCACGGGCATCACCGCGGCTCCGGCCCCACCCGCGGCGAGGCGGCACCCCTGGCCGCCGCCGCCCTGGCGGCCGCGCTCGGCACCGCGCTGGTCGACGCGGACGGGGTCGCCGCCGTCCGGGCGCTGCTGCCCGCCGACCGCCGGATCTCCGCGCAGCCGGGCTGGACGCTCGGGGTCAGCGCCCCCGCGTCCACGGCGGAACTCTCCGCCGCCGACGCCCAGGCGGCGGGTGCGCTGCGCCGGGCCGTCGCGAACCGCTCCGGGCTGGCCCGGCACCGCGGCGGCGGCGCGGGCATGACGGCACTCGTGGCGCCCGAGGAGGCGCGTGCCCAGGCCCGTGCCCTGCTGGCACCGCTGCTGGACTCCCCCGCCCTCGTGGAGACGCTGCGCGCCTGGCTGGCGCTGCACGGCAGCTGGGACCGCAGCGCCGTCGCACTGGAAGTGCACCGCAACACGGTCCGGCAGCGCGTGGCGCGGACCGCCGCGCTGCTCGACGCGGACCTGGACGACCCCGACACCCGCATGGACCTCTGGTTCGCCCTGCGCTGGCTCTGAGCAGCGACGACGCCGGGGTCGACATGCGACCGGGACCCGTGCCGGGATCGGAACCAGAGCCCGAAGGGACCTCGTCGAGAGTCGGCGGAAAGCCGGTCCCCGGCCCCTCCGAGGGTCACACATCGGTGTCGATCACCCTCGCCCCCTACGCCCGTGCTGCCAGGCGCGACAATGAGACACATGCCCCATGACACGACGCCGTCCCGCCAGTCCCTCGCCGAGCACCTCATACGCACCCGCATCGCGGGTGACGTGGCCACGAGCCGCGAGAACAACCTCGATCACTACCGTGAGCTCGCCGAGGGGAACCGCTACTACTGGTTGGGGCTGGAGCTCGGCGACCGCTGGACGGATCCGCGGGCCGTGCTGGAGCTGATGGTGGAACGCTGCGGGGTCGTCGCCGACCCGAAGCACCGCAGGGGACAGGACACCATCGACGCGGAACTGACGATCGACGCGCTGGACCGGATGGCCGTCGAGCTGCGCAAGGCCGCGGAATCCCGGTCCCGCGTGCTGTTCGCCACCGGTCACCCGGCCGGGATGTTCGCCGTGCACCAGGCGCTCGCCGCCGCGCTGCGCGACGCGGGCTGCGAGATCCTGCTGCCCGCGGACCGGCTGTACGCCGACAACGGCGAGATCCGGCACATCGGTGGTGTGTCCGTCCTGCACCGCGGCGGAAACCTCATGCACACCCACTCCCCCGACCCCATGCGGGAGGTGCTGGACGCCATGGAGAACGAGGGCCAGGAGCCCGATCTCGTCGTCGCCGACCACGGGTGGGCGGGCTTCGCGGGCAGCCAGGGCATCGACACGGTCGGTTTCGCGGACTGCAACGATCCCGCGCTGTTCGTCGGCGAGGCCGAGGGCGACCTGACGGTGACGGTCCCCCTGGACGACAACGTGCCGCCCCACCTGTACGACCCGCTGACCGCCTACCTGCTGGCCGCCGCAGGCCTCGAAGCACGGATCTGAGCCCGGCGCGGGCACGCGGCCTACCTCCGCGCAGCGGATCCGGACTCTGCGGATCCGAAGTCTCTGGTTACGATCGCAGAGGGGCTTCAGAAGGCAGGCGCAAGTTGATCCATGTAGCGATCGTCGACGACGAGGCGCTGGTCAGGGTCGCCCTGCGGCGGATTCTGGAGACCGCGGGAGACATCGCGGTGGTCGTCGACTGCGACGGCCGGGACGCGGTGGCCGCCATCGAGGCGGCCGGACCCGACCTGGTGCTGCTGGACGCCGTCATGCCGGCACCGGACGGGCTGACGGTCCTGCGGGAGCTGCGCGCGCTGCCGCGGCCACCCGCCGTCGCCATGCTCACGGCGTTCGACACCAGCGCGTACATCAGTGCAGCGATGCGGGAGGGCGCCACCGGCTTCCTCCTCAAGGACACGGCCGTGGGCACGCTGATCGACGCCGTGCGGGTCCTCGCCTCCGGCGGGACGGTCTTCACGCCGACCGTCAGCCGTACGGTCGTCCGCGGCTACCTCGGGGCGGGGGCCGGGACCGGCCTCGACAACCCCGGCGGTGCGGACGCCGTCGCCCTGGGCCTGCTCACCCTGCGCGAGCGCGAAGTCCTCGTCCTCCTGGCGGCGGGTCTGCCGAACTCCGACATCGCCGCACGGCTGGGGATCACGGTCGCCACCGTCAAGGACCATGTGCGCGCGGTGCTGCGGAAGCTGGACGCGCCCAACCGGGTCGCCGCGGCCGTGCTCGCGCACCGCGCGGGACTCGCCCCGGCCGCGGAGCGGACGTGAGACTGCGGCCCGCCGTCCTGGATGCCGCCCTGATCGCCCTCTCGGCGACCGAGGTGTGGGCGACGCAGTCGATGGGCGGCTCCCTCTCGCTCGCCGTCGCGTGCACCGCGACGGCCGCTCTCCTGGTGCGCCGGCGGTTTCCGCTGCTCGCCTTCGCGGCGACGCTGCCCGCGCTCTCGCTCGGGTACGTGTGGCTGGCGCCGATGGCCGCGCTCTACCAGGTCGCCTCCGGCGGGACGGGCCGCACGGCACCGGACACGAACGGCGGCACCGGGTCCGGCCCCCGCGTCACACCCCGGATGTGGGTCATCGGCGGCTGCGCCGCCGCCGTGGCCGTGGTCTCCTTCGTCCCCTGGCCGTGGCTGGGCACGATCGACTGGGAGCCGGCGCCCACGATCCTGGCGCTGCTGCTGTCCGCCCTGCTGGCCACCGCCCCCACGGCCCTGGGGCTGCTCAGTTCCTCCCGGCGGGAGCTGGCGGCCCGGCTCGCCGAGCTGGCCGAGAGCCGGGAACGCGAAGGCCGGCTCGCCGCCGAGCAGGCCGTCGTCAAGGAGCGCGCCCGGCTCGCCCGCGAGATGCACGACACCGTCGCGCATCACATCAGCCTCATCGCGGTGCAGTCCGGCGCGCTGGAGGTCACCGCGCGGAGCCAGGAGGCCCGCGACGCGGCCGGAGCGGTGCGCGAGCTGAGCCGGGACGCGCTGGACGAACTGCGCCGCATGGTGGGCCTGCTGCGGCTTCCCGTGACGAACGCGTCCGGCTCGTCGGACCCGGCGGGCCGGGCACGTCCGGCGGCCATGACGCCGCCGGCCGGACCCGGACTGGCCGAGCTGCCGGCGCTGCTGGCGACGGCGGGTCCCACGGTGCGGGGGCAGGTCGACGCGGGAAGCTGCCCGGCGCCCGTCGGGCAGGCCGCCTACCGGATCGTGCAGGAGTCGCTGACCAACGTGCGCAAGCACGCGACGGGCGCCGAGACGGAGGTCGACGTGCGGCTGACCGGGGGACGGCTCCTGGTCAGCGTCCGCAACGGCCCGCCGGGTGAGCTGCCGGGCCCCCTGCTGCCCTCCGGCGGCCACGGCCTCGCCGGCCTGCGCGAACGTGCCGCCCAGCTGGGCGGCACCCTCGACGCGTGCGCGCAGCCCGACGGCGGCTTCCTGGTGCGGGCCGTCCTCCCCGCCGCGTAGGGCGGGCCGTGTGCCCCACCCGCTAACGCGGGACGCGGACCACGCCCTCCTGAATCACGGACACCACGAGGCGACCGTCCTGGGTGTAGATCCGGGCGGTGCCCAGTCCCCGGCCGCCGGACGCCGACGGGCTCTGCTGGTCGTACAGCAGCCATTCGTCGGCGCGGAAGGGCCGGTGGAACCACATGGCGTGGTCCAGGCTGGCGCCGACCACGTCGCCGACAGCCCAGCCACCCCGCCCGTGGGCGAGGAGCACCGAGTCCAGCAGCGTCATGTCCGAGACGTACGTGGCCAGGCAGACGTGCAGCAGCGGGTCGTCCGCGAGCTTGCCGCGGGTGCGGAACCACACCTGGGAGCGCGGTTCGCGCGGGCCCTGCCCGGCGACGAGGAACGGCGGATCCTCGGCGTACCGCAGGTCGACGGCGGCCCGCGCCTCCAGGAGGCGGTCGATCACCTTGGGGTCGGGGAACTTGTCCGCGTGCGCGGGCAGCAGTTCCTCGGCGGTGGGCAGCGACTCGGGGTCCGGCGCCGGCGGCATGGGCTCCTGGTGCTCGAGCCCTTCCTCGTGCTCCTGGAAGGACGCCGACAGATGGAAGATCGGCTGTCCGTGCTGAACGGCCACCACCCTTCGGGTGGTGAAGGAGCGGCCGTCCCGGATCCGGTCCACCTGGTAGACGATCGGCGCGCCGGGGTCGCCCGGCCGCAGGAAGTACGCGTGCAGGGAGTGCGCGGCGCGGTCCTCGGGGACGGTGCGGCCCGCCGCGACCAGCGCCTGGGCGGCGACCTGGCCGCCGAACACCCGTGGCACGACCGCCGACCTGCTGATGCCGCGGAAGATGTCCTGCTCGATCCGCTCCAGATCGAGCAGACCGAGCAGGGACGTCAGCGCTGTGTTCACAGGGTCGCGCTCACAGGCCCATCGACTTGGCGATGATGGAGCGCATGACCTCGCTGGTGCCGCCGTAGATGCGGTTGACGCGGTTGTCCGCGTACAGGCGGGCGATGGGGTACTCCAGCATGTAGCCGTAGCCGCCGTGCAGCTGCAGGCACTTGTCGATGACGCGGGCCGCGACATCGGTGCAGAAGAGCTTGGCGGAGGCGGCGTCGGCGGCGGTCAGCTCACCGGCGTCGTGTGCGTCCAGGGCGCGGTCGACGACGGCCTGGGCCGCGTCCACCTCGGCCTTGCAGTCGGCGAGCACGAACTTGGTGTTCTGGAACGAGGCGACGGACTGGCCGAAGACGGTGCGGTCCTGGACGTACGCCTTGGCGAAACCTATGGCGGCGGAGGCCTGCGCGTACGCGCCCACAGCGATGGCGATCCGCTCTTGCGGCAGGTTCTGGCCGAGGTACGAGAAGCCCTTGCCCTCCTCGCCGAGCAGGTCCTCGACGGGCACCTTCACGTCGGTGAAGGACAGCTCGGCGGTGTCGGAGGTCTTGAGGCCGAGCTTCTCCAGCTTGCGGCCGACGGCGTAGCCCTCGGACTTCGTGTCGACGACCAGCAGCGAGATGCCCGCGCGGCGGTCCTCGGGGGTGTCCGGGGCGGTCCTGGCGCAGACGATGACGCGGTCGGCGTGCACACCGCCGGTGATGAAGGTCTTGGCGCCGTTGAGGACGTAGTGCGTGCCGTCCTCGGAGAGCTTGGCGGTGGTCTTCATGCCGGCCAGGTCGGAGCCGGTGCCCGGCTCGGTCATGGCGATGGCGGTCATCATGTCGCCGGAGACGAAGCCGGGGAGCCAGCGCTTCTTCTGCTCGTCGTCGCAGTAGGCCAGCAGGTACGGGAGGCAGAGGCCGGTGTGCACACCGCTGCCGCCGAAGCTGACGCCCGCGCGGGCGCACTCCTCGGTGATGACGGCCTGGAACTTGAAGCTGGTCTCGCCGGCCCCGCCGAATTCCTCGGGCACTTCGATACCGAAGACGCCCAGCTCACCGAGCTTGCGGTAGAAGTCGCGGGGGGCCTGGCCGGCCGCCAGCCACTCGTCGTAGACGGGAACGACCTCGGCGGCGATGAAGTCCCGGATCGTCTCGCGGAACGCTTCGTGGTCCTCGTTGAACACCGTACGACGCACTTCGCGCCTCCTCTGGGCCTGAGACATGGATCCGGGACCGGGGTCCGGAAAATAAGCAAGCGCTCAGTAAGTTACTCGCCGGTCGTCCATGCTGTCCAGAGCCGTCAGTGCGCCGAGTGCCAGCCGGCGCAGCAGCGCCGCGGTGTCGTTCCGGTCCGGGAGCCCGCTGTGCGCGCCCAGGTGCGGGGTGGAGTTGAGCAGCCCGAAGACCGCGTGCACGGCGGCCCGCACCTGCGGCTCGGGCGCGGCCGGACGCACCTGCCGGACGACGTCGACCCACTGCTCGACGTACTGCCGCTGGAGCTGGCGCACCAGCTTGCGGTCGGAGTCGCGCAGCCGGTCCAGCTCGCGGTCGTGCAGGGTGATCAGCGGGCGGTCGTCGAGCGCGAAGTCGATATGGCCGCGGACCAGCGCGTCCAGTGCTCCGGCCGGGTCGGAAGCCTCGGCGACCCGGGCCTTGCCGGCCGTGAGCAGCCGGCCGCTGATCCCGACGAGCAGCTCGGCGAGCATCGCGTCCTTGCCCGCGAAGTGCCGGTAGAGGCCGGGTCCGCTGATGCCGACCGCGGCCCCTATCTCGTCCACACCGACGCCATGGAATCCGCGTTCGGCGAAGAGCCGGGCGGCCTCCCGCAGGATCTGGTCGCGGCGGTTCTCGCTCGCCTTCGTGGGGTGCATGGAACGAGTCTAGACAATCCCGTTAGCGAGCGTTAACGTGAAGGTCACCACGTTAACGCTCGCTAACTTCCGGGGGCCCGACACATGGCAGCACCCGTCCTCTCCAGCGCCGCCGATCCGGCGTCGGAGACCTACCGTGCCAATGCGGCGGCGCACGCCGAACTGAGTGCGCGGCTGCGCGACAAGCTCGCCGCCGCCCGGCTCGGCGGCGGCGAGAAGGCCCGCGCCCGGCACACCGCGCGCGGCAAGCTCCTGCCCCGTGACCGGGTGGACGGGCTGCTCGACCCCGGCTCGCCCTTCCTGGAGCTCGCCCCGCTGGCCGCCGACGGGATGTACGAGGGCCAGGCCCCGGCCGCCGGCGTCGTCGCCGGTATCGGCAGGGTCTCCGGCCGTGAGGTCGTGGTCGTCGCGAACGACGCCACGGTCAAGGGCGGCACGTACTACCCCATGACGGTGAAGAAGCACCTGCGGGCGCAGGAGATCGCGCTCGACAACCGGCTGCCGTGCGTCTACCTGGTCGATTCCGGCGGTGCCTTCCTGCCCCGGCAGGACGAGGTGTTCCCGGACCGCGACCACTTCGGCCGGATCTTCTACAACCAGGCGACGATGTCGGCCCGCGGCATCCCGCAGATCGCCGCGGTGATGGGCTCGTGCACGGCCGGCGGCGCGTACGTCCCGGCCATGAGCGACGAAGCGGTGATCGTCCGCAACCAGGGCACGATCTTCCTGGGCGGGCCGCCGCTGGTGAAGGCCGCGACCGGCGAGGTCGTCACCGCCGAGGAGCTCGGCGGCGGCGAGGTGCACTCCAGGATCTCCGGCGTCACCGACCACCTGGCCGAGGACGACGCCCACGCGCTGCGCATCGTGCGGAACATCGTGTCCACCCTCGGCCCCCGGGCCCCCCGCCCCTGGGACCTCGACCCGGTCGAGGAGCCCGCCGTCGACCCGGCGGGGCTCACCGGCGCGGTGCCCGTCGACTCCCGCACCCCGTACGACGTGCGCGAGGTCATCGCCAGGATCGTCGACGGCAGCCGCTTCGCGGAGTTCAAGGCGGAGTACGGCACGACCCTCGTCACCGGCTTCGCCCATGTGCACGGCCACCCGGTGGGCATCATCGCCAACAACGGCATCCTCTTCGCCGAGTCCGCCATGAAGGGCGCGCACTTCATCGAGCTGTGCGACCAGCGCGGCATCCCGCTGCTGTTCCTGCAGAACATCTCCGGGTTCATGGTGGGCCGCCAGTACGAGGCGGGCGGCATCGCCAAGCACGGCGCGAAGATGGTCACCGCGGTGGCCTGCGCCCGGGTGCCCAAGCTGACGGTCGTGATCGGCGGCTCGTACGGCGCCGGCAACTACTCGATGTGCGGGCGCGCCTATTCACCGCGCTTCCTGTGGATGTGGCCCAACGCCAAGATCTCCGTGATGGGCGGCGAACAGGCCGCCTCCGTGCTCGCCACCGTCAAGCGCGACCAGATCGAGGCGGCGGGCGGCGAGTGGGCTCCCGATGAGGAGACCGCGTTCAAGGACCCCATCAGGGCCCAGTACGACACCCAGGGCAACGCCTACTACGCGACCGCCCGGCTCTGGGACGACGGCGTGATCGACCCGCTGGAGACCCGCACGGTCCTGGGCCTCGCGCTCACCGCCTGCGCCAACGCGCCGCTGGGTGAGCCCGGCTACGGCGTCTTCCGGATGTGAGGACAGAGATGACCATGTTCGACACCGTCCTCATCGCCAACCGCGGTGAGATCGCCGTCCGGGTGATCCGCACACTGCGGCGCCTCGGCGTGCGCTCGGCCGCCGTGTTCAGCGACGCCGACGCCGACGCCCGGCACGTCCGCGAGGCCGACACCGCGGTCCGCATCGAGAACTACCTCTCCATCGACGAGCAGTTGCGCGCCGCCGCCCGTACCGGGGCCCAGGCCGTGCACCCCGGCTACGGCTTCCTCGCGGAGAACGCCGCCTTCGCGCAGGCCTGCACCGACGCCGGGCTCGTCTTCATCGGACCGCCGGCCTCGGCGATCCAGCTGATGGGCGACAAGATCCGCGCCAAGGCGACCGTTCTGGAGGCCGGTGTCCCGGTCGTACCGGGATCGTCCGGCAGCGGTCTCACCGACACCCAACTCATCGGCGAGGCACAGAAGATCGGCATGCCGGTCCTGCTCAAGCCGTCCGCGGGCGGCGGCGGCAAGGGCATGCGGCTGGTGCGGGACGAGGCGCAGCTCGGCGACGAGATCGCCGCCGCCCGGCGCGAGGCCCGCGGTTCCTTCGGCGACGACACCCTCCTCGTCGAGCGCTGGATCGACCGGCCGCGGCACATCGAGATCCAGGTGCTGGCCGACGCCCACGGCAACGTCGTCCACCTGGGCGAGCGGGAGTGCTCGCTGCAGCGCCGGCACCAGAAGGTGATCGAGGAGGCGCCCAGCGTGCTCCTGGACGAGGCCACCCGCGCGGCGATGGGCGAGGCCGCCGTGCAGGCCGCCCGTTCCTGCGGCTATGTCGGCGCGGGCACCGTCGAGTTCATCGTCCCGGGCGCGGACCCGTCCGCGTACTGCTTCATGGAGATGAACACCCGCCTCCAGGTCGAGCATCCCGTCACCGAACTCATCACCGGCCTGGACCTCGTCGAGTGGCAGCTGCGCGTCGCCTCCGGCGAGCGCCTGCCGTTCGGGCAGGAGGGCGTCACCCTCACCGGCCACGCCGTCGAGGCCCGGATCTGCGCCGAGGACCCGGCCCGCGGCTTCCTGCCCTCCGGCGGAACCGTGCTGTCGCTCCACGAGCCGCAGGGCGACGGGGTCCGCACCGACTCCGGGCTCGCCGAGGGCACCGAGATCGGCAGCCTGTACGACCCGATGCTGTCCAAGGTCATCGCGTACGGCCCCGACCGCGCCACCGCTTTGCGCAAGTTGCGCGCGGCGCTGGCCGGCACCGTCACCCTGGGTGTCGCCACCAACGCCGGCTTCCTGCGGCGGCTGCTGGCCCACCCGGAGGTGGTCTCCGGAGTCCTCGACACCGGGCTGGTCGAGCGCGAGGTCGGCTCGCTGATCCCACCGGACGTGCCGCCCGAGGTCTACGCCGCCGCGGCGCTGCTGCGCCAGGCCGCCCTGCTCCCCCCGTCGGACGCCACCACCTGGACCGATCCGTTCTCGGCGGCCGACGGCTGGCGGCTGGGCGGCGAGCCGGCCTGGACCATCCACCATCTGCGAGTGCCGGGCCACGAGCCGCTGGCCGTCCGGGTCCGCGGGGGCGAGGTCCGGGTGGGCGACGCCGCGGCGGTCCCGGCGCGGCTGGTCACCGACGGCGGACGCGGCGTCCTGCACTGGGACGGCGCCACCCATTCCTTCCACCACGCGGGCGCCTGGCTGGGCCGTGACGGGGACAGCTGGCACGTCGCGGACCACGACCCCGTCGCTGCCGCCCTGAGCGGCAGCGCGGGCGCCGGTGGCACCGGCGCGCTCACCGCGCCGATGCCCGGCACGGTGACCGTCGTCAAGGTCGCGACCGGGGACGAGGTGACCGCGGGCCAGAGCCTGCTGGTCGTCGAGGCGATGAAGATGGAGCACGTCATCACCGCTCCCCACGACGGCACGGTCACCGAGATCGACGTCACCCCCGGCAGCACCGTCGCCATGGACCAGGTGCTCGCCGTCGTCACTCCCCGGGAGGAGTCATGACCAACGGTCTGCCCATGTCCGTACCGGCCGCCGGGCTGCCCGCGCGGGTCAGGATCCACGAGGTCGGCGCGCGCGACGGGCTGCAGAACGAGAAGACGACCGTCCCGACCGCGGTGAAGGCCGAGTTCATCCACCGGCTGGCCGCCGCGGGCCTCGGCACGATCGAGGCGACCAGCTTCGTGCACCCCAAGTGGGTGCCCCAACTGGCCGACGCCGCCGAGCTGATGCCGCTGCTGGCCGATGTGGACGCGCATCTGCCGGTGCTGGTCCCCAACGAACGGGGTCTGGAACGCGCCCTGGCGCTCGGCGTCACGGAGATCGCGGTCTTCGGCAGCGCGACCGAGTCGTTCGCCAAGGCCAATCTGAACCGGACCGTCGACGAGTCCCTCGCCATGTTCGAGCCGGTCGTCGCCAGGGCCCGGGAGGCCGGGGCCACCGTGCGCGGCTATCTCTCCATGTGCTTCGGCGACCCGTGGGAGGGCCCGGTCCCGGTGGAGCGGGTGGCGGCCGTCGCCCGCCGGCTGTACGACCTGGGATGCACCGAGCTGAGCCTCGGCGACACGATCGGCGTCGCCACCCCCGGCCATGTCACCGCGCTGCTCGCCGCCCTGGTGGAACAGGGGGTCCCGACGGACCGGCTCGCCGTGCACTTCCACGACACGTACGGCCAGGCGCTGTCCAACACCCTGGCCGCCCTCCAGCGGGGGGTGACCGTCGTCGACGCCTCCGCGGGCGGCCTCGGCGGCTGCCCGTACGCGAAGAGCGCCACCGGCAACCTCGCCACGGAAGACCTCGTCTGGATGCTGAACGGCCTCGGTATCGACACCGGGGTCGACCTCGACCGCCTCACCGCCACGAGCGTGTGGATGGCGGAGCAGCTCGGGAGGCCAAGCCCCTCCCGCACCGTCCGCGCCCTCTCCCACCAGGAGCCGTAGTCATGTCGATCGATCACCGCCTCGCCCCCGAGCACGAGGAACTGCGCCGCACCGTCGAGGCGTTCGCGCACGACGTGATCACGCCGAAGATCGGGGAGTTCTACGAGAACCACGAGTTCCCGTACGAGATCATCCGTGAGATGGGCCGGATGGGCCTGTTCGGTCTGCCCTTCCCCGAGGAGTACGGCGGCATGGGCGGCGACTACCTCGCCCTCGGCATCGTCCTCGAGGAGCTCGCGCGGGTGGACTCGTCCGTCGCCATCACCCTCGAAGCGGGCGTCTCGCTGGGCGCGATGCCGGTCTTCCGCTTCGGCACCGAGGAGCAGAAGCGCGAGTGGCTGCCGCGGATGTGTTCCGGGGAGATCCTGGGCGCGTTCGGGCTGACCGAGCCCGAGTGCGGTTCCGACGCCGGCGGCACCCGCACCACCGCCCGGCTGGACGAGGCGACGAACGAATGGGTGATCAACGGCACCAAGTGCTTCATCACCAACTCCGGTACGGACATCACGGGTCTGGTCACGGTCACCGCCGTCACCGGCCGCAAGGACGACGGACGGCCGCTGATCTCGTCGATCATCGTGCCCTCTGGCACGCCGGGCTTCGGTGTCGCGGCCCCGTACTCCAAGGTCGGCTGGAACGCCTCGGACACCCGTGAGCTGTCGTTCTCCGACTGCCGGGTCCCGGCCGCGAACCTGCTCGGCGAGGAGGGCCGCGGCTACGCGCAGTTCCTGCGGATCCTCGACGAGGGCCGGATCGCGATCTCGGCGCTGGCCACCGGGCTCGCCCAGGGCTGCGTCGACGAGTCCCTGGCGTACGCGAAGACCCGGGAGGCGTTCGGCCGGCCGATCGGCGCCAACCAGGCGATCCAGTTCAAGCTGGCCGACATGGAGATGCGCGCCCACATGGCCCGTATCGGCTGGCGCGACGCGGCCTCCCGGCTGGTGAACGGCGAGCCGTTCAAGAAGGAGGCGGCGATCGCCAAGCTCTATTCCTCGACGGTCGCCGTCGACAACGCCCGTGAGGCCACCCAGATCCACGGCGGATACGGCTTCATGAACGAGTACCCGGTGGCCCGTATGTGGCGGGACTCCAAGATCCTGGAGATCGGCGAGGGCACCAGCGAGGTCCAGCGGATGCTGATCGCCCGCGAGCTGGGGCTCTCGGGCTGACGAGGCGGGTCGATCGGCGGCCGGCGGGCCGGCGGCGGTCGGTCGCGAGGACCGTCCGCCGCCGGCCGGCTGTCAGCCGCTCGGCCAGGGCACCTGGGGCGAGCGGTAGTAGCCGATGCCCAGGGCCGTCCAGCGCGGGCCCTGGGCGGCGAGCCGCACCTTGTAGGCATCCCACTGGTGGGTGGCCACCGGGGACCAGCCGATCTCGGCGATTCCCGGCAGCCTCGGGAAGGTCATGTAGTCGGCGTCCGCGCTGGTCACAATGGTCTCCGTCCACAGCGGCGCCTCCACGCCGAGGACGGCGGCGGCGGGTGCGCCCTTGATGAAGGTGGCGGGGTCCCAGTTGTAGGAGTCCTTCACCTCGACGAAGCCGGCCCAGTTCTGGCCGATCGGGGTGGAGGCGTTGTACTTCATGTCCAGATAGGCGCGGTTGGCGGGCGAGAGGATCAGCCGCATTCCGGCCTTGGCCGCGTCCGCGACCTCCTTCTCACCGCCGTTCGTGCCCCAGTACTGGCCGACGGCCCCGGCGACCGGGTGCGCGCCCGCCAGCTGGTGCCAGCCGATCACGGTCTTCCCGTACTTGGTGACGAGCGGCTGGACCTTGTCCATGAACGTCACGTAGTCGGCGTGGCTGGTGGAGTGCGCCTCGTCGCCGCCGATGTGCAGATACGGGCCCGGGGTGAGGGCGGCCAGCTCCCCCAGCACCTGGTCCGCGAACCGGTAGGTGACGTCCTTGGCGACGCACAGCGAGCTGAAGCCGACACTGGTGCCCGTGTAGAGCGGCGGGGCGATGCCGTTGCAGTTCAGCTCCGCGTAGGAGGCGAGGGCCGCGTTGGTGTGGCCGGGCATGTCGATCTCGGGCACCACCGTCAGATAGCGGCCGGCGGCGTAGCGCACGATCTCGCGGTAGTCGGCCTTCGAGTACGAGCCGCCGGGTCCCCCGCCGACCTGGGTGCTGCCGCCGTAGGCGGCCAGCCGCGGCCAGGAGTCGATGGCGATCCGCCACCCCTGGTCGTCCGACAGATGCAGATGCAGCTGGTTGATCTTGTAGAGGGCGAGCTGGTCGATGTACCGCTCGACCTGCGCGACGGAGAAGAAGTGCCGCGACACGTCGAGCATGCCGCCGCGGTAGGCGTAGCGCGGTGCGTCGGTGATGGTGCCGCCCGGCACCTTCCACGGGCCGCTCTGCACGGTGCGCTTCTCGATCGTGGCGGGGAGCAGCTGGCGCAGCGTCTGCACACCGTGGAACAGCCCGGCGGCCTGCTCGGCGCCGATGGTCACCGACTGCCCGGAGACGACGAGCCGGTACCCCTCAGCTCCGAGTGCCACGGCCGTGTCGCGGGGCGCCCCGGCGCCGTCCGCCTTGGGATCGGCCGTCCCGACGCGGGCGGCCTTGTCGCTGCCCGCACCGCTGATCGTCGCTCCCAGTTTGAGCACGATGCCGTCGCCGCCTCCGTCGTCCGCGACGACGGGCAGCGGGTATCCGGTGGACGGCCGCAGCACGGCCGCGAGGTAGTCGCCGACCTTCCGCACCTCGTCGGAGTTCCCGGGCACGTGGATGCGGGTGCCGGCGCCGATGGCGTAGGAGGCGCCGCCGGACTGTACGGAGGCCGGGGCGGGGACGACCCGCTCCAGGACGGTCGCCTCGGCGTCGGCTCCGGCGTCCGAAGCGGCCGGCGCGGTCGGGGCCGAAGCGCAGGCGGCGCCGGTGATCAGCAGCAGCGAGCAGAGGACCTGGGGCAGGTGGTTCCGGACGCTGGGTCGTCTCACAGGGGGATTTCCCTTCAGCGGGCGGCGGAGAGTACCGATGCCCTCTGGGTACCCTGCACCCCCCGAACGGTCAAGGTGTAGACCAATTCCCCACACTTTTGGCTCACCCCGATCCACCTCCTGCCCGAAATCGGGCAGGATTCTTGCAAACGGGCGATGATCACACCAGTATCGACGGATGCCCGAACGCCAGACGTCCCATGAGGACCTTGTCGACCACCTGGTCCGCACCACACCGCTGCACCGCGGTGAGGCGGTCCGGGTGATCCAGGACGTGCTGGCGTACTTCGACGAGACGACCGAGCTGTTCGTCCGCCGCCGGCACCGCGAGCTCCAGGCCAGGGGCCTGGTCAACGCGGTGATCTTCGAGCGGATCACCGAGGAGCTGCCGTACCGCGCGGTGACGCCTCCCGAGCTCTCCCTGCGGCAACTGCGCCGCATCGTCTACGGCTGACACCGGCGGACGCCGGCAGACACACCGGAAGCACCCGGTGCCCCTCGTGCGGAACGGGCACCACCTACTACTGACTTACGACGGAGAGGGACGACCATATGTGCGGGATCGTCGGATACATCGGTAAGCGCGACGTGGCTCCACTGCTGCTGGAAGGCCTGCAGCGGCTGGAGTACCGGGGCTACGACTCGGCGGGCGTCGTCATCACCGGAAAGTCCGGGGTCCTCAAGACGGTCAAGGCCAAGGGCCGGGTCCGCGAGCTGGAGGCGCGCATCCCCAAGCGCTTCGCCGGCACCACCGGTATCGCGCACACCCGCTGGGCCACGCACGGCGCTCCGAACGACGAGAACGCGCACCCCCACCTTGACGCGGAGGGCAAAGTCGCCCTCGTCCACAACGGCATCATCGACAACGCCGACGACCTGCGCGCCAAACTGATCGCCGACGGCGTGGAGTTCACCTCCGAGACCGACTCCGAGGTCGTCGTGCACCTCATCGGCCGCTCGCAGGCCGACACCCTCGAGGCCAAGGTCCAGGAAGCGCTGCGCCGCGTCGAGGGCACCTACGGCATCGCCGTCATGCACCAGGACTTCCCCGACCGCATCGTCGTCGCCCGCAACGGCTCGCCGGTCGTGCTCGGCATCGGCGACAAGGAGATGTTCGTCGCCTCGGACGTCGCCGCGCTGGTCAGCCACACCCGTCAGGTCGTCACCCTCGACGACGGCGAGATGGCCACCCTCAAGGCCGACGACTTCCGCACGTACACCACCGAGGGTTCCAGCACCTCGGCCACGCCGACCACCGTGGAGTGGGAGGCCGAGTCGTACGACATGGGCGGCCACGACACGTACATGCACAAGGAGATCTCCGAGCAGCCCGACGCGGTCGACCGCGTGCTGCGCGGCCGTATCGACGACCGGTTCTCCACCGTGCACCTGGGCGGTCTGAACCTCGACCCGCGCGAGGCGCGGAGCGTCCGCCGGATCAAGATCCTCGGCTGCGGCACGTCGTACCACGCGGGCCAGATCGGCGCGCAGATGATCGAGGAGCTGGCCCGCATCCCCTCGGACGCCGAGCCCGCCTCCGAGTTCCGCTACCGGAACCCGGTCGTCGACCCCGACACCCTCTACATCGCGGTCTCCCAGTCCGGCGAGACCTACGACGTGCTCGCCGCCGTCCAGGAGCTCAAGCGCAAGGGCGCGCGCGTCCTGGGCGTGGTGAACGTCGTCGGCTCGGCGATCGCCCGCGAGACGGACGGCGGTGTGTACGTCCACGCCGGTCCCGAGGTCTGCGTCGTCTCCACGAAGTGCTTCACCAACACCGTGGTCGCGTTCGCGCTGCTCGCGCTGCACCTGGGCCGGATCCGCGACCTGTCGGTCGCGGACGGCAAGCGGATCATCGCGGGACTGCGGAAGCTGCCGGCGCAGATCGCCGAGATGCTGGAGGGCGAGGCGGAGATCGAGAAGCTGGCCGCCGAGTACGCGGGCGCCAAGTCGATGATGTTCATCGGGCGCGTGCGGGGCTATCCGGTGGCCCGTGAGGCCTCGTTGAAGCTCAAGGAGATCAGCTACATCCACGCGGAGGCGTACCCGGCCTCCGAGTTGAAGCACGGTCCGCTGGCGCTGATCGAGCCGGCGCTGCCGACGGTGGCGATCGTGCCGGACGACGATCTGCTGGACAAGAACCGGGCGGCGCTGGAGGAGATCAAGGCGCGGAGCGGGCGGATTCTGGCGGTGGCGCACCAGGTGCAGGAGAAGGCGGACCACACGATCGTGGTGCCGAAGAACGAGGTCGAGCTGGATCCGATCCTGATGGGGATTCCGCTGCAGTTGTTCGCTTACCACACGGCGAAGGCGATGGGGCGGGACATCGACAAGCCGCGGAACCTGGCGAAGTCCGTGACGGTGGAGTAAGCCTGCGGGTTGGTTCGTGGTTCCGGGGGCCGGGTCCTCCGGTGGGGGGCTTCGAAATCGACTATTTAGGGCCTGGCGGCCCACAAATAGCTCGGCAGCATTTCGAAGCCCCCCACCTGCGGCCCCGGCCCCCTCATGTCCCCTCCGACCTGCGGGAACGTGGTGGATGGTGCGCCGGGCCCGGGTCGTGAACCTGCGGCGGCGACGGTTTGCGGCGTGGGTGTGCGGCCGGTGGGGGCTGTGGCTGTGGTGGCTCTCCCGTGGTGGTTCTACGGGATGACGATGACCGGCCGTTGCGCCCGTCGTGCCAGGCGGCCCGCTACCGAGCCGAAGATGCGGCCGATGATGCCCTGGGTGCCGCCCACGACGATGGCGTCGGCCTCGTACTCGCGGCCGACCTCCTCCAGTTCGTGGCAGATGTCGCCGCCGCGTTCGACGAGGATCCAGGGGACTTCGGCGAGGTGGTCGGCACAGGCGAGTTCCAGCCCCAGGACCTCGGTTCTGTGGTCGGGGACATCGACGAAGACCGGTGGTTCGCAGCCGGCCCAGACCGTGGCGGGGAGGCGGTTGGCCACATGGACGATGATCAGCGCCGAGCCGAGGCGGCGGGCCATGCCGATCGAGTAGGCGAGTGCCCGCTCGCTGGAGACCGAACCGTCGAATCCCACCACGACACCGTGCCGGAAGGCCGGGTCGCAGGACGAGCGCAGCTCGGGGGCCGCTTCGGGGAGCGCCGCCGATTCGGCGAGCGGCTTGCCTTCAGCGGGCTCAGGGAGCTCATAACCGGCCATGATGCGGTTTCTCGACAAGGGCGGCGTGGAGACGCCGACCGGCGGACAACGGCGGTGCTGCGGTCGTCACAGCGAGCTTCGCTGCGTCTTCGGTAATACCCTGACGGGGGCCGCGAGGCTGACCGGTTTCGGCCAGTTCGAGGCTTCCGATCCTTGTGACTCCAGAGTACGGCGGAGACGTATCCCTGCACAGACTCATCGAGCCTCCGCAGGCATTACGTACCCGGAGTTTCCAGGAGAATGCCGCAGCCCGGCCGTGAGCGCAACGTCGCGCCGTCATCCGGCCGGACGAATCCGCGCGGCGGGAGCGGCCGTCGCGGGCGGGCCGGCTCCAGAACGGGTCCAGGGCGGCTCCAGAACGGCTCGAGGGGTCTTCCGGAGCGATCCGAGGGCTTCCCCCGGAGGCACCCGGGTGCGATGCGGAGAGCACTCCGGACCTGCACGGGACGCCCGGCAGGAGGCCACCGCACGAACACCGCCCCCCGCGCAAACCAAATTCCCCGCGGCACCGGCGTGAACAAGACACGGGCTCGGAGCGGGACCGGCAAATGGCCCGATAACGCCCCGACGACGCCGAGGGCCGTGAGGGGCGCACCGGGGCGGTTGGCTGGCCAGGGGGCGCACACCGGGGCGCCGTCCAGGGGCGTGCACATCGGTGCCTATGTTTTTCAGCCAACTTCTGGCCGCAGTACCCCTGTTGGTAATAGGCCTTGCTGACACGTCTGCCACCTGCAATGAAACGGCTCCAGGGGGCGCGAGGAGCGTCGTAGGCCACCGCGGGAGCCAGAGGCGTACTTCCCAGCAGGCCCGGTGAGTGGAACGCTTCGTGATCGAATGCTTCACGCCACGTGGTCAAGTCGACTTAGCGCCAGGTGGTGAAGTATTCACAACTGCCTCATCTGACACACCAAACACAGTAGATTCGATCTTGGGAAATACGGCGGGGGAAACGTGCAGGACCGAGGGGCCGCGTCGATCGAGGGGGGCTTGAGCTCCATGATGAGCCAGGAGTCCAGGACCGGTACGGCGATGGAGAACCTGTCGCCATCAGCCGGATCCTCAGCACCGTCAGCGTCGTCCCGCGCCACTCGCAAACTGTCCGCGCGGCGGCGTGCCGAAGTCGTCGCCGTGCTGCTGTTCAGCGGCGGGCCGATCTTCGAAAGTTCCATCCCGCTCTCCGTGTTCGGCATCGACCGGCAGGACGCGGGCGTGCCCCGCTACCGGCTGCTGGTCTGCGCCGGCGAGGACGGGCCACTTCGCACCACCGGGGGCCTGGAACTCAGCGCCCCCTACGGACTCGAAGCGCTCTCACGGGCCGGCACCGTAGTGGTGCCCGCCTGGCGCTCGATCTCCCAACCACCACCTCCCGAGGCCCTCGACGCGCTGCGCCGGGCCCACGAGGAGGGCGCCCGGATCATCGGCCTGTGCACAGGGGCGTTCGTACTGGCCGCCGCGGGGCTTCTGGACGGCCGCCCCGCGACCACCCACTGGATGTACGCGCCCACCTTGGCCAAGCGCTATCCCTCCGTGCATGTGGACCCCCGGGAGCTTTTCGTGGACGACGGAGATGTACTGACCTCGGCCGGCACCGCGGCCGGAATCGACCTCTGCCTGCATGTCGTACGCACCGACCACGGCGCCGAGGCCGCGAACGCGCTCGCCCGGCGGCTCGTCGTGCCGCCGCGCCGCAGTGACTGGCCCTCCAGCCAGCGCCACCTCGACAGGTCATTACCAGAAGAGATCGGCGGTGACCCGCTGGCCGAGGTCGTCGCCTGGGCGCTGGAGCATCTGCACGAGCAGTTCGACGTGGAGGCCCTGGCGGCTCGCGCCTATATGAGCCGCAGGACCTTCGACCGGCGCTTCCGCTCGCTCACCGGCAGTGCCCCGCTGCAGTGGCTGATCACTCAGCGGGTGCTGCAGGCGCAGCGGCTGCTGGAGACGTCCGACTTCTCGGTGGACGAGGTGGCGGGCCGCTGCGGCTTCCGCTCCCCCGTCGCGCTGCGCGGGCACTTCCGCCGCCAGCTCGGGTCGTCGCCCGCCTCCTACCGGGCCGCGTACCGGGCCCGGCGCCCGCAGGACGACCCGGAGCGGCCACCCGCGCCGGCCGAGCACCTGCCGCCCCGCCGGGGCACGCCGCCACAGCTCCTGACGGTGCCGGGCAAGCCCGACTCCGACGTGTACGCCCCTCGGGTGCCCGAGCAGAGCCGCATGGACGGCTCCGACGGCATCATCAGGGGGCGGCTGCGCGCGGAGCGCATCGCACGCGGCCGCAACCCGGCTATGCCTGGTCCACGCGATCGCCCCTTAGGGTGAGACCCATGAACGACCGCATGGTGTGGATCGACTGCGAGATGACCGGGCTGTCCCTGGCCCACGACGCGCTCGTAGAGGTGGCCGCACTGGTCACCGACTCCGAGCTGAACATTCTCGGCGAGGGGGTGGAGATCGTCATCCGCCCGCCCGCCGAGTCCCTGACGACCATGCCCGACGTCGTACGCGAGATGCACACCGCCTCCGGGCTCCTGGAGGAGCTCGAGGGCGGTGTGACGCTCGAGGAGGCCGAGAAGCTGGTGCTCGACTACGTGCGCGAGCACGTCTCGGAACCGCGCAAGGCCCCGCTGTGCGGAAACTCGGTCAGCACGGACCGCGGCTTCCTCGCCCGGGACATGCCGGCTCTCGAACAGCACCTCCACTACCGGATCGTGGACGTCTCCTCCATCAAGGAGCTGTCCCGCCGGTGGTACCCCCGGGCGTACTTCAACAGCCCGGAGAAGAACGGCAACCACCGCGCCCTGGCCGACATCCGCGAGTCCATCGCGGAGCTGCGCTACTACCGCGAGGCCGTCTTCGTGCCGCAGCCCGGCCCGGACACCGACACCGCCCGGGCCATCGCGGCCAAGCACGTCCTGGCCGCCGAATAGCCTGAGGCGAGCACCCTCCCGGACCCTGTATGCTTCTTCAGGTCGGCGCCGAGAAGCGCCGGACATGGTGGGTGTAGCTCAGTTGGTAGAGCACCTGGTTGTGGTCCAGGTGGCCGCGGGTTCAAGTCCCGTCACTCACCCTGAACGACGAAGGCCCGGTCTGTGAGAACAGACCGGGCCTTCGTCATGTCCTGGGTCCCGAGGGCCCGGTGGGGGCCGGGGCGGCGCCGTTCGCCCTGTGTCCGACGTCACACTTTCCGGTGAACGCCGACCTTCGCTACGCCGAGTCCCGCCGCACCAGTTCCGTGGCGAGCACCACATGCCGCCGCACCGAGGTGCGTTCCGCGATCTCCTCCAGGAGGACGCGGGCCATGGTGCGGCCCATCTCCTCGATGGGCTGCCGGACGCTCGTGAGGGCGGGGTCCATATGGCGGGCGATGACGGAATCGTCGAAGCCGACGAGCGCCACGTCGTCGGGGACCCGCCGGCCGGCCTCCCGCAGGACCTGGAGGGCGCCGGAGGCCATGACGTCGGAGGCCGCGAAGACGGCGTCCACGTCGGGCCGCCGGGCGAGCAGTTCGCGCATCGCGCGCCGGCCGCCCTCCTCGGTGAAGTCGCCGCGGGCGACGAGCGAGGCGTCGTCGCCCAGGCCCGCCGCGCCGACGGCCTGGCGGTAGCCGTCGAGGCGGCAGCGGGCGACGTACATGTCGACGGGGCCGGTGATGGTGGCGACGACGCGGCGGCCGCGGCCGAGCAGATAGCCGACGGCGGACCGGGCGCCGCCCACGTTGTCGGAGTCCACGTAGGACACGGACTCCAGGTCGGAGCGCCGGCCGTTCAGGACGGCGGGCATGTCCAGCTGTTCCAGCAGGTCCGGCAGCGGGTCGTCCTCGTGCACGGAGACGAGCAGGACGCCGTCGACCCGGTGGGCGCTGAGGTACTGGGCGAAGCGGGAGCGTTCCTTGGGGGTACGGATCAGCGTCAGCAGCAGCTGCATGTCGGTGTCGGCGAGCTCGGCGCCGACGCCGCGGATGATGTCGGAGAAGTAGGGCTCGGCGAAGAGCCGGGTCTCGGGTTCCGGGATGACGAGCGCGATGGCGTCCGTCCGGTTGCCCGCGAGGGCGCGGGCGGCGCGGTTGGGGACGTACCCCAGCTCGGCGATGGCGACCTCGACGGCGGCCTTGGCCCGGTCGCTCACCCGGGGGGAGCCGTTGATGACCCGGGAGACCGTGCCGCGGCCCACCCCGGCGCGTGCGGCGACCTCTTCGAGCGTGGGCCGTCCGCTGTGCCGACCGTTCACGGTCACTTCCGCCTCCCGACATGACTGACGCGCCATCCTAGGCGCTCGGACGCACCGTGCGTGAGAGCGCTCCCACGATCTCTCACGATAGCGGCCGTGCGGTGCCGGTTTCGTTCAAGAAGTGATCGAAGGTCCGGTCCGGACACGTTCCGGCAACGAAAACGACTTCATGCCTTGACACTCCCCCCTCCGAGGCAGGACTGTTCCGGCAAGCCTTCGTGGGAGCGCTCCCACACCTCGTCGTACACCCGCACGTCGGAACAGAAGCCAGCACGCACGCCAGAACCACCCTGGACAAGGAGAGTGGAATGCGCACTTCCAGCGGCACTCGCGCCCGCAGGACCGCACTGATAGCGGTCGCGGGGCTCGCGACCTGCGCGACCCTGATCACCGGCTGCAGCAGCGACAGCGGCTCGGACTCGGGGAAGAAAGGGAACACCGGGGCCGGGAACATCACGCTGCACGTCGGCGACTTCGGCTCGTTCGGCTACGACGACAAGACGGGCGCGGCCCTGTTCTCGGAGTACCACCAGCTGCACCCGAACATCACGATCGTCGAGGACAACGTCGCCGACGGCCAGAAGTACTGGGACGCGCTGAAGCTGCACCTGTCGCAGGGCAGCGGCCTGGCCGACGTCCAGGCGATCGAGGTCGGCTTCATCGCCGAGGCGACCGCCACGCTCGGGGACCGGTTCATCAACCTGGGCAAGGCCGCCGGGGTGGACACCACCAAGTGGCTGGACTGGAAGGAGAAGCAGGCCACCACGAAGAGCGGCCAGGTGATCGGGCTCGGCACCGACGTCGGCCCGATGGCGGTCTGCTACCGCAAGGACCTGTTCCAGAAGGCCGGTCTGCCGACCGACCGCGAGGCGGTCGCCGCGCTGTGGGCGGGCGACTGGGCCAAGTACATCGAGACCGGCAAGCAGTTCAAGGCCAAGGCGCCGGCCGGGGTCTCCTTCACCGACTCCGCCAGCGGTGTCTTCAACGCGGTGGTCTCCAGCCAGGCGCAGCAGTACTCCGACGACCAGGGCAAGCTGATCTACGACACCAGCCCGGGGGTGAAGAAGGCGTGGGACCTGGCGGTGGAGTCGGCGCAGCAGGGCCTGAGCGCCAAGCTGCGGCAGTTCGACGACAAGGGCACCTGGAACGCGGCGTTCAAGAACTCGACGTTCGCCACCATCGCCTGCCCCAGCTGGATGACCGGCATCATCAAGGAACAGGCGGGCCCGGCCAACGCGGCCAAGTGGGACATCGCCGCGGCGCCGGAGTCCGGCAACTGGGGCGGCGCGTTCCTGTCCGTGCCCAAGGCGGGCAAGCACACCGCTGAGGCGACCGCGCTGGCCGCCTGGCTGACCGCACCCGAGCAGCAGGCGAAGGTGTTCGCCAAGAACGGCAACATCCCGTCCACCAAGGCCGGCCTCGACTCGCCGGCCGTGCAGGGCGCGACGAACCCGTACTTCGGCACCGCGCCGGTCGGCAAGGTCTACACGGCCACCGCGAAGAGCGTCACACCGGCGCCGATCGGCCGCTACGACGGCCAGGTGAAGACGTACATCACCGACAACGGGCTGCTCGACATCGAGCAGCACGGCACGTCCAAGGACAAGGCGTGGTCCACCGTGCAGGCGCTGGTCAAGGACAAGATCGACCAGTAGCCGGCGGGGCCGCCCGGCAGTGCGCACACCTGCCGGGCGGCCCGCCCCACGACGCTGATCCGGCCGCGACCCCTCGTCCCGGCCGGGACCGACTGAGACCGACCGACCCGACCGGGAAGGACGCCACTCGTGGCCACCTCCGTCAGGGCGTCGGCCGACGGCAGTCCGCCGCCGGCCCGGCCCGTCCCCGCCGCCGCACCGCCGGGCACCCCCGGCACGCCCGCCGGCCCCTCCTGGCGCTCGCGGCTGTACCGCCTGGACCTCAAGGCGACGCCGTACGCGTACATCGCCCCCTTCTTCGTCTGCTTCGCCGCCTTCGGGCTCTTCCCGCTGATCTACACGGGCTGGCTCTCGTTCCACCAGGTCGAACTGGGCGGCACCGCGCAGTGGCGCGGCTTCGACAACTACACCCGGCTGTGGGACAGCGAGTTCTTCTGGAACGCGCTGCGCAACACGTTCTCGCTGGGGGTGATCTCCACCGTCCCGCAGCTGCTGATGGCGCTGGGCCTGGCCCATCTCCTCAACTACAAGCTCCGGGCGCGCGGGTTCTTCCGGGTCGCGGTGCTGGCCCCCTACGCGACGTCGATCGCGGCGGCCTCGCTGGTCTTCGTCCAGCTCTTCAATCCCGACTACGGGATGGTCAACCAGCTGCTCGGCCACTTCGGGGTGCACCACATCCAGTGGGAGGCCGACAAGTGGCCGTCCCAGATCGCTATTTCGACGATCGTCACCTGGCGCTGGACGGGGTACAACGCACTGATCTACCTGGCCGCGATGCAGGCCGTGCCGGGCGATCTGTACGAGGCGGCCGCGCTCGACGGGGCGTCGCGCTGGCGGCAGTTCCTCAGCGTCACCATCCCCTCGATCCGTCCCACGATCCTGTTCACGATCATCGTCTCGACGATCGGGGCGACCCAGCTGTTCGGCGAACCGATGTTGTTCGGCGGCGGGTTGGGCGTCAGCGGCGGATCGGCGCACCAGTACCAGACGCTCAGCCTCTACATGTACGAGAAGGGCTGGCAGAACGGGGCGCTCGGACAGGCGTCGGCCGTCGCGTGGGTGATGCTCCTGATCCTGCTGCTCGTGGGCGCCGTCCAACTGATCATCACGCGGGTCAACCGCAGGAAGCTGGGGGGCTGACCTCATGGCACACGCAGTCGCGGACCGGACCGCGCACCGGTCGGAACCCACCCCCACCCCGCCCAAACCGCGGCGCTTCGCGGCCCGCGCCGGACGGCAGGACCACGCGGGACCCGTCACGTACGTGGTCCTGGTGGTCGCCGCGCTGGTCTCGCTCTTCCCGCTGTACTGGACCGTGGTCGCGGCCTCCAGTACCGACACCCAGATCGTGCAGCCGCCGACCGAGCTGCTGCCCGGCAGCCATCTGATCGACAACCTGAAGATCGCCTGGGACCAGGTCAACATGGGCCAGGCGCTGGTCAATTCCACCATCGTGGCCGGGTTCGTCTCGCTCAGCACGGTGCTGTTCGCCACGCTGGCGGGCTTCGCCTTCGCGAAGCTGCGCTTCCGGGGCCGCAACGGGCTGCTGACCCTCGTGGTCGCGACGATGACGATCCCGCCGCAGCTCAGCGTGATCCCGCTCTACCAGATCATCACCGATCTGGGCTGGGTGGGCCGGCTGCAGTCGGTCATCCTGCCGTCGCTGGTGGCGGCGTTCGGGGTGTTCTTCATGCGGCAGTTCCTGGCCGAGGCGCTGCCGATCGAGCTGATCGAGGCGGCCCGGGTGGACGGGGCGCACAGCCTGCGGATCGTCTGGCACGTGGTCTTCCCGATCGCGCGGCCGGCCATGGCGGTGCTGGGGATGCTGGTCTTCGTCCAGTCCTGGAACGACTTCTTCTGGCCGTTCATCGCACTGAACCAACAGAACCCCACCGTGCAGGTGGCGCTGGCCGGGCTCGGTTCCGGTGACCACACCATCGACCACGCGGTCGTGCTGACCGGCGCGCTGATCGCGACCGTGCCGCTGCTGCTGGTCTTCGCGCTGCTCGGCAAACACATCGTGGGCGGCATCACCGCCGGCGCCGTCAAGAGCTGACCCGCTCGCAGCGCTTCGCGCAGGCCGACGCCCCCACCCCCGTCATGCTCACTTTTGGGAGTGCCCCCGTATGACCGCTGTCCGACCCGAGACCGAGACCGCATCCACCGGTCTGCTCCGCTTCCCGCCCGGCTTCGTCTGGGGCGCGGCCACCGCCGCGTACCAGATCGAGGGCGCCGTGGCCGAAGACGGCCGCACCCCCTCCATCTGGGACACCTTCAGCCACACTCCGGGCCGGGTCCACAACGGCGACACCGGCGACATCGCGGCCGACCACTACCACCGGTTCCGCGACGACGTCGCCCTGATGTCCGACCTCGGCCTGGGCGCGTACCGGTTCTCCGTCTCCTGGTCACGGGTCCAGCCCACCGGCCGGGGGCCCGCCGTCCAGCGCGGCCTGGACTTCTACCGCGCGCTCGCCGACGAGCTGCTGGGCAAGGGGATCACCCCGGTCGCGACGCTCTACCACTGGGACCTGCCGCAGGATCTGGAGGAGGTCGGCGGCTGGACCGTACGCGACACCGCCGAGCGGTTCGCCGACTTCGCCGCGATCATGGCGGGCGCGCTCGGCGACCGCGTTCCGTACTGGACCACCCTCAACGAGCCGTGGTGCTCGGCGTTCCTGGGCTACGGATCCGGTGTGCACGCCCCCGGCCGCACCGAGCCGGACGCCGCGCTGAAGGCGGCCCACCATCTCAATCTCGCCCATGGCCGGGCGATCGGGGTCCTGCGCTCCACGCTCCCCGCCACCGCGCGGACCTCGATCACCCTCAACCTCCACCAGGTGCGCCCGCTCGACGGGTCGGCGGCGGCACTGGACGCCGCGCGCCGGATCGACGCCGTCGGCAACCGGATCTTCACCGGGCCGGTCCTGCACGGCGACTACCCGGCGGACCTGCTGGAGGACACCGCGCACGTCGTGGACTGGCAGTCCCTGGTGCGGGACGGCGACCTCGCCGAGATCTCCCGCCCCATCGACCTGCTGGGCATCAACTACTACACGCCCACCGTCGTCTCGGGCCCGCGGACCGCGCCCGACGGGACCGAGGCCGCCCGCTTCGACGGCCACGGCGCCAGCGCGCACTCCCCCTGGCCCGGCTCGGAGCAGGTCGCCTTCCACCTCCCGCCCGGCGAGACCACGGCGATGAGCTGGGCGGTCGACGCCAGCGGGCTGTACGACCTGCTGCGGCGCACCGCCGAGGAGAACCCCGGCCTGCCGCTGATGGTCACCGAGAACGGCGCCGCCTTCGACGACTACGTCTCGCCCGAGGGCGCGGTGAACGACCCGCGGCGGATCGACTACCTGCGCGGTCACCTCGCGGCCGTGCACCGGGCGATGGCCGACGGCGCCGATGTCCGCGGCTACTTCCTGTGGTCGCTGATGGACAACTTCGAGTGGTCCTACGGCTACAGCAAGCGGTTCGGCGCGGTGTACGTCGACTACGCCACCCAGACCCGGATCCCGAAGTCCAGCGCCCACTGGTACGCCCAGGTGGCGCGCACGGGTGAGATCACGGAGCCTGACGCTCCGTAAGGAACGCGGGGTGGTGCGGGGGTTCGAGGGTGCCGTCGACACCACTTCACGCGGGCAGCGGCCCACCGGCGGGAAACCCCGCCGATGGGCCGCTGCGTCATGGGGCCGGCCGTGGAATCAGCCGAAGGAGGCGAACGCCTTGGTGAAGGCGAGGTCGCCCTGGACGATCGAGCTGCAGCTCGCGTCGGCGAAGTTCTTCGCACCTCCGGGGCACTGCTTGTCACGGGTCGAGGACCACATCGACAGCCAGCCCAGGCCCTTGGACTTGGCGAAGTTCACCAGCTGGGTCGCGTCGTCGACCTTGAAGATCTCGGTGTTGACGTCGTTCACACCGATCATCGGGGTGACCGCCACCGCCTTCCAGGCGGCCGCGTCCGACAGCCCGAGCACGCTCTTGACCTGCGCCTGCGTCGCCGTGGCGCCGTCGATGGCGTACTGGCCCATGTCGCCGTTGAACGCGGGCCCGTAGTCCATCGCCATGATGTTGACGGCCGAGATCCGCACGCCGTTCTTCTTGGCGTCGGCCAGCAGGTTGATGCCGTCCTGCGTCAGACCGGTCGGCATCGCGGGGAGGGTGTACGAGACGTCCAGCCCGCTGTGGCTCTTCTGGAGCGCTGCGATGGCCTGCGCGCGGCGGCTGTTGGACGCGGTGTCCGGGAGCGCGCCGCCCTCGATGTCGAAGTCGACCTTCGTCAGCTTGAACTGGTCGACGGCCTTGCCGTACGCGGCCGTCAGATCGCCGACCGAGGTGCAGGCCGTGCCCAGTTCGGAGCCGGAGGCCCCGCCGAACGAGACGCGGACATCGCCGCCCGCCGCCCGCAGCGCGCCTATCTGGCCGGCCACCGCGTCGGAGCCGAGGTCCGTCACCCCGCCCCACTTGGGGGTGCAGCCGCCGCCGGAGGTGATGAAGGCGAGGTTGTACTGCTTGACGCCGGTGCTCTTGGCGGAGCCGACCATGTCGAAGGCCGGGTACAGCGAGGTGTCGATGTACGGCGAGAAGCCCGCGCCGGCGACCGGAGTGGTGCCGCCGGTCTTGGTGGGGGTGGGGGTCGGCGTGCTGGTCTTGGTGGGGGTCGGCGACGCGGTCTTCGTCGGGGTGGGCGAGGCGGTCGGGCTCGCGGTCACGGTCGGACGGCCGCTGGGGGTGGCGGTCGGGCCGGAGTCCACCGAACACTTGGCGTCGTTGATCAGGCAGTTGACCGGGTCCGCGGCGGTGCCGCCGGACGCCGCCACGAAGCCGACGTCGACCTTCGCGCCGGGCGCCACGGTGGCGTTCCAGCCCTCCGGCTTCACGGTGATGTGCTGGCCGTTCGCGGTGAACTTGCCGTTCCACAGCGAGCTGAGCGTGGTGCCGGCCGGCAGGTCGAACGACAGGGTCCAGCCGGAAAGCGCCTTGTCCGAGGAGTTCGTGATCTCGTACTGCCCGGTGTAGCCACCGGTCCAGCCGCTCGTCTTGGTGTAGGCGGCGCCGACCGGGGCGGCACTCGCTGACCCGGCCAGCGCGAAGGCGCCTCCCGCCACGACGGCCGCGGCGACGAGGCCGCCGATCGCCTTGGTCTTGATCCCGGGTCGACGGCGATGCGTGCTGGCCATACCGGCCTGCCTTTCGTGGGGGGCGGGGTGCGGCACGACGCTAGCGCGGGCGGAACGGACAAAAGCCCTGACCACAGCGGGGGTTGGGGTTCTTATGGCGCCCTTAAGGACGGCATCGGAGCGAGTTAAAGGTTCAGACCACTGGCGGGGGACTTCTGTCCCGGCCTGCGACGGCGGCGTGGCACACGGTGACCCCGGCCGGATTCGCCGGAGCCGGGGCGCAGCGCCAGCCAGACCCGGACCTCGGTGCCGCCGAGCACGGAGTGGCCGATGGCGATGTCGCCGCCGGTGGACTCGGCGACCCGGCGCACGATGTCCAGGCCCAGTCCCGTCGAGCCCGGCCCGCCGTCGCCCTGGCCGCGGCGCAGCGCGGCCGCGGGGTCCCGGATGCCGGTACCGGCGTCGGAGACCAGCACGATCACGGCGTCCTCGCCGTTGTGCACGTCCACGGCGAAGGCGGTGCCCTCCGGGGTGTGCCGGAAGACGTTGCCGAGCATGGCGTCGAGCGCGGCGGCCAGCTCACCGCGCGCCACCGGCACCCGGACCGGCCGGTCCACGCCCGCTGTGCGGGCCGTGCGCCCCTGGTCCTCCGCGAGGGCGGACCAGAACGCCATCCGTTCCCGGATCACCTCGGCGGCGTCGCAGCCGGCCATGACCGGCGCGGTGATCTGCTGTTCGCGCGCGGTACGGATGATCGTGTCGACCTCGCGCTCCAGTTGCGCGACGGCCTCGCGGGTCTGCTCGGCGACGGGCCCGTTCCCGAGCGAGGCGGCGTTGAGCCGGAGCACGGTGAGCGGGGTGCGCAGCCGGTGCGAGAGGTCGGCGGCCAGTTCGCGCTCGTTGGCGAGCAGTTGGACGACCTGGTCGGCCATGGCGTTGAACGCGACGGCGACCGAGCGCAGTTCCGAAGGCCCGGCCTCCGAGACCCGGACGCCGAGGTCGCCGCGGCCGAGCGCGTTCGCCGCGTTCGCCAGCCGGCCCGCCGGCCGCACCATCCGGGTGCCGAGCCGGTCGGCGATGGCCACCGAGCCGACGATCAGGCCGATGCCGACCGCCGCCAGCACGATCCAGGCGGTGGCGACGCCCCGGGTGATGTCGCTGTCCGGGACGAAGACCTCGACGACCGCGACCGTGCCCGAGCTGACCGCGTTCGGCTGCAGCAGCGCGTACCCGCCGCCGACCGCGACGGTGGAGGCCCGGCCGCGGCTGGACGCGGCGTCCATCGCGGCGTCGGAGGAACGGTGCCTGCCGATCTCGACCGCGGTGGTGCCGGGGGTGGCCGGCACATGCAGCGCCATCCGGCCGTCCGCGCCGGCCTGGGTGGAGGCGAGCGCCCGTTCCAGCTGGACGCGGTCGGTGGTGATGGCCAGCGCGGGACCGATCGCGGCGGCCTGCCGTTCTGCGTTGGAGAAGGCCCGGTCGCGGGCCAGCTCCTTGACCACCAGTCCCAGCGGTACGGCGAACGCGACGACGACCATCGCGGTCACCGCCAGGCACACCTTGACGAGCAGCCATCTCATGCCGGTGGCTCCAGCTTCACCCCGACGCCGCGCAGCGTGTGCAGATACCGCGGCCGGGCGGCTGTTTCGCCCAGTTTGCGGCGGAGCCAGGACAGATGGACGTCGATGGTCTGGTCGTCGCCGTAGGACTGCTGCCACACCTCGGCCAGCAGTTCCTTGCGGGCCACGACGACACCGGGACGCGATGCGAGGAAGGCCAGCAGGTCGAACTCGCGGCGGGTCAGGTCCAGCGTCACCCCGTCGAGCTCCGCCTGCCGCCTGCGCACATCGATCCGCAGCCCGCCGACCGCGAGCCGCGCGGTCTCGTCGGGGGCGGCCTCCCGGCCGCGCGCCCGGCGCAGCACGGCGGCCATCCGGGCGGACAGGTGCTCGACCGAGAACGGCTTGACGAGATAGTCGTCGGCGCCCGCGTTGAGCAGCCTGACCACCTCCGCCTCGTCGTCACGGGCGGTGGCGATGATCACCGGGACATCGGTGATCCCACGCAGCATCTTCAGCGCCTCCGACCCGTCCAGATCCGGGAGGCCGAGATCCAGGATCACGACATCGAAACCGACCTGCGCCACCTCGCGCAGCGCCTCAAGAGCCGTGCCCACACTGCGTACGGTGTGGGCCGCCTCGGTGAGGTGCCGGATGAGGGCGGAGCGCACGAACTGGTCGTCCTCGACCACGAGCACACTTGCCATGGCCCGCACGGTAGCCCATCCGGGGGACCCGGTACCGCTCCGTCCGTTTACCGCCCTCCGCGTCCGGACCTGCCGCGCGTACGGCAGGATGTGCCGATGCAACGAGGATTGCTTCACGCCGGGGCCTGGACGCTCGCGACCACAGCCGCGGTGACGATGTCGTGGTTCGGGGTGCACTCCGTGCTCGCCGGTACCGCCTACGATCCACCGCGCGCGCTCCCGGTCTCCGATGCCGTCGCCGGTTCCTCGGCGCGGCCGGTGGCCTCCTCCACGCACCGGCCGAAGCCGGTGCCGTCCACGACGTCCCCCGCACCGACCGTGCCGCCCACCAAGCCCGCGACGAAGGCGCCGTCCCCGCCGCCCGAGAAGCCCCCGGGCACCTCGCACGACGCCTCCACCAGCAACACCACCGGCAATGTGCACGCCTACAAGGTCACCGGCGGCCGCGTCGTGCTCGACCTCGGGCCGGCCTCGGCCACCCTCGTCTCGGCCACCCCCGACACGGGCTGGGAGATGAAGGTCTGGAAGCTGGACGAATGGATCCGGGTGGACTTCACCAGCGGAACCACCACCTCGTCGGTCTTCTGCACGTGGAACGGCCACCCGCCCGTGGTGGAGATGTACAAGAGCTAGGCCGGCCTCCGGTTCAGCGGAAGACCGACTCCGGCGGGGCCGGGGACGGGGCGGCCGTCGCGTCGGTGACCGGGGCCGCGCCGCCCGCGAAGTCGGCCAGCGGGCGGCCGTGTTCGACGCGGCCGGGGTGCGGGTCGGAGGCGACCCGCCGGGTCAGCTCGGCGAGCGGCAGCTCGACGTCGGCGGCGAGCAGGATGGCGTTGCCGAACCGGCGGCCGCGCAGCACCGCCGGGTCGGCGGACACACAGACCTCGGCGAACGCCGACCGTGCGGTGGCGATCTGGGCGCGCAGGAAGCCGAGGGCGCCGCCGTCGGCGAGGTTGGCCGCGTAGAAACCGCCGGGCCGCAGCGCGCGCCTGACCTCGTGCAGGAATTCGGCGCTGGTCAGATGCGCGGGAGTGCGGGCGCCGCCGAAGACGTCCGCGATGACCAGATCGGCCCAGCCGTCCGGGACCTTCCCGAGCCCCGCCCGGGCGTCCCCGCCCCGCACCTTGATCCGCCAGGTCCGGTCCCACGGCAGTTCACGGCGGACCAGTTCGACGAGCGGACCGTCGATCTCGACGGCCTGCTGGGTGGAGCGCGGCCGGGTCGCGGCGGTGTACCGGGCCAGGGTGAGCGCGCCGCCGCCCAGGTGCAGCACCTGCAGCGGGCGCCCCGGGGGCGCGACCAGGTCGATGATGTGGCCGAGCCTGCGCTGGTACGAGAAGTCCAGGTACGACGGGTCGTCGAGGTCGACGTGCGACTGCGGGGCGCCGTCGATCAGCAGCGTCCAGCCGTGCGGCCGCTCCCGGTCCGGGACCAGCTCGGCCTGCCCGCCGTCGACCACGGCGCCGACCGCTTCGCGGGCCTGCGCCCTTCCGCCCTGCTTCTTGCCTGCCACCCGACCAGTATCGGCCAGCGGGCGGTCAGACGCCGCCGGCCAGCCTGATGGTGCGGGCCGCCTCACCGAGCGCCGCCCGCAGGACGGCCGGGTCGGTGGCGGTGATCCGGCCGGGCCCGCTGTCCGGCGGCACCAGCCACCCGGAACCGGCCACCGACGGCTCCGCGCCGATCGAGAAGCCGCGGCCGTTGCTCCGCGTACAGGAACTGCCGGGCAGGTCCCAGCCGTCCGCGGTGCCCTGCGGCACCAGGAACCCGATGCCGTCCCCCGCGTCGTCGTGCAGCACCGGCCCGACGCCGGTCCGCAGCCGCAGGATGTCCACGGCCTCCAGGCCCTGCTGGGTCGGAACGGTGACGAGATCGCACGGCGGCGTCGCCTGCGGCATCTCGCTCCGCTCCGGGCTCGGTTCGTGCCGATCGGTGTCCAACAAGGGGAACCCTCCTCGCGGGCGGACGCAGCACCGCCCTTACGAGGAGTACAACGCGCCTCCGTGTCAACAGCTACGCCCCGCTAACGCCGCAAGGGGTGGCATTTCATGGCGGATCACGGGTGAGATATCCGTTTTGTAGGCAAACTCTCGGTATCGGCCCTGTCACAGCGGGTACCGTCGTCGCGCCGTCCGCACCAGGAGTCCGCCATGGCTTCACCGTCCTCAAGCCCCGATCCAGCCCGAACCGCCACCATGGCCAACGCGGCCTTCCGGCAGTTGCGCGGAGACCGTTCCCCCAACGAGTTCGCTGCGGCGGTACGCCGTTCCGCCCGCGAGATCGGCGAGCAGGTCAGCTGCGACGCCCGGTACATCGGGCGGGTGGAGGCCGGGGAGATCCGGTGCCCCAACTACGCCTACGAACGGGTGTTCCGCCATATGTTCCCCGGCCGTTCGCTGGGCGACCTGGGCTTCTCCCCGCGCGAAGCGGTACGGGGCAGACGCGGCGGCGCGCCACCGCTGGAGACGTACGAATTCGAATTCGAGGAGAGCGACGTGCTGCGTCGCGTGTTCATGACCGGCGGCCCCGCCGTCGTCGCGACCGCCCTGGTGTCCGGCTCCGCCGTGCACCCACCCGCCGGCCGGGTCGGCGTCGGCGAGGTCCACGCCGTCGAGGAGGCCGTGCGGCACATCCGGCTGCACGACGACCGACACGGCGCGGACGGCCTGTACGAACAGGCGGGCCAGGCCCTGCGCACCGCCTACCGGCTGCTCGACGAGGGCGCCTACAGCCAGTCCGTGGCCGACGGGCTGTACGCCGGAGCGGGTGAACTCGCCGTCTCCGTCGGCTGGCTGGCCCACGACTCCGGCCGGTTCACCGACGCCCGCTCCTACTACGCCGAGGCACTCGCCACGGCCCGCGTCTCGGGCGACGCCGCCCTGGAGGCCCACGCCTTCTGCAACACCGCCTTCCTCGCCCGCGACGCGGGCCGGCCGCACGAGGCCGTCCGCGCCGCCCAGGCCGCCCAGGCCGCCGCCCGGCGCCTCGCCTCGCCTCGGCTGCTCTCCCTGCTCGCACTGCGCGAAGCGGGCGGCCGCGCGGGACTCGGCGACCGCTCCGGTTGCGAACGCGCGCTGTCGCGCGCCCAGTCGCTCTTCGGGCGCGGCCCGTCCGACGCCGACCCGCAGTGGATGACGTTCTTCGGCGAGGCCGAACTCGCGGGCCTGGAGGCCCAGTCCTGGTCGGCGCTCGGCGACCACCGCCGCGCCGCGGACTCCGCCCGCCGCGCCGTCAGCCTCCAGGACCCGCACTTCACCCGCAACATCGCCCTCTACGGCGCCGAGTTGTCCGCAAACCTGGCCGCCGGCAACCGCCCCGACGAGGCCGCCGCCGCGGGCTCCCGCGTCCTCGACCTCCTCGGCCGCGTCCAGTCCTCCCGCGTACGGGCCCTCCTGGACACCACCGCCACCCGCCTCCGCCCGCACCACCGGACGACGGCGGTAGCCGCCTTCCTGAGCCGCCAGCGCTAGGGTCTGTCGTCTGGATCTCCGTGGGGGAAGGAGCGGTGTCCGGTGCGTGCAGCTGCAAGGCGGAGGAGGGAGGCGACGCGGAGCGTCGTCGACCGACGACAACGCGGCAGATGTGCGTGCTGGACACCGCGACGCCGCGGAGATCCAGACGACAGGCCCTAGTCGCCTCCGGCGGAGGTTTCAGGACCCACCTGCGGTGGGGGTGCGGGTACGTCGGCGCCCACCCCCACCGTTACGCCTGCGGCGGGCTTTTCCCCACCCGCCCGACACCGGCACCGATGCAGGTGCGTCGGCACCCGCCCGCAGACCCGGGGACGGCGTTCCTGCCCGCACCAGCGGGCCAGCTGTGACCTGGGGGGACGGGGCCGCAGGGAGGGGGGTCCGAAATGCTGCCGAGCTATTTGTGGGCCGCCAGGCCCTGAATAGTCGATTTCGGACCCCCCTCCCGGAGGACCCGGCCCCGACCCCCAACGTCACCCGAGGTGACCCGTGTCGTTCCAGCGTTCAACGGCCGGGTCCCCGTACGCCCACCCCAGAATCGACAGCGACGCCGGATCCAGCCGGATCGACGCCCCGAACGACGGATCCAACCCCAACCACCGCGCCCCCAGCGTTCGCAAGAAGTGCCCGTGGGCGAAAACGAGCACGTCCCGCTCCGCCGACCGCGCCCACCCCACCACCTCGTCCGCCCGCGCCGCCACCCCCGCCAGGGACTCGCCCCCACCACCCCGTCCCGCCAGATGTTCCACTCGGGCCGGCCCGCCGCGCGCTCGCGCTCAGCGATCTCGTCGGGGACGAGTCCTTCGTAGGCGCCGTAGTCCCACTCCATGAGGGCGTCCCACGGCTCGGCGCGGTCGCCGAAGCCGGTGAGGCCGCAGGTCTCGCTCGCGCGGACGAGGGGGCTGGTGCGGACCTCGAGGCCGGGCAGTCCGTCCCAGGGGGCGCCGTGCAGGCGCTCGGCGAGCAGCCGGGCGGTGCGGCGGCCCTCGTCGGTGAGGGGGATGTCGGTGCGGCCGGTGTGGCGGCCGGAGAGGGACCACTCCGTCTGGCCGTGCCGGACCAGAAGGATGCGCGGAGCCATGCGGAGGGACCTTTCATCACGTAATGGAGATCACTCCATCATCGCGCACTCCGGGCGGCCGGGCCGATGAGGCCCGTCAGGAGTCCGTCGAGGCCGAGCTCGTACTGGGCCATCCCCGCGTCCTGCGCGATGGCGAGCTCGGGGACGAGCTCGGTGAGCGCGGGGTAGCGGTCGGCGGGGAGGTCGGCGAGCCGGGCGCGTACCCGGTCGCGCAGACCGTCCTCGCACAGGGCGCGGTCCCGCCGGACGTTCCACAGCGCGGAGCCGACCGTGTACTGCATGAGGGCGACGTGGGCGCGCGCGGCGTCGACCCGGTCGAGACCGGCGGCGCGCAGCAGGCCGAGCATCCGGTCGATGACGGCGATGGCCTCGTCGCCGCGCATGGGGCGGGTGGTCAGCAGCTGCAGGGCCGAGGGGTGGTCGGCGAAGAGCCGGAAGACGCTGCGGCATACTTCACGCAGCTGCTCGCGGGCGTCCGCGGTGCCCTCGGCCTCGCCCATGGCGGGCAGCTCGACCTCGCTGAGCAGCCGTTGGGCGACGGCGTCGCTGATCTCTTCCTTGCTGCGGAAGTGCGAGTAGACGGCCATCGTGCCGACGCCGAGCTGCGCGGCGAGGGCGCGCATGGTGAACGCCTCGGCGCCGTCGCGGTCGAGCAGTACGACCGCTGCGTCAAGGATTCTGTCGGGGTTGAGCGTGTTGCGTGGAGCGCGGCGCCGGGGGGTGCGGGCCGACTGGGTGACGGTCATGCCATTCTCTAACTTCTCGCGGAGAGCAACCTGGGAGGGCGCCCCGGGCGTCTTCCCGCACGCATACCCGACCAAGAGATGTTGAACACAGAACGAACGCAGTGTGGCCGGGAATTTCCGGGGCGATGTGCGGGCTGTCTAGCGTACGACGTACGGTAGAGCCTACGACATGGTCCGCAAGGAGCCACATCCGCAGAACGGGGAGAACGGCCGCATGACGATCACCGCCACAGCGCCTCGCGCCTCGGCCTACCGGGGCCGGCTGCGCTGGTGGACCGAGCTGCCGCTCATCGCCGTCGTGTACGCCCTCTACTCGTGCGGCCGCCTGCTGGTCCGCGGCGACGTGGACAACGCCGTCGAGAGCGGGATCGACATCCTGCATCTCGAAGAGCTGATGCGGATCGATCCGGAGCGCTGGCTCAACGGCATCTGTACGAAGTACGCCGCGATCGGCGTCCCCGCGGACTTCGCGTACGCCTCGCTGCACTATCTCGTGACGCCCATGATCCTGGTGTGGCTGTGGCGGCGGCGGCCGACGCACTACCGCGCGGCCCGCACATGGCTGATGCTGTCCACCCTGATCGGCCTGATCGGCTTCACCCTCATGCCCACGGCGCCACCGCGGCTGCTCGACAGCAGCCACGGCTTCATCGACACCATGGCGCAGTACGGCTCCTACGGCTGGTGGGGCCAGGACGCCAGCGCCCCGCGCGGCCTCGGCGGGCTGACCAACCAGTACGCGGCGATGCCGAGCCTGCACGTCGGCTGGTCGCTGTGGTGCGGGATCATGCTGTGGCGCTACGGGCGGACCCCGCTGGTGCGCTCGCTGGGCATCCTGTACCCGCTGATCACCACGTTCGTGGTGATGGGCACCGCCAACCACTACCTGCTGGACGCGGTCGCCGGTGCGGCCGTCATGGGCATCGGCTACCTGCTGGCCCCGCGGGCCCTGCTCGCCGTCGACGCGCTGCGCGCCCGGTGGGCCGTCCGGTCCGGCGCCACCACCTCCGCGGAGGGCCACAGCCCGGTCGTGGCGGCCTCCGCGACCGCTGCCGCCTCCGGGACGCAGGCCCCGGCCCCGGCGGCTCCCAGAAGCGCTCCGCACGGCCCCGTCCCCAGCGGGGTCCCGACCTCGCGGACGCGATCCCAGGACGAGCACAGATCGGATCCCTCGGACAGGTCTTCCGTGGGTCAGGGCCGAATGTCGTAGCCGGGTGCGAGACTTCCGCGGGTGAGCACTACGCACTATCTGCGGGAGCGGCTGGCCGAGTTGCGCGGACCGGCCACGTCTCCACGTCCGCTCGACGCGCGGGCCCTCGCGGCCCTGGCCGCGAATCCCGGCTGCCGCCGCCGGGCCCTGCTCGACGCCGCCGGGATCGACAAGGGCGCGGTCGCGCAGGTGCTGGGCGCGCCCGCCCCGTTCGGGCAGTCCCAGTTCGCCTTCGCCCGCGGTCATGCCTTCGAGGCCCGGGTCAAGGCGGAGGAGTGCGCCGAGCTGCTGCGGCTGCTGGGCGCCCCCGAGGACAGCGGGGCGCTGCTGCCGGACCTGTCGGCCGCCGGTCCCGAGGGCCGCACCGCCAGGACCCGGCTGGCCCTGGCGGAGGCGACCTCCGCCGGCTGCTGGACGCTGCTGGACCACCCGCTGCTGACGCTCGACGTGGCGGGGTCCACCGCCTACCTGGAGCCGGACGCGGTGGCGGTCGCGCCGGACGGCTCCTGGACGGTCGTCGAGGTCAAGTCCTTCCCGATCCTGGACGGCAGCGCGGACTCGGTGAAGGTGGGCGCCGCCGCCCGCCAGGCCGCGGTGTACGTGCTGGCGCTGGAGCGCCTGGCCGGGCCGCTGGAGGAGACCGCGGGTCCCGTGCGGGTGTCGCACGACGTGCTGCTGGTGTGCCCCAAGGACTTCTCGAACCTGCCGACGGCCCAGTTCGTCGATGTGCGCAAACAGCTGTCGGTGACCAGGCGGCAGCTGACCCGGCTGACGCGTATCGAGGAGATCGCCGCCGAGCTGCCGGACGGCACCACGTTCGACCTGCGCTGGTCCGAGGACGGCCGCACCCCGACCCGGCCGGCCCCCGAACTGGCCGCCGCCGTCGAGGCGGTCCCGGCCGCGTACTCCCCCGAGTGCCTGGCCGCCTGCGAGCTGTCCCTCCACTGCCGTGACCGCTCCCGTGCCTGCGGCTCCGTCGAGTCCCTGGGCCGCGGCCTGCGCGGTGAGCTGGGCACCCTCACCACGGTCGAGGCCGTGCTGTCCGCCGCCCTCGGCACGGACGCCGCCGGCGCCGAGGCGGACCCCGCCGTCGCCGCGCTGCGCCGCGCCGCCGTGCTGCGCGCCGAGGCGCTCACCGCCGGAGGTGCCGCATGTCACTGATCGGGACGCTGGCGCGGGCCGAGGCCGTGGTCGCGGGCCGGGCGCAGCCGGTGGCGACGGTCCGGCACCGGCATCTGTCGCGGCATCCGCTGGTGTTCGTGCCGCTGACGACGGCCGGTGAGGTCGGTGCGCCGCTGGGCGCGCTGGTGGGCCGCGACCGGGAGGCGCCGAGCCTGCTGGTGGTGGCGCAGCCGCGCGACCGGGACCTGCGGTTCGACTTCCTCGCGGCGCTGGCGACCACGGTCATCGCACACATGGACCGGTACGCGGACGCGGTGGAGACCGAACCGGCGACCCGGAACCGCGAGGAGTCCGAGGTCTGCGCGGACGCCCCGCAGATCATCGTGCCGAACGCGGCGGCGGCGGACTACGTCCGGCTGCTCGGCCGCTCCACCCGGTTCCGCCGCACGGCGGAGGAGAATCCGGACGAGCCCTATCCGGTGCCGTCGCGGGTACCGCTGTCCGGACGCTGGCTGACCCACTACGGGGAGCGCGCCCGCACCCCCGGCGCCTCGCTGCTGCTGTCGATGACGGAGCTGCTGTCGCGGCACTGGGCGACCGGCCAGAGCAATCTGGAGGACCAGCACCTGGGCGCGCTGCTCGGCTGGATCGACCCTCCCGAGGGCATGACCGGCGCGGAGGCGGCCCGCCGCGCGGAGACCGGACGCGGACCCGACGGCCTGCTGCTGAGCCCGCCCGCCGGCCCGGCGACCGACCCCGCCTTCGACAACACGATGCTGGCGCCCGCGATGTCCCGCTTCGACGCGGCCCGGGCGGCGGCGCGGGCGGCCGGCGCGGAGCGGTCCGCCGCGACCTCCGTCGCCGAGGCCGAGGTGCGGGCGCTCGTAGAGAGCCAGTTGCGGCCCGCCTGGGACGACGTGTGGCGTGGTCTCGATCTGCTGCGGGCGCTGCCCGAGGGCGGGCACGTCGAGGAGCGCTGGAAGCGGGACCGCTGGTCGTACACCGGCCACCGGGACCGGGTGCGGGCCGGTGAGCCGCCGCAGCCGAAGCGCGACGACGCCATCGCGGCCGCGCAGAAGCTGATGGGCCGCGAGACGGCCCAGGTGCGGCTGGAGGCGCAGGAGGCGCTGGACGATCCGCTGGTGATGGCCGGGCGGCGGCTGTCAGGCGAGGCGTTCGCGGGCGAGGTCACCGACGTGGTGATGGCGTACAGCGAGGCGAAGGTGCCGCGCCCGCGCCCGCTGGTAACCGTCGCGACCGCCGACGTACCGCATTTCGACGCCGACGCGAAGCTCTACCGCGCGCTGCCCGGCGGGAAGACTCAGGAGGCGCGGTTCGTCGAGTGGCCGTCGCCCGGGGAGGTCACCGTACGACTGCTGAACGGCATGGGCCGGGGCAAGGTCCCGGACGAGGGGTCGGTGCCCGCGGCCGGCGACCGCGTGTGCTGGACGCTGTTCGAGCACGCGCCGCGCGGCGGACCGGAGTTGCCCGACCCCGAGGACACCCCGTGGACGCACGGCGGCCCGCCGGGGACCGCCGCCGCACCGGCAGCGCCCGCATCCGATCCCGTCACCGTGGAGGACTTCCTGTGAGCCGCACGACGGAGGACTCTCCGCCCCACGGCACGGCCCGGCCCGCGCCGCGCGACCCCGCCGCCGAGGCGGCGGCGGTCACCGAGGCGATCCTGCGCGACACGCTGCACGGCTCGTCGCGCGGTGTCGTCGTCGACTCCCCGCCGGGCGCGGGCAAGTCGACGCTCGTGGTGCGCGCGGCCCGGGAACTGGCCGCGGCGGGCGAGTCGTTGATGGTGGTGGCGCAGACGAACGCGCAGGTGGACGATCTCGCGGACCGGCTGGCGACCGCCGATCCCGGGCTCCCGATCGGCCGGCTGCACGGCAGCGAGTCACCGCCCGATCCGCTGCTCGACCGGCATCCGTCGATCGTGAAGTCCGCGAAGGTGGCCGATCTCGCCCAGCAGAAGGTCGTCATCGCGACCTCCGCGAAGTGGGCGTACGTCAAGACCACCGATCTGACGTCGCCCTGGCGGCACGCGATCGTCGACGAGGCCTACCAGATGCGCTCGGACGCGCTGCTGCAGGTGGCCGGGCTCTTCGAGCGGGCGCTGTTCGTCGGCGACCCGGGGCAGCTGGACCCGTTCAGCGTGGTGGGCGCCGACCAGTGGGCGGGGCTGAGCTACGACCCGTCGGCGAGCGCGGTGGTGACGCTGCTGGCGCACAATCCGGGCCTCCCGCAGCACCGGCTGCCCGTCTCGTGGCGGCTGCCGGCATCCGCGGCGCCGCTGGTGTCGCGGGCGTTCTACCCGTACACGCCGTTCCGCAGCGGCACCGGGCCCGGCGTCCGGCGGCTGTCGTTCGGGGTGCCCTCGCAGGGCACCGGCCCTGACGAGGTGCTGGACGAGGCGGCCGCGTCGGGCTGGGGGCTGCTGGAGCTGCCGGCCCGGCACACTCCCCGGACGGATCCGGAGGCGGTGCACGCGGTGGCCCAGGTGGTGCGGCGGCTGCTGGACCGGGGCGGGGTGACGTTCAGCGAGCGCTCGCCGGAGCCGGCGCCGCTGACCGCGGACCGGATCGCCGTCGGCACGGCGCACCGCGACCAGGCGGCGGCGGTGCGGTCGGCGCTCACCGCGCTGGGCGTGTCCGGTGTCGCCGTGGACACCGCGAACCGGCTGCAGGGCCGGGAGTTCGACGTGACGGTCTTCCTGCACCCGCTGTCCGGCCGCCCGGACGCGACGGCCTTCCATCTGGAGACGGGCCGGCTCTGCGTGCTCGCCTCCCGGCACCGGCACGCCTGCATCGTGGTGTGCCGGGCGGGGGTGGCCCGGCTGCTGGACGAGCACCCGTCGACGGAACCGGTGCAGCTGGGCGTGACGGTGAAGTTCCCGGACGGCTGGGAGGCCAACCACGCCGTGCTGGCGCACCTGGACGAGCACCGGGTCCCGTATCGGACGTAGCCCCGGTGCGGAAGGCACGGGACGCTGCGGAACCGCACGTCAGACGGCACTTCGGACGGCCCGGAGGCCCACTTGCGCGGGCGCGGGACAATGGAACGCGCGAATCCCTTGGAGGTAGGTACATGTCCGAGCCGCAGTCGGCTCACGACCGGCGCGACGCCGTCCCGCCGGCCCCCGCACGGCGCCTGCGCCCGGCGGAGCTGCTCTTCGAGCCCGCCCAGGCCCTCGCCGACGAGGAGCACTTCTTCGACCTGGAGTCGCTCGACGATCCCCGGGAGCTGCTGGCGCGCTCCACGGAGCTGGCGCTGGCCTTCCGCGCCGCCGCCGACCGGGCGACGGAGTACCAGGCGATAGCCGCTGCCCAGTTGGCGGATCCCCGGCGCTTCGACCGGCTGACGTATGCCGCGATCGCGGAGCAGTCGGGCTGGACCGAGGACTACGCGAAGAAGATGGTCGAGTTCGGGACACGTCTGCAGGAGCGGTGACCAGAACCAATGCCCTGAGCCGGTGATTGTGTCAAGCGACCACGGCCCTTTGGCATATGCGGGTTGCGCAAGGTACCGGACGACCGGCGTTCCTGTCCCGTATTCGTCCGATTAACATCGACACAGTGCGAGCGGCCGGTACCTCTAGGTGTATGAGCGAATGGCAGTGGGAGACCTGGAGGCACCCGGACATCACCGTGGCCGGCGACCCGACGGACCCTGAACGGCAGTCGCACACCGCGTACGTCACCCCTGCGGGAGCCGCCTGGCTCGCCTCCGCCAGCGCTTTCCCGCGCAGCGTCCAGGCGCTGTGGAGCGCCCGCCCGACCGCGCCCAGCGTGCTGCCGTGCGGCACCGTGTTCGACGTGGTGAACCTCCCCGCGCTCTTCGGCCGCCGGGTGCTGGAGCAGTTATGGGCCGCGGGGCCCGGCAGCGGGCCGGTCGCCCTGCACCGCGGCCGGGTGCTGCTGCTGGTCGCCCCCGGGTCCGCCCAGCGGCTGCCGTCGCTGCTCGGCTGGGAGGAGTGGAGCCGCTCGGTGCCGCCGCTGATGTGCCACGGCCTGGGCGACGCGGTGACCGTGCCGCCGCTGTACGGCGACGAGTCCGGCCTGGACACCGAGGGCGGGTCGTCGCGCTGGGTGGTGGCCCCCGACACCCGTCATCCCTGGCTCCCCGGCCCCGACGTGCTGCTGTGGGCCTGTATCCGCGCGGCCCGCGCCGCCGCCCGCACGACCGCTTCCGCGGTGGTCCCCTCGGGCTCCCCGGCCTGAACGGGATATCGATTTTCACTCCGCCGGAAGCGGATGCTAATGTCTGTCTCGCAGCACGCGCCGCTAGCTCAGTTGGTTAGAGCAGCTGACTCTTAATCAGCGGGTCCGGGGTTCGAGTCCCTGGCGGCGCACCTACGGGAAACCGTTGACCTGGGCGTTCCTCCTTCGGGAGGGGCGCCTTTCGTCATGTACGGGGCCAGTGCGAGAGCGGCACGGGAGCAGTGCGAGAGCGGTACGGGAGCAGTGCCAGAGCGGTACGGGAGCGGCCCGGCGCGGTAACAAGGCCAGGGAGAGACCGTCTCCAGGAGGCCCCGCATGCCGCTGCCGCACTACCGTCCCCCGGACGCGCCCGACGGCGCGCGCGAGGACGCGTGGCGTCCGCCGCCGCGCCGCGTCGGCCGGATGGCGGCGGGCATCCTCGCGGTCACGGTGGTGACCGGCGCCTGGCTGCTGCGCGACGGCACGCAGGAGCGGGAGCCGCCGCTGCCCACGGCGGCCGAGGCGGTGTCCGCTGCCGGGCGGCACCCGGACGCCGGCGGGCCGACGGAGTTCGCACTGCCGCCGCGCGCGGTCCCGCTGACCGCCGCCGCCCCCGAACGGATCCGGGTCCCGGTCATCGGGGTCGACGCACCCCTCATGCGGCTCGGCCTCGACACCACCGGCCATCTGCAGACCCCGCCGGAGTCCGAGCGCGGGCTGGCCGGCTGGTACGCGGGCGGGGCCGCGCCCGGCGCTCCGGGCGCCGCCGTGCTGGCAGGACACGTGGACACCCGCGAGGGCCCCGCGGTCTTCTACGAGCTGGGCGGGCTGCACAAGGGCGACCGGATCGAGATCGACCGCGCGGACCGCCGTACCGCCGTGTTCACGGTCTACGGCATCGAGGTCTACGAGAAGCAGGACTTCCCCACCGACCGGGTCTACGGCGCGACGCCGGACGCCGAGCTGCGCGTGATCACCTGCGGCGGAGTGTTCAGCAAGGCGGCGGGATACCTGGGCAACGTCGTGGTCTACGCCCGGCTCACCGGCTCCACCGGACCGGCCTGAGGACCAGCCTCAGAGCCCGCGGACGAACCTGCCGACGGACCCGCCCGGCGCATCCTCCTGACGCACCGGCACCCCGTCGCCCACACCCCTTCCACCGGCGTGCCCACCCCCGGAACGGCCGGTTGGCCGAACCGGGGGCACACCACTGGCAGGTGAATGCAGTATGTCCTAGTTTAGGTATTTCTGATGTCATTTATGAATCTGCGCGTCACCGGGGAGGTCGCTGTGCGACAGCCGCTGGCCATGAGCGGGCCGATGGAGTGGCCGCTGACCAACGGCGCCGTGCCCTGGATCGTGCTCGTGATCGGCCTGCTGTCGCTCGGCTGGCTGCTCGTGGTCCGCCGCCGCTCCTGGTGGACCGTCACCGTCCCGCTGATCGCCCTCGGTACCGCCGTCGCGGTGTTCGTCGTGCAGTACCTGGAGGACAACTCCTGGCGGCTGATCGCCGATGAACTGCCGCTCAGCGTCCTGGTGTGGATCGGGGTCGGAGTCTTCGGCGTCGCCTTGGCCGTGGCCCGCTGCTTCTGCACCCCGCACTGGCGGATCAGGCTGGCCGCGCTGCTGGCGGGCCTGCTCGTGCTGCTCGCCGCGTGCTCCCAAGTGAACGTGTTCTACGACCAGTACCCCCGGCTCCGCACCCTGGTGACCGCGCTGACCCGGCAGAGCACCGACCTCAGGACGGCCGGCGGCGGCAAGCAGAACGCCACCGTCCGCACCCCGGAAGGCGGCACGCTCGAATCGGTGTGGAAACCGCCGGCGGACATGCCCGACAAGGGATCGCTGTCGAAAGTGAAGATCCCCGGCACCGCCTCCGGCTTCGACGCGCGCGACGCCTGGGTCTATCTGCCGCCCGCCTACCGGACCAGCCCGCGCGCGCTGCTCCCCGTCATCGTCCTGATGCCCGGTCAGCCCGGATCGCCGCAGGACTGGCTCGACTCCGGGCAGCTGGCCGAGACCATGGACGCGTACGCCGCCGAGCACCACGGTCTCGCGCCGGTCGCGGTCTCCGTCGACACCCTCCACTCGCCGCTGAACAACACCATCTGCGTGGACTCGAAACGCGGCAAGGTGCACACCTACCTCACCCAGGACGTACCGGCCTGGATCAGGGCCAACCTCCAGGTCGCGAGCGCACCCGCGTCCTGGGCCGCGGGCGGCTACTCGCTCGGCGGCACCTGCTCGCTGCAGCTGGCCGTCACCGCGCCGGAACTCTTCGGGTCGTTCGTCGACATCTCCGGGCAGCGCGAACCGACCCTGGGCGGCCACCAGCGCACCGTCGACGAGCTGTTCGGCGGCAGCTCGGCCGCCTACGACGCCATCAGCCCGCTGAAGATCATGCAGAAGAAGTCCTTCCCCGGCACCAACGGCCTGTTCATCGTCGGCTCCTCCGACGGCACCTTCGCGCCGCAGCAGCGGGACGCGTACGCGGCGGCCCGCAAGGCCGGGATGAACGTCACGTACAAGGAGCTGCCGGGCGGCCACAGCTGGGCGGTCTGGCGGCCCGCCCTCGGCGTGGGGCTGGCCTGGCTCGGCGGCGTCACCCATCTGACCTCCCCATCCAGCGGCTGACGGGACTGCACCGATGACCGAATCGCAGGCGCGGGAACTCCCCGACGGCCCGGAGCCGACCGGGCCCAGTACGCCGAAGCCGCCCGGCCGGTGGCGGTCCTGGGCGGCCAACACCCGGCGCGGCGCCGGGCAGCTGCGGCACGCGCCCGTCACCGTGACCCTGATCGCCGCCCTGTGGATCACCGGCGCGGCCACCGGATCGCTGCGCAGGGGCCCGGACGACCAGCTGTTCGACGCCGTCGGCGTCGGCTGGGAGACCCTCGCCGAGGGCCACTGGTGGACCCCGCTCAGCTCCGGCCTGTGGTGCTCCAGCCTCGACATGTATCTGATCAGCACCGTGGCGCTCGCCGTGCTCGGCACCCTGGCGGAGCGCCGGATGGGCTCCACGCGCACCGTGCTGGCGCTGGTGGCCGCCCAGGTGGCCGGCACCCTGCTGGGGGTGGGCCTGGCCAAGCTCGGCGACCTGGCCGGCGACGACTGGCTGGAACTGCTCTCCCTGCAGGCGGCGGTCGGCCCCACGGTCGCCGTGGCGGGGGTGGCCTTCACGGTGAGCGGGACGATGACGGCGCTGTGGCGGCGCCGGGTGCGCCTGCTGCTGGCCGCGGTCGTGCTGGTCCTCGCGCTGTACCTGGGCACCCTGCTGGACCTGCTGCAGGTCACCGGCGGGGTGATCGGCCTGGCCGTCGGGGCGGTGTTCTGGCACCGGCTGCCGCACCGCCGGCCGCACCGGCCGGCCGGTGCGTCGCACTCCGAGACCCGCGTGCTGGTCGGGCTGTTCATCGCCGCCGCCGCGATCGGCCCGGCGCTGACGATGCTCTCGCCCGACGCGCTCGGCCCGCTGGCCACCTTCCGCGATCTGCTCGTCACCTCGCACCCCGACGCCCAGGCCGTCCAGGACGCCTGCGCCGAATCGGTGCGGGCCTGCCACCAGATCCACGCCGAGGAGCACTTCTACGACTCCCCCGCGATCCTGATGACGGTCATGCCCGCGCTGCTGCTGCTCGTCCTCGCCGAAGGACTGCGGCGCGGCCGGCGGCTGGCCTGGATCCTCGCCATCGTGGTCAATCTGGCGCTGATGGCGATCGTTCTCTACGAGATGGTGGACTTCCTCGGTTCGCTGGACCTCAGCACCCCGGAGGGCCGGGACGACCGGAGCTGGCTGATCCGCGCCTGCATCGAGCAGATCCTGCTGCCCGCCGCCTCGATCGTCCTGCTGGTCGTCACCCGGAGCCGCTTCCAACTGCGGCTGCCGCGCAGCTCGGTCCGCAGGCTCGCCCTGGTCGTCGGCGGCAGCGTGCTGGCCGTCGCCGCCGTGTACGTGGGCACCGCCTACGCGATCCGCGATCAGTTCTACCCGGTCGCCACCGTCTCCTTCCTGTGCCAGGGGCTCGTCTCCGTCTTCCTGCCGCCCATCTACAGCGACCTCGCCGACCAGGGCCCCATCCCGGTCGGCTCGGGCGCCCACTGGCTGTACGAGTACTGCGGTCTGGTGCCCTGGCTGGTCGCGCTCGTCTCGCTGCTGGTGGTCTTCCGCAGCAACCGGCTGCGGTCCTCCGACGAGCAGGCCCGGCGGGCCCGTTCGATCCTCACCGAGCACGGCGGCTCCACGCTCTCGTACCTGTCCACCTGGCAGGGCAACCACTACTGGACGTCCCCCGGCGGCGACGCGGGCGTCGCGTACCGGGTGCTCTCCACCATCGCGCTGACCACCGGCGACCCCTTCGGGGAGCGGTCGGCCCGGGAGCGCGCGGTGGGCGAGTTCGCCGCGTTCTGCGACGCGCGCGGCTGGTCACCGTGCTTCTACAGCGTCAACGAGGAGTCCCGGCAGGCCGCCGAGGCGCTCGGCTGGAAGTCCCTGCAGGTCGCCGAGGACACCGTCGTACCGCTGGCCGGCCTGGAGTTCAAGGGCAAGAAGTGGCAGGACGTCCGCACCGCGCTCAACAAGGCGGGCAAGGCCGGCATCACCGCCGAGTGGTGGCGCTTCCCGGACACGCCGCTGGCGCTCACCGAGCAGATCCGGGCCATCTCCGAGGAGTGGGTCGCCGACAAGGGGCTGCCCGAGATGGGCTTCACCCTCGGCGGCCTCGACGAACTCGACGACCCCGAGGTGCGCTGTCTGATCGCGCTGGACGCCGACCGGACCGTCCACGGCATCACCAGCTGGATGCCGGTCTACCGGGACGGCGAGCCGATCGGCTGGACGCTGGACTTCATGCGGCGCCGCTCCACCGGCTTCCGCGGCGTCATGGAGTTCCTGATCGCCTCCTCCGCGCTCGGACTGAAGGAGGAGGGCGCGGAGTTCATCAGCCTGTCGGGGGCGCCGATGGCGCGGGTGGACCGCGGCGAGGCCCCGGCGCCACTGCAGCGGCTGGTCGATGTGTCGGGGCGACTACTGGAACCGGTGTACGGTTTCCGTTCATTGCTCGCGTTCAAGGCAAAATTCCAGCCCGACTACCACCCTATGTACATGTGCTACCCCGATCCGGCCGCTCTGCCGACCATCACCCGGGCCATCGGCAAGGCCTACCTTCCGCACATGACGGCGGCTCAGGGCGTACGGCTGGTCCGCCAGCTGTCCGGCTCCTGAGCCGGGGTCCGACTCCGGATTGAGGTGACGCCATGTGGGACTGGCTGGCCGACGCCTACCGGTCGCGGATCGTCGACAACGGTCGCGAACCGCTGTTCCTGCTGCTCGTCGGGTTGATCGGCTCGTTCCTCTTCATCCGCTTCAGCGTGCGGATGATCCGGCGCGGGGTGAGCTGGTGGCCGGGGAACGTCAACCCGGGCGGCCTGCACATCCACCATGTCGTCTTCGGCCAGGCCATGATGCTCATCGGCGGCATCGGCTCCTTCGCCGTACGCGGCGGGGTCCTCGCGCACAACCTGCTGGCCGTGCTGTTCGGCATCGGCTGCGGGCTGGTGCTCGACGAGTTCGCCCTCGTCCTGCACCTGGAGGACGTCTACTGGAGCGAGCAGGGCCGCAAGTCCGTGGACGCGGTGATCCTCGCCGTCGCGGTGATCGGTCTGCTGCTCATCGGGGAGGCCCCGCTGGGCGGCTTCGTCGGCGGGATCAACGGCGAACAGATCGGTGTCGCGGCGGTCCTGCTCGGCTTCGTGGTCATCTGCCTGATCAAGGGCAAGGTGTGGACGGGGCTGATCGGCGTGATGATGCCGCCGGTCGCGATCATCGGGGCGCTGCGGCTGGCCCGCCCGGCCAGCCCCTGGTCCCGCTGGCGCTACCACTCCCGGCCCCGGCGGCTGGCCCGCTCCGAGCGCCGCGAGGACCGCGTCCACCGGCGGCTGGTCGCGTTCAAGACCAGGCTGATGGACGCGGTCGCGGGCGCCCCGCACCTGAAGTCGAAGTCCGAGAGCGCCCCCGTGCCGCGCCCGACGCTCGTCGACATCCCGCCGTCCCGGATCGAGGTGTGGCTGCGGCCGCTGCAGCAGCCGGGCGCGGCGGTCGCCGTCTGGTACCTGCGGGCCGCCGCCGTGGTGAACGTCCTGACCGGGCTGATCGCGCCGTTCCGCGAACGGGTGCACCGGGCCACCGACGGGGAGTTCTTCACCGCCTTCCTGCTGAGCCCGGGCTTCACCGGCGCCGTCCTGGCCTTCCTGCTCGCGGTGACGCTGCGCCGCCGCAAGCGCGCGTCCTGGATCGTCGCCGTCACGCTGGTCTGGGGATATCTGGCGCTGTGCCTGCTGGCGCTGGATCTGCTCCCGGAGGCCCGCGCGCACCCCTTCAACTGGATCTCCCTCGGCCTCACCCTGCTGCTGGCACTCGCGCTGGCGGTGTCCCGCCGGGCGTTCAACGTGCGGGGCGAGCGCGGCAACGTCGCCCTCGGACTGGTGTCGCTGCTGATCGGCAGCGTCGTCACGGTGGGCCTGGGCACCGTCCTGGTGCACGCGACCGACGCCCCGCCGCCGGCGAGCTGGCGTGCCTGCCTGCACTACGCCGTGCTGCGCGTGCTGACCGTCTCCAGCCTGTTCGACCTGCCCGAGATCACCGTGCCCGCCTGGACCGACCTCGCCATCAACCTGCTGAGCGTCACGCTGATGCTGATGGTGCTGCTCGCGTTCTTCCGCTCCCCGCGCGGCCGCGCCCGGCTCCAGCCGGCGGACGAACAGCGGCTGCGCGATCTGCTCGCCACGCACGGCGAACACGATCCGGTCGGGTACTTCGCCCTGCGCCGCGACAAGTCGGTGAGCTGGTCGCCCGGCGGCCGGGCCGCCGTGCTGTACCGGGTGGTGAACGGGGTCGCGCTGGCCTCCGGCGATCCGATCGGGGACCGCGAGGAGTGGCCGGCGGCGATCGACGGCTGGCTGGCCGACGCCCGCCGGCACGCCTGGATCCCGGGGGTCACCGGGGCCGGCGGGGGGCCGCGGCGGTCTACGAACGGGCCGGGCTGAAGTCGCTGGACTTCGGCGACGAGGCGGTGGTCGACGTCGCCGCGTTCGCCGGAACCTACCTGGGCACGTCAGCGGAAGGCGGTGCGGCGCTGCGCCCGCTGCGCGAGGCCCACGGGCTGATCCGCGACGCCGGCTACACCGCCGTCGTACGCCGCCACCGCGACATCCCCCGCGACGAGATGGCCGATCTGGCCCATCTCGCCGACGCCTGGCGGCGGCACGCCAGCGAGCGCGGCTTCTCGGTGGCCCTGGGCCGGCTGGGCGACCCCGCGGACGGCGAGTGCGTGATGGTGGAGTGCCGCGACCCGCAGGGACGCACATCGGCGCTGCTGAGCTTCGTGCCGTGGGGCCGGCGCGGCCTCTGCCTCGACCTGATGCGCCGCGACCGCGAGTCCGGCAGCGCGCTGATCGACTACCTGATCACCGAACTGCTGCTGCTGGCCCGGGCGGACGCCGAGCCCGTGCGCGGCGTCGAGCGGGTGTCCCTCAACTTCGCGGTCTTCCGCTCGGTCTTCGAGGAGGACGGCAAGGCCGGTGCGGGTCCGCTGCTGCGGCTGTGGCGCAAGGTCCTCCGGCTGCTCTCCCGCCGCTGGCACCTGGAGGCCCGCTACCGCTCCTACGCCGCCTACCTGCCGGAGTGGCGCCCGCGCCACCTGCTGTACGAGCGGTCCGCCGAGCTGCCCCGTATCGCCACCGCCACCGCCATGGCCGAGGGCTTCCTGACGGCGCCGCGGCTGCCGCGGCTGGGCGGGGCACCGTACCCGGCGGCGCCCGCGACGGCGCTGGGTTCCGAACCGGACGGTACCGGGCCGGATTCCACGCCGGATTCCACGCCGGACGATTCGGCTCCCGGCCCGCGCTGAGGCGGGCCGGGTGCGGGGCGCCGGCCGGACCCGTTTCACCCGACCGGCCGTGGCACCGGCATCCGTTCCCAACGTGTCCCGATCCGCTCCCTGACCTGCGCCTGCCGCGTCGGCCCCGGTCGTCCGTTGGTCCGTTCGGAGTAGTCCTGAGCGATCGTCAACAGGCACCGGGAGCGCCGTCCGGGTGTCCTCGGAGGGTGGGCGGACTCCTGTCCGCCCCGCGGAACACCGTCCGTGACCCCGCCCTGGGAGAAACCCGATGCGCTCACAGCACCTACTCGCCGGCTCCGCCCTTGCCGCGGTCATCGCGCTGAGCGCGGTGGGAGCCGCGTCAGCCGTCTCGACCGAGCCCATCGCCCCCGTCGAGTCCGCGGAGCCCTCGGCACCCGCCGACCTCTCCTCCCCCGACGTGCCCACCGACCTGGCCTCGCCCGACGTGCCCGGCGAGCTCTCCTCGCCCGCCGTGCCCCTCACGCCGGTGGGGCCGGCCAATCCCGTCATCGTCCAGCCGGACCCGGTGGCCCCCGGCGGCCAGTTCTCCGTCTTCGACGGCGGCAACTGCAGCGGCACGAGCGGCGTCGCCACGTTCAGGTCCGCCTCCGGCGGCTCGGCCATCCCTTCGGTCAACCTCTCCACGCTCAGCAACCAGGTCGGCGGGGTCGGTACGGTCCCGGAGGGCACCGAGCCGGGCCAGTACGAGGTCTCGGTGTCCTGCCAGAAGGCCACCACCGGCAAGCAGGGCCCGTTCACCGGCACCCTCACCGTCTCGTCCCGCACGCCCAAGGGCGGTGTGCAGACCGGCCTCGGCGGCGGCATCGGCATGGATCCGGCCGAGACCGCGCTGGGCGCGGCACTGGTGGCCGCGGCTCTCACCGGCACGATCGTCCTGGGACGCCGACGGGCCCGCGGCAGCGACAGCTGAGCGGTGGCGCGGGCTGCTCGCGGTCGGTCGATCGGTCCGTCGGTCGTCAGTCGGTCAGTCGGTCAGTCGGTCAGTCGCAGACGGTGGCCGCCGCGGGCAGCCTGCCCTCCAGCAGGAAACCGTCGACGGCTTCCGTCACGCAGGTGCTGTGCGCGAAGTAGGCACCGTGGCCCTGTCCGTTGAACGTCAGGACCGGGCTCCCGTTGCCCAGCGCGTCGCTCATCCGCCGGGCGTTCGCGTACGGCGTCGCCGGGTCGCCCTTCGTGGACACCAGCAGCGCCTTGGGGGCATCCGCCGCCCTGACGTCGCGTGAGGTGTTGTCCCCGGCGGACGGCCAGCCGGCGCAGGCCAGCATCGAATCGGCGATGGCCCGGCCGAACACCGGCGACGCGGCGGCGAACGCCGCCCCGGCCGCCGCCACCTGACCGGCCGTGTAGCGGTCGGAGGTGTCCCGGCAGTCCACGGCCAGCTTCGCCACCGCGTAGTTGGTCCGCCCCGGATCGCTCCCGTCGGACGGGTTCCGCCGCCGGACGTCCGAGCCCCCGTCCTGCGCGAGCAGCAGCAACGGCTCGCCGTCGCCGGCCCGCAGGGCGGCGAGTGCCTCGCTCAGCACCGGCCAGGAGTCCGCGCTGTACAGGGCCGTCTGCAGCGCCGCCAGGTACTCGTCCTGGCCGAGGTCCCCGACGGCGGTCCGCAGCGGGTCGTGCGCGAGCCGCTCGCTCCGGTCCGCCAGTCCTGCCATCCGTGCGCGCTGGTCGGCCCCCTCGATCGGGCACGCCTTCCCCTGCGCCGCGCAGTCCTTGACGAACGCCTCCAGCGCGCGCTGGAACGCGGCCGCCTGACCGAGCGCCACCCGCTCGCTGTCGGACGCCGGATCCTCCACCCCGTCCAGCACCAGCCGTCCCGCGCGGTCGGGGAACTGGTGCGCGTACACCGCGCCCAGCTTGGTCCCGTACGAGAAGCCCAGGTAGTCGAGCTTCTCGTCACCCAGCGCCGCCCGCATGACGTCCAGATCGCGCGACACGTTCGTCGTCCCGATCCACGGCAGGATCCTGCCGGAGCGCTGCCCGCACTGCCCGGCGAGCCGCCGGACCTGCTCGATCAGCTCCCCCTCCGCGGGCGGCGGCTCACCGCAATCCACCGGCACACTGCGGCCCACCCCGCGCGGATCGAACCCGATCAGGTCGTACCGGGTGTTGAGGACCGCCAGGTCCGTACCGGCCCGGCCCGCGAGCGTGTCGATCCCGGAGACCCCGGGGCCGCCGAAGTTCACCGGCAGGGAGCCGATGCGGTCACCGGGGCCGGTGGCGGGGTAGCGCGACAGCGCGATGTCGGCGGTGCCGCGGGAGGGCGTCGCGTAGTCCAGCGGCACCACGATGCTGCCGCACTGCATGCCGTCGGCCGCGCATGCGGACCAGGTGATCCGCTGCGCGTAGAACCGCGTCAGATCCGGCTGCGCCGGGCCTCCGACCAGCACCAACGCCGTCGTCGACCCCACCGCCAACCACAACCCGAGCCCCATCCCGCCAACCTAAACGCCCCCACGGGCCCCCGCACGCCGGGCGAAGGCAGACCCGAACGCCAGCCCGGCGCCTGAGGCCCACCCCCAGCCCGCCCGGCGCCTGAAGGCCGTTCCCCTCCCCCGGTCCGCCCGGCGCTTGAGGCCACCCCCAACCTGCCCGCGCCTGACACCCTCCCCAGCCCGCCCGGCGCCTGAAGGCCGTTCCCCACCCCCAGCCCGCCCAGCGCCTGAGGCCACCCCCAACCTGCCCGCGCCTGACACCCTCCCCAGCCCGCCCGGCGCCTGAAGGCCGTTCCCCACCCCCAGCCCGGCCGGCGCTTGAGGCCACCCCCAGCCCGCCCGGCGTTTGAGGGCACAGGGCGGGCGGGTGGGGGAAACCCGGTGCCGTACCGGGCTCCGGTGGGGGCTCCGGCGGCGGCGTCCCGGTTGCGGAAAGCCGGGGGACGACCAGCATGGTCGTATGGAGGAACCCCGCTGGAAGCGCTCGGTACCGGGGTGGTTCGGGGAGTTCTTCGCCTCACTCGCCATCTTCTGCGCCGTCCTCGCCGTAGTCGGCCCCCTGCACCGTCTCCTCGAACCCGTGCGCCGCTGGGTGGAGATTCTGACGGTGCCGGCGTCCGCGAACCTCGCCTACGCGGCGTTCCTGATGCTGCTCGCCGGCGCGCTGGCCGCGCGCAAGCGGGTGGCGTACTGGATCGTCGTGGTGTTCCTCGGGCTGACGGTCCTGGCGAACGTGGTGCTGATCGTCTTCTCGGAGTGGAGCGCCATCCCGGCGCTGGCCATCACCGGCGCCGCGCTCGCCGCGCTGGTGCTGGCGCGCGGCGATTTCTCCGCGCGGGTGCGCAAGGGCGCGTTCTGGCGGGCGCTGCTGGTGCTGCTGGTGGGCCTGGTGATCGGCGTCCTGGCCGGCTGGGCGCTGCTGTCGGTGTTCCCCGGCACGCTGGTCGGGAAGGACCGGCTGCGGTGGGCGGTCAACCGGGTGGTCGGTGGCGTCAACGACCTGCCGGCCGGCATCGGTCATCCGCCCTTCTGGACCAACTTCTGGCTCGGTCTGTTCGGCGCGCTCGCGCTGCTCGCCGCCGCCGCCACGCTGTTCCGCTCGCAGAAGGTCGAAGCGGCGCTGCACGGCGACGACGAGCCGCGGATCCGCGCCCTGCTGGCGAAGTACGGGGAGCAGGACTCGCTCGGCTACTTCGCCACCCGGCGGGACAAGTCGGTGGTCTTCTCGCCCAGCGGGAAGGCCGCCGTCACCTTCCGCGTCGAGGTGGGCGTCTGTCTGGCCAGTGGCGATCCGCTGGGTGACACCGAGGCGTGGGGGCCCGCCATCGAGGCGTGGCTGGAGCACGCGGCGCAGTACGGCTGGGTGCCGGCGGTGATGGGCGCGGGCGAGGAGGGCGCGAAGGCGTACTCCCGGGCCGGGCTCGGTGCGCTGGAACTGGGCGACGAGGCGGTGCTGGAGGTCGGTGGCTTCGATCTGGGGGGCCGCGAGATGCGTGGCACCCGGCAGGCCGTCAACCGGGTGCGGCGCACCGGTGCGACGAGCCGGATCCGCCGGCACCGCGAGCTGTCGCCTGACGAGTTGCACGAGGTCGTGGCACGGGCGGACGCCTGGCGCGGCACCGATACCGAGCGCGGGTTCTCGATGGCGCTGGGCCGGCTCGGCGACCCGGCGGACGGCGACTGCCTGCTCGTCGAGGCGCTGGACGACGCGGGACAGGTCATCGCGCTGCTGTCGTTCGCGCCCTGGGGCCGGGCCGGGGTCTCGCTGGACGTGATGCGGCGCGATCCCGCCGCCCCCAACGGGATCATGGAGTTCATGGTGACGGAGCTGGCGGCGCAGTCGCCCCGGCTCGGCATCCGGCAGATCTCGCTGAACTTCGCGGTCTTCCGCTCGGTCTTCGAGGAGGGCGCGAGGATCGGCGCGGGCCCGGTGCTGCGGCTGTGGCGGCGGCTGTTGCTCTTCTTCTCCCGGTGGTGGCAGCTGGAGGCCCTGTACCGGTCGAACGTGAAGTACCAGCCGGAGTGGTATCCGCGCTTCCTCTGCTACTCCGAGGCGAAGGACCTGGCCCGTATCGGTCTGGCGTCCGGAATCGCCGAAGGCTTCGTGGAGATGCCGCGGCTGCGCTTCTGGCGGGACCGGAACGTGGGGCAGGGACCGGCCGCGCTGCCCGCGTTCGTCGAACTGGAGGAGGCCTCGGCGGCCGCCGCCGACCTGTCGGCGGCAGCGGCGGGACCGGGCCGGACTGCCGGCTCCGGGCGCCCGGAGCAGGTACGCGTCAGGCTGCGGAAGCTGGAGCGGCTGCGGGACGCCGAGACCGACCCGTACCCGCCCGGCATCGTGCCCACGCACACCCTGGCGGCCGCGGCGGCGGCGCCCGCCGGCACCGAAGTACGGCTGTCCGGACGGGTGTTGCGGTTGCGCGACCACGGCGGCGTGGTCTTCGTGACGCTGCGGGACTGGTCGGGCGATCTGCAGATCCTGCTGGGCCGTGACCACTTCACCGCCGAGGGGATGCGGGCGTTCGGCTCCGACGTCGACCTGGGCGACCTGCTGGACTTCGATGCCGTGATGGGCGCGAGCCGGACCGGCGAGGTGACCGCCGACGCGTCCACCTGGCGGCTGAGCGCCAAGTGCCTGCACCCGCTGCCCGACAAGCGGCGCGGCCTGACCGACCCGGAGGCCCGGGTCCGGCAGCGCTATCTCGACCTGGTGGTCCGGCCCGAGGCCCGCGACGTGCTGCGGGCCCGCAGCGCCGCGGTGCACTCGGTGCGCGAGTCACTGGTGGCCCGCGGCTATCTGGAGGTCGAGACGCCGATGCTGCAGCCGGTGCACGGCGGCGCCAACGCCCGCCCGTTCACCACCCACATCAACGCCTACGACCTGGACCTGTATCTGCGCATCGCCCCGGAGCTGTATCTCAAACGGCTCTGCGTCGGCGGTGTCGAGAAGGTCTTCGAGCTCGGCCGCACCTTCCGCAACGAGGGCGTGTCGTACAAGCACAACCCCGAGTTCACGATGCTGGAGGCGTACCAGGCCTACGCCGACTACGACTCGATGCTCGATCTGACCCGCGAGCTGATCCAGCAGGCCGCGACCGCCGCCAACGGCTCGCAGACCGCCCGCCGGGACGGCGGCGACGTCGACCTGTCCGGGCTGTGGCCGGTGCGGACCGTCAACGACGCGATCTCGCAGGCGCTCGGCGATGAGGTCACCGCCGACACCCCGCCCGACGTGCTGCGGCGGCTCTGCGACCGCGCGGGCGTCCCGCACACCCCTGCCGACGGGCGCGGCGACATCGTGCTGGAGATGTACGAGCGGCTGGTCGAGGAGCGCACCACCGTCCCGACGTTCTACAAGGACTTCCCGCTGGACGTCTCCCCGCTCACCCGGCAGCACCGCGTCGACCCCCGGCTCGCGGAACGCTGGGACCTGGTCGCGTACGGCACCGAGCTGGGCACCGCCTACACGGAGCTCACCGACCCGGTCGAGCAGCGCCGCCGGCTCACCGAGCAGTCGCTGCTCGCGGCGGGCGGCGACCCCGAGGCGATGGAACTCGACGAGGACTTCCTGACCGCCCTGGAGTACGCGATGCCGCCGACCGGGGGGCTGGGCATCGGCGTCGACCGCCTGGTGATGTTCCTTACCGGCCGGTCGATCCGCGAAACCCTGCCGTTCCCCCTGGTCCGCCGCCGCTGATCTGCGGATATACCGGCCCTAGGGGGGATACGGGACGGCCGGACATTGGCCGAACGGACGAGGGCGCCGGCCGGGGGCTGCCCTTACGGTGGGAGCACGGGACGTACGGAGGGCCGGTCCGGAGCGGACCGGCCCTCCGACGACACGAACTAGCGAGTGGGTCGCTCTACCGATGAGCTACGGCCCCGTGCGTGGAGCCGGCTGGATTCGAACCAACTTCTCCCCACTCTTCAAAAATCATAACAACCACCCCATTTTCCGCAATTCGGACAGCGCGGTACGGGGCCTGGCATCGATGGAGGTACAACCGTGGCGCTGAGCAGCGCGAAGAAGACGACCGCCACCGCTCTGGGGATGACGCTCGCCGGCGCCGCCCTGGCGGCCTGCGGCGCCCAGCAGGGCGCCCGCACGGCGCCCGTCTCCGCCCCGTCGCCTGCTCCGTCCTCCGCCACGATCCCCCATCAGACCCGGACGGGCACCCCACCCGCCCCGTCCTCGCGGCCCGCGTCACCGCCCGCCTCGTCCTCGCCGACCACCCCGACCGACGACGCGCCCGGCGGCACCCGCGTGAGCCGGGAGATACAACACGGCCTGGAGAACGGCGGCAAGGCGGTGGCCCTGACCTTCGACGACGGCCCCGACCCGCGCTGGACGCCGCAGATACTGGCGCTGCTCGCCCGGCACCACGCGAAGGCCACCTTCTGCGAGATCGGCCCGAACGCCCAGGCCCACCCCGCCGTCGTCCGGCAGATCACCGCGGCCGGGCACCGGCTGTGCGACCACTCGGTGCACCACGACGAGCACCAGAGCGCCAAGTCCGCCGACTACAACACGCACGAGATCCTGGACGCGCGCCAGGAGATCGCCGCCGCGGCCGGCCCCGGCGCCGAAGTGCCGTACTACCGGGCGCCCGGCGGCGACTTCAAGCCATGGATACGGGAGATAGCCGCCGGCCACGGAATGCGCCCGCTGGGCTGGACCTCCGACTCCGACGACTGGAAGCGCCCCGGCACGGCCGCGATCATGCGCCACATCAACGCCAACCTCAGGCCCGGCGCGATCGTGCTGATGCACGACGGCGGCGGCGACCGCACCCAGACGGTGCAGGCGCTGTCCCGGCTGCTGGACCAGCTCGACGCGCAGCACTACACGTACAGCTTCCCCGGGCGCTGACAGCTTCCCCCGCCGCTGACCTTCCCGCCGACCGTCCCGCTGACCTTCCCGCTGCGTTCCCGCCGACGTTCCCCGCCGGGGACCCGGGGGCGCGGTAGCGTTCGAGAGGCGTTTCCCGCTCTCTCTTGGAGGCTTGTGACCATGGCAACCACCCGCACCGCGACCACCCAGTGGAAGGGCGCCCTCCTCGACGGCTCCGGCACCGTCTCCCTCGACACCTCCGGTGTCGGCACCTACGAGGTCTCCTGGGCCTCGCGCGCCGAGGTGGCCAACGGCAAGACGAGCCCCGAGGAGCTCATCGCGGCCGCGCACTCGTCCTGCTTCTCGATGGCCTTCTCGCACGCCCTCGCCGGCGCGGGCACTCCGGCGGAGCTGCTCCAGACGCAGGCCGACGTCACCTTCCAGCCGGGCGAGGGCATCACCGGCATCGTCCTGTCCGTGAAGGGCACCGTGCCGGGCATCACCGCCGAGGCGTTCGAAGCCCTCGCCCAGGACGCGAAGGCCAACTGCCCGGTCAGCCAGGCCCTCGCCGCGGTGAAGAACATCACCCTCAAGGCCGAACTCCTCGCCTGACACCGGCTCTCCGCCCGGACCCGCCCCGGCGCGGTGCGCCGGCTCTCCCCCTCCCGAGAGCCGGTGCGCCGCGCCGGTGCCGGTCCCGGGGTCAGTGGCGGGTCACCCGGACCTCCCATTCGCCGGCGGAGTCACGGCCCAGCACCCGGACCGTGAGGCCCGCGGCAGGGTCGTTGAAGACCTCGCCCACGCGGAAGGGCGCGTCGTTGAGGGAGTTGAACGATCCGCTGCTGAAGTCGCAGGCGCTGCTGGTGGGATGGGCGTCCCGTACGGTCACCGGGCCGGCGCCGGAGTCGATGTCGGTACGGACCTGGTAGACGAGTACGCCCTCGCGGCAGGCCTCAGCGTCGTTGCCCGACGCCTGCCGGGCCTCGATCACATAGGCGCGGGTCCGCCCGTACGGAACGACAACGGCCTTGCGGCCACCTGTCAGTGACACGGCGCGCAGCGCGTACGTCCATTCGCCGCGCACCGAGGCGCAGGCGATCTGGGTGTCGTCCAGCCAGCCGAGCCGCCATTTGTGCCAGGCGAGCAGGTCGCCGCCCAGACCCCAGTCCAGGGACATGCTGTCCCACTGGCCCGCCAGGGTGTCGGTGCGCTGGAAGTCGTCGGAGGCGTAGAGGTCGGGCAGGCCGAAGGCGTGGCCGTTCTCGTGGCCGAGGACGCGGGAGCCCGACTGGTCGTGGCCGTAGATCAGCGAGACCCGGTCGAGCCGGGCGCCGTCATCGGTGGTGGCGGCCGAGGCGCCGGTCCAGGTCACCGACAGGACGGCCTCGTCGGCGGGCGGACCCGCGTTCGGGGTGACGAGGATGTTGACCAGGTCGTAGCCGCGGAAGTCGATGTCCCGGTCGGCGACCTGGAGCAGGTCGCGCATCATCGCGGTGTGCGCGTCCCAGCCGTACCCGCGGCCGATCCCGTACGAGGAGAACGGCCGTGGCATGCGGATGTAGCGCATCACGGGCGTCGACTCGTAGTGCAGCTTTCCGTACGAGCCGCGGTCGAACCACTGCTGGACGGCGGGGAAGAACTCCGCGTACCGCTCCTTGGCGCTGTAGGGCGCGGGCGCGTCGGAGAAGTCGATGAACAGGGTCAGGGCCCGCACCCGGCCGGTCGACGGGGCGAACTCACTGCCCACCCCGCGCGCGGCCCGGTCGGGGAAGCCCTCGGACATCGCGGTGCCCGGTGTCGCGCGCAGCGCGCACGGCCGGGCGGCCGTCGGCGGGGAGTAGGCGGCCTGCGGCCCGGTGGTGGCCGTACTGGCCACCGCGAGCAGCGCGACCGTCCCGATGGCGGCGGCCTTCAGCCCCGCTCCGGGCATCCACGGTATTCGCCCGTCCGTCGCCACGGCGCTATCCCTCGCTGACCTTGACGGCCCAGGAGCCGTCCAGGGAGCGGGAGGCGACCGTCACGCGGACCCGGCCCGCGTCGTAGGAGTAGGACTCGCCCACGCCGAGCGGCGCGTCGGCCAGCTGCGGGTAGGCGGAGCCGTCGTGGCAGGCGGAGGTGGCGGGGTGGCCGTCGAGGACGTCGACGGGGCCTTCGCCGGACTCGGTGCCGGAGCGCACCTCGTAGAGCAGCACGCCCTCCCGGCACAGCCCCACGTCGTTGCCGGCCGAGGTGCGCGCCTCGATGGCGAGCGCGGTGCGCTGCCCGGTGCGGACCACGACGAGCTTGCTGCCGCCCGCGGTCTCCAGCGGTGTCAGTTCGTGCCAGGTGGTGCCCCGCCGGGACACGCACTGCACCTGGCTGTCCTGCAGCCAGCCGAACTTCCACTTGTGCCAGGCGAACGGCTCGGGGGCGAGGCCGAACTGGCTGCCCATGAGGTCCCAGTCGCCGACATGGGTGTCCCAGTCGGCGTCGCTGCCGATGGCCGGCCTGGAGTACAGGTCGGGGAGGTCGAAGACATGGCCGGTCTCGTGGGCCAGCACGTTGTGGTCCGGGGGGTGTTGCTCGAACACCGTGACCAGCCGCCGCAGATCGGTGCCGTCCGCCCGCATCGGGGTGGCGAGGTTCACGACCTTGGTGGCGTCCGCGTCGACGCCGGGAGCGTCCGGGTCCGCGACCAGGTAGACGAAGTCGTAGGCGGAGAAGTCCACCGTGGGGTCGGCCACCGCGATCGCGTCCCGCAGGTACCCGGTGCGCAGATCGGGGTCCCAGTCGCGCCGGATCCCGTAGTCGGTGGAGTTCCGCGGCATCTTGATCCAGTGATCGACGGGGTGGTCGCGCAGCTGGAACTGCCCGTACGAGGCACGGTCGTAGAAACGCGAGGTCTCCGGGAAGTGGTCGGCGGCGACCTCTTGGGTCGTCAGGGCCGGCACGGCGTCCGGAAACGAGAGGAAGATCATCACGGCGTCCAGCGCCGTGCTCGGCCGGGGGTACGAGGCGTTCCACGTATCCACTCCTTCGGAGTGGTGGGCCGTGGTGCGCGGCAGGGCGCAGTCCCCGCCGGGAGCGGCGGCCGCGGTGGGCCCCGCGACGAGCGTCCAGGCGACGACGGCGGCGAAGACACTCGCCGCCGCCGCCATCGCGCGCAGGGGTCGCCGCCGCGCCCGTATGAGGATGCCTGACCGCCGCACATGGACCTCCGGGGAGGAATCGTGAGCCCGTTCGGGACACCTTCACCACGTTGCTATGAATTGCGACGTTATGTCCTGTTGAGTTGCTCCGCCCGGGGTGATTCCGTCGTCATTACTGTGCGTAATGGCCTATCCGAATCGGTCAGTTGCTCGCCGCATTCGTGCAGAAACGATCAATCCGTCAGCTTGCGTGCCAAGAATCACCACGACGGCGCTGGATCAGCCGCTCCGCCAGCGCCTATGATCGCCACCGAGACCAGCGCGACACGGGGAGCGGGCAATGGGCGGACCCTCGGGCGGCCCCAGTGCCGAACCCGACATCACACCGGTAATCCTCACGCTGAGTAACGGTTCCCCTCCGGGGCCGCCCGGCCCCACGGCCGGTGAACCGCGCGACTACCGCGCCGCCTTCACCGCGGCCCGGCTGCCCATGGCGCTGGTGGACCGCGACGGCTGGGTGCTGGAGGCCAACCAGGCGCTCGGCGCGCTCCTCGGCACCAGCCCCGCCGGGCTCGCCGCCCGCGTCGCCGCCGGACTGCTGGGCCTGGCCGACGACGATCCGGTCCGCACCGCCTACCGTGAGGTGCTCGGCGGCCGCCGCGACCAACTGCGCTGCACCCGCCGCATCAAGCGCCGCGACGGCGGCTCCCTGTGGGCCGAGGTGACGCTCTCCGGCACCGGAAGCGCCTGCGGGACGGCGCTGCTGTCCGTCGAGGACATCGGCGAACGCCACAGCCTGCGCGAGCAGTTGCGCCATCTGCAGATGCACGACTCCGTCACCCGGCTGCCCAACCGGGCGCTGTTCTTCGAGCGGCTCTCCGCCGCCCTCGACGGCGCCGGCAGCAGGACCGGCCGGATCGGGCTCTGTTACCTCGACCTCGACGGCTTCAAGGCCATCAACGACACCCTCGGGCACCGGATCGGCGACCAGCTGCTCGCCGCCGTCGCCCAGCGGCTGCTGACCTGCGCGGAGCCCGGCGGCAACCTGGTCGCCCGGCTCGGCGGCGATGAATTCGCCCTGCTCGTCCGGGACTCCACCGGCACGGGACAGGCCACCGTGCTCGCCGAGTCCGTACTCACCTCACTGCAGCGGCCGTTCGACGTGGACGGCCAGCGGCTCGCCGTGTCGGCGAGCATCGGCGTGGTCGAGCGCGAGGTGGCCGGCAGCTCCGCCACCGGACTGATGCAGGCCGCCGACACCACGCTCTACTGGGCCAAGGCCGACGGCAAGGCCCGCTGGACGCTCTTCGACCCCGAGCGCAACGCCCACCGCATGACCCGGCAGGCGCTGTCCAGCACGCTGCGACAGGCCGTGGAGCGCGGGGAGTTCATCCTGGAGTACCAGCCGCTCGTCGGGCTCGACAGCGGTGTGCTGCGCGGCGTCGAGGCGCTGGTCCGCTGGCAGCACCCGCACTTCGGGCGGCTGGCGCCGGACCGTTTCATCGGCCTCGCCGAGGAGAACGGCTCCATCGTCCAGCTCGGCCGCTGGGTGCTTGCCGAATCGTGCCGTCAGGCGCGGGTCTGGCAGAAGGACCACCCGGACGACCCGATCTTCATCAGCGTCAACGTCGCGGTCCGGCAGGTCTGGGACTCCGACCTCGTCGCCGATGTCGCCGCCATCCTGGAGGAGACCGGGCTGCCGCCGGAACTGCTGCAGCTGGAACTCACCGAGTCCGCCGTCATGGGCTCGGCCGGCCGGCCGCTGCAGGCCCTGCACGCGCTGAGCGAGATGGGCGTGCGGATCGCCATCGACGACTTCGGCACCGGCTACTCCAACCTCGCCTACATGAGCCGGCTGCCGGTCTCCGCCCTCAAGCTCGACGGTTCCTTCGTCCAGGGCTTCCGCTCGGCCGAACACCCCAACCCCGCCGACGAGACCATCGTCGAGGCCTTGGTGGAGCTCGCCCACCGGCTCGGTCTCACCGTCACCGCGGAATGCGTCGAGAACGCCGAACAGGCCGAGCGGCTGCGGCGGATCGGCTGCGACACCGGTCAGGGCTGGCACTACTCCCGTCCCGTCGCCGCCGAGCGGATCTCCGAACTGCTCGCGGGCTGACGCCGGGCGGCCGCTGCCAGGCCCGTGTGGCCCCTGTACCCGCACATGCCGGAGCCCGCGTCCGTGGGGGGAAGGGACGCGGGCTCCGGATGGGGCGGTCAGGTCAGCAGGCGCCGAGGTCCTGCCACACGCCCCATTCGCCGGTGGTGCCGGGCTCCTCGCCCGTCGTCCACCACTTGGCCTTCCAGTTGTGGCCCTTCCAGGAGACCGTTCCGCTGGCACTGGTGTAGACGGCGGAGGAGCTCCAGGCGGCCGCGGCGCAGGTGCCGGTGGGCGGCGTCGTCGGCGGGGTGGTGGGAGGCGTGGTCGGAGGCGTCGTGGGCGGAGTGGTCGGCGGGGTGGTCGGAGGAGTCGTGGGCGGGGTCGTCGGCGGTGTGGTGCCGCAGCCGCTCGCGGAGCCGCCCACGGCGGTGTTGATCTTGTTGAGCAGCGTGGTGCCGGTGTCCAGGTCCAGCAGCGAGTACATCATCGCGCCGGCCAGTCCGCGGCAGTGCGCGTAGTCCGCGCGGGCCTGGATCGACTGGGCGTTGAGACCGGTCCAGAACTCCGTGCCGTTGTAGAAGTACGAGGACTTCGACGCGTCGTCCCAGAAGGTGGTCGCGGGGTTGTCGACGATGCCGCCGAGTTCCTTGTAGTACGCGATACCGGCCGTGGCGCTGAGGCTGCGGGCCGGGGCGGGGCCGGTGGCGGGCTGGCCCAGACCGTGGTTGGCACCGGCGGGAACGCCCGTCCAGCCGCGGTAGTAGAGCTCGTAGCCCAGCGTCAGCTTGTTGGCGGGGAAGCCGCCGGCGATGCCGTAGGCGGCGTTGCCGTCGAGCCAGGCGTTCACCGCGTTGGTGATGTTGTACTTCTCGGTGCCCGGCGCGATCGGGTCGGTCGGGTCGGTGGCCGACGGGACGAGCGGCGACTGGTGGTAGACCGGTCCGTCGGTGTCCCAGGCGCCGTGCATGTCGTAGGTCATGATGTTCGCGTAGTCGAGGTACTGCCCGACCTTGTTGGTCTCGATGTGCGAGATCTTGTCCTGGCCGGCCGGCAGCGCGGCGGTCAGCAGCATCTTCTTGCCGCCGTTGGCGGTGCCGTACGCGTCGAGCTGCTTGCGGAACTCGGCGAGCAGCAGCGTGAAGTTCTGCTTGTCGGCCGCGTCCACGTGGTTGCCGAGGTGGCCGCCCGTCGAGCCCGGGTACTCCCAGTCGAGGTCGATCCCGTCGAACACGCCGGCCGCGGAGCCGGGGCCGCCGAAGCCGCCGTCGACGGGCAGGTTGCCCTTGATGTACTGGTCGATGCAGGACGTCACGAGCTTCTTGCGGCTCGCGTCGGTCTTCGCCGCGTCCGAGAAGTACTTGGAGTACGTCCAGCCGCCGATGGAGATGTCGACCTTCAGCTTCGGGTACTTCGCCTTGAGCTTCCGCAGCTGGTTGAACGCGCCGGTGATCGGCTGGTTCCAGGTGTCGGCCACCCCGTCGACGCTGTCGGCCGCGCCGAAGGACTTCTGGTAGTCCGCGAAGGAGTCGCCCGCGCCGTCACCGGCGCTGGGGTTGTTCTCGTCCTGCGAGGCGGCCTTGTTGGCCTCGAAACAGGTGAGGTCGGTCGGGTGGATGTTCCCGAACGAGTAGTTGATGACGTCGAGCTTGCTCGCGATCCCCCGGGTGTCGAGGTCCTTGGGGTAGAAGGCGTTGCCGTACACGCTCCACTGGTCGTAGTAGGCGATCTTCACCCCGCCGCTGCTCGCGGCCGCGGCGGCCGGCTGGGCGTCGGTACCCGCACTGCCCGCGGCGCTCGCCGGGGCGAGTCCGCCGACGAGCGCGGTGATCGCGCCGAGGGCGAGGGCCGCACTGGTGGCGGCAGCCACGAGTGATCTTTTCTGGAGCTGCACGAAAGACCTCCGGGGGGAGAGGGAGGAGCAGGGGGCTGCGCACTGAATAGCGCCCTTGAGATGCTCCGGTCAATGGTCTGAACCAGACTTAGGACTAGACCAATTGACGTGTCAGCTACCCGCCAGAAACCCCCTCCGGCCAGCGAAAAGCCGCCTGTCGCAGGTGCTGACAAGCGGCTTTAGCCTGAGTTAAGGATCCGGAACATGTCCCTCCGGGAGACGAACCACGCCCCTTCGGGAAACCCGTTTTTAACCGCCGGGGCGTTCGGCGGGGCGATCGGCGGTGCGGGCTCGGGGTCGCCCCGCCGGGTCGTTCCGAGTGCCCTACGACTCGCCGCCGGGCAGCCCGTAGGCGTCCGCGATCAACGCGTAGGACCGCAGACGGGCGGCCGGCGTATGGGCGTTGGCCGTGATGATCAGCTCGTCCGCACCGGTCCGCTTCACCAGGGCGTCGAGCCCGTCGCGGACCTCCTCCGCACCGCCGTGCACCACATTGACGAGCCAGGAGTCGATGAACTCCCGCTCCAGGGCGCTGAATTCGTACGCCTCGGCCTCCTCGGGCGACGGGATGAGCCCCGGCCGCCCGGTGCGCAGCCGCAGCATGCCGAGCGCACCGGTGAGCACCTGGCGGCGCGCCTCGGCGGGGTCGTCGGCCGCGAGGGCGGAGACGCCGATCGCGGCGTACGGGCGGTCCAGGACCGCGGACGGGCGGAACGATTCGCGGTAGAGCTCCAGCGCGGGAACGGTGTTGGCCGCCGAGAAGTGGTGCGCGAAGGAGAACGGCAGGCCGAGCGCGCCGGCCAGCCGGGCGCTGAAGCCGGAGGAGCCGAGCAGCCAGACCGACGGACGCGACGCGGACTGCACCCCGCCGGCGACGGAGCCCTGCACCGGTCCGGGGATCGCGTGGATGCGCGCGTAGCGGTGCCCGTCCGGGAAGTCGTCGTCCAGGAACCGGGTCAGCTCGGCGAGCTGCTGCGGGAAGTCGTCGGCGCCGTCCGGGCGGTCGGTGCGGCGCAGCGCCGCGGCGGTGGCGCCGTCGGTGCCGGGCGCGCGGCCCAGACCGAGGTCGATCCGGCCGGGGGCGAGCGCCTCCAGCGTGCCGAACTGCTCGGCGATCACCAGCGGGGCGTGGTTGGGGAGCATCACTCCGCCGGAACCGAGCCGCAGCGTGCGGGTGAACGCGGCGAGGTGGGCGAGGATCACCGCAGGGGAGGAACTGGCCACACCCGGCATCGAGTGGTGCTCGGCGACCCACATCCGGTGGAATCCGCGGGCCTCGGCGAGTTCGGCCAGTTCGACACTGGCGCGCAGGGCGTGGGTGGCGGTCAGCCCGCTTCCCACGGTCGCCAGGTCGAGCACGGACAGCGGCACGGGCGCGCTGCCACGGGCTGCTCCGCGGATGTCATCGGTGGTCTGCGGTTCGTCTCCCACGGGGGGCGCCTCCTCGGTCATGTATTCGCCTGCGGCAACTGGAACCGGAGACGCACTCCGGTTATTCCCGGCCGACCATCACCCGACCATCGGCCGACCCGCACCCCGCCCTCCATCCCGATCACCCCTCGACCAGGCCCATGGCATATGCCGATACGACGCTTTCCTGCATATACGCACGAAGCCCACCGATCGGCCGGTCAACGGCCTCTACCTTCAACGCCGTTACGGCTATCGTGGGAAGCGGCTCGGCTGTCGGGTCCGATCGGTACGCCCATCGGCCGTGACCAGCAGCTACAGCCGTGACGTACGGCACGCCGCACCGGACGCGAACGGCACACCTGCAGGGGGATTCCGTGGCGCTTGAGTACCGACAGATCGCGCCGGTGTACGCGGTCCAGTACGCGCTGCGCGTACTGGAGGCCGTCGACCACCACCGGCACGGCGTGACGGCCGAGCAGCTGGCCCGCGAGATCGGCGTGCCCATCGGCTATCTCTCGCAACTGCTGGCCATGCTCAAGCGCGAGCGCTATCTCGCGTTCCTGCCCGGCGGCGGATACGTGACCGGCGAATCCCTCGTGCTGCTGGGCGCCGCCGACCGTGAGCAGGCGCTCGCCGACAAGCTCAACAGCGTCCTCAACGAGCTGCGCGACGAGGTCGGCGCCGCCGTCTATTTCGGCCGTTACGACGACGGTGAGGTGACGGTGGTCGACGTGGCGGACGGGCCGGCCACCCCGCGGGTGAACGAATGGGTGGACTTCCGCTCCTCCGCGCACGCCAGCGCGGTCGGCAAGTGCCTGCTCGCGCAGCTCGACCACCGCGGCCGCCGCGAACACCTGTCCCGGCACCGGACCGCGCGCCTCACCTCGCGCACCGTCGTCGACGAGAAGGCCCTGCTCTCCGACCTGGAGAGCCGGCCGGCCAGCCACCCCATGCTCGACCTGCAGGAATACGCGGTCGGCACGGTCTGCGCCGCGGTACCGCTCACCATCGGGAAGACGGTCGCCTGCCTCGCGCTGTCGATGCCCACCTCCCAGGCGCACCGCCTCAAACCGGCCGTCGACACCCTGAACGAACGCGCGGCCCCGGTGCTGCTCTCGCTCAGCTTCTGACCCACCAGGACCGGCCACTACCCGGTGTACGACACGAAGAAGGCCCCCCGCTTCCGCGAGGGGCCTTCGACCGTCTGTGCGCCGTCAGGGACTCGAACCCCGGACCCGCTGATTAAGAGTCAGCTGCTCTAACCAACTGAGCTAACGGCGCGTGCTGACATGGAAGATCGTACCCGATCCTCCGGGGTGCTCAAAAACCGGCGGCGGATCTCCGCCAGGCGGGATCCTGCCAGGCCGTGCCGGTGCGCGGCGCGGCTCCGGGCCGATAGATCATGTGCATGACGCCGATAAGACGCCGCGCCTCCCTGCTCGCCAGCGCCACCGCGCTCGCGCTCAGTACCGGACTCCTCCTTCCCACGACCCCCGCGACCGCCGCCCCCGGCGCCACCCCGCGCCCCGCGGCACCGCAGCAGGCCACCACGTACGACATCACCCTGGTCACCGGGGACGTCGTGCACTTCGCCGACGGGGCCGGCAACCAGGACACCGTCACCGTGGACCGCCCGCACGGCGCCCCCGGCGGCGTGCACGTCCAGCAGGCGGGCGGTGAGACCTACGTGCTGCCGGACGAGGCGCTGCCGCTGATCGCCGCCGGCAAGCTCGACCGCCGGCTGTTCGACCTCACCGCGCTGGTGAAGATGGGCTACGACGACGCCCGCTCCGGCGGCGTCCCGATGATCGCCACCTACACCGCCGCCGCCCGCGCCGCCCGGTCGCTGCCCGCCGCCCCCGCCGGCAGCACCACCACCCGGCAGCTGCCGAGCATCGGCGGCGCCGCGCTCAAGGCCCGGAAGAAGGACAGCCGCGCCTTCTGGCAGGACGTGGTGGCCGCGCCGGCCGCCGCGGCGAAGGCACGGTCGCTCGACAACGGCATCGACAAGCTGTGGCTGGACGGCCGGGTCGAGGCGAGCCTGAAGGAGTCGGTACCGCAGATCAACGCACCGCAGGCCTGGGCGCAGGGCTACGACGGCAAGGGCCGGAAGGTCGCCATCCTGGACACCGGGATCGACGACACCCACCCGGACCTGAAGGACCAGGTCTCCGCCGAGCAGAGCTTCGTCCCCGACCAGCCGGTCACCGACCGGAACGGTCACGGCACGCACGTCGCCTCGACGATCGCGGGCACCGGAGCCGCCTCCAACGGCGACTACAAGGGCGTCGCGCCCGGCGCCAAGCTGCTGATCGGCAAGGTGCTCTCCAACGAGGGCTCCGGCGAGGACTCCTGGATCATCGCGGGCATGGAGTGGGCCAAGGCCCAGGGCGCCGACGTGGTCAGCATGAGCCTCGGCTCGCCGCTCCCCGACGACGGCACCGACCCGATGTCACAGGCGGTCGACAACCTCTCGGCGAACGGCGGACCGCTCTTCGTCATCGCCGCCGGAAACGCATACGAAGCCGGCTCCATCGGCTCTCCCGGCTCCGCGGCCGCGGCGCTCACCGTCGCCGCCGTGGACAAGCAGGACGGCCGCGCCGACTTCTCCAGCATGGGCCCGCTGACCGGCTCGTACGCACTGAAGCCGGACATCTCGGCGCCCGGCGTCGACATCACCGCCGCCCGCTCGCAGGCGCTCGCCTCCGGCAGCGGCATGTACCAGACCATGTCCGGCACCTCGATGGCCACGCCGCACGTCGCCGGCGCCGCCGCGATCCTCAAGCAGCGGCACCCCGACTGGAGCGGGCAGCAGCTCAAGGACGCGCTGATGAGCTCGTCGAAGCAGCTCACCGCCTTCACCCCGTACGAGATGGGCACCGGGCGGGTCGATGTGCTCGCCGCCGTGGACTCCACGGTCCAGGCCACCGGCTCGGTCGACGCCGCCGTCTACAAGTGGCCGCACGCCGGTGCCACGAGCACCACGCGCACCATCACCTACCGCAACAACGGCACGGCGGACGTCACGCTGAACCTCGCGCTGGACCCGGCCGCCCAGGCGGCCGGCGCCTACACGCTGTCCGCGAAGACGGTCGCCGTCCCGGCGGGCGGCACCGCCGCGGTCACCCTCACCCTCGACCCCACGACCGTCCCGGCCGCGACCACCTTCTCCGGCCAGGTCACCGCGACCGACGCGGCCGGCGGCAAGGCCGTCGCGCACACCGGCTTCGCGCTCACCAAGGAGCAGGAGCTCTACGACTACACGATCAAGCTGACCGGACGCGACGGGAAGCCGGCCGCCGGCACCGTCGTCCTCGCCGAGAAGGACAACCCGTACCCGTCGCCGCTCGACGTGGCCGGCGAGCGCACCCTGCGGCTTCCGCCGGGCACGTACATGGCGTACGCGGAGCTGGAGGTCACCGGTGACACCCCGGACTCCCGCGGCCTGGCGGTGCTCACCGACCCCGGGACGGTGCTCACCAGGAACACCACGGTGACGCTCGACGCGAGCACGGCGCACAAGGTCAGCGCCCGCGTCCCGCAGGAGACCGAGCAGCGCCAGCTGCACCTGGACCTGGCCCGCACCTTCTCCAACGGCAACCTCATCCGCGACGCGTACATCGTGCCGCCGGCGGTCGACACCATCTACGCCGCGCCCACCCGGAAGGTCACCGACGGCACCTTCTCCTTCGTGACCCGCTGGCGGCTCGGCGAGAAGCAGGTCGACGCCTCGGCGCACGGCCGGGACCTCGAACTGCTGCCGCAGGCCGGCGCCACCGTCCACGACGGCTCGGCCGAGCTGCGCGTCGTCACCGCGGGCAAGGGCGCCGCGGCCGACTACGCGGGTCTGGACGCCAAGGGCAAGGCCGTCGTCATCACCCGCGGCGACGACGTCTCCCCCGCCGACCGCGCCGCGAACGCGGCCAAGGCGGGCGCCAAGCTGCTGATCGTCGTCAACGACGGCACCGGCCGGCTCTCCGACTACTACGCGGACGACGCGGGCACCAGCACCCCGCTCGGCGTCGTCTCGATCATGCGCGACGCGGGCGCCCGGCTCGTCGCCGACGCCAGGGGCGGCAGGCTCACCCTCGACGTCACACAGCGCACCGACCCGCGCTACCTCTACGACCTGCTCTCCCAGCAGGACGGCGCGATCCCCGACCGGTCCCTCGCCTACACCCCCGACCCCAAGCGGGACCTCGCCCGGATCGACGCCAAGTACGACGGCGACCGGCAGCGGGCCGGCGGCGGCTTCCGCTACGACATCCCCGCCTGGGGGCCGGGCATCGGCTTCACCGAGAAGGAGTCCTACCCCGGCGTGCGCACCGAGTACGTCTCGCCGCAGCACGGCACCGGCTTCTGGTACGAGGACCACGCGGTCTACAAGCCGGACTACTCGGACGAGCTGTTCGAGATGCGCGGCGGCAACGACCACTTCACCGCGGGCCGGCACTACTCCACCGAGTGGTTCGGCGGGGTGGTGCGACCGCGTCTGGGCCAGGCGTTCTGGGGTCCGAACCGCAGCGTCTACAACGACATCCAGTTCAACATCACGCCGTGGACGGACGCGGGAGCGGGCCACTCCGGCTCGATGCCGCCGGACGAGTACGACACCACCACGTACACCGGCTACCAGGGCGACACCGTGATCGCGAAGGGCACCGGCCGGGCGGGCGGACTGTGGAACGTGTCCCCGCAGACCCTCCCGTACCGCCTGGTGCTGGACTCCGCACGGGACGCGAAGGAGTGGAAGAGCTCGATCCGCACGCACACCGAGTGGGGCTTCGTCTCCGGCGCGATTCCGCAGGACGGACCCTGGCAGGAGGACGTCAAGCTGCTGCAGCTCGACTACGACGTACCCACGGACACCGCGGGTGACGTCAAGGCCGGGCAGTGGACGCGGATCGGTCTCTCGTCCGCCACGCAGCAGTGGCTGGCCGGCGTGACGAAGGCCACCAGGGCGACGCTGTCGGTCTCGTACGACGACGGCAAGACCTGGGCGCCGACCCTCCTGGTCAGGACGGGCGACGGTTCCTGGACCACGCTCGTCAGGACGCCGAACAAGCCCGGCGGCGCGGTCTCGCTCAAGGCCACCGCCCAGGACGGCAAGGGCGGCACCGTCAGCCAGGAGATCATCCGCGCCTTCGGCCTGCGCTGATCCCGGAGCCGATCCCGGGAGCGATCCCGGCGGCTGATCCCGGCGTGCTCGCCGCACGCCGATCATGACGCGGGGCCGGAGGGGAGGATGGTCATCAGCACCCCCTCCGGCCCCGTATGATTGACCCGTAGGCGCCGTTAGCTCAGTTGGTTAGAGCAGCTGACTCTTAATCAGCGGGTCCGGGGTTCGAGTCCCTGACGGCGCACAGCAGAACACCAAAGGTGCTCTTCCTCCGGGAAGAGCACCTTTGGTCGTTTCCGGCCGGTTGTTCCGGCCGCGACCCGCACGGCGCAGGCCGGCGCGCGGGGGGCCCGGTGAGGTGGTCGACTGGTCCGGTGTCGCAAAACTCCCCCCATAGGAGCCCCGCATGGCGATCCTCGTGATCTTCGAATTCCCCGGTATGACCCAGGCCGACTACCAGCAGAGCGTCGTCAAGGTGACCGGTGGCCGTGACACGGTCAAGAACTCCGCGGACTGGCCGGTGCCCGGCCTCATCTCGCACACCGCCGCCCCCACCGCCGACGGCTGGATCGTCGCCGACGTCTGGGAGTCCGAGGAGGCGTTCCAGAAGTTCGGCGAGATCATCGTGCCGATCCTGACCGAGATCGGCATCAAGGACGCGCAGCCGAAGACCTACCCGGTGTTCAACCTGGTGACCCCGTAGTCCCGGCATCCGGATCGAAGGCCCCTCGCGGAAGCGGGGGGCCTTCCGGGTTCCGCGGCACTGCGGGCCGCCTGCCTCAGCGGGCCGGCTCCGGCAGGATCTGGCGGGGGACGGTTCTGGGGTGGCCCGGGCGGCTCCATTCGCGGGGGTAGCCGACGGAGACCTCCTCGAAGCGCACCCCGTCGTACCAGGCGGTCCGGGGAATGTGCAGATGGCCGTAGACCACCGCGCTCACCGTGAACCGCCGGTGCCAGTCGGCCGTCCGCTCGGTGCCGCACCACTGGGCGAACTCCGGGTAGTGCAGGATCCGGGTGGGCTGGCGGACCAGCGGGAAGTGGTTGACCAGGACCAGCGGGAGGGCCGGATCGCAGTCCCGCAGCCGCCGCTCGGACTCCTTCAGCCGGGCCCGGCACCAGGCGTCGAGGCTCGGGTACGGATCGGGATGCAGCAGGAACTCGTCACTGCACACGATCCCGGACTTGTACGCCTGGGCGAGCGACTCCTCCTTGTTCGCGGCGGTGTCGGTGCGGAACGTGTAGTCGTAGAGGACGAACAGCGGCGCCACGACGGCCGGGCCGCCCGCGCCCTCCCAGACCGGGTACGGGTCCTCCGGGGTGAGCACGCCCAGCGAGCGGCACATCTCGACCAGATGGCGGTAGCGCGCCTCGCCGCGTAACTGGACCGGGTCCTCGGCCGGGGTCCACAGGTCGTGGTTGCCGGGCGCCCACACCACCCGGGCGTATCTGCCGCTGAGCAGGGTCAGCGCCCACTCGATGCCGTCCGTCAGCTCGCCCACGTCGCCCGCGACGATCAGCCAGTCGGTGTCCGACTCGGGGCGCAGGCCCTCGACGATCTTCCGGTTCTCCGCGAACGCCACATGCAGGTCGCTGATCCCCCAGAGCTTTCCATCCGGCATATGCAGACGGTAGGCGGATCCGGGCACGGGCGGTACCCCGCCCAATGGGTGATCCTGGCCTACGCCGGGCGCGCCGGTCCCCCGTGCCGCCCGGGCGGCGGAAGTGTTCGCCGCGTGCTCGCCCTGATCGCCGCCCACTTCGTGCTCGCCGCCTGCGCCACCCCTCTGGTGCGGTGGCTCGGCCGGCGAGCCTTCCTCGTCCTCGCGCTGGCACCGGCCGCCACGACGGTGTGGGCGTTCACCCAGTGGGCGGCCGTCGCCGACGGCGCGGTGCGCACCGAGCAGTGGCGGTGGGCGCCTGCCCTCGATCTGAGCATCGCACTGCGGCTCGACGCCCTCGGGCTGCTGCTGACCGTGCTGGCCGGCGGCGTCGGCACGCTCGTACTCGTCTACTGCACCGGCTACTTCGGCGACGACGAGCCGGGACTGGCGAACTTCGCGGGCGCCCTGACCGCCTTCGCGGGGGCGATGCTGGGGCTCGTCCTCGCCGACGACCTGATCCTGCTGTACGTCTTCTGGGAACTGACCACCGTCTTCTCGTTCCTGCTCATCGGCCATCTGTCGGAGAAGAAGGCCAACCGGCGCTCCGCGCTGCAGGCGCTGCTCGTCACCACGGTCGGCGGCCTGGCCATGCTCGTCGGACTGCTGATGCTCGGTCAGGCGGCCGGTACCTACCGGATCTCCGTCCTCGTCGCGCATCCGCCGCCGCTGGGCGGCACGGCGGTGCCGGTCGCCCTGGTGCTGGTGCTCGCGGGAGCGCTGTCGAAGTCCGCGATCTGGCCGTTCAGTCTGTGGCTGCCCGGTGCCATGGCGGCGCCGACGCCGGTCAGCGCCTATCTGCACGCGGCGGCCATGGTGAAGGGCGGCATCTATCTCGTCGCCCGGTTCTCCCCCGCCTTCGCCGCGGTCGCGCCCTGGCGGGGTGTGACGCTGACGCTCGGCGCCGCCACGATGCTGCTCGGCGGCTGGCGGGCGCTGCGCGAGACCGACCTCAAGCGGATCCTCGCCTACGGGACGGTGAGCCAACTCGGCTTCCTCACCGCGCTGGTGGGGGCCGGGTCCCGGTACACCGCGCTGGCCGGCACCACCATGCTGCTGACGCACGCGCTGTTCAAGGCGCCGCTGTTCCTCGTGGTCGGCATCGTCGACCACGCCACCGGGAGCCGCGACATCCGCCGGCTCGCCGGTCTGGCGCGCGCGATGCCGGTGGTCTGCGGCACCGCCTGCCTCGCCGGTGCCTCGATGGCGGGCCTGCCGCCCTTCCTCGGCTTCGCCGCCAAGGAGGCCTCTTTCGCCGCGCTCTGGGCGGGCGGCACCGCCGACCGCCTCACCCTCTACGCGACCGTCGCCGGATCGGCCCTGACCACGGCGTACACCCTGCGCTTCCTGTACGGCGCGTTCGGTCCTGCCACGTCGCCCGACCTGCCGCGGGCGACCGCGCACGGCGGGCGGACGACAGCGGCCCTGTTGGCTCCCACCGCGCTGCTGGCGCTGGCGGGCCTGGTGCTGGGCCCGGGGGTGGGCCTGCTGGCGCCGCTGATGGAGCGCTACGCGGCCGCGTTCCCGTCCCGGGGCACCCCGTACCACCTGGCCCTGTGGCACGGCGCCGGCCTCCCGCTCACCCTGTCGGAGATCGCGTGGGCGGCCGGTGTGGCGCTGTTCGTCGTTCGGAACCACCTGGTCCGCTGGGGCAAGCGGCTGGCGCTGCCGAGCGCCGAGGCGGCGTTCGCCCAGATCCTGTGGCAGACCGAGCGCTTCGCGCTGCAACTGACCGGGAGCATCCAGCGCGGTTCGCTGCCGGTCTATCTCGGCACGGCGCTGCTGGTCTTCTCCGGCGCCGAGGCGGCGGCGCTGTTCACCGACCGGCCGTGGGCGTGGGGCGGCTCGCCACACCTGTGGGACGACGCGGGCCAGATCGCGGTGGCGGCCGCCGTGGCGGCGGCGGGCGTGCTGTGCCTGCCGACCCGGCAGCGGATGAAGGCGGTGGTGCTGGCCGGCACGACCGGTTACGGCACCGGCGTGCTGTTCGTGCTGCAGGGGGCGCCGGACCTCGCGCTGACGCAGTTCACGGTGGAGACGACCAGCATCGTCGTGTTCGTCCTGGTGCTGCGCCGCCTCCCGCACCGCTTCCCGCCGACGGCGACGGCCTGGCGCCGCGCCCTGCACGCCGCGCTCGGCGTCACCACCGGGACGCTGGCGGCGGGTCTGACGTATCTGGCGGTGGCGGCCCGCCGGCATCCGTCCGCGGGCGCCGCCATGGTGGCCGAGACCGCGCACGACGGGCTGAAGAACGTGGTCGCGACGATCCTCGTCGACCTGCGGGCCTGGGACACGATGGGCGAGTCGGCGGTGCTGGCGGTCGCGGCCGTCGGCGTGACGAGCCTGGTCTATCTGCGCCGCCGGGCCGGTGCGCTGCCGCGCGTGCCGGAGGACGGCGGCACGGCGGGCGTGTGGGCGTCGGAGGTGCGGGCCGGGCCGCGCGCGGCGCCCGAGCGCACCTGGCTGGCGGCCGGTGACACCCTCGACCCCGACCGGCGCTCGGTGGTCTTCGAGGTGGTGGCGCGGCTGGTCTTCCACCCCATCCTCGTCCTCTCGCTGTATCTGCTGTTCTGCGCTGAGAACCTGCCGGGCGGCGGCTTCACGGCCGGGCTGGTCGCGGGGCTGGCGCTCGTCGTGCGGTATCTGGCGGGCGGGCGCTACGAGTTGGCCGAGGCGGCGCCCGTCGACGCCGGGTTCCTGCTCGGCACCGGCCTGATGATCTCCGTCGGAACGGGTCTCGGCGGGCTGGTGCTCGGCTCCGACGTCCTGGACAGCGGGGTGTTCCACACCCCGCTGCCGCTCTTCGGCGAGGTGCACGTCCCCAGCTCCGTGCTCTTCGACTTCGGCGTGTACCTGCTGGTCCTCGGGGTCGTCCTCGACGTGCTGCGGAGCCTCGGCGCGAAGATCGACCAGCAGATCGAGCGCGAAGAAGCCCGGAGGAAGGCATGAACGCCACCGTCGCCCTGATCGCCGCCGGCGGGGTGCTGTTCGCCTGCGGGACGGTGCTGCTGCTCGCCCGCCCGCTGACCCGCATCCTGCTCGGCGCCGTCCTGCTCGGCAACGGGGTGAACCTGCTGGTGCTGGCCACCTCGGGCCGTTCGGGGAAGGCGCCGCTGCTGTCCCCCGGCACCGATCCGGCGGTCGTCTCCGACCCGTTCCCGCAGGCGATGGCGCTGACCGCGATCGTGATCACCCTGGCGCTGACCGCGTTCCTGCTCGCGATGGCGTACCGCAGCTGGCAGCTGACCGGCAGCGACGACGTACAGGACGACGTCGAGGACATCCGGGTCGCGCTGCGGGCCGAACACGAGGGTACGCGCGCCGAGTTGCGGACGGTGATCCGCGCGGACCGGGCCCGGCAGGCGCGGGCCGAGGACTCCGAGGACCTCGACGACGAACTGTGGGACAACGTGCTGGGGGCCGACCGATGAACGCGACCGCACTGCTGCCGCTGCCCGTCGTCCTCCCGCTCTTCGCCGCGGGCCTCAAACTCGCCGTCGGACTGCGGCTCCCCCGCATCCAGCGGTTCATCAGCGCGGCCGTCCTCAGCGTGGTGCTGGCCGCCTCCGTCACGCTGCTGGTGGCGGCCGACCGGGACGGCCCGCAGGTGATGCACGCGGGCGGCTGGCCGGTCCCGATCGGCATCGCGCTGGTCGCCGACCGGCTGTCGGCGCTGATGCTGGTCGTCTCGTCCGCGGTGACGCTGTGCGTGCTGGTGTACTCCATCGGCCAGGGCATGGCCGACCGCGACGAGGCGACGCCGCTGTCGGTCTTCCACCCCGCGTATCTGATCCTCGTCGCCGGGGTCTCCGACACGTTCCTGTCCGGCGACCTGTTCAACCTCTACGTCGGCTTCGAGATCATGCTGACCGCCAGCTACGTCCTGCTGACGCTCGGCGGCACGGCGGCCAGGATCCGCGCCGGGGCCACGTACATCGTGGTGTCGCTGCTGTCCTCGGTGCTCTTCCTGGTGGCGATCGGCATGGTCTACGCGGCCACCGGCACCATGAACCTCGCGGAGCTCTCCGTGCGGCTGGCCGATCTGCCCGCCGGGATCCGGCTGGTGCTGCAACTCGCCCTGCTCACCGTCTTCGGCATCAAGGCGGCCGTCTTCCCGCTCGCCGCCTGGCTCCCCGACTCCTACCCGACCGCGCCCGCGCCCGTCACCGCCGTCTTCGCGGGGCTGCTCACCAAGGTCGGCGTGTACTCGATACTGCGCACCCAGACGCTGCTCTTCCCCGGCACCCGGCTCGCCGAGCCGCTGATGCTGATCGCCCTGCTGTCGATGGTCGTCGGGATCCTGGGCGCGGTCGCGCAGACCGACCTCAAACGGCTGCTGTCCTTCACCCTCGTCAGCCATATCGGGTACATGGTCTTCGGCATCGCGCTGGCCTCCCGCGGCGGCATCGCGGGCGCGGTCTTCTACGTCGCCCACCACATCACCGTGCAGACCACGCTCTTCCTGGTCACCGGGCTGGTGGAACGCCGGGGCGGCACCACCGATCTGCAACGGCTCGGCGGGCTCGCCAAGATCTCCCCGCTGCTCGCCGCCGTCTTCTTCGTGCCCGCGATGAACCTCGCCGGGATCCCACCGCTGTCGGGGTTCCTCGGCAAGCTCGGACTGCTGCGCGCGGGGGTCGCCGACGGCGGCGCCTGGGCGTATGTGCTGGTCGGTGGTGGTGTCGTGACCAGTCTGCTGACGCTCTACGCGCTGATCAAGGTCTGGAACCTGGCCTTCTGGCGGGCCGCGCCGCCCGATCTGTGCGCCGACGGCACCGTGCTGGAGACGGACGACAGCGACGACCAGGACGACTCCGACGAGGAGACCCTGATGCCCGCCGGGCGCCCCGAGTCGGCGTCCCTCAGCGGCCGTTCGATCACCACCACCGCCGCGCTCCCCCGCACGATGCTCGCCGCCACCATGGCGCTGGTCGCCCTCGGGCTGGCCTACACCGTGCTGGCCGGCCCGCTGACGGGGCTCGCCGACCGGGCGGCCGGCGAGCTCCTGTCACGAACGCCCTACGTACAGGCGGTTCTGGCGCACTGACGCGGGGATCACTCGCCGGTCAGCGGTCGTGAATCGTGTGCGTCGCCGCGATCTGCTTCCAGGACTTCGGCTCCGCCTGCGGTGCGGCCGGGGCGGCACGGAGCGCGCCGGCCTTCGGGGCGGCCGGCGGCGCCGCGGGCTTGGCCGCGGTGAACAGCCAGGTCTCGAAGAGCGGGCCGAGCTTCTTCCCGGAGATCTTCTCGGCGAGCTTCTGGAACTCCGCGATGGAGCCGTTGCCGTACTGGTGCTGGGCGGGCCAGGCCTTCAGCAGGGCGAAGAACGCCTTGTCGCCGATCTTGTTGCGCAGCACCTGGATGGCGACGGCGCCCCGGTCGTAGACGGCGCCGTCGAACTGGTTCGCCGCACCGGGGTCGCCGGGCTTGACCGTCCAGAACGGGTCGTCGGCCGGGTGCTGGCTGTAGACCCAGTCGGCGAGTTCCTGCGCGGTGCCCTCGCCCTCGTGCTCGGACCACAGCCACTGGGCGTAGCTGGCGAAGCCCTCGTTGAGCCAGATGTCCGACCAGCGGGAGAGGGAGACGCTGTCGCCCCACCACTGGTGCGCCAGCTCATGGACGATCACCGAGGGGTTCGCGCCCCCCGCGAACTGCGCGGGGCTGTAGAAGACCCGGCCCTGTGTCTCCACGGCGTAGTGGGTGGGCACGTTGGGGGCGTATCCGCCGGCGGCGCTGAACGGGTACGGGCCGAAGTAGCCGCTCTCCCAGTCGATGATCTCGCCGGTGCGCTCGATGCTGGCGCGGGCGGCGCCGTCGTTGTCGCCCAGGTCCTTGCTGTAGGCGTTGATGACGGGCAGGCCGTTGGCGGTGGTGTTGCGGGTGATGTCGAACTTCCCGACCGCGAGGGTGGCCAGGTACGTGGCCTGCGGCTTGTTCTGCCGCCAGTTGTAGCGCGTCCAGCCGAGCTTCGAACTCTGCGAGACCAGTACACCGTTGCTGATCGCGGCCGAGCCGTCGGGGACGAGCACCGAGACGTCGTAGGTGGCCTTGTCCAGCGGGTGGTCGTTGCTGGGGAACCACCACCAGGCGGATTCCGGCTCGTTGGCGGCGACGCCGCCGTCGGGGGTGCGCTGCCAGGACGTGAAGCCGTAGCGCTTCACCTTGCCCGGGACGCCGGAGTAGCGGACGACGACGGTGGCCTGCTGGCCCTTGGCGAGCGGGGTGGCCGGGGTGATCTCCAGCTCCTGCTCGCCGCTGGTGGCGAACTTCGCGACCCGGCCGTTGACCCGGACCTCGCTGACGTCCAGCGCGAAGTCGAGGTTGAAGCGGGTCAGTCCCTGGGTGGCGGTGGCCAGCAGGGTGGCAGTGCCCTCCAGTTCGTCGGTGGCGGGCTGGTACTTCAGCCGCAGGTCGTAGTGGGAGACGTCATAACCCCCGTTCCCGTACGTCGGGTAGTACGGGTCGCCGATGCCGGGCGCGCCCGGTCCGGCGTCGGCGGCGGTTGCCGGGATCGCCAGCAACAGGCCGGCGGCGCTCACGGCGGAAACGATCGCTCTCTTACGCACAGGGGTCCTCCAGCGCGGGGTGAGTTCGGACACCCCGACCCTAGGAACCAGCGGTGTGTCCCAGCTACCCCTTCACCCACTGCTGTCTCAAGACCTTCACCGTGCGCAACACAACGTCTCAAAACACCGTCCGGCGCACGCCCGCCGTGACGCCGGCTCAACCTGTCTTCAACGCCGCCTTCATCATCGCCCGCGCGATCGGCGCCGCCAGCCCGTTCCCGCTGACCTCCGAGCGGGCAGCGTCCGACTGCTCGACGACCACGGCGACCGCGACCTGGTGGCCCTTGCCGTCGTCGGCGTAGGAGACGAACCAGGCGTACGGCGTCCCGCTGTTGTTCTCGCCGTGCTGGGCGGTGCCGGTCTTCCCGCCGACCTCGACACCGCTGATCTTCGCGTTGCTGCCGGTGCCGTTGTCGACGACGTTGACCATCGCCTTGCGCAGCTTCGCCGCGGTGTCCGCGCTGACCGCGCGGGTGCTCTCGCCGTCCGGGTAGGACTGCAGCACGGTGCCGTTGCCGTCCGTGACCTGCGAGACCATGTGCGGGCTCGCCAGCTCGCCGCCGTTGGCGAGGGCCGCGACGACCATGGCCATCTGCAGCGGGGTCGCGGTGTCGTCGAACTGCCCGATGCCGGACAGGGCGGTCTGCGCCTTGTCCATGCCCTTCGGGTAGACGCTCTTGGCCGCGCGCACCGGGATGTCCAGGCCGTCGGTGTTGAAGCCGAACTTCTCGGCGGCGGCGCGCACCTTGTCCTGGCCGAGGTCGACGGCCATCTTGCCGAAGACGTTGTTGCAGCTGTACTGGAGCGCGGTGTTGATGCTCGCGTTCTCGCAGGGAGCGGACGCCGACTCGTTGGCCAGCACCCGCGAGGTGCCGGGCAGCGGGTACGGGTTCGGGCTGGCGGTCTTCTCGTCGATCGACGAGTACAGCCCGTTCTCCAGGGCCGCCGCGGCGACGACCAGCTTGAACGTCGACCCCGGGGGGTACGCGGCGCGCAGCGCCCGGTTGAGCATGGGCTGGTCCTTGTCGGCCTGCAGGGCGCTCCATGCCGCGCCGTCGGCCTTCGAACCGCCCGAGATCTTCGACGGGTCGTAGCTGGGGGTGCTGACCATGCCGAGGATCCGGCCGGTCGCCGGGTCGATGGCGACGGCTGCGCCCTTCTTGTCGCCGAGCCCCTTGAAGGCGGCCTGCTGCACGGCGGGGTCGATGGTGGTGATCACATCGCCCGGCTCGGTGGCCTTGCCGGTGAGCGAGTCGGGCAGGCTCTTCAGCCGCGGGTCGGTGCCGCCAAGGATGCCGCGGTAGATGCCTTCGAGCTGGGTGGCGCCGTAGACCTGCGAGCTGTAGCCGGTGACCGCCGAGTACAGCCCGCCGCCGGTGTACGTGCGCTGGTAGCGCAGGTCGCCGCCGCTGGTGGTGGTGGAGCCGGTCACCGGCTTTCCGCCCACGACGATGTCGCCGAGCGGGTTCGCGTACTGCGCGATGATGTTCCGCCGGTTGTGCTGGTCGTCCGCGAGCGCCCGGCCGTCCACCGCCTGCATCCACGTCACCCGCACCATGACCGCGAGGACGAGCAGGAGGCTGAAGACCGACGCACGCCTGATTGTCTTGTTCATCCCCTGCAAGAACGTTCCAGGGGGATTCGTTGGTTCCGGCGGGTGAGCACAGGTTCCTCACAGGTCGCGGCTCCCGCACGGAACCGCCCCGCTCTGTGAGGATCGCCACCGTGCGCACCCTGCGAGGGATCGAGTGGCCGCTGGTCGGCTGGCTCGTCGTCGTCTGGGTGCTGCTGTGGGGCAGCATCACCGCCGCGAACGTCGTCACGGGCCTGGTCGTGGCGGTCGTGCTGTGCCTGGTCTTCCCGCTGCCGCCGCTCAGTTTGGGACTGCGGATTCACCCGGTCGGCCTAGTGCGGTTCGCCGCGCTCTTCCTCGCCGATCTGACCCTCTCGGGGCTGCGGACGGCATGGCAGACCCTGACCCCCGCCCCGCTGCCCTGCGCGGTGCTGGCGGTCCCGCTGCGCTGCTCCGGCGACCTGATGCTGACGGCCACCGCGATCGCCGTCTCGGCGGTGCCGGGCAGCGCCGTGCTGGAGGTCCAGCGGTCCACGGCGACGCTGTTCGTGCACGTCATGGGCTCGGACACCGAGGAGGCCAGGGACGGGGTACGCCGGCTGGAGGAGCTGGTGGTGCGCGCCTTCGGCACCCGCGCCGAGATCGCGGCGCTCGACGAGGGAGGCACATCGTGAAATGGGTCACCGCGGCCGTCCTGGGGCTGCTGATCGCGGCCGGTGTGATGGTCTTCGTCCGGCTGGTGCGCGGGCCCTCGATGCTCGACCGGGCGGTGGCGGTGGACGCGCTGCTGGCCGTCGTGGTCGCCGGCCTGGGCGCGCAGGCGGCGGCCGACCGCACCCCGTACTCGCTCCCGGTCCTGCTGGTGCTGGCCTTCCTCGGCTTCACCGGCTCGGTCGCGATCGCCCGCTTCATCGCCCTCCGGGACGAGGACTCGTCATGACCGCCCCGGACTGGGGTTCCGTGTGCGACTGGGCCGCCGCGGTCTTTTTGCTGCTCGGCGCCGCGCTCTGCTTCGTGGCCGGGGTCGGGCTGCTGCGGCTGCCCGACACCCTCACCCGGATGCACGCGGCGACCAAACCGCAGGTCCTGGGCCTGCTGCTGGTGCTGGTGGGGGTGGCTCTGCGGCTGCGGTCCTGGGTGGACGTGGGCACCCTGGTGCTGATCGGGGCGTTTCAGCTGATGACGGTGCCGGTGGCGGCGCACATGGTGGGGCGGGCCGCGTACCGCACCGGCCAGGTGCGCGGCGACCAGCTGGTCCTCGACGAGCTGGACGATCATCTGACCCGACCCGACCCCGGCTGAGTCCAACCGGTAAGTTCGATATGTGACAAATGCTCGGATCGTCGGAGCACTGCGGTCCCTGGAATCCGCCGTCCTGGCCCGCCAGGGCATGGCGCTGCCCCTGCTGGCCATCGCGGTCGTCTCCGCGGCCGACCTCGCGGCCGGCCGGGACCACTACATCGGGCCCGGAATGGTGGTCGCCCCGGCGCTGGCCGGCATCACGACGACCTGGCGGCGCACCCTGCTCGTCGCCGTCCTCGGCCTCGTCGCGCAGACCGCGCTCGCGCCGTACAACGGGGTCACCCAGGTCCGCGACTGGGTTCTGCTCACCGGCCAGCTCGCCACCTACATCGTGGTCAGCCTGGTCAGCGCCTACATCGCCTGGCGGCGCGAGACCGGGCAGCGGGCCTTCACCGCGATCACCTCGGTGGCCGAGGCCGCCCAGCGCGCCCTGCTGCGGCCCCCCGGCGACCGGGTCGGTGACGTCCGGCTCGCCGTCCGGTACGTCTCGGCGGCGGACGCGGCCCAGATCGGCGGCGACCTGTACTCCGTCCTGGACACCCCGCACGGCGTGCGCGCGCTCATCGGCGACGTCCGCGGCAAGGGCCTGGACGCCGTCCAGACCTCGGCGGTCGTGCTCGGCGCGTTCCGCGAGGCCGCGTACGACGAGGGCGGGCTGACCTGCGTCGCGCAGCGCGTCGAGGCGAGCGTGCAGCGCCATGTCGTCTCCGGCGAGTTCGCCACCGCCCTCTTCGCCGAGTTCGACGGCCCCGGCTCCGTCGAGTTCCTGCACTACGGCCATGTGGCACCGCTGCGCATCACCCCGGACGGAACGGTGACGACGCTGAACCCGCCGGACCCCTGGGTGCCGCTGGGCCTCGGCCGGCTGGTCAAGGGGACGGCCGTGCCCTGGCGGTCACCGCTCGGCGGCGAGGACGTGCTCGTGCTGTGCACGGACGGGGTGATCGAGGCCCGCAGCCCGGTGGACGGCTCCTTCTACCCCCTCGCCGAACGGGTCGGGGCCCTGGTGGCGGGGCTGGCCCAGAACCTGGAGGAGGCCGTCGAGCGCGTCTACGCCGACCTGCTGCGCCACGCGGGCGGCTCTCTCGGCGACGACGTCGTCCTCCTGCTGCTCGCGCCCGCCCGGCCCCCGGCGCGGCCGGTCTGAGGCGGAACCGGGGACACCGCCGGTACGACCCCGCCGCGTGGCTGGAAGCATCGCACTGAGTACCCACTCGATGACGTGTCGTCAAGATGCCCTAGCGGCAAGGCGTTCGCCTGTTCTAGGGTTACTACGTGGCCCTGGACCCCGGCCCCGCTCCAGGCGGAGCCCGGCAGGGCTCCAGTGCCTCCAACTCTGCAGGACGTGGACCGGCGTCATGGCGAAGCTTGCGGCGATCTCGCGACTCCCCCTCTCCGACCCGCGGCGTTCGACTCTCGACGTCTCCTGGACGTTCTCGCTGCACCGCACCCCGGGGAGCGATGAGCTGGCCGCCAGGATGACGTGCGCCGCGCTCGACACCCTGGGGCCGTACGGGCAGGTCAGCGCCCAACTGGCCACCGCGATCGCCCTGGCGTGCGGCTATGTCGTCGACCACGGGTTCGCGCACCGGTACCGCGTGACCCTGGGTGTGGACGGGGCGCGGTGCACGGTCTCGGTGACCGATTACGGCTACGACAAACCGCTCACGGTCCCGCCCGACCCACCGCATTCGTACGCCGCGACCGCCCTGTGCCAGCAGCTCGCCCACCCCACGGAGAACGGGGCGCGGATCGACGGTGTGCAGGTGCACCACGCCACCGACGGAGCGGTCCTGATCCGCTTCCGCGCCCTGCTTCCCGCCTCCGCGGCCGAGGCCGCCGACGACTCCGCCCCAGGGCTCCCCCAGCCTCCCCCGGCCGCGCCGGACCACTCCCGCAGTCCAGGCGCCCGAGGGTGAGGTGCGCCCGGCCGGCGGCTCCGGGGGAGCGGGTCGCCGGCCGGGCGCGAATGACGTGCGGCGGCGGTCAGTCCTGATGTGATCCGGTCAGCGCGGCAAAGACGACCACGTTCGCCGAGTACGCGTGCTTCTCCTGGTCGAACGTGCCACCGCAGGTGATCAGCCGCAGCTCCGGCCGGCTGCCCGCGCCGTAGACCCGGTCCGCGGAGAAGTGGTCCTTGTCGACGACCTCGACGCCTTCGACCGTGAACTCCGCGACGGAGCCGTCCGCCCGCTGGATCTCCACCTCGGCGCCCGGCGTCACCGTGCTCAGCCCGTAGAAGACCGCGGGCCTGGTCTCGGTGTCGACATGGCCGACGAGCAGCGCCGCGCCCGCCGCACCCGGCGCCGGACCGCCGCGGAACCAGCCGGCGACGTCCGGGGTGCTGTACGGCGGCGGATCCACCGCACCGTTCGCCAGGCCCCGTTCGACGATCCCGGCGTGCAGCCCGATCGACGCGATGTCCACCCGCACCGGCTTGGAGTCCGGCAGCGGGAGGTGCGGGGCGTAGACCTGCGGCGGCCGGTCGGCGGAGCCGGCCGCCGGCTGTCCGCCGGGGCCGGCCGGGTCCACCCCGTCGCCGGGGTGGCCCATCAGCCAGGCGGCGAAGAGCACCAGCCCCATCGCCACCGCGGCCCAGGTGCGGCCGCTGACGGACGTGCGTTCCTCGTCGGGCACCGCGGCCTAACCGTGGCGGCGTCGGCGGTACACCGCCACGGCCGCGAGCGATGCCGCTGCCGCGCCGCCGACCGCCAGCACCGAGTCGGTGCCGGGACCGGCCTCGGCCGGGCCGGCCGCCAGCTGCGCGGTTCCACCGCCGCCCGCCGGAACCGGGGCCGTCGGCCAGAGCGGTTCGGGCTTCACGGGGGTGACGGGCGCGACCTGGTTGATGATGACCACGCTGCCCTGGGCGGCGTGGGTGTTGCCGTCGCACTCGACGGAGACGGAGTAGGTGCCCGCCACCGCGTCGGACCGGATGGACGCGTCACTGACGAGTCCGTCCTGGCCGTCGACCGGCGGCGCCAGCGTCACCGGGCTCACGAAGACCTCGGCACTGGCCTTGGCCTTCGCCGACCGGCAGGCGCTCTTCACATGCAGCGTGATGACCGCGCCCGCCCAGGTCTTGCCCGGGGTGACGGTCACCGTCCCCGAGGCCGACGCCGAACTCTCGTTGTCGGCGAATGCCGGGACAGCACCACTGAGCAGGAACAGTACGGCCGCACCGGCAGCAGCCGGTCGTCGGATATCTAGCATCGGGGGAACCTCCGCTCGGCCGGGTACGGCCAGCGGTACCCGGTGCTTCGAACATCCATCCAGGAGGGTTCCGCCGCACCCCGGACGGCGTTTGGTTACGCCATCAGGGGGTGCCGGTCACACACAGTGCGAGCGCTCAGATCTCGTCGACGAGGTCCGCGATCGAGTTCACGACCCGCGACGGCCGGAACGGGTACTTGTCGATGTCGGCCTTGGACGTCAGGCCGGTCAGCACCAGGAAGGTCTCCATGCCGGACTCCAGCCCGGCGAGCACATCGGTGTCCATCCGGTCGCCGATCATCGCGCTGGTCTCGGAGTGCACACCGATCGCGTTCAGCCCGGCCCGCATCATCAGCGGGTTCGGCTTGCCGACGAAGTACGGGTCCTTGCCGGTGGCCTTGGTGATCAGCGCGGCCACCGAGCCGGTGGCGGGCAGCGGGCCCTCGGCCGACGGGCCGGTCTCGTCCGGGTTGGTGCAGATGAAGCGCGCACCGCCGTTGATGAGCCGGATCGCCTTGGTGAGCGCCTCGAAGCTGTAGGTGCGGGTCTCGCCCAGCACCACGTAGTCGGGCTCGACGTCGGTGAGGATGTACCCGACGTCGTGCAGCGCGGTGGTCAGACCGGCCTCGCCGATCGCGTACGCGGTACCGCCGGGGCGCTGGTCGTCGAGGAACTTCGCGGTGGCCAGCGCCGAGGTCCAGATGTTCTCGACCGGAACGTCGAGACCCATCCGCGACAGCCTGGCGTGCAGGTCACGGGCGGTGTAGATGGAGTTGTTCGTCAGCACCAGGAACGGCTTGCCGGACTCCCGCAGCCGTTTGATGAAGGCGTCGGCGCCGGGGATCGGCGTGCCCTCGTGGATCAGCACCCCGTCCATGTCGGTGAGCCAGGATTCGATCGGCTTGCGTGTCGACACGGGCGTGTTCTCCTGATCCTGGTGTGCGGCTGCGTTGCGCTGCCCAGCGTAGCCGGGGCGCACCGCGTACGCCCCGGCCGTCTCATCCGCTGATCAGCTGCCGGTCGCCTTCTTCCAGGCGTCGACGTACGACGTCAGGCCGGTGTTCACGGTGGCCCAGTCGGGCGTGAAGATCTCGACGCCGGACATGATCGCCTTCAGCTTCACCGCGTTCGCGTCCGTCGCCGTCACATCGGTACGGGCCGGGAAGCCGCCGCCGACCGAGGACACCTCCTGCTGCACCTCGGGGGTGAGCAGGAAGTCCAGCAGCTTCTTGCCGTTCTCCGCGTGCGGGGCGTCCTTGACCAGGCCGGCCGCGTACGGGAGGGCGAAGCTGGTGGGCTTGCCGGTCGCGTTCGCGGCGGGGAAGAAGATGCCCTGGTTCGGCATGGACTTCATGTCGGCGTAGTTCATCTGCACATCGCCGTTGGCGACGACCAGCTCGCCCTTGTCGACCTTGGGCGCGAGCGCGCCCGTCGACTTCGACGGTCCGACGTTGTTGGTCTGCAGCTTCTTCAGGTACGCCATCGCCGGCTCCAGGCCGCCGAAGTCGTGGATCGCCTTGATGACGACGGCCGTGCCGTCACCGGCGACGCCCGGCGTGGAGTACTGCAGCTTGCCCTTGTACCGGGCGTCGAGCAGGTCGTCCCAGGTCTTGGGGGCCTGCTTCAGCTCCTTGGTGTTGTAGATGAAGCAGAAGTAGTTGTTGACGACCGAGGTCCACTTGCCGCCGGCGTCCTTGTCGGCGGCGGCGACCTGGTCGGAGCCGGCCGGCCGGTAGGCGTCCAGCAGTCCCTTGCTGTCGGCCTGCTGGATGAACGGCGGCAGGGTGACGACGACGTCGGCCTGGGTGTTGGACTTCTCCCGGGCCAGCCGCTGCACCATCTCGCCGGAGCCGCCCTCGACGTACTTCACCTTGATGCCGGTCTTGGCGGTGAAGTCCTTGAAGGCCTTGTCGTAGAAGCCGGAGCCGTCGTCGGCCTTGAGGCCGTCGGCGCTGTAGACGGTGATCTCCTTGGCGTCGCTCGCGGCCGAGGAACCGCCGCAGGCGGTGAGCGAACCGGCGAGGACCAGGGCGCCGGCGACGGCGGCGAGCGGCTTGAGGCTGTGTGCGGGCATGGCAGATCGATCTCCTTGCTGGGTAAGGGAATTGCCGGGGTGGTGCGGGACGTCAGCGGTAGGCGGCCCTGGTGCGGATCCGGCTCACGCCGAGCAGGACGACGAGCGTCGTCACCATCAGCACCACGGCGAGGGCGGCTCCGGAGAAGAGCGAACCCCGGTCGGTGGCACCGAAGATCTTGACCGGCAGCGGGAGCCAGTCGGGCGGGTAGAGCATCATGGTGGCGCTCAACTCGCCCATGGACAGGGCGAAGCAGAGGCCGGCCGCCGCGGTGAGGGACGGCAGCAGCAGCGGCAGTTTCACCCGCCACAGCACGTACGCGGGGCGGGCGCCCAGGCTCGCGGCGCTCTGCTCGTAGGCGGGGTCGAGCCGGGCGACGGCCGCCGCGACGGACTGGTAGGCGAAGGCCGTGACCAGCACCGTATGGGCCAGGACGACGATGCCGCGGGTGCCGTTGAGCAGCAGCGGCGGCTTCGAGAACGCCACCAGCAGGGACAGCCCGACCACCACCGACGGCACCGCCACCGGCAGCATGAACAGCGCGTCCAGCACCCGGCGGCCCCTACCGCGCAGCGCGTCGGCGGCCAGCGCCGCCCAGCCGCCGACCAGCAGGGCCAGCACGCTCGCGGCGAGCGCGGTGACCAGGCTGGTGGTGAGCGCGTCCAGCGACTCGCCGCGGGTGATGTCCTGGTAGTGGGTGAGCGTCGCGCCGGAGGGGAAGGCCCCGCTCCAGTTCGTCGCGAAGGACGCCAGCGCGATCACCGCGAACGGCAGCGCGAACAGCGGCAGGAACAGGACGAAGAAGACGGCCCACACGGCCCAGCGGCCACTGCGGCTATGCACCAGCACGACGGCCTCCGGCGGCTGTTCGGGCGACGACGACGCGGTACAGCCCGTAGAGGGCGACCGACAGGGCGATGTTCACGACCGCGACGACACAGGCGCCGGTGTAGTCCGACTCCAGGATCGCCTTGCTGTAGACGAGCATCGGCAGCGTGGTGACGTCCTTGGCGCCGGTGAAGAGCACGATGCCGAACTCGTTCAGGCACATCACCAGCACCAGGCTGCCGCCCGCCGCGAGCGACGGCAGCGCCTCCGGCAGGATCACCTGCCGCACGATCCGCGGCGCCTTCGCGCCCAGCGAGGACGCGACCTCGATCTGCGCGGTGTCCACCTGCGAGAAGGCGGCGAGCAGCGGCCGCATGACGAACGGTGTGAAGTACGTGATCTCCGCGAGCAGCACGCCCCACGGCGTGTGCAGGAAGTCGACGGGGCCGCTCGCCGCGCCCGTCACATCCGTCCACAGGCCGTTCGCCATGCCCACGGTGCCGTAGACGAACAGCAGCGCGAGCGTGATCAGGAAGGACGGGAAGGCGAGGAAGATGTCGATGAACCGGCTGAGCGCCTTCCCGCCGGGGAACGGTACGAAGGCGATCACGAGCGCCAGCGCGAAGCCCAGTACCAGGCAGCCCACGGTGGAGCCGACCGCGATCCAGACCGTCGTCCACAGCGCCTCGCGGAAACCCGTCGAGGCGAACACCTCGCGGTAGGCGGACAGATCGTGACCGCCGGCTTCCGGGGTGAACGACTGCTGGACGACCAGAGCGAGCGGGTACAGGAACGCCAGCGCCAGCCCGGCCACGGGCGGCAGCGCCCAGACCCAGCGGGGCACCGCGCGCGGGGTCCGCGCCGGACGGGGCGCGGGCGCCGCCAGCTCCGGGGTCCGCACGGTCCCGGTGCTCATACCCGCTCCAGGAGCGGTCGTCCGGTGCCGACGCCGGCCGGCAGGAGCACCGTGTCCTCGGGGTCGAAGGCGAGCGTCACCGTCGCCCCGACCACCGGCGGCCGCCGCAGGTCGCCGACGTCCGCGCGGATCTCGTGGCCACCGGAGTCGACGAGCAGCCGGTGGGTCGAACCGCGCCACTGCACGCCCGTCACCGTGCCGCGCAGCGAGTTGGCCGCGCCGTCGGCCGCGCCCTCGGCGGCCAGCCGCAGGGCGTGCGGACGGACGCACATCGTGGCCTCGGCACCCTCGACCGCGCCCTTCGGGACCTCGGCGGCGCGCACCACCGCGTCGCCGAAGTGCAGCGCCCCCTCCCCGGCGACCCGGACCGGCAGCAGGTTCGCGCTGCCGACGAACGAGGCGGTGAACTCGGTGCGCGGGCGGCGGTACAGGTCCTGCGGGGTACCGCAGTCCTGCAGCCGCGCCTTGTCCATGACCGCGATGCGGTCGGCGAGGGTGAGCGCCTCGATCTGGTCGTGGGTGACGTACAGGATGGAGACGTCGGGCAGTTCGCGGTGCAGCCGCGCCAGCTCGGCGAGCATGCCCGAGCGCAGCTGCGCGTCCAGCGCGGACAGCGGCTCGTCGAGCAGCAGGACGCCGGGCCTGATGGCCAGCGCGCGGGCGATCGCGACGCGCTGCTGCTGGCCGCCGGAGAGTTCGCGCGGATAGCGCCGGGCGTAGCCGGCCATCCCCGTCATCTCCAGGGCTTCCGCGACCCGGCCGGGTATCCCGGCCCGCGGCGAGCGCTGCGCCCTGAGGCCGAACGCGACGTTCTGGTCGACGCGCAGGTGCGGGAAGAGGGCGTACTGCTGGACGACCATCCCGATGCCGCGCCGGTGCGGCGGCAGATCGGTGACGTCCCGCCCGCCGATCAGCACCCGCCCGCCGGACGGCCGCACGAAGCCGGCGACCGCCCGCAGCGCGGTGGTCTTGCCGGAGCCGGACGGGCCGAGCAGGGCGAGGACCTCGCCCGGCTCGACGGTGAGGTCGAGCGCGTCGAGCACCGTCAGGTCCCCGTACCGGACGCTGACGTGGTCGAAACGAATGCCGCTGCGCACCGCGCGCGACGTCGGGACCGCCTCGGGCCCGCCCGGCTCCGTACTCATCGCTGCTGCCCCGCCCCGGCGGCCGCGGCGAACCCGGCGGCGGCGGTGAACCCGGCGGCGGCGGTGAACCCGGCGATCGTCCGCGGGAGTTCCGCGACGGACGCCAGGACGTGGGTGGCCCCGGCGCCGCGCAGCGCGGCCTCGTCGTGCGCGCCGGTCAGCACGCCGGCGACCACCGAGGCGCCGGAGCGGCGGCCGCAGAGCATGTCGTACGAGGTGTCGCCCGCCACGGCGATCTCCCGTACGTCGTCGGCCGCCCCGGTGCGCAGCAGTGCGGCGAGCACCAGGTCGGGGAACGGGCGCCCGCGTCCGGCGTCGGCCGGGCACAGGGTGAGGTCGGCGATGTCCTGCCAGCCGAGCGCGTCCAGGATCGCGTCCTGGGTGACGCGCGAGAAGCCGGTGGTCAGCACGACCGTGCGGCCCTCTTCGCGCAGCTTCCCGATCGTCTCGGCGGCGCCGGGCAGCGGCGCGCAGCGGCCGCCGTCGACCAGTTCCGCGTAGGCGCTCTCGAACGCCGCGTTGCCGCGCTGGGCGATGTCCTCGTCGCCGAAGAGCGCGCGGAAGACGGTGATCTTCGACTCGCCCATCGTCGCGCGGACGTAGTCGAGCTTCTTCGCGTGGTCGTCGCTGCCGGGCTCCACGCCGAGCCGTTCGGCGGCGCGGGAGAAGGCCTGCTCCACGAGGCCGCCGTCGGCGACCGTGGTCCCGGCCATGTCGAGCACGACCAGTTTGATGCTGCCGTCCGTCATGGAATCCGTCATGGTGTCCGTCCTGTCCGTCATCGCTTCCCTCACCAGCCCAACGCGTCGGCGGTCGTCTCACCGATCGCCGGGGAACAGGTCATGCCGCGCCCGCCGGGCCCGGTGACCAGCCACACTCCGTCCAGTACTTCCTGCCGGTGCACCACCCGCGCGGTGTCCACGCACTGCGCGTACACCCCGGCCCAGCGGCGCCTGATGCGCGGCAGCGGCCGGCCGAGCAGCTGTCCGGCCCGCTCCAGCAGGTGGTCGTACGGGTCCTCGACGACGTCGAAGTTGAACGTCGCGTCGTACTCGTGGGTGTCGCCGATGGTCAGTCCGCCGTCGAGGCGCTGGACCATCAGCAGCTGCATCTTGTGCGCGGCGGCCACCGGCGGCTGCGGCTGTCCGGCGCGCAGCGCGTCGAGCGCGTCGCCCTCGTAGGCCGGGTAGTAGCGGAAGCTGTCGGCGTCGGCGACCGAGGTGGTCAGCCGCTCGCCGAGCGGGTCGGTCTGCGCCATCTGCAACCGCACCCGGCGGACCGGCAGTTCGGGGGCGAGCTCGCGCACCAGCCCGGACAGCCAGGCCCCGGTGGCCAGGACGACGCTGTCTCCCCGGTGCACCTCGCCGTGGTCGTCGCGGACCGTGCCGGGCCCGACCTCGCGGACCTCACGGCCGGGGAGGAACGTGTAGCGGCCGGTCGCCGCCAGGTGCTCGCGCAGCGCGGGCAGCGCGACCCGGGACTCGACGGCGGCGTCCCGCTCGCACAGCAGCGCCCCGGTGATGTCGCCGCGCAGCGCCGGGTTGTGCTCCCTGGCGCCCGCGGCGTCCAGCCACTTGAAGCCGCGCTCGGCGGCGTCGGGGCGGGCGATGACCTCGTCCACGACGGCCCTCTCGGCCGCGGTGCGGACCACGGTGAGCGAGCCGTTGGCGCGGAAGCCGGTACCCGGCACCCGGGCGCCGATGTCCTCCCACAGCTCACGGGCCCGCAGCGCGGTCTCCAGCTCCTCGCCGGCCGACCGGCCGCCGACCCACACCAGGCCGAAGTTGCGTACGGAGGCGCCGCGGGCCTCCCGCTCGCGCTCCAGGTGGACGACCTCATGGCCGCGGTGGACGGCTTGCCAGGCGTGCATCGTGCCGAGCGCACCGGCGCCGACGATCAGGACTCTCATGTGGCCCAAAGGTGCTCGGGCCTTCGGAAGCGTACGTATCTCGTGCATGAACCGATGGTGAACAGCCCAGCAACGCTTGGACTAGACCCGTTACCATTTCGTGATCGAAATCCTCCGCACAGCCTCCCGTCGGCCCGGCTACTCCTTGGACATCTGCGTGGTGAAACTGAACCGGTCGCCGCGGTAGAGCGAGCGCACCCGCTCGATCGGCACGCCCCCGCCGTCCCGGCTCGTCCGGTGCAGCAGCAGCATCGGCAGCGCGGGCGGCGTACCGATCAGCAGCGCCTCGCGGGGCGTAGCGAGCACCGTCTCGATCCGCTCGTCGGCCGCCGCCAGTTCCAGCCCCACCTGGTCGCGCAGATACACGTAGAAGGACGAGTCGGGGGCGAAGTCCCGCTCCAGATAAGGCAGTCGGGCCACCGACAGATAGGTGCTCTCCAGGCCGACCCGTTCCTCGTCGGCGAGCAGCACCCGCTCCATGTGCCAGACCTCGTCACCGGCCGAGATCCGCAACTCGCGGGCCAGCACCGCGTCCGCCGCCAGCCGCTCCAGGGTGATCAGATGGCGGCTCGGGACCCGGCCCTGCCGCCGGACGCCCTCAGTGTAGCTCGCCAGCGACAGCGGCTGCTCCAGCTTCGGGCCGGCCACCACCGTGCCCCGCCCCTTGCGCCGCACCCGGCCCTGGATCAGCAGCTCGCGCAGCGCCTGCCGCACGGTCTCCCGCGCCACCTCGAACGTGGCCGCCAACTCCCGTTCCGTCGGCAGCAGTCCGCCCTCGCCGAGCTCGTCGAGCACGGCCTCCAGCCGGGTCTTCACGGCGTAGTACTTGGGCACCCGGCCGTGCTCGGGAATGCCGGACCGGATCGGGGCATGTGGATCTGTCACGGGATCGATCCTCGCAGAACAGCGGCGGTCCACCTGCCCCTCAGCCGAGTGCGGCGCCGCCGAACACCGAGGCCAGCACGAGCAGCGCCGCGCCGTCGGCCACCACCCGCGTTCCGCCGGGGGCCACCGAGACCGGCACCGTGCGCCCCACGGAACGGGCCGTGCGCTCGGTCAGCACCGCCGCGACCTCCTGCCGGAACAGCGTCTCGTCGGCCAGCACGGTGCGCCCGCCGAGCACCACCCGGTCGATGTCGAGCAGCGAGACGAGATTGGCCGCGCCGACGCCCAGCAGGTACGCGGCGCCCGCCGAGTCACCGCGGTCGACCGCGGCCAGGCACATCGCCTCGATGCAGCCGCGGTTGCCGCAACCGCACACCGGACCGTCCAACTGCACCACCTGGTGCCCGAATTCGCCCGCCCCGGTGCGCTCGCCGCGGAAGACCGCGCCGTCCAGCACCAGCCCGGCGCCCAGCCCGGTGCCCAGATGCAGATACGCGAACGAACCGCCGCCCGCGTCCTGGCCGAGAACGGCGAGCGCCGCCGCGTTGGTGTCCTTGTCGACGACGACCCGCAGTCCGAGCCGCCGCTCCAGGGCGTCGCGCAGCGGGAAGCCGTCCCAGTCCGGGAAGCCGGTGACGCGGTGCAGCACGCCCGAGGCGTGGTCGAGCGGCCCGGGAGCCGCGACGCCGACGCCGAGAATGGCGGGGCCGGCGTCCAGCGCCCGCACCTCGCGCGCCACCGCCTCCAGCACCTCCCCTGCGGGGCGGCCGAGGTCGAGCCGGGACGTACGCGCTTGCACCCGCTCGCCCGACAGGTCGGCGAGGACGACGGTCAGCTCGTCACGGTCCAGGTGCACCCCGGCCGCGTACCGCGCCCGGCGCACCAGCCGCAGCTCGGTCCGCGGCTTGCCGCCGGTCGACGCCTGCCGCCCCGACTCCTCGGCCAGCCCCTCGGCCCGCAGCCGCGCGGTGATCTTGCTGACCGCCTGCGGGGTGAGCCCGGTGCGCTCGGCGAGCTCCAGCCGGCTGATGCCGCCGGTCCCGTGCCGGGTGGCGGCGCGCAGCAGATCGAGCACCAGAGCGGCGTTGTGGTGCCGCAGCGCGGGCAGATTCGCCCCTGAGATTCCCCTGTTCACCCCTCCATTGTCCTCGGTGCTTGCTCTTTGGCAACACTGTTGCGAAAGTGGAGGGCATGAGTAGTCCCGCCACCCCCCTCCGCGTCGGACTGGTCGGCTACGGCCTGGCCGGCTCCGTCTTCCACGCCCCGCTCGTCGCCGCCACCGACGGCCTGGTCCTCGACACCGTCGTCACCTCGAACCCCGAGCGCCGCGAGCAGGCCCGCGCCGAGCACCCCGGCGTCCGGTTCGCCTCCTCCCCCGACGAGCTGTGGACCGGCGACCCCGTCGACCTCGTGGTGCTCGCCTCCCCCAACCGCACCCACGTGCCGCTCGCGACCGCCGCCCTCCAGGCCGGTGTGCCCGTCGTCGTCGACAAGCCGCTCGCCGGCACCGCCGCCGAGGCCTACGAGCTGGCCGCCCTCGCCAAGGACCGCGGCCTGCTGCTCTCCGTCTTCCAGAACCGCCGCTGGGACAACGACTTCCGCACCCTGCGCCACCTCGTGGACAGCGGCGAGCTCGGCACGGTGCAGCGCTTCGAGTCCCGCTTCGAGCGGTGGCGGCCGCGGCCCAAGGGCGGCTGGCGCGAGTCCGGCGACCCCGCCGAGATCGGCGGGCTCCTCTACGACCTCGGCAGCCACCTCGTCGACCAGGCCCTGACGCTCTTCGGCCCGGCCGTCCGCGTCTACGCCGAGTCCGACGTTCGCCGCCCCGGCGCCGAGGTCGACGACGACACGTTCATCGCGATCACCCACGCCGGCGGCGTCCGCTCCCACCTGTGGGCCAGCGCCACCACCGCCCAGCTCGGCCCCCGCTTCCGCGCGCTCGGCAGCACCGCCGGCTACGTCAAGTACGGCCTCGACCCGCAGGAGGCCGCCCTCCGCGACGGCCTGCGGCCCGGCTCCGCCGACCGCGACTGGGGCGTCGAGCCGGAGTCCGACTGGGGCACCCTCGGGGCCGGCGACTCCGTTCGCCCCGTCCCGACCCTGCCCGGCGACTACCCCGCCTACTACGCGGCGGTCGCCGCCGCCCTCCGCGACGGTTCGGCCCCGCCGGTCACCGCCCTGGAAGCGGCCGCGGCCCTCGAAGTCCTGGAGGCGGCCCGGCTCTCCGCCCGCGAGGGGCGCACGGTGGAACTGGAGGCGCGCTCATGAGCACTCCCACGGACCTTGTCGCCGAGCTCGAAGCGCAGGAGCGCGACCTGGTTCTCGCGAGCTTCACGAACGACGACGCCTGGCGGCTGGGGTGCCTGTTGGTCGACCTGGCGCGCGAGCGCGAAGCCCCGGTGACGATCGACATCCGTCGCGGTAGCCAGCAACTCTTCCACTACGCGCTGGAGGGCACCTCCCCGGACAACGACGCCTGGCTCGCCCGCAAGTCCCGCGTCGCGGAGCGCTACGGCGCGTCGTCGTACCTCGTCGGCGCCCGTTTCCGCGCCAAGGGCACCACCTTCGAGGAGTCCTCCCGCCTGGACCCGGACCTTTACGCCGCCCATGGGGGCGCGGTGCCGCTGCGTGTGGCGGGGGTGGGGATCGTTGGGACGGCGGCGGTGTCGGGGTTGCCGCAGTCGGAGGACCACGCGCTGGTGGTGGAGGCGTTGTCGCGCATGGTGCGCGGGTAGCGGTTGCCGGTGCGTTGAGGGTCGGGGGCCGGGCCCTCCGGGGGAGGGGTCCGAAATCGTATATTTACGGGCCTGGCGGCCCACAAATACACGGCAGCATTTCGGACCCCTCCCCCTGCGGCCCCGTCCCCCTCACGTCACCACCGGCTCGCTGGTGCGCGGGTCGCGGGGAACGCCCGGCTGGGAGACGAGGCGGCGGCCGACGCACGTGCATCCGTCTCCCGTCCCCTCATACGCCCGCGGGTGCCGACGCGCGTGCATCCGTGCCGGTATGGGCGGGTGGGTGGGGAAAGCCCGCCGCAGGCGCAACGGCGGGGCGGACGCCGAGGTCACCGCACCCCCGCCGGAGGCGGCGCGCACCGGCCCGCGCGGGCCGACGTACCCGGGCCCCCGCCGGCAGGCGTTACGCGTCCGCCAGGACCTGCCTCTGTCGACCGAGCCCGTCGATCTCGAGCTCCACCACATCCCCCGCCCTCAGATACGGCTTGGGATCCGGCTGGCCCATCGCCACCCCCGCCGGTGTCCCCGTGTTGATCACGTCGCCCGGGTACAGCGCCATGAACTGGCTGAGGTACCGGACGACCTCCGCCACGGGGAAGATCTGGTCCGCGGTGGAACCGGCCTGCTTCGGTTCGCCGTTGACCCAGAGGCGCAGGCCCAGGGCCTGCGGGTCCGGGATTTCGTCGGCGGTGACGAACCAGGGGCCGATGGGGTTGAAGGTCTCGCAGTTCTTGCCCTTGTCCCACTGGCCGCCGCGCTCGATCTGGAACTCGCGCTCCGAGACGTCGTGGGAGAGGGCGTAACCGGCGACCGCGGCCAGCGCCTCCTCGTGGGACGCCGCGTACCGCAGTCGCCGTCCGATGACGATGGCGAGCTCGACCTCCCAGTCGGTCTTCACGCTGCCGCGTGGCACCAGGACGGTGTCGTCGGGCCCGACGACCGTGTCCGGGGCCTTCATGAAGACGATCGGCTCGGCCGGAATCGCCGCGCCGGTCTCCGTCGCGTGGTCGTGGTAGTTGAGACCGATGCAGACGATCTTGCCGATGCGGGCGAGCGGCGGGCCGACGCGCAGGGCGGGGTCCAGCCGGGGCAGGGATCCGTCCGCCGCGGCCGTGGCTATCCGCGCGAGGGCGGCATCGTCGGCGAGGAGTGCGCCGTCGATGTCGGGCACGACGCCGGACAGGTCGCGCAGGATTCCGTCGCCGTCCAGCAGGGCCGGAGCTTCCGCTCCGGCGGGTCCGACACGCAGCAGTTTCACAGACGTACTCCCTGTTGGGCGAGGGTGGTCATCGGATGTCTTGGCAGATCCTCCAATCAGTCGCGGCCGTCCCGCAAGCCCCCTTTCACGAAGTGGACTTCGCGGCATTCAGTGCCACATGTGGGGCACGCTGCAGCCAGGCGCGCTCCGCGGCGCTCCAGGCGGTGGTGGTGGCCAGATACAGCCCGGCCGCCAGCGGGACGAAGGCCGCGGTCAGCAGGGTGCCGAAGGAGAGCAGCGGAAGGATCTTCGCCATTGTCGCGGCACCGGGTGCCGCGGGCGCGGCGGTGGCCGGGGCGGTCGCGGCGGCCTTCCGGGCCCGCAGATACGTCCAGCCCGCGACGGCCGCGATCACCGCGAAGAGCCCGAGGAAGACGACCCCGTGCGGCCCGGCCACCCCGCCGTCGGCGAGTGCGTCGGTCCACCGGCCGCCGAGGGGTGCGCCGAAGAGGGTGTGGTCGAGGAGGTCTCCGCCCGAGGAGGAGAAGACCCGGTACATGAGGAAGAAGACCGGCAGCTGCACGAGCATCGGGACGAAGCCGGCGAACGGGGAGGCGCCCTCCTTCGCGTAGAGGTCGGCGAGTGCCTTCCGGAGCCGCTCCGGGTTCTTCTTGTGCTTGCGGTTCAGTTCGGCCACCCGCGGTGCCAGCGCGGCCCGCGCCTTCTCGCCGCGGGCGGCGGCCCGCGCCAGCGGATGCAGGGCCAGGCGTACGGCGACGGTGATCGCGACGATGGCGGCCGCGGTCGCCGAGGCGCCCAGGAGCGGGCCGAGCAGAGAGGCGACGGACATGACGAAATGAGCGAATACGGACATGGGGTGAGCCCTCCACGGGGTCTCGTCGAGCCGGAAGAAGTCGGCGTGACGAGCCGCGCGGGGCGCAGCGGGAACCGGTGGGTACCGGTGCAGGAGCGCCTACGCGGCCGTCGGGACGAGACGGCCGGGCGCTCGGGGGCGCGGACGGCCCGCGGCGTCGGGATCGCGCTGTACGAGGAAGGCGGTACGGCGCTCCCGGTCCCGGATCGCGGTCCGGATCCGGCCGGGCACCACGGGCCCCGGCCAGGCGGCGGTGACGATGAAGGCGCGGCACAGCAAGGCGGCGGCGACCGTGGTCGCGGCGGCAGCGGCGCTGGACACCAGACCGGTCTGGGTCAGCAGCACCCCGGACAGGGCGAGGAAGAACGCGCCCACGAAGAGGCGGAACGCCGCGGTGTCACGTCGCACGAGCTCGCCTCCTTCGGTCGGTCCGGATTCCGATGGTAGCCCCGCGCTCTAGCCGGCGGGCAGTGCCTCCTGCGCGAGGACCTCCTCGTCCGGCCGTGCATCGGCCGGCGCCGGCATGACGTACGTCACGGCCAGCGCGACGGCCACGTTCAGCGCGAGCGCGAGCAGCCCCGCGTTCACGCCCCACAGGGGATCGCGGCCGGTGAAGACGAGCCAGCACACGGCCGTGCCGCCCGCCAGCAGACCGCTGAGCGCGCCCGCGAGCGTCAGCCGGCGCCACAGCAGGCCGAGCAGCAGCATCGGGACGAGCTGCGCCATGCCCTCGTAGGAGATCAGCGACAGCCGCACCAGGGTGTTGGGGAGGGTGTACGTCAGCAGCAGGGCCAGCGAGCCGGCGGCGACCACGACCAGCTGCGACCACAACTTCTGCCGGCCGGCCAGCCGCGGGACCGCGCCGAGCACGCTGCGGCCCCACATGGTGCCGATGACGAGCATGAACACCGCCATCGGCACGATGGACGACAGGGCCGCGGCCACCCCGATGATCCCGACGGCCCAGGCCGGCAGCGAGTCGGTGATCAGCTCGAACAGGGCGAGGTTGGAGCCGGCGCCGGTCAGGCCCGGCACGACGAACAGTGCCGCCATGCCGAGCAGGATCGGGACGAGGAGCAGCACCTGGTAGAAGGGCAGCGCGATGGCGTTGCGGCGCAGCGCGTCCGCGTCGCGCGCGCTCAGATAGCCGGCGACCGTGGTCGGGAAGATCACCACGGTGAGCGAGTTGAGCAGGCTCGTGGTGATGAACCAGCTCTCGCCGAGGCCGCCGGACGCGTGCCCGGGGAACGTCAGCCACTGCGCCTTCTCCTCGGTCAGCCGCCGGAACAGCTCGCCGTAGCCGCCGAAGTAGTGGAAGGGGACGTAGCAGGCGAGGAAGCCGAGGGTCGCGATGACGAGGACGTCCTTGAGGACCGACACCCAGGCGCTGCCGCGCAGCCCGCTGACCACGACGAATCCGGTGGTGACGGCGAAGCCGAGGAAGTACGCCCAGTTCAGGCTGATCGCCCCGTAGGAGATCGTCGAGACGACGACGCCCATGCCGGTGATCTGCAGCTGGATGTACGGCAGCAGGCAGACGGTGGCGAGGACGGCGACGAGCGCGCCGAGCCGCGGGCTGGCGTAGCGGTGGGCGATCATGTCGGTGATGCCGACCAGGTCGTGGCGGCGCGCGTAGGCCCACAGCATGGGGCCGACGACGTAGCCGACCGCGTAGCCGCACGACAGGTACGCCAGGACGTAGAGCACGGGCGCGCCGAAGTTGTAGCCCCAGCCGGCCGCGCCCAGGTAGCTGAAGCTGGTGTAGCTCTCACCGGCCATCAGCACCCAGATGAAGACCGGGCCGAGGCTGCGGCCGCCCACCGACCACTCGGTGAGGCCGCCCTGCGAGCCGCGCCCACGGACGGCGAGCAGTCCGAGCGCGACGGTCACCACCATGAAGGCGCCGAAGATCGAGGTGGCGACCGCGGCGTTCACGTACGCCTCCGCCGGTCGCCGCGGTAGGCCAGCCACACCGCGAGCGGGGTGGCGAGCGTGGCGGCCAGCATCCAGAAGAAGAGGAAGGGAATCCCGAACACCACGGGGTGCACCCGGTTCACCAGCGGCAGCACGCCGAGGTACAGCACGTACGGCACGAGCAGCCACAGCAGATGGCGTCGGCCTCGGAACACCCTGGGCACCTTGGACACGCGGCCCGACCCTAGCGCGCCTGCGCCGACTTCAGCCGCCCCCACACCACCAGCCGGTACTTGGAGGTGTATTCGGGCGTGCAGGTGGTGAGCGTGATGTACGCGCCGGCGCCGGTCATCCGGGCGTCCGGGTGCACGGAGCTGAACGGCACCGGGGCGATCACGGACCCGTCGGAGGGATTCGTCTGCGGCACGGTCTTCTCCACGACGTAGACGAAGCGGCCGGTGGCCGTCTCGACGGTCACCGTGTCGCCGGCCCGCAGCCGGTTGATGTAGCGGAACGGCTCTCCGTGGGTGTTGCGGTGCCCGGCGACGGCGAAGTTCCCGGTCTGGCCGGGCTGGGCGGTCTGCGGGTAGTGGCCGACGTAGCCGTGGTTGAGGATGGCGCTCTTGCTGATGCCCTGGGCGACCGGGGCGGTCACGCCGATCGCGGGGATGCGGATCACGGCGTAGGCCAGATCGTCCCGTTCCGGCGCCGTCACCTGCCGCTGGGAGGGCCCGGCGGACGTCTTGTCATCGGATGTATCCATCGTCGGTGTATCGACGGGAGCCTGCGTCGGACCGGAGGAGGGCGCCGGTGCGGGGGCCGCGCTCCACTGCTGTTCCAGCGCCGCGACCTCGCGCCGGGCGGACTCGTGCGCCCGCAGATTCGTCCACCACAACTGGTGCGCCACCAGCAGCAGCACGACGACCCCGAACGTCACCGCGAGTTCGGCGGCGCCCCACAGCGTCCGCCCCAGTGGAGTGCGCCGCGCGCCGCCGCGCCGCAGCAGCCGCCCCCGGCCCTGGACGACGACCCGGACCGGCCTGGATTTCTGACGCACCGTCATACGGGTGACGATACGGCCGTTCCCGGCCCGCCGGACAGGGGCCTGTCCTGCGGAACGTTCCTAGCCGGCGAAGAGCCGGGACGCCGAGTAGATCGCGAGCCCCGCCAGCGCTCCGACGACCGTGCCGTTGATCCGGATGAACTGCAGGTCACGCCCCACATGCGCCTCGATCTTGCGGGACGTCTGGTCGGCGTCCCAGCCCGCCACCGTCTCGGTGATCAGGGAGGTGATCTCGTCCCGGTAGGTCGTCACCACATACGTGGCGGCGTCCTCCAGCCAGCCGTCCACCTTCGCCTGCAGGGCCGGGTCGGTCGCCATCCGGGCGCCCAGCGACAGCAGCGACGCGCGGGTCCGCAGCCGCAGCTCACTGCGCTCGTCCTCGGCGGCTGCCACGACCATGCCGCGGACCGCGGTCCACGCCGACTCGATCAGATCCTGCACCTCGCCGCGCGCCAGCAGGTCCTTCTTCAGCCGCTCGACGCGTTCACGGGTGTCCGGATCGGACTGCAGCTCGACGGCGAAGTCCGCCAGGAACCGGTCCACCGCCCCGCGCGCCGGGTGGTCCGGCATGTCGCGCATCTCGGCGGTGAAGCGCACCAGCTCCTTGTAGACCCGCTCACCGACCTTGCGGTCCACGAACCGGGGCGTCCACCCCGGCGCGCCGCCCTGCACCGCGTCCATCACCGAGTCGCCGTGCTCCACCAGCCAGTCGTGCGCCCGCACACAGACCAGGTCGACCACCCGCCGGTGGCCGCCGTCCGCGACGACCCGCTCCAGCATCCTGCCGACGCCCGGCGCCACCTCCTGACCCTCCGCCCGCCGGGTGATCGCCTCACCGACCACCGCCTGGACGTCGGAGTCCCGCAGCACCTTCAGCACCCCGCGCAGCGCCGCCGCGGCCTGTTCCGTCACCTTGTCGGCGTGCTCGGGATCGGCGAGCCAGGTGCCGAGCCGCGAGCCGATGCCGACGGCCCGCAGCCGGGTCCTGACGACATCGGCCGACAGGAAGTTCTCGCCGACGAAATCGCCCAGGCTGTGGCCGAGGGCGTCCTTCTTCGTCGGGATGATCGCGGTGTGCGGGATCGGCAGTCCCAGCGGGCGGCGGAACAGCGCCGTGACGGCGAACCAGTCCGCCATCGCACCGACCATGCCCGCCTCCGCGGCCGCCGCGACGTACCCCGCCCAGGGACCGGCGCCGGCCGAGTCCGCCCACTTCGCCAGGGCGTAGACCACCGTCGCGGCGAGCAGCAGCCCGGTCGCGATCACCTTCATCCGGCGGACCCCGCGCCGCCGCCCCGCGTCGGCGACCTCCGTCGCGCTCAGCACCGCACCCGGACCGGCCGGTGCACCGCCGCGTGGACCGTCGTCCGGACCGCCGCCTGGATCGCTCATTACCGCTGCTTCCATCCGCTCCACCCGCGTATTGTCACCGCCACTGCCAACCTGGGAACGAACAACAGGTTCCCCGCGTCCCGGGAAGTCACGCCAGGAACGGCGGGACGGCCGCGGACGCCGTCCGGGGACCCCGCACCGAGGGAGCGAGCCGCCATGACAGCGCAGGACAGGACCGGAGGGCTGCCCGGCTACGCCGGACACTTCGAGGAGCCCGAGGGGTACCTGGACTTCGCCCGCTACGGCCCGCCGTCCCGCGACGTCCTGGACGCCACGGCGCAGGCCCTGGCCGACTCCGCCCGTGCCACCCACAGCACGGTGGACGACCTGATGCGCGCCGAACCCCGGGCCCGGGAGGCCGCCGCCCGGCTGGCCGGGACCGACCCCGGCCACATCGTGCTGCTGCCGAACACGTCCACCGGACTGTTCCACGCCGCCTTCGGCATCACCGGCGGCACCGTGCTCGTCCCGTCCGGGGAATTCCCCTCCAACCGGTACCCGTGGCAGCGTGCCGGGCAGCTCGGCAGGGCCGTACCGCGCCTGCTGGAGCCCGACCAGCGGGGTCTGATCACCCCCGACACCGTCCGCGACGCCCTGGCAGGACCCGGCGCCGGTGACGTGGTGGCCGTGGCGCTGAGCGCCGTGGACTTCCGCACCGGCCACCGCGCCGACCTGGCCGCGATCCGCGAGGTGATCGGCGACCGGCTGCTCGTCGTGGACGCCATCCAGGGCTTCGGGGTCGCCGACCTGCCCTGGCAGGTCGCGGACGTCGTCGTCACCGGCGGCCAGAAGTGGCTGCGGGCCGGCTGGGGCACCGGTTTCGCCGCGCTGTCCGACCGGGCGCTGGAGCGGCTGGAGCCCGTCCTCACCGGCTGGACCGGCGTCGAGGACGCGGGCCTCTTCGACGACCGGGAGCACCCGCCCGCCGCCGGCGCCCAGCGGTGGAGCATCACCAACCTGAGCCCCGTCACCGCGGCCGCCTTCGCCGCCGCCCTGGAACTCGTCGAACGGTCCGGGGTGCCCGCCATCGAGGAGCACATCACCACCCGGGTGGCCCAACTCATCGACACCGTTCTGGCCTGCGGCGGCGAGGTGCTGTCCCCCGTCGCCCCCGAACAGCGCGCCGGCATCGTCTCCTTCCGCATCCCCGGCACCGACCCGCGGCTCGTCGCCAAGGCGCTGCACGGGTACGAGGTCACCCCGACGGTCCGCGCGGACTCGCTGCGCCTGTCGGCGCACGCCTCGACCCCGCTGGCCGCCGTCGACCGGGTGCACGCGGCCCTCGCCTCACTGCGCTGAACGTCCGCACCGCGCTGAAAGTCCGCACGCCGCGGAACGTCCGCACCACGCGGAACGTCCTCATTCCGCGGAACGTCCGGCCGTCTGAGCCGGCACCGGCGAGGACGAGTACATCCGCGCGATGACGTCCTCGATCGCCGGCTCCCGCACCGACAGGTCCACCAGCGGATAGCGCGCCGCCAGGTCGGCGACCAGCGGCGCCGCGCTGGCCGCCGCCGGGAACGCCAGCCACTGACGCGGCCCCTCGACCTTCACGCACCGCGCGCCCGCCACCACCACCGCCGGCAGCTCGCGTTCGAAGTCGACGACGAGCGTGCGCTCGCTCTCCCCCACCGCGTGCAGCCCGCTCAGCCCGCCGTCGTACATCAGCCGCCCGTGGTCGATGACCATCACCCGCTCGCAGAGCTGCTCGATGTCGGTCAGATCGTGCGTGGTCAGCAGCACCGTCGTGCCCTGCTCGGCGTTGACCGTCCGCAGGAACTCCCGCACCTTCGCCTTGCTGACCACATCGAGACCGATGGTCGGCTCGTCCAGGTACAGCACCTCCGGATCGTGCAGCAGCGCCGCCGCGATGTCGCCGCGCATCCGCTGCCCCAGCGACAGCTGGCGCACCGGCACGTCCAGCAGCGGGCCGAGGTCGAGGAGGTCGACGCAGCGCGCGAGGTTCTTCGCGTACCGCCCGTCCTCGATCCGGTACATGCGCCGCACCAGCTGGTAGGAGTCCTTCAGCGGCAGGTCCCACCACAGGGTGGTGCGCTGCCCGAAGACCACACCGATCCGCCGCGCCAGCTTCGTCCGGTCCCGCGACGGGTCGATCCCCGCGACCCGCACCCGCCCGCCGCTGGGCATCAGGATCCCCGTCAGCATCTTGATGGTGGTGGACTTCCCGGCCCCGTTCGGCCCGATGTAACCGACCATCTCGCCGCGCGGCACCGAGAACGAGATCCCGCCGACCGCCCGCACCTGATGCCGCTCCCGCCGCCACCGCCCGGCCTTGCGGCGTACGTCGAAGACCTTCTCCACCGCGTCGAGTTCGATGTGCGCGCCGTCGCCGTCCACTGTCCCCACCTTCCGTTCCCTCAGCTTCCCGTGCTCCGGTACGACCGCAGACCCGTCCGCCACGCCAGCCCGGCCACCGCGCAGCACGCCACCGCCACCAGCGGCGACGCGAAGTCCAGCCACCCCGGCAGCGCCAGCGGATCGTCGCGGCCCAGGATCCGCAGCGCGGGCAGCCAGTTGACGAACGCCAGCGGCACGATGAAGGTGACGCCGCGCACCAGGTCCTTGGCGAAGATCGACGGCGGGTACTGCAGCAGAGTGTTCCCGCCGTACGTGAAGGAGTTCTGCACCTCGGACGCGTCGCCCGCCCAGAACTGGAAGGCCGCCCCGGCCACGAACACCGCCCCGAAGATCGCACCCCCGCTGAGCAGCATCATCGGCATCATCAGCACCTTCAGCACCGTCCAGTCGATGTCAAGGCGGCTCAGCGACCACCCCAGCACCAGCGAGCCCTGCGTGATGCGCCCCAGCCGCCGCAGCGCGAACCGGTCGGCGGCCACCTGCGCGAGCACCGGCGCCGGGCGCAGCAGCAGCGTGTCCAGCGTGCCGTCCCGCACCCGGCGCCCGAGCCGGTCCATGCTGCCCATCGTCAGATCGGCCAGCCCGAAGGCGGTGCTGGTCGTCCCGTACAGGAACGCCACCTCGGGCAGCGAGAACCCGCCCAGCGTCGTGACGTGGGAGAACATCAACAGGATCGTGGCGAAGTCCAGTCCGGTGGTCGCGAAGTTCCCGAGCGCGGTCATCAGGAACGACGCCCGGTACGCCATCGTCGACCGCACCCACATCGCGACGATGAGCCCGTACACCCGCAGCCCGTCGACCACCCGGCGCTCGGGCGCGCTGTGGTCGACCGCCCGGAACCCGGCCGCACCGCCGCCGGCCACCGCCCGCTCGGCCGCCCGGTTCTCGACTGCTCCGCCCTCAACCACCCTGCACCACCACCTTCCTGGTCGCCACGGACTGCAGCGCCCGCCCGGCGGCGAGCAGCGCCAGTGCCCAGCCGGCCTGGAAGGCGAACACCCGCAGCAGACCGGTGCCGGTGTGCCGGCCGAGGAAGACATCGGCGGGGATCTGCTGCAGCGCCGCCCACGGCAGCGCCCGCGCCAGCTCCCCCAGCCAGCCCGGGAACAGCGTCAGCGGCAGCAGCGCGCCCGAGAAGAACATGCTGGCCAGCCCGGCGATCTGGCTCACCCCCGCACCGTCGAGCAGCCAGAACGCGCTCAGCACGACGAGATAGCGCAGCGCGAAACTGACGACGACCCCCAGCGCCACCGACACCAGGAACAACAGCCAGGTCAGCGGGCCGGCCGGCAGCGCCAGATCGAAGGCGAGCGAGCCGATCAGCAGCGGGACGACGCCCCGGCCCAGCAGATGGAAGGCCGCCCGGCCCAGGTCGGTGGCGAGCCACCACAACTGCAGGTCGGCGGGCCGGTACAGATCGATCGCCACGTCCCCGGTACGGATCCGCTCGATCAACTCGTCCTGGAAACCGCCGCCCATCATCGCCGTGGTCATCAGCAGCGCCTGGCCGACCCACACATACGTCAGCGCCTGGGACCGGTCGTAACCGCCCAGCCCCGGACGCGCGTCCCACAGCGCGACGTAGGTGTAGGCGAGGATGAAGCCGAAGACGGTGTTGGTGAAGACACCGGCGGCCGTCGCCACCCGGTACGTCGCGAACCGCCGGAACCCGCTCAGCGCGACCGCCGCGTACAGCCGGATGCCGCCCACTCCCCCACGTCCCCTCTGTCAGGGCCTGGTCCCGCACCCGCCGTTCGCGCCAAAGCTGCCGAGCTTAATCGCCCATCGGGAGGACCTGCCAATGGTTTTCCACCCTTTCGAGTGCACCGGATCAGCCATTCGGCCTGTCACAGCCCTGTCACGGGTGCGCGCCGTTGATCGCACAAGCACGGATGATGCGACAGTGTTCAACGGGGCGTACGTAACGATTGACCCAAGATGTTCCGTCGCGGACCAACCCCGGCGGCGGCGGAGGAGTCCTGACAGACATGAGCGACGAGCCGGAGCAGCAGAAAAGCAGTAACGCTTCGCCAGGCTGGGAGCCCCGACCGCCGGTCCTCAACCGGAGAGGACGGCCCAAGCGCACCGGCCTCGGCCGGCTCATCCCGACCTGGCGGATGGTGACCAGCACCGTCATCGTCGTCCTGCTCATCAGCATCGGCGGGTTCTTCATCGGCTACGCCCTGGTGCCGATCCCGAACCCCAACGCCGCCGCCACCGCACAGAGCAACGTCTACTTCTACGCCGACGGAAAGACCGAACTGGCCCGCGACGGCGAGATCAACCGCGAGAACGTCACCCTCGCCCAGATCGCCAGGACCGCCCAGTACGCGGCGCTCTCCGCCGAGGACCGCGGCTTTTACCACGAGTCCGCCGTCAGCCCGAAAGCGATGATCCGCGCCGCCTGGAACACCGTCACCGGCAAGGGCAAACAGTCCGGCTCCACGATCACCCAGCAGTACGTGAAGAACTATTACCTCAACCAGGAGCAGACCGCACTTCGCAAGGTCAAGGAATTCTTCATCGCGATCAAACTCGACCGCAATGAAACCAAGGACGAAATCCTTGAGGGATATCTGAACACCAGCTACTTCGGCCGCAACTCCTACGGCATCCAGGCCGCCTCCCAGGCCTACTTCAGCAAGGACGCCGACAAACTCACCACCGCCGAAGGCGCCTACCTCGCCACCCTCCTCAACGCCCCCAGCGAGTACGACGTCGTCGCCCACCCGCAGAACATCCCCAAGGCCCAGGCCCGGTGGAACTACGTCCTCGACGGCATGGTGAAGGAAGGCTGGCTCAACGCCGCCGAACGCGCCGTCATCACCTTCCCCACCCCCGGCAAGCCCAAGGCCGCCGCCAGCAAGACCGGCCAGCGCGGCTACCTCATCGAAGCCGTCAACGACTACCTCGCCGACAACAACATCATCGACGCGGAAACCCTGCGCGCCGGCGGCTACCGGATCGTCACCACGATCCAGAAGGACAAGGAGGACGCCTTCGTCGCCGCCACCAAGAAAAAGGTCTACGACCAGCTCGGCACCACCAAGGCCGACAGCTACGTCCGCGCCGGCGGCGCCTCCATCGACCCCGCCACCGGCAAGGTCGTCGCCATGTACGGCGGCATCGACTACACCAAGCAGTACGTCAACAACGCCACCAGGACCGACTACCAGGTCGGCTCGACGTTCAAGCCCTACATCTTCGCCTCCGCCGTCCAGAACAACTCCCAGACGCAGGACGGCCGCACGATCACCCCGCGCACCATCTACGACGGCGACAACCGCCGCCCGGTGATCGGCCCCAACGGCCCCGTCGGCTACGCGCCGCCCAACGAGGACCAGCGGGACTACGGCGACATCACCGTCACCAAGGCCATGGACAACTCGGTCAACGCGGTCTACGCCCAGATGGCCCAGGACGTCGGTCCCGACAACGTCGTCAACACCGTGCACGCGCTGGGCCTGCCGGCCACCAAGTCGCTCAACGCCTTTCCCTCGATGGCGCTCGGCACCATGGAAGCCAGTCCCCTCGCCATGGCCCAGGGCTACGCGACCCTCGCCAACCACGGCAAGTACATCCCGTACACCCTCGTCGAGAAGATCACCAAGGACGGCGGCGACCTCGGCCTCCCCAAGCGCGACGCCAAACAGGCCGTCTCCCGTGAGGCCGCCGACACCACCACGTCCATCCTGCAGAGCGTCGTCGACGGCGGCACCGCCTCCGTTGCCCAGGAGTCCGGCCGCACCTCCGCCGCCAAGACCGGCACCATCGACGACGACAAGGCCGCCTGGTTCGCCGGCTACACCCCGAACCTCGTCACCGTCGTCGCCGTGATGGGCCAGAACTCCGACACCGGCAGACTGGAATCGCTCAACGGAGCACTCGGAGTACCGCGCGTCAACGGCGGCGGCGCGCCCGGCGAGGTCTGGGCCGCCTACACCGAGGCCGCCCTCAGCGGCACCGAGGACATCGACTTCGACCTCCAACTGCAGGACGGCGCCACCGCCCCGACCGAGGCCCCCAGCACACCGCCCACGTCATCGACACCGTCCGAGACCCCGTCGCAAACGCCCTCCCGGACCCCGTCGCAGACACCGTCCCGGACCCCGTCCGAGACACCGTCGGAAACCCCGACGGAAACCCCCACCGAGACCCCGCCCGAGACCAGCGGACCCCCGACCCTGCTGCCCAGCGGCGGCGCGGTCGGAGGCGGCGGCGGGGACGGCGGGGACGGCGGCCCGGACGGGGGCTAGCGCCCGGTCGGGCCTAGTGGCCCGAGGTGGCCTTCAGGCCCACCACGGCCACCAGCAGCAGACAGATGAAGAAGATCCGGGCGGCGGTCGCCGGCTCACCCAGCACCACCATGCCCAGGACCGCCGCCCCGGCGGCACCGATGCCCACCCACACGCCGTACGCCGTACCGATCGGCAGCGTCTTCGCGGCCTGCGCCAGCAGCACCATGCTCACCACGATGCCCGCACCCGTGAACACACTCGGCCACAGCCGGGTGAACCCCTCGGTGTACTTCATACCGATCGACCAGGCGACCTCGACCAGACCCGCGACGCACAAAAGGACCCATGCCATGACGGCACCTCCATGGTTGCTTGCTTCCAGGGGGTGCGTCGTCTTTGCATGGGTCCCGGTACGGCGCGTCTCGTCGGGCTCTCTCCGACCATAGCAAACTACAGGTAAAGGCCCGTAGAGTCCTCCGACCCCTGCAGCCGCTCCGACGCGACCGCGTGCAGATCCCGCTCACGCATCAGCACGTACGCGACACCCCGCACCTCGACCTCGGCCCGGTCCTCCGGGTCGTACAGCACCCGGTCCCCGACCTCCACCGTCCGCACGTTCTGGCCCACCGCGACCACCGCGGCCCACGCCAGCCGGCGGCCCACCGCGGCCGTGGCGGGAATGAGGATGCCGCCACCCGAGCGGCGCTCCCCCTCGGAACCTTCGGCCCTGACCAGCACCCGGTCATGCAGCATCCGGATCGGCAGCTTGTCGTGCTCATTCTTGGAACTCACGGCGACGACGTTACCGGCGACGCCGGCGGACCGAGAGCCCGGCCACCACCGCGACCAGCGCCACCGCGGCCACCGCCACCGGCACCACCCGGTCCACCCGCAGCACACCGTCCTCCGACACGAAGTGCCCGCGCGCATCACTCACCGCGCGATTCACCCCCACGAAGGCCCGGCCCGCCGTGCGGTCCACCGCGGAGAAGGCCTTCGCCTTCATGTCCCGCGCGACCGTGCTCGGATGCACCCTTACCGCGATCTCGTCCAGCGTCGCGGCCAGATCCTGCCGCCTACGGGAGATCTCCGCCTCAATCTGGGCGGGAGTCCTGCCTTCCGACACCGCACTGCCTCCAACGCCTAGACCGGTACCGTGACGGACAGTCTGTCAGCCCGACGCGGACCGCGCCCCGTCGGCACCCCGTTTGCGTACCCGGGAGTACCCCGCGTGTACCGCGTAAGGAGCCACCACCCATGACCGAACGCCTCCAGCCCGGCGACACCGCCCCCGCCTTCACCCTCCCGGACGCCGACGGCAAACCCGTCTCCCTCGCCGACCACGCGGGCCGCCAAGTCATCGTGTACTTCTACCCGGCCGCCCTCACCCCCGGCTGCACCAAGCAGGCCTGCGACTTCACCGACAACCTCGACCTGCTCGCCGCCGCCGGCTACGACGTGATCGGCGTCTCCCCCGACAAGCCCGAGAAGCTCGCCAAGTTCCGCGAAAAGGAAAACCTGAAGGTCACCCTGGTGGGCGATCCCGACAAGAAGGTCCTCGAGGCCTACGCCGCCTTCGGCGAGAAGAAGCTCTACGGCAAGACCGTCACCGGCGTCATCCGCTCCACCGTCATCGTCGGCGCCGACGGCAAGGTCGAACACGCCTTCTACAACGTCAAGGCCACCGGCCACGTCGCCAAGCTCATCAAGGACCTCAAGGTCTGAGCAGATCAGCGGCGGAGTGACCAAAGTCCCGGAAAACGGGGCTTTGGTTTACTCCCGCACCCATCGCGCAGAAGAGACCCTCGGACGAGAACCACCGAACGAGAGGACTCCCTGTGCCGACCCGCGAAGCCGACCCCACGGCCGAAACCGAGGCCGAGCACGGCGCCCGCCGCCGCCACCCCGGCCTCTTCCGGGTCATCCGGCGCAGCAAGAACCCACCCCTGCGCCGCAGCGACATCACCGTCACCGACGAGGCCGCCGTCAAGCGCGCCGTGAAAGCCGCGTCGCTCGGCAACGCCATGGAGTGGTTCGACTTCGGCATCTACAGCTACCTGGCCGTCACCATCGGCCATGTCTTCTTCCCCTCGGGAAGCGACACCGTGCAGCTGCTCTCGTCCTTCGCGACCTTCGCCGTCGCGTTCCTCGTCCGCCCCATCGGCGGCATGGTCTTCGGACCCATGGGCGACAAGGTCGGCCGCAAGAAGGTCCTCGCCCTCACCATGATCATGATGGCCGTCGGCACCTTCGCGATCGGCCTGATCCCCTCCTACGCCGCCATCGGCTTCTGGTCACCCGTCCTGCTGATCCTCTTCCGGCTGGTCCAGGGCTTCTCCACCGGCGGCGAATACGGCGGCGCCTCCACCTTCATCGCCGAATACGCCCCCGACAAACGCCGCGGCTACTTCGGCAGCTTCCTCGAATTCGGCACCCTCGCCGGCTACATCGGCGCCGCCGGACTCGTCACGATCCTCACCACCGTCCTCGACGACGGCAGCATGCAGAGCTGGGGCTGGCGCATCCCCTTCCTCGTCGCCGGCCCGATCGGCCTGATCGGCCTCTACCTCCGCCTCAAGCTCGAGGAGACCCCCGCCTTCCAGAAACTCGGCAACGACACCGCCCGCGCCTCCGACGCCGCCAACGGCGTCGAGACCACCGCCAAGGGCGACCTCGCCAAGATCTTCACCAACTACTGGCCGACGCTCATCCTCTGCATCGCCCTCGTCGGCGCGTACAACATCACCGACTACATGCTGCTCTCCTACATGCCGACCTACCTCACCGACGAACTCCACTACAACGAGACCCACGGCCTGCTCATCCTGCTCGCCGTCATGGTCTTCCTGATGCTGGTGATCAATCAGGTCGGCCGCCTCAGCGACCACTTCGGCCGCAAACCGCTCCTCATGACCGGCATGCTCGGCTTCCTCGTCCTCACCGCCCCCGCGTTCCTGCTCGTCAAACAGGGCAGCCTGCCCGCCGTCGCCGCCGGCATGCTGATGCTCGGCCTCTCCCTCGTCTGCCTCCTCGGCACCATGTCCGCCGCCCTCCCGGCGCTCTTCCCCACCCAGGTCCGCTACGGCTCCCTCTCGGTCGGCTACAACCTCTCCGCCTCCCTCTTCGGCGGCACCACCCCCCTGGTGATCACCGGCCTCATCAGCCTGACCGGCAGCGACATGATGCCCGCGTACTACTCCATGGCCGCGGCCCTCGTCGGCGTCATCGCCGTCGCCTGCATGAAGGAAACCGCCCAGAAGCCCCTGGCCGGCTCCCCACCCGCCGTCGCCACCGACGCCGAAGCCGCAGAACTCTGCGCCGCCCAGGCCCCGTCCCCCCGCTTCTGACCCACCCCGGCGTGACCGTCACCCGAATGCCTCGTTAATACGTACGAGGCTGCGACACACGGCCGCACCCAGGCTCTGCAGCCACCACCGGTGAGCGAGGGATTCCCCCCGCCCACGGCTGCACGGAATCCCCCTCCCACCGACCCGATCCGGAGGGGGATCCCATGCCACCCAGCCCGTACACCCGCGAACGCCTCGAAGAGGCGGCCACATCGTCGCGGACGCTGACCGAGGCGCTGTCGAAACTCGGCATCGACCCGAAGAGCTCGCGCCGCCGCTACGTTCTCGGGCGGATGAAGCGACTGGGGGTCGATGTCTCCCACTTCGAGCGGGAGGGATCCCGTTGGACCAGGGAGATCCTCGAGCCGGCGGTCGCCTCGTCCACCAGCGTCTACGGCGTACTGCGCCATCTCGGCATCGAGGTCGTCGGCGGTCATCACACCAACATCAGTCGCCGGATCAAGGCATACGGACTCGACACCTCACACTTCGTCGCCCTGCCCCGAACTGAGGCGATGAAGGCGAACCGGCGTCGCAGAACCCCCGATGAACTGTTCGTCGAGCAGGACTCCCACCAAGCCCGACGCGTGCCCAGCGAGCGACTCAAGCGGGCCATGCTGGAGTCCGGCGCCGAGCACCGCTGCGCGCTGTGCGGGACCGGCCCTCGCTGGCGCGACCGGCCGCTTCCGCTGGAGGTGGATCACGTCGACGGCAACTGGCGCAACAACCGCAGGCAGAACCTGCGCATCCTGTGCCCCAACTGCCACTCGGCGACAGACACCTACCGGGGCCGCAACAAGGGGCGGCACGAGCCGGTGGCCGGTGGTGGGCCTGATGAGTAGGCAGCGCCCGTCGGCAACACAATTGCTCAGCGCCGTTGCTCAATCCCTGTCGATCGCCGATGCCTTGCGACGGCTGGAGCGAGCCGACAACGCAACCGCGCGCGCCCACTTCCGTCGTTGGATCGCCGAGGACGGTATCGACACCTCGCACTTTCTCGGACAGGCGCACCAGCGTGGCAAAGCGTCGCCGACCCCGCTGAAGCCCCCGAGCAGGTGCTGGTCAAGCACGACAGCAACCGCCGTACCAGGACGGTGATGCTGCGTCGGGCGCTGCGTCAGATCGGCGTTCTGGAACGGTGCGCGATCTGCGACACCGGCCCGGTGTGGGGTGGAAGGCCGATGACTCTGGAGATCGACCACATCAACGGCGACTGGAGCGACGACCGGCCTCACAATCTGCGGCTGCTCTGCCCCAATTGCCACGCGATCACCGACACCTGGTGCCGGGGAGGGCGCCGGACACGTTCGTAGCCGCACCTTTCACCGGAAGAGCCGCCACCCGATATCATGGGCGGCGGCTAGCGGCGGTGGCGCAGTGGTGACGCAGCAGACTTAGGATCTGTGGCCCGTGAAACGGCTTGAGGGTTCGAATCCCTTCCGCCGCACAGCAGACGACCTGCGGATCGAAGGATTGATCCGCAGGTCGTTTTTCGTTGGCTCTCAGCCGAGAAGTTCCGCCACGATCGGCGCCAGCCCACGGAACGCTTCCCCCCGGTGGCTGATCGCGTTCTTCTCCGACGGGGTCAGTTCCGCGCACGTGCGGGTGTCGCCCAGTGGTTGGAGGATCGGGTCGTAGCCGAAGCCGCCGCTCCCGGCAGGGGTGTGGCGGAGGGTGCCGGGGAGGCGGCCTTCCACGACGCGTTCGGTGCCGTCGGGGAGGGCGAGGGCGGCCGCGCACGCGAAGTGCGCGGCGCGGTGGGTGTCGTCGATGTCGGAGAGCTGGGCGAGCAGGAGGGCGAGGTTGGCGGCGTCGTCGCCGTGGGTGCCGGCCCAGCGGGCGGAGAAGATGCCGGGGGCGCCGCCGAGGACGTCGACGCAGAGGCCGGAGTCGTCGGCGACGGCGGGCAGGCCGGTGGCCTGGGCCAGGGCGTGGGCCTTGAGGAGGGCGTTCTCGGCGAAGGTGACGCCGGTTTCCTTGACGTCGGGGATCTCGGGGTAGGCGTCCGCACCGACGAGGTCCACGGCGAGACCTGTGTCGGCGAGGATGGCGCGGAGTTCGGTGACTTTGTGGGCGTTTCGGGTCGCGAGGACAAGGCGCTGCATGGCGTCGATTATCTCCTGGCGGGAAGCGCGGCCCGGCCGTCAGCCCGGGGTGCAGACCTTGGTGAGTTCGCCGGCCGCGTCCGCGACCGGCGTCACGTCCGGGGTGGTGCCGTTGTTGGCGGCGGTGCGGGCGTTCTTGACCGCGGTGTTGAGGTCGTTGACGGCCTTGCTGACGTCGGCGTTGCCGGTCTTGTTGCCGACGTCCTTGAGGTCGCGGGAGATCTGGTCGAGGGCGTTGACGGCGTCCTGGGGGCTGTTGCCGGCGTTGCCGACGGCGTTCTGCAGGTTCTGGACGTCGCCGGCGACCGCGGCGGCCACGTGGGCGCAGTCGAGTGCCTTGTCGATGGCGCTGCAGCCGGCGGCGGCCGGGAGCGTCAGGGCGGCGGCCGCCGCGAGGGCGGCGACGGTGATGCGGCGGCGCGTGGCCATGGGTGGGTTCCTCCCCGGGGGATCTCCGTGTGAGATCTGTATCGGTAGACACGCGCCGCGCACCGCCCCAGTTGCCTGGTTGCGCGAAAGTGACAGGTTTCGTGGTGGGTGCTCGAGCCGAACAGGCCCTAGGCCGTGTCAGACAAATCCCTCCCCCAGCTACCGCTGGGAGGTGCCCCCAGCCCGGGGCGCCTGGCACGCACGCTCTCCCCCAGCTACCGCTGGGAGGTGCCCCCAGTTGTCGGGCTCATCCACGTACCCCGGTACGAGGACGACCCTCCGCCTTGCGATCGCACGCACCAGACGCCCCGGGCCCCGCCCTCCGGGCGGACGCCGCTATTTGTCAGACCCGGCCTAGCCGAGTACTGCGAGCTGAGCTGCGGTCAGTTCGGCGCAGCCGCCGACGGCGAGGTCGAGGAGGGCGTTGAGTTCGGTGCGGTCGAAGGGGGCGCCTTCGGCGGTGCCCTGGACTTCGATGAAGCGGCCGTCGCCGGTGCAGACGACGTTCATGTCGGTCTCGGCCTTGACGTCTTCCTCGTAGGCGAGGTCGAGGAGGGGTACGCCGTCGACGATGCCGACGCTGACGGCGGCGACGGTGCCGGTGAGGGGTTTGGCGCTGGCGCGGATGAGCTTCTTCTGCTGCATCCAGGTGACGGCGTCGGCGAGGGCGACGTAGGCGCCGGTGATGGCGGCGGTGCGGGTGCCGCCGTCGGCCTGGAGGACGTCGCAGTCGAGGACGATGGTGTTCTCGCCGAGGGCTTTGTAGTCGATGACGGCGCGGAGCGAGCGGCCGATGAGGCGGGAGATCTCGTGGGTGCGGCCGCCGATCTTGCCGCGGACGGATTCGCGGTCGCCGCGGGTGTTGGTGGCGCGCGGGAGCATGGAGTATTCGGCGGTGACCCAGCCTTCGCCGCTGCCCTTGCGCCAGCGGGGTACGCCTTGGGTGGCGCTGGCCGTGCAGAGGACTTTGGTGTCGCCGAAGGAGACGAGGACCGAGCCCTCGGCGTGCTTGCTCCATCCGCGCTGGATGGTGACGGGGCGGAGCTGTTCGGGGGTGCGGCCATCGAATCGAGACATGGTTCGAGCCTATCGACAAACGGCGGGGGCCCGTTCCGGTGTCGGAACGGGCCCCTGCGGGTGTGGGTGGTGCGCTGAGGGGTGAGCTCAGTTGTGCTGTGGGCTCAGTTGTCCGGTGAGCTCAGTTGTCCATCATGTCTTCGATGTCGGCGGCGATGGGGTCGGCGTCGGTGCCGATGACGACCTGGATCGCGGTGCCCATCTTGACGACGCCGTGGGCGCCGGCCTTCTTGAGGGCGGCCTCGTCGACGAGGCCGGGGTCCTTCACCTCGGTGCGGAGGCGGGTGATGCAGCCCTCGACCTCTTCGATGTTGTCGAGTCCGCCGAGTCCGGCGACGATCTGCTCAGCCTTGGTGGCCATTGCTCACTCCTGAGTGTCTCGGCCCGGCGGCCCGGCCCGGTTTCAAACGGTAACGCACGTTTGGCCCATCTTCGCGGGCAGGGTTCCGGTTTGTGACGAAAGATAACGATCACTGGTGCCGTGCCCTCGGGGGCGTAGTGCCACCCACGTCGTAAATGGTCTACACCACTTTGGGCCTGGCGACAAAACACAGGCGACGCGACAGCTGCCGGGCCGGCAGCCACCAGGAGGCCACCGATGAGTTCGGAGAACGCCGCCGTCGGGCAGCAACCCCGGAAGAAGTGGACCAGCGTCTTCTTCCAGGGGCTGCAGAAGATGGGGCGCAGCCTGCAGTTGCCGATCGCGGTGCTTCCCGCGGCGGGCATCCTGAACCGGCTCGGCCAACCGGATGTCTTCGGCGCGGACGGGCTGGGCTGGGACAAGGTCGCGAAGGTCTTCGCGGGTGCCGGCGGGGCGCTGCTGGACGGTTCGCTGGGTCTGCCGATGCTGTTCGCCGTGGGTGTGGCGATCGGTATGGCCAAGAAGGCGGACGGCTCGACCGCGCTGGCGGCGGTCGCGGGCTTCCTCGTCTACTACAACGTGCTGCGGCAGTTCCCGCAGGACTGCGAGGCCGGCGACTTCCTTCAGGGGGTCTGTCTCGCGGGCACGTCGGTCACCGCGGCCGCTTACCAGAATCCGGGGGTTTTCGGCGGCATCGTGATCGGTCTGGCGACGGCCTACTTCTGGCAGCGGTACCACCGCACCAAGCTGGTGGACTGGCTCGGGTTCTTCAACGGCCGCCGACTGGTGCCGATCATCATGTCGTTCGTGGCGATCGTCTTCGCGGTGCTCTGCCTGTGGATCTGGCCGCCGATCGGGGATGCGCTCACCAGTTTCAGCGAGTGGCTGGTGGACCTGGGTTCGGGCGGTTCTGGCATCTTCGGTGTCGCCAACCGCGCGCTGCTGACGATCGGTCTGCATCAGTTCCTGAACGTGTTCGTGTGGTTCCAGTTCGGCAACTTCACCAAGCCGGACGGGACGGTCGTGCACGGCGACATCACCCGGTTCCTGGCGGGTGACCCGACCGCGGGTCAGTTCACCTCGGGCTTCTTCCCGATCATGATGTTCGCGCTGCCGGCCGCCGCGCTGGCGATGGCGCACTGCGCCAAGCCGCACCGCCGCAAGGAGGTCAGCGGCATGATGCTGTCGATCGGTCTGACGTCGCTGATCACCGGTATCACGGAGCCGATCGAGTACTCGTTCCTGTTCATCGCCCCTCTGCTGTTCGCGATCCATGCGGTGCTGACCGGTGTCTCGATGGCGGTCACCTGGGGGCTGGGGGTCCATGACGGCTTCAGCTTCTCGGCGGGTCTGATCGACTACGTCATCAACTGGGGGCTGGCCACCAAGCCCTGGATGATCATTCCGATCGGGCTCGCCTTCGGGGTGGTGTACTACGTCCTCTTCCGCTTCGTGATCACCAAATTCAACCTCGCGACGCCCGGCCGTGAGCCGGAGGAGGTCGAGGAGGAACTGGTGCAGGAGAACATCAAGTAGTGCGTGAGCGGACCGGAGAAATCCGGGCATAAAGTCCCGCCTCGAACGGCCCCCGAGTCCTTGGACCCGGGGGCCGTTCGGCATGTGGTTTAGACCACCGGAACTGGGGATTCCTTTATCCCGCCCCGACGTGTTAAAACTGGTCTACACCACTCAGTGGTATAGACCATAGCGGCGGGCCGTCCCCCTTGAAGTGCCCGCCTCACCAGGAGGAATCTGATGAGTACGGCCACCGCTACGGCGGCCCCCGCGAAGAAGCGGGGCTCCGGTCTCTTTTCCGGTCTGCAGAAGGTCGGTCGCAGCCTCCAGCTGCCGATCGCCGTTCTGCCGGCCGCGGGCATCCTGCTCCGCCTCGGCCAGCCCGATGTGTTCGGGGCCGACGGTCTCGGCTGGGGGAAGGTCGCCACGGTCTTCGCCACCGCCGGTGACGCGGTCTTCTCCAACCTCCCGCTGCTGTTCTGTATCGGCGTGGCCATCGGCTTCGCGAAGAAGGCCGACGGCTCGACCGCGCTCGCCGCGCTGGTCGGCTTCCTGGTCTACAAGAACGTGCTGACCGCGTTCCCCGTCACCGACGCCAAGATCCAGGCCGGTGCGGACGTCGCCGCGACGTACAACGACCCGAAGGTCTTCGGCGGCATCATCATGGGCCTGCTGTCCGCGGTCCTGTGGCAGCGCTTCCACCGCACCAAGCTGGTGGACTGGCTGGGCTTCTTCAACGGCCGCCGTCTCGTCCCGATCATCATGGCCTTCGTCGGCACCCTCATGGGCGTCATATTCGGCCTGTGCTGGGGTCCGATCGGTGACGTCATCACCGACTTCGGCGAGTGGATGACCGGTCTGGGCGCCGTCGGCGCCGGCATCTTCGGCCTGATCAACCGCGCGCTGCTCCCGATCGGTATGCACCAGTTCGTCAACACGGTCGCCTGGCAGGAGATCGGCAGTCACACCGACGCCGCCGGCGCGGTGTGGCACGGCGACCTCAACCGCTTCTTCCACGGCGACGCCTCCGCCGGACAGTTCATGTCGGGCTTCTTCCCGATCATGATGTTCGCCCTGCCGGCCGCCGCCCTGGCCATCGCGCACTGTGCCCGCCCCGAGCGCCGCAAGGCCGTCATGGGCATGATGATGTCGCTCGCGCTGACCTCGTTCGTCACGGGCATCACCGAGCCGATCGAATTCTCGTTCATGTTCATCGCCCCCGTGCTGTACGCGATCCACGCGGTCCTCACCGCCGTCTCGATGGCGGTCACCTGGGCCCTGGGTGTGCACGACGGCTTCACGTTCTCCGCGGGAGCCATCGACTACGTCCTGAACTGGAAGTTCGCGACACAGCCGTGGCTGATCATTCCCATCGGGCTCTGCTTCGCGGTGATCTACTACGTGGTCTTCCGCTTCGCGATCACCAAGTTCAACCTCACCACCCCGGGCCGCGAGCCCGAGGAGGAGATCGAGGACCTCACCAAGGCGTGAGCCATGTGAACCCCGCTCGTTGAGAACCGCTCGTCGAGAACAGCGCGAGGCCCCCGGAACCGTACGGTTCCGGGGGCCTCGCGCTGTTACGGTGAGTGAGGAGACCGGCGTCCGGAACGGGCCGCCCTCGTGCAAGGAGGAGCTGTGAGTGCCGAATCGCATGCCTACGCCGACGTCGATCCGGAAGCGGCTCTGAAATTCGCCATCCAGCACATCAAGGGCGATCGCGTCCAGATCATCGAGGGAGTCATCGAGCCCGTGTCTCCGAGCTGGGATCATGAGGCCGCCGCCGACAGCATCCGTGAGCAGATCGGGCCGGTCGTGCGTCGGCTGGAATGCGTCTCGGGCTCGGGCAATCTGGATCTTCCGGGCAGCAGCAACTGGTACGTGCCCGATGTGGCGGTGGTTCCGCGCGCGCTGACCAAAGGGGCCGGGGCGCTGCTGCCGGATCAGACGCTGCTGGTCGTCGAGGTGACGTCGGAGTCCAACGCGGACCCCGACCGTACGGTCAAGCGGCGCCGCTACGCCGAGTACGGCGCGCCGCTGTATCTGCTGGTGGACCGCCAGGAGCGAACGTGCACGCTCTACTCGGAGCCGTCGCGGCTCGGGTACACGCACGCGGAGGGGCCGCATCCGTTCGGCCGGGTGATCCGGCTTCCCGAGCCCTTCGATCTGGACCTGGACACGTCCGAATTCTGAGTCGGGCTCGCGCGGCGGATCGGTGCCGGCAGGCTCAGATCTCGTACACCGCGCCCGACGTGGCGAGTTCCACCGGGCCGTCGAAGACCGCGCGGGCGTCGGTGAGGTTGCGGGCGGGGTCGGTCCACGGCGGGATGTGGGTGAGGACGAGGCGCCCGGCGCCGGCGCGGTCGGCGTGTTCGCCGGCCTGGCTGCCGTTGAGGTGCAGGTCGGGGATGTCTTCCTTGCCGTGGGTGAAGGAGGCTTCGCACAGGAAGAGGTCGGTGCCTTCGGCGAGGCCGAGCAGGGCGTCGCAGGGGCCGGTGTCGCCGGAGTACGTCAGGGTCCGGCCGGCGTGTTCGATGCGGAAGCCGAACGCCTCGACGGGGTGGCTGACCCGGTCGGTGGTGATGGTGAAGGGGCCGAGCGTGAAGCTGCCGGGTTCCAGGGTGCGGAAGTCGAAGACCTCGCTCATGCACTTCTCGTCGGGCATGTCGCCGTAGGCGGTGGAGAGCCGGCGTTCGGTGCCTTCGGGGCCGTAGACGGGGATGGCGTCGGCGGGGCCGCCGTCGTGGCGGTAGTAACGGGCCACGAAGTAGCCGCACATGTCGATGCAGTGATCGGCGTGCAGATGGCTGAGCAGGACCGCGTCCAGGTCGTAGAGGCCGCAGTGGCGCTGCAGTTCGCCCAGGGCTCCGTTGCCCATGTCGAGCAGCAGCCGGAAGCCGTCGGCCTCGACGAGGTAGCTCGAGCAGGCCGATTCCGCGGACGGGAACGACCCCGAGCAGCCGACGACGGTGAGCTTCATGCCGTGAAACCTCCGTGGGCGCGCCACAGATCGCCCCCATACCGGTTGGAGTGGGGGGTTAGGCGGGTGCGGTCCGCCATGTGTTGACGAGAGTAAGGCGCGGGGCGGGCCGACGCGCCTCCTCAGTGCCCTGTTGTGGGCGGAATCACCAGTACGAGGGGCGGCCGGTACGGTCGGTTCCGATTGAGGATCTTCTTCGACAGATTTTCGACTGTGGGAGCCCATATGGACATGACCTGGTGGTTGGTGGCGGTCGCGGCCGTGGTCGTACTGGCTGTTTTCACGGCGTGGAGGCGGTCGGCGGGGCGCCGGCGGCCGGGTGGTCCGGTGCGGCCGCCGCGCGCGGCGGATCGTCCGGGGCCCGGGCGTGGCGGGCGGCGGGCGCCGGCCGCGGGGGAGATCTGGTGGGCGAACGTGCCGTTCGAGGACGGGTCCGGGGCGAAGGACCGGCCGTGTCTGGTGCTGTCCGTGAAGGGCGGCACGGTGCGCGTCGCGAAGATCACCAGCAAGTTCCACGAGGAGCTGCCGGGGGTGATCGCCCTGCCGCCGGGAACCGTGGGCGACGCGCAGGGCCGTACGAGTTATCTGGAGACCGACGAGCTGCGGGAGGTGCGTTCCGCGGCGTTCCGCCGCCGGGCGGGCGTGCTGGACGCCGCGCTGTGGCAGCAGGTGCGGCGGATGGTGCGCTGACCGCGGCCGGCCGCCCGGGTGGGCCGGCCGGCGCCGCACGGGTGCGCGGGGGTGGTCAGGCCCAGAGCTGGCCGTGCAGCTGTTCGACCGCGGCTTCGGTGCTGGGGGCGGTGTAGATGCCGGTGGAGAGGTACTTCCAGCCGCCGTCGGCGACGACGAAGACGATGTCGGCGCGCTCCCCCGCCTTGTGGGCCTTGGCGGCGACGCCGAGTGCGGCGTGCAGGGCCGCGCCGGTGGAGACGCCGGCGAAGATGCCCTCCTGCTGGAGGAGCTCGCGGGTGCGGCGGACGGCGTCCTCGGAGCCGACGGAGAAGCGGGTGGTGAGGACGGACTCGTCGTAGAGCTCGGGGACGAAGCCCTCGTCGAGGTTGCGCAGGCCGTAGACGATGTCGTCGTAGCGGGGCTCGGCGGCGACGATGGCGACTCCGGGGACCTTCTCGCGCAGGTAGCGGCCGACGCCCATCAGGGTGCCGGTGGTGCCCAGGCCGGCGACGAAGTGGGTGATGGTGGGGAGGTCCGTGAGGATCTCCGGGCCGGTGGTCGCGTAGTGGGCGCCCGCGTTGGCGGGGTTGCCGTACTGGTAGAGCATCACCCAGTCGGGGTGCTCGGCGGAGATCTCCTTCGCCATCCGGACGGCGGTGTTGGAGCCGCCCGCGGCCGGTGAGGAGATGATCTCGGCGCCCCACATCGCGAGCAGTTCGCGCCGCTCCGACGAGGTGTTCTCGGGCATGACGCAGACGATGCGGTAGCCCTTGAGGCGGGCGGCCATGGCCAGCGAGATGCCGGTGTTGCCCGAGGTGGGTTCGAGGATGGTGCAGCCGGGGGTGAGCCGGCCGGTGGCCTCGGCCTGCTCGATCATGTGGAGCGCGGGGCGGTCCTTGATCGAGCCGGTGGGGTTGCGGTCCTCCAGTTTGGCCCAGACGCTGACGGCGTCGGACGGGGACAGGCGCGGGAGGCGGACGAGCGGGGTGTTGCCCACCGCGGCCAGCGGGCTGTCGTAGCGCATCAGACGGCGTTCGTTTCGATCGCCGCGGAGCTGGAGCCGCCGGCGACGGCCGGGAGGATCGTGACGCTGTCACCGTCGGTGAGCTTGGTGCTGATGCCGTCGAGGAAGCGGACGTCCTCGTCGTTGAGGTAGACGTTGACGAAACGGCGCAGGCCGCCGTCGACGACGATGCGCTCGCGGATTCCGGTGTGCCGGCTCTCGAGGTCCGAGAAGAGTTCGTCGAGCGTGCTGCCCGCACCGTCGACGGCCTTGGCGCCGTCGGTGTAGGTGCGGAGGATGGTCGGAATGCGGACCTCGATGGCCATGGGTGGTGTTCTCCTGTCGGGGGTAGGGCGAGGCAAGTCGTCATACCTACGGCACAGACGTACCGGAGGCCGGGAGCGCGGGGGCGGGCGCGTCACGCAGAGAACGCGTGGCGCGGACAGGTCCCCACGCTGCGCGGGGGATGCCCCAGAGAGCTGGCGACACGGCAGAGGTCGACGTGCAGCCGCGCGACGAGCAGCATGCCCGGCGGGTTGTTCTTCACGTCGTGGGGAACCATGGGCTCATCGTATCGATTCCCGGGCGACGTCCGAGACAGGCGTCCCACGATTCGGACGTCAGGCGCCGGAGGCCACTACCCGCACGTCTTCTTCGGTCACGACCCCGTCCACGATGCGGAACGAGCGGAACTGGAACTCCTCCGCGGTGGAGACCAGGACGTAGTGCGCGCCCGGCTCGTTCGCGTAGGTGATGTCGGTGCGGGACGGGTACGCCTCGGTGGCGGTGTGCGAGTGGTAGACGATCACCGGCTCCTCGTCGCGGTCGTCCAGGTCGCGGTAGAGCTTGAGCAGGTCGGTGGAGTCGAACTCGTAGAACGTGGGTGAGCGGGCCGCGTTCAGCATGGGGATGAAGCGCTCGGGACGGCCGCTGCCCTCAGGTCCCGCGACGATGCCGCACGCCTCGTCGGGGTGGTCGGCGCGGGCGTGGGCGACGATCGCGTCGTGGATCTCCTGCGTGATGGTCAGCATGGCGAAAAGCTAACAGGGCGCGAAGCGCTCGCCATAAGGGTGGGGGTGACAGCGCGCGGAGTGCGTACGAAGGCCCGCCCCAGGGGTGCGGGGGCGGGCCTTCGCGGCAGGTGGTGGTTTCGGCGCGCGGTGGCTCAGCTCGCGGCGTCGGCCAGTGCGGGTTCCGGGGCGACGTGCGGCTTGGGGGCGAACGCCTCCGGGTTCTTCCGCTTGAGCCAGGCGTACCCGATGCCGAGGATCGCGAACCACACGGGGGCGCTGTAGAGCGAAATCCGTGCGTCCTTGTCAATGCCGATCAGGACCATCACGCCGGCCAGGAAGATCAGCGCGATCCAGCTGGTGTACGGGGCGCCGGGCGCCTTGAACCAGGCTTCGGCGGCGCGGCCGGCCTTGACCGCCGCGCGGTAGCGCAGATGGGAGATGAGGATCATCGCCCAGGTCCAGACGCCGGCGACGGTCGCGAAGGCGGTGATGTAGGTGAAGGCACCGTCCGGGTCGACGTAGTTGATCCAGACGCCGATGCCCATCAGGGCCACGGAGACGAGGATGCCGGCGGCCGGGGTCTGGCGGGAGTTGAGCTTGGCGAAGGCCCTGGGGCCCTGGCCGTTGACGGCCAGGTCGCGCAGCATGCGGCCGGTGGAGTACATGCCGGAGTTGCAGGACGACAGGGCGGCGGTGAGGACCACGAAGTTCACGATGGCCGCGCCGAACGGGATGCCGATCTTGGCGAAGGCGGCCACGAACGGGCTGACGCCCGGCTGGAACTCGGTCCAGGAGACGACGCCGAGGATCACGATGAGCGCGCCGACGTAGAACACGCCGATCCGCCAGGGCAGCGTGTTGATGGCCTTGGGGAGGGTCTCGCGGGGGTTCTCGGCCTCACCGGCGGTGACGCCGACGAGTTCGACGGCGAGGTAGGCGAACATCACGATCTGGAGCGTCATGAGGGACTTGCCGACGCCGTTGGGGAAGACCCCGCCGTCACCCCACAGATGGCTGAGCGAGGCGGTGTCGCCGGCGGCGGAGAACCCGATGGTCAGGACGCCGATCCCGATGAGGATCATGCCGATGATCGCGGTGACCTTGATCATCGAGAACCAGAACTCGACCTCGCCGAAGACCTTCACCGAGATGAGGTTCACTCCGAAGAGCACCAGCAGGAAGATCAGGGCGGAGATCCACTGCGGGATGTCCTTCCACCAGTAGGTGATGTACACCGAGGCGGCGGTGACCTCGGCCATGCCGGTCACCACCCACATCAGCCAGTACGTCCAGCCGGTGACGAACCCCCAGAACGGGCCCAGGAACTCGCGGGCGTAGTCGGCGAAGGAGCCGGATACGGGGCGGTAGGTGAGCAGTTCGCCCAGCGCCCGCATGATGAAGAAGATGATGACGCCGGCGATGGCGTACATCATGATCAGGCTCGGTCCGGCCTGATGGATGGCCTTGCCGGCGCCCAGGAAGAGGCCGGTGCCGATGGCACCGCCGATGGCGATCATCTGGATCTGCCGGCTGCCGAGCCCTCGCTGGTAGCCCTCTTCGGTGACCGGCGCGGCGGCCGCGTCGGCCGCGGCTGCCTCGTGTCGGGTGTGTTCCGTCGGCATGGTGGTGGTGCGCCTTTCTCCATATCCCCCGGACAGTGGAGTTGCGAGCCGGCGATCGGCCGGCTCAGCGCCTGGCGGAACAGGGATGGCGTCCCGGCCAGTGGTCGGAATTAGTACCACGGGCTGAGACGCCAACCGAAAGGTCGGATGTGGCGCGGGTCACAGGAAAAACGCCCCGAAGGTGAAGTGAAGCGGCATATCGGATGATCACGGTGACATGATCGTTATCCGGATTTGAGCGTCCGCTGAGCGAATGCGGGACGTCACAGCGTCTCGATCAGCGTCTCCTGCAGACCGCCGAGCCACAGGTACGCCATCACCATCGGCTTGAGCGGATCGTCGTCCGGCAGCCGGTAGAGCTCGGTGTCCTCGTCGGTGACCTCCAGCCGGGTGCCGATGGTCAGCCGCAGGTCGTTGAGGGCGCCGAGCCAGCGGCGGGCGTCCTCGGGGGAGAGCAGCAGCTCAGGGGCGGCGTCGTCGAGGGAGCGGACCACGGCCAGCGCGTCCTCGCGCTTGCGGGTGCGCAGGTCGTTCTCGGTGAAGCGGCGGAACTCCGAGGACTGGGCGGTGTCCTCGTAGGCGTCGGGGAACAGCCGGGCCAGCGCCGGGTCGGCCGGCGGCTTCGTCGGCCCGTCGGCCGGGAACAGCGCGGCGAGCGGGTCGTCGGAGACCGGCTCCTCCCCCGGGCCGATCATCTCCAGGAGCTGCACGGTGAGGCTGCGCAGGATGGAGATCTCGACGGTGTCGAGGGTGATGACGGCGCCGCCGCCCGGGGCGGGTTCGAAGTAGCCGGCCATCAGCGGTCCTGCTGCAGGGTCGCCCACAGGCCGTAGCCGTGCATCGCCTGCACGTCGCGCTCCATCTCTTCGCGGGTGCCGCTGGAGACGGCGGCGCGGCCCTTGTGGTGGACGTCCTTCATGAGTTTGACGGCCTTGTCCTTGGAGTATCCGAAGTACGCCTGGAAGACGTACGTCACGTAGCTCATGAGATTGACGGGGTCGTTGTGCACCAGGGTCACCCAGGGGACGTCCGGGTCGGGCACTTCGAAGGGGGCCTCGGTCGACTCGGGCCGTGCGATCTCTGCGGGGGCGACAGAACAGCGCGCGGAGCGCGTCCTTGGAGGGGCGGGGGAGGGAGACGGGCGGGCACTCATCACTCCTCCAATGCTGCCGCTATGGCGGCGCTTCGCACAAATGGACGCGGAAGCGCAGAGAAATCGTCACTCTGACGAGTAGTCGGGGTACTATCCCGTTCCATGAGCGCTGCAGATCTGGGGCTGCCGGTGGCCGTACCGTCCACCGCGCTGTTCACCGACCGGTACGAGTTGACGATGTTGCAGGCCGCGCTGCGCAGCGGGGCGGCGCACCGGCACTCGGTGTTCGAGGTCTTCACCCGCCGGCTGCCGGAGGGCCGCCGGTACGGCGTCGTCTGCGGCACCGGACGGGTGCTGGACGCGGTGGAGAACTTCCGCTTCGACGCCGATGTGCTGGACTTCCTCGCCCGCGAGAACGTGGTGGACGGGCCGACGTTGGAGTGGCTGGCCACGTACCGGTTCACCGGCGACATCTGGGGTTACCCCGAGGGCGAGGTGTACTTCCCCGGCTCGCCGATCCTGCGGGTGGAGGGCAGCTTCGCCGAGGCGGTGATCCTGGAGACGGTGATCCTGTCGATCCTCAACCACGACTCCGCGATCGCGGCGGCCGCGTCGCGGATGGCGGTCGCGGCCGGCGGCCGTCCGCTGATGGAGATGGGCGCCCGGCGGGCGCACGAACTGGCGGCGGTCGCCGCGTCGCGGGCCGCGTACGTCGGCGGCTTCCTGTCCTCCTCGAACCTGGCGGCCGGCTTCCGCTACGGGCTGCCGACGATCGGCACGGCCGCGCACGCCTTCACCCTGCTGCACGACACCGAGCGGGACGCCTTCGTCGCACAGGTGGAATCGCTGGGCCGGGGCACGACGCTGCTGGTGGACACCTACGACCTGATGTCGGCGGTCCGTACCGCCGTCGAGGTCGCCGGGCCCGAGCTGGGCGCGGTCCGCATCGACTCCGGCGACCTGCTGCTGCTCGCCCACCGGGTGCGGCAGCAACTGGACGACCTCGGCGCCAAGGACACCCGGATCGTGGTGACCTCCGATCTCGACGAGTACGCCATCGCCTCGCTGGCGGCGGCGCCGGTGGACGCGTACGGCGTCGGCACCTCGCTGGTGACCGGCAGCGGCCACCCGACCTGCTCCATGGTCTACAAATTGGTCTCCCGGGCCTCGTCGAACGAGCCGGACGCGCCGATGGTGGCCGTCGCCAAGAAGTCGATGGGCGCCAAGAGCAGCGTCGGCGGCCGCAAGTGGGCGGCCCGGCGGCTGGACGAGGACGGGGTCGCGGAGGCCGAGGTGGTCGGCACCGGGCCCGTGCCGGCGGAGCTCGCGGACCGGCAGCTGCTGGTTCCGCTGGTCCGCGGCGGGGAGATCACCGGCCGCGAGCCGCTGGAGGCGGCCCGCACCCGGCACATCGAGGCACGCGCGGGGCTGCCGCTGTCCGCCTCGCAGCTCTCCCGCGGCGAGCCGGTGCTCCCCACGGAGCAGGTGTGACGCGGCGGCCGCCGGGGACGGCGGGGCCGGGACTGTCGCGGATCGGGGCCCGAGTCCCTACGCTCGACGCGTGCCGCCTGTCCCCGCACGGCGGTCAGCCGACCGAAGAGGACCGCGAATGCACCGCGCACTGATCGTCGTGGACGTCCAGAACGATTTCTGCGAGGGCGGCAGCCTCGCGGTCGCCGGCGGCTCGGACGTGGCCGCCGCGATCACCGATCTCGTCGGGCAGGCCACCGCCTGCTACCGCCATGTGGTGGCCACCCGTGACCACCACGTCGATCCGGGGGACCACTTCTCGGACCGGCCGGACTTCGTGACGTCCTGGCCCGTGCACTGTGTGGCGGGCACCGAGGGCGTCGGGTTCCATCCGAACTTCGCGCCGGCGGTCGCCTCCGGCGCCGTGGACGCGGTCTTCGACAAGGGCGCGTACTCGGCCGCCTACAGCGGCTTCGAGGGGCTGGACGAGAACGGCCTGGGGCTCACCGAGTGGCTGCGGGAGCGCGCCGTCACCGAGGTGGACGTGGTCGGGATCGCCACCGACCACTGCGTGCGGGCCACGGCCCTGGACGCGGCCCGGGAGGGCTTCGTCACGCAGGTGCTGCTCGATCTGACGGCGGGTGTCGCCCCGGCGACCACGGAGAGCGCGCTGGCCGAGCTGCTGGCCGCGGGCGTCCGGCTGACGGGAAAGCCCGCGGTCGGGGCCTGAGGCGGGGCGGAGGGGCCCAGGCGGCCCTGAGCGGCTCCGGGCGGGTCGGGCGGCCCCGGAAGGCCGGGGCCGCCCGCCCGCTCAGCCCGCGCGGCGGTGGGTGGCCCGGAAGGGCTGCCAGAGCTCTTCCGAGCCGGACGCGGAGTGGCGCCAGACGAGGCCGTCCGGGTGGTGCAGGACGGCGGTGACCTCGTCGGGCGTCGGCGGTTCGGTGTTACCGCTGAGCCGGGCCGCCCGGAAGCCGAGATTCCGGAGCCGGGTGAGCGCCCGCTGGCGGTTCTGGGCGTGCACGATGACGCGGACGCTGTCCTCCGCACCGCCCGGGTGGGGCAGCTTGAGAGCGACGACGACGTTGCCGTTGGGAAGCTTGGTGAATCCACCGACTGCCATGCCCACATAATCCGGTGATCGGCCCCCGCCCACCAGAGGGCGTGGGCCGAACACTGGGTTAACGCAGGTCAGCGACCTGCGGGGCTGACAGCGACGATCGTGTTCTGTCCGTTCGGGGAGTCGAACAGGATCGAAATGCGGGTATTCGTGTTCGGCACCTGGACACTCGCGTACGGGTTGGTGTCGTACCAGTACGTGCCGTGGCGGTCGTCGAAGACCGGGACGCCCGGCTTGGACTTGATCGTCGTGGCGACGCCGTTCTTGTGCGCGGTGAGGGCGTCGGTCGGGTACCAGCCGAAGGTGGAGTCCGCGGACTGGATCTTGTTGCGGAACAGCGCGCCGTCCGACCAGGCGTCGGGCTTGGCGTGCGCGTCGATCGGCAGGATCTGGCCGTGGCCGGGGTGCTCGCCGACGTTGTTGTCCAGCTGCGAGGTGTCCCAGAGCCAGATCAGCAGGCCGTTCTGGTACGCGTAGTGCTCGACCTTCTTCGGGGCGGCGGTGCCGAACCCGAAGTTGTAAGGACCGGTCTTCAGGACCTTGTCGTAGCTGACGTACTGGCGGTTCTCCGCGATGTAGTACTGCGGGTACGACTTGGTGAAGGACGCCTCGGAGCGGCTGAAGCCGTTCGCGGTCCAGCCGTTGTCGTCACCCTCGGCACCGTCGGTGAAGACGGCCGCGCCGTCGGCGGTGATCGTCAGGTTGTCGGCCGCGAAGCCCTTCTGCGCGACACCACCGTCGGTGCGGTAGCGGAAGCGCAGCTCGATCTGCTTTCCGGCGAAGGCGTCGAGCGGGTAGTTCATGTCCTTGTAGCCACCCGTGGTGCCGGTCATGGCCGGGCGGCCACTGCCGTTGCGGGTGATGGGCTGGCCGTCGATGGTGCCGTCGATCGGGGCCCAGTTGACGCCGCCGTTGGTGGACACCTCGGTGTAGAGGTAGTCGTAGCCGTCCTCGGTGTCGTACCAGCCCTTGAACGACAGGGCGGCGGACGTCTTGCCGGTGAGGTCGACGTGGCGGGTCAGGGTGTTGCGCAGGTCGTTGCCCGAGCCGCTCCACCACTGCTTGGTGCCCGCGAAGGGCGTGGTGATCGCGGTGGTGACGCTCTTCGACGGCAGCGTCACGACCAGGCCCTGCGGGTCCTTGGTGTTGTACTCGGCGACGCCGAGCTTGTGCGTGGAGAGCTTGGCGGCCTTGGCGGTGTCGTACTTCAGCCAGCCGAGCTGCATCTTGTCCCAGGCGTCCATGTCACCGGGCAGCGACCCGATGTCGGTGGTGCCGTTGGAGAGCCAGGAGCCGGACGACATCAGCGACCAGAAGGCGGTGCCGTTCTCGCCGATGTACGTGGTGTCGTACAGGTCGGGCAGGCCGAGGTCGTGGCCGTACTCGTGGGCGTAGACGCCCAGGCCGCCGTTCTCCGGCTGCATGGTGTAGTCGCCGACCCAGATGCCGGTGTCGCCGATCGGGGTGCCGCCGAGCTGGTTGCCGGCCGGGCCGGAGAAGCCCTCGTCACCCTGGTAGGCGTAGCCGCGGTGGGCCCACAGCGCGTCGGTGCCCTGGACGCCGCCGCCCGCGGACTCGTCCTCGCCCGCGTGCACGATCTGGAAGTGGTCGATGTAACCGTCGGGCTCGTTGAAGTTGCCGTCGTGGTCGAAGTCGTAACGGTCCCACTGGTCGTACTGGGCCAGGTCCGTCTTGATCTGCGCGGCGGTGCGGCCCTTGGCCTTCTGGTCCGCGGCCCACTGCGCGGTGCCGTCGCGGACCAGGTCCTCGACGGTGGCGCAGTTGGTGGCGCCGCACTTGTTGTTGCCGTAACGGGCCTCGTTGTAGTCGACCTTGACCCAGTCGGAGACCTCGCCGTTGACCGAGTAGCGGCCGGAGGACTGCTTCTCGTAGTACTTCGCCACCGACTCCTTCTTGGGGTCGTGGGAGAAGTAGAGGTCCTGGAAGGACTGCGCGTTGTAGTCCTTCTGCCAGGCGGTGCTGTTGTCCGTGGAACGGTCGGGTTCCGCTATCTGGTTGTGCAGCGGTCCGACGGTGCCGCCGTACTGCGGGTCGACCTTGTCGCCGAACTCGGCGAGGATCACGAAGATCTTGTCGGTCTTCTCGCGGCTCAGCTCGACGTATTTGCCCGCGCTGAGTTTGGCAACCTTGGAACGGCCGCTGTCCTGGACCGTGAGGTCCCCCGCGATCACCTTCTGCAGGGCGTCCTGCCGGCGTACCGCCTGCTCGCGCCCGAGCGGGCCGAGACGGTCGTCGTCGACCTTGGCCTTGGTGCCGGCCGGCGCCTTGCCGGTCGGCGCCTGCATCGGATCGTGGCTCGCCTGCGCCTCGTTGCCCGCCGCGGGAGCGGCTGCGGCCAAGGTCGCGGGCATTGCCATCGCACCGAGTGCGACGAGCGCCACCGCGAGGGTGGCGGGTCTGATGTTGCTGCGAAGATTCTTCAAGATGTCTTGACCTCCCCTTGGGAGATGCCATTGCATCTAAGTGCCGGAAGAAAAGACAGGTCTTGACTTGCTCATGGCAGACCAGTACGTTGACCGGCTTTTGAGGTCCGGATAACGGACATCAACCCAGGTGGACCGTCTGCCAGTTGAGACGGGTGGACCGGGTCGAGATTCCGTGCGCCCCCCTGTGCTCCCCCACCGTGGGTTAGGTCACGCTTACCAACCGTTCCCATCGGGCATGCCGATCCGTAGAGTCAGTTGCCGGCGCCCACGCATGAAGATTTCCACCGCCCCTTCCGACACTGCGACTTAACCGACGTATTCGAGGACGGATCCCGCCATGCCGCGTCCTACCCCCGCGCAACTTGCCTACGGTTCCGCGACCGTTGTCCTGTCCACTCTTGCGATGCTGCTGCTCTCCGAGGCCCGTTCCGGCGTCAGCGTCGTCATCATCGCGGCGGCCGGGCTGCTGCTCGGTGTGCTGGTCGCGGTGACGACCACGATCCCGCTGACCGCCCGTGCCAAGGCCCGCAGCCGTACGGCCGTCCGTACCGCGCCCGCGACGGTCCCCCGCCCACGGGTGCACAGTTCCGGCCCGTCCCGCGTCAGCGAGCACTCGCTGCGGCGTTGAGCGGCCGGCGGCGGCCCCGGAGCGGTTGCTCCGGGGCCGCCGTCGTGTGCGGACGGCGGGACCGGTACGCCGACGGGACCCGCCGGGGCGGACCGTCACGCTGCGACGACCACGGTCTTCGCCGCCTTGTCGTGCAGACCCTGGCGGTACGGCTTGTCGAGCAGCAGCAGGATCCCGATGAGCACGATCCACAGGCACGGGCAGCAGAACAGCGTCGGCAGCCAGAACACACAGGCGCGGATCAGCGCGGCCGACGAGGTGGGGGCGGCGCCGTTGTCCAGCATGGCGACGCGCACCCCCAGCCACTTCTTGCCCAGGGTCTGGCCCGTCGCCCTGGTCATCCACCACTCGTAGCCGATGTAGAGGACCGCGGCCACACAGGACCCCAGCACCGAACGGCCGTAGTTGATGTCGTCCGTGTCGGTCTGGAAGGTGCCGAACGCCCAGTCGAGCAGGCCGACCGGGATGGAGATGAGGATGAAGTCGATGATCCTCGCGAGCAGCCGCTTGCCGACGTCGCCGAGCGGCGGCATGCCGGCCAGCGGATCGGGAGCGCCACCGCCGTAGGGATCGCCGCCGTAGGGCGGCGGTGCGCCGCCGCCGGGCGGGGTACCACCGGGCGGCGGGTTGCCGTACGGGTTGCCGCCGTACGGGTCGTTGCCGCCACCTCCCTGCGGGGGCGGCGGGTAGGAGGGCGGCTGCTGACCGTAGGGCGAGCCGCCGGGCGTACCGGGGCCACTGTCCTGGGGGGGCTTGGCGAACGGATCGTCAGGGGATCCGGGCGTCGGCTGGTCGGTACTCATGAACCGAGTGAAACCCGCAGGAAGCGGACGCGCCTTCCGGCAAGATCCGTTCGGGGTACCCCGAACGGACCGGCACCGCCGCCCGCTACTGCCGGGCGACGAACGTACGGGCCGCCTTGTCGTGCCAGCACTGCCGCCACGGGCGGTCGATCATGCACCACACCAGACCGACGACGCCGATGACGAGCGCGTCGAGCACCGTGTGCGTCAGCCAGCGGCGCAGCGAGGGGCCGAAGCCGGGGGCGAGCTGCGACTCGATGTCGACCACCCGCAGCCCGAACAGCTTCTTGCCCAGCGTCCGGCCCCACTTGGCGGTGGGCAGCACCTCGTACAGCAGCCCGGCGACCAGGGCGACGCCGACCACGATGGCCAGCTGGACGCCGGTGGTGCCGTCGATCAGCCAGACCGTGACGGTCTCGCCGGTCTGCCGCGCCTCGTCCACCTTGTCCTTGAGGTGGTGGTACGCGGCCGTGCCGAGCGGTACCGCGGCCGCGCCGGTGAGCGCCAGGACGATGGCCGTGTCGAGCAGCCGGGCGGCGAGGCGGCGGCCGAGCCCGGCCGGCCGGCCCTGCTCCTGCACCATCGACGCGAACGGGTCGTTCACCGGCGGCCGCCACGGCACCACACCGGCCGACTCCCCCTGCTGCCCCGGCACGGCGACGACACCGCCGCCGGCCGTGCCGCCGCCCGTCCCGGTACCGGGACCGCTGCCACCCGGGCCCTGCCGGGCGAGTTCGTGCACCTGCTGCGCCCAGGGCGCGGGCGCGGCCTGCGCGAGGGGCGCGGAACCGGCGCGCCGCCCGTCCGTACCCTCACCCGCGGCGGGCTGCGGCTGCTGCGGGGACTGCTGCTGCGGGGTCTGCGGCTGTTGCGGGAACTGCTGCTGTTGCGACTGGCGCGGCAGGTGCGGCTGCGGGTGTTCCGGCGGCTGCGGCTGCGGCGCCGACCGGCGCGGCTCGGTGCCCCACGGGGTCCCGGCGGCGGGGGTGCCGGTGGCCGCGGTGCCGGCCGGGGCCGAAGCCCCGCGCGTGGCGGGCAGGTTGGCGTCCGGGGCGGATCGCTCCGGCTGCGGCTGCGGCTCCGCGGCGCCCCAGGTGGTGCGGGGCGGCTCGACGGCCGGTGCCGCCGACCAGACCGGGGCGGCGGCCGCGCCGCGGCCGTCGGACGCCGCCGGCTCCTGGGCCCGCACGGGGTCCTCGTCGAAGAAGATGACGCCGGACTCCTCGACGGCGGGCAGGCTCGTACCGCGGCCGGAGGCCGGCGCGGAGGCCGCCGGGCCGGGCGTTCCCCGGCCGCCGGCGTCCTGCCCCGGCGGCGGGGCGAGCTCCTCGCCGGGCCGCGGCGCGGGGCGGCTGGTGCCCGGCACCCAGGCGCCACCGTTCCAGTACCGGATGTAGCCCGGGATCGACGGATCCGGGTAGTACCCCGGAACGGGGGAACCGGAGGAACCGGAGGAGCCAGTGGAGGGTGAGCTCATGGTTCGTGAGGTCCGTATCTATTCGGCCAGGGGAGTGCAATGACCACATCTACCAGACAGGCGGACCCGCCGGGTCCGCGGTACCGCACACCACACACCCTTACCGGGTGGGAGGGACCCGCGCGGGGCCTTCCGTAATTTTCACCGCGATTCGGAGAAGTCGCGTAATGGTTGGGGTTGTATGCGCTCTCTCCTGGTGCGGGCCCCGCGCAGCACCCGCTGCGCAACACCGCAAGGGGCCGCCCGCCAAGGAAAGGACGACGACCTGATGCAGACCGTGGTGGAACGCGAACTGGAACTGAACCTGGTGCTGTCGCCGGAGCGCAGCATTCCGGTACCGGCCCGGCTGGCCTATCGCACAGATGATCCCTTTGCCGTGCACATCACCTTCCATGTGGGCTCGGACGCCCCGGTGAACTGGACGTTCGCCCGCGAACTGCTGGTGGAAGGGGTGTTCCGGCCGTGCGGGCACGGGGACGTGCGCATCTGGCCGACGAAGGTCAACGGGCGCAGCGTCATCTGTATGGCGCTGAGCTCGCCGGACGGCAACGCGCTGCTGGAGGCGCCGTCCTCGCCGGTGGCGTCCTGGCTGGAGCGCACCCTGCGCGCCGTGCCACCGGGGACCGAGCACGAGCAGCTCGGCATGGACGACGGGCTGAACGAGCTGCTGGCCCCGACGACCCGGGACGAGTTGTGGCTGCGCGATCCATGGACGGTGACGGACGAGTCGCCCGAGGGGTGAGGGCGCGGGGGAACGCGGGGGTTCAGAAGAGCTTGCCCGGGTTGAGCAGGCCGAGCGGGTCGAAGACCTGCCGTACGCCGCGCTGCAACTCCACGCCCACCGGGCCGAGTTCCCGGGCCAGCCAGTCCTTCTTCAGCAGGCCGACGCCGTGCTCACCGGTGATCGTCCCGCCGAGGGACAGGCCCAGCGCCATGATCTCGTCGAAGGACTCACGGGCGCGCGCCGATTCGTCCGCGTCCGCTCCGTCGAAGCAGACGATGGGGTGGGTGTTGCCGTCGCCCGCGTGCGCGCACAGGCCGATGGTCAGCTCGTACTTCTGGGCGATGGCGGCGACGCCCTCGATCATCGGGGCGAGCTTGGTGCGCGGCACGCACACGTCGTCGATCATCGTCGCCGTGCCGACCCGCTCCAGGGCGACGAGGGCCAGCCGGCGGGCCTGCAGCAGCAGCTCGGACTCGGCGGCGTCCTCCGCCGGGACGACCTGGGTGGCGCCGGCGGCCGTGCACAGCTCACCGACGGCCGCGAGGTCCGCGGCGGGGTCGGGGGTGTCGAACGCGGCCAGCAGCAGCGCCTCGGTGGTCTCCGGCAGCCCCATGTGGGCCAGGTCGTTGACCGCCCGGATGGTGGTGCTGTCCATCAGTTCCAGCAGCGAGGGGGCGTGGCCGCGGGCCATGATCTCGCAGACCGCGGCGCACGCGGCGGCCGCCGACGGGAATTCCGCCGCGAGGACGAGCTGCCGCGGCGGGGCGGGCCGCAGCGCGAGCACCGCCCGCACGACGATGCCCAGCGTGCCCTCGGCGCCGACGAAGAGCCGGGTCAGGTCGTAGCCCGCGACGCCCTTGGCGGTGCGGCGGCCGGTGTTCAGCAGGCGGCCGTCGGCGAGGACGACCTCCAGGCCGAGCACGTACTCGGCGGTGACGCCGTACTTCACACAGCACAGTCCGCCGGCGCCGGTGCCGATGTTGCCGCCGATGGTGCACTGCTCCCAGCTCGACGGGTCGGGCGGGTAGTACAGGCCCTGCTCGGCGACCGCGCGGGACAGCACGGCGTTGACGACACCGGGTTCCACGACGGCGACCCGGTCGACCGGGTCGATCTCCAGGATCCGGTCCATCTTGACCAGCGACAGCACGATGCAGCCGTCCGACGCGTTCGCCGCACCCGACAGACCGGTGCGCGCGCCCTGCGGGACGACCGGCACCCGCAGCGCGGTCGCGGTGCGCATCACGTGCTGCACCTGCTCGACGGTGCGGGGCAGCACCACCACCGCCGGAGTGCCCGCCTCGGAGAAGCTCGCCATGTCATGGGCGTACGAGGCGGTGACGTCCCGGTCCGTGAGGACCGCCTCCGCCGGCAGTCCCTCGTGCAGTCGTTCGATCAATTCGCGCATGGTTCCAGACTGGCACCCGGGCCGTGGCCGGGGAAGCTCTGCCGCCCCGGCACGGCCCGCCGGCCCACCCGATTGCTCAGAGGTTGCCGCGCAGCTCCTGCTCGCGCTCGATCGCCTCGAACAGGGCCTTGAAGTTGCCCTTGCCGAAGCCCATGGAGCCGTGCCGCTCGATCATCTCGAAGAAGACGGTCGGCCGGTCCTGCACCGGCTTGGTGAAGATCTGCAGCAGGTAGCCGTCCTCGTCGCGGTCGACCAGGATCTTCAGCTCGCGGAGGGTCTCGACGGGGACGCGGGTCTCGCCGGCCCACTCGCCGAGGGTGTCGTAGTACGAGTCCGGGGTGTTGAGGAACTCGACGCCGGCGGCGCGCATGGCCCGTACGGTCGCGACGATGTCGTTGGTGGCGAGGGCGATGTGCTGGACGCCGGGGCCGCCGTAGAACTCCAGGTACTCGTCGATCTGGGACTTCTTCTTGGCGATGGCCGGCTCGTTGAGCGGGAACTTCACCTTGCGGGTGCCGTCGGCGACGACCTTGGACATGAGCGCGGAGTACTCGGTGGCGATGTCGTCGCCCACGAACTCCTTCATGTTGGTGAAGCCCATGACGCGGTTGTAGAAGTCGACCCACTCGTTCATCTTGCCGAGCTCGACGTTGCCGACGCAGTGGTCGATGGCCTGGAAGCGGCGGGTGCCCGGCTCGACGATCGGGTCGGCGGCCGCGTAGCCCGGCAGGTACGGGCCGGTGTAGCCGGAGCGGTCGACGAGGGTGTGGCGGGTCTGGCCGTAGGTGGCGATCGCGGCGAGGACGACGGTGCCGTGCTCGTCCGTCAGCTCGTGCGGCTCCTCCAGGCCGGTCGCGCCGTGCTCGACGGCGTAGGCGTAGGCGGCGCGGGCGTCCGGGACCTCGATGGCGAGGTCGATGACGCCGTCGCCGTGCTCGGCGACATGCGCTTCGAGGAACTTGCCGCGCTCGGTGGCGGTCCTGACGACCGAGGTGAAGACGAAGCGGGCGCCGCCGGACTCCAGCACGTACGACGCGGTCTCGCGGCTGCCGTTCTCCGGGCCGGAGTACGCGACGCGCTTCATCCCGAAGGCGGTCGAGTAGTAGTGCGCGGCCTGCTTGGCGTTGCCCACGGCGAAGACGACGGCGTCCATGCCCTTCACCGGGAACAGGTCCTTCTGCTGCGCTTCGGCGGTCTGCTGCGTCTCAGTCGTCTCAGTCATGTCAAAAGCGTCGCCTTGCGAACCAGAGTGCGCAATAGTTGCCGATTTCACTGGACAATGAGCACAGTGAATCCCGGGAACGACGGGTCAATCTGTGCAGTCTGACCATCGGAGGCGGTAGTCGTGGGGATAGATGTGCTGGACGGGCAACTGATCAAGCTGCTCGCCGATGAGCCGAGGATCGGGATGCTGGAGGCGTCCAGGCGGCTGGGTGTGGCCCGCGGGACGGCGCAGGCCCGGCTGGACCGGCTGCGGGCCAATGGGGTGATCCGGGGGTTCGGGCCCCAGGTGGATCCGGCCGCGCTCGGCTATCCGGTGACGGCTTTCGCCACGCTGGAGATCAAGCAGGGCCAAGGCGTGGACGTCCGCGCCCACTTGGCGGGCGTGCCCGAGGTGCTGGAGCTGCACACCACGACCGGTCACGGCGACATGCTCTGCCGGCTGGTGGCCCGTTCCAACGCGGATCTTCAACGGGTGATCGACCGGGTTGTGGGCTTTGATGGCATCATGCGGGCCTCCACGGCGATCGTCATGGAAAATCCGGTGCCACTCCGGATCATCCCGCTGGTCGAACAGGCAGCGGAGGACCGCCCGTGACGGGACCGCCCGTGCGGTGACGGACGGCACCCCGCGGCACGAGCAGGAGGGAGCCGGACGGTGAGTTTCTGGAGCTACCTCGGCAACCGGCACCAGCAGTTGCTGACCGACGCCTTCCAGCACGCCAGCGCCGTCTTCCAGTGCATGGTGCTGGCCACCGTCATCGGCGTCGTGCTCGGCGTCCTGACATACCGCAGCGAGTGGGCGGGCAATCTGGCCGTCACCGCGACCTCGACCGTTCTCACCATCCCGTCGCTGGCGCTGATCGGTCTGCTGATCCCGGTGCTGGGCCTCGGCGTCCCGCCGACCGTCACCGCGCTGACGCTGTACGGGCTGCTGCCGATCGTGCGCAACGCCATCGTCGGGCTGCGCGGCGTCGACCCCACGCTGGTGGACGCGGCCAAGGGCATCGGGATGTCGCGCTTCGCCCGGCTGGCCAAGGTGGAACTGCCGCTCGCCTGGCCGCCGATCCTGACCGGCATCCGGGTCTCCACGCAGATGCTGATGGGCATCGCGGCGATCGCCGCGTACGCCTCCGGCCCCGGGCTGGGCAACGAGATCTTCCGCGGTATCGCGTCGCTGGGCAGTGCCAACGCGCTCAACCAGGTGCTCGCCGGCACGCTCGGCATCGTCATCCTGGCGCTGCTCTTCGACGCCGCGTACGTCGTCGTGGGCCGTCTGACCATCCCGAGGGGGATCCGTGTCTGAACCGTCCGATCGGTCACCGGCGTCCGGCGCCTCGGTGGCGGGTGCCACCATCCAGCTGGAGAACCTGACCAAGCGCTATCCCGGCAGCGCGGAACCGGCGGTCGACAGCGTCAGCATGGAGATCAAGGCGGGCGAGACCGTGGTGTTCGTCGGCCCGTCCGGCTGCGGCAAGTCGACCACCCTGAAGATGATCAACCGGCTGATCGAGCCGACCTCGGGGCGGATCCGGATCGGCGACGAGGACGTCACCGACATGGACCCGGTCAAACTGCGCCGCAAGATCGGCTACGCGATCCAGTCCTCCGGGCTCTTCCCGCACATGACGGTCGCCGAGAACGTGGCGCTGGTCCCCAAGATGGTGGGCTGGTCGAAGTCCCGGGTGAAGGACCGCGTCGAGGAGATGCTCGACCTGGTGGGCCTGGACCCGCGCGAGTTCCACGGCCGCTATCCGCGCCAGCTGTCCGGCGGGCAGCAGCAGCGGGTCGGGGTCGCGCGCGCCCTGGCGGCCGATCCGCCGGTGCTGCTGATGGACGAGCCGTTCGGCGCCGTCGACCCGATCACCCGCGACCATCTGCAGGACGAACTGATCCGGCTGCAGCACGAGCTGCACAAGACGATCGTCTTCGTCACCCATGACTTCGACGAGGCCATCAAGCTCGGCGACCGCATCGCGGTGCTGCGCGAACGCTCGCACATCGCCCAGTTCGACACCCCCGAGGCGATCCTCACCAACCCGACGGACGACTTCGTCTCCGGCTTCGTCGGCGCGGGCGCGGCCCTCAAGCGGCTGAACCTCACCCGGGTGCGGGACGTCGGGATCGCCGAGTTCCCCACCGTGACGGTCGACGACCCGCTGCAGGCCATCTTCGACCGGCTGCGCGACGCCACCACCAACGAACTGCTGCTGCTGGACCAGCGCGGCCGCCCGTACAAGTGGCTGCGGCGCGGCGACCTGATGCGCGCCAAGGGCTCCCTGGCGCGGGCCGGCACCCTCGTGCACGACACGGTGACCCGGGACGCGACGCTGCGCGACGCGCTGGAGGCGGTGCTCACCGACAGCGGCGGCCGGGTCGCGGTGACCGGCCGGCGCGGCGAGTTCATCGGCGTCGTGGACATGGAGACGCTGATGAACTCCGTCCACGAGATGCTGGAGGCCGACCGGCTCACCGCCATCGAGCACCAGCACGAGCTGGAGGAGCTGCGCAGGCAGCAGACGCGGCTGGAGCAGGAGGGCGCGGAGGCCGCTCCCGCCCCGGAGGGACCGAAGAGGGCGGACACATGAGCGCGCGCCGCCCGGAACGCCCGCCGGGCGAGCACGAGGTGCGCGGGCTGGCCTTCCGTGACGACCCGGAGGCGGCCGAGGACGACGGGGTGACCAACGTCGTCGGGACGCGTACCGGGCAGCACGCGAACGAGGCACCCGAGCGCCGGCTGCGCTGGCCCAAGCTGGTGGTCACCCCGCTGGTGCTCGCCGCCGCGCTGGGCGCCACCTATCTGTGGATCAGCAACGCCGACCTCGACTCGATCGCGCACAACGCGCTGGCCGGCGACACCGTCCAGCTGCGGTTCTGGCAGAGCGTCAAGCTCACCGCGTACTCCACGTTCTGGGTGCTGATCATCGCCATCCCGGTCGGCATCGCGCTGACCCGTCGGCAGTTGCGCAAGGCCACCCCGTTCGTCACGGCGCTGGCCAACATCGGCCAGGCGACCCCGGCGATCGGCCTGCTGGCGCTGCTCGTCATCTGGCTGGGCATCGGTCCGCGCACCGCGATCATCGGCATGGTGGCCTACGCCGTGCTGCCGGTGCTGTCCAACACCATGGCCGGGCTGCGGAGCATCGACCCGACGCTCGTCGAGTCGGCGCGCGGCATCGGGATGTCGGCGGTCGGCGTCCTGGCCAAGGTGGAACTGCCGCTGGCCGTACCGCTGATCCTGGCCGGGGTGCGCACCGCGCTGGTCCTCAACGTCGGCACGTCCACGCTGGCCACCTTCGGCGGTGGCGGCGGGCTCGGCGATCTGATCACCACCGGCATCCAGACCCAGCGGATGCCGGTGCTGGTGCTCGGCTCCATCCTGACGGTGCTGCTGGCGCTGGCCGTGGACTGGATCGCCTCGGTCGCCGAACAGCTGATGCGGCCGCGCGGCCTGGAGGTGGGGGTATGAAGTACGGACGCACCCTGGCGACGGCGGGCTGCGGGCTGCTCGTCGCGGTGGCCACGCTCAGCGGCTGCGGCCTCAAGAGCGGCAGCCCCCTGGTGGACGACGTGGTCCCGGGTTCCATCGGCCAGGGCCTGCCGCTCAAGGGCGCCTCGCTCATCGTCACCTCGAAGAACTTCAGCGAGCAGATCATCCTCGGCTCGATGATCGGCCTGGCCTTCAAGGCGGCGGGCGCGGACGTGCTGGACCGCACCAACATCCAGGGGTCGATCGGTGCCCGCGAGGCCATCAAGTCCGGTGAGGCGGACGCGATGTACGAGTACACCGGCACCGCCTGGATCACCTATCTCGGCCACGACAAACCGATCACCGACCCGCTGGCGCAGTGGCGGGCGGTGCGCGACGAGGACGTGAAGAACGGCGTCACCTGGCTGCCGCCGTCCTCCCTCGACAACACGTACACGCTCGCCATCAACCAGGCGAACAACGCCAAGTACCACCTCAAGACGCTCTCCGACGTGGCCGCCCTCTCCAACTCCGACCCGTCGGCGGTGACGGTGTGCGTGGAGAACGAGTTCGCCTCGCGCGACGACGGGCTGCTCGGCATGGAGAAGGCGTACGGGATGCACATCCCCGCCTCCAACATCCAGAAGATGGACGCCGGCATCGTCTACACCCAGGTGGCCAAGGGCACCTGCCTGCTCGGTGAGGCCTTCACCACCGACGGGCGGATCAAGGCCATGAACCTGGACACGATGGCGGACAACAAGCACTTCTTCCCGAACTACAACGCGGCGCCCGAGCTCAACAGCAAGGCCTTCCACAAGTACCCGGCCATCGCCGGGCTGCTGGACCCCATCAGCAAGCGGCTGACGACCCAGATCGCCCAGCAGCTGAACGCGCTGGTGGACGTGGACGGCCAGGACCCGCACGACGTCGCCAAGGACTGGCTGATCCAGGAGGGCTTCATCAAGGAGGGCTGAACCGCCGCCCCGGCCCACGGTTCAGGCGGCGGTCAGCAGCTGGGGACCTTGCCGCCGGTGTTGATCGCGGCCAGGGCCGCCAGGGCGCCCTCCAGGTCGGTGACCGGCACCAGCCGGAGCCCGGCCGGCAGCTCGGCGCTGGCGTCGGAGCACTCGCCCTTGGGGACCAGGAAGACGGTGGCGCCGTCGCGCTTGGCGGCCCGTTCCTTCAGCGGTACGCCGCCGACCGCGCCGACCTTGCCGTCGGCGGTGATGGTGCCGGTACCGGCGACGGTGCGGCCACCGGTGAGGTCACCGCCGCGGCCGTTCCCGTCGATCTTGTCGATGATGCCGAGGCTGAACATCAGCCCGGCGCTCGGTCCGCCCACGTCCGCGAGGTGCAGCTCGACCTTGACCTTCGCGGGGGACAGCCCGAGGTGCTGGAGCGCCGCCCCGGTCGCCGCGTCCTGCGAGTCGGTCATCTCCTGCGCGTTGTGCTGCTCGATCTCCTGGACCGAGCCGCCGCCGGGGTAGACCGCGCCGCGCGGCATCGCCGCCCGGTCGGTCGCGAACCAGGCGCTGAGCACGTCGGGGAGGTGCACCGACGCGTCGGGCTGGGTCGCGGCGATCGTGGTCATCCGCAGCTGCCCGCTGGTGGTCCGGGTCGGGGTGCCGGTGACGGTGATCACCTGCTGGCCCTTGTCCGCGCCGAGAACGTCCGCCGTCATCCCCGGCACCACGATCGACACCGGGAGCGGGGCGAGCGCCGCGACGGCCAGCAGCGCTGCCACCAGCGTCGCGCAAAGGGCAAGGACTCGGGCACGGCGGGAGACTGCGGGCATGCAGAGAATGTAGTCCACCGCCGTGACGGACGGGGCACCCCGGCCGGGCGCCCCGTCCGCCACGCGGCGGGCCGGGGCCCGGGTCGTGTCGTCGAGTTCCCTAGCGCAGCGCGTCGGCGACCTCCGTGGCCGCTTCCACCACCCTGGGGCCGACCCGCTCGGGCACCGCCTCGGCGAGCATCACCACGCCCACGCTGCCCTCTATTCCGGTCACCCCGATGAGCGGGGCGGCGGCGCCGCTGGCGCCGGCCTCCAGTTCGCCGTGGGTGAGGACGTAGCGGACCGGCTCGGTGCGCCCCTCCCCCGGCTCCGCGCCGTTCTGTTCCTGCCCGGGTGCGTGCGGCAGGACGCCGCGGCCGGCCAGGATGGCCCGGCCCGCCGCGCCCCGGTCCAGCGGGTGCCGGAAACCGGTGCGGTAGGCGACGTGGTAGTCGGTCCAGGTCGGTTCGACCACCGCCACGGCCAGCGCCTCGCTGCCGTCGACGAGGGTCAGGTGCGCGGTGGCACCGATGTCCTCGGCGAGTGACCTCAGGGCCGGCAGTGCCGCCTCCCGCAGCAGCGGATGCACCTGGTGCGCCAGCCCCAGCACGCCGAGCCCGACGCGGGCCCGCCCGCCGAGGTCACGCCGTACCAGTGCGTGCTGCTCCAGGGTGGCCAGCAGACGGTAGACGACGGTGCGGTTGACCCCCAGCTTGGTGGCGAGCTCGGTGACGGTGAGCCCGTGGTCGGTGTCGGCCAATAGCTTGAGGACCCGCAGTCCTCTGTCGAGCGTCTGAGATGTCTCCGCGGTCACGACGCCCCCTCCTCATATGAGTGGCGGCTCATCTCACGGCGGGACGCACTGCCGGTCCCGCGGCAGCGCGCGGAGAGGCCGCCGGTCGCGGTGGTACCGGCTGCGCTCCGCGGCTGCTCTGCCACGGCGCGTGCGTGACGGGCACGGTAGCGACCGAGTACCGCTGAGCGGAAGGGGTCGTCCACAATCCGGTCACACCGAGGAAAACTCCTGACCCGCTCTTTAAGCTCACGGGTCTATGACGAAGGCGGCGCGGTCCCGGTTCCGGGGCCGCGCCGCCTGCGGTTCTGCCGTTCCTCCGCGCCGCTCCCGTCAGGTCACGGTGAAGGTGCGCTGCACGGTTCTGCCGTCGACGAGCACCTCACAGGCCTTGAGGGCGACGGTCGTCGGGTCGTGCACGGTGAAGTTGAGCGCGTAGCTGCCGTCCAGGCCGATCACGCGGAGCACGGATCCGTCGGACGTCTGCGACCCGTCGGCCCGGCGTCCGGTCACCGACACCGTGGCGACCGGCGCGAAGCCCCGGCCTGTGACCTGGACCACAGTGCCGAGCGGGCCTGAGTCCGGGGAGAGCGCGAAGCCCGCGGAGGGCGGCGGGATGCTGTCGTCGACGGTGAAGGCGGCCAGCGCGACCCGCGGATTGACCAGCACCTCCTTGACCTGGAGGGCGACCGTGCCGGCGTCCTTGACCGTGAAGGTCTGGGAGAACGCGCCGTCGAGGCCGACGACCTTGGTCCTGGGGATGTCGGAGGTCTGCGACCCGTTCGCCTTCAGCCCGGAGATCACCACCGTGCAGACCGGGGCGAAGCCCTGGCCGACGACGGTCACCTGGGTGCCCTTGGGGCCGCTGGAGGGGCTGAGGACGATGAAGTACTTCGCCACCGTCAGCGCGCCGGTCTGCGAGACCCCGCCCGCCTCGACCCTGAGCAGATAGGCGGCCGGGGCGACCGAGGACGCGACGGTGACCGTCCCGTGCAGGGTTCCGTCGGCCGCGATCGTCAGGGACTTCGCGGCGATGCGGTTCGCGGCGCAGCCGGTGCCGTCGGCGGCGCACAGCGAGGCGGTCGCGGCGGCGCCGGCCGGCCAGCCGGTGCCGGAGACGGCGACGGTCCCGCCGGGCTTGACCTTGCCGGTGCCCGTGCCGAGCGTGGCGGCGGCCGCCACGACGGTGAACGGCCGGGTGAGCGTGGTGGCGGGGTCGCCGGCCTCATCGGTCCGTACGGCGGCCAGTGTCGGGTCGCTGACGGTGAAGTCCACCGAGAAGGTGCCGTCGGCGGTGGTCTGCACGTACACGGCGGTGTCGTCCAGGGTCTGTCCGCCGGCGTCGAGGCCGACGGTGTTGATCCACTGGTCCTGCCGGTAGTTGGTGCCGGAGACGGTGATGACACTGCCGACCGGGCCCTGGCTCTGCGAGAGCGTGAACGCCCGTGGGCCGGTGGGCACGAAGGCCTTGACCGTCAGCGGCGCGGTGGCCTCCTTGGTCCCGTCGTTGACCTTGACCAGGTAATCGCCGTCCGGCACCGAGTTGGCGTCGGAGAGCGTCGCGGAGCCCGTCAGCTGTTTGTTGCCGCCGATCGCCAGGGTGCTGGAGGCGAACTTCGCCGGGTCGCAGCCGCCGCCCGTGCTGTCGCACAGCGACGCGACGGGGGTGCCACCGGGGGTCCACAGGTCACCGGTGAGCGCCACCGGGGTGCTGGGGCGGACGGGCGTGGCGGGTGCGTGGAGGGTGGCCGGGACGCCGGCGGTGCCCTGGGCGGTCACCGTGCCGACGCTGCCGCCGTTCGCGGTGACGTCGCAGGGGGTCTGGTAGGTACCGCCGAGCACCTTGGTCTGGGTCAGGGTGCGGACCACGCTGAACGTGATCGGCCCGGCGGCGTTGACCGGGATGAGGAAGTCGCCCTCGTAGGGCGGGATCAGGATGGGCGTGTTGGCGGGGATGTCCATGGTGATCTCGGGGCCGCGGACGGTGACGGTACCCGTGGCGCCGCCGGACATGGCGAGGTCGATGCTGGGGGTGGTCGGCACGTTGCTCAACGCGATGCCGCTGGTGGCCGGGCTCCCGCCGAGCGTGACCTTGGCGTGCACGCTGCCGCCGGGGTCGACGACGGACGGGGTGAGGTCGACGGTCATGGTCTGCGGGCCGGTCGCCTCACCCTGGCCGGCCGGCAGCGAACAGTGCACCGTGGGAGTGATCGTCCCGGCGTGGGCGGCGGGTGCGAGAGCCAAGCCGGCTCCGGTCAGAGCGAGGGCGAGGGCCGCGGAGCCTGACATCAGTCGATGTGCCAATGGTCCTGGTCGCAAGAACACGTGACTCCCATTCTTCGAAACAAGATCGGGGATGTCATTCCGTTAATTCACGGCACATTGAGAAGGCGCGGCCCTCATAAGTCAATAGGTGTTCGAAAAGTACCTGATGACGCGTCAGATTTCGTTCCTGAATACGCTTCCGGCCGGTACCCGAAGCTGCGGGTACCGGCCGGAAGCCCAGCGGAACGATCAATTCAGAGTTCGGTGCACAGGTTCACACGTTCACCGGTTCACCGGTTCACAACAGCGTCAGCGTGAGCGTGGCGCTGTAGTCGCCCGGCCGGGCCGTCCCCGGGACCTGGAGCGTGAGACCGGCGCCGGCGTCGAAGTTCCCGCCGGTGAACTGGCGGGACCCGTCGGGCGCGAGACCGCACAGCGTCGCGGCCGCGCTGCCCAGCTGCGCGGGCGAGCCCGCCACCGGAGTCCCGACACTGCCCGGCTGCGCCGTGCACACCGGCACCCAGCCGACCGCGTCGGCCGGGATGGTGGCCCCGGAGCCGCTGGTGAAGGCGGTCATGGTGCCGGTCAGCGACCAACCGGTGTTGACGCCGCGGGCGTCGTGCACCGTGACCTTGTTCAGCGCGCTGTTCAACGTGTGGGCGTCACCGTCGAGCTGCACCGACCCGAACTGGACGGTGTCGCCCGCCTGGGTCATCGACAGCAGGCCCGGCACCACCGAGGTCCGCAGCGTCTGGCTGCCGGTGGTGCCGTCGCCCCCGCCGCCGGTGGTGACGGTGAACGGCTGCGTCCTGACGGTCGCCGGGTCGCCGCCCTCGTCCGCCTGGACGGCGACCAGCGTGGGGTCGCTGACCGTGAACTCGGTGGAGAACGTGCCGTCCGGAGTGCTCTGCGGGTAGACGGCGGTGTCGTCCAGGGTCGCGCCGTCGGCGTTGAGACCGACGATGTTGATCCACTGGTCCGGCCGGTAGTTCCTGCCGGTGATGGTGATGACGCTGCCGACCGGTCCACTGCTGCTCGACAGCGTGAACTCCCGCTCGCCCGCCGCCACGGCCTTGACCGTCAGCGGCGCGGTGGCCTCCTTCGTCCCGTCGTTGACCTTGACCAGGTAGTCGCCGTCCGGGACGTCGGTGGCCGGGGCCAGGGTCGCCGTCCCGGCCAAGGCGCCGGCGGCGTCGATGGTCAGCGCGCCGGCGGAGAACTTCGCCGGGTCGCAGCCGGTGCCGGCGGCGGAGCACAGCGAGGGGACGGCCGTGCCGCCCGGCGTCCAGTCCGAACCGGTCAGCGGGACCGGGGTGTTGGGCCGGACCGCCCCGGTGGGCGCGACCAGAACAGCCGGCGTGCCGCCGGAGCCCTGCACGTCGACCGTGCCGATGCTCCCGCTGCCGCTGACCACGTCGCAGGGGGTCTCGTAGGTCCCGCCGAGCACCTTGGTCCTGGTCAGATTGCGCAGCGGGGTGAAGTCGACCGGGCCCGCGGCGTTCTGCGGGACGAAGAAGTCGCCCTCGAACGGCGGGATGACCGTGGGCTTTCCGGCCTCGACGTCCACCGGCACCTCGGGGCCGGTGACGGTGACGGTGCCGGTGGCGCCGCCGGACAGGGTCAGGTCGAGGTTGGGCGTGGTCGGCACCTGGGTGATGGAGATCGGGCTGAGGGCGGGGCCGGGACCGAGCGTGACCTTGGCGTGCACCTTGCCGCCGGGGAGCACGGTGGACGGGCTGAGTTCGACGGTCATGTCCTGCGGCCCGGTGGCCTCGCCCTGACCGAGCGGCAGCACACAGTGCACGACCGGGCTGACCGTTCCCGAGGGCGAAACGATCAGGGCCTGGGCCGCTCCCCCGCCGGTCAGCACCAGGACGAGGCCGGCCGCGCCCGCGGCCAACCGGCGCGGTACGCATCTTCGTTGTCGGGACACCTGACTCCTCGTGACGGTGGCCACCGCCCCGGCCTCACCGGGTGCGGCACGGCATGACGCCGGGAGGAGCCGGAGTGGTAGGAGTGCGATGGCTCGGTCGAATGATTCAGGACATTGAGAGGTCCAGGACCAAAGAAGTCAAGAGAAGCAAAGGAAGGGATCTACGGGAATCTCAGGATCGGGTCGAGAAGTACTCGAACCGATCACCGGGAAACACGGCAGAAGCCTCCGCTTTACGCCATGGAAAAATTGTCCCGCATATGTGTTGACTGTTCTGGAGATCATGGTTTCACTACGACTCAGTATGCCGGGCCCGGCACCGCACGCCCCCGTCGAAGGGGCGGCGGAACAGCGACGGACGTAATGCCCTGGCGATACTTCTTTGGTTGGGAAACCTTGAATTCGGCATGCGCCCGGCGCTCCATCCACCGGAAGGAGCACCAACCACATGGCACGTTCCAGACTTGTCGGCCTGGCCGTTCTCGGCACGGTCGGGGCGGTCACGGCGACCCTCGCCCTGTCCACCTCGTCGTTCGCCGTGGCCCCGGCCACCGCGACCGCCACCTACGACTGCGGTACGTGGGGCAGCGGACTGGGCACCCTGACCGCCACCGACACCGGCGGCGTCAAGAAGATCAAGCTCACCTCCACCGCGATCACGATGCCGGTCGGCTCCAGCGCCAACCCGAACAGCATCACGACGACGCTGAAGGTCAACAAGACCGCCGGCGGCGTCACCAGCGAGGTGCAGTTCTCCGCGAAGCTCAACCCGGCGATGTCCGGCGGCAACCCGATCACCCTGGGCCCGCTGTCGCTGAGTTCCGGCACCATCGCGACCGGCAACACCACCAACTCCCTGGTGCTGACCGGGACTCCGAGCGCCACCAACTGGTCACTGAAGATCGTGACCTCGTCGCCCACCGTGGCGACGGTCTACTGCACGGCGACGGCGGTCCAGTCGTCGGCCTTCACCTGGTGACAGCGGCCGGGTGAACGCAACGGGTCCCCGGAAGGCGCCTTCCGGGGACCCGTTCGCGGTGGCGCTCAGCGCATCTTCGTGGCCCACTCCCGGACCTTCTTGATCCGCTCGTTCAGCTGCCCGGCCGTCGCCTCGGCGCTCGGCGGCCCGCCGCACACCCGGCGCAGCTCGTTGTGGATGACGCCGTGCGGCTTGCCGCTCTGGTGGGTGTACGCCGACACCAGCGTGTTCAGCGACTTGCGCAGCTCCAGCAGCTGCTTGTGCGTGACGATGGGACGCCGCTCGGCCGGCAGCTCGATGAGGTCGGCCTGGTCCGCGGGCTTCTGCCGGCTGTGCGCGATCTGCCGGGTCTGCCGCTTCTGCAGCAGCATCTGCACCTGGTCGGGCTCCAGCAGTCCCGGGATGCCGAGGTAGTCCTGCTCCTCCTCGCTCCCCGGGTGCGCCTGCATGCCGAACTCGGCGCCGTCGTACAGCACCCGGTCGAAGACGGCGTCGGACTCCAGCGCCTCGAAGGGCAGCTGCTCCTCGGTCTCCTCGTCCTCCAGCTTCTCGGCGTCGGCCAGCAGCTGGTCCTCCTCGGCGAAGGGGTTCTCCTCGTCACCGGCCTTCTTCGGCTTGTCCAGGACGTGGTCCCGCTCGACCTCCATCTCGTTGGCGAAGTCGAGCAGCATCGGGATGGTCGGCACGAAGACGGACGCGGTCTCGCCGCGCCTGCGGGACCGGACGAAACGGCCCACCGCCTGCGCGAAGAACAGCGGGGTCGAGATCGTCGTCGCGTAGACGCCCACCGCCAGCCGCGGCACGTCCACGCCCTCGGACACCATGCGCACCGCGACCATCCAGCGGTCCTCGGAGTGCGTGAAGGCGTCGATGCGCTTGGACGCGGCCTTCTCGTCGGAGAGCACGACGGTCACCTTGTGGCCGCTGATGTCCTTGAGGATCTTCGCGTAGGCGCGCGCGGACTCCTGGTCGGTCGCGATCACCAGCCCGCCCGCGTCCGGGATGCTCCTGCGCACCTCGGTGAGCCGCTGGTCGGCCGCCTTCAGCACGGCGGGGATCCACTCACCGGTCGGCGCCAGCGCGGTGCGCCAGGCCTGGCCGATCGCGTCCCTGGTCATCGGCTCGCCGAGCCGGGCGGCGATCTCGTCGCCCGCCTTGGTGCGCCAGCGCATGTTGCCGCTGTAGGAGAGGAATATCACCGGCCGGACGACGCCGTCCGCGAGCGCGTTCCCGTAGCCGTAGGTGTAGTCGGCGGAGCTGCGGCGGATCCCGTCGTTGCCCTCCTCGTACGCCACGAACGGGATCGGGTTGGTGTCCGAGCGGAACGGCGTACCGGTCAGCGCGAGCCGCCGGGTCGCCGGGTCGAACGCCTCGGAGCACGCCTCGCCCCAGGACTTGGAGTCACCGGCGTGGTGGATCTCGTCCAGGATCACCAGGGTCTTGCGCTGCTCGCAGCGGTTGCGGTGCAGCATCGGCCGCACCCCGACGCCCGCGTAGGTCACCGCGACGCCGTGGTACTCCTTGCTGACCGGGCCCGCGCTGTAGTCCGGATCCAGCCTGATCCCTATCCGCGCCGCCGCCTCCGCCCACTGCTTCTTGAGGTGCTCGGTCGGCGCGACCACCGTGATCTGCTGCACCAGGTGGTTGTGCAGCAGATACGAGGCGAGCGTCAGCGCGAACGTGGTCTTCCCGGCGCCGGGCGTCGCCACGGCCAGGAAGTCGCGCGGCTGCAGCCGCATGTACTCGTCGAGCGCCCCCTGCTGCCAGGCGCGCAGCTTCCCGGCGGTGCCCCAGGGGGCACGGCCCGGGAAGGCCGGTGAAAGGTGGTGGGAGGCACTGGCGGCGGTAGTAGTCACGGTCTCCGGATGCGGGTCGGCGGGACGGAACGGCCGGTCGGCGCCGTCCGTGAGCGGCTTAGGTAGGAAAACCGTCACAGCCTACCGGCGGCCCCCCGGCCTCCCCGGCAGAACGCGGTCGGGTACGCCGACTGTGCGACCCAGCTCACAGTCGGCGGGCGGCGCGGATCACGCCTCCCGGGGCGTCAGCCGGCCCGCCACCAGGACGCCCAGGAGGGCGACGCCCGCCATGGAGAGGAAGACGGCCACGAAGGCTCCGGGGTGGCCGGAGCCGCCGCCCAGGGCGGTGAACAGGACGCCTGAGGCGCCGACGAGGACGATGTTGCCGAGGGCGTCGGAGACCTGCAGCGAGGCGGAGTTGCTGCCGGCCTCGTCGGGGCGGGAGAGCTTGAGGAGCAGGACGCTGCCGTTGGAGATGACCAGGCCCATGCCGAAGCCGCCGACGATCCAGGAGACGGTGACGATCCAGGCGGGCACGGACAGGTCGAGCGCGAGGGCCGGTCCCGCGACGGCGGCGGCCATCAGGAGCATGCCGATCCTGATCAGCCGCTCGCGGTGCGGCTGCAGCCGCGGGCGGCTCTGCACATACGATCCCAGCGCCCAGGTCAGGCCGCCGCCGGTGAGCGAGAGCCCCGCCAGGGTGGCCGAATAGCCGCGCTCGGTGACGAGCATCAGCGGGATGAAGCTCTCCGCGCCGATGAACGATCCGGCGGCGACCCCGCGCAGCAGGATCACGGCGGGCAGTCCGCGGGCGGCCCGGAACGTCCCGCGCGGCAGCAGCCGCAGGACGCCGGGCACCAGGAGCGCGGCGCCCACGGCGGCGGGTACGAGCATGACCGGCGACAGGTCCTGGCCCGCGTACTGCAGCAGGCCCGCACCCGTCGCGACGGCCAGCGCCAGGAGGATGCGGCGCCGGTTCAGGGCCGGGGTCCGGTCCCCCGGCGTCAGCTCGCGCAGCGCGGGCAGCATCACGGCCAGCGGCAGCAGCACCAGCACCGGGATGGCCAGGAAGACCCAGCGCCAGCCCAGGTGTTCGGTGACGGCTCCGGCGACCACCGGGCCGATGATCACCGGGAGCACCCAGGCGGCGGAGAACGACGCCATGACCGAGGGCCGCAGCCGCTCGGGGTAGGCGCGGCCGACGATGACGTACAGCGCGACGATCACCAGTCCGCCGCCGAGGCCCTGGACCGCGCGGCCGGCGATGAACGTCCACATGTTCTGCGCGGAGCCGGAGATCAGCAATCCGGCCGCGAAGGCGGCGATGCCGGTGAAGAGCGGGGCGAGCGGGCCCTTGCGGTCGCACCACTCGCCGGAGACCACCATCGACAGCAGGCTGGCCGTGAAGTACCCGGAGAACGCGAACGCGTAGAGCGACAGCCCGTCGAGAGCGCGGCCCGCGACCGGCATCGCGGTGTTCACGGCGCTCGCCTCGAAGGCGATCAGCAGCACCACGGAGACAATGCCGAGGGTGAGCGCGCGATAGCGCCGCCCGAGGACCCCGTCGGTGTCCGGGGTCTCCGGGGCGTCCGGGGTCTCCGGGGCGTCCGGGGTCTCCGGACTCCCGGTCCGCTCCGGCGGGGCGGCCGGCTCGCTGCTCTGCGCTTCTACGGTGGTCACCGAGCAAGAGTAAGGGGCTCAGGCATATTTCACCCCCTTCCTGTGGACGAGTTGCCCCTCCTCCGCTGGTCCTAGGCCGTGCCGCGGTTCCCGGGCCCCCAGCTCCGTTCATGAACGGCGTATGACGCCGTATGGCAGTCCTGTTGCGGACCCGCCGGGACCGTTGACCGACCCCGGGGGCGGCGCCCTATCGTCGGTGATGTCACCAACACGGCCGTATGCCCGAGTGGCCCAGGGACTCGCCTGCAAAGCGAGGTACGCGGGTTCAAATCCCGCTACGGCCTCCGTGAGGAAGACGAAAGGCCCGGCAGCGCATCGCTGCCGGGCCTTTCCGCTGTCTGCGGCGTTGTCCGTTCCCAGGTGCCGTCCGGTCAGGACTGCGGCTTGACGACCGCCGCCTGCGGGCGGATCGGCAGCCGGCTGACGGGGCGGCCGGTCGCGGCGCGCACGGCGGCGGCGACGGCGGCCGGTGAGACCACCACCGGGACCGCGCTGACCGCCTTCGCGCCGAAGGGCGCCAGCACGTCGCGCTCCTCGACGAGTTTGACGATGCGCACGTCCGGGGCGTCGAGCGCGGTCGGCAGGGAGTAGCCGGTGAGGTTCGGCCGCTTGATGATGCCGCGGGGGGCCCGCAGGTCCTCCATGAGCGCGAGACCGACGCCCTGGGTCACGCCGGCCTCGATCCGGGCGGCGACCTGGCGCGGGTTCAGCACCCGGCCGACGTCCTGCGCGACGGCCATCTCCACGACACGTACCGAGCCCAGTTCGATGTCCACGTCCACGACGGCGCGGACCGCGCAGAAGGCCAGGCCGACGAACGCGTCGCCCTGGCCGTCGTCGTCCAGCCGGTCGGTGGGGTGCGGGCGGCACTGCGCGGTGGCCCACAGCTCCTTGCCCTCGATGGCCTCCCCGACGGTCGTGCTGAGCACCCCGTCGTACGAGGTGATCTTGCCGTCGGCGATGGTGAGCAGCTCGACGGACATCCCGAATTTGGCGGCCAGCGGCTGCAGCAGCTGCGTGCGCACCATCTTGGCGGCCCGCTCGACCGCGCCGCCCGACACCCACGTGTGCCGGCCGCGGGCGGCCGCCCCGGACGGCGGCTGGTCGGTGTCGGCGGCCAGCACGCCGACGTCCTCGACGCCGAGCACGTCCTGGACGATCTGCCGGGCGAGGGTCGTGAAGCCCTGGCCGGTCTCGACGGCGGCGCAGATGACGGTGGCCCGGCCGTCGTGGATCCGTACGGTGGCGGTGGAGACCTCGTCGGTGCCCTCCGCGCCGAGCATGTGCACCATGCCGAGCGCGTAGCCGACCCCGCGCCGGACCGCGCCGGGCTCCCCGGCGCCCTCGGGGCCGCCGGGGAGCAGCCACTGCGACTCCTCCTCGTCGACGGGCAGCGGCGGCAGGTCCGCGTCGCGGACCGCCTTGAGGAGCTCGCCGACGGGCGCCGGGCAGGTGACGGTCTGGCCGGTGGGCAGCAGGTCGCCGGTGGCCATGACGTTGCGCATCCGCAGCTCGGCCGGGTCCAGGCCCAGCTTCGCCGCGAGCTTGTCCATCTGACCCTCGTACCCGGCGCAGACCTGGAGCGCGCCCTCGCCGCGGACGTGTCCCGACGGCGGGTTGTTGGTGCGCACGGCCCAGCCCTCGACGAACACGTGCGGCACGACGTAGGGGCCGGCGGCGAACGCCACGGCGGCGGCCAGCGCCTCCGAGGAGTGGTCGGCGTACGCGCCCGCGTCGAGCAGCACCTGCGCCTCGACCTTGACCAGCCGGCCCTCGGCGTCGGCGTGGTGCCGGTAGCGCAGCAGGGTGGGGTGGCGGTGGGAGTGGCCGAGGAAGGACTCCTCGCGGGTGGCCACGAACTTCACCGGGCAGCCGGTCTTCAGCGCGAGCAGCCCGAGCGGCAGCTGGATGCCGGAGTCCTCGCGGTCGCCCATCGCGCCGGGCACGCCGGTGACGACGACCTTGACCCGGTCGGCCTCCAGGCCGAAGCAGGCGGCGGCCAGGTCCCGGTCGGTGTGCGGGTCGGTGGAGGCCACGTACAGCTCGACGCCGCCGTCCGGGCGCGGCACGGCGAGCCCGGCCTCGGCGCCGATGGGCGCCGGGTCCTGCCGGCCGATCCGGTACAGGCCCTCGACGATGACCTCGCCGATGACGTCGGGGTCGCCGAAGCGCAGCGGGATGTGGCGGATCAGGTTGCCGTCGGGGTGCAGCGGCTCGGCGGCGAACGCCTTCTCCGGATCGGTGACCGGCTCCAGCACCTCGTACTCGACGAGGATCGCCGCGGCGGCCAGCCGCGCGGTGTCGGGGTGGTCGGCGGCGACGGCGGCGATCGGCTCGCCGTGGTGCCGGACGATGTCCTTGGCGAAGACCGGCCGGTCCGCGACGCGGCGGCCGTGCATGGCGTCACCCGGCACGTCCTCGTGCGTGACGACGGCCCGGACGCCGGGCATCGAGGTGGCTTCCGACGTGTCGATGCGGACGATGCGCGCGTGCGGGTACGGGGAGCGCAGCACCGAGGCCCACAGCAGTCCTTCGGCCCACAGGTCGGCCGCGTACGGGAACGTCCCCTGCGCCTTCGCGAGGGTGTCCACGGGCCGCACGGAGACGCCCAGCCCGTGCAGCACCGGTTCGGGCGCCGCGGGCGTCTGGGTGGCCTGGGCGGGCACCGCCGTGGCCGCGTCGGATCCAGTCATGCCGCTGCCCTCTCGCTGCTGCCGGTGGGTTCGCCCGTGCCGGCCGGGCGCGTGTGCCGCGGCTCCGGCCGTCGGCCCGGGATCGTACGGCGGGTCACGCGGTGCCTCCCGGGTGGCTGCCGTGCGGCCCGCCCTGGTGCGGGATCCGCGCCCCGTCGGCAGTGTGCTCGGAGTGTTCCGCGGCGCTGGCCTCGCGGGACGCCACGACGTCCTGGACGGCGTCCAGCACGCCCCGGTAGCCGGTGCACCGGCAGAGGTTGCCGCAGATGGCCTGGCGGGTCTCCAGCTCGGTGGGCTTGTGGTTGCCCTCCAGCAGGTCGTGCACGGTCATCGCGAGGCCGGGAACGCAGAAGCCGCACTGCACGGCGCCGCACTCGGCGAGCGCGCGCTGCACGTCGGACGGCTGCCCGTCACCGGACAGCCCCTCGACGGTGCGGACCTCGCTGCCGGCGGCGGTCGCGGCCGGCACCAGGCACGAGGCGACGAGCCGGCCGTCGACCTGTACGGAGCAGGCTCCGCACTCGCCCTGCTCGCAGCCGTCCTTGGCACCGGCCAGGCCGAGCCGCTCCCGCAGGACGTACAGCAGGGACTCGCCGAGCCAGGCGTCGGTCACGGGCCGGTCGGCGCCGTTGACGCGCAGCACGTAGGAGGCGAGCGGGTGTTCGCTGTGCGCCTCTTCGGGCGCCGGCTCCTCGTCGTCCGCCGCCGCTTCGGCCTGCTCCGCCTGCTCCGTCCGCTCCGCGTGCTCGACGGGCCCGTCGGAGGGGCTCTCCGCCGCCTCCGGGCCGTCCTCGGTCACCACGACGGACTCGGCTCCGGGGATCGCCCCCACGGCGCCCACGGGGTACTCGCCGGACTCGTCCGACGCGTCCTCCGCGACGAACGGCAGGCTCCAGTGCCCGGTCCCGTCGGTGGGCGGCGTCGCGCCGGCGGTGGCGGACGGCGGGTGTTCGGCGAAGTAGGGGTGCCGGGCCGCCGGGTCCTGGGCGGCCGGCGGGCGCGCGTCGTCACCGGACCCGTGGCCGGCCGGCGGGTACGGTCCGGCCGGCTCGCCGCCGTGCTCGCCGACGGCCTGCGCGCCGAGGTCGTGCCCGATTCCGGCCGGCGGCCGCGCCGCGGTCGCCGCCGCGCCCTGGCCGAACTGCCCGGCGCTGAACGGCCGCGGGGCGGGTACGTCGGGCCGGGAGTGCGTCTCGTCGGGGTGCCGGCCGGCCCACGGCGCGGTGAAGCCGTCCGTGACGGCGCCCAGGGGGTACTCGCCGGACTCCTCCACCGGGTCGGCCGCGACGAGCGGGATCGACCACTGGGTCGCCGCGTCGCCCGCGTCGGCCACCGGCGGCAGCATCGCGGCGAAGGAGACGTGCATGGTCTGGTCGGGGTCGTAGTCCCCGCCGCCCGGCACGGGCTGCCAGGTGCCCGGGGTGAGCGGGGTGCCCGGCTGCGGCTGCGGCTGGTCGGTCATGCCAGTGCCCTCCCGAGCGCTCGGCGGGCCAGCGCCGCCACGGTGCGGCGCAGTTGTACGGCGGCGGGCGGCAGCTCGACGGCCTCGGCCCCGTCCGGTCCCGGCACGGGGTCCGGGATGCACGCTCCGGCGACGTACTCGCCGAAGGCCGTGCACGCCTCGGGGGCGAGCAGCCGTCCGCCGTCCCAGTCGATCAGTCCGGCGACCCACCGCTCGGCCTCCAGCGGCCGCAGCGGTACGGGCGCCACCGCGCCCACCGCGCAGCGCACACCGCGCCGGGCGGGGTCCAGGACGACGGCGACCGAGGCCAGCGCCCGGCCGGGGCCGGTGCGGCCGGTGGCCTTGAGGAAGGTCTGCGGCGCGTGCAGCAGCGGAACCCGCACGAAAGCGAGGAGTTCGCCGGGGCGCAGCGGGTCCATCCCGGTCAGCAGATGGCTGACCGGCAGTTCCCGGTTGCCCCCGGGGCCGGCCAGGATGACGCTCGCCTCCAGCGCGGTCAGCACCGGGAGTGCGTCACCGGTGGGCGCGGCGGTGGCGATGTTGCCGCCGAGGGTGCCCGCGTTGCGGATCTGCGGTGGTCCGGCCGCGCGGGCGGCGGCGGCGAGCGCCGGGATGAGCGCGGCGAAGTCGGGGCGGCCCATCCGGGCGTGGGTGAGGCCGGCGCCGAGCAGGGCGTGGCCGTCGGCGTACTGCCAGCCGCGGATCTCGCTGATCCGGCCGAGACCGACGAGCCCGGCCGGGCGCAGCAGCCCGGAGTTGACGGCCGCCATCAGGTCGGTGCCACCGGCCACGGGCACGGCGCTGGGCGCGGCGGCGAGCGCCGCCACCGCCTCGTCGAGCGAGGACGGCAACGTGACGTTGCGTGCCGTCTGCTGTGCATTCGTGCTCACGCAGCTGCCCCTTCCCGGCTCTCCGCCGTGCGGTAGCCGTACCGTACGTGCTGACAGCCCGGACGTGGCAACTCTGGCACATGTTCCGCGATGGTCAACGCGAGGGTCCGCGAAGTGCGGGCCTGCCCTTCACGGGAGTGGATGCCCCGTTCTGTCGGGTATCACCCCAGTGTCGGGATTGGCGCTCTTCGAGGGTGTTGCGAAGATACGCCAATCCACCGTGCCAGGCCCGCCCTTGCGGGGGACACATGTTGCGGCATTGCTCACACGATCGGGGGTGGTCCGTCGATCGGGCGTCCGAGTACACCGGGGCGCCGCTGCCACGGCAGCGGACCGCCCGGCGGGCGGTACTCCACACCGAGCGCGTCAAGTCGCGCGTAGTGGCCTTCCATTCGGCGCTCGAAGTCCGGCCAGTCCCGCTCGGCGGGCGCGGGCAGCTCCGACCAGGCCACCTCGGCGACCGCCGCCAGCCGCGGGAACACCATGTAGTCCACGACCCGCGGTGAGTCCATCACCTCGGTCCAGGCGTTGGCCTGGGTCCCGATGACGTGCGCGGCCTGCTCCTCGGTGAGTTCCGCGGGCACCGGCTCGAACCGGTAGACGTCCTCCAGGGTGCGCACCCTGGCGATCGGCACCGGCTCGTCGGCCCGGTCCGACTGCCGCCAGTCCAGATAGACATGCGACTCCGGGCACATCACGACGTCGTGGCCGGCCTTCGCGGCGGCGACCCCGCCCTCGTAGCCCCGCCAGGAGGAGACGGCGGCGCCCGGCGCCAGCCCGCCTTCGAGGATCTCGTCCCAGCCGATCAGCCGGCGGCCGCGCTCGGCGAGCCAGCCGTCGAAGTGCCGGATGATCCAGCTCTGCAGCTCGTCCTCACCGGCCAGCCCCAGTTCCTTGATCCGCGCCTGGGCGGCGGCGGAGGCGCGCCACTGCTCCTTGGGGCACTCGTCGCCGCCGATGTGGAAGAACTCGGACGGGAACAGGTCCAGCAGCTCGGTGAAGACGCCCTCGTAGAAGCGCAGGGTGGTGTCGGCGGGGGCCAGCACATTGGGGTTGACGCCCCAACTGGTCAGCACGGAGAGCGCGCCGGTGTCGACGACGTCGGTGTTGCCGAGTTCGGGGTAGGCGGCGATGGCGGCCTGCGAGTGCCCGGGGATGTCGATCTCCGGCACCACGGTGATGTGCCGCTGCGCCGCGTAGGCGACGATCTCGCGGATGTCGTCCTGGGTGTAGTAGCCGCCGTGCGGCCGTTCGTCCCACAGCGGGGACTCCCGCAGCCCCACCTTGGTGCGTTCGCGCCAGGCCCCGACCTCGGTGAGCAGCGGGTAGCGCTTGATCTCCACGCGCCAGCCCTGGTCGTCGGTGAGGTGCAGGTGCAGCACGTTGAGCTTGTGCGCGGCCATCAGGTCGAGATAGCGCAGCACCGCGTCCTTGGGCAGGAAGTGCCGGGCCACGTCGAGCATGAAGCCGCGCCAGCCGAAGCGCGGGGAGTCCTCGATGTGGCAGAACGGGATCCGCCACTCGCGGGCCGCGAGCGGTGCGCGCCGGAAGGCGTCGGGGCCCAGCAGCTGACGCAGCGTCTGGGCGCCCCAGAAGACGCCCGCCGGGCCGCCGCCGTAGAGATGGACACCGGTCGGCGAGACCATGATCCGGTAGCCCTCGGGGCCGAGATCGTCGGCGACCACCTCGGCGACCGTGATCCTGATGGCGTCGGTCTCCGAGCCGTCGCCCGGCGCGAGCCGGTGACCGGTGGCCGCTCCGAGTTCGGAGCGCAGCCATCTCTCCGCCCGCTCCGCGCCCGGCCCGGCGGCCAGCACCGTGTCGGGTCCGAGGACGAAGCAGTTGTCCTCGGTGTAGTCGGTCACCAGGCGCGGGGCGGGGATCAGATCCATGACGCCATCCTGCCCCGCCGGCACCGAATTGGCATAGACCAATCAGGCGGAGAAAATCAGGCGGGGACCTGCGGTCAGTTCTTGCCGCTCTTGTCCTTGTCGCCGCCACCGAGGGGCATCGTCTCGAAGATCTCTTTGCACATCGGGCAGACCGGGTACTTCTTCGGGTCCCGTCCCGGCACCCAGACCTTCCCGCACAGCGCGACCACCGGAGATCCGGAGAGCGCACTCTCCATGATCTTGTCCTTCTGGACATAGTGTGCGAAGCGCTCGTGGTCGCCATCGCCGTGCGACACCTGCGGGGTCGGCTCGACGAGGGTGCCAGTACCGGCCCCGCGTTCGGGCTCAAGAGTGCTCATAACCGTCAAGCCTAATTGAGCGACGGGTCGTCCGGGTACGTGGCCACCATCGCCAATTCGTTCCGTTGCCGTCTGAGCACGGAGCGCCACAGCCGTTCCGGGTCCGGCGAGGACACATCACCCGGTTCCGACTCCACGACGTACCAGGCGCCGTCGACCAGTTCCGCCTCCAGCTGCCCCGGCCCCCATCCGGAGTAGCCGGCGAAGATCCGCAGGGATCCCAGCTCCGCCGCGAGCAGTTCCGGCGGGGCCTCCAGGTCGACCAGGCCGATCGCGCCGTGCACCCGCCGCCAGCCCAGCGGGGCGTCGTCCCCGTCGTCCCAGGACTCACCGGGGACCACGGCCAGCCCCAGCGCGGAGTCCAGCGAGACGGGGCCGCCCTGGAACACCACCGGAGGCGACCCGGCGAGCACCGCCCACGGCTGGAGCACATCCCCCACCCCGATCGGGGTCGGACGGTTCAGCACAACGCCGAGCGACCCCGCCTCGTCGTGGTCGAGAAGGAGTACCACCGCACGGTCGAAATTCGGGTCCGCCAGAGCCGGCGTCGCCACGAGCAGCCTGCCGGTGAGCGAAGTGACCTCCGTCATGGTCAACATGATCCCGCATCCCGGGCCGTCGCGGGGTGCCAACGACCGGCCCCGGCGTAATCGCGCAGCGTGCGGGCAGTCGAGCGGTGGGCCCCGCCGGCCCGGGGCGCCCTGTACCGGCTGGTAACCAGATGGGCCGGAGCGGCTGTAGCGAAGTCATGACACAGCTGGCGCCTCCTGGGCTTACAGGAGTCCCCTGTAGGCGCATTACCATTTCTTCTTGGTGCCTGCGGGGACCCCGCCCATTTTTATGACTGTCTCCAGGAACGCGAGATCCATGACCGACGCTTCCGACGTACTGCTTGTCCATGGCGGAACCCCGCTCCGGGGCGAGATCCGTGTCCGCGGCGCGAAGAACCTCGTGCCGAAGGCCATGGTCGCCGCCCTCCTCGGCAGCGAGCCGAGCCGACTGCGCAACGTGCCCGACATCCGCGATGTCCGCGTCGTGCGCGGGCTGCTCCAGCTGCACGGCGTGACGGTCCAGGCCGGTGAGGAACCGGGCGAGCTGGTGCTCGACCCCTCGCACGTCGAGAGCGCCAACGTCGCCGACATCGACGCGCACGCCGGATCCTCCCGGATCCCGATCCTGTTCTGCGGCCCGCTGCTGCACCGCCTCGGGCACGCCTTCATCCCGGGCCTGGGCGGCTGCGACATCGGCGGCCGGCCGATCGACTTCCACTTCGACGTGCTGCGGCAGTTCGGCGCGACCATCGAGAAGCGGCCCGGCGGCCAGTACCTGGAAGCCCCGCAGCGGCTGCGCGGCTGCAAGATCACGCTGCCGTACCCGTCGGTCGGCTCGACCGAGCAGGTGCTGCTGACGGCCGTGCTGGCCGAGGGCGTCACCGAGCTGTCGAACGCGGCGGTCGAGCCGGAGATCGAGGACCTGATCTGCGTACTGCAGAAAATGGGCGCGATCATCTCGATGGACACCGACCGGACGATCCGGATCACCGGTGTCGACAAGCTCGGCGGCTACAACCACCGCGCGCTCCCGGACCGCCTGGAGGCGGCCTCCTGGGCGAGCGCGGCGCTGGCCACCGAGGGCAACATCTACGTCCGCGGGGCCCACCAGCGGTCGATGATGACGTTCCTGAACACCTTCCGCCGGGTCGGCGGCGCCTTCGAGATCGACGACGAGGGCATCCGCTTCTGGCACCCGGGCGGCCCGCTCAACGCCATCGCGCTGGAGACGGACGTCCACCCCGGCTTCCAGACCGACTGGCAGCAGCCGCTCGTGGTGGCGCTGACGCAGGCGTCCGGCCTGTCGATCGTCCACGAGACGGTCTACGAGTCCCGGCTGGGCTTCACCTCGGCGCTCAACCAGATGGGTGCGCACATCCAGCTGTACCGCGAGTGCCTGGGCGGCTCCGCGTGCCGGTTCGGCCAGCGCAACTTCCTGCACTCGGCGGTCGTCTCCGGCCCCACCAAGCTCCAGGGCGCCGATCTGGTCATCCCCGACCTCCGCGGCGGCTTCTCGTACCTGATCGCCGCCCTGGCGGCCCAGGGCACCTCCCGGGTGCACGGCATCGACCTCATCAACCGCGGCTACGAGAACTTCATGGCGAAGCTCGCGGAGCTGGGGGCCAACGTCGAGCTGCCGAACCCCGTGAGCGTCTAGCACTCCCCCGGACGGGCCCGAGGGCCCGTCCGGACCCGTCCGGAGCCCGGACACAGCAAGGGCGGCCATCCCCCCGGGGAGATGGCCGCCCTTCGCCTTGCCAGTCGGGAACTACTTGCCCTTGGCGGCTTCCTTGAGCTTGGAGCCCGCGGAGACCTTCACGCTGTAGCCGGCCGGGATCTGGATCGGGTCGCCGGTCTGCGGGTTGCGCGCGGTGCGAGCGGCACGGTGGGTGCGCTCGAAGGTCAGGAAGCCGGGAATGGTGACCTTCTCGTCGCCCTTGGCGACGATCTCGCCGACGGTCTCGGCGAGAGCGGCCAGAACGGCGTCGGCGTCCTTACGGGTCACCTCGGCGCGCTCGGACAGAGCGGCCACCAGCTCACTGCGGTTCATATCTTTACTCCCGTGTTCTTTCTGCCAGGGGGGCGCGAGCTTGAAGCTGATGCTGCCTCACTGCCCGAGTTGCATCCTGCCCCCATATATGGGGGGAAAGCCAATCCGGCACCCGAGCGGGTCGCTGAAAAAGCGGCTCGGATGCGTTGCGATGACCCAGTGTCGTCACACAGTGGCCGTCGAGTCGGTTGCCGCGCCCATCGCCTTTGCCGCCTTCTGAACGGCTCCCGCGACGGCGCCCGCCACCTTGTCGTTGAAAACGCTGGGAATGATGTAGTTCGCGTTCAGCTCGTCCTCGCCCACGACATCGGCGAGAGCGTGCGCGGCGGCCAGCATCATCTCGGTGTTCACCGTACGGCTCTGCGCGTCCAGCAGGCCGCGGAAGACACCGGGGAAGACCAGGACGTTGTTGATCTGGTTGGGGAAGTCGCTGCGGCCGGTGGCAACCACCGCGGCGGTCTGCCGGGCCACCGCCGGGTCCACCTCGGGGTCGGGGTTGGCGAGGGCGAAGACGATCGCGCCCTGGGCCATCGCGGCGACATCGTCGCCGGTCAGGACGTTGGGAGCGGAGACGCCGATGAAGACGTCGGCGCCGCGCACGGCCTCCTTGAGGGTGCCCGTGATGCCCTCGGGATTGGTGTTGTCGGCGATCCAGCGCAGCGGCGACTCGGGGTCGGCGTCGACGAGGTCGGGGCGTCCCGCGTGCACGACACCGTGGATGTCGGCGGAGACCGCGTGCTTCACCCCGGCGGCGATGAGCAGCTTGAGAATGGCCGTACCGGCCGCGCCCGCACCCGACATGACGACCCGTACGTCGCCGATGTCCTTGCCGACGACACGCAGCGCGTTGGTGAGCGCGGCGAGCACCACGATGGCGGTGCCGTGCTGGTCGTCGTGGAAGACCGGGATGTCGAGCAGCTCACGCAGCCGGGCCTCGATCTCGAAGCAGCGCGGCGCGGAGATGTCCTCCAGGTTGATGCCCGCGAAGCCCGGCGCGATGGCCTTCACGATCGCCACGATCTCGTCGGGGTCCTGGGTGTCGAGGCAGATCGGCCACGCGTCGATGCCGGCGAAGCGCTTGAAGAGCGCCGCCTTGCCCTCCATGACCGGCAGGGCGGCCATCGGGCCGATGTTGCCCAGGCCGAGCACCGCGGAGCCGTCGGTGACGACGGCGACGCTGTTGCGCTTGATGGTGAGGCGGCGGGCGTCCTCGGGGTTCTCGGCGATGGCCATGCACACGCGGGCGACGCCCGGGGTGTAGATCATCGAGAGGTCGTCACGGTTGCGGATGGGGTGCTTCGACTGCATCTCGATCTTGCCGCCGAGGTGCATCAGGAACGTACGGTCGGAGACCTTGCCGAGGACGACGCCCTCGATGCCGCGCAGCTTCTCGACGATCTCGTCGCCGTGCGCGGTGGACGTGGCCGCGATGGTCACGTCGATCCGGAGCTTCTCGTGGCCGGAGGCGGTCACGTCAAGACCGGTCACCGACCCTCCCGACGACTCCACCGCGGTGGTGAGCTGGCTGACCGCGGTCCCGCTCGCCGGGACCTCCAGCCGTACCGTGATCGAGTACGAGACGCTTGGCGCCGTTGCCATCCTGACGACCTTCTTCCGCTGCCTGCTGGTTCACACGCTCTGCCGCTCGATCGTTGCACCTACTGGCCGGTACGCGTAACCGTGACCTTGGCAACGGAAAGATACTTCCACCATGCGAGAAACGGGCTGAATTTTCAAGCCCGGACTGTGACCTTGAGCAAATTCAGGGTTGTCGGCAGATGCGGGAAGCAACCCACGGGACGGTTTGTTAGCCTGGGTACGGCACCGACTCGATCCAAGCCCCCGGGCCCAACCTTAGGCGCTTCGAGCGCCCACTTGCCGCGAGGCGAGCATGGCGGGTCGGTGTCACCAACGTCCGACGGGCGCCCCTCTCACGAGGGGCGCCCGTCGTCGTTCCACCGGCCGTCCGGCCCGCTCCCTGACCGCCGGTCAGTCCCGCAGCAGGTCCGGGACGCCGGACTCGTCCGGGCTGTCGCGCTCGCCGGAGAGCACCGTGAGCCGCTGGGTGGCGCGGGTCAGCGCCACGTAGAGCACCCGCAGTCCGGCCGGCGACTCGTCGGCGATCTCCGCCGGGGAGACCACGATCGTCGCGTCGTACTCCAGGCCCTTGGCCTCCAGGCTGCCCAGCGCCACCACCCGTTCGCCGAGCCCGGCCAGCCACTTGCGGGCCTGCCCGCGGCGGCCCATGGCCACCACGACGCCGACGGTGCCGTCCACGTCGGCCAGCAGCAGCTCGGCCTCCGCGCGCACCGCGGCGCCCAGATCGGCGCCGGCCACCGCGAAGCGCGGCACCAGACCGGTGGAGCGCACCGCGCGCGGCGACTCCATGCCGGGCATCGCCAGCTGCAGCACCTTCGCCGCCAGATCGGCGATCTCCGACGGGTTGCGGTAGTTGACCGTCAGCGTGAAGCGGCGGCGCGGCCGGCTGCCGAGCGCCTCCTCGCGCGCCTGGGCGGCCTCGTCGGGATCCGTCCAGGAACTCTGCGCCGGGTCACCGACGATGGTCCAGGTCGCGGTCCTGCCGCGGCGGCCGACCATCCGCCACTGCATCGGCGTCAGGTCCTGCGCCTCGTCGACGATGACGTGCGCGTACTCGGTCCGCTCCTCGTCGAGCCGGTCCGCCCGGTTGCGGCGGCCGCCGCCCATCCGGTCGGCCGAGGTGGTGACCTCGTCCAGACCGGTCAGCATGTCCAGCGGGTCCGCGTCGCGCTTCTTCGGGCGCGGCGGCGGGCCCAGCAGCGTCTCCAACTCGTCGAGCAGCGCCACGTCGTGCACGGTCACCCCGTCGCGGCGCAGCGAACGCGCCACCCGGCGCACCTCGGGCGGGGTGAGCACCCGGCGCGCCCAACGGCCGAGCCGCTTCTCGTCGGCCAGCGCCGCGAGCACCCCGCGCGGGGTGAGGATCGGCCAGTAGGACTGCAGGAAGTCCAGGAACTCCGGCTCCGTCGAGATGTCCTCGTCGAAGCCCTGGCGCTCCTCGGCCGCCAGCTCCTGGTCGTCGAAGCGGCGTCCGGCCTTCCGCCACAGCGCGTCCAGCAGCAGCCTGCGGGCGCGCGGGCGCAGCAGGTTCACCGGGGCGGTGCCGCCCAGCACGTTGTGCCGGATCGACGACAGCTCCTGCTCGCCCAGCTCCAGCCGCCGCCCGAAGGCGACGACGCGCAGCGTGGTGCGGGAGACGCGCTGCCCGGCCTCGTTCTCCTCCTCGTCGTCCTCGAAGAGGGCGGCCTGCTGCTGCGGCTTGACGGCCTGCGGTGCCTCCAGCGCGCCGCGTGCGGCGTTGCGCAGCACCTTCAGCATCCGCAGCGAGCCCTTGATGCGGGCGACCGCCGGCTCGTCGTACGTATCGGCCTCCGCACCGTCGACGAGCGAGCCGACGGCGCGGATCGCGACCTGGCCCTCCTCGCCGAGCGACGGCAGGACGCCCTCGGTGTACGCCACCAGCAGCGGCGTCGGGCTGACGACCAGGATGCCGCCCGCGTACCGCCGGCGGTCCTGGTAGAGCAGATACGCGGCGCGGTGCAGCGCGACCGCCGTCTTGCCGGTGCCGGGGCCCCCGGTGACCTCGGTGACGGACGCGGCGGGCGCCCTGATCACCATGTCCTGCTCGGCCTGGATGCTCGCCACGATGTCGCGCATCGTGTGGCTGCGGGCCTGCCCCAGGGCGGCCATCAGCGCGCCGTCACCGACCACCGGAAGCCCGGTCTCCAGCTCCGGGCGCAGCAGGTCGTCCTCCACCCCCAGCACCCTGCGGCCCTTGGAACGGATGACGCGGCGGCGCACCACCCGGCCCGGGGCGACCGGTGTGGAGCGGTAGAACGGCGCGGCCGCGGGCGCCCGCCAGTCGATCACCAGCGGCGCGTAGTCGGCGTCCAGGACGCCGATACGGCCGATGTGCAGCACTTCCGCGATCTTCGCGGCGTCGTTGACGACGGCGTCGTCCGCCGGTTCGAGCGAGGTGAACGCGCCGTCGGCGCCGCGCTTCCCGTCCTTGCCCTGCAGCAGGTCGATCCGTCCGAAGAGGAAGTCCTCGAACTCCGCGTTGAGCCGGTTGAGGTGCAGACCGGCGCGGAACACCTGCGCGTCGCGCTCCGCGAGCGCGCCGGGTGTTCCCACCTGACCGCGCTTGGCGGCGTCATCCATAAGGAACTCGGCTTCGTGGATCTTCTCCTCGAGCCGGCGGTACACCCGGTCCAGGTGCGCCTGTTCGACGGCGATCTCCACGTCCCGGACCCCCCGGGCGCTGCGGTTTGCGCGGCCACGCAAGACCCCCTTCTCCTGTGCGTTGAGAGCGCTCCGTGCGGGTTCTGCTACACGCACGGGGCAGCCTGCAACCGTACGCGACCCACACCCCCCTGCGCACCACTCCGCCTGCGACGGGCTTGCGATTCCCCATCCCGGCCGATACCCGGCCGGGCCCAGCCGTGCAGGGCCGTACGCGGCCGTTCCCAGCCGATCCGGGCGGGAGGAGGGTGGCTGGACGGTGGAGCGCCGCGCGGTCAGGCCTGGGCGGCCACCGCGCGGCGGCGGTGGCGGGCGACGCGTTCCCGGTTGCCGCAGACCTCACTGCTGCACCAGCGGCGCCGCCGCCCGCGCGACGCGTCGAGGTAGACCAGGGAGCAGCTCTCCCCCTCGCACCGCCGCAGCTGGGCCCGCGCGGCGGGGTCCGTGAGCAGCTCGACGGCGTCCCTGGCGACCGCCGCGAGCAGGGCCCCGCAGTCGGGCTGCGCGGCCAGGGTGCGGACGAGGGTGCCGTCCGGCGCGGACCGGGCGCTGGGCGCGGGCGGGGCGGCCAGGGCGGCGGCGTTGAGCCGGGAGACGTCGGCGGCGGCGGGCGTCGTCGGCAGCGGCGGCTCCTCGGGAACGGCAGGAGACGGCGCGTCGGCCGGCCGGGTCGCCAGCTGGGTCGCCACGACCCGCCGCAGCACGTCCCGCAGCACCAGGAAGCGGCCGAGCCATGCCGCGTCGGCGGCCACCGCCGTACCGCTCGGGACGAGTCCGGTGCCGTACAGCCATTCGGTGAGGCGGCGCGGCGAGTCGAGACGGTCGACGGGCTCCTCGGAGAGCCGTCCGGTGACCGTCGCGAGCAGGTCGAGGCTCACCCGCCCGGTGTCGAATCGAAGCTCGGAGGAGGCTGTAACCGTCATGTGCCTGTCACCCTTCCAGCCGCCGCCCGTCACCCGCTGCCCCCAGAGTGCCCCGCCGGGGCCAAAGGGGCCAGGGCCTGTGGGCAGGTGGAGGACGGGCCGGTGGGCGGGGTGGCGGGCCAGGCGGTGCGGCGGGGCCTACTCCTCCCCCGCGTACTTCTCGTCCGTCAGCGGGTCCAGTGCCAGCCGGTAGCCCCGCTTCACGACGGTCTGGATGAGTTTGGGCGCCCCCAGCGCCGTCCGCAGCCGGGCCATCGCGGTCTCGACGGCGTGCTCGTCGCTGCCCGCGCCCGGCAGGGCCTTCAGCAGTTCCGCGCGCGGGACGACCCACCCCGGCCGCCGCGCCAGCGCGCGCAGCAGCGCCATGCCGGCGGGCGGTACGGTCCGCAGTTCGCCGTCGACGACGGCCGCCTGGCCGCGGATCTCGACCCGGCGGCCCGCGACGGGCAACGCCCGTACCCGTCCCGGCAGTTCGGCGGCGATCAGCTGGACGAGCGGGCCGAGCCGGAAGCGGTCCGGCTGGAACGTCGGGATGTCGTGGGCCTCCAGCGGGAGGGCGGTGACCGGGCCCACGCAGGCCGGCAGGACGTCGTGCCGCAGCGCGTCGACCAGCTTGTCGAGCCGGCCGAGCCGGGCGGCACGGTCCAGCAGCGAGGCCGCCGCCGGGGCGCTGGTGAAGCTCACCGCGTCGAGCGACCGGGCGATCGCCGCGTCGATGAGCCGGTCGACCGGGCCGATGTCCTCCGGCGGCATCCACCGGTACACCGGCACGCCGACGACCTCGGCGCCCGCCGCCCGCAGCGACTCGATGAAGCCGGGCAGCGGCTCGCCGTGCAGCTGGACCGCGATCCGCCGGCCCGCCACACCCTGCTCCAGCAGCCGGTCGAGCACCTCGGCCATCGACTCGGAGGCGGGCGACCAGGTCTCCGTCAGCCCGGCCGCCCGGATCGCGCCCTTCACCTTGGGGCCGCGGGCCAGCACCTCCACCCCGCTCAGCCGGTCCAGCAGGGCCTCGCCGAGGCCCCAGCCGTCGGCGGCGCCGACCCAGCCGCGGAACCCGATCGCGGTGGTGGCCACCACGATGTCCGGGCCGTTGTCGAGCAGTTCCTTGGTCGCCGACAGCAGTTCCGCGTCGTCCAGCAGCGGCACGATCCGCAGCGCGGGCGCCCGCAGCACCGCCGCCCCGCGCCGTTCCAGCAGCGCGGCCAGCTCATCGGCCCGCCGGGCCGCCGTCACCCCGACCGTGAAACCGGCCAGCGGCAGCACCGGGCGGCCCGCCACGGGCTCGCCGGGTGCCGTGACCGGCGCTGTGACCGGTGCCGTGACCGATGCCGTCACCGGTGCCGTGGATCCGGTGGGCGCGGCCGAGGGCGCCCGCGCACCGTCCGTACGCTGTTCTGTCTTCCGCACCTGCATGGCTTGCCCCGCTCCGCTGGAGGTACACGTACCTGGTGGCCCCCGCCGCCGGTTGATGGCTCACGTCCGGCCGATCGCCCGGTCGGACGCATCGTGCCAACGCGGGGTGACGGGCGGGGATCGCCAGGATTTCCCGGGTGTTACGCCCGGATCCCGGGCCCCCGGCGCGGCCGGGCCCGCTCACACCTCCGCGTAGCTCGGCTGCGGCGCCGGTTCCGCCGCCGGGGAGAGCGCCGGCGGCGTGGCGGGACGGCGGAGGTATACGGCCCAGGTGAGCGCGAAACACACCGCGTAGAAGGCCAGGAAGGAGACGAAGGCCGGGGTGCCGGTGTGCGCGGAGAGGAAGGACTCGCGGAACGCCAGGTTGATGCCGAGGCCGCCGAGCGCGCCGACCGCGCCGATCAGCCCCATCGAGGCCCCGGAGAGCCGGCGCCCGTACGCCGCGGCCGCCTCGCCGCTGAGGCCCTTGGCGAGCGCCTTGGCGTGGTAGATGCCGGGGATCATCTTGTACGTCGAGCCGTTGCCGAGCCCGGTGAGCACGAACAGGGCGATGAATCCCGTGGTGAAGACCGGCAGCGACTTCTGCACGGAGGCGAGCACGACGACGAGCGTCGCGCCGGCCATCCCGAGGAAGTTCCAGAGCGTGATGCGCGCTCCCCCGAACCGGTCGGCGAGGCGCCCGCCGACCGGGCGGATCAGCGAGCCGAGCAGCGGCCCGATGAACGTGATCGACGCGGCCTGCAGCGGGGTGCGGGCGAACTGGTTCTGCAGCACGAGGCCGAAGGCGAAGCTGTAGCCGATGAACGAGCCGAAGGTGCCGATGTAGAGGAAGGACATGATCCAGGTGTGGGCGTCCCGCACCGCCTCGCGGGCCGCACCGGTGTCGTTCCTGACCGGTGCCAGGTTGTCCATCCGCAGCGCGGCCAGCGTCGCCGCGATCACGATCAGCGGGATGTACACCCCGAGCAGGATCCGCGGGTGCGACGCGCCCGCCGTTCCGATCACGAGGAGCCCGACGAGCTGGACCACGGGCACGCCGATGTTGCCGCCGCCCGCGTTCAGGCCGAGTGCCCAGCCCTTCTTCCGGAGCGGGAAGAAGGAGTTGATGTTGGTCATGGAGGAGGCGAAGTTGCCGCCGCCCACCCCGGTGAGCGCCGCGACCAGCATGAAGGTGCTGTACGAGGTGCCGGGCTTCATCACGACCGCGGCCGCGATGGTGGGGAGCAGCAGCATCAGCGCGCTGAAGACCGTCCAGTTGCGGCCGCCGAAGCGCGCCACGGCGAACGTGTACGGGACCCGGACGAAGGCGCCGACGGCGGTCGCCATGCCCACCAGGAAGAACTTTCCGGCCGGGTCGATGCCGTACTGGGGGCCCATGAAGAGCACCAGGACCGACCACAGGGTCCACACGGAGAAGCCGACGTGCTCGGACAGGACGGAGAAGAGCAGATTGCGGTTGGCGGTCCTGCGTCCGCCGTTCTCCCAGAACTCGGTGTCCTCCGGGTCCCACCGCTCGATCCAGCGGCTCCCCTTGCGCGGTTCCGTAGCGCGCGGTTCCGTAGCGGTGGCATGCATAACGCCTCCAGGCCCTGCCGGTTTCGGGTGTCGTCCACGACAGTAGGAACGGCCCGTTACCGCCCGATGGCCCGAGGTGACGCGGGGGGAACCATGCACTCACCCGGCGCCGGGGGGCACTGTGAGACGCGCGTCGTCGGGGTGGAGCTGCGCGGCGGGACGGACGTCACCGGATTCGGGGAGCGCCGCGAGACGGGCGTCGGGATCCGGGAGCGCCGCGAGACGCGCGTCGGGATCCGGGAGCCAGCTGCCGGCGGGCCGGTGCAGCCAGCGTCCGGCCGCCGCCAGCGTGGTCACCGCCTCGTGCAGGGCGGTCAGCCCGGGGTGGCGTAGCCCGCGGCGCCAGACCATCGAGACCAGGGCGAGCGGGACGGGGTCCACCAGCGGCCGCAGCACCGCGCCGGGCATGTCGACGAACTCGGTGGTGGCCAGTACCGGCCAGCGGTGCTTCGCCACCAGCCGGATGAACTCCGCCTCGCCCTCGATCTGCGGGAAGGGCGCGGCCACCGCGATCCCCCGGCCCGCGAAGAGCCGCTCGGCGAGATCGGTCCACTCGGCGGTGGTCGGGTTCCCGGCCCCGGCGTACAGCGTCTCCCCCGCGAGCGCGTCCAGCGGGATCCGCTCCAGGCGCGCGAGCGGGTGCTCCCGCGACAGGACGACGGCCATCGGCTCGTAGCGCACCGGCCGGTGCTCGAGCCGGGACAGGGTGGCCGGGGCCAGCCCGGCGACACGGCCGAAGGAGACGTCCAGCCGGCCGGCGAGGATGTCGGCGGCGGCACCGGTGAGACCGCTGTGGAAGCGGGCGATCAGCTCACTGCCGGGAGCCGTCGCACGCGCCTCGTCCAGGACGCGGCGCCCGGTGCTGACGGGCGCGCTGACGTCGACGAGCAGTGGCCGGTCGGCCGCCGCGAAAGCCGCGGCCAGCTCGTCGTGCGCCGCGAGCACCCGCCGCGCGTGCGGAAGGAGCCTTTCCCCGTCGGAGGTGAGTTCGACGCGCCGGGTGGTGCGGACGAACAATTCCGCGCCCAACTCCCGCTCCAGCCGCCGGATGTCACGGCTGAGGGCCTGTTGTGCCACATAGAGCGCCGCCGCGGCACGGGAGAAATGCAGTTCCTCGGCGACGGCGGTGAATGCGCGCAGCAGGCGGGGTTCCAGGTCATGAGGCACGCCGCCATTGAACACCGGCCCCTCACCCACGGCCATTGACAACAGGAATGCGTCAATGGCCGCCGATCAGGTGTTGGACCGCGCCGGGAGCCCGCCCCGAGGCTGATCACATGCACCGTCCCGCACCGCCGCCGCTGCTGCTCATGACCTCCGGCGGCACCCTCATCGCCGCCGACCGCACCCTCAACCACCCCGACGCCGGCCGGCCGCCCCGTCGGCCCCTCCCGCCCCGGACGTTCCCGCCCCGGCACGTCCGTACGCCGCGGCCGCCCGGCCGCTTCGGCGCCTACCGGCGGATCTTCGCCGCTCCGGGCGCCACCGCCTTCACCGTGGGCAGCCTGCTGTCCCGCGCCCCGATGGGGATGTTCGGCGTCAGCCTGATCATCATGATCGCCACGACCCGCGGCTCCTACGCCCTCGCGGGCGCCGTGGCCGCCGCCGGCATGGCCGCGACCGCCGTCCTCGCCCCGGTCGTGGCCCGGCTCACCGACCGGTACGGGCAGGCCGGGATCGCCGTGCCCGCCACCGTGTGGTCCGTGGCGGCCTGCCTCGTCCTGCTGCTGTGCGTGCGCTACGACGCCCCGTCCTGGACGCTCTTCGCCACGTACATCGCGAGGTCCACGTCCCCGAACACCGGCGGCATGGCCCGCGCCCGCTGGGCGCACCTCTACCGCGACGACCCCGCGGCCCGCCATGTGGCCAACTCCTTCGAGCAGGTCGCCGACGAGCTGTGCTTCATGCTCGGCCCGGTCCTGGCCGCGTTCCTGTGCACGGCGCTCTTCCCCGAGGCGGGCATGCTGGTCGCGAACGTGCTGCTGCTCACCGGCGTACTGCTCTTCACCGCCCAGCGCGGCACGGAGCCGCCCGCCCCGGGACGCTCCGCGGCCCGTAGCGGCTCCCTGCTCCGGATACCCGGCCTGCCGGCCCTGCTGGCGGTGTTCTTCTGCACCGGGGTGATCTTCGGCGCGCTGGAGGTCACCACGATCGCCTTCGCCGACGCCCGCGGACACGCGTCGGCGGCCGGCGCCGTCCTCGCCCTGCAGGCCGCCGGATCGGGCGCCGCGGGCCTGCTCTACGGCCTGTCCCGGCCCACCGGACCCGCCACGACCCGCTTCGCGGCCTCGGTGGCGGCGATGGCCGCCCTGATGACGCTGCCGCTGCTCGCCGGCGGGCTGCCGGCGCTCGCCTGCTGTCTCTTCCTCGCCGGCTGCGCCACCGCCCCCACCATGGTCAACGGCATGACCCTGGTGCAGAGCCTCGCCCCGCCGGCCCGCCTCAACGAGGGCATGACGCTCGCCGTCACCGGCATCCTGGCCGGCATCTCCGCCGGCGCCGCCCTCGCCGGCACCGCCGCCGAACGTCTTCCCCCGGGCGCCGGCTTCTGGCTCCCCGCCGCCGCGGGCGCGCCGGCCGCCGTCCTGGCCCTGCGGGTACGGAAGGGGACCACCGGGACGCGCACATGAAAAAGGCCCCACCGCGTGAGCGGCGAGGCCTTCGTCATACATGGGGTTGGTGGAGATGGCGGGAATCGAACCCGCGTCCTGTGGTGCGGAATCAGGGCTTCTCCGAGCGCAGTCCGCTGTGCTTTTCTCAGCCCTGGCAATCACGCGGACAAGTTGCCAACGGGCTCAGTCACTGTTTGGTTTCCTTCAAGCCCCCGTGACCGGGTCAAGAAGTTTAGTTCCCTTGATTATGCCAGGATCCAGGCCGGGAACAGCTCCTGGGCTGACACTCCGTAGAGCTTTCTCTCTAGCTACTTATTAGGCAGCGAGGGAGAAAGCGGAGGCATCGCGCTTGGTGTTGGCGATTATGTTTTGCGACATATGGTTAACGAGATCATTGCCGCTTCCTCGGCTCGCTTCCCCTGCTTCGACATCCCCAGTCGAAACCGATCATCCCCATGTTGATTTTTCAAAGTGTCACCGGCGCAGCCGGGCGAACCCGACAGATCCGGTGGCGCTGTACCCATCGTACGTGACCAACGCCTTGACGGGCCACTGCATTCCCGCGCGCCCCGGGCCGGGCACGGCACCTCGCGCGCCGGTGTCAGGCACACAGGCGCGCAGGTGTCAGGCGCGCTGGCGCCTGCGGACCGCGGAGATCGCGCGGTTCGACTCGCGGGTGTCCTGCTTCTCGCGCAGGGTCTGCCGCTTGTCGTACTCCTTCTTGCCCTTGGCCAGCGCGATCTCGACCTTCGCCCGGCCGTCCTTGAAGTACAGCTGGAGCGGGATGATCGTGTGCCCCGACTCCTGCGTCTTGTGGATCAGCTTCGCGATCTCGGTCTTGTGCAGCAGGAGTTTGCGCTTCCTGCGTGCCGCGTGGTTCGTCCACGTCCCCTGCGTGTACTCGGGGATGTGGACGTTGTGCAGCCACGCCTCACCGCCGTCCAGCTGCGCGAAGCCGTCCACCAGCGAGGCACGGCCCATGCGCAGCGACTTGACCTCGGTGCCGGTCAGCACCAGGCCCGCCTCGAAGGTGTCCAGGATGAGGTAATCGTGGCGCGCCTTCTTGTTCTGCGCGATCAGCTTGTGACCAGTCTCTTTCGCCATAGCGCGGCCATTCTCGCACTAGGAGGGGGGTCTGAGGCCACTCAATACTTCCCTGGCCTCCGCGACCGCCTTGTCGGAGGCTCCCGCGGGGGCCGATCCGCCGCTCACCGTGAGATCCGGCTCGATGCCCCGGCCGTCCACGTTCCGCCCGTCGGGGAGGCTGTAATGGCCGACGGTCAGCTCGGCGACCGAGCCGTCCGGCAGTTCGCTGGGCATCTGCACCGCGCCCTTGCCGAAGGTCCGCGACCCCACCACGACCGCCCGGCCACGGTCCTGCAGCGCGCCCGCGAGCAGCTCCGCGGCGCTCATGGTGCCGCCGTCGACCACAGCCACCAGCGGGGTGTCGGTGTCGCCGCCGTCGCTGGCGTAGAGGGCGCGCTGCCGGCCGTGCACGTCATAGGTGGCGACCAGGCCGCCGTCGAGGAAGACCGAGGAGACCGTGACGGCCTCGGTGACCAGACCCCCGGAATTGCCGCGCAGATCGAGCAGCACGCCCCGGCTCCCGGAGCGCACCGCGGCACGTACCGCGGCGCGTACCTGGCCGCCGACGCCCTTGGTGAACGCCTCGATCTTGATGGAGGTGACGTCCCCGTCCAGTTTCCCGACGGTGACGGCCTCGGTGGCCAGCACCGCGCGACGCAGCGTGATGTCGCGGTTACCGCCGGCGTGGTCCAGGCCGAGCCGGACGACGGACCCCGCGGCGTTGTCGCCGCGCAGCTCCGCCACGACTTCGGTGACCGGCTTGCCGTCCGCCCGCACCCCGTCGATCGACTGGAGCCGGTCGCCGACCTGCACCCGCGCGAGCGCCGCGGGGCTGCCGTCCTGTACCCGGGCCACCTGGATCCAGCCACTGCCGGTGCGCCGCACCCAGAGCCCGACGCCCACGTACCGGCCGTTCAGGGCCTGTTGCAGGCCCGCGTACTCCTGGGCGGTGTAGAACGAGGACCAGCGGTCGCCACTGCGGCTGACCAGCTCTTCGGCGGCCTCCGGGCCGACCTTGCCCTCGTCGATCGCCTTGGCGATCGCGTCGGAGTCGGCGACGTTGCCCGCCGGGATCCTGCTCTGCGCGGCCGACGCGGACCGGGCCGGAACCGCCAGGGTGCCGGCCGCCGCGCCGGTGGCCAGCACCGCCCCGAAAACGATCGTCAGGGCGACCCCGCGGCGTGAGCCGCGGGGCGTCCCGAACATCAACCGGCCGGACATGGCGGGAAGTCTAGGCCAGAAACGGGCGCCATACGGAGAGTTGACCGCAGACCACCCGAAGCGGCACTCAGACCTTGAGGTATTTACGCAGCGTGACGAGGGCGGCGAGGGCCGGCATCAGCATGCTGACCACGAGCACCAGCGGCAGCACCTTGATGACATCGCCCCAGCCGAGGAAGTTCACCAGCGGGATCTTGTCCTGCAGCTTCAGCCCGTGGTCGATCAGGAAGTACCGGCCGGTCATGAGCATGCCGCAGGCCACGCCGCCGCCGACCAGGCCGGCGAAGGCCGCCTCGGCGATGAACGGCATCTGGATGTAGAAGCCGGACGCGCCCACCAAGCGCATGATCCCGGTCTCGCGCCGGCGGCTGAACGCCGAGACGCGCACGGTGTTGACGATCAGCAGCATCGCCACGATCACCATGAAGACCATGGTCCCGAAGGCCACCGCCGTCATACCGCCGAGCAGGTCGAAGAGGTTCTTCAGCAGCTTGCGCTGGTCCTGCACCTCCTGGACGCCCGGCCGGCCGGCGAAGGCGCTGGAGACGACCTGCACCTTCGTCGGGTCCTTGAGCTTGACGCGGTACGACTCCTGCAACTGGTCAGGAGAGAGGGACCCGGCGACCGGCGAGTCCTTGAACTGCTCCTGGTAGTGCTTGTACGCCTCCTGCGAGGACTCGTAGAAGACGGTCTCGACGACCGGGAGCTTCTCCAGGTCCGCTTTGATCGCCTTCTTCTGCTCGTCCGTCACGGCGCCCTTGGAGCACGAGGGGGTGCTCTTCGCATCCGCCTTGTTGCACAGGAAGATGGACACCTGGACCTTGTCGTACCAGTACCCCTTCATGGCGTCGACCTGCTGGCTGGCGAGCCAGGATCCGCCGGCGAGGGCGAGCGAGAGCGCGACGGAGATGATCACCGCGAAGGTCATGGTGAGATTGCGCCGGAGACCGACGCCGATCTCCGACAGGACGAACTGGGCGCGCATGATGTCCTTTCAGGGGGCTGGTGGCTATGACTACGGAGCAGAACCCGGTTCGGTTCAGTGCTGGTAGCCGTAGACACCGCGCGACTGGTCGCGCACCAGTCGCCCCTTCTCGAGCTCGATGACGCGCTTGCGCATCTGGTCGACGATGTTCTGGTCGTGGGTGGCCATCACCACGGTGGTTCCGGTGCGGTTGATGCGGTCCAGGAGCCGCATGATGCCGACCGAGGTCTGCGGGTCGAGGTTTCCCGTCGGTTCGTCCGCGATCAGCAGCATCGGCCGGTTGACGAACGCGCGGGCGATGGCCACACGCTGCTGCTCACCACCCGACAGCTCACCCGGCATGCGGTCCTCCTTGCCGGCCAGGCCGACCAGGTCCAGCACTTCGGGAACGGTCTTGCGGATCGTCCCGCGCGGCTTGCCGATCACTTCCAGCGCGAACGCCACGTTCTCCGCGACGGTCTTGTTCGGAAGCAGCCGGAAGTCCTGGAAGACCGTGCCCAGCTGGCGCCGCATCTGCGGCACCTTCCAGTTGGAGAGCCTCGCCAGATCCTTGCCGAGGACGTGCACCATGCCGGTGTCGGTGCGCTCTTCGCGCAGGATCAACCGGAGGAAGGTCGACTTTCCGGACCCCGACGAACCGACGAGGAAGACGAACTCGCCCTTCTCGATCTCCAGCGAGACATCCCGGAGTGCAGGACGGTTCTGCTTGGGGTAGGTCTTGGTGACGCTGTCGAATCGGATCACGTTCGCACCAGTGAGGTAGCCGGATATTGGGGGCGGACAACCGCAGGGGCGGCTCTCCTGGTGTGGGCGACCATACGCGAATGGCGTAGGGCCGCGCAGTCGGCGTCCTGGGTTCGTGTGTTTACGCACAGGGCACAGGGGGACAAACCAGGCATCGGGCCATGCACGTCACCCCGTGAAATCATGCTAGGCGCGCCGATTGTGCCCGAAGCTGGCACAGTGGAGGAACGGAACGGCCTACCGGCGCGTTCACCGGGCGGAGGAGGAGATGGCATGACATCCGACCGACTGGTGTGCGCCAACTGCGCCGGCCCCGTCAGCGAGGGCCGCTGCGCGGTCTGCCGCGCCAACCGCGCCCGCCTCCAACAGGAAAACCCCTGGTCCGCCCTGACCCCGGCAGCCCTGATCGCCTTGCTGGTGGCCCTGCTGGCCGTCGTCCTGGTCGTCGAACACGCCACGTAGCCGTTCGGGCACGTCCGGCGTGTATATAGGGGTCAGCGAACACACCGCTGACCCCTTTCTCGTCCCCCGGAGTCACGATTTCCGCCGCACGGCGCGGTGCGGCTACGCGGCCCGGGCGAGCGTGAACCACACGCCCTTGCCCTCCACGGCCACGGGCCCGAGCGGTGCGCCGCCGACCGCCCCCCAGCCGTGCGCCAGCGCCGCGACAAGCAAGGGGCCACGGCCGCCCTCCTCCTCGCACCCTCCGCGACGAGGACCGGCAGGTCCGGGGTCCCATCGCATACCGCGATCCGGACATAGTCCGCCTTAACGGCGAACCACAGCAACGACCCGGCGTCCTTGGCATGTCGATAGGTACTGGTGATCGGCTCAGACGCACACACGACGGCGGCGTCGACGATCCGGTGCAACCCGAGCGCCCGCAGCACGGAGGCGACGAAGTCGCGGGCGATGGCTGGGGAGGTGATCAGCGACGGGCAGAACAGCGAGTACGAGTGCGGCGTTACGTCGCCGCGGCCGTCGGGCGGCCAGGCGGAAGTGGTCCGAGGATTCATGGAACGTCACGTCTTCCGTGCGGGGACGGGATGGGGGCGAACGCCGTTGCCCGGCGGTGGCATTGCCCCTCGCGAAGCTCGGGGTGCGCTTCCGCTGTGCGGGCAGGGCGAGAGAGTTCCTGGCCGCCGAGGAATACCCCCACGGCGCGCCAGGCGCCCCTTGGTGCGGCGCTACGCGCGATGCGCGAGGCCGCAGGTGTCACGGCACGTGACGCCGCCCGGCTGCTCGGCGCCGATCCGGCGAAGGTGAGCCATATCGAGGCAGGTCGCGTCGGGGTCAGCGAAGAGCGCCTCCGTCGTCTCGCCTCGTTCTACGCGTGCGGCGACACCGCGCTCATCGACTCACTGGTCTCGATCGCCAACGAGTACCGCGGGCAGGGGTGGTGGGAGCAGTACCGGGGCGTTCTTCCCGCGCCGCTTCTGGATCTGGCCGAGCTCGAGTACCACACCGACTACTTGCGGGCGATCCAGATCACCCACATCCCGTGAGCCTTCCAGACCGAGGACTACGCTCGCACCATCTTCGGCTTCGGCATCCCCGAACTCCCCCAGGCCGAACTGGAAGCGCGGGTCGCTCATCGAATGCAGCGCCGAGAGGTCCTGCTGCGCGACTCCGGCCAGTCGTACGAGGCCATCCTCCACGAAACTGCTCTGCGAATGCGCTTCGGCGGCCGGAAAGTCGCCCGCGCCCAGCTCGAATATCTGCTGACGCTCGGCGAACGACCCGGCATCTCCCTGCTCGTGATTTCCTTCGACGCAGAAGGCCACATCGGCTCAGGTCACGCGATGCTCTGCGCCGGCGGGCCGGTCCCCCAACTCGACACCGTCCAGATCGAGGCCGCCCACGGCGTCACCTTCCTCGACCGCGCGGCTCACCTCAAGCATTACCGAACTCTGTTCGACACCGTTGAATTGCTGGCACTCACCGAAGCCGCGTCGCGGGAATTCATCCACTCCGTCGCCCGGACACTCTGAAGGGTTCCTCGATGACCGCCCCGATCGCATGGCAGAAGTCCTCCTTCTCCCAGGAGCACGGCGACTGCCTCGAGAAGAAACGGCGGACTTCGCGGTCAGCCGACCGCGACCGCCATCTTTCCGACCTGGGCGGAGACGACCTCCGTCGGCATGGCCCGATACGGATCCTCGGGCAAATCAACCGTGCTGAAGTACGCGAGAACCCCGTTCGTTCGGATCACCCAGATGTCGATAGGCAGTTTTCCGCCGCCGACGGCGGGAGTGAGCCACACGCCCAGCGGCTCCTCGCCGCCATAGGCGATTGGATCCGCCTTCACGGTGAACTGCGTTGAGGCATCGGAGTCCGACGCCTTGAACCCACCCCCGCATGCACCGACCGCGGTTGTGATCGCCTCCAGCACCCGCTCCGCGTCCCCTGGCGCATACGATACGAGCCGCAACCGGACCGGCGCCTTGGGGTTGCCCGCCTCCACCACGCTCCGATCCACGAACGTCCGCGGCACGACCGCACTCGAAACACTCAGCAGATCCGCGAACGGCTGGCACGCCAGTTTGTCTGCTTTCGCGTGACCGGCGCTCGCCTTCGGCGTGCTCACCTTGTCCCCGGCAGATTCTGAATTCCACAATCGTCAATCGATGAGCAACTCTTCAAGTCTTTCCGCGGAACCTGAAGTCCCTAGCATGTCAGCAGCGGCCACGATTCGCGCATAGTACTCCCGGGCTATGGGAAGTTCATCTTCATAGATCCACGAACACAGCATGTCGAAAGCTTCGACCTCTTCGCCCGCCTCGAGCAGGACATCGATGCTCGCAAGCACCTTTGGGGACGTTATAGGAGATTCCCGCAAGAGCTGGACCACCAGCGAACGTCGAGCATAGAAGTCGTCCAGTCGGCCCACGAGCGGCACCTCACCTCAATAGAGCGGGAAAGCTGTATGAACGATATCGTTGAGCGGCTCGTAGCGCACGAGGATCTTCACGCCGTTCACAACCCCCGTGACATCCTGAATCGCCGGCTCTCCCTTCCTGGTCCGCAAGGTTCTCTCAGCGAATTTCGCAGATCCCTTTGACCATACTCGCGTACTGTTCGGACTCGTCGCCACGTCGGCTACCGCATCGAGTATGTCGTCGTGAGTCCAATTCTCAGGGAATACAGTCTTTCCAGGGGCGCCCGGATGCGCGTGCCCTTCCAGAATATGGTCCGACCTCTCGTCGCCGATCAATTCCCGCCCGGGCCCGCAATTGTGCACCAGGACCGGAGCGACCCCTACCAGCACAAAATACGTGTGAAGGTCCGCGACCGTGAGGTCGTAAGTAACGTCCGTCGAGTGGTAGTTACGGACCGCCAGCACCGTAAGCGTCGTGCCGTCCGGCTGTTGCAGCTCGGTGCCCGGGGTCAGGTTCTTCGCGTCTGTCCAGCGGTGGTGGGTGGCGTCCCAGAAGGGGTGGTGCCAGGTGGTGGTGATGTTGGACGGCGGCCCTGTGGGGGCCGCCGCGATCGTCACGTCGGTGAACTCTGTGTCGTCCGTGGTGACGATCTGCTTCTGGACCGGCTCCGACGCGGTCGTGCCGGTCTGCGGGTCGGTGGCTTTGACCACATCGCCCGGCTGGACCTCGGCGATGGGTTTGGTGCTGCCGTCCGCCAGGAGAACGCCGGTACCGGCGGTGAAACTGTGGACGGAGCAGGCTTCCGCTACCGCATCGACCGCCTCGCGCGCTTCCGACTGGGCGTGCGCTGCCTTCACGATGTCTTCTGCCGCGCGGGCCGCTTCCTCGGCGTCCTTGATGGCTGTCTCTGCGCGTTTCAGGGAGCGCCAGACCTTGAAGGCCTTGAAGGCGACCTTGACCGCCTTGAAGAGCTTGCCCCAGGGGACGGCGTTGAGGGCCGTGTTGATGCAGCCCATGACGTCGCCCTCGGTGAAGCAGGACTTGGCGTCGTTGAAGCCGATGAGGTCGCCGACCAGGTTGATGATCTGGCTGGTCAGGCCCTGCTTCGACTTGCGGGCGGCGGTGGCTGCCGCCTGGGCGGTGGCGGCGGCGCGCTCGGCGGCGGCGGATTCGGACTGGGAGCGGGCCGCGTCGGCGGCGCGGGCCTTGTTGCTGCCGACGGGATTGCCGTCGGGGCGGCTGCACTTGCCGTTGTGGCAGGAGCCGGCGTCCGGGTTGCCCGGATCGATCGGGCCGCTCTGGTTGATGCGGCCCGATCCGTCGGCGTACGGGACACCCACTCCGCACAGGTCCGCCGGGCACAGGCCCGAGGGATCGGACGAGGTGACCGGGCTGTTGCCGGCGTAGGCGTAGGCGTTCCACGAGTCGGGGGCGCCGGGGACCAGGACCGGGTCGGGGGTGAGGAAGCGGCCGACGGAGGAGTCGTACTCGCGGGCGCCGAGGTTGGTCAGGCCGGTGGCATCATCCTGTTCGCCGCCTACGTAACCGCGGGTCCCCTGCCAGGTCGCGGCGGTGGTGCGGGACTCCCCGAAGGGCTTGTACTGGCGGCGGGTGGCCTGTTGGGTGCCCGCGTCGATCTGGAGCTGGGCGGTGCCCTGCCGGTCGGAGATGGAGTAGGCGACGCGTTCGCCGGCGGAGTCGGCGGTGTGGACGGCGACGGTCTGGCCGCCGAGGGAGATGTAGCGGGAGCCGTCGGACTTGGCGGCACCGTTCTTGAGGGTGATCTCCTGGTCGCCGGTGAAGAGGACCGTCGAGTCGGCGTCGCGGCGGATGAGCAGCGAGCCGCCGGCGTCGTAGAGGTACTTGGTGGAACCGGCGGTGCCGGTCCTGGCCAGGTCCGCCAGCTTGCCCTCGTCGTTGAACGTGAAGGTGTCCGTGCCGGCGCGGGCGGTGCGGGTGGCGATGTTTCCGGCGCTGTCGTACGTGTAGTCGGTGCTGGTGTTGCCGGCCGGACCGCCCGGACCCGCCGTGCTGACATTGGACAGGGCGTGCGCCGGCCCCTTGCCCGCCGCGGCCTCGGTGTAGGTGGAGACGGAGTCCTTGGTGGCGTCGCCCGTCAGGTCGTGGTCGGTCTGGGAGCGCCGGTTGCCGGTGGCGTCGTAGGTCCAGGACTGCCAGTACGCCGGGGCGGCCAGGGGGCTGCCGACCGTGGTGGCGGCACCCGGCGCCGGCGCTGCCGCGCAGGCGTCGGTGGCGGTCCAGGCGGAGGAGAGCCGCTGGGCCCAGTCATAGGTGAAGCACTGGGTGTCGGTGGTGCCGTCGCCGAGGCCGTCGCGGATCCTGGTGACGTTGCCGGACGGCTGGTAGTCGTAGGTCGTCTGGTCGGCGACCTTCGCGCCCGCGGCCGTCACCACGAACGAGTCCTTCACCCGGTGCGTCTGCTGGTCGTAGGTGAAGGTCTGCTGGGTGAAGTTGCCACTGGCGCCCAGGGTGTACTGATACGGCTCGTCGAACTCCGTCCAGCTCAGCGAGGCGGCCAGGGTGGTGCTGCCGGCGCTCTTCTGGCGGCCGAACTCGTCGTAGCCGTAGGTCACGGTCTCCTGCGGCAGCAGGCTCGTGGAAGGGTTCGCGTCGGTGTAGGAGAGCAGCGTGCCGGTCGGGTTGTACTGGTTCTGTGTGACATACGTGCCGGCGAGGGCGCCTTCCTCGGAGGGCACGATCAGCGCGCTCGCGGTGGGCCAGCCGTGCGAGTCGTAGCCGACGACCTTGCTGGTGTAGGCGGCGCCGGCGGCGTAGCGGGTCGAGGAGGTCGGCAGCCCCTTCTTGAGGGAGTCGTACGCCCAGGAGGCCAGTTGGTTGCCGCTCGAGGCGGTCGCACCGCCGGTCGTGTCGTACGAAGCGGTCTTGCGGCCCAGCTCGTCGTACGTGTAGCTGACGCTCTTGCCCCGCGCGTCGGTCGCGGAGAGCAGTTGTCCGCCGTTGTCGTACGTGGAGGTCGAGTGACCGGTGTCCGGGTCGTCCTGCGCGTACCGGCGGCCCAGCAGGTCGTAGGTGTTGGACCAGGTGTGCCCGGCTCCGTCGTCCTGGGTGAGCTGGCGGCCCGACACGTCATAGGTGTACGTGGCGGTGTCGGCGGGTCCGCTGGGCGTGGCGCCGTGGTAGCGGAGCAGCGAGCTGGTGTTGCCACGGGCGTCGGTGTACGTCGAGGTGGGAGTGGCGCCGGCGGGCGGGGTGACATCGGTGCGGTCGGCGCCCGGATAGGCGGTGGTGGTGCGCCAGGTCTCGGATGCCTTGGTGTACGCCGCGGAGACGGTGACGCGGCCCGCGCCGTCGTAGAAGGTGCCGGTCTGGGTCGGGACCTGGTTGTCAGGGGCGCTGACAAGGGTGCCGGACGGTGTACCGGTCGCGTAGTACGGGCCGGCGCTCTTCACCTGCCAGCCGTGCGAGTCGTACACCGTGTCGGAGATGACCCGGCCGCCGTCGACGGTCTCGGTCTGGGTCTCGCGCGGCCGGAGCAGCGCGTCGACCAGCGCGACCGAGGTGCGGTAGGTGCCGTGGTCGTTGAGGGTCTGGGTGGTGACCGTCGACGGCCCGGTGGACCTGAGGTTGTAGGCGTACTTGGTGTTGGGGCCGTTGCTGGTGGAGAACCCGGGCTGCCACACGGCGGTCAGCCGGCCGAGGGCGTCGTACGTGCTGGTGGTCGAGTAGCCGGCGGCGTCGGTGGTCTTCACGTCCAGGCCGCGGGCCGGGTCCAGGGTCGTGGTGGTGGTGAACGCCGCTGACTGCCCGGCGACCTGGGGCCGGGTGACCTTGATGGTGGGCGGGGTGGTGTCGGTGGCGGCCGTGAACACGGTCGTGGTGGTGCGGCCGAGCGCGTCGGTCTCGCTGTCCTGGCGGCCGTACGCGTCGTAGTGCGACTTCAGGGCCGTGATGTAGTGCGGAGTGCCGTCGGCCGCCACCGAGTCGGCCTTCTGCACCATGGTGGTGTCACCGAATCCGGGCACGGCCAGGTTGTCGGTGGAGCCGTCGAAGAAGGTCAGGTCGTCGCTGACCGCGTTCTGCGGGAACGTGGGGGTGGCAGCGCAGCCGACCGAGACGGTCTGGACCCGGCGCGGCAGCGGCAGCGTGCCTCCGGAGGCGTCCTTGGCGTACCAGGTGCGGGAGCACTTGTCGTCGGCGGCGGTCGAGAGGTCGCCCTTGTCGTCGACGGAGACCGGCAGCCCGGTGGCGTCGTCGAAGTCGGTGACGGTCTCCGTGGTGCGGGCTGTGTGATCCGCCTTGGTCGTGGTGGTGCGGGTGCGTGCGGTGTTCGCCGCGGGCCGCGCCTGCAACGGGTCGAGCCCGACCTTGGTGCGTGTCCGGGTCGCCGTCACCGGCCCCAGCCACGGGTAGTTGACGGTGTCTGCGAGCAGGGCTCCGCCCTGTCCGTTGTAGCTCAGCGTCTCGTACGTCTGGCCCGCCAGCGCGTCCGCGTCGTTGACCGTGTCGGAGTTGGCGCTGTTGCCCAGGTTCTTGCCCATGCCACGGAAGAAGGTGCTCCGGGACTGCGTGATGTTCTCGGGTGCGGTACCCGTGGTCACGTCGACCTGGCCGTAGCCGCGCCACTGGTTGTAGGTGCGGTACTTGGGATCGGTACCCGGATCGTCGTTGAAGTGCCAGGCGGCGTCGGTGCCGTAGGTGTACGTCGCCTGCTTGGGAAGGCCGCCGCCCGTCGGGTCCTGCTCGGTGACGGAGCCGACGACGATCTTGTTGAACCAGTCCAGTTGTGGTGCGGTCTGGCCCGGTGGCGTCCAGTACGAGGGATAGCAGCGCAGGGTGTTGGTGGCCGGACTCGCCGGCATGACGACCGTGCCCTTGCGATGGCACTGCGCCGCGTTGTAGTTGACGGTGATCACTTCACCGGATTCGGTCCTGATCGTCGTCATGCGCGGACGGGTGATGGGCTGGTAGCCGTCGTTGCCGTCGACCCGGTTGGCATACACCTGGTTCTCGAACGTCACCGGGGGCAGTGGATCACTGCCGCCGCCCGCCAGGCCGGTGCGGGTGATGGAGGTCAGCCACAGCGCCGGGGTCGTGGTGTCACCGGTGGCCGGGAAGCTGTGGGTGAGCGACCACGCGTCCACATCCAGCAGTTTCGTGCCGGCCAGCACCTGGGTGCGGATTCCGGTCAGGCGCTTCGTCGTCCAGAAGGACGGGCCGTGGTTGGCGCAGCTGCCGGTGGACGGGCAGTTCTGGTCGAAGGGCACGTCCGGCCAGCGTGCCGCGTTGGCGGCCGTCAGCTTGTCGGGGGCACAGTCGAAGACACCGGTGACGGGGAGGCAGCGTTCGGCGGTGCTGAAGACCACCTGGGCGGCGGCCGGCGAGGCGGCGTCGTACACCTTTCCGGCGCGCTGGCCATATTGGATCTTCGCCAGATAGCCGCTACGGGTGTACGACGTGGGGGGCGTGGTCGCGTTGTTCTTGCCGTAGTAGCCGGTCTCCGGGGTGTACCAGTAGCTCAGCGCGTTGCCGTGGCTGTCCACGACGTAATCGAGGTTCCAGCGGTACGCCTGCTGGCAGGACGAGGCGTCGAACGTCGCGGCGTGGCAGGGCTCGTTGGCGTCGTTGCCGAAGACCGGGACGGTCCAGACCGAGTTGGTCGCCGCGCTGCCGGTGGTCCAGCCGGGAAGCTGGTTCTTGCCGAAGTAGTAGTCGGTGCCGTCCTGCGTGGTCACGACCCAGTACTCGTGGTCGTTGTCGCCGTTGACGGTGTCCGTCCGGACCGAGATCTTCTCGCCGCTGTCGCTCTGCGGGTGCCAGGTCTTCTTGGCGTCGTCGTAGACCAGGGTGTTGGAGGAGCCGTTGAGCGAGAGGGTGATCGAGTCGGCGGCTTCCGACCAGCACTCGTCGGAAGTCTTGGGGCTGCCGCCCGCGGCGTCGTCGGCGCAGGAGACGTAGCCGCGCTCCACGAAACCGGGCGAGTAGTCCCAGCCGTCACCGATCCAGGAGGCCTGGCTGTTGGTGGAGGAGATCCGGCCGTCCACTCCCTGCGACCCGTAGTTCAGGGCGACGGACGGCTTGAGGCCGCCCGGAACCTCGGGCAGTCCGATCGGGTACGACCAGGAGAACCCGCCGGTCGAACCTCCCGCCGACCACTGGCCCGAAGGGGAGAGGGACGTCGCGCCGTAGGTACCGCCGCCGCCACTGCCACCCGCGAGGGCCGCCAGCACGACGGGCTGAGCGGCGGGACGGAACGCGGGAGCGGCGGATCCGCCGGCGGACGCGGCGGGAAGCACGACGTCCGCCGAGACCTGGCCAGTTCCGACGTCGTTGGCGGAGCGCAGCGGGGTCTGCGTCCGGCACTGCGCGAGACCAGGGGTGGTCAACGCACAGCCGGGCAGCTGGACCAAGTGCAGGCGGGAGGCCCAGTCGCCGCCGTACGCGTCGCGGAAGGCCGTGTAGTCGAGAGCGAGGTGGACCGAACCGCCCGTTCCGCCGTCCGTACGGGTCACGGACGTCATGACACCGGCGATTCCGGCCCGGGTGACGGCGTCCTGCCCGGCCATCGCCACGCGCACTTTGGTGACGGGCCGGTCGGCAGTGGTGGAGCGGGCCGAGGGTGCGGTGGGACTGCCTGCGGGGGTGGCCGGAGCCTTGAGGGCCGATACCCGCACCGGCAGTTCTCCGGCCTGGATGGAACTCCGGTCCGGTGTCCTGCCGGCCGATGCCGAAGCCGTCGGGGCCGCTGCGGAGGAAGGTGCCGACGCGGACGCCGATCCGGGCGCCGGCAGGACAACGTCCGCCGAAGCGGCCACCGGCCAGGACTTCTTGGCGTGCGCCGCGTCCCAGGCCGGTGTCGTCCGGCTCTTCACGGGGTGTGTCGCGACCGGCGTGACGTCCACCGGATGCGCCTTGTCCGGCGTGACGGCGTAATTCCGCTTTCCTGCGGAATCGAATGCGAGGGCCGTGGCCGGATCAGCGGTGGTGACGAGAAGCAGCAGGGCGGAGGCGAACACGATCCATGCCGCGGAAATCATCGCTCTGCCGCGCCGTCGGAATCCAGAGCGCGCCCAAGGCCGATTGATCACCGAAACCCCCCGCTTCGAAGTGATAGCCCGGCGAACCTAGCAGCGAACACGTTTATTGAGTTATTGAAGAAGTTAAGCAATGGCAAAGAAAACGCCAAGACGAGTTACATACGGGACGCCTGACCTGCTGTCAACAGTGCAAAACCGGGGCATGGGTGCTTATTCGATGCGACGGCATCTTTACCAATAATCTCTTGTTGCCCGCGGCATTGAATCGCTACCGTCCCGGAGCGAGAACGCCATTCCGACATGCCCATGGGGGGCCTGCATGCGGGACCACGGTTCGTCATTCCACAGACGCAGGACAGCAACACTGCTATGCGCCGCGCTCATCGCCACCGCATCACCCGGAGTAATCCTGGCGACGGCTCCGACGGCTTCCGCCGATAGTCGCGGAGCCGCCACATCGATGGGAAAACCGGCGCCTGCCGTCCCCGATCCGGTCCCTGACCAGCCGCTGGGCAGCATGGTCCGGAAGCAGAGCTCGGGGCTCAGCACGGCCCAGGAGAAGGCACTCGAGGTAGCTCAGCGTCAGGCTGCGACCACCGGCAAGGCCGTCGGTGTGGACGCGTTGACCAGCGAGACGGACACCGTCAGCGCGAACCCTTCCGGCACCGTCACGTGGACCACCAGCGCGCAGCCCGAACGGGTGCGGAAGAACAAGGGATGGGTCCCGGTCGACAGTCGGCTGACCCGGAACACCGACGGATCGTTCAGCCCGTCCGCCGCGTCCGGATCCCTCTCCTTCTCCGGAGGCGGTACGGGACCGCTGGCCACGATGCAGAACGGCGCGGCCGAACTGGCCCTGTCCTGGCCGACCGCGCTCCCGGCCCCCACCACCTCGGGATCCGAGATCACGTACGCCGGGGTGCTGCCCGGCGTCGACCTCCGGCTCACCGCGGACACCCGCGGTGGATTCACCGAGGTCCTGATCGTCAAGAACGCGACAGCGGCCGCCGATCCGCGGCTGGCCTCGGTGAAACTGACCACCCGGACGAAGGGCGTAACGGTCGGCGACGACGGCCACGACAACCTGCAGGCGATCGCACCGGACGGCCAGGTGCTGTTCAGCGCGCCCCAACCGCAGATGTGGGACTCCTCGGGCAGCGGTGCAGGGGGGCCGAAGGGCGCCGCACCCAACTCGGCGGACCCTGCGCCCGGAAGCGAGGCGTCCAGTTCACGTGGACCGGGCAGAGGCGCGCAAGTAGCGCGTATCGGCGCCAAGGTGAGCGGCGCGTCCATCGCCCTCACACCGGACCGGACACTGCTGACCGGCGCCACCACCCGCTACCCGCTCTTCATCGACCCCTCCTGGAATCCGCATCCGGCCTCCGGCTCCCGCCAGCACTTCGTCGAGGTGCAGTCGGGTTGCCCGACCGCGAAGAACTACGACTCGACCAAGTACGGCAACCCGGGAGCAGGGAACAACACCTGGTCCGGTTGCGTCGGACTGGAACGTTCGTACTTCCAGGTCGCGATCCCGTCGAGCGTCTGGCGCACCCATATCGTGTCCGCGACGATGAACGTCCTGGAGGCCTCCTCGTCGAGTTGCAGCGCCTCCGCCAACGTGGCGCTCGTGTCGAGCAACGCGTTCAACGCCAACACCACCTGGAACAGCAAGCCGGCAGGTATCAGCACCCTCGGCTCCCATAGCTGGGGGCCCGCCTGCAGCAGCCAGCCCTCCTACGGCTACCCGATCACCGCGTCGATCGCCAAAGCGGCCGCCGCCTCGCAGGGAAGCTGGACGTTCGCCCTGGTCGGAGACGAGTCCAGCGGCACGTACTTCAAGCGCTTCTCGCCGAATCCGTCGCTGAGCATCACCTACAACCACGTGCCGAACGTGCCGGGCGCACTGTCCGCGAACGTGGGCTCCATGGCTCTGGGGTGCGCTACCGGGACGCCGTACCCGGTTGTCGGCAAGACCGTCGCGACCACCCCGCCGATGCTCACCTCGACCGTCAGCGACGCCGACCGGGACGCCCTGGCGGCCACCTACACCTACTGGGTCAACGGCGCCACGACCAAAGCCACCGCCACCTCCGCGACCGTGGCGAGCGGTCAGAAGGCTCCCGTCCAGCTGCCCGCGGCGTTCATCGCGGGCCTCAAGGACGGTTCGACCGTCGACTGGCAGGTCACCACCACCGACGGCAGGGACACCACCGGCAACGGATCCCTCTGCCACTTCACCGTCGATCAGCGCCAGCCGGACGTACCGACCGTGAAGTCGGTCAATGGCCTCTACCCTGAGCACTCCCAGGGCGCCACCGCGGGCACCGAGGGCTCCTTCACTCTCAGCGTGACCCCCGGGCCGTCGAACAACACCGCCGCGAAGTTCGTCTTCGCCCTCGACGCCCAGCCGGCGACCAGCAATCCGCCCGCCCAGCAGGTCGTGGGCGCGGTCAGCAACACGGCTGTCGTCAAGGTCACCCCGCCCGCTCCCGGCACCCACATCCTGTGGGCGTACGCGGTCGACGCGGCAGGCAACGCCTCGGCGATGTACGCATACGAGTTCATCGCCCTGGGGCACGCTCCGCGCGCCTTCGCGAGCCTGCAAGCCGCATTCAACAACACGGCGGTCTCCAACGACGCCACCCCGGGCGCGGCCAACGCCGACGGCAGCGGCCAGAGTCTGTCCGCACAGGATCTGCAGGCGGTGGGCTGGACACCGGGCGGCAGGATCACCGTCGACGGAGCCACGTTCACCCTCCCCTCCTTCGGCTCCGGCAGTCCGGACAACGTCATGGCCGCGAACCAGACCATCCAGATGAACGGCGCCGGCGGGCAGGCCCTGGTCTTCCTGGCCACCGCCACGAATGGATACACGGCCGCCGACCGGGATCCCGCGGATCACACGAGCCCCGTCATCGCGGACGGCAGCCCGATCGCCGGCACCAACTGTGCGCAGGGCGGGGGCCTCCCGGCCGACTGCACGGCCCCCACCGGATCCATCACCTACAGCGGTTCCTCCACCCCGTCGCCCTACTACCTCTCCGCACCGGACTGGAAGTTCGGCTCCGGGCTCCTCGCGTCAGCCACCCTCCCCCACCTCAACTCCCCGGGCGGCCAGACGAACGGACCGGTCAGGATCTACGCCTTCGCCGTCCCACTGCGGCCCGGAGCGACGATCGACTCCGTCTCGCTTCCCGACGTCAGTGATGCGCCGAACGGCCGGATCTCCGGTCTGCACATCTTCGGCATGGCCGTACGTGACACCGCGACGGCTCCCAACGGTGCCGCCTGGACCGGGGCCTGGAGTTCACCCACCGAGGGCTCGTTCCACTACGCGAGCAGCAACTTCAAGGACATGACCTTCCGGGTCGCCGCCACCCCGAGCGTCAGTGGCTCCGGTCTGCGCGTCCGGCTGTCCAATGCCCTCGGCTTCACCCCGCTGACCATCGACCACACCACGCTCGCCGGGCAGTCGTCCGGCGCGGTACCGAACGGTGTGCCCGGCGATCTCACCTTCAACGGCGGGAGTCACTCGGTCACCATCCCCGTCGGGGGCGAGGTCTACAGCGATCCGGTCACCGCCGCCGTCACCGCCGGCAAGAACGTCATGGTCAGTTTCCATCTGGCCAACGAGGTCGTCTACCTGCCGGAACACGCCTGGGCCTCGTCCGGGTACATGTACGTCAGCGCCGTCGGCGCGGGGGACCACACCGCCGACACCACGAACACGGCGTTCACGGGCACGGGCACGATGTGGGGCTACTGGACCGACGTGCTCACCGGAATCGACGTCACGACCGCGGGAAACCAGCCGACGGTGGCGGTCACCGGCGACGGCCTGGTCGACCCGAACTTCACCGGCACCACGGCCGTGCACGCCGGAACCAAGCGTCTCTCCGGCGCTCTCGCCACCGCGCTCCGGACGAACACCCAGGGGGTTCCCGCATTCGGGGTCGTGGCCTCCGGCATGGAGACCAGCCAGGTCGCCGTGGACTACGGACCGGGGGTGGATCCCGCGCTGCTCAGCCGCCTGGACCGCGACATCCTGTCCTTGCCGGGCATCAAGACAGTGGTCGTCAACAGCGGTCTTGAGGACATCCTGGTGGGAACCGACGACACCACGCTTCTCACCGCCTACCAGACCCTGCGCGAGCAGCTCAAGGCATGGGGCATCAAGACCGTCTTCACCACACTCACTCCCTGCCGCGGCTACGCCCGTTGTACTGACGCGGTGGACGCCAACCGTCTCGACACCAACAGCTGGATCTCCGAACAGATGGAGATCACGGCCCCGTACGTCGACAACGTCGACGCCGAGTCGGCCGTGGCCGTCCCTGACGGGACCAGCACCCTTGACCCTCCGGCCCTCAAACTCGGCGCCGGAGCGGCTCCCGCCGACTATGACAGCGGGGATCACGTCAATCTGACCGAGGACGGCTGCCAGGCGGTGGCCTCCGCCTTCGATCTCAACGTGCTGAGACCGGACTGGTACCCCGGCGCATCCTGATCCACCACGCACGAGAGGGGCCCGGAGCGCGCCGCCTGCGCGCTCCGGGCCCCTCCTGCAGTATCTGAACTAGTGGCGGCCGGATCAGGCAGCCGTGCGCCGGTTGGTGAGGCGCGGCATCATGCGGAAGCCGACGCCACCGGCGATCATCGTCGCGGCACCGACCAGCAGGAACGTGGTCTCGCCGGAACCGGTCTTGGCCAGCTCCTGGCTCGTGTCGCCCTGGGCCACCGGGATGGTGTTGTGGTTGTCGGTGCCGGTGTTGTTGCAGTCGACGCTGTCACCGGTGAGGGTGCAGGCGCCACCGGTGCCGCCGGTGCTGCTGGACGGGGCGCCCGTGGTGGGGCTCGTCGACGGCGTGTGGGTGGACGGCTTCGTCGTCGGCGTGGTGGTCGGCGGGGTCGTCGGCGTGGTGGTCGGCGGCTCCGTCGTCGGCTCGGTCGTCGGCGTGGTGGTCGGCGGCTCCGTCGTCGGCTCCGTGGTCGGAGGCTCCGTCGGCGGCTGCGTCGGGTCCGTGGTCGGAGGGTCGGTCGGCGGCTGCGTCGGGTCGTCCGTGGCGTTCACGGTGACATCGACGGTAACGGCCTGAGCCACACCCACGGCGGTCAAGGACGCGCCCGCAGCGATGACTGCGGCGGCGGCTATGCGAGCCACGCGCAGCCGAGTGTTCTTCTTGCTCATCTGGTAACTACCCCCAGTAGCGGATCTTCGTATGTGGAGCAGCTATGGACAGGACGGCAACTCACGTCCCGGTCATACGCATGCCGCGCAACACCTTTCCCATAATTCCCGGCAGCGTCAAGGTCATTCCAACCGGAATGCCGGAATTAGCGTCATATGGCGGTCAGTTGTGTAGGTGGCTGTGACATAAAAATGGCAACTGCCATCCAATGGATGGCAGTTGCCGACAGAAGCGGACGCGTCAGGGGCTAGTCCTGGGAGGCCTTCTGCTGGCCCTTGCGCCAGCGGATGCCCGCTTCGATGAAGCCGTCGATGTCACCGTCGAGGGCGCCCTGCGGGTTGCCGACCTCGTAGTCGGTGCGCAGGTCCTTGACCATCTGGTACGGGTGCAGGACGTACGAACGCATCTGGCTGCCCCAGGAGTTCCCGCCGTCGCTCTTGCCGAGGGAGTCCATCAGGGCCTGCTCCTCCTGGCGGCGGCGCTCGAGGAGCTTGGCCTGGAGGACGTTCATGGCGCTGGCCTTGTTCTGGATCTGGGAGCGCTCGTTCTGGCAGGAGACCACGATGCCGGTGGGGATGTGGGTCAACCGCACCGCCGAGTCGGTGGTGTTGACGCCCTGGCCGCCGGGGCCCGAGGCGCGGTAGACGTCGACGCGCAGCTCGGACTCGTCGATCTCGAGGTGGTCGGTCTTCTCCACGACGGGGAGCACCTCGACGCCGGCGAAGGAGGTCTGGCGGCGGCCCTGGTTGTCGAAGGGCGAGATGCGCACCAGGCGGTGGGTGCCCTGCTCGACGGAGAGGGTGCCGTACGCGTACGGGGCCTTCACCGCGAAGGTGGTCGACTTGATGCCGGCCTCTTCCGCGTAGGAGGTCTCGTAGACCTCCGTCTGGTAGCCGTGCCGCTCGGCCCAGCGCAGGTACATGCGCTGGAGCTGCTCGGCGAAGTCGGCGGCGTCCACGCCACCGGCCTCGGCACGGATGTTGACCAGGGCCTCGCGGGCGTCGTACTCACCGGAGAGGAGGGTGCGGATCTCCAGTTCGTCGAGCGCCTTGCGGACCGAGACCAGCTCTTCCTCGGCCTCGGCGAGGGCATCGGCGTCGCTCTCGTCCTCGGCGAGCTCGAACATCAACGACAGGTCGTCGATCCGGCTGCGGAGCTGCTCGGCCTTGCGCAGCTCGGCCTGGAGGTGCGAGAGCTTGCTCGTGATCTTCTGCGCCGCCTCCGGGTCGTCCCAGAGGGACGGCGCCGCGGCCTGCTCCTCGAGAACGACGATATCGGCCCGCATCGCGTCGAGGTCCAGGACGGCCTCGATCGACCCCATGGTCGAGGAGAGGGACTTCAGCTCTTCGGATACATCGACGACTGCCACGGGTCCAGACTACCGGCTGGTCGAACGGGACGTTCTCGCCCGGGGGCGGTCCTGTGACGGGAGACACTTTCGGGCCCCGGGCCGGACCCGGCCCGAGGCGTCGGCCGGACCCGCCGGGAAGCCGCACTCGCACCCGCCAGGACGCCGGTCTCGCACCCGCCCGGACGCCGCGCGTCAGACCTGCGCGGTGGCCCGGGTGAGGGATCCGGCCGGGGTGCGGACGTACAGCTCGAGGACGCGGCCGGACGACGTGACGGCGGCCGGGGTGGTCGCCGCGGTGGCGCCGGGCAGGGCGGCGACGGACCACTCCGCGCCGCCCGCGACCGGGCCCGCGGCCTGCGAGAGGCCGCCGGACGGGGCGGGGGCGAAGGCGTAGACCCGGTCGCCGGAGGCCAGTGGCTCGGGGCGGCCGGCCGCGTCCATGCCCCGCAGGAGGACCGTCGGCCGCCAGGCGCCCGCCGAGTACGGCAGGCGCAGCACGGCGCCGTCGGCCTTGCGGACGACGAACGCGTCCAGGGTGCCCTTCGAACGGGAGACGAGCCCGGGGGCGGCGGTGATGCGGCCCGGGGTGGGGACCACCGACCAGGCGTTCCAGCGGGTGCCGACGAGGGAGGCGGTGACCAGGTCGCCGCCGGACCGGCCGACGAGGTCGATCCGGCCGGGCTCGGAGGACGCGGCGGCCGGGGCGGCGTCGAACCGGGTGCGCTCGTCGACCTGGTACCACTGGTTCCAGGTTCCGTTGATCATGGTCCGCCGGTAGAGCAGGCCGTCGGTGCCGAGGGCGAACAGGTCCAGGCGGCCCGGCGAGGCCGAGACGACCGCCGGGTCGTCGGCGACTCCTATTCCCGTCAGGTGCTGCCAGGCGCTGTAGGCGCCCGAGGCGCCGACGCCCCGGGTGACGTACCAGACGTCGTTGTCCTCGCCGCGGGCGAAGACGTACGTGGTCCCGGCGACGGTGATGGCGCGCGGGCCGCCGACCAGCTTCACGCGGGGCGCGGGGACCGCGCTGAACGCGGACCAGCGCGGCAGCTCGACCGGGGTGCCGATGGAGCCCTGCGGGGAGGCGGCTCCGGCGGTGGGCGCGGTCGGGTGCGTGGTGGGCGGGGCGGTGGTGGGGTGGTCGTTGTCCGCCGGGCCCTTCGGCCCGGAGTCGCCGCCCAGCGAGGCGATGCCCCAGCCGCCCAGCCCCGCGACGACCAGTGCGGCGGCCGCCGCCGCGCCGACGCGCACCCGGCGGCGGCGCACGACGTCGGAGACGGCGCGGTGCCGCGGGCTCGCCGGGCGGCCGGCGGACGACCCGCTGCCACCGGATCCGCCGGGACCACCGCCGGAGCGGGCGCCGCGGCCGTACGCGGCCAGCTCCTCGGCGGTGGGCAGCTTCATGCTCGTGTGGGTGTCGCGGCTGGAGTCGGGGGCCGCGCCGCGCACCAGCGGCACGGCGCCGCGGTGGCTCGGCGGCTCGAACAGCCCGATGTCCGGCTCGTACGGGGTGTCGTCGTCGGAGTCGGCCGGGTGCTCGTCCGGCGCGTCCACGTCGAGCGGCGGCAGCCCGGCCAGCCGCGGCAGCTGATCCCGGAGGCGTTCACCCAGCTCACCGGCGGTGAGCCGGGACGCGGGGGCCTTGGCGAGGCACTGCGAGAGCAGCTGCCACAGCTCGTCGGGAACGTCCGGGAGCGGTGCGACGGCCTCGGTCACATGGCGGCGCAGTACGGCGCCGGGGTGGCCGCCGCCGAACGGTGTGAAACCGGCCAGCAGCTCGTAGAGCACGGTCGCCAGGGCGTAAATGTCGACACTGGCCCGCGGCGGGAGGCCCTCGATGATCTCGGGGGCGAGGTAGTCCGGGGTGCCGATGATGCGGGTGGCCCGGGTACGGCGCGGGGAGTCGACGAGACGGGCGATGCCGAAGTCGGTCAGGAGCGCCGGGGGCGCGCCGCCGGGTCCGGTGGGGGCGGCGGAGTCGAGCAGCACGTTCTCGGGCTTGACGTCGCGGTGGACGACGCCGGCCGCGTGCGCGGCGGCGAGGCCGTCCGCGACATCGGCGGCGATGGCGACGGCGGCCTCGGGGGCGAGCCGGCGCTCGCGCTCCAAACGGGACCGCAGGTCGGTGCCCCGCACCAGGTCCATGACCAGCGCGAGGTCGGTGCCGTCCACGACGAGGTCACGGATCCCGACGATCTGCGGATGGTCCAGCGAGAGGAGCGCGGTGCGCTCCTGCACGAAGCGGCCCACGAGGTCCTGGTCGGAGGCGAGATCCTCGCGCAGCAGTTTGATGGCGACCGGACCCTCGGGGCCCTCACCCAGCCACACCGTGCCGGCGGATCCCCGCCCCAGCACCTGGTGGGCGGTGTACCGGCTGCCGATCTTCCTTGCCAAGGCCTGCTCCGACTCCTCCGACGGTCCGTCGCGCCGTATGCAGCGCTGTCGCGTTGGCGACAAAACTACGCGGCCCGGCGGCCGTTCGGGGGGCCGGTGTGTGGTGACGTGTGGTTCTGCGGGGGAAATCACCCGCCAGGTGTCGACAAGTCGGCAGCATGGCGCGCGTGATGGGGGTCGACGGCGGGCATGACGAGGCTCGGCGGCCCGCGTGATGAAGGTCGGCGTGAACGTCGGTGTGAAGGTCGGCGGTGAGCGTGGCCGGGGTCAGTTGCCCGACCCGGTCACCTCGTTGACCTTGTCCCAGGCGGTGCTGATCCAGCCCGTCGTGGTGTCCCAGAGGTTCTGGCCGCTGTCGACCCACTCCGGGAGCGGCGTGGTGTACCAGACCACCACAAAGATGACGATCAGCACGAGAATCGTCGTCAGACAGCCCTTGAGGCAGCCCAGACCCGGAATCTTCATCGGGTTGGCGCTGCGCGGCCGCGGCTCGCGCCGGGGCTCGGGCTCCGGCGGCCGCTGCGGCTCGTACCGCTGCGGCTGCGGCTGCTGGTAGCGCGGCTGGACCTGCTGCTGCGGCTGCTGCTGGTAGCGCGGCTGGGGCTGGGACGGCTGCTGCGGCGCGTACGGCTGCTGCTGCCCCTGCTGCTGGTACTGGCCCTGGCCGTACTGGTCCTGCTGGTACTGGTCCTGCCGGCCCCGGCCCTGCGGCTGGCCGCCGGGCTGCCGTCGCGGCCTGCGCCGCAGCGGGTCCTGCTCCGGGTCGAGGTACTGCAGCTCCGTCTGCTCGCCGCGCTGGCGGGCGGCGCTGAGCTGGGACTGCCAGGGGTGCGGGCCCTGCTGCTGATCCGCGTGGCCCTGCGGCGGGCCGTCGGGCACCGGCGGCAGGACGCGGGTGCCGTCGGCGCCGGACGCGGTGGCGACCGGCAGCACGCCGGTCGCGCCGTTCGGGTCGTAGCGGTGCGCGGGCAGCACCTGGGTCGGGTCGGCGCTCCCGGGGACGGTGGTCGGCGCGAGGTCGGGGCCGAGCAGCGCGGCGACGCCGAGCGCCGCCTCCGCCTCGGCGGGAGTCGCGTGCACGCCGATCCCGGCGGCGGCCACGCGCAGCGCGCGGGCCAGGTTCTCGGCGCTGGGCCGCTCCTCCGGGTTCTTCCGCAGACAGCGCTCGATGACCGTCCACAGCGGTTCCGGCACGTTGCCGGGGCGCACCGGCTCCTGGCTCAGGTGCGCGTGCAGCACCTCCAGCGCGTTGTCGCCGCGGAACGGCGCACGGCCGGTGACCAGCTCGTAGAGCAGGATGCCCGCGCCGTACAGGTCCACGGCGGACGTCTGCGGCTTGCCCTGCGCGGACTCCGGCGCGACGTAGGCCGGGGTGCCGACGAACTCGTGGGTGCGGGTGATGCCGGGCGAATCCGCCAGACGGGCGATGCCGAAGTCGGTGAGCATCGGGTGCATGCGCGGGCTGCCGTCTTCGCCGTAGGTCGTGGCGAGCAGCACGTTCGCGGGCTTGAGGTCGCGGTGCACCACGCCGTCGGCGTGGCTGGCGGCGAGCGCGTCGGCGACGGCGGCGGTCAGCAGGGCGGCGCCGACCGGCGAGAACGGGCCGTTGTCGCGCAGGTACTGGTGCAGGTCCGGGCCGTCGACGAGGTCCATCACCAGGGCCAGCAGATCGCCCTCGACCACCAGGTCCCTGACCCGCACGATGTGCGGGTGGCGCAGCCGTACGAGTACGGCGCGCTCGCGCAGGAAGCGCATCACGATGTCGGGGTCGCTCGCGAGCTCTTCCTTGAGCACCTTGATCGCCACGACGCCGTCCTCGTCGCGCACCTGGGCGCGCCAGACGGTCCCCGTGGCCCCGCGTCCGAGTACCTCCTCGAGGAGGTACTTGCTGCCTACCGGCCGCACGTCATGCGCTCCCTGGTCTTGGTGGTGCTTCGTGGTACTTCGAGGTTCCCTGCTGAGCCGCGGCCTGTGGGCCGACCGTGCCAACTGTAGTGCGGACGGCCGCGGCGGCCCGCTGACAGCCGCATACACAGGCCGCATGTACAAAAAACGGAGCTCGGGGGTAGGACGCGGCAGGCCACCGCTTGGTTGCTCCGCGACCGGCCCCCATTGCGACAAGCAGCACCTTTCCGGTCAACAACTGATCATTCAAGATCGCTCCTGTCAGGACCGGGGGCGGGTTGTCAGTGGCAAGTGGGAGGATGCATCCCGTACGGGTGTGACGGGGCAACAGACGCCCGCCCGCTCGTGCTTGTACGTGTCGACGCGCCCGTGCGCGGTGGGGAGGCTTCCTGCCAGGCATCCGGGCAGAAGGGACCGCGGACGAGATGCAGATCCGGCTGACCGTCCTCGGGCCGCGCAGCGGCCGAGCGGGGCGCACCTGCGACGTGCTGGTCACCGCGCCCGCGGGGACCGCGCTGAGCGCGGTTTCCGGAGCGCTCGCGTCCGGAGCCGGCTCCGGCCAGCCCGCGCGCTCCTCCGGCTCCTCGGTCGCGCTCTACTCGGGCGCCGAGCGGCTCGACCCGGGCGCGCTGCTCGGCATGCCACCGCTGGTGGACGGCGCCGTGCTGTCGCTGCACACCCCCGCCGAGCAGCACGCGGAGCCGCCGTCGGGCGCGTCCGCCCCGGCCCGGCTGTGCGTCATCGGCGGTCCGGACTCCGGCGGCGTCCATCTGCTGCAGGGCGGCCAGGTCAGGATCGGACGCTCCGCCGAGGCCGATGTCCCGCTGGACGACCCGGACGTCTCCCGGCTGCACTGCGCCGTGACGGTCGCGGCCGACGGCCGGGTCACCGTCGCCGACCTCGGCTCGACCAACGGCACCACCGTCGACGACCGCCCCGTCGGGGAGCGGCCGGTCGCGCTCTCCCCCGGCGCGCTGCTGCGGATCGGTGAATCCACCCTCCACCTGGAACCCGGCCCGCGGGACGCGGCCGTCCCGGCGGCGCCCGACAGCGAGGGCCATCTGCGGGTCACCCTCCTCCCGGGGAACGCGTCCACGACCGGACGGACCGGCGGGGCGGCACGCGCAGGCGGTGGCCACGGCTCCGCCACGTACCCCGGCCCCCGCCCGGAGTCCGCGCCCCGTACGGAGTCCGCGCCCGCCGCCCACCGGAGTCCCGAGGCGGCCGCCCCGCCGCCGCGGCCGTCCGCGCCGCCCGGCCCCGTCCCGCCCGCCGCCGGCCCCTCACGCCGGCTGGACACCCCGCGCAGCGGTTCGCACGGCTACGCCGACCACAGCGAGGGGACGGACGACACCGCGACGTACGGCCGCGGCGAACGGCTCCGGCCGGACGACACGGTGCAGGTGCGGGTGCCGAAGCCGCCGCAGCCCGGCGCCGGACGGGTCGCCGGGACCATAGGAGCCTGGGCACGGCGGCTGGCGGCCGGCCGGACCGGGAGCGGTGCGGCGGGCCAGGGCGCGGACGGCGCCCGGCTGGCCGCCGAGGCGGCCGCGCTGCGCGAGCGCTGGCCGGACCCGGCCACCGTGCTGCTGACCGCGCTGGGCCCCGGCCGCAGGCTGTGGGAGCGCGGGCCCGACCACCCGGACGCGCTGACGCTGCGGCTGGGCACGGCCGATCTGCCGTCGGAGGACGGCGCGGGCACCCTGCGCACCGTCCCCTTCACCGTCGACCTGCGCGATCCGCACACCTTCGCGCTCGGCCTCACCGGGCCCCGGCCGCGGCTGGCCGGGCTGGCCCGCGCGGTGCTGGCGCAGGCCTGCGCGCTGCACGCCCCCAGCACGCTGGAGCTCGTCCTGATCAGTGCCGACCGCTCGCGCGGCGCCGAGCAGCGGGCCGACGAGTGGTCCTGGCTCAACTGGCTGCCGCAGCTGCGTCCCGCGCACGGCCAGGACTGCCGGCTGCTGCTCGCCTTCGACCGCGACCAGGCCGCGGCGCGGGTCACGGAGCTGGCCCGCCGGCTGGAGGAGGGCCCGCTGGGCTCCGGCTGGGCCGGGGCCGCGCCGGAGGCCGTCGCCGAGGCCGCGGCCCACCGTGAGGGTCCGTACACCCTGGTCGTCGTGGACGGCGACCCCGATTCCGCGACGCTGCGCGACACCCTCGGACGGATAGCGGCCGCCGGTCCCTCGGTCGGGATGCATGTGCTGTGCCTGGCCGAGTCGCCGGACCGGCTCGCGACGGAGTGCGGCGCCGTCGCCCAGCTGTCGGGCGATGTGGCGACGACCCTGCGGATGGATCCGTACGGGCCGGCGCAGGTCGTCGTCGACGCGGTCTCGCCCGCGTGGGCGGAGCGTTTCGCGCGGGCCCTCGCACCGCTGCGGGAGACCGACACCACGGCGCCGCGCGCCCGCAACGCGCTGCCGCGCACCGTGCGGCTGCTGGACGCGCTGGATCTGGCGCTGGCCACCCCCGCGAAGATCACCGCCCGCTGGGACGGCGCCCCGGACGACGCGGGCGCCGAGGAGCCCGGGCGGGACGGCGGCCAGTCGGCCCTCACCGGTTACGCCCGGGCCGGAGGCCGCGCCCTGGCGGTGCTGGGCTCGGGTTCCGGCGGCCGGGTCGTCGTGGACCTGGCGGCCGAGGGGCCGCATCTGATGGTGGGCGGCGCCGCCGGTTCGGGGAAGACCGAGCTGCTGCGCTCGATCGCCTCGGCCCTCGCCGCCGCCGAACGGCCGGACCGGCTGGCGCTGGTCCTGGTCGACGGCGCGGGCACCGAGCGCGGCGAAGGACTGCGCGCGGTCACGGACCTGCCGCATGTCTCGACGTATCTGGCGGCCTCCGACCCGACCCGCATGCGGGAGTTCGCCCAGGCGCTCGGCGCGGAGCTCAAGCGCCGCGAGGAGCTGCTGGGCGGCCAGGGCTTCGGGGAGTGGCACGCGGACCGGATGGTGACCGTGCCCCGGCAGTCGACGGCGCGCGGCGACGGCGGGCGGGGCGACGGCCGCAAACCGTCCGAGCAGGGCGCGCTGCGCGTCCAGACCCGCAGCGACTCCGCGCTCCCCCGGCTGGTGGTCGTGGTCGACGACTTCGACGCGCTGGTGGCGCCGGGGCTCGGCAGCACCGGCCGCCCGGCGGCCGGTTCCGTCGTGCGGGCGCTGGAGGCGGTGGCCCGCGAGGGCGAGCGGCTCGGCGTGCACCTGATCGCGTCGACGGGGCGCCCGGAGCGCACCTCGGGGACCGAGGCGGACGAACGGTCACGGCTGCGGATCGCGCTGCGCACCGAGGACCCCGCGTCGGCCGCCCTGCTGGTCCATGTCGAGGACCCGGCGGGGCTGGACGAGGAGGTGCCCGGCCGCGGCTATCTGCGCCGTCCCGGCGGCGCGGTGGCGCCGTTCCAGGCGGGCCGGGTCAGCGGACGCATCCCCCGTACGGCGACGCTGCGGCCCACGGTCGTACCGCTGGAGTGGGAACGGATGGGCGACCCGCCGACCCGCCGGCCGCTGCGCGAGCTCGGCAACGGGCCGACGGACCTGGCGCTGCTCGCCAGCGCGCTGCAACGGGCCGCGGAATCCGCGGGGGCGGCCCCGGCCCAGCCGCTGGTGTGACAGCTGCGCGACGGCCCGACCACTGGTGTGACGGCGGGGGCCCGGCCCGACCACCGGTGTGACGGATGCGCGACCGCCGGCCCCGGCGGATCGCGCGGGGGCCCAATTCTCCGGTGATTAAACCCCTCTGACGCCGCATCACGTCAAGGTCACGATCAACCCCTATACCCCGCCCATGCCCTTGCGTCGCCGATCGGCGCGGGCGTAGGACAGACGGACCGGACCGAGGGGATGAGCAGATGCGTACATTCAGCACGCGCGCGCACAACCACCAGGCACGAACCGCGCTGGCCGTTGTGGCGGCCGCCGCACTGGCGCTCACCGCGGCCGGCTGCGGCAGTGACGACAAGAAGGACGCGGGGCCGTCCTCGGGCGCTCCTTCGGCCTCGTCGTCGGGGCTCCAGTTGCCGGATCTCAAGGGCCAGAAGCTCGAAGTGGCCGCCGTGTGGACCGGCGCCGAGCAGAAGAACTTCCGGGGTGTGCTGGACGAGTTCGAGAAGCGCACCGGCGCGAAGGTGACGTTCGTCCCGACCGGCGACAGCACCTCCACCTTCCTCGGGACGAAGATCCAGGGCGGGGCGCCGCCGGATGTGGCGTTCCTTCCCCAGGTCGGCGTGCTGCACCAGTTCGCGGACAAGGGCTGGCTCAAGCCGATCGGGCCCGAGGCCCAGGCGCAGCTGACCAAGAACTTCTCGAAGGGCTGGCAGGATCTCGGCGCCTATCAGGGCAAGCAGTACGGGGTCTACGCCAAGGCCGCCAACAAGTCGCTGATCTGGTACAACACCGCGGCCTTCCAGCAGGCGGGCGTCACCGAGCCGAAGACGTGGGACGACTTCCTGAAGGCCGCGGAGACCGTCTTCGAGTCGGGCACGCCCCCGGTATCGGTCGGCGGCGCGGACGGCTGGACCCTCACCGACTGGTTCGAGAACGTCTATCTGAGCCAGGCGGGGCCCGAGAAGTACGACCAGCTCGCGCAGCACAAGATCAAGTGGACCGACCCGTCCGTCAAGGACGCGCTGACCACGCTGGCCGGGCTGTTCGGCAAGAAGGACCTGATAGCGGGCGGCCAGAGCGGCGCGCTGCAGACCGACTTCCCGAAGTCGATCAGTCAGACGTTCACCGGCACCCCGCCCGGTGCCGCGATGGTCTACGAGGGCGACTTCTCCGCCGCGGTGATCTCCTCCAGCACCAAGGCGAAGGTCGGCACCGACGCCAAGGTGTTCCCCTTCCCGGCCGTCGGCAGTGGCAAGCCGCCCGTGGTCAGCGGCGGCGACGTCGCCGTGGTGCTGAAGGACGGCAAGGGCGCCCAGGCGCTGCTGACCTTCCTCGCCTCGACCGACGCGGCGCAGGTGTGGGCGAAGCCCGGCGGTTACGTGTCGCCGAACAAGTCGCTGGATCCGGCGGCCTACCCCGACGAGGTCTCGCGCTCGATCGCCAAGGCGCTGATCTCGGCGGGCGACGACTTCCGCTTCGACATGTCCGACCAGGCACCCGCCGCCTTCGGCGGGACCAAGGGCGAGGGCGAATGGAAGGACCTGCAGGACTTCCTGGTGAAGCCGGCCGACGTGGCGGGCGCCCAGGCGAAACTCGAAGCGGACGCCGCCAAGGCGTACAAGAACTGAGGCACCGGTGGCCTCGACAGTGACCACGGGAGGCGGGCCGGCCGCGGCCGGCCCGCCTCCCGTGAAGCGTAAGTCCCTGATGGGCACCCGCCCCTGGGTGGCACTGGTCTTCCTGCTGCCCGCGCTGGTGCTGCTCGGCTCGCTGGTGCTGTACCCGATCGGGTACACGATCCAGCGCAGCCTCTTCGACGCGGACAACTCGGCGTTCGTCGGCCTGAAGAACTTCGGCGAGGTCTTCACCGACCACAGCAATCTGACGGCCGTCAAGAACAACGCGATCTGGGTGGTCATCGCCCCGGTGGTGGCCACCGCGCTGGGCCTGATCTTCGCGGTGCTGACCGAACGGGTCTCCTGGGGCACGGCCTTCAAGCTCGTCGTCTTCATGCCGATGGCGATCTCGATGCTGGCGGCCGGCATCATCTTCCGGCTGGTCTACGAGAACGACCCGGACCGCGGCGTCGCCAACGCGGTCGTGGTCGGCATCCATGACACCTTCGCCGAGGCGTCCGCCTATCCGGGCGCCAGACCGCGTCCCAACGCCGATCTCGCGCCGTCGGCGGGCGGCTCGTTCACCACCAAGGCACCGGCGCAGCCGGGCACGGCGGCGGCGCTGCCGCTGATCGGCATCCCGCAGAACAAGATTCCGGGCGACGCACAGGACGCCAAGGCCGCCGCGCCCGCGGCGGACGGCGGCGTCTCGGGCACGGTGTGGCTGGACTTCAAGCCCGGTGGCGGCGGCACGACCGGCGCGATCGACCCGGGCGAGAAGGCACTGCCCGGCGTGAAGGTCGAGGCGGTGAAGGACGGGAAGGTCGTCGCGTCGGCGAAGTCCGGTGACGACGGCACGTTCTCGCTGCCGGCCGCGGCGGCCGGCGCCCAGCTGCGGCTGCCCTCGTCCAACTTCGCCACCCAGTACAACGGGGTGGACTGGCTCGGACCGAGCCTGGTCACGCCGTCGATCATCGTCTCGTACATCTGGATGTGGGCGGGCTTCGCGATGGTGCTGATCGCGGCCGGCCTGGCGGGCGTGCCGCGTGAACTGCTGGAGCAGGCACGGGTGGACGGCGCGAACGAGTGGCAGGTGTTCCGGAAGATCACCGTGCCGCTGCTGGCACCGGTGCTGGTGGTGGTCCTCATCACGCTGATGATCAACGTGCTGAAGATCTTCGACCTCGTCTACATCATCGCCCCGGGCGCCTCCCAGAGCGACGCCAACGTGCTCGCCCTGCAGCTGTATCTGAAGTCCTTCGGCGGCGGCAACGACCAGGGCGTCGGCAGTGCGATCGGCGTTCTTCTGCTGCTGCTCGTCCTGCCCGTGATGATCTTCAATATCCGGCGGCTGCGCAGAGAGGCACGACGATGAGCGCGATCGCGGCGAAACTCGCCTCCTGGGTCAGCGGAGGCGCGGTACGCGTCTTCCTCATCGTGGTCGCGCTCTTCTGGCTGCTGCCGACCATCGGTCTGCTGCTGTCCTCCCTGCGCGACCCCACGGACATCGCGGCGTCCGGCTGGTGGAAGGTCCTCAGCTCCCCGTCCCAGCTCACCGTCTCCAACTACAAGTCGCTGCTCAGCAACGACACCGTCGTCAACTCGCTGGTCAACACCATCCTGATCACCGTCCCCACCACGCTGCTCGTCGTCGTCATCGGCTCGCTGGCCGGCTACGCGTTCGCGTGGATGGACTTCCGGGGCCGCGACTGGTGGTTCCTGGCCGTGGTGGGCCTGCTGGTGGTCCCCATCCAGGTGGCGCTGATCCCGGTCGCCCAGCTCTTCGGGAAGATCGGCATCTTCGGCGACATCACCGGCGTCGTGCTCTTCCACACCGCCTTCGGCCTGCCGTTCGCGATCTTCCTGCTGCGGAACTTCTTCGCCGAGATCCCGCGCGAACTGCTGGAGGCGGCGCGGCTGGACGGAGCCGGTGAGCTGCGGCTCTTCACCACCGTGATCATGCCGCTGGGCGGCCCCGCCATCGCCTCGCTGGGCATTTTCCAGTTCCTGTGGGTGTGGAACGACATGCTGGTGGCGCTGATCTTCGCCGACAGCGACTCGCAGCCGATCACCGTCGCCCTGCAGCAGCAGGTCCGGCAGTTCGGCAGCAACATCGACATCCTCGCGCCGGGCGCGTTCGTGTCCATGGTCATCCCGCTCGTGGTGTTCTTCGCCTTCCAGCGGCAGTTCGTCTCGGGGGTGATGGCCGGCGCCGTGAAGTAGCCCGCGCCCACCGGCGGGAAGCTCACCCCTGGACGCCGTAACCAGATCACTCTCCGCGACGTTGCGCCCCATATAACGGGCACAGGCCGCGTACGTCATTGTTCATCCGATAACCGAGCAATCCTCGTGTGTACGCGGGCGCCCGTCCACAGCGCCCGCGTCAACACCTGGATGTCCCTTGCCCCGGTTCAGCGTCATCGTTCCCGCCTACAAGGTTCAGGCCTATCTGCACGCCTGCCTGGAATCCGTAACGACCCAGTCCTTCACCGACTTCGAGCTGATCGTGGTGAACGACGGCTCACCGGACGGCAGCGGCGACATCATCGACGAGTTCGCCGGCCGCGACCGCCGGATCACCGCCATCCACCTCCCCGAGAACGTCGGCCCCGGCCACGCCCGCAACGCCGGGCTGATCCGCGCCACCGGCGACTACCTGCTCTTCCTCGACGGCGACGACAGCCTCGCCCCCGGCTCCCTGCTGGCGATCACCGACCGCCTCAAGGAGACCGGCGGCCCCGACATCCTCGTCTTCGACTACGAGCGCACCTACTGGAACGGCGAAGCCCGGCGCAACGGCCTCGCCGGGCACCTGAGCCAGACCGGACCGGAGACGTTCACCCTCGGCGACCGCCCGGAACTGCTCCAGCTCCTCACCGTCGTCTGGAACAAGGCCTACCGCCGGGAGTTCACCGAGCGGGTGGACCTCACCTTCCCGCCCGGCTACTACGAGGCCACCGCGTGGACGTACCCGGCGCTGCTGGCCGCCGGCACCGTCGCCGTCCTGGACCAGGTGTGCGTCCGCTACCGGCAGCGCCGCCGCGGCACCCTCCTCGGCACCACCAGCCGCCGGCACTTCGACATCTTCAAGCAGTACGACCGGGTCTTCGCCTTCCTCGACAGCCATCCCCGGCTGGAGCACTGGCGGCCCGCCCTCTTCCGCCGGATGCTCGACCACCTCACCACCGTCTACAACTCCCCCGACCGGCTGCCGCGTTCCTCGCGCGCCGACTACTTCAAACGGTGCCGCGCCTACTACCGACGGCACCGCCCGCGGGCCTTCCGCGCCCCCACCCCCTTCGGCCAGGCCGGACTGCGCTACCTCCTGGTGCGCCTCGGGGCCCGCCGCGCCTTCCAGGCGCTCGGCGGCGTCCACCGGACGCGGCTGCGGGCCCAGGCCCGGGTCGCCGCCCGGTACGGCCGGATCCGCGAGGCGGCGCTGCGGCTGCACTACCGCCTCCAGCGCCGCCGCGCCCTCGACCAGGACCTGACGGTCTTCGCCGCGTACGGGAACCGCGGCTACGTCTGCAACCCGGCCGCGATCGAGACCCGGCTGCGCGAGCTGGCGCCGCACATCCGCACCGCCTGGGTCACCACCCCCGAGCACGCCCACACCCTGCCGCCGGGCGTACGCCGGCTGCAGCCGGGCTCGGCCGCGTACTGGACGGCGATGGCCCGGGCCAAGTACCTGGTCACCAACGACGACCTGCACCCCCGCTACACCAAGCGCGCCGGCCAGCTCACCCTCCAGACGCACCACGGCACCCCGCTCAAGCACATGGGCCTGGACCTGCGGGACTTCCCGGCCGCCGCGAAGTCGACGGACTGCGAACACGTCCTCGCCCAGGCGGACCTCTGGGACTACAACCTGTCGTCCAGCCGGCACTCCAGCCTCACCTGGGAACGCGCCTACCCCTCCGGCTTCACCACCCTGGAGTACGGCCAGCCCCGCAACGACGTCTACCAGCGGGCCACCACCGACGACGTGCTCCGCATCCGCGCCGACCTGGGCATTCCGCGCGACTCCACGGCGGTGCTCTACGCACCCACCCACCGCGACTACCGCGCCGGTTTCCACGCCGATCTCGATGTGGAGCGGATCGCCCGCGAACTTGGCCCCGGATTCACGGTCCTGATGCGCACACATCACCTCTACGACACCGGCGCCCAGCACGCTGCCGGACAGCCGGTCTTCCTCGATGTGTCCCGGCACCCGTCCGTCGAGCAGCTGTGCCTGGCCTCGGACGTGCTGCTCACCGACTATTCGTCGCTGATGTTCGACTACGCCAATCTCGACCGGCCCATCGTCATCCATGCCGAGGACTGGGAGGTCTACCGTGCCTCGCGCGGAGCCTACTTCGACATCACCGCGCACCCGCCCGGCCTCCTCGCGCGCAGCGAGGACGAGTTGATCGACATCCTCGCGACCGACGCCTGGCGCGGGCCCCGCTCGGCCCAGCTGCGCGCCGCGTTCCGCGAACGGTTCTGCCCGTACGACGACGGATACGCCGCGGAACGCGTCGTCCGCCGGCTGTTCCTGGAGAACCGCGGCGACACCCTCCCGTCGGTGATCCCGCTCCAGGACCGCCGCCCGGCGCCCGCCCCCGGCCATGTGCGCGCGCTGTCCAGCCGCCCGCACACCGGATCCCTCTCCGCCTCACTCGCGCCCAGCTGAACGGAACACCCATGGAAGCCCCCACCAAGCCCACCGAGCAGCTCCCCACCCCCACCGAACTGGCCGAGGTGAAGGGCTGGTTCTTCCCGGCCGACCAGCTGCTCTTCGACTGGCTCCTCAGCCGGCAGCAGGAGCGCACCGAGCCGGGCGACCTGCTGGAAGTGGGGGTGTACATGGGCAAGAGCGCCATCTTCACGGGCTCCTACCGCCGCGAGGGAGAGCGCTTCACGGTCTGCGACCTGTTCGACGCGCCCGCCGAGGACAGCGACAACAGCGCCGAGATGGCCAGGTCGTACTCCACCCTCACCCGGCGGGCGTTCGAGGCGAACTACCTCTCCTTCCACGAGGAGCTGCCGACGGTCGTCCAGGGCCTGTCCTCGGTGGTGCCCGACCATGTCACCGCCGACAGCTGCCGGTTCGTCCACATCGACGCCTCGCACCTCTACGAGCACGTCCACGCGGACATCACCGACGCCCGGGACCTGCTGAAGGCGCACGGCGTGGTCGTCCTCGACGACTTCCGCGCCGAGCACTGCCCCGGCGTCGCCGCCGCGGCCTGGCAGGCCGTGACCACCGGCGGGCTGCACGTCATCTGCATCACCGAGCGGAAGCTCTACGGCACCTGGGGCGACCCGGCGGCCGTGCGCGCCGAGCTGCTGACCTGGCTGGAGACCCGCGAGGACCTCTGGCACGAGGTGCAGACCGTCGCCGGCGAACAGCTCATCCGGATCAACGGACGGAAGGCCGCCCTCCCCGCCCAGCCCGCCTCCCGCCACCAGGGCACCATCCCGGCCGAGGCCGCCCCGGTGGCGATCCCGGCACCGGCACCCGCGGCGCCCGCGCCCGCGAAGCGCCGCCGCTCCCCGCTGCGGCGCTTCGCGGTGAACGTGCTGCCGCCGTTCATCACGAAGGCGGTGGTGAGCCGCCGCGGCTGACGACCGGGCGGGGCAACACCACTTTCCGGGCGACTACGTTGGGCGACTGAGCGGCTACTCTATGTCGACCAGATCGCCACGCCGGGTCGAGCAGGCCCGGCGACGGGAGGGGACGGGCTCGGAGAGCCCGTCCCCGGCACCCGCACCCCGCCCGGAAAGGCCCCAGCCGCCGTATGACGCCCCGACTGACCGTCGTCGTCCCCGTCCACCACGTCGAGCAGCACCTGGAGGCATGCCTCCGGTCGGTCGCGGAACAGACGCTGGACGCACTCGATGTGGTGATGGTCGACGTGGTGGACGGGGACGCGGACCGCGCCCCGGAGATCGCGCGGCGGTTCGCCGAGAACGACCGGCGCTTCCGGCTGGTACGCACCGCGCGGCCGGACCCGCGGGGCCTCGGTCACGCCCGCAACACGGGAGCAGGACAGGCGGATCCCCGCACCACGTACCTGACCTTCCTCGACGGGGACGACACCCTCCCGCCCCGCACGTACGAGAAGCTGGTGACCCGGCTGGACCGCTCGGGCGCGGACCTCGCGACCGCCTTCCGAGCCACCGGCACGGGCACCACCCACATCACCCGGGACCTCACCCTCCTCGCGGACCGTTCGGCGACCAACAAGGTGTTCCGCCGCGCCTTCTGGGACCGCCACGCCCTCACGTTCCCCGAAGACGTCCGCCACGAGGACGGCGCGGTCACGATCCCCGCGCACTTCCTCGCCGAAGCCGTCGACGTCCTGCCCGAGCGGGTGCGCGACCGCCCAGGCCCCGGCCCGGCGACCCGTCGCCGCACCGACGTCCAGGACCTGCGGGACCACTTCGCGGCCGTCGACGGCGTCAGCCGTTTCCTTGCGGAGAAGTCGGCATCGACGCACCAGCGGGAGGCGGGCAAGCTGGAGTACGACCGTTCCGTCCTCTCCGGTGACTTGCTGGACCGCGCCGCCGCGCTGCCGATGGCCGGCCCCGAGTACCGCGACGTCTTCATGGACCGCGCCCGCGACTTCCTCACCCGCGTCGACCCCGCCCTCCTGGGCGAACTCCCGGTAGGACCGCGGATCACCTGCCACCTCATCCGCGAGGGCCGGCTCGACGACCTGCTCGCCGTGCTGGCGCACGAGGAGCGCAACCACGCCGGCTTCACCGTCGCGGGCCCCCCGCTCCGCAGGCGCGCCGAGATCCCCGACGGCGCGGGCGCCGGTGGCACGATCCGGCTGCCGCACGACGTGGCCGCGCTGTCCGCGGCCGACCTCTCCGTACGGTCCCGCCTCCTGGAAACGCGCTGGCAGGACGGCAAGCTCGTGCTCAGGGGCTATGCGTACATCCAGAACCTCGACGTCTCCGCGAAGCGCAGGTCGCTGAAGACCGCGGTCCTGACGTCGGGCCGCCGCAAACTCCTGGTACCGCTGCGTACCGTGCCGGTCCCGGAGGCCACGGACGCCTCGCGGCAGGAGCAGCACTGCTACGACTGGTCCGGCTTCGAGATCACCGTCGACCCCAAGCGGCTGCGGCGCGGCGGCCGGTGGACCGCGGGCCGGTGGCGGCTGGGCGTCACCGTGGCGACCTCCGGCGTCGTCAGGACCACCGAGGTGCACGCTGGGGACACCGGCTCGGGCGCCTCACCGGTGCCGCATCCGCTGGGCGACGGGCTGCGCCTCGTCCCCTGCTTCGAGGACGGCCGGCTGCGGCTGTCGGTCGAACCGGTCGACGTCCGGCTGACCGGACATCACGCACTGGACGACGACACCGTCGAAGTGCTCGCCGTCAACAGCGGCAGGGAGCAGCCGCGCACCCTGCTGCTGACCCACCGCGCCTCCGGAACGTTCTTCGAATACCCCGCCGTCTGCCGCCCGGCCGGCACCGCAGGAAGGCCCGGAAGCGTCGTCACCAGCCGGTTCTCCCTCGCGGACCTGGCGACCGCCCGCGCCACCGCCCCCGCCCCGACCCCCGCCGACGGCAGCGGCGCCAGGACCGACGGCCCGCCGGGCGCCTCCCCGGGGCGAGCGCGACCTGGGACGTCGCCTTCACCCTGACCGACGGGTCGACCCGGATCGCCGTCGGCCCGTCGCTGTCGCCCGGCCGGTACGCGCTCGGCACCGACCCGCTGCTCGGCGGGCTCCGCCGTGAGCTGGTCCTCGGCGTCACCGCCGCGGGTGACCTGGAGCTGCGGGACCGTACGCTCCGGGCGGTGGCCGACCAGGTGGGGCTGCGGGCGGACGGTTCGCTGCTCATCGAGGGCGAGCTGCCGGCCATGACCCCCGCGGGAGCCGAGCTGGTGCTGCGGCACGGCACGCACCGGGCGGAAGCCGCCTTCCCGGTCACCTCGGACGGGGACCGCTTCAGCGTGACCGTCCGGCCCGCGGAGGCCGCGCCGACCGAGGGCCACTGGTACCTCCACCTGCGCACCGGCAGCGCGGACGGCGCCGACGTCACCTGCGAGACCCCCGTCCACGTGGCTCCCTGCGCGTTCCCGTCCCTTCCGCTACCGCTCCCGGTCCCGACGCGGCAGCCGGACGCGGACCGGGCCCTCACGCTGGACCGCCGCTGCCACGACCAGCTGTTCCTGGACGCCGGTCCCGCCGTGGCGCCGGAGGACCGCGGCCCGTACCGCGGGCGGCTGCTGCGCGAGCGGCACTATCCGCAGGCCCGCGCCCGTACGCTGCGCGACACCGTGCTGTACAGCAGCTTCGACGGGCGCCAGTACTCGGACTCGCCGCGTGCCGTGCACGAGGAGCTGGTGCGCCGCGGCGCCGCCCTGGACCACCTGTGGGTGGTCGGCGACGCCCGTGTGCAGCTGCCGCCCACGGCGCGCGCCGTCACCCACGGCAGCGCGGCGTGGCACGAGGCGCTCGCCCGCAGCCGGCACCTCGTCACCAACACCCATCTGCCCGCCTGGTTCGAGCGGCGCGAGGGGCAGCGGGTCGTCCAGACCTGGCACGGCACCCCCGTCAAGCGGATCGGCCAGGACCTGGCCGGCACCCTGTGCGCCGACCTCGCCCACCTGTGGCCGCAGCCCCGGCGCGGCCACCAGTGGGACGTGCTGCTCTCCCCGAACCCGTACAGCACCCCGCTGCTGCGCCAGGCGCTCGGTTACGACGGTGAGGTCGTCGAGACCGGGCTGCCGCGCACCGATCTGCTCTTCGCCGACGACCGGGACAAGCTCGCCGAGGAGGTCCGCACCCGGCTCTGCCTCCCGGCGGGCAAGCGGGTCGTCCTGTACGCCCCCACCCAGCGCGACGACCGGGCGTACGACGACCGGCACTACCGGCTGGACCTGGCCCTGGACCTCGCCGCCGCCGAGTCGGCGCTCGCCGCCGACCACGTGCTCCTGGTGCGCGCCCATCCACTGGTCGCGGACCGGGTGCCGGTCAACGGCGGCGGCTTCGCCCATGACGTGTCCGGTTACCCGGATCTCGCGGAGCTGCTGCTGATCGCGGACGTGCTCGTCACCGACTACTCGTCCGTGATGACCGACTTCGCGAACACCGGGCGCCCCATGCTGTTCCTCACCCCGGACCTGGACCACTACCGGGACACCGTGCGCGGTTTCTACCTCGATTTCGAGGCCCAGGCGCCCGGCCCGCTGCTGCGCAGCACCGACGATCTGATCGGCGCGCTGCGCGATCTGGACTCCGTCACCCTGCGGAGTGCGGAGAGCTACGCCCGCTTCCGCACCGCCTTCTGCCCCCTGGATGACGGCTCGGCCGCCTCCCGAGTCGCTGACCTGCTGCTTTCCGATCACAGCTGAGGGCCCGTCGGCCACCGTGCCGGTCGGCCCTGGTGTTTGCGTTCTCCGCGCTGCTAGCGTTCACGGAGAGTGCCTCCCGTCCAGGTCGGCTCGGACAAGGCCGCCCATCGCCGGTCTCCGGGCCGAGACGTCCTCTTGTCACCCAGCGTTCTTCCCGTTCATCCCAGAGAAAGCTACTCCGGCTGATGTCCGACACCTCGCAGGACCGTAAGAGCACCGCAGACGCCAACTACACCGAGCGTCTGGCGACCCTGGAAAAGGCCGGCATCAAGCGGCTGCTTCCCACGCAGGCCCCGTACCGCTGGAACCTGCGCCGCCTGAAGCTGGGCCGGGTGCTCGACATCGGCTGCGGACTGGGCCGCAACCTGCAGAACTGCGGTCCGGACAGCGTGGGCGTGGACCACAACCCGACGTCGGTGGCGACCGCCCGTGAGCGCGGTCTGACCGCGTACACCCCGGAGGAGCTGGCCGAGGCAGCGGACTGCGGTCCCGGTTCGTTCGACAGCCTGCTGTGCGCGCACGTGCTGGAGCACCTGGACGAGGACGTCGCGTCCGGTCTGCTCGCCCAGTACCTGCCGTATGTGAAGCCCGGCGGCTCGGTGGTCCTGATCACCCCGCAGGAGGCCGGCTACCGCACGGACGCCACGCATGTGCGCTTCATCGGCTTCGAGGAACTGCGGGCCTACGCCGCCGACGCGGGTCTGACCACGCAGCGCACGTACTCCTTCCCGTTCCCCCGCGCCGCCGGGAAGGTCTTCCCCTACAACGAGTTCGTCCTGGTCTCCTCGGCTCCGGCGGCCTGACCGGCCGCACCCCGCGAACCAGCCGCGCCCCCGCCCACCCGGTCCGCCGGGAGGGCGGGGGCGCGATCGTTCCCACCGGACGGAAAGCGGCCGTCAAGCAGCCGTTTCCTGGCCGGATTCCCGTGCCATGCACAGGAGTTCGGACCGATAGCATCGTCCCTCGATCGCCAATCGGGGGTGCCGGACATCGCCAGCAACGACAGCGACAGCGGCGACGCGCCCGGCTCTCTCGGCGCGCTGCGTCCGGAGGACCCCCGCGAGATCGCCGGGTACCGGCTGCTCGCCAGGATCGGCGAGGGCGGCCTGGGCACCGTCTACCTGTCGCACACCCCGGGCGGGCAGCCCGCGGCCCTGAAGGTGATCCGCGGGGAGTACGCGCGGGACAAGGAGTTCCGCCGGCGTTTCCAGCGGGACGTGCGGGCCGCACGGGACGTACGGGGCTACCACGTCGTCCCGATCGTCGGCCATGACTCCGCCGGGGACCGGCCCTGGCTGGCCACCGCCTACATACCCGGCCTCTCCCTCGACGACGCGCTCACCGCCTTCGGGCCGCTGCCGCTGCCCGCCGCCCTGCAGCTGACCGGCTGTGTGGCCGAGGGGCTGCGTGCGGTGCACGCCGGCGGGATCGTCCACCGCGATCTCCAGCCGGGCAACGTCCTGCTGAGCGACGACGGTCCCTGGCTGGCCGATTTCGGCATAGCCCGGGCCGCCGAATCCAGCCGCCTGACGCGTGGCCGCGGCCTCATCACGACCCCGCAGTACATGTCGCCCGAGCACGCCAACGGGGACGCCCTCACCCCCGCGACCGACGTCTTCTCGCTCGGCCTGCTCGCCGCGGTGGCGGCGACCGGCCGCCATCCGTACGGCGACGGCGGTCCCGGCGGCCCCATCAGCCTCGCCACCCGGATCGCCAACACCGCCCTTCGCCCGCCGGACCTGTCCGGCTACCCGGACCTGTTGCGGCCGGTGCTGGAGCGCTGTCTGGCCGCCGATCCCGCCGACCGGCCCGAGCCCGCCGAACTGGCCGGGCTGTGCGAGCGGGCCGCCGGACGGCCGCTGCGCGACGTCACCGACTGGCTGCCCGAACCGCTGACGGCGGAGATCGCCCGGCGCGCGGCCGCCGCCCAGCGGCCGCCCGAGCCGGAATCCATGACATTCGGCGGCCCGGCAGCGGACCCGTCCGCCGAGCCGGCCGCCGGCAACCTCTTCGGCCCGGTCGTCTCCACCTGGTCCAACTGGGGGACCGCCACACCCGACATCCCGCCGGTGGGCGGCAAGTACCGCCAGCAGACGCTGCTCGCGATCGCCGGCAGCGTCGTCGCCCTGCTCCTCGCGGTCACCCTGACGTTCGCCTTCGTACGGAACGGCGACGGCGACCACCCGCCACCGGCCACCCCTGCACCGGCGCCCGGCACCTCGCGGTGCTGCGGAACGCCGGTATCACCCCGGGGGCCGACACCGAGCTCAAGCGTGCCGGGAACACCCGGCTGACGCGCCCCGGACGCAGGAACGCCGGCCGGGCCCCGGTGTACGGGGTCCGGCCGGCGTTCACGGTCCTGCGTCGGCGAGGGGCCTGTCCGGCCCCCGCCTCAGCGGCGGGCGCGCAGCAGCGTACGGAACGTCCGCATCGCGACCGACAGGTTCGCGAGGTCGAACTCCTCCGAGCCCTGGATCTCCTCGAGGGTGGTCCTGGCGCGGCCGATGAGCGCCGCGTTCTGCTCCTCCCACGCCTGGAAGCGCTGCTCCGGGTTGGAGGTGCCGTTCCCCGCGGACAGCACGTCGGCGGTGAGCGAGGCGTGCGCCGCGAAGAGGTCCTCGCGGATGGCCGCACGGGCCATCGACTGCCAGCGGTCGGCCCGCGGCAGTTCGATGATGCGGTCCAGCAGCTTGGTGATCTGGAGCCGGTCGGCGAGGTCGTAGTAGACCTCGGCGACCTCGAGCGGGTCCTTGCCGGTGCGGTCCGCGACATCGACGATGTCGAGGGCCGGGAAGGCGGAGGAGAAGCCCGCGACCCGGGTGGCCAGTTCCTCCGGGACACCCGCGCCGGTCAGCTCGTCATGGATGCTCTGGTACCACTCCAGGTCGGCGCCGCGCGTCAGCTTCGGCAGCTGGGACCAGACGGTGGCCACCCCGTCGCGGAAGAACTCGATGGTGCCGGCGATCTCCAGCGGCTGCGGCCGGTTGTTGAGCAGCCAGCGGGTGGCGCGCTCGACGAGGCGGCGCGAGTGCAGCCGGATCCGGGTCAGCACATCGGCGTCCACGACGTTGTCGAGCGCCTCGACGTCGTCCCAGATCGCGGAGAGTCCGAAGATCGCGCGGGCCGCGGTGTGCGCCCTGACGATCTCCTCGCCGGTCGCGCCGATCTCCTCGCGGAAACGGTGCAGGAAGGTCGTGCCACCGGTGTTGACGGTGTCGTTGACCAGCATCGTCGTGACGATCTCACGGTGCAGCGCGTGGTTCTCGATCTGCGTCTCGAACCGCTCGCGCAGCGGCTTGGGGAAGTAGTCGTGCAGCAGCGTGCGCAGGTACGGATCCTCCGGGAGGTCGGTGTGGATCAGCTCCTCCGCGACGGTGATCTTCGTGTACGCCATCAGCACGGACAGCTCGGGCTGGCTCAGCCCCTGCCCGTTGGCGAGCCGCTCGCGGATCTGCCGGTCGGTGGGGAGGAACTCCAGCGCCCGGTCGAGCCGGCCGTCGCGCACCAGCTTGCGCATGAAGCGCTGGTGGGCGTGGAGCAGGCTGGAGGCCTGCGCCATGCCGTTGCCGAGCGCGACGTTCTGCGCGTAGTTGTTGCGCAGCACCAGGCTGCCGACCTCGTCGGTCATCGCGGCGAGCAGCGTGTTGCGCTGCTTGACGGTCAGATCGCCCTCCGCGACCACGCTGTTGAGCAGGATCTTGATGTTGACCTCGTGGTCCGAGGCGTCCACGCCGGCGCTGTTGTCGATCGCGTCGGTGTTGATCCGGCCGCCGTTGAGGGCGAACTCGATACGGCCGAGCTGCGTCAGCCCCAGGTTGCCGCCCTCGCCGACGACCTTCGCCCGCAGGTCCACGCCGTCGACGCGGATCGCGTCGTTGGCCTTGTCACCGACGTCGGTGTGCGATTCGGTCGAGGCCTTGACGTAGGTGCCGATGCCGCCGTTCCAGAGCAGGTCCACGGGGGCCTGCAGGATCGCCTTCATCAGTTCGGCGGGCGTCAGCTTGGCGACGTTCCCGTCGATGCCGAGCGCCTTGCGGACCTGGGCGGTGATCGGGATGGCCTTGGCGCTGCGGGGGTGGATGCCGCCGCCCGCCGAGATCAGCGAGCTGTCGTAGTCCGCCCAGGAGGAGCGCGGCAGCTCGAACATCCGGCGTCGCTCGGCGTAGGAGACCGCCGCGTCCGGGGTCGGGTCCAGGAAGATGTGCCGGTGGTCGAAGGCGGCGATCAGCTGGATGTGCTCGCTGAGCAGCATCCCGTTGCCGAACACGTCGCCCGACATGTCGCCGACGCCGACGACCGTGAAGTCCTCGGACTGCGTGTTGTGGCCCATCTCGCGGAAGTGCCGCTTGACGGACTCCCAGGCGCCCTTGGCCGTGATGCCCATCTTCTTGTGGTCGTAGCCGACCGAGCCGCCGGAGGCGAACGCGTCACCCAGCCAGAAGCCGTAGCTGACGGCGACCTCGTTGGCGATGTCGGAGAAGGACGCGGTGCCCTTGTCCGCCGCGACGACCAGGTACGTGTCGTCCTCGTCGTGCCGCACCACGCCGTTCGGCGGGACGACCTCGCCGCCCACCAGGTTGTCGGTGATGTCGAGCAGGCCGGAGATGAAGGTCTTGTACGAGGCGATGCCCTCGGCCAGCCACGCGTCACGGTCCACCGCCGGGTCGGGCAGCCGCTTGCCGACGAAGCCGCCCTTGGCGCCGACCGGCACGATCACGGTGTTCTTCACCATCTGCGCCTTGACCAGGCCCAGCACCTCGGTACGGAAGTCCTCGCGCCGGTCGGACCAGCGCAGCCCGCCGCGGGCGACCTTGCCGAAGCGCAGGTGGACGCCCTCGACCCGCGGTGAGTACACCCAGATCTCGAACGCCGGGCGCGGTGCGGGCAGGTCCGGGATCTCCTGCGGGTCGAACTTCATCGACAGGTAGCTGTGCGGCTGCCCGTCATCACGGCGCTGGAAGTAGTTGGTGCGCAGCGTCGCCTTGATGAGGGTGAGGAAGGACCGCAGGATGCGGTCCTCGTCCAGCGAGGCGACCTGGTCGAGCGCGCCGTCGAGCTCCTCCAGGAGCCCGTCGGTCAGTTCCTTGCCGGCCCGCTGGTGGTCAGGGGACATCCGGGCCTGGAAGAGGTTCACCAGCAGCCGGGTGGTGTGGACGTTGTTGCGGAGGGTGTCCTCCATGTAGTCCTGGCTGAAGGTGGAGCCGGCCTGCCGCATGTACTTGGCGTAGGCGCGCAGCACCATGGCCTGGCGCCAGTTGAGGCCGGCGCGCAGCACCAGGGAGTTGAAGCCGTCGTTCTCCGCCTCGTCGGTCCAGGTGGCGGCGAACGTCTCCTGGAAGCGCTCGCGGGCGTCATCGCCGAGATCGCCGAGGGAGGGGTCGAGCCGCAGGCCGAAGTCGTACACCCAGGCGCGGGTGTGGTCGGTGCGGCGCAGCTCGTAGGGGCGCTCGTCCACGACCTCGACGCCGAGCTTCTGCAGCACCGGCAGAACGGCGGAGAGCGAGACGGGCGCACCCGTGCGGTAGATCTTGAAGCGGCGCTCCCCGGGCGCCGCGCCGACCGGCTCGTACAGACTGAGGGTGAAGTCGCCCTCGGGCTTGAGCTGTTCGATGTGCTGCAGGTCCGCGACGGCCGAGCGGGGGGTGAAGTCGGCCCGGTAGCCGTCGGGGAAGGCCTGGGCGTAGCTGCGGGTCAGCTCGGCGGCCCGCTCCTCGCCGCATTCGGCGGTGAGCGCCTCGGCGAAGCCGTCGGCCCAGGAGCGGGCCGCCTCGACGAGCCGGGCCTCGATCCGGTCGATCTCGGCCTCGGTGAGGTCGTTGAGGGCCGTGCCGGGCGCCACGCGCACGACGAAGTGCAGCCGGGAGAGCACCGATTCGGTGTTCCAGGCGGTGAAGTCGACGCTGTGGCCGTTCAGCTCGTCCTGGAGGATGTTGGTGAGCCGCAGCCGCACCGCCGTGGTGTAGCGGTCGCGCGGCAGGTAGACCAGCGCGGAGTAGTAGCGGCCGTACTCGTCCTGCCGCAGGAACAGCCGCAGCCGGCGGCGCTCCTGGAGGTACAGCACGCTGGTGACGATGGAGCGCAGCTCGTCGGCCGGCGTCTGGAACAGCTCGTCGCGCGGGTAGGTCTCCAGGATCTGGAGCAGGTCGCGGCCGTCGTGGCTGTCCGGGGTGAAGCCGGCGCCCTCCAGCACCTCCTCCACCTTGCGGCGGATCACCGGGACGCGCCGCACCGACTCGGTGTACGCGGCCGAGGAGAACAGGCCCAGGAAGCGCCGCTCGCCGATGACGTTGCCCTCGGCGTCGAACTTCTTCACCCCGACGTAGTCGAGGTAGGAGGGCCGGTGGACGGTGGAGCGGCTGTTGGCCTTGGTGAGGATCAGCAGCTTGTGCTCACGGGCCTTGGCCCGTGCGTCGACCGGCAGCCGGTTGAACGACGGGGAGCCGGGGTGCGTGCCGTCGTCCCCGTGCTGGGGGTCGGAGCGCAGGATGCCCAGGCCGGTGCCGGCGATCGCCGACAGGACGTCCTCGCCGCTGCCGTCCGGGCCCGCGTCGGTGGTCAGCTCGTACTCGCGGTAGCCGAGGAAGGTGAAGTGGTCGTCGGCGAGCCACTTCATCAGCTCCCAGGCCTCGCCGACCTCCTGCTCGGGCAGCGGCGGCGGCGTCGCGGCGAGCTCCTCGGCGATCCGGAGCGTGGCCTCGCGCATCTTCGTCCAGTCCTCGACGGACTCACGGACGTCGGACAGCGCACCGCGCAGCTCCGCGGTGATCTCCTTGAGATCGCCGCGGTCGGTCTCGCGGTCGATCTCGACGTGGATCCAGGACTCGGTGAGCGCGTCGTGCGGGAGGTTGTCGGGGTCGCCGCCGTTGTCGTGCAGCGAGCAGCCGTTGCCGATGATCTCCAGCAGCTTGCCCGTTACGTCGCGGCGCACCACGATCTGCGGGTGGACCACCACGTGGATCGCCCGGTCGGCCTGCGACAGGGCGTTGGTGACCGAGTCGACGAGGAAGGGCATGTCATCGGTGACGACCTCGACGACGGTGTGGCTGCAGGCCCAGCCGTTCTCTTCGACCGTCGGGGTGTGGACCCGGACATTCGCGGTGCCCTGCGGGCGTACCTCTGCGAGCCGGTAGTGGGACAGTGCCGCGCCGAACACGTCGACCGGATCGCGGTCGAGCAGGTCCTCCGGTGCACTGTGCAGGTAGTAGCGCTGGAGGAACGCGGTCAGCGCCTCTGCGTCGAGGCCCTGGCCGGGGTGTCCCCCTGCCGGGCTGTTCTCAGCTACCCGGGCCGCCCTTGCGAGCAGCTCGGCCTTGGCTTCGTCCAGCTTGGTCTGCATGTCCTCTGACTCCTGTCGCGCGCCGTTGCGTGACGTCGGGTGATGGCGCGGCGTCCCGGGGCGCGGGTTGACCGCTACGGGACGACGCTATGCCGGGATACAGGGTCGCCGTGCCGTTGTTCACGGATCGGACCCGCCTGCATGGATCAACGCTGATCACGCAGTAAGGCTATCGCTCCGGCCCGGGGGGCTGTCAGGGGACGCCTCTGTACAAAACCTGGCCGGATTCTTGGACCAAATGGACAGCACGCAAACAGCCGGGTGTCCGATCCGGTCAGCTCCCGGCATCCCGGGCCCGGCCGATCAGGCCTCGTCGTCGAGGCCCGGTCGTCAGGACCGGTCACCCCGCGGTGAGCCGCCGGGCGGCCTCGACCGCCTCCGCGAGCGAATCCACCACCGGCACCCCGGCAGCCGCCAGGCTGGCCCGGCTGTGCGATCCCCCGGTGTACAGAACGGCGTGGGCGCCCGCGTGAGCCGCCGCCAGCGCGTCGTCCACCGCATCGCCGATGACGACGACCCGGTCGGGCGCGACGCCCTCCAGGGCGGCGAGGTGGCGGACCATCTGCTCGGCCTTGCCGCCGCCGGACGGCCCGGTCGCCCCGTCCATCCGGACGAAGTGCCGCTCGATGCCGTGGGTGCGCACGATCGGTATCAGCAGGTCGTGCGGGGCGAGCGAACAGAGCGACTGCGTCAGCCCCGCGTGCTGCTGGGCCGCCAGCAGCTCGGCCGCGCCCTCGGCGAGACCGCAGTTCCCCGCCCGCTCCCAGTAGTGCCGGTGGAACGCCTCGTCCATCACCACCCACTCCGCGTCCGTGGGCAGCCGGCCGATCAGCCGCTCGTAGAACTTCGGCACCGGTACGCAGTACAGCTCGCGGTAGCGGTCCAGGGTGATCGGGGACAGGCCGAGCTCGGCGAAGGAGGCGTTCGTGGCCTCCAGCACCGCGTCGATGTCGTGGAAAAGGGTCCCGTTCCAGTCCCACACCAGATGAGCGTTCACGCCCCCGACGTTACCCGGCGGGTACGACAGCCCGGCGGCCTCAGCCGATCAGGTTGGGGATCTCCTGCGTCGCGAACCAGAGCAGCTCGTGGTCCTCCGCGCCGTCGACGGTGAACTGGGCGTCGTCGTCGCCCGCGTCCGCGGCGCCCAGCGCCAGCGCCGCCGCGGTCACGTCCGGCTCCGCGTCGGTGGCGTCCAGGTGTACGGCGGCGGCGTCGGTCATGGACACCACTGCGGCCAGCCGGACCTCGCCGAGGGCGGCGGCGTCCAGCCCGCGGTCCGGGTCGAAGGCGACGGCCGCATCCGGCACGTCCACCGCGAGCACGATGCGGCGGCGCGGGGCGCCGGGGTTCACGGCGAGCTGCCGGAGCGACGCCTGGGCGGCCCGGGTCAGCGCCGCGTACTCCAGCTCCTCGATGTCGTCCGAGACGTACCACTCGCGAAGGCTGGGGGTGACCGCGTAGGCGTCCAGCGGTGCGGGGCCCAGTTCGCCCGCCTTGTGGGCCTCGGCCAGGCCGGACAGGGTCGTGGGGATGTAGACGCGCATGGCCGTCAGCATACGTGCGTAACGGCTCGACCACGCGGATAGGTGAAACGGCCGCCCGCGCCCCACGCCGGCGGACCGCGTTGTCCCCGCCCACGGGTGCCGCGTACAACCGGGTTACCGAACGGTAGAAACCGGTGGTCCGGGTACGCCCGGCCACATTCCGGCCGAATCCGGCGGATCCCGCCGGCACCGCACCACGGGGGTATCAGCATGGCCGTCACCTCACCCGCGTCCGCCCGTCCGGGACCGGCCCGCGCCCGCCGCTCCGGACCGCCCAACCGGCACGACCACCGGCGGCCGCCGGTCCGGGCGGGGCGGCCGGCCGCCGTTCCGCCACACCTGTGGTTCGCCGGCCGGCTGCTCACCGTCCTCACCGGGCGGCAGCCCATCAGCTGCCTCGCCGGCCGGGTCCGCGGCCCCGCCTACGACCGGCTCTGGGAGCTGGTGACCTCCCGCGCCGACTGGCAGCGCCGGGCCCGCGGGGAGGCACCCTACGTCCACAGCTGCCAGGTCGCACGGCAGCACGACGGCGCCCTGGAGGTGACGGCCGTGGTCTCCCTGGCCCACGACGCCTTCCGCGCCATCGCCTTCCGGCTGGAGCGCGGCCCGGCGGGCGGGGCGGCCGACGTGGCGGGCGGGGGCGTCTGGCGCTGCACCGCGGTCGAGGCCCGCTGACCCGCCGCCCCGGCGGCCTCGTGGGAACGCGGCCGGGGCCGGACCCACGCGATGGGAGTCCGGCCCCGGCCGGTGCTTCGGTTGCTGCTCCGTGCGGTGCGCCCGCGCTACTTCTTGCGGCGCTTTCCGCCCTTGGCGGCCTTGCGGCGCTCCGCGCGGGTCTGGCCGTCCCCGTCGGAACCGGCGCCCTCGCTCTCGAAGTCGCCCTCGACGACACCGCCCTCGCCGTCCACCGAAGGAGCGGAGAAGTGCAGCCGGTCCGCCCGCTTCGGGGCCTCCAGGCCCTTGGCACGGATCTCCGGACGGGCGTCCTTGACGAGCGACGGCGCCGCGTCCTCGACCGGGACCTCCTCGACCTGCTGCTCGACCTGGACGTCCAGGTTGAACAGGTAGCCGACGGACTCCTCCTTGATGCCCTCCATCATGGCGGTGAACATGTCGAAGCCCTCGCGCTGGTACTCGACCAGCGGGTCGCGCTGCGCCATGGCGCGCAGCCCGATGCCCTCCTGGAGGTAGTCCATCTCGTAGAGGTGCTCGCGCCACTTGCGGTCCAGCACCGACAGGACCACGCGCCGCTCCAGCTCGCGCATGACGTCACCGGAGAGCTGCTCCTCGCGCTCCTCGTACTGCTCGGTGATGTCGTCCTTGACGGTCTCGGCGATGAACTCGGCGGTGATGCCGGCCCGGTCGCCGGCCGCGTCCTCCAGGTCCTCGACGGTGATCTTGATCGGGTAGAGCTGCCCGAAGGCGTTCCACAGCCGGTCCAGGTCCCAGTCCTCGGCGAAGCCGTCCTTCGTCTCGGCCTCGATGTACGCCTCGATCGTGTCGTCCATGAAGTGCCGCACCTGCTCGTGCAGGTCCTCGCCCTCCAGGACGCGGCGGCGCTCGCCGTAGATGACCTCGCGCTGCCGGTTGAGCACCTCGTCGTACTTCAGTACGTTCTTGCGGATCTCGAAGTTCTGCTGCTCGACCTGCGACTGGGCGGACGCGATCGCGCGCGTCACCATCTTGTTCTCGATCGGGACGTCGTCCGGCACATTGGCCATCGACATCACGCGCTCGACCATCTGCGCCTTGAACAGGCGCATCAGGTCGTCACCGAGGGAGAGGTAGAAGCGGGACTCGCCCGGGTCGCCCTGACGGCCGGAGCGGCCGCGCAGCTGGTTGTCGATCCGGCGGGACTCGTGGCGCTCGGTGCCCAGCACATACAGGCCGCCGAGCTCCTTGACCTCTTCGAACTCGGCCTTCACGGCCGCCTCGGCGCGCTCCAGCGCCGCCGGCAGGTCCGCGGCCCACTCCTCGACGTGCTCGACCGGGTCCAGGCCGCGCTGGCGCAGCTCGGCCTCGGCGAGGTCCTCGGGGTTGCCGCCGAGCTTGATGTCGGTGCCACGGCCGGCCATGTTCGTGGCGACGGTGACCGCGCCCTTGCGGCCGGCCTGGGCGACGATGGACGCCTCCCGGTCGTGCTGCTTGGCGTTCAGCACCTCGTGCGGGACGCCGCGCTTGGACAGCTGCGCCGACAGGTACTCGGACTTCGCGACCGAGACGGTGCCGACCAGGACCGGCTGGCCCTTCTCGTGCTTCTCGGCGATGTCCTCGACGACCGCCGCGAACTTCGCCTCTTCGGTGCGGTAGATCAGGTCCGCCCGGTCCAGCCGCGCGAGGTCGCGGTTGGTCGGGATCGGGACGACGCCGAGCTTGTAGATCTGGTGGAACTCGGCGGCCTCGGTCATGGCCGTACCGGTCATGCCGGAGAGCTTGTCGTAGAGGCGGAAGAAGTTCTGCAGGGTGATCGTGGCGAGGGTCTGGTTCTCGTCCTTGATGTCCACCTCTTCCTTCGCCTCGATCGCCTGGTGCATGCCCTCGTTGTAGCGGCGGCCCGCGAGGATACGGCCGGTGTGCTCGTCGACGATCATGACTTCGCCGTCCATGACGACGTAGTCCTTGTCGTTCTTGTAGAGCTCCTTGGCCTTGATCGCGTTGTTCAGGTAACCGACGAGCGGGGTGTTCACCGACTCGTAGAGGTTGTCGATGCCGAGCCAGTCCTCGACCTTGGCGACGCCGCTCTCGTGGATGGCGACCGTGCGCTTCTTCTCGTCGACCTCGTAGTCGCCGGTCTCCTCGACGCCGATGCTGCCGGCCTCGCCCTTGTTCAGCCGCTTCACCAGGCGCGCGAAGTCGGCGTACCACTTGGTCGCCTGGTCGGCGGGGCCGGAGATGATCAGCGGGGTACGGGCCTCGTCCACGAGGATCGAGTCGACCTCGTCGACGATCGCGAAGTTGTGGCCGCGCTGCACCAGCTCGTCCTTCGACCACGCCATGTTGTCGCGCAGGTAGTCGAAGCCGAACTCGTTGTTGGTGCCGTACGTGATGTCGCAGTTGTACATCTCGCGGCGCTGCGCGGGCGACATGTTCGCCAGGATGCAGCCGACCTCGAGGCCGAGGAATTTGTGCACCCGGCCCATCCACTCCGAGTCACGCTCGGCGAGGTAGTCGTTGACGGTGATGAGGTGGACGCCCTTGCCGGAGATCGCGTTCAGGTACGCGGGCAGGGTGCCGACCAGGGTCTTGCCCTCACCGGTGCGCATCTCTGCGACGAAGCCGAGGTGGAGAGCGGCGCCGCCCATCATCTGGACGTCGTAGTGACGCTGGCCGAGCACGCGCTTGGCGGCCTCGCGGACCGTGGCGAACGCCTCGGGAAGCAGGTCGTCGAGGGTCTCGCCGCCCTCGAACCGCTCCTTGTACTCGTCGGTCAGGGCCCGAAGCTCGGCGTCCGTCAGATTGACGAAGTCCTCTTCAATGGAATTGACCTGGTCCGCGATGCGGTGCAGCTTGCGCAGGATCTTGCCTTCGCCTGCACGCATGAGCTTGTTGAAGACGGACACGTAGGCTGGCTCCTTGCCGGTCGGGCCTGGCACGTAATCTCGCGCTGGGCACAGCGGGATGCACTCCGCCGCAACGGCCATCGTAAGCGAGGACACCTGCGGGCCGGGAGGTCCGTCAGCACACCGGTCCGCCGTCACCCCGCGTAGTGATACAAATCGCTTTTTCAACCGGCCCGGCGGTCGGCGATACTCCGCTCATGGAGCCGATCACCCTCACCACCGAACGCCTGGTCCTGCGCACGCTGGAGCCGGCCGACGCCGACGCGGTGTACCAGGCCTGCCAGGACCCCGAGATCCCGCGCTGGACCAGCGTCCCGTCGCCGTACACGCGTCAGGACGCGGCGGATTTCACCGGTCCGGTGAGCGCCCAGGGGTGGGCCGACGACATCCTCTACAACTTCGGTGCCTTCACCAGGGACGGCGGGACGCTGGTCGGCTCCATCGGACTGGTGCGGCTCGGCAAGCTGGGCGCGCCCGACCACCAGGCCGAGCTCGGCTACTGGGCGGTCAAGGAGCAGCGCGGCCGCGGGTACACCGCGGAGGCCGGCCTCGCGGTGTGCCGGTGGGCGTTCGCCGACCTCGGCGTGCAGCGGATGGAGTGGTTCGCGGACGCGGGCAACGAGGGGTCGCGCGCGGTCGCCCGCAGGATCGGCTTCGTCATGGAGGGCACCATGCGGGCCAAGATCGTCCACAACGGCACCCGGCGGGACTGCTGGACCGGTTCGCTGCTCCCCTCGGACCTGGGGCTTCCGCTGGCGACGCCTTACCTGCCCTTCCCGGGCGCGTAGGGCTCCTCGGCGGCGGGCGGGTGGCGCGCGGGTCCGCGGGCGGTCCGCGCAGGGGTCGCGGGCGGTGCGAGAGCTCGGGGCGTGGCGCACGGGCCGGGGGCGGGCGGGTCGCCGGTGGCCCCGGGGCATTGTCAGTGGCGCGTTCTAGGCTCTCCGGCATGACACCGCTGCCCCGCCCCGTAGCCACCCTGTCCGCGGACGATGCCCGCCGGATCGCCCTGCGCGCGCAGGGCCTGCTGGGCGTCCCGGACCGGCGCGCCGGGGTCCGCGGTGTGCTGCGCCGGCTGGGAGCGGTCCAGCTCGACACGATCTCCGTCCTGGCACGGTCGCACGAGCTCATTCCGTACGCACGGCTGGGCGCCGTGGGCCGGGACGCCATCGAGAAGGCGTACTGGACCGAGTCGCACGCCTTCGAGTACTGGTCGCACGCCGCCTGCATCCTGCCCATCGAGGAATGGCCGCACTTCGCCTTCCGGCGCCGTGCCCGGCGGGACCGCGGCCACCGCTGGCACGTGCTGGAGGACGCGGACCGCTCGTGCGGCGCCGTGCTGGACCGGCTCAAGGCCGACGGGCCGCTCACGTCCACCGAACTGGGCGGCGCCAAGAACGGCGGCCCCTGGTGGGACTGGTCGGAGACGAAGATCGCGGTGGAGTGGCTGCTCGACACCGGCCAGGTGGTCTGCACCGAGCGGCGCGGCTGGAAGCGCGTCTACGACCTGGCGGAGCGCGCCATCCCGGACGCCCTGCTGCACGACGACATCGATGACGCGGAGTGCATGCGGCGGCTCGTGGCGCAGGCCGGGGCGGCGATGGGCGTGGCCACCCGCGCCGACCTCGCGGACTACCACCGGCTCAAGGGCGAACAGGTGATGGCGGTGATCGAGGGCTCCGGGCTGGTGCCGGTGGAGGTCGAGGGCTGGGGCAAGCCGGCCTGGGCCGACCCGCTGGTGCTGGACGCCGAGTCCGCCGCGAAGCGCGGCCGGCACCGTACGACCCTGCTGTCCCCGTTCGACTCCCTGATCTGGGACCGGCCGCGCACCGAGCGGATCTTCGGTTTCACCCACCGGCTGGAGGCGTACGTCCCCAAGCCGAAGCGCGTCCACGGCTATTTCGCGATGCCGCTGCTGGCGGGCGGGAATCTGGTGGGCCGGGTGGACCCGGCGCGCGAGGGCAGCACCCTCGTGGCCCGGCAGGTGACGCTCGACGGCCCGAAGGCTGTGCAGCCTGCGGCCGAGGCGATCGCCGAGGCGGCGGGCTGGGTCGGCTGCGTGGAGGCGCGGGTGGAACGGGTGCTGCCGGAAACGCTGCGGGAGCCCCTGGCGGACGCCCTGAACCGGACCCACGACCGCCGCTGACCCGGCGCCCGTCACCCCCGGCCCGGCGCCGGCGCCGTCTCCTGCCGGCTACCGGCTTCCGCTACCGACTTCCGCTACCGGACTTCGACTAGCGGATTTCGAGGATCTTCTCGCGCATCGCGTAGACCACGGCCTCCATCCTGGAGTGCAACTGCAGCTTCTCCAGGATGTTGCGCACGTGGTTCTTCACGGTGTTCTCGCTGATGAACAACTGCTTGGCGATGTCACGGTTGTTCAGACCGGTCGCCACGAGCTTGAGCACTTCCAGCTCCCGGTCGGTGAGCCGCGGCGCGGGCACCAGCCGCCGCTCGTCGGTCCGCTGGATCATCGACTTGAACTCGGTGAGGAGCTTGGACGCCATCGAAGGACTGATCTGCGACTGGCCGTCGGCGACCGCGCGGATGGCGGTGGCGACCTCGTCCGTGGAGATCTCCTTGAGCAGATATCCCGTCGCGCCGGCCTTGATCGCTTCGTAGAGGTCGGCCTCTTCATCGCTTATCGTCAACATGATGATCTTGGCGCTGGGGGCGACCTCCTTGATCGAGGTGCAGGCCTCGATACCGCCGCGCCTGGGCATCCGGACGTCCATCAGCACGATGTCCGGCAGCAGGTCGGCGGCCTTCTCCACCGCCTCGGCGCCGTCCCCCGCCTCGCCGATGACCTGGATGTCCTCCTCCTGCGCGAGGACGATCTCCAGCCCCCGCCGGAACAGGGCGTGGTCGTCGACGACCAGTACCCGGATGGGCTCCTTACGGGGCGCCTCCAGGTGGTCTCGCGCAGGGGCGTGCCCCTCGTCGCTGATGTCTGCGGGCTCGAAGCTGTCCGGCATCAGATCCTCCCCCTCAGGCCAGAGTTGGCAGCTTGACCCATGCTTTCATGATTGGGGCCTGTCCGGGGCGCGGCGTCGCCCCCGGGAAAGCCCCCGGGGGCGACGCCATCCATGATGCGTTTCAGCTGGAAATCAGCGGCGTAGCGCGCCGCCCGCGCCTGCGGGCGCCTCCTCGGCGGACGGGTCCGCCTTCAGGTGAAGGACTCCGTAGTCGTAGCCGTGCCGCCGGTAGACGACACTCGGTGAGCCCGTGTCGGAGTCGATGAACAGATAGAAGTCGTGCCCGACCAGCTCCATCTCGTAGAGAGCCTGATCGAGCGCCATCGGCGCCGCGGCGTGCGTCTTCTCGCGCACCACCAGCGGGCCGTCCCCCTGTACCTCGAGCGACCCGATCCGGGTCGTCGGTACGGTGTTCTCCGCGGCCGGTTCGGGCGCCGAGCCGTTCAGCTCGCCGGTCAGCGAGGCTGTGGCCTGGGCGACGCTGAGGGGTGTACGCCCTCCGCCGTGATGCACCCGGCGCTTGTCGGCCGCCTTGCGCAGCCGCGCCTCCAACTTGGCCACCGCGAGGTCGAGCGCGGCATACGGATCGGCCGCAGAGGCCTCGGCTCGCACCACGGGGCCGCGGGTGTTCAGTGTGATCTCCACCCGGTCGGAACGGTCCGACTGGCGGGGGTTGAGCTCTTTGGACACCTCGACGTCAAGGCTGATCACCTTGCCATCGAGCTTCTGGATCTTGTCCAGCTTCTCGGTCACGTGCTTACGGAACCGATCAGGCACGTCGGTCTTGCGGCCCTTGATGACGATGTCCACTCAGAACTCCGTTCCGGATCGCTCCGAACACGCGGAGCGCATCCCATTCGCTTAGGCCGAGCGGGCACCTGTCCCGTCCGGCGCTGCGTCAGCTGCTGCTTCTCCTGCCCCGGAATTCCCCGGAGCCACCGAAGCGGCCGCTTTCACCTCCTTCTCCCCCACCAGCAAGATCAACACCCCATGATGTTCACCTTGCCTCACAACCGAACATAGTCCTGGAGAGCGGAGGTCGGCATCCCCAGCATCGGTATACCTCCGTTCGGGTGAACGCCCGGCTGTACTAGCTGCAACGATGTGTTTCAGGCCAAAGTTCCGTTTCCACCGGCCCCGCGACGACCGCCGCACCGGCGATCCGGCCGCCCGCCGCCTCCACCGCCCGCGCCGCCGCGGCCAGCGACGCCCCGGTCGTCATCAGGTCGTCCACCAGCACCACAGGGGCCACCTCCAGCAGCCTGTGACCACTGCCGGTGACCACCACGGCACCCGACAGGTTCTCCAGCCGCTCGCGCCCGCTCAGCCGCGCCTGGTCGGCGACCGCCCGCCGCTGGCGCAGCACCGCGGCCACCCGCGCCCGCCGCCCCGACCGGCGCAGTTCGCCGGCCGCGCACCGCGCGATCCGCCGGGTCGCGTCATGCCCCCGGGCCGCGACCGTCCGCCGCGCCGAGGGCACCGGCACCAGCAGCAACGGCCCCACGGTGTCCACCTTGAGCACCGCACCGGCCAATGCCGCGCCCAGGGGCCGTGCCAGCCCCAGAGCGCCGCGTTCCTTGTGCGCGAGCACCACCGCCCGCACCTCGTCCGCATACGTCGCCGCGGCGTGGACCTCCGGCAGCCCGCCCGGCGCCGGATCCGGCAGCACCCGCCGCACGGCCGCCCCGTCCGGCGAGCCCAGCAGCTCTCCGCACGCACCGCACAGTGCCGTGCGCGGCCGACCGCATCCCGCGCAGTCGACCGGCAGGACCAGTCCGGTGAACTCCCGCCACCACGCCCGCATGGCCACCACTGTGCCCGCTGCGGGATCCCTCCACCAGACCCCCGCCCAGCCTGTGGAAAACCCCGCGGGCGGACCGCGGCGGAGCCCGCACGGGATGCCCGGCAGGGCCCGGAGCCCTCACCGGGCGTCGCACAAGGCCCTCGGCGAAGGTGCCGCGGCGCGCCGGACGTCAGCCCGGGTAGACCGGCCCGATGCCCTTCGCCGCGATCTGCTTCCAGCTCGCGTCCAGCGTCAACAGCCGGTAGATACCGCCCTTGTACGCCGCCAGCAGCGGCTTCGTCTGGTCCTCCGACGCCGCCACCGAGGCCGCGTCACTGATGCCCGGCAGGGCGGGCGTGGACGGCAGTGAGCCGTCCGTGTTCATGTACTGGATCTGCTGCAGGCCACCCGATTCGGTCCCGACCACCAGCAGCCGGCTGCCGCCCGCCCAGGACGCGGCGGTGACGTCCTCCAGCTGCGGAGTCACGCCCTTCAGCGCCGTCACCGTGATCACGGGCGTCTGCGCCGTCCCGCCCCGCTCGATCCGGCCGAGCTTCAGCGCCGTCCGGCCGTCCTTCTTCACCAGCATCGCGATCCGCGTCCCGTCCGGCGCCACGCGCAGCGACTGGATCCGCCCGTCGCCGAGATCCGGCACCGGCACCTCGTAGGGATCGCCCGTGCCGTCGCGCAGCATCAGCAGCCGGGACCGCGGTCCGTCGCGGTCGGCGACCCACAGGTTGCCGTACCCGTCCCAGCTGGGTGCGCTCAGACCGTCGTTCGCGGCGTGCGCGGCGCTGGTCAGCACCACCCGGCCGGGGTCGACGGAGCTCTTGGAGATGTTCGCGACGATCAGCTCGCGCCCGCCGGTCCTGACCCCGGCCGCGTACTGCTCGTCCCGCTTCACCGCGGCCGACACCAGTTTCGCGGTGGACCCGCCGAGCACGCCCGGCACGGTATCCGCCGACGAACTGTTGTCGTCGGGCAGCGCGACGAGCTGCTGGTGGTCGTCGATGAAGAACTGCCGGGGCGACACCCCGCTCAGCGTCTCCGGCAGATACGGCTTGGCCCGTTCGTCCGAAAGGGTGCACGCCGAATCGCCGTTCGCGCGCTGCACCTCCACCGAGGTGATCTTCGTCGCCGACTGGCTCTGCGCCGTGGGCAGCAGCTGCGCGGCCAGCCGCTGGCACTGCGCCGCGTCCATCCGGTCCGCCATCGCGTTCAGCCGCACCCGCAGATGCTGCGAGTCATCGAGGGAGACGCCGTGGTCCGTGTCCTTGTTGTAGAGCGCCACGCCCTTGGGCGCCGCGGAGCGCACCACGGGACCGAGCCAGTCGGTCGGGCCGCCGAGCATCGCCGAGACCGCCGACTCCAGCGAATTTATCCGCCGCCGCAGATACACCGGGTCGGCCACCAGCGTCGGCGAGCCCGCACCGGGGGTCCCGAGGTTGGCGAAGTAGTACATGTTGACGGAGTGGTAGATCCGCTGGAAGTCGGACTCGGTGAGCACCAGGCCGTTGTCGACCGAGTCGATCCGCCACTCGTTCTTCTCCTTCACCAGCTGGAAGGAGGTGTGGAACGTCGTTCCGTCACCCGAGGTGTAGGCGTGCTTCTCGTCCACCGCCGCGACCTGCGTACCGCTCAGCCCGAACGTGTGGAAACCCTCCTTGCGCGCCGTCCCGGCCTGCTCCTCGACCGGCGACGGGCCGCCCGACAGGACCGTGATCTTCGCGAACGGGTCCCAGCGCTGGGCCATCGACGTCGTCAGGTACTCCTTGGCCGTCGCGTACTCGGCCTCGTCACTGGTGGTCGCCTCCAGGAAGCCGCGCACGATCTGGTCGGGGTACTCGCCGGGCTGCGGCTTGATCCCGAGCACCTGCACCTGCTGGTCCGAGTCGGCGCTCTGCTCGCCGGCGACCCTGTGCACCTCGCCGCTGCCCGGCATCGACGCGCATCCCGCGAGCAGCACCGCGCAGACCACCGGCACCCACACCCGGGCCTGCCGGCCGCCCCAGCGGGTCCGCCGCTCCCCCATCGCCCGCATCAGCGTTCGTCCTCCCGTGCAGAGTCTCCTGGGGCACCCGACTCGTGCCCCACCACCCGCGACCCGTTCCCGGGCAGCGCCGCGGGGTTCGCGGACGGCGGCCGCGCCGGTGCCGACGGCATGGGCGGCAGCGCGGGCGACAGCGGGGAGGTGCGGGGCATCGGCGGGGCGTCCGGCCGCGGCGGCGCACCGGAGGCGTTCAGGCCGCGATTGCGCCGGGAGTCCTCGGGCTCCAGCGCGATCGGTGAGCCGCGCAGGCTCTCGCCCGCGGTACGCGGCAGCGTCATGCGGAACTGCGAGCCGCCGCCGGGCTCGCCCCAGGCCTGCAGCCAGCCGCCGTGCAGCCGGGCGTCCTCCACCGCGATCGACAGGCCGAGGCCCGTTCCGCCGGTGGTACGGGCCCGCGCCGGATCGGCGCGCCAGAATCGGTTGAACACCCGGGTCGCCTCACCGGGTTTGAGGCCCACGCCGTAGTCCCGCACCGCGACCGCGACCGCCCCGTCGGCCGTCGCCAGCCGGATCACCACATCGCGACCCTCACCGTGCTCCACGGCGTTGACCACGAGGTTGCGCAGGACGCGCTCGACCCGGCGCGGGTCTGCCTCCGCTATCACCGGCTGCTCGTCGCCCCTGACGATCACCCGGCTGCCCTTGCGTTCGGACAGCGGCTCGGCGGCGTCCACCACCCGCCGCACCACGTCCCGCAGGTCGATCGGTTCGGCGGACAGGTCCGCGGCACCCGCGTCGAACCGGCTGATCTCCAGCAGGTCGGACAGCAGCCCCTCGAACCGGTCGAGCTGACTGCCGAGCAGTTCCGCGGAGCGCGCGGTCACCGGATCGAAGTCCTCGCGGGCGTCATGGATGACATCCGCGGCCATCCGGACGGTGGTGAGCGGTGTGCGCAGCTCGTGCGAGACGTCCGAGACGAAGCGGCGCTGCAGCCGGGACAACTCCTCCAGCTGCTGGATCTTGATCTGCAGGGTCTGCGCCATCTTGTTGAAGGACTCGCCGAGCCGTGCGATGTCGTCCTCGCCCGAGACCTTCATCCGCTCCTGGAGCCGGCCGGCGGCGAGCCGCTCGGAGATCCCGGCGGCCATCCTGACGGGGGTCACGACCTGGCGGGTGACCAGCCAGGCGATGGCCCCGAGCAGCACCACGACGAAGATCCCCGCGGTCGCCAGGGTGCGCTTGACCAGGCCGAGGGTCGTCTCCTCCTGATCGAACGGGAAGAGGTAGTAGAGCTGGTACGGCTTGCCGTTCACATCGCTCATCCGCTTGCCGATGACCAGCGCGTTCTCCGGCTGCGGATCGTTCTCCCGCTTGATCGTCGCGTAGGTCTCCTGCGACCCGGAACGGGTCTCCACGCTGTCGCGCAGATCCTGCGGAATGCTGTCGTCGGGCAGCACCAGGCCCGAGGTGCGCGGGCCGCGGGCATCGGCTCCGTCGCCGGTCCCGGGGCTGAGCGCGACAACCGAGTAGACGCCCTTGCCACCACTGGCGAGCTGGCCGACCAGATTGTTCAGCCAGGTTCCGGAGTCGATCATTCCGCGGGTGGTCCCACCACCCGCGACCGGAACGGCGTCCCGCTCCTTCTCCTTGTCGGCCTGCGCCTGCGCCACGGAGAACCCACCGCTCGCCTGGCCGCGCGACGCCTGTTCCTTCGCGTCGAGCAGGCCGTTCTTCACCTGTCCGATGACGACCACGCCCAGCAGCAGCACGACGCCCAGCGACATCAGCAGCGTCACCGCCACCACCCGCAGCTGGATGTTGCGCCGCCACAGCCGGACAGCGGGCAGCAGCGGACGGCGTGCCCAGCGCACGCACGAGCGCAGCACCGGCAGCAGACCGCTCAGCGGGTCCGCATGCCGGCTCTCCAAGCGCTCACGCTCGTACGACGCCGACATGTCAGCCCGGACCGGCCTTGTAGCCGACGCCGCGGACGGTCACCACGATCTCGGGACGCTCGGGGTCCTGCTCGACCTTGGAGCGCAGCCGCTGGACGTGCACGTTGACCAGCCGGGTGTCGGCCGCGTGCCGGTATCCCCACACCTGCTCCAGCAGCACCTCGCGGGTGAACACCTGCCAGGGCTTGCGGGCGAGCGCGACCAGCAGGTCGAACTCCAGCGGGGTCAGCGCGATCGGCTGGCCCTCCCGCTTGACGGAGTGCCCTGCCACGTCGATGACGAGGTCACCGATCGCGAGCTGCTCGGGCGTCGGCTCCTCCGCCCGCCGCAACCGGGCCCGGACGCGTGCGACCAGCTCCTTCGGCTTGAACGGCTTGACGACGTAGTCGTCGGCGCCGGACTCCAGGCCCACCACGATGTCGACGGTGTCGCTCTTCGCGGTGAGCATGACGATAGGTACCCCGGACTCCGCGCGGATCAGCCGGCATACATCGATGCCGTCCCGACCCGGGAGCATGAGGTCGAGGAGAACCAGATCAGGCTTGGTCTCCCGGAAAGCGGCAAGGGCCTTGTCACCGTCTGCTACGAACGACGGCTCAAAACCTTCACCACGCAGCACGATGCCGAGCATCTCGGACAGTGCGGTGTCGTCATCGACGACCAGGACTCGACCCTTCATTGCATCATCATCCCATTGTCGTAACCGTTTGATCGACCAGCGTGTTAATAGTCACCCCATCCACGGGCGTGTCTGCGCAGGTCAGCGGTCGGCCTGCGGTATCACGCCCCGTTGAAAAATGGCGTATACGTCACTCCGGTACTGCGCACAGACGCCAGTGCATGATCTCGCCACTGACCGTGCAACCGTGCGCCGGAGCCAGGGGACAGGTTACGCAGCGCAAGCGGCCCACCGACCCGGCCGTCACTCCGCCCGGGGAGCGCACATCACCCTGAGTGCGTCCGCCGTGACGGGAGAAACCACGCCCCGCTCCGTGACGATGGCCGTGATCAACTCCGGCGGCGTGACATCGAACGCGGGGTTGTACGCCTGAGCGCCCAGCGGGGACCCCAGATCCGTCACCTCATGGCCCGGACGCTGCTCCACCTCGATCGCGGCCCCGTCCGGAGTCGCCAGGTCCACGGTCGTGCACGGTGCCACCACGATGAACGGCACGTTGTGATAGCGGGCGAGCACGGCCAGCGGATAACTGCCGATCTTGTTCGCCGTCGAGCCGTCGGCGGCGATACGGTCCGCGCCGATCAGCACCGCGTCCACCTCGCCCGCGGTGAAGAGCGAACCGGCCGCGTTGTCGGTGAGCACGGTGTACGGCATACCGGCGCGAGCCGCCTCGTACGCGGTCAGCCGGGCGCCCTGGAGCAGCGGACGGGTCTCGTCGACCCACAGCCGGCGCAGCTCACCGGCCCGGTGCACCGCCAGCACGACGGCGAGCGCCGTGCCCTCGCCGCCGGAGACCAGAGCCCCGGTGTTGCAGTGCGTCAGGATCCGATAGCCACCGCCCGGCGCCAGCTCCGCCAGCACCTCGGCACCACGGCGGGCCATGGACGCACTCGCCGCCGCGTCCTCGGCATGCACCGCACGGGCCTCGGCGAGCACCGCGGTCGCCGCGGCCTCCAAGCCGTCGGGCAGCGCGGCCCGGTACACGTCCACGGCCCGGCGCACCCCGTACCCCAGGTTGACGGCGGTCGGCCGGGCAGCCGCGAGCAGGTCCGCCGCCTCGTCCACGTCATAGCCGCGCGCCGCGGCGAGGGCCACTCCATAGGCCCCGGCGATCCCCAGAAGCGGTGCGCCCCGCACCGCGAGATCGCGGATCGCCACCACCAGCGCCTGCACATCGGTGCAGACCAGCTCCACCTCCTCGGCCGGCAGCCGGGTCTGGTCGAGGAGCACCAGCACCGGTCCTTCCGGCGGCTCCTCCCATCGGAGCGCGGGAATGGCAACGGCCGCCGGTATCGAGAACTGATCACCCATCCGCCCAGTCTGCCCTGCCGGGCCCCACCGATGGCAGCCCATGGCACGATGGCCAGCACACTGAACACAGGCGAAGGGGCAGCAGCGATGAACGACACTCCGGGCTGGGCATCGCCCGGATCCTCCGACTCCAACGAGCCGGAGCGCGGCGACACTCCCCAGGCACCACCCCCACCCCCGGCTCCGCAGGACGCGGCTCCGAACTGGTCCAAGCAGCAGCCCCCGCCCAACCAGTGGTCCGCGCCGGCCGGCGGCGGCTGGGGCAGCCCGCCTCCGCCGCCCCCGCAGCCCGGCCCCGGCTGGGGCGGTGCCCCGGGCGGCTGGCAGTCGGCGTCCTGGGGCAGGCCCCCGGCGGCCAAGCCCGGTGTGATCCCGCTCCGCCCGCTGGGCGTCGGTGAGATCCTCGACGGCGCGGTCTCCACCATGCGCGCCCACTGGCGGGTCGTGCTGGGCATCTCGCTGGCCGTCGCCCTGGTCACCCAGGCCGTACTCGTCGTCCTCCAGGGCCTGTTCCTGAACGAGAACTCGGACTTCAACCAGGTACAGAAGGACCCGAACGCGACATCCGGCGAGATCCTGCGCTCGGCCGGCGGCGCGCTCGCCGGTTCCGGCATCGCGGCCCTGATCAGCCTGCTCGCCATGATCTTCGCGACCGCGATGCTCACCATGGTCATCAGCCGCGCCGTACTCGGACGACCGGTCACCACCGGCGAGGCCTGGCAGGACTCCCGTCCCCAGCTGCTGCGCCTGCTCGGACTGACCCTGCTGCTCCCCCTGATCGCCCTGCTGATCATCGCGGCGGGCACCGTGCCGGGCATCGTGATCATCGCCCTGGGCGGCACCGGCGGCGGTATCGCCCTCGCCGTGATCGGCGGCCTCGCCGCCTCCGTCGTCGCGATCTGGCTGTGGGTCCGCTGGAGCCTCGCCTCTCCCACCCTCATGCTGGAGAAGCAGGGCGTCATCACGTCCATGAAGCGCTCCATGAAACTGGTCCGTGGCGCCTGGTGGCGGATCCTCGGCGTGCAGCTGCTCGCCTGGGTCCTGGTCACCATCGTCTCCGGGATCATCCAGACTCCGTTCACCCTGATCGCCGGGGCCGTCAGCGGAGACGGCATGAACTCCTTCATGTCCCAGGACGCGAACCTCGGCTGGACCTTCCTCATCGTCACCGCCATCGGCGGCGTCATCGGCACTGCCATCACCCTCCCCATCAGCGCGGGCGTCACCGCCCTGCTCTACATGGACCAGCGCATCCGCCGCGAGGCCCTCGACATCGAACTGGCCCGCGCCGCAGGCCTCCCCGGCTACGGCGACACCCGGACCCCGGACCGCACCACTTCCGAGAGCTGACCCCAGGTGTCGGGGGACGCACCGGTCACCACCCCGCGCGACGCCGCCCGCGAAGCGGCCGAGCACGAGCTGTCCAAGGGGATCTACCACCAGCACGACCCGAGCCTGTTCCAGCGCGCCCTCGACTGGTTCTGGGAGAAGGTCGGCGACCTGCTGACCGTGGCCTCCGGCGCCACCCCGGGCGGCGGGGTGGGGCTGCTGGCCATCGTCCTCACCGTCGTCCTGCTGCTGGTCGCCCTGCGCTGGCGGCTCGGCAAAATACGCCAGATCTCCACCGGCGGGCCCGGCCTGTTCGGCGACCGCACCCGCACCGCCGCAGAACACCGAACGGCCGCCGAACAGCACGCCGCCGCCCGCAGATGGACCGAGGCGTCCCAGGAACGGATGCGCGCCCTCGTCCGCGCCCTGGAGGAACGGACGGTCCTGGACCCGCGTCCCGGCCGTACCGCCGACGAAGCCGCCGCGGACGCCGGCCGCGCCCTGCCCGACCAGGCCACCGAACTGGGCGACGCCGCCCGGCTCTTCGACGACCTCACCTACGGCGGCCGCACCGGCACCGAGCAGACGTACGCGGTCCTGCGCGACCTCGACGGCCGGCTGCAGCGCGCCAAACCCCAGTTCGCCGACGCCGGGGACGTCCGCCCATGACCACTCCCTTCTCCCCGGCACCCGCCCCGCCGGCCACCTCCGCCGCCGATCCGGCCGATCCGGCCGACAACACCGCTGGCACCTCGGTCTCTCCCACCGCCCGCCAGCTGTGGACCCGCTCGCGTGCCCTGCTGGCAGCCGCGCTCGCCGTCCTCATCTTCGGGATCGGCTATGCCGCGCTGCGCTCCGGCGAAAGCCACGGAGCACTGGACCCCCGCTCCGCCGACCCCGCCGGCAGCAGAGCCGTCGCCCAACTCCTCGCGGCCCAGGGCGTCACCACCACCGTCGTGACCACTGCCGACGAAGCCATCGCCGCGCTCGGCACGGACACCACGCTGCTCGTGGCCGTCCCCGACCTGCTCACCCCACATCAGCAGTCCCTCCTTCACAGTGCCGCCGAACACTCCGGCGGCCGTACCGTTCTCGTCTCCCCCGGCCCCTCCGCGGCCGAAGCGCTCGCTCCCGGCGTCCAGGCACTCGCGCCCACCGACACCCGGACCCTCGCCCCCCAGTGCTCGCTGCCCAGCGCCACCCGCGCCGGCGACGTCGAGCTCGGCGGCGTCGAGTACACGACCTCCGTCCCCGGCGCCAACAGCTGCTACCCCAGCGGCGGCAACCCCACCCTGATCCGACTGCCTGCCACCAGCACCGGCACCGGCGACACCGTCGTCCTCGGCTCCGCCGGACTCCTCACCAACGACCGCCTCGACGAGCAGGGCAACGCCTCCCTCGCCCTGCAACTCCTCGGCGCGCACCCCGAACTGGTCTGGTACCTCCCCTCCCTCAGCGACGCCTCCGCACTCGACGGCGAGCGCAAGAGCTTCTTCGACCTCATCCCCGGCGGCTGGAGCTGGGGCCTCCTCCAGCTGCTGATCGCCGCCGTCGTCACCGCCCTCTGGAGAGCCCGCCGACTCGGCCCCGTCATCGCCGAACGGCTCCCCGTGGCCGTGCACGCCTCCGAAGCCACCGAAGGACGCGCCCGCCTCTACCGCCGGGCCAACGCCCGCGCCAGGGCCGCCGAAGCACTGCGCCAGGCAACCCGCGACCGGCTCGCACCGATCGTCGGCATCTCCCCGGCACCCGCCCCCGAGGCCCTCATCGCCGCCGTCGCCGCCCTCCTCGGCGGCCCCGGCACCGGCCCGGATCCCGACCCGGGCACGCTCCTCTACGGCCCGCCCCCATCCGACGACGCGGCCCTGCTGCGTCTGGCCGACGACCTCGACGCCCTTGAGCGCCGCATCACTTCCACAGAGAGGTACGCAACTCCGTGAGCGCCCCGACAGCCGACAGTGCCCGCACCTCACTCGAGGCCCTGCGCACCGAAATCGCCAAGGCCGTCGTCGGCCAGGACGCAGCAGTCACCGGCCTGGTGGTCGCGCTGCTGTGCCGCGGCCATGTCCTCCTGGAAGGCGTCCCCGGAGTCGCCAAGACCCTCCTGGTCCGCGCATTGGCAGCCTCGCTCCAACTGGAGACCAAGCGCGTCCAGTTCACGCCCGACCTCATGCCCGGCGACGTCACCGGCTCCCTCGTCTACGACGCCCGCACCGCCGAGTTCTCCTTCCAGCCCGGCCCGGTCTTCACCAACCTCCTGATCGCGGACGAGATCAACCGCACCCCGCCCAAGACCCAGGCCTCCCTCCTCGAAGCGATGGAGGAACGCCAGGTATCGGTCGACGGCACTCCGCGCCCCCTCCCCGACCCGTTCCTGGTCGCAGCCACCCAGAACCCGGTCGAGTACGAGGGCACCTATCCCCTCCCCGAAGCCCAACTCGACCGATTCCTGCTGAAGCTGATCCTTCCGCTCCCCTCCCGCGCCACCGAGATAGACGTCCTCACCCGGCATGCGGAAGGCTTCAACCCCCGGGACCTCGCGGGCGCCGGCCTGCGGCCGGTGGCGGGCCCCGACGACCTCGAAGCCGCCCGCTCCGCCGTCGCCAAGACGTCCGTCTCCCCCGAGATCACCGGCTACATCGTCGACCTCTGCAGAGCCACCCGAGAATCCCCCTCCTTCAGCCTCGGAGTGTCACCGCGCGGTGCGACCGCCCTGCTGGCGACCTCCCGTGCCTGGGCCTGGCTCACCGGCCGGGACTACGTCACTCCCGACGACGTCAAGGCCCTCGCCCTGCCCACCCTCCGCCACCGGGTGCAGCTCCGGCCCGAGGCCGAGATGGAGGGCGTGACGGCCGACTCGGTCATCACCGCGATCCTCGCCCACGTCCCCGTGCCCCGCTAGGCCGGCAGGAACAGCCCATGGCACTCACCGGACGCACCGCCCTTCTCGCCGCACTCGGCGCCCTCGCCGTCGGTGTGCTGCTCCCCGGCTGGAGCGGCATCCTCGCTGTCGAAGGCGTCCTTCTGCTCGGAATTCTGTGCGATCTCGCGCTCGCCGCGCCAGTGCGAAAGCTCCATTTCACTCGAATCGGTGACACATCCGTTCGACTCGGTGAGACCGCGAACGTCACGCTGACCGTCACCAACCCCGGCCGCCGGCCGCTGCGCGCCCTGCTGCGCGACTCCTGGCCGCCCAGCAGCTGGCACCCGGGCACCGAAGTGGCCGCGTCCCGGCACCGGTTGGTGGTCCCACCGGGCGAACGCCGCCGCGTCACAACGGTGCTGCACCCGACCCGCCGCGGCGACCGGCAGGCCGAACGCGTCATCGTGCGCTCGCACGGTCCGCTCGGCCTCGCCGCCCGCCAGGGCTCGCACAGCATCCCGTGGACCGTCCGCGTCCTGCCGCCCTTCACCAGCCGCAAGCACCTGCCGTCCCGGCTGGCACGGCTCCGCGAACTCGACGGCCGCACCTCACTTCTGATCCGCGGTCAGGGCACCGAGTTCGACTCGCTGCGCGAATACATCCCCGGCGACGACACCCGCTCCATCGACTGGCGCGCGAGCGCCCGCCGCACGACCGTCGCCGTACGCACCTGGCGACCGGAACGCGACCGGCACATCCTCATCGTGCTCGACACCAGCCGCACTTCGGCGGGCCGGGTCGGCGACGCTCCCCGCCTCGACGCCGCCATGGATGCCGCGCTGCTGCTCGCCGTCCTCGCCGGGCGGGCCGGCGACCGCGTGGACCTCCTCGCCTACGACCGCCGCATCCGCGCCTCCGTCCAGGGCCGCAGCACCACCGACATGCTTCCGGCCCTCGTCAACGCGATGGCGCCGATCGAACCCGAACTGGTCGAGTCCGACGCCAGGGGCCTGGCCGCCGCGATCCTGCAGCGCGCCCCACGCCGATCCCTCGTGGTCCTGCTCACGGGCCTCGACGCGGCCCCCATGGAAGAGGGCCTGCTCCCCGTTCTCCCCCAGCTCACCCATCGGCACGAGGTCCTCATCGCGTCCGTGGCGGACCCCCGCATCGAGGAAATGGTCCGGGGCCGCGGCACGCTGGACGCCGTCTACGCGGCAGCGGCCGCGGAACAGGCGCGCGCCGAACGCCGCCGCACCAGCCAGCGCCTCTCCCGCCACGGCATCACCGTCGTCGACGCCCCACCCACGGACATCGCCCCCGCCCTGGCGGACGCGTACCTGTCCCTGAAGGCCGCCGGCCGCCTCTAGTGATGTGACCGCTTGGGTTCGCCGGGCAGTAGGAGCCCGGATCCCAGCGATTCAAGGTCCCCGCAGACGCGGAGAACCCGGATCTCTTCTACCTGAACGAGGCCTACGCCGACGTCGACGGGTTCAGCGCCCACGCCGGTGGCCCGTACTTTGAACCGCTGCAAACGGCACGAGATCGATACGCCTGCCGGCAGCACCGCTGGACCGGCCCCGACAACGCAAAGAAGCCCCCAGGCTATAGCCTGGGGGCTTCTTCTCAAAAATTGTTCGGCGGCGTCCTACTCTCCCACAGGGTCCCCCTGCAGTACCATCGGCGCTGAAAGGCTTAGCTTCCGGGTTCGGAATGTAACCGGGCGTTTCCCTAACGCTATGACCACCGAAACACTATGAAGTTAACCAACCGGATAATGGCACGGTTCGTTACTTCAGAACTACACAGTGGACGCGAAGCAAAAATAGTTAGACAAGCCCTCGGCCTATTAGTACCAGTCAGCTACACCCGTTACCGGGCTTCCACATCTGGCCTATCAACCCAGTCGTCTACTGGGAGCCTTAACCCCTCAAAGGGGGTGGGAATACTCATCTCGAAGCAGGCTTCCCGCTTAGATGCTTTCAGCGGTTATCCTTTCCGAACGTAGCCAACCAGCCGTGCCCTTGGCAGGACAACTGGCACACCAGAGGTTCGTCCGTCCCGGTCCTCTCGTACTAGGGACAGCCCTTCTCAATATTCCTGCGCGCGCAGCGGATAGGGACCGAACTGTCTCACGACGTTCTAAACCCAGCTCGCGTACCGCTTTAATGGGCGAACAGCCCAACCCTTGGGACCGACTCCAGCCCCAGGATGCGACGAGCCGACATCGAGGTGCCAAACCATCCCGTCGATATGGACTCTTGGGGAAGATCAGCCTGTTATCCCCGGGGTACCTTTTATCCGTTGAGCGACGGCGCTTCCACAAGCCACCGCCGGATCACTAGTCCCGACTT